>NZ_CBDFIX010000002.1:2500-2552500 GCF_965248315.1 Ulvibacterium sp. | reverse complement strand
CGGTGTGTACAAGGCCCGGGAACGTATTCACCGGATCATGGCTGATATCCGATTACTAGCGATTCCAGCTTCACGGGGTCGGGTTGCAGACCCCGATCCGAACTGTGACCGGTTTTGTGGATCCGCGCCCCCTTACGGGGTGGCTTCCCGCTGTACCGGCCATTGTAGCACGTGTGTGGCCCAGGACGTAAGGGCCGTGATGATTTGACGTCGTCCCCACCTTCCTCGCGGTTTGCACCGGCAGTCCCGTTAGAGTCCCCATCTTTACATGCTGGCAACTAACGGCAGGGGTTGCGCTCGTTATAGGACTTAACCTGACACCTCACGGCACGAGCTGACGACAACCATGCAGCACCTTGCAAAATGTCCGAAGAAAAGGGTATCTCTACCCCTGTCATTATGCATTTAAGCCCTGGTAAGGTTCCTCGCGTATCATCGAATTAAACCACATGCTCCACCGCTTGTGCGGGCCCCCGTCAATTCCTTTGAGTTTCATTCTTGCGAACGTACTCCCCAGGTGGGACACTTATCACTTTCGCTTGGCCGCCGAGCCCGAGGGCCCGACAGCTAGTGTCCATCGTTTACGGCGTGGACTACCGGGGTATCTAATCCCGTTCGCTCCCCACGCTTTCGTCCATCAGCGTCAGTACACGGTTGGCGACCTGCCTTCGCGATCGGTGTTCTATGTGATATCTATGCATTTCACCGCTACACCACATATTCCGGCCGCCCCACCGTGACTCAAGACCGCCAGTATCAAGGGCACCTCCACGGTTGAGCCGTGGTATTTCACCCCTGACTTAACGGCCCGCCTACGGACCCTTTAAACCCAATGATTCCGGATAACGCTCGGACCCTCCGTATTACCGCGGCTGCTGGCACGGAGTTAGCCGGTCCTTATTCTTACGGTACCGTCAACTCCCCACACGTGGGGAGGTTTCTTCCCGTACAAAAGCGGTTTACGACCCGTAGGGCCGTCTTCCCGCACGCGGCATGGCTGGATCAGGCCTCCGCCCATTGTCCAATATTCCTCACTGCTGCCTCCCGTAGGAGTCTGGTCCGTGTCTCAGTACCAGTGTGGGGGATCCCCCTCTCAGGGCCCCTAACCATCGTAGCTTTGGTAGGCCGTTACCCCACCAACTTGCTAATGGTACGCATGGCCATCCGCTGCCGCCCGTAGGCTTTAACCCTCTCGCGATGCCGCGAAAGGGTACCACGGGGCATTAATCCGGGTTTCCCCGGGCTATTCCCCTGCAGCGGGCAGGTTCCATACGCGTTGCGCACCCGTGCGCCGGTCGCCATCTCTGTGCAAGCACAGAATGCTGCCCCTCGACTTGCATGTGTTAGGCCTGCCGCTAGCGTTCATCCTGAGCCAGGATCAAACTCTTCATCGTCGACTCGTATATATCTACGCGCCGGCGCCCGAAGCCCGATCCCGTGCCCTCGATCTAAATTATCATTATCTGCTTTTCTTGTCTGTTTCCTCGGAGTAAGGCCCTCTTAAAGACCCACTCCTCGTCTCCACAATATGTATATGAACTTCTCAATTCGCCCGGGGCATCCCCCAAAGCGGCTGCAAATATAAACCGGTTTTTTGAATTAAAAATGGTTTTTTGATTTTTTTTGCAGCTTATTTTTTCAACCCTTTAGCTGCCAATAAATTAGAATATTTTCCAGCCAAAAAAAGGATTTTGAAATTACTACATTTTGTTTGTTTATGCAAATAATCCGCCTATTCATTATACACAATTTTTAAGGACGGCTGGTAGCCATACCAAGTACTCCTTAATAACAGTATGGTGCTAAAGAGTGAATCATAACAAAAAGCGGAATCAAGAAGAACCAACAACAATACAAAGGCAGGGGGCCATGCATAAAAATGCAAACCTCCAAAAACATCCCCATCTATTGTTAGCCTGATTATAAGATACTATCTTTGCGGATCTATTGCCAAAAATTAGAGTATGATCAAGATAACGTTACCGGATGGCGGGATAAAGGAATATGCCCAGGGAAGTACTCCAATGGATGTTGCCAAGAGCATTAGTGAAGGCTTGGCCCGAAATGTTATCTCGGCAAAATTTAATGAAACCACAATTGAGACAACGACACCATTGCACGAGGACGGCTCTTTGGTTTTATACACATGGAACAATACAGAAGGCAAAAAGGCCTTTTGGCATTCTACATCACATATTGTTGCGCAAGCCTTGGAAAATCTTTATCCCGGAATTAAATTGACCATTGGACCGGCCATAGAGAATGGGTTCTATTATGATGTGGATTTTGGGGAACATACCGTTTCCGAAAAGGATTTTCCAATGATCGAAAAGAGGGCCATGGAAATTGCACGTGGTAAACACGATTATAAAATGCGTCCAGTATCCAAAGCCGAAGCATTGGCCTTCTACAAATCACAGCATAACGAATACAAGGTTGAGCTTATAGAAAATCTGGAAGACGGCACCATAACTTTCTGTGACCATGACACCTTCACGGACCTCTGCCGTGGTGGTCATATCCCCAATACGGGCATTGTGAAGGCTATAAAGATACTAAGTGTTGCCGGAGCCTATTGGCGTGGTGATGAAAACAAGCCTCAACTAACCCGTGTATATGGGATATCTTTTCCCAAGCAAAAAGAACTCACCGAATATCTCGAGCTTTTAGAGGAAGCCAAAAAACGGGACCATAGAAAACTGGGCAAGGAACTGGAACTGTTTACGTTTTCCAAAAGAGTAGGCCAAGGATTGCCTTTATGGCTTCCCAAGGGTACGGCGCTGCGTGAACGATTAGAGGATTTCCTTAAAAAGGCGCAAAAAAAAGCAGGATACGAAATGGTGTCAACTCCTCACATTGGACAAAAGGAACTTTATGTTACCTCTGGTCACTATGCCAAATATGGAGAGGATAGTTTTCAGCCTATTCACACCCCAAAGGAAGATGAGGAGTTTTTATTGAAACCTATGAACTGCCCGCACCATTGTGAAATCTACAATTCCCGGCCGTTCAGTTACCGTGATCTTCCGAAACGCTATGCGGAATTCGGTACCGTTTACAGATATGAGCAGAGTGGTGAATTACATGGACTCACAAGGGTTCGTGGATTTACGCAAGATGATGCGCATATTTTTTGTACAAATGACCAGCTGGATGAGGAGTTTAAAAATGTAATTGACCTATCCCTATATGTTCTAAGGTCTTTGGGTTTTGATGATTTCACCGCCCAAGTGTCCATACGGGATTTAGATACGCCTGAAAAATACATCGGTTCCATAGAGAACTGGGAAAAGGCGGAAAAAGCAATCATAAATGCGGCAGAAGCAAAAGGTTTGGATTTTGTGATAGAAAAGGGCGAAGCCGCCTTTTATGGTCCAAAGTTGGATTTCATGATCAAAGATGCATTAGGTCGAAGCTGGCAGTTAGGCACCATTCAGGTGGACTATAATCTGCCCGAACGTTTTGATCTTACCTATAAGGGAAGTGATAATGAGGAACACCGTCCCGTTATGATCCATAGAGCTCCTTTTGGAAGTATGGAACGTTTTATAGCCCTTCTACTGGAACATACTGGTGGAAACTTCCCATTATGGCTGATTCCCGAACAGGCTATCGTACTACCTGTTAGCGAGAAACATGAAAAATATGCGGAAAAAGTTTTAAATTCCTTGGAAAATAACGAAATTCGCGCGCTCATTGATAATAGGAACGAAACTGTAGGGAAAAAGATACGTGAAGCGGAAATGAACAAAATTCCGTTTATGCTTATCGTAGGAGATAGTGAAGAAAAGGACGAAACCATCTCGGTCAGAAGACATGGCGGGGACGATTTGGGAACTATACAGATTAGTGATTTTGCCCACTTGGTAACTAGAGAAATAAGTAGTACCTTAAAGTCGTTTTAGAAAAATTTTAAGTTTAATTAAAAAGAATAAGTCATAGCAATACGAAAAAGATTTAGGCCCCAACCTAGAAGGGAGAATAAAAACCCCCATAGAATCAATGAAAAAATTTTAGCGCCCGAGATACGATTGGTCGGCGACAATGTGGATGTTGGCATTTATCCTATCCGAAAGGCATTGGACAAGGCCGAGGAAATGGGGTTGGATTTAGTAGAAATATCACCTAAGGCAGAGCCTCCAGTTTGTAAAATAATGGAATATAAAAAATTCCTTTATGAGCAAAAGAAGCGCGAGAAGGCTATGAAGGCGAAGGCCTCCAAGGTAATTGTAAAGGAAATACGGTTCGGTCCCAATACGGACGACCATGATTACGAGTTTAAGAAGAAGCATGCGGAAAAGTTTTTAAAGGACGGAGCCAAATTAAAGGCTTATGTTTTCTTTAAAGGCCGTTCCATAGTATACAAGGACAAAGGGGAAATATTATTGTTGAGATTGGCCTCGGAACTGGAAGAAGTTGGTAAAGTTGAGCAAATGCCAAGATTGGAAGGGAAACGTATGACCATGTTCATTGCCCCTAAGACAAAAAAATAAAAATAACCGCCGTTTTATACGGTATTTAACGAATACTGAGTCAAGCCCTTGAGGGCTTGTTCAGCATAAACAAGCGAGATTATCTTTTTACAACCTTTTCAGTGCACTCAGAAAGGTCTAAAATTGATTACTAATTAAAAGAGTGCATTTAAATTAAACTAGGAATAAGATGCCTAAAATGAAAACTAAGTCCAGTGCCAAAAAGCGTTTTAAGCTAACCGGTACAGGAAAAATTAAACGAAAGCATGCTTTTAAAAGTCATATTCTGACAAAAAAATCCAAAAAGCGAAAGCTTGCTTTAACACATTCCACATTGGTACATCAATCGGATGTGAACAGTATTAAAGAACAATTGCGTTTAAAGTAAAACAGTAATTGAGGTAAATTAATAGTAACCCTGGAGTCGGGCAATTCAAAGTGTTTCAAATTATAGGTTCTAAATATTGATTTAAAGAAAATCATTCAATAGTTAAAACCGGATTCCAAGTAATTTTAAACCGCCTGCTACAAAAAATTAAACATTATGCCAAGATCAGTAAATTCAGTTGCTTCCAGAGCCCGGAGAAAAAAGGTGATGAAGCAGGCCAAAGGATACTTTGGAAGACGTAAGAACGTTTGGACAGTCGCTAAAAATGCGGTAGAAAAAGCAATGCTTTATGCCTATAGGGACCGTAGAAACAAAAAAAGAAATTTTCGCTCCTTGTGGATTACCCGAATTAACGCGGGTGCACGTTTACATGGAATGTCCTACTCCCAGTTCATGGGCAAGGTAAAGGCGAACGATATTGAGCTAAACAGAAAGGTTTTGGCGGATTTGGCCATGAATCATCCTGAAGCTTTTAAAGCTATAGTTGATAAAGTAAAATAATCCATTTAAGATATCTCGCTTTAAAACCGGTCCATAGGGCCGGTTTTTTTTATGTTCCCATTAAAGTGATCACCAAATTCCTTCCAGAGGCATTGTTCCGATGTTCGCAAAGATATATGCCCTGCCAAATGCCTAAATTCATCCTTCCATTGGTAATGGGTACTTGGACTGAAGACCCCATTAAAGAAGCCTTGATATGTGCTGGCATATCATCCGGTCCTTCATAGGTATGAACATAATAGGGCCTATCCTCTGGTACCATCACATTCATATGACTCTCAAAATCCATACGAACGGTAGGATCGGCATTTTCATTAATCGTTAAACTTGCCGAAGTGTGTTTGATGAACACTTGTAACGTGCCAATTTTTATGTCCTGAAGCTCTGGAACGGCCTTTAAAATGGATGCCGTTATCAAATGGAATCCTCTTGGAAAGGGTGGTAGTCTTAGTTCTTTTTGAAAAAACTTCATGAATATTCGAATATAAATTAAATGTAAAACTTTATGGCCATAAAGCATAATTTGAATCCTTTGGAATACCTTTGCTGCTTTAGCATTTAAGACATATGGATTTATCACAGATCAAGATGGTGGTTACGGATATGGACGGTACCCTATTAAACTCCAATCATGAGGTTAGCGAACGCTTTTTTGACCTTTTTCAACAGTTGCGCAAAAAAGGGATTCTTTTTACAGCGGCCAGTGGTAGACAATACAATAGTATTGTGGACAAATTGGATTCCATAAAGGAAGATATTATCGTTATCGCCGAAAATGGGGCCCTGGTCAGGGAACGGGAAACCGAATTGCTCGCCACTCCCCTATCCCCTGGGTTAAAGAACAGTCTACTTACGAAAATTGAAGCGATAGAAGGGGCACATGCCATGCTCTGTGGCAAATACAAGGCCTATTTTGATGGAAGGTCTACTCCTTTTTTAAATGAGCTTAAGGAATACTATGCCAATTTTGAAATCTATGAGAATCTGAATGATGTTTCGGACGAAATCGTTAAAATTGCCGTCTATCACAACCGTAACGCCGAAGAATTCATCTATCCGGAAATGAAAGATCTGGAACATTTGGTGAAGGTAAAGGTCTCAGGACAGCATTGGGTAGATCTAAACCATGTCGATGCCCATAAAGGGCACGCCCTTGGAAAGCTTATGGAGCGCTATAAGCTATCTTCAAGTGAAGTTATGGTCTTTGGCGATTACAATAACGACTTGGAAATGTTGGCCCTGGCGGACTATAGTTTTGCGATGAAAAACGCCCATCCCAGGGTCAAGGAAATTGCCAAATATTCAGCTGGCGGCAACAATGATTTTGGAGTAGAACGGGTTTTGGAAAGATTGTTGGATGCTTGATGTTCGGTATTCAAAGAAAGGTTTGTGCTTTTTCCATACTACTACTTTTCCCTTTGCAGTCCAAAAACTTAGTGCTAAACAAAGTCTATTACGTTTTCTGTTTCTTTTTCCTTGCAGCGGGAAATAGGACATTGTTTAAAATTAAGCGATACCCTGGCGAAGTAGGATGTAATTCCAATTCAGTTTTTGGATCACCTACTCGGTGCTGATAGTCTTCAGGATCATGGCCCCCATAAAATGTAAAAAAGCCCTTCCCCTTTATTCCATGTATGTAACGCGCCTCGCCGTTTATCTTGTTCTCGCCCAATACCATAACCGTTGGTTTCACCTCATCCCTTGTAAACGCCGTGGTCTGTCCCATAAATCCCTTGACCAATGCCGTATGGTTTTGGCAAAGCATGGTAGGCACAGGGTCCCATTTTGCGGAGAAATCCATTAAGGAAAAATAATCGGACTCTTTGGGCACGTTGCCCCGCTTATTGGTCATGTCTATGGATGAAAACTCGTAGCGCAATGGACTACGTTCCAGTGTAAAATCCTTGAACGCAAAGGTCTTTCCAAAATCCAACTTGCTTTGATAGTTGGCATCTGACGGATCGCCATCGAACATGGGTTCACAAATATCGATCTCATCGGCCGCAAGGGCAATATCAAAACTGTCCGTTGCCGAGCACATGGCGAACATAAAACCTCCTCCAATAACATATCTCCTGATCTTAAGGGCTACGGCCCTTTTTGCTTCCGAAACTTTGGTAAATCCCAATTTAGAGGCCAACGATTCGGCCTCTTGCTTTTGTTCAATATACCAAGGTGCCGCACGATATGCCCCATAAAATTTCCCATATTGTCCAGTAAAATCCTCATGATGCAGGTGAAGCCAATCGTATAGCACCAATTTATCATCCAAAACTTCCTCATCATACACGGTTACGTAGGGAATCTCGGCATAGGTGAGTACCATAGTCACCGCATCGTCCCAAGGCTGGTTTCCCTTAGGGGAATATACCGCAATTTTGGGTGCCTTCTCCAATATCACCGCCTCCTGATTTTGGGAAGGGCTACTGATATCGTCTAGAATGGCCTGGGCCTGATTATCGGACAGAATCTCGAAGGATACCCCCCTAATCTGACATTCCTTACGTATACTTTCACCATCAGGCAAGAGAAAGGAACCTCCCCTATAGTTCAAAAGCCATTGTACTTTTTGCTGTTTGGTAAGGACCCAATAGGTAATTCCATATGCTTTTAAGTGATTTTTTTGTCCTTCGGCATCCATGGGGATAAGAATGGAAGAGGCAGAAATTTGAAAAGAAAAAAGAACGAAAATAGAAGAGAACAGAATCCTACTCATAAAACGGCTATTAGATTCCAATCAAAGTTAAGCGAAAATTGGGGATATCCCTTAGGTTATACGTTAATCATTCCTGAAAAACGTTCTTAAAGCAAGTCTTTAATACTGAGTTTTTACCTAAAAAGGAACGTCGTTATCATCCTCTGGATCAAGGGTATCGTTCATGGAACTTCCGAAAGCTTGGTTGGCATCGGGTAGGTTTTTGGTCAAAAATGGATTTTCCTCATCCGCATTCATTTTGGATTGAAATTCAAACGGTGAATCAAAATCATCCAAATTATCGAATTTACCCAGTTGCCCGATGAACTTTAAGCGGATATTGTCCAATCCGCCATTTCTATGCTTGGCCACAATGAACTCTGCTTGACCTTGGGTGGGTGTACGTTCTTCATCGTCCCATTCATCTATTTTGTAGTATTCCGGTCTGTAGATAAAGGATACGATGTCCGCATCCTGCTCAATGGCTCCGGATTCCCTTAAATCCGAAAGAATGGGTCTTTTACTGCCCCCTCTGGTCTCAACGGCCCTTGAAAGCTGGGACAGCGCAATGACAGGTACGTCCAATTCTTTTGCCAAAGCTTTTAAATTTCTGGAAATGGTTGAAATTTCCTGTTCCCGATTACCCCCTTTCTGGCTTCCACCGGCGGTCATTAGTTGTAGATAATCTATAATAATCAGCTTTATTTTATGCTGTGATGATAACCTTCTTGCTTTGGCCCTTAGATCGAAGATGGAAAGAGACGGCGTATCATCAATGAACAACGGAGCTTTTTCCAAGGCCTTTACCTTAACGTTCAGTTGTTCCCATTCATGCTTTTCCAATCTTCCGGTCCTCAATTTTTCCGAAGATAGGCCGGTTTCCGAGGATATTAACCTTGTAATCAATTGTACGGAGGACATTTCCAAAGAAAAGAAGGCCACGGGCACATCCGCATTAACGGCAATATTACGTGCCATGGAAAGTACCAAAGCGGTTTTACCCATACCGGGTCTTGCTGCAATGATTACCAAATCGCTAGGTTGCCAACCGGAGGTGAGTTTATCAACCTTGTCAAACCCCGAAGGAATACCGCTTAAACCCTCTTTATTGGCAATCTCTTCTATACGTTTCTTGGCCTGTATGACCAAATTCTGGGCGGTTTCTGCTGAACGTTTTAGGTTCCCTTGGGTAACATCGTACAACTTGGATTCTGCATTGTCCAAAAGGTCAAAAACATCCGTCCCATCATCGTAGGCCTCTTCAATAATTTCATTGGATATTTTGATAAGACTACGTTGAATGTATTTTTGAAGGATTATTCTTGCATGAAATTCAATATGGGCCGAAGAGGCCACCTTTTGGGTCAATTTTATCAGATAAAAATCCCCTCCAATGGACTCTAACCTACCATCTTTCCTTAACTGGGTAGAAACGGTTAATAAATCCACGGGTTCTGACGTTTCGAACAATTTAAAGATGGCTTCGTAAATGAACCTATGGGCGTCCTTATAAAAAACCTCGGGATGTAGGATATCGATTACTTCGTCCACACCTTTTTTATCGATCATCATAGCTCCAAGCACAACTTCCTCTAAATCAACGGATTGAGGTGGTATTTTACCCCTTTCCAAGTTGATTATGGTGGATTTGTCTATTTTGCGTCCAATAATCGGATTCGGTTTTTCCATGGCTACGAAAATATAGAATTAACCTTAAGTTAACTTTACAAATGGAGAAACGATATTCACCATTGGTTAACATTTACCTTGTTTATAAGTTACGAAAAAGTGTTGATAACAAAAAAAAACCGGAGACCTGGGTCCCCGGATTTTTTTTGGCATTATAAATCAGCCTATCAGCCGTTAAACACACCCATATTTGCATATTTTTCCATCCGGAGTTTTACCAATTCTTTTGGTGATAACTTTTCCAATTCCTGAAAATGGGAGGTAATTTTATTTTTTACAATCTCAAATGCCTTGTCACGATTGCCATGGGCACCCCCTGCAGGTTCCCTCACAATTTCGTCGATCAACTTTAGTTTTTTCATGTCCGTCGCAGTAAGCTTTAGAGCCTCCGCAGCTTGTTCCTTAAACTCCCAACTTCTCCAAAGAATGGATGAACAGGATTCCGGAGATATGACCGAATACCAAGTATTCTCCAACATTAAGACCCTATCCCCTACTCCAATTCCCAAGGCGCCTCCGGAAGCTCCTTCTCCAATAATTACAACAATAATCGGAACTTTAAGTCGGGTCATTTCCAAGATATTTCTTGCAATGGCCTCACCTTGTCCCCGTTGCTCCGCTTCAATCCCCGGATATGCCCCAGGTGTGTCTATAAAACAGACCACGGGTATACCAAATTTTTCAGCTGATTTCATCAACCGTAATGCTTTACGATATCCTTCAGGATTGGCCATACCAAAATTCCGGTATTGTCTGGTTTTGGTATTGTAGCCCTTTTGTTGACCTATGAACATAAAGCTTTGATCCCCGATTTTTCCCAGACCGCCGATCATGGCCTTATCATCCTTTACATTTCTATCTCCATGCAACTCCAAAAAGGAATCCCCGCAAATGGCACGGATATAGTCCAAAGTATAGGGCCTATTGGGATGTCTTGATAATTGTACCCGCTGCCAGGCGGTTAGGTTTTTATAGATATCCTTCCGCGTCTGGGTCAACTTTTTTTCAATCTGTTTGCAGGTTTCGCTGACATCCACATCGCTCTCCTCTCCAATGACCAGACACTTGTCCAACTGTTCTTCAAGTTCTTTGATCGGTAGTTCAAAATCCAAATACTCCATTGTTCCAGTTTAGTTTGTTAGGCAAATATAAAATTTTATAGTCTATAGTTTTGAAGTGGTTTTATTTTTGAATACTACTTAAAAAATTGGAACAATACCTATCTTTTAGCTTTCTGCAATAAATAGAAAGCCAAAATTCCAAAAAGTAGATTGGGAATAATCACAGCCAATATGGGAGAAAAACCGGATTGTTCCGCCAAGGTACCGAATACCCTATCGAAAAAAATGTAGATAAAAGCGACTCCAATACCAAAAGCTAGGTTAATGCCCATTCCACCCCTTCGTTTTACAGAAGAAACGGCCACGGCTATAAGCGTTAGGATAAAGGCACTTATGGGCATGGCCCATCGCTTGTATTTCACCAAAATATAGGAGTTGATGTTGGAGGCGCCTTTTCTTTTTTGATCGTCGATAAACTTATTGAGTTCTGCCAAGTTTTTGGTCTCGGCAATATAGGATACCGGGGTCAAATCATCTATTTTAAAGGTAAATAGGGTGTCCAATCTCCGTTTTGATTCTATAATAGCGGTATCTCCCTTTACTATTCTTTTTCGATAAGAGGTCAATCGATATAAACTATCTATCCACCGAATGTTCGTTGCGGAAATCTTAAATTCCAATTGGTCCTCATCGGTAAATCTTTCAAAGGTGAAGTTATATCCAATTTTCCGTGCCGGATCAAAACTGCTTACGTATATAAAATCATTTTCATTCAATTGATTAAAGATATTGCTGGTAACCCTGTCCTGCTTCCCCTTCTTCAGATATTTATACTTAAACTCATTGAATCCTTTGCTAGCGTTGGGCACTAGAAACATCCCCATGGTCAACATGACGAAGGCAATAATGGTGGCGCCTATGAGATAGGGTCTAAGAAAACGCCCATAGGACACTCCCGAACTTAAAATTGCCACTATTTCCGTATTGCTCGCTAATTTGGAGGTAAAGAATATAATGGATAGGAACAGGAAGATAGGAAACAATAGACTGCCAATGTAGATGGTGAAATTGAGATAATAGATCAGAATCTCGTTCAGTGGAGCCTCATTGTCTATCATCTTACCGATTTGTTCCGCCAAATTGGCCATAATCCCAATAGGGATAAACAATAATAACATCACCACAAAGGTTACCAAATAACGTTTTAGTATGTATCTGTCTATAATGGTCACCCTATAGTCTTTTATCCATTTGCTTCACCATTTTGTTCTTCCATTCCATAAAATCACCCTTCAAAATATGCTTTCTAGCCTCACGCACCAACCATAGATAAAATCCCAAATTATGAATGGTCGCTATCTGTTTGCCCAAATACTCATTGGCTGCGAACAAATGGCGTAGATAGGCTTTTGAATATTCCAAATCTACAAATGTAATTCCCATATCGTCTACCGGAGAAAAATCATTTTCCCATTTCTTGTTCTTGATATTAATAGTTCCGTGAGCCGTAAAAAGCATCCCGTTCCTGGCATTTCGTGTAGGCATAACACAATCGAACATATCTATGCCCAAGGCAATATTTTCAAGAATGTTTATCGGCGTACCAACGCCCATAAGATATCTGGGTTTATCCTGGGGAAGAATAGCGCAGACCACTTCAGTCATTTCATACATATCCTCAGCTGGTTCGCCAACGGAAAGGCCACCGATGGCATTGCCCTCAGCACCAACATTGGCAATATATTCGGCAGATTGCTTCCGAAGATCTTTAAAAACGGACCCCTGTACTATTGGAAAAAAAGCTTGATCAAAACCATATTCCACAGGAGTTTTTTCCAAATGTGCCAAACAACGGTCCAACCATCTGTGGGTCATTTTCATGGATCTTTCGGCATACGTATATTCACAGGGGTACGGCGTACATTCATCAAAGGCCATAATAATGTCCGCGCCTATGGTCCGTTGGATCTCCATTACGTTTTCTGGTGTGAAAAAGTGCATAGACCCATCAATATGGGATTTAAATTTCACACCTTCTTCCTTGATCTTTCGGTTGGCAGAAAGGGAATACACCTGATACCCCCCACTATCCGTCAGGATATTTCTGTCCCATCCCATAAATTTATGTAGACCACCGGCCTCCCTTAAAATATGTGTTTTGGGCCGTAAAAAGAGATGATAGGTATTCCCCAGGATTATATCCGGGTCTATATCCTGTTTCAATTCCCTCTG
This sequence comes from Ulvibacterium sp., assembly GCF_965248315.1. GTDB lineage: Bacteria > Bacteroidota > Bacteroidia > Flavobacteriales > Flavobacteriaceae > Ulvibacterium. The sequence goes on along the minus strand of NZ_CBDFIX010000002.1, from coordinate 2,539,462 downwards.
GTGCACTCCCTTTACGGAAGCGACTGTACCCACTGGCATAAAAATTGGGGTCTCGATCACGCCATGGAATGTGGTTATCGTACCGGCCCTTGCCTTACTCTGGGAATCAGTATCATGTAAAGTAAACTTCAAAATTCACCATTAAAGTGGCAAATATAGTCATCTGCCCTGCATAATGTCCTTAACAAAAAAATAAAGTTCCTTGTATTTGTCCCGGTTGATAAAATATTATAATTACCGTTTGGATACCCAAAAGATTGCTCCTACTTTTGAAATCATTAAAAAAATGACCATGTCAGACATTAAAGCTTTAGAGGACATTGTTGTCCAAACCCGTAGGGATATCCTTCGGATGGTACATAAAGTAAATTCCGGCCATCCTGGCGGATCTCTTGGTTGTACCGAATTTTTCGTTTCCCTATACCATGAAATTATGGAACTCAAAGAGGGTTTTGATATGGATGGTGCAGGTGAGGATCTTTTCTTTTTATCCAATGGGCATATTTCACCGGTTTTTTATAGTGTACTTGCCCGCAAAGGCTATTTCCCAGTGGAAGAGCTGAATACTTTTCGCTTGATAGATTCTCGTTTGCAAGGACATCCAACTACGCACGAGGGCCTTCCTGGCGTTCGGGTAGCCTCGGGATCCTTGGGACAGGGAATGTCGGTAGCCATAGGTGCTGCCTTGGCCAAAAAACTTAACGGTGATGGTCATCTTGTCTACAGCTTACATGGCGATGGCGAATTGCAGGAAGGTCAGAACTGGGAGGCCATTATGTACGCGGCGGGAAACAAGGTGGATAATTTGATTTCTACCATTGACCGTAACGGACAACAAATCGATGGTCCTACGGCAGAAGTTCTACCCTTGGGCAATCTCAATGAAAAGTTTACTGCCTTTGGTTGGGATGTCCTGGAGATACAGGATGGTAATAACTTGGAAGAAGTTATTGCGGGGCTGCAGGAAGCAAAGAACAGAACCGGAAAGGGAAAACCTGTTTGCATTATTATGAATACGGTTATGGGACATGGTGTGGATTTTATGATGCATACTCATGCATGGCATGGAAAGGCACCTAACGATGACCAACTGGAAACGGCATTGGCACAAAATCCTGAGACATTGGGAGATTATTGAAAGCAAATCCCTTTTATAAAGACGCCCGCTTTTTCGGGTACAACAAAAAATCACATTTCGATGAAAAAATATATAGACCAAGGGAAAAACGATACAAGAAGCGGATATGGTGCAGGAATGACCGAATTGGGGAGGAGCAATCCCAATGTAGTGGCCTTGTGTGCCGATTTGGTGGGGTCATTAAAAATTGATACGTTCATTGCTGAAAACCCAGATCGTTTCTTTCAGATCGGGATAGCCGAAGCCAATATGATGGGGATAGCCGCCGGGCTTACCATTGGTGGCAAAATACCCTTTGCCAGTACCTTTGCCAACTTTGCCACGGGTAGGGTTTATGATCAAATACGGCAATCCATAGCCTATTCTGGGAAAAATGTAAAAATCTGCGCTTCACATGCGGGAATCACCTTAGGGGAAGATGGTGCAACACATCAAATATTGGAAGACATCGGGTTGATGAAGATGCTTCCCGGAATGACTGTCATAAACCCTTGCGATTACAACCAGACCAAGGCTGCTACATTAGCCATTGCAGATTATAAAGGTCCGGTTTACCTGAGGTTTGGTAGGCCTAAAGTGGCCAATTTTACTCCGGCCGACCAAGAGTTTGAAATTGGGAAAGCCTTGCTTCTAAATGAAGGAACCGATGTTACCATACTTGCTACCGGACATTTGGTATGGCAGGCGTTAATAGCCGCTGAAAATCTGGAAAATCAAGGTATCTCCGCAGAAGTTATCAACATTCACACCATTAAGCCCCTGGATGAGGAAGCCGTGTTAAAGTCTGTTAAAAAAACAGGTTGTGTAGTATCCGCGGAAGAGCATAACTACTTAGGCGGTCTGGGCGAAAGTATTGCGCGAACCCTTGCTGCTCAATATCCTGCGCCTCAGCAATTCGTTGCCACCAAGGATACTTTTGGCGAAAGTGGCACTCCGGATCAGCTAATGGACAAATACGGTCTAAACAATAAAGCGATCGAGGAGGCCGTTTTGAGAGTGTTGAAAAGAAAGTAACAGTGGTATCGTTTTTGATATCACTTGGATATTAAAAACGAACACTATGAAACATCTACTTCTTTGCGCAGCATGCCTTTTTTTAGGTACTGCTGCGTTTGCACAAAAAGATTCCGGGTTTGGTATAAAAGCCGGATTAAACTACAATGCCAATGGCGATTATTTCGAATCGGTCGGGGATGTGGCCCGAGATCCCGATAGAAATGTGGGATACCATATTGGGCTGTTCGGCAAATTAGAAATCAGCAGACTTTATTTGAGGCCGGAATTGGTGTATACTAGGACGAAGTCTGACTATGACGGGGGTGATTTTAACATGAGTAAGCTTGATGTCCCTGTACTCCTAGGGGCTAAAGTCATTGGTCCCTTACATGTTTTTGCAGGCCCGTCTTTTCAGTATATCCTCAATACGGAATTTGATGGTATCGATATCGATGATGTGGAAAACGATTTTACCGTAGGCGTTAATATCGGCGCAGGGGTAAATTTGGGAAAACTAGGTGTTGATGTAAGATACGAAAGGGGGTTCAGTAACAATGAGGCTGAATTTATTAATACCAATATCACCTCGGTGGGCCCAAGTAGGATAGATACCCGTCCGGATCAGCTTATCGTAAGTCTCTCCTTAAAATTATAATAAAAGTATTGTAATAAAAGGCCCCGCGAGCAATAAACTCGCGGGGCCTTTTATTTACTGGATATCCAGGAAGTTTATCCATCATTATCCAAATGGTCCCATATCCCATCGCCGTCCGTATCGCGGAAGGTAACATTACCCTCTTCATCAATATCAATTTCGTCACGCGTGGGTATGCCATCTGCATCATCATCCGTATCATTGTGATTGGCCAAAAACACACCAAAAGGTTCCGTGTCCTCGTCCGTATTGTCATTGCTCAAATCCCCATCTCCGTTTACATCTTCCAAAATGGAAGGAATACCATCACCATCAAAATCGGTATCCGGCTCGAAGGACAAAACATCGATCTTAAAAATTAATGGGATGTATTGAGGTATCCCTGAACCGGGTGGTGGCCTGTCAAAATAGCCTAAACCTGAAGGTATAAATAGTATTCCAATACCATAATCCATGAAACTTACCGTCCCATCACCATTATCAAAAGGGCCTTCGCCTGCATTAAGTTTTTCCACCCCAATGGCGTACCCTGGAATAAGGTTTCCGGAGAGGTATTGATTTACAGGGGTATTGGAAGCATCAAAGGCATTACCATCCAAAAAGGAACCTTCGTATCGGAGCACTGTATTGTCAGCAAATGTAGGGCTTCCACCCACGCCTTCCCTAACAACCACATAATACAGATTGTGTTGAATTTCTTCCCCATCATCCAATCCAAAATCCGAGGATTCCACAACAACACTTTCGCTTTGAATATCCTCCCAAAGCGGTCTTTTATCGGCGTTGTCCCCAGCAATTGTATCAATCCGTACAATCATATCGAAACCAGGATCAATAGGTTCCTCAAAATCCTCATAGTTGTAGAAATGGGACTTTAGGAATTCTTGCAATTCTTCTTCATCCTCGGCGGCAACTTCGCTCAACATTCTAGGGGGCACTATTTCCGCTGCCGGTCCATTGTCGTCGTTCTTACATGACCCCAAGAGAATCAGTAGCATCAATGGCACTGCAAGTTGAAATCTTTTCATTAGGCAATCTTTAAGGGCGGCAAGATACAATTTTCCCGTATTTTTGCAGGAATCGTTAACAAACAATTTTGAAGGGAAATGCGTATTGACAAGTTCCTTTGGAGTACCCGCTATTTTAAAACACGGAACTTGGCATCCAATGCCTGTAAAAAGGGCCATGTTAAGATTAATGGTCACATTGCAAAGCCTTCACGGGAAGTATATCCAACGGATACCCTTGTGGTTCGGAAAAACCAAATCGATTATCAATTACAAATTCTGCAAATCCCCCCTTCCAGGGTAGGCGCAAAATTAGTAGACATCTATAGAAAGGATATGACACCAAAAGAGGCCTTTGAAACCAACGAATTATTGAAGTATTCCAAGGACTATTATCGAAAGAAAGGAACAGGCCGACCTACAAAAAAAGATCGTAGGGAAATTGAAGATTATTTGGATACCCCCTCCCCTTTTCTTGAAGATGATGAAAGCGACAATTAGGATTTAATGTAACCACAGTTTTTTTATATTTGAAACACAAGCTATTTGTTCTATGCAAAATAACATCTTATCCCATCTCCAAATACAACATAAAATACGGCGAATCGCTTACCAAATCTATGAAGCCAATGTGGATGAGCAAGAAATCATTGTTGCCGGAATAGAAGGTGGTGGGCTTGATTTTGCCAAAAAAATACAGATGGTTCTCAAAAAGATAACCACAGCCAAGATTCTTTTATGTAAGGTACAGATGGATAAAAGTAATCCCTTAAAAAGCGGGGTTACCACTTCTATCCCAGAAAAAGAATACTTGCAAAAATCCGTTGTTCTGGTGGATGATGTATTGAACTCCGGTACCACTTTGATCTATGGGGTACAGCATTTTCTCAAGACTCCCTTAAAACAACTGAAAACGGCGGTCCTGGTGAACCGGAACCATAAAAAATATCCTGTAAAGGCCGACTATAAGGGTATTTCGCTTTCTACATCCCTGCAAGAACATGTTCATGTAAAATTTGAAACGCAAAATGACCGGGTTTATCTAGACTAGAAAGGTGCGGATTTCCTGGGCAATCTCTTCGACTTCCTTCCCATCGCATACAATCGTGTGCCAGGCCTTTTCATAAAAAAATCCTCTTTCGAACAAATGCTTCCCAATGAATTCGGGCAAATCGTAATCCTGGATATTTTTGATCAAAGGGCGCTCAGACTTTTGGGTAGCCAATCGTTTTACCAACTCCCCTACAGATACTTTGAGGTGAAAGACATTTTTTGTTCCCTTCTGTATGATTTCCATATTATTTCCATAGCATGGGGCACCACCCCCGGTAGAGAGTACAAAATTGTGTTTATCCTGCAGTATGTGCTTTAGATACTCATTTTCCTTTTTGCGAAAATAAATCTCTCCCTTTTTCTTGAACAATTCTGGAATGGTAGCCCTTTCGGAATGCTCTATATATGTATCCAAATCCAAAAAGTCCAATCCCAATTCGTCTGCCAGTATTCTGCCGATGGTAGACTTGCCGCTTCCCATATAACCTATTAAAACTATTTTCAACTGGAATGTTTATTTTAAAAAATGTTCTATTTGCTTTTGAAGGCAAAGAAAAGATAAATTTCTACTAAAATCGACTTGTTAAATAAATTAATGATCTTATATTTGCACCCTCTTAGGCGATACCATTGGTATTGCTTCGGCGGGCAGGCCTGCCAAACCTACAAATTATGACCTGGTAGCTCAGTTGGTAGAGCATCTCCCTTTTAAGGAGAGGGTCCTGGGTTCGAGCCCCAGCCAGGTCACGAAGTAATATGGAAACCCGACTTTTTTGGTCGGGTTTTTTATGAAATAAAATGGGGCGAGAAGCCTGTCCCGAGTGAAGACGAGTGAAGACCCAGCCAGGTCACGAAGTGACATGGAAACCCGACTTTTTTGGTCGGGTTTTTTTATGCAATAAAAGTGGGGCGAGAAGCCTGTCCCGAGCGAAGACGAGTGAAGACCCAGCCAGGTCACGAAGTGAATCCATACCAGAAAACTTTCAATCAAAAATATAGATTTATTTTCCCCGAGGGAAGGCGAAATCAAAGCATTTTATTCCTTGGAAAATGGAGATCGATCGATTTTAGAATACGTAACGTTTTTGTTTTGGAGTAAATCCAAGCGCGCCAAAGCCAAGTTGAAAACAACGGGATATTATCTAAAAGCAATTACTTCAAGTGGTATTAAGTTAAATCTTAAGCCGGATATTTCTTTTTTCCAATAGCCTTACCAGTAGTATAATCACCAGGGAAAAAAGAAGCGATTTTACAATACCCATGAAACCGTCCGATAGGAATTTCGGCCATTGAAAACCGACCAGTATTATGGTGGGATAGATAAAATAGGGCATAAGGTAGCAAGTCAACGTACTGGTGCCGGCAGCCTTAATGGGATATGCCCATTTGGAATAGCCCCACCAATCCACCAAAATGTAGAGTAAAATATAGGATAGCAAACTTATCCCAATACAAATGACCGTCCAGGAAGGTGTGGCCAAAATTTTTGATATAGGGAAGGCCGGGCGAATCCAGAATCCAAAGAGAACAAAAAGACCGCTGGCCAGGGCAACAAGACTTAAGAATTGCGGTAATTTCCCTCCCCCTGACTTGAACTTCAAATAAAATACGGTACACAACAGGCCAGCCATAACCAACACATGATTGGATGCACTAATGACCAGTTTAAAGCTGGGAAGGGATTCAAAATAGTTATTTTCCTGTATGTTCATAAACAGTAGCAAGAGAAAAATTGGCACCCAGTAAATAACCCTTTTTCGGATAACCAAGTAGAGTAACACATTCAGAAAATAAGCCCATCCGATCAAGCCTAAAATCCCCCACCATCGCGGTCGCATCCAATGTATATCTTCCAATGCCCCACCCCTGTAAATCCAGGCTAAATACAACAGAATCAACAGGCCCAAAGCCTGTAATCCCCAAACCAACCCTTTTCGCAGATAGGACAATCTCTTGTAGTCTAGCCAAATCAAAAAGATAGCCGTGGCCATAAGAATTTGCCATATGTTTTTATCCAATCCAGTGGCTTCCTCATTGATTACCCCATAATTGACCATATAAAACCCCATGACCAAAAGGGCAATCGTTCTCATAAGAATATGGCCAAGGATAGCGGTGTTGGTTTCCTTTCTTTTAAACCGTACATCAATGGCCAACGGAATGGACAGACCTACGATAAACAAAAAAAGTGGAAAAATTACATCTGAAAATCCCATACCATCCTCCCCCGCCAAGGTATGCTCCAACCATTTTGGAACCCCGGTAAGCGACCACAGATCATTGACAAAAATCATCAGGAACATGGTCAGGGCGCGTAGCACATCTATGGTGCTGATGCGAAGGTTCGGTGATGCCGTGCCCGTGTTTTTCATTTTATTTTTTGTTACCCTACACTTTTTGAACAAGGCCAATACTTTAGTCCTTTAAGCTCAAAAGGTTTTCCAAGGTGTCGAATTCATAACCGCGTTCTTTGAGGGTCGTTATCAAATCATCCAGTCTGGAATAGAACTTGTCGGTGCGATCGTCCTCCGTACCGATATGCGAGAGCAGCATAAACCCGTTTAATCCCTCTTTTTCCTCAAAGGTCAAAATAGATTGCATAATACGATCCGTACTTCGGTAATTATCCATTTTAGGGGTAGTGTAGTCCGCATGTGAAAGTGTCCCCGGAGTATAATTGATAACGGCAATTTCCATTTGATCGGCCCACTGGGTAATGATTTCATCGTTCCACTCATAGGGGGGCAAGAAATACGGTGCCTCCTTGATGCCGTATTTTTCCATTTCCTCATAATTGGCTTTTAAATCGGCTTTAAATTCTTCCTGACTTACCAATCGCTTTTTTTCCTCCCAGTCGTTGTACAGCAGATGCTTGTCGGAATGCGCCCCGAGATAGTGCCCCTGATCTTTTGCTTTTTCAATAAGGGGGGCAAAATTCTTGTTTCTATAAAAGTTTCCGGTAAAGAAGAACGAGGCTTTAATGCCATGCTTTTCGAGGACCTTAAGAATTTCTTCCCCTCCATCGGCATATTCATCCCCGGAGAACATCAAATTTATTTTTCTTTCCGACTTATCTCCTCGAATAATCGCACCGCTTTGATCATAGGTATATTGCCTTTTACGGTGGCCTCCCGTGATACTTGCATTTTCCAAGGACGAAAGATAATAGACCAAACAGGCTGTACCGTCCATAGTGGGTTCGTTGGTAGAAAAACTACCCACATCATCCTGATAAACTACCAAATCCGATTGAAATTCCGCATACTCATCCTCATCGTGAAGTTCAACCCCAATAAGACTGTTCGCTATGGAACCATAAACCGGTCCATCGATCAGACCCCCATAAGTTTGATATCCCTCTAAATGATTGAGGGAAGAATGGGGATCTACGGGGTAATCTCCGTCCTTGGGAAGCCCCACTATCATGGATGTACCCCAAATGTTGCAGCCAAAAAGCCAATCGCGTAGGGCGGCTTCCATTTCCAGATATGTATCATCTCCGGTCAACTGATGGTACAATTTGCATTGGGTCACGGCTGCGGTCACCAAATTATTGGAGCACCATACAAAGGGAACCCCAATATAGAAGGGGTTGTCCTTCCCTCGCTCATGCAATAACCGAAGCCCCATGTCATAATACGAAGCGACGGTCTCCTTTTCCTGTGACTTTAAGGCCGTCGCCAGTTCGTTATGACCGGCATTCAAAAACGGATAATACTGGTAGTGCACTACCGTATCACGTCCGATCCAGGGCGTAATCTTTTCTTCCGAGGCATAGTGCAAGGCCTTTTCCTTATAATTATCGTCCTGTGTAAGCTTGTATAGACTGCTTGCCGCCAGTTCCATATCATCCATCCAGTTGTCCTCTTCATAAAAATAGGGTGCACTGCCCGGTGCGGTCTGGCTAACTCCCGGATTTTTTTCACCAAAGTCATAAGCGTCTTGGGCACGCTTCGGCAGGTCAACCGTATACCCTGGGTAAAAATCTTTCAAGACCGAGGCACCCAAGGCAAAGGCCGAAGCATACTTACCAGCAGTGGATGCTACACCGGTAGAACGGTTTTTGTATTGTAATACACCTTGTTTTTCGCCACTGGCCAAATATACGGGTCGCCCCTTTCGTTTTGGGTTATAAACCACGGAATCCTCATTGGGCAATCGGAAACCGACATGATCCCGGTCATCTGCAATTTGATTGTAAAACTCCGTGGGAGACGGGTTCATCTTTTTAAGCCAATCCATCCCCCATTTGGCCTCATCAATAATATCCGGAATGCCATTGGGGCCCGGTAGGCCATTGGCCCTATAGGCATCGTCAAAAGCCTCGGGATTGTCCCGGTACGATAGCAGCAATTGGAAAACGGCATTGGCAGAGGTAGCCGTATATTGCAGGTAATCCGTGGCATCATGCCATCCTCCGGTCACATCAATTCGTTCTCCCTCCCTTTCAGGGTTATACAGGATGTATCCGTCATCCAAATGACAAGAATCGGTCAAAAACGGGTTATATCCGCAACGCTGCTGACGCATGTATTCCAAGAGGAAATCCGCAGAATGGTCATAGACATCCGAATTGATCCGAAATACCGGGGATTGCGTACCATTTGCTTTAAGATAGTAGGTGCCCGGCGTTTGGTACTCACTAAAATTTAAGCGGTAAGCGCTTTCAAAGGGTCCGTAGGCACCTTTGGATACCGGTGTGGTTGATACAAATACCTCTTTGTCCGTCTCGGCATCGTACAGCGAGAACGAATTGACCGAAGTAGCCTCCTTTGCCGCGAAAACCGCCACTTTAATACTTTCCGGTAAATATCCCAATTGATTTATCCGAACAACGGCCACTCCCGATTTTTCGGTGGTGCGATTCTGGACGCAGGATACAACCAGGATTACGCCAAGGAGGACAACATACTTTTTCATAATGAGTTGAAATTTAAAATGCGATTTTTAATGGTACGGGCTATGATTTTATGCTTTAATGATCTAATGCATTTTGTAGGTTATGCTAAACAGAGGCTATTCTTCTTTTGTATTCCTTTAGGGCATCCGCCAATCGCTGTTTTGAGGTGGAATCGCCTGGGATGTTGTGAGAGGGGTGAATGTGCAATGTAACACCCCGATCCGCCAATATTTCGGCTACTGTGGTCACGGTCATCCATACGGTAGTGACAAAGGCCATGGTGGATACAGGTCCAATTTTATCGATATGATTCTTTAGGTGAACCGTTGCATCCTCAGAGGGTGCACAAGAATCCACGACCAAATCCGCCAATTCGAACAAGGTCTTTCCACAGGAATGTTTTGTGGTCTTGCCCCGGGCCTCCGCCGCGGAGCCGAAGACGATTACTTTCATCCCTTTTTCCTTGGCCTCCAGAGCAATATCGATATTTACGGCGTTTACACCGGTGTGTGAAAACAGCCACATGGTATCCTCTTTGTCAAAATTATGGCCCTTCATGATTTCCCGTCCATAACCTTCCACCCTTTCCAGGAAAATGAATTGGTCCACTCCCATTTGTCCAGTAATGTTGGTAAAGAATGTCAATGGCAGTTCAACAATAGGGTGAAACCCGACGAAACCACCAATCCTAGGGTACATTTCCTCGATGGGGAGGGTGGCATGGCCACATCCGAAAGTATGTACCCATTTTCCTTTTTCTATGGAATCGGCCATAATAGTGGCAGCCTTTTTAATGTTTTCCATTTGGGTACTTTCTATTTTATCCATTACGTTTCTGGCATTATCCAGCCATTGCTTTGCTAACATAAAATTGAGTTTTAACTTATTTTGGAATTATATTTCTTGTTCGTGATATACAGTAAGATGAGCACCATAAGTACAGAGGTCAGAATAAGATAGGGGAACACTCCGGTACCGTGATATTGTGAAACTTGGCCCATCAAATAATTGGTTAGGACGTTTCCGATAAGGGCAATAGTAATCACAATGCTGAAGGCCGTACCCGAAAGGTGGGTATATAGCTGGCCGATATAGCCCAGAATAACCGGGAATCCTGCTGCCAGGCCTACCCCCATGGCCATCATTCCTGCTATAAATAGGGTATATGAATCGCCGTATTGTAGTATTAAGCCTCCTATAAAGACAATGAAAAAACCAACGACCATTACCTTTAAAGGAGGGAACATGCGGAGAATTTTACCCAGTGCGATTCGGGTAATCGTAATGGCCCCAACAAATGAGGACAGGATAAACAATGCGTTGGCGGACTTCATTTCCTTTATCGTTTCCAGATAAGTGGTAGTCCAGTTATTGGTCAGTCCCTCGATACCACTTTGAAAAAATAGGATAAAGCCGAATAAGAGCAATACGGGATCTTTTGCCATTTTCAGCCCTTCCTGGATAGGAAGTCCCTTGGTTTCGGCTGATTTTGGAAAACGAATCATCAGAAAGAACAAGACCGGCAGGGTTATAAGGCCTCCCAGAAGGGCAAAAATGGTCTCAAAGGAATACAGCCCTTTCCATAAACCTAAAACAACCGGGGTTCCCAAAGCCCCTATTCCAAAGAAAACGCCCAATAGGCTAAGATTCGCACTATGATTCTCTTCGCTGATCTCCGAAACAATGGCATTGGTGGTACCGTTCAGTACTCCCCCACCCAGACCGATACAGAAAACGGATGCCTGCAAGAAAATTGTGCTTTTGGCGAACACGATACCTTCAAGCCCAAGCAAGGTAAAAATACTTCCTGCGATTAAGATTTTTTTGTAGGACAACCAATCAATCAATGGTCCAAAGACTAGGGAACCCACCAAAATACCCAAGGGCAGTAGAGTGGTCAAAAAACCGGTTTGGGCTTCGTTCAATACAAACTTCCCGCTAACTTCGGGTAGAATGGATCCCAAGGATATCATTACGACTCCAAAAAGCAACATTCCAATGCAGGCTGCGGTAAATACGTAACCTTTGTGATACCCCTTATTCGTCATGCACTTGGTCGTTTATTGTGGTAAGGGCCAAGTATGCGGCACCGATTGACCCAGCATCACCCCCTAAGGCCGAAGTTTCCAGTTGGATTTCTTGAATGGAAAGGGGTTGTGCCCACTGCTTTGCCTCCTCTAATATGCGGTCCAAAAATTGGTCGGCAGGCCCAAAGACCCCACCACCGAAAATCACCTTTCTGGGATTGAATATGCTTACCAAGTTGGCCAATGCCATCCCCCAATACCTGATAGCTTTTTCAATGACCTCAACGGCCACTGGATCTTGTTTTTCATATGCATCGAAAACGTGATGTGCTGTAATCTGGTCCGTTGGAATGGCATCCAAAAGACTGGTTGCTGTTCGGCTTTTTCCCAATAGTTCTGCGGCACTCCGTGCGATACCATCACCGGATGCATAGTGCTCCAAGTTACCCCAGGCATCATATTTTTTATCGTAAGGGGGTTCCAACGCCATCCAGCCAATGGCTCCGGCAATACCTCCATTACCATTGATAATTCTCCCACCCGATAGTATTCCAGCACCTATACCCGTGCCTACGGCAATGAAAATTGCGTCGGCACAACCTTTGGCACAACCTTTCCAAGCCTCTCCCAGGATGTAGCAAGATCGGTCGCTCTCCAAAATGATATGTATGGATTGATCTTCCAGATACTTCCTAAGTTCTTCCTGAAATGGGATATGGTCCCAATCCGGAATGTTGGGGGCCCACACGGTTTTCTTGATAGGATCGTAGATGCCGGGGACACAGGCGCCAATAGCGATGACCTTATGAGCCCCTTTCTGCGCATAATCCATAAGCGATTGGATCATGGCACCGATCAAAGCGATGACCTCCTCCCCTTTTCTATCGGCCAAGGCCCGCACCTCTTTGTGCAATAGGTCTCCCTTATGATGAAACAAGGCGGCGGAAATCTTGGTTCCACCAATATCAATACCGATTACCGTAGGCGTTCTTTTCATGAAATCGCAACAAATTCGATATAAATATATTCAATAATGAATATAAAATGCAATATATATTTATAAACATGCAAAAAAACGGCAAGTTTAACATTGGTCAATTGCCTACCCTAATCCAGACAGAAATCTGCAGTGTAGGCAGAAATACGATTGGATCAGCGTAATTGAATCCCCGCTTCCGCAAATTGGGATAACTTGTTGTCCGCTGGATCCAACTCCGTAATCAGTAATCCGATTTCAGCGGGTTTGCAAATAGTATAGGGCTGTCGCCGTCCCAATTTGTTTGATGTGGCCAGCGAGATGACCCTATCGGATGCGGCTATAATGGCTCTTTTAATTAGGGAAACTTCATAGGAACCTTCGGTTATTCCCTCAAGAGGGCCTATGCTTCCCGTGCCTAGAAAGCATAAATCCACATGAATATTGGAAAATTTATTCACGACCTCATTCCCCAGGCTCACCATGGATTTTTTCTCGATTTTCCCACCCAAAAAAATAATCTCGATTCCCGGATGTTCGGTCAGTTCCATGGCTATGGGCAAACAATAGGTAAAGACCGTGGCCTTTAAATCTTTTGGAATACTCCGAGCAAAAGCGAGATTGGTGGTACCATCACTTATTATGATCGTCATTCCATTTTGCAATAGGCTTGAGGCCTTTTTGGCAATACGATTTTTTTCCTCTTGATTTTTTACGACGTTGTCGTTGTAGTAATATAATTTTTGAATGGAGGAAATTGCGCCGCCATGCACTTTGGAAAGCAGTCCCTTTTGCGCCATTTCATTAAGGTCCCTGCGAATCGTATCCTCGGATACCAAGAGTTTTTCGGCCAATTGTAGGGTAACCACCTTACCTTCCAACTGGAGTTTTTCGAGAATTACCTCCTGTCTTTTGTCTTTTTGCATGTATACAAAGTAAGGCTCCAAATGTACGATTTTGCATGAAAATGTAGAAAACATGCATAAAAAGTGGAAAATAGTGCAAAAAAGACGTACCCAAACAAGAAGTATTCAACTTGGAGGACATCTGTTTGAAGTGACCGGGATAATTGAATTGTCCATTTCCTGCTTTTAATAGGATGGTCCACTTGGTTTTGACGAAAAGTCGGGTAACCTGCTGTCTTTTAGACTGAATTTCATCGAATGTTCCCATGCTTGAACAATATGGATTTTGCTTTTGGCGTTTTCCAGTCAAAATCCAAATCATGAGAACCGTATTTATCGTATGCCTTATCATTGTATTTGCCTTCCCATCCTGTAGCAATGAGGAAGCCTCCTTGGAGGAACAGTTAATGGAAGATAGTACGGAACATGAAGATGCGCAAGATCCTAAAGAACCAGGGAATGATTGCCCAGGTTCAATTGGATTCGTTTTTGAGGAAAAAGACGGTATCCTATCCATTGAATTTGAGGACAATAGTTTCCCGGAAGGTTGGGTGTTGAAAAATGATGCAAATGACGTTTCCGGTGACGGCTATATGCAATGGGAGGACGACCCCAGTATGGGCAATCCCGGTAATGGCATGGTAACTTTTCCCGTTAGAATAACCGATACCGGCACCTATAGATTCACTTGGAAATCATCGTACCGAAAAGGAGATAACGGAACGGAACACAATGATTCCTGGTTGCGTTTTCCGGATGCCCAGGACTTCTTTGGGATGAAAGATGGTGGCAGCAGAGTCTATCCCGATGGTTCCGGGAAGGAACCTAACCCCAATGGGGCCTCAAAAGAGGGTTGGTTCAAGGTATACCGGAGCGGCGATGACAATGCTTTCAAATGGCAGGCCCGGACCTCGGACCACGACGCCCATGACATTTATGTGACCTTCGACACACCCAACATATATCTCATGGAAATCTCGGCCCGTTCGGACTTTCATGCCATAGACCGGATATTGCTTCACAAGGAGGACATTTCCCAGAATGAGGCCTTATCCCAGGCGGACGACTTTAGTGTTAAGCAAAACTGTGACTAGGAAATGTACATCCCTAGGCAACCTAGCGAAAAGGGATTTTGGGGGTGGAAGGTGCCTTTCAATCGCACTTTAAGCACTGACCCAAGCAACTAATCATGCACAGAACCGTTAGTTATACTATTGTTAGTAACAATACTATACAAATGAAAAATACTATAGTCGCGGCCTTACTTGTATGCCTTCTGACCAACTGCTCCGAGGATGAGCCGGGCGTTGCAGCACTATCGGGAAGGGAGTTTAAGATGGGGTTTACCACATGGAGTTATGGGCCCAATTTAGAAGATGTAAATGACACCTATTCATTTATAACGGGTAACGCCGATATATACGCCGAACATATTGATAACAACATTCCTTGGAATGCATGGATCAATGACCTGCCCTTACCATCAGAATTCACCAACGAAATTATGGGACGGGCCAACAGAAAAATTTCCGGGAAACCAGTATTGCTTTCTGTCAGCTTATTGAATTCAAACCGGGATGAACTGGCCTCGGATTTTGACAATACAGTACCCGCTTATGATAACCTTGATGATGCCCATATTAGGGAGGCGTATTTTAAGCATATCAGCTACTTAGTGGATGCATTTGCACCGGATTATCTGGTTATCGCTATTGAAGTCAATGAGCTTCGGCTTAGGTCCCCAGAAAAATGGGACTCCTATACCAACTTGATTTTTGATGTTAAGACAAGAATTAAGCAGTCCTACCCCGATTTAAAAATTTCAGAATCCATCTCATTGCATAATTTGTACGAACCTGAAGTGTCAGATCCGCAAACCTATATTAGGGACATCATGGATCATGTAAATCAAAATGACTTTTTGGCAATCAGCTTCTACCCTTTTTTGAAAAATCTAAGCTCAAAAACGGGGTTCCAGGAGGCGCTGGACTTTTTACATGACCAAGCCATTCCTCCGATTGCCTTTGTAGAAACCGCCCATATTGCGGAAAACTTAGTGATTCCAAATCTAAGTGTGTCCATTGACGGCAATGAAAATGAACAAAACGTTTATCTCGAAACTTTATTGGAGAATGCTGATACCCAAGCTTACGAATTCATCATTTGGTGGGCGCACCGAGATTATGATGCGCTTTGGGAAACTTTTCCTGAGGAAGTGAAAGATCTTGGACAAATATGGAGAGATACGGGTCTTTTGGATGAGAATGGTATGGAAAGAGCTTCCTTTTCCGTGTGGCAAAGCAATTATCAAAAATAAAGTTATCGAAGATGCTGCTGTGATGAGCTATAATTAACAATCTGCCGATATTTATTCGTTATTTTTTGGTTATCTTCAACCAGAAGCATTGCGATGTAGGTAACAATTGAGAACACATCCAAAAGTTCAGCAAATGGAAAAAAAATGGCTAATATTCTTCGCGCTATTGATTTTCTTACTATTCTCTTTTCTTTTTTGGAGGCTTACCCGTGCATATGCCAGAAGAGAATATGGTGCAAAGATGTGGAGACAATGGCCAACGCGATTATCGTATTGGCAAGGTGCAATTTTATATAGTATAGGATTTACACTCTTAACCCTATTTCTTTTAAAATGGGGAAATATCTTGACATTTTAATGTACTAAGAATTTAGGTTAATCCCATGAAATCCAATGCGCGAAGCAATACCAAAGCAAACTGGTTGCAGAAGGCCCGCGAAGGCTGGAGCCACAAAGGTGAAAAGAGACCCCCATTTGCCATTGAACCCCAAAAAGGACAACGCTCGGTTTGGGACTTTCCGCGCCCACCCATCATCGAAAAAGTGACCAAACCGGTAACAATCCACTATAAGGACAGACCTATTGCCAATTCCAAAGATGCCCTTGCCGTACTGGAGACCGCCAGTCCGCCAACATACTACATCCCAGAACAGGATATCGACATAAGTATGCTTGTTTGCATGCCCAGAAAAACCTCATTATGCGAATGGAAGGGCAGTGCCGTCTATTGGGCACTAAAAGATATGACGGACCTACCGGTGGCCTGGTCATATCCAAAACCTTTTAGTGAGTTTGAAGGACTAAAGCATCATTTGGCCTTCTATCCCCAATATCTGGATTGCAAAGTGGATGGGATAAAGGTCCTGCCCCAACCCGGTAGATTCTATGCGGGATGGATAACTCCTGACCTAGTTGGACCTTTTAAAGGGAATCCAGGAACCGAACATTGGTGAACCTTTTCTAAAGATCCACCTTTAAAAATTTAGATCCGGGATTGTAATTCATTAAATTTAGATACTGAAACTATTTTGATATGGAAAAGTTCTTTTATCTCATCGCAATGGTATGGTTGGGAATTTACCCTTTGCATGCCCAGGATCTACAACAATCAGAAGATGCAGATCGGAATAACACCTTGGTTAGGAAGCACCGGAGTGATACAAGTACAGAACCCTCTACCCTATTGAAAAGACAATCTGAGAACACGATTGGGCCACAAGGGCAATCTACCGAGGCCATTGGCCAATATCCACATGCCGATCAGTTATCAAGCTCAGGTCTATCCGAAATGACGGTATACGAACCAAAGGATGATTATAAAATGAGGGTTTTTGAAGTGGATAGCACAAAACAATTCCACCTCAAGATATATAAAGCCCTATAAGTTTTCAGCTTAAATCCCATCTGTGATATTATGGATAAGGGTGTATTTATCTCATCAATTTTATTTGGAATATCGCAATGTATCTTACATTGCCATAACTTTGTTATACGTAAAAAATAGTTGTGCTGAAATGAGAAGAATATATACCACCTTTTTTCTAGTAATCCTGTACTTACTTTTATCATCCCATGAACTGTTCCTGAAGTCCGACCGTTATTTTTTTGAAGAAAATAGCCAAGAGGAACTTTACCTTTTTAACGGAACATTTGATAAAAGCGAAAATGTAATCACCAGAGACCGAATCATCAATCCAAAAATACTCGGTCCCAACTACAATTTTATACCTACCTCCGATGATTTTTATGATACCGATGACATCACCTATTTAAAATTCAAAACCGGCAAAGCCGGCACTTACGTGGCAGGGATATCTACCCTCCCCAGGGCTATAGAACTTAACGGAAAGGATTTTACGGCCTACCTGGAACACGAAGGATTGACCAGGGTAATTTCGGATAGAAAAAACAAGGGAATCTTCGATCAGACCGCTAAAGAAAAGTATTCCAAACACGTTAAGGCCCTCTTTCAAGTAGACGATACAAGAACGGACGACTTTTCAACCCAATTGAATTACCCCATTGAATTCATCCCTTTGAAAAATCCCTATGAACTATCGGTTGGTGATGATGTATCATTCAAACTTGTATATCGGGGTGAGCCACTGGGCAATCAAACCGTTCATATAAGCTCACGTACAACTTTGGAAGAGCAGGGCAAGGAGGAAACTTCCTTAAAAACCAACGAAAAAGGGGAAGTCAGCTTTACGATTGCCAATGTGGGCCAATGGTATATTGCCACAATTCACATGCAGGAAAGTAAAGAAGAGGAATTTGATTATGAATCCAATTGGGCCACGCTGACCTTTGAAGTAAAATAGAGCGGAGCATGGTAAGGCAAAGGTTAAGAAAAACCCCTATACATAAGCTCTGCCAAAGTTTAAATCAAGGATTTCCAACAAAATTCCCTTTAGGGATATACGGCTACCCCATCAGACAGGTATGCAATACAATATCCCGGATTTAAAGCTAAAAGAAAAAATGACCAACGCACAATTCATCGCCGAATTTGAAAAGGCAAGGCCACAACTTAAGGCCTACATACTAAGGATTACAGCGAGCATTCAGGACTCGGAGGATATTGTTCAGGACACTTTTATCAAGGCCTCGGAGAAAATGGATACGTTCCGTGGCGAAAGTTCTGTGAGGACATGGATCTTTACCATTGCTTCAAACCTTGCAAAGGACAATCTACGCGCAAAAAAACGTTGGACCGAAAATGTTACGGACATTTGCCGCGAGAAAGCATTGTCCAATCCCAACTATTTTCCGGAAATAATGCAAATCCAACAAACATCGCAGCAAGCAAAATTTGAAATCAAGGAGCATATAAATTTTTGTCTTACCTGTATTTCAAAATCACTACCGCTCGAACAACAAATCTGCCTCCTGCTAAAAGAAGTCCACGAATTCAAGGTATTGGAAATCAGCAGAATTTTGGATATCACCGAGGCAATGGTCAAATATTATCTGCATACGGCACGTGCCAAAATGATCAAAATTTTTGAAGGGCGATGTGCCTTGATCAACAAGAAGGGAACCTGTCATCAATGTTCGGAACTCAACGGTATTTTTAATCCGAAACAGAATTTTGAGGAGGAAAAGAATAAAATAGAATTTGCAAAAAAAGCGAATAATCCCAACAGAGAGCACTTGCTGGATTTACGACTTGAAATCGTTAAGAACATTGATCCTTTTAATTCCAATGGCTCAGACCTTCAATTACATCATTTAGAGCATAATAGAAAGGTGATGGACGATATCACCAAAAAAAAATAACAAATTGCCTATCGTTATATCCTGTTCAAACGTCAAAAGAATATACATGAAACGAAAAAGAACAGAAAATGACAAAAATGGCATCAGACGGCAAAGCCGTAACTCGCAAAAAAGTCTTTAGTAGAGAAACCGCAGTACGTATCGATATCCAAGCCAACAAGAGTATTATTTGGGCATTATTGATCAATGCAGAGGATTACAGCCGTTGGAATAGCACTATACTATCCATTGAAGGCGATATAGCCAAAGGTGAAAAAATTAAACTCAAATCGGTACTTGACCCCAAAAGGGCCTTTAAGCTAAAAGTAAAGGAATTTGAGGCTGAGAACCGTTTAGTCTGGGGCGATGCCATGGGCACACGTACGTACACCTTAAAAACAGTCGGTGACGAACTTACCAACTTTACGATGACAGAGAAAATAGGCGGCCCTATGTTTCCTTTGTTCGCCAAAATGATACCACCCTTTGACCAATCCTTTGAAAAATTCGCCAAGGACCTTATGAAAGAAGCGGAATTAATCCAAAACTCAAAATAACAACGACATGAACTACAGAGAAAAAATCGGAACAAAAGAAAATCCAATGGTGCTTAAGACACCTCCACAATCATCGGAATACACCATGCACGTAGACGAAAAAGATGGCAGAGAGATACTCGTATGTACGGTAAAATCGACCGTACTGCACTACGATATACGCTGCATTGAGGACTTGCACCAGATGCTCAAAAAACGAGGCGATTGGATGGAACTGGGCAGTAAAGATGAAAAAGTGGAAACAAAACCCGATACTGTTGAACATTGGGGCAGATCTCCGGAAAACCCTATTGGTGATTGGTATGGTCTAAAAAAAGGATTTAAGGGCCGGTTCGGCATGTATATTCCACCACTTATGGAGGCTCTGGGACTTGCCGAAGTGACACATGAAAGGAGGGGAAACAAAATGAAGGCTAAATAAAAAATAGGCAATATTGGGTCTTATGAAGAGCCCCGGTCCGGCCTTCCAATATTCAATTTATCAATAATCAAATATTTAGTCCATACCCGGAAATTCTTCCTCGTTACCTTTTGCCAAGGAGACCAATCCGCCCACGGCCCCAAGATTCATGGAATCCAATGCCGAACTGGGTACAATGACCATGGACCCCTTTTCCTTTAAACCTTCAAATAACATATTCATTCCCCGAAGGTGCAAGGCAACGGGATTCTCTTTATAGCGTTCACTGGCTTCTGAAAATTTATGGGCAATTTCCGTTTCGGCCGTTCCAAGGATTACTCGTGCCCTGCGCTCACGTTCCGCCTGGGCTTCTTTACTCATGGCATCCGCCAAAACCTGAGGGATGATTATATCCTTTATCCCAACTGTTTGGCACGTAATGCCCCAGGGATTCGTATTATGGTCCAAAACCTTTTGTAAATCCTCCGCAATCTTTTCCCTTTCCTGAAGAATATCCGCCAACTCGTGTTTCCCAATAATATCCCGTAATCCGGTCTGAGCAATATAGAAAATGGCCCTTTCATATTCCTGCACCTCAAGGGCGGCCTTTTCAACATCCCAAACCGTCCAATATACCACGGCATCCACATTTACCGGAACCGTATCTTTCGTCAAGGTCTGTTCCGCCTTAAAATCCGTAACCCTTACACGCTGATCAATGTATTTGTCTATTTGATCGATGATAGGAATAATAAAAAATATACCTGGTCCCCTTAGGCCCTGGAACTTGCCCATCCTTAGTACGACCGCTTTTTCCCACTGATCCGCTATATGTATGGATCTTGATAACAACAGACAAGCCAACAATAGTACAGCCAGTTGTTGGGAGTTGACCACATCAAAGTAGTAAAGCGCTAAACATATACTTGATGTGGTTATCATTACGGTCGCGGAAATGGGGTTCCAAAATTTTTTGGTGATCGCTTTCATATTATTTTTGATTTTGCAGTTGATCGATTATCTCGTCTATCGTAAATCCATAGCTGTAGGCAATGGAAGTAAACTCGTTACATATTTCACCAAGTTTTTGCGCCCTTTCCTTCGCCGATATCCGGATTTTGTTCTCGTTGATAAAAGTACCCGTACCCTGATGCGTCTCTAGTACATTTTGGATTTCAAGCTCCTTGTAGGCCTTGGCAATGGTATTTAAATTGACCTTCAAATCCACAGCCAAAGACCTAACCGTAGGAAGTTGTTCACCTGTTTTTAAGTTTCCGGAGGCAATACCAAACTTGATTTGATCAATGATTTGCCTGTAAAATGGGATTCCAGTCTTAGGGTCCAATTTAAATTTGATCATTATACTATTATAATATTGTACTATACATATAGTACAAACATACAACAAATTTTTTAAATGCTCTTAAGTTATCTTCTTACCGTGCAAAAACTATCTAATCCAAGGTAAATTAGTAGAGAGCATTTAATTCCCAAAACGTACCAAAGCTCAGAAAAGACGAAGAAAATCTGCTAATAGTATTACCGCTGATGGCTTTAAGTTCATACAAGCAAAACCTGAATTAAACTCAAATAATCGGTATTCCAATGACCTTACCATTATTTCATAAGGCAACAATAAAAGAATGCTCCAAGAGGTCTACCTGCATCTTGCCCACCAGGAGCAACTATATCAATATCCACGCAAAAAGAACCTTCCCTACTCAAATGCCACTTTTGATGTCTTTAAGGACCACCATTACTTTTGTGTTTTCTTCTTAAAAACCTCTATTATGGAACAAAAGAATACGAATTGTTTTCCAGTTTCTTCATTTCCTTACGTATTCTTTTTTGATTGAATGCCAAGAACGGAATGGATACCTCACCTTCCATGGTACGCACCAAATCCCTATGGAATAATTTATCATAAATTGAAGAATGTTCACGCTCCATCATCACCAGCATATCGGCACGTTCTTTCCGGATTAGGGAATGTAATCCAGATTCGACGTCCTCGGCATCGGACACATTAAAGACAATTTCAGGGTATGATATTCGTTGCCTTACCTCGTTTTCAAACCATCGCATATGCTGACCTGCGTCGGACTCATTTTTAAGCGGTATATGCACCACTTTGATTAAAGCCCCATAGGATTCCACGATTTTCACCAAGCTTCCGATTGCGTAAATATCGGCTTCCTCAAAATCCGTAGCATAGATTAGGGTAGACAATCCATGATAGTACATATCATTTGGCAACACCAATAAAGGAATATCTAATTTATTCAGAAGCTCATTTGCAATATTTCCCGAAAAAATGCCCCTAAAGGTATATGAATCCTTCATGCCCACAATAGCAAGATCTGCCTTAAGAGTCCGAACAGCGGACAGTATGCTTTTTGTTACAAAATTACTTTCTAAAACCTGTACCCTTACGGGGTTTAGATGCAGTTCATTTTTTAAATGGGTAGCACAAAAATTCGTAACGATATCCTTTTGTTCTTGATGCAACCTTTCCTCCAACTGTTGGGGAGGCCGTATCGTTGCCACTGTAACCGGGAGAAGTTCGTATACATGGAAAACATGTAGCTCAGCATCCATAGTCCTGCTAAGTCGGTACGCATAGCGCAATGCAGGAGCGGAATTCCGGGTACAATCCGTAGCGTATAGTACTTTTCTCATTGCTGATAAATTTAACTACTACAAAATTAGGCCACAGTAAACTATCTGTAAATGACCATGGTCATTTATACGAATCTTTTTACTAATTGCGAGTCATGTGATATAGGGCTATCGCACCTAGGCATCCCGGTTATTATTCCCGTTTTTAAGGGTAATTAATGTTTCCTTTTACAAAGAGCTAAAAACCTACTTCCAATGAACACAATTCCCTAAATTGACCTATACCAGGCAATGTCTTTCCAAATCCATGAAATAGACAAATTTACTGGCATTTTGAGGCTCAATTTTTTTTGTTCCCCGAGTAATATTCGTAACTTTAAGAGACCGACCCCTACCATTGGGAAGCGCTACGACGCCATTCCTAAAACAGGCCCAAGGCCTCCTTTACAGGAACATTCAATTGTTCGGAATTTTCGTAAGAGATTGATTTATCTAAACTAAAGTATATCACTATGAATCCGTTGTTCTTATTTTCCATCATTCTAGGCCTTTTCCTACTGGCAGGAATACGTATAGTATTTGAGTATAAAAGGGCCTTAAAATTCCGTTTTGGCAAATACATCAAAACGCTACAACCCGGTTTTCGATGGATTATTCCCCTTGTGGAGACCATACAGATTGTGGATATCCGGGTAATTACCATAAATGTCGTTTCCCAAGAAGTCATGACGGAGGATAATGTACCTTGTAGCATTGACGGCGTAGTCTTCTTTAAAATCAACAACCCCGAAAAAGCGGTATTGGAAGTGGAGGAATTCTCCTTTGCGATTACGCAGCTTTCTCAAGCTGCCCTAAGGGATGTTTGCGGAAAAGTAGAACTGGACACCATCCTTTCCAAAAGGGAAGAAATGGGCAAGAACATCAAATCCATTGTAGAACAAGAGACCCATGAGTGGGGAATAGAGATAATAGATGTAAAAATAAAGGATATCCAATTGCCCGAAAACATGAGGCGGATGATGGCGAACCAGGCGGAAGCGGAGCGTTCCAGAAGAGCACGCGTCATTCTTGCAGAAGCCGAGGAACAAGCCGCGGCTAAACTTCTGGAAGCCGGCTTGCAGATAGATAAATCGCCGTCCGCCATAAAACTCAGGCTCTATCAAACTTTATCCAATATTGCTGCCGAGAAAAATTCTACCATTCTCTTTCCCTTTCCGGAAGAGGTACTTCCAAGAGGAAGTAAAAAATGAAGGAAAACAAATTATAGAAAAGCAAAAAGCATTTACCTTTTGGATAAAAATGGGCGATTAAAACTGATAACCAAAAATGATGAGGTGACACTTTTTAATGGATTATCAAATATGGATATGCAACCAATGAAAACAAAAATTAAGGACGAAATAGAAAACGAAAGCACAACAATAGCAATACGTAACACGGGTGTCCTTCTGCAAGATCCAAAGTCAAGGCAATCAATAAAGTCAGCCAAATTTTTAAATTTGGCTCTTAAAATGAAAAGAATTAAACCACTGATCAAATACCAACCCAATCAAAGAATACATGAATACAAAAATTAAAATGTCCATTGTTAATCTTATCATCTTAATTTTTTTTTCATGTAAGGATTCTTCAACTAAAAGAATAAAGGAAGATCTAATTGACCACAAGAGTACCAATTGGACGCTACTTGGCCCTGGCGGCGGAGGGTCTACTTTCATTCCGACCTTTTCTTACAAAAGTGAAAAGGATTTTTTTATTCGCTGTGATATGACCGGAGCTTACCATACAAAAGATGGGGGAAATTCATATGAAGAGATTAATTATCCCAATGGTTCCCAATCATTTGCCTATGACCCGGAAAACCCAAGTGTAATGTATATAGGCGCCAACACGCTCAACAAATCAATTGATGGTGGCAAAACCTGGGTAAGAATCTATCCATTTGAAGAAGATATCGTAAAAGAGAGTTATAGTGGTGACCACGCAGACTACGTCATTGAAGTTAGGAAGAGTTCCCTTTACAATACAGCGGACACCGAAACAGGAACATTCGGCAACAGTCCTAAAGTAAAGAATATCAAAGTGGATCCCAATGATTCCAAGTATATCTATTTTAG
This sequence comes from Ulvibacterium sp., assembly GCF_965248315.1. Classification (GTDB taxonomy): domain Bacteria; phylum Bacteroidota; class Bacteroidia; order Flavobacteriales; family Flavobacteriaceae; genus Ulvibacterium. Next base: position 2,514,537 of record NZ_CBDFIX010000002.1, on the reverse strand, counting down.
CATGAACAACTTCTTTTTCCATACGCAGAATGGAGGAGAATCTTGGAGCAGATTAAAAATGGATAGTGAAGTTGAATTTATATATACCAATAGTGGTGATGCCAAAGACCATGTGTTGGTGTTTACTTCCGCAAACGTCAATACCGTTAGCAAAAAAAATTGGCAAGCTAAGACAAAGGATTATCCTTCCATGATGCAACCGGCTTTTTCAGTTACAGGAGGAACAATTAGCAATGGTACTGGTTCACTATTTTATGCGCTTCACAATAATGAAGTTGATAGAGATTCTGGAAAATTGGCTCCAACTGAGCTTTGGATATCAAAAGATCAAGGAAAAACATGGCAGCGGCATACGGGTGATGTTTTGACCAATAGTACAAATACATTACCAACGTATTCCACTTTGGCCGCTTCGGAGAACAATGCCCAAAATGTTTATGTTGTTACAAGTAGTTATGAAGAAAAGAAAGATGATGGTACAAAAGCCGTTTGGTTTGGCGCTTTAAAATCTGGTGATTCTGGTGAAACATGGGAATGGGTTTGGAAAGGCGGGGGAGGCTCGGGTCAATATGGTGTTCGAGATGGGAACGATGCATCAAACCTTAAGGATGCATGGGTAAATGAAGCATTTGGGAAAGACTTTATCAGATTGATCGATGTTGGAGTAGCTCCTAATAATGGTGATGTGGCCATAGTTACGGACTGGTACCGCAGTATGAAGACGGTTGATGGTGGAAAGACTTGGAAGACCATCTATTCCACGCGGCAGGAAGACGGCAGCTATATTTCCAATGGGTTGAATGTTACCACCACCTATGGCGTTCATTTTGATCCTTTTGATTCAACCCATATGGCCATCAGTTATACTGATATTGGATACCATCATTCGTTCAATCAAGGCAAGAGTTGGTATAGATCTACAAAGGGAATCCCTGTTGAGTGGCAAAATACATGCTATTGGGTGGAATTTGACCCTGGCATCAAAAATAGAATATGGTCTGTTTGGTCTTCATTGCACGATTTTCCAAGAGGTAAAATGACCAGAAATCCAAAATGGAAACAATATGCAAAAGGAGGTGTGGCGGTTTCAACGGATGGTGGTTTGTCTTGGATGCCTTCGGTTGAGGGCATGGGTTTTGACACACCTGCCACCTGTATTGTGCTCGATAAAAACTCTCCTCTCGAAAACAGGACACTTTACGTTGCCGCCTACGGAAAAGGAGTGTTTAAATCCACGGACAACGGCAAAACTTGGAAGCTCCGTAACAATGGGATAAAAGGAAGTATGGCGGCATTTGAAATCACGGTTGTACCTGACGGGACCCTATATTTGATTACCAGTCCTACTCCTCAACATCGGAACAGAGAATTAGGAAGGGAAGTATTTATGGGAGCCGTTTACAAATCAACCGATGGTGCGCTTACATGGAAGCAGTTGGACGTTGGTGAAAAAACCCAATTTCCTAATGGCCTGGCCTATGATCCGGGAAATCCGAACAGGCTATACTTGGGTTCTTGGTCAGATATCCAATTGAGTGATTTAATCGGTCGTAGTGTAGCCATAGCAACGGGAGGCAATAAACTTTTGGATTTGGATGGAGGTATTCTAATGTCCGAAGACGGGGGAACCACCTGGAGCAGAGTATTCGATGAAAACCAATTTGTTTATGACGTTACAGTGGATAGCTCTCGGCCAGGTAGAATCTACTGCAATACATTCAACCAGGGAGCATATTTGAGCGATGACTATGGAAAATCCTGGAAAAAAATGAAGGATTATGACTTCCACTGGGGACACCGGGTCATCGTGGATGAAAACAATTCGGAGAACGTATATCTTACCACTTTTGGTTCAAGTGTTTGGCACGGAAAACCTGAAATGGAATAGGGTAATTTTTTTGAAAATACAAAATACCTACCCTCAGCCCAGAATCCAAGGAGTCCCGAATCAAACCAGAGGTATCAATACCCGAAACCCTAAAGTTGTCGTTGAAACGGCCAATTAAAAGACCGTATATCTGCAACTCCCATATATAACGTTTTCATACTATCGTGAAGGTTATAAAGCAGTACTAAAATAGAAGAGTTGATGGTTACTATCCCGAAAACTCATTAAAGGTACCTGACCGTAGGATTCCATTTTTTTGACCAAATCTCGATGGAACCATTTTTTTAGCAACCCTTTTTTTTCCCTTTCCAACATCACCATAAGTTCTGCCCCAACATCTTCGAGATACATTCTGAGTGCTTCGAAAATATCATCAGAAAACAATAATTTGAACGCTATTTTTTCATAGGTCACCTTGTTTTGCAACATATCCCTGAACCATTCCATTTGGGTCTCTCCCTGATATTCCTTTTCGGTAATGATATGTACCACTTTTATTTCGGCTTGGAAGGTTCTGACCATTTCTGTCAGTTTTCGAATGGCATAAACATCCTCTTCTTCAAAATCGGTTGCATAAACTACTGTTTTGAAAGGCTTATAATTTGTATTTTCCGGAATGGCCAAAACGGGGCAAGGTGCCTTCTCAATAAGAGATTTTGTAGTACTTCCCATAAGTATTTCCCGTAATCTCCCCTCCCCTTTCATGCCCACAAATATGAGGTAAGCGTGCCATTCGGTTGCCTTGGAAATAATACCCCGAATTACGGACATATGTTCCATGGGCTCAAAATGTAGCTTCATTGTATCCGATACTTTTCCCAAATTTTTTTTAAAAAAAACCTGTAGTTTTTCACGTTCATGACGCCTGGCATCCTTTGACAAACTGGGAAAGGATGCCGTTAATTGAGTGCCCAATACCGTGGGGACATCATAGATATGGGTCATGACCAAACGAATCTTCAAGTCCCTGCAAAGTGCATATGCGTATTTTAAGGCGTCCACGGAATTTTCGGAATAGTCGGTAGCGTAGAGTATCGTTTTCATTCCCTTTGTTTTTAATAATTTAAAGGTAGTATCCGCTATTTAGACTTAAAATGACAATGGTCATTCCAGGTGGCTATATTAAAAAAAGGGGATTTGGGTTGCCTATACATGGCCTTGCCCTGTTTCTCTTGTACTCTTTAGTGTTGTACTCGACCCAGTGATACTGGATGTTGTCGTCATAATCATTCCGAATCCGATAGTATCTGGATGGTTAAAAGTAAGCGGGAGTTTTTGTTTACAGTTTCACCAAAGGGCAGGCCCCAAGGTCTTGCTTAATCCTTATGGTAAAGTTTTTCATATAAATCCGGGGAGGATTTGATATACTTGGGATGAGCGGTAGTCTCTCTCCATCGCTTACTGATTGAATCACTCAATTGAAGTCGGGCATCAATTCTCTTAAACGTTGGATTTTCATACCACATGGGGTGCGAATCCCAATGGCAGTTGATATAATGTACTGCTTTGACCACATCAGGGTTATCATCAATAGTCTTAAAAAAAGGGATAAACCATTTTTGCCAAGCTTCCTCCGCCTGCTTAGGATTGCCCAGTTGCGTTTCCAAGGTATTCCCTGTGGTCTTTGCATCAACATCCGAAATTGTGGGTGAGGCTTCCGCGATAAAAACGGGTTTTCCTTTTTTTCTGGCGAAAGGAATCATTTTTTGGTCCGCCCATCGGTTAAAAAATGAAAAACCTAACCAATCTACATAATCGTCTCCGGGATACCATGATTCCAGATCGCCATCATTAGGAGACATAAATCCTGTGGATTGCCACACGTAAGCTGTATTGGTCACTCCCTTTGCCCTACACATATCCACAATTCTCCTATAGGCCTTTATGGTACTTTCCTTTTCATAATGATTCCAGGGCTCCCCATCAAACTCATAGGCAATACGTAAAAAAACAGGGCGTTTCCCCAAGGATAAGAGAAAATCGGCCAACCGGTTTATGTACTTATCATGTGTGCCATTGGCAACCTTCTCTTCGTGATTAACAAACTGCAGCCCAATGGCCAGGGCCATGTTTGCATAATCAGGGTCGTTTAATTGAAGGGTGGCATTGTAATCATTATCTCCCCAATCATGGGTTTCATACACGCCATCCAATCCCTCCATAATTCGGCCAAAGGAATTCTCTCCAGGGTTGATATTGGTATAAGTTGTCCACCCGGCCGGAGTATCAAAATGATCCAAATAGCCATCGCTATATTCATCCAACCCGCCTGCGGCTTCCAGTTCTTGGCCAACGAAGAGCAGTACCTCACCATCCTTGGGTTCGAATTTGGCACGTTTGCGAACTTGCTCTTCGTCAATTTCCAATGGCATAGAATCCATCTTCCTTTGCTGCTTTTCGCCACCCACTAGTAGTAAGGCCAAGCAGCATATAGCGGCTAATTTCATTTCCTTAATTTATTTCTTTATACTCGAACCACTCAAAATCGGCATAATGGGTATTCATGGCAAGGTCTTGACAACAAATGCCAACAAAGCTTCCCGTAAAGGCTGGGCGGTATCTGTCACTGCCCTCCCTTACATAATCGTCCGATAAGATATGGGCATCCAATTCGGTGCCTAATTTATCGAATTTACCCTCCCCAAGGCTAAAATAAAACTGAAGCTTGTCCCGATTCATATCGCCCCGTAAAACAATTGACTCCCTATCGGCTATGTCCACTAATTTTTCCTGAAAGCTCATTTTGAAATTGTCCGAAGAAACAATACACAAGTACTTCTGGGTTCCCTTGCGATTTGAAGTGATATAGGCGTAATGATAATGACCGGTATTGTAATAGAATACCAGACCGGCCATATGTAGGATATTCTCGGGTTGAAAATCAATGGAGGTTGTTACGCATACATGAAAATTCTGGATTCTTCGCGCCAGTAAGCTTTGATGATGCAAAGAGTTCAAGGACTCCCGGCCATATAATCTTAAGAACCCCTTTCTAGCCGTGAGGGAACACCAATCTTCGGTAATCGGTATGCGTAGGGATTGAAAATCCAGAGAGATTTCTTTTTGGTCAAAATTGATTCTGTCAGGAGGAGCTTCGTGTAAGAACTTCGGTAAATCGGGGGCAGGAATTTCAAAACGGGGCACACATCCTCCTTCTTTTAAATAAGGCCAATCGGCTTTCCAGATCACTTCCTCAATGGCCGTTTCCCGTCCCAAAGTGCAATTACCCAGGGTCGTTAAAGGTCGTCCTACTAAAAAAACGGTATACCAATCACCATTTTGGGTCTGGACCAAATCTCCATGTCCACACTTCTGTAGCGGGTGGTTCTTCTTAGCGGCTGCGGATACAAAGGGATTTTCAGGGTGAAATTCATATGGGCCAAAAATATCTTTACTTCGTCCAATGCTCATGGCATGGCCATACTCCGTACCTCCTTCCGCTAGTGCCAGATAATAATATCCATTTTCCCTGTACAGATGGGGTCCTTCGGAAAGGCCCAAGACCGTACCCTCGGTGAGGTAATGCACTTTACCTACCAACTTTTGGCCCACCGGGTCATATGCCTGCATTTCAATACCACCAAAAAATTTACCATTACGATGATCGACCAACATGTTGAGAAACCATTTCTTTCCATCAATATCATGAAATAGCGACCCATCAAAACCTCGTGACGATAAATAGATCGGTTCGCTCCAGTCACCTGTAATATCTTTTGTGGTCACCAAATAGTTGGGGGTATCCTTCCAGACACCATCAAAAGATCGTACATTGGTATACACCAAATAAAAAGTACCCTTATCATAAGAGAGGCATGGTGCCCATACACCACAGGAATCCGGGTTGCCCCGCATGTCCAACTGAGAAATACGATTCAACGGTCGGGCTATCAGCTTCCAATTTTTCAGATCTTTGGAATGATGGATTTGTACCCCTGGAAACCATTCAAAGGTTGATGTGGCGATATAATAATCTTCACCTACCCTGCAAATCGACGGATCCGGATTGAACCCCCGCAATATCGGATTTTGTATATTATTCATCGTCCAATCAATTCCTTTTCAAGCTGTTCCAAAGACTTTCCCTTCGTTTCCGGCAATATTCTAAACAGAACGAAAAATCCGATTACGGCGATAATACCAAAAATGAAAAAGCTCATGGCATTGCCTAAGTTGGATAGTTCCCAAGGAAACACCTGCTGTACCAACCAACTGGCAAAACTATTTACGAAACCAATGACTCCTATAGCCAACCCCCTATATTTATTAGGATACATTTCCGATAAAAGAACCCACATTACCGGACCCAGGGAAAAAGCGAAACAGGCGATAAAACCAAAAATCCCTATTAAAATCAGGGTGGCATTCATTTCAGTGGCCGCTTCAATCAAGGTACCTTCATTTTTTGCATAAACTTGGGTTCCCAAAGCCGATTTCATAGCATTTTTGAAATCAACATCATTATCGAATTTTTTATCCGCAAATTGGTCCAAAGCATCTTTGTCAATATTTTCAAGCTGTGCAATTTCAGAGGATTTCAGTTCGTAGGTGGCGTTATTGAATCCATAAGCGCATAAGAGCATACTGATCGCAATACCTGCTATGCCAAAAAGCAGCAAGGGCCTTCTTCCGAGTTTATCAATTAAAAACATGGAAACTATGGTAAAAACCACCGTGGTAGAACTTAGCAAAACCCCTGAGCTAAAAGCCGCATCAGTACCAATACCCGTTTGTTTGAAAATGGACGTAGCATAAAAATATATCGCATTTATTCCGGTGACTTGTTGAAGAATTCCTATCGTAAGACCCACCAAAAAGATAAAGCGCAAGGTGGGTTTCACCAATTCACCAATGGATACCTTCACTGTACTTTTTTGTTCACGAATGCTCTTTTCAATCGAGTGAATCTCTTTCTTGGCTTTTTCATCCCCGTGCAACTGCTTCAAAACGTGGTTCGCATCCGTAACCTTGCCCCGCATATATAACCAACGTGGGCTCCTTGGCACAAAGAACATAAATAAAAAATAGAGCAGGGCCGGCACCAACTCAACACCCAACATCCAACGCCAAACCGTGTCTTCGGTAAGAAATGAATCTCCCGAGCTATATAGCTTATTGAAATAATAATTGCTTAAGAATGCCGCAAAAAAACCGAGAACGATATTCAATTGTTGAATGGAGACCAATTTCCCGCGATTTTCGGCATTGGAAATCTCGGCAATATATATGGGTGCCAATATAAGGGCGGCCCCAAATGCCAAACCACCAATCATACGTGCTATGTATAGCATTTCATAGGAGATGGCATAAGCAGAAAAAAGTGCCGAAACAGCATATAAAAATGCCACAATGATCAAGATCTTTTTTCGTCCTATCTTATCACTAAGACGGCCGGAAATCAACATGGCGATCATTGCGGAAAAAGAAGGCGAGCTTACGGCCCAACCGGTCTGGGCATCGTTCAAGTCAAATTCGGGACCGGCATAGGACATGACGCCCGAGATGATACCGGCATCAAAACCAAATAAAAATCCTCCCAAGGAGACTACAAAGGCTATAAATAATGTTCTTTTGGTCATATTTTAGAATGTTTTGGAATACCTTATTGCTTTGTCAAGAATTGAAATATGTACTTCTGGGCTATCCGCAATTATTGTCAGAATTGTGTATCATGTTTAACGGCAAACTGATCTGGAATTTTTTCATTGGACTCCCCCAGATTCTGACGGAGGTCAATTTCAATACCTCGTGCAATTGTTGAGATGGGAACATCGTTAGCTGTCCCTTCGAAGGGGTTTTCGCCAGTTCTCCCGATTCTTTCCATCGTATGGAATATCCAAGCTACAATGATATAAAAAGGGATGGATAGCCAAGCAAATAAATCGCCCATAAGGGCATGGGATTCCGAAAACCCTTTTCCGATATCAATGAATTGAGGTACCAAAGCCATGGGGAGCAACAGAATAAAAATCCACATGAAAAAATGATTGAGTGTGGCAAATTGCCTTGGATATGGAAAATTTTTGATCCGTTCACTTTTCCCTTGAAGTGTAAATAATTCCTGAAGTATGGCCTCCAGCTCCAAAAAGGAAAATTCCCAAATTATACCTTGCTCCTTAAGTTTTTTTAGATGATGGGATTGTAAGTATAACAAAGCGGTTTGTTTGTTGTTCTTGCCCAATACGTAGGCCAAATCATTTTCTGTGATATACGATTTTAAATCGTCTTCCAAGCTAGAATCCAATTCTGGTGGGCGCAAATCCCATTCTTGATTGGTCCTATGGCTTGCACTTGTTTCCCAAGGTCTGGGCATACGCATGGCGTGTCGCAATGCTGTCATCCAAGCAATATGGCGATACGTTAGGGTTTTGATCTCCTTATGGATTTGTGGCTCGGTCATGGGCGATTCAGCATATTCATTAGTCAACATATCCTGCACGAACATACCAAAGGTCCTGGAGGTGTTTACAATACCTCCCCATATCTTGCGAGCTTCCCAAATTCTTCCATAAGCGGAATTATTTTGAAATCCGATGACGAAGGCCACGGCCGTACCGATCAATGCCAAAGGGGTCCAAGGAATTTTTAACCAACCTAAATCGAAAAAGTAGTAGATGGCCACCCAAACCACTATAATCAAAAGGAAAAGAAGCGTTTCAAATCGGGTCCACATCGCCATTTCGAAGGCGGTATATTTCTTTTTAGTATGCATGATTCGTATTTTGGAATTTCATAACTTAATTTTTTCGGTCGGTTATTGCAATGTATGAATATTTCAGGGTATCCAATTGACTTAAAGTCACTCAAATGAAAAAACCTGAAAATGGTAAGGTCTTGTCAAACCCAACTTTGATATGATTTGGGTCAATTTTAAACGATGGGAGAGGTATCGTCAAAATCTCTTTAAAAAAGCTAAAATTTGATCTATCCTCTGCTCCAGGATGAATAAAAACTGGATTATTTTGTATCTTGGCTTTACTTGGATTTGGAACCAACGATTCTGTGTTAAAAATAATTTCAAATGCGCAAAATCGTTTTTTTATTCATAACATTAGGGGGTTGACGCGGATTAAGTTTTTGAATTAATGTACATGAATCATCAGTGGCTGGGCAGGGTAGAGAATTTATTTAAAAGGCAATATCAGGAACTTTGCTTAATTGCCTATAGTTATGTTGCCGATCTTGATGAAGCCGAAGATATTGTACAGGATGTTTTTATCTCCTTACTAAAACGCCAAGATCATAACATACTGAATATGGAAGGGTATGTGAAAAGATCGGTGAAAAATGCCAGTCTCAACAAAATCAGACAATCAAAAAAATTAGAGCCCATTTCGGAGAAGGTACTAAAACTCCCCCAGTATGAAAATCCGCAACGGATTGACCATGACGAGGAAATCAAAAGTGCTATAGAGAATTTACCTATACAGTGCAAGAAGGTTTTTGAGCTTTGCGCTTTGGAGGGTCAAAAGTATAGTACCGCCGCCGAAACCCTGAATATCTCCGTAAACACCGTAAAATCGCATATGAAAAAAGCCTACAAGATCCTTCGCGTGGAATTGCAGGACACCCAATTATTCCTGCTATTGTTGTTGATTTCTCAATTAAGGTAGCTTCTTTTTGAATTTTTTCGATTTTAGCATCACCCTTTTTATGGTATTCCGTGTCTTAGTAGTATAGGCTATGAAAACCGACTATGGAAATAACCAAACTTATTATAAAAAAACTGACCTCCCAGCTTTCGGAAGCCGAAGAGAAAGAATTTGATTCATGGTTACGCTCGTCCCATGAAAATGAGGAAATCTTTAATCGGATAAGCCTGATTCAGGAATCCGGAAAGGATATTAGGGAATTGGGAACCCTAAACGAAATTGCAGCCTGGGATAGAGTACTTCAGAAAGTAGATACAAATAAGACTTCCCGAAAAAGAACCTTCCGGGCAAGGCCTATTTTAAGATATGCGGCCATTTTTATAGGACTTCTGGGTTTTGCTTTCTGGTACTTGTTCCACTCAGTCCAAACCCCGGAAAAGATAATGCCGCCACCTGATAAAAATGCGATTACCTTACAATTGGAAAATGGGGAGATAAAAGTGTTGTCCGAAGATGGATCTTCACAAATCAAAGACAAGGAGGGAAACTTGGTGGTCACCAAAAAAGGATCCAACTTAGCGTATTCGGACTCAACTTCAGTGGAAAAGCTGGTCTACAATACGTTAACGGTTCCATATGCCAAACGGTTTGGCATACAGCTTTCTGATGGAACAAAAATACATCTCAACTCAGGTTCTTCCATAAAGTATCCGGTCAAATTCATCAAAGGAGCAAATAGAGAGGTCTTTTTGAGCGGCGAGGCCTTTTTTGAGGTAACCGAGGACGCCGAACGTCCTTTTATGGTTAGCAGCGATAATTTGGTCGTAACAGTGTTAGGCACCACATTCAATGTAAAGGCCTATCCAGAGGATAAAGAAATCAATACGGTCTTGGTCTCGGGTTCCGTTGGTCTTTCCAATAAGGACAACATAACTACCGACTCTACATTATTGAAGCCGGGACATATGGCTTCTTGGGACAAAACCAGTAATACCATGGCCATGGAAGCCGTGGATACGGATCTTCACACTTCTTGGATCCATGGAAGATTGATCCTAAAACGAACACCCTTTAAACAGATTATTCCCAAACTACAACGGCACTATAACATATCCATCACAAACAATTACCCCATCTTAAATAATCAGGTTTTTACCGCTAGCTATGACATTGAGACTATTGAGGAAGTAATGGGATCGCTCAGCGAAATCATCCCCTTCTATTTTGAAGTTGATGGAAATGAAATCACTATAAACAAACCCGAAAATTAGACTAACATAAAATGCAATAGCCAATGAGATAGATACCAAAAATATCAACAAAAAAAATCGGGAAATGCTGGTACCATTCCCCGATAGATTAGTAATCAACTGATACGAGTTAACTAAAATCCTTTAAAAATATGGAAAAATTAAAAGGAATTGGACTTTTTACGTTCAATTCCATAAAAATAAGTCTAGCGTTGAAGCTTACGCTCTTTCTTTTACTAGCCTCCATCCTGTCCGTGCATGCCAATGCCTATTCGCAGCGGACCAAGGTAAGCTTAAACTTTGAGAACGCTACCATGCAACAAGTGCTTGAGGAAATAGAGGCCATTACAGACTTTAAATTTGTATATACGAACAATGAAATTGATGCGGATCAACGGGTTTCGGTCACCGCGGAGAACGAAAAATTGTCCAGTGTTTTAAAAAGGTTGTTCCAACAAACGGACATCTCTTATAAACTGAGACGAAAATTGATCATCCTACGTTCACTACCCTTACCGAAGTCCGCTAAGGTAGTTCCCCTACCCGATAAAACCGAGGAAGACCAACAACTTCAAGTATCCGGTACGGTAACCGATGCCAATGGAGACCCCCTTCCAGGTGCCAATGTTATTGAAAAGGGCACACAAAATGGTGTTGTCACGGATTTTGATGGGAAATTTACAATTTCCCTTCAGGATGCCGATGCCGTATTACTGGTTTCTTATATCGGTTTTGTCACCAAAGAGGTTGGTGCAACTCCTGGTGATGAAATGTCAATTCAGCTTACCACGGATACCGCACAACTTGAAGAAGTAGTACTAGTGGGTTACGGGGTACAGCGAAAATCCGATGTCACCGGATCGGTCTCCAGTGTGGCTGGGGAAGACCTGTTAAGGCGACCAGTGGCCAATGCCATACAGGGCTTACAGGGCCGTGTTGCCGGTGCCAATGTATACCTCAATTCCGGAAGCCCTACTGCGGTTCCCCGAATCATCATCCGAGGGTTGGGCACCATAAATTCCAGTTCCGATCCCTTATTCGTGGTAGATGGGGTAGTTATGGAAGATTTTCAGTTTCTTAACCCTAACAATATTGCTAGTATGGAGGTGCTTAAGGATGCCTCCTCTACGGCCATTTATGGAGCACGTGGGGCCAATGGCGTAATACTGGTCACTACAAAACGGGGAGCAAAGACCGAAGGTATTACAGTGTCCTATGATAGTTTTATGAGTGCAGGGACATTGCGGAAAAAGATAGACCTGCTCAATGCCGAAGAATTCTTGGAAGTGGTTGAGACCGGTTTTGCCAACACACCAAAGTATCGTGACGATGTTACAGTAGCTCCTATTTTAACAAGGGACGATCCCAGGCTTTTTGATGCCCAGGGCAATCCCTTATACGATACGGATTGGCAAGAGGAGGCCACCCGTACGGCCATTACGCACAACCATCAACTTGCCATTCAGCAAAGCAATGGAAATTCCTCAGTCGGTGCTTTTTTAAACTTTTCGGACATCGAGGGCATCATGCTCAATAATGATTTGGAACGTTGGAACGGAAAATTAACTTATGATACCAAAATAAAGGATTGGTTATCCTTTGGGGCTAATCTATTGGTGAACTATACCAAAGAAAATGCCTATCAGGAAACTGGGGGAAACCAAATGCCAAGACGGACCATGATCGAAATGCCCCCCATATTTCCGGTACGCTTCCCGGACGGAAGCTGGTCCAATAGCCGTACCATAACCGATAACTTCAACTTGGAAGCTATGGCCAACCCGGTACACGTATTGGAAACTCAAATACGGCGTAATTTGAGAAACCAGATATTTGGGAATGTCTTCTTTGAGTTTAACATTGCGGAAGGACTTACTTTCAAGACCCAATTCGGCATAGATAAACAAGACCGCACATTTCAGTTTTTCTCGCCAAACGACTTGATTAATATCTCAGCGCCCTTGGGAGAGGCCATTGTTGAAGAAGAAAAGGTAACTTTTTGGCAACAGGAGAATTTCCTAACCTATAACAAATCCTTTGAAAATTCGCGTATCAATGCGGTCCTCGGAGCCAGCTGGCAACAACGTGAATTCTTTAGTTTCCGTGCTAGGTCCCAAGGTTTCCCTGACAATTCATTGTCCTTCTACCGTTTGGAATCAGGCAGCATTCCAGATGTACCAAGATCCCAGTATAACGATTGGTCCATTAACTCTTATTTTGCACGAGTGGGATATACCTATAAGGATAGGTATCTGGTAACCTTAACCGGGCGTGCGGATGGCTCTTCCCGTTTTGGTGAGAATAACAAATACGGATTCTTTCCCTCTATAGGTTTGGGTTGGGTACTGTCCGAAGAGGAATTCCTTTCGGAATCCTCCTTCCTAAATCGGTTAAAACTACGGACCAGTTATGGAGTTACTGGGAATACAGAAATTGATCCCTACTCTACTTTGGCGACCATAGAATCGGGTACAGCTCTAGTCAATGGCCAACGGGTCAACGACAGTTTTGTAACTCGTATCCCCAACCCGGATGTGGGCTGGGAGACCACAACCCAGTTTGATGTTGGAATGGAATTGAGTACCAAGACGAATCCACAGATCAATCTGGAACTGGATTACTATTACAAACTCACCGAAGACTTGTTATTGGAAAGACCGATACCACGCTCTACCGGTTTTGATAATATCCGTGATAACATTGGTTCCATTTCCAACAGAGGTGCCGATATTTCAATAGGCTCCCAGTATACAAAGGAAAATTTCTATTGGGAATCAACATTGAATATGAACTACAATGTAAACCGTATAGAGAAGTTGGGCGCCAATGACGAGGATATCTTTCCTGGTCCAGGTTTCGTTTCCGGTAGTAATACCATTCTCCGTGTCGGGGAACCCGTGGCCTCTTTTTGGGGGCTGGAGCGCCTTGGCATTTGGGGAACGGACGAGGCCGCGGAAGCCGCGGCGGTCGGAGCCCTGCCCGGGGAGGCCAAACGTTCCGCGGAACGTACCATTATCGGCAATGGTCTGCCTGCATGGACCGGAAGTTTTATCAACAACTTCCGTATAGGCCGGTTTGACTTTACAGCAGACCTCCAGTTTGTTTTTGATGTGGATATCCTTCAGCAGGCCCATCATTCCACAGAGGATCGATCCGGTATTGCCAATGGTTTACGTACCATCCTTACCGAAGGCTGGACGCCCCAGAACCAGAATACACAGGTACAGGAAATCCGAAATCAGGGTACTTCGGGCCAGAACAGTCAAGTAGATAGCCGTTGGGTGGCCGATGGATCCTATCTTCGCGGCAATCTGTTTACCTTAGGTTATACCTTCCCGGATAACTTCATAAACTCCCTAGGTCTCAATATGCTAAGGATTTATGGAAGTGTGGACAATGCTTTTGTGCTTCAGTCCGACAGTTTTCAAGGATTTGATCCCGAGGGGTCTTCGAATGAGAATCAATTCGGGCAGAATATTTTCTTTTTTCAATATCCAAGGCCCAGGACTTTTACCCTAGGCTTTAATCTTAAATTTTGATGGCTATGAAATATCTAAAAATAAAAGTTTTTTTAAGTCTTATGTTATTCATAGTGTCCTGCTCTGACTTTTTGGAAGAGGAACCTCGGGACCAGCAAAGTGTTGATCAATTCTTTTCGGAGCCTGGACAAGCTGAAAGTGCCGTAAACTTTCTTTATCAGAATGGGGCTCCCGATATGTATCTAGTCCAAGGGGTTTTTAGCGGTGCGCGAGTCATGTATCTACAGTATCTCTCCGGTTTTTTTGACAACGAGTTCAACGGTCAGGAACGTCAGGTAGATCTTGCCCAACAATTGGCCATTTCGCCCACTGAAATAGATGCCACGTTGAACGGGATATGGCAAGATCTTTATAGAGGTATCGCTGGGGCCAACCTTGCCATTGCCAATATTCCGGATACGCCGGGCCTTTCCGAAACGGAACGTACGAATCTCATTGGACAGGCCAGTTTCTTCCGCGCCTTTGCATATTTTTATCTGGTACGTATGTTCGGTGATGTACCTTTGATTACCGAACCCGTAGGTGCCTTGGAGGAGGTATTTCTACCTCGTTCCCCGGTTTCCGAGGTGTATGACCTTATCGTTTCGGATTTGAACGTGGCTACAACGTCAGGAAGTTTGCCTAATGGCAATATGGTGAACAACGGTTTTCGCATCACTAGGGAAACTGCCCTAATGCTCTTGGCCGATGTTTACTTGACCATGAGCGGAGCGCCCCTATCCGACAATCGCTATACCAATGCAGCGGAGGCAGCAAGAGCGGTAATTAATAGTGGCGCGTTCTCTCTTGTCCCCCATGATACAGACGGGGAAGGAAATGTTATATTGGAAAACAGTGCCTATAACAAAATGCGTAAGGCAAAGACCTTGGCCGAAGATTATATCTATCAGATTGAATATGAAGTCGGTATCCGTTCATTTCCCTATCCGCAATGGTCATTTCCCGCCTCCACTAGCGGTAGTGTGGGATCGGCCTACGCGAATATCAATAATGCGTATGGCCCACGACCCGAACTCTATGCACAGTATGACCAGGTGCTAGACCTTAGGGCACAGGAAAAGCAGTATTTTCATACCACCTTTACCACTACGGGTGGCGATGAGATTACCTTTCCTGTGACTCCTTATATCTGGTTGGACGAAGAGGTCTTTTTTACGACAGCACAGTCCGCCAAGAATTTACGAGTGTATAGTTATCCTGAGGCCTTATTGGTCGCAGCGGAAGCCATTGCCCAATCGGAAGGGGTTACCGCCGAGGCTGTTGATTATCTCACCCAAATACGGGCAAGAGCTTACTGGACCACGGATCCCGAGACTATACGGGCGGAGCTCGCCGGGCTTTCGGTAGGCGATTTTGTGGAAGAAGTTTGGAAAGAAAGAAATCGTGAATTGATATTCGACTCAAAACTTTGGTTCGATATGGTACGGACACGTAAATATCCCGCCGGTGCAGATGGCGATGTTACTTTTGTCGATTTGGTAGGCAGACAGAATACCTTTGGCCAAACCTTTGAGGAAAAGCATTTGCTATTGCCCATATCGGATTCCGAGATACAAACAAATCCCGAGTTGATTCAAAATCCTGGGTATTAAATCTAAGAAAAGAGGGGCGCATAGTTGCCCTGCGATCGAATTCAAAATACAAATCTTTTTGTTGTAGTTAGTTTAGTTTGAGTTAGTTTGGAAAACCGGTGTACGTTTCGTCACCGGTTTTTTTTACTATGTTGTAACCGGTTCATTCCAAAGCAACTGAGTAATTGGGTTAGTAAAAAGAAGCTCTTTTCCAAGCAGGTCATTGCTCTAGCTGGCAAGTGCCACACGTACTTTTTTTTGGTCCCTAAAAAATGAATCTTCATGCATTACTTTGGAAATAGAACTATCCAATTGTTCTGTACTTAAGGGTTTCTTTATGAAATCGATGGCTCCATGCGAGTAGGCCTGAAGTTCAAATATGGGCCTGGTAGAGTTCATAATCACCTCCACCGGTTTCTTGAACATTCTTTTAAGTGAGAATCCGTCTATTTCGGGCATTTCAACATCCAGAAGTACAATATCCACTTCCATGGTATGTATCGCTTTCAACCCTAAGAAAGGATTGGTAAAAGCACCTAAGAGTTTTAATCTTTTATTTTGTTGTATCAACTTGGAGGATATCAAAAGTTGGATAGGGGAATCATCGATTACGATTATGTTCAAAGGCATGGCAAGTAGGTTTTAAGTTAGTAAGGGATAGTGAGAACAATAAAGTACAGGATAATCTTACAAAAAATGGATGTACGGTCAACTAAATCGACAAAGTACCGATTCATTTTGGATACCTTCAATTTCCCAAGGGGAATTTAAAATCATTATCTTGGGAATATTCAAGAATGCCAATGAAAAAAATTGTCTCCCTACTATTCTTATTTGTAGCTACAACCCCCTTATACCAATGCCATGGCCAGAAAGCCAAACCCAATGCTCGCTATACCATTAAAAAAGGTGACCCTAATGGCATAGGGAAGTGGTATATGGGGCGTGAAATTGCCCATGTTATGGGTTTCCAAGGCATGGGGTGGTTAGATCGCACGGACCGTGAAGACGAAGAAAATACCACCAAGCTCTTGGAGAACATGAATATCCAAATTGGTGACACCATAGCCGACATTGGCGCCGGTTCGGGCTACCATGTATTCAAGATGGCGGCCATGGCCAAAAAAGGTCTTATCTATGCCGTCGATATTCAAGATGAAATGTTGGCCGAGATGCGCAGGAAAAAAGAAAAAGGCCGGGTCAAAAACGTTGCTCTCGTAAAAGGAAGTGAAAAAAGTGTGAACCTACCGAAAAATTCGGTGGACAAGGCACTCCTTGTGGATGTCTACCATGAGTTCAATTATCCCATTGAAATGATAGCTTCACTAAAAAAAGCGCTTCGGCCCAACGGAAAACTGTTTCTTATCGAATATCGTGGTGAGGATGATAGAGTGCCCATCAAAAAGTTACACAAAATGACCCAGGTGCAGGCTGTACAGGAAATGGAGGCAGCGGGTTTAAAACTGGAACGGAATATCGGCAACCTCCCTTGGCAACATTGTATGGTCTTTGTTAATGAGTAAGCGTTAAGGACTAGGTCTATTCAATGACAAGTTCCACCTTATCGACCAACTGCCATTTCCATATAGTCCACGTACATGGTCCAATCTCCCTTACTGACCAAAATGCTAAGTCCTGGTATCTGAAATATTCCTTGAGTGTTGAAAGTTCTTCTGAAAATTTTGCATTTTGGGTGGAGGAAGTATTTTCGGAATTGGAACACCCTAAAACAAATAAGGTGACCATCAAAACCCTAAAAAATTGGTTCATAAATTCTTTTTTTAGGAAGCTATCAAATTACATGTAATGGAGTATAACCAATTCCATTTGTCACGATCACTTGGAACTATAAAAGTTCGGAAAAACAATGATGAAACAAAAACTGTTTTCAGAATACTAAGAAAAAACATCCTATCTTCATAGCTAGGATAAGTTGTACCTATGACCACCAAAAAGACTTCTCGCCTGCTCTCCTTGGATGCCCTGCGGGGTTTTGATATGTTCTTTATCTCCGGAGGCGGGACTTTTCTGGTGCTTTTAAAAGGGAAGACGGAAATACCCTGGATAGATGCTTTGGCCGATCAACTAAAACATGTACCTTGGAACGGCTTTGTTTTCTACGACTTTATTTTTCCATTGTTTCTATTCATTGCAGGAGTCTCGCTTTCCTACTCGCTGAATAAGGGTCTCTCCATGGGCCTTACCAAGTACAACTTGTATAAAAAGGTTTTTGTACGAATGTTAATTCTAATCGGATTGGGAATTCTCTACAAGAACAGTCCGTTTCCTTTCTTTGAGCCATCCGAAATACGTATGGGTAGTGTTTTGGGTCGCATCGGATTTGCTTGTTTTATCACTACCCTATTATACCTGAATTTTTCAAGGGTCCAAAGACTCTATTGGATCGCGGGTATTCTTATCGCTTATTATGCCTCCCTTTTCCTTATACCAGTACCTGGCTATGGAGCGGGAGACCTATCTTTTGAGGGCAATCTGGTGGGATGGTTCGACCGTACTTTTTTACCAGGACGTCTTAAGCAGGGAGACTATGATGAGTTAGGCCTGCTGACCCAATTCCCGGCACTCTGCATCACCATTTTTGGAAGCTTGGCGGGGGATATGCTTCGAAGTAACGCCACTGAAAACAAAAAAACGTTGAACCTGATTCTAATTGGGGCGATCACTGTTATTATTGGACTTATCTGGAATCTGCATTTTCCTATAAACAAACGGTTATGGAGTAGTTCTTTCATTATGCTTACCAGTGGGCTGTCTTTTTTGATATTGGCCTTTTTCTACTTCATCATTGATGTAAAGGGTTTCAAAAAATGGGCTTTCTTTTTTAAGGTCATCGGGCTCAATTCCCTTACTGTTTATTTGGCCTATCGCTTCATTGATTTTTCATATACCTCATCCACACTTTTCGGAGGACTTTTTGACATCTTTCCCGAGAAATGGCATGAGGTACTCGTCGCTTTTGGGGCCACTGCGCTGGTATGGCTCTTTCTGTACATTTTGTATAAAAAGCAGATCTTTATAAAAATTTAGCCCTTTCTCAGAGTAAGGACCCATTACGCAATCTAAACTATGGGCCTGTTTAGAAGAAAAACCGAGAACATTTGTTCAATTGTGTTCGGATGAATGTATTCATACGAGTTATGGTTCCTTTTCCCAGGGTGAATCTCTATCTCGTATTATTTTCATTCCAAACCACCGCCATGAAAGGATTATTTCGATTTTCACTTGTCTTAAGTTTTATTTGCTCTTCTTGCTTATCCGACTCTTCGGAAACCGTTTCTGAATCTCAAACCCAAAATCTATATCGTTTGACCACCGATGTAGGAGACCAATACAGTCCAAAATTCTCAAACAACGGTAGGTATCTTGCCTATATCTCTACAGAACACAAGCGTGAGGATATCTTTATCTATGATTTTCTTGAGAAGAAAAAAATAAAAGTGACCGACTCTATTCACCACAATGAGGATATAGAATGGTCTCCTGATGACCAATTCCTTTCCTTCACCTCCTATTTGGATGGCATACCGACCGTGCGAGTTTTTAGATTGTCCGATGCTACCATTAAAAGTATTACTAAGGAAGAACAAAAGGCCTCTGATGCCAAATGGTCCCCCGATGGTCATACGCTTGTTATGGATTTTAATCAAAAAGGGAAAGACCTATGGTCATTGGATATAACTTCCTCAGAATTTACACAACTCACTAAAATGGAAGGTGATGAGATCAATTTTGGCTTTTCATATGATGGGAATTACGTGGGATTCAATTCAAGAGGGACCCCATTTCCACACCTCCATACCCTAAATTTGAGAACCAAGGAAATTATTCCGTTGGTCAGCGACGAATCTGGATTTGAATGGCATCCTAGATGGTCACGTATGGCATTTGAGGTAATCTTTTATAGCACTTGGAATAACGAAATGACGGATATTTGGGTTACTGATGGATCAAAAGAGGGATTGTTTAGGGTCACCAACCGTGAAATAGAGGAATTTGGCCCTGCGATGAACTATGATGAAAACCTTATTGCTTACTTTTCCTGGGACAAATCCAACGAAATAAAGGTATATGACCGAAGAACGAAATCGGAAAAAAGTCTTTTGCTAAAAAAAGAAATCATAATAGAATGGAACCCTATGAACTGGTCTCCCTTTGATAACAGATTGGCATTTGTCGGCAGACATGAAAAAGATCGTTTGTACTCCTTTTCCTTTAAGGATAGCTTAGTTACATTGGTTATGCCCAATGGTCCCAACAATTATGAAACTGATGCCAATATAAATGATATTGGCACGTACCTCTTGTTCAATGATCAAAATAACATAGTGATCAGGAATATGCGTACAAGCAAGGATGTCATCATCGCCCCAGCGGAAGATCATCAGCTTGACATTAATCCTATGTGGGTTCCAAGTTCAAACAATCAAATTTCCTTTATCCATATTTCCGGAGGTGCTTCCGACACCAACAATGTTTGGATTATGGAAAAGGATGGCAGCAATAAAAAACAACTAACCGACATTGGGGGAATTAAAAATTATCAGTGGATCGACCACGATAATCTTGTTTTTTCCTATGACCCAGATACAAGTTATGGCAATTATGATATCTGGACGTTCAATTTGTCATCCAATACCTACCGCCCATTAGTACAAGATGAAAACACTACGCTTTATGCATCCAGCGTTTCCAGGGACGGTAAAAAACTACTTTTCTCAGGGGATTTTGACGGTGCCGAAAAAATCTACAAATTGGATTTGGATAGACCCAATAACTTCCAGGAAGTTGTAAATACCTTGGATGGCGGTAGCTCCCCCGTATTCTCACATTCCGGAAAAGCAATTGCCTTTGTATCCAACAATAATGAGGAGCAATACTATGATATCTATGTGATGGCCGAAAACGGAGGCGCAGTAACCCGAATCACTAATTCCCCGGAGCGTGAACATGGGATAGAGTGGATGCCGGATGATCAAAGCCTATTGTTTTCTGCCAATAAGGGCAATAAGGATATTTATCTGGTTGATGTTGATAAAAGAATGGAAGAAATAAATTAGTCTTGCTTATAGAATTTCAGACTTAGGAATACCCCATTTCCTAGGGCCTCCATGCATATCCAACTTTAAAGAATAAAGTCCGGGCCATACGTTCCAGCTCAAATTGTTGATTTGAGAAAGTATTTTCAAAACCGGACAAATTATCAACATAACCTAAAAATAGTACAGATCTAGGATTCAGTCTATAGGAGAGAATTAACTGTGTAAAAAAGGAACGGTCAACAGCATTGACCTCATCCATGTAGAGCTCTGGATTTCTCGAAGTGTGACGGAATTGTGCCACCGTTTTAAAAATGAGTTTGGTGCTGAAGTTATAGGCCGCTTGCAATTGGGACAGATTGGCGGTAAAAATGGCATTGCCGGAAAGGTGAAGTCTTTGGTATTGATGATTCAAGGTCATTTCTATGCGATTTCCGATTCGGATATCGGACTCAATGCGAAATTGCAGGTTATCGGCCTTTCTTGTGTTTACAAAGTCTACCGCCGGGCCTAGGTTAACCCAGCCATTAATACCTAGGTTGCCCGTAGGTTGTATGTCAAAACCTGTCCAAAATCTTGGTAATCTAAAAGTTACCCCGTTAAATCTTTGCCAAACCAAATCGGGATTCAACCATAGATTCAATTGCAGGGGGCCATTAAAATAGGCACTTGTCCATATACCTTCAAAATCCAAGATTCCTTGAGTGGATTCTCTTCGAAAACCCCCGGCGTTCCATCCTATATTTTGGTACCAAGTCGCTTCTTTTGGCCAGAACTTCTTTTCTACATACATTCTATACCTTCTATAGTCTACTTGAGGAACAAAACCGGCATCGGCCCTAAAGCCCTTGGTACGGTTTTCAAAAATTAAGGCACCCTCCCAGTTTCGGGTTTCATAGTTTAGCTGTAGGTTATACGAATTACCTGTAACATCCGAATCGGAAATTCCATTTTCTTCTGTTACCGAATCGGAATAGCTACTTTTTGAATGCAAGTATTGTGCTCTAATAACCAAGGGTTTATAGGGTCTGAGAAAAAAGTCAAATCCGCCTAGGTGATTGTAATAGGTTTCGGCATCTCTTAAGGTATACAAAACCCCAACGTTATAGTTTTCACCTATGTCCCTTCTGTATCTCCCTATGAAGTTCGAAACATTTTCGTCCACCGATATATTCTTGGATTCCTGAAATCCCGGAATTATAAGATGGTTTATCCGGTCCTTGGCATATACCAAACCAAATGCATTTTTCCTTACTTTCCCGGTAATCTTTGATCCAATAGAGGGATCTGCAATAGTTCTTGAAAAAAAAGCATTCAACGGCGTGTTGAAAAAGTCGTTGCCCTCCAAGAAAAAAGGTCGCTTTTCCGGAAACTGCAACGCAAATCGGTTGTTTACATCCAATTGGGCATCATCTGCCTCCACTTGTGAAAAATCAGGATTAATGGCCAAATCAAAAATAACATTGGTGGTAATACCCCAACGGGCATTCAATCCCAAATTTGTTTCAACATCCCCTTTCCGTAGAGATCCACTGGGAAATTCTGGATTTTCATCAAATCTATTCAGTGTCAAAGTAGGGGTAAATTCCAAATTCTGTCCGGACTTAATCGCAGTAAATCCCGATAATAGATCGGCTTGGCACAAAAGACAATTGTTATTTTGGTCAATAGGTATTGTACGAAATTCCTTTTCCAAACTTCGCGGGTAGGCACGGAATCCAAAAAACCGCCATGACATATTTTCCCCACTATTTGGGAACCTCAGCGATTTAAAAGGAATTGCGCCTTCAACATGATATCCCGTTCCAGTAAGTTTACCTTTGGAGGTCCAAATGGCATCCCAAGTGAGGTCGGAATTTCCACTTTGCTCATCATAAAATCCGTCCTCTTGAGCTCCATAAGGGTTGATCGAAAAGAAAAATGCCCTTCTAGAATCGTTAAATGGGTCTAAGAAAATAGAGACATAATCGTTGTCATCCAGCCTATCCCTGTCCGTTATAATCGCTCGTATTTTATCAGGATCATCATCATTTGCTTCAAATGAAAAATAGAAATTTTCATTGTCGTACGCCATCCGTAATATCGTCTTTACCTCTGCCTTTATATTGTTCCCAGGATTGGTTTCATATTCTAGTAGAACAGGGCTGGCTTGCCTCCAAATCGCTTCATCCAGTTCGCCATCAATTGCAACAAGGTTTTCTTCGATTTTTTCAATCCGATAGGTCTTGCTTTCCAATTCCTGCCCAAAAACGTAAAACGGAAGGATAAGTAGAACCAGCTTTCGTAAGACTGTGGTCATATGATTTAAATAAATTGCTCAAAACAATGTATTTGAAAAAAGACCACAATACGGTGAAATCGGCCCTACTTCCGTAGTGATTCCCCCAAGTGCACAAATTTAGTTATAGGCCTACATTAGTAATTGAATAGGTATATAACTATTGAATCAGTTGGGCGTATCCTTAGAATCAAGATGGTCCACCCTAAATGAATTCCTATTTGTTTAAAAAGTCAAAAAATCCATAAGGACAAACCGAAACCCATTTAAAGGAATTTGGGTTTAGACATGGATTTGGGCACTACGTAATTTAGTGCATTTGCTTCTATTTGTACGTCTTGGCCTTTGGCTGCTATATTTTATTCAGTTCTTTAAAATAAATTGTAGATAATGGAATTTGGTATTAGTCATACAAATGAAAACTCATAAATTAGTCGTCCTCCTATCATTTTTATGTATAGCAGACTGCATATTTTGTAATGCCCAAGAATTGGATGATAAAAGTCTAATTGAAACAATCATCACCGAATGTTATGTAGAACCCTTATACCTCAATGGCAATCTTGATAAAATAAAGCAGGGATTCCATAAGGAATTCACCATGTACGTATTGTACAAGGGTGAATTTTATATGACGTCCAGAGCAAAGTGGATTGAAAATATCAAGGCGACCCGCGCAAGGAACTTACCTCAAAAAAATTATAGTTGGCAATTTGAAATTATCGATTATGAAGGACAAACCGCTATGGTTAAACTTCGTATAGATGAAGAAAGAGAACTGAAATATGTGGATTACCTTACCCTATATAAATTTCAAGACGGCTGGAAGGTAATTACCAAACAATTTTCCATGTTCTAGGTTTAGTACATTTCTCCATTACGGACCGATCCATTCAGCCTTCCAGTCGGTTTTGTCCAAAAGTCCTACGGACCAATGTTTAATTGGGCTCCAATCGCTTAAATCTCCATTGGTGTCCCATACCCTTACTTTCCAATAATACGATTGTAGTGATTGCAATTCCTTTCCTTTAAAAACAATCTGATCGGTTTTATTTGATTTAACCCTACCCGAATCCCAAATATCGGGCAGATTACGGGAGAGTGCTGTGGAATCACTGGCTACCAGTATCTGATATGCAATTTGGCCCTGGCCTTTTTCTTTGGATTTAAGCTCCCAACTTAATCGTGGTTGCAAGATTTCAATGCCAGATGGGTTTATCAAGTATTCACATCTCAAATCGTCGATGGTAATGGAAGCGGAAATGTCCGATACACAGGCTTTCATGGCAACACCCGTAATTAAAAAACCCATTGCCACAGAGCCGATCAAATGTTTTATTTCCATAGAATTTTTCTGTTCTTCCTAGCTCGGTATTCAGTATATCCATAAACAACTGAGCTCAACAAAGCTATGTTTTAAATCTATGAAAAAACAACTATTTGTAGTTTTTTTTCTATACATCATTATTTTGTGATATTTTTTTCTACAATACATCCCTACCCCCATAACAGCTTTGTTTGCAGCCGGTTTTGAACAAGGTAGCTGAAGCCATATCATCTAAAGGCGGATAACACTTTGATTGATTCTTAGAACAAATGTTTTTAGTAAACCACTGATAAGCCTAAATGAAGTAGGTGGTCTCACCTATAAAAATCTCAAAATGTGGAACGCAAATGAAAAGAATACATACAAATTTTCGATTACGGTACAAGTCGTATTTTATGTACAGCACCGGTGGATAGTTCCAATAGGTACAGACCCTTGGAAGTTGGGTCGTGCCATTCAAAAATCAATTTATCGCCATCAGGATGCCATTTGGCATGAAGTTCTTGACCTGGTAAATTGGTAATTCTTTCCACTTCGGTTCCATCGGTATTCATTAGGTAGAGGTTGTAATTCCCGGAATCGCTCAATTTGGGGTCATCCCTGTTGGAGTGAAAGACGATCTTATCCATAGCAGGCGAAATTTCGGGAAACCAATTGATACCTTCCAGAAATGTCAATTGCCGAAAGTCCGACCCATTGGAATCCATTTGAAAAATATTATAGGTACCCCTTTGTTTAAAATCAGAAGTAAAAAGTATTTTATCGCCTATTATTTTTCGGGGATACCAGTTTTCACCATCAGGATTGTAAAGTTCCCTTATCCGTGAGCCTTTCTTGTCCATGATGTATATTTTCGTTTTACCATGCTCAAGAATGGAATTGAAAATGATTTCATTACCCATATGTGACCAGGTTGGTTCCACATTGTATCCGGGCAACTGCGTAAGTTGATTCAGGTTTTCGCCATTGGCGCTTATGGTAAAGATTTGTGACCCGTCTTCAATGTCGGCATGAAAAAGTATACTTTCACCATCAGGTGACCAGACGGGGCCTTTTTTGATTCGAGCTTCCGGAAAAGTCGTCAGCTGTCTAACATTTTTACCATCAATATTAGCGGAGTATATTTCCCAAACATCTTTTGATGTATCCTTAGCGTAAATAAAAACAATCTTTGTTCCATCTGGTGAAATATCCGGTCTCCCGATATGACCTTCCAACTCTTGGCGTTCCGATTTGCAATTTAAAAGGAGTAAGGTGGATAAAGCAAGGAACAGTCGTTTTTTCATAGTTTCATATATATCCTACTCGTAATATTTAATATTTGGTCACTCTATAAAACCTTACTCCTCGCCTACTACGTAGCCCTCATTGGGATTCCACTTATCATATTCCATATATTTGGCCGTTTCCAGTGCAACATCTTTAGAAATTAATCTTTCCACTACACGTAAGGCGCCATCAATACCCGCGGAAACACCGGCTGTTGTCACAATCTTTCCATTGTCTACAAAACGGACATTTTGTAAAACCTCGGTATCGGTAAAGGTTTCTTTTAAACGTTCCGTGCTCCCGTACCACGTAGTTGCCTTTTGGTTCTTGAGCAGACCGGCATCCCCTAATAAAAATGCCCCTGTACAAACGGATAAGAAGATTTCGGTCCTTTCCCAACTATTTCTGATCCAATCAATTACGTCCGAGGTTTTTCTGGATTTACTGGTGGCTCCTCCTGGAATTACTATAATATCAGGTGTAGGACAGTTTTCAATGGAGTAATTGGGTACGATTTCCACAAAACCCTGACTTTTAATATGATCTGCACCATAAGCAACGGTGTATACATTAAATAAAGAAATCCATTGATCCTTCTTGGTTTTAATGGAGGTAGCTGCAAAGACCTCAGCAGGGCCGCTAAAATCCAACAACTCCACTCCCTCATATAGAAATATGGCCACATTTCGTCTTTTGGGGGTTTCATTCTTCTGGGCATTTCCATCAGCAGAGAAGAAAACAAAGCATAATAGAACCAACAGCTGAATTTGTTTCATAATCGGTTTTTGTCAAAGTAAGGGTCAAAACGGTTTTTGATCATGAAATAACGTTTAGGTTTTGTGTGTATAGAACCAAATGGACAAAAAAACCAGCAAAATCAGAAACGGTGAAAGTAAAGCCATGTATATACGGTTGGATGCGATCCATCATTCTATATGTAACCTGGTTGATTTAAGAAAATGTTATTAAAAAAAACTTAGCTGGTTTAAAAGCTTTATTTATTTTAGGACATACCTAGCCAAGATTATGAAGCTTACATTGTTCAAAATACTTTGCCTAGTTACGCTGTTCGACGTTTTCCCATCAACTTTATTAGCACAGCAAGAAAGTGTATCGATTCAGGATAAAAGATACGTTTGCCCACCTTGTGGCTGTTCCAATGACCATTTAGTATTTGGGGCACCGGGGGTCTGTACAGTTTGTGGAATGCCATTGATAGAAGAACCAACGGGGATAAAAGGGCGTATTTCCAATACAATCGAAGTTACCTATACCAACTCTACCTTCAACCAAATCTATCCTAAGCTGATTTATCCCGCTTTTTTTATTGGTCTTGCCCTTGGACTTTTATCCCTCCTATCCCTTGGTTTAGGGAGAAAAAAATTCCTGAATCCTTTTTTGGCCGCGATAATCCTGGTCTTAGCACTATATGGATTGAAAAATCAACTGTTTGGTGTCCCCTACGGTATGACCGATTCCTTTCAATCCCTTTTTACGCCTATTTCATTTATTGTAATCTTAGGTCCCCTGCTCTATTTCTACAATAAAAGTGTCCTAAGTACCAATTTTAGATTTAAAAGGCCTTACTTCCTGCACTTTGTCCCAGGGTTGATCATATTTCTATGGTATTTAAGTACCAGTCTGACCGAGGAATCCACAAAGCGGGAGCTAATGCATTCCCCTTTCGAGGTCGTAATAAGTCATTACGAGCAAAGTATTGCGGTCCTTTTCGGATCGATTTATTTTGCAATTTCCTTTAGAGCGTTTAAGAAGTGGAAGTCCAAGCATGCCCTTAGAAACCATACATTGTCCGCCTGGTTGTTACGATTCAACTATACCTTTCTCGGTATCCTGATCATTTGGGGCCTGTTAATCTTTGTCAACTACTGGATCTATAGTTTCGGTATTGCCACCTTACTTTATCAAGTTTTATGGATGTCCTATGGACTTTTTATTTACTGGATCTGTTTCGAAATAATGAACAATCCCAAATTCTTTTTGTTGAACAAAACCAACAACGGTGTAAATGGATTGGTATCCATTACCAAAGCTGAGTTAAATAGCATAACAGATCGATTGGAGTCCTTAATGCGTGTGGAAAAAATCTATCTAAACGAAAAACTCAGTCTTAATGATGTGGCCCAAAATCTGGAGGTAAACCCGAAGTACCTCAGCATGATCCTCAATAATTCAATCGGTAAAAGCTTCTACGAATATGTAAATACGTTTAGGATAGAGGAAGTAAAAGATCTAATGATCGATCCGGTCAATAGCAATATCACTATTGAGGCCATAGCAAATAAGGCAGGATTTAATTCCAAATCAAGTTTTAATACGATGTTCAAAAAGGTCACCGGAATGACCCCAAAAGAGTTTATGAAATCCTATACCTCAACTTGATCGGAACCAAGAATCTCTTCCTAGGTTTGACCAAATTTCTTAAAATGTACATATACATCAATACGGACATTCTTTTTGATTAAAAAACCGTCCAACCAGGATAAATGTATCACATTAGATCATATCTGGATTTTCGAAAAGAAACTCATCCCATGCCAAAGTCAAATTTTCCCAAAAAACGCAGTTTTGCAAAAGCCATTCCCTGCCTTGTAGTTTTCCTTATTTTATGCTGCAGCTTGTATTCCCAAGCCAACGAAAAAAATGTACGACATATCCGTCCAGCTTGGTCCCCATCCGGAAAATTCTTTGCTTACCTGTCCAATGAAAAGGGTTCATATCAACTATATGTATCGGAATTTAAAACCTTGACTTCAATATGTATTACGGACCTAACATCGGACGTAACCCAATTTAAATGGTCTCCCAAGGAAGACCAACTTCTCTTTTTATCAGGAAAGGAGCTGTTCAACATAGATAGGGATGGTTCTAACTCAAAATTAGTACATACAAAACAAAATATAACTCCCTTCTTTTTTGATTGGACACCGGACGGCAAAAACGTTACATATAGCTGTTCATCATCGGACAACTTTACCAAAATCTGTACAAAGGACTTGAGCAATGGCAATGTAATCCAACTTACCGTGGGAAGATACGA
The DNA here is from genome assembly GCF_965248315.1 of Ulvibacterium sp. Taxonomy (GTDB): domain Bacteria; phylum Bacteroidota; class Bacteroidia; order Flavobacteriales; family Flavobacteriaceae; genus Ulvibacterium. Next base: position 2,485,708 of record NZ_CBDFIX010000002.1, on the reverse strand, counting down.
CGACAGAAATTTTTTCTGGTCCACGGACGGTCGAAAGCTGGCCTTTGGTTCGAGTAAAAATGGGAAGTTTGAAATTTATACCATGGACACAAAATCAGGTACAATTAAAAAACACTCCCGACTTCCTAACAATTCCATCGACCCGGTATTTTCAAGGGATGGTAAAGTCCTCACCTTTATCCATGACAGCGATGGAAACAATACAAACTTTGATGTCTACTTGGTAGATAAAAAAGGAGAACAAAAACGTATATGCAATTGTAAAGGTTATAATCTACCGCTTTGGCATCCTAATGGAGAACAATTACTGATCAATTCCAATAGAAACGGTTTTTGGGAGATTTATATCTACGAACTAGAAAGTTCCACTCCCACAAAATTAAGTGATGGATTGGCATTTTCGGTTTCACCGGACGGGTCACATATACTTGTACAATCCAATAAAGCTCAGGGTTCGTCCATTTGTTTATTGGATTTTCAAGGAAACAAAAAATCAATTTCAGAGCTCATTAAAGCTGACTAGGGCCCAAAGCACAGTAGATATATTTATAGAAACTACCTATCGAAGTTTGTACCGTATTAAGAAAAATTACCCCCTAAAGCCAAAAGAAAAAGCCGATAGTGGGGTACCGGCTTTTACTACTAACTCAAATATTAAGAACGTTCCCAAAATGGGCATGACAAAATTATAGGGTTCCTAAAGAAAGTAGATTAAACCTAAGTTAAGGAATTGGTCATCCAATTGGTTCTTTCAATGTAAAAGAACAATTTATATACTGACGGTAAGCTTTCGTCAAGTCCGGTGTATCGTATTATTTTTCCCAATTGGATTTATCAGTTCTCAGACATTGATTTACTTTTGTGCAGAAAGCATACTTTGTTTAGAGTTATAGGACTACAATGGCATCAGGATTTTTTGCAGTACTGGACGACATCGCGACCCTTATGGACGATGTTGCCTCGATGAGTAAAATTGCAACCAAAAAAACAGCTGGCATATTAGGCGATGATCTAGCCGTAAACGCGGAAAAGGCATCCGGATTTGTTTCTTCACGGGAAATTCCGGTACTATGGGCCATCACCAAGGGGTCCTTTTTAAACAAGCTTATTATTCTTCCGGCGGCATTTTTGCTCAGCGCTTTTCTACCCTGGGCCATTACGGTTATTTTAGTATTAGGAGCTATCTACTTGGCCTATGAAGGCGGGGAAAAGATTTACGAGTATTTTTTTCCGCATCAAAAATCCCATGCAAAAATCCACGTAAAAGAAAGGACGGAAAGTGAAATCCTCGCACTGGAAAAAAAGCGTATCAAAGAGGCCATAGTAACCGATTTTATTTTGTCCGTAGAAATTGTGATTATTGCCTTGGGCACCGTTTTGGAGGAACCTCTGGTTACTCGGATCATAGTAGTTTCTGTGGTTGCGATCATCGCAACAGTAGGGGTATATGGTATTGTGGCCCTACTTGTACGTATGGATGATTTTGGAAACCGACTGATCGCACTTAACACTAAAAGCCACAGTTTTTCGGATGTTATGGGAACGTTTTTGGTTCGTGCCTTGCCCAAAGTAATCAAGGGACTATCCGTTATCGGTACAATTGCCCTGCTTTTGGTTGCCGGGGGAATCTTTATCCATAATATTGACTTCTTACATCATTTTCTACCCAGTCTTCCTTCGCTGCTTCAAGAATTTATCGTAGGTCTGGTGGTAGGATTGATTGGGCTACTGGTCGTAAAGGGTTTTCAAAAGATGTTTAAGCAATCTTAAGGCAATCCCAAGGGCAAGTCCGATAATTTCATTAATTTGACTTTTTAATAGAAAACAACACATCATGTCCAAGGATTCCGGAAAAATGTCCCGAAGAACGTTTATCAATAGCAGTACTACGGCCGCCTTGGGATTTACCACCTTAAACTCTTTTTCAAATTCAAAAAACGAACCTTTGTTGGGTACAAAACCGGGCAAAATCAAAATTGAGGAAGTAGACTCCAATTTTGAGCGAGAACCGCTGATTAAACCGTATCGATTTAAAGGAAGTGGGGTTTCTGAAATCTGGCAAACGGTCTGCTATCTTAAAAGCGATGCCGGAGGTACTGCAATCGGACTAGGTACGCAAGGGGTGTTGTGGTCGGATTCCAAAGTGTTCTTCGGTCACTCCGAAAATGGAGGAAACGCCATCATGTATGCCATGAGCGAAAGGGCCATCCAAATGTTGAAAGGTGTTTCCTTTACCAGTCCCGTAGAAGTTCTGGACGAATTGCTCCCCGAAATTCTGGCCTATGGCAAGAAGATTTCAGGAAATCCAAATATGCGCAAAACATTTGCGCTCAATTCCCTGGTATGTGTGGATAACGCCCTTTGGAAGCTCTATTTTGACCATAACAGATTTGCGGATTTTGATGCCATGATCCCCGAGGAATACCGACAAGGGTTGTCCCATAGGCATACCAAAGTCGCCAGTATCCCTTCCTTTAGTGTAGGCACCCCGGTTTCGGAAATTAAGGCCGCGGCCGATAAAGGCTACTTTATCATGAAATTGAAAACCGGATCTTCCGGAACGCAAGAGGAAATGATCAAAAAGGATATGGATTTCCTTACAGATTTGCATAAGGCCATCGGGGATTACGAAACCCCATATACTAAAAACGGGAAAATCCCCTATTACTTTGATGCCAACGGTAGATATGAGCACAAGGATACCCTAAAGCGTTTTCTGGACCATGCGGACAAAATAAAAGCTTTGGATCAAATTGCTGTCTTGGAAGAACCTTTTGACGAGTTCAATGATGCTTTTGTTGGGAATCTGGGTGCACGCATTGCAGCAGATGAGAGTGCCCATACGGCCGAGGATGCTGCCAAACGTATAGAACAAGGCTATAAATCCATTGCGGTCAAGGCCATAGCGAAAACCTTGAGTATGACCCTAAAAATTACCCAATTGGCCTTTGAACGGAATATTCCATGCTTCTGTGCGGACCTTACCGTAAACCCTATACTCGTGGATTGGAACAAATCTATTGCGGCGAGACTTCCCCCTTTTCCCGAAATGAATCTGGGCCTTCAGGAAACCAATGGCCATCAATATTATAAAAACTGGGATACCATGATGGGGCACCACCCTATGGAACAGGCCAGTTGGACGCAGACCCGGAACGGTATCTATCCCATTGAAAAGGAGTTTTATAAGGAAAGTGCCGGGATCTTTAAACCATCCGATCATTATGTGGAAATGTTCCAAAGAATACGGAGATAATACATGCAAAAAGGCCAAAAACCTAAAGCTTTTGACCTTTTTGGATGGACGGGTCTAAAATCTATCGATGGTAATGTAATGCTATCTGACCCAATTGCCCCACAATTTTAATGGAATCTTTCATGGACAATTTAGAACCATCCGCATGTATCCATCGTTTTAAGGGTTGTTCACAAATTAATTGCTTTGCTTGCTCCCTGCCGTAGAATTTCCGCATACGCATAAAAATTTCTACATCGAACAACCATTTGGTAATAAACTTTTTCCGGAAAACGGTGGCGGCAATTTCCCTATCCATAATCTTTGCGCCACATTGCGTATCCTTAAAAGGCATGCCCAAAATGGTTTGGATGATAAGATTTATGGTTTTACTGATTATTTTTCGGGCGGATTCCTTGGTAATATCCGCTCCCATTCTACTAATTCGGGAACCACTAACTATTTTAAAATCCGAGTTTTCAATGGTTTTTGCCAAATCATCGAAATCCCTAAAATCCGTTGATAGATCGGCATCCAGAAAACCTATATAATCAAATTGTTGATCCTTGATCAAATGTTGCATACCCTGCCTAACCGCTTCGGCCTTGCCTCCATTTTTCTCACAGTTGTATACACTGATGTTGGTAGGGTTGGCTTCCTTTAATTCCTCCAAAACGGCTAAGGTATTGTCCGTACTACCGTCATTTACAAAACAAAGATGATAGCCTAAGTTTTTATGGGCAAACGCCTTGAATTCAGAACTTAAAAGTCGTTCTTCCTCATTGTAGCAGGGAATAACCACCCCAATACAGTTCTTTTGTAGCATACGGGTATCGCCGTACTCGTTTATGACGGCCCCCGAAGATTTGGGCATACCGATAATACGCTTGATCCTAGCCGCCATTTCATCCAAACTTACCGGTTTCTTCATGTAATCATCGATTCCCAAAGTAAAGCCGTCCATAATCACGTTCTCATCTGTATTTCCAGACATAACCAAAATAGGCGTTTTTGAGTCCCTGATAAAGCGAATATGTTTTACTACCTGTAAGCCGGACATATCGGGCATATTGATATCCACCAATACCAAGTGCGGTTGAAACGATTCGTATAAATCGATGCCGGTTTGACCGCTATTCGCAATTTCCACTTGATATCCCAATTCAGTCAATCGTTTTTCTACAGAAAGTAAAATAAGCTGTTGGTCGTCTATTGCTAAGATTTTCATAGGTTAAGATTTTAAATAAAAATTCGGTTATAAATTTCAATAATTATAGGTCAAATGTAGGGGCATCTGACGCCTTTTGGAACGGACAAAAGATGGATGGCAGTTTTCTGTAGACGAATGGATGCTATTGTCCGATAGGTGATTACGGTAGTAATCCACAATATATCTACTTTTATAATGTTATATTTTCTTACAGACCTATAACCGTGCAACGAACCAATATCTTGCTTGTTTTGGCCCTTTGTATAGGGGTGGCCTTCCACGGTTCCAGTATATTCTTTACGCTGGAGACTACCTATGATGCATTGATCCATCTGTTCTTTGCCGACCACTATGCCCAAAACTGGTTCGAACCTTGGGATTACCGTTGGTACACCGGTTTTACGGTACAGGCCTACCCACCGCTGGTGCATCAATCCATTGCAATCTTATCCTATCTGGGCGGCTTAAAATTTGGGTTATTCGCCATAGCCCTGTTGGGCGTACTACTCTTTATTACCGGGGCTTATCGGTTTGGACTGTTGATAACGGGAGAGCGAAGAGTCGCCGGTTATACGGCGCTTTTGTCCGTGTTTTCATCCACCTTTATAGAAACCTTGCACATCTTTGGCCAGTTACCGAGTATCATCGGACTGTCCGTATTACTCCATGCCCTACCTGAAATCTATCTCTGGATAAAGACCGGGAAATATCGGTATTTGGCCACCAGCCTTTCGTTGATAGCCGTTACCGTTACCTCCCATCATGTAACGCCAATTTTTGGAATGGTATTCTTTATTTTTCCATTGATCGGTATGGTGCTTATGGATGCCGCTAAAGACCAGGTATCCCATACAAAGGCCATAACGTTTAAAGTATTCTTCTCACAGTTTAAAAAATTGATTTGGAGAATTATAGGTTTTGGCTTCTCTTCCCTAGTTCTCATTGTAGTCTGCATACTGCCGTATTGGATCAACTCCAAGGAAAACCCCATTACACAGGTACCCATTCCCCACGGTTCCCGAGATAATTTTTTGGAGGTAACCTCATCGGGTTTGGTCTTCTTTTTGGTACCCTGGGGTATTTTGCTCTTTGTTCTACCTTACATCCTGTACCGATACTTTAGCAAACGCCATCTCTTCTTTGGATTATCCTTTGCCATACTCGCTCTATTAGGTACAGGTGGTACTACCCCTATTCCAAAAATTATGCTCGGCGAGACCGCCTTCAACATCTTGACCTTGGACCGTTTTACTTTTTGGGCTACCATAATGGCACTGCCCATTTTTGGTGAGTTTGCCTATCGTTTGGTGGAAGGGGATTTCAGGACGTATTTACAAAAACGGTTTGGTGTGTTATATCATCGTATTCTTGGGGGTTGTATTGCAGGAGGAATTTTGCTCATGGTCATTTTTACCATGAGCCTCAATTATTTTAGGCCTTCGCAACCTCAAAAAATCAAGATGTTGCCCATTGTCAATTTTCTGAACCAGGATCAGCATGACCAATGGCGATATCTGCCTTTGGGGTTCGGGGATCAAATGGCCTGGCTGTCCGCGCAGACCAATGCCATGACGGTAGATGGCAACTATCACTCGGCCCGTAGGCTTCCCGAATTGACCACACGGGCCATAGAACGCTTGGAAAACTCAAAATTCAGGGGTGTGGAGGGCATCGGTTCCCTACAACAGTTTTTGACCGTCCCCGAGAAGTACAACTTGAAATACATATTTTCCAATGACAAGTTTTATGACCCCATTTTATACTTCTGTGGTTGGCAGCGACTTCAACAATTGGAGAACGGTATTATGGTATGGGAGAAATTGAATGTTCCACCCCTACCGTCCCTATTGCCCAAAGAAGATGTTCCTACCTATCTAAAAATCTTGTGGGGCATCCTTCCATTTCTCACCGTGATATTGGCTTTCATGCTCAACATACAATGGGTAGGGTACCGTATGTTAAAATCCAAACCCTTGCCAAAAGGAGAGTTTCTAAACTATGCCATTCCGTATAAAGGATTTTCAAAACCAATGATTACAGTAAACCACATTTGGACACTTCTTTTGATAGGTATACTCAGCTACGAAGGGTATCATATTTATCTCGAAAATGCGTCGCAAATAACACCTAAAAATGTAGTAACCGCCTACTATGACGCCCTGGACTTTAAAGAGTTCAAAAGGGCCCATTCCTACTTGAATCCGGAGGACGATGTGAGCTTGGCGCAATACATGCTGGAAGTTTCCGTAACGGATGGTATTCTTAGTTCCTATGCAAAATTGGACTCCATAGGCGTTGAGCTCTTGGATGAGACCCCGACCAGTGCAAGGGCCAAAGTGTATACGCAATGGATCACGCCCTTGGAAAAGGTAAGTAAGACTTTTTACCACACCCTTTTAAAGAATACCGACAAGTGGTATATAGTTCCTACCACTTTTGATAATGACCTACCGCCAGACCAGCTATTTTCGTCAAACGGAACCGCCTTTTACAATCAGGGTAGGCGCCGGATAACCACCCAACAAACACATCATGAAGATGTATTGAAGCAACCCGTCCTAGAGATACTTCAAGCCAAACTGGTAAAGTTTCAGGGGAGTTATAGTATCGTTGGCGAACTACAAAATGTGGATAATATTCCCGCGGATGTGGTCATCAAGGCCACCTTGTATAATGATGGGGATACTAAATTGGCCAATTACAACGCCAAGTATCATATAAAACATAAATTGATGCCCAAGGAAACTACACCGTTTCGAATCGATTTTGAGGGAATTGCTTGGTCTTCTACCAAAGATACCCTCCCCCCTACCTTTGACCCCGATGAGTTTACTCCGGTAGCCTTGGCGGAACAGCCTACCAAATTCAATCTCCAATGTGCCGGTAATGTGGCTGTAACCGATCTATACAAACACATTGGCCTGCAGGACCTGAAGTTTACGGAAAATGGTATGAGCGGCGTACTATTTAATTCCGGCATACAGGAGGTAACCGTGCCCCAGCTCTTGTTCTCGTACTACTCCAAGGATAGGGAATTGCTATGGGTAGACCATCACTTTTTGGAAGAAGGGGTGCGTATACAGCGTAAACAGTTCTTTGACTATTCGCCCTTAAAATTGACCGATTTATCCATTGTCAACAGTAGTCTGGATTTTTGTTTCGTAAACGGGTTGCCGAATGCATCCATTTCAGAAAAGATTTTTCCCAATAGATTCCTTTCCCATGCCCAGGATCAATTACAGCCTTATGCAGGTGATGGCTTTGGGTTTTTAAAAATTGATATGAACGGTTATATCGGAAATCCCAGATAATTTGAAACGTACCTTATACATACTTGTCTTTTTAGTGCTCTGGCTCGGATGTGGGAAAGCGGATACCGAAAACACCCACCATCCCGTTTCTTATGAACGGATACCGTTAAAAAGTGTGTTTTCCGCTGGGGATAACATCGAAGTTCGATTTAAGGGAAATGTAACGGACTCTACCCATTTGGTGCTTTCCAATACTTGGGGAAGTACAGTGCTTAGCCCTACATGGAAAGATACCGAATTGACGTTTCGATTCCCAAAAGCCTTCCAACAAAGAGCAGGGAGCTGTCACTGGGCATTGGTATACAATGGGACCATCTATGACAAGGGAGAAATTTCCATCCGTCCCAATCCCGCAAAAGGAACCCTTATGGAATCCTATTTGGGGCCTCAAAGCATTATTGCGGGAAAAACCGATTTTTCCATGTTCGTTACCTCCCCTACCGATATCTATGACAATCCCCTGTCCGATAGTACGGAGATAACCTATAACTATCACTATGGGGATATTGTGCAAAGCAGCCCCGTGCTTTCAAGAAATCTGATAGCTTGGAAAAATATCCATAGTACCGAAAAATCCGGACGTATTTTGGTCACCGCATCATGCAATGACAGCCACAGCAAGGAGCTTTCCACCTTGGTAAACCCTGCCAATCCTATCGATTTTCAGATAGCGTATGAGCGAACGCATCCGTATGCCGATGGAAATCAGATCATCACTTTTTCAACCGACGTCATACAAGATGAATTTGGGAATATCGAAAGCGATGGTACATTGGTTTCGTTTTCAATTACCAATACCAAGGGTATGGTACTCCAAACGGCAGGAACTACAATCAACGGAGTGGCAGAGGCCCGTTTGTTGCATCCTACTGAGGCCGAAACCTGGAAAGTAACCGCCTATATCACCGGAGCCGCTAAAAGCAACACCATTACCCTAGATTTTGAAGCAGCCCTAAAGGATTTCAAGCTTTCCCTTTCTGAAAATGGAAGAATACTCAAAATTGAAGAAATGCAAAGCTTTATGGGGCAATGGATACCGGATGGTATGCCAATTACCCTAAGATTAGAGGACGAAAACAAGGCGTTATTCGATTCCAAAAGAACGACCTCGAGACTGGGGAAAGCCCAATTCACGATGTCTGAGGATTTTTATCCCAATGGCTCCTATACAATTACCATTGAAGCGGCGGGAATGATCAAAAGAAAGAATGTGTTATTGAAATGAAGGTAAACCGAACCCTATATCGCATTCTGCTAATCCTGTCATTCTTGGCGGTTAACGGCCTGATTCTTTTCGGTATAGGTGCCGTATGGTCTTACTTGAATACTGGGGCCGATCGTTCTAACATGTTACATGTATCCGAAGAGCTCTCCGCCGATTATCTTCCCAAAGTGGTATGGGATACGTTGTCCAATGAAGGTCGACCGATGGAAGCACAGACTTTGAAAGAGATAGAGCGCGACTATCCAAAGGCTTGGCGTGTTCGAAACCTGGCATTGGAAACCAACAATCGCTATGGTATAGCGGATTATTACACGGACAGTGCCCGTGTGAAATTGTACAAAATCCTTGATTTCAACAGGGCCAACAACAGTACCCTAAAGACGACAACCTTACGGCACAACCCAAAACTGGAGTTTTATAGTGCCGATGGCAAAATAGTAGTGCTCACCGATCAAAAAGTGGAACGTTATGAAAAAATCTATGTTGAGGACAAATTAATATTGGAACAAAAAAAATCGGCCTCCTATCAGGTGATGCTGCTATTGGAAGATGGATTTTGGAGAATCAGACATATGGTGGAAAGACCTACTACCAAAGAAAAGACGCAATTATCCTTAAAAAACGTACCCTCGGTAAACTCCGTTTCAAAAGTCAAGGGCATCAACTACTATCCGCAACAAACCCCATGGGATATGTTCGGGGAGGAGTTTAATGACAGCATCATCAATGCCGATTTTATACGGATTAAGAAACTGAATTTAAATACCGTACGCATCTTTGTACCCTACATGGATTTTGGTAAGGCGGAGGTATGGAAAGATAGATTGGAACGATTACAGCGAACCTTAGATCTGGCCGAAAAGAATGGATTGCAGGTTATGGTAACGCTCTTTGATTTTTATGGGGATTATACTATCCATAATTGGACGCTTACCCATAGACATGTCGAACAAATCGTAAAGGCTTTAAAGGGACATGAGGCGCTCCTGGCCTGGGATATCAAAAATGAACCCGATCTGGATTTTGACTCGCGTGGCAAGGAAAGGGTCATGGCCTGGTTGACCCAAATGATTTCGGAAATCAAAACGTGGGATACCGAGCATCCGGTTACCATTGGATGGTCCAATCCCGCCGCTGCGGAACATTTGTCCGAAAAGGTCGACTTTGTATCTTTTCATTACTATTTAGACCCTACGGATTTTTTGGAAGCCCTTGACCAACTTAAAACCGCTGTTCCCAATAAACCCATACTATTACAGGAGTATGGCTATTCTTCCTATGACGGACTTTGGAACCTATATTTGGGTTCTGAGAAAGCCCAAGCTACCTATTTCTCTCAAATACAGAAAACGCTAAAAACTCAGGGCCTTCCCTACATGTTCTGGACCTTGTATGATTTTGAGGCCATCCCCAAAGCTGTTGTCGGTAGTCTGCCCTGGCGTACGGGGAAACAACGACATTTCGGAATCATCGACAAAGAAGGCCGACCTAAATCAGCCTATACCGTTTTTGATGTTACCGATTAATTTTTTATTCCCTGCCAACTATTGAGTCTGGACTTCCCCTTGGAAAAAATGCTATAGTTACAGCATCCGTTTACCGCGTACATTATTTTGTATTCGGATAATAGGATGGCAATCAATTCCCGGGTTCTATCTTCATCGATGCCCAGTTCTTCACCTAGCTCTATTTCATTCAAGCGACCATTATCCAATTTCAAGGCCTCGTAGTATTTCAGTTTATCTATCATGGTGTATTCTTTGCTGCAATCATCATATGTGGACTAAAAGGCAAGAGCCCAAAATCATTTTCTGTAATTTCTAAAAGTCTCATCAAATTTTTCCGCTTCTTCTCATGGTTCAAACTTGCAAAATAGTTTTTATCCAACCAGACCATGCCTTCAACCGCGTGCATATGAATACATTCCAATTCCTGCTCTTGAAATTCGGCTTTTAACCCCTCCGGTCTATGATAAAATGCTTCAGCCAAAAGCCATGGAAAGGCATCAGGCGGGTTATGGACGCTGGTCGTCAGTTCCGATCGGCACATATCAAAAAAGGCAGGTTTATGGATCAATCCATTGAAAAGGCCGGCCAAAGTTGAGGCGGTATAGTTTATGGCAAAACCCAGAACGATCCCATTTTTCCGCACTACTCGTTTTGCTTCCCGCAGGGCACTTATCCTATCTTCTTTTTTCTGAAGGTGGTACAGCGGCCCATGAAGAATAATGACATCCGCAAAGTTGTTGGAAAAGTTCAAATTCCGGGCTTCCCCCCTATGGACAACAAACGGCTTCTTTAGTTGGTCTGCCCTATCTTGGGCCAGCAAGCAATGTTTTTCAACGGGTTCTACTACATGGACGCTATGCCCCTTTTTGGCAAGCCATTCGGCATATTTACCGGTACCGCCACCAACATCTACAATTTTTGAAGATGGGGATAGAATATACTTTTCAATGAGCGTTTTCACCCGTTCGAATTCGAGGATTCCCATCCCTTTTTCCAATCGGGTTTCTTCGGATGCCCGGTTATAAAACAATTCTATATCTCTATTTATTAGTGATTTACTATTCATTTTACTAAAATTTAAGCTTTATCGGGTACGTAGGATAAAGCAATTGATTGTATGACCGATGGTGGTCGTTATACAAAAAGTGGTAATAAAAATGTGATGACTATCTATGGCAATGGGGAAACAAAAAGTTCCATTGCCCCATAAACGCCAAGTATGGCATGGGTCTTACGGAAAGACGTAGATAGTATGTTAGAACTAGTAAATCAGGCTGTAAAGATATGGATTTGACCTTTATCCTTGATACATTCTTGAAAGGAGAATCGGACGATAGGGAATAAATAGAAAAAGGGAGCAGCTAACCAGGCCACTCCCCTTTTCACTTAACCTAACCTATATTTTAAATCGTTATTTCTTTTTCGATACTTGGAATATTCAAAGTGAACCCTTTCGATTTTGAAAGTCGGATCGCCTTAAAATAATCAACGTACATCTTTGTAATATCGGACATGGGCAACGAGCAGGCTGCCTTATAGTTGGTCATGCCTAAATGTATCCGATAGGAATCATCCAGCAAAACACTTTCTATGGCATCGGCCAGGGATTCCGTACTTTCAGGATCAAAGAATTCGCCTTTATATCCTTCTTCCTGGACTAGGATGCTCAGATCGCCCAGATCCGGTAAGGCAACGGCCTTACCATAGCTTCCTGCTTGATGCAGAACGCCTGAACTTCCGGTTGTAGAGGTATACGGAAAGACCACTACGGCACTCTCACCAAAAATTTGAGGTACATCTTCCTCGGCTACGTAGCCTGTAAACCGGATCTGTTCCACATCACTGTATTTCTCTTTTACGGCATCCAAATAACCCGGGGTATTTGGGCTGTCCGTACCCGCAATCACAATTTCTATATTTTCGCCCGTTCTTTTGCGGATCAGTTCCACGGCCTCGATCATAATCCCTACTTTTTTGTAGGTTCCAAACTTCCCAAAAGCCATAACCTGTTTTGGACCTTCAGGTAATCTATAGTCCGGTTCAGGCGGTGTTTCAAAAGCCCCATGGGGAATCAAGGCTACATTTCGGGACTTGTACTTTTTTTCCAAAATAGTCTTGTATTTGCTTATGGTAACCGCCAGGACATCGGAAGCCAATACGAATCGGGTCAAGGTACTTCCAATGTAATTATAGATTTTCTGGAGCCACTTGTTTGTGGTAATCCCGGCATTATCCAAATCTACCTGTTCCAAGATATTGTGCAACAAGGAAATGGTAGCGATACCTTTTAGCTTACAGATTAATGGTAACATAAGACCAAGGGCCGCTGGTATCTTCTTATCGCCAAACTTTAGAAATTGAAGGTTGAACAATACGGCATCCGGTCGGGTTTCCGAAATGGCTTTGTTGATTTTGAACACATTCAGATAGTTGTTAAAGCTCCAACATTCCTTTACGGTGATGGTACATCCCTCTCCTTCAAAAGAAAGGTCCTTCTCGCCTTCTGTTTTGTCCGTGATGAGGATAATTTCACTTACTTCCTCTTGAAGTCTAAAATGTTTTACCAAATGGTATCCATATTCGGTCAAGGTTACTTTGCTGGGCGGATACGCCGTTACAATGGCTAGTCGCATAAGGTTAAGTTTTAAATTGATATTCGGTTAAGTATTTGACACAAATATCCTTCGAAACCTATTGTTTTATCGGGGCTTTACGGTGGATGGAAGATTGCTGTAGGTGAATGGAAACAATGAAGGGATAAGTTAAATTATCCGAATGAAAAGTGTCTGCATTTGTTTGAATCCAAAAATCAACTTTAGAGTTAGAGGAACGCATGGATGCCGACAGGCGGAGGGATTTAAAAACAAAAGCCCAGGAACGGGGGATGTCCTCTGGGCTAAGCTGATTTTGATATGAGTTGGTTACCGTATGATGCTCTTATGGGCAAAGTATAGCAGCTGGGCAATTAACAAAGCAATCATGGTAATAATCTGTACCTGAACTACCATATTTAGGCTGCTGTGAAAAAAGACGATCAGTCCTATTTGAGAAATACCAAATACTCCTGAAACCATTACCGGAACGTAATGGTCCAAGGACAAAAAGTAATAGGCAAAAATATTGGATATGGCAAAAAGCGAAGTTGCCAAGGCATATTGCCAAAGTAAAGGTGCCATAGCTAGGTAAGCATCCCCAAACAATAGCGTAATGATCATTTTAGGGAACAAGCTACAGGCCAAAACTATGACAAGGGACAGAAGCCCAATATAGCCCACGTATTTGAATAGAACGGGAGCGGTTGGCTCTCCGCCCTTTTGTCTTTGTACTACTGCGGGCAATAATAACATGACGAACATCCATGCCACAAAATAAACCACCCGACCGATCAGTGCCAAAGAGGCGTATAATCCGGCATCCAGGGCATCAAAGTAATGTTTTACCAACAGTATGTCGCTATTGTTTATAATAATCTGTGTGAATTCATAACAGGCGGTCAAGACCATAAATCGGGTTACTTGCTTTTTATGATCAGTGGAAAGGGATATCTTTTTAAATAGGGACCCTAATTTGAAATTGGACGGAATCAATCCAAAAACAAAGGACAATGCGATACCCAAGGCTACCAGGAAAGCAGGGGACAAAGGTACGAACCAAAGTAGGCCCAAGGTAAGCAGCAACCTACTCCACATCTCCGTTTGGTAGGTTACGGAAAGATTTCCATAATCCTGCCTTCCCTGGTATTTCCCGCGATTAACGGACATAAAAAAGTACAGGGGTATCCCTACGGCAAAGGTTTTGAACAGCAAGGCGGAATCCGTCTGGAATATTTGTTGCAAACTTCCGGCAAAGGCGAAAAGTAGTATTCCTATCAATAGACCAAATCCTAAGGCGTACCGATACATCATGTTCTGAAAGGCCTCCCAGTCCGTATCCGAAAACAAAACGGCAAATTTGGCCGTGGCCAGTTGAAAGGTCATCCCCAAAAAGGACAGTACCAATAACAAGGTTACCAATAGGGCGGCTTCGGCAAAGACCTCGGGTCCCAATAACCTGCCCAGCAATAAGTTGTATAGGTAGTTGCCTCCGTTTACCAGAAGTACACTCCCCATAAACAATTGTTCCGGGGACACTTTTTTAAGAGCTATCCTAAACGCGGTCATGACTTAATATATAGGTGGTTTTTGTTGCCTTGAGCATAGGAAATATGTTTCCGTTTTCCATACCGAGAATGGATAAGACCCGATTGGATCGCATGGCATGAAGGTACAATTCCTGTAAGGTATGAGCGGCGGCAGTGTCTATATCCAATACGCGTTCCAAGTTTAGGATCAGCGGTTGGTCAGGATGTAAAAATCTGCTCAAATGACGTTTGAGGATTGCTGCGTTACCACGGTTCAATACGCCATGAACAGAGAACATTCTTCTGGTTTCTGTGATTTGTAAAGCCATACTATGAGGTTTTCAGGTTAAGCTTTTTTGTTGCATTGTCAAGGCAAATATCCCACAGATCGCCGTTCTACAACCCCCGATTTAGGCGGATGGCGGTTTACTGTAGACGAATGGCGGGTATCGTACTTCCGGTACGGAAAGGTCCGCCGTAACTTTACAACAGCTTAATTAACAGGATATAAGGCAAACCAAAACACAACCCTGAATCCTTAAAAACTTAACCTATGAAAACCGTAAGACTGATAACCGCAGTATTCCTATTTACCTTAATGGGCCAAGCCCAGGAGTCCCTAGAAAACGGATTTGCCTATTTGGAGAATGGAAAGTTCCAACAGGCCGAAACCTTTTTTAAAGCCTATTTAGATACAAATCCCGAGAACAAGACTGCACAAATCTGTTACGGCAGGGCCGTTGGACTCAACGGAGCGCCCCAAAAGGCCAAGGCCCTGTTCGGGGGTTTGCTCAAAACCTACCCCCAGGATTTCGAAATCGCCGTAAATTATAACGAATCTCTTTTATGGGCCGGGAACTATAAGGCCGCCAAACCGTTGTACGAAAAATTGGTGGCCGATTACCCGGATAGGTTCGCCGCTATTTTGGGATATGCCAATACCTTAAGTAACTTAAAGGAATACAAGGCGGCCCTGGTCTGGATAAACAAGGCCATCGCCTTGGCCCCGGAAAATGGGAGTGCGAAAATTTCTAGGAAATATATCCAATTGGGATATGCCAATGCATTTGTAAACGCCCAGGATTATGAGCAAGGAAAGGCTCTATTGCAAGATATCTTTACCGATTTCCCGGAAGATAAGGATGCATTGTTGAACTTGGCCAACCTGTATTTGATCACCAAACAGGTAGATAGTGCCAAAGCCACCTATACAAGATATGCCACCACCCCCAAGGATTCCATTACCGCTTTAAATGGCATTGCACTGGCCGAGCATATCGGGGAAAATGAAAAAGTCGCCTTGCAGGTAGCCGAAACGGCTAGGGCCAAGGTAGCCGGTTTTACCGATTTCGAACTAATCGAGCGTACCTATGACCGCTATGTACAGGCCTTGATTTGGAACAGGAAGTTTGGAAAGGCTCGGAAACAAATCGATAGTTTAGCCCAGGTCTACCCGAATCGCAACTGGATTCTGGCCCTAAAAGCGACCTTAGGCCTGTATACTGGTGATGCAAAGACCAGCGAAGAAAGTTACAACACCATTTTGGCAAAGGACAGTACTTCCTTTGATGGCAATTTGGGAAAGGCCAATGCCCTATTTGCCAGTGATAAGATCCTTCCGGCCTATAAGGCGGCTTTCCAGACCTTGGCCATTTATGAAGATCAAAAAGATGCCCTTGGGTTTATCGAAAAGCTAAATCTTATGTATACCCCCAGTGTTGAGGAGCATGCGGCCTATACCTTTGACAATGGCAATAATGTGGCCTTTTATACCAACACCACCACGGATGTTCCGGTATCCACCAAATTTAGAACCCGGGTTTCCTATTTCTATCGCACTACCGAGAATACGGTAACCGGAAATACGGCCAATTCCCATGTGGTGCTGGCCGGACTGGATTATAAACTGTTCCCCAAGACCTTATTAAAAACCGTAGTGGGATTCAACAATTCCCGTTTTATGGCCGATGCCTATACCCAACCCGTTCTCGAGGCCAAGCTACAGTTACAGCCCTTAAAATTGCAAAACCTGACCTTGGGCTACCAACGGGAGGTACAGAATTTTAATGCCGATTTGATCGAGCGGGAGATCGTACAAAACCATTATGGCCTCAATTACAATTTAGGCACCAACTTTAACTTGGGTTGGTATACCCAGGTAATCCATACGGAGCAGAGCGATGCCAATACCCGGGACCTGTTGTTTACCTCCCTGTACTATACAGTGTTTCAAAAGCCTGCCTTAAAATTGGGGGTCAACTACCAGTACATCACCTTTAAGGAGCAATTGCCCACGGTCTATTTTAGCCCAGAGCAGTACCAGGCCGTGGAAGTATTTGCGGATATCCGTGGGAATATCTCCGAAAAGACCCGGTATAGGGCCAGTGCGGCCACGGGCCTGCAAAAAGTAGAGGACGACCCGAATACGACGCTATTTAGGGCCGAAGCCGGACTACAGCACCAATTCTCCAAACGTTTGAGCGCTGACCTCTATGGAAAATACAGCAACATTGCCTCAGCTACCGCCGCCGGTTTTGAGTTTACCGAAATTGGCTTGAAATTGAAATGGTTGTTTACGAAAAAGCCGGTGTTTTATGCCAAGGTTGGGGAGTAATGATATAATCCGTAAGTTCTTTATGGAAATCTTATCAGCTTATGGGCTTTATTTCAATTCAAACAGTTCAGTTTTAAGGGAAGCTTACATTTTGTTCAAGGTTTAATAGAGGATAATAGTGCTGGTTAGAGGGAAGGATGTGCTAAATCATAGACATTCATATATGTAGGTTAAATTGTGTTTAATGAGTGCATGCTTTAATTAGGAGCCAGATAAAGAAAATGGCCCCAGCAAATGCAAGCAGTCTTTTCCGAATTTCCTGCCGATTTTCAATTGCGGCTTCTTTTCGGATTCGGTCTTTGATCTTCTTTAATTCCTCGGGTGGAATGTCCCTGAATCGAGGTGGATTATCACCAGAACTGTTTGTAAGGACATCTTTGAACTCCCTTATCTTTCTTCTTTTAACCTGGGACAGATTAAATTGATTGCTGATTTTCCCATAATATCCTAACATAAGAAAGCGTATCAATTAAAGGTAACCTAAATATTTTCCAAATTGGTTGGCTTTACCTATAACGTTTAGGGATGTGATTAGTTGTGAACCTTTACAACTAGTCGTATTTTATGTTACGGAAAATGTCCACCTCAATACTGGACCTACTTGCCAGTAGGCGGGGATAATTATTGGGAAAGGATTCCGTTTTAGGCATCCAAGCGTGATTTGGTATACAGCTTGCTAGCCAACGTTTTTACAAAATATAGTACCCCGCACTTAATTGAATCACGGTATTGGTTCCTTTGTTAAAGTCCCTACTTTCAACAGCTTTGGTAAGTCCTTGGTAGACGTTCAGTTCGATAAAAAAATCATTGATTTTTTGGCCTATCCCCAGTTTAAGTCCGGCATCAAATGCTGACCTAGTACTGGAGGAGAATATGGAATTGCCTTCCGAAACCAAAAATCCCACTTGTGGCCCAACCAACAGATAGGTGGTGTCATAAAATTTAAAATCCAGAGGGATGTTTATATAGTCCAGTTTTTCCGTCCCGAAATTCCTGTAAACACCCCGATTGCCTTGTTGTGAATACATCAACTTAGGTCTGAACACTATTTTTTCGGACAAATCCAATTCATAGAACCCACCAATATGAAATCCTAGCTTGTCCGTTATATAAATCTCGTTGAGAAATCCCTCCGATATAGAAGAATTATTAAGTCCAATTACGGCACCAAGCTTCTTTTGTGAAGTACATATAAGAGGTAGGATCAATAGAATTGCTAAAACTATTTTCTTCATTGGATTTGGTTTCAATTTTTGCTACCGCATTCTTTAGTTATCAGTAACGGTCAAATTTATGTTTTATTTGTTTTGAAACCGACGGAAGCAATTTCGGCCTACACGCCACGTAGGCAGTCGGGGTAGGTTCGGACATAGTTCCCGAGCATTCGGGACCGTAATTGCAATCAACCCACGTGGGTGGCTCAATTGATCACTGAGGTTAAGCCAATCCAAAGTAAAAACTAAGTATCCCTAGGGTATTAAAAAAGCCATGTATCATAACCATAAACCACAAATCGTATTTACGCAGGTAGAATATGACAAAAAAGAGAGCTCCTACCGTAGTTGCAACAATTTGTCCAGTGATTCCTTGCTGCATATGCATGTATCCAAAGAAGCTACAAAAGATGAGCATGTTGATAAGAAGACTGATTTTACGATCCCCAAAGAATTTGACGAACTGTCGCATAAAATAGCCACGGAAAATAATTTCTTCCCCAAAGGCTGCAGTGGCCCAAATTACGAATAACCAGGTGATCGTAGTCGGAAGATTACCTTTCAATTGGGCCGTGTTTGTATAGGTAATAGGAACTCCAGTGAGCATCTCGATTCCAGGAACTAAAGCAAAGACGTAGAAAACAAATAGGCCAAATGCTGTCAATGGGGCAAGAACCAATAGGTTTTTTACATTGAATTTTTCGCGGTAAAACCCAAGTGCAGCAAAGGGTTTTCCGTTGTATTCAATATAGTTGGCGATAATTATTACTGCGGAAATAATAAGGTTTTCAAATATGGTCCTGGTGATGGGCCCAAAGTACATGAAACAAATTATGGCCAGAGTAACCAGTGGAATTGCGATTTGTTTTAAAGTCAGTTGATTCATCTTTCTAGTTTTTAGATTAGTATGGGTGCAAAATCAAACTAATCCATCGACTTGGAAAGCGGTTCATGCTGGACTATCGTCAAGGCGGGTTGAATTGTAAAAGGTGGGCTTTAGATATTCCGGCCATCTTAATTTCAATTCAATGGTATAGTTGTTCTTGGGGAAGATATGTGGCCCGGCCTTGTGTTGGGATTGAAGTTAGTTCGACCCCTTCGCCTGTCGGCACCTGTATTTCAGAACCCCTCTGCCTATCGGCACCTATGCGTTCCGAAACACCAAAACGGTTTGAGTTCCCCCAAACCGATATAAAGATTACAGTAGCTATCCCAATCAATTGCTATTTGCGAATATATTAAAATAGCTTTTTGCATTTTCTTCAAGTAATCCATTTTGATAGTTGAACATTGCTCCATAAAACACATGGAGGTGGGTTACTTCACAACCACAATATTCAAACGTCAAATGGAGGTCGTTTAAAAGACCTTTTACCGAAATGCCTGTTGGTGCATTATAGGACTCCTCCGGGCCTCCGGTAGAGACCGCAAAGCCTATTTTTTTTCCTTTAAGTCGGTCTCCCTCGGGACCAAAGGCCCAACCGTAAGCAAATACCTCATCTATATATTTTTTTAAGGCAAAGGGGGTACTATACCAATGGATCGGAAATTGAAAAATAATTTCGTCAAATGCTTCCAATACTTCTTGTTCTTTTGCTATATCGAATTTTAGGTCTGGATAGACTTCGTATAAGGCATGCACCACAAATGCCTCGGCATTCTTTTCCAGCATTGTTTTCCAGGCCTTGTTCACAATGGATTCAGCAATATTGGGATGGGTAAGTATTACTAACTTCTTCATAGCTTCATTTTTTGGCCAATGCGGAACTTTTTTTGCTTTTTACATAAATGGTCACGGCAGTTATATAAAGTAATGCGATGCCCCAAAAACCGGGATCGGTAAAAAAACTGATGTGGTCGCCCCCCTGGGGGATTACAAAAAATGGCACCGTAATCATTGCATCCAATACCATAGTGGATAAAAACATACCGAGTCCTATTACGATTCCACTTGTTTCATGATCTCTCTTCAAATAATAGCTTGCACCGACTAGAGCAGCTGGAATTATTGCAAATGCCAATACCACGTTGGCTTGATGTTCCGGATTGGACATCACCGGAATGAAGAATGAGGTTAAAAATGCGGCTACCCCAATGGCGTAAGCGATGCATCCGGCAACCAGGACCCTCTTAAAATGTACACTTTTCATGATTTTGCGTTTTAGAATTATACAGGGCAAAACTGCAAAACACATGAGGTATCAGTCGTCCTTTTAATTAGTCAGGACGTATGAATGCGCATTAGGACTTTTGGTCATTGTTGTTTTTTAGCCAGTCCTTTGGCGTCTGGCCGACCGTTTTTTTGAAAAAATCATTGAACACGGATTTTGAGTTAAATCCGCTTTCCAATGCCAGACCTAGAATACTTAGGTGGGTATTCCTTGTATCCTTGGCCCTATTTTGAAAATCCTTGA
Source organism: Ulvibacterium sp. (assembly GCF_965248315.1). Taxonomy (GTDB): domain Bacteria; phylum Bacteroidota; class Bacteroidia; order Flavobacteriales; family Flavobacteriaceae; genus Ulvibacterium. The sequence continues at coordinate 2,464,857 of NZ_CBDFIX010000002.1, read as the reverse complement.
GTCTGTACCCATTTACAAATTCATAGAAGTTTTTATGGAGTATCTCGTTTAAAAGCCATGATAACTTATTAGGATGCAAACCTACCTTATCCGCCAAACCCTTGAGCCCCAATTTTGGCTCTAGATATAGCTTTTCCGATTCCATTAAGGCCACTAGTTTTTCTGTGGATTCTTCCGCTTCCTGTCTTGTAAGCCGAATACTTTTGGTTTTATCGGGGCCAGATGTTATGATGTTGCTTTTGGGACAAAAGCTTAGCACGATTTCCCGAAACGTTTCATTACCATGAAGCGGCTTTAGCCAAGGGTCGTATTTTAAATAGAGTACTTGGCCCATTCTATTTTCTACCTTTTCGCGAAGAAGCTTTAGCGCTTCATCATATTTTTTCCTATACACGAATACGTATAGATCCCATGCGAGCAGCGGTTTAAACTCAGAGGTGTAAACATTTTGCAGTAAACCATCCTCAAAGTCCTGATTGTGATGTACCAATCTATATATCGCGTAAAACAATTTGCTGAAGTCCGTATTGAAGTAGTCCAGCGAACTTCTAAATGTATCTTCATGGCCCAATAAGATCGCACAAGATATGCGCAACTCTTGTGATATTGAAAACGTTGGGTCTATGGCAATACCTCTATCCAAAACAGTTATGGCTTCCGATAGTTGATCTTGTAAAAATAGAATCTGTGCCTTGGTGTAGTAGTGTGTCGGTGATAAAGGATTGATCTCAATACTGGATTCAATATATTTTTTTGCCAAAAGGAAATTACCGACCAAGGCATTCATTTCACTCATAAACTCATTGTTGGAAGCGTCCTGGGGGAGCATTTCGTAAGCCCTGTACAATGATTTATAGGCTTTGTCAAACTCCCACAATCCCCAAAACAAATGTTTGGCTATACTGTAATATCGGATACTGGACTCAATTTTGAGCATATTCCCGGTATTAAAAAAATGGTTCACCCGCTTAAAGGCCTCTTCTTTTTTCATGGTTCCCCAGGAACCCAAAAAACTATAGCTTAATCCAGCTCCAAAATACGGTAAATCAAACGTCGGGTCTGCCGCTATGCTCTTTTCATACTCCTTGGCGGCATTGGCAAAACCCGTCATATCCCAAGTATTGTATAATTGTTTTGCCTTTAGGTAATGCTGGTAGGCGGCAACATTCCTGGTACTCACTTTAATGAGCTGTTCACCGACATCCAGATGACCGTAGTTTTCCCGTATTTTATCCACTATTAAAAGGCTAATTTCATCCTGTAGTTCGAAAATTTCGGTAAGCTGTCTGTCAAAAGTTTCGGACCAGATATGAAATCCATCCGAGGTTCTGATAAGTTGTGCCGTAATCCGAATTTTATCCTTGGACTTTCGTATACTACCTTCTAAAATAAGGCTGACATTTAATCGTTTGCCAATTTTACGAACATCCTGATTAACATTCTTATACGCAAAAGACGACGTTCTTGCTATTACTTTTAAACCTGAAACTCCAGTAAGGGAATTAATGATTTCTTCGGTCAATCCGTCCGAAAAACATTCATTATCGGGATCGGTACTCATATTGGTAAAAGGGAGGACCGCTATGGATTTAGGATTTATCAAAACTGTTAAGATTGATCATCTAGTTGTTACCAGCCTATGTACACGTGCATCATCGATTTGGAGAAATATACACATTGATTTCAAAGCTCCTAGCAAAATAGTACAATTTATTTCTATTTCTCCCTTCCTTCACATAAGTAGGGGTTTGTTCCGTCCCCAAAGAAAAGCCTATAAAAGGGCAAACTCGTTCTTAGGTAAGCGTGCATGTCCAGACTTGGTGTTGGAATGGGTGTTTAGGTTTTACCGGTTCGATCCCTACGTTCGTCGGACGCAATATGAGGGGAGAACCTTTTAAAATAACCCTTTAGGTGAACAAGTAATCTAAATAACAAAAGGATTCTTTCAAGGGTCCCCTCCTTATATCTTAAGGAGGGGTGGCGATAGCCAGGGAGGTTTCAAAAAAACGACCCCGTCCTAAGACGGGGCCGAATCGCACTAAAAACCTCACTCCTGATCCCAAATTAATAGGAGGTCCTATTTATCGTCTGCCTATTCCTTGATCAATTTTCCACGGTAAGTCCTTCCATTTTGGAAATCCATAATGGTATACACATACATTCCGGGATGTAGCCCCGGTACCTCCAAACGTACCGCACTATTGTTTTGTTGGGTGCCCAGGTTATCTTGGTACACCATTTGTCCACTAAGGTTTGTTAGGTTTACCGTTACCCATTCCGTTTCGGTGGGTAGGGTTACCACCGTATATTCGATAAATGGATTGGGATAGTGTTTTAGCTCCAAGTACTCAACAATCGGGTCTACCCCTACACTTTCCACGGAATCAAAATTCACCAGGATTACCGTTTCATCCGTTTCCTCTTCTTGGGTCTCCTCCTCTTCTTCAGGGATATCTGAAGTGGTGAGTGCCATACCCCCTATTTCTAGGGCAAACGGTGCATAGGTTTGGTAATCTCCCTGTACGGAGAATACAATGGTCTTCACTTGGGTAAAGTTCATGGATTTGCCTTCATGGTTTCTAAAGTCGGTGAGAGCAATACTTTGGTCCATAGCATCGGTATGGGGCTCCAAGGCAAACCGCAATCGCTCTTCCCATCGGTCTGTGGCATCCGTTACCAAGCTTACCTCTATGGGTCTGTCATTTTGAATATTGAACTGTAAAAAGTTATAGTCGGAAATATCTAGTTGCAAATCCCCGGCCAATAGGTTTCGGAAAATATTTATGGTTTCCCGTACCTCGCCTTTTGCACTTACACTTCGCTCTATGGAATGACCTTCTTGCGATATTCCCCCTGCATGTTCCTTAATTTCGAATTCGGCAATGGCATCCATATTGGGGTTCATATCGGCGCCCCAGGGACCGTCCGCCAAATACATGGCATCATATTGATAGGAATTCTCGGCCAATATGGATATGCCTATATCGAACAAATATCCGGTATCCACGATCACTTCTTCCTCCCAGGCACCGCTTAGGGTAATCATCTTGTTCAGATTACGTTCCTTCTCGTGCTCGTGCACCTTATAATTTCCATCGATATTCAACCAACTTGCGCCCACTTTGTTCACCACATTTAGGTGTAGCTTCCCCTCCTTGTAGTAGCCATTTTTGATAAAGACCGTTGGGAGAATATCCGCTCCTTCAAATGACTTCAATTCTTTCTGCTGTGTTAGGGTATTTAGAATATGATTCACCAAAGTGGTCACCTGGCCCATGCTATTGCCCCAAACCTGAAAGTTGCGATAGTCCCCTTTGGGATAGGCATCCAGATTCCATAAGCTATAGAGACGTTGTGCCGCTCCTTCATTCTTAATCGAGAAGGTCAAGGCATACTCCACAGATCCATTGGCCCGCTGCAATTGGGAATAGACCAGTTCATGACCTTGAAGGGTAACGGTACGGACATCCAATAATTGGGAGTCGTTCAAACGATCACAAATGGTTTTGGTGTGGTTATACACTTTACCCTTGGTCTCAGTAGCCAGGGCCGCAGAAACGCGACTAGCCCCTTCATAATAGTCTATGGAAAAGATGTTTTCCGCATTGGTGATATTCAACAAATCTTCCGGACTGGAGACATAGGTGGTCTCGGTACCGAACATACCGGAGGAAGGGAAATAGGCGTCCAATTCCCCAGATCTGGCACCGAGGGATTTATACGTCCTTTTGTCATATTTGCTTTGCCTTTTCTTGGTGTTCTTAAAGCTATTGGTCTTGTTGCGGTCAAAATTTCGCTTTGCAATCAAACGGGCCAGGTCTCCATTACTTTCCAAACCACCGTCATTTCCCGAACTTACGGGGGCATGGTCCGTTATTTCATTGTAATTGGTAGTTTCAATGGCCGTATAGGGGTTGGCTGTAATATAAAACAAGGCATCGTTAAAGTCTTGATCACAACTGGCATAGTCCCTTCGGATATCCTCAAATCCCAGGATAATCCGCTCGTTGTCCGGATCATTCAACAGTACGTTATGGTAGCGGAGGCTTTCTTCTGGCTCCGGATTAAAGTCAATACCGGAATGTAATTGCCAAAGGCCTGAAGTAACATAACCTTTCCATCCATTGGCCAAAAGCACCCATCCGATTGCCGTGCCTTCGGGGAAGGTTCCAATCTTTACCTTATGCCCAACTTCTAGGCTCCCACCGCTATTCTTTGCCGAAACATTCGGGAAAATAATGGTAATATCTTCAGCTTCCGGTTTTTGAGGATTTGGATCATTGGCCTCATAGGTGTAAAAGCCAAGTACATTCCTATAACCGGCACCCTCACCTACAAAGGTGACCCAAACTTCGGCACCTTCATTTAATACGATGTCCGTATCATAACCCGAAGTAATATACTGTGGATTGTAATCCGGGACGGGAAATCCCTCGGGAAGGGCTTCCGATATCAGATCCAAGGTCTCCTGGGACACCTCGTCCTTTTCATCAAAATACAATGGGGTACCGTCCGAGGTATATTCCCCCAAGAAATTATAGTTCTGGCTGTAACCCGTGCCGAGCAAGGTCAAAGTTGCCAATAGAAGTAAAATATTTTTCATACGAAGTAGGTTTTGGTTTATGGGACAAATATCCGAATGACAATATGTGATTTATACTGGGTTTCGGTAGATGGTCATTTGCCGTAGTTGAACCGTCTGTCTTTGTAGATGAGACATTTGCAAGTGAATAACGTTGATTTTCAGGGATAAAAAAAGCGCCTCTAAGGGCGCCTTTTATGCAATGAAAGCTATTTACAGCAAGCCCGCCATAGACAAAGCTACTCCTACAACTACGGAGCTTATTACGGTCTTAAGTCCGGTTACCAACGCTTTCAACACAAGGACAAGTAAAAAAGTTTTCATACGATATGGATTTAAGGTTATACATCTTTTTTAGAATACCTCAAATATACCTATAGAAATGACCCTGATACGGCCAGGATAGGTCAATGGTACTTAGCTATAGACGAATCGTAGTTTTCCTAAGCGGAGTAGATTTACAAAAGGTTCAATCGGCGCATCAACTCGGGTCTATTGGAGCGGCTTATGGGAATGACGTTCTTTTCGATAAGGACGCTATTATCCTCAATATCAATAATTTTTGTGAAGTTGATGATATAGGATCGATGAATTTGCAGAAAGAGATGATCGGGTAGTTTTTCCTTTATCTTTTTCAAGGTGGTATGTACATGATATTCTTCCTTTTCGGTCTTAATGTCAATGTAATCCCCCTTGGCCTCGACCATCAAGATCTCGCCCAACTTTAGTTTAATCAATCTACGGTCAATATTGATGTAGAGATCATCCCCCATTTCTGCCGATGGTTCCGTAACTGATACTTTGGGTTGTTGGGTCAAGGAATTTTTAATCTTCCCTATACACTTTTCAAAACGCTCGCTGGTAATAGGTTTGACCAGATAATCTACAATGGCCTCATATTCATAGGAAGCAATGGCAAAGTCGGTATCCGAAGTAGTCAGGACCACCTTGGGTGGATTTTTTAAGGTCTGTACAAAATCTATTCCGCTAAAGCCCGGCATATGAATATCCAGAAAAACTACATCGATATCCAGCTGATTTAAAAACTTAATGGCGTCAATGGCATTGTCAAACTCCTCAATAACGTCCAATTCGGGAATCTTGGAACAAAGCTGGTTTACGATGGCCCTTGCGGCCGCTTCATCATCGATAATAATACAGTTCATGCTAAATGGTTTTTAAGAAATCTTCTATTGTATTCAAGATTTTATTGAAACCGGAATACATATCAGTGCGGCCCGCTCTAAGTTCTTCCTCATACTTAACGGCAAACGTATAGGCTTTCTCCATGCTTAGAATGTTAAACTTGTGCTTTAGTTTATGAACGATTTCCGCTGCGGCCCTAGGTTCATGATTTTGAATGGATTTATAATAGATATTCGTCTCCACTGGAAACTCATCCTTTAAAATTTTGATAAACTTTTGCTCAAAGGCCAAATCATCTCCGGCAAGCTCTTTTATATAGGTAAGGTTGGGTTTCTCTTGCATATCATTTCTTTAACGTAAAATAAAAGGTGGTACCGCAACCGACTTCGCTGTCCAGCCAAATTTTTCCTTCATAGAGGTCTATGATCTTTTTTACGATCGAAAGGCCAATTCCCGTAGAACGTTCCTCGCTACCAATGGATTGGAAAATCTTGAAAATCTTTTCATGGTATTCCGTGGGGATGCCCACACCATTATCCTTAATGCTAAATTCCCAATGGGTCTTTCTATCCACGGAACTTATTTCCACCAGACCCTCTTCCGCTTCGATGTTGACCACTGCATTACTTATCAGATTTTGAAAAAGCTGATGTATCTGGGTCTTGTCCGCACTGATTGTAGGTAAAGGATTCATAATGATCACATTCACATTGTCCGGCACAAAAATGATTTCCCGTATTTCTTGTACCACAATATTGAGGTCTACGGTGGTAGTATCCAAGGTATCGTTGTTGATACTAGAATATTTGAGGATACCGTCGATCAGGTTGTCCATACCCTCTATCTTTTCCTGTATTTGCTGAAGGTTGAATTTTCCATTATCATCCAAAACATCGTGATAATCTTCCGTTAGCCAACTGGAAAGGGCACTAATACTCCGAAGGGGGGATTTCAAGTCGTGGGATACGATATGCGCATATTCCTGTAGACCTTGGTTGCTCTTTTCCAGTTCTTGCAATAGCTTTTCCTTTTGCAGTTCCAGTTGCTTTTGGTTTGTGATATCCAGGTGAATACCGATGGAACCGATTACATTTTTGGCATCGTCATATCGGGGTGCCCCACTTATCAGCCAATGCCGGGTAGAGCCGTTTTTATGCTGTACCTCTATTTCATAGGAATCCGAAATACCTTTGAGCCGCTTGTCCGTCATTTCTTCAATAACCCCCCTATTCTGTACCTTTAGGACATCCGTGGCCGGCCGGCCTAAAAGCTCTTCTTCGGCAAATCCGCTCATTTTGGAAAAACTCTGGTTGGTCAATTGAATGATTCCGTTATTGTCCACCTCTATCAATCCCAGATTCATATTGGCGATAATATTGCTGTATTTTTCCTTTTCGGCTTCCAGATTCTTCTTGAAATTCTTACGTATGGTAACATCTTGGTAGGTCCATAAGTGACCTTTATATACCCCATTGTTGAATATGGGGATATAATCCCGTTCCAAAATTCTTCCGTCTACCATTTCCAGTTCATCGGAAAGTACAAGTTTCCGTTGCTTAAGAATGGCTTCAATCCTTGAAACGAAACCATTTTGGTCCTTGAAATGTATCTTGTTCTGTTCCGCGGCATCACTACAGTCCGCACCTTTTAAACTTTCGGGAGCTACAGGTATTTTGAAAAGGGAACAGAACATTTGATTGGTCAAGGCTATTTTTCGGTTTTCATCTTCCAACAATACCCCGGTCTGTAGGTTGGCAATTAAAGTGGAAAGCCTGTTCTCCGAAGCCTTGAGCTGTTCCTCTGCCTCTACTTCCTTGGAAATATCCTCTATCAAGGCCACTTGGTATTCCATTTTCCCGTGGGAATCCTTAACGGCACTTACGGATGTCTTGGCCAATAAAACGGAGCCATCTTTTTTACGGTATCTTTTAATGATAACGAACTTATCCAAATTCCCCTGGTTCATCTTCTCCATCATTTTCTGGGTATCATCATCGTTATCGGGAACCGAAATATCCCGTATGGACATACCGTTCAATTCATCGGAATCATAGCCCAATAATTCGCTAAAGGTGGTGTTGGCCTTAATGATTTTTCCCTTATCCGCAAGCACAATACCCAATGGAGAGTTCTCCACGATGATATCCAGTTGTTTTTTTTGTTCCCCCAACAAATCCTTGATTTCCATTTCCCGTGTAATGTCCCTTATAATGCCCTGTGCGGCTATGGGTTTATGCACTTTGTCGTAAATAAGACTACTATTGATCTGTACCCATTTTACGGATCGATCCTTGACCCGTATTTTGGCCCGGTAGTTTTTAAGGGTACCCACTTCCAATAAGGATTTAAAGGATTCCACAGTATACTGAACGTAATCCGGGTGTACCAATTTCGAAAGATTAATGGGTTCCAGACTATGGTCATACCCCAAAAAGTCCTTTGCAGAAGCATTCATGTTGATGACATTGAACTCTAGGTCCATTACCACATAGGGGTCGATAATACCAATAAAAGCACCATCCATTTCCGAGGCGGTTTCGGAAAGAAGGTTTTCCAGCTTACTATTGGCCTGTTTTAAATGGCGGGTTACATCATATAGTTCCTTGGATTTTTCCTCCAAAATCCGTTCCGCCTGTTGGCGTGCCTTTTTTTGCCGTTCAAGCGCTTTTTTGAGAAGAACAACCTCCTTACTGTCCATTTTGGACAATGTCGAATTTAACTTCGGTGCCATCTTCCTTTAAAAGTTGGTAGGTAATGTCCGCCTTGCCGTTAAAGTGTTCAAATGTCTTTTCTATCAACCCATGGGCCAACCTGTATAATCCCCGGGATGAGGAATAGATCATGGAAATTGAAGTTTCCGTCTTTTCCAAAATCTTGAAGGTGGGCAATTCGGCATCCGGGTAGAGCTTTTTTACATGTACGTGGATATGGTCCTCAATGGAATATAAAAGTCCTAAAGGTGATTTATAGCTTTGGATCACTTCTGGATGGGCCTTGCCCAAGCTGCTAAAAAGATAGAGTCCAAAAGTGTAAATAAGATCTCCGACAGGGATATCCACTTCTTGGCTTAGACCGGTAATAAGACTTACCATTTCATTAAAATCGTAGGTGCCCACTGAGGTATATATTCCTTCCGAAGGCAAATTGGCTTTTTCAATAATGGTATCTACCGTCTCCAGACCAAATTTGGATTCGACCATTTCCAAAAACTCCGTAAAAACAATTCCTTTCATTTTGATTTAATTTCAAAATTAAAAGTAAGAAAAGTATCACCCAATGCAGAAAAATTGTTGTGAAACCGGGATTTCTGTTAGCCTTTTACCAGTTCGTTGGCTTCCCAATACGCTAAAACCTTTTGAAGTTTGGATTGGTATTGCTCATATTTTAAGGGCTTTATGACGTATCCTGCAATTCCGATCTTATAACACTCCAGTAAATCGGCCCGGTTTTCGGAAGTTGTGAGGATAATTGTAGGAAGGTATTTTAAGGTATCGTGCGCCTTGAGAATTTTCAGGAATTCAATCCCGCTCATTCTGGGCATATTCAGGTCCAGAAGGATAATATCTGGGAGAGCATCATCGGACCCAAGTTTTTGTAAGGCTTCCTCGCCATTTCTTGCTTCAGTAATAACGTGCTTCAGCTTAAGTTTTGAAACCGTTCGTCTCAACTTCATAAGCTCAATATTATCATCTTCGATAAATAGGATATTCATGTTTTTGTGCTTTGGAATTCCGTGATAAATTTCAAAATTTTAAAGGCCTTTGCCGTGGTAATGTAGACGGATGAACAATTCCCGTAGATGAATGGTAGATAGGTTTAGGTGAATGAAAAGTAGAAAACGAACAATCGGATTCCCGATGGCCCTCAATTTATACGGTCTCCATTCAATCAAGATGGGAGATCATTCAAACCGAAACCCTTAGGGGTTAGGCAAGAATATCCTTTACTACATGTCCGTGTACATCGGTAAGTCGATATCTCCTTCCTTGATGTTTAAAGACCAACCGCTCATGATCAATGCCCAACTGATTCAAAAGTGTGGCTTGAAAATCATGTACATGGACCGGGTTTTCGACAATGTTGTAACCAAAGGGATCAGTCTTTCCATAGACCATCCCTGGTTTGATGCCCCCACCGGCCATCCACATGCTAAAACTTCTTGGGTGGTGGTCCCTGCCATAATTATCCTTCGTTAACTTTCCTTGGGAAAAACTAGTCCTTCCAAACTCACCTCCCCAAACTACCAGGGTATCTTCCAAAAGGCCGCGTTGCTTTAAATCCTTCACCAAAGCCGCAGATGCCTGATCTGATGATCGGGCCATTTTTACGATTTCCTTGGGAAGATTGCCATGTTGGTCCCAACCCATATGATACAGTTGGATGAAGTTCACATCGCGTTCCGCCAATCTTCTGGCCATAAGGCAATTGTAGGCATAGGTACCAGGAATACGGGCGTCTTTACCATACATATCGAAGATATAATCGGGTTCTTGGGAAAGATCGGCAATTTCCGGAACGCTGGCCTGCATACGATAGGCCATTTCATATTGACTAATTTTTGAATCGATTTCGGGATCGCCCCATACCTTCTTTTGTTCGTCCTCCAGTTGGGAAAGGTAGTCCAACTCGCGTCTCCTACTCTGCTGGTCTATTCCCATAGGATTGCTCAAATACAAAACGGGATCAGAACCCGACCTGAATTGCACCCCTTGGTGATGTGATGGCAAAAAACCACTATTCCAGGCCTGCATATTCAGGTTTTGCGCACTGTCCTTCCCTCTCGATAGAAGGACGATGAAAGAAGGCATGTTATCATTGGAACTCCCAAGTCCATAGCTCATCCAGGAACCCATGCTCGGTCTTCCAACCTGTTGTGAACCGGTCTGCATAAAAATCACCGCCGGTTCGTGGTTTATGGCTTCGGTATACATGGAATTGACCATGCAGATATCTTCTGCAACCCCGGAAGTGTGCTTCATCAATTCACTGAAATATCCCCCTGTTTTTGAATGTTGTTGAAATTTAAACTTGGATCCTACCAATGGAAAACTGGACTGAGCGGCAAGCATACCGGATACGCGCTGACCATTTCTAACGGAGTCCGGAATTTCCTCTCCCCAGCGTTTCATCAACTCGGGCTTATAATCAAAAAGCTCAAACTGACTAGGCCCACCACTTTGAAAGAGATAAATGACCCTTTTGGCCCTTGGGGTATGGTGCGGACCCGAAAGGACTCCGCCATTGTTTAAGGTAGCCGCCTTAATATCCTTAGAGCCCGGGGAGGCCAATAGATCCGGAAAAATTAAGCTGCCCAGGGCTAGACTGCCCAATCCTCGGCTTGTAGTCCGAAGGAATTCTCTTCTATTCTGCAGGTACTTTGCTTGTTGGATGTCCTTGCTGTAATCCATAGTTCTAGTTTTTGTAATAGGCCTCCGTGGAATTTAAGACCGTATTGGCTACCCGGGCCAATGCCGCATTTTCTATCATGGGAATCTCCGGGGCGGGACCCATCTCCCCGATACTTAAATATTTCCTTGCTTCCGTGGGTTTGGAGACGAAATAGTCTTTCTCTTCATGATACTGTCGGGTCAATATATTCTTTTCCTGTTGCGTTGGCGTCCTTCCGATCAATGCGATAAAAACGCCATCAATAGCTCCAGGAAGATCAAACGATGTCTCTTTCCATATTTTTTCGGAAAGTACCCTGCAAGCCTCAATAACCTGCGGGCTGTTCAACAGTACCAGTGCCTGGAGCGGTGTATTGCTACGTTGCCTTTCCACTTGGCATTCACTTCGGTTGGAGGCATCAAAAACCAGCATACCCGGTGCAGGAACGTTCCGTTTCCAAAAAGTGTAAAGGCTACGCCGATACAATCCGTTTTCATAATCCACTTCATAATCCGGGAAAAAGGCATGTGTTATCGTTTCTCTCCATAGACCTTCGGGTTGGTATGGGAACACCGATTCTCCACCAATTTTTGGTTCAAGAAGGCCACTGGCTGCCAGCACATTATCCCTTACCATTTCCGCGGACCTGCGGTATCTTGGGCTTCTTGCCAAGAGTATGTTGTCCGGGTCAATGTCCTTTAGGTCCTCCCGTACAACGGAAGATTGCTTGTACGTGGCCGATGTTACCATTTGCCGGACCAATCGTTTTACGTCCCATCCATTTTCCATAAAATCCACGGCCAACCAGTCCAAAAGCTCAGGATGACTTGGCAAAGCACCCTGATTACCAAAGTCTTCATTGGTGGAGACCAACCCCTTGCCGAACATTAAATACCATATTTGATTTACGGCTACGCGGGCCGTTAACGGATTGTCTTCATGCACCAACCATTTTCCCAGACCGTACCGATTACGGGGCAAATCTTCCGGCCATGGTAGAATAGTTGCAGGGACATCACGCTCCACCTTATCGGTCGGGGCATCATATTGGCCACGATCCAAAATATAGGTGGGCCGCTCCTTATCCAAATCGCCCATCACCATAATCTCCTGAACGGTATCCATCGTCTCCACCTCACTCAGTTGAATTTCGCGCAAAGCGTCCCGTTCCTTTTTTAGCTTTTCATCCAGGTGCAGCGCATAAAATTCCGTTGCCACTTCTGATGTGGAAGCCATGGCTTGTTGGAACGACTCCCTCCCAAGTTTTTCGTCATATAAATATTGGGCCATGAGTTGGCCTGCTTCCACGTTTAGAATACGGACATCATCCAAAAAGCCGCCATCAAAATGCTGATCATAGTGGCTGGCCCCTAAAATAAGGCCTTGATAATGCATATATACCGTAGCACGCTTGTCCGTATAGGGTTTTGTGGATCTGAGCACGTTGTTCCGGAGTATTTCCGGATCCTTTAACTGCCCATTTTGATATACTTTCATGCCCTTGGCATTACTAGAGCCATCATAGGTCCACACAAAATGCTGCCATTGGTTTAATGGCAATTCTTCCTTTAATCGCAAATCCAGGGATTGATAGGGATGGGCATGGCTTAACCTAAAGGACAACCTTGTACTATCCAAAACCACATCCCAACCTCGGTAGCCCTGTATGCGTCCGTTACCGTTATAGAAAACACGGGCCTCGTCGAACTTCTTAGGGGTTTTGATCCAAAAGCTTACGGTAAAGGGTTCGGTTCTCTCAAAACTGATTCTGCTTCCGTCTGCAATGAGTTGTCCTTCCTGATATTCCAATGCCAGACCTTTCTTCCCTGGGACAAAGGCATGCCCATAGTATTTTGCATCCTTGGAACCTTTCGCGCGGTCTTGGCTTACTCCATTTGCCGATTGGTCAAAATCAAGATGTACCATGATGGCATTATCTACGATTCCTTCCATGACTTCAACGGAGGGATTGGAACTTGCCCATTCCTGGGCCAATGGCTTCCTTTTTAGTACTTCTTTCTGAATATTGGACGATTTCGTTTTGATTTCACGCTTTAGGAATTCCCATAGTTTCGCGACACTTTCGTCCCCAGGCACGGGCATTACAGGTCCTGCGTTCATGGAAAGCTCAGGAGGGGCATCATTTCCATTCTCAATGGAGTTATATGCAAATATGGCATCCCCTCTCTCCACCGTACTATTGAAGAAGCTAAACAGCTCAAAATAATCCTTTTGGGATATGGGGTCGTATTTGTGATCGTGGCATCGGGCACAAGCTACGGTGAGGCCCATAAAGGCCGTACCAATGGTATTGGTCCGATCGGCGACATACTCCACCCTGAATTCCTCTGGTATAACCCCGCCCTCGGAATTTTGCTTGTGCAGACGATTAAATGCCGTGGCCAACCTTTGCTCAGGTGTACTTTCGGGAATTTGGTCACCTCCCACCTGCCAAAGAATAAAATCGTCATAGGATAAATTTTTGTTGTAAGCTTCAATGACCCAATCGCGATAGGGCCACATCTCATGGTGAAAGTCATCCAGATACCCTTCGCTATCCGCAAAACGGGCCACATCCAGCCAATGTGCCGCCATGCGTTCCCCATATGAAGGCAGTCCCAAGAGGCTATCGACCAATCTTTCGTAGTAATCCGGGGTACTATCGGCCATAATACGTTTTACCTCTTCCACGGAGGGCGGTAGCCCGGTCAGATCAAAATACAGCCTACGTATCAATATTTCACGCCGCGCCATTGGGGAAGGTTCAATATCGTTTTCTTCCAGTTTGGCCATTATAAACTGGTCGATTTCATTACGGGCCCAATCCTTGCCCGCTTCGGGAACTTTCTTTTTTTCGGGTTTGGTAAAGGCCCAATGAGGTTTGTATTCGGCACCTTGTTCTATCCATTTGCTGATATACGCAATCTCTGTAGGACTAAGGGTGAGGTTCGATTCCGGCGGAGGCATCACCTGATCCGGATCGGTCGCCACCATCCGATGATAGACCTCACTTTTTCTCAGGCTCCCCGGTTTAATGGCAACCCCCGCTCCCGAGTGTAAGGCAGCATAAGCCGAATCGGCGATATCCAATCTCAAATTGGCCTTCTGATTATTCTTGTCCGGTCCATGGCAGGCGAAACACCTATCGGAAAGGATGGGCTTAATATGATAGTTAAAATCGATGACCTTAGGCAGCTTGGTCTCGGCCAATTCAACTTCCTTAGGTTTGTCCACTCCACAACCTGTAACAAGCGTGACCAGGAACACTAACAGCAAGTAAGTTTTTCCCTTGTATATTTCTTTTATGTCCCCCATAGATCAACTTAGTCAAATATCAACACCGCCAGTACTTGCCAAAAAGTATGACAATCAGATGTTAAAAATCCGGTAACCCCGATAACTCAATAAAAGAGAAATCATCCTATTTACATGGTCAATTTGATAACGTACTTCCATTCTATAAAGATGAAATCTTGACCATGTTCCTTATTCCAATTATTCCGAGGTCAGTGTAACTTCAATGTTCCTTAATTATCAAAAACCAAATCCAATTATCCGAACGATCTATGAAAATACTTTGTTATATTTGCCTTCATTTTCCACCGAGCGCACGTGGCGGAATTGGTAGACGCGCTAGCTTGAGGGGCTAGTGGCCATTAGGCCGTGGAAGTTCGAGTCTTCTCGTGCGCACCTCAAGTGCCGTGGCAAAATTTGCCATGGCATTTTTTATTTCTCGTCTTTTCTAGCACAAAAAAAATCTACAATCTTCTGACTTTAACATTTCTAAACCACACTCCCGCACCATGGTCCTGAAGACCTAGATAACCATCATTAGCTTTACCATAGTCCGGGAAATCGTTCCATTTCCCGCTATTCCTTTTCTCTTTCCAATCATCCGAGAACTTATTAAAGGTTACGATTTTCTGACCATTGAGCCAGTGTTCCACCTCTCCTTTATTGAATACTATCTTAGAGGAATTCCACTCCCCTATTGGCTTTAACATCTTTTTATCCTTATCGGCCACATGCATGGCATAGTTTGCCCCAGTTTTTTGCCAATTCTCTATGGGCTCGGAAAATCCCTCATCATCCAACAATTGATATTCCGCTCCGGTTTCGTAAGGTGCCTTATATATCTTGTCCTCCACCACATGATAAAAAATACCGCTATTGCCTCCATCCGTAATCTTCCATTCCAAGCTCAGTTCAAAATTATCATAGGTATCTTTGGTGATGATATCCCCACCAATATCCCCTCCTGTTCCGTAGCATTCGATAATATCATCTTTGAACTGCCAATTATCAGGAAGTGCATCTTCGTTATAACCTCTCCACAAACTGGCGTCCATCAAGGAAATCCAGTCATCATTCTCTTTAACCACCTTCTCGGAAGCTGTCCGTGTTTCAATGTCCTTCTTCTGCTGTTTGCAGGAAACCAACATCATTAAAACCAGGCAAATTAAACTGCATACCCTATTCATTTTCATTCTTTATGTTGTTATTATTTTTTAAAAAGCTTTGTATCAATATTTTATTAAGTACTGAATGCACAATTTAACACAATCCCTTGGCAAGAAGTTGTACGGACAAGCTAAATATATCAATTTATTGAAAAAATGGACCATGATCTTTACATCTTTCTTATTATTTTATCAAAATGATGGTCATTTTTACTGAAATTTTAACAATCAGTTGGTACAAGTGCTTATATTTAATTGTAAATTTGTTTAAACTTTTCATATAAAGTATGAACAATGTAAAAAAGTTCTTTAGCATTCGAGATTTGGAAAATCTATCCGGAATAAAGGCTCATACCATACGTATCTGGGAAAAACGATACGGATTACTGTCACCGGAAAGAACAAGTACCAATATTAGGACCTATAGTCTTAGCAGCCTTCAAAAACTATTAAACGTTACATTGCTGTACAACAATGGCTATAAAATATCTAAAATAGCCAAGATAGATGAGCAGGACATTCCTCTTAAAGTTAAGGAAATTGTAGCAAAGAACAGTGTTAAGAACCATGCCATCAATGCTTTTAAATTGGCTATGGTAAACTTTGACCAAACCCTTTTTCTTAATACCTATAATGGCCTTTTGGCGGACAAATCCTTTCGTGAGATTTTTTATGATGTATTCATTCCGCTATTGAACGAACTGGGACTACTTTGGCAAACGGATACCATTAGTCCGGCTCATGAACATTTTATTACCAGTCTAATCAAACAGAAAATCCTTATCAACACAGAAAAGCTCCAGCATTTGGAGCCAACCAAAACCGATAAAATATTCGTACCATTTCTACCAGAAAACGAAATTCATGAAATAGGTCTTTTGTATTTGAATTACGAAATTATCCTACGAGGGTATAAATCGATTTATTTAGGGCAGACCGTACCATTGGAAACCCTAAAGGATGTCATAAAATATTTTAATGACCTCTACTTTGTTTCCTATTTTACCGTAGCTCCCACCAAGGACAAGCTTCAAAAATATGTTGAGGAATTCTCTGAAATGGTAGCTGAATATGAAAAACCAAGATTATGGGTATTGGGCCACCAAACCCGATATCTAAGGGAAGAGGGTCATCCCGATTTTATTAAGACTTTCACCTCTATAGAACAGGTGGTCAATGAATTATAACTGAACTAGAGTCCCCTATCCCCCATGGCAATGAGCAAAAAGGTTATCATAATCGGTTCTGGTTTTTCTTCGCTATCAGCCTCTTGCTATTTGGCCCAACAGGGGTATGATGTCGAAATCCATGAGAAGAACAGCACGTTCGGGGGCCGGGCAAGGCAACTGAAAAGGGATGGTTTTACTTTTGATATTGGCCCTAGTTGGTACTGGATGCCAGATATTTTTGATAAATTCTTCGCCGACTTCGGAAAGAAGACATCCGACTTCTACCAATTGGAAAAACTGAGTCCTGCGTACAAGATTTTTTTTTCCGACGATGTAATCACCATTGGTGATACCATGGATAAAATCTGTGCCGAATTTGAACGCATTGAAAATGGAAGTTCGGCACCCTTGCGAAAATTTATTCATAAAGCGCAGGAGAATTATGAAATTGCCATAAACAATGTAGTACTTCGCCCGGGAATTTCCCCCTTTGAGCTGGTAACCAAAGAGACCGTTCTGCGGGTAGACCAGTTTTTTAAGACCATTAGCGGGGAAGTGAGGAAGAATTTCAAAAATTCCAAACTGGTTTCTACCTTGGAATTTCCCGTACTATTCCTAGGCGCAAAACCTAGTAAGACCCCTTCTTTTTACAGTTTTATGAATTTTGCCGATTTTGGACTCGGGACTTGGCATCCCAAAGGGGGAATGTATGAAATTATTAAGGCAATGCGCAGTTTAGCGGAAGGATTGGGTGTAACCCTATTTGCGAACAGTCCGGTGGAAAAAATACGGGTGAAGAACGGCCGTTGCATTGGAATTGTTAGCAACGGAAATGAGATAGACAGTGATTTTGTACTGAGCGGTGCGGATTACCACCATTCCGAATCTTTGTTGGATAAAGCCTATAGACAATACTCCGAGAGTTATTGGGAACATAAAACCTTTGCGCCATCCTCACTTTTGTTCTATGTTGGTTTCAACAAGAAATTGGAAAATGTAGAACATCATAATTTGTTTTTTGATACCGATTTTGAACAGCACGCCCAAGAAATCTATGATCAGCCGAAATGGCCCTCAAATCCACTTTTTTATGCCAATTTCCCATCAGTTACGGACGATAGTATGGCTCCGGAAGGATCTGAGACCGGTTTCTTTTTAGTTCCCATTGCACCGGGTCTGGAAGATACCCCGGAACTAAGAAGTCAATATTTTGATCTTATCATGCATCGGTTTCAAAATATCACAAAACAAAAGGTAGACCAAAATATTGTTTTTAAGGAGTCCTTTTGTGTCAAGGATTTTGAGGAAGAATACAACTCATACAAGGGAAACGCCTATGGCATGGCCAATACGTTAATGCAAACGGCATTTCTTAGACCTGGGCTAAAAAGCAAAAAAGTAAAGAATCTTTACTTTACAGGCCAACTAACGGTTCCAGGACCAGGCGTGCCTCCTTCATTAATTTCAGGGAAACTAGTATCTCAACTAATTGTCAAACAGAAATAAGTGGAGGATGAAAACTATTTTTGACAAAGTTTCCTATAGTTGTAGCAAAATCGTAACGGAGTCTTACAGCACTTCATTTGCGCTTGCCACTAAAATGTTGGATTCCTCCATACGCGGGGATATCTATAACATTTATGGTTTTGTACGTTTTGCAGATGAAATCGTGGATACCTTCCATGATTATGAAAAGCATACACTTTTTGATAATTTTGAAAATAGTTTAAAAGATGCCCTTGAAAGTAAAATTAGCCTAAACCCTATTTTGAATTCCTTTCAGCATACCTACCATAAATATAAAATACCATATCATTTGGTAGCTTCATTTATGAAAAGTATGCGCACGGACCTAACCAAAAGTGCATACCTTTCAGACGAGGAATACCGGGCCTATATTTATGGATCAGCGGATGTAGTCGGCCTTATGTGTTTGCGCGTATTCGTTAAGGGCAACGAACAAAAGTATGAACAGCTAAAGGATTCAGCCATGGCTCTGGGGTCGGCTTTTCAAAAAGTGAATTTTTTAAGGGATTTAAAAGAGGATTTTGAAGACCTTAACCGTACTTATTTCCCAAATACCAACCTAAATGAGTTGGATGAAGCATCCAAAAACGAAATAGTGGAAGATATCAAGTCCGATTTCAAAAAAGGATATGAAGGAATTCTACTATTGCCTCAAGAAGCCAAATTTGGGGTGTATACTGCCTATAAGTACTATTACAAACTTTTAAAAAAGCTACAGAAAACACCCTCTCTGGAAATCAAAAATACACGGATACGGGTTCCTAATTATGAGAAAATAGGTTTGTTGGCCAAATCTTATGTGAATTATAAATTACATTTGGTATAAGATGACAGCACTAATTTGGATTATCATTTTTATAGGAACTTTTTGCTTCATGGAATTTATGGCTTGGTTTACCCATAAATATATTATGCATGGCTTTTTATGGAGCCTACATAAAGATCATCACAAAAAGGACCATGATTCTTGGTTTGAACGAAATGACGCTTTTTTCATCTTCTACGCAGTGGTAAGCATGTCCTTCATTATGATAGCTACTTCCAGTTGGTTTTGGTATGGATGGCCTATCGGCCTGGGAATCATGGCTTATGGTGGCACGTATTTTTTGGTACACGATATCTTTATCCATCAGCGCTTCAAACTCTTTAGAAATGCCAACAATTGGTACGCTCGCGGCATACGCCGAGCCCATAAGATGCATCACAAGCATTTAGGCAAGGAGGACGGTGAATGTTTTGGAATGCTTTTCGTCCCCTTTAAATACTTTAAGAAATAAGGCATATGGCGCATGCCATTGTTATTGGATCTGGCATCGCCGGTATTGCATCCGCATTGCGATTACGGAAAAAAGGCTATGAGGTAACCGTAATGGAAGCTAATTCTTATCCTGGTGGTAAGCTACACGCAATAGAAAAAAGTGGTTATCGTTTTGACCTTGGCCCCTCCCTTTTCACCATGCCCCATTTGGTAACCGAACTTTTTGAGCTTTTTGAAGTTAAGCCCGAGGCTTATTTCAAGTATATCCGAAAAAAGACCCTATGCAATTATTTCTGGAACGATGGTACCCGGTTTACCGCGAAGTCCGACATGGAAACTTTTGTAAAGGATACCTCCAAACTTTTTGGTGCCTCCGAAAAATCCATAACCCGATATCTTGAGCGAAATCGTAGAAAATATGAGTTGACAGCACCACTATTTTTGGAAAAATCATTGCATAAAATATCCTCTTATATCTCCAAGGATACTGTCAAGGCCATTTCCAGTCTGGCAAAGCTGGACATCAATTCTTCTATGGATGAGGTGAACAAAAAGTTTTTTGAACACCCTAAACTAGTCCAACTCTTCAATAGATATGCCACCTATAATGGCTCCTCTCCTTTTAAGACACCAGGTATCATGTCTATGATACCCCATTTGGAGATGTATTACGGCACCTATTTCCCTAAAGGTGGAATGCATACTATTACCTTGAGTCTTTACCGTCTGGCCCAATCACAGGGAATTCGATTCAATTTTAACTGTAAAGTAAACCGCATCAATGTAGCGCAGGGAAAAGCCAACGGAGTGGAATCCCATATTGGTTTTCACAAAGCAGATTTAGTGGTTTCCAATATGGACGTATATCCCACCTACAAAAATCTATTACAGGGGCAAAAACAGCCCAAACGGGTACTGCAACAAGAACGTTCCAGCTCTGCTCTAATTTTCTACTGGGGAATCTCCAGAAAATTTCCCGAACTGGATCTGCATAATATTTTTTTCAGCAGTTCCTACTCCCGTGAGTTCAAGGCTATTTTTCAAGAAAGAACGCTATGCGAGGATCCTACGATCTATATTAATATCACCAGCAAGGATAAGCCTTCGGATGCGCCCAAAGACCATGAAAACTGGTTTGTGATGATCAATGCCCCTGGTAATTATGGTCAGGATTGGGATTCTTTAAGGAAAAAGGGCCGTAATTGGATCATACAAAAACTAAACACCCAATTGAACGTAGATTTGGAATCATTGATTACTGTGGAGCATGTTCTTGATCCTATGGGGATAGAATCCAATACAAGTTCCCACAGGGGAGCGTTGTATGGAGCTGCCAGCAATTCCAAATTTGCAGCATTTCTGCGCCACCCTAACTTTAAACCCTCTATAAAAAACCTCCTTTTTTGTGGGGGTTCGGTACATCCCGGGGGAGGAATTCCGCTTTGTCTACTTTCAGCCAAAATCGTGGGGGATCTTGCGCCAAAACCATTGAACCATGCTTGAACGATTAAAACAAAACAAGGTAGGATGGGCTATTGGCATTATCTGGCTTTTTCATATCTCCGCCATTATTGGCATTGCATTGGGCCATTTTCAGTGGTTCATTGAAAAGACCCCTTTGAACCTTATCGTCTTTTTGGTACTCTTTTTTTGGGTATACCCGATCCATACCATCAAAAGACTACTGGCTTTTCTCATTTTCTTTTCATGTGGGATATTTACGGAATGGCTTGGTGTAAACTATGGGATACTCTTTGGAAACTATGAATATGGTACTAATCTTGGCCCAGAACTAGATGGAGTACCTTATCTTATCGGAGCGCTATGGGCATTGCTCACCTTTGTCTGTGCAGGAATTGTAGATTATCTTTCAATATCGAAAACCTTAAAAATACTATGTGCCGCACTTTTGATGGTGGCACTCGATTTTTTTATGGAACAAAGCTCCCACCTTTTGGACTTTTGGACCTTTGAGGATAATTTGGCATCCTACCCCAATTATGTGACCTGGTTCTTTTTGGCCTTGGTACTTCAGTTCATTCTTAGGGCGTTGGATATCAAAGGAAACAGACTTTTTTCCATCCACATATATCTGTCCCAGTTGGTGTTTTTCCTTTTCTTTTATTTAAGATAGGTATGTAATTCAGGGAGCGGGTTTTTCCCGTTCCAAGTCCCAACCGATCTATAGGGCTGAAACCTACAAAACATTTCCTCACTATACCAATTCAGCTGCCGTGTCTTTTCAATTGCACTGCGGTGGGCATTACTACGGTAAGCAAAATCCATTAGCGATGCCTTGTCCTGCCAAATACTAAAGGTAGCCATTTGGGTAAAAGGCACCTCACCAATACCTCTGGTAAAGAGCAGCCCTTTGTTATTCGTCAAGGGCTGCTGCGAGTTTGGTACATATTTCCAAAACCTAACCAACCATCTCAGTTTTATGGTGGCCCGAGTGATTACTGAAATATAAGGGTTGTGCTTGTTCAGTTTGCTGCTTTCATTGAAAGGATTGCTTCCGGACCACTCGCCCTTGGCACTAATGTTGCCCATATAGAGTATCCATTGCTCGGAACTTTTTCTACGATAACGTTTCATTAAATCCGAGGTTTCAAAGAAGGAATTTGCCTTTTCCTCATTCTCCCAAACCTGTAAGAGACCATAAACAGACCAATCCGGTAAGGGGTTAAAGCCTACCTTTCCACTGCCCAGCAATTTGTAGAATTGAAGTCCTTGGGTGTGGGACAAAGGGTTATGTGCAAATTGCATCATCCAAAAAGCCCAAATTTTCTGCCTTAGACCGGAATATCTAAAGAAAGTCAAGGTAGTTATTTGATCGGCATCCATTCTCATTCAGTCTTAACCAGACCGTCCAGTTTTTCCCTAACTTCTTCACTATACCAATTTGCCAAACCTGTCTCGGCAAGGATTATTTTTCCATCCCTATCAATAATATAAGTAGTCGGAATCGTTTTCGCGGTAAGAACATTGGGCCCTTGGGTTTTAGAATAATAAACTGGCAAGTCATAACCTTTTTTTTTCAAAAATTTGGATACACGCTCGGGTTCGTCCTTGGCAACAAACATAAAAGTGACTTTGTCCTTATAAGCATCATGCAATTTTTGAAGACTGGGCATTTCTGCAACACAGGGAGGGCACCAGGTTGCCCAAAAATTAAGAAACACAACTTTTCCTTTTTGGGTTTCAAAATTAAAGGTTTGGGAATCCATATCCTCCAATTCCCATTGATACGTATCCAAGGGGGTCCGCATTTTCGTTTTGACTATCGCAGAACTTTGAGCGACCAACCCACTTAATTTTGCCATAACCCGAGATCCTAAAGGGGTAAAAAACAAAAATACCAACGTACCTAGGACTGAAAGGCGTAAGAAAACGTGTTTTTTTGAGTATCTCACTAAGTCCCAGTATTTAGAAGTTTATCCAACAATTGGTAAACCGATGTTGTATCCCAATCCTTGATATCATCTTCCTTTACAACAATGTATCCATTCCTATCTATAATATAGGAAGCCGGAGGCTCCAAAACCTCAATTGGTGAACGCCCACCAATAATCAAATAGGTGACGGGAAAGGTAAAACCTTTGACCTCCATAAATTCTTCCACCGGAGGTCGTTCCTCATTGGTAATGATATAAAAGTCAACTTTATCCCCATAGGCATCGTACAATTTCTGTATGCCCTTGAGTTCCGCTGCACAAGGCAAGCGCCAAGAGGCCCAAAAATTGACGAAGACCACATTTCCCTTGGATTTTTCAAAACTAAAGAAATCCCATTGGTCATCTTTAAGCTTCCAATTATAATCTACCAGCTTGTCCCGTCTGGAGATGGGAATTATATCCGGAGTTCCGGCAAATAACTGATTCAGCCATACTTTGCCATGATAACCTAGGGGTGTAACGAAAAGTGCCAATACCATGGCGATGACCAGGAGTGTGAGTATTGTACTTCGTTTCATTGCAATATCTAAACAAAAAACTCCCTAAAATCGGGAGTTTTATATTCAAAATGTTTTGGTTCAGGCATTTTCCCGTTTGATTACATTCAGTGCCGAGCCTTCCTTAAACCATCCTATTTGCGCATCGTTATAGGAATGATTCGCTATGATGTTGTCCTTACTTCCGTCCGCATGAACCACTTCAATGGTCAAGGGTTTATTCGGGCTAAAATCAGTAATATCCACAAAATTGAAGGTATCATCCTCTTGGATACGATCGTAATCACTTTCATCGGCAAAGGTCAACGCCAACATGCCTTGCTTTTTCAGGTTGGTTTCATGAATACGGGCAAAGGACTTCACCAATACTGCGGCAACTCCCAAATGCCTAGGCTGCATGGCTGCATGTTCACGGGAAGATCCCTCACCATAGTTATGGTCTCCAACAACAATGGTTTTGATCCCATCGGCTTTATACGCCCTTTGGGTGTCTGGAACACCGCCATACTCTCCTTCCAACTGATTCTTTACAAAATTGGTCTTTTTGTTGAATGCGTTAACAGCTCCGATTAGCGTATTGTTGGCGATATTATCCAAATGTCCTCTATAACGTAACCAAGGTCCAGCCATTGATATATGATCTGTTGTACATTTTCCAAAGGCTTTGATCAACAACTTCATCCCCTGCAATTGTTCCGGTTTTATCGGTTCAAAAGGAGCCAGCAATTGTAACCTTTCCGAAGTTGGACTAACTTTAACTTCAACACCGGATCCATCTTCCTTGGGAGCAATATAACCCGCATCCTCTACCGCGAAACCTTCAGGTGGAAGTTCATAACCCCTAGGTTCGTCCAACATTACTTCTTCACCTTCCTCATTGATCAGTTTGTCCGTAACAGGATTAAAATCCAGCCGTCCGGCGATAGCAATTGCTGTAACCAGCTCTGGGGAGCCCACAAAGGCAAGTGTATTTGGGTTTCCATCTGCACGCTTGGCAAAGTTCCGGTTAAAGGAGTGTACAATCGTATTCCGAGGCCCGTCGGCCGCCTTATCCCCATACCGGTCCCACATCCCTATACAAGGACCACAGGCATTGGCAAAGACCGTTGCCCCTATAGTATTGAAGGTATTGATAAATCCATCACGTTCTATGGTGTAGCGCACCTGCTCGGAACCCGGGGTAATCGTAAATTCGGATTTCATTTTTAAATCCTTATCGGCTACCTGTTTGGCTAATGACGCAGCTCTTGAAATATCTTCGTAGGAGGAGTTGGTACAAGAACCTATCAATCCTACTTCAACATTTAACGGCCAATCGTTTTCCTTGGCGGCCTCGCTCATTTTAGAAATAGGAGTAGCCAAATCCGGAGTAAAGGGGCCGTTGAGATGAGGTTCCAATTCCGAAAGATTTATTTCAATGACTTGATTAAAGTACTGTTCTGGATTTGCATAAACTTCGGAATCAGCGGTCAGGTGTTCCTTTACCTGTAATGCCGCATCGGCCACATCGGCCCGATCTGTAGCCCTTAAATATCTATCCATGGATTCATCATATCCAAAGGTAGAAGTGGTAGCTCCTACCTCGGCACCCATGTTACATATGGTTCCTTTTCCGGTACAGGACATAGAGGTAGCCCCTTCCCCAAAGTATTCCACTATGGCACCTGTTCCTCCTTTTACGGTAAGAATGTCCGCCACTTTTAGGATAACATCCTTAGGAGCGGTCCATCCGGACAGTTTTCCGGTAAGCTTTACCCCAATAAGCTTGGGAAACTTTAATTCCCATGCCATGCCGGCCATTACGTCTACCGCATCGGCTCCTCCAACGCCTATGGCCACCATGCCCAATCCTCCTGCATTTACCGTGTGGGAGTCCGTTCCTATCATCATTCCTCCGGGAAAGGCATAGTTTTCCAAAACTACTTGGTGAATAATTCCAGCACCCGGTTTCCAAAACCCGATACCATACTTATTGGATACAGATTCCAAAAAATCAAATACTTCGTTACTGGTCTGGTTTGCCCGTTTCAAATCTGCTTCGGCCCCTACTTTGGCCTGGATCAAATGATCACAATGGACCGTAGTGGGAACGGCCACCTTTGGCTTCCCGGCATGCATGAACTGTAATAAGGCCATTTGGGCCGTTGCATCTTGACATGCCACTCTATCCGGCGCAAAATCCACATAGTCCTTGCCTCTGACAAAAGCCTCGGTAGCTTTGCCATCCCACAAATGGGAATACAATATTTTTTCCGAAAGGGTAAGTGGTTTACCAACGATTTTTCGAGCAGCTTCTACCTTTTCCGCGATGTTGGCATACACCGTTTTTATCATGTCAATATCAAATGCCATTCTCTTCTTAGTTTTAATGGTTGCAATTCAGTAAAATTAAGAAAATCCAAGGGGCAAAAGAAATTTTTTGAACGCGTAGGGCAACTATTTTCAGGTAATGGGCAAAAAATTTCGGGTTTGATTATAATTTAGTCCGTCTACCTGAAAAAGTGGAAGAAAAAAACTACTCCCATAGTTATTTTTCAATTCGGAAAGCCCTCATAAAAATTGGGAAATTGATGCTCTTTTGCTCGATATCGCCCCATGAGGATTTTAACTTATCCATAAAACCATCCACAGGGTTTTCGCCATTATTTTGGCCCATATAATTTTGAACACTGGACCAAGTATTCAAATAGCCGTTTAGACTTCTTAAATCCCATTGGACGTTTATTGCAAAATCCGATTTGATGGCAAGTGGTTGAAAGTCCAGATCAATAGTCTCGTAAGCCGCGTCAATATGTTTTCTTTCCTTATCCCAATAGGGACCGATGATATCTTTGTAAAAATGAGCTATTAATTCATCAATTACCGGGGAAATCCGCAGCAATCCATAGCCCCATACAGCCAGTACCCCTCCATTTTTGCCAACTCTCCTAACTTCGTTATTGAATCCGGCCGTATCAAACCAATGAATAGCCTGTGCTACGGTTATTAAATCAAATTGACTATCCTGGAAGTTGGTGTTTTCGGCCCTTTCGACCTTAAAAATAACATTGTCCCGGTTTCCGGCGTTTTGAATCTGTTTCTGGCTAATGTCCGTGGCAAAAACGGTACTAAAATATGGGGACAAGGCAGAGGCTACTTGACCATTTCCGGTACCACAGTCCCAGCACACATCCTTGGTATGCACCCATTTTAATAGTTCCTCATATAAGGTACTTGGATAGGTTGGACGGAATTTTTTATACGCTTTGGATTGCTTTGAAAATTTGTCCTTTGCTCTTTTCACCTTGAAAAGTTAGGAATAATTCCTAAAGAAGTTTTGTTATGATGTCCTCTTCGGAAATACCTTCGGCCTCTGCCTTGTAGTTCTTAATGATCCTATGCCGTAGAATTCCCATGGCCACGGCCCGGACATCTTCCATATCCGGAGAAAACTTACCGTGAACGGCAGCATGGGCCTTGGCTCCCAAAATAAGGTTCTGTGAAGCCCGAGGTCCGGCACCCCAATCGATGTACTGTTTAACAAAATCCGAGGCAGATGACAAAACAGGTCGTGTACTGTTGACCAAATTGACCGCATACTCCACTACATTGTCCGGTACTGGAATCCTCCGAATCAAATGTTGAATTTCCAGGATCTCTTGGGCATTAAAAAGTGCCTCAACCTTTGGAAATTCGTCATTGGTGGTAGTCTTTACCACGCGTACTTCCTCTTCAACGGACGGGTACTTTAGCTCTATCGCAAACATAAAACGATCCAACTGGGCTTCGGGCAATGGATAGGTCCCTTCCTGTTCTATTGGGTTTTGTGTGGCCAGGACAAAATAGGGCAATTCCAATTTATAGCGTTGCCCGGCAATGGTAACCGCACGCTCCTGCATGGCTTCCAAAAGTGCGGCTTGTGTCTTTGGTGGTGTACGATTTATCTCGTCCGCCAAAATTATATTGGCGAATACCGGTCCCTTTATAAACTTAAAGTTTCGGTTCTGATCTAAGATCTCACTCCCCAGAATATCGCTGGGCATAAGATCCGGAGTAAACTGTATACGCTTAAAATCCAACCCCAAAGTTTGGGCTATTGTATTTACCATTAAGGTTTTGGCCAACCCCGGAACACCTATCAGCAATGAATGGCCTCCCGTGTAAATGGAAAGTAAAATCTGGTCTATGACCTTTTCTTGACCAACAATAATCTTGGCAATTTCCTGTTTGAGCGCACTATGTTTTTCTACAAGTTGATTGATCGCCGTAACGTCTGACATTCTCCTAGTTCTTTACCCAATTGTTGGCAAAATTGCACTCCCTGTTTTTGTCGTTTACGCTAATGTAGGTATCCTCAATATGTTCTTCCATCCACTTTTTTATGGCATTGTATTGTTTCTCCGTAAGGGCCAACTGTTGGATTTTGGTATAGTCCCTTGCAAAATCAGCGATATGTTCATCATACCTGTTGGTAACCTTCAAAATCTTGTACTTTGGGCCGCCACCCCGTGGATCTTCCTCAAAAATGGGATAGGAAATCTCATTGTCCTTTAAATTTCTCACCTGGTTATATAATGTGGGATCCATTTTCGTCAACTCAAATTTAGAATCAAAATTGGTAGGATTCCGTAAAAGGCCTCCATCAAATTTGGTTTCTTTTTCATCGGAAAAATTCAGTGCTGCCTCGGCAAATGTAAATTTCCCGTCCAACACTTTCTGCCTTATACTGTCCAATTCGGACTTTGCCCCATCCAAAGCTTCCTGTGAAATTTCAGGCTGGATCAAGATATGGCGAAGGTCCAATTCTTGACCTCTTATTTTTTCAATATAAATAATATGGAAACCGAACATGGTCTCAAAAGGATCGGACACCTCGCCTTGCCGTAAGCTGAAAGCTACATCCTTGAAGGTCTTGTCAAACCCTGATTTCTTCGTAATACTAGTATACAATCCACCCCTTGGTTTTGAGCCGGGATCCTGGGAATATAAAATGGCCTTTACACTAAAGCTGGCATCGTTGTCCTCAATGTCAGCTTTAATGGTATTGAGCTTGTCAATAACCTTCTGTTTTTCGGCTTCAGTGGGTTTTGGTTGCTTTACAATCTGGGAAATTTCCAGCTCGGCACCAAAAACAGGACGTTCATCCTCAGGGATTTTATTGAAAAACTGCCGCACTTCTTCCGGGGTAATCTCAATTTCCGAAATGATATCACGTTGCATTTTTTCGGACAACATACGAAGTTTATTTATTTTACCGATTTCTTCCCGCAAGCTGGCCTCGTCATCCTTCTTGTAGAACTTTAGCAACTTGGCCATAGATCCAGTTCTTGAGACCAGTTCCTGAATTTGTGCCTCGGTAGTGGCCGCCACCTCATCATCAGATACCAAAAGGCTGTCCTGTACGGCCTGATGTGCATACAAGCGATCTTCCATAAGTTTTCCCAAAAGTCCACATCTCGTGATATCCTCGGTGGACGCACCTTGACTTTTGAGATCTATCAGCGTTTTGTCGATGTCGGAATCCAAGATTACATAGTCGCCAACCACCGCTGCAATACCATCCAATTTAATTCTTTTGAGGTTCTCTGAGGTGTCTTTTTTAATTTCCGCCTCGGCTTGCATTGTGGACGCCATGGGCTCCTCTTGGGAATCCGATGCAACAGCATTGCTACTTTGGGCCGATAAAATCCCTTGCATACATATAAGCGAACCTAAAATAAGCGATTTAGTTATCTTGTGCATAGACCTCGAATTCATTTTGTTTAATGGCTTCATCTATCAATTCCGTTTCCAATTTACGTATATAGTCCAATTTTCTCCTGCTGAGAAGTACTTGTTTAATGGTAGGCTCTATAAAGGACAAGGGTGCTATTTCGTTAACCTGACGAACATCGTTTATCCTAGCCAAATATACCCCTATTGAATCCTCCAATTCAAAAAATTGTGATTTTTTTAAGTATCGGTCCTGATTATCAATGGTCAAAGGAGGAATCTCCTCGATTACCCTGGAGGCCCTGATCCAAATGGAATCGTTGAAATTCAATTTACGGAACTGCACCCCTATGGAATCCAAATAGACCATATCCTCTTCCGTAAAGCTTTTTAGTCGCTTTATGACTTCTCCCTTATTCAGAAACTCGGTTGGGAGCTCAATAAAACGAAGCTGTACCAGCTTTTCCTTCAATTTAAAGTTTTCCTTTTCACGCTCATAAAAACTCTTCAATTGGGAGTGGCTTACCAAGGAATCACTTCCTTGGCTTACCAAGGCTTCCTTGTAGGCCCTAGTATATAAGTCTGTGCGGTAATCGGCCACTAAGGCATCGAACTCTGCTAATTTTTCTTCCTGTAAATTAATTTTTGCCTTATCCAACAAAAGTTGTTTGGAAGCCCAATTATTGATGTAATTGGTAACAAAGGAAGCGCTGTCTTCACGGGAAATGCCCTTTCTTAACAGGGGCAAAATATCTTCATTGTACAAATAATGCTCCCCTACCCTTGCCAATGGTTCTTTTGCCTCTTTTTCCTTCAAAAAGGAACCGCAGGACATTATAAGGAGCACTACAAAAAAGCAAAGGAAACCTTTTGTCCTTGCATTGCTTAAAAAGATAAACATCCGGCAAAAATAAAAATTAATGTGTGCTTAACAAGTTATGAACCTTGGATTAACACATTTTTAGAGGCCGCCCCTACATTATTTTATTACATTAGTAGGGCGAATACAATAACTACACCAACCATGAAATATACTACTGAAATCACTATTGACATTCCTATTGAGGCGTTTGTCCAGAAGTTGGATAATCCCGATAATATGAAACATTGGCAACGCGGCCTTGTAAGTTATAAACAGCTCTCAGACACACCAGGAGCGGAAGGGGCCCAAATGGAACTACATTATAAAATGGGCAAGCGAGATATGGTGCTTATTGAAACCATTCTTAGAAGCAACTTTCCCCATGAATTTCATGCTACCTATGATACTAAAGGGGTACACAACATTCAGAAGAATTATTTTAAGGACATAGACGGACATAGTACCCAATGGATATCCGAGGCGGAATTTCAGTTTTCCAGTTTCATGATGAAAGTAATGGGATTCCTTATGCCCGGAGCTTTTAAGAAACAATCTCAAAAATATGCAGAAGATTTTAAGGCCTTTGCCGAAAATGGCATCTCTGTTGCCGATGCATAAACCTTTGGAACCAAAGCGATGAAAAGAATACGACTTATTTGGGACTTTAGGGGCCCAGCCGCGGATAAAACGGCACAACATCACGAAATACACTTGAAACAGTATAGTGCCACCATTAATTTGAATAAGGGGCTTGCAGGTTCCAAACGACTAAACGATGTCCACAGTATTGCCTATTTGATTGTTGATGAGTCTGACATGATCAAAGTAAGGGATGCTTTGAAGCCACATCGTGGAGAGATTTACGAAAAGAGCTCTCCAGGGTTCTCAAAAGAAGGGAAATAGCCTGATCATGAAAAACATACAACCACTTTTAGTCCAATGAAGAAAAAACAACCGACCAAAACTTAAACTAGAATGAGATTATTCTTTTTTTCTTTAGCCATATGTAGTGTTTTAATGGCTTGTTCGCATGCCCAGGTCTTGGAGGACCCCCTGCAAAAGGTGCTTTCCTCAGAGAATCCGAATATAAAACAAGTTATGGATAGCGTAGACCAATTTGAAGTACAGATCCGCTATACCCAAATAAATCGCAAAAAGGACAGTATCATTTTTACAGATTACGATTTTCAAGTAGACAAGCACAATTATTTCTATCCCGCAAGCACAGTAAAGTTTCCCATTGCGGTCCTGGCCCTGGAAAAACTAAACGAAATCGATACGCTGAATAGGAATACTCGCTTTTATGTGGAAGGCGATTCCATCGAGACTACCTTCGCCAAAGCTATTTCCGAGATTTTTGCGGTTAGCGACAATCACGCCAATAATCGCTTGGTAGAATTTTTAGGTCAAGATGCGATCAATAACCGATTAAGAGATAAGGGCGTGGACCCGGTACGGATTTCCCACCGTTTGGGCTATCATTCCGATGATGTTACTACAAAACCTCTTATCATTTACCTCAATGACAGTACAACAGCCACATTGGAGGGGAGTACAAATACGGCTCCAAGGCCCTTGCAACTGAACAAAACAAGGAAAGGAACAGGGTTCTATGAAGAAGACTCATTAATGAAAGGACCTTTTGACTTTAGTTTGAAAAATTATTATCCCATAGATGCCCAACATGGGGTATTGAAAAGGGTAGTTTTCCCGGAGAAGTTTTCCGATAAGGAAAAGTTCCAACTTACCGAACCACAAAGGGAATATTTATTAACGGCCATGCATACCTTGCCCAAAGCCCTGGGTTACGACCCAGAGGAGTATTATGATGGATACTGTAAATTCTTTTTGTACGGCGATACCAAGGAAAACATTCCTGGGAACATAAAAATCTACAATAAGGTTGGTTTTGCTTATGGCACACTCACGGACTGCGCGTATATAACGGATGCGGAAAATAATGTAGAGTTTATGCTTTCGGCCACCATCTTGGTCAATAAGGACGGTATCTTTAATGATAACCAGTATGAATATGATGAAATTGGTATTCCCTTTTTAGCAGAGTTGGGAAGACAGTTATATGATTACGAACTAAAACGTGCTAAATAAACCCTATGGAAAAGCTAAGTTTTGATTCTTTCACCAAGAAAATATATATAAACACTACAAAGGAAAAACTCTATTGGTGCTGGGCAACTCCTGAAGGCATCTGTTCCTGGTTCCTGAGAAAGGCCCAGTACTTCTCGCCGGAAGGCGAGCGACGTAATGAAAAGGACTCTATGCAAATCGGCGATAGCTATATTTGGGAATGGCATAATTGGGATGACCAGGAAAAGGGACAAGTTATACGGAACAATGGTATGGATTTTTTAGAGATTTCTTTTACAGACAGCAAAGTCTCCGTACAAATAGAAAGTCAAGGAAACGCATGTCTGCTAACTTTAAAACAGTATGATATTCCCACAGACGAGGAGAGCAGGTTGAACATCCATTATGGATGTAGCAATGGCTGGACCTTTTGGCTGGCCAACTTAAAGGCTTATCTGGAGCATGGCATTCTACTCAATGAAACAGAAAGGGATCTTCGGAATATTCCTTTGGTCGGGTTTGAATTTGTGAATCTTTAGTAACAATACTTGTACCTAGAACCAACAGCCACTCTTTGCAAAAAATTGCAACATTGAAATCATTTTCGTCCTTTTAATGAAGTCTTAGATTCAAAGGCACTTCCAATCGGGCCGGTAACTTAAAGCCTAATGGGTCATCACTGGTCAAATAACCGATTAGTACGGGAGCCAAGATGTCAAAACCTTCCCTGAACAGGTCGTGCGAACCGTATTTGACCTCCAAAATCCTTCCGTTTTCAAAGTGTTCCAAAATTTCCTTTGCATTGGTCAAAGGAGTTCTCGCATCGTGATTACCATTCACTATCAACAAGGGTGCCGGTGACTTAAAGTCCGTCGTCAAGGTCAAATTCACATTCCTAAAAGGTAACAGGTCACAGGCCTCAAAGTTGATATTGTTGAGCGCATCTTCCAAAATGGCCGTTTTACCTTGCTCCATTACCATTTCCCGCCGCTCCATGGAGGCACCCGAGGCACAATCCGTAAGTACTGCCATGAGGTTACGGGACTGTCCCAAGCGTATCCGAATCGCATAGGCCGCTAACCAAGAAAAGTCCCCTTTTTGCATTTGCAAATAACGATACGGAAGCTCTCGATATCCTATTCTTCCTAGTTCCAAGGCCGTGGCCAATTGTAAATCGTAGGCTCCTAAAACGATGGGTACCTCTTTATTGGTGACAGGGTGTAACGTATTTATCTGGACAGGTTCCTTATCCAATTTTCGAATTATTGTTTTTACTAATTCAATAAAGGATGGAAGTGTTTTGGAATGGCTGCCATGCTCCGAAATCAATTGCGACAGCTGTTTCAACATACAATCCGCATCCAAGGGAAGTTTCATCGTATGACCCAGTCCTTCGGCACTATCCAATAAAACGCGCTCTACTCTATCAGGATAGCGTTGCAGATAGGCCAGCGCATGGTGACTTCCAAAACTACCTCCAAATAGCATAATCTTTTCATACCCTAATAAATTCCGAACGGCATCGATATCGTCGGCCATTTCCAAAACGTTATAACCGGATAACTCCCGCCCTTTATCTTGCCAATACAGAGCGCAATTTTCCATAAATGCCTTATAAACCTGGGAAAAACCCTCTTTGGTAAGGTCAACATCCAGAGGTAGCTCAAAAAACCCCGGGCAACTTAAATTAGGCTCGGACCGGCCATTTCCGCGCTGCTCCACTACAATCACATCGCTACGTTTCGAGAAGGAATATAAAATCGGCATTAAATCCTCCAAGTGTTGCAAAATAGAGGGACTATCGCCAGGCCCGCCTTCAAAAACAAAAATGGGGGGAAACGGAACGGGATGCTCCGTTTTTATCCTAAAAAAAGGGAGTCTTATGCTTTTGGATACCGAGCTATCTCTATTTTCCGGCACATTGATAAACCCGGATTCACCGGTGTAAATTATTCCATCCGTACCGGTTATGGCAACCGTCCCTATTTCCCCATTATCTTGGGTTTTTTGACCCTTGCACGCTAAATTCAATAATGCTAGGACGAGAAATATATTCCTTTTCATACTAAAATTACTCAAGGTCATTCTAAAAGTCCCAAAAGACCTTTAACCATCTCTTTTTCGAAAGGAGAAGCACTTTCATTTTTAGCGATGCGAAGATTGCCTTCCTCTATTCTAGCATGCAACCCGGCCATGGAGAGGTAATCTGCTATGGGCAAAGGTTCTGTCCCGGCTATATGGGTCTTGAAAAAGTTAGTTTGGTCTTTTGAACTCAACTCACTTAGAGTATGCCGTATATCTTCAATAGTATATTGCTCATTCGTCCCACCATACTTTTTAAAAAAAGCTTTCATCAAATGATCCAAACTCTTGGCATTAGCTGTAGCCTTGCGAATAATTATGTCTTGGGCTATGGCTACGAACAATCCTCCACCATAAATCAACCCCCAATGAGCATGTTTTTCCTCCCCTTGTATCATTGATAGTTTGCCAACGCCCTCATCTTGGCTATAACGCTGATAAAAAAGATTGTTGAGCACTTGAAAATAGGCCTCATCGTTCAAAAAACCGATATGGCGTAAAGCTTTTAAGGTGTAAAAATTAGTAAAGCCTTCTTTAAACCATTCGGTGTCCTCCCCTTCCGGCAGGAAAGATTTCCCATTCCATAAGTGAAAAAACTCATGGGCAAAAATAAATTTGGAAATCATTTTGGACATCTGATCTCCTCCCTTTTCAACCAAAATACTTATGTTGTTACCGATTACCTCTCCGTCTGTAGTCCCCGCACTGTTGATAATAACAACCGCCTTGTCCAAAACATTGTTGGGCGACGGATTAGGCACCCCACCCATTAAGTCGATATAATAATCCAATATCCCCGTTGCCATATCTTCATAAGTCTGCTTTTCGGTCAATACCTCTTGTCCCCCTAATGCAAAAACCAATTCAAACCCTTCTTTTCTAAATGAAAGCTCATCATGGGTACCGGCAAATAACATGGCTTGCATCAATGCCGAGTGGTTTTGGGCCTTAAAGGAGTGCTTATCGGGATTCAGCTTTTGCCATGGCGTGGTCATCTTCCATGATTCTGGTATATTAAAGTCAATACGGATATCCTCCCAGTTCTCCCCATGAAAAATTAAAAGAGCCCTTGCCGTGTAAAACACGCCCCACTCCGTTGCATAAGCCACTCCGTCAAGTCCTCCACTCCATTCGTAGTTTTCGTGATCAAGATGCACCTCATAGCTTACGGTTATTCTTTCTTTGACAGACGATGGCAATCTCCACATGGCATCGTCCATTGGTGTTAGGGAAATCGATTTTCCTTTGGAATCCACAGCTTTGATTTCTTGAACAAAAGTGGCCCATCTTTTAGGAAGCTGACTGGCACCATTGGTCATGTAGAGCACACTGTCCTTAGGAATAAAGGACATCCTGACCTTGGCTACCCTAACGTTTTTTGAATCAATAGTAATTTCGTAAGCGATCTTGTTTTCTCTTACATCCAGTTGGGGTTGCTTTGCGTGTGTTCCATAGCAAATACATAGGAATAATACGGTAAATTGTAGTAACGGTTTCATGATGTCATTTTTAAACAGACCGGATTTTTAGTCGGTACCCAGCCTAAAGATTATTGATTGATGAAATAAATGCTATGACAATACTATTAAAATCAAGATGGCTTCTTGAATTTTCATTGTTCGCATTTACAAATCAGAACAGGAAAAGAAGATTTCAAATAATATCCTTTAGAAAGTCTGTAGGGGTAGAGCCCTTCTCTTTCTTAAAGGCGGCATAAAACACAGATGCCGACTTAAAGCCCGCTTGCCTGGCCAGGCCCATAATGGTATATGATTTATGTTGTTGATTTTCAAGTGCCCGAACTACTTCTTGGACTCGAAAGCTGTTGATGAAGGTATTGAAATTTTGATGGTATTCTTGGTTGATTTTAAAACTCAATTCGTGGTAAGGCATCTGTACCAGCTCGGATAAAGTCCGAATATCAAGTTCTGGATTCTTGTAGTACTTTTGCTCCCGGATGGTGGCTACCAAAACATCAGTTCCACCATTCGGCATTTGGGTCTTACCTAATTTTCTTCCTCTACAATTTGATTTAGGTATGACTTCCACCCCTAATTTTTGATAGAAAATATACAGGGTCATAGCGGAAAACAAAAGTGTAATATTAAGGTAGAACAAATTAGGCAGCGGTTGCACGTAAAAACGGTATAGGAAGAACAATAAATTAAGAAACCAAATAGAAGCGATGCCGTAAACCAACAATTTTGACGTCCATGGAAAGTTGATATCTTCCTTTCTAAACTTAAGGAAAATTACAATCAGATAGACCAAAAAATGAAAATTCCATAAAACGATCATCCATTTGCTCTCCGTTAGCAATCGCCCCCATTGACCAAAACCACTATGAGGAAGTATTATAGAAATAATAGTAATGGCCAAATAGCAGTACAAATGAATGAGGTGAACAGACCATAGATTAGTAAAATGAGCCTCTTTGCCAAGACCTCGTACATACAAAAACAATAGAGGCGCTATGCCGAATACAAGAGCATTTGTAATGGGCTCAAACCCATATAAGGAATTACTATAGTCCATAAAGTTAAATATGGTATTCAAGATTACCGACCCGAGAATAAAGAACAACAAGGAAAGAACAGGATTTACAAGCGTTCTATCTTCTTTCTTTTTGAGGTACAAGAATGATAATAAAAAGCAATTCCCCACCCCTACGGCATTCATCAGCAAAGAGACTTCTTTTATTACGACTAAATCCACATCAAAACTTCTTTTCTATTTGGACGACAAAAAGATATAAGTGTTACAGTAGAAATACGGTAATTCCCTCCAGAATCAAGAACTACAAAAGTGCTATAGACAAATTATTCTTACAATTAGCTGTGGGCTCGCTAAGAAATTTAAAATGGGCAGGTCACTTGCACCTATTAGGTGAGAATCATAAATACTTTACCTTTTACTGAAGTTATCATTTTTAAAAGTTTGGCATCGTAAACAAAGTAAGATCAGGAATCCATAGGTTTGGCCAAAGTTTCTATTATGATGTATATTGCCCTATAAACAGCGATTCCCTACTATTGAAGAAAGCAAAAAAATACCAACGGATTCAGGAATACATAAAGAAGAGGATACAAACCGGTAAATATCCCATAGGAAGTTATCTGCCCTCTGAGCATGATTTTTGCCACAAGTTCGGCACAACAAGGACAACGGTAAGAAAGGCCCTTGACGAATTGATAAAGGAAGGTTTTATCGAAAAGGAACATGGTAAGGGCAGCAAAGTTCTGGAACGGCGTAAATCCTTGGGGCTATTGACCATAAAGGGGTTTTCCGGCGCGATTGATTATGAAGTGAAAACGGTACTGACCAAAGAACCAAAAATTACGAGTTGGGACCCGACCATAGCATTTCCCCTGACACAGGAAGAGCAAAAATCCAAATGTGTATATTTTCAACGGGTTCGGCATATTAACAACAGACCGGTAGTATTGGAGAATAACTGGTATTCGCTCAATGCCTTGGAGATTATTAAACCGAATGATTTCGTAGAGGGTTCTTTTTTTAAAACCCTGAGTCAGGAATACCTAATTGAAGTAATGGGTGCCGAACAAGAATTAAGATCAATAACTGCCACGAAAGAAATAGCACAAAATTTGGGGATTTCCAAAGGGAATCCCATTTTGCATATTTCAGTTCGGTTTAGAACCAGCAAAGCGGGTCTTAATCTTTATGGGGATTTGTATTGTAACACCAAAGAATACCCGATTCGAAATAGTTACTTCCTGTAATTTGTTCAAGAGGGGCTAAAGAATGCGTATAACATCTTTGGGTTTTCAAAAAATACTTGCTGATAATACTCCTCCAATCCTTTTGATTTCAGAAAATCAGGTATGGTTTCAATAAGATAGTTTAACCCAGGTTGGCCACCATAACTCTTCCAGTAGGCATTTTTGGCCATATCCATGCCCATGGTAATCTGTTCGGGATATTCCGGTAGTAGTTCTTCCAAAAGATGGAGGGTATGGTTGGGCTGTCCTTTTTTCCAGCGGAAGGCACTATCGTATTCTACACGTACACCGACTTCCAGAACGGCCCTGTTATACTCAACATCCATCGCACGATCTACATGGGACAAAACAACGTGTTGCAAATTGGCGCCCAGTTTTTCAAAAAGCTGGGCTTGTTCCAGTGCCTGCCTGCCAAAATTGGTATGCGTCAAAATTGGGGCTCCGGTCTCCCGGTGGGCATTGACCACAGCCCTAAAGATCAACTCCTGATGTTTTGTAAAGGAATCATCCCCTGTTGCCAATTTAATGAGCCCCGCCTTATGGGGCGTTCTTTTGACCAAAGGACCGGAATAGTCAAACTGATCGATGCCCTCTTCAATATCCGCTATAAAAAGTCGGGTCAAGTCATCTTCCGTACTAGTATAGCGCCAATGGCTTTCCGGGTAGTAGATTTCCAGGTGAAGTCCCGTAGGTACAATGATGTTTACCCCGCTATTTTCACTAACCTGTACCGACTTTAAAATGTTCCTACCACTATTGACGGGCATGGTATCCACAACGGTTCTACCCCCGGAATTGTAAAAACTGGTAAGCTCGGCAGAAATTTTATGAACATCATTTAGCAAGAACTCCGGGTGTTTGGCGGTAACATAGCAATCATCTATAACAATGTGCTCATGGGCGTAGGTAAGCCCCA
This sequence comes from Ulvibacterium sp., assembly GCF_965248315.1. Taxonomy (GTDB): domain Bacteria; phylum Bacteroidota; class Bacteroidia; order Flavobacteriales; family Flavobacteriaceae; genus Ulvibacterium. The sequence continues at coordinate 2,425,993 of NZ_CBDFIX010000002.1, read as the reverse complement.
TTTCCGTAACCGGCCTATCACCTAACACGGTTCTAAAAAAATCCTGCGTCATAATTCTAATTTTTGGCCCATCCATTGCGCGAAATATCCGCAATCTTACTTGGTGTTTCCAAAACTGCTCCCAGTTCAATTAGGGAATCCTGTAGTTTTGGGATTTCTACATGTTTCGGCTCTTGATCGAAGCTCAAAGAAAGTACCGCCGCAGCACCGGCGGCCTGTCCCATGCTCATAGTCTGAGCCATGGAACGACAGGAGGCATGGGCATCGTGGGTAGCGGAAAAGCATCGACCCACTACCCAGGTATTTGTACTTTCCTTTGGGACAATAGTACCGTACGGAACACCGTAGGTTCCTCCATCGGGAACATATTGCCAAAAAGTCTCCGACGTGCCATCATCGGACTTACGATGGTCCTCGATAGGTGCACCACAAAGAAAAATCTGGTTATCAAACATTTTTGCGGACATACAATCTGCTTTGGTCAATCGGTATTCACCAAAAACGCGACGGGTTTCCCGAACACCAATCTGATGGGAAAGTCCAATTATTTTGGCATTCTCATAACCAGGAACTTCGGCCCTAAAGAAATCTTCAAAAATAAAGGCCTGCTTGCGTCCTTCAATCTCTGCCTTGGTAATGCCCTCCACATCCAAAGGATCCAGGTCTACTACTTTTACGGCAACTGTGGATATACATTTGGGCTGGCACATTTCATGAGCGGATCCTTCCTTTCGGGGCAGGGGATGTGAACCCTTATCATAAGCAGTTGCCATTTTTTCCTTGAGCATTTTCTTACCTCCCGCCGCTTCATAAACCTGATGCTCTACATTTGACATCCGAAAAGTAGTCGTCATACTTTGTGCGGGTTCTTTTTCCCCGGCAAGTTCATAGGGAATATCTGCCCAATGGCAATAATCTGCATCACCGGAAGCATCAATGATGCGCCTTGCACTTATGGAAAAAAAACCCATCCCCTTATGAAAGAAGATGCAGATAGAAGTTTCCCCCACACCTTCTACACCCACCAAGGTGGAGTGGTAAAAGACTTCTACACCGCTTTCCATGAATAGATTATCCCAAACCTGTTTTAGTTTTTCAGGATTGTAATTAACACCCGTTCCGGCGCCATATGTATTGGGCCTTAAAAATATATCTCCTGATCTGTTCAGGGTATCCACTATTTTGTCCGGTATACCTCCGACAATTTTTTTCGGGTTGTCGGATGGAGTAAAAAAACCATAGAACGTATCCAGCATTTGTGTGGAAGTACCTCCAGGAAACCCATAACGTTCCACAAGGGTTACTTTGAATTTTCCCGAGGAGGCGGCAATTGCGGCGGTAGACCCGGCACTTCCACTACCGATGATAAGAATATCCGTTGTATAGTTTTTTGTGATTTTTGAGGTAAAGTGCATACGATTATTTTTGGAGGCCTACATTTTCATACAATTTTGCCATTAAATGGGCATGCTCGTCATAGGCCGATTCAAATAAATCCTTTGCCTGTTCCTCCCCAACGATTTTGCCACTGCTCAAAACCTTAGGCGACTTCCCACTTTTATGAAGTATGCTGGCCAATTCTGCCTTGACCGAATTTATAATCAAAACACCGCCTAAAGTGGAGCCTGGTGACACAGGAGAATCCAGCCCATCCAAATAAATCATGGCATCACCTAGCGGTGCTCCGGTATCCAGAACATAATCGGCAAAATCGGTCAACTTTTTGCCATCGGCTTTTTTTGAAGTGCTGCCTTCCAAATGTAAGCTGCTTACCAAGGCCACTACCTTTATGCTTCGTTTTTGAAATTCCTCGGCCATTTCAATGGGAACTACATTGCAACCACTAGAGGAGATGATGAGTGCCGTATCCAATGGGCTGGTATCAAAATTTCGAAGGATGCGCTCCGCAAGCCCCGGTACATTTTCAAGGAACATCGCCTGCCGTTGTCCATTGGCCCCAACTACCAGATTATGAAAGGACAAGGACAGCTCCACAATCGGATTAAAGCCGGGGAATGATCCGTAGCGCGGCCACATTTCCTCGACCATTATTCGGCTATGCCCCGATCCGAACAGGTGTACCATTCTACCATTTAAAATGGACTTGGCGAACAGTTGTGCCACTTCTTGAATTACAGGCTCCTGTTTTTCTATGGTGTTTATGATATCCCTTCCTTTTTCCAAATACTGTTTTGTTACGCTCATTTATCACAAGATTAGCTATTGTTATTTCTGGCAAAAAAGGCCGCTCCAATCGCACCGGCGAAACTACCGTGCCTCGCTGCCTCTAGTTTTACTTTATATCCTTTTGGCCGCCATTCATAGCGGGTCATGAAATCCCGTAAGGGTTCCATCAATACGTCCTTGGCACCTGCCGTTATGCCACCGCCCAAAACGATCAGCTCCGGGGAAAGTATATTGGTCAAAGAAGCCAATGCCACCCCCAATTTTTGAACGGATTCCAACCACCATCCTGTAGCGTTTTCTTCCCCGTTTTTATGGGCATCTACCAGTTCCCGGACACTTTTGTATCGTCCCTGGGTCCTTTCGGAAACTGAAAAGTTACCAACAGCATGCTCCAAACTCCCTGGCATATTGGTCATGGTAGGTGCGCCATTATAAGCAACGGTCATATGGCCTACATGACCTGCACGTTGCAAATCCCCTTGATACAAATCCCCATTGACAATGATACCCCCGCCAACACCAGTACCCAAAGTAAGCATCAGCATATGCCGTATTCCCTGTCCTTTGTAAAAAGATTCATATTCCGCAAGGCAAGCCGAATGTCCGTCGTTTATGATTTTAATGTCCTGCTGTAATTCTTCGGACCAATTGAAATTTTCTATGCCCTGAAGGCGCTCGGGCATGTGGAGAATCATCTGGTTTTTTTTATCGACTAGACCGGGAGCTGAGATAGCACATTGCAGTGATCGATTATTTTTTTCAGCATATTGGTTGGTCTTTTCGGCGATTTTTGCAACTATTTTTTTCTTCCAAAATTCTGTATCTATAGCATCATCTTCAGTCAAAACCTCATCTTGTTCCAAGATGTCACCTACCTCATTAAGAATGACGGTCTTAATTTTTGTCCCTCCAATATCGATACCCAAAAAATGTTTTGTCATTTTTTCAAAGACTTATATACTGCCCCTCACTAAGGGTCCAACCTCCATCGACGGACAGAACCTGTCCGGTAATGAATTTGGAATCCGGATGCAAAAACATCAGTACGGCACTATTGATATCCTCAGATTCCCCGGCACGTCCTCCATCCAAAGGTTGTTTCGTTTTTAAAAATTGTAATATCTCCCTATCCTCTGCTGCTCGTTTTGCCATAGGTGTAATGAAAAGGCTCGGTGCAATGACGTTAACTCGGATATTATGCTGTGCATAGTAAGCCGCAATTGATTTTGAAAAACCTATGATAGCGGACTTCGCCGCAGCATAGGCATGGGTAACGAAATACTTGGGAGATGGGGAGAAACCCAATACGGATCCCATATTTAAAATGACACCTTCCTTTTTATGTTCAAGAAAATACCGAATCATTGCCTGGTTGGAAAGCATCAAGGAAGTTAGGTTCAATTCCAAGGTCTTGTTCCAGCCCTCCAAGGTAATTTGATCTAAAGCGCCATCACCCCATTTACGACCGCTTCCACCAGCCACATGGAACAGTCCGGTAATTCTACCAAAAGCGTTATGGGCCATTTGAATTGCAGTTTTTATGGTTTCAGGGGTGGTGGCATCTCCGCTTATTGAGAGACTGTTTTGCCCCAAGACTTTCTCCGCCTTTTTACAATTATCCGGGTTTCTTCCCACAACGAGAATGTTAGCCCCATTGGCTTTCAAAGCCTTGGCCGCGGTGAGACCCATTCCGGTAGTGCCGCCCATTATGATGTACGAGGTGTTCTTAAAGTCCATAATTTTTTAGGTTGCCCAAGGTTTATCATCTTGATCGTAGGCCATGCAGGCCTCGAATTTGCCGGGGACCGGGAGGTAATTCCTAGCTTGGGTCATCCCAATTTCCGAGGAAAAGTATCCCGAAATCGTCAAACCTTTTAAAAGGTCAAAGTAGTGAGGTACTGTCTTTTCCTCTTTTTCCAATTTAAGCTTATAGGCCATCGCCTCGTTTTGCACAACCTCCAATAGTTGAAGTTTTTGGGAAGAATCGGCTTGACCGAAAGAACTTGAAAAAGTCCGTGCTGCTCTTGAATCCAATTCATTGATTCCGTTTAGGAAGATTTCTCGTTCTTCCATGGGCATGCAATCCATGTACATGAGCAACATATACTCCCCAATCTTAGCGGCCTTGGCTCCCGGAGAAGATCCCGTATCCGGAATAATGGTGCTTCCCAGTTCATCCAGCAAAGGAATATCGGTATCGGTCAGGGTAGTTCGTAGAATTGGCTGGTACGCACAACCCTGTATCAGACTGGCTGCGGGAAGTAAAAGTGTGCTTCCGCTACCCAGGGCCAATCGGTTGATAAAAGTTTTTCGTAGCATTGGTATCGCTTAGAGATTCATTTTCTTTAATTCGTTTACTGCAAAATCGGCAGCTCTAGCAGTCAAGGCCATATAGGTTAAAGACGGATTTTGACAGGCACTTGAGGTCATACAGGCACCATCGGTGACAAAGACGTTTTTAGCATCCCAAACCTGATTGTTTCCATTAAGTACTGAGGTCTTTGGGTCACGGCCCATTCTGGCGGTTCCCATTTCGTGAATGTTGAGCCCTATGTTTCGTACCTGCTTTTTATCCTCAATATTCTTAAAATTCAACGCATCCAACATTTCCATTGCAGTAGTGACCATGTCTTTGGTCATAGCGGCCTCATTCTCCTTGTATTCCGCATCGATGTTTAATAGTGGCATACCCCATTCATCGGTCTTGTCCTTGCTCAAGGTTATCTTGTTTTCGTGATAAGGGAGGCATTCACCCATACCGCTAAAACCAAATTTCCAGGGGCCCAATCGTGTCAAATCGGTTTTAAGGGTTTCCCCAACAGCTGTTTTACTTAGCTCACTCTGCGCAGCCCGCGAACCGCCGGCGGCATACGCATAGCCTCGTTTGAAATTTTTCTGTTTGTCCTTACCAAAATTTCTGAATCTGGCCAAATAGGTTCCGGTAGGTCGTCTCCCAGAATAATATTTATCCTTGAAACCATCATATTCCCCTTGAACCTTACAATTGTAATTGTGGTCCATTAAGTTATGCCCCAATTCCCCACAATCATTACCCATGCCATTTGGAAAACGCGATGAGGTGGAATTCATCAGCAATAGGGTAGAGTTCAAAGTAGAGCCGTTTACAAAGATGATCTTGGCAAAATATTCTATACTTTCCTTGGTATTGGCATCCACGATGCGAACGCCCGTAGCCTTCTCCGTAGTTTCATCATAAATAATAGATTGTGCCACGGAAAAAGGTCGGATGGTAAGGTTTCCTGTCTTTTCCGCTGCCGGAAGTGTAGCGGAGTTGCTGCTAAAATAGCCCCCGAAAGGACAACCCCGATTACATAGGCTACGGTATTGGCAGGGGCCGCGACCCTCGTGTCTTGCAGTTAGATTAGCAGTTCTTGAAATCACCAAGTGGCGGTCATTATACTGTTTTGCCAATTGCTCCTTTACATGTTTTTCAAGGCAGTTCATTTCCATGGGTGGCAGAAATTCGCCATCTGGAATAACAGAAAGTCCATCCTTGTTTCCGCTGATGCCCACAAATTTTTCCACATAGCTGTACCATGGAGCTATGTCCTTGTACCGTATGGGCCAATCAATTGCAATACCTTCCTTGGCATTGGCCTCAAAATCAAGATCGCTCCAACGTTGTGTCCATCGCGCCCAGAGCAAGGATTTACCGCCCACCTGATAACCTCGTATCCAATCGAAAGGTTTGTTCTGTTCATAAGGATGCTCGGTATCCTTTACAAAAAAGTGCTCCGTAGCCTCACTAAAGGCATAACAACGGCTGATCACTGGGTTTTCCTCCTTGACTTTTTGCGGAATGGCCCCGCGATGTTTAAACTCCCATGGATGCATGCTTGCCGTGGGATAATCCTTTATGTGCTCTACCATTCGGCCGCGTTCCAGCACCAAGGTTTTCAACCCTTTTTCACATAATTCCTTTGCTGCCCAGCCACCACTTATTCCCGATCCAATAACAATGGCGTCATAGGTGTTTTCAGCAATTGCCTTTCCGTTGATGTACATTTTTAAGACATTAGATATGAGACATTAGACTATAGATGGCGCCATGAACCTGTACGCCTAGGCCAGGGTCACTTTTCTGGAAACCTTTCCCGTTTTTTTATGCTTCAATATCACCGTAACGTCTCCGTTGGGCAAAATTTCCTCCTTGATCAAATAGTGGTCATCATCGTAGGATTCCCAATCCTTTTTATAATCTTCCGGTTCATCTCCCCGCCAATCCTCAAGAATTATAGGCTCCCAGGTCTTACTATCAGCGGATTTAAGGGCGGCATCCAAGATAGCGTTGACCACATATCCATCATAAAAGGTTTCCAAAGGGTCACGATTTTCCTCAATGGCCGTAAACATGTCCGTAAACATGTGGGGGTATCCCAATTCATGGGCCTCGTCACCTACAGGAAATAACCAACCTGCATTCGATTCCGCTTTTTCGGCCACATAACCGTCACCTCCTTTTCCGGTAGTGAACATTTCAAAACCAGTGCGCAAGAAGCTATTGACCCATATAGTCCCTTCGGTACCCATAACCTCGTCCCGTAAGTCCATTCCGCCTCTAAACGTCCAACTTACCTCGAACTGTCCAATGGCTCCGTTTGCATATTTAACCAGTCCAATGGCATGATCTTCCGCATCTATGGGATGCACTTGGGTATCTGCCCAACACATGACCTCAATTGGTTTTATGTTCTTCCCGATAAAGTTCCGGCTGATTTCCACACAATGGCAACCTAGGTCTATGATGGCCCCACCGCCGGATTTTTCCTTGTCCCAAAACCAGTCACTATGAGGTCCCGGGTGGGCTTCTCGGGATTTTGTCCAAAGAACGCGACCGATATCTCCTCGTTTTACGCTTTCCATCGATTTCAAGAACTTGGGGGTATAGCAAAGGTCTTCCAGATAACCGCCGAAAATCCCTGCCTCTTCCACTGCATCGAGCATACGTTTAGCTTCCTGGGCATTGCGTCCGAGCGGCTTTGTACAAATGACATGTTTTTTAGCCTTGGCACAGGCCAGCACGGCAGCTTCGTGCAAATGGTTGGGCAAGGAAATTAACACCACATCTACATCAGGGTGCGAAATGGCTTCTTCCATAGAGGTGCTATAAAAGGGTAGCCCATAGTCCTTGGCAAAACGTTCGGCGTTGGCCTGGTTTCTTGAGTAGACCATAATTACATGATCCTTGCGTCTTTGCGCGTGTAAGGATTCCGCATAAAATCGAGCGATAAAGCCCGAACCTAGCATGGCAATTTTCATAGTATAATTATTGTTTCAAGTTCAATATTTAATACAAAAATCTTTAAAGCTACCTTTACGACTTCGTCTTGTTCAAAAGCGACCGATGGCGACATACTACCACCCAAAAGTCTTTTCAACAAATTCCCGGCTCATTTTCCAATCTTCCTTCAATTCATTTTTAGGAGTAAAATTATTGGGAAATGCTAATTCTATTGCGGTCTTCCCTTCAAAATTTTGGGCCTTAAGAGCAGCCGCGATGGGTTCAAAATCCGTATCGCCTTGGCCAACATATTCAGACCAGGTACCATCCTTGTACTGGTCCCGTATATGAAGATATACAATTTGTGGGCCATAGGCATTGATAAAATCTACAGGGTCCACCCCCCCTCGAATCAACCAATTTAAATCTGGACCCAACTTAAAATCGGGAATCCTGGCCAAAGTACCTCTTAAATCGTGCATATCATTCTCCACTTCATACGTATGATTGTGTAAATTGGCTTCTACACCATTGTCCTCGCAAACAGACCTGACTTTCTTTAAAAGGGTAGCTTGCACATCGAGTTCTGCTTCGGTTTTAAGTCCATCCTTTTTACCTCCCACGGATATCCCGAATGTTCTTCCACCTACCTCCGCCAATCGCGGGACCACAGTCTTTATGTCCTCCATAATCGTCTTATGTTGTGCAACATCCCACATCTTAAAACCAACTCCATAGGAAGATCCAGAAACAGGCAGCCCGTACTTTTCTGTAAGTCCTTTAAGCCGCTGGACGGAATCGTTATGACGCAATTGGCCTTCCATAAGCTCTACGCCATGGATACCTGCATAGCTTAAATCGGAAAATACAGTATCCAAAACAGGTGTGCAATCCCAATCCGGAGGAAATTTACTGGCATAAATCCAGAGATGGGCATTTATAGGAATCTCAATTTGAGCTTTATGGCTTTTGAATGACGATAGCAAATTACCCGGTACAAGTAGCATTCCTGTAGAGCCCAAGCTTGACTTTTGAACAAAACTTCGTCTATCGATCTTTTTTTCCATGTTTAGAAAGAGCAGATTTATTTGAATTACTATGGAACTGGATAAAGATAGTCCATACAACTTGTACGTACAAGTTTTTATAGTTTAATATTGGTAAATTCGTAAAAACTAACCTAATCCTCTGCAGCGTGAAAATCGTAATTGTTTCAGATATCCATGATCATGTAAATAACCTCAAGAAGGCACTGGCAATACCCGAGTTACAAGCTACCGAGGCTATGCTGTGCTGCGGGGATCTATGTTCCCCATTTATCATCAAACTGTTTGGACAAGGGTATTCACGCCCTATCCATATTGCACTTGGCAACAACGATGGTGATGTGGCCGCCTTCATCGGAATCTCAAAAGATTACCCGAATATAAACATACATGGGGAATACTTTAGGGGGGAATTGGGCGATAAGTCCTTCGCTATGAACCATTATCCTGAAAAAGCCAGGATATTGGCAAAAAATGGCGGTTTCGATGTGGTCTGCTACGGGCACAATCATAACCTATCATCCAATGAAACCATAAACAATACCCTATTTGTAAATCCTGGGACACTTATGGGGTTCCATGGGGGTAGTTTGAAGACCATTCCGGCTACCTTTCTCATTTTGGACACAGAAACCTTGGAAACCGAGGTATTTGAACTTTAAGAGAAGCCATGCTTAAGATGGATTGCTTCTTTTTTCTAAGTTAATGGGAACCTCCTGCAACTCTTGTGCCTAATCAAAAACGCTATCTTTGCACATTCCAAATTATTACAAGTGCCAGACTCAAAACCCGTTCGAATTAACAAGTACCTAAGCGAAGTAGGCTATTGTTCCCGGCGTGAGGCCGATAAACTTATCGGGCAAGGGCGGGTGACCGTTAATGGGAAAATCCCGGAGATGGGCTCTAAAATTTCCGAAAACGATGCGATAAGAGTCGATGGGGAACTCATTTCCGAACCTAAGGAAAAACCGGTTTATTTGGCTTTTAACAAACCCGTGGGCATTGTTTGTACTACCGATACTCGGGTAGAGAAAGATAATATTATAGATTTTATAGGTTTTCCCAAACGTATTTTTCCTATTGGCCGTTTGGACAAAATGAGCGAAGGTCTCATCTTTTTGACTAATGACGGGGACATCGTCAATAAAATCCTTAGGGCTCGAAACCGTCATGAAAAGGAATATCTGGTAACTGTAAACAAGCCCATAGACTACGATTTTGTACACAAAATGTCCAATGGAATACCTATATTGGACACAGTGACCCGTAAATGCAAGGTAGAACAAACAGGGCACCAGGAATTTAAGATTATCCTGACCCAAGGCCTAAACAGACAGATACGGCGTATGTGCGAATATTTGGGATACCGGGTAAAAACCTTGAAACGTGTCCGTATAATGAACGTCAATTTGGATATTCCCTTGGGGAAATGGCGGTTTCTTAACCAAAATGAACTTAACGAAATCTACCGATTGGTAAGGGCTTCTTCCAAGACTCATGACGAGAAGGACAAAAGATAAAAAACTGGAATAATCTAAACGACCTTTCGGTCAACATGAAAAGGAAATTGAAAATTGCACTTATTGTAGTAACAACAATTATACTTCTACTTCCCATTTTTGGTTATGTGTATTTGTTCCTATTGCCCATATCCGCTTCTAGCTTAAGTGTTTCTTCACAAATAAGTGATGGGAATACCATGGTAAAATCTGGAATGAAAACCGACAACAAGCTGATCCTTAAAGACGGCAGAACATTAGGGTATGCCGAATATGGGGACCCGGTCGGATTTCCAATATTCTACTTCCATGGGGGACAGGAAAGCAGGTTGTCCTCTGCCTTCATGCATAGCACAGCCCAAAATATGGGAATACGGATCATTGCCCCGGATAGGCCGGGTATTGGATTATCTTCCTTCAAAAAAAACAGGACCTTCTTGGATTGGCCTATGGACGTAACCGAACTTGCAGATTATCTGCAATTGAAAAAATTTTCGGTTTTTGGTCTATCCGGTGGGTCGCCCCATGTGTTGGCCTGTGCCTATGAGATTCCCAATAGGATATGTAAAAGTGCCGTAGTCTGTGGAGCTGCACCTTATGATTACAAAGGTAGTTTAAAGGGTATGTGGCCCCCCGTGCAATTCATCCATTGGCTGGCTTCACGGAAAAATGACAACGGATTGCGAAAAGTAATCCAGAACGACATTGAGACCTTATTGAAAAAACCGGAGAGCCGTCTAAAACAGTTTCAGAATTATCTGCCGGTGCCGGATAGGGAAATTATGACCCAAAGACCGGAATATGGATGGGAGTTTATCGATGGAAGTGTTGAGGCTTATAAAAATGGTATTGATGGAGTGGTACAGGAATGGAAGCTATATGTAAACGATTGGGGCTTTCGAATTAAGGACATTGATGCTCCCATTCAGCTATGGTATGGGGCCGAGGATAAAATGTCACCTTTCCACAGAGGTACTTATTTGGATTCTGAGTTAATCAATTCCAAACTCCACGTGCTCGAAAACGAAGGTCATTTTTCACTTATTCGAAACCATTTGGAAAAAATACTGCATGAATTGAAGGGCACTTTACCCATGGAATAAGCCCATAATCCATAGTTGCCGTATCTTTTGATAGTTTCAAAAATAATATCATTTCGGTGAAAACAGGTAACTACTTCTTGATTGAATTTTGACTTAAAAATGGATTTGAAGCATGCCGGATCCAGTGTTCAAAATGTACAAATAAATATGGTTTATTACCATCTTTTTAACAAAGTATTTCGTTAAAAATCACTACCTTAGAGTTAAATTTATCATTCTAGCGCCAAATATCAATCACGATGCAAAAGTTTATACAATTACCCAACAAATCCCTAGTGGTGGCACTATTGGTAGTGTTTCTTATTGGGGTAACCGGAACACATAGGGCATCCGCTTTTTTCCAAGATGACCAACAACAGGACACCTCTTTCAATCAATATAAGGGAGAAGTGATGGACGCCACAAATAAAAAGCCCTTGGTCTTTGCTACCTTGACCATTGAGGGAACCAACATAAGTACCATCACCAACACGGAAGGCGAGTTTGCCTTAAAAGTGCCCAAGGACATAACGGAAGGGAATGTCGTTGTTTCTTTCTTAGGGTACAAAGACAAAATGGTGCCCTTGGCCCAGTTTGGTAACGGCAACAATAGAATACAAATGGAAGTATCCGTTATGGAACTTTCCGAAGTTAATATTGAAATTCCCAAGGATGCCGGTGAATTGGTTAGACAAACCTTGAAAAGAAAAGGCGATAACTACTTTGTTGATCCTACTTTGATGACAGCTTTTTATAGGGAAACTATTAAAAAAAGAAGGAAAAACGTTTCCTTGTCCGAAGCAGTGGTCAATATCTATAAAACACCATATACTTCTCCACGTAGGGATGCCGTACAATTGTACAAATCCAGAAAAAGTACGGATTATAGCAAATTGGACACGGTGGCCCTAAAACTTCAGGGAGGACCTTTCAATACTTTATTCGTGGATGTTATGAAATATCCGGAATATATTTTCACGGATAAATCCATAGATAAATATGTATTCAGCTTTGATCGCTCCACCAGGGTCAACGAGAAGCTTATTTATGTAGTTAATTTTGAACAGCACAGTAGTATCCCAGAACCACTATATAAGGGAAAACTATATATAGATGTGGAGAACAAGATTCTTACAAGCGCCATATTTTCACTTAATATTACCGATAAGAATCTGGCCTCCAGAATGTTTGTGCGCAGAAAACCAAGGAATGCGAGGGTATGGCCTACAGAAGTGGCTTACAGGGTGGATTACAGAGAAAAAAATGGCAAATGGTACTATGGTTATAGTAATGTGCTATTGGAATTCAAGGTCAATTGGGATAAAAGGCTATTCAATTCAGTTTATAGCATGACCTGTGAAATGGCAGTAACCGATTGGGAGAAAAATTTGGCCAGTGAGTTTCCAAAATCAAAGGAAAGAATGAGGTCGTCTATTATTTTGGCCGAAGCGGCCAATGGTTTTTCCGATCCTGATTTTTGGGGAGAATACAACATTATAGAACCCGAAAAATCCATTGAGTCCGCTATTAAAAAAATACAACGACAATTAAGAAGGGCTAAATCCAAAGGTGGAGCATCCGCTCCTTAAAATTATCGGGTAACGATACATATGGAAAGCCGTTGAAGAATACATATTTCAGCGGCTTTTCCTGTTTTTCAAAGTTGACTTATAATCAAAGTGTTATATCCACGCAAATTGCAGTGGCGTCTAAATCACATAGATTCAAGCCCACCTGCTTCAAAAGTATATTTCCGTGTATTTGGTCTTGTTTAAATTTGTTACTTTGAGGTTGTTTTTATACAAACTCATGCAAAAAAGAAGACAATTTATTGGTTCGGCCCTTGGCATTTCAGCTACAATGATGCTCCCAAATAATGTGTTGGGCAATAGTAGTTTTATTTTCGAGGACGAACGTATTTTCCCCGCCGGATTACGTAAAGGAGATGTAGTGGGTTTAATCGCCCCGGGCTATGCCATAAATGAGGAAGTTCTGGAAGAGGCAAAGACTACGTTAATGGCAATGGGCCTTTTTCCCTATCATACAGAACGTATCTTGTCAAAGCATGGCTATTTTAGCAATACCGATGCCGAAAGGGCCAAAGATGTAAATCACATGTTTGCCAATCCCGATGTAGATGGTATTCTATGTGCCAGAGGAGGATATGGTTGTACCCGCATTGTGCATATGTTGGACTATGAAAACATAAAAAAAAATCCTAAGGTCTTAATCGGGTTTAGCGATATTACAGCACTTCTGAATGGCATCTTTAAGGAAACCGGACTTATTACCTTTCATGGCCCCGTGGGGAGTACACTCAACGACCCCTATAGTATTGAGCAATTACAAAGCGTGGTAATGTACCCCAAAGATCAACTGCTCATTCAAAATGCCAAAATCAAAAATCAACGTTTAAAGAAGCATCCCGAATACGAACGTTATGTCATCACTCCTGGTATGGGAGAGGGCCGACTGTTAGGTGGTAGCCTAACTCTTATCACTGCACTTATCGGGACACCCCATGAAATTGATTTTACAAACGCATTAGTCTGTATCGAGGATGTAGAAGAAGCTCCCTATCGTATAGACCGTATGTTGACACAATTACTGGCGGGCAAGTCATTTTCCAAGGCCGCAGGTATACTTTTTGGTGTAAGTGCAGGTTGTAATTCGTCTACCAATCCTAACTCTTTTAGTTTAAAAGAAGTGATTATGGATAGAATAGGGCCTTTAAAAATACCTTCGGTCTATGGGATGAGCTTTGGCCATGTAACCCAAAACCTTACCTTTCCCATTGGGATCAAGGCCCGATTGAATACTGAGGATATGACGTTACAACTCCTAGAAAGACCTGTAAAATAAGGTGTTTCCGTAAGGGCTAGTTGGCCACTTCACTAATAAACTTTAAACGATATAATCGTAGTTCATCGTCTTCATAGTCTCCGTCAAACTCCTCCATGGCATCGTCTATATTATCGGTTTCGGCCTCCAAAAAGTAATCGTGTATTTCCTCTTGCTGATCCTCATCCAAAATTTCATCGATCCAGTAACCTAAGTTCAATTTGGTACCGCTAAAAACAATCTGTTCCATTTCCTTGATAAGGTCCGGAATCTCAAGACCCTTGGCCGAGGCAATATCGCTCAAGGGTAATTTGCGGTCCACGTTTTGAATAATATAGAGCTTCAGGCCAGAATTGGCTCCTGTACTTTTTACGACCAAATCATCCGGGCGAACAACATCATTTTCCGCTACATAAGCGGCTACCATTTCTACAAAAGGTTTCCCATATTTTTTGGCTTTGCCTTCCCCTACCCCATGGATATTCAATAATTCTTCTATGGAAATGGGGTATTTCAAAGCCATATCCTGCAAGGAGGGATCCTGGAAGACCACGAAAGGTGGAACACCCAACTTACCTGCCTGGGACTTTCTCAGGGCCTTTAACTGTTTTAGAAGTTTTTCATCGGCAATACCGCCTTTAGTCGCTGCACTTACAATGGCATCATCGGTGGCCTTATTATATACATGGTCCTTGGTCATCATAAAGGATGTAGGGTCCTTTAGGAAACCCTCTCCCTTTGGTGTCACGTGTAAAATACCATATTGCTCTATTTCCTTTCTTAAAAGTCCAGCAACCAAGACCTGACGTATCAATGCCATCCAATGATTTTTATCCTTGTCCGAACCAATACCGAAGACCGGTTTCTCATCCGTTTTGTGAGAGGATATAAGCGCATTTACCTTGCCCCTTAATGTGTTTACGATTTCTTTGGACTTGAATTTTTCATTGGTCCCCTGGACCGCCTTTAAAAGTTTTAGTACATCTTCCTTGGCCTCCTGCTTCTCCTTAGGGTTTCTAGTGTTGTCATCCATATCGGCTCCCTCACCGCTTATCTCATCGAATTCTTCCCCGAAATAATGCAACATAAACTTTCTTCGGGACATGGAAGTCTCCGCATATGCGACCACTTCTTGTAAAAGGGCATTTCCTATCTCTTGTTCGGCTACAGGCTTCCCGGACATGAACTTTTCGAGTTTTTCAATATCCTTGTATGAATAAAAGGCGAGGCAATGGCCCTCACCACCATCCCTTCCTGCCCGACCTGTTTCCTGATAATAACTCTCAATACTCTTGGGAATATCGTGGTGAATAACAAAACGTACATCCGGCTTGTCTATTCCCATTCCAAAGGCAATGGTCGCGACAACAACATCCACATCTTCCATTAGGAACATATCCTGGTACTTGGAACGTGTTTTTGCGTCAAATCCTGCGTGATAGGGAACGGCACTGATGCCATTCACCTGTAATACTTGTGCCAGCTCTTCCACGCGCTTTCTGCTCAAGCAATAAATGATTCCGGATTTCCCCATATTTTGTTTTACAAAACGGATAATGTCCGCATCCACGTTTTCGGTCTTTGGTCGTACCTCATAAAAAAGATTGGGTCTATTAAAGGAGGCCTTAAAGACTTTGGCATCCATAATTCCCAAATTCTTTATGATATCTTCCTGTACCTTTGGGGTTGCCGTAGCGGTAAGTCCAATTATGGGAATGTCATCTCCCAAACGATTTACTATGGTCTTCAAGTTCCGATACTCCGGTCTAAAATCGTGCCCCCATTCGGAGATGCAATGTGCCTCATCAACGGCAACAAAGGAAATCTTTACGGATTGCAAAAAGTCTACATATTCATCTTTGGTCAGGGACTCCGGTGCCACATACAGTAGTTTTGTCACCCCTTCGGTAATATCCAATTTCACCTGTTTTACCTCGTTTTTGGTCAGGGAGGAATTGAGTACATGGGCCACACCGTTATTGGAAGAAACACCTCGGAGAGCGTCTACTTGGTTTTTCATCAAGGCAATGAGCGGCGACACTACTATGGCCGTTCCTTCTTGCATCAGAGCAGGGAGCTGGTAGCATAATGATTTGCCGCCACCTGTGGGCATGATTACAAAAGTGTTATTTCCTTGGATTATATTTTTGATGACCTCTTCCTGAAGTCCTTTGAATTGTGAAAAACCGAAGTATTTTTTTAAAGAGGCATGAAGGTCCAGTCCATTCGAAACCATACCGTTTTTTTGCATTTTATAAATGTTGAATTAGCGCGTAGTCAAAATTTCAATTACTTAAGATACGTATTTTTAAAATTTAAAACGCTTTTTGTTCTATTTAACTTTATTAAAATATAAAGTATTCCATAAAATTAAGTTTACGTAATTTTGTAAACTTAAATATAGCATTCTTTTAGGAATACCATCTACAATTTATACACTAAGGTTGAGCAAAAACGAAGCCATACTGGACTTGGCAAAAAAAACTTTTGAAACGGAAAGTAAGTCCATTGGACATCTGGCCTCTTTATTGAACAATGATTTCCCAGGTGCGGTTGAATGTATTATAAAATCCAAAGGAAGGGTAATCGTTTCCGGCATTGGTAAGAGCGCCATAATCGCCTCTAAAATATCGGCCACCTTGAATTCCACGGGAACCCCGGCCATTTTTATGCATGCCGGAGATGCCATCCATGGCGATTTGGGCACCATACAGGAAAACGATGTGGTCATCTGTATTTCAAAAAGTGGTAGCACTCCAGAAATTAAAATGCTGGTCCCTCTCATAAAACGGGGCAAAAATAAATTAATCGGGATGACCGGTAATTTGGATTCGTTTTTGGCCAAACAGTCAGATTTTGTCCTCAATACCTTTGTGACCAAAGAAGCCTGCCCGAATAATCTGGCTCCTACAACAAGTACCACGGCCCAATTGGTCATGGGAGATGCCCTGGCGATATGCCTACTAGAACTCAAGGGTTTTAGCAGTAAGGATTTTGCCAAGTACCATCCCGGAGGGTCCCTAGGGAAGCGCCTTTATTTACGGGTAGCCGATATTGCCCAAAACAATCAACGTCCTCAAGTTGAAATGGATACCGATGTAAAAAAGGTCATTGTGGAGATTTCCGAAAAAATGCTCGGTGTAAGTGCTGTCATAAAGGACGATGAGATTGTTGGTATTGTTACGGACGGGGATGTCAGGAGAATGTTGAATAAATATGATAACATCAATGGACTCAAGGCAAAGGATATCATGACATTAAATCCAAAGACCATTGAAACCGATGTACTGGCCATTAAAGCATTGGAATTAATGCAGGACAAAGGCATATCCCAAGTATTGGCCGTAGAGGGGAATAAATATGTAGGGGTAGTACATTTGCACAATTTAATCAACGAAGGAATACTCTAATGGCAAAAAAAGTAGACAAAAACCCTAATGAAATGTCCTTTTTGGATCATTTGGAAGAATTGCGCTGGCATTTAATACGTTCTACCCTAGCTATAGTAATCATTGGATGTGTGGCCTTTGTGATGAGTGGTTTTGTCTTTGATGTCATCATATTTGGCCCTTCACAAATGGATTTCCCGACCTATCGATTTTTCTGTAAGGCTGCAACTTTTTTGGGTATAGAATCTGATTTCTGCGCGGATAAATTACCATTTACTATACAAAGCCGTACCATGGGCGGGCAATTCTCGGCGGATATATGGACCGCTATTTGGGTAGGGTTTATTGTAGGGTTCCCCTATGTACTTTACGAAATGTGGCGGTTTATAAGCCCTGGGCTTCACCCCAATGAAAGAAAACATTCCAAGGGCTTTATTTTTGTTGCCTCCACCTTATTTTTTACGGGAGTCTTGTTCGGATATTATGTGGTAGCACCCCTTTCCATAAACTTTTTGGGTACCTACCAGGTAAGCGAACTGGTCCTTAACGAGTTTGATCTTAGCTCATACATTGGTGCGGTGAGAACATCGGTTATTGCCTGTGGTGTTCTTTTTGAACTGCCCATCATTATCTATTTTTTGACCAAAGTAGGCCTGGTAACCCCGGAAATTCTCAAAAAGTACCGAAAAATTGCTCTGGTAATCGTATTGATCCTATCTGCGGTAATTACACCTCCAGATGTGACCAGCCAGATTATCGTTGCATTTCCCGTATTGATTCTTTATCAGGTCAGCATTTATATTTCCAAAGTAGTTTTAAGACGGGAAGCGAAAAAGGAAATGAAAAGCAAAGATGCCGGGTTAAAAAAGACCTAAATACCAAAGCATTTCAAAAGTTTCTTGTTTCTTTTGTTTTGGTTTATTCTATATATGCAATGTAAGATCATCAAAAACTTGAAACCAAAGACTGGAAACCTGAAATAGAGGAGATGAAGCTAAGAGCCGAAAACATCATGAAAGCCTACCGGGGCCGAAAAGTGGTCAAAGGGATTTCCTTGGAAGTAAACCAAGGTGAAATAGTTGGGTTGTTGGGGCCCAATGGTGCAGGAAAAACCACTTCGTTTTATATGATTGTTGGTTTGATCAAACCCAATGGAGGTCAGATTTTTCTAAATGATATGGAGATTACCAAATTTCCAATGTACAAAAGGGCACAAAACGGTATTGGTTATTTGGCCCAAGAGGCTTCGGTTTTTCGGAAATTAAGTATTGAAAAGAATATTCTCAGCGTATTGCAGCTCACCAAATTGAGTAAAAAGGAGCAGCTTATGAAGATGGAATCCCTTATAGAGGAATTCGGTCTTAGCCATATCCGTAAGAACCGCGGGGACCTACTTTCCGGAGGGGAGCGCAGACGTACCGAAATTGCCAGGGCACTTGCCACGGATCCCAAATTTATTCTATTGGACGAACCCTTTGCCGGTGTGGATCCCGTTGCCGTGGAGGACATACAGCGCATTGTGGCCCAGTTGAAAAATAAGAATATTGGCATACTTATTACGGATCATAACGTACAGGAAACCTTGGCCATCACGGAACGGTCCTATCTCATGTTTGAAGGGGGTATCCTAAAATCCGGTATTCCGGAAGACTTGGCAGCAGATGAAATGGTTCGAAAAGTCTACCTAGGCCAGAATTTTGAACTTCGAAAGAAAAAACTGGATTTTTAAAAGGCTATTAAGAATCTGTTTTCAGATTCTTGATATAGTGTACCAAGGTATCCTCTTCCTTAAAACCCAATCCCAAATGAAATTTACGTGCATGCTTATTGGAAGCCCATGTGTCCGAACCCATTTGTGTACATCCCTTTTCCAGAACCCACTGCTCTCCTAAATCAACTAACTTTCGTGCAACCCCGTGCTTCCGATAATCGGGTTTAATGAAAATCGCCTCAATATAACCTACCGGTGAGGAATTGGAGCCCTCTACATAGTCATGCCGGATAGAGACATTGATAAAACCGATTATCCCCTCCTCACCTTTGGCAAAAAAAGTCTCCTGATTGTCGGATTCTATAACCTGAAGCAAATCTCTCTCCAAATGATCCGTTGCGTATCCAGGAAAAAGCTCCAAGGACATTTTGCGCCATTCGCCAAAATGCGCCTTATTGAACTTTATATATTCTATGGTATTCAATTTCTATTTGTTTTCGGCATTCAAGTTTTGGATCAAAGAGCCCAACACGTAAAAAACAACAATAAGAGGTATGCCCAGAAATCGCATCGTAATTAATAGTACAAGGCTTATAATAATGAAAATGTAGCGTAGGGCATTATCCTTAAAACTCCAATTTTCAAATTTAAGGGCAAAAAGCTCAATCCTAGAATTTAATAAATACCCACTCAAAAGGGTTAAACCTATCAAAAACCATTGATCAAGAATAATTGTATTGAGCATATCATTATTCTGGTACAACAGAATCAATGGAAGTGAGATAATCAATAAGGCATTTGCCGGTGTAGGCAACCCTATAAATGATTTTGCTTGATTTTCATCAATGTTAAACTTGGCCAAACGATAAGCAGAGGCCAAGGTAATCACAAATCCAAAAAAGGGTAGAAAAGAAACATCTGCATTATCGGTCACGGAAACCTTAGCCGTCATATTCCAACCACCCAGTTCGGACATATTCAACAATTGAAACATGACGATACCTGGCACCAAACCACTCGTAATCATGTCCGCCAAAGAATCCAGCTGAACGCCCAATTCACTTTTCACATGCAATAATCTAGCGACCAATCCATCCAAAAAGTCAAAGAAAATACCTAAGCAAACAAAAAGTGCCGCCATTTCCAATACATTGGCTACGGCAAATACAGTAGCTATGCAACCGCAAAAAACGTTCAACAAGGTTATTAAATTAGGTATATGCCGTTTCATCAGTGTCGGTTTCCGTAAAAATAAGACAATTTTTAAGCAATCGGATTAGTCCATATTTTATTCGGATATTTGCCTCGCCACCATCACTTAGCAGACCATGCGGTTAAAAGGATTTTTGTTGGGATTTTTTTTTAGTTTGTCCTTTTGGGGCATTTCCCAAGAGGTACAGCTTTCACAACTTTCCAGAATAAGCGTACTTACCTGTGGTTCCGGAAGTGACCTTTATACCACTTTTGGCCATAGTGCCTTTAGGGTAAACGACCCATCCATTGGAATAGATGTAGTGTATAACTACGGAACTTTTGATTTTAATCCTCCAGAATTCTATTTTGAGTTTGCACAGGGCAAATTGTTGTATTCGTTAAGTAGACAGAAAATGGATCGTTTTCTAAGTGTCTACAAGTACGAAAACCGATGGGTAAGGGAACAGGTCTTAGATCTCACCCTGCAGCAGCGCCAAAAGCTGTTCTGGTTTTTGGAAGTAAACAACCGGCCAGAAAACAGAACGTATAAATATGATTTTTTCTATGACAATTGCGCTTCAAAGATTTGGGACGTACTTAAGGAAGTATATGGTGAACAATTGCAATTAAAGGAAGGGTATTTAAAAAACCTGTATACATTTCGGGAGTTGATTCATCAGCATTTGGAGACCAATACTTGGTCGGCTTTTGGAATTGATCTTGCCCTGGGGTCCGTTATTGATAAAAAGGCTTCGCCCAAAGAGCATATGTTTTTGCCTATTTATGTAATGCAACAATTAGAGGGTGCTCAATTGGGGGAAAAGCCCATCGCCTATACTACTAAAACGCTCTTACAGACGCTCCCCACCAAAAAGAACGGCAATTTTTTCTTGACACCTTTATTTTGGCTTTTAATTGTATTGGCCCTAGTTTGGATAATAACCTTTATCGATTTTAAGAAGGACAAAAGAAGCCGTTGGCTAGATTTTACACTTTTTTTTATCACCGGATTGGCCGGGTGCCTTATTTTCTATCTTTGGTTTTTAACGGATCATACCGCCACAATCGGTAACCTTAATATACTATGGGCCTTCCCTTTAAACTTGATCCTATCTTTTATACTGATTCGAAAAAAGGTGCCTCCAAAGTGGCTATCCGCATATCTAAAAATACTTATGGGGTTTTTGGTTTTGGTGATTGTTTTTGGGCTTTTTAAAGTTCAGGTATTCTCACCTTTGCTTTTACCTATTCTATTGGCTTTGGGAACCCGCTATTTCTATGTATTGTTGCAACTTCGGAATTCCAGGACATTTTAAGCGATGAATCTGACAACGGTAGAAAATATTGCCAAGGCTTATGGGGAACTCGTGCTTTTCCAAAATATATCCTTTGGTATCAACAAGGACCAAAAAATAGCCTTGATTGCCAAAAATGGCACTGGGAAGACTTCGATTCTGAATATCCTTTCCAAGCAGGAAGTTCCTGATTCCGGGCAGGTAAACTACCGAAAAAGTATCCGTATCTCCTATTTGGAACAGGAACCGGACTTAAATCCACAGCTTACTGTTGAGCAGACCATCCTTGCATCCGACAACGAAGTGCTCAAGATAATTTCGGATTATGAAAGGGCGTTGACAAATTCAGATGATCAAGATGCCTATCAACAAGCTTTTGAGGCCATGGAACGCTATGATGCCTGGGATTTTGAAACCCAATACAAACAGATTCTTTTTAAACTTAGGCTGGAAAATTTGGATGCCAAGGTAGGACTCCTGTCCGGAGGACAGAAAAAGCGTTTGGCATTGGCCAATGCACTGATCAACAAACCAGACCTTCTCATTTTGGATGAGCCTACCAACCATTTGGATTTGGAGATGATAGAATGGCTGGAAAACTATTTTGCAAAGGAAAATATGACCCTATTCATGGTTACCCACGATCGCTATTTTCTGGAACGGGTCTGTAACGAAATTTTGGGACTGGAAAATGGTAAGCTATATGCCTATAAGGGCAATTATTCCTATTATTTGGAAAAGAAGGAAGCCCGTTTGGAACAGGAATCGGTAGAGCAACATAAATCCCAACGTCTGTACAAAAAAGAATTGGATTGGATGCGTAGGCAACCCAAGGCACGTACCACAAAATCCAAATCCCGTATTGATGATTTCCATATCATCAAGGAAAAAACCCATCAGCGTAGAAAGGAACATGAAATACAGCTGGAAATAAATATGGAACGGATGGGCAGCAAAATCCTGGAGCTCCATAAGGTTTCCAAATCCTATCCGGAAAAACCCATTCTGGATAAGTTCGATTATACTTTTACCAAGGGCGAACGTGTCGGAATTATTGGAAAAAATGGTACTGGAAAATCTACATTTTTGAACATCATTACAGGAACCGATACACCTGACAGTGGAAAAATAGTGGTAGGGGATACCATTAAATTTGGCTATTACACGCAAACTGGAATTACTAGTAAAGAAGGCCAAAAGGTTATTGATGTTATCCGAGAGTTCGGGGACTACATTCCCTTAAAAAAAGGTCGGCAAATTTCAGCGCAGCAACTATTGGAGCGCTTTCTTTTTGATCGTAAAAAACAGTACGATTTTGTCGAAAAACTGAGTGGCGGAGAGCGAAAACGATTGTATCTATGTACGGTGCTCATTCAAAATCCCAATTTTTTGATTTTGGATGAACCTACCAACGATCTGGATATTGTAACGTTAAATGTATTGGAGAACTTCTTGCTCGATTTTCCCGGTTGTCTTGTTGTGGTCTCCCACGATCGCTATTTTATGGATAAAATCGTGGACCATCTTTTTGTTTTCAAGGGCAATACGGTTATCGAGGACTTTCCCGGTAATTATTCCGACTATAGAACCTATGAGAACAGCAAAATCACTGAAGCTACCCAGGAAAAGGTAGACCCTTCCGAATCGAAGCCTAAAAACACATGGAAAGACGAAGATAGCAAAGCTAAGATTTCCTACCTGGAACAAAAGGAATACAAAAAGTTGGAAAAAGAAATCCAAAAATTGGAGCATAGGAAAATTGAATTGGAACAAAAATTTATGGATCCCTCACTTGGCGGAGAGAAAATTGACGTACTATCCATCGAGTTACAGAAAGTAACAGATGCCATTGACGAAAAAACCGAACGGTGGTTTGAATTATCCGCAATGCTTGAATAGCCCATTGTGGTATGGGTAGAATTTGAATTTACCAAAGAATATGTCGGTGACTTTTTGAAAACTGGCTAAACCTTGGTATACAAATGTCCATTTGAATAATAGTAATGTTGTCAGGTCTCTTCAAATACCTAAAATTCTTAATAAACTCCAGCAATCAACATGGAGTGCATTCCCCTTTTGTCTATAATTTCATTACACGATCCATATATACCAAAACCAGGTACAAAGGCAATAAGGTCCTTGATGTGTTGCTAAAAAGTGTCGACTATTTTGAGGCCAAAGTAATCCTACTTCCTAAAAAGGACATTGTTCTAAAAAATTTGATCCAGCAGAATTCTCCCAAAATGGCGTTCCAGGGTAAACCATATGACATTATCTATTTGGAGTATCCGAATGAAGTCTCCTGCAATGAATATAGCTTATCTAAAAACAGGATACATAATGACAGCATGCTACTGATCAATTCCATCCACAAAAACAAAAAAATGGAGACATACTGGGAAAACATCAAAAAATGGAAACATGTTACCGTTACCCTGGATTTCTTTTACTGTGGTGTCGTATTTTTTAGGAAAGAACAAGCCGAGGAACATTTTAAAATTCGGATATGATCGCGTAATTTTAAATACTAAGGAAAACATTATGGATTATTCAATTTACACCGTACTGGGAATACTTTTTGTGGTATATCTCTTCATTACGATTTACAATAAGAAGCAGTCCAGACGCCGAAGGGACAAAAAATTTATGGATGGATATGGCCGTCATAGGAAAAAGGAAGACGATAAAAAAGAGTAAGCAACTAGAATTTCACGGCAAACGATATTCGGAAAACACATTAAAGGCTGGATCATGGGCTTTAACTTGAATTTACAAAATGAAGATATATACCAAGACGGGTGATGATGGCACCACGGCGCTGTATGGAGGGACAAGGGTTGCAAAGCACCATATACGAATTGACAGCTATGGCACGGTGGACGAGCTTAATTCTTGGCTGGGACTGGTCCGTGACCAAAAAATCGATGCCCCTACCAAACAACTATTGGCCAAGATCCAGGATAAACTGTTTACGGTCGGTGCTATTTTGGCTACGGACCCTAAGAAGGCCCTATTAAAGAATGGGCAGGAAAGACTGAATATCCCGAAAATAGGAAGTGCCGATATCGCAATACTGGAAAAGGAAATGGATAAGATGGAGGAAACACTTCCACCAATGACACATTTTATACTACCAGGAGGCCATACAACCGTATCATACTGCCATATTGCCAGAACCATCTGTAGGCGGGCAGAGCGTTTGGCCGTTCAATTATATGAAAAAGAACCGTTTGATGATCATGTTTTGTCATATTTAAACAGACTTTCCGACTATCTCTTTGTATTGGCACGAAAGTTGTCGAAAGATTTGCATGCGGAGGAGGTTAAATGGATTCCCGAAAAGGGAAATTAAAAGACAACAGATGGACTCAAAAGTTGAATATTCATCGGTTAAATTTGTCTTTCTCTAATAATTTCATTATTTCTTCGTTATCAAACTATTAAAACAAAAATAAATTGGCAAAACGGCTTAAATACTTGTGAAATAACTTGGCAATGTCGTTTTAAAATCTATTTTTGCAAAAAATTTAAAATCAAACTATTACCATGTATTGGACATTAGAATTAGCATCTTATTTAAGTGATGCGCCATGGCCAGCAACCAAGGATGAATTAATAGATTACTCCATCCGTACCGGTGCTCCTTTGGAGGTTGTGGAAAACCTTCAATCTATGGAAGAAGAAGGTGGGGAAATATATGAATCCATTGAAGAGATATGGCCGGATTATCCTACCGAAGAAGATTACCTCTGGAACGAGGACGAATATTGATAACATTAACGCAATTGCAACAAAAAAGTCTCTAACGAGGCTTTTTTTTTATGTAATTTTGGCAGGAAATCCCCATATTTTGGGTGATTTCAAAAACTGGAATACCTTTTGTTCACTTAGCAGGTATCCCTAAGGAAACACACATTTAATAAAGACCATGGTCATTTGTACTTATTGATTTTACCATGATTTTTGATAGAAATACGATAACAATATGAGTTTGTTAAATTCAGTTCTAAAGGCTTTTGTAGGTGATAAATCCAAAAAGGATGTTAAGGAACTGCAGCCTTTGGTCGCTAAAATAAAGTCTTTCGAATCACAATTGGAAGCGTTGAGCCATGACGAGTTGCGGAATAAAACAGTGGAGTTCAAACAAAAGATTCAGGAAGATTGTAAGGAAGCTAGTGATAAAATAGCGCAATTGGAGGAGGAGGTACAGGCCTCCGACGACATTGATAAAAATGAGGAAATCTATGCGGAAATAGATAAACTCCAGGAAGAGGTCTATAAACTATCCGAAAATACACTAAATGATATCCTCCCTGAGGCCTTTGCCGTGGTAAAGGAAACTGCCAAGCGATTTGTTAAAAATGAGACACTTAGCGTAAAAGCCACAGAATTTGATCGTGAAATTTCAGGAAAAAAAGACTACGTAACCCTGGATGGTGATGATGCCGTATGGAAAAATTCCTGGGACGCCGCCGGCAAGGAGGTTACTTGGGATATGATACACTATGATGTACAGCTCATAGGAGGTATAGCCTTGCATCAAGGGAAAATTGCGGAAATGCAGACCGGGGAAGGAAAAACTTTGGTCGCCACGCTACCCTTATATCTTAATGCCCTATCCGGTAAAGGAGCCCATTTGGTAACGGTAAACGATTATCTGGCCAAACGGGACAGTGCTTGGATGGCCCCTATTTTTGAGTTCCATGGACTTTCCGTGGATTGCATAGACCATCATCGTCCCAACTCAGATGGGAGAAGAGCTGCCTATAATGCGGATATTACCTATGGGACCAATAATGAATTTGGTTTTGACTACCTACGGGACAATATGGCCCATACCCCTAAGGATCTAGTGCAACGTCCCCACCATTACGCCATTGTGGACGAAGTGGATTCCGTATTGATCGATGATGCCCGTACTCCTTTGATCATCTCAGGACCTGTACCTGAAGGCGACCGACACGAATTCAACGAATTGAAACCCAAAATTTCGGAAATCGTCCAAAAACAACGCCAACACCTGACAGGAGTTCTGGCCGAGGCCAAAAAGTTGATTGCCGAGGGTGACACCAAAGAGGGTGGTTTTCTACTATTGCGTGTGCATCGGGGCCTGCCCAAGAATAAGGCATTGATTAAATTTCTGAGCGAGGAGGGCATAAAACAGTTGTTGCAGAAAACGGAAAATTTCTACATGCAGGACAACAATAGGGAAATGCCCAAGGTAGATGAAGACCTGCTCTTTGTTATAGAAGAAAAGAACAATCAAATAGAACTCACGGACAAAGGCATAGATTACCTTTCCGGCGAACAGAATCGGGACTTTTTCGTAATGCCTGATATCGGTAGTGAAATTGCCAAAATCGAAAACCAAAATTTGGAAATCGAAAAAGAAGCCGAGCTCAAGGAAGACCTGTTCAAGGATTTTACCGTAAAAAGTGAGCGCATCCACACCTTGACCCAGTTGTTAAAAGCTTATACACTTTTTGAAAAGGACGTGGAATATGTGGTCATTGACAACAAGGTGCTTATTGTGGATGAGCAGACCGGTAGAATTATGGATGGGCGCCGCTACTCGGACGGGTTGCATCAAGCTATTGAGGCGAAGGAAAATGTAAAGATAGAGGCCCTTACCCAAACCTTTGCCACGGTTACTCTACAAAACTATTTTAGGATGTATCGTAAATTGGCCGGAATGACAGGAACCGCTGTTACAGAGGCCGGCGAGTTCTGGGAAATCTATAAATTGGATGTTGTGGAAATTCCCACCAACCGACCCATAGCACGTGACGATAGGAACGACCTCATTTACAAGACCAAAAGGGAAAAGTACAATGCCATTATCGATGAGGTTACCAAGCTCTCCCAAGAGGGCAGACCGGTCTTGATCGGCACCACTTCGGTAGAGATTTCGGAATTGCTCTCCCGAATGTTGACCATTAGAAAGGTAGAACACAATGTACTGAATGCCAAATTGCATAAAAAAGAAGCCGACGTCGTTGCCGAGGCCGGTAAACCCGGGGTGGTAACCATTGCCACCAACATGGCGGGCCGGGGAACGGATATTAAGCTTACGGATGCCGTTAAACAGGCAGGTGGATTGGCAATTGTAGGTACGGAACGTCATGATTCTAGACGGGTCGACAGACAGCTAAGGGGCCGTTCCGGACGTCAAGGAGATCCGGGAAGTTCTCAATTCTATGTCTCTTTAGAAGATAACTTAATGCGTCTCTTTGGTTCGGAGCGTGTAGCCAAAATGATGGATAGGATGGGACTGGAAGAAGGCGAGGTCATTCAGCATTCCATGATGACCAAGTCCATAGAAAGGGCTCAGAAAAAAGTAGAGGAAAACAATTTTGGGGTTCGGAAACGCCTATTGGAATATGATGATGTTATGAACGCCCAACGGGAAGTGGTTTATAAAAGAAGACGACATGCCCTGCAAGGAGAGCGCCTTAAGGTAGATATTGCCAACATGGTCTACGATACTTGCGAGGTCATAGCCGATACTAACAAGGCAGCCAACGACTACAAAAATTTTGAGTTTGAACTCATTAAATATTTTTCCATCACATCCCCTATATCCGAGGAGGATTTTACGAGGATGGGTGTTCAGGAAATAGCGAATAAAGTATATTCGGAAGCTTATGGGTACTATCAAAATAAAATGGAGCGGAATGCGGCAGCCGCTTTCCCGGTAATCAAAAAGGTGTATGAGGACAATGCCAATAAATTTGAGCGCATCGTTGTGCCATTTACCGATGGAGTAAAGAGCTTAAACGTGGTGACCAACCTCAAGGATGCCTATGAAAGCGATGGCAAACAATTGGTGACCGATTTTGAAAAGAACATTACACTGGCCATAATAGACGATTCTTGGAAAACCCATCTCCGTAAAATGGATGAGTTGAAGCAGTCCGTACAACTGGCGGTCCACGAGCAGAAAGATCCTTTGCTGATTTACAAATTTGAAGCCTTTGAGCTTTTCAAAAGCATAATAGAAAAGGTAAACGGTGAGGTGGTGTCATTCTTGTTCAAAGGGGAGTTGCCTACGGCCAATCCTAATGAGATACAGGAAGCCCGAAACGTTCGTAGGCCCAAGGAAAATCTTCAGACCAGTAAAGAAGAAATTCCCAATAGCGATGAGTTGGCGGCCCGTAACAGAGCGGCAGGCCAGACACAAGGACAACGACCACAGGTTACGGAAACCATTGTCCGCGAACGACCTAAAATTGGAAGAAACGAAAGGGTTACCATTAAAAATATCATGTCCGGAGAAAGTAAAACCGTTAAGTACAAGCAGGCCGAACCTTTAATCGACAAAGGGGAATGGGTGTTGACCGAAGACTAAAAAGTTTTGCCTTTATTTGACATACGGCGGCCAATTGGCCGCCGTTTTTTATGCAAACAATCCAAAAGGTGGTCTTTTTCATTCAAATCCAATAGGCTTCAACCTAGATAACCCAAAAATTCAATATCTTTAAAACAAACCTAAGTTTTTCAAAAATGACAACATCCAGACGTAAATTCCTTTCTTCCATCAGTATGTTGGCAGCCAGTTCTGCACTGCCCCTGCATGCCTTTGATTTTGGTGCTTCAAAAAAACTTAAAGTAGCATTGGTCGGTACGGGTATCCGAGGTATTACCTTTTGGGGCAAGCGTTTAGTAGACGAGTATTCCGATATTTTGGAGTTTGTGGGATTGAGCGATATCAACCCGAGTAGATTGGAATACGGGAAAGGTTATATTGGTGTCTCCTGCCCTACCTTTACGGACTTTGAGAAAATGGTATCCAGTACAAAACCGGATTTGGTCATTGTGACCACCAAGGATTCCACCCACCATGAGTTCATTATCAAAGGATTGGAAATGGGTTGTGACGTACTTACGGAAAAGCCATTGACCACGGACGAAACGAAATGTCAAGCGATTCTGGATGCCGAAAAAAAATCCAATAAAAATCTTATTGTCGGTTTCAATTATAGATGGAGTCCCTATGCTACCAAAGTGAAGGAACTTTTAGCCAATAACGCCATTGGAAAGTTGGTTTCTATAGATTTCCACTGGTACCTCAACACCTATCATGGGGCCTCTTATTTTAGACGTTGGCACGGACAGATGGAAAGCGGTGGTTCCCTTTGGGTACATAAGGCCACACATCATTTTGACCTTCTCAACTGGTGGATAGATTCCGAACCTGAGGAAGTATTCGCCTATGGAGATCTGGAATTTTATGGCAAGAACGGACCTTTCCGAGGCGATAAGTGCCGAACTTGTGAACATCAATCCAAATGTGATTTCTATTGGGACATCAACAAGGACGAATTCAGTAAAAAGCTTTATGTAGACCATGAGCATGAGGATGGTTACATTCGCGACAACTGTTTGTTCCGGGAAGAAATCGATATTTATGATAAAATGTCGGCCCAGGTAAAATATGCGGACAATACCATTCTAAACTATTCCTTGACCACCTACTCACCTTATGAGGGTTGGCGTGCGGCCATCAATGGTACCGAAGGTAGAATCGAAGCTTGGCAAGATATCCCATACTTCAAAAATGAGACCACGGACGAAGCTGAAAAACACACCAAGGAAATGGCACAGACCAGCAAGGATGAAATCTATTACGAGCCTGTAATCTTACATAAGCTTTGGAAGACCCATGAAACGGTACAAGTCCCCATGGAGAAAAGTGGTCATGGTGGTGGTGATAAAAGACTGCACGATAAAATCTTCAAGAGCCCTGAAACTGAAGACGAGTTTGGCCGTACGGCGGGAGTCAGGGACGGAGCCATGTCCATTCTAATCGGTGTAGGTGCGCGCCGTAGTATCGAGGGAGGCAAACCTATTAAAATTGCCGATTTGACCGATTTGAAACCTAAAGTTAAAAGAAGTTAGCGGTAAACTTGTAAAAAGACAAAAAAACTTCCCCGCACCTAAAATAGTAGCATCACCATTTGGAAGATATATCAAAACATGGTTAGTTTTACGGCATAACCCTAACCTGACCTACCCTTTCTATGGCATACGCCAAAAGCATCGGTATCTAATACGATTGGATATGCAGTACGATAAGGGAATGGAAGAAAGATTACGGGACAAGGCCAAATTGGTGCTTAAGGTGAATTACTTCACCTCTATTTGCTCCTTGGTCTTCTGTTTGCTCTGTTTATTCGCACTTAACATTACCACGGTAATTCCCTATGTTTTTTTGGCGTTTGGTGTGCTCAACTTATTAAACACCTTTCTCTATAAATATCATAAAAGTCTGGCACTTGCCTATAATATCGTTTCTATAATGGCACTGGTGGGCGCTACTATCATTACCTTGTATAGTGGAGGCATCAACAGTCCGTTTATATTTGTTTTGGCATTGGTCGTCGTAGCGGGCTATATGAGCACCAGGTCTTATGGCGCCCTTTACCTATACCTTATCCTATCCATTGTCCTACTTATTTATACGCAGAGTATTGTGGATTTTAGTTTTGCTTCCAGTGTAGTACCGAAAGGTTCCAAGGATTTATTCGCCTTATTGAGTGTTTTATTTTCCGTTTATCTTTTGGGCGGGGTCTTTGGGAAGAATTTATTACATGTCCATCATAAACTGTACAAGACCAAAAGTGAGGTAGAGGAAAAAATAAAGGAAAAGGAAACCTTGCTCAAGGAAGTACACCACCGGGTAAAAAACAATCTGCAAACCGTATCCAGCCTTCTCAGTCTTCAATCACGGAATATTGACGACAAACAGACCAAGGACCTCTTAAAAAACAGTCAAAATCGCGTTATCTCAATGGCCATGGTGCATGAGATGTTATATATGCGCGAAGATCTTTCCAAAATAGAATATAAATCCTATGTAGAGGAACTGGCAGAATATCTCGTGCGTTCCATTAAAGGAACCAGTAGTAATATTACCTTGGATATTGATATTCCGGACATTAAACTAAATATCGATACTGCCATACCCTTGGGCTTGTTGATCAATGAAGCTGTAACAAATGCCCTCAAATATGGTATTGTGGACGATTCCAAAGGGGAAATCTTTATTAAACTACGAAGAGGCGATGATGGCGAGTACCAACTGAACATAGGTGATAATGGAATCGGATTTCCGGAAACCATGAACCATAAGACCACCAAGTCCTTAGGGCTAAAACTTATCCATAATCTAGCGAGACAGCTGAGAGGTTCCATAATTAGGGATGTAACTAAAAAAGGCACCTATTACATCGTAAAGTTTCGGGAAATCCACCAAAAGGTACCATCTCTGGCTTAATTGCCAAATATCCTGAATTTTAGAGGTAAAATCATCACCAATACAACAGAAATCCTTCTATTTTGGGGCATCTGCAATAATCCAGGTATCCGTAGGTGTTGTAGGGTAATTCTGCACCATTATCCCTATATTTAAGCGACTAATTCAAAAACATTCTTCCATGCTCAAAAAAACTCTTTTTTTGCTGCTGTTGTGCAGTGGCGTCCTTCAGGCACAGGATTATTTCCACAAAAAGTTCCATCCTTTCACAACTGATATTCCAACTCCCCAGGAATTTTTGGGCTATGATATCGGGAAGCATCATACCCGCCATGATTTAATTGTTGCCTATTTGGAAAAATTGGCCAAAGTGTCAGACCAAGCTTCTATTCAAGAATATGGAAAAACCCATGAAGGGCGTAAGTTGGTTATGCTAACGATTACCACTCCGGAGAACTTTTCGAATTTGGCTACTTTAAAACAGCAACATTTGGCCTTCACCGACCCATCAAAAACTGTTTCCAATTATGACGAGGTGCCCATATTTATCAATTTAGGTTATAATGTACATGGAAACGAACCTTCCGGCTCCGAGGCAGCTTTGTTAATGGCCTATACCTTGGTGGCCTCAAACCATCACGAAATCCAAAACTATCGCAAAAACGCGATTATTTTTATAGACCCGACCATAAACCCGGATGGTCGTGATCGACATACACAATGGGCCAATATGTATCAAGGAAACCCCGAAGTGGCCGATCCACAGGACGCCGAACATAATGAATACTGGCCTGGGGGACGTACCAATCACTATTGGTTTGATCTAAACCGGGATTGGCTATTGGGTATCCATCCGGAAAGTCGTGGGAAGCTCGTTTGGTACCATCAATGGTATCCGAATGTTGTGACCGATTTTCATGAAATGGGGACACAAAGCAGCTATTTTTTTGAGCCCATGAAAGCCAATGGCTCCCTAGATCCTATTATGCCTAAGGAAAATTATGAGGACCTCAATGAAATATTCGGGAATTATTTTGCTCAAGCACTAGACAGTATAGGCTCGTTTTATTTTACCAAGGAGGCCTTTGATGGAACCTATCCCGGCTATGGTTCCTCCTATCCGGATATACAAGGCGGTCTGGGATTGTTGTTCGAGCAGGCCAGTAGCCGGGGGCATCGACAAAAAACCGCCTTTGGTGAAATTACCTTTCCGTTTACCATTCGAAACCAATACATCTCAAGTATAGCTACCGTAAAGGCCGCGGTGGAAAACAAAGCCTATTTGCGCAAATACCAGCAGGATTTCTTTAAAAGTGCCCTAACCAATGCTGGCAAAAGCAAGATTAGGGGATATTCCTTTGGAGATGCATACGACGTCAACCGTACCAAGGCTTTTATCGATAAGCTTTTACTGCATAAAATAGATGTGTATAAATCGGGTGAAAGATATGTAGTGCCCACAGGACAACCGCAATACAGGATGGTACAAACGATGTTCGAAACCTACGAAAAGTATCGGGATAGCGTGTATTACGATGCCTCCGCCTGGTCCGTGGCCAATTTTTATAATATGAAATACAAACCGCTGAATTCACTGAATTTAGGTGAAAAAGTGGAATCAACCGAAAATGTGGTTCCCGTGGCACCCGTCCAAAAATCGGACTACGCCTATATTGTGGATTGGGACGATTATAATGCCCCCGCCCTGCTCAACCAACTTCAACACAAAGGTCTGGTGGTCTCTTCATCCTTTAAGCCTTTTACGGCAAAAATAGGCCCCAACGGAA
The DNA here is from genome assembly GCF_965248315.1 of Ulvibacterium sp. GTDB lineage: Bacteria > Bacteroidota > Bacteroidia > Flavobacteriales > Flavobacteriaceae > Ulvibacterium. Next base: position 2,392,465 of record NZ_CBDFIX010000002.1, on the reverse strand, counting down.
AAAAATTCAATTATGGTGCCTTGGTGATACCCGTATCCCTCCAAAAGAAATCGGTAGATGAGGTGTACCGGATTGTCCAAAAGGCACAACAAAAATTTCAGGTCCCTGTATATGGGGTCCCCACAGGTTATAATATAAAGGGCATTGATCTAGGCAGTCGCAATGTTAAGACTTTAAAAACTCCCAAAGCAGCCATGTTGATTGGTCAAGGCGTACGTTCCTATGAGGCAGGGGAAGTCTGGCACTTGTTGGATACCCGTGTGGGTATGCCCATTACCAAAGTCCCGATGCGGAATTTTAATAGAATAAACCTAGATAAATATAACTTGCTGGTCATGGTTTCTGGAAGTTATGACTTGACCCAAAAACAAAGGGACAAAATTAAAGATTGGGTAAACAAGGGAAATACCTTGATTACCATTGGTACGGCCGCCAAATGGGCCATTGAAAAGAAGTTAGTAAGCGAAAAACTGACCAAAACCGAGACGGATTCTATGGCTGCTGTAGAACGAAAGCCCTATGTAGACGCCCCCGAGAACATAGGCAAGGAACAAATAGGTGGCGTTATCCTTAAAGTAGATCTAGATACTACCCACCCTTTAGGTTTTGGCTACCGGGACCAACAGATTCCGGTGTATAAGAATAATGAGGTATGGCTCTCGCCCAGCAAGAACGCCTATGCCACCGTGGCGCAATATGCCGATGAACCTCACATAGACGGGTTTATTACCCAAAAGAATATGGAGGAATTTATAAAACCCTCGGCCTCATTATTGGTCAGTAAGCTCGGGAACGGTCGGGTCATTCTTTTTGCGGACAATCCCAATTTCAGAGGCTCTTGGTACGGTACAAATCGATTGTTTTTAAACGCTCTGTTTTTGGGGGATAAAGTCAACGTGCCAAGTAATTAATTGGAGTATTGGATGATTAGATGGTTGGATAACTGGATGAATTAGGATGTAAAATTAGGCCAGTTATCGCAAAAGGCCCATTTTAGAAATGGTTACTATTGAAGAAACAAAAAATAGGGTATAAAATTCTACAGCCCAGGGTAAAGCAGTAAACAAAATTCCCCTTCCATATGGAAGGGGAACAAATCATGTCGTTAACATGAGAAAGTGGCGGTTGGAAACATTATTTGATATACATCATTAAATTCATGATTTACGTACGGGTACTTTTAAAGGTCTCAAAACGCCTTTAGTTTTTGGAAAGGCAGCAACATACGCAACTACTAAAAGAGCTGAAACAGTAATAAAGGCAAATATCATAGCTAATAGATTTAAGGTTAAGGTATGGGGAACCTTTAGGCTAATTTGGCTTTCGTTTTTTTAGTACTGAAAGACAGGGCTTTCTTTACTCTTGCATTTCTGAACTTGTATAAACGCGCGACTTGGTCTTGGATGGGTTGCGAACTTTGGAGAGTAGCGATAGGAATAGTAAGGCTACCATCCAGAACAACACCCATTTCAATAGACTCCACTTTAACATCGGTTTGTGTGTTTTGTGCCAATGCCATAGCTCCGAAGAGAAGGACGATAAGCAAGGTTAAAATAGACTTCATGTCAGTGCGATTGGGTTACTTAAAGATAACCCCGATTACAGGCTGGGATGCCCTGTAACCCGCTGAACGACACCTATTTTCGGTCAATGTAAAAATTACGGATGAAGTGTAAAAAAGTCTCGGCGAACAGAATTCCATGCCCATTCAACTTATCGAAAAAATGGGGTTTTTATCGGTAGCACGAGAGGCCTATTTCAAAAAGTTAGTTCAAGTTTCTGACTTATTTTATCAGAGTTTTGAAACAAAAGCCTAACTTTTTCTATCCATTAAATACCTTTATATGTGATCTGAGTTTTATGAAAAAGAAGCCTAAAACAAAGAAGCCAAACAAAGATAGGGAGTTTAGAATATTGACCCAGGCAGAGCATGAACTGAACTCATCTGAATGGTTTGGGGCCATAATCCGATATTCATGGCACTTGGGGAGAAGAAAATTTAATGGTTTTTATACCTCTGGAGAAGCAAAGAAAAACGCAACCATAGGTTGGTGGTTCAAAATTGTTCTTCTACTTATTTTAATTTGTTTTGGTTACTGGTTTGTAAATTATACTTAAAACTATCTCACCAAAATTTACTACTGCCAAAAGATACCGAATTGTCAACAGTTTGTAACTTGTACTATTGAAGGGGCAAAATACAATTGTAATATACATCCCCTATACGAATCACTAATCTATCTAATTCCAAGCCAATTTTGGAAACCAAATATGACACTATAGGAAACAACTACGATCGAACGCGTAAAGCGGACGGTTATCTTACGGAGCGATTGCAAAATCACCTGAATCCCAATACGAATGGACTGTATCTGGATATGGGCTGCGGAACAGGAAATTATACGGATGCCCTACAAAAAAAAGGACTCAGGTTCATAGGAATCGACCCCTCCGAAACCATGTTGGAAAAAGCCAAATCCCGAAACCAGGAGATTTCTTGGCGTATGGGTACGGCGGAATGCACGGGTTTAGAGACTGCCTCTATTGATGGTATAATAGCTTCACTCACTATACATCATTGGCCTGATTTAAAAAAAGGACTTGCAGAGCTTCTTAGAGTTTTAAAGGACGAAGGTAGAATCGTGATTTTTACATCCACTCCGGAACAAATGGAAGGCTATTGGTTAAATCGGTACTTTCCAAAAATGATGTCCGATTCCATAGCCCAAATGCCTCCCTACGCATCGGTGGAAGCAGCGATGATCGGTTCCGGCTTTGAAGTATGCAATACTGAAAAATATGTTGTTCGTCCAGACCTAGAGGACAAGTTCTTATATTGCGGAAAACAAAAGGCCGATATGTATTTTGATGATAATGTACGGCACGGAATTTCTTCTTTTTCGTCCCTAGCGAATAAAGCCGAAGTAGAAAAAGGGTTGGCGGATTTGAGAAAGGACCTGGATACAGGAAAACATGAACAAATTAGAGCGTCCTATGAAAATGATTTGGGGGATTATCTGTATATCATGGGTAAGAAGCCTTGAAGGGGCAAAAGTGTCATTTATAACCCAGACAATATATCTGCGCACAACGGTCATTTCGTCCTGAATTTCCAAGTCCATTTCAACCTTTCGTCCGTTGCACTCCATAGTGTGCTTTCATTTTAGTATATTCCACAAATATCCAATGGACCCAGTAATCACAATTAAAATAGCCGATATGAAATTCAGATGGTATCTTTCCCTTGTTTGTATAGCAATGCTTTCCTTTTACACACATGCTCAACCGCAAAGGAAATTGGTAAAAGTAATCGTATCCCCAGACGAAACCGACTGGACGTATGACATTGGTGACCGGCCTGAGTTTTCCATTGCCGTTTTACGAAACAATGTTCCCTTGGAAGGGGTGGAAATCAGCTATACCATACAACCAGATCCCGGTTACCGGATGCTAAAAATTTGGCAAGAAGGAACCCTATCCCTAAAAAATGGGACGGCAAAAATAAAGGCCAAGAAAATGAACGAACCTGGGTTTTTACGCTGTACGGCAACTGTAACGGTTGATGGCAAGGAATATTCCTCGTATACCACTGTGGGCTTTGCTCCCAATAACATAAAACCGACCACTACCCTACCCAAGGATTTTGAAGAATTTTGGAACAAAGGCAAGGAAGAACTGGCAGAGATTCCTATAAACCCTATCTTGACATTGCTACCGGAAAGGTGTACGGACAAAGTGGACGTCTACCATGTAGAATTGGACAACATCAAAGGTAAAATCTATGGGATTTTATGTAAACCGAAAATGGAAGGAAAATACCCAGCAATCCTACGGGTTCCCGGAGCCGGTATTCGGCCTTACTATGGGGAAATCTCCGATGCCGAAGCAGGGTTTCTTTCATTTACCATAGGTATTCACGGAATACCCGTAAATCTGGAAAAGAAAGTGTATGACAATCTTATGCAGGGTGCATTGAACAGCTATTGGACCACCAATCTAGATGATAGGGACAATGCCTATTACAAACGGGTTTATCTAGGTTGTGTCAGGGCCGTGGATTTTATAGAAAGCCTTGAAAGCTTTAATGGGGAAGATATTGGGGTTACCGGTGGAAGTCAGGGTGGAGCGTTGTCCATTATTACCGCTGGATTGGACGAACGAATCGATTATTTGGCCGCTTTTTATCCTGCACTTTCCGACCTAACCGGGTTTTTGCACGGTCGCGCTGGAGGTTGGCCCCAAATTTTCTTGGATGCGTATACCAATAAACCCGAAAAAATTGAAACTTCCAAATATTTTGATGTCGTCAATTTCGCTCGATTCGTAAAAATCCCGGGATGGTACAGTTGGGGATACAATGATAATGTGTGCCCCCCGGCTTCCATGTTCGCGGCTTATAACGTCATCGATGCCCAAAAGGAGTTGCATGTTTTTCAAGAAACACAACATTGGACCTTTCCGGAACAAAGGGAATTGCGCAATGCGTGGTTGTATGGAAAGCTAAAGGAATAGTACTTTGCGCGCTTAATCCAACTATCCGGAAAGTTGACTTCGGATTACCCCGCCTAAGTCTTGCGTTTTCCCCACCAAATAATAAAACCGGTAATGGGTAGTGAGGCCAAGACCAAAGCCGTAAGGCTAACAAATAGGCGGCCCCAAAAGTGGCCTATGTTTCCCAAATGAATATCGTAAACGAGTCCATTTAAAGTGGTAAAGACACTGGCCCTATTATGGATACCATTCTGAAAGTTTCCTTGGAGCAAGGCCCCGGTATTTTGGTCAAAATGATAGTGATCGGTGCTATGCACCAATTGTTCCGGGTGTATCACTGCGAGGTGTATCGCATCCGTCTCCTTGTGGGGGTAACTTATTCGAACGCGCTTGTTGGGAAATTGTTCTAAAAAAGCAGTGGCCAAACTATCCACTTTCCGGCTTGGGTAGTGGTCCAGGGTTTTCCCTTCCTTCTCCGAAACAGGAATATCATACACCATTTTGTTTTCCCCAGTTAATAGCCTTAACCCATTCCGTATAGGTTCAAATCCCCAAAAGACACCTGTCAGAATGATAAAAACACCTATCCATGAAGCATAGAAACCCAGAACATTGTGCAAGTCATAGTTCAGTTTTACTGGTCTGGATTTTAGATTAATGGTAAAATGATATTTTCTTCGTGACTTCCGCTGTGGCCACCAAAGAATCAGTCCTGTCAATATCATAAAAAAGGACAATAACGTAACCCAATGCACAATTACCCTCCCTACATCGCCCAAAAGTAAGTTCCGATGTAAGGATTTCAAGTGGTTCAACCAGCCCTCCTTCATATTTTGCAGATGTTGGATCTCTCCTGTATAAGGATTCATAAAAGCATAGTAATAGGTACCCGGGGCGTATACCAGTACTTTTGCAGCGGAAGATTTCCCCTGGAAAGTTACCGCCCTAAAATCCCCTTTGGGAAACTCTTGGGCAAGCTCTGTCCTTAGTTTGGAAACCGGTACAAAAGGTACGTCCTGGCTGGCAACATTTTGTTTGTAGATCTTGTGGCTAATTTCTACATCCCAGGCATATAGCGCCCCAGAAAGCGCAATAATAAAAAATAGAAGGCCAATGATAAGACCCACATACAAGTGGAGGTTGTGTATGATTTTTTTGAAAAGTCCTTTTTTCATTCTTGGAAAAGTGGGCTAAAACACTAAATATAGCATTATAAATCATCTGTCCAAAGTCTTGTTATACTGGACTACAATTAATAACTTTCTATATGGAAAGTATCATTCCGAATGAGACATTTTCTGTTAAACGAAGAGAAACAAATGCGGGTTCATATAAGACTGTTTAAATTCCTAATTCTTTTCTTAATTCTATCGGGCTCAATTTCCCTAAGAGCCCAAGAGGAACCTAAAGGTGCCTTTATCATGACGGTTACCGGGAAGGTCGATTTGGAAAATCTCGGGAGTATTTTACCTCATGAGCATGTCACTACGGATTTTCTGGGCGCGGAAATCGCGCCCCAACCCCGTTACTCTAGGGATGTCGCTATAACCGCCATTTTGCCTCATCTTAAAAATCTCAAGAAAATAGGCTATAGCCTGTTCTTTGAATGTACGCCCAACTATATTGGCCGGGATGTGAAATTGCTCAAGGCGCTTTCTGAGCTTTCGGGTCTTAAAATCGTTACCAATACGGGTTATTACGCTGCCGTGAACAAGAAATTCCTACCTAAACATGCCTATACCGAAAGTAGCGAAACCTTGGCGGAACGCTGGGAAAAGGAATGGCAGGAGGGTATTGAGGGTACAGGTATTCGGCCCGGATTTATAAAACTGGGCGTTGGAAAGGGGCCTTTGGATGCCATTGAGGAGAAGTTATTAAACGCAGCGATTCTCCTTCATAAAAAAAGTGGCCTACAAATGGCCATGCATACCGGGGATGGTGAGGCGGCCCTTTCGGAATATCAAATTATAATGAAAGCAGGGGTAGATGCTGAAAATATGATATGGGTCCATGCCCAAAATGGTAAGGATGAAGAAAGGCTGGCCCTGGCCAAAAAAGGGGTATGGATCAGTTTGGATGGGGTAAGTTCCGAAAAAATAGATAGCTATATAAACATGATCCGCATCTTAAAGGAAAACCAGCTTCTTTCCCGACTTTTGATTTCCCACGACAATGGCTGGAGCGTTGAAGATGAGAATGGCACTATTAATCTTATTCCTTTTGATAGGGGGAAAAATGTGCCCTACCAGACTATACATGAAGTTTTGTTGCCGCGGCTTCAAAAGTTAGGATTTACCAAAGTGGAAATAGATTTAATTACCACTGAAAACCCTATAAAAGCCTATTCCTTAAAACCTTAAGGATATTCCTAAAAAGCAACATTCGCCAGCTCCTTTCGAATATACTGGTCTATTTCCTGAACCTCGCCTTCGGTTAACCTGATGTTGGAAGCGGCCGCATTGGAAATCGCTTGTTTTTCGTTCTTGGCCCCGACCAATAACGAAACAATTCCGGGCTGTTGCAGAGCCCAGGCAATGGCAATGTAGGATACAGGGCATTTATACTTCTCCGCCAAAACATCCAAAAGTGATAGTAGTCCCTGAATCTGCGACCAAATTTCAGGTCTATAGTAGTTATAAAATTTGCTTCGATTGTCATTCTTCTCAAAATTGGGGAGCTCCCGGTATTTTCCGGTCAGCAATCCACCTGCGAGGGTACCATAGGTAGTAAGCCCAATCTCATTTTCAAGGCAGTAGGGCACCAAGGTCTCTTCAATCTTCCGCTGAAGCATGGAATAATTCGGCTGAAGACTTACAATAGTTGCCAAACCCTTGGCCTGTTCCATCAATTCCGTGGTAAAATTGGAAACACCCAAATACCTGAATTTCCCTTGCTCTTGAAGTTTTAAAAGGGTTTCCAGGGAATCCTCCAAGGGAGTATTGACATCGGGCCAATGTATCTGATATAAATCGATATAATCCGTTCCTAAACGCGAGAGCGATTCATCTATTTCCCTAAGAATGGTCTCCGGCCTAAGATCGCGTAAGAAACTATCATAAGTACGGGTAACCCCAGTCTTTGTACCGAGGATTACCTTATCACGACGCCCCTTTATGGCCTTGCCCACCACACTTTCTGCATGTCCAGCCCCATAGGCCGGTGCCGTATCGATAAAATTAATGCCCGAGTCCAAGGCAGCCTGTATGGTCCGTATGGAGGCATTGTCATCTACATCGCCCCAAAAATCATTGCCCATAGCCCAGGTACCCAAACAAATTTCGGATACTTCTAAATCGGTCTTGGGGATATTCCTGTAATTCATAATATAGGTCTTAATTGGAATTTTAATCTATGTTTCGTTCTTGCCATAACAAAATATAGTGTTGCTTAACCTCCCTCCTTCCGCAATACTTCCAAAGGCGGGCTTTGGATAACACTTCGGCTATTGCCCAAGCCGATCAACAACACCAAGGCCGTGATCCCGGGCAATAGAATCAGGAAGGGTGCCCAAGAGGGAGCAAAAGGCACCTCGAATACAAATCGTGCCAGCAGTTGCGCTCCTAAGAGAGAGAGCAAAACACCCATGGCACTTCCCAAAATACCCAGATAGAAGTATTCCAAAGCGGTAATCCTTAAGATTTGTGGACTCTTTGCCCCCAAGGTACGTAACAATACATTTTCTCGAATACGTTGATACTTACTAGTTCGTACCGAACCTATGAGCACAATAACACCTGTAAGGATACTAAAAAAGGCCATGAAATTGATAACCCAGGAGATCTTATCAAGAATGCCCTCCAATATCCCAAGAAGTTGACGTAAATCCAAAATAGAAACGTTGGGGAACTTGCGGACCAATTCCCGTTGTAATTGTGCGGAAGCGGCCTCGTCCGGAACCCTTGTGGTCAATACATGAAATTGGGGCGCATTCTCCAAGATGCCTTTAGGGAAGAGTATGGAAAAGTTGGGTTGCATCCTACCCCAGTCAACGGCACGAATACTACCAACAAAAGTCTTCATTAATACGCCCTGTACGTTGAACAGTAGCGTATCCCCTACCACCACCTTTGCATCCCGCGCAATATTATCGGCTACGGAGATAGGAATGGGAACATCCACATCGGCCTGGGAAATCCATTCACCACTGGTAAGCATTTCCGAATCGATCAGTGAATCGCGATAGGTGACCCTAAACTCATGGTTAAGGATCCATTTGTTCATGTTCAGGGTGGTATCCTGGCGAAGTTCGTTTACCGCCCTCCCTTTGATGCTATGAATGCGCATGGTCACAATAGGAATATTATCAATGACCGGAAGACCTTTGGGCAAAATGCTCTCGGCCACGGAATCCTTCTGCTCGGTCTGCACGTCCAATAAAATGATATTGGGACTCTGTGAACTGTCCTCCACCCGAGCCTTGGCCAATAGGATATCTTTGCTAAAATAAAGCGTACTGATCAAAAAAGCCCCCACCCCAATGGCCAGAATCAAGACCAAGGTCTGATTATTTGGACGAAAGAGATTCAGCAGACTTTGGCGGGCGGTGAATCCCCATGAAGTGGGGAAATATTTTTTTACACCCCGCATGAGCAAATTGGCCAATCCACCCAAAATTGAAAAAACTGCCAATACGCTGAGTACAAAATAGAGGGCGTACCTCCAGTTATCCAACAACCATTGGGCAAATCCCAAAATGAACAGCAGAATGCCGCCCATGACCAATGCCATAGCCTTTCGGGAACGTTGGGGAGTTCCTTCTTGGATACGAAGGACTTGCAAGGGTGAGACAAACCATGTACTCAACAAAGGCAATAACGCAAACAGCACGGACATTAGAATACCTAGCAACAATCCCATGATAATAGGCCTCGCAGAAAGCGAAAGCACTACTTCAAAGGGTAGGAAATCCTGTAACAACACGGGAAAGGACTGCTGAAGGATCAATCCTGCCGCCGTCCCGATTATTCCACCAAAAAGTCCCAATCCCGCAATTTGCAGAAGGTATATCAAAAACGTCTGCTTTCGGGTGGCTCCAATACACTTAAGTACAGCAATGGAGCGCAACTTTTCCTTAATATAGATATGTACCGAACTGGCAATACCCACACAGCCTAATAACAGGGCAATGAAAGCTACCAAATTCAAAAACTTGCCTACATTTCCGAATCTACGTCCCATACGTTGACTCGTTACGGTATGGACATCCAAATCGGCCTTTTCCGCATCCAACAAAGGGTCCAGTTTATCGTTTAAGGTGCTTAAGTCGGTATTCGCATCGGCCTTAAAAAAATAATTATACTCTATGCGACTTCCGGTCTGCAGCAATCCAGTTGCTTCAATGGAACCATACGGTACCCAGACCGGCGGGGCGACCGAACTAAATACGCCAGTAGTCCCTGGGCCCGAATCCAATCGTCCTATAATAGGAAAGGTAACATCCCCTACTTTTATGCTATCTCCAACTTTCAGGTTAAACTGTAACATTACGGTGGCATCTACCAAAGCCCCGTTCTTTTCTTGATAGGTATCGCCAGCGTTCTCCGGATAGGTCTCCAAATCGCCGTACAAGGGATATCCTCCTTCCATACCGCGAATTTGTACCAACTTGGTCGATCCACTTTTCGGAAAAGCGGCCATGGAGACAAACTTTACTTCCATCGCCTCTGCACCCAAGGAATCAATAAGAGCCTGGACTTTTTCAGAAGGTAATTGCTTGGTATCTATTCTGAAATCGGAGCCCATTAGCGCTTTTGATTGCAAGGCAATGTTCTCTTTAAGGCTTTCACTAAAGGATTGGATTGATACCACGGCTGCAATACCCAAAATGATGGAGGCCATAAAAAGTAGCAACCGTTTACCGCTGGCCTTACTGTCTCGCCAGGCCATTTTCAACAACCATTGTGTACCTGCTGCCGTCTTCAAATTTCGGTCGGTCTTGCCCACTATGCTATTGCTTTTTCCTCTGCCAAAATCCTACCGCCCTTTAGTCTTAGAATATGCTGTGTTTTTCGGGCCAGGTCCAAATCGTGGGTCACGATTACCAAGGTAGTGCCGGCTTCCTTATTAAGTTCAAAAAGTAGTTCTACCACTTTCTCGCCCGTTTCCTCGTCCAGATTGCCTGTGGGTTCGTCGGCGAACAAAATTGAGGGACTATTGGAAAAGGCCCGGGCCAGCGCTACCCGTTGTTGCTCCCCTCCGGAAAGTTGGGAAGGATAATGGTTTACGCGATCGGCCAATCCCACTTTCTCCAACAGCTCTCTGGCTACGATACTCGCATTCTTGGCACCCTGCAATTCCAAAGGTACGCTTACATTCTCCAGTGCGGTAAGGGTAGGTAACAATTGAAAATCCTGAAAAATAAACCCTACTTTTTGGTTGCGCAATAATGCCCTTTCATCCTCACTGAGGGATTGAAGCTCGGTTCCACAAAGTTCAATGCTACCCGTACCTGGTTTATCCAGTCCCGCGCAGAGCCCCAACAATGTAGTCTTTCCGCTTCCTGAAGGCCCAACGATGGCAAAAGTATCCCCCTCATTTATAGCAAAGGATATATCATCCAATACGGTTAATTCTTTAGAACCACTGGTGTATGTCTTCCCAAGGTGGCTAACGTTTAATATCTTTGTCATGGTCCTTTTCTAAAATGCCCAAGGGCAAAAAGGACAAAATAAGGAAATGATTTCGATATTTAGACCCTGTCAGCATGCATACACTCTTAAAACTTTGTTATTTTTTCTCCCTGTTCCTATTGCTATCCTGTGGTGGTAAATCCACACAGAAGACCGATGATGCGGCTACAGAACCGGTAGATTCCCCTACAGAGGAAATCAGTAAGGGGGATAGTAAGACCATTGTTTTCTTTGGGGATAGCCTTACCGCAGGACTAGGTCTTGATCCCCAAGAAGCTTTTCCCGCTGTTATTCAGGATACATTGAACTCCTTGGGAATGAATTACACGGTCATTAATTCCGGACTTAGTGGGGAGACCACGGCCAGTGGAAGAAACCGATTGGATTGGGTATTGAACCAAAAGGCCGATATTTTTATACTGGAACTAGGGGCCAACGACGGATTACGGGGGATTCCCCTTGCAGAGACAAGAACCAATTTACAGGCCATTATAGATGTTGTACGCCAGAAAAACCCGAATACTCAGATTATTCTAGCCGGTATGCAAATACCCCCCAATATGGGACAGGACTATACTTCGGAATTCCGCAAGATATTTCCAGATTTGGCGGAGAAGAACACATTGCCCTTGATTCCTTTTTTGTTGGAAGGCGTGGCAGGTAATCCTGAATTAAACCAAGAGGACGGCATACACCCTACTGTTGCAGGTCAAAAAATCGTGGCCAATAATGTATGGGCGGTTTTGGAAGATGTTGTTCGAGAATAAAATGTTTCTTAGGCCAATTTAGCTCGGTTTCTCTTAGTTGTAAAAGACAAAGCCTTTTTTACCTTGGTATTGGAACGCTTGTACAAACGGGCAACCTCAGTATTGTTCTCGAAAGAAACTCCTTCTTCAACGGTCTCGGTAACGATTCCCATTTCGATGGTTGCAACCTTTACTTCGGAAGTAGTATCCTGAGCCTGGGCAGTGATTCCGATGAAGAGAACAAAGATTAAAGTTATTAGCGTTTTCATGACTTGCGTTTTTATATAATAAAAACGCGGTGAAGCGTATCCTACCGGGTTTCGATTCGCTGAAAACCCCTTATTTTTCGGTATCTGACAGAAATTAGGATGAAGTGCACAATAGCATCGGTGAACGGACAAGAACCCAAAATCACTTTACCGAAAGAAGGTGCACTTTAACGGGATTCCTACCCCTGGTTTTGTTTTTGCTGGAAGCAGCAGCAAGTGGTGCTGAGTTGAATCGGGAGGATAGGTTATTTAAGATATTGGGTTTTAAGTTATTTTTTATAGTGGGGAACGATGATTTAGTAACTCGATAACTTTTTGAAAACCCAGATATTTGTGGAAACTAGCCCCGAAAGTTCGGTAGCATTAAAAGTGCATACCTGCCCGTCACGGGTAGGATTTCGACTAGCTATTGTAACCCATAAACTAATTTGCACTATCTTAAGGCATCAACCTAAGATAATCCTACCATGAAATGGTTTTTTGTCCTATCCCTAATTCTCGTCCTTTGCTCCTGTAAATCCAATAAAAAGGAGACCGAAACTACGGAACAATGGACCTCGCTCTGGAATGGCACCGACCTGAGCGGCTGGCATAGTTATCTGGGAACACCGTACCAAATGAAAACCGATAGCCTAGGCAATACCCTAACCCCTTTTGGAATCGATAATGACCCCTTAGAAGTAATCACTATTGCCGATACCGATAATGGGAATGCCATTCGTATTTCCGGTGTGGCCTGGGGAATGATCTATACGGAACGGGATTATCAAAACTATCATTTGAAGTTAAAGACCAAGTGGGGCGAAGGTATGCATCCCCCGAGGGAAAAAGGACCCAGGGACAGTGGATTGCTATACCATGGCTTTGGGGAACCCGGCTCGGTATACAATTGGATGGGGTCCCAGGAACTTCAAGTGCAACAGGGCGATATGGGCGATTACTGGCCTGTTGGCGATGTGGAAATAGACATCCCGAGTGTTCTCAAGGACAGTATGTATTATATTTATAAGGACAATGCGCCTTTACGCTCCTATTACTTTGCCGAGATACTCAAAACAGCGACCCATGATAGTTTGGCGAAGCGAAGGGTTTTTAAAGCCTTTAATGCAGAAAGACCCCATGGAGAATGGAACGATGTTGAATTGATTACACTTGGGGATTCCAGTATACATATTGTAAATGGTCAGGTGGTTATGCGACTTTTCAATTCCAGGAAAATGTCGAACCGGGAAAAGCTCCATTCGGGAAAAATCATATTGCAGTCCGAAGGTGCCGAAGTATTCTATAAAGACCTTTATGTAAAACAGATTACGGAAGTTCCGGAAAAATATCGGTAATTTTAAAAGTGAGGATTAGGCCAATTTAGCTCGGTTTCTCTTAGTTGTAAAAGACAAAGCCTTTTTTACCTTGGTATTGGAACGCTTGTACAAACGGGCAACCTCAGTATTGTTCTCGAAAGAAACTCCTTCTTCAACGGTCTCGGTAACGATTCCCATTTCGATGGTTGCAACCTTTACTTCGGAAGTAGTATCCTGAGCCTGGGCAGTGATTCCGATGAAGAGAACGAAGATTAAAGTTATTAGCGTTTTCATGACTTGCGTTTTTATATAATAAAAACGCGGCGAAGCGTATCCTACCGGGTTTCGATTCGCTGAAAACCCCTTATTTTTCGGTATCTGACAGAAATCGGGATAAAGTGCACAATAGCATCGGTGAACGGACAAGAACCCAAAATCACTTTATCGAAAGAAGGCGCACTTTAACGGGATTAAAGCTTAAGATTCCATCATAAAAAAACACGTTCATTTAAAAAATGAATAGGATAAGTCGGTCCATTTAAATAAATAAGGAGATAATACTAACTTTATAGAGCGGCGATTTATGCCCAATTATAAATACTTCCATGAAAAAATACCTTCTGTTTGCACTGCTATCGGTTTACCTGTATTCCTGTAACACAAAAAAAGAGGCTCAGGAGAGACCCAATATCGTTTTGATCATGGCCGATGATATGGGCTTTTCGGATATTGGCAGTTATGGTAGTGAAATCCAGACCCCGAATATCGATTTTTTGGCCGAAGGCGGAATGCGCTTTATTACCTTCTATAACATGGCCAAGTGTAATCCCACGCGCTCGTCCCTTTTGACCGGATTGTACACTGGGGGGAATGGGGCCGTTCATCTGGCACATCTTACCAAAAAAGCAGGATATGAAAACATCATGAGCGGAAAGGAGCACTTTGATCCTTGGGTGCCCGAGTATTGTAAGGCCGAAAATGTATTTGACCAGGCCTTTACCTTTTGGGCCACCACGGAATATTTTCGCCCGCTTTCCGGGGAATTTGAACGACCCTTTTACCTAAATGGTCGGGAATTAAAGGCCGAAGAGATTCAATTTGAACAATCACCCATGTACAAAACCGATTTTATAACAGACTATGCGTTAAACTGGTTGGACGATACTTTTGAAAAAGACAAGCCTTTCTTTCTATACCTTCCCTACCATGCAGCCCATTATCCCCTACAGGCCAGACCCGAGGATATCGCCAAGTACCGGGGTACCTACCTCAAGGGATGGGATGAATTACGAAAGGAGCGCTTTGCCAAGATGAAACAATTGGGCGTGATAGCTGAAAATACCGCGCTAAGTCCGCCGGAAGGCAACCTCAACCAGTTTCGAAAGCCCTTGATACCAGAATATGTGGAGTATTATCCCTGGGACGGCCTATCCGAATCCACCCAAGATTCCCTGGATCTGGAAATGTCCGTCTTTGCGGCCATGGTAGATCGAATGGACCAGAACATAGGTCGGGTGCTGGATAAACTTCGCGAAAATGGAAAATTGGAGAATACCCTCGTCTTATTTTTGGTGGATAATGGTTCGTGCCCCTTTTATACGAACAAAGTAAAAGATGTAGCCCCTGGCCCGGCGGATTCTTATTGGAGCCTACGGGCCACTTGGGCCAATTTGGGGAATACCCCTTTTCGGCAATACAAACAATGCGGACACGAAGGCGGGAGTCATACTCCCTTTATCGCGTATTGGCCCGATCATATAGCTCCGGGGACCATTACCCGGCAGCCAGGCCACGTAGTGGATATGGCTCCTACTTTTTTGGACCTATTGAAAACTTCCTATCCGGATTCCATAAATGGTTATGCCACCCTACCGCTTCAAGGGAGTTCCCTCTTACCTATTTTTAAGGGCAAGGAAAGGAAGGAACCCGATTATTTTGCTTCCGGCCTGGATAAGTTCCGTATGTTCCGAAAAGGAGATTATAAAATTGTACGGCTCAATGGCGGGGATTGGGAACTCTACAATATGAAGGAAGACCCTACCGAACTCAATGACTTGGCCTCTACCTTTCCCGAAAAGGTACAGGAACTGGCCGATGCGTATACTTCATTACATCTGAATTGAAGATTGCAAGTCTTCTAGAAGGTTAAATCTGATAGGGAGGATTAAGCCAATTTAGCTCGGTTTCTCTTAGTTGTAAAAGACAAAGCCTTTTTTACCTTGGTATTGGAACGCTTGTACAAACGGGCAACCTCAGTCTTGTTCTCGAAAGAAACTCCTTCTTCAACGGTCTCGGTAACGATTCCCATTTCGATGGTTGCAACCTTTACTTCGGAAGTAGTATCCTGAGCCTGGGCAGTGATTCCGATGAAGAGAACGAAGATTAAAGTTATTAGCGTTTTCATGACTTGCGTTTTTATATAATAAAAACGCGGTGAAGCGTATCCTACCGGGTTTCGATTCGCTGAAAACCCCTTATTTTTCGGTATCTTACAGAAATCGGGATAAAGTGCACAATAGCATCGGTGAACGGACAAGAACCCAAAATCACTTTACCGAAAGAAGGTGTACTTTAACGGGATTCCAACCATGGTCTTATCAAAAAAGGATACCTAAAAACTGCCTGTATTGTTTAATATGTATACTACTTTGGAATTATAGGGAACATTCCTATCTTCAGACTTCGGAAAAAGCAAACTACTTTGGATTGGAAATCGTAGTTTTTAAAGAAACAATGAAACTGCAAACTGTTATTGTGTTACCAAGTTATTCGGTTATTTTATAACACTACAAAATCACGCAATAATCATTAACCCAATAACACTTCGGGCCAAAGTGTTTATAAAAACTAAAGCAGCTGCAATAGAATTGCAGAATTTTAATGTGCAACTAGATACTAAAACGAGAAACATGAAACTATTTAAATCCTATGACCTAGGTCCGATTTCGTTGAAGAACCGGATCGTTATGGCCCCCATGACCCGTTGCCGGGCTTTAGATAACATTCCCAATGCCTTAATGGCTACCTACTATGCTCAAAGGGCAAGTGCCGGGCTGCTTATTACGGAAGGCACATCACCCTCTCCTAATGGTGTAGGCTATGCACGTATTCCAGGCATATATAGTGATGCGCAAATAAAGGGTTGGAAAAAGATAACGGAAGCGGTACATCAAGAAAATGGGAAGATATTTATTCAGCTTATGCATACCGGGCGGGTTTCGCACCCGGACAATATGCCTAAGGGAACCACGGTCCTTGCCCCTTCTGCCGTACCATTGGAGGGTGAAATGTATACCGATCAAAACGGGATGCAAGCCTACCCCTTGGCCAAGGAGATGGACTTACAGGATATAGAAACGGCCAAAAACGAATATGTCCAGGCGGCCCAAAATACCATTGAGGCCGGTTTTGATGGCGTAGAACTCCATGGTGCCAATGGATACCTCATAGACCAATTCATTAATCCGACTACGAACCAAAGAAATGATGCATATGGGGGTAGTGCGGCCAACAGAAATAGATTTCCCTTGGAAGTGGCCCAGGCTGTTGCCGAGGCCATAGGAGCCGATAGAACTGGGATTCGGCTATCACCCTATGGTGTTTTTAACGGTATGGGCATTTTTGACGGTATCGATGCAGCTTTTACGGAACTTGTCCAAGGGCTTTCCGATCTGGGCTTGGTATATCTACATGTAGTAGATCATTCCGCCATGGGTGCTCCTGAAGTTCCACAACAGACCAAGGAAACGATGCGAGAGGCTTTTTCAGGAGCTTTTATCCTAAGCGGTGGATACGACAAGGAACGTGCGGAGAAAGATCTTGAAAACGGTAAGGGTGATCTGGTCGCCTTTGGTAGGCCCCTTTTGGCCAATCCAGATCTGCCCAAACGCTTGGAAGAAGATTTAGAGTTGAACGAACCCGATCAAAATACGTTTTATACGGCGGATGAAACTGGATATACGGATTACAGTTTCGCTTAGCTCCTGACTAAAGCTTTAGCAGAAGGTTGGGATTGGGGCAGTTACGGGAATAAAAATCCAAATCCGTACGAGAACATACGCCAGGATAATCGCCTTGATTGTTTTGCATATCCTGGATAATTTGAAAGTGGAGGTGCGGGGCATAGTGTACGTTGATATCCGGAGTGCCCAAAGTCGCCAAGTTTTCTCCCTTTTGAAACTCCTTTCCCGCATACAGGCCCTCTAGGGATTCCAGGGAAAGATGCCCATAAACCGTATGAAAGGTAACGCCCTTGGCTTCATGTACCAAGATAATTGTAGGCCCGTAATCCCCAGGCGTGCTATTGTTTTGAAAACTATGCACTTTCCCAAACAATGGAGTGACCACTTGGGTTCCTGCCGGGGCCCAAAAATCCATCCCCAAATGGATATTCCGGGACGGCTTCCCTTCGGTGGTAAAGCCGGACTTGTCCGCATACAGATTCCGCTGTTCCAAATAGCCCCCATAGGCGACCGTCGCTGAGTGCTGTTCGAGGATTTGATCAATATAGGCCTGGCATTGGTCTGGATCCGTAACAGCTACCTCTTCCAAATCCGGGTTATGCGCAGATAGGTCGATGGGTATATAGCTGCTTACTGGAATTTTAGTATCCAGTATGGTTACTGGCTGTTGTGAAATATTGTTAAGCACTTGCTCCAGGGTATGCATACCTCAAATGTAAGATATGTATTCGTTTGGGCAATAATGCAATAAAAGCTAATTATTTCAAATGTATAGAACATGCATGGTGAAATAATTAAGTTGATTTCAATACCGATGCGTTTGTAACTTCCATATATTAGTATCCCAAAACCTTAACATATTTTAACCAAAGTTTCCGTAAGGAGGTACTAACTTCGGCAACAAACCCTGAAAAAGAAAACACATGAAAATTCTAAAAGCATCCCTTTTGGTCCTTTCCCTTTTGGTTTTGGGCAGCTGCCAATCCAAGGCCAATGAAAACAAAAAAGTGGCCATTGATACTATGGTACAAGAGGAAAACAAGGAAATGGCCCAAATGTCCTCCCAGGATTTAAGCGCCTTTGAGACCGCTTATTTTGCCAGTGGTTGTTTTTGGTGTGTAGAAGCCATTTTTGAGAGTGTAAGAGGGGTCAAAGAGGTCGTTTCCGGATATTCCGGAGGGAGTGAGGAAAATCCATCCTATGAGCAGGTAGGCCGCGGACTCACCACGCATGCCGAGGCCGTGGAAGTGTATTACGACCCAAAAGTGATCTCCTTTGTAGAATTGGTACAGGTCTTCTTCGGATCCCACGATCCTACCACCTTAAATCGGCAGGGGCCAGATCGAGGACCACAATACCGTTCCGTTGCCTTTTACAAAAACGCACAGGAAAAGAAAATCATAGATAGCTATATTGCTGCCCTAAAGGAACAGAACGTCTATGAGGGCGCCCCTATAACCACAGAGGTCACGGAATTCACCAAGTTTTGGAAGGCCGAGGAATACCATCAGGATTACGAACGAAAACATCCCAACAATTCCTATATCACCAACGTATCCATTCCGCGGCTCAATCGGTTTAAAAAGAATTTTGGGGATTATTTAAAAGAAGATTCGCACTAAAATTTTTTTACAGTCAATAGCAAAGCGACCCTAATTCGGTCGCTTTTTTATTTGTAAATTTATCGGATAGTCATAGTTTAGTGGATTTTGAATCCAGTTGTACCTAAATTTACGCAAACGTTGTAGATTTTCTGTACCAATTTTTTCACACTCTATGGAAATCCTTGGCGGACAAGCAAGGTCAAAATAAGGCTGGATACGGCACTAGGGAACCAAGAGGGAAACCAACATGAAAAGCAGAAGAAATTTTATAAAAAAGGTATCCGCAGGAATTGCGGGGATAACTACCGTTACCTTTCCAGAAATGGCCAAAGCTTCCGGTTTAAAGAGTATTCCAAATCCACAGGAAGTAGGCCTAAAGCTAGGGGTAGCCTCTTATATGCTTCGTGAATTTTCCATGGAAGAGGCCCTGGATATGACCTTGCGATGCGGAGTGGATCGGATTACTTTTAAGAGCATGCACCTTCCTCTGGATTCCAATAAGGAAACTATTGAAAATGCGGTGGCCCTATGCAAACAGAAGGGCATTGAGCTGTATGGTGCCGGGGTCATTTATATGAAGACCAAGGAGGAGGTGGACCAGGCGTTTAGCTATGCCCAGACCGCCGGAATGAAAATGATCATCGGGGTACCCAACCATGAATTGTTGGATTATGTGGAAGAAAAAGTAAAGGAGACCGATATTAAGCTCGCCATTCACAACCACGGACCTGGAGATAAGTTGTATTCCAGTCCCGAGGATGCTTATGTAAAGGTTCTAGACCGGGATTCCCGTATGGGACTGTGTATTGATATTGGCCATGTCCATCGTATTGGTCGTGATCCCGCAGCGGATGTCGCCGCTTTTTCGGATCGGGTATTTGATATCCATCTAAAGGATGTCACCGCGGCCAAAGCCGAAGGGGAGACCTGTATTATAGGCAGGGGCACCATCGACTTTCCAACCTTTTTAAAAACGGTACAAAAATTGGGATACCAAGGCACCTTGGCCTTGGAATACGAGGCGGAAGCAAAGGACCCACTTCCGGGAATGGCCGAATCCATGGGCTACGTCAAAGGCATTTTATCAACCCTATAACCTAAACCAAAATGAATACGAACAGAAGGGAGTTTATTAAAAAAACAACGGCAGGTACTGCGGCAATTACCTTGGGCGGACTGGTAATGCCCAATTTGGGCAATGCCCGGGTCCTTGGGGCCAATGATCATATCAATTGCGCCGTAATCGGGGTACGGAGCCGGGCCAAGGCTCATGTAAAGGCCATACACGCGGATAGTAATGCCCTAATTCTATACAATTGCGATGTTGATGACAGAATTATAGAAGAGCACAATACTTGGTGCCAAGAGAATATTGGTTATGTGCCCAAGGTAGAAAAGGATTTTCGCAAGGTTTTGGAGGACAAGGACGTAGATGCCGTGTTTATCGCCACCCCGGAACATTGGCATGCGCCCATGGCCATCATGGCACTACAGGCCGGAAAACATGTGTATGTGGAAAAACCATGTAGCCATAACCCGCACGAAAATCAACTTCTGGTTCAGGCCCAGAAAAAATATGGTAAGAAGGTGCAAATGGGCAACCAGCAACGTTCGGCACGGACCTCCATCATGGCCATTGAGGATATCCGAAACGGAATTATCGGCGACGTCTTCAAAGGTGAGGCCTATTACTCCAACAATCGGGGTTCCATAGGCAAGGGAAACAAAATACCCGTACCCAAATCCTTGGATTGGGAACTTTGGCAAGGACCCGCTCCCCGGGAGAGTTATCGGGACAATATCCATCCCTATAACTGGCACTGGTTCCGTACCTGGGGTACCGGTGAGGTGCACAACAATGGAACCCATGAAATCGATATCTGCCGTTGGGCCTTAGGTGTGGACCTACCAGAAACGGTTACTTCGTTCGGAGGGAAATACACCTATAACGATGATTGGGAATTTGTGGACAACCAACAGGTAACCTATGCTTTTCCAGGTAATAAATTCATCACATGGACGGGACATAGTCGCGGTGTGTTAAAGCCGTCCCGACCAGGAAGAGGCATCACTATTTATGGAAGCAAGGGATCTATCCAATTAGATCGTAACTTCTATAAGTTGTTCGATCTTCAAGGGAATCCTATAAAGTCGGAGTTTGAGAAATCGGCCAGTGCCACGACCAATACCCAAGGAATCGGTGGATTGGACGTAGATCACGTAGGCAACTTTTTTGCGGCCATTCGGAAAGACCAGTCCCTTCATGCGGACATCAACGATGCTAGCTTCTCTACTATGCTGTGCCATCTGGGCAACATGGCCCAGGATGCCGGGGAAATGCTAAAGATCGATACCACTACCGGAAAGGTGCTGAACAGTGAAAAAGCAATGAAAAATTGGAAAAGGGAATACGAAAACGGCTGGGAGCCGAAAATCTAGTTCCAAAGATATAAAACAAGTAGCAAAGAAACGATAGATTGAAATGAAGCGAAGGGAATTTATGGTAAAAAGTAGCCTGGCCTCCGCTGCGGTGGCAACATCCGCAACAGCGATGGGACAGATTATACAAAAGGAAAGTGCCAATGAAGCACTGAATATCGGGATAATTGGTACAGGGGACCGTGGCAGTGGATTGATCCCATTAATCAATCAAATCAGTAACTTCAATGTTATTGCCTGCTGCGATGTTCTTCCATTCCGATTGGAAAAAGGCCTTGGAAAAGTTGAAGGCAAGGCACAAGGCTTCAAAGATTATCGTAAACTTTTGGAACATCCCGACCTGGATGCAGTATTGGTCGCAACCCCGTTCAATACACATTCCAAAATTGCTTTGGATGCCTTGGATGCCGGACTGCACGTTTACTGTGAAAAGACGCTGGCCAAGGGTTTCGATGGTATACAGAATCTAGTCAATAAGGTAAAGACCTCAGACAAAATCTTTCAGACCGGGCACCAATACCATAGTTCGCGGCTGTATACCTATGTTGTGGACATGATCAAAAAAGGGGAAATCGGAAAAATTGCCGCGATCGAATGCCAATGGAATCGGAACGGAAACTGGCGGCGACCCGTACCCGATCCCAAATTGGAACGTTTGATCAACTGGCGTATGTACCGTGAGTTTTCAGGCGGATTGGTCGCAGAACTTTGTTCCCATCAAATCGACTTTTCCAATTGGGTCTTGGGAGAAACCCCAGAAAAAGTAATGGGTGTGGGCGGTATCGATTATTGGAAGGACGGTAGGGAAACCTATGACAATATTCACCTACTATACAGCTATCCCAGTGGGGTAAGAGCTAAATTCACTTGTTTGACCAGTAATGCCATGAACGACTATAAAATAAAGGTGATGGGCGATCAAGGAACCGTGATCATGGATTATGCAAGAGCCTGGTATTACCCAGAGGGCAAAAAGAATAAGGAAATGGGCGAAGTAGACGGTGTGGCCGGAGCTACCTTAAAATGGGACGAAGGCAAAGGCTACCCCATTGAAGTGGATCATGAAGATCCCAGTAAACAGGCCTTGATGGATTTTAGGGAGAGCGTTGCGAACAACACGGAGCCCATATCCAATATCGCTACAGGTGCCAATGCGGCGGTCTGCGTACAAATGGGACTTGATGCCATGCACAACGAAAAAATCGTGCATTGGAAGTCCGATTTGAATCTTTAGTGTTGGAAATAAGGCCTGCTTTTTAACATTGCTTTCTCAAAAAGCGGTAAAAAGTGCCAAAAATTGCTATCTTTAATAGAGTAACCCCAATACTTATTACTGATGAAAGCTGCAATGACCTTATGCTTGGCTTTCCTTTTCGTGTGCTGTAATACCACGAAGAAAAAGGAAGACCATCACATCATTTCCGTTAAAAAAAGTCCACATCCCATTACTATCGACGGTAAGGCTACCGAAAACATTTGGGCCCGGACCGACTGGCATGCATTGGACCAGAATTGGTTGGGAAAACCCTATGAACATGAGGATTTCAACGGACATTATAAATTAAGCTGGGATGAGGATGCCCTCTACGTTCTAGTAGAAATAACCGACGATGTCTTATTTGATCAGTACAAGGATCCCCTTAAACTATGGTGGAACGACGATTGCGTGGAAGTCTTTATCGATGAGGACAATTCAGGGGGATTGCATCAATTTAGCCATAACGCCTTTGCCTATCACATCGCCCTGGACGGAAACGTAGTGGACCTTGCACCCAACAAGGAACCACAACTATACAACGAGCATATCGTCTCCAAACAAGTTACCCAGGGACAAACTTCTACTTGGGAAATAGCCATCCATGTATATGACGATACCTATGTTGATGGTGGAAACAATATTCCAAAAACTTTGAGTAACCATAAGAAAATGGGGTTTGCCTTGGCCTATTGTGATAATGATGGCAGTACGGAAAGGGAAAATTTTATTGGATCGGTGTTTGTTCCCGGAGAAGATAAAAATCAGGGGTGGATCAATGCGGATATTTTTGGGACGCTCTTACTGGAAGAGTAGTCAATCCAAAAGGATGTTACTATACTTGGAATGGATTACGATAGATGCTTTGTTGTTTTCATCCAAATGATACCCTTTTACGATTTCCGTGTTGCGATTCTTTTTCCGGTCAAGTTTTAGCTGTTCTGGGCAATTGACCTTGGAATCGGTGCCGTTAATGTATATGGCATAGGCGGTGGAGGGTAAATTGCAAATCAACTCGGCATTTTGCAAGGTAACATCTAGTTCCTTAAAGTTTTCGGATACGGTATTGATGTGCAAAGGGCCCAAATCACTTTTTATAAAGGCGCTTTTTAATAGGTGGTCTATGGAAACATCCGAAGAGGTAGCGCTCAAACGAAGGTTGAGGACTTCGCGTAGATCTACATTTTCCGAGTAATCAGTTTGCAATTGCCCATAATTCCATTTCTGTACGCTTACCGGGGAATAGGAAACCTTAATGTCGGTCTGGTCACCATCTATGGTACTGGCCCATAAATAGGCATGGGAGAGCGTTGCGTTGATGTTTTTGGTATTCTCTGCCAGTTTTACCTCTCCATGGCGTACGTTCATCTTTATCTTGGTATTCTTGGGCATCTTTATCTTAATGGTCTTCTTTACCTTATAATTTTTGTGCTCCCCATCACTATGAAAATAAAAGGTATTTGGCAATCTCTCGAGACTGTCCCCGGCAATAAAGGAATAAACGGAGTCATGGTAGACAAACCGTTCCACTTTTCGCGCTTCAAGGGCGGCCATTCTTTTTTCACGGGCTTCGGCGCGTTTTTCCCTTGCTTCCTCCATTCTTTCCATACGTTCCGTCCTGGCGGCTTCCCTGGACTGTAAACGTTCTTCCCGGGCCCTTTTCCGTTCCTCCAATCTTTCTTTATTCCGTTTTTCCCTTTCGGCGCTACGGGCCTCCATCCTTTTCCCCCACGCTTCCATTCGCTCCCTATACTCCTCGTCAAAGTACTTGCCGTATTCCTTCTGCCACTTCTTCAAATACTTTTCACCATCCTCTTTATAGGCCTCATAATCGAAATCATGAAAGGGAGCTACAGGAAGGGGTGGGAATTCAGGAAGTTCGGCAAATTCCGGAATTTCGGGGATTCCCGGAATTTCGGGAATATCCACGATAAAGGGCTCCAGTTCGGGAATATCAAGGACCATATTAAAGGAAGGTGCAAATGACCAAGAATTCCCGGAGTTTGTACGTATTTCTATCCTTTTACTATTACCCATAATGGTAATGGGGTCGTTCTTAAAATAGCGCTGGGCCTCCTCTTCCGTGGCACCTTCCAAGGTTACCACGGCCTCAATGCCGATCTGGTCCTTGTCCCAAGTTTCGAATTCGATATCCGCATGACTGGTATTTAACTCCAATACGGTATTAGCATTGACAACAAAGGTCTCGTTATAGGTCTCCGTACTTTTCTGGGCATTGGTGCCCCAAATACCGAGACATAGGAAAACCAGGATGCCCTTATATAGTATTCTTTGTGACTTGTTCATTTTTTGATGATTTTAATTCGTTTAATTTTCTTTTTAATTTCTGTAATAATTCCAACCGTAGCTGTAGGTTCTTGATTAAAGCGGTTATGGTCTGGTCGTTGGGACCGATTTCGTTCAATTCCGCATTAAGCCTTTCATATTCGCCGTTGAGGTCGGCCAACCGATCCATAAAACTATCTACCAGTATCTTGTTTTCCTCGGACACTTCCAATCTGGAAAGTTCCAGGTTTATGTTGGTTACATAGTAGTCCTCTACTTTCTTAAGGTCTGGCGAAAGGTCACCAAAGGAAATACCCTTTTTTTCCTTGGATGGATCATTTTTTTCTACTACAGTGGTCTTGATGGTATCCTTTCCCGTCAATACTTTATATCCGACAATTCCAATACTAAGCAGCACTAAAATGGACGCTGCAATTTTTAAAATATAAAATGAGGACTTTTCCCGTTTAGGAAGTTCGGTTTCCAAACGTTCCAAAAATCGATTTTCATGACCTTCCGGCATTTGGAATTTTCCACCCTCATTTTCTTTTTTGAACATTTCCCTAAGATCCTGTCCCATATCTTTTCTTTTTTAAAAGTTCCTTTAAAAAACCTTTGCCCCGTAACAATCGTGTTCTACAGGCCGTTTCGCTCAACCCCAATACATTTGCAATTTCGCGATGGTCATAGCCTTCCAATAAGAACATCATCACCACGTATTTGTACTTTTCCGGTAATTGTTCCATGGCCAATTTTACCTCGTCCAAGGTTATACCATCTTCTACGGTCCAGTCGTCATCTTCTACTACCTGCATATAATTTTCATCCAACGGCACCAATCGCTCTTTTTTGGCTTTTAAGAAATCGATACTCTTATTGATTACGATTCGTTTGAGCCAAGCTCCAAAGCTCACGTCTCCCTTAAATTGATGTATTTTTTGAAAGGCCTTGATGAACGACTCCTGGATGATGTCCTCGGCATCACTACTATTTTTTACAAAACGCATAGCCACATAGAACATACCACTACAATATTGATTGTACAGTTGCAGCTGTGCTTTTCGGTCATTTGCCTTGCATTGCTCTACTACATCAATTTGAAACATTGGCCAGTTTCGTTGTTGGTTTTATCGGTGTCGTTATCCTAAGGACGGGACAAAAAACCCGATGTTGCAAAAAAGACTATTTTTATAGGGAAATTAATGATTTCGTCTTGAAACAGGTTACCATAAGTACTCCCTTCATTACTCTAATCGTACTGGACTACGGTGCCATCATTCAAAAACTTCTGGTAAAGGACAAAAAGGGCCGATCCACTAATGTGGTGGTAGGATCCAATTATCCCAACAATTACCTTGAGGACACTGTTTTTTTGGGGGCCTGTGTAGGAAGGTATGCCGGGCGTATCTCCAATGCCAGTTTTGAACTAGATCGCGAAACCTTTCCTCTTTATGGTGAAAAGGGGATACATCTACACGGTGGAAAGGAAGGCTTCGGAAAAAAGTACTGGACCATTGAGGAGGTGGATTATGGTAGTGAGCCTTTTGTTAAACTTTCCTATTATAGTAAACATTTGGAGGAAGGCTATCCTGGAAACTTAAAGGTGATGCTCACCTATAAATTGGTGGAAAACGAATTGCACATCATACATGAAGCCGCGGCCGATCGGACTACAGTGATTAATTTGACCAACCATTCCTATTTTAGGTTGGATAAGACGGGGTCCATAGATCACTATCGATTAGAACTTTACTGCCCGGAAATCGTCGAGACGGACAGGAACTTATTGCCCACAGGAAATATTGTTCCCGTAGCCGATACCGAATACGATTTCCGTACGGAACGAAAAATTGGGGAAATGCGTTTGGATACCCCTTATGTAAAAAATTCAAAAACGGATTTGGCCGCCCGTATCTTTTCCAGAAGATCGGGCATCTCCCTAGAGGTAAAAACCAATCAACCAGCGGTAGTGGTGTATACCCCGCCCGATTTTCCGGCCATTTGCTTTGAAACCCAAAATTATCCAGACGCGCCCAATCATGAACACTTCCCTAGTTGCATATTACGGCCCGATGAAATTTATCGTAATGCCTCCGTCTTTACGTTTGATTTAGTACTTTAGTTTTATAGAAATCAAGACCGGTAATCATGAAGTTTTTAAAATGGCTTTTAATAGTGCTCATAGTGTTGGTGGCTTTGTTCTTTTTCGTGGGCAAGCCTTATATGCTCAAGCAAACCAAAAAAAAGAGCCCTGAAAAAACAGTGACCCATATTAAAGATGATTTTGACCTCTCCGTAACTTATAGCAGTCCCTTTAAGAAAGGGCGGGTCATTTTTGGGGAGCTTGTCCCCTATGATGCTGTCTGGCGTACCGGGGCCAATGAGCCTACCACTTTTAGTACCAAAACAGATGTAAAAATCATTGATAAAAACCTGCCCGCTGGCACGTATTCCATATGGACCAGACCTCAAAGGGAATACTGGACCATCATGTTCAACAAGGAAGTCCCGGAATGGGGCGTGACTTTTTTGAGCGGAGGTTCGGAAACTTCCCGTGATCCGTCCCAAGATGTCATACAAGTACAGGTTCCTGTTGAGAAACTCCCATCGCCCCAGGAAAGCTTTACTATAGGCTTTGAGGACGGGAAACAATTGTACCTTAGCCTTTTTTGGGATGATACCAAAGTAAAGGTGCCCATTAATCCATAAAGTTGAGCATTCCAAAAAATACAGGTCAGGAAAGTATCTCCAAAGTAAAGGGGAAAAGAAAAAGCCCACCCTCCGTAGCGGAACTTGTAGAAGGTATTTTTAATTCGAATAAGACCGCATTGGCCCGGGCCATAACCCTTGTAGAAAGCTCCAACGGCGAACACCTTAAGAAAGCTACCGAGATTCTGGAGCATTGCCTGGGAAAAAAACCCGATACGGTCCGAATAGGAATCACCGGTGTACCCGGTGTGGGAAAAAGCACCTTTATAGAGACCTTTGGAAAAACGTTGACTTCCAAGGGGAAGAAAGTGGCCGTTCTTGCAGTGGATCCTACCAGCAGTTTGAGCAAGGGAAGTATACTAGGCGACAAGACCCGAATGGAAGAATTGGTAAAGGACCCCAATGCGTTTATACGGCCTTCTCCCTCAGGGGATTCTTTGGGCGGGGTGGCCCGTAAGACCCGGGAAACCATAATTCTTTGCGAAGCAGCGGGATACGATGTTATACTCATAGAAACCGTGGGTGTAGGCCAAAGTGAAACCGCTGTCCATGGTATGGTAGACTTTTTCCTTTTATTAAAATTGGCCGGAGCCGGTGATGAACTACAGGGTATGAAAAGGGGTATTATGGAAATGGCCGATGCCATAGTAATCAATAAGGCCGATGGGGATAACATCAAACCCGCACAACTGGCCAAGACCGAATTTTCCAGGGCGCTGCACCTTTACCCTCCCAAGGAAAATGGCTGGGTTCCCAAAGTGCTGACCTGTTCCGCCAGCGAGAATACCGGAATTCAGGAAATTTGGGAGGTAATCGATAGATACATGGAGCGGGCCAAACAATCCGATCATTTTTTGTTGAATAGACAGGGACAGAACAAAAATTGGCTATTACAACATATTGACAGTCAAATAAAATCCGACTTTTATTCCAACCCAAAAGTGGCTTCGCTATTGCCAAAAATTATCCAAGAAGTCACCCAAAGCAAAGTTTCTCCTTTTGCGGCCGCAGAAAAACTGATACAGGCCTACAGACAGGAAGCGAAATAGAGGTGTCATGAAGGTACAAGTTGCCTTTTGGTAAGGAATAATCTCGATTCCGAATAAAAACATAACTTTGCCCCCGACAACAAACCGAATACATGCAGCCTATAACGCCTCTACTCCTTTCCGTAGTCGTACCCCTTTATAACGAAGAGGACAATGTGGCCCTCCTTACCCAAAAAATTCACGAGAGTTTGGTCGGGTATACTTACCAAATCATTTACGTGGACGACTTTTCAAAGGATAATACCCGAAAGGTGATCAAAGGCCTTAATGATGACAGGGTGCATTTGGTGGAGCTTAAAAAAAACTATGGTCAGAGCCTGGCCTTGGCGGCTGGCTTGGATTATGCCGAAGGAGAATATATTATTACCATGGACGGTGATCTGCAAAATGATCCCAGCGATATTCCACAAATGTTACATTTTGCGGTAAATGAAGACTTTGATGTGGTAACTGGTATACGGCAAAAAAGAAAGGATTCCCTCGTAAAAAAAATTCCGTCCAAAATCGCTAATTTTTTGGTCCGTCGGGTCACTAAACTGGACATCAAGGATAATGGGTGTGCCTTGAAAGTGTTTACCAGGGATATCGCAAAAGAGCTAAACCTTTATGGGGAAATGCATCGGTTTATTACCCTCTTGGCCCATTTGGAGGGAGCGCAGATCAAACAGGTACCTGTTAAGCATCATGCCAGACATGCCGGAGTGTCCAAATATGGACTGGAGCGGGTTTTTAAGGTAGTGGCGGATATGATGTTACTATTGTTCATACGAAAGTACTTTCAGCGTCCCATTCATCTTTTCGGAATATTCGGTGTTCTAATGATCATCTTGGGGATTTTCATCAATATCTATTTATTGATCGTAAAGCTTGGCCTAGGAGAGGACATTGGCACACGGCCGCTACTAATGTTCGGGATGATGTTTATTTTGGCCGGTATTCAGCTGTTTACCATTGGCATCGTTATGGAACTTTTGATACGTACCTATTACGAGTCCCAGCAAAAAAGACCGTACCGAATCAAAAAAGTATCCGTAGGTGGCCAAACATCGTAAAAAGCTTTTAACGGTACTGAAACTGGTAATCAGCATCGCGCTTATTTATTTTGTCATCACCAAAATTGACCTACAGAAAGTTTTAGACATCCTGAAAAGGGCAAAGCTTTCCTATCTCCTTCCAGCCCTTGCGCTTTTTATACTTTCCAAAGTATTGGCGGCCTTTCGGTTGAACCTATATTTTCACCAGATCCGTGTTCCCCTATCTCAAAAAAGTAATCTGGAACTGTATCTCTTAGGTATGTTTTATAACCTTTTTCTCCCTGGGGGAATTGGGGGGGATGCCTACAAAGGGTATCTGATTAAAAAGAATTTTGATGTTGGTACAAAACGAGTCGTCTCGGTTTTGGTATTGGACCGACTTAGTGGACTTTTACTACTATTTGTATATGCCTGTATTTTGGCCTTGTTGTTAAATACCCAGGCTTTTACCGATATCAAATGGTTGTTTCTCCCGGCAGTCCTCGGAAGTATTTCCGTGTTCTGGTGGGTTAACAAGCGTTTTTTTAACTACGTATTGCCCGTTTTTTGGAAGTCTTTCGGTCTTTCCGCCTTGGTACAGTTGGCCCAATTGATAAGTGTTTATTTTATCTTCAAGGCCCTATATCTTACAGCAGGAATAGTGCCCTATCTATTCATTTTTCTGATTTCCTCCATAGTTGCTGTCCTCCCTTTGACCGTAGGAGGAATCGGTAGTAGGGAAGTGACCTTTTTTTATGGGGCCACATGGTTATCCTTGGACGAAAACATTTCCATAAGCATTAGTATGGTGTTCTTTTTGATAACCGCCCTGGTATCCTTTTTTGGAATAGTATATCATTTTAAGCGACCCAATTTGGAGACACTTGGGGACTAAATGATGTATCCGCATTCAAATGCCTTTGGCCCAGCCAAGTTATTTAATACACATGGATCAAGTGCATTTTATTCAATACCTTTTTACGGGTATTCGGGTTGAGGAACTTTGCCTGTAACCTGGTAATCCTGAATTGTTTCTCGGTAAATTGCCGGTCCCAGTCGAAGCCCAGTTTGTGTAATTCCTGAATTTCCGCATCATTCACGTACAACCAGAAATCTTTCTTTTTCCGTAACTCATTGTATGAAGTTAATTTTACGGGCTCCTGGTTATAAAAATCCAGGGCCCAAGTATGATTGGAAGAAAGCTTATAAATCTTTTCCTTGGGAACCTTGTTTTCCTCCACTCTTTTGGCCATGGAAGACCCTGCCTGATAGTCCAATAATGATGGGTAAAAATGAATGTTCAGCGTCAGGTTCAAAAGAATGGCACTAAATATGGAAATGGTAATCAACCGATAATAATACTCCTCTCTTTTGAGAACATAATATATGATAAGACCTCCCAATACTATGGTCCAAATATGATCAAAAGGATTCTCCACCTTGAACACGAAATAACGAATGAGAGTAGAGGCTATAAACACCACACTGATCAAAAAATATTGTATCCCAAGCAAAATCCTCAATGGCTTTCTTCTTGTATATAGATATAGGCTATAGAGGTACGAGGCAGTCAAAACCGAAAAAAGAGGGATAATGATATTCAAATAGTGGGGCAGTTTAAACTGTGCAAAACTGATAATCAAAAAAACGACGGAAATTCCTCCCAAGGTCAAAAACTCGTACTTGGGGTTATACTTGAACCTAAGTTTAAAAAAGGTCTTTACCCGGCACCAATAGGCAGTAAGCCCCAGAACGGTCCAGGGCAGGAATACCCATAGGAAAGTATGAAAGAAGAAGAAGTAATCACTACTATTCTTCCCAACACCCTCACCGCTTAGCCGTTCAAAGCTCTGCTCCCAGAAAATAAAAAAGATGCCACTACGGTTGTCCTTGCCCCGGATTATCTTCTCCGGATGTAAATCAAATTGATGATAGTACGCATACAACATGGGAGCAATCGCAATTCCAAAAAACAGTAGCCCCACTAAAACCTTCCAATGTAACAAAGCCTTCCATTTTCGGGTATAGGCCAAGTGGCACAATAACGGTAACCCAATGACCAAAAGTGCAATCTGTCCTTTTGTGGAAAAGGCGATTCCTGCTCCAAAAGCCCCCAAGATCATATGCCCAAGGGAGTTCTTTTCTATATAAGTGGCCAATTGCCAAATGGCAAAAATGGTAAACCCGGTAAGTACTGCATCGGTACGGACATCTATAACCGACAGTACAATGGTCTGGGAGGTCATAAAAACCAAAGCGGCCAATTTACCCACATGGGTATTGTAGAGCAATCTTCCAAGGCCATAACAGCTATACGCTCCCAAAAAAGTCGCCAAAATAGCGGGAATTCGATAGGCCCAGTCATACAATCCAAAAACCTTGTAGGACATTGCCGCCAACCAAAAATGCATATGGGGTTTGTCCAGGTATTCCTCCGGGCCCTTAAAAAGGGACAAAAAGTCGTTCTCCTGTACCATCCGCATGGCCATAACGGCAAATTGGGCAGAGTCATTTTCGAAAAGCGTAACGAACATTCCGGCGATATAAACCAGAATTATCAAGGACAGTAAAAACCAATACCTAAGATTGGATATCATAGAGGAAATCTGTTGAGTGCAAATATATACAACTTTGCAAACAACCAGCTAAGAATCAGGCCAATTCCTAAGCCTGTAAGCACATCCAATGGAAAATGCACCCCAATATAGATACGACTATAAGCCACCAAAAACGCCCAAAAAATGAGGAAAACCCCTATATACCAATACTTTTTACCTATCAAATAGGTAAAGAAAAAAGCTACTGCCATATGGTTTGCGGCATGCGCAGAAAAATAGCCAAATTTTCCTCCGCAGTAATCCTTTACCAAACGCATCATATCATTTACCTCCATATCGTGACAAGGACGCAAGCGTTGTACCCCATATTTAAAAAAATTGGCCAATTGATCCGTAACCAGAATAAGAACAGCTACGCTAAGAAGGAGTAACGCTGTTTTTTTAGTTCCCAATTGCCTATAGGAAAAGAAAAGTAGGGCCACGTAAAGTGGAATCCAACTTAGTTTATTGGTAACGAACATCCAAAATCCATCCCAAGTATCGTTTCCCAAATTATTTAGGAAGAGGAATAGTTCCTTATCATAGGCTACCAATTGTTCCAACATAGTTGCTATTCTTCATATCGGGATACTTCGCGATCATAAAAATCGGTCGCTTCACGTATCAGATTTTCCGCTTCGGATTCCAATTCCTTTTCATCTTCTTTGGTAAAGTCCTCCAACCACTCTACTTCATCATTTTCCAAATTGATTATAAATCTTGGATACTCCGTATGTATGATGAATATGGCGGAGGGATGGTCCGTATTGTCCCCTAAAAGAAATTTTGGTAGTTCCATTCGTTTTTTGTTACTATTTAAAAAAACCTTTAAGTGATTCTTAGGATAATCAAGAAACCGGATTAACCTATCAGTTTTTTGGTCAAATAATTAAATCGAATATACAACATAATGGCCGATGCGGTAAGCCCGGTCAATAACCCGATCCATATGCCCGTGCTTTTTAAATCGGTATGCAATCCCAAGTAATAACAGATGGGGAAACCGATTAACCAATAGGCGATAAAAGTAATAAAAGTTGGAATTTTAACGTCCTGTAATCCGCGTAAAGCACCAAGTACAACTACTTGTATTCCATCGGAAATCTGAAAAAATGCCGCGACCAAAAGCAATTGGGCGGCCAGCGCAATTACCTCGGTATTGTCCGCCATATTCATAACATCGTCCACATCCAAATACAAGGTAGGGAACCAATGTCTGCCCAGTAAAAACAATACCGCAAATACGATTTCCAACAAAAGGGTAAGCAAGAAAATGGATTGGGCCAATCTCCGTAATTCGGTAAAATTCTTTAGCCCCTTTTGATTCCCGACACGGATCATCGCGGCAACTCCAAGGCCCATCCCGAACATGAACGTCATGCTACTCAGATTCAAGGCAATTTGGTTGGCGGCCTGTGCATTCTTTCCCAATACCCCACTCAACCAAATGGCGGCGGTAAAAATCGCCACCTCAAAGAACATCTGCAAGGCGGATGGAAATCCCAAATTGATAATTTTCCGCATCACCTTGTTTTCGATCTTTCTAAAATTGAATCCGGTAACATAATCGTGAAATTTCTTTTTGCTTTTTAATAGGTACCAGATAAAGGCGACCATAATAAAGCGGGAGGCCAAAGTACCAATGGCCGCACCTACAATACCCATTTTCGGAAATCCGAAGGAGCCGAAAATCAACAAATAATTCAATACAATATTTACCACATTGGCAAGAATAGTGGCATACATAGGATACTTGGTCTGTGATAGGCCCTCGGAAAACTGTTTAAAGGCTTGGAACATAATCAAAGGAACCAATGAAAATGCCACCAGATTTAAATAGGGTATCGCCAATTCCACCACCTCTGGAGGTTGATCCATAGAGTACATTAAAGGCTTGCACAATAAAATGATACCAAAAAGCGATAGGCCCAACAGCGTGCACAGCACTAACCCGTGTTTTAAGGCACTTTTGCCATCGTCCTTATTTTTGGCACCGTCCGCCTCCGCCACCAAAGGGGTAATCGCAGTAGAAAAACCAATACCCAGGGACATGGCGATAAAAATAAAACTGTTGCCTAAGGAGACTGCGGCCAGCTCGGCGGTTCCCAGTTGCCCCACCATAACATTATCCGCAAAAGCTACAAACGTATGGCCCAACATACCCAGAATAACCGGGTAGGCCAGTTTAAAATTATAGCGGAATTCTTTGGTGTATTGTTGGAACAACGGATTATGCGATTAGAACCGACAAAGATAGAAAGTTGATTTCACCGTAGGGCACAACAGTGAAAAAGTTTTTTAACAGCTATGGGTACCTATGGACGGATTACCCTATTTATAGGCCTTTGCCAATAGCTCCTGCATAATAGGGTAATCCTCGTCCAGGTCTCGATACTTTTTGCGTTCCTCCAAAAGGGCTTCCTTCATTTTTCCAATAATGTCTGCATACTTCTCTTCGTTAATGGCATTGTAAAGCTCTTTGGGATC
Source organism: Ulvibacterium sp. (assembly GCF_965248315.1). Lineage (GTDB taxonomy): Bacteria > Bacteroidota > Bacteroidia > Flavobacteriales > Flavobacteriaceae > Ulvibacterium. Next base: position 2,357,631 of record NZ_CBDFIX010000002.1, on the reverse strand, counting down.
TTCTTCCAGATCGTAAAATTCCCATTGCGGTTCGGTTATTTGATCGGAAGTCCCTTTCATTCCTAAATCCTGCCCATAGAAAAAGGCCAGCTTGTAGCGATCGTCCCGAATACCAAAGTGGGCAGGTCTATGCGGGTGGTGCAGCCAGTATCTGTAGTACATCTGTTTTCGCCAATCCTCGGGAGCATTTCCTTCCAGTATTCCCCTAAAACTCCTTCCTTGTATATAATTCGGTTGGGCTACACCTGCATAATCGGCCAGTAGGGCGGCAAAATCAATATTCAGGATAATGTCATCAATGCGCTGGCCTCCCTGTATCTTTTTTGGGTATTGTATTACAAAAGGCATTCTAAGGGATTCCTCATAGATCAATCTTTTATCAAAGAATCCGTGTTCCCCTAAAAAATAGCCCTGATCGGCGGTATAGATAACTATGGTATTGTCGGCGATGCCCGCTTCCTCCAAATAATCGAGTAATTTTCCAATGTTATCATCAATGGCGGCACCGCAACGCATAAAGTCCTTGACCAGTTTTTGGTATATTTTTTTTCTTTTTTGAATACTGTCCAATCCGTCCAAGGGATAGGGCAATCCGGGATAGGAAGTCCAAAATTTTTCTGGGTCTTTTGTGGCTGCTTCCCATCGAGCGCCCAAGCGCTCCAGAATTTGACCTCCAAAGGTTCTCCCCGTAGTTTCTTTGCCAAAATCCAAGAGCGATTCCGGTTCTGGAATTTCAACATCATTATAGAGGGAGGCAAACCGCTCAGGGTAATCAAAAGGCTCATGGGTGGCCTTGAAATTACAGAACATCAGAAATGGTTTTAGACTGTCCCGCTTTTCCAAATGCTCTATGGTCAAGTCGGCAATCACGTCCGTAGAGAAGCCGGTATAAGTGGTCCCGCCGGAACTGTCATGTCCATCTTTCCATCCTTCTTTTTTCTTTAGTACCGGGTCCCAATACGACCCCTGACCTGGAAGTACGTTAAAATAATCAAAACCCTCCGGTTGTTCCACCAAATGCCATTTGCCTATCACTGCAGTTTGATACCCTGCTTTTCCAAGGGTTTTAGCGATATTGGGATGGCCTTTTGGTAGTGGTTCATTAAGTGTGTAAACCTGATTGATATGGCTGTATTGACCGGTAAGGATACTGCCCCTACTGGGTGTGCAAATGGAATTGGTGCAAAAGGCATTATTGAGTACGGCCCCGTTCCGGGCCATGCGCTTTATGTTTTCGTTCTGTACATAATCTGCCAAATTACCACCATAAATTCCCCATGCCTGTGACGTATGATCATCGGAAAGTATAAATAGGATATTCGGTTGCTCGGGTTCCGGTGCCTCTTTTTTTGGTTCACAGCTCAAAAAGCAAATACAGGATGCTATGGCCAGGAAATAGTTGATGGGTTTGGACATTTTCTTTTTGGTTTTAGATTGTGTTTGCAGTTCCTTATGATAGGAAAGCAAGATACTAGATTTTTTTGGCCTCTTCCCAAAATACATCCATCTCGGCCAAGGTCATGTCCTTTAGGGATTTTCCGTTCTCATCCGCCTTGCGTTCCAAATATTGAAAGCGCTTTATGAATTTTTTGTTGGTACGCTCCAGAGCATTTTCAGGATTGACCTTTAGAAATCGGGCATAGTTGATCATCGAAAAAAGCACATCGCCAAATTCGGATTCGATACGATCTGGATTCGATTTTGAAACTTCATCCTGTAGTTCTTCCAACTCCTCCTGTACCTTAAGGAAAACTTGCTCTGGTTTTTCCCAATCAAAACCTAGTCCCGCGACCTTGTCTTGAACCCGATTTGCCTTTACCAAAGCGGGCAAACTGTTAGGAACGCCTTCCAAAACGCTCTTTTTACCTTCTTTAAGTTTTATAGCCTCCCAGTTTTGTTTTACCTGCTCTTCATTCTCTACACTTACATCGCCATAAATATGGGGATGCCTGTTAATCAGCTTCTCGCAAATATCGTTACAGACATCGGCGATATCAAAATCTCGGGTCTCCGAACCGATTTTAGCATAAAAAACGATGTGCAGGAGCAAATCGCCTAACTCCTTCTTTACCTCCTCAAAGTCATTTTCCAAAATGGCATCTCCCAATTCGTAGGTCTCCTCTATGGTCAAATGCCTAAGGGTCTGCATGGTCTGCTTTTTATCCCATGGGCATTGGGCACGGAGTTCGTCCATAATGGTCAGTAAACGATCAAAAGCTTGTAATTGTGCCTTTCTGGAATTCATAAAAACCAATTTTGGCAAAAGTACAAAGACCCCAACTTTCTAAGTGTGGAAATTTTAGAGTATTTTAGGAAGCCAAGAAACAACGAAATTACCTAGGCAAGTCAGTATTCCAAACCAAAATGGCCCTTACCAAAAGACTATTTTTAAGTATAACTACCGTCTTGATTTGCCTGTTCTTGGTACAGTGCAAATCGGAACCGGAACCTGAATTCCTGCTTAGGGCCAGTCACCTCACCAATGAAGATCACACATGGTATAAGGCTTTTGAATATTTTGCCGAGATTTTGGAAGAACGGTCCAATGGACGGATAGTAGTTCAAAATTACCATTCTGAACAATTGGCCAAGGAAATCGAGGCCCTGCGGATGATCCAGGCCGGAGTGATCGATATGACAGTAACCGGGTCCACCTTGAACAATTGGATCGAGATCATGGCCTTTTGCGAGATGCCCTTCCTGCTTCGGGATGAAGCGCATATGGATAAGTTGATCCATGGGCCTATAGGGCAACGGATGGAGCGGGAGATGCGGGAAAAAACCGGTTTTAGGGCCTTGGGTTATTTTCAACGCGGACCTAGGCACCTCACTTCCAACCGCCCGATTCAACATCCAGATGATTTAAAAGGCCTTATTATTAGAGTTCCTAATGTGCCCTCTTTCGTTACGGCATGGCAGGCCTTGGGTGCCAAACCTACACCCATGTCCTTTTCTGAGGTGTTCACTTCCTTACAGCAAGGTACTATAGAAGCCCAAGAAAATCCCTTCGCTATGATCAAAGCAGCCGGTTTTGCCGAGGTTCAAGAATATGTTAACCTTACCGCCCATGTGGTTAGTTGGACCTATCCGGTAATCGGAGAGAAACAATTTCAGGCCTTTCCGGAGGATCTCAAGAAAGTTTTCTTGGAAGCCGCCCGCGATATGCAGGAATTTGAGCGTCAATTGTTTTTGGAAAACGAAAAGGAAGTACAGGACGAGCTGAAGGTCCAGGGGATGCAATTAGTAGAAGTTGACAAGGAAAGTTTCGAAAAGAAATCACGCAAGGCCCTATTTGAAAGTTTATCACCAGAGATGCAGAAAGTACATCAAGAAATTGTAGCGTTAAGAAAATGAGGAAGACGAGAAAATATGTGGCCACTTTCCTTAAATATGGAACCTTGATCAGTTCTTTAGGGCTTATTGTCTCCACTGTTATACAGATATACGCCCGGTTTTATATGGAAAGTGCCCCCTCCTGGACCGAGGAATCGGCGCGTTTCTTTTTTATCTATGCCATGGCCTTTGCTTCAGGCCTGGCCATGAAAGATGGTTTTTATGTGCATTTTGATGTGTTCTTCAATCGGTTGGGTAAAAAGGTACAGCGATGGGTCACCCACTTCATATCCCTACTGACCATAGTATTGTTTATGGTTTTGATGCTATACGGTATCCAATTTGTGATACAAGGGCTTCCCGAACGTTCCCCTAGTCTTGAAGTTCCCATGTCCATCGCCTTTGGCAGTATGATCCTTATGGGGCTTTCCGTAAGCTTTTTTGCGCTTTTGGATTTCCTAAAAACCCTGAAAAAACAAAAAAGTTGATATGATCTGGGTATTGTTGTTGGTTTTTGTCGTTTGCTTGTTGTTTCGCGTACCTATCGCCTTTTCCTTGGGGCTTTCCTGTCTTTTCTATTTACTTCTTGAGGGCATTCCGCTAATCGTGGTCCCGATGAAAATGTATTCCGGCATCGATGTATTTGTACTGTTGAGTATTCCCGGATTTATCCTTGCAGGTAATTTGATGAACCATGGCGGCCTTACCGCAAAGATCATTTCGTTTTGTAACCATCTTATGGGCCATATCCGGGGAGGTTTGGCCCTGGCCAATATTGGCGCCTCCATGCTCTTTGCTGGAATTTCGGGCACAGCCGTATCCGATACCGCCAGTATTGGTGCCGTAATGATACCGGCCATGAAGAAGGAAGGTTATGATGCCAGTTTTTCCTGTGCCATTACAGCGGCATCATCTACCGTTGGGCCTATCATCCCGCCTAGTGTTCCCATGATCATTGCGGCCACACTGAGTGGCCTGTCAGTTGGCCGGTTATTCTTGGCCGGGGCCATTCCCGGATTCCTCCTGGGTTTCGGGCTTATGGGCATAGCCTATTATATTGCGGTAAAAAAGAAATATCCCAAACATCCTAGAAGCAATATAGGACAGATAGCCAAAGGGTTCCTGGATACTTTTTGGTCGCTCTTGATGACGTTTATCATTCTATTCGGCATCATTGGGGGCGTATTTACCCCTACGGAAGCATCAATAATTGCTGTTTTGTATGCCTTAATGGTCGGGATGTTTGTGTACCGCAAATTGAATTTTAAGAATATCCTGGTCATCGTATTGGATTCCATGAAGACCTCGGCTTCCCTTATGGTGCTGGTAGGGTTCGCCAATCTTTTTGGGTGGATTCTTATCACCGAACAATTGCCTCAATTGATTTCCAGTGAAATACTGGCCTTTTCGGAGAACAAATATGTGGTGCTTTTATTGATCAATATCTTATTGATCTTGGTCGGTACTTTTATGGAGACCATTGCGGCCTTATTGGTCCTCTTTCCCATTTTGTTGAAAGTGGCCTTGGCCGTGGATGTAGACCCCATTCACTTTGCGGTGATTGCACTACTGAACCTAATGATCGGGCTTACCACGCCTCCCTTGGGCATTTGTCTATTCGTGTCTTCCAGTATTGGCAAGGTGTCTATCGGCAAGGTGAGTATGGCTGGACTCCCCTTCCTCACCGTAAGTATCTTGGTACTGATTTTGGTCACCTTGTTTCCGCAGCTATCCCTCTTCCTGCCCGACCTTTTTATGGACTGAGAATTTTACGCTATTTTTAAGCGACACATCATCAGAAATCAATCTAACGAATCCCTAAAACCGAAGCATGCAAACACGAAGAACTTTTTTACGACAAACGGGTGGATTGGCAGTAGGTACCTTGCTCCTACCCTCATTTTCCTGGGCATGGCCCGGAAAACAAAAAATTGGGGTACAATTGTACTCCTTTCGTGATGAAATGGCCAAGGACGCCAAAGGCACCTTGGAAAAAATCGCTTCCCTGGGGATTACCGAAATCGAATCGGCCCGAAGCAAAAAAGGACACTATTATGGCCTTTCGCCCAAGGAAATGCAATCCATCTGTGAAGATTTTGGAATGCAATTGGTGAGCGGCCATGTACGTTTGGACGGCGCTTTTCAGAAGACCATGGAGGAGGCCGTGGAAGCCGGGCAGGAATATCTTATCTGCTCCTCCCTACCCTCCAAGGGACAGACCGTAAGCAACTATAAAAAAGTGGCCGAGGATTTTAATAAGGCTGGGGAGGCCTGTCAGAAAATGGGACTGAAATTCGGGTACCACAATCACGGCTATGAATTTGAATCGCACAAAGGGCAGGTCTTGTACGATGTGCTCATGGAACAAACCGAACCCGATTTGGTTTATATGGAACTGGATCTGGGCTGGGTAGTTGTAGGCGGGAAAGATCCCTTGGACTATTTCAAGAAATATCCGGGTCGTTTCCCGCTTTGGCATTTAAAGGATATGGATATGCGAAAAAAGGAAAGCACGGAATTCGGCAAGGGCGTATTGGATATCCCAAAAATGATGGCCCACCAAAAAGCGTCCGGTGTTCAACATATTTTTCTAGAACAGGAAGAATACGCCAGTACCCCCATGGCGAGCATGCAGCACAATATGGACTATCTCAACAATTTATAATCGTAAATCGGGAGGGTAAAACACCCCTCGTCAATCCAGAAATACACAACATGAAACACTACTGCCTCCCCCTTTTTATTTTTATGAGCCTGCTATTCATGGCCTGTACATCGCCAAAAACCTATGATGTCCTTATCAAAAACGGACAGATTTACGATGGTTCCGGTGAAAAGTCCTTTACGGGTGATATTGCCATCAATGCCGATACTATTGCCGCCATAGGTCAACTTAAAAGGGCAAAAGGCAACTTGGAAATCGATGCTACGGGACTGGCCGTTGCCCCAGGCTTCATTAATATGCTTAGTTGGGCCAATATTTCCTTGATTGAAGATGGGCGTTCGCAAGGGGATATCCGGCAAGGGGTTACCTTAGAGATATTGGGCGAAGGACATTCCATGGGGCCCCTGAACGATACCATGAAGCAAGAAATGAAAGCGGGCCAACAGGATATTACCTACGATATCCCCTGGAGCACTCTAGGCGAATATCTGGAGTTTTTGGAGAAAAAAGGGGTATCTACCAACATCGCTTCCTTTGTGGGCAACGGTACCCTGCGCCAATATGTAATGGGCTATGAAAATCGAGTGCCCACCGCATCCGAAATGGATACCATGAAATATCTGGCCAATCAGGCTATGGAAGAGGGGGCCGTAGGGCTCTCCACCGCCTTGATCTATGTACCCAGCGGTCATGCCCAGACTCCGGAAATTATTGAATTGGCCAAAGAAGTTGCCCAACACGATGGTATGTACGTTTCCCATCTCCGTAGCGAGGAAGGGGATTTATTGGATGCCGTACGGGAGTTGATCACCATTTCCCGAGAAGCGGAAATTTCATCCGAAATCTACCATTTTAAGGCCTCTGGCAATGCCAATTGGCATTTGTTGGACAGTGTTATACAATTGGTGGAGGACGCCCGTTCTGAGGGATTGCCCATTACCACGGATATGTATATGTACAATGCCAGCTCCACCGGACTTAACGTGGTACTCCCGGAATGGGCCAAGGAAGGGGGCCATGACGCTACCATGAAATTGATTGCGCAGCCTGACCAGCGTAAAAAAATGATGGCGGAAATCGATTTTCATGTACCGCCGGACAAGATTTTATTGGTCGGGTTTCGCAACAAAGCCCTCCGGAACCTTATCGGCAAGACCTTGGCGGAAGTGGCCGAAGAGCGACAAAAATCGCCCAACGAGACCTTGGTAGATTTGATTTACGAGGACGATAGCCGGATTCAAGTGGTCTATTTTTCCATGTCCGAGGACAATATCAAGAAGAAGCTGGCCCTGCCCTATATGAGCATTTGCTCGGATGCCGGTTCCTATACCAATGAGGGCGTGTTTTTGGAACAAAGCACGCATCCCAGGGCCTACGGTTCCTTTGCCCGCTTGTTGGGGCATTATGTTCGGGAGGAAAAGGTAATTCCGTTGGAAGAGGCCATCTACAAGTTGACCACCTTACCCGCTACCAACTTAAAGATAAAAAAACGTGGTGCGCTACAAACCGGTTTTTACGCCGATGTGGTGCTGTTCGATCCCGAGATCATTACGGATAACGCCACCTTTAAAAAGCCGCATCAATATGCCACAGGTGTACGGCACGTATTTGTAAACGGCACCCAGGTGTTGCAGGACGGTGAGCATACAGGAGCCTTTCCGGGACGGGTGGTCCGTGGACCCGGATGGGTTGGTGAATAGATTCGTTTTCGCGACGTCCCCGATGGTGATCGGGGAGACGAAGCGATCTCTTTATATCCTATCTAAAAAGTATAAATCGATTACCGCGCCAAAAGACGGAGGGGTTTGGACTAATCAAATTTCTATTCGTACATTACCCTATCAAAATCAAATCCAATGAAAAAGCAATACCTCACGATTCTCGTTCTCCTTGTTTTGATCACCTATGGCAAGGCCCAAGAAAACAACCTAGTCGCAGATGGAGCCGAATTGACCTTAGTTGCGGAAGATTACGACTTTACCGAAGGACCAGCCCTTGCCCCCAATGGTGATGTCTATTTTACGGACCAGCCCAACGACCGTATCTTAAAATGGGATGCTGCCAGCAATTCCGTGGAAACCTATCTGCAGCCTTCAGGCCGCTCCAACGGACTCTATTTTGACCATGACGGCAATCTGCTGTCCTGTGCCGATGAGAAGACCCAACTGTGGCGCATTGATACCGAAAAAAATGTCACGGTCTTGGTGGAAGGTTTTGATGACAAAAAATTGAACGGCCCTAATGACCTTTGGGTAGACCCCAACGGGGGCATCTATTTTACCGACCCGTTTTACAAAAGACCCTGGTGGGAGCATGAGGAACCGGAGCAGGCCGCCAAACGGGTCTATTACCTCACTCCGGATATGGGGGAGGTCCGTATTGTGGCCAAGGACTATGTACAGCCCAATGGCATTATCGGTACGGCCGATGGTAAAACGCTCTATGTGGCGGATATTGGGGATAAAAAAACCTATTCCTATTCCATGAACGCGGATGGCAGTCTAAGCAATAAAAAACTGTTCGCCGAATTGGGCTCCGACGGGATGACGGTAGATAACCAGGGGAATGTATACCTCACCGGAGACGGGGTGACCGTTTTTGACAAAACCGGGAAGCAGATCTACCATATTCCAGTACCTGAAAAATGGACGGCCAATGTCACCTTTGGCGGGCCCCAACAGGATATTCTTTTTATTACGGCCATGGACTCGGTCTATACCTTGGCGATGCAGGTGAACGGGGTACGTTAGAAACACTCACTAGGAAAAACGCTATGGCTTTGGAGATATGATTTTTGATGGACCATATTGTATATCTATACATTGTATTTCTTATCGGTTTTATACCTGTATGGGCGTATAAAGCTTTATTTAACATTCATATAAACAAGTTGGCAACAATTTAAGTACAGTCAAAACCAATGGCACTATTTGCAATATTTGGAACCCAAGAAGCATCTTCTTCATTTAGACATTATCTAAAGGAAATGACAGATGAAATTAATTCTAAATCCAATGATTATATCTTAAATGTTGATGAGGATGAATGGAAAGAGTACTTTGTAAATAAATATGATTTTACGCCATTAACTTTATTCCCAGAGCAAGCAACAGTTAAATTCAAGGGCAAAAGAAAAATCAAAAAAGAACAGTTCGGGAGAGTATATGAAAGTGAATCATACAGATTCGAATTAAGTGTTCCGTATACAGGATATTACTTCTTATTTATGCTCATACCCTCAACACGAAGAATTCATCATCCAATGGTGAATGTTCCCAGTTCGGATAGTGGAATTTTGACTGCTGAATTTGAAATGTATGACCAAAACGAAAAGCAGTTTGAATACGATAAAAAACACCTATTAGATGGGATTATGGCTAATGTGCCAAATATCAATAATGATCTGCAAAGGTTCAAGGCTGACGTATCAAGCACTTTTGACACGGTTTACAAAAGAAAAAAGGAAAAGGTACTATCTGAAAATAGTTTCTTCGAAAAAATAAATATAGATATAGATAAAAAAACAGATAAAATATTTAAGGTTCCAATCGCAAAAAAGAAAAAAATTCCAGAACCGATAGTAGACAAAAAATCAACGAAAAAATTTACCGAAACACCTGCGATGGATGATGCTTTTTACGCAGATATTATTGAAGTGATATACACATTTTTTAAATCTGTAGAAAAAAAGCCTTCAACATATAAAAGTAAAGATGAAGAAGGGTTAAGAGATTATGTATTGCCAACATTGGAGACTCGTTATGATAATACTTCAGTCACAGGTGAGACTTTTAACAAAGGTGGTAAAACCGATATTTTAATCAGATATAAAGACGGAACAAATCTATTTGTAGCTGAATGTAAATATTGGAAAGGAGAAGCTGTACTGCACGAAACTATAAATCAATTGTTCGACAGGTATTTAACTTGGAGAGACAGTAAAGTGGCAATTATATTTTTTGTAAAAAACAAGGAGTTTTCAAAAGTATTAGCAACCATTAAAGAAATCATTCCTAAACACGAATACTTTGTTCGAGAAAATGGTAGTAATGGAGAAAGTTCGTTTTCATACATCTTCCATTTTCCAACAGACAAAGAAAAATTTATTTACGCTGAAATAATGGCCTTTCATTTTCCCGAATAAATAACTGTTGCCAACAACGTATATAAAAAATAGCTGTTTAATTGCTTAAACTAAAGAAAATGAATAAAGTAAGGTCGTTGGTAAACTTGAAAATTAGTGTGTAAAATTCGCTACTTTTCATATACAAGACCGTAAGCCTCAACTAGATGAAATCATCGCGACAATTCAAGATGGATCTAAAAAAAGTAGCTGTTATAACGGTTAGCTACATTGGCATTAACATTTTCTTCTTTTTCTTCAATTATTCACTAATCAATTCTCCATATTCCCTTGGTCCATCTCCTCTATTCAGTTTAAAAAACTATTTGCTAACAAACATATTGATTGGACTAATTGCTGGAATACTTGGTGGGATTTTACTTGTCACTGTAAATAGTCAATTGTTCAGGAAGAAATCTTTCAGATTTGCCATGCTAACAACCCTAGGGTCTTATATCTTGATTTTTGCTATAGTTACTCTAATAGGCACACTCGCAAACTTGCTGGAAGAATATGGGCTTGGAGAACTATCCTTTGACCAAATAAAAACAGGCCTTTGGCTAGTGCTTGACCCAATATTACTAACATCTTTTGTTTTATGGGGTGCTATTACACTTTCAACCCTATTCCTGTTACAAGTTAATGACAAATTTGGACCTGGAATACTATTAAAATTCCTCACCGGAAACTACCACCGACCAAAAAAAGAACAGCGGATCTTCATGTTTATGGACATGCGTTCTTCAACTACAATTGCTGAGAAAATTGGTAATGAAATGTACTTTGATTTATTGAATGATCTGTTTTCTGATATCACCGACCCAATTCTTAACAACGAGGGCGAAATATATCAATATGTTGGAGATGAAATTGTAATCTCCTGGCCAATTAAGAAGGGCATTCGAAATGCAAATTGTCTTCGGTGCTTTACTCAGATCCAGAAAAAACTAACCGATCTAGGGTCTTTTTACGAAAAAAAATATCAGGTCATCCCAGAATTCAAAGCAGGCCTTCATTGTGGGCTTGTTATGGCCGGTGAAATTGGTGTCATTAAAAAGGATATCATTTATTCAGGAGATGTACTAAATACCACTGCCAGAATCCAAGAGCAATGCAATCAATATTGTGTAAATATCCTGATCTCCAAAGAGACTTTTGATTTAATTTCTGACACTAAGGGATATAAGTTGATTCCCTTGGGAAGTATTGAACTAAGAGGAAAGGAAAGAAAAATAGATTTAAATACGTTAACAACAAGCTGATTTTTCGTTTTGAAAACAAGAGGCTAACAAATGATATAGCACATTTTTGAAAAAAATTGAAATCAACATACTACCATTGGTCATTTCCATAATATTGGTTCTGATTTCTTTTGGAATTACTATTATGTCCAACAAAGTTTTCACAACCGAACATTATATCTGAATTGGTTGCTTGACCTTATCCACAGTACTTTATTTTTCAAATAGAAAGATTTTCTTCTGGTTCTTTGCATTGACACTCACAATTGGATTAATGGGGTTTTTGGAGTTTTACATAACCACTTATAAAGTTGGATTTGCAGGAGTTGGAATAAATCCGATTTTTCTAGGATTAATGATTCTGTTCTTCGTGGTCAGCAAAGAGCAGATGGACACATTATTACCCGAAAAAAAGAACCCTAAAGAAAGGGTTTTGAATGAAAATTTGATAAATTCCTTTGAATCAAAATTTAAAAACGAGACCATCAAAGGATTAAATGCAATTGCGGACTCGAATTCCAAATTCACTGAAGAAGCAAAAGAGGCTGTAGCCTTACCCTTTTTAGGACAACTCTAAATTCAATAATTTTTCATTAATTATGTTGGTTTCGGGGAAGAATTCTTCCCCGAAACGGTCTTTGTATTCCCTTGGTGGCATATCGTCCAATGCCGAGTGCGGGTGCTTTGTATTGTAGTTCTCCATCCATTCGTTGGTCAATGTCCTTATCTGGTGCAGGTCATTGAACCAATATGCATCGAGTACATCTTCGCGATAATGTCGGTTCAATCGTTCCATAAATGCGTTCTGTACGGGCTTTCCCGGTTGGATGAACCTGAGCTCGATTCTTTTCTTCTTGCACCAATCGGCCAAGGTCTTGGAAATGAACTCCGGACCGTTATCGCAACGGATCGTTTTGGGAAGGCCCATTTCTTCCTCCAAATGGCTTAATGTCTCCACCACTTTTTTTGCCGGGTAGTTCAGCCCCACATCCATGGCAAGCACCTCACGGTTGCAATCGTCCATTACATTGAACACCCTGATCTTCCTGCCATCGGACAGCACATCGGCCATAAAGTCCATGCTCCACACCTCATTGAGATCCATCGGGGCCTCCAATGGGTTCTTTGTCCTTGCGGGCAAACGTTTCTTGTGTTTGCGCCTGAGTTTCAGGTTCATCGACCTATATACCCGCAAGACCCGTTTGCGGTTCCATTTATGGCCTTCGCGACGAAGCCGCTTGTAATACACCTCAAAGCCCCTGGTGGGCAGTTCTTCCGCCAGTCTGGATAACGCTCCGACAACTTCCGTGTCATCCTTCCTGTTGTGGTGGTACCACATCGAACGGGCAAGTTCCAGAACCTGACAGGAACGTGATACGCTTACCGAATAGGCCTCTTGTAGGTATTTCGCGCGGTGCTTCTTGTCGGAAGGCCCTAGAACTTTTTTGACAGCACGTCCTTGAGCATGCGGACGTCCAGACTTACGTCGGCGTACATCTGCTTAAGCTTGCGGTTCTCCTCCTCAAGCTCTTTAAGGCGCTTCATATGGGCCACTTCCATGCCACCATACTTCTTTCTCCAATAATAAAAGGTGCTGGTATCGATGCCCATCTCACGGGATATGTCCCCGACCTTGCGGCCCTGTTCGTTCTCTTTGAGTGCCTTGATAATCTGGCTCTCGGTAAACTTGCTTTTTTTCATCTGACAGTTAAAATTTAAAGTTACTATTTTCGAATTTTAAACTGTCCTATTTTTAGGGAAGGCTACAAGGCGGCCAAAAGATTATTGAAAAAGAAAAACGTGCTGTAACAAAGAACTGAGTTAAAAAACAAGTCCTTTTAGTTTAATCTGGACATATAATTTTCATCATAGGGCAGTCCCGATTTTGCAATTGCAAAGGCCTGTTTCAATAATTTGTTCGATACCGCGATCAATGCCAGTTTCTTGCTCTTCCCCTTTGCCGTGATACGTTCATAGATTTCCCTACATCCCTTGTTGTGCTTGCAGGCGGAGAAGGCGCATAAGAACAATAGGTTCCGTAATTTTCTATTGCCCACCTTGCTTATTCTGCTCCTGCCCCTGACACTGCTCCCCGAACGTCGTATCGTGGGTGTTATGCCCGCATAATTGCACAGCTGGCCCGCATTCTCGAACTTGGTGAAGCCATCGGTCAGAACGATCAACAGCGCAACGGTCCTGTCACCCAGACCAGGTATGCTCTTTAAATTGGTCAATTGTTCTTGCTGGGTCTCTTTGACCAAAGAAAGTAATCGCTCGTTGAGTGAATCCAACTCCCGGTCCAGATCCTTTAATGTGCGTTTCAATGAACCGTGGACCGCTTTTGAAGGTATGCCCAGGACCTTCTCCCCGTGGAGCTTGTTCTTTATCTGGGTGCGCTGTTTTAGATAAATGTCCATTAGGGCCAATAATTGTAAGCTCTCCGCTTGTACAGCCCCTTTTCCATCATAGCGTGGGACCTCATTGGTACGGCCATAGTCACGTATGGCCATGGCATCGCTCTTATCGGTCTTTACCTTGGCCAGTTTCATCTGTCTGAACCGCTTTACCGATAAGGGATTTACCACGGAAACCTTAATACCGGATTCGTAAAGAAACTGTGCCAATAGATAATGATAATACCCCGTAGCCTCCATGACCACCAGGTCTTCTTCCCCCAACAGCTTCAGGTATTGCCCAAAACCTTTGGGAGCATTACCGAACTGATGGTGGTGACCATTGGGGCCTATAACATCGAACACATCCTTACTGATGTCCACGCCATGGATTTTGCTATCTTTAGTCATAATACATTGTTTTGGAAAGGACGCTCCATCTAAGCTTCAACAACTTAAAATCGAGATCTAGGTCTCACAGAACTGAACGAATTCTTTGATGGAAAAGAGAGGGGATCATCAATGTTGACGGAATCATTACTTCCTATGGCTATAGTGACCTTATTCCTCTCTTTTGTTCTTTCTGATTTATTAACTCAATCTAATCAGAATCAAACTTAAGTTGGCTATAATTTATCCCTGCCTTACTTCTCCGTTTAAATAAATTCCTACTTTAGAATAAAAGAAAATAAAGGCGGTTTGATTTCCACACTGGTGAGTCGAATTTATAGCCCAGACCGTTAGCGGCAATTTTGACCAAAGATTTCAATGAAAAAACTATCACTACAAAAAAACGAGTTCTACATTTCTACGGATAAGTCGAAATTAGACATTGATACCATTCATGATTTTTTATCGACTAAAGCATATTGGTGTTTACATATTCCGAAAGAAAAAGTTGAAATTTCAATAGAAAATTCCTTCTGTTTTGGTCTTTACGAGACCAACAAACAAATTGGTTTTGCAAGAATTATCACAGATTTTTCGACAATAGCTTATTTAGGAGATGTGTACATTTTAGAGGAATATAGAGGAAAAGGTCTTTCAAAATGGCTGATGGAAACTATAATGAATTTCCCTGAACTTCAAGGTTTAAGACGTTGGATTTTACTTACTGGAGATGCTCATGAACTATATCGAAAATACGGTTGGACGGACTTAGCCGATTCAAGCAAATGGATGGAACTCCATAATAAAAATGTATATTCTAATTAAGGCTGGTTTATATTATCTGTTGGATATTTTCAGTACTAAAAAAAAGGGTACTCCTAAATAAAAACTACCGCTTAAAAGGGCTATAATCCACTGCTGCCCTCCTACCCTTAATATTTTTAATTAAATTCAATATCAAAAGAATAGGCCCTGCACTACATTCAACAATGCCTTCCTCTCATCCCGATAGGTATTGGGAGTCGTCGGAGGCAAGAACAAATCATCGCCGGGACCGTTGGCGGTAATTGCTTCCACGCACATTTTTCCAAGTGATATTTTACCTCTTAAACTACAATGACTATCATTGTAGAGTAGTAATTTTTGTTACAGTTGGTAAAAAGTAGATTTTCCATAGCGATACATATAATGACCTTTCTGGCGAAGTATCCGGATGAATGGATAACATCTGGTCATTTGGCAAAAAGTGTAAATATAAATGCTGCATTGATCAGAAAAGAGCTCATTGACCTCAAGACCCACAACTTGATTGAAAGCAAAGAGGGTAAGAATGGCGGCGTTAAGCTCGCAAAATCAGCAGATGAAATTCTACTTGCCGAGATCTTCAAAATCATAAAAGGAAGGAATCATATTCTAGAATTTTCTAAGAATGAGGGCAATTCCAATTGTCCCGTAGGTAGCCAAATCAAAACAAAATTGGATGAGCTATATGAAGATATGGATGCTGCTATTCTTAAAAACCTTGCAAAAATTACTTTGGAAGAGTTCAAAGAAAGGTTTTAATCTTATCCCAATTTGATGGCAACAAATAAGCATACTGAGCTCCTCCAATAAATCTAAAGTAAGGTTTTGGTATATGGCCTCACTTTATCTCCCCACTTACAAAGGGCTAAAATAACGGGTATAAAATCTTTTCCGGAGCGAGACAAATGATACTCTATTTGACTAGGGTATTCGGTTTTAACCTCACGAACAATCAGGCCCATTTTCTCCAAATCCCTTAAACGCTGGGTAAGCATCTTCTCTGAAATTCCTTCAACCTCTTTCCTGATCATGCCATACCGGGTGTCGCCATTGTAGATACGCCACAAAATATTCACTGTCCATCTACCTTTGGTCAGTATCATGGCATATGTTAAGCCGCAGGTGTCCTCAAGTTTCTTTTGATTGATTGAATTCGTGGAGTTTTCTTTTCTCATAAACGCACTTTTTTGTATGTCCCCATTTTTTTGTTTGCTTCAAATATACAGCTTACCTTTAAACTGTAATAATTATTATTACAATATAATATTGCCCTAATGGCTGCTCTCGTGCATAAATATATGGTTTGGCCAGTAGGTATTTACAAACTGAAATATTCTAAATAAAATCAATGAGTGATTCAAAAAAAATCCTAGTACATGCCATGGATGCCCTTTTCCAAAATTTTGATGAAGAACAAATGAGAAAACTCTATAAGCGGGATTACGTACAACATAACCCGAATGTCCCGACTGGATTGGATTCAGTCATTGGGCTGCTGCCCATTCTCAAAGAGGCCAATTTTAGTTACGATACGCACCGGGTAATTGAGGACGGAAACCTGTTATTGACGCATACTACCTATAACAACGCAAGTGTTTTTGGAGCAGATACCGTAATTGCTTTTGACCTATGGCGTATGGATAACGGAAAAGTGGCCGAACATTGGGATTGTATTATTCCCAAACACACAGAAACGGCAAGTGGAAGAAGTCAAGTGGATGGGGTGACGGCAGTTACTGATTTGGGCAAAACTGAAGAGAACAAAGCCTTAGTTGAGCGGTTTGTTTCGGAGGTATTAATTCCGGAGGACTTCGCAAAAATGAATCATTACATATCCAACGGGCTTTATCATCAACATAATCCCTTGGTAAAAGATGGACCAGAAGCGCTCAAGGAAGTCATCTCTGCATCCGGACTAAAAAATCACAAAATCCATAGAGTCGTAGGTGAAGGGAATTTTGTTCTTACCCAATGCGAAGGGTTATGGAACGAAAAACCAGTTGCCATCTACGATTTGTTCAGGGTTGATAAGGACAAAATTGTAGAGCATTGGGATGTGATACAGGAAATTCCTGAAAAAATGGCTCATAGCAACACAATGTTTTAAAATCAAACCATAAATCATATGAAATTAGAAAACAGAATTGCCCTAATAACCGGTGGAAACAGTGGAATCGGTTTAGCCACCGCTAAACTATTTTATAAAGAAGGCGCCAAAGTAATAATCACTGGAAGAAGAAAAGAAGTTGTAGAAAATGCAGCCAGAGAAATCGGTGAAGGTGTACTGGGAATCACATCGGACACAACTGACCTAAATGATATTAAAAAACTTTACCAACAGGTTAAAGAACATTATGGAAGAATTGATGTGCTGTATTTGAATGCTGGAATAGCAAAATTCGAACCTATGGATGTTGTTACAGAAGAACAATTTGATGAATTATCCGATACCAACTTCAAAGGATTGTTCTTTAATGTTCAAAGTGCAGTACCCTTGATGGAAAAAGGAGGTTCAATCATCTTGACCACTTCTGCCGCAGGTTTAATAGGATCACCGAACATGAGCGTCTATGGTGCGACCAAGGCAGCGGCAAGAAGTTTGGCCAGAACACTTTCAGGTGATCTATTGCCCAAAGGAATTCGTGTCAATGGCATTTCACCAGGCCCTATCGACACACCAATCATGTATAAGGTTGGCATTCCGGAAGAAGCTATTGAAGCCGCTAAACAGGGATTTGCCGCAGAGAATCCTATGAAACGGATAGGCACTGCTGAAGAAATCGCCAAAGCAGCTTTATTTCTAGCATCAGATGATTCTTCTTTTATAGCCGGGGTAGACCTAGCTGTTGACGGGGGATTAACACAACTATGATAACTATTTAATTTAATTATGATGTCACAAGAGAAACAACAAATTATTGACATATTGCAACAATATCAAAAATCAACTAACACCGCAGATGCGGGACTTGCAGCGAGTCTATATAAGGAAGATGCCATCATGATTCCTGCCAACTTTCCCACTAATTTTGGAAAAGAGGCCATTTTTAGATTTTACGATTACGCTTTTTCCTTACTGCAATTAACCTTAGAATTTGATATTAAAGAAGATCAAATTCAAGTGAACGGAGATTTTGCTTATGCAACAACTACATCTGTGGGTACACGATTAATTCGAGAAACCGGAGTTGTCGTTCCTGAAGATAATAGGGAACTCTGGCTTTTCGAACACATAATGGGAGAATGGAAAATAGCTGGATACATGTTTAATATTCCACCAACTAAGGAAAGTTAAACAACTACCTACAACACCATATACAAAAAATAGCAGACATTGCGCAATCCTATTGGGTTGCGCTTTTTTATTATCTTATTCCTCTAGGAAAAGTATATGTAATAAAAATGCTACTTTTCATATACAAGACCTTTACCTGCAAGCAAAACTGATGAAACGATTTAATCAATTGAATGAATTCCATAAATGGTTTATTTCGATTTCATTTGCAATAATTCTTCTATTCATATTATTTTTTTGGATTACGGCCGTGAGTGAATCCAAATTGTGGATGCTTTTAGTTTTTATTATGGTTCCGGTTATTCAACTTCTAATCACACCTCTTTTTACACTTCTTAACTTTTATACCTATTATTCGCCAATGGTCGTTTCGTTTGGAAATAATAAGAGACATATAGATTTACACAATGGGTCATCATTTGATTATCTAATGGAAATGTCGAAAATAAAACCAGGCATCAAATGGAAAAATAGAATGCTTCATTATTATCTGGACGCATTGCTTAAAATAATACTTCAAATTGAAAGTGGTGACTTATCAAGCACTACCGTAATAAGAGGAAGCTCGTACTTTTTGAGTAAACGAAGTGCTGAAAAATTAGGCTTCGAGGTAAATAAAACCTCAATTTTGGAAAAATTAAATATCGCACTAAATTATATTGATTTGATTTGGATGTATTCCCTAAGCAACGGAAAATTGACGTTTCCCAACTTAACAACGATACTAACAGTAAGAACTACTGGAAGTGAATTACTATTGAGAAAACAAAAAATAATGGAACTAGTAGATCGATTAAAAAATGATGCCAACAGGTAACAATGGCTATGATCCATGGTTGCACTCCTATCCAAAAGAATATTTACTACCTTCAATAAAAGTTAAAAAACAAAACAGAATGATTCCATCCCGCGTCTTGGCTCTCTGGAAAATCCTGCCTGCCGGTTTACGTGCCTCAGGCATGCAGGCAGGCACACCAACCAAACCCAACGCTCACCGGCCACCCACGCAACGAAGCTATATACGGAACCTTTGTGAGCAATTAAGAAATTTACGGCCCTGAATTATGACAATGAAAAAAGTAAAACAAATTCTGAGAATAGCGTTCATAATTGCATCTATATCCTCCTTATTCTTTGTGCCATGGATTTTGGTAAAGGCTTGGATTTTGCCGCTACCGGAAACAGTCCAAAAACAAGTAGATGAAGCCATTGGGCATGGATTTGATGGGATGATTGTTTACGTAGATCAGGCAGGGAAACCACCTGCATTTTACACAGGTGGCTGGAAAGATAGACAGAACAAAATACCGGCCGACCCAAAATCATTGTTCAAAATTGCCAGTATTAGCAAGTTATATACCGCTGTAGCAGCTACCAAATTGGTCAAAGAAAAGCGTTTGTCTTTTGATAAAGCACTCACTGATTATCTTCCAGAACTTAGAGGTAGGATTGAAAATGCTGAAGAAATTACCTTGAGGATGATGATTCAACACCGGTCTGGTATTCCCAATTTCACGGATAATCCGGCTTTTTGGGAAAACGAACAGGAAAATGGCCAAAATGCCTTGGATTTTGCTCTAGACCTACCAGCCAGTTTTAAACCTAATAAAGGATATGAATATTCAAACACAAATTATTTATTGCTTCGTAGGATTATGGATGATGTTTTAGGGTATAGCCACAATCAGTATATCAAAGAGAAAGTATTAATTCCCCTAGAGTTGAAAAACACCTTTTCTTCGATTACTGAAGTCGATTTAGATGATGTTATGAGTGGATATTATGTGGGATATGAGGAAGATTTTAAAGCGCGTGAATATGGGATGTTGGCTACAGCAGAGGATGTGGGTATATTCTTGCGAGCCTTAAACGATGGTTCGGTATTTGACGAGGGAGAAAAGGAAATTTATCCTTATGAATACAATCATGGAGGTCTGGTAATTGGCTATCAGAGCCTTGCAGAGTACCACAAAGATATAGATGCTGTTGTGGTTCAATTCATCAATACCACAGATTTTAATGGTTATGAATGGAACTTATCGGAAATTACAATTAACCGAATTGTAAAAATCATTAGAAAGAAAAACTAGCCCCAACAAAACCTATACGCAATACTCTTCGGGATACTGCATATAGCCAAACCGTTGGTGAACGAACAAAATTCTAAACACAGGCAACCATTGGTATCCTATTCACGTCTTTATAGAAAAACAACAAGACCAATGCAAAAAATAGTATTCACAATTATACCTGTGATTTCCATGAAGTTAAACTATGCTCAATCGCCCAAAGAACAATTAAGACTTATAAATTCTGTAACAAGCCGGGGATATAATCGTATTCAGTTAAAAACTAAAGAAGATTATATATGAAAAATTTACTGACTATTCTCCTTGTTACAATTTTATGCTCTTGTCAGGACACTAAAGAACAACTAAATCTTACGGAAGGTGTATACATATCGAATGTTACCCTAATCTCAACAGAAGATGGTACTTACAGCCCTTATATGGGTCATTTAGTGGTTGAAAAAGATCAAATCGTTTATGTGAGCAAAGACGAGCCAAGCATAAGCGGAACATTTGAACAGATCGATGGTACTGGAAAATTCATAATTCCAGGGTTAATCGATAGCCATGTTCATATTCCGGGAGTGCAAGGAATGCTTCCTCATCATATAGAAAAATACCCTGAACTGGCCACGGAGTTTAAAAGCCAAATGCCAAGAAGTTATTTGTATTATGGTTTTACCTCAATTATTGATCTAGGGGGCATATCTGAAGAACTTATTACTTCTTTTAGCAAACAAGAGATAAAACCCGATTTATATCATGTTGGATATTCAGGAGCCGCGGTTGCAAATGGTTACCCAATGAATTTTACACCTGAAGAATTTCGGTTTGATGCTGTGCCAAATTTCATATACATGGACAGTCAGGCAGAAAATATCCCGGATACCTATGACCCTGCCGATCATACCCCCGAAGCCGTTGTCAGGCGTATCAAAAACTCCGGAGCCATCGCCGTAAAATCGTATTATGAATCAGGCTTTGGACGTATGATGGGGTTACCTGTTCCAACCAAAGACATTATGAAAGATTTGCTTACAGAAGCGCATTCCAATGGGCTTGTCCTAACAGTTCACGCCAATTCACTTGAAGCCCATTCTTTTTTGGTGGACATAGGAGTGGACGTTATAGCACATGGCATATGGAATTGGGGAAAGTACAAAGATGTACCAAGGGACTCTCTACCATTAGAAATAAAAAGAACATTGGATCTACAAATTGAAAAACAAATAGGCTATACCCCCACCTTAACAGTCATTGAAGGAGAGGAAGCACTGGTCGATACTGAATTTCTTGATCAGCCTGGCTTAAAAAAGGTGGTCCCTAAAGATTTACTGGAATGGTATAAAACGGAAGAGGCCCAATGGTTCGCCAAAGAAATTTTTAGTGAACTTACTGTAGAAGAGGTTCATAAAATCTATAGCAATGTACAAGCGCATGCCATGCTAGCTTTAAAGTACCTTTCCGACCATAATGGCCTAATTCTATTTGGCTCGGATACTCCATCTGCCCCAACTTATGGCAATCAACCCGGTCATAATGGAAATTGGGAGCTTAAATTGATGAAAGAAGCAGGAGTCCCTTTACATAAAATACTTGCATCCGCTACAATTAATAATGCCAAAGCTTTTCATTTAGATGCTTCTCTTGGTTCATTGGCTATCGGAAAAAAGGCAAATATCATTATGATGGCTAAAAACCCTTTAATGGATATTGAAGCCTATGATGCTATAGTGCAAGTTGTTATTGGGGGTAAAGTCATAAAAAGAGAAGATTTAGAGGTTAAAGAATAACTGGCTAAAACAATGGTAATCGTTATTCAAGCCCATATTTTTTGAAATATTGAATCTTCATAAGCCTCTTCTCGAGGCTTTTTTTGTCAAGTCGGAACTGTGGTCAACTCAGTTTGAAGCCTTTCCATTTTTTAGGGAAGGTTACAGAAAGAGTAGGACTACAAAGTCTTGTGTAAATAGTGGATTGTTTTGGGGTATTTTATCTTCAGTGTCGTATATACTCTCAATCACCGTTTCTTTGATTAAACAGGTTCCAAATAAAAAATAGACAATATTCTCTATTCATTGTCGTTTTGGAATAAATCATTTAAACAAAACCCCCAAATTAAAAATCATGAAAAAATCAATTTTATTCTTATTTCTTGCAACTGGATTCTTTTTTACTTCGTGCGATAAAGATGATAGTACTTCCAATGATAATGATCCCGACAAATCATCTCTTTTAGATAAATGGTGGTTTGATTCAAATAATGGTACCGCCGATATTTATTTCCATTCAGATGGCAAATATGAACAAAAAATGATTTTATTAGAAAACAAATTTGTAGGATCTGGAGATTGGGCTTGGGAAGACGAAAATTCTGGAATAATGAAAATCGAAAATCTTGAAGGTAGGGGACAAATTGCTTCATCTGTTTGGTTAAAAATTTCCAACATACAGAGCAATACGTTCACCTTGCAACTATCAATTGATGGAACGGACTACTCAAAGGAAGTATTTTATCAAGATACCGAAGAATAAAAAATTTTTTGTTAACGCCAGTAACATTCATACAAGCAGCTAATTATAAGCCCCTTAAAGGGGCTTTTTTACACTTTGGTATTGTAAAAATCAGGACTTAAAAATCGAACGGAAAACAGAACTTGAAGGTGGCGTGTTTACGCAGATGTGTCATAACCGGTTACAACAATGAATCCTATGAATGGCCATGGACTAATCTTCCTAAAGATACTTAGTATGTCCTTTATGTCCTTTTGGTCTTAAAGCACTTTTCCTTTTTGATATAACTTGCCACACATCCAATATATGACATACTTCTTTCCCTATTCACCGCATCTGTATTGAAGGCTTCCTTATTTGGGAAGTATAAGTTTAAAAAATCTAAATAGTTTCATAGACAATATTCTCTATGTATGGACGTTTTGTAATAAAATATTTAAACAAAAACCCCCAAATTTAAAATCATGAAAAAATCAATGTTATTCTTATTTCTTACCACTGGATTCTTTTTTACTTCGTGCAATAAAGATGAAAGTGAGCCAACAACAGACGAAGACCTAATAGGCACTTGGACGTATATCGCGTATGTCCATGATGATGAGGGAGAAATACAAGCCAATGAATGTGATAGTCAAGATTCGCTTACATTTATGAACGATAGTACTTTTAATTTCACGTACCACTATAATTTTGATGAAGAAGTAGGATGTTACAAAGCTCAAGATGCCATCGGTTCTTGGGAATATATATCTGACGGGATAATTAAGTTTGATTATAGTAATGACGATTATGTGGACATTAATAAATGGGAAACTCCTTTTGAAATTTCGGGAGATATTCTTACGCTAACAAAAGATGAGGGGTATGGAGTATTCCTAGAAAAGTACAAGAAAAAGTAAATGCCCAATACCATCAACCAAAGATTAAAGGCCCGAAAAACGGGTCTTTTTTGGTTTTTTGTCAATTTTAATCAAAAACGGAACACTTTTCATGAAACACGAAATTGAGAAAATAGTATGCTTTATCGCTATTATGGTATGTACCGATTCCCTATTGGCCTTCTTTTTAGAAGCCATTATCCCAGGGTTTTTGTTACTCTTTTCTTCTATAACTTTTGGAAGTAACAGTTAGTTGTTAGCAATGTCCGGATTTCTGCGCGAAATCCTAATCAAACAACTATAGCACAACAGTGATAGCGAGCTGTAACTTAAATCTTAATAATCATATCAAACTCCACCGCTGTCGTTATCACTTTATTCACGATTTCTGGAGCAAGCGATTTGTCACTGGCATCTTCCTCGTTTTCCGGGATACCTATTTGTTCGAAAAAATCCCTAAATCCTTTGGGGCTATGGATATTTACCCATTTGCAGGGTCTATCGCTGTTGTTGGAAAATGTGTGCAAGGTCTTGGGAGGAACGTCCACAGATTCTCCGGCCTTTACAATCATGGTCTCGCCATTGACCATAAACTCCATTTCACCTTCAATGATGAGGAAGGATTCCTTAAAAGAATTGTGCAAATGTGGTGGTGGGCCCTGCACTCTAGCTGGCGTTTCTGCTACCATTAGGTCATAATCGCCCGTAGTTTCATGGGGCGTTACCTTATGACCGAGTACCCATTTTGTTTTGGTTGAATTCATCTTATGAGATATTTGTCTCACAAACATACGCGTAAATTTTTCTTTATCCAAACTTTGTGAGATATTTGTCTTATGAAAGACAATTACATCAACAAAGGCAGGACAAACCAAAAAATTGAGACTAGAGGGAAAATTCTGATCAGTGCCCAATATTTTTTAAACAAGGGGCTAGCGTTTAATCTAGAGGATATTGCGAAAAGAACCGGAGTTTCCAGAGCAACAATCTATAGATACTTTTCGAATGTAGATGTATTGGCAGCGGAAGCCGCACTCGACGTTAGCACCAAAAGTCCGGTAACAATTTTCGAAAATCTTCATGGCAAGACCATTGAGGATAAGGTCCTTGAAATTCAAGACTACTACAACATTTTGGCTACAAACCATGAAAAGTTGTTTCGAAAATACTTGAGTACCGTTTTGGATTCTGGTACTTCAACCCAGAAAAGGGGAGCAAGAAGGAAAAAAACTTTGCAATTGGTACTTGAGAACACAAACTATACCTCCAAAGAAAAAAGGGATCTTTCAAACCTTCTTACTATTCTAATGGGAATTGAACCTCTTATCGTTACCAAAGATGTTTGCGGTTTAAGTGATGATGAATCATTCGAACTTTTAAAATGGGGTATGGAATTGCTACTTAAGGGCTTTAACAGCTCTAAAAAATAATAGCTGCGCTTAGTGATGGATTTAATCCGTTGTGCCAATCCCAAACTCTAAAAAAATACAGTGGTCTATTAGAATGTTAGCTACTGGGGACAAAAAGCACTTTCGCTAATTTTATGGTTTACCTTAAAACATAGATTTTAGCTGGTTTTATACCTATTATGGGTTTATAAAGCAGTATTTTATGGCTATATAAACAAGATGGGACATATTATGAAATAATTGATTTTATACTACTTTATGAAAAATACAATTACTAACTCGTTGCTATCATTATTTTTCTTTTTCATAAAGAAAACTACGCAATCAGTACTTGTCATGTGTATCTTAGGTTGTCTGTTTATCTCTTGTAAATTTTCAAAAGAAAAGGAAAAAATTGATGAGGACCCAAAAAAAATCACAGCTTTAGAAATCGTAGAAAACTCAATCAATTGGGCTGGAACAATCGAAAAATGGAAAAACATAGCCTCCTTGGAATATACCAAAAAAACAAGATTACTTTTGAAAAATGGCCAAATTGAATCTGAAGTAACCCAACGGCACCACTATGTACTAAGACCTCATAAAAGCATAAAAATATCATGGGTCGTCGACCGGGACAGCTTTCTAATAGTACATAATGATCTCATTTCCCAAAAATTTAAAAATAACAGCATTGTCGAACAAGGCGATGCGGTAAAATCAGCTGTCAACAGCTCACTATATGTGGTAGGAATGCCTTTTAAACTTTTAGATGAAGGTACAGTCCTCACCTATGAAGGGCCAAAATTACTAAACACCACTGACACCGTACACACCATTAAAGCCACCTATGAACCAAAGAAACACCAAAATCATTCCACCAAAGACGAGTGGTGGTATCATTTTGACAAAAACAATTGGGCTTTGGTAAGCTCTATGGTTTATCACAAACCAACATACGTCTTAATAGAAAATATATCCGTTATTGAGAAAAAGGGTCTGATCTTTCCGGAAAGGAGAAAAAGCTACCGATGTAATGAATTTGGGGAAAAACTCTTCCTGAGGGCCGAATTCTGGTATGAAGATTATTCAATTCAATTTCTAAACGACCAAGATTAGCCTATAACGCATTATTTTTCAACCATTTACTACAGAGATCCAACAACCCTGTTTTATAAGTGGCCAACTAATTTCGCTCGATCAAAAAAATCATCATTCAAAACTAAAACTACGATAACCATACTATAGCTTCCGTTAAATAATGGAATGACGTATGCTATTAATTAGACCAAAAGTAATTTGGCCACGTTCTCCCGTACTTCGTTATATTTAAACAGATTTAAATCTGGAAAAGTGCCCAACATTGGCATTAACACCAAAAGAAACCATGAAACAACTGACAATAGTGCTGTTTTTGATTTTTATAAGCTGTAAAAATGAACAGAAAATCCAAAACGAAAAGGAAACGGATATAGAAACACAAACTATGGCCGAAACCGAAAACGGAATTGATAAATCCGTTTACGAAATGTGGAACAACTATGTGGAATCAAATCCTGGATTTAAAGACCAAGAAATCCCGGAATCCGATTTTTTTCATAACAATAGAAAAGATGCGAATCGACTAGCGGAATTAACACTAAAAGGTAAAAAGAAAGCTTCTTCAGGTTTATTGAGTTTGTATAAACAATATAACGTTGATTTACCAAAAGTAGGAGCAAAACAAATATTTACTGATTTTGACGGCAGGGCACAAGGGATAATTGAAAATACGAGAGTAGACACTATTCCATTCAATAAAATTTCCAAAGAGTATGCAGAAATGGATATGGGAACAGATATTCAACCTCTTGAAAAATGGAGAAAAGCACACTGGGACTTTTTTGAGAGCTTTTTAAAAGAGAGCGGGGAGAAGCCGACCGAAGAAATGCTAGTAGTTTGTGTAAGATTTAAAACCATTTGGCCAAAAAAGTACTAATGGCAAAACGTTTATACAAGACTTTAGTAAACCTTTAAGAAAAACCTATACCATAAAACAATTTTCTTCCGAATACCATCCGCTTGTTCGGAGAGACCGGAATCAACAATCTGTTCGCCTTGAACTATGTGGGTTATAAAGCAAGAATCAATACGTGGGCTTGGGGGTTTAAAATTGGAGGAGGAATTGAATTTGGTTTGCATAAGAAAATCGTACTGCTAAAAAGAATATGAGAACATTGATCAAATCAAGAAGTTCCAAATTGGCCGGTCATAGATTCAATACATCAGTAGCCGTGATTCAATAGGGACCGATTCAGGGATTGGGATACTAGTTCTTTTTCAACATTGCCTTTTTTGTCCCCATGAACCCATCAAATTTCAATTTCGAAAAATGTCCAGTACCATCCGGGACAAATTCCAACCGTGACCAAAACTGCCGATTGATGAACTTAACGATTTGGCCATTGTCACCTACAACAGGTATCATAGGAGCACCATCGGAAAGTAGCATTCCATCCTTGAAACTTATGGTTACCGTTCCATTGGGATTATAAAAGTTTTCATCAAACTGAAAGGTTCCCAACAATTTTTGGGCAAGGTCATTATTCACGTACCTAGGGTTTACCAAGTTTAGTTGCTCATAGGGTTCCCCAAAAACGATCGAGGCAATCTTGGGCACGTTAAAATAGGGTACATGGATATGAATGTTAGAGAACATAATCACGATTAAACCTTCCCCGGGATAGACCGCAAAATAACTGGAAAAGCCCGGAGATCCCCCACTTCGGTAATATCTTACATGATTTCCCTGGGGTTTATTGGATATTCCATACCCCAAACTTGTGCCATAGTAAGAATTGGTCATTTTTTTCCAGGAATCGGCGGACAACAATGTATTGTGCATCATAGCCTGGGCAAACTTTTCCAAGTCCTCCGCATTGGAGTAAATTGAGGCATGACCGATTTTTGTGGACCAATGTATTAACCGGGCCCGCTCCAATTCGGTAACCCCTTGCTGTTCATAACCCAGGGCCAAATTTGGAACGTCCCCATACTGCATTGCATAGGCAAAGTGTCCCGTATGGGTCATGCCCAAAGGCAAAAAAATATGATTCTTAAGATACGATCCAAAAGACTCTCCTGAGACTATTTCAATCACTTTGGCCAAGAGTATAAAGGAGGATCCCGAATGTCTATATTTTTCTCCAGGTTCCGCTATGGGTTCCAATATTTTTATGTAATCCACCAACGCATCCAGCGTATGGGCCGATTCGATCATTTTATCATAAGTGCCATCGGCTTGGGAAACAAACCTAGGCAAACCTGACCTCTCCGTAAGTAAATGATGAATGGTTATCTTATCTCCATTGGGAAATCCGGGTATGAACTTGGCGAGCTTATCATCCTCCAATATCTTTCCTTTCTCAACAAGTTGCAATATGGCGGCCGCGGTAAACATGGCGGAAACAGATCCTATAAAAAATTGGGATGCCTTGGTATTTTTGATTTGATTTTCCCTATCGGCATACCCGTAGGATTTTGATAAGATGATGTCCCCATTTTGTTTTACCAGAACAGTGCCACTGAAATTATTGGAATCGGAAATTGGGCTAATCAATGCGTCTATTTTATGGGCAAGTTCGTCATTAGAGCTTTTTGTGGTTGAACGGGTATCCTGACCCCAGGACATGATACCCACAATTGACAATAGGTATGGCATTGTTGTTTTCATTTGTATTGCTTTGGTGGTTTGTTATTAGGGACGGGTGAAGTCCCCTTTTGTGGCAAAAACTCCCAAAGTCAAATCGAATTCGAAAATCTCTCATTGGAATGTAGCAATATCAGGGTAGGGCCATATCATGTAAGACGTAAAAGGTAAATAGCAATTTTTCCTTTCAAAATGTCACGTTTTCATTGACTACCTTGTCACACTATTGAAATACTAAAAATTTCGATTTGAAAAATCACCAAAACACCTTGTTTCCCTACGCCTATAATATTCTGGGCACGGTAGAGGATGCCAAAGATGCCATACAGGATGTACTGGTCAAGTATCAATCCATCAATACTGCACATGTTGAAAATGAAATAGGCTATTTGACCCAATCCGTGATAAACCGATCTATAAATATCAAAAACAGGAAAGCCAAAGTTACGGCCAACAAGGTTTGGCTTCCCGAACCCATATCTACGGAAAAAGCGGACGACAATCTTATCGGGGAAGAGATATTGTCCTATTCCCTATTGGTTCTATTCGAAAAATTAACTACCCGGGAACGGGCTGTTTTTATTCTTAAGGAAGCTTTTGATTATTCGCATAAGGAAATTGCCGAAACCATTGGCATTTCCATTGAAAACTCCAGAAAACTGTTGAGCAGGGGAAAGCTAAAATTGGGAGCACATAAAACATCCGGCCCAAAAAACTATTCCGCCGCCCCCTCCCCTCACTTGGAAAATTATATCCATGCCATTAAAAACGGAGATGTAAAACATTTGGGAGAAATGCTTTCTGAGGATGTGGCCCTAAGTGCGGATGGAGGGGAGGACATCAAGGTGATACGGGAATTGACCACGGGAAAAATGGCCACTTCCAACCTGTTGCTCTATGTGTTCAAAACCTATCAAAAATCACTGTCCATTGAAATATCCGAAGTGAACCACCAACCTGCCTTATTATTTTACGAAGGTGAAACCTTGATCAATTGTCAAGTCTTTGAATTTGAAGACAACAAAATACGGCATATCTACGCCGTCATCGACCCCAATAAATTGAAAACGTTTTTTCGATAAATCCGTCACGTTTCTTCCTGCTCTTTGGTCATACTATTGAATTTAAAATATCAATAGATGAAACGAGCATTAAGAAATTTTAATGATTACTTCATTAAAGGTAATGTTTAAAATTTCTAATGCGAGAACGTAGTGGTTACATACGTTCTCAATTTTTTTAATTGTTTTATTTACAACTAATTACAAAAATTTAAACGTATGAAACGATTATTGCGAATCGATTGTAGTTCAAGGATCGTAGGGTCACATTCAAGAAACTTGGCCGATTACTTCGAAAAAAAATGGAAACTTGTAAACTCAAGCGGAACGGTTATTTATAGGGATTTGGCAAAACAGCAATTGCCCCACATCCAAAACAATACCATTGAAGGGTTTTACACACCTTTGGAACATATGTCCCCTGAAAGCAAACAAGCCACTGCCTTATCGGACGAATTGATCGAAGAGCTCAAATCCGTAGATGATATCCTGATAAGTAGCCCTTTGTACAATTTGAATATCCCCTCGAATCTCAAAGCCTACTTCGATCAAGTGGTACGAGTTGGACGTACATTCAACACCAATGAAAAGGGCTATTATGGTTTGCTAGAGGATAAATCGGCCTATTTGGCAACCGTAAAAGGAGGCCGGTACAAAGGCACTTTTATGGAATCCCATGATTTTCAAGAACCTTATCTCAAAGCTATTTTGGGACATATGGGTATAAAGGTCCGAGGATTATTTTCCCTGGAAGGTACCAGTGATAACGGGGTATTGGAACAGAACAAATATTTGGCTCAACAGAGCATCGATCAATCATTTATAAAACAAAAACATGAAAGCAACTAAAGCGAATTATTTTGTAGACCAATTGGAGGACAACGCATCCATAATAGTGCCTGACGAAGGGGAAACCCTGGAACTCAATACCATTGCAATAACCTTTAAGGTGACCAGTGAAATGTCCAATGACCAATTGGGAGTTTACGAGATTTCACTTCCCCCTATGTGTATCGGTGCAAAATTGCACTATCACAGATTTATGGATGAGACCTTTGTGGTGAACCAGGGTGTTTTGACCATAGAAGCAGCCGATAGAGTATATGAGGCCAGACCAGGGACAGTGGTATACGTGCCCAGATTTACGCCCCATGGATTTAGGAATGATACTGATGAAATGGTAAAACTGACCTTGATTTTCAACCCATCACAAAAACGGGAAGGCTTTTTTAGGGGCCTTTACGAAACATTGAACGAGGTCCCTATAGACCCTGAAAAATACTTACAATTGTATAACAAGTACGATAGTTTTCCGGTTGATACCTCCAATATGATTCCGATACGGGAATAAGAATCTTAAAGGCCGGAAAGTGAATAGTACCGGTGATTTGAGTTTGGTTTAAATCGCCGGTACCTTGTATTACTTAAATTACTTTCGCTAAAATAATAGCTAGAAGATTTTGATTAATTGCTACATTTTTTGTAGTATTGCTACTTAATTTGTATCTAGTAAAGAACAACTCGTAACAACGCTGAGTAGAACGTGCAAGGAATCGGGGTTAAAGTTATCAGGACTCACCTAAATTATACACATGGAAACATTACAAAAGCCAAATCCCTCCGAATATCCCTCGTATTCGTCCATTTATATGGATTTGTTGGATGACCAAAAAAACATTCTAGATCAATTATGGGAGAATTTTTTGGAAGTAAAGCGATTCATTTACAGTCTTCCCGAGAAAAAATTGAAGTATCGATATGCCGAAGGTAAATGGACCATTAAAGAGATTTTAGTACATAACATCGATGATGAACGCATCTTTTCCTGTAGGGCCATGCGCTTTGCTCGGAATGACACTACCCCTTTGCCCGGCTTTGAACAAGATGATTACACAATATTTTCGGAGGCCAACGGAAGAAGTCTGGACAGCATCTTTGAAGAGTATGAAGCCGTACGGAAAGGTACGATCGCACTTTTTAAACATTTGCCCAAGGACAGTTTTATGAGGAAAGGTTCTGGAATCGATACGGACGGTAGTATAATCAATGAAAGAACGGTAAGGGCATTTGCCTATCATATTGCCGGCCATGAATTGAGACACCTCAACATCATCAAAGAGCGGTATCTGTAGGCTAATGGAATAGGGCCTACGCCCTTGTTGATTTTAAAGTATGGTTGGGGAAATACAACTTAAAAAGCTATCTTGAAACCTCGGTAAGAGATGGCTGGCTTTTATGCCATCTCCAGTTATTTGATTCGATGGAGGTATAACAACTACTTCATCATGTATCGTTAAGCTCAAAAATGAAAATCTCTATACTATTCATACTCATTCCGGTCTTACTACTTTTAGGGTGTAATCCACCTTCGAACAAAAAACCGGAGTCATTGAAGGTTACCCGGCAAATGGGCGAATTTGAAACTATCGATGCGCTCTGGCTTATTTGGCCAACCACCGACCATAAGGAAGGGGAATCTGTTGAAAAAGTAACCTTGGCCATTATCGATGCCCTGATCAGCGACCTAAAGATTGTGATAAGTTGTGCGGATGATGGAGTTCTTAAAGAGGCAAAATCCAAATTAAGCGAAAAATATCCCAATCTGGAGAATCTTGTTTTTCGTGTGATTCCCTCGGTGGAGCTATGGGCCCGGGACATGGGGCCTGTCTTTGTAGAAATAGAAAATGGACAATATGCCATTGCCGACTTTAATTTTAATTCTTGGGGGTATTCGGACACCCTAGACCAAAGCTCCCGGATCGAAGAGAAGTATGATGAAAAGGTGGCTGAATTATTGGATCTCCCTATCATTTCAAGTACCATGATCAGCGAAGGCGGTAATCGTGAGCTCAACGGAAAGGGAACTTTGGTAGTTACCGAGGCCGTGGAACGGGGACGTAACCCGGGGATGTCAAAAGCTACCATGGAAGCGGAATATCAAAGATTACTCGGAGCACAAAAAGTAATATGGCTAAAAGAGGGACTTTTGGAGGACAGCCATACCTTCTTAGGACCCCTATCGACTGCTGATACCAAAAAAGCATATACCGTGGTTACGACCAACGGCCATGTGGATGAGTTTGCCCGTTTTGTAAACGATTCTACCCTTCTTTTGGCCAGTGTTGACAGTACTGAATTGGAAGATCCCATTGCCCAGGAAAATTATAGGCGTTTGGAAGAAAACTTCACGATCCTTTCCAACAGTACCGATCAAGATGGAAATCCATTGAAAATAGCACGACTGCCCTTACCGCAAACCATTTTGACCACAATGGGGCCTGGGGATTATGTATATGATTATATCAAAACCTTGGACTATCATGACGGTAGCCAATTTCCCGATGGAGAAACCATTACCGTGGTAGCCCCGGCCAGCTATCTCAATTTTATCACTACCAATACTATAATCCTTGGGCAAAAATATTGGCGGGAAGGCTTGCCCGAGAAAATCAAAATGCAGGATGCCGAAGCCAAAAGAATACTACAAACCGTATTTCCAGAAAAAAAAGTGATCATGTTAGATGCACTGGCCGTTAACTTAGGGGGAGGTGGATTACACTGTATAAGCATGCATCAACCCAAGATACTTCCAAATCAAAACTGAAATACCCGATAGAGTATCACACAAAAAGAATTACAGACACCGGCTTTTTTGTATCTTTTCGGGCATGAAGCTTATGAATGATTGGCATTCCAATCCATATCTTTAGACATCAGATAAAACCATACTTAATGAAACACAAAATTTCAAGGAGAAAGGCTATTACCACTGGCCTCACAGGCTCTCTTGCCGCAATAGGCGGTTATGCCTTTACATCCAATTCCAAGGACATGCTAACCGCTTCTGGCCCAAGGGAAAAGAAGAAATTGCCCTTTCGAATTAGCTTAAACACCTCTACCCTTTTGCATTACGAGCTGGATGTGGATGTACAAATAGACCTCGTGGCCGATGCGGGTTTTGATGGGATAGAATTATGGATGCGTAATATAAAGACTTATTTGGAAAATGGGGGCAACACGACCGACCTAAAGAATAAGTTACAGACCCGCGGCCTTGTTCTGGAGAATATCATTGGATTTTCAAAATGGTGTAGTGACGATGCCGAGGAACGAAAAAAGGCGATAGATCAACTACGTGAGGAAATGCAGATTACCGCAGGTCTGGGCGGTACTTATATCGCCGCTCCGGTACAGGGGATAACCTCCTTGGATAGAACCAAATACGATGCTTATGCCGAGCGTTATGCCGCCATCCTACAGTTGGGAGATGAAACTGGAGTTACCCCCATTATGGAACTTTGGGGTATGGGAGCCCTTAACAAGGTAGCCGATTGCGCTCAAATCGCGATTGCCACCGGACACCCCAAAGCGACAATTTTATTGGATTTTTATCATGTCTATCGGGGCGGGAACGACTGGGACACCGTAGACATTCTTAATGGGGGGAAATTACCTGTAATACATATGAACGATTATCCGGCTACACCCGCCTATGATCAGTTAAAGGATTCGGATCGGGTATTGCCCGGAGAAGGGGTCTGTCCTTTTGATGCCGTTATCCCCAAACTATACGACGCCGGTTTTAGGGGTGGATTTTCCGTAGAACTGTTCAATAAAGGGTATTGGGAAACCATGGATGCAAAGACACTTTTAAAACATAGTTATGAAAAAACGCATCGTACCGTGCAAAAAGCACTTGGGGACACTATTTAGCCCTATAACTGCGATTCATAGATCAGCATATTCTAACTATGGTTTGGACAACTAAAAAAGTTGAAACTCGTAAGGAGCATTTGCTACAGATTCTGGTTAGTAAACAATTCATGCTTTCAGCGATATACCCTTTTGGGAGCATTGGAGTGAACAGACTCATGCAAACATTCTGTTTTTTGCAACGCCTACAACGAAAGTGAAAATAATCGTCAAAGTGCTTTTGCTATCACATTTCTCGCAAACGGCAAAGTATTGCTTGCTATCCTCCGCCACTATTTTATGTACGACCCCATCCTCGCAAAAACGATTTAAAACCCGATAAATCGCTGCCCGATTGATATCAATTTTAATTTCAGCGGCAATAGCGTCCTGGCTCATCGCTTTACCACTTTCCTTAAGCAGCTTAAGGACGGCCTCTTTTGTCGGTGTGCTTCTACGATTCATATTCTTAATGCGACTATGTTGCAATAACAAAAAAATGCGATTAACTTTACCAAAAAAATTAATAGTACAACAGTACTCTGGGACAGAGTATTCGTCTGTTCAAAATACAACAAAATGGCAGATAGCACGATTTATGATGTAATCATCATTGGGGGAAGTTATGCAGGCCTTTCGGCAGCAATGACCTTGGGACGCTCCCTAAAAAATACATTGGTCATCGATAGTGGAAAGCCCTGCAATGCTCAGACCCCACATTCCCACAACTTTCTAACGCAGGATGGAAATACCCCAAAGGGAATTTCTACACTCGCCAAAAATCAGGTAGAGAAATACGAAACGGTAAGGTTCCAAAAGGATATTGCAATAAATGGAAAAAAGACCCCGTATGGTTTTGAGATAAAGACCGAATCCGAAAAAACTTTTGGAGGGAAAAAACTGATCTTTGCAACCGGAGTAAGGGACATCATGCCCAACATCAAAGGGTTTTCGGAATGTTGGGGGATTTCGGTAATCCATTGTCCGTATTGTCATGGTTACGAGCACCGCAATCAAAAAACAGCTATCCTTGCCAATGGGGATACTGCAATCCACATGGTGCCCTTAATTCACAATTTAACTAAGGATTTGACCATTTTAACTTCGGGCAAAGCCCAGTTTACGGATGAGCAACAGGCCAAGTTTGAACAACACAATATTCCCATTGTAGAATCTAAAATAGTTGAAATAGATCATCAAAATGGTAATGTGAAAAATGTAGTTTTCCAGGATCATACAAAAATAGATTTTGACACCATTTATGCAAGGCCTCTCTTTGAACAACATTCCAATATCCCGACCACTTTGGGATGCAAATTGGACGAACAAGGGTATATAATAGTTGATGATTTTCAAAAAACGACCGTAGAAGGTGTTTTCGCCTGTGGTGACAATACCACAGCTTTTCGCTCCGTGGCCAATGCCGTTTACAAAGGAAATGTAGCGGGAGCAAAAGTAAATATGGAACTCACGCATGAGGTGTTTTAGCAAAAAAGTCCGCTATTTCACTTAGTGTCAGTATTTGGATAGCAATGGATGTTATATAAAAGATTTCCCATGCCATGAAAGAACAAATCAAAACGTATTTTGCCAGATACGTGGAATTTAGCAATGAGGAAATAGATGGTATCTATTCTGAACTCAAGGCAAAGGTTTTTCAAAAAAAAGAACTTCTCCTAAAGGAAAACACGATTTGTAAATACTACTATTTTATTCTTAAAGGAGTGGTCCGCTTGTACTATGTTGATCAAAAGGGAAACGAGAAAATCACACAATTCGCTATAGACAACTGGTGGGTAACCCATATGGAAAGTTTCATAAGGGAAGCTCCTTCCACACAATATCTACAGGCTCTGGAAGAAACAACGGTTCTTTACCTATCAAAGGAGACCTTGGAAAAACTGTACTTAAAATATCCCAAACTAGAACGATTGTTCCGAATTATTACCGAGAACATGTTGATTGCCAGTCTTCGGAAAAGCGATATCTTCCTTCAAATGAGAAGTAAAGAGCGGTACACCAGCTTTGCCAGAACATTCCCGGACTTCATGCAACGGGTACCCCAATACATGATAGCTTCCTATCTCGAAATTACACCGGAGTATTTAAGTGAATTGCGCAGGAATTCAAAATAATCGAATTTCTTAAGATACCTTAATTTTTAAATCCATCGTATGTATAAAATTTGTTCCAAACTTATAAAACAAAATAAACCATGGAACGAATTACATATCAAGATGTCCCAAAAGGAATGTTTGAAAGTCTACGGGCCATTGAAGGTTTGATCGACGCATCCCCTCTGGACAAAAACTTAACGGAACTCATTAAGCTAAGAACATCCCAAAAGAATGGCTGCGCCTACTGCGTTGATATGCACCATAAGGAGTTGAAACATTTAGGTGAAACAGAGTTGCGCCTATCTTCATTATGTGTCTGGGAAGAAACGCCCTATTTTTCGGAGAAGGAAAGGGTGGTGCTCTATCTCACCGATGCCCTTACCCAATTGGACGGAAAACCAATATCCAATAGTATATATAATCCATTGTTGAACTTCTTTTCCAAAGAAGAAATTTGCTATATAACATTGACCATTTCGCAAAGCAATACTTGGAACCGGTTGATGAAAACATTCGGATTTACCCCAGGAAATTACAAAGTAAACCAATAGTAACACAGCATACCATAGACTAAGAGATTTGGAAATCCTACTACATGGATATTCTGGGAATGCATTTAACAAGTAGCCAAACAGTGGTCCATCGCTAATTCCGCAAAAATGGTTAAAAAGTAATTGAATTCAATCCACCTTTGATTTCCACTTTTTAAATACATTTAGGCAACACTAAAGGCTATTGTCCTATGAAACATGAATGGCGAAAACGGGAAAAGGAGATTTATCTGCCCCAGAGCAACCCGGAAATAGTAGAAATCCCGGAATTCAAGTTCGTTACCATAAAAGGTTCGGGCAGTCCCCAAAACAAAATTTTTGCCGAATATATCGGAGTCCTCTATTCTGTTTCCTACGCCATAAAAATGAACCTAAAAAAGGAGTCGAAAAAGCCGCAAGGGTACAGTGATTATACGGTTTATCCCTTAGAGGGTATTTGGGACATTACCAAGGAAGCCAAAAAAACATTTACCGGAACAATCGATAAAAATGACTTGATTTTTAAATTGATGATCCGTCAGCCGGCCTTTGTTACCGATGATTATTTTTTGGAAATGTTGGAACAAACCAAAAAAAGAAAAACACACCCGCTTTTGGAGCAGGTTACGTTTGAAAAGATAACGGACGGGAAGTGCATTCAAATGATGCATCTAGGAAGTTATGATGATGAACCCCGAAGTTTTAAGGTCATGGAAGATTTTGCCGAGAAAGAAAATCTCTCAAGAATATCCAAAGATCATAGGGAAATTTATCTGACCGATTTTAGAAAGGTGGCCCCGGAAAAACTAAAGACCGTTTTGCGATTTAGAGTGGAATCAAAATAATTTAAAAATCCATATGTATAGCTATTTCTTAAGGATAATATTTGAAAAGCAAATTGGATAAAAGAAAGTCTTACCATGCCAAATTCTATTTTTTAGTACTTTAGAAATTCCAATCAAAAATTAAGGATATCCATGAAAAATATCTTCGATGAAAACGATGTAAAGGAAATCAAGACGCGCATCAACTCCTTGACTCCGGAAACCCAGAATCATTGGGGCAAAATGAGTGTCGATCAAATGCTTGCCCACGTAAACGTGGCTTACGAACTGGTGTACACGGACAAGTATCCCAAGCCCAAAGGTTTTCAAAAATTCCTGATTAAACTGTTCGCCAAAAATGTGGTCGTCGGACCCAAACCCTATAAAAAGAATGCACGAACAGCTCCAATCTTTCTCATTGAAGGGCAAAGGGATTTTGAAAAAGAAAAGAAACGCCTACTGGATCATTTGGATAAGACCTTTCAATTGGGGCCTGCCCATTTTCACAATAAAGAATCCCACGCTTTTGGCCCGTTAACGGAAAAGGAATGGAATACCTTATTTTCCAAACATTTGGATCACCACTTGCAACAATTTGGGGTTTAAGGGATTATCGTACCAAATCGAACATTCGCGTATACTTTACTATAAAACTATTGTTCAACGGATCGCCGTCCTGAAGGTTGTAGTTCCAAACTACAAAAAGTCCCGTATTGGCACGCTGCAACCATCCAAAACGTAGGTTGGCCGCCCAAAGTTTATCCGTGGTATTGTGTTGGATAAGTCCCTGTAAATAAATATTGGGTCTAAAGGCATAGGATAATTGACTTCTCAAAATATTGGCGGTAAAATTGCCTACGGGCAATTGAAAATTGTTATACAAGAACGTAACCTCCGAATTAAACTTATCACCTAAGCGCAAGCGTCCCGTAAGGCTCTCTATATAGCGTGTACCTCCAAAAGACCCTCCGATTACTGACCTTAGGTTTACCGAAAAAGGATGGCTTCTATTGGTAAAGAATACAATCTGGGATTCTACATGATTATAAGTGCCGGGCTGTACGATAACGTTTTTCCCACGGGAAATATCAAAGGCATCCACAACACCTTCCGTGGTTACGTTCACGCCTGTATGGATTTCCAGCCCACTTTTCCATTCAAAATGATTATCGATATGTAAAAAACTGGTTTCTAAAAAATTATCGAAGTTCCAGTAGCTACGATACGAAATATGGGGTCTGTACTCCAATATTTTTGCATCCGGATTTCGAGGTCTTAAATGGTAAAGTACTCGGGCCTCCGGTTTTCTAAATGCTGTACGCAGTAAGAAACCCACCTCGGGGTTAAAACCTTGCCCCACTTCCGTATAGGCAGCATTCAATTCCCAATTGTTCCAATTGTAGTCGGCCTGAAATTTAAAGGAGCGTTCATTTATGGTATCGTTCGGGTCTTGGGTACGGGCATAAAAACCTGCCAATCTTGCCTTTTTGCCCAAACCCAATTTTCCATCCATGGCAAAGGTACGGTTGAAATTATCATCGGATTGCAAGCCCTCCTTGTTGATAACAACCGCCCCCAGTGCCGATCGTCCCTTAAATTCATGGTTAACACGCGCCAGGGTAAAATTGTTTTCCTCTACCCCCTCTTCCTGAACGTCCTCTGTCCACATGGACAAAAAACCGATATTGGTCCGGTTGAGTTTTCCAGATAGTCTTGCCCCACCGATGATGGGAACAATGTTACCTTCATCGCCAATACCTATTCGACGGCTAAAGAATAAATCCACCTCACCTGGGCTACCTACACTGAATTGGCCCGCATTTTCCAGAAAAAAAGGGCGTTTCTCTGGAAAGAACAGATTAAAGCGATCTAGATTCACCTGTTGGTCATCTACCTCAACCTGGGCAAAATCCGTATTGTACGTGAGATCTAGGGTAAGACTGGGGGTAACGCTATATTTTAGATCCCCTCCTGCATCGGCACTCCATTCCGTACTGGGATTGGCCGCTTCAAAATCCTTCTCCATACGACCAAGGACATATGGAATCAATTTTAAATTTCCTGGGCTCCGTAAATCCAAGCCTGTTAGGGTTCCCGCAAGCGAAAGCCTCTTTAGATCCAGTCCTACGGGCATGGGGGCCCAATAGGTAATTTCATTGGTTTTGCGAATATTTCTGCGGAAATTAATGCCCCAGTCCCTACCGGATTGGAACCGAAGTGTACGCAGCGGGATGGCAAACTCGGCACTCCAGCCGTACTCCCCTACTTCTGTCCGAACCTCCCAAGATCCATCCCAATTTAGATTAAAACCTCCAATGGTACCTCCTTGTTGTCGATTAGCATTAAAATTCCCCTGGCCTTCATTATCAACCTGAGCATCATATTCTACTCCGAGGGCATTGGTACCGAACACAAATCCGTTTTGGCTGTCCTTATACGTGTCCAAAATAAAGATAAAGGCATCCGTATTATCCAAATCGGCGTCCCTACGGGCATCACTGACTACCAATCCCTCCGGGTTGGCATCATAACAGACGGCGGAAATAAAGAACACCTCCGAAGTATAGGCAATACGGATTTCTGTTCGTTCAGTAGCTAGTAGACCGAAATTCGGTTGCGCTTGAACCATTTCATCAAATGGCTCTATGGTTTGCCAAATGGGGTCGTTCAATACATCACCATCAATCAATGGGGCCTCAGTCAAGGCCTGGGCCTCGGCTACAGGTCTCGCTTTCAAATCTGAATTTGTGGACTGCGAAACGACAGATATGGAAATACAGCAAAAAGAATAGAAAATAAGGTTTTTAAAAAGGGTCATCGTTCTGGTTGGTCCGGTTATTTGGGAATAATCCCATGGTTTGTGGTGAAAGGGAACGGCAAATCCAATGTACAAAAAAACGCCCTATTCGGGCGCTTTTTCAATAGTATATGGGAAAGTTAGTTTAGCTCATGAGCTACCAAATAGTAGAATGCCGGTCTGCTTTTCATTCGGATTCCGGACATTTTATCAGCAACGGAATGGATAGCGGCCATGGCCTTGTCCTTATTGGTTACTCCTAATTTTTTCTCAACGAAATTACGTCTTACGGTCTCCAATTCGGACTCATCCGTTCCAGATACGAGAAGAGCATCCTGATTGTTCACCATGGTCTTTAAACTATTGACATAGCCATCCAATTGATCGTGATCAATATCGGACACCCCACATTCGTTTAATTGTTTTACCGCTGTGGATTTTAATGCAGCCAATTTATCTGCTAAATCGCTCATAGTAGTTTTGTTTTAAATTAAGTTATCGGATAATACCTTTCAGAATAGCATTTGAATTTTTTAATACAGCAACAAGTTAAAAATTTCCGTAAGAAAATAGAACCTTAAAAAGAGAATTTCTTAGGAGGTTCAACAGCTAGCAAAAAAAGACTATCTTGGAAATTGGAAAAACGGAATAGGTTTTGGCAAAAGTTGTCATATCCTATTAGAAACAAACTCCAACCATGAAAAATAGCCACAATTTTACAATTGTCTTAAGTTTTATTTGCCTTTTCGTTTTATCCGTACATGGACAACAGGCACTATTGGAAAAGAAGGATGTAGCCGGAATATCCCCGGAACGTCTGAACAGATATGATGCCTTTTTAAATAAAGAGGTAAAAGAAGGAAGAATCCCAGGAGCGATTTCACTAGTTTCAAGAAAAGGACAGATAGTACACGACAATACCTATGGATATGGTAGTTTGAAGGACAAATCTCCTATGGAAAAAGATGGGATTTTTCATATTATGTCCATGACGAAACCCATAATTACCGTTGCTTTTATGATGCTCTACGAAGAGGGGCATTTTTTTCTGACCGATCCTGTTTCCAAATACCTTCCCCAATTCAAGGACGTAAAGGTCGCCCAGGATCTTGAACTTGGAAAAGCAGGACCTACCGAACCTGCCCATACCGAAATCACGATAGCGCATATACTTTCTCATACTGCAGGTTTCTCGCACGGTCTTGGAGGGTCTGCTTTGGATAAGGAAGTACGGGAAGCCTTATACTTTAACCCTCAAGAAAACATAGAGAGCCGTGTCAACACTTTGGTGGGTTTACCACTTATGGGGCATCCTGGGGAACAATGGTATTATAGTGCTTCCCCGGATGTATTGGCGCTATTGATCGAGCACTTTTCCGGAATGACCGTCATAGATTTTTTACGGCAGCGATTGTTTGATCCTCTTGAAATGAATGATACGGGATACAATATTTCGAATGAAAATCAAAAAAGATGGGTGCCGGTCCACAATTTCAATCCAGAAGGAAAATTGGTCAATTCCGAACAGCAATTGCCTACCCAGGGAAATACGGTTTTTGGAGGAACCCACGGACTATTTTCAACAGCTTCCGATTATATGGCCTTTTGCCGAATGTTGTTGAACAAAGGTAAATGGAATGGAAAGCAATTTCTAAGTCCCAAGACTTTGGAAATTATGACCATGAATCAGGTTGGCGATTTATATCAAGCTCCGGGTCAGGGATTCGGTTTTGGTTTTGGGGTTACCACGGATCTGGCCGACAGCAAAAGTTTGGGATCTGTGGGGCAATATTATTGGAGTGGGGCATATTGCACCTATTTTTTTGTAGATCCCAAAGAAGAACTCATCGCTATTTTATTGACACAGGTCCAACCCTATAACAATTATTATGGGACCATAATGCGCCAGTTTATATATCAAGCTATTACCGAATAAATGTAAGGTAAAAGTGTCCTGTTTAACGCCTATCATATTTTTTTTATCTTACAGCAACTAAATAATCAACACGATGACCGCTTATATTTTTGAATTTGTAGGTACTGGTATGCTTCTACTTTTAGGGAACGGTATTGTAGCCAATGCAGTCTTAAAGGGTACCAAGGGATCTGATTCGGGTTGGGTCGGCATATCCTTGGCATGGGGTATCGCTGTTTTTGTAGGCGTTTTTATTAGTGCCGATGTAAGTGGTGCGCATCTGAATCCTGCCGTAACCTTGGGGTTGGCCAGCGCGGGGAAGTTCGCGTGGTCAATGGTGCCAGGCTATATGTTAGCGCAGTTATTGGGTGCTATGACAGGGACTACATTGGTTTGGTTAACCTATAAAAAGCAATATGATGCCACCGAGGAACCGGATGCGCTTAGAGCTACTTTTTGCACCTCACCGGCTATTCGTAATCCTTTGTGGAACTTTGTTTCCGAAGCTATTGGAACCTTTGCTTTGGTCTTCGGGGTATTCTATATTGCCGGAGGTACTTTTTCAGAGGAACCTATTTCATTGGGTTCCTTGGACGCTCTTCCGGTTGCCCTCTTGGTGATGGGAATTGGTTTTAGCTTGGGAGGACCTACCGGATATGCCATTAATCCGGCACGTGATCTTGGGCCGCGCATTATGCATGCGCTTTTACCTTTAAAGGGAAAAGGAAGTAGTGATTGGAGTTATGCATGGATTCCCATTCTGGGCCCATTGGCAGGTGGTTTTTTGGCCGCTTTGGCATTTCTTTGGATAGGGAGCTAAAATGATCCAGACAGAAGTTTAGAATAGTTCAAATAAATACAAATGAAACGAACATGAATTTTTTTAATCAAAAACCCCGCGTAATAGGATGATTAAAATAAATTTATGAGAGAACGAATGCAATGAGTGGTTGCATGGGTTCTCAAATTTTTAGATATCTTATTTACAGATAGTTAAAAAATTTAAACACATGAAAAAAATTACTTTTTTATTAAGTTGTTTAGTCCTAATACAGTTTACAATAGCTCAAGAAATTGTAGAGCTTGCCCATGAGAACCCAAGGGATATCTCATGGAAAGGGCCGGAGAAGCAGTACTACTCAAAAATTTGGGACAATGAAGTGGTGACCAATGTGTCCGTTCCCACTATGCGGGTTTTCCGTCCCGAAAGTCCTAACGGTACGTCGGTCATTGTTGCACCTGGAGGTGGACTTTATGCTTTAAGTATTCTGAGCGAGGGCAATCATGTTGCGGAATGGCTCAATAAAAAAGGGATTACTGCTTTTGTTCTCAAATACAGATTGGTACCCACCGGAGAGGATGGCGTAAAGGAAATTACGGATTTGGGCAATTCCAATCCCATGGAAATCGGTAGACAGGTACAACCTGTACTGCCACTATCCATTGCCGATGGATTGACCGCTATTGCGTATGTTCGCAAAAACGCAAAAAAGTATGCTATAGACCCTGATAAAATCGGGTTCATGGGCTTTTCAGCCGGTGGGGCCGTTACTATGGGTGTTGGCTACAATTACACTGAGGCCAACCGCCCGGATTTCTTGGTTCCTGTTTATCCTTGGACAACCGTACTTCCGCCAAATGACCCTCCCTCCGATGCACCTCCGATGTTAATCGTATGTGCAACGGATGATCCCTTAGGATTGGCTTCAGGAAGTATTGAGCTGTACTCCAAATGGTTCTCGGCCAAAAAACCAGTAGGACTTCACATGTATGC
This sequence comes from Ulvibacterium sp., assembly GCF_965248315.1. Lineage (GTDB taxonomy): Bacteria > Bacteroidota > Bacteroidia > Flavobacteriales > Flavobacteriaceae > Ulvibacterium. Next base: position 2,313,140 of record NZ_CBDFIX010000002.1, on the reverse strand, counting down.
CAAAGGCGGTCATGGCTTTGGCATGAAGGAACAGGGGCTGCCATCTGACAGTTGGATACAGCGTTTTTACGATTGGTCCGTTGCTGAAGGTATTACAGCACCTTAAGCTCACCCATAGCCTAGGACATCAAGAAATTTCCTTTATTTTAACTCACGTGATAGATTTGGAGTCTCTTTTCGGTAGTGCTTTTTTATCATTTGAAAAAAGGAACATCCTTTACGGCATATTTCCGCATGCCCTCTTCATTAATTTCCACGCCAATTCCGGGTTTATCGGAAAGTGGAATAAAGCCGTCTACCACCATTGGACCGTCAAAAGTGACAATTTCCTTGAACATCGGGTTCTTATGAAAGTAAATCTGCCATTCCAATATCATAAAATTGGGTACGGAGGCACAGACATGACAGGAGGCCATGGCACCGAGGTATGAAGCCACCATATGTGGAGAAAAAGGAACGTAATAGAGGTTGGCCAGATTAGCAATACGTTGGGCCTCGCCCAAACCGCCGGCTTTTTGTAGATCCGGCATAATAACATCCACGGCACCTGCTTCCAGCAAAGGTCTAAAACCATAGGCCAAATAGTGGTTTTCACCAGCACAAATGGGGGTACTGGTCGATTCCGTAATCTTTTTATAGGCCTCTACATTTTCAGCGGGAATAGGTTCCTCCAACCACATCATGTTCAGCGGCTCCAAAACCTTGGCGACCCGTTCTCCCGAAGTGGTATCATATCGTCCGTGCATATCGGCGCAGATATCAATATTGGGGCCAACGGCTTGTCTGGCCGCAGCCATCTGATTGTACATACGTTGTATCTCCGCAGGACTCGCCGTCCAGTTATAGGCGTCATATTTATTGGGATCTTTGGCCTGGTCCAAATCAAACTTTACCGCTGTGAATCCCATATCCGCAGCCTCCTTGGCGCTAGTGGCAAAATCCTCTGGTTTGGGGAGCCTATTTTGATAAAGTGCCGTATCCATATAAACCCTGATCTTGTCCCTAAACTTGCCTCCTAATAACTGGTATACCGGAAGTCCCAAGGCCTTACCGGCCAAATCCCATAAAGCGGATTCCACTGCTGTGAGCACCGAAACGTACATACCTGCCTGTGCCCCTTCAAAAAAACCTCTTCTTCGTAAATCCTCAAATAGTCGATGCACATTTAGGGGACTTTTTCCTTGCAATCGTTCCCCAAATATTTTTACCAGGTGGTAGGTTCCCGGAGTGGCATCAACACCTTCACCATGCCCAACGATATCTTGGTTGGTATATATTTTTACAAAAAGACTATGCCCTCCCCGTATATAGCCACATTTGATATCCGTAATCCTAAGGTCTGATGGAGCTGACATTTTAGGTGTCCGATCGACTGCGGTTTCAAATTCCTTTCCATAACTGGCAAAAGGTATGGCGGACAATGCACCAGCAGCCATGGTCTTGGTTAAAAAGTCTCTTCTTGAGTTTTTCATTTCTTTGATTTTACGATTATTTTGGAAGGGTGGTCATTCATAATCTGCTCACCATGTTCGAGTCTTCAACAACTCCTGTATCTGTGCCTTAGGTACCGGCAATTCATCAATATGGGCATTAAGCCATTGGGAAAAATCTTTCTCTATTACATCGGACCATCTGGAATCAATTTGACCCGGCGTATATTTCTGTTCGCGTAACCGCTGGTGACCAAACATATCTCGAAGTCGCACGATCTCAGAGGTCTTTACCACTTTTTCCGCTAAGTGGGGAGGAATAAACATAACTCCGCCATCACGTCCCAATACCACATCCCCGGGTATTACCGTCGCCATCCCGATTCGTGTGGGTGTATTGATTCCGATCAATGTCGTATTTAGTTCCCCATCCGGGTTGTTCAAATGATGGGATGGATGATACGTTCGAAAAAATGAGGTAAAAGACTCCAACTCCTTCAAACCGTCTATATCCCGTATTGCTCCGTTATACACGATTCCGTTTCCAGTTTTGGCATAGATGGAGTTCCCTAAATTGTCGCCAATGGTAGGGCCATCCAAATGTGCACCAAATTGATCTACCACGTAAACATCTCCCTTGATCAATAAATCGATAGTCCAGGCATTTTGGGATTTTATGCGACCATCCTTGGTATGCCCTTTTTCATCGATTACCCGATGAATATCTGGCCGGCCCGGTACAAACACCGCCGTGACCGCCCTTCCCACCAAAACGCTATCCGGATTTATCGTCTGCCAATTTTCTTCATACTGATATTTAAAATTTTGGCCTTTAAGCACGGCCCAGGCCTCTTCCAAGGTCACCTTTTTCATACGTTCCAAAATTTCATCTGAGACATAAGGTCGGCCATCCGCCAAACGCTCACCTTTCCATTCCGGAGTTAAAAAAATAAGCTCTTCCTTAGAGATTTGCTGCGCGGAGGCAATCATTGCCAGAAATAGAGATAGGAATAAAAAGTATTTTCGGAAAGTGCAAAGTTTGGTGGTCATTGTAGTGGATTTAGCTGGTTCTCAAACAAGTTAAGAAAACCACTGCAATTCTGTTGAAAGTTGAATGACAGATTATTGCAAGTTGGCATAATTTCAATTCTTCCTATATTTTCATTACGTTTTAAAATGATGACACCCTAAAACTTTTGGACAATCCCAAATAAAAACTAACTTACGCTCTTAATTTTTGCATAGTGAAATATCGCATTGTCCTATTTTTTTTGATAACCTATACCATTGGTCATTCACAGGATTCATTTCGTTTCAGGGATGAAGTGGAAGCTATCGGCAAAAAATACGATTCCCTTTGGGACCCTTCCAAACGAACCGTCATTTTTACAGGCAGTTCCAGTATTCGGATTTGGAATGATTTGGAACAGCTTTTTCCGCAACATCAAATTGTTAACTCTGGCTTTGGTGGTTCACAGGCCTCCGATTTATTGATTCATATAGATGATCTCATTTTAAAATATAACCCGTCAAAGGTCTTTATTTATGAGGGCGACAATGATATTTCTGCCCGTAAAAAGCCTAATACCATAGTTGACACTACCAAGGAAATCATTGATAAAATCAAAAAAAAGGATAGCACTACGCGAATAGTCCTCATATCGGCAAAACCAAGTATTGCCCGATGGAACCTAAGACGGAAATATAAAAGGTTAAATCGCAAATTCAGCAGATTGAGCAAGCAAAACGAACATTTGGAATTTGCGGATGTCTGGGCACCCATGTTGGATGGAAGAAAGGTAAAGACCGATATTTTTATCAAGGATGGACTTCATATGAACGCTAAGGGATATGAGTTATGGCATAACGTATTAAAGCCGTATATGGACTAAATTTGAAATCGCAGTTACCCATCAAAGAAATATTCATCGATCAACATATCAACCTATAAATTTTTCGAAAATGCTTAAATCGACCTTAATCAAATTTTTTTCATTTTTATTCATCCTTATTCATGTTCTGGCTTGCCAAGAAGAGAAAAAGAAACCTATCAATTTTCCACCTACAGATCTGGCCCAGGAAAGCTTTATGCCAAAACCGCTAAAAATAATTCCGACCCATTCCGCCTTTGCCTTGGATCGTTATACGGCCATTTTTACTTCCGAAAACGAGTCCGAGTATGAAAAAGCAGGGCAGTTTTTAGCTAAAAAGATAAAGGCCAAAATAGATTTGGAAATTCCGGTTAACAGGGATGCTCCCGAAGGTACACAAAGGGTTATTTACATTAACCGATCGGACAGTCTGGAGATGGAATCTCCCGAGGCCTATGAGCTGTATATTACGCAGGACACGATAATCTTGAATTCCAGTACGGCGGAAGGGGCATTCCGGGGCATACAAACGCTACGGCAGATTGTCCCAGAAACCAGTAACGATACCTTGGCCGAGCAGCGTATTTGGCCCATTCCTTCGGGCAAGATTATGGACAGTCCCAACTTTGCCTATAGAGGCTCCATGTTGGATGTGGCCCGACATTTCTTCAGCGTTGAGGATGTTAAGAAATACATAGACCTACTCGCCTATTATAAAATCAATGTTTTGCATTTGCATTTAACCGACGACCAAGGTTGGCGTATCGAAATAAAATCATGGCCCAAGCTTACCGAAATTGGCGGAAGTACTGAAGTTGGCGGTGAGGCCGGGGGCTTTTTCACCCAAGAGGACTACAAAGAAATTGTTGCCTATGCCGCGGAACGCTATATGACCATAATACCTGAAGTAGATATGCCAGGTCATACCAATGCGGCATCCGTTTCCTATCCCTTTTTGAATGGCAATGGAAAAACACCCAAACTCTATGAAGGTACGCACGTAGGCTTTAGCACCTTTAACACGCGAAAGGATACGGTATATGCCTTTATTGATGATGTAGTACGGGAAATTTCTGCGATTACACCAGGACCTTACTTCCATATAGGAGGTGACGAAAGTCATGTAACCAAGAAAAGGGATTATATCTATTTTGTAGAAAGGGTAGAAAAAATTGTACAAAAACACGGCAAGCGGATGATAGGCTGGGACGAAGTGGCCACCGCAGATATCGATTCCACCTCTATAGCACAATGGTGGGCCAGCGAGGAAAATGCCAAAAAAGCGGTTGAAAAAGGGATGCAACTCATCGTATCCCCTGCCAAAAAGGCTTATTTGGATATGCAATACGATACACTTTCCAAACATGGGCTCCATTGGGCGGCCTATATTCCGGTGGATACTGCCTATGTGTGGAATCCCGATACCTATGGCGGTATTCCCAAAGAGAATATTCTGGGCGTAGAGGCCCCGCTTTGGTCAGAGACCATCAGCAACATAGACGAACTGGAATATCTGGCCTTTCCACGTATCCTGGGTTATTCCGAACTGAGTTGGAGTACTGAGGAAAACCGCGATTGGGAGGATTATAAAGTGCGCTTGGCCAAACAGGCCCCGTTCTTGGATCGTATGGATGTAAAATACTATCCTTCACCTTTAATAGACTGGGAAAAGAGCAAGTACACCTACGAAGAGATAGAGAAGGATTGAAAAATCCAGAACGAAAGAAAAGGCACTATGGGAGAACCCTTGTTTGCCGAACTTAAATATATAAGTGTTTGAATAACCAATAGGCCACCGGCCATTTAACAAAAAAAGCCTTGGCAAATTGCCAGGCTTTTCCTTTTCTACTATTGCGTTACTATTCTTCCTCAGAAGAGTTTTCCTCGTCATCGGAAAAATCGGTAATACCATTATCAAGTAAGAGGTTATACCATTGAATCACTTTTTTGATATCGCTGGCATATACCCTATCTTCATCATAGTTGGGCAATATTTCAAAGAAGTATTCCTCTAGGGCTATTTTCTCGGCCTTATGGGCAACGGAAGTTTTCCCCCCTTTTTCCTTTACTTGAATCTTTTGGAAAACTTGCCGTAACGGTAATTCCTCTTCCAAGGTATATATGGCTATTTCCGAAAGCACGCTAACATTGTTGTGTGCACCAACGGATATTCTTTTTTTGTCCAAAAGGGACTCGGCCACAAAACCGGTTCGTGTCTGGGTCAACAGTCTGTAAAGACCTGGTTTACCGCCTATGGAAAGAATTTTGTCCAAACTCATGTATTCAAAGAATTTAAAGCCGCAAATATGATACTTTTCGTTTGACTTGGAAATTAAATAAAGAATTTTTTTGGAACGATTTGTTCTAATTCCATATTTGTGTTTTTATCAAAACCAAAAATAGGAACCCAAGTTTATAAGCAAGCTAAACAAAAAAGAGTCTTTTGATACCAGAGGCTTCAAATTTAACGTCCTTTTTTTAGATTGGGAAAACGCATGCGATAGTCCACCTCAATCTTACCTTTGGAAATATTGTTCAACCTCCCTTTCAGCAATCGTTTTTTCAAAGGTGAAAGCTTGTCGGTAAAGAGAATACCTTCTATATGATCATATTCATGCTGAATAACTCGGGCTAAAAGTCCATCATAGGTTTCTGTATGTTCTTTAAAATTTTCGTCCAAATAAGAAACGGTAATTGTATCCATGCGCTTTATGTCCTCGCGGATATCAGGAATGCTTAGGCAACCTTCGTTAAAAGTCCATTCCTCCCCTACTTCCTTCTCTATTTTGGCATTGATAAAGGCCTTTTTGAAGCCGTTCAACTTTTTTCGTTCTTCTTCCGAGAGCTCTTCATCATCCGCAAATGGGGTGGTATCCACCAAAAAAAGGCGAATGGGCAACCCTATTTGTGGTGCGGCCAAACCCACACCGTTGGCGTTATACATGGTCTCCCACATATTGGCCAAGAGTTCATCCAATTGGGGATATTGTTTGTTTATTTCCTTGCCCACCTTTCGTAAAACTGGGTCGCCATAGGCTACTATAGGTAAAGTCATTGCTTTCTTTTTAAATAGTCCTGTAGGATTAGGGTTGCACTTATTTCATCTACCAAAGCTTTGTTCCTACGTTGTTTTTTCTTCAATCCTGAATCGATCATGGTTCGAAAAGCTATTTTTGAGGTAAAACGCTCGTCTTGCCGGTCTACGGGTATTTCAGGAAATTTCAAGGACAACCGCTTTAAGAAAGGCCTTATCAATTCTTCTATTTCAGAAGGCGTATTATCCATTTGTTTAGGTTCGCCTACAATAATTTGATCTACCGTTTCATTCCGCAAATACTCCGTAAGAAAAGCAAATAATTCATGTGTAGGCACAGTTGTTAAGCCAGAAGCGATCAACTTTAATTCATCGGTAACGGCAATGCCCGTTTTCTTTTTTCCATAATCTAGTGCCAAAAATCGTCCCAATCCTAAATTTTTGGCAAAAATAATTCATTATACGTAATAACGGCACATAAGGATGGATGAATTGAACAATGACCTGTATATTTGATAAAATTTTAAACAACCAATGACCGAATTGAGACAAATAATCGAAAATGCATGGGAAAACCGGGAACTTCTCAAACAATCTGGCACCCAAGATGCCATTCGCAAGCTTATAGATCACATTGATGAAGGAAAACTGCGTTGTGCAGAACCTACAAAGGATGGGTGGCAAATTAATGAATGGGTAAAAAAGGGCGTAGTGCTCTATTTCCCTATACAAAAAATGGAGGTTTTGGAAGCAGGTATTTTTGAATATCACGATAAAATTCCATTAAAACGAGGGTATCAAGAAAAGGGTATACGAGTAGTGCCCCACGCCGTGGCCAGACATGGCGCCTATATTTCTCCGGGAACCATCTTAATGCCCAGTTATGTGAATATCGGGGCATATGTGGATCAAGGCACCATGGTAGATACCTGGGCAACGGTTGGTAGCTGTGCCCAAATAGGGAAAAATGTGCATTTAAGTGGCGGTGTCGGTATTGGAGGTGTTCTGGAACCTTTGCAAGCGGCCCCTGTCATAATTGAGGATAATGCGTTCATCGGTTCACGATGTATTGTGGTTGAAGGGGTCCGGGTGGAAAGTGAGGCCGTTTTGGGAGCCAATGTAGTCCTTACCGCTTCTACCAAAATCATTGATGTTACCGGGGATACACCTTTGGAAACCAAAGGTAGGGTTCCTGCGCGTTCAGTTGTTATACCAGGGAGCTACACAAAGAAGTTCAACGCAGGGGATTATCAAGTGCCATGTGCCCTAATTATCGGCACTAGAAAGGAAAGTACGAATAAAAAGACTTCTCTTAACGATGCGCTTAGGGAGTATGATGTAGCTGTGTAGAAGAATATTTGTAGGAAATTTACAGGGTAATATACTATTTTCCATTTTTTTTAGTTATAAATTTGTTTATAGAATTGAATATACCTGCTTAACACAATTTGTTATGACCCCCCCCAAAGAAAAGATATCAGCACTGATAATTGCCTATAACGAAATTGGTTATATTGAAAGATGTATAGACTCCATATCGTTTGCCGATGAGATTATAGTGGTAGATTCCTATAGTACGGATGGTACATATGAATTTTTGCAAAATCATCCCAAAGTCAGGGTCATTCAACATCCCTTTTCCAACTTTACCTTGCAAAAATCTTTTGCCTTGAAGCAGGCTTCCTATGATTGGATATTGTTTTTGGATGCAGACGAGGTGGTTTCCTCAGAACTGAAATTGGAGATAATTGATACGGTGAATGGCGATATGGACCATGCGGCATATTGGTTCTATAGAAAATTTATGTTTCAGGATAGTCCATTACACTTTAGTGGATGGCAAACAGATAAAAATTATAGGCTATTTCGGAAAAGCAAAGCCCGGTTTTCCGATAAAAAAATAGTTCATGAGACATTGGTAGTAGATGGCACATGTGGTATCCTTAAGGAAAAATTGACCCATTATTGCTACAAGAATTATGAAGATTACAAGGCAAAAATGCTAAAATATGGGCGTCTAAAAGCAAAAGAGGATTTTTATAGGGAGCGAAAATTTAGCTTTTTTTCACTAATCGTTAAGCCTTTATGGAAGTTTTTTAATCACTACTTTCTTCGTTTAGGTATTCTGGACGGTAAAAATGGAATTACCATTTGCTACCTTAACGCCTTGAGCGATTTGGAAAGGTATCGCGAGCTTAAAAAACTGGAGAAAAAGAACGAACTGGCATACTACTTGGTAATGCCATAATAGGTCCACACACTTTTTTTCTGTCTTACTTCCTTACGGATTACTTGATTCTTGGCAATAGCCTCCGGAGTTCTATACCCCCGTTCATGATCCAAATGAACACAGACTGCACTATAGCGCAATTGCTTTGATCGGACCCCGAAATTAAAGAGACGTTCCCCAAATTCACGATCTTCACCTCCATATTGCATCCGCTCGTCAAATCCGTTTACATTAAGAATATCTTTTTTCCATCCGGAAGAGTTATGACCGTTCCAACTGGCATTGGTGGGTGTAAACGTATTGAACAATGTAGAGATAAAACCCCTAGCCGTTAGTTTGTTGTTCTTGAATGTCTTTGGGATACCTTTATCCTTAAGCCATTGAATATTAAAACAATTCTGTACTTCAATGTCTTTCAGGGTTATTGCCTTTGAAATATTCATGGGCAACATGTAATACCCACCGGATATAAAATAACCCGGTTCCTTGTTGATGTAATGTACCTGAACAAAATCTTCACGTGGAATACAGTCCCCATCCGTCATAATGATATATTCGGTCTTACTTGCTTGGATGGCCTTGTTGAGAATCCTACATTTTTGAAAGCCATCATCCTCCTGCCATACATGATGTATTGGGTAACTGGCCTTTTCCTCCATTTCGGCCAAAAGCTCCCGGGTTTCTGCACCGGAACCGTCATCGGCTATAATAACCTCAAAATCCTTATAGGTCTGACATTGAAAGCCCCAAAGGACCTTTTTGAGCCATTCTGGTTTATTATAGGTACTTATGATTACACTGACCGTGCTCAAGCTATTTTCCTTAAATTTGTCCAACTTTACAAATGTAGTTTTTTGAGTTCCATCTCCAATATAAATCCAAAAAATTCTGTACGCCGTACCTACGTAGGATCCACCATCTACCACATATACCTTTCCATATTACATATTATCCGAGATTCGGGATATGAATCCAACAACTGCGGAAATAATCTTTTGTTCCTAGTGGAAAGCACACCCATGATAGAGACTCTGATTCCTAATCTCAAAAAGCGGTTTTTTCGAGATGTCCAGATAATCTCAGAGCGCAAGGATCACGTAGCTGATTTAGGTAAATTTGATTACTCCTTTCGTCGAAAGAAAAAATTAGCTCCCTATTTGGAAGGAAAGTATCCTTCTTTAATAAAAGAAAAAGAATTCATCTATTCATCGGATATTTATCTCTGTGATACGGATTCTTCCAAAAGCTATTTTTTATATGAGTTTGGCAAGAAGGAAATCAACATGATCGAGGACGGTGCGAGAACCTATAGTCAGCGACATAGTTTTTTTGAACAGCTGATAAAGCGATACCTAACGAACACTCCGATTGGCGGTGGCTTCGATAAGGAAGTGAAGACTATTTTTGCCCAATTTCCCAATAGGCTACCCCAACCTCTACAAAAAAAGGCTGTGGAGCTTAACATTAAAAAAGAGACGGCGAAATTGGACGAAACGACAAAAAATGAAATTTTTGAAGTATTTCTTCCCAAGGATACATTTAAAATAGAAGGGCAAAACAACGCTTTGATTCTTAGCCAGCCCATTTCCGAGGACAAGGTCATTAAAAATGAGTCGGAAAAAATAAAAATCTACTCGGATGTAATCGCCAAAGTGCCAAAAAATATGACCGTTGTACTAAAAGTACATCCTAGGGAAACAACAAGGTACGAGGAACATTTTACCGATATTGTTATCCTTCCCGCACTATTCCCCATTGAAATTTTAGGGCTTAGAAAAGGATTTTATTTTGAACAAGGGTATACCCTTTTCTCCACTGCACTTTCCAATTTGGAAATCGTGAAGGAGCGATTTTTTCTGGGTAAGGATTATTTAGATAAATTTACAGTTAAGGCTACCCGGAATTTAATAGAAAACATGGTCGTGGACCAATAAATAAGCATATGTCTAAATCGATAGGATTCATTCCACTCAGAAAAAACTCCAAAGGTATTCCGGGCAAAAACAAGAAAAAATTGCTGGGCAGGCCTTTGTTTACCTGGGTGCTTACAGAGGCCATTTTTTCCAACTTGGACGAGGTTTTTATTTTCACAGATGATTTGGAAATCATTGATTATGTGAACACCCATTTTAATTGGTCGACCAAGGTGAAGTGTCTCGAACGTTCTTCGGAAAATGCCTCGGACACCTCTTCAACGGAAGCGGCCATGCTGGAATTTTGCGACAAGGTAGAAACGAATTTTGATATTTTCTGCCTGCTACAAGCCACATCGCCCTTGACCCAAAGAACGGATATTAACAGGGGATTGGAAAAATTGAAAAAAGAAAAATTAGATGCTGTTCTAAGTGTTGTAAATACGCACAGGTTTACATGGTCAAAAGGTGGAAAACCTCTGAACTACGATTTCCGTAGTCGTCCTCGTAGGCAAGATTTTGAAGGTCTACTCATAGAAAACGGAGCACTCTATTGCTCCACTAAACCCGCTTTATTGGCCTCTAAGAATCGATTAAGTGGAGAAATTGGCATTATAGAAATGTCCGAGGATACATTGGTAGAAATCGATTCGGAAACCGATTGGCAAGTTGTAGAACAATTATTGATTTCCAACTTTAAGCAAAACAAATCCACACAACGTATCAATTATGTGATTTTGGATGTAGACGGGGTATTTACAGATGGACGTGTGACGTTCAATAGCGACGGGGAATTCTCCAAAGTGTTTGACATGCGGGACGGCATGGGGCTTGAAATATTGAGACAGCATAAGGTAAAAGTCATGGTAATGACATCCGAAAACTCGGAAGTTGTGGCACAACGCATGAAAAAATTAAAAATAAAGGATGTCTTTCTCGGGATCAAGGACAAGTATTCCTGTTTGGAGGATATTTGTGCAGAACGGAACATTTCCCCTAAAGAAATTGCTTATATCGGAGATGATGTGAACGATCTTAGCAATATGCTAAGGGCAGGTTGGTCCCTTTGTCCCTCCAATGCCACCAAACCCATTCAATTCCATGCGGACATCGTTTTGAAGAGCAAATCGGCTGAAGGCGCAATCCGTGAAGCTTCCGAATTTATCATCAATTATAATCTAAGATTTAATGACCTATAAAGAACCCTATATCATAGCTGAAATTGGTTGTAACCATAAAGGCGATATGAAAATTGCCAAAGAACTTATTAATATGGCCAAGATTTTTGGCAATGCCAATGCAGTAAAGTTTCAAAAAAGAAACAATCGAGAGCTTCTTACCGAGGAGCAATACAACGCGCCGCACCCAAATCCAATAAATTCCTATGGGGAAACCTATGGCGCACACCGGGAGTTTTTGGAATTTGATGTAGACCAGCACCGCGAACTTAAGGATTATTGTGAAGAGGTGGGCATTACGTATTCTACCTCAGTCTGGGAAACTATTTCCGCCCAGGAAATGGCCAGTCTGGAACCGAACTTTATCAAGATTCCATCGGCCTGTAATAACAATTATGAAATGCTTGGCTGGTTGTGTGAAAACTACCACGGTGAAATCCATATCTCTACGGGTATGACTACCAAGGATGAGATTGAGAAACTTGTTGTTTTTTTTGAAGAACACGGCCGGGGGAAAGATTTGGTGGTATATAACTGCACTTCTGGTTATCCGGTTCCTTTTGAGGATATCTGTTTATTGGATATTTTGAAACTTCGGGACAAATATGAGGATAAGGTAAAAAGTATTGGGTTCTCGGGACATCATTTGGGTATTGCCGTGGATGTAGCGGCCTTCACTTTAGGAGCCCATGTCATTGAGCGGCATTTTACGTTGGACCGGACTTGGAAAGGTACAGATCATGCAGCATCCTTGGAACCTATGGGATTGCGGAAATTATGTCGCGATTTAAGGGCTACACATAAAGCATTGACCTACAAAAAAAAGGACATCCTAGATATTGAAAAAGTACAAAGGGATAAGTTGAAATATCAAAAATAGCAGGTTTTCCTTCGATTCGGGTAATATTGCTTTATCTCAGTTTTAAATAAAGATGTATTGTCCCTTGCCTAACATAAACAATTTTTAATTCTTTAACCTATCCCATAAAGCCCTAGGAAATAGTATTAAAATGCAAGAACAAGACCATAGAAAGGCACTTTTAGACCCAATATTTACGATAATTGCCAACTCTGCTAAAGAACTCGGCATGGATACCTACGTTATCGGTGGTTTTGTGCGCGATTATCTAATGGATAGGGGAACTCCTAAGGATATTGATGTTGTCGCCGTTGGAAGTGGAATAGAACTTGCCAGAAAAGTAGCTTCCAACCTCCCTGGAAAACCAAAAATTTCCGTTTTTAAGAATTTCGGTACGGCTATGATCAACCATACAGGTCTGGAATTGGAATTTGTGGGTGCACGAAAAGAAAGTTATCATAGGGATAGCCGAAAACCGATGGTTGAAGATGGGACCTTGGAAGAGGATCAAAAGCGTAGGGATTTTACCATCAACGCCCTGGCCCTATCCCTGAATAAGGCAGATTATGGTATTTTACTCGACCCGTTCGATGGGTTGGGCGATCTAAACAGAAAATTGATTCGAACTCCTTTGGAACCAAATATTACCTATTCCGATGATCCCCTACGCATGATGCGGGCCATTCGATTTGCTACGCAATTGGGATTCAAAATTCATAACGAATCACTTCAAGCGATTACAGAAAACAAACAGCGCATTAAAATCATATCCAAGGAACGCATTGTTGATGAGCTCCACAAAATCTTGGGAAGTGCCAAGCCATCAGTAGGTTTTGCCTTAATGCATAAAACCGGTCTTCTTCCGTACATCTTACCAGAACTCAAGGCTTTGCAAGGTATTGAGGAGATCGAAGGCCAACGCCATAAGGATAACTTTTGGCATACCCTGGAAGTGGTAGATAACATAGCCAAGACTACGGAGAATGTTTGGTTGCGCTGGGCGGCCTTGCTTCACGATATTGGAAAAGCGCCAACGAAGAGATTTCATAAAAAAATTGGATGGACCTTTCATGGCCATGAGTTTGTAGGTTCCAAAATGGTGTACACGCTTTTTAAAAGGCTTCATATGCCCCTAAATGAAAAAATGAAGTTTGTACAAAAAATGGTGCGAATGAGTTCTAGACCTATTATACTTTCCGAAGATTTTGTAACAGATTCCGCGGTCCGTAGGCTCATTTTCGATGCAGGAGATCATGTAGAAGATTTGATGACCCTCTGTGAGGCTGATATAACAACCAAAAACCCAAGGAAGCAACAAAAATATAAGCGCAATTTTAAGCTGGTACGTCAAAAAATTGAGGAAGTAGAGGAACGTGACCATATTCGCAATTTTCAACCTCCCATCAGCGGAGAAGAAATTATGAAGACCTTTAACCTAAAACCTTCCAGGGAAATCGGCATTTTAAAAGAGGCCATAAAGGAGGCCATCTTAGAGGGTGTTATTCCCAATGAATATAGTGCCGCTCAAAAATATATGCTTCAAAAAGGAGATGAGATGGGACTGATCGCAAAAATTTAAAGTATAAAATGTAGTTCTTATTCTTCTTACTGACTTAATTTTGCAACATATATAACGGGACATTCTTTCCATGCCAAAAAGTTTTAGAAAAATTGCCAAGGCTTCCCTGGTTTTGGTTTACCTCGTAATCATAGCAGGAGCTGTAGTGCGCATGACAGGCAGCGGTATGGGCTGTCCCGATTGGCCTAAATGTTTTGGATATTATATTCCGCCCACACAAGAGTCCGAATTGCAATGGCAAGCAGAAAAAGAATACAAAAAAGGGCAGGTAATCATTCGCAATGAAACTCTTTTAGTTGCAGAAATGGATTTTGTTACTTCCTCTATTTTCAAGCATAAAAACTGGACGGCTTATACCAAACATGATTACGCGGTTTTTAACCCCTGGCACACTTGGATAGAGTTTATTAACAGGCTTTTCGGGGCTCTAGCCGGCTTGGCAACCTTAATTCTTGCCTTGTTCTCCTTAAACTATTGGAAAAAAAACAAATGGATTACGATTTTTTCATGGCTCGTAGTATTCGGTATGGGATTTCAGGCATGGTTGGGTGCCACAGTGGTCTACTCCGTTTTGGAACCTGTTAAAATAACACTTCACATGATTATGGCCCTAATTATTGTTGCCATGCTGTTGTATGTGATACACCTATCAAAAAAAGAAATACATGAAACTATATACAACCGCACCATATTTACTTTTTTAACTGTTGCCCTTTTAATTACCATAGCACAGGTTGTGTTAGGTACCCAAGTCCGGCAGTTTGTAGACGAACAAATTGATTTGCTAGGGCAAAAACCATACTTATGGTTGCAAGATCCGTCGATTCAGTTCTACCTACATCGATCGTTTTCCATAGTTGTTGTATTGATCAATCTTTATTTAGTTCATCAGATCCATACATTAAAGTTGAACCTTGTTAAAATCAATTGGGTCCTAATTATTTTGTTGGCCGAAGTTGTAACGGGGATGGCCATGTATTATTGGGATTTCCCATTTGCCAGCCAGCCTCTCCATCTAGTACTGGCATCATTGCTTTTTGGGGTTCAGTTTTATTTGGTACTTGAAGCTTATAATTTCAAAAGAAGTCCCAAATCTTTGTAACTTTGCCTTCACCCAAAAGTGAAAGCGAATGATTTATAAAATCAGGATAATCCTAGATGCAAAGGAGGATATTTTCAGGGATTTAGAGATCAATGCAGAAAATACCCTGGAAGATTTTCACAATGCGATTACCCAATCATTTGGTTTTCTGGGCAGTGAAATGGCATCTTTCTACACTTGCGACGACAATTGGGCCCAAGATGAGGAAATAGCCCTTTTTGATATGGCGGAAAACGGCTCGGATGTTCGCCTAATGAACGAGACCTTTTTAGAAGACATCCTTACCGAAAAAACTCCAAAACTGATCTATGTATATGATTTTCTTAATATGTGGACCTTCTTTGTAGAATTGGCCGATATCGTTAAAAAAGAAGACGGACGATCGTATCCCAACCTTTTATTTAGTTTTGGGGAACTTCCCGAAAATCCGCCGGAGAAAAACTTTAAGTCCGATCCTAAATTTGATTTTGAGGATACTTTTGAAAATTATGATGACTTGGACTTCGACGAAAACTGGAACTAAAAATTGGGTCATCGCCAACCTTTTACCATTTACTTTTTGACATTTAGTCCTTGACCATTAACAAAAAACCATTACCCGAGTTATGTTAAATTTATACCCTACCCAAATTGAAAGTGTCTCCCTCCACAGCGTAGGCAACAAAAACAAGAATGAGAGCGTTTTTTTATCTGAGAAACCCCTTGTTTTGAACGATGAGACCAATGGTCTTTTAAAGGAATATTTCTTTAAACCGTTTCGGGAAAAGGAGGAAAACTATTTCAAATTGTCCCATGAGGTGGATACTGAATTCAATGAACTTTTTAAAATTGTCACAGAAGTTTTTGCCGATCAGGATAGCATTCATTTGAATTCCAAAAAAATCGCCACCCATCTCTTTGATCAGTCCAATCATCCCCATATAAAAAGTGGAGAGGTTTATGTAGCATATTTCACGGGTATTCTGTTGGACAACACCAAAGTAGATGCCGTTGGTATTTTCAAAAGTGAATTAAAACATGATTTTCTACAATTTAAGGAAAATGATGGTAATCTAGATATCGTTATTCAACAGGGAATCAATGTTAATAAGTTGGATAAAGGTTGTCTCATATTCAATGTAAACAAAGAAGAAGGGTACAAGGTCCTATCTGTGGATAGTAATCGATATGACACCAAATATTGGTTGGAGAACTTTTTGGGGGTTGATGTATTGGCCGATGAAAACTTCTATACCAAAAACTATTTGAAGTTTTGCCAGAATTTTGCCAAGGATGTTGTTTTGCCGGCAGAGGATAAACAACAGGAAGTTCTTTTTATGAACAAAGCCGTTAATCACTTTGCCAAAAACGATGCCTTCGAGGAATCCAATTTTTTAAATGAAGTTATGGAAAACCCGGAACTCATTCCAGAATTTAAACATTATAAGGTAGAAAAAGGACCAAAATACAGCATTGAGGATGTTTCTAATTTTGACATCGCCAACAAAGCGGTTTCCGATGTGCGGAAGAAGATAAAAAATGTCATTAATCTAGATACCAATATCCAAATAAAACTGGATTTCATCAATCCGGAATCCGCTGAAAAATTTGTTGAAAAAGGCTGGGATGAAGAACGACAAATGTACTACTACCTAGTTTATTTCAATAAGGAACAGAAGAGCTAGTACCTACTTGGAGATCGCAGTATCCAGTAGTTGCAGTTATTTTTCTTCTTGCATGGTATTACCGTAAAATGAATACGATTTTTTTTCATTCGGTCAGTTTACAAATACATAGGGAAAACTGTGTTAGCTGAATAGGAATATCGAGCATATTTCACTGTTTACTGTTTACTGCTTACTGCTTACTGCTTACTGCTTACTGCTTACTGCTTACTGCTTACTGCTTACTGCTTACTGCTTACTGAACATCGAACTTTTTTTCGATAATCTGTCTCATGCTCACATTTTCGTAATTGCGGCGTACAAAATTCAAGGCCAAATCCAATATCTCGCCCATGGTATTACATTGCCTAAAATCCTTATCCAGGACAAGCTCATAAATCTGTTCCTTTAGGAGATTTACATTTTCTTCTTTACTTATAATATCCGTTTTACAGGCATTCCGAAGTTTCTTTAAGCGATTTCCAGAACTTAGGATACGTTTGGCCACTATGGACCGCTCCTCTATTTTATACTGATCCACAGAATCTTGTAACAACTTCTTTTGGACCATTTCCACCATTACAAAATTCTCCTTAAAAAATTGGGGGAAGTATACCTTCAATTTACCTTCAAACGATTGCTGGTCAAAATCTATGGCCCTTATTTTGTATACCACATGGTCAAAATCGTGAACTGGCATTATCACATAGTTGTAGGAACGCATATCTCCCAATAACCGTATCATGCAGCGCTCATTGAATTTTACAAATTCCTTGGCCAATTGGGATTTCTCCGATTCTGTACAGTTGGGTAGCATATCCTTGATGAACACGTCGCCCGGAATCCCGGCTATATGTTCTTCTATAAGGGTATCCTTATGGACCAAAAAATTAAGATTGTACGGAGAAAGCATATGCTCCAATTCCAACCCGTAGATACGGGAAGCATCTGTTTTTTTTACATAGAAATAGGTGAAATTGTCATTTAGAATATTTCGTACCTTGATGCGAAAGGGTTTTGAATTCCCAAAAGTACAGTAGTCTACTGCATCCACATTGAGATATTGAAAAATCCGATCGCTACCATCCGAGTGTAGTATGGAATATACTTTTTTAAGGCTCAGGTCAATTTCCTCTCTTTCTGAATCCGAATAATATACACGTACCCACAAAGTGTCCTCGCCTTCGGCATCGTATACGGCCACAGAACCGGCAAAACGCAACAAATCCTCATAGAATATGGGGATTTCTATTTTGCGGTTATATTCCTCCAAATAAGCGTCCAGCTTTCCGCTGACCGGATAGGTGGGTTTCTTTTTGGACATCATTTTTTCATCCTCCATAATGCCTTTTTTACGTTTAATAGGATAGGACTGTAACAAAGTTAAGCTTTCCTCGTCAAGTTAACATAAACCATCCTAAAAGGCTTTTAATTTGGAGAAGATACTTACCGTAAATAAACTTACCAAGAAATTCGGCTATCTGACCGCCGTAAAAGACCTATCATTTTCAATTGAAAAAGGCAATGTATATGGTATTCTGGGACCCAATGGAAGTGGTAAATCCACTACTTTGGGCATTGTTCTCAACGTAGTAAATCGAACAAGTGGTGACTTCTCTTGGTTTGATGGGAACACATCTACCCATGAGGCACTTAAAAAAGTAGGTGCCATTATTGAACGGCCAAATTTTTACCCCTACATGACCGCGGTACAGAACCTTAAGCTGGTATGTAAGATCAAAGAGGTCTCCGAGGATAAAATAGAGGAGAAATTGGAACTTGTAGGATTGCTGGACCGAAAAAATAGTAAGTTCCGTGCTTATTCCTTGGGAATGAAGCAACGTTTGGCAATCGCTTCCGCCCTTCTTAACGATCCTGAAATCCTGATCTTGGATGAGCCCACCAATGGCCTAGACCCTCAAGGTATTCATCAAATCAGGGAAATAATTAAGAAAATTGCGTCCAAGGGCACTACTATTTTATTAGCATCGCATTTGCTGGACGAAGTAGAAAAGGTATGTAGCCATGTAGTCATTCTGAGAAAGGGCGAAAAACTCTATTCCGGCCGCGTGGACGGAATGTTAGCTAGTTATGGTTTCTTTGAACTGAAATTCAATGACATGGATAAATTGAAATCTATTTTAGAGGATAATTCCAGTTTTGGAGAGATTAAAATAGACAACGGACTACTAACGGCATTCCTCAAAGAAGAGATGAATGCGGAAGTACTGAACAGATTTCTATTTGAAAAGGGGATTGTTCTCTCCCATCTCGTGAAAAGAAAAGAGAGCCTTGAAGAGCAATTCCTTACCCTTACCAAATCCCAAAACAACTAGACATAGTTATGATCCGATTACTTCAAATAGAATTTATAAAGCTCTGGAATAACAGATCTAGTAGAGTACTGGTGTTTTCCTACTTCATCTTGGTGACCTCAATAGCCCTTGTGTCGATGATTAAATTCGATTTTGGGGACATACATTTTCAATTGGCCGATCAGGGTATTTTTAATTTCCCGTATATCTGGCATTTCAACTCCTATTTTGTGGCTTGGCTTAAGCTCTTTTTGGCAATCGTTATTGTTTCTATGATGGCCAATGAATATAGCAATAAGACCATTAAACAAAATCTTATAGACGGTCTGTCAAAAAAAGAGTTTGTCCTCTCCAAATTTCTGATGGTTATCGCATTTGCCCTCATTTCGACCTTATTTTTATTTGTAGTATCCTTAATTTTGGGACTTATCTATTCAGACTACAATGAAGTTGCTATCATATTTTCGGATCTTGAGTTTGTAGTAGCATATTTCCTCAAACTTGTAGGGTTCTTTTCTTTTTGTCTTTTTCTAGGTGTTCTGATCAAACGTTCGGCCTTTGCTTTAGGGTTTTTATTTATTTGGCAAATTGTTGAAGGTGTAGCTACTATAATTTGCGAAAGACAGCTTTTTGGCACTAAAAACGGAGTAGCGGACATGGTCATGGGATTCTTTCCGCTACAATCCATGTACAATTTAATCGACCAACCCATAACTCGGCTAAATGTAATACAGTCTACCGCAAAACAATTAGGGGCTAATTTGGAGAGCAACTATATGGTGCAGTGGTACGAAATGTTAATTGTGCTCGGCTGGACGGCAATTTTCATCTATTTATCCTATGCATTATTAAAAAAGCGTGATTTGTAGTATCTTGTAGTGTTTCGGGAAACGCTATGAACAAGACGATTACATTCCTCCTATGGTTAGGGATAATATTTCCTGTCTTCATTTTTGGGCAAGGCGAAACCTCCAACTGGTATTTTGGGAATGGTGCCGGTATTGTATTCAACAATGATGGAAGCGTATCCCCAATAACTGATGGTAAGCTCGAAACTTTTGAAGGATGTGCCACCATTTCCGATAGTTCTGGAAATTTACTTTTTTACACGGATGGTATTACGGTATATGACTGGACACATTCGGTCATGGAAAATGGAAGAGGACTATATGGCGATCCTTCCAGCACCCAGTCTGCCCTTATAGTGCCAGCCCCTTCTAGCCCGGATATATTTTACATCTTTACCGTTGACACCTCTACTTTTGAAAATGATCCCGACAACGGATTAAACTATTCCATCGTGGATATTTCCCGAAATAACGGAAATGGTGCTATTGTTGAAAAGAATATAAATCTTCTTAAAGATTGCTCTGAAAAAATTACCGCGGTGGTCAAAGAATGTTCAGACCAATCTATATGGTTGATGACTTTGGCCTCTGAGAACGGAACCACAGGATTTTTCAACACCTATCATGCCTTTGAGGTAAATGCCAACGGCGTAGTTACAAATCCCATCCGAACCACTTTTAGCGATCTACAAATTGAAGACCCCAGGGGTTACCTGAAATTTTCTTCGGATGGAACAAAAATGGCCAGTGCCCATATGAGATTTGGGCTCTATATCTACGATTTTGATGCAGAAACAGGAAAACTTTCAAATCAAAACCGAGTGAGTCTCCCCGCACCGGACAACAACCCTTATGGCATTGAATTCTCACCAAATGGGAAATACCTTTATGTACATGCATCCAACGACGTACAAGCCGCCCAAGGCCATACCTCCTCATTACTCCAATTGGATATGGAAGCAGGAGACATTTCCAGTTCGAGGGTGGTCCTGGATAGGAGGGAAGTTTATCGGGGAGCCCTTCAATTAGGGAGTAATGGTACTATTTATAGAACCCTATCAGAAAGTTATTTTAGGGGTTCTTCTTTTCTAGGGGTTATCCATAATCCTAATGGAGGAGGTCTCGGGGCAGAATACATTCACAATGCCATTACCCTAAATGGTAAAATAGGGACCCAAGGGCTTCCACCCTTTATACAATCTTTTTTCAACAAGATAGAACTGATTCAAAATGGGGATGGTACTACCAGTAGTTCACTGGATTTATGTGAGGGCGAGCCCTTTTTGTTGGAAACTGAAAATATCCCTGGAGCCATCTATACCTGGAAAAAGGATGGTGTGGTTTTTCAGAATCCAGGGGTAAATAGCTTTCAAATTGATACGGCCAACGAGACCCACTCTGGAAAATATAGTTTGGAAATTTTGTTGCCGGACCCCAAGGAATGCCCTATTTTGGGAGAATCCCTGATAAATGTACATCCCCTTCCACCCAACGACCCACTTACCCTTATACAATGTGAGGTAGATATGGAAAATTCAACCGATGGGATTACTACCACCAATTTAGGACAAGTGGAGCCTAACTCGGAATACACCTATACTTTTTTTGAAACCATTCAAGATAGGGATACGGACAATCCTATCCCAGATCGCGAAAGGTTTGTTAACACCCAGGCATTTAATCAAACCCTATACTACAAAGTTACCAGCGCTTTGGGGTGTGAAAGTTTTGGGGAGCTGCAACTTCGGATACAATCGGTAGATTTGGACGAATCGGCACAGATGACCCATTATGCCTGCGATGATGATCCTGGGGATGAAATTCTTAAGGGGACCTTTGATCTTGAAAGTTTTGGGAGAAGTAATTACCCTCAAAATGAGGTAGTGTTCTATGGGAATTTAGAAGATGTGACCTTGGAGCAGAACCCACTGCCCAACATCCATATCACGGAACCTACAGTAATCTTTGCCCGTCTGGAAAATTTGAATCAATGTGAGGATATCCTGCAAATTCAATTGCAGGTAAATCCATCACCAAACTTTAGCTTACCACCGGTCCATCTTCTTTGTACGGACAATCCAAACTTAAGTATAACGGGACCCGATGGATTTGATACCTATACTTGGTTTAAAGAAGAAGGGGATTTCCAAGAAGTAGTTTCCGATAATCAACAAATTGATATTCTGGAAATTGGGAACTATGTTTTGGAGGTAGGATATGTTTATGAGGTAGATGGGGAAACCCAAATCTGTACTAATCAAAAAGGCTTTGCAGTACTGCCCTCCAATAAAGCCGTAGTAGAAGATATTCTGATTGAGGACATATCAGAAAACAACACCGTTCAAATTATGGTTTCCGGGGATGGTGACTATGAGTTTTCCATGGATGAAGCCCCATTTCAGGATGAGGCCTTCTTTGAAGATGTGGCCCCTGGATTTAGAACCATTTCCATAAGGGATAAAAATGGCTGTGGGAGCATTGAAGAGCTGGTTTCGGTTATAGGATACCCAAAGTTTTTTACCCCTAATGGCGATGGCATCAACGATATTTGGCAGATTATTGGGGTGGATAATCGCTTTCAGACCAATACTCTAGTAACCATATTTAACAGATATGGAAAAAAAGTGGCTCAAATAGTACCTAATGATAGTGGGTGGAACGGCACGTACAATGCCGAAGCATTACCCGCTTCAGATTATTGGTTCAGTGCCATTCTAGAGGATGGAAGAGAATTTAAGGGCCATTTTGCCTTAAAAAGATGAATGGAACAAAATGCGGTGTTATAACAGCAATGGAATTAATGGAAGTTGAATACTAAAAGTGCTCAAAAAAATCTTACATATATCGTTCATCATACTTGGAGGACTCAGCATCCAAGCACAATTGACATGTCCAATGTTAACAGATCCCATGGATGGGGATAGTAGTGTACCCGTGAATACGAGTATTTCTTGGAACCCGGTAGATGGGATTACCAGCTATTTAATTAGTATCGGTACAACACCAGGAGGAGGAGATATCTTGGATCGTGCCGGTGTGGGAATAGATACGACATATCAACCTCCTTTTGGACTTCCCGAAAACACTACGATTTATGTAACCATTACCCTCTTTTTGTTTGATGCTGCCGATGTTATCTGTAGTGTTGGTTCCTTTAGAACGGAGGATGTAACCATACCGCCTCCTTGCACCACATTGGAGTTTCCCGTGGATGGGGCAACCGAGGTTGATATCGGCACACAACTATCTTGGAACTATGCACCCCGTTCCACTGGATATAGACTTATTTTAGGCACATCTCCAGGTGGGAATGACATTCTTGATGAGACTATTATGACCTCCGTCAATTTTGACCCTCCTGGTGACCTGCCCTTTAATACTGAAATCTTTGTTAGAATACTACCATTTAATGAAAATGGCCCGGCCACAGGTTCATGTCCGGACTATAGCTTTACCACCGGCTCTGTTTCGGAAATACCGGATTGCACCACATTGACCAATCCATTGGACGGAACTATCAACGTTCCCTTGGCATCTACTTTGGAATGGGAGGAAGCACCCGGTGCCGAGGGCTATCGCGTTTCCATAGGGACCTCTCCCACTTCCAATGATATTTTGGATAATGGCCTTTTCAGCGGCACCACGGCAGAACTATTGGATTTCTTGCCCAGAAGGACTTTTTTCGTGACCATAGTCCCTTTTAATGATGGAGGTGATGCCATAGGGTGTGTTCAAGAATCATTTTCCACCATTTTAGGTTGCGACCCTTTTATCGATTCCGTTACCGGGGAACTCATCTCCTTTAGTCCACAAATAGATTTCCCAGATGTCATTTCTCTATGTTTAAATGATGGTTCTGTAAGAATTATGTCCAATGATCAAGCGGATAGTTACCGTTGGTATAGACTAAACGCAGACGATACGGAAACTCTTATTTCACAAACATCGGAAGTAAGCTTTTCCCAAGAAGGTAATTATCGCTATGAAATTTCCAATTTGGTTTCACAACCTGGTACCGTTTTTGAATGTTCAAGTTCAAAGGAGTTTGCGGTAATCTCCTCCGAGATTCCCAACATATCCAATATTAATGTCACGGAGCAGACGAGTGGATTGCGCATTATAGTACAAACCGAGGGCATAGGTGACTATGAATTTGCATTGGACTCCAATGGCCCCTTTCAGAATAGTAATATTTTTGAAAACCTCCCTCAAGGTTTTTACTCCATCTTTGTAAGGGACAAAAATGGGTGTGGAGTGGCCGAAGGCAGCTCCAACAATGGGCTCAGCTTAGATGATTTTCCAAAATTCTTTACCCCGAATGGAGATGGTATCAACGATTTTTGGCAGTACGATCCTTCAATTGATATAGGAGGAATCGATTTACAATCTATTTATATTTTTAATCGCTTGGGAGCTTTACTGACCCGAATAGACCCAAAATCCCAAGGTTGGGATGGAAATTTGGACGGAATACCCCTTCCGTCATCCGATTATTGGTTCAAAGCTAAATCAATTGACCATGGAGAAGTAAATGGGCATTTTACACTTAAACGATAAACTTGTACTGACAAGGACAATGGCAAAGCATATCGATAAAATACTAAAACTACAAACCTTCCTGACATTGCTATTCGCGATATCCGTGTTCGGACAACAATGCCCACGTCTAATATATCCTCCGGATGGTGCCATAGGTGTTCCCGTTGATGCCACCATATCCTGGCCAAAGGTAAACGGTATTTCGGCTTTTATATTTTCACTAGGATCCACTCCAGATGGAGAGGACATACTGAATAGACGTACTTCCGGTCCCATTGATTCATACGTGCCTCCTTTGGGATTACCGGATAATACACAAATTTACATGTCTATAATTTTGCAATTTGAGGATGGTTCCACGCAGATTTGCCCAGGGCAGACCTTTAGTACCGAAGATGTTACAACACCCCCGCCCTGCACTACGTTGAGCGAACCAATAAATGGAGAAACAAATGTTTCGTCCAATACCCCAATACAGTGGAATTACGCTTATGGCGCTACCGGCTACAGATTGTCTATTGGCACTGCTCCTGGCACACAGGACATTCTGTCCGACTTTGATGTAGGAAATACGCTTTCCTATAAACCCCCTCTAAGCCTTCCCATAGATACCGAGATTTTTGTGAGCATAGTTCCTTATAACGAAAACGGGAATCTGGGTCCCTGTAGGGAGGAAAGCTTTTTGGTGGACGAAAGTGCGAATTTCTGTGAACCTTTTTTTGATAGCTCCCAGGGTGGTCTCGTAAAACGAAGGCCGGAGATAAACTTTCCGGATAGGGTGGCCATATGCCGGGGAAATTTATCAACACGAATTCCTACGGAGGATCTTGCCGACGGTTTTCGATGGTTTAGAATACATCCAGATGGTACCGAAACCTTCCTTTCCGATGGTCCAGAGGTAGGTTTATCCGAAATAGGCCAATATCGTTATGAAGCTTATAACAACATTGTTATATCAGGTAGTACCATAGAATGCTCTGCTACCAAGGAATTTTCGGTTTACCTTTCCGAAGCTGCCGTAGTCAATGGTATTGACGTCATGGGTGCGTCCAACAATAGGGAAATCAGAATTAACGCAAGTGGTTCTGGAGATTACGAGTTTGCGCTGAACGATCCAAATGGCCCTTACCAAAATAGCAATGTCTTTACCAATGTTTCAGAACGAAGACAGAGGGTTTACATAAGGGATAAAAATGGTTGTGGTATAACAGAGGGTATTGTTGCCCGCGAACTTTCCATAGACGATTTCCCAAAATTCTTTACCCCAAATGGGGACGGCATCAATGACTTTTGGCAATACATTGTACCCCAAGAAGATGGCGAAATAAAGGTAGACCGTATTTGGATTTTTGACCGTTTTGGCTTTCTAATCACCCAAATAGACCCCACCTCTCAAGGTTGGGACGGAAATTACCGTGGCAACGCTCTTCCATCATCCGATTATTGGTTTAAGGCCATATCGTCCAGCAATCAAAATATAAGGGGTCATTTTACTTTAAAACGGTAAGGTCGTCCTTAAGACTTTCCAAAAAGTATTCACCAATTTATGCCCTTTTTGTAATTTTAAGCGATGAAACCCACTTCCCCAGAATTCAAGGGCTATTTGAAATATCTTCGAGTCTAAATATGATTTTTTAAAGACAATGCAATAGTAGATTGCATGTGTCCATACGAATAAACAAACAAGAGCACATGAAGTTCAAAGTCGTATCCGAGTTTAAGCCTACCGGAGATCAGCCAGAGGCCATACACCAATTATCGGAAGGCATCATTGCAAAGGAACCACATCAGACACTTTTAGGGGTTACTGGTTCCGGTAAGACCTTTACAGTGGCCAATGTTATTGAAAAAACACAAAGACCAACACTGGTATTGGCCCATAACAAGACCTTGGCGGCTCAACTCTACTCGGAATTCAAACAGTTTTTCCCTAATAACGCCATAGAGTATTTTGTGTCCTACTATGACTATTATCAGCCCGAAGCCTATATCCCCACATCCGGATTGTATATTGAAAAAGACCTTTCCATCAATGAAGATATCGAAAAGTTACGGCTCAGTGCAACGTCATCCTTGCTTTCCGGCAGAAGGGATGTCCTGGTCGTAGCTTCGGTTTCGTGTCTTTATGGTATTGGAAATCCGGTGGAATTCCAAAAGAACGTAATTTCAATACGTAAAGATCAGGTAATAGCTCGAACCAAATTCATGCACCAATTGGTTCAAAGTCTATATTCCCGGACCACCGCAGACTTTAGAAATGGCAACTTTAGGGTTAAGGGAGATGTTGTCGATGTTTTTCCAAGCTATGCGGATCATGCGTTTAGAATTCATTTTTTTGGGGATGAGATAGAGGAAATAGAGGCATTTGATCCTTTTAACAACACCATTTTGGAAGTTTATGAAAATCTGAACATTTATCCGGCCAACATGTTCGTTACCTCTCAGGATGTGCTCCAGAATGCCATACATCAAATTCAGGACGATTTGGTGAAGCAAGTGGATTATTTCAAGGAAATAGGCAAGCCTCTTGAAGCCAAAAGGTTAGAGGAACGTACTAACTTTGATTTGGAAATGATACGGGAGCTAGGCTATTGTTCCGGGATAGAAAATTATTCAAGGTACCTGGATGGCAGAGAACCGGGAACGCGCCCTTTCTGTCTATTGGATTATTTTCCGGACGACTATCTCATGGTGGTGGATGAAAGCCATGTCACCATTCCTCAAGTACACGCTATGTATGGCGGGGACCGCTCGCGAAAGGAAAACCTGGTCGAATATGGTTTTCGGCTTCCGGCCGCCATGGATAACCGCCCCCTTAAGTTTGAGGAGTTCGAAGCCTTACAGAATCAGGTGATTTATGTAAGTGCTACTCCGGCAGATTACGAACTGCAATTGAGCCAAGGGGTATATGTGGAACAGGTAATACGACCAACAGGCCTTTTAGATCCCATAATAGAAGTTAGGCCCAGTTTGAATCAAATCGATGACTTGGTCGAGGAGATTCAATCGCGGGTAGAAAAGGATGAAAGGACCTTGGTTACCACACTTACCAAGCGAATGGCTGAGGAACTGACCAAATATTTGAGTCGAATCGATGTGCGGTGTCGTTACATCCATAGTGATGTGGATACTTTGGAGCGGGTAGAAATTATGCAAGACCTAAGAAAGGGTATTTTTGATGTACTTATCGGGGTTAACCTATTGCGTGAAGGATTGGATTTGCCGGAAGTATCCCTAGTGGCCATTTTGGATGCCGACAAGGAAGGTTTTCTTCGCAGTAACCGATCGCTTACGCAGACTGTGGGCCGGGCCGCAAGACATTTAAATGGAAAAGCTATCATGTACGCGGATACCATAACCGAGAGTATGCAAAAGACTATTGACGAGACCAACTACCGGCGTGAAAAACAATCCACCTATAATGCCGAGAACAATATCACCCCTAAAGCATTGAATAAAAGTTTGGATAGTGCCCTGGCCAAGAACTCGGTTTCTACCTATCATTTCGAAAAGGAGACCATGAGGGCAGCTGAACCGGATATGGAATATTTGACCAAAGATCAAACTGAAAAATTGATACGCGAAAAAAGAAAGGCTATGGAAAAAGCGGCCAAGGAATTGGACTTTATGCAGGCTGCAAAACTTCGGGATGAAATCAAAATGTTACAGGAACAGGATTGAAATATTGGATTAAAATCCTTAACTTAATCCAAGTTATCATCCAATCTTCGAAATATCAACTCATAAATTAATTGACCCCTCCCAAATTACTGATAACAAATACTTTAAATTTTATTTTTAGATGAGTCTAAATTCGAAATTTCTTTTGATTTTCTAGTTTCTTTTACCCCTATCATCCAATAATCCGTAAAAAAAAGAGCGCCCCGAAAAAAACCGAGGCACTCTTCAACTAACCAACTAAACCAACCCTTATGAAACTCTCCTACTGTTGAGCAGGAAATCGCATAATTTCCTTATCGTTTTTTATGACAATTCTATCATTCTTTTGGGCTTGGGGAGAGCCTCCTCTTTCTTAGGCAAAACGAACTTCAACAAACCATCCGTATAGGAAGCTTTGATTTTGTCCTCGTCAATAGTCTCAGGTAAAGTAAAGGCTCTTTTAAAAGAATAGAATCCAAATTCCCTTCTTGTATAGTTTTCCTCCGACTTGGTTTTTTCGGATTTCGCTTCAGCGGAAATTGTCAGTACGTTATCATCCACTTCAATATTGAAGTCTTCCTTCGTTCTACCGGGAACGGCCAATTCCAATTCATAATCGGCCTCATTTTCCTTAATATTTACGGCAGGCACTTTCGTGCTGTAATTTTCCATGCCTCCAAACCAATCTGGCTTGAAAATTTCGTTCATCAAGGAAGGGAACAATACATCATTTCTTTTTATTAGACTCATGATTTTATTTTTATAGGGTTAAACACAAATTTCAAGCTGTACATGGCAAAGTATGTACCAACTCAGAAATTATGACTTTTTGACATTAAACCGGTAGAAGTTAATGTCATAATGTCGCTTTATACTTTTAAGTAAAGAAACTTCGGATTCAAAATCGAGGTGACTATGGAAAAGGTCTCCTGTGTTTCTGCAGCCGATTTAACTACATAACCAAAGATGTTTAATTGTAATGCGCTTTGAAGATGTTGATGAGTACGTCCGGAGGTACTATTTTATCGGGGTATTTGTGCATTATGGACAATACTTGTTCTATGGCGGAAGGCGGTAAACCCAAACCCAATCCAATGTTATGCAGCTTACTGATCTCAATGTTACTTTGCTCTTGATCTACGTTCATCAATAGGACCAACCTGTGAAATTGTAGAATTCGGTCAGCTTGGGAGTTGGGGATTATGCGTTCCACTTTGGTTTCGAATAAATCATCGAACGTCTTTCGATCTACTCCCAATTGGGAAGCAACCCCCAACAGAAAGTTATATTCGGATTCCTTAACAACTTTATCCGCCTTGGCAAAAGCGATCATTTCAGAAAGAATGCTCAATTTTTCTTCATAGCTGCCCATAAAGCGCAAATTTGTAGTATCTACACACTTTAATAACAAAAAAAAGAAGGGTTTCGTATAAAAAATATGGAAAGGACCCATAATTCATAATCGAATTCCTAATTTGCAACTCACTGGGAATTATAGTAGATAATGAGCAATAACGATGTTTTTAAAAAATTGAGGGTAGCCCTGATGTTGCGGGATGACGATATTGTTGCAATTTTAGAATTGGTGGATTTTAAAATATCCAAAAGTGAACTTGGGGCTTTTTTCCGAAAAGAAGATCATCCAAAATATATGGAATGCGGAGATCAAATCTTGCGGAACTTTTTAAATGGTTTGGTAATCTATTTAAGGGGAACAAAAGAAAATCCTAAAAATCCCGGTGAGGTATTGTCCAAAGAAAAAAGACATAAACCAAATAAGCCTCCTTTTAAAAAGAAACAGTTTGATTCGAAAAAACTGGACATTACACCAGTTAAGTACAAAAACAAAGGAAAACCCCGAACTTGATTCTCATCGCGTCCGGGGTTTTATAGGCTCCTTAACTTACAATCTTAACGGGAATAGTATATCTTCTACCTTCAGGAATCTCTTTTGAGTCGACCTTGTGGTAGTTTAACCTGGTCTTGACAAAATACTCCAATACTTTGTCTTCGGTCTCTACGGACAAGACCACGAATTCATTTTCCTTGTTTACCGTAAATAGGATGGTAGCTGTCAAATCCTTTTCAGTGGGTTCTAAAGTATACCCTTTTAAAAGTTTCTGCACTTGGGCTTTAATGGACTGTGTAGGATCGGTCTCCTTTGGGCCATTGGCAAAAATGCTTCCTGTGGACAATAACATTGCAGCTACGAATACTAAACTAATTTTTCTCATGACACTTGGTTTTTTGATTAATAAATTGATGAATTATTAAAAAGACTCACAAAACACCTAAAGTGTTACAGCAAAATCATTGATTAACAAAATTTTAATCAATCTTTAATATTTTCGCCAACAAAAAGAGAATGATTTTTAAGGGTAAGGGATTGTGTTGAAAAACCTGTGAAACCTTGTTTATAGGAATAAAAAAAGCCGCGAAGAAGCGGCTCTAAATATTCCGTAATTAAATCATTGGATTACTTCAATACCTCTTCCACCTTATCCGCAGCTTCCTGAAATTGTACCGCAGAGTGGACGGCAAGTCCGGAATTATCAATGATTTCCTTTGCAAGTTCTGCATTGGTACCTTGCAAACGAACTATGATAGGCACCTTAATGGCATCTCCCATATTTTTATAGGCATCCACCACCCCTTGCGCAACCCGGTCACAGCGAACAATTCCGCCAAAAATATTGATCAATATGGCTTTTACCGCTGAATCCTTTAGAATAATCCTGAAAGCTTCCTCTACTCTTTTGGCATCCGCAGTTCCTCCAACATCCAAAAAGTTGGCCGGTTCCCCACCTGCCATCTTAATAAGATCCATAGTTGCCATTGCCAAACCGGCACCGTTGACCATACAACCCACATTGCCATCCAGGTCCACATAGTTAAGACCAACGGCTCTTGCCTCTACCTCAATAGGGTTTTCTTCTCTAAGATCTCGCATTTCCGCGTACTGCTTTCTGCGATAAAGGGCATTGTCGTCAATGGACACTTTGGCGTCCACGGCCATAATTTTATCATCCGAAGTTTTTAGTACGGGGTTGATTTCGAACAAGCTAGCATCACTCTGTTCGTAGGCCTTGTACAATGATGTGACAAACTTGGTCATCTCCTTAAAAGCCATTCCTGAAAGTCCGAGGTTAAAAGCCACTTTTCTGGCTTGAAAAGGAAGAAGTCCCGTAGCCGGGTCAATTTCCTCGGTAAATATCAAATGCGGGGTCTTGTCGGCCACCTCTTCAATATCCATACCTCCTTCGGTAGAGTACATGATCATGTTTCTACCCGTACCTCTATTGAGCAGAACGGACATATAAAATTCACTAGTCTCGCTATCACCAGGGTAATATACGTCTTCGGCAACAAGTACTTGGTGTACTTTCTTTCCTTCTGCCGAAGTTTGGGGAGTGATCAGGTTCATCCCGATTATCTGGCCCGCCAATTCTTCTACTTCTTTCAAGTTTTTGGCCAATTTAACTCCACCGCCCTTTCCTCTACCCCCGGCATGCACCTGGGCCTTGATTACGTGCCAACTGGTACCAGTCTCCGTAGTGAGCTGCTTTGCGGCTTCAACGGCTTCTTTGGAATTATGGGCCACGATACCTTTTTGTATGCGTACACCGAAGCTTGCCAAAATCTCTTTTCCCTGATACTCGTGAAGATTCATATGCGAAACGTCTTTAGGTTCGGCAGCAAAAATAGGAAACGAAGGTTAATTACCCTAATCAAAATAAACCTATATCCATTAACTTTGTTATACAATTTCCTATATTTTAAAATCCTTGAAATCCAAGGGGTCGAAGTTTCTAAAATCCCCATTCATCTCTATAGTGCGTTTGGTTCTGTCCACCTCTTTTAAAACACTCACTGTAGCCAACAAATGGGCCTTAATAAATGATAGTCGTTCACTTTCCTTGGACATTTGCAACAATTCAAATTCTTGTTCAAAGGACAATCCCATTTTATGTGCCAATATGTAGCTGTTGAATTTCTCCAAGGGTATGGAAGAATACGGGACCCCCATAAGACCGTAAAGTTCTTCAATGCCATTTAATACCTCCTGCTTCATTGCCCGGTCGGCGTCATTTACATTATCCAAAAATTGGACGATGCCTCCCGCATACGATTTCCCATCAATTTCATTGTCAAAAGTAAGGATCTTAAAAACCTGCCTGGCAACGCAGACCACGTCCATTTCACCTCCCTCATATGTGGTAACAACTTCCACCAGCTGTACTTCGGTACCATAGGTAAGCCCATCATATATGTATACAGGAATACCAAAAGTAATGGCCTCTTTTCTACAATCATTTATCAACTGTTTGTAGCGCTCCTCAAAAATATGTAGGGGTACGGTCTCCCCGGGAAAAAAAACAGACTGTAAAGGAAACAATGGTAATTTCATTCTATTATATGGGCTTTTCGTTTGGACCTTCATATTCATCCTGCCTGCTTTTCCAATTTTTTTGGGAAACCATGCTAAAGGACGGCTATGTAGATTGGAGTAAACGTATGAGTTATTCTATTTTTGGAATTCTTCCTAAAAGTACAATTCAAATAACGTAATGGCAAAGGAAGAAAGCAGCAAATATTGTTTTAAAAATAACAAATTGTTGTATTTTTTAATTATGAAGGTTTTTTTTTGCGCATACGGTCCTAACACTTTAGTTTTGTCTCAAATTACAAAGTATTATGGAGCACCGCGACCTGCTTAAAATAGCAAAAACCTATGGCGACCCGGTTTATGTATATGATTCTGAAAAAATAACTTCCCAATTCCAAAGGTTGACCCGTGCTTTTGGGAGTGTTAAAAAGTTGAAACTGAACTACGCCGCCAAAGCGTTGTCCAACATTACCATTTTAAAATTGATGAACAGCTTGGGCAGTGGCTTGGATACGGTTTCCATTCAGGAAGTGAAATTGGGTTTATTGGCAGGGTTTAAACCGGAATCCATCATTTTTACGCCGAATGGAGTTTCCTTGGAAGAAATAGAAGAAGCAGCGGCACTGGGAGTTCGGATAAATATAGACAACCTGTCCATTTTAGAACAGTTTGGTAGCAAGCATCCCGATATTCCGGTATGTATCCGTATCAACCCCCATGTAATGGCCGGTGGGAACTCAAAGATTTCAGTGGGTCATATCGACTCAAAATTCGGTATCAGCATCCATCAGATTCCCCATCTGTTGCGAATAGTTGAGCTTACCCATATGAATATCAATGGTATTCATATGCACACAGGAAGTGACATTTTGGATATCGATGTATTTCTTTATGCCTCGGAAATTCTATTTGAGACCGCAAAGAATTTCAAAAATTTGGATTTTATTGACTTTGGAAGCGGTTTTAAAGTACCGTACAAAGAGGGTGATATAGAGACGAATGTTGAGGAACTTGGCAAAAAACTGGGTTCTCGTTTTAATACCTTTTGCAAGGAATATGGCAAAGAATTGACTTTGGCCTTTGAGCCAGGAAAGTTTTTGGTCAGTGAGGCCGGTTTCTTCTTGGCAAAGGTAAACGTCGTAAAACAAACTACTTCTACGGTATTCGCCAGTATAGATTCAGGATTCAATCATCTTATAAGGCCCATGTTTTATGGATCCAATCATGAAGTAATCAACATATCGAACCCTAAGGGAAAGGAACGCTACTACTCCATAGTAGGCTATATTTGCGAAACGGATACTTTTGGAAGCAACCGAAGAATCAATGAGATTTCGGAAGGGGATGTTCTTTGTTTCCGTAACGCGGGAGCCTATTGCTTTACTATGGCCAGCAACTACAATTCCAGATTTAGGCCACCAGAAGTATTATGGCACAAGGGAAAGGCTATTTTGATTCGGGAACGCGAAACTTTTGAAGATCTTATAAAGAACCAGGTAGATGTAAAGAATCTGTTTACCTCCCAAAGGGAAAAGGTAACCGCGAAATAAAAGTGCTCAATTTTCGTTAGCTTTGGTATAGTAATTGGACTAATAGTTCAAAAAAATATATCATGATCAAGAGTAGGACGGCAATCATCAGATTCATTTCCCTTTTATCTATAGCATTGGTTTCAGTAAATACTTATGCCCAAAAAGTAGAATGGCTTACTTGGGAAGAGGCAACTACCCTGGCCATGAACGAAGAAAATCCCAAGAAGGTATTTGTGGATATTTATACGGATTGGTGCGGTTGGTGCAAAAAAATGGACAAGGACACCTTTCAAAATCCCGAAGTGGCCACATATATGTCCGAGAATTTTTATATGGTAAAATTGGATGGCGAAGGCAAGGACCCTATTGAATACAAAGGCAAAACCTACAAATTTGTACCTTCTGGAAGAAAAGGTTACCATGAATTCGCTGCCGCGCTTATGCAAGGTCGCTTAAGCTACCCCACTACCATTTTCCTGGACGAGGAAATGAATATGTTGTCTCCCTTGCCAGGATATCAAAAGCCGAAACCATTTCTAAATATTGCCAAATACTTCGGGGATGATATATACAAGGAAAAGGATTGGCAGGCGTACACGGGTAAAGGAAAATAAAACCTTTGGGTAACACCGTTTTTCTTCTTTAACTTTATTAATTGGCAGTGCTGTATTGGAATTACGGCATAAGGTTGGATGCATTGGAGTATCCAAAACCAAAATTGTTGTACATTGGTGTATCCCTTTTTTGTTCTATATAGCCAATTATCATGAAAATCTACCATGCAATACAAACAGTGCATTTTGCCTTTTTCCTTTCTTCAGTAGTTTTATCCACATTAAATCACACCCTTATGGCCCAATCCATAGCTAAAACAGAGACATTAAATGTTGGTATAGGGCAAATGCATGTGGAAGGAGGAAATCCTGAGGTAAACTTAAAAAATGCCGCTCTTTTTATTAAGGAAGCATCTAAAAAATCATGTGATGTTGTCGTTTTACCGGAATGCTTGGATTTTGGTTGGACAAATTCCTTAGCTATTGAAGGAGCGCATGCCATTCCGGGAGCCCACAGTAAAATCTTGCAGGAGGCCGCAAAGAAAAATAAAATTTATGTTATTGCCGGACTCACGGAACGGAACGGGGATAAAATCCATAATACGGCCCTCTTAATTTCACCAACCGGAAAGATTTTAGGAAAACATAGAAAAATCAATATTTTGGATATCGCCCAACACATCTATACTCCAGGGACCAGTTGTACCGTAACCCCTACAGATTTAGGGATGGTGGGTATGAATATTTGCGCCGACAATTCTCCGGCTACCAATGAACTAGGGCATGCCCTTGGATACATGGGAGCGGATATTATACTTTCTCCATGTAGTTGGGCCGTACCCCCTGATTATGACAATGAAAAAACACCATATGGGAATATTTGGAAAGAGTCCTATATGGAAATTGCCCAAAAACATCATATTCCGGTCATCGGAGTGAGCAATACCGGACTTGTCAAGGATGGGGAATGGAAAGGCTGGTGGTGTATAGGAGCTTCATTGGTTGTCTCGAAGGATGGCGAAATCCAAAAGCAATTTGAATACACGATGGAGGAAAGCAAACTCTATACTATAGAAATAGAAATCGGGTCCAATTAATAATTCTAAGACAAACTTAAGTACCCTCCTTCAAAACTGATTTTCCGTAAACTACTTCAACCACCGATCGAACCAGTTAAATGCGTCGTCTTGCATGGCTACATCAAATTTATGCCCCCCAGGATAGAATTTACCGCTATACCGGTCGGAGGCTCCCGCTTTTTTATAAACCTCTTGTAAAATAGCATCGGCCTTTTTCATTTCCGGTAAGGTATACAGTTGGTCTTCATTATTACTCATGACCATGGTCGGTAAAGGTACCCGGAGCCCCAAAATTTCAGGGAAATCCAAAAACTTTGGCAAGAGGGGAACATAGGTCATCCAAGTATGCGTAAAAGATTTATTCAATAAAAAGTCATTCCAGGTAGACATAAACCCTACGCTGATGGCACATTGAATCCTATGGTCCAAACCCCCAAGGTAATCCGTCCGAAGACCTCCTCCGGAGAGACCACAACAACCTACCCTTTCTTTGTCCACGTCAGGTCGGTCACATAGAATATCCAACGCTATTTGATCTTCTAGTAAAGTCACGCCCGGCCATGTGGTTCCCCCACAAAAAAGGGATTTCGACATAATATGCTCGTGTTCTGCAGCCCATTCATTATATATCTTGATTTTCTCGGAATCCTCTGGGTTTTGATCTGTTTTATCATCAATCCTACAATGACCCCAGGTAATGCCATCAACATTGCCGTATTTGACCCTTCTTGAACCAAAAGTAAAGGTGTCATGAACCAGTACCACATAGCCCCTTTTAGCCAATTCATTGGCCCAAGCCAAACCGGAGTAGGAGTCCTTTTGATGCTCTACAATCATGGGATGTACCTCATCCGAGGTTTTGATGATCTTTCTTTTTCCAAAATATTTTTGCCCTCCATGGTCATGAAGGCCTAAAACTGCGGGCAATGATTCAGTAGTGTCTTTTGGCTTAAGTAAAATAGCTCTTGTGGGATTGCCATAAGGAAGTTGCCATTGTAACTCCTCAACCAGTAGACCATCATACTCATAACTTGCTTTTACGGTAACATTCAATGGACTTTTTTCAACACTGGGAACTGATACCAATTCCTTTGTTTTTTCCAATGCTTTTGGCTGCCACTGGTCAATATGGTTCCATTTTTCATGCCTAAACGAAAGATCAGGGGGATTGGACACTAATGAAGTTGCCCAATTTCCATATGCCCCAATAATACTCTTATTTCCATCTGTTTTAAGTATACTTTCTTTGGTAGGTAAACCTAAAATCGATTCGTTGGCCATATTTAAGGAGTAAGGAAATAGGGGGATGCTGCTAAGGGCCATGGCCGAAGTCAAAAATTCCCGTCTGGATTTTGATGTTTTTTTGGATGGTCCGTCGCTGGATTTCATGAGTTATTGAGATATCTATAAATGCACAACTTGCTTAATTTGCAAGTTGTACCATAAATATACCAATAAACTGCTTAGCCTATCTACTGTAATTGGGAGATTCCTTGGTGATGGTCACATCATGCGGGTGACTCTCGTTAATACCGCTTGCCGTAATTTTAACAAAGCGCCCCGATTCCTGTAAAGTAGCAATGTCCTTTGCACCGCAATAACCCATTCCTGCGCGAAGGCCACCTACAAACTGATGGATACTTTCAAACAGTTCGCCTTTATAGGGCACCCGGCCGACAATACCTTCAGGAACCAATTTTTTGATATCATCCTCCACATCCTGGAAATAACGGTCCTTGCTACCTTCTCGCATAGCCTCCACCGAACCCATTCCGCGGTAAGATTTAAACTTTCTACCCTCATAAATAATGGTCTCTCCGGGTGATTCCTTTGTACCGGCCAAAAGTGAACCGAGCATAACGGTATCCGCACCGGCCGCAATAGCCTTGGGAATATCTCCAGTATATCGTATTCCTCCGTCGGCAATTACCGGAACCCCACTTCCTTTTATGGCCGAAGCGACCTCCAATACAGCCGAAAACTGGGGAAAACCAACACCTGCCACAACTCGAGTAGTACAAATGGATCCAGGTCCAATACCTACTTTTACTGCGTCCGCACCCGCATCCACCAAATACTTGGCTGCCTCACCTGTAGCTATATTGCCAACAATAGTCTCTAAATCCGGAAATTTCTTTTTGACCTTCTGCAGTATGGTGACTACACCCTGGGTATGACCATGGGCAGTATCTATAACTATGGCATCGACTCCCGCATTGACCAAGGCCTCTGCCCTATCTACGGCATCTGGGGTAACACCAAGCGCGGCAGCAACCCGTAATCTTCCATATTTGTCCTTATTGGCTATGGGCTTTTGGGTAAGTTTTGTGATATCCCTAAAGGTAATAAGCCCTACAAGCTTATAATCCTTATCCACCACGGGCAGTTTCTCTATTTTATTCTCCTGAAGAATGTCCTCCGCCTGTGCAAGGGATGTGCCTTCACCAACGGTGACCAAATTTTCGGAGGTCATAACTTCCGAAATGGGCCTATCATTGTTCTTCTCAAAACGCAAATCCCTATTGGTAACGATACCTATCAACTTTCCGGAATTGTCCACTATAGGAATACCTCCAATACTAAACTCCCGCATATTGGCTTTGGCGTCCTTTACCAAGGCATCCGAAGGCAAGGTAACGGGATCTAATATCATCCCACTTTCGGCCCGTTTCACCTTGCGGACCTTCATAGCCTGTTGTTCAATGGTCATGTTCTTATGCAGAACCCCTATACCCCCTTCCTGGGCAATGGCAATAGCCATTCGGCTTTCTGTAACCGTGTCCATGGCAGCGGATACTATGGGAACATTAATAGTGATATTCCTTGTGAATTTGGTCTGGATATTCACTTCCCTTGGAAGTACTTCAGAATAGGCAGGAACCAACAGTACATCATCGTAAGTAAGACCTTCTCCTAGAATTTTATTGTGGTGGGCTTGCATGGCAATTAAGGATTAATTGCGTGCAAATGTAATGAATAAATTGCTACCTACCTATTCCCCAATATTTACGAAAATATCCTTTTAAACTTTATAAAGCATCAAGGTTTTCCTATTCCGGGGCCTTTCAAATCCATATAGACATACTATAAATTATGTCGCCAGACTTTACTTTAGATATTAAATGATCTTGAGAGGACAATTTATAGCTTCAATTGCAGGGTGGTATAAAAGGTTCTTGGCTCCGCCGGAATTATTCCTGGGCCTGGGTATCCTGTGGCCCTTCTGGTAAAATAGCTATTATCCAAAACATTGTTGATACCGGCTTCCAATCTCCATTTCCTATACGTATACGAGAGCGAAAAATCTAGTATATCATAAGCAGGGATAGTCCCAACCACACCGGCACCAGGTTCATTTCCAAAAAGGGGTTCTGCATTGGTCGCATCTGTAAACTGTTCGGAAATATAAGTATACTGTAAGCTTCCCAATAGATTTCCGTAACCAAAGTTAAGGCCAGTTTTTATGTTGAACTGGGGAATAAACTCCACCTTTTTACCTTGTACATTATTCTGATCAGACTTTGTGTATTCGGAATCTGTCAGGGCCAAGTTCATAAAGTAATTCAATTTTATTTTTTCTCTGGAAGGAGCTATCCAATTTTTGAGGTTCCAATCCATAAAACTTTCAAAGCCATATATGAATGCCGTACCAATATTGCCTCTTCTTCGAAACACCGAATCATCTGTAGGATCAACATCTTGAATCTCACCAAGTCTATTGTCGTAAAGTAAACCGAAAACGCTTAAATCATAGGACAGGTTGTCCTTCCACCTACCTCGAGCTCCTAAATCAGCAGTAAATCCATCTTCATCCGTAATGTTCTCGTCTACTTGAAATGAAGGATTTACGATTCGAATGTCATTGAACGTAACTGACCTGTAATTCTGTGAAAAGTTGGCATAGAATTCCATGGACGGAGAAAGTTTGTACGCTGCCCCAAGCCCCAACAGTAAAAAACCACGCTCAAAAGTCCGGTTATCCGGCACCTCTTCATTTAATATGGGGTTACCTGCCAAATCCAATACAATATTCCTGAAGCTACCCTCACTTTCTGTTTTAATATACTCGTATCTAAAGCCTGGGGTAAGTGAAAATCTTTTGGACAGGTTGAATATATTCTCTCCAAAAAGAACCAGGTTTAGATTGGGAAAATCAAATTGTGATTGTCTCTCATAATTTGGAAAGTCGGTTTCCGCAAAAGTGAAATCCGCCGTATCTGCAATACTTCCGGGTCCCTGCCTCTGATCATTATTGGACTGGTAATACTTGGAACCTATTAGGAAAACGGCGTCCTTGGTGCCCACACGATATCTCGTCAACAATCGCGTTTCCGCGCCCCAGTTATTAAAATTATCGACCAACAATTCCCTGGGTTCGTTTAAATCATCATCCTGCGAAACCCGATTGGTTCTAAAACCCAATGCCTTTCTTGAGGCATCTAAAGTGAATAGATTTAGACTAAAATCCGTGTTCACTGAAAATGCATGGTCTAAACGTAACGAGAACAATTTCCAGTCTACATTGAACCAGTTCCGATTACGATTGCTAAAAGTAGGATCTTCCAAAAATTGAGCATCGGTCAATCCGCCCGGTTGCTTTGCCAAATAGTTTAAAAGGGTCGCTTCAAAGGTTAGCTTAGTTTTCCGGGTAAGTTGATATCCGAAATGTCCAAAGTAGTTTCTACTATTAAAATTGGAGTTGGGCCTAAATCCATTACCTTCCTTGTAGTTGAAATAAGTATAATATGAAAACTTGCCCAGCGTGCCGCTTAGGCTATTGAAGCTTGTTAATAAATCAAAGGAACCTAAGGTTTGCCGGGATACCCATTCTATTTTTTTATTTGGATTCGGTTGTTTGAACTTAAAATTGATAAGTCCACCAAATTGTGGCCCATATTGCAATGAAGCCGCACCTCGTACTACTTGAATTTCCCGTAAGGCCTCGGCTGGTGGGGTATAATAACTTTCCGGGTAACCTAGGGCATCAGCACTAATATCATATCCATTTTGACGCACATTGAAGTTGGCCGTGCGATTGGGATCCAATCCCCTACCCCCTATATTCAGTTGTAGCCCGGCATCGCCATAGTCATAAATATTGAGACCAACCACTTGATTGTAGATTTGCCTGGGATTATTGGCCGCCAGATTTCCAGTGATATTGTCCAAGAGCACTACCTCACTTTTCTTTCCGGCATAAATGGCCGTGCCCTCTACTTTCTTCAATTGTTTTAGGGCAAAAATCCGCTCCCTTTGCTGGGTAATTACCACTTCGGAAAGTTGCTCTCCCAAAGATTCCAACTTTAGGTTCAACGTGGTATTCCCGGAAATAGTGACCGTTTTCTCCAAAACCCGGAATCCATAGCCAAATAGTATAAGTTTGTAATCTCCGGTAGGGACATCCATAAAAGTATAAAACCCTTGGGTATCGGTTTTTGCCAAACGCTCCAATTCGGTAAGATATACCTCAACATCCGAGATTGCTTTGTTATCGATATTGGTTACTTTACCCGACAGGGTGTGTTGCGCGGTACCAAATGACAAAGAAAAGACCAATGCCATGAAGATGCTAAATTCCTTTAATGTCATCTGTAAAAGGTAAAATCCAACTTTTATGTTTAAACGAATCCTTTTGTTTGGTTAAATCAACTTTGGGATCAATGAAAGGTTTGCTCAAACGACCATTAAGGGCAACCTGACTTTCTACATAAATCTCTATGTTCCGTAATCCTTCTTTCTCGTAATGCTGCTTCAGATGGTGGGCATATTCCAAAATGAAATCCGGTTGAAAGGCCATTTGCTTCTCTTGGAATGGCGTCAAAAAATCAGTGTTGTCCACATAGAACCAACGGCCATTTTCGCCATCAACCACTTTGAACTGGGCATAACCGGACTTTTCCATCAACATCACTCGCCATGAAAAACGATACCCTTCCTCTGTCCAGAACAGTTCACCGGGATATAAGGTATAACGAAAGGGAAAAAGCAATTGGAACCCAAAAAAAAGAATAAGTACTCCTGAGGTCAATTTTTTCAATACTACGGAATTGTGACTCCATGTTTTCCCAGTATTGAAATGCTCCTTTCCTATTCGCAATAATCGGTTTAAAACAGATAAAATCCGTTTGTGCAGACTTGCGTCAAAAAATATTAAAGTGGATACGATCATGATATAGGGAAACATGCCAATAGGGAACAAAATACGTGTCACCACATGAAAGAAAATGACCAATATGAAAGCCATTATTCTTGTTCTCCGATACAATAGTAAGAATGGAATGGCCAGGTCATATAATGCCCCGCCCCAACTAAATGCATAGGCCAACCATTCCTGGTGCACCAAATTGCCTAACAACGGAATACTAAATTTAGCAGGCAACCATATCTTGAGGGGCAAGGCCTCCAACATCCAATCCGAATTTAA
The DNA here is from genome assembly GCF_965248315.1 of Ulvibacterium sp. GTDB lineage: Bacteria > Bacteroidota > Bacteroidia > Flavobacteriales > Flavobacteriaceae > Ulvibacterium. The sequence goes on along the minus strand of NZ_CBDFIX010000002.1, from coordinate 2,270,963 downwards.
TTTGGCGAGCCCCGCATAGAAATAGACCATGGCCAAAAGAAGTTTTATACTATTTATGGTCCAAGCAGGTACATGCTGATATTGTTCACTTTTGTTCCGTAAGGCATCCAAAGAAAAGTAGGCATTGGCCGGAAGGAAGAACATCAAAAAACTGAGAGCACTTATGAAATAGTAATGATTAAGATAGGTGGTCTTATCCATTAATTCTATATACGTAAAGCTTAGGAAAAAAATTCCAATGGCCCACCGATATTTGTACCCCAATGCTACCAAAATGGCGGACAACCCACATAGGGCAAATAAAAAATATGTATATCCACCCAGAGGTTTTATCCATTCAAAGCCATAATAGGAGAAGAAAAATTGAGGATCGACATAAAGCTTGTCAATCCAGCCGTAACTCCAAAAGCGTACAATACTTAAAAACATCATAAGCCCGAACATAATGCGAAAGACCGCCAAAGGGGCGGCCTCTACCGGTTCGTTCAGATATTTTTTGAGATTTATGTTCATGGGTTAATCCCCGTCGGCATCTACAAAATCGATACTGATGCTCATAGCGGATACCATATCCACCTTTAATAGAGGTACGGCTCGCTGAACTTCATCATAGGCCTGTAACATAGTAGTCGGGGGGGTATTGTCCTCTATTTCCGTTCTGAAGGCACCTAAACCGTTAACAGATTCCCGGGCGGTGTCAAATTGATCGTTGATAATCTTATTAAGATCTTCTCCTTCCTTAAGGGCATTCAAGGCATCCAAATAGGACGCCAAACCTTCACCCGTGGTGGACGAAGCGAAATGTCTTCCGTTAAAAAAGTCCTGGACAGCGTCCAAACCTTCTAAGAAAAGTTGTTTTGAGACATCTCCTTTATGGTAGGCCTCCACATTTTCCGGTAATGGGGTTCCGGAGAAGACACCAAGAGGAATACCCATCTTTCCAGCTCTTAGAAACTTTTCGTAGTAGAAAATATAGTCGTTCACAAATCGATCGACGGAGGCAGTGGAAGAGGATCCGTCATTGTTAACAAAGGTATCCCGATAACCTTCTTTCCAATCCGAAAGTACGGTATTTGAAAGCTGTTGCATATCCGCCAGGACAGCTTCTACATAAGCTATGTAATTGTCCTTACTGGCCAGTTCATTGTATTTGGATACGATATCGGCATCTGAATCCCCAAGACCATTAATTAAATAATCCAATGCCGGAAAACCTTTTGTGTCCCGATTAGAGGGCAACGTTAAATCGTAGTCACCGGAAGCCACATGCTGCTCCACTTTCTCAAAATCGACAGGGTAGATGTTAACGTTCAATCGGAGGCCGACGTTTTCCGCAGGACCTATTTCGAACATATCAATACGTTGCCACATCAAATATGAATCTAGCCATGCGGTTCGAAAAGCCAATAGGTTTGCCTCATTGGAATCTTGCTTGAAGTCATCAAAAGCAATTTGAAGCTTATCCAATTCGTCAGTAAATGCTTCGTATCCTGGGATAATAATATTATCCGCCCAATTGATCAGCATAGGCCTTCGCTCAAAACTTTGCGAGGGCGGTCCGGGATCGACATCATCACTCATAGTTGTTCCGTTATCCGAGGAGGAACACCCCCAGAGCATTACCAAAACTGTTATAAGTCTCAAAAAATGCCGCATCCTTATTTTTATTTATTCCAATTAAGCTTTGCAAAAGTATAAAAAGTGCTGTATTCACATAGGAAAAACAGCACTTTTTATTAACATGAGAATCACTTTATTTCTTTATACTAGCTTCCGGCCTGTTCCACGGTGAAATCAAAACGTTCCGCTATGGCTTCCGAAATAGCATCCAACGTTTCACCAGTAACGTCCCAAAGCCCGTTTTCACCATCATCCATTAAATCCACCAGAAAGGCATCCACCTCAGTTTTTGAAAAATAGGGTTCCTCGGTACCAGGTTTTCTCGTGAATTGTAAACTATAGATAAAACCATATCCTTCTGAGAAGTCGTGAAAGGCCCCACCAAAATCAGGAGTCTCTTGATCTAGCGCATTTTTCCCTTGTTGCAGATAGTACACCGCCCGGATACCAATAATTTCGGAAATCTTTTCCCTAATAATCTCAGCTTGTTCATCGCGTACATCATATTTCTGGGCAACAATGGCGGCACGGCCTAATTTAAAAGCTTCAAAAATTTCGTCTGCTATACCGGCAAAGTCGTCGTCGCCCTCAACTCTGCCAATGTATTTATTCAAAAAACTATCCGCCCCTAAATCTGCATTTGGATCTGTAGCATCTGCATTCAGGCCATAAACATACCCATAGGCTTCATCCCATTTATGTTCCATTTTTGTGTAGGCTTTTCCTTCCTCTACGGTTCCCGCATCGTTGTTGGCACGGTTATCCCCTTCATCCAATATTGCCGGACTCAAGTAATTGTTCAGTGCTTGATCGGCCGTTAGGGCACCTATTAGCCCTTTATTGAACAATTGGTTGTATTCCAATCCCTTTGCACTTATGTAACGTGTGGATGACCCATCAGAAATTTGGCCTGCAGAACCCGCAACGGCAGCCACCTCCCAGTTCGGATAAACATCGGAAACTTGATTGTTGATCCACGAATCAAAGTCTGCCCGTATCAATGCCTGATCCGTTGCATTTGAGGCAAAGTAATCCGCTGAGGCTGCGGTTTTACTTCGAATATTCTTATCGGAAGCATTGAGGTCAGTATTCTCGAAATCGGCTTCTCCCTCTATATGAGCAAACATAGCGTTTAACTTCTCAATCGTGCTGGTATTGTCCATTAATGCGACCAGTATCTCATCTCCCATGAGCAAACGTGTAGTCTGCCCACCAAAGTTTACCGAAGATTCTCCATTGCGTTCAAAAGTGTAACTGTCTGGGTTTTCTATTGCCGTTTCACAGGGGGTGCACGAACCACCACAATCGACCCCGGTCTCATCGCCATTTTGTTGGTTATCATCACAAGTGGCTATTGGGTCGGGCATTTCTGCCCCATTATCATCACTGGAACATGCAACAAAAAGCGAAACCACAATAAAGAGGTAAAATAGTTTTTTGAGAAACATTTGATATATTTATTTAGATTAGTTATAAATAATTTAGTTGCGAAAATAAATGCTCCTCTGGAACTGACAAAATATTATTTAAATTAATTCTAAATAAAATTGAATATTTAACATTTGGATAATTCTACCTATAACCCGACGGAGTTTTTTGCAGTTAATGGTATTCGGAAAAGAGTTCCGTGGCCTTGTTGAATGCCGCTTCAAAGGCCATCCAATTTACTTGGGTATCCACTTTTAAAGACGTAAAATACGAGAGCATTTTCTCGGTAGGCATGTTCCCCGTAAGTTCATCCTTGGCCATAGGGCAACCCCCAAAGCCTTGTACGGCGCCATCAAACCTGCGACAACCTGCCTTATAAGCGGCGTCTACTTTTTCATGCCATTTGGAAGGAGTGGTATGCAGGTGCGCTCCAAATTCAATATTTGGATATTTTGGGATAAGATTGGAGAAGAGATAGCCTATAGTTTTTGGCGTAGAGGTCCCTACAGTATCCGACAGGGACAATATCCTTACACCCATATCCGCCAACTTTTGCGTCCACTCCCCTACAATCTGTACATCCCAAGGATCTCCATACGGATTCCCGAAACCCATGGAAATATAGGTAACCACTTCCTTATTGGCCGCATTGGCAATATCTAAAATTTCAGATAGGGTTTCCACAGATTGCGCAATAGTTTTGTGGGTATTCCTCATTTGGAAGTTCTCGGAAATGGAAAACGGATAACCTAAGAAATCTATCTTTTCATGCTTACTTGCATCATTGGCGCCCCTAACATTTGCAACGATGGCCAGGAGCTTACTTTTTGTCTTGGAAAGATCCAGTTTGGAAAGTACTTCAGCGGTATCGGCCATTTGCGGAATCGCCCTCGGAGACACAAAACTTCCAAAGTCGATGGTATCAAAACCGCAGCCCAAGAGGGATTGAATGTATTTTACCTTATCATCCGTAGGAATGAAGGTCTTGATACCCTGCATGGCATCACGTGGACATTCAATTATCTTGACCTGTTTGGACATATTTTTTATATACCAATACCAAAATTAGCACTATTTATCCGATAACAATACATATAAACCAATACCCACAAAGACGAATATTTGCAACCATTTTAGGGCTATTCCAATATTGGAATTTTTAAGTAAATAACTGGAAATGCTACCTGCAAGAATGGCTATTATTCCAAAAACGGAAAAGGACACCAAAATAAAAATAAGGCCCAGAACATAAAATTGGATTGCAGTACCCCACTCCTCACTGAACAAGAATGCCGGAAAAAAGGCCAAAAAAAAGATGGTCACTTTAGGATTTAAGACATTCATGATAAATCCTTGTTTAAATAACTGCAGTAAACTCTTCTTGGGCACTCCCCCTTCCGATAACTCTAATGAGCCGCTACTTTGAAAAACCTTAAACGCAAGGTAAAACAAGTACAATGCCCCGAACAACTTAATAGCAAAGAAGAGTTGGTCATTTCCCTTTATAACTGCTGATACGCCAAGGGCCAATAGGGAGGTATGCACCAAACAGCCGGACATAAGGCCCGCAGTAGTAGCCAAGCCATATTTTTTTCCATGAACCATGCCCTGCATAAGAACATACACATTATCCGGTCCGGGAGAAATTGCCAAGGCAACTGTGGCCCCCGCAAAAGCTAATAAAACTTCGTAATCCAAGTGTCAAATTTTAAAACGGAAAAATACAAATTCCCAAGACTAAAGTTTAATTTTTATATCTTACCGAAAAATAGAAAAAAATGAAAATCCTTTATGTAACCCTCCTTCCATTACTCACCTTTTTAGCTGTTTCCACAGTGCCTATGGACAAAAAAAATGGGGAAGAGGCCCAAACCGAGATCATAATGAAGCAAGACAGTGTTCTACGTCATGTAGTACTTTTTAAATTTAAAGCGGGAACGAGTCCGGAAAAAATCAATGAAATAGAAGATGCTTTTGCAGCACTTCCCTCTAAAATTCCTGAAATTGCAGGTTACGAATGGGGTTTGAACAATAGCCCGGAAGGACTTAATAAAGGACTTACCCATGCTTTTTTACTCACATTTAAAAGTGAAGCGGATAGGGCTACTTATTTGCCACATCCTGACCATAAGGCCTTTGGCGAACTGTTGTCCCCACATCTGGAAGATGTTACCGTAGTGGATTATTGGAGTAAGGAGAAGTAACTGGTTTTCGGTAGCTATGGACAACTAGGCTATAGTCAGTAACTCCGCTATTGGAATATGTTCGTCTAACTTTATTTTTCGTGATTTTCTAAAATCGCCTTGTTGATGCGTTTTATCAATGAAGGCCCCTCGTAGATAAATCCTGTGTACAATTGAATTAAATCAGCACCGGCTTCCAATTTCTCCAAAGCATCTTGTGGTGAGTGTATCCCCCCTACTCCGATAATGGGAAAGGCCTTGTTACTCCTTTCGGCCAGGAATCGTATGACATCGGTACTTCTGTCCTTCAATGGTTTCCCGCTCAAACCACCTTTCTCTTCGGTTTGTACCAGGTCTGATTTAAGATTTTTCCTCTCTATGGTAGTATTGGTCGCAATTACACCATCTATTTTAGTGGTTTCCACTATTTGGATGATATCCAGTAATTGATTATCCGTTAAATCCGGTGCTATTTTTAAAAGTATAGGCTTTCCCTTATTGCCTTTGGCATATTTTACATTTTCTTTCTTCAGTTCCCTTAACAAGGCCATAAGGGGCTTTTTTCCCTGTAGTTCCCGAAGGCCAGGGGTGTTAGGGGAACTTACGTTAATTGCAAAATAATCTACGTGATCAAAAAGTGCGTCAAAGCAAATTAAATAATCCTTAATCGCATCATCATTGGAGGTAACCTTGTTTTTGCCGATGTTACCACCTATTAAAACATGATGCTCTTTTTTTAGGCGTTCAACCGCATCAAAGACCCCTTTATTATTGAATCCCATACGGTTAATTATGGCCTCATCCGCCTTAAGACGGAATAACCGCCTTTTGGGATTGCCTTTTTGGGGTTTAGGGGTCAATGTACCAATTTCTACAAACCCAAAACCAAAGTTGGAAAACTGATTGTACAATAGGGCGTCCTTGTCAAATCCGGCCGCAAGGCCCACGGGATTTTTAAACTTCAAACCAAAGATTTCCCTTTCCAGTCGTTTATCTTCAAGGGTGTACAAACTTTTGAAGACTCCAGAGAATCCAATTTTTGATAGAAATCGCACCAATGAAAATGTGAGATGATGTGCCCTTTCTGCGTCAAGTAGGAAAAGGAAGGGGCGAACTAGAAATTTGTACATGGGCAACAGTAAGATTTCGTCAAAAATACAAACTTAACCCTAGTATTTTTTCTATCTGAGCCGATTTTTTAAATATTCGATGAAATGCAAAAATCAATTAGAACCAACAGTATCCCTCACTTTTACTGGAATAATCTTGATGGGTTTGCGAAATGCTTCATGGCAAAGGTCCATATAACGCCTGTATTGCTTTTCGTTGAACGTTGTCAGCAGTTTTTTATCGCATTCCCATGAAGCATCCATTATTTTTTGTTCCAACACCCGATATTTCTCGGCCAAAACTTGTAGCTCCTCCGTACTACTTTGTGGATGGTCATTAAAGAGTTTTTGTATATCTTCCTTTAGACTTTTGGTCCGGATTTCCAAGTCGGATTTTAGATTCTCCATTGTTTTCATTTGCTCGCCACTAAGCTGAAAGACCTCTACCATCATATCCGTGTTGTCCCCTCCAATATCCAATGTACAATCCTGAGCATGCAATTCCACGGAAAGGAATACAAGACCTAAAAAAAAGTAAAATGCCCCTGCGAATTTTATCATCATCAAAAAAAATATAACAGTAAGATTCCTGATGTATAAACAGTATTTTTATGCAAAAATTATATCGATGCAACAATTAGTAGACCGATTTATAAATTACGTGAAAATCGATACACAAAGCAATCCTGACTCCAAAACAACCCCAAGCACGGAAAAACAATGGCATCTGGCCCTGGAACTTGTGGAAGAGCTAAAACAGATCGGTATGGAAGAGGTTACCATTGATCATAACGCCTACATCATGGCGACTTTACCCAGCAATCTGGAAAAGGATGTGCCCACAATTGGATTCATTTCCCATTTTGACACTACGCCCGATTTTACCGCTTCGGACGTAAATCCTAAAGTTGTAAAAAACTATGATGGTGGGGATATTGTATTGAACGAGGCAGAAAATATTGTACTGTCTCCAAATTATTTTGAGGATTTGCTGCTTTACAAAGGCCAAACCCTAATTACAACGGATGGCACCACTCTTTTGGGAGCGGATGACAAGGCGGGAATTGCGGAAATAATAACGGCAATGGAATACTTGATACATAACCCGACCATAAAACATGGAAAGATACGGATAGGTTTTACGCCGGACGAAGAAATAGGTCGGGGAGCACATAAGTTTGATGTGGAGCAATTTGGGGCAGATTGGGCCTATACCATGGATGGTAGCCAGATTGGCGAATTGGAATACGAAAATTTTAATGCTGCCGGCGCCCAAGTAAGCATCACCGGAAAAAGTGTACATCCCGGTTACGCCAAGAACAAAATGGTCAATGCCATAAGTATCGCCAATGAATTTATAAGCATCCTTCCACCGGAAGAAACGCCCCAATGCACCTCCGGCAAGGAAGGTTTTTTCCATGTACATACGCTGAAAGGAGAAATTGAACATGCAGAATTTGAATTAATAATCCGGGACCATAACTTTGAAAAATTCGAAAAACGAAAGGAATTTTTAAAGACCGTAACAAATAAGCTTAACGAAATCCACGGTAATTGTATCGAACTGGAACTGAAGGACCAATATTTTAACATGCGTGAAAAAATAGAGCCTGTTTTCCACATTATAGAAATTGCAAAAGAGGCTATGGAAACTGTGGGGATAGAGCCTATTATTAAACCTATTCGAGGGGGCACGGATGGCTCCCAATTAAGTTATATGGGACTACCCTGCCCGAACATCTTTGCGGGAGGGCATAATTTTCATGGAAAATACGAGTACATCCCGATCCAAAGTATGCAGAAGGCCGTAGAGGTCATTGTAAAAATATGTGAACTGGTGGCCGTAAAAAGTTATTGAAAAATATATAACTTAGTATCTAAACATCTACATCGCAATCATGGACAATTTAAAAAAGGTCGAAACATATTTTCAAGAGGATCACCTATTTAAAGAGAAGATTGCCACTTTACGAAATTTAGCGCACAAAACGGAGGCCACAGAAACTTTTAAGTGGCATGCCCCGGTATATACCGTTAACAACAAAAATGTGTTTTGGATAGCACGGTTTAAGAATCATTTTGGATTGGGTTTTTTTAATGGAGTACTTCTAAGTGACCCAAAAAGGGTCTTGGAAAATGCTCAGAAGGGAAAGACCTTGGCCATGAGACATTGGAAATTCACCAAAAATGATGAAATTGATGAAGAGGGTGTGCTTGACTATATGAAAGAGGCCTTGGAAAATCAAAAAAAGGGCATTGACGCAAAGGCCCTTAGGAAATAAAAAAGAATAAACCTCCTAAATACAAAACCCAAAAGACATTAAATAGCAACCCTAGACAGTATCAAAATTCCAAATCCCTTCCAACACATGATAGGTCTTTTTGGAAGGGATTTGGAATTTGAGTTTTTTAAATCATAGGTAGTTTCCAACCGTTTTGATAATTCGCCTTCATATACTGGTTGGCTTCCTCTTCCTTGAACTTTGCATTGGCCGTGTCCCAGTAAATTCTATTGCCTGTTTTAAAGGCAACATTTCCCATATGGGATACCAATGCCGCATCATAGCCCACCTGTATTGGTGCCGTGAGCTTGGAGGCATCCCTTGCCTTAACGGCATCAATAAAATTAACGGTATGCAGGTCAAGGCCACTAACCCCATCTTTATCTTTTAAAATTGCTTCCATTTTTGGTGTTCTTTCCTTGCCCCATCCATTGAAGCTTTTTTCTGGAATTACCTCCCACCCATTTCTATCCAGTACTAAAGTGCCGTTATTCCCAATAAAGGAAATACCGTGATTGCGGCCGTAATTGCCACCATCTATACCCGTAGCATGTTCCCAAAGAATGGAGAAGCCATCGTATTCAAAAACCGTCTGTAAAGTATCTGGGGTTTCAGAGGCATCATCCGGATAGGCAAATTTCCCCCCTAGCGCCATTACGGACTTTGGTCTGCCCGCCTTCATTCCATAAAGGGCGTAATCTATTAAGTGAACGCCCCAGTCCGTCATCAATCCGCCGGCATAATCCCAAAACCATCTAAAGTTAAAGTGGAATCGATTTGTATTAAAGGCTCTTTGCGGAGCAGGGCCCAACCACATATTATAATCCACGCCTTTGGGTACGGCTTCATCGCCAACAACCGGAACAGGTTTCATCCATCCTTGATAAGCCCATGCCTTGGCCAAGCGTATCTCTCCCAATTTACCCGAATGCACAAAGTCAATTGCATCTACAAAATGCGGTTGACTACGCTGCCATTGACCGATTTGGACCATACGATCACTGGAATTTACATAATTCAGCATAATATCGGCCTCCTCGATTGAATTCGCAATGGGTTTTTCACAATATACATCCTTGCCTGCCTGTAGGGCATCTGTTAATTGAAGGCAATGCCAGTGATCTGGAGTACCTATGATAACCACGTCTATGTCCTTGTTTTCTAAAAGTCGTCTATAGTCCTTATACCATTTTGGTTTTTTGATTCCCGCTTTTTCCAAATCCGCAGTGCGGGACTCAAGTACATTTTCATCGACATCGCACAAAGCGATTACATTGGTCTCGCTTATTTTCAGCATGGAGCTTAGGTCACTAAAACCCATCCCTTTACAACCGATGACCCCCACATTGATACGATCATTAGGTCCTACTCTTTTTCGCATGGTCGCCAACAGTTCCATAGGGAATGCAAATGCAGCTCCTGTTCCGGCGAGGGCCAGGGAACTTTTTTTGATAAAGTTTCGTCGATTTTGGTACATAACTGTAGTATTTTATTTTGCCTTTCAAGATAGTGATTTTCAATGAAAATTATTCTATAATTTAGGCAGGAGACTACCTTCTTTACATCCAAATGCACCGATGTAATTTTTAGACGTTAATCTATTAATTTAGGTCTTGGCAGAGAAGATGGCCAAACATCTATTTTAGGTAGGCCCTAAGCCATAAAATGATTTAAAATTTTGCATAAAAAAACGCCGATTTTAGAAATCGACGTCCTGAGTATGTTTATGTAAACAAATCTACTTCTTGGCCGGGGCGCTTAGTTTCTTGCTCATTTCCAAAGATATGGCGGAGCGATCAAACTTGATCTTTCCCGCCATGGTCTCCAAGACACAAGAGTGATCCTTGTCATTAAGGTCCACCACCTTACCGTACATCCCACTTTTTGTGACTACCTTATCTCCTCTTTTAAGTTCTGCGGCAAAACGTTTTTCATCCTTTTGCCTTTTCATCTGTGGACGGATCATAAAAAAATAAGCCACCACAAAAATGAGGATCATTGGCCACATCCCCGCTATACCTTCTTCCATTGTTTACGAATCTAGTTCTTAGTTAATTAGTTCACTGTAGGACCTACAGGAGCAGTACCTTTAGGGTTTACAAAGGCCTTTATGCGCAAAAGCTCGGAACCCTTCTCGGTGTTGGCGGTAACCGTAATGGTCTTTGTAACCTGGTTTTGACCGGATCCGTTGAACTTTACCAACAACTCCCCTGTTTCTCCCGGGGCTATGGGGTCTTTCGGTGGGTTAGGCACCGTACAACCACAGCTACTTTTGGCATCCGTTATGATCAATGGGGCATCGCCGGTATTGGTAAACTTGAATACGGTCTCTTGGGGAGTTCCTTGTTCAATGGTTCCAAAATCGTGCTCAGACTTTTCAAAAGCCATGACTGGAAGTTTTTTGGCCGCCTCGTCTCTTTCAGCGGCTTGTGCCACCTTATCGGTGTCTATTTTACTCGATGCATTTTCCTTACAGGAAACTGACAATAGCGCTATTAAACCTAGGCTTAAAACTATTCTTTTCATTATGTAATATTTTTTATATTCCGTAAAATTACAGAAATATTGTTTATAACAAGCCCCTGCCTGTTTTTTTAAGTTTTCCCGCTACCCTGTATTCCTTTACCAGTTTATCCAAAATACCATTGATGAATATGCTACTTTTTGGTGTTGAATACTCCTTTGCAATTTCCAAAAATTCATTTATGGTCACTTTTTCAGGAATGGATGGGAAGTTCAAAAGTTCGCAAATCGCCATTTTAAGTAAAATAGCATCAACATCCGCTATACGGTCTTTGTCCCAATTTGGGGTCTTGCCCTCTATCTCCTTCTCCCAACGCGAATTATTCAGCAATGTAGTTGTCAGGAGCTTTTGGGCAAAATCCATATCGGCCTGATCCTTTAGCAGTTTGGGCAAGAAGAAGGATTCATTATGGCTTTCCTTGGATTTCTTCAATAGTTTTAAAACAAAGGTATTTACAATAGGAATGTCATCCACCCAGGTCAATTTGTCGTCTTCAAAATATTCGTAAATCTTTTCGTTAGGGGCAATTATTTCACGGAATATATCGAGAACAAACTGCCTATCTTCTTCATAACCGCTTTGATTGGAACGCATATACTGGTCATACTGCTTACTTTCCAAAATTTCCTTATAAATCAGTTTTACATATTCTTCGTTCAGATACCAATTTTGAAGTTTTCTTTTTTTCAGCTCACCCTCCAATAAACTATTATTGGAAATCTGCAACAGTAGCCTGTTGTTTATGAATTTCTCTTTTTTGGGATACTCATCAGAGGCGCCCGACAAATATTTTTTTGAGGTAATTTTTAAATGACCGCTGGCCTTATGTTGTATTTCGGATAACAAACTTAGTACCAATAAATAGAGAACGTACATCCCTTCAATACTCGTCCTTAGAAATTTTTGTTGTTTTTCCAGGGAATCATCTTGGGATTGGGTCAAAGCGTAAATGCACTGCATCACCTTTACCCTAATATGCCTTCTCGTCAACATTTGCGCAGAACTTTTGAAAGAATTGGGTTAATCATCGCCCCGCAAAAATAGCAATCTATTTTTATTCTGTGCCAAGGCTCCAAGCTTTATCTTAGGTATTTTATAACATTTGTTTATCTACCAAAGGCCTATCTTTGGCAAAATCGAAAATACGCATTACACCTAGCCCAACGGTTGCATGAAGGAATTAAAGCACGTTAATAAATACTTCAAAAAATATTGGTTCAAACTATTGGTGGGCATTTTAATTACCATCATTGCCCGAATATTTCAATTGGTGATGCCTTCTTATGTGAACAATTCCATACAAGTGGTGGAGGATTTCATGGCCCAAAAAATAACTGAACCTGTGGCAAAAGAAATGCTTTTGGAGTTCATCTTGATTATTGTAGGTGCAGCCTTGCTATCCGGGTTCTTTACTTTTTTAATGCGTCAAACGATTATTAATGTTTCACGATATATTGAATATGACCTGAAGAACGAGGTTTTTGACCACTATCAATTGTTAAGCCTTAGTTTTTATAAAAAAAATAGAACCGGGGATTTGATGAACCGCATAAGCGAAGATGTGGGCCAAGTACGTATGTATGCCGGGCCGGCAGTGATGTATGGTATGAATACGGTTACCCTTTTTGCCTGTATCATCCCCATTATGTTCATAAAGGCACCTACCTTGGCGGCATATACTTTGATACCGCTTCCCATTTTGTCCGTCCTTATTTATAAAATCAGTAAAGTCATCCATAAACGTAGTACGGTGGTCCAAGAATACCTGTCTACCCTATCTACTTTTACGCAAGAAGTTTTTTCCGGAGTGTCCGTAATAAAGGCATATGCCCTGGAGACTCAGGTGAGCGGTGATCTAGGGGTCTTGGCCGTAGAAGGGAAGAATAAAAGTATGGACCTGGCCAAGGTAAACGCATGGTTCTTTCCTTTAATGATCCTGCTAATAGGTATAAGCAATATTTTTGTTATCTACATTGGTGGGAAACAATACATAGACGGAGAGATAAATTCCGTGGGGGTTATCGCCGAATTTATTTTATATGTAAATATGCTTACTTGGCCCGTAGCCATAGTGGGATGGCTAACCTCCATCGTACAACGCGCGGAGGCCTCGCAGAAGCGAATAAATGAATTTCTAAAAGAGCGTCCTAAAATACGTAATCAGGTAGTTGAATCAATTCCCATTAGAGGAAAAATCGAGTTCAAAAACGTATCCTTTACCTATGAGGATACCAATATTACTGCGTTAAAGGATATTTCATTTTCCATTGACCCAGGAGAAACGGTCGCCATTTTGGGTAAAACAGGGGCCGGGAAATCTACCATTCTCGATTTAATTACCCGTCTTTACGATGTGTCTTCCGGTGAAATCTTAATAGATGACATTCCAGTAAAAAATATAAACCTAAAAACCCTGAGAGAATCTATTGGGGCGGTACCTCAGGATGCCTTGCTATTTTCCGACACCATTGAAAGCAATATAAAGTTCGGTAAATATGATGCCATGGAGGAAGAAGTTATAACCGTGGCAAAAAACGCCGCGGTACACGAAAATATCATGGGCTTTACCAAGAAGTATGATACCGTACTTGGGGAAAGGGGAATTACTTTAAGTGGAGGTCAAAAACAAAGGGTCTCCATAGCCAGGGCGCTATTAAAAGACCCTAAGGTATATTTGTTCGATGACTGTCTCTCGGCCGTGGATACCGAAACAGAAGAGGAAATCTTAAATAATTTAAAGAAAGTTTCCAATAATAAAACGACCATTATCGTAAGTCATAGGGTTTCATCGGCAAAGAATGCGGACAAGGTTTTCGTCCTGGAGGATGGCCAGCTTTTACAGGAGGGTACACATGAGGAATTGAACAATGTAGAGGGGTATTACAGAGAGCTTTATATCAACCAACTCTCTGAGAAATAAACAATCAAATTGTTGCCTTATTCCCATTTTTTTCACATTTTTGAAGGATTAATACCATTTATTTAACAACTATAAACTACACAAAATGAGCGAGAGAGAACTAATGGATCAGGAAGAAATCCATTCCAAGGTTTTAAGGGCTGGCAGAAGAACCTATTTTTTTGATGTAAGAAGCACTAAGGCCGGGGACTATTATTTGACCATTACGGAAAGTAAAAAGTTTACACATGATGACGGTTCTTTCCACTATAAAAAACACAAGATATACCTTTACAAAGAGGATTTTCAGGCGTTCAGGGAAAATGTTGAAGAAATGATGGATTTTATTTTTGATGAAAAAGGTTCCGAGGTAATTTCCGAGCGTCATCAGAAAGATTTTAAAAAAGAGGAACCCAGTGAGAATGGAGAAATAAAATCCGCGGAAAGCTTCACAGATGTTGATTTTGATGATATTTAAATTAGGAGTTTCTTAAATAGTATGATAACGGCTCTTCGGACAAAGGGTCGTTTTTTGTTTTTGCCATTTATAAATTTTAGGTCTTATATGAGAACAGCTATTCCCTTGTTTTTGCTCTTTTTTACTTGTCTTACATGTCTGTCCCAAGAATCCTTGGACTTGAATTACTACCTTCCCCAAGGCATCAGCTACAAAGAGGATATTCCCACTCCGAAAGAAATTATTGGCCATGAGGTAGGTGAATGGCACGTAACCCATGACAAGCTTATGTTTTATATGCAGACTTTGGCCGAAGCAAGTGAGCGCATTACCATTGAGAGTAGAGGCGAAACCTTTGAGGGGCGACCAATTTTATTACTCACGGTAACCTCACCAAAAAACCATAGGAAACTTGAAAACATCAGACAGGAACATCTTGCCTTGACAGAAGAAGGAGGAAATTCCTTGAATACCGAAAAAATGCCCTTGGTCGTGTATCAAGGATTTTCCATACACGGCAATGAGCCTAGCGGATCTAATGCAGCATTGGCCTATGCCTACTATTTGGCGGCGGCCGAAGGGCCCGAGATTGCAGAGACCTTGGACAACTTGGTCATTTTATTGGATCCCTGCTTTAATCCAGATGGGCTACAACGTTTTGCCTATTGGGCCAATACGAACAGGAGCCAGAACCTAAATGCCGATAATAACGAAAGGGAATACCATGAGGTATGGCCCGGTGGGCGTACCAATCACTACTGGTTTGATATGAACCGTGATTGGCTACCTGTTCAATTGCCGGAAAGCCGGGCACGCATCCATACCTTTCATAAATGGCAGCCAAACATCTTAACAGACCATCATGAAATGGGCACGAATTCCACTTTCTTTTTTCAACCAGGGGAACCTTCTCGGGTCCATCCCCTAACATCCAATTTGAATCAAGAACTAACGGCAGAAATCGGAACATATCACACTAAGGCCTTGGATAAGATTGGATCGTTGTATTATTCGGAGGAGAACTATGACGATTATTATTACGGCAAAGGCTCTACCTTTCCGGATGTTAACGGAAGTATTGGAATTCTTTTTGAGCAGGGCAGTTCCCGTGGACATATCCAGGAGAGCGAAAATGGTCTCCTCACCTTCCCATTTACGATCCGTAATCAATTCACCACCTCACTTTCCACTATAGAGGCGGCTAAAAATATGCGGACCAAAATCCTGGAGTATCAACGCGATTTTTATACCAGTGCAAGGAATGAAGCTTCGCGCAGTAAGACCCAGGCCATTATTTTTGGAAATAGTAAGGATGCTTCCAAGGCTTGGCATTTGGCCGAAGTTCTACATCGGCACGGCATAAAATTTCATGAATTGGCCAACGACATGACATTAGACGGGAAGCGTTATAGCAAGGGCTATGGTTATGTAGTGCCCATGCGCCAAAAACATCACCGCCTCATAAAAGCAATGTTCGAAAAACGGACCACATTTAAGGACAGCCTTTTCTATGACGTATCCGCTTGGACCTTCCCCCTGGCCTTTAATATGGACTATGCTGAAGTAAACACATTGGAAAATATAGGTTCTGAAATAACCGAACTTACCGATGTATCGGGAAGTATTGATACCAATAGCAATTATGCCTATCTTTTCGAATGGCACGAGTATTATACCCCCAAAGCCCTTAACATGATATTGGAAAAAGGGTTACGCGCCAAAGTCGCCAAATATCCTTTCTCCTTAGAGGGCAAGCAATACGACTATGGAACCATTATGATCCCCGTTCAGAATCAGGAATTGCAACCTAAGGAACTTCATGATTTTTTAAGTACAGTTGCCCAAAAAAGCAAAGTACATATAAAGTCAGTCAGTACTGGGCTTACTAAAGGGATAGACTTAGGCAGTAACGACTTTGATCCCTTAAAAAAACAAAAAGTGGCCATCTTGGTCGGCCAAGGCATACGTTCTTATGATGCAGGTGAGGTCTGGCATTTGTTCGATACCCGATATGATATGAAAATCACCAAAATCGACGTTTCCTATTTGGATAAGGTAGATTTGACAAAGTATACGGACCTTATAATACCAAGCTCCAGCAGTGCCAGCATGGCTTTGGCCGCGAAAGGTTCCCAAAAGCTAAAGGACTGGGTAATGCAAGGTGGAACTTTAATAGGTTACAGAAGCGCAACCGAGTGGTTTGAAAAAAATGAGCTGATCAAGCTCAAATTCCGAAAGGATACTTTAGTCGCCAAAAATATTTCGTTTGGGGCAAAAAATGATTTCAAGGGTGCGCAAGTGACTGGCGGGGCTATTTTCCAGGCCAAATTGGATCGATCCCATCCTATTAACTATGGGTATAAAAATAATCGATTGGCACTTTTTAGAAATACAAATATTTTTATTGAACCGGATAAGGATAGTTATAACAATCCAATCCAGTATACGGATACCCCATTATTAAGCGGGTACATTTCTGAGGAGAATTTGGCCATGTTAAAGGGAAGTGTACCTTTTCAGGTCCAGAAGTTGGGTAAAGGCAGAGTTGTGGTATTTACGGATAACACAAACTTTAGGGCATTCTGGTATGGTACCAATAAATTATTGATGAACGCCATTTTCTTCGGTGGGATCATGTAACGTAAAGCTAAAAAACCAGGACAATAACATCCCTAATCATTCTGCAACTTCACATAACCCAAATTGAAAAGAAAAATGCCTAGGACTATAATAAAGGCAGTTAAGGGGGCATACAAAATCATAAACACTACAAACAAGAATACGTAATAGCACGGGTAGGCCATAAGGGCAAAACCAAATCTGATGGTGGCGGTAAACTCCGGTTCCCAAACCCTAGGTTTTACCATAGTCTTCCAAAGCAGTATAATAGGGAAATTAAAAATGTAAAAAGCAATTTGGAGAAACCCTTTTTCCCGTTTCCTCTTTACATGGGTCTGAATCTCCAAGGGTTTTAGGTTTTTCAATTTTGAATTGACTTTCGTCGGGTCCAAATAATCTGTTCTTTCCGTATCCAAACGTTTTATAATGGTATCATACGAGGCTTCGTCCTCTATGTGGGTGGTCAACATTTTTAGTGCCTCTGAAACCCTTTCTTTGATGATATGGGTAGACGAAATTAAATTAGAGGCATCATAAAACCGTTGTACGGAAATATCCTTGCCGAAATAAATTGCTGCTGAATCCGGGAAACCTTCGGCATTCTGATAATTTAATCCAATAGGTACCAAACGAATGTCCAAATTTGGGTTTTGCCGTAATGCAGCAAATAGGATACGTGTAAAACCTTTGCTTAAGGGTCTAACTCTACGCTTTAGATTATGATTGGCCTCCGGGAACATCAATATGGCCTTTTCATTACCCAATAAATTTGCGCAATTATCAAATACCTCCGTATTGTTCTTTAAGGATTCACGACCATCACGAATCCGATAAATAGGTATCATCTGTAGAAAACCAAAAAACTTTTTTAGCAAAGGTTTTTTGAATACATCGGCCCTAGTAAGAAAATAAGGCTTGCGATTACAGTCTACGGCAATGAGCAGGACATCCAATAGTGCACTTTGGTGATTGGCCAGAAAAAGCACAGGCTTGTCTTTTGGAACATTCTCAAGACCATGGACCTTAATTTTGGAAAAGTATAGATGCAGTCCACTTTTTATCCAAGCCTTTATGAGATAATACCCCATTTTCTTTAAGTCAATTTTTTAATTTTTCCGTTTTTTCAATCTGGATTTGTAAAAATTCAAACGCAAATAGCAAACATCGTGGTTTAATTTAACGTAATCCATACTAAAAACTTACAAGTTGTATTTGGGGTACTCTATTAAAAATTTTTGAATATACCACTAGTTTGTTAAAACACAAGGTCGGCAAAATTCTTTTTAACTTTGATAGACCAAACGGTTTAATCGTTCCATGGATGTATTCAATGGCGATAAAAACAAAAATTTAAATCAAATGGCAAATACCCCTAGCAATATGTTACCCTTGGGTACAATGGCCCCTGAATTTAGTTTAACGAATACCGTTACCGGAAAAGAAGAGGCCCTTCAGGATTTAAAAGGTGATAAGGGAACCGTAATCATGTTTATCTGTAATCATTGTCCCTTTGTGAAACATGTAAATCCCGAAATCTCAAAACTAGGTCGGGAATACCAAAAAAATGGGATTGGTTTTATCGCCATATCTAGTAACGATGTTAAGAATTATCCCCAGGATGCCCCAGATTTAATGAAGGAGACAGCCCAACAGGAAGGATTCTCCTTCCCCTATCTTTATGACGAGACCCAGGAAGTAGCAAAGGCCTATGACGCCGCGTGTACGCCTGATTTTTATCTTTTCGATGGTACTCTAAAACTGATTTACCGCGGACAATTGGACGACTCCCGCCCTGGTAATGGAATACCGGTAACCGGAAAGGATCTTAGAAATGCCATTGATGCCGTTTTGGAGGAGAAAAAAATTGATACGTTTCAAAAACCAAGTATTGGCTGCAACATCAAATGGGCAGACGCTTAACATAAATTTCCTAAAATGAAAATAGGTACCCAAGAAGCATTGGACAGATTAGCGGATTCTGAATCACTTTTTTTGAACCTTTTTGAGCACGGCACTTTGGTTGTAGAAGTATATAAGCCCCAAAAAGTCGATTTACAAAAACCGCATACCCGGGATGAAGTATATATTGTAATTTCCGGTAATGGTGAATTTTTGAATGGTGGGGTCCGTACGGATTTTTCCCCCGGTGATTTTCTTTTTGTCCCTGCGGGGATAGAGCATCGTTTTGAGAACTTCAGCGAGGATTTTGCTACTTGGGTACTTTTCTATGGCCCCGAAGGAGGGGAAAAGAAAACCTAATTTATGGACATTGCTATCACTGCATTGACCCAAGAGTTATTTGATGTCTATTGTGCCATTGGAATTAAATCCTATAGGCAGTACTATCTACATCTCTGGGAAAACGCAGATCCTGCACCCTATATAGACGCTAGTTTTACCCATACCGTTCTTGATCGAGAATTGGCGCATCCCAACAATGAACATTTCATTATTTACCATGGAGCTTCTCCAGTGGGTATTTTTAAAGTACTATTGCATTCCAAAATTGCAACCTACTCCTCCAAAGAAGCGCTCCTATTGGAAAAGCTCTATCTCTTAAGGGAATACTCCGGTAAGGGTATCGGGACCGAGGTATTGAATTTTGTTGAAAAGAGGACCAAGGAACTAAATAAAAGGATACTTTGGCTGGATACTATGAAAAAGGGTCCTGCAGTAAATTTTTATCTAAAAAACGGGTTTGAAATTCTTAGGGAAGGAGTATTGGAGTTTCCAAATGTTTTGAAAAGCGAACGACAGATGCTTATACTGTATAAAGCTATTTAGTCCTGTTTTATCAATACTTACGAATCTCAGGGGACTTACCAGTTATTCTTGATCAGTACATTTTTGATGTGTGCGTAATGATGGTTCCCATGCCACACATATCTTCCTATATTCTCTTTTAAGGATGTTTCGGCCTTACTTTCAGGGTGGACGAACGTTCTTTCCAAATCCTTAGGGGAAAGCCTTCTTAACAAATAAACCAACTTGGCATGTATAGCGCTTAAGTGATTCAAGGACATTTCAATGGGTCCCGTCCTAGTATCCAATAAATCGGCCCAAGCCTTTTCATCATACGCCTTGATTATAGGTTGATCTTCCGTCAACGCCCATTTAAATCGCATATAGCTATTGTGGTGACTGTCCGAAACATGATGGATTACCTGCCTCACGGTCCATCCCTCCAGTCTGTACGGGGTATCCAACTGTTCATCGGAAAGATTCTTGACCAGAAGCTTTAATTTTTGGGGAAAGGTCTCCAATTCCAAAATCCAATCCTCGACAATTGAATCATCAAAGTTTTCTGGAAACACAAAATGTCCTATCGGGTAGCGCAGTTTTTCCAAATCGATTTTCTCCATAAAAACAAAGATAGATAAGATTACATGTTATTCGAAATAAAACCATGGCCTGTACAATTAAAGTAACATTAAACTTTAATAGATTTTTAACCAAAAAAATAAGGGATTGCTGTTTAATCCAATAATTTTGTAACACTTTAAAATTAACAACCTAAAAATATAGGATATGGCTACTATACGATTGGGCGATACTGCCCCAGATTTCACTGCTGACACTTCTCAAGGAACCATAAATTTTTATGATTATTTGGGTGATAGTTGGGGAATTCTTTTTTCCCACCCTGCTGACTTTACGCCGGTATGTACTACAGAATTGGGAACGGCTGCAAAATTCAAGGACGAGTTTGACAAGCGCAATGTGAAAATGATCGCATTGAGCGTAGATGGGGCAGAGTCCCATGCGGAATGGATCAAGGACATCAATGAAGTAGAAAAGACCACCGTCAATTTTCCTATTATTGCCGATGAGGATAGGAAAGTAGCTACGTTGTATGATATGATCCACCCAAATGCGGATGATAAACTTACCGTGCGTTCCGTCTTTATCATAGCTCCGGACAAGGCCGTGAAGTTAATACTCACCTACCCTGCTTCTACGGGGCGTAATTTTTATGAATTGCTTCGTGTTGTGGATTCCCTGCAATTAACAGCCTATCATAAAGTTGCTACCCCAGCCAATTGGGAACACGGACAAGATGTTGTGGTTAGTCCCGCCATCCCAACAGAACAAGCCAAGGAAATGTTTGCCAAGGGTGTGGAAGAAGTGAAACCTTATCTTAGAATGACACCGGATCCAACCGCGTAACAAGAAATGTATTTGTAAAAAAGCCCCCTTGCTTTCACAAGGGGGCTTTTTTATATCCAATTTAAATGGAGAACACTTTTCTGGATTGTATATTAATTTGATATTGAGCTCCCAAAAACCTTCTTTAAATTACCTTCTATCAGCTTCTAAAAGCATCTACCAGTGCTTCCCCTTGCCTATCAAAATGGTGCTTTTTATAGAAACATACCTCCGGAAACCTCCACACGTTGACCAGTAATCCATCGGGCGTCATCCGAGGCTAAAAAGGAAACTACACCACCGATGTCCTCGGACTCTCCTACCCTGCCCAAGGCGGTCATCTGCGAAATAAATCCGGATACTTGTGGGTTTTTAAAAGCTTCCCGGTTAACATCGGTATTTATTGCCCCGGGAGCCACTACATTTACCGTAATCCTTCTTGAACCCAACTCCTTGGCCAAATATCTGGTAAACGTCTCAACGGCGCTCTTCGCTGCGGCATAGGCCGCATGTCCGGGAAGGCTGAACCTTGCGAGCCCTGTTGAGATGTTGATAATCCTCCCTCCTTCATTTAAGAGCTTTAGCGCTTTTTGGGTAAGAAAGAATACTCCTTTGTATTGTATATCGGTAACTCTGTCAAAAGTATCCTCATCCATAGAAGCTATTGGAGCTTGTGGAATAATACCTGCATTATTTACCAAAATATCAATATTTGAAGCATTCAAGTTGGGTTTTAGTTCCATGTTTAGTCGGTTAAAAAAATCATCAAAAGTAGATACTTTCCCGGTATCCAATTGCAATGCAAAAGCCTTACCACCACCTTTTTCAATTTGAGCGACCGTATCATTGGCAGCTTCCCTATCCGAGTGGTAGGTAACCACTATGTTGGCTCCATTTTCCGAAAGCCGTATGGCCATTTCCTTTCCCAAACCTCGGCTGCTTCCTGTTACCAAGGCTATTTTTCCTTCCAAATTTTTCATCTTTTTTGTTTTTAGAGATTTGTATTATTTCTAAAACAAAGATGAAACTTACACTTACTGGGATAAAGGTGTATTTTTTAGAAAAGAAGGTATATTTCTTTGATAATATTCTTAGAAGCCTTTTCTGTACTTAACCGGTGATTTGCCTACGTACTTTTTGAAGAATTTGGAAAAGTGGGTCGCTTCCTGAAATCCTAAACTATAAGCTATTTCCTTAATCGGATTTTTGGAGTGGGATAACATGGCCTTGGCTTCGGATAGTATTTTTTCGTGTATCCAAGTATTGGCGGTTCGGCCGGTCTTGGCTTTGACTACAGTACTAAAGTAGCTAGGGTTTAACTGCTGTTGAGCGGAAAAGTATTGAACTTTAGGGATTTCCTTTTGCCCTTTGAAATCGTTCAGGAGTATTCGGAAATATTTTTCCAAATCCTTTTTAAATCTATTTACAATTTCCGAATCCCTACTATATTCCGTTTTAAAACCCCTATCCTTCAAAAGATATTCCTTGACCTTAAGCAAAAAGATCAAAAAAAATGAACTAACAATTTTATGCTTCAGAATAGTATCCTTTTGCTCCTCAATTATGATTTGTTCCGCTAAAGCATGTAGTTCTTTAAAGCGATGTTCATCCAAGTAACAGGGCGGTACTATTTCCGTCAATAAAAATGAGAATTCGTCAAAGACATCCTTGTGGATATATTCTTTTAGGAAGTTCTCGGAAACCGTGAATATAAAACCATAGCTTACCTCCCTGATATGAAAAGATTTTAAATGTCCAGGATTGGTAAAATATAACGTCCGCTCTTTTGTTGAAAATGTTCTATTGTCTATGCTATAATCCGTACTTCCTTTTTGTAACAATACAAAGGAATAGTAATTGGCCCTAAAAGTAGGGGATTTTGTAGGCCTTGGGTGTATGTCTTCCAATCGGTTTACGGTGAAATCAGAATCCTGATGGACTTGCCCACCCAAATCCTCGGATTTCAATAAGTCCGAAATCTTATTGTATGATTGTACTCCTCCCATCATTTAAAGATAAAAAGAATACTAAATGTGATTTGGAAGTCCTAATCTAAAAGTGGCTAATCTGTCCGTATTAAATCTCCAATAAGTCTTACAAGATGTTTTTACAAAAAGATAACCTTCAAAAAATCACCGAATTAAAAATTTTAACATTACCTTCGCGTTTTAATTTAATTTTTAATTTTTTTTATTATGGGTAAAGGAACAGTAAAATTCTTCAATGATTCCAAAGGATATGGTTTCATTACAGAAGATGGTTCAAACGAAGATCATTTTGTACACATTTCTGGCTTAATCGATGAGGTTCGAGAAGGCGATGTTGTGGAATTTGAGCTACAACAAGGTAAAAAAGGATTGAACGCCGTTAATGTGAAAGTTGTTGACTAGGTAAAGAATAGACTTTTTTATAGGATAGCCCTGGCAGTTTTGCCAGGGTTTTTTTATATGCTTTTCAAATAATTATAAGAATAATACTACTATTCCATTGATTTTGTTTAACAATTACGCAACCTTTTGCATTTATTTCCATCTAAATTTAAACAAAACAATACCCCACTTCTAACAAGAACGCACTATGTTAACCTTTTTTGGGATTCTTTTTTTGTTGCTTGTAATCAATATCATCCTGCTTCTTTTAAGTACGAAAAGTGCCAAAACCTTGGATAAATAGAAATATTTATAGATACAGGTAGGGTGCTAGCCTCTTTAGTTGTTTACGATGTATAGGTGATACTATAAATTGACCTACAAAGCAATAAACCTCAAAGATGTTGAACTTCTTTATACTATTATTAATCTTGGTTCTTGTAAATATATTACTGCTATTGGTCAGTATTAATCGCGCCAAATAGGTGAGGCTTAAAAAAACCTAAACAGTATTTACTCGGAAAACACTATGTTTAGTCCCTAACCTACTTTTACCAATTCAACATCGAATAGAAGGGTGGCATTTGGCGGAATAACTCCGCCGGCCCCTGCACTGCCATAGGCCAAATCCGGTGGAATAACAAATCGGGCCTTATCACCAACCTTTAATAGTGAGATGCCCTCATCCCATCCGGGGATTACCTGACCAATTCCTAGCTTGAAATCTATGGGTTGATTGCGCTGATAGGATGAGTCAAAAACTTGCCCGTTAAGTAACGCTCCTTCATAGTGCACAGAGACTTGTTGACCTTTTTCGGCTTTAGATCCACTTCCATTCTCAATAATCTTATAGCGAAGTCCACTAGGGGTCTCATTAAATCCTGCTGCGACTTTGTCCAGTTCTGCGGCTTGAAGCTTTCGCTCTTCTTCCAATCTCTTTGCTTTGGAACTTTCAAAACTATTAAATGCGTCCAACGCATTCCATTGTTCTGCCTCATCACCCACTCGTAGAATTTCCAAGTTCTCAATAACATCTCCCTGAGCAATTTCATCAACCGTTTCCTGTCCTGATGCTACATGACCGAATACAGTATGCTTGTTATCTAACCATGGCGTAGGTACATGTGTTATGAAAAACTGGCTTCCATTGGTACCTGGCCCTGCATTTGCCATAGATAGAATACCTGGTTCGGAATGCTTCAAATCAGGATGAAATTCGTCATCAAACTTATAGCCCGGATCCCCAGTACCGGTACCTTGAGGACAACCACCTTGAATCATAAAGTCCGGTATCACCCTATGGAACTTTAGGCCATCATAATAAGGTTCACCTTCGGCCTTCGCCGAATTGTTCTTTTTACCTTCGGCCAGTGCCACAAAGTTACCAACGGTCCCAGGAGTTTTATCGTGGGTAAGTTTTACTACTATCTCTCCTTTTGAGGTATTGAATTTGGCATAGATTCCGTCTTGCATTTTTCGCTTTTTTTAATGAGCGGCAAAGGTAGGAAATTTTGTTGGGTATGGAGTTTCAATTGGAGGCCCTGAAAGCAAAAAATAAGCCTCTACAATTTACCTCTAATTCACAATTCCATAGGTATCAAAAAGATAAACCAAACTGGTCATGGCAGCTGCGCCCAATTCCAATTCACGTTTATTAACATGCTCGAACGTATCGTTTTCCGCATGATGATGGTCAAAATAGCGTTGGGAATCAGGACGAAGCCCCGCCAATACCATTTCTCCATTATCCAATGGACGAATGTCGGCCCCGGAATACCCTTCTTTAAAAAAATGGACCAAATAAGGTTCAAATAATGAGGCCCAGGACTGTGCCTGTTCTAAATTGGCCTTCGAGGATTCAAAGGAAAAACCTCTAGGAGAAAAACCGCCAGCATCACTTTCCAAAGCAAAAATGTGGTTCTCTTTCTTTTCGTAGGCGATTTTCTTGTACCTGTTTCCACCGCGAAGTCCATTTTCCTCATTCATGAACAAAACAGCACGGATGGTTCGTTTTGGTTTGTATCCTGTTGTTTTTAAAAGGTTAAGCACTTCCATGCTCTGTACACAGCCGGCCCCATCATCATGTGAACCGTCTCCTAAATCCCATGAATCTAAGTGACCACCTACTAAAATTATCTCATCAGCATGGGTAGTTCCGGTAATTTCACCAATAACGTTAAAGGATTCCACGTCTTCCTCCTGTCTGCAACTTTGCTTAAAATAGAATTTAATTTTCGGATTAAGTTTTAAGGTAGTACTTAACAATTCAGCTCCTTTGGTACTTATGGCCGCGGCGGGAATCCTATTCTCCAAAGGAGTATCACCATAGCTCATGGCACCAGCATGTGGGTAATCGTCCAAACGAAGTGTCATTGAACGGACTACAACACCCACGGCACCATACTTGGCCGCCTCCTCTGCCCCGTTATAACGCTGGTCCACGCAACCGGTATAAGATTCAAAAGTATCTATTTCCGTAGGATTCATCGGTCGATTGAAAAATACGATCCTACCCCTTATCTTCTCTTCCCCCAAAGCCTTTAAATCTTCCAAGCCCTTAACCTCTACAACATTGGCCTTTAGACCAACCAGAGGTGTAGCTACAGATCCCCCTAAAGCACATATGGGTACATTGGTGGTTATTCCAGGATTGGTCTCAATATAGGCAAATTCAGGGGTTCCCCTTACCCACTTGGGAACCATAACGGGCTGTAACCAAACACGATCTAAGCCTAGCTTATCCAACTGGGCCTTGGTGTAGTCTACCGCCTGTTGCGCCTGTACGGAACCAGAAAGTCTTCCTCCTATTTGATTGGAAAGATGGTTGAGCCAGTTGTAAGCTGATCCCTGGGTCAGGGCGGCATCATAAATACGTTTTATTTGTTGCTCATCTTTGGTCTGTGCTATGGTAATCAGACTTGCAAAAAAAAACAGTACACTAATTTTTTTCATTTCCCTTCATTTTCCAATTGCCGGATGTAAGCCTCTAAATTAGTCTGTATTTCCGGATCTAGCTCAGGTTCTTGGATATCTTTGTATTTTTTTAACTCTTGAAGTAGGATGGAAGCTGTAATTACCCTTGCAGCATCCTTATTATCTGATGGGATAATGTACCATGGTGCATGCGGTTTGGAAGTTTTATTGATTGCCTCCTCATAACATATCTGATATTGATCCCAAAGCTTGCGTTCTTCCAAATCGCCTGGGGAGAATTTCCAGTTTTTTCTTTTTAACCTTAATCGCCTTAACTGTCTTTGACGTTGCTCCTCTTTTGAAAGATGCAGGAAAAATTTGAAAATTATCATTCCGTTTTCAGCAATATGGCGTTCAAAATTGTTAATCCTCTCAAAACGCCTATCCCAAAACTTCTGATCTACATCTTCAACGCTAAGAATATCCGGCATATTTTCACTCAAAAGGTATTCTGGATGAACTCGGGTCACCAATACATTTTCATAGTGAGTTCGGTTAAATACACCGAATTTTCCTTTGGGCGGAAGGGCGATGTAGTGCCGCCAAATATAGTCGTGCTTGCGTTCTAAATCCGTGGGCACTTTAAAACTATGTACCACAACACCACGTGCATTAAAATCCTTGAATACTTCTCTGATCAAACTGTCCTTCCCTGCTGCATCCATTCCTTGGAGGCACACCAGAACACCGTATTTACCATGGGCATACAAAGTATCTTGAAACTCCCCAAGTTCCTCTCGGGTTTGCTCCAACGCTTTTTTCAAGTCCTTTTTTGATGCATCTAGGTCCACATAGGTTGGAGAATCTTGCAATTTTATGGGTGTTCCCACCTTATAATGGGCTAAATCTACTTTCTTCATGAGTGGAATATAAAATATTTTCTCGTTGAAATACAGCGAATGTTAAAAAAATTGACCGTTTGTCATCCAATAAAACCGCTTCATCCAAAATTTGGGTTCTGATATCCCGTCTATCGAAAAAATAGGCCCCTCTACGCTGTAATGCTTAACTTTACACTGTAAAATGTCCCAAATTTTACCCTTAAATGATCACAACATGGAAAAGTGTACAATAGTGCTATGCGCTCTTTTTTCCTGCCTATTATCTTCCTATAAGCCTAGCCCCGCTTGCGAATATGCGGGTTCTAATATTGGCTTTGTTAAGTCTCAGACCGAAAAGGCCATTGCCATGGAAAATATCAATCTAGCCCGGTATTATACCTATAAGGCCTTGAACGCTATTGTTAAATCCAGACAACAACTTTCGGAATGTGGTTGCGAGCATGCAGTACTAAGTATAGAGGAAGGGTTCGATAACTTGAAAAGAGCCACCCGTACCACTACATTGAGGGCCACCAAGATATTATTGAATAGGGCTCTAGAGAATACCCTTGAAGGCTTGGAAGCAGTCTTAACATACGAAGCACATGATAGCCCTTATCCAAGTGATGTTTTAGTAATGAACACCAAGATGGCAAAGAAAAAAAAGATAGTTCTTAAAGATACCGATATTAATGCCCTAAGGAAGAAGATCGATATGTCCTTGGTAAACTACCAAAAGTCATTGGATAATGTAATTAATTCCGTGAACTGTAAGGAGGCCAAAGCCTTTGCCAAAAAAATTCACGACCATTGCGAACAACAACTTCTAAAACCCAATTTAACCGAGGGTAAAAAATACTACAATCTTAGGACCAAGCAGATTTCCAAGGAAGCCCTGGAGCGCTTGGAGGGCTGTGGAGATCAATTACTAAGTAGCAGATAAACGAATTTTTAGCTTCCACCCATTTCAAATAGCATTTATTCGGGAGCATAATCTGCCATATATGTAGATTATTTGCTGGCAAAAAGGGTAACATCTGCCTCACTAACTTCTTTCCCGCCTAAAATTATTAGCCGTTCTACCACATTTCGAAGCTCACGGATATTTCCGGTCCAATCGTAGGTCTTCAACAGTTTAATGGCCTTGTCCGAGAAAGCCTTTGGAACTATACCTTGTTCGGATGCAATTTTTTTAGCAAAATGTGCTATCAGCAATGGAATATCCTCCCTGCGTTCGTTCAAGGAAGGAACTTTTACCAAGATAACCGCCAATCTATGGTATAGATCCTCCCTGAATCTTCCTTCTTCAATTTCCTTTTTTAGATTTTTATTGGTGGCCGCAATCACACGTACATCAACTTTAATATCCTTGTCCGTCCCAACCCTTGAAATCTTGTTTTCCTGTGAGGCCCGGAGCACTTTTGCCTGAGCGGAAAGGCTCATATCACCTATTTCGTCCAAAAAAATGGTCCCCTTGTTGGCCGCCTCAAACTTTCCCGCCCTGTCCTTTACAGCAGAGGTAAAGGCTCCCTTGACGTGACCAAAAAGCTCACTCTCTATAAGTTCGGACGGTATAGCGGCACAGTTGACCTCTATAAAAGGAGCACTGCTTCTTTGGCTTTTTTCATGAATCCAATGTGCTACCAATTCTTTTCCCGTTCCATTGGAACCAGTTATCAAAACCCTAGCATCCGTAGGGGCCACCTTTTCTATCATGTCCTTAATAACATTGATTTCCTTGCTTTCGCCCACCATTTCATAGTTCTTACTTACTTTTTTCTTAAGAATCTTGTTTTCCACAACCAATTCCTTACGATCCAAGGCGTTGCGTACCGTAGTCAAAAGCCGGTTCAAATCCGGGGGCTTGGATATATAATCAAACGCTCCCAAACGCATGGTATTAACGGCCGTATCCAAATCGCCATGTCCGGATATCATGATAAAGGGAATTTCAGGCTTAATTTTCCGGGCCGCCTCCAAAACCTCAACACCGTCCATTTTGGGCATTTTTATATCGCAAAGCACCAGATCATAATCGTTATTCTTAATAGTTTCCAAGCCTTTTAGACCATCCTCGGCCTCCTCCACTTGATAGGTATCATTCTCTTCCGAAAGGATTTTAACCAAAACTCTCCTTATGGCCGATTCGTCCTCTATTACCAATATTTTTGACATGCGTTAATTTTAAAAAATTGATATCTTAAATCCTGTCCTAAGATAAATATTTCCCTCATCATTCAAGGTATAGGCCCTGTTCCGACCACCATCTCTTAGCAATCCTTCTTGTATTAAGGAATACCCCAAAAGACTATAAAATGAAATAAACTTTGATATTTTATATTGGTAACCTATAGCACTTACCAACGCAGAAAGCGAAACCGTTGTTCCCAATACGTTACCAGGAAGTAGGATATCATTCTGAATATTTACAAAATACCCGTCCAAAAATAGTGCCGTTTGTAAAATATGCTTCTTTCGAATGTAATATTTTAAATCCATCCTGGGAATACCCAGCGTGTAGGACCAATTGGGATGAAATCTTTTTTGATAGTTGATCAATGGCAGTGGAAAGGGAAGCCCTGTAGCACTATTGAAGGTAAGTCCCAATATTAAACGAAAAGGTTTATCGATATCCGGTTTCTCTTTCCAAACCAAAGCGGAAAAGTTGAAGAGAAAATCATTATTCTCTATGCCTTCTACAAAATTGGATGCCAAACGGGGGGTGGCGATGCCTACAAATCGCCAACTTGGATTCCATTTGAGGATATATCCCAAGTTCACATCAATAATATGAATCTCTTCCAAGGAATTGGAAGGAAAAGGCAATGGACTGTTAAATTCAAAACGATAGGTGTTATACTCAGATCCCGCTACCAAATAGTTCTCCTTGCCCATTTTAATAGGTAGGTTAAACAAGGCCCGATATCTTGAGGTGCTGATCCCAAAATCGTTCTCGGGGATATGTGTATATTCCATTCGCAACAAGTCAGTTGTCTGCGAAAGACCTACCGTTTGCACTAAAACTACCCCCAAAATACTTGCTAAACCCTTTGCCAGATTAATCCCCATTCTTTTCCTTGGATTTATCCACTTGATGATATTGAATGGGCCGATCCTGTAATATATGAACGTCTCTTTGCGGAAACGGGATAGTGATATTGTTTTCCCTAAACCCAGAATCTATTCTATATCGCATTTCGCTTTTTATTCGAGGGTCTCCAAAACTGTCATTTGTAAAAAAGTTAATGGAAAACAGCAATGCGGAATCGCCAAAATCTTCAAATAGAACAAATGGCCTTGGATTTTTAAGTACACCCTCTTGGTTATTGGCAACTTCTTCCAATATACGCGTCACCTCATCGACATCACTTCCATAGGCCACACCAACATGTACTTTTTCACGTGTCGTAGCATGGTTTTGGGTGTAGTTAAAAACAATATCACTGATAAACTTATGATTTGGAATTATAATCACCTTATCATCCCGGGTAATGGCCCTAGTAGTCCTTAACTTTATTTCGTACACCTTACCTACTTTTCCTTCCACTTCCACAATATCCCCTACATGCACGGATTTATCCAAGATGATAAAAATCCCTCCAATGACGTCCTGAAAAAGTTCCTGTAACGCCAATCCTAGCCCAACGAACAGTGCCGCAGAGGCCGTAATGAGTATGGTAATGTCTATACCGGCAGCACTCATGGTTATCAAGATTACGGCGACGTACACCACATACTTGATAAATTTGAAAATACTGATGAACTTCAGCTTGTCATCAACATCCATCTTTCGGGTAAACAATCGGCGTAGCCATTTGAGAAGAAAACTGGTCGCTAAAAAAGCGACAATGAGGAGTAGCAATATTCCGATAGTTATATCTATGCGCTTATCGCCTTGACCTACATGAAGGCCAAGGTCCAAAAACTCCTTTATTGCGCCCCAAATATCCTCCTTAATGATTTCCTCTACCTTATTTCCCTCTTCCTGAACCATGATCAATATTTTAGCCACTTGTACAATTCCTTATAGCTCGGTTTTTTACCATACATTAAAATTCCTACCCTATAAATCTTTGCCGCCAACCAGACGATTCCTATGAATGTTCCTACCAATAATACAACTGAGGCGATAAGCTGCCAAATGGGTACACCTCCCTCTCCTATTCCACCGGGCAACCGCATGAGCATAACAATCGGAGATGTAAGTGGAAATAGGGAAAAGCCAACGGCTATGGGTCCGTGAGGATTACTGAATACTGAAAAAAAACCAACATAGATGGCAAGCATTAAAGGCAGTATAATTGGAAAGATAAACTGTTGAGTATCCGTTTCGTTATCCACGGCTGCCCCAATAGCGGCATAGATGGAACTGTAAATCAAATATCCCAATATGAAGTATAGGACAAAAAATGCAATAAGCATAAACCATGGTATTTTCATGAATTCCATGGCATACAACTGTATGTCCTGATCCATTGGAGATATGGATTGTGCCATTCCCGGGGCTAAATGTGCACTACTGTTTAATACCGAAAGATCCACCCCAAAAAATGCAAATACCAAGAATAGAAGCAAAGAAGCGGAAAGAATCCAAATGGCAAATTGTGTAACACCCGCTAGGGAAGTACCTATTATTTTGCCCATCATTAATTGAAAGGGTTTAACGGAAGAAATGATGACTTCAATAATCCTACTGGTTTTCTCCTCGATTACACTTCGCATGACAAAACCTCCATAAATAATTATGAACATCATTATAAGATAACCAAATCCACCACCAATAAAAGCTTTGACCTCATTAATGCCCTTAAGGTTGAGCTGACCCGAAAATGTAGCCGTTTTAATTTCAAAACGATTATCCACATTGGCAAATTCCTTGGCGGAAACTCCTAAATTTTGAATCCTTTGCTGGAAAAGACGGTTTTGAAAAATGCGCTCCAACCTCTCTAGCACGGCGGTACTAGGTGCTTCCTTACTATAAAAAAACGCATTTTTGGCCACCTGTTCAAGACTTGCCGCCTTAGGTATGTAAAGCAATCCATAATACCCCATGTGCAATGTAGAATCTTTGGCGGACTGTAAGGCTATATCCTTAAAATTAACATATGACGTGGTCTCCGTTGTTAGAAATTCGTTGGAAAAGAAGTCACTTTCATTTAATACACCGATTATTCTTTTTTCATTGTCATTTATTTTGGTTAGGTAGGCAATTAAAACCACCATACCCACCATTAAAATTGGGCTCAAAAAAGTCATTATCACAAAAGACTTGTTCCGTACTTTGGCCAAATATTCCCTTTTTATAATTAAAGGTAGTTTATTCATAGACCTCCTTACTTTGTACTGTTTCTATAAAAATATCGTTCGCAGAAGGTATAGTTTCTACGAAGCGAACAATATTGGCCCTATTGGAGAGGTGTGCCAACATTTCCTTGGAATCGGCAAAAGGTAATTCTACCGTAAATTCCAATTGCCCTTCTCCTGGAAGATACGTTGATGAGCGTACTTTAAATTTCCCCTCCAATTCCTTCAAAAGGGAATCGCCATCTTCAACTTCCAGGCAAACATCAAATACATTGTTTTTGTATTCCTTTTTTATATCCGATAATTTTCCATCCAATACTTTTTCGGAATTATGGAGCAATGCAATATACTCGCATAACTCCTCAACGGACTCCATTCTGTGGGTAGAAAAGATAATGGAGGTACCATTTTCCTTAAGTTTCAATATCTCGTCCTTGATAATATTAGCGTTGATAGGGTCAAAACCGCTAAAAGGTTCGTCAAAAATCAAAAGTTTGGGTCTATGGAGAACAGTTACGATGAACTGTATTTTTTGAGCCATTCCCTTAGAAAGCTCCTGTACCTTTTTATGCCACCATCCTTCTATTTCAAATCGCTCGAACCAAAACTTTAGACGTTTTTTGGCTTCGGATTTACCAAGGCCCTTTAATTGTGCCAAATACAGGGCTTGCTCGCCGACCTTCATACTCTTGTAAAGGCCTCTTTCTTCCGGTAAATATCCTATTTGTGCAATATGATGTGCATTTAAGGGCTCCCCGTCAAAAAATACCTCGCCTGCGTCAGGAAAGGCTATTTGGTTTATGATTCGTATTAGGGTAGTTTTCCCAGCTCCGTTTGGGCCTAGCAGTCCATAAATGCTGTTCTTGGGAATTTCTAGGGATACTTTGTTCAGTGCTGTATGCTCTCCAAATCGTTTGGTAACCTCTTTAGTAACCAAAATGTTATTCATGCAAGCAATTTTGCCAAAGATATAGAATTGCTTTAAAAAGTGTTCCGGTTTTTCGGTATTTTCTACTCAATGGGAAAGTAAATGGCCTTTGCTTTCAGCATCCATAGCAACGGGTAATATATTGGTTATACCTAACCTAATGGCTAGTTTCCGTGTGCCTTTGGGAGCACTCCTACAAAACAGAATAGACTTGTCCAGAACTTAACCTCTCCAAAAAACAAAACCCACCCTTAAAGAAATTAAGGATGGGAAAAAAATTGCTATGAAAAAGAAAATTAATATTGGTTTCCCAATATCAAATCAAATATACGTTTTTTATTTAAAACCCAAATATTATTTGGTCAAGAGAACATATCTTTAACTTTCTCGAAAAAAGATTTATCTGATTTTTCGGGTTTTGGCTCAAAATTATCATTCCCCTGCATGCGTTCAAAAAACTCCCTTTGTTCCTTGGTTAGCTCTTTTGGAGTCCAAACATTAACATGGACCAAAAGGTCGCCACTTCCATATCCGTTGAGACTTGAAATCCCTTTGCCACGCAATCTCAATATCTTGCCCGACTGAATTCCGGGTTCTAGTTTTATTCTAACTTTTCCTCCTACGGCATCAATTTCTTTGGAAGTTCCCAAAACAGCCTCGGAAATACTAATGTAGAGGTCATAATGGAGATTATCTCCCTCACGTTTTAATGTGTTATGATCTTCGGTCTCTATTGCCACTAACAAATCGCCTGGAATCCCGTTTCCTGGAGCTTCGTTCCCTTTGCCTGTTACCTTTAACTGCATCCCTTCCTCTACTCCGGCCGGAATCTTGATCGATACCGTTTCTTCGGTTACTTTTAGACCCTGGGAATCGGCATCACTGGGTCTCTTATCCAGGATTTGACCACTACCACCACAGGTAGTACAAGTGGTAGCTGTTTGCATACGCCCCAATATGGTATTGGTTATCTTGGTCACTTGGCCCGTGCCATTGCAAGTTCCACATGTTTTATAGGTAACACCTTGGGCCTGGACTTTTCTACGAACTTTTACCTTTTTTTCAACTCCTTGGGCAACTTCTTCCAAGTTAAGTTTTACACGTATTCTTAAATTACTGCCTTTTACCCTACGCTGGCCTCCTCCGCCAAAACCACCAAAACCAGAGAAACCACCGCCACCAAAGGCACTCCCAAAGATATCTCCGAATTGGCTGAAGATATCTTCCATATTCATTCCGCCACCGCCAAAGCCGCCTCCACCTTCAAAGGCAGCATGCCCAAATTGGTCATATCTCGCTTTTTTATCCGGATTACTAAGAACTTCATAAGCCTCTGCCGATTTTTTAAACATTTCTTCGGCCTGGGAATCTCCAGGGTTTTTATCAGGATGATACTCCAACGCCTTTTTGCGATACGCCTTTTTAATTTCGGCGGCAGTGGCATTTTTGTTCACTCCCAATATATCGTAATAGTCTTCCTTCATACCTCGTTTTTAATTTCCGTACACGACTTTGGGATGACGGATTATCCTATCTCCCAACTTATAACCCTTTTCTATGACATCGATAATTTTTCCCTTTAATTTCTTATTGGGTGCGGCGATCTGAGTAATGGCATCATGTACTTCCGCGTCAAACTTATCGCCCTGTTCCACAGCTACTTCTTCCAATCCTTTGGACTTAAGGGTTTCCCTTAATTTTGTACTTATCAATTCTACACCTTTAAACATTTCGGTATCGTCCGACTTTGCCAACTCTTTCAAAGCCCTGTCAAAATCATCGATAACCGGTAAAAGTGAAACTATGACTTCTTGCCCTGCGGTTTTGAACAGGTCCATCCTTTCTTTGGAAGTCCTCTTTTTGTAATTTTCGAACTCGGCAAATAGGCGCAGAAATTTATCTTTTTCCTTGGCCAAATCTTCCCGAAGTATCTCCTCCTCCGTTAGTGCGCTCTTCTCGGAATCAATTTCCTGATCTTGACCATTTTCCTCCGTGGATATATTTTCTTCGGAAACGATTCCATCCATTTCCTCTGCCTTGGCTTTCTTACTCATAAAATCTCTAACTTATTAATCAATCTTTTTTCCAGGTGGCAAAAGTACTGCCATTTCTTTAAAAATGTCAAAATGTCATCAAACTTTATAAAAAAATCCGCCATAAGCGGATATCTTAAAGTAGAAAAGTGTATTGTTCCACGTTAGGAGAGAAATTCTTTTTGAAGAAGTTTATTAGGCGTTTTTTTTCCGTTCTCCCTATCATAAATATTTTCCAAGGTTTTACAAATGTTCTTATGATGGAAAACAAAACCTTCTTCTTCTATTTTTTTAGAGCTTACACGCTGACTCGCAAATAAAATATAGGACATCTCACCAAGAATTGCCTTCATAACGAATTTTGGAATATTTGGTAAAAGCAAGGGTCTCTCCAAGACTTTGGCGATTTCCTTTATAAGTTTATTGTTCGTAACCGGGTTAGGGCCTACACCATTGTACGTACCTTGTAATCTATTTTCCGCACTAAAGAGAAAAATACGGGCCAAGTCACGTATGTGTATCCAGGATTGCCATTGCTCACCTGAACCGAATCCTGTTCCGATATAATTCTTGATAGGTTTGGCCATTTCGGGCAAGGCACCGCCATCTGAGGCCATTACCAAACCGATTCGGATTTTGGCAACGGAAAAACCAAAAGATGTTAATGAATCTATTTCCTTTTCCCAAGCCAGAACGACTTCACCTAAAAAACTTTGATCAACTTCTCTTTCATCCTCTGAATAATAGCTGGTCAAGGAATTGGGATAGATGCCAATAGCGGACGCCGAAACAAAGGAGTTGATACTGTGACCATCTATTTTCTCTAAAGCATGGTACAGCGTTCTGACCGTATTGATTCTGCTGGACATTATTTCCTTTTTATAACCGGATGTCCATCTTTGGGAAATACTAGATCCTGCCAAATTTATTATGGCATCGACCTCGTTGAAACAGTCCATATCTATTTCCCCGGAGCTTGGGTTCCAATAAAACCCTTTGTAATTATCTCTAGAAACAATTTTATCCTTGCTTGTGGACAAGTAGTTAACGGAAATGCCTTGTGAGTGGCAAAGGTCTACAATTTCGCGACCAATCAATCCCGTTGCTCCTGAAATCAAAATTCTCATAATGCAAAACTAATTGATTTAGAAGGCAGAACATCTAGATTTAATTAAGGTTTAACAATGTTGTTTAAGGTTATGTTCTCGATTGACAGCGTAAACTGGAAATCCGCCCTACCTTTCGGGATAAGGCATTTTAAGGCTTCTTGGCCCGAAGCATTTCACGTTTTCCCGGAGGGCCGGGCAGACGTTCTACAATGAATCCAACCGATTGCATGGCCCTACGTACGCTGCCTTTAGCGGAATATGTAACCAAAATCCCTCCTTTTTTTAGGGCCTTAAACATTTTCTCAAAAATGGTATCGGTCCAAAGCTCCGGTTGTACCCTAGCCCCAAAAGCATCAAAATACACCAGATCAAACAAAGCTTTGGCATCTATGTCCATAAAGTCCATCTGTTGTTTATGTAATATAAAGTTGTTCGAAATCCCACAATCATCCTCCCAAGGACATTCGTGCATTTTTTCAAAGATACTTTGAAACTCCTTTGCTTTTAATTCTGTACTATAGTTTAACTGCCCAAGTTCTTTTGGGGAAGGTGGATACGCCTCCACTCCGGTATAACGGATATTTAAATCCATTCTTTGCGCTTCCATAAAGGTAATCAGGGCGTTTAGGCCCGTACCAAAACCGATTTCAAAAATAGAAATAGGACTGTTTTTAAAAAGAGAAAGCCCATTTTTAATGAATACATGGTATGCTTCTTGGACTGCACCATGTTTGGAATGGTAATGTTCGTCCCAATCCTCCAAATAAATGGTCTTTGAGCCATCTGCCGTGGTAACGACTTTTCTTTTCATTTTACTGGATGGAAGAGTTAAAAAAGCTTGTTTTGGAAATGGTAGAATGAATGTCTTGGAAGCGGTAAATTTTTACGTAATGACTCCTTACAAATTAGTCTTTTAGCAAAACCCCTACTGCCTCAAAACCATAAGTCTTTTTGGGTTCCGTGATTTTTTCGATTTCTATTTCGGACTTACCCCCATCCCTTGCAAAGTGTTTTTGATCGGCAACACTCATTTCCTCAACAAATGCAGTTCCACTTACTACCACCTTTTTTCCAGCAATATCATTGGGCACAAAAAAACCGTAATCCTTAAAACGGACCATGGCCACACTATCATCATTTAGTTTAAGCTTCATCCAACAGCCCTTGGCCTGGCACACATCGGTAACGGTAGCCTTGAATTTGACTTTGAACGAGTCCATAACCGCCATGGCTTGGTACTTGGCATACATATCTCTATTGGAAATTGCATCGTTGGCTACAATTGCGTTTCCAAATGTAAGATCTCTTTTGTTACTTCCATCACTATTTTCGATGCCCTTCTGGATATTTTGCCCGTAACCACCTATATATAACATCAAAATAGCGGCTAAAATGTTAAATCTTTTCATTTCTGATAAAAATTGATTTCCTACTACAAATCTGATCAATTTTGAACGAAAAAAGAAGAGCCGATAAAGAGAAATCACTAATTTTATGGTTTAAAAGTTTATCAAGATGATTGGTACGGCCCAGAAAATTGCGATAGAGAAGACCAAAACCTCTAGAATTACATCGGTAGATTTTGACAATCTTCCTTTTGGAAGCGTATTCTCTGACCATATGCTGGTCTGCGATTATAGAAACGGCACTTGGGAAGCTCCAAAGATTATGCCCTATCAACCCATAAGTTTGGATCCTTCCGCCAAAATTTTTCATTACGGACAATCCGTTTTCGAAGGAATGAAGGCATACCGGGATAAAGACCATAACATATGGTTATTTCGTCCTGAGGACAATTACAAACGCTTGAACGTTTCCTCAAAACGGATGGCTATGCCAGAACTGCCCAAGGAGTATTTCATGGAAGGGTTAAAGACCCTTTTACAGTTGGACCGAGATTGGATCCCCCAATCAGAGGGTAGTTCCTTATATGTAAGGCCGTTCATTTTTGCTTCAGGGCGAGGCTTCCATGCCTCCCCCGCCGATGAATACAAGTTTATCATTGCCACGGCACCCTCCGGCGCCTACTTTTCCTCGGGCAAAGTAAAGGTCTTAATAGAGGAAACCTATTCTAGGGCTGCCAATGGTGGCGTAGGTTTTGCCAAAGCAGGCGGAAATTATGCAGGGCAATTTTACCCTACACAGCTTGCCGTTGAAAAAGGATACCAACAGGTTATCTGGACCGATGACAATACGCATGAATACATTGAAGAGGCCGGAGCCATGAACATTTTTGTTCGAATCAAAGACACTTTGGTTACAGGACCGGTTAGCGACCGTATATTGGATGGAATTACCCGAAAGAGTATTTTAGAAATTGCCCAGGAGGAGGGTATTCCCGCAGAGGTTCGAAAACTTAAAGTAAACGAGGTAGTTGAAGCTGCCAAAAATGGAACTTTAAAAGAAATGTTCGGTGCAGGTACTGCCGCCGTGGTCTCCCCCATTGCTGCCTTTGGCTATCGTGGATCCGATTACGATCTACCGCAGCTAGAAAAGAGCTATGCTTCACGATTTAAAAAGCGCATAACGGACATTCAATATAACCGATCCGAAGATCCGTTCGGATGGCGGTTTAAGGTTTAGATTTGTGGTTTGCAAAAACTAAATACAGTATAACTGCTCTTCTAAAAGATCAGGACTAGTTTTATCTAAAATTCAACCTCGATCAACGATCCAACACCCCTTGGATATCTGGTTTAAAGTAATTGGGGCCCTTCAGCACTTTACCGTCTTCGCGATAAATTGGCTTGCCATCGGCTCCTAATTTGCTCATATTACTACGCTGTATTTCCTCAAATACCTCCTCTATCTTATGTTGCATTCCATGTTCCAAAATGGTGCCACAAAGAATATAGAGCATATCGCCTAGGGCATCGGCAACTTCGGTTAAATCATCTGCAGTAGCAGCTTCTAGATATTCGCGATTCTCTTCGTCCATCAGGTTAAACCTAAGAAGGTTCTTATCTGCGCCCAAATTAGCCTTCATGGTATGGGAAACCCCCAGGCCAAAAGATTTATGAAACTGTTCAACCGCGCTGATTTTGCTTTTCATTCCTTTACTTTTTACGTTAGCTTTGCATAAAAATACGGTATATGTTCAGCACCGGGCAAGTGATTTTTGCGCTACTTTTCATCATTTTATTCACTATTCTCATTGTTAAGGCATACGGCAAGGATAAAAAATTACACCTCAAGAATTATAAAGGAGTCCAATGGGTGGCTTTTGGCTTCGCAGTATTCATAATAATTCTTTTCTGTATCAAGTTCTTTCTTAAAAATTGACCCTGAAAATTGATTTGACCACAAAAAAGGTATCTTCTGACAACATTTTATCCATTTTCTTCGTTTAAGATAACAAATGACGTAATTTTGCGTTAATCATCTAAAAGGGGCAATTTTATATGATAACTTTTTTTACCATATTATTCGTATTAATCGGAATTAATGCATTGATGATGATTTTTAGTCTTAGCAGCGTAGGTCCAAAGACGAAGAAATCAGAAGGTAATGCCAGAACTTCAATTACTTCAAAGATTTATCCCATAGATTCGGCTTCTTCCAAGTACAAGAAAGCCGTTTAGTTTTTTACCTTTGGGCATGAAGCAACTTCTTCTTGTTTTTTTGGGAGGTGGTTTTGGGAGCATGCTCAGATATCTTGTCTCCAGAATTTTCAACGATCATTTTCAATACTTTTTTTTAGGTACCTTCTTAGTCAACGTTCTGGGATGTTTACTTATGGGGCTTATCCTAGGCCTTTCCTTAAAAGGTGATTATCTTACTCAAAATCAAATATTGATATTGGCCACGGGCTTCTGTGGTGGCTTTACAACCTTCTCGGCTTTTGCCTTTGAAAAGCACTCACTTCTTACGTCGGGAGAACTCTTTCATTTTTCCTTGTATACCTTATGCAGTATTATTATTGGCATCTTCGCTATTGCCCTGGGTCTATGGCTGGCCAAGTTGTTATAAATATAACAATACTGCAATTCTTTTATCCATTATTAACATTATTGATGATTTCAATTGATTTTTTGAATATTTCTTAAAAAAATCTTCTTTTTTTAGAATTTCCTTCAACGAACCATGAACAGGTGTATACCTATCAATTCATATTTTCATTTTTTTACATTTATTTAGTACATACCCTCAAAATTTATAGGGTTAAATTAGAATAGTGATAAAAATCAAGAACATACCCCCTAATTTTTTGGGGTTATGTTTTTTTTAACAATATTTGGCAACATAAATAATTAAATCAACAATGAAACAGATCGAAGCAATTATCAGAAAATCCAAATTTGATGATGTCAAGGATGCATTACATCAAATTGAGGTCAACTTCTTTAGTTACTGGGATGTAACTGGGGTTGGAAATGAAAAACAAGGACATGTATATCGTGGTATTTCCTATAGTACTACAGATATACAAAGAAGGTATTTGTCCATCGTTGTCTCGGATGAGTTTTTACAGAGCACCGTAGATGCCATCCTGGAATCTGCTTACACCGGCAATGTTGGGGACGGGAAAATTTTTGTATCCGAGGTCATCGAGGCCTATAGGATACGGACCAAAGAAAACGGACAAGCGGGTATAAACTAAATTTTAAACTAACTAAACGTATTATAAAATGGACGCAGGATTATTTACAGCGAATAATGTATGGATGATGTTGGCTACGGCCTTAGTATTTTTCATGCATACGGGCTTTGCCTTTTTGGAAATTGGCTTGACCCGGCAAAAGAATACAATCAATATTCTCTTCAAGAATATCTTTATTATCACCGTGGGCCTTTTACTTTATTATGCATGGGGCTTCAATTTAATGTACCCAGGCTTTGAGGATGGGGATTCAGGTTTTCTAAAATTCGCCGGTTTTGGAATCGGAGCACCGGATGGTGGTATGACTCCTGACTATGCAGACGGAGGATATACTTGGTGGACAGATTTCCTTTTCCAGGGAATGTTCGCGGCCACAGCGGCTACCATCGTATCCGGAGCTGTTGCAGAACGTATTAAAATTGGATCCTTCATGATTTTTACCGTAATCTATGTTGGACTAGTTTACCCCATAGTAGGTGCTTGGAAATGGGGTGGTGGCTTCTTGGATTCCTGGGGGTTCTACGACTTTGCAGGATCTACCCTGGTACATTCAGTAGGAGGATGGGCCGCATTGGTAGCTATAGCTCTATTAGGTGCACGAATCGGTAAATTTGGGGAAGATGGAAAACCCAAGGCTATCCCTGGCCATAGTATTCCTATGGCAACCGCAGGTGTTCTTATTCTGTGGTTGGGTTGGTTCGGATTTAACGGGGGTTCCGTACTTTCCGCAGACCCGGAATTGACTTCCCTAGTGTTGGTAACTACATGTTTAGCGGCAGCAGCTGGTGGTGTCGGTGCCTTTTTCCTTTCAACCGTACTTTATAAAAATTTAGATTTGACCATGTTCCTTAACGGAATTCTTGGAGGGTTGGTAGGTATAACCGCAGGTGCAGATCTTATGTCCCCTAATGAAGCTGTTGTTATCGGTTTTATTGCAGGTCTTATTATCGTAGGCGGTGTGGCCTTGATAGATAAACTAAAACTGGACGATCCCGTAGGTGCGGTTACCGTTCACTTGATCTGCGGTATCTGGGGAACCTTGGCCGTTGGTATTTTTGGGTCCATGGCCGGAGGAGGTCAATTTATGACCCAGTTGTACGGTGTACTTATCATTGGAGCATTCTGTGTCGTGACATCCTTAATTATATTAGGAGCACTAAAAGCCATCATGGGTCTAAGAGTATCCAAGGAAGAAGAAGTAGAAGGTTTGGATCTCCACGAACATGGTATGGACGCTTACCCTGATTTTACAAATGACTAATTAAAATGAGAAAGAAACGGAGCGTTTGGCAGAACGCTCCGTTTAAAAAACCTTTTTCAAAATAGTTTAAATCAATCAATATAAAAATCCCTTTGGGATATCTAAAATCTAAACTTATGAAAACGATTACAAATACAAATTTCGTAAAAAATGTTGTTCTATTGGCAATTATGCTTGTAGGAACGGTCTCTTTTGCCCAAGAAGAGGACGAGGAAGAAAAAAAGTTTTCCTTTAGTGGTACCGTAGATGTTTATTATCGTGCAAATCTAAATGCGGACAATTCAGCTCCGGGAGGGACACCTAATGCCGCTCCAGGTTCTTCCTTTGCAAACTTACCCGGTTTTGCTCTGGGTATGGCCAATGTTATTGCTGGTTATGAAGGGGAAAAAGTAGGCTTCGTTGCCGATTTGGTTTTTGGACCCAGGGGAACGGATGCTATTTTTAACTCTCCAATATATTCCGCAACAGGAAATGTGGTCAACCAATTATATGCCTATTGGAATGTTAGTGATGCTGTTACCCTTACTGTCGGTAATTTCAATACCTTTTTGGGATATGAGGTAATTTCACCCTCTGCCAATTTTAACTATAGCACATCCTACTTATTCTCCTACGGGCCTTTTAGCCATACTGGGTTAAAGGCGGATTTTGCATTGTCTGATGATTTTAGTTTGATGCTGGCGGTAATGAACCGGACTGATGTTACCGAGCTTAATTTAGACGGAAAGTACGCCTATGGCCTACAATTGGGTTATAGTGGCCAATACTTGAACCTACTCATTGACAATGGGGCTTATGAAATAGATTTTACAGGAGGTTTTGATCTCTCTGATTCATTTTTCCTAGGTATAAACGCTGCCTATTTTGATGGCGATGGTGCCGGTGATTTTGCAGGGGTAGCACTTTATCCCCAATTGGCAACTTCCGAAAACTTTACCATAGGTCTTAGGGGCGAATACTTTACGGAGACCGATTTTTTTGGAGCTATCGGAGGATCGGATGCCGATGGAGATGCTAGTGTTTTTGCAGTTACCCTAACAGGTAGTGCTACTATTGGAGATTTAATCATCAAGCCTGAATTACGATTGGATAGTGCATCTGAGGAATCCGGAAATTTTCTGGATAGCGATTTAAATCCTCAAAAAAGTCTTTCATCTTTTTTATTGGCCGCTATCTATCAGTTCTAAACCTTTAATTGGTTGATTTATTTATATATTTCGAGCAATCGAAGACCCTGGCAGCAATGCCAGGGTTCTTTTTTATTCAACATCCGGTGTAAATGCCTTTACACCCGCCAAAATCCGTGTACCCAAAGCATTGATACTGGGTACTATAGGACATGAATATTTTTTATTGTAGGCACAATAGGGATTGTAAGCCCTATTGAAATCTATAGTCATAATATCGCCCCTTGGAATCCGCAAATCGATATACCGCCCTCCGGTATAGGTTTCTTCACCGTTAGTTTTGTCCGTAAAAGGTAAAAAGAGATAGTCTTCATAGCCCTCTTGAAGCATCAATTCCGGGTTTTGATAGATTTCCAGTTGCCGTCTTTTTCCATCTAACATAAAATGGGCGATACCATATACTACTTCCTTGGATTTTCTATCCGTGGTGGTGGGCATTAAAAAAGGAACGGCATTCGGGGTTCGCATAAATTTGGCATGAACGATAAAGTTGGTATCCGGAGCAAAAAAATCCAAACTTTCAAAATTCTT
Organism: Ulvibacterium sp.; assembly: GCF_965248315.1. Classification (GTDB taxonomy): domain Bacteria; phylum Bacteroidota; class Bacteroidia; order Flavobacteriales; family Flavobacteriaceae; genus Ulvibacterium. Next base: position 2,226,580 of record NZ_CBDFIX010000002.1, on the reverse strand, counting down.
GCGATATCTATCGGGCAAAGGTGATGTCTCCGGATCTTTGAATTCTTTGTTCAGTTCATTTTGAAAATCCAAAATATCCTGAATCGCACCGACTTGAACGGCATTACTTTCCCGTAGCGATAGGTCATGGTATTTTTTCCCCTGTTTACAACCGAGAAAAAAACAAATTAAAATAAAGGTATAAAAACGCATTTCCATTAAAGGTTTCTTCAAAAATACAATTTTAAGAATTCGTACTTTGATTGAACCGCCTTACATTGTCATAAATTAAAATTCATGGTCAAAATATTTGGGATATTGATTTCTGCATTGGTCCTATTATCCTGCAATAGGGCTAGTACCTCAAAAACGCAACAACCTGAACCTGTGCATTTAAGGCCAAAGCTTAAACCGGACAGATACAATGTCGCTTTTTTAATAATGGAAGGTACCTACAACACGGAATTTACCGCTCCCTACGATATTTTTCAACACACGCAATATCGGAAAGGGATACGAGCAATGAATACTTTTACGGTAGCCAATACTTTGGAGCCTGTAACCACTTTTGAAGGTTTACGGATTCTACCTGATATGGATTATACCAAGGATTCCCTCCCTAAAATTGACATTTTGGTAATACCCAGCGCGGAACATCATCTGAACACGGATTTGAAGGATACGGCTATGTTGAATTTTGTAAAACGTATAGACAGAAATGCATTATTCATGACCTCACATTGTGATGGTGCATTTGTTTTGGCCAAGGCCGGACTTTTGGACCATGTGTCCTCTACGACTTTCCCAAGTGATATTGACCAGTATAGAGAAATGTTTCCAAATCTACAGGTAAAGGACGAAGTACTATTTGTCCATGATGGTAAGTACATTACCTCAGCCGGAGGTGCCAAAAGCTTTGAGGCTGCCTTATATCTATGTGAGTTATTGTACGGGAAGGAAATCGCCAAGTCCATCGCCAAGGGCCTGGTCATAGATTGGGATCTGGAAGAGGTTCCAAGGTTTATTCGTCAATAATGTCATATCTGGCCTCTTTCAAATATTTCTCCACAATTTCATTGAACTGAGGTGTAATCCGCAATAGGGCCGTATTCTCCAAGCTGTAAAGTTCTTTTTTGTCTTGAAAACCATTCTTTAAGAGTTCTTCCAAATAAAATAACGCCGTTCCATAATCCTCCATTTTTGAGCTTTCGGAAATCACTTTTAGATAATAGGAAAAGTTATCTGGATCCGTAATGGTCTTTAACATCCACAAAAAGATTAAGGCTTCCCGATCTACGTCTTTCTCTATACTGATTATATCAATATTGTCTTCTATAAGGGCGTTGACATAACCTTTTAACCGTTTTCCCATTTGACGCTCAAATACTTTTGCGCTTTTACCCAATTTCTTAAGTTCCTCCATTTGATAATTCCACCACCCAAGGTTATTGTAGTTATAGGTAAGGATGTCCTCTTCTAAATAGTACACATAATCTTCCTTAATAAGTGTCTCCTTAAAAAAAATAGCATTTTGATCTCGACTTTGCACCTTGAAAAGCTTGCTCCTTTTTAATATCTTTTTGCTGTTTGCCAAAGAATCAACAGTCAGATGTGGCCTAAATACATCGATTACTTCATCCAACAGTCCATTTGCAATCAAAGGCTTTTGTGAGGCGACCCAGTTATTGACCATTACAAGATTTTCCTCATAAACCTTCTTTATAAAACCGTTGTCACTTGGAATATGCCCTTTGGCCATTGATGCCAAGGTCAAAAATTCCATCGCGGTGGAGAGATATTCTTGTGTAGGCCATTGATGCCCGCCTTCAAAAACCAATAGTTGGTTGGGAAATCTCAATCTATTCAATATTTTTTCCAGGGCCAACATCTCTGGATAATTGAAATCGGAATTTCCTACAATTCCAACAAAGTGAAACGGCCTTTTACTGGTCAAAACTTCAGTATTGGCAACAGAGGCTCCACATGAAATAACGCCCTGGATATTTTTTACAAAAGTGGGCACTAAGCTTGCAAAACGCGCACCATTGGAAAATCCAGCGGTATAACCTCTTTTTGTGTGTATGGGGAGCATTGATGAGACCGTGTTGAACATTCTGGTGGAAATCTTAATATTTTGTGTAATGGACAGGCTATCCCTAATGTCATTGGAGGCTGCTAAAATATAGCCTTCCTCCTCGGCCGCACCGGTAAACATACTTAGGGCTTGCTTCCCGCGGCCCTTCATATCATAAACAAAAATTACCGGCCATTCCTTGGAAGCATCAAAATTGGCAGGAAGGTATAGGGCAAAAGTCTCTGGAATGGTATCATGAACCATAATACCGTCGGTTATGGTTCCTTTTTTTAGGGTTAATAGTTGTGCATGCGAAGTAAAAGCTACAGCAAGGGCCAGGAACAGTAAAAATCTCTTCATACCATATATTTCATCAAAAATCCGGCCAAAAAAATACTGAGTCAATAGAAATAGTTTAAAAAAGATAAAATACCTCTGCTACAAATTATTCCCCGATACTTCCAATTTCTATACCCTCCGAATATGCAACGGCAATGTTGCTTTTATTAAACGCCCTTTTTATGGCTTTATTGGCGGTAAAAGTCACTTCCCAAAAGTCGTCCGGAAGTACATAAGGACGTACTATTAGCTGTATGTTATGCGAATCAAAATTGAGAATTCCTATTTCCGGTCTTGGAGCCTCCAATATTTTAGGGACTCCTTGAAGAGCAGAGGATATTATTTGCTGTACTTTGGGAAAGCTTTCTTCATAGGGCATAGTGACTTCCAATTCTAAGCGAATCATTCCTTTTTCGGAATAGTTGGTGACCACGGAATCCGTAACCTTGGAATTGGGAATGATTAAAATCTTGTTCCCCGGCGTCAAAACATCAGTGCTAAAAATGCCTATTTCCTCAACACGTCCAAATTTATCTTCAACTTGTATCCAATCCCCTATTTTATAAGGTTTTAAGGTTAATATCAAGATACCGGAGGCAAAATTCCCCAGGCTACCTTGTAATGCCATTCCTATCGCAAATCCCGCAGCCGCAAGGATAGCCACTAACCCAGTGAGGTCGGCCCCGAGAACCGAGGCGATGATAAACAATACCGTGCCTTTTAGGATAATACTGGCCGTGGAGGACAAAAAGGGCCTTAGTGTTTCTGAAAAACCCGTTTTCTTCAGAGCAGTGGAAATCAGCTGTACCAGTTTCCTCACAATCTTGAATCCTATCCAAAGTATGAAGCCCGCCGCTATGATTCTAGGAAGATAAAAAACGGCCTTATCAACGGCTATTTGAAAATACTCGTTTAGTTTGTCAAATTCCATAAAATAAAATAAGTGATTAAATAAATTACCGACAAATTTTTGAAATTGTTTTTCCCATGAGATATCTCGTGCAATTACGGTTTAAAAGGACACCTTTTCCAAAGGGGCATATGAAACCACTTGTGACAAAACAATATGGGTACGAGTTTCCCCATATTGAATTAATTTATCAATGAATTTTTCCAAATGGAATTGGTCCTTTAAGACTACTTCCATAACAATGTTTTCGTTCCCCGTTATCCGGTAGCAGTTAACCACTTCGTTAAGTGTGCTCACCATGGCGAGGAATGGTTTTAGTTTCCCCATAAATGCACGCAAAGTAATAATGGCTTTGAGTTGATATCCCGATAAGGAATGGGAGACCACCGCTTTGTAACCTATTAGGATTCCTGCATCCTCCATCTTCTTTACCCGCTCAGCGACTGCAGGTGGTGAAAGACCCACTTTCCTTCCAATGTCCGCAAAAGATTCACGGGCATTTTGCTGAAGACACTCCAGTATCTTCCAATTCAAATCATCTATCTTTCTATCCAAAGTTTACTAGTAAAAAAAATTAGTATCCAAGGTAAAATTACAAAATTGCTTTATATTCCAAAGCAAACTTACATTTTACGTTTGTAACTTTATGATAGTCAATTGCTAGTTTAAGAAATAATGTCCTATCAGAGCTTTAGAAGTTTGCCCGTCTACAGAAAGGCCTTGGAACTTTGTCAAATGAGCAGAGAAATTGCATCCTATGTATCTTTTAACAAGGATTTGCTAAAGCTGTATAAATCCAACAGTCTTAGGGACATTATTGCCGATTCCTTGTTAACGGATACCATTCTTATACCACAGAAAATTGCACAGGCAGAATCCTCGAGCTCACTTTCCGAAAGGATGAAAAGCGCAACCTACATCAATATCATGATACGAAATATCAATTCGTATTGTACCGGGCTTGAAAAGGATGGCGTAAGGGAAAAGGAATATCTGAATCTTCTGCGGGAGGAAATACGCAGTTTCCGACGGTCATTTAAGGAATGGAGAAAGTCCCTTTCTGATGATGAAGCTAGCAGCTGGGGCTAAGACCCAAATTTTCAATACACTTCTTTGGAAAAACCTCCTATTTTTTTGGTTGTCTATTTTTTATTGTTCTAATTTTGAACACTAAAATACCAGACTTGAAAACAACCATTCTTATACACTGTCCAGATCAATCCGGCATTATCAGTGCCGTAACGGCCTTTATTCATCGGCAAGGCGGTAACATCGTTTATTTAGATCAGCACGTTGATAAGGAAGCTGATGTTTTCTTTATGCGTTTGGAAAGTGACTTTGAAGGGGATCTGCCGGATATCGTCAATTTTAATGAAGAGTTCAATGCTACATTGGCACTACCCTATCAAATGCAATGGTCTCACCACTTGGACGGTGTAAAACCAAAAATGGCCTTGTTCGTCTCCAAATACAATCATTGTCTTTACGACCTTTTAAGTAGGTATAAGTCCGGTGAGCTTCTTGTGGAAATTCCTTTTATCATAAGCAACCACAATGACCTCACTTATATAGCGGAACAATTTGAAATACCGTTTTATCACATTCCGGTTACTAAGGATACCAAGAATATAGCAGAAAGCAAACAATTGGAATATTTAAATCAATATCATGTGGATTTCATTGTATTGGCCAGATATATGCAAATTGTTAGTAGTAAAATTATAAACGAATACCCCAACAAGATCATTAATATTCATCATTCTTTCCTTCCCGCATTTGCAGGGGCCAAACCCTACCATGCCGCTTTTGCAAGAGGGGTAAAGATTATAGGGGCAACGAGCCATTACGTTACCGAAGAACTGGATGCAGGGCCTATTATAGAACAAGATGTTACAGCTGTGTCCCACTCACATACCATTAAGGATTTCATTGCCAAGGGACGCGACTTGGAAAAAATTGTACTATCACGGGCAGTACAACTCCATGTAAAAAGAAAGACTATGGTCTACAACAATAAAACTGTGATTTTTTCGTAAAAGTTAGTAGTGAACCGAACAAAGAAACTTTCCCACCTAAGAAATTAAAGCTTATGTACAAAAAAATCATTTCTTTATGTATCGTCTTTCAGTTTTTGTCCTGCGCGGAATTACAGCAGGTGGTAGATCAACTTCCACAAGGGGAAACAGGGATTGGAAATGCACAGATTGCACAAGGTCTTCGACAAGCCTTGGACGAAGGAGTAGACAAACAAGTATCAAAACTCACCCTTGAAAATGGTTTTTTCAAAAATGAATTGGTTAAAATACTTTTGCCTGAGGAATTGAGAAAAGTGGATAAAACCTTGCGAGATATAGGCCTCGGCAATTTAGCTGACGAAGGACTTAAAATATTGAACAGGGCCGCAGAAGATGCCGTAGGAGAGGCCACCCCTATCTTTGTAGATGCCATAAAAGGTATTACATTCTCCGATGCCAGAGATATACTAATGGGAAATGAAAATGCAGCCACCTTGTACTTAAGAAATGGAACACAAACATCGCTTTATGCTAAATTCAACCCCATAATAAAGGAATCCTTTGAGAAAGTGGGGGCCGATAAAATATGGAGCAATCTAATCAATAAGTACAACAACTTACCTTTTACCAACAACGTAAATCCAGATTTAACGGACTATGTTACCACTCAAGCGTTAGATGGCGTATTTACTATGATTGCTGTGGAGGAAAAAGAGATTCGGGACAAAGTATCGGCAAGAACAACCGATATTTTAAGAAAGGTATTCGCCTTGCAGGATTAACGAACAATTATTCCATTTAGCTTGCACAATATATCCACTAGTAAGTCGTTGTAAAAGAACAGGGCATTACTTTACATTTGTTAATGTTGCTAAAGGCCCTTAAAGACTTCGTACTGAATTGTTTGAGTTAGTATTTTTTTGAGTTAGTTAGTTTTAAAACCGGTGGGAGCACCGGTTTTTTTTATGATTTTAACAATCAATAGTATCTTCTGTTACATTATCCATAATTCTTGATTTTATATGCTTTTACAAGAGCTCACTTGAAGTAAACTATTATCGGGGCTTACTTTTTTTAAGAAAATTTTAAGGTCTTATAGTACGATATTTTCTAACTTATACTTAAGCTAATTCACCCATCCATAAATGAGGCCTATAGGAGTAATCTTTACATTCTTACTATTGTTAGGCAATTCTACCAAAACTTCCGCGTCGCATAAGGTTGACTTCTCCTTAGGACAGGGCAGGGAGAACATAGCAACACTATTAAACAAAAGAGCGGATAGCCTTTTTATGGAACGGAATTACACCGTAGCCATCAAGGAGTTCAACAAGCTATTGACCTATCCAGAAATTGAACAGGCGCCGGTTCTTAGAAAATTGGCTGTAAGCGAAGCGGCCTTAGGAAATAATGCTGAAGCGGTCAAATATGTTGAGAAATATCTATTACAGGATTTCAAACCTGTAATCCTTTCGGATCCAAGTTTTGATAGCATCAGAAACACGGAAGCATTCAAGGGGGTAGTAAAAAAATATGTTCCAAAATTCAATTTTTGGTCTTTTCTGTACCTATATGTAGCACTTATTGGCTTTTACATTGCGGCCATCATACATTTCAATAAAAAAATTGAAGTGACCGCCAAAATACTTATTAGCAGTTTCATTTTTATCCATTCATTTTTTATTTTACACATTTTTGTAAATCTCACCAACAATCACTACCAGTATCCCCATACCTATGCAATGTCCACTGGTTTCTCCTTTTTGTATGGCCCTTTGCTCTACTTTTATTTTAAAAGGATTGCTCAAGAATATCGATTTAAACTTAGGGACCTGCTCCATTTACTTCCTACGTTGTTGTTTTTAATTTATGTGTTTCCGATTTATATGATGTCCGCTGAAGAAAAGCTAGGACTGCTTTTAGACAGAATTACCAGCGGGCGGAGCTTTCATGATATAGCTATAATCGTGTTAAAACTATCCTCTCTTGCTATTTATGGTTACTTCATAAGCAAAATTTATATGCGCTCCAGACAGAGCAAGAGCTTAACAAAAGAGAGTAAAATATGGCAGAAAAATATATTCAGAATTCATATCATGTATGTTTTCTGCTATGCCGCCTATGGAATCTTGCTAAGCAATAATATCACTTCCGGTTTTCTTTATCATATGCAAGTGATAAGTATGGCATTTATGGTTATGTATGTCGGTTATTCAGCCAATGTACAGCCCAATGTTTTTAGTGGCATGTACCACTTTACCGATGCGCTGTTCTTCAAATATGAAAAATCTGGTTTGACGGACAGTTTATCCAAGGAACTAAGAGAAAAATTGATTCGCTTGTTCGATATTGAAAAAATTTACAAGGAAAGTGATATTAGCCTGGAAATGATAGCCCAGCGATTGGACACCACGCGGCATAACGCTTCGCAGGTAATCAACGAACATTTCAACATGAATTTTCACGAACTCGTAAACAAGTATAGGATTCGGGAAGCCAAGGACATATTGAACAGTGATCAGAAAAAAAACCTCAATATCATAGATATAGCCTATGAAGTAGGTTACAATAACAAAGTTACCTTTAACAAGGCTTTTAAAAAAGATACGAGTCTTACCCCTAGTGAATATCAAAAGACCGCTATGCGGGCACCGGCGTAAAAAATTCGTAAGCTTTTATCGGAAGCGTAAACGTTTATAAGATTTTCCTTAAATAAGACGGAAGCATTATATTTTGGTTGCTCATGAATTCAAGATTTTGTAAAAGCAGCTCTGCCGGTCATATTCCTAAAATTTTACATTTTTCTCATTTTTAGAGTAATATATTTGAATTAGTCATCAAAACCAGTGGGGCTGCATTTTTTTTCTTCACTCCTTATTACGCTTTCCACTTATGTTTCCCTTCTAAAAAATCCAGTAAAGAAAGAGAGATACTTTCACTAAAAAAATAGCCATTCTTAAAAATGCAAAAACTGCTACTTAAACCTAAGGTAAATCCGTCATTTTAAGACAGAATATAACATATATCCTTGAAATTGTTATGAAAGGTAAAACAAGCGTAAGTATTTGTCGGAAAAGTAAACGTTTATAAGATTTTCCCTTTAACAAAATGAGAGCATGTTACTTTGAGGGCGAATGACTAATTAAATGTTAAAGTAACTCTAAATTCATTTTGTTTATTCGCGACTGTGCTTTCAAAATCTTCACCTCATGTTTTGAGCAAAGGTTTAAATCGAATCTCTAAACAATTTAGGTCTTTACTTTTCTTTTCATTAGTCTATTCATGACTAACCCAAATAAAACTATACGTATGAAAAAACAACTGAAGTGCATGTGTATGCTATTCCTTATTGGAATGTCATATGCCTATGCACAAGAAAAAACAGTGACCGGTAATGTAACCGATCAGAATGCCATTCCGCTGCCTGGCGTTAATATTTTGGTAAAGGGCACCACCTCTGGAACCCAATCCGATTTTGATGGTAATTATACGATCGAGGCCGAAGAAGGGCAGGTTCTGGTATTCTCCTATTTAGGACAAAGAACCATTGAATTTACTGTTGGTACTTCAAGTACCCTGGATGTTCAGATGGAAGAAGACGCTTCCCAATTGGAAGAGGTTATTGTTGTAGGCTATGGTTCACAATCCAAAAGAAAAATAACGGATAATATTGCTACTATATCCTCGGAACAAATAAACGAAATCCCCACCCCCAGTCTACAAAGCGCATTAACGGGAAAGGCCGCAGGTGTTCGTATTACACAATTGAACGGTAAGGTAGAAGGAGGTATTAAAGTAAGAGTTAGGGGTGTGGCCACCATATCCTCTTCCCAAGAGCCTCTTTACGTAATTGATGGTGTACCCCTTACAAACCAAGACGAGTCCATAAATGATTCTCCCATAAATCCTTTGGTATCATTAAATCCGAACGATATCGAGTCCATTCAAATTTTAAAGGATGCCTCGTCCGCGGCTATTTACGGAGCAAGGGGTACCAATGGAGTTGTTTTAATTACCACAAAACAGGGTAAGGAAGGAAAGACCAAAGTATCTATTAATTCATCCTACGGCTGGAGTACCGCTACCAATAAACTAGATTTTCTGAATGCAGATCAATACAGGGAGATCTTCTTGGAAGCAGGACTCAATAACGGTTTTACCGAACAAGAAATACAAGACCAATTTGATTTCTATTCCAACGGACAGGCCAATGTGGACACGGATTGGCAAGACCTCGCCCTAATAGACGGATCCATAGAGGATTTTGGCGTATCCATATCCGGAGGCGGTGCCAAAACCCGATTTTTTCTTTCCAGCGGATACAACAAGACCCATGGCATCGTACGCGGTAATATTCTGGAACGTTACTCTTTAAGAGGGAATTTTGACCATGATATATCCGATAAATTCAAAACGGGCCTCAATATGACAATTTCAAAAAGCAAGATCAATAGGATATCGAATGATAATGCTTTTGCCACTCCCCTACAGGCTGTTGCCCAAGTACCCGTTTCCCCTGCCTATCTGGAAGACGGCGTAACACCCAACAACGATACCACGGAATACTACAATTTCTTAACAGAACAATTCAATGGCAGTTTTGAGACCAATATGTGGAGGGTCATTGCAAATACATACCTGCAATACCAGATATTGCCTGAACTTAGTTTTAGGTCGGAAGTAGGTTATGACCTAAGTGTACAGCTTGCGGAGCGCTTCTCGGGCAGTTTAACAGAATCAGCTTCTGTTGGTGGATTTGGCACGGCAAATACGGTAGAGACTGAAAAGTATGTGCTAACCAATTATTTCTCCTACAACAAAATCTTTGGGGAACGATTTGATTTTGAAGCAACCGCTGGTATGAGTTTTGAAGAGAGCAGAAGGCGACTTCAATTGATACAAGCACAAGGTTTTCCTTCGGACGACCTAGAAACCCTTAATAGCGCCTCTGAAATAGTAGCTGGGGGATCAAGTAGAACTGCCTTCAATTTCTTATCGTATTTCGGTAGGGCAAGTCTCGCCATTGACAATAAATATCTATTTAAGGGTAGCTTACGATATGACGGTTCCTCCCGATTCGGTGCCGACAACCGATTTGGTATTTTCCCTGCCGCAGCTGTAGGCTGGATTGTTTCCGAAGAGGATTTTTTGATAGATTCGGAAACGCTCTCCCTTTTAAAGATTAGGGGTAGTTGGGGTATTACAGGTAATGCAGGAATAGGTAATTTTGCAAGTCTAAGCCTTTTCCAAGGCTCCCCATATAATCAAAAGGCCGCCCTGGCTCCTACCCAGTTGGGCAATCCAGATGTAAAGTGGGAACGGACCACACAGGTAGATGTAGGTCTGGATTTTGGGTTTTTCAGCAATAGGATATCCGGGGAAATCGATTATTACGTAAAGACCACCAATGACCTCTTGCTCAATGAGCCTATTCCCGGCACCACAGGTTTTGTTAACATTACCAGAAATGTAGGAGAGTTGCAGAATAAAGGCCTTGAATTTGTCTTGAACACAAGAAACATCCAGACGGAAGATCTACGATGGAGCACTTCTTTCAATATTTCAACTTTGGATAATGAGGTAACAAGCTTACCCGGTGGGGATATTATTGAAGGCAGGAACATTGTACGGGAAGGGGAGGTCTTATCTTCCTTCTATATGGTAGAGTATGCCGGGGTAAATTCCGAAAATGGGGATGCCCTTTTTGTATTGAATACCCCAAATGCCGACGGAACCTTAAATAAAAACACAACGAGCAATTTCAACGAGGCACAGCGCATCGTAGCAGGAAGCCCTTATCCAGATTTGATAGCCGGTCTATCCAGCAATCTAAACTATAAAAACATCGATTTCTCGTTCACCTTCCAAGGAGAATGGGGTGCAAGCATCTACAACGACTCGGGAAGATTTCAATCCGGGAATGCCCGCTTTTTTGACAATCAAACAGCAGATCAGTTGAACCGATGGCAACAACCTGGGGATATCACCAATGTTCCACAGGCAAGACTGTTCTCCACCAATGGACAACAGCCTTCTACCCGTTATTTGGATGAGACCGATTTTATCCGTTTACGTAACCTCACTTTGGGCTATACCATCCCTAAGGACATCACCCAAAAATTTCATATAGATAGGCTCCGCGTTTATTTCTCAGGATTCAATCTGTTGACTTTTACCGATTATATAGGGTACGATCCAGAATCAACGGCGGATTTCAATGATTCCTTGAGCGATATTCAAGTTGGGGAAGATTTCTATTCGGCACCACCGGCCAAAACCTATACAATTGGACTAAACATCGACTTTTAAATCAATACACATGAAAAAGATCCTATATACAGTACTTGTCGTTTTTGCAATATCAAGTTGCGAGGACAACCTAGAACTACTACCTGAACAGAGTTTGTCTCCCGAAGTGGTAATTTCCAACGCCGCAAACCTGGAAAACCTCTTAGTCGGTCTTTATGATGAAGCAGCTCACGGCAGTGCGGAAACCCCAAGCTTTGAAGAAAACATTTACGGAGGAATCTTGAATTTATCCGTTGAACTATGGGCCAATTCCGGCGAACTTTTGTTTAATGGAACTTTTGAGGAGCCGGCAGAGTTCAATGAGAAGGCCATTTTGACGGATAATGTAAATGCAAGGGACATATGGTTGAATGCCTATGAGGTAAACAACCAGGCCAATTTAATCTTGGAAAACCTAGAAATTGTAGAAGATGCGGAAACCAGAAGTAGGATAGAGGGAGAGGCTAAGTTCTTGAGAGGTTTGATGTATTTTGACTTAGCGAGAATATATGGTCTTCCGTACGAGGCTGGACAATCAAATACACAACCTGCCGTTCCCATTGTGCTAAATGCCGTAACGGATGCATCCGAGGTAGAATCTCCCAGCCGAAATTCGGTAGAAGAGGTATATAGCCAGGCTATTTCAGATTTGACGGAAGCCTACAACCTATTGCCCGAAAGCAACGATGTTTTTGCGGATAAATACGCCGCCCAAGCCCTCTTGGCCCGATTATATCTACAACAGGAAAACTATGCGGCGGCCAGGGATGCAGCTGATGATGTGCTCGAAAACGGCGGTCACACACTTGCTATAGATTTTGCATCGGCCTTTAATAATGATGAAGATTCCAGTGAGGATATTTTTGCATGGCAGATTACCGCCCAAGATGGGGAGAACGATATGAATACCTTTTGGGCGGGAGATGATTTTGGAGGGAGATCGGGAAATCCCGATGTGGCTATCAGTGAGGAACATTTTGATATCTATGATGATGCAAACGATCAACGAAGTATGTTTTTCTATGAAACCACCGGTGGAACAGCTACCACAAAATGGCAGGGAGAGTTTTCCAATATTCCGTTTCTAAGAACGGCCGAAATGCATTTGATTAGAGCCGAATGTAACTTTAGGGAAGGTACTTCCGTGGGATTGTCCCCAGAAGAAGAAATAAATGCCCTTAGGGCCAGATCTGAGGCTGGAGCAATTGTTGGTCTAACGTTGCAGGATATTCTGGACGAACGCAAAAGGGAATTGTCATTTGAAGGTTTTGCACTTCATGATATAAAACGATTAAAGGGTATGGTCGGAAGTCTAAATTATGACGATAACTCCTTGGTTGCACCTGTTCCACAAAGGGAAACCGATGCCAATCCCAATCTAGGTCAAAATCCAGGATACAATTAACTAAAAATTGGTTCAAATACTAACTAACTCAAACTAGAAAGGCGACCAAAGTAAATTTGGCCGCCTTTTATCCTATTTTCAACTATAAAAAGTAAAGAATTCGAAAACTTTTATTTTTTTGGAAAGTGGAAAGTCAATAAAACGGCATCCGTTCAATGTAAAATACACGTAAATATTTATCGGAATCGTAAACGTTTATAAGTCTTTCCTACAATTAATCAAAGAAGATGTTATTTTGACAAAACAACCAGTTAAATGTAAAGCGGCCCTGAAGCACTTACTCTTAAAAAAACTTTCTGTCTCATTTTTTAGGGTAATTATTTGAATTAGCTATCAAAAATATTCAGGGTCGCAATTTACATATCTATACTACCCAGATAGATTTCAATAAATTACACGTAACCAATACTATTCTTCTTCTTTAGAATAGAGTCCGTCAAAAACTACGTTGGATACCTTGCCATCATGTAAAACTTCCCAAAGCTGTCGAACGGTACCGTTATCTTTCAATGTCCAGGTAATCCTATTTTGATAGGTATTTCCATCTGTATGTACAAAATCTTCCGATGAAAGAATCATCTGATTTCCTAACCTATTGCCCTTTAGTTTTAAGTGATTTCCAAAGTTATCCACCCAAAGCTGTTCCCACTGCCGAGTCTTTGAATTATAAAAATTGAGACTTGTCCCGGAAAAATTCCCTTTGGAGCTGGTCCAATGTTCTCTAAGCACACAGCCATCCTCAACTTTTTCAATCCTATTTCTTCCAACAAAAGACCCTTTGGTATCGCTAACTTTCCATGTACCTACCCAAAAATCAAAAGCCATATGGTTGTCAGTACAACACGCGCATGTATCTTCCTGTGCATGTACTACGGAGCCTATCCATAAAATGAAAACAACGAGAAAATATATACCACGCCCGGTCAATGGAAACAAATATGAATGGTTAGGAACTCATATCGGCCACATACTGAATGACCACATCATTAAAGAGCTTAGACTGTTCTACATTTACTACATGACCACAGTGCTCTATCAATAGAAGACTGGAAGTACTTTGCCGTTGAACCGCTTTTTTTACCGAAGGCAAGAAAAGATAATCCTCACCTCCCATAACATATAGTGTAGGTATTTTTAAATCAACGGCCCTGAAAAACCGCAATAACGGATTTATTTGAGAGGATAGCCTAAACCACTTTACAAATTCTTTTTGATATAGTTTCTTAGCCTCACGCACCAAAACGGACCTGGATTCCCTATGGTTACTATCGGGCATGATTATAAAAGTAAAGAATCTATAAAGCCATAAATAAGGTATAATATTCTTAAAAACTTTTCCAAAACCCATTAAAAACTTGAACCTTACATCCAATTTCATAATGGCACCGCCCATGACCATGCTCTCCACTTTGTGTGGGTATTTTTCCGCTAGATTCCGAATCAAAACAGTACCCAGTGAAATCCCAATAAAATGGGATTTTTTAATTTTTAAGTGATCAATGACCTCAACGATATCATGAGTTATAGAATCAAAATCATATTTTTCGCTAAATACTCTTTTAAGACTCGGTTTTGAGTTACCGTGTCCTCTAAGGTCCAATAGCAGCACATTAAAGTGTCTTGTAAATTCCCTTACCTGTTTGAACCATATTGATGAACTTCCACCAGCCCCGTGTACAAAAGTAACCCAGGTAGTTGAATCCTTGTGAAGATGTGTAGTATAGTTTAGCAAAGTGTTCTCTAAAAAGCCCCTATTTTAGAGCAAATTGCAATGTATTAAATCTTTTTATTGTATCTCCACCATAAAAGCATTTTTTATGAACAAAACCTTGATTCTTTGGACGTTCTTTGACGAAATAGTTAAAAATTAGCCAAATAGCCGTTATTTTAGTTGTATGAAGTAATAACCGGACATCCAAAACCTGTTTACGGCCGTATATTTGTAAGAACAAAAATTGATTATGGAAAAACAGTATTGTAGAGTAGGAACGGTTACCCCCTTAACTCCAGGAAGAAAAGCTATTGCGCTTTTGGAATATCAGTATCAAAATTTTATGGACAAAGCTTCAAGGGAGTACGCCGATACGAAATTGAGTGAGTTTTTTGAGCAAAAGGCATTAAAAGTCAAAAGGACTTTGGAAAGCTTGATGCAATAACGTTATTTGAGCCTTTCCAGTTCTTTTGTCATTTGACCTTGTAAGTCTTTTGCTTTTTTGGCTGCTGCTTGGACATAATCTTCTTTTCCGGAAGCATAGATAATACCTCGAGAAGAATTTACCAATAACCCAACATTTTTGTTCATACCATACTCACAGACTTCGCTCAAACTTCCACCCTGGGCTCCCACGCCAGGAACCAAAAGGAAATTATCAGGAACTATATTGCGAATTTCCGCTAAATACGAAGCTTTTGTAGCTCCGACAACATACATCAAGTTCTTAGAATTTGTGTACCCCCTTGAAGTCTCCAAAATAGTTTTGTACAACGCTTTGCCATCCACCAATTTGGTCTGAAAATCATAGGCTCCCTCATTAGAGGTTAAAGCCAATAATATGGTATGCTTATCCGTAAACGCCAAGAAAGGTTCCACTGAATCCTTTCCCATATATGGGGCAACCGTTATGGAGTCAAAGCTCAAGTCTTCAAAAAATGCCTTCGCATAACGTGTGGAGGTGTTGCCAATATCTCCTCGCTTGGCATCCGCAATAGTGAAAATATCCGGATATTCTTTGTTTAGGTAAGCAATAGTCTTCTCCAGTGCATGCCAACCCTTTAGACCATAGGCCTCATAAAACGCTATATTAGGCTTATACGCCACACATAAATGATGTGTAGCGTCTATTATGGATTTATTAAATGTAAAAATAGGATCTTCTTCTTTTAAAAGGTGGGGGGGGATCTTCTCCAAATCGGTATCCAGACCAATACAGAGAAAGGATTTTTTTAGATGTATTTGTTCAATGAGTTGCTGCGTGGTCATAACCTAGGTTTCTCTCAATTACGATCAAGAGGTTTTTTTAGTACTTAGTAAATGCCTTAAACTACCTTCAAGATTATAAAAACATGTTTAAAAAATCTCCGAAGCTTCCCTCAATTTCTCCGTATTCTCAACCAAACTCAACTCGTCTATGATTTTTTGAATATCCCCATCAATGATATTCTGTAGGTCGTAGAGGGTAAGTCCAATGCGATGATCGGTAACTCTGCCTTGCGGATAGTTATATGTGCGAATCTTTGCAGAACGGTCACCGCTACTTACTTGGGAATTGCGTTTGGCCGCATCCTCTTCATGCTTCTTTGCCAGTTCCAGATCATATAAACGTGAACGCAATACCTTAAATGCCTTTTCCTTGTTCTTGTGCTGTGATTTCTGGTCTTGGCACTGTGCCACCAAACCAGTAGGAATATGTGTTAAGCGAACGGCAGAATATGTTGTGTTTACAGATTGGCCGCCCGGTCCTGAGGAACAAAAAAAGTCTATCCGAACATCCTTCGGATCTATCTGTACATCAAAATCCTCGGCTTCGGGAAGTACCATTACTGTTGCTGCGCTGGTATGGACCCTTCCTTGGGTCTCGGTTTGGGGAACGCGCTGAACACGGTGGACCCCGGCCTCAAACTTCAACGTCCCATAGACGTCCTCCCCGTTTACTTCAAACTGGATTTCCTTGTAACCGCCACTGGTACCCTCACTCAAATCGATAACATTGGTTCTCCACCCTTTGGACTCACAATACTTGGTGTACATCCTGAACAAATCTCCCGCAAAAATACTCGCCTCGTCACCTCCTGTTCCTGCACGAATCTCTACGACCACATCCTTGGCATCTTCAGGGTCTTTGGGTATAAGCATCAATTTTATCTCTTCTTCCAGTTGAGGTAGGGCTTCTTTGGCCTCCTCCAATTGCATCTTGGCCATTTCCAACATCTCGGCATCACTACCGTCGGATATGATTTCTTCTGCTTCCTTAAAATTATTGGAAAGCTCTATATATTGGTCTCGTTTGGCCATAAGGTCTTTGAGATCGCTATATTCCTTGGTCAATTGTACATAACGCTTTTGATCCGAAATAACATCAGGCTGAATGATAAGGTCCGAAACCTCATCAAAACGCTGCTTTACAATGTTCAACTTGTCTATCATAGTCCGTGCTCCTAAGATTGCGAATTTACGATAAAAAGAAACAAGAACATAGGCCGCTCCACGGGTACAAAATAGGCGTTTACAGCCTACAAATGGACAGGAATAAGAAAATAGTATTTTTGAACAAAACCGCTAGGTTCAATAATTCAGGAAAAATCAATTCCCTACAAAAGTAGTTCCCAACGTCATAATAAAGGCATTAAGTCCGTCACTTCGGTCATAAGCATTAAAACGAAGGTCTACCGACTTTAAACCAAAAGTAAAAAGTTTGGCCCGGGTAAAAATATCCTTGTATCGTATGCCCATACCGTACTGATGTGCGTGATATTTGGAGAGATCATAATCCGAAGTATAAAAATCCAAGGTAGAAAGCGCGGTTTCCTTGGCGTAAAAGTAGTCTGCTTCGGATTGGGTGTAATATCGGTAGGCCGGATATAAGGTAAAGGTATCATTAAGTTTTATAGGAACTTCCAAACTAGCCGTATGCGCAGTGATCCCCCAATCATCCGTATAGAATCTATAGTAACTCCGGAGTACAATGGCATCGCCCAAAAAATAATTCAAGCGAGCACCGATGGGCAATTTAAACCTGCTTTCCGGTAAACGTTCCACATCATCAGCCAACTGGAAATCATCAATAAAGAAATCATTTGCATCCTCAAAATAGACCCGTTGGAAAGGCGTGCTCAACAACCCTCTTTGTAGCACGAGGTCGGTAAAGAGTGAAGCCTGCATCCTTTTTCCCAAAATCTGGGAAAGTCCTAAGGATAATGCATATGAATTTCGGTTTTCTTGATCAAAGACGGTAGAGGAAGGGGCATAAGTTCCATTACCCGTAATACGGTTGTCAAAAAAACCTTCCCGTAGTTCTATAGGATACTGCGGATTCCAGCTATCAAAATAGAGTTGTCCGCTAATCGATAACTCTGTATTTTTTTGATTGAACAAACGGGTGTATCCGCCTCCAAAACCAATGGAAAAATAGTCATACTCGGACGACACATAGGCATTTCCCGTCCAGATGGAATTCCGGTCATCCGAACTGTGACGGTACGAGGGGTTAAAATGCACCAATTGATCTTTGCGGGACGCTCCAGAAGATGCACTAAACGGGCTTATTTGCCTATTGGGGTTTCCATCCAACGGATTCACATTACTGGACGAGGCTGAAGTATATGCAGAAATTCCAACGTCCACGGTAAGCACATCATCCTCATTCATTGGAATTTGAACCACAATACTGGAGGTGGCATCGGTAAGCTCTTCAGTACCTTCCCCACCTGTTACCGCCGCATTGTTGCCATCCTGCCCATAGTAACTGAATAGCAAATCAATCTCGGTGGCCTCCAGGACTCTTTTTTTATAAGTGGTAGACTCGTTCTGGGAAAAACCCAAGGTGGTAATTAGGATAAAAACAAAAAAGAAAGTTCCTTTCAATGAAAAAAGTTAAGGGGTTTCTAAATGGTATTGTTACTATGTATTCTTTAAGTTTTAATGTTTGAGTGCAATCTATCCAACGGCTTAAGAACATTGATAGAACTCCCAACTGCCTAAATCAGTTACATCCACAACCCCCTCCTGTCTTACCACCATTGGCTCCGGAAGCACCTTCGCGATAAATTTGGAAATTGGTTTCAAAACGTTCGCTTCCTTTGGCAGATAACACCATTTCCTCATCGTTAATGTATACCTTATCGTATTCTTTTACGGCCACACAGGACGTCAGAAGAAGGACATATAGTAAAATGAACAATACTTGCTTCATATTTTAAAGTTAGGGATTATTCTCAAACATAATCCCATTGCTTTTATAGATTTTGTTATTATCATCTACCAGAATTACCTCGGTACCTCCCAGTTGATTGATAAGTGCAAGTCCGGCATCCTTGCCCATAATAAAAACGGCTGTTGCCAAGGCATCACAGAGTTCGGCACTTTTCGAAAAAATCGATACACTGTTGACCCCGGAAGAAGGCCATCCAGTTCTTGGGTCTATAATATGTGTATATTTTTTCCCTTTGAACAATACGTACTTTTCATAGTTACCCGAGGTAGCTACCGAAGATTCTACAATGGGCAACCATGAAAAAATCTTGTCCTTGCTCAAAGGGTTGGCAATACCGATCAACCACTTTTCGCCACTTGCTTTGGTACCCCAAGTGGTAAGGTCCCCAGCGGCATTGATAATACCTGCTATAACCTGTTTGGAAACCAACAACTCTTTGGCCTTGTCCGCGGCGTAGCCTTTTCCTATGGCCCCAAACGAAATTTTCATTCCTCTTTGCCTTAGGAAAACCGTCTGTTCGTCGGAGTTCAAAATAATCTTTTTATAGCCGACCTTGGCAATGGATTTTTTGATTTCCGCTTCTGTGGGAAGATATTTCATGCTTCCGTCAAATTTCCAAATTAAATCCATTGAAGCATATGAAATATCAAAGGCGCCGTCAGTAATTTCCGAGATTTGTTTAGCTCTTTCAATAAGTTTAAAAAGCTCTAAACTTACCTTTACCGGTTTTATTCCAGCATTTTTATTGATCAACGAAGTTTCAGATTCCGGATTCCACGATGAAATCATTTTTTCGATTCGGGTAATTTCCGCTGCGGCCTCTTCAATATTGATATATCCCAATTCTTCCGTAGCAGCCACCACTGTGATATCAAAACGACTACCCATAAGACCCATAGTCTTTTTGACGGTAACGTACTCACGCCCCTGCCCATAACCTATTATGGCCCATAGACCAAAGAGTAGGGTGATTAGTCGTCTCACTTTAAAAAAGTATTTAAAAGTGATATATACGCTCCCGGAGATATTTTTTGGTATCCTGTTTTTCCCAAAACTTTTTGATTCTTATTAAGAACCAAGACCAACGGAAAATGTCCTTCCGGGTTAAATGTATTGGCCAACCCTTGGTTTTCAATCTTGATTTTTTCCGGTAATTGATTTGCTTTTTTTCTTGGAAAATCCGCCTTATAGAGTATATAGTTATCCCTGGCATGGGCCTTAAAATCCTGGGATTGCCAAATAGTTCTATCCAATTTAATACAAGGTGCACACCAATCAGATCCAGAAAAAATCAAAATAATGGGTTTATCCTCATTTTGGGCAAGTGCCACAGCATCCGTATAGCTACGTTGCCAATTTTGGGCGTGGCCGGTAACGGATACAAGAAATACCACTATGTAGGTCAGCTTTCTCAAGATATTTCTTTAGGGCAAAAAATCGATTCAAATTATTCAAAAATGCGAAGTGTGTCTCCGCTCAGCTCGGTATTAAATATTTTTAAAGGTCTGGCGGGGTTGCTGTCTACCTGATTCAGAGGAGTACCGTCCTGTTCAAAACGAGAACCGTGAACATCGCAGTAAAAGATACCCCCGTCCACATTTGCAAAGCGCACCTGATCGTAGGCTTCGTGGCTACATACCTGGCTCGCGGCAACGAATTCCCCTTCTAAATTTTTAACGACAACGACCAAATTTTTTAGGATAAAATCTCCGTTGTTCATCAATTTGGTTCCCTCTTCAGAGGTTAGATCAATAGTAAAATCCACTCCAGATGGCACTTCGGATATATTGCCGGGCGTATCATCACTGTTCGAACATCCTTGCAAACAGGGAAATGTAATGGCAAAGGCCGCTCCGGCTCCTATGCTTCTAAGAAATTCCTTTCGTTCCATAGCATTATATTTACTATACACAACGTAGCATTTGGGGTAATCGTATGCCTTAATATACGAAGGTGCCATACTCACTTACAATCGTGAGTTTTTTGGATGTATTTTCTTCCACCCTACCCACAATTTGGGCTTGCACCCCGAAGCTTTCGGAGATATTTATCAAATCCTGTGCCACAACCTCGTTTACATAAAGTTCCAAACGGTGGCCACAGTTAAAAACCTGATACATTTCCTTCCAATCTGTCCTGGATTGTTCCTGAATCAATTTAAACAATGGTGGCAGCGGAAAAAGGTTGTCTTTTATGACATGAAGGTCATCTATAAAATGAAGAATTTTAGTCTGGGCTCCACCACTACAATGCACCATTCCATGTATATCGATCGAGGTATATTTTTCCAAAATCCTTTTGATTATGGGTGCATAGGTACGTGTAGGTGAAAGCACCAATTTCCCGGCATCCAACGGTGCATCTTCAATAGTCTCCGTGAGTTTAATGTTTCCAGAATATATCAATTCCTCGGGAACCGCGGCATCATAACTTTCCGGATATTTTTCAGCTAAATATTTGGCAAAAACATCATGTCTGGCGGAAGTCAATCCATTACTCCCCATTCCCCCGTTATATTCCTTTTCATAGGTAGCTTGTCCATAAGAAGCAAGACCAACGATGACATCACCGGCTTTGATATTGGCATTGTCAATGACGGTACTACGTTTTATCCTTGCAGTTACAGTGGAATCTACGATTATAGTGCGCACCAAATCCCCTACATCTGCCGTTTCCCCGCCAGTGGAATGGATTGTAATGCCATATTCTTTTAAATCCGAAATCAGCTCCTCCGTACCATTGATGATTGCAGAGATTACCTCACCGGGAATCAAATTTTTGTTCCTTCCTATGGTGGAAGAAAGCATAATATGGTCCACCGCCCCAACACACACCAAATCATCAATGTTCATTATCAACGCATCCTGGGCTATGCCCTTCCAGACCGAAATATCACCAGTCTCTTTCCAATACATATAGGCCAAGGAAGATTTGGTCCCGGCACCATCTGCATGCATCACTAAACAATATTCATCGTCGTTTGTTAGGTAATCGGGTACAATTTTGCAAAAGGCCTTTGGAAACAGACCTTTATCCAAGTTTTTTATTGCATTATGTACGTCTTCCTTAGAAGCGGAAACACCACGCAAATCATATCTTTTACTATTGGCAGAGCTCATGTTCATTGTTTGTGCTCAAAAATAGGGGAATTGAAGGAATACACACACTTTAGGGTTTAAAAGATCGGAACAATCTAAAGGATTATGGATTGGAAATTCTGCCCTAACCAACTCTCCTTTGAAACAGTCTTTCCATGTCTGCTGTATGTCATGGGTTTGGAGCAGGGTTTATTTGACAAACAAAAGTTCCCTATACTTGGTCAAAGGCCATTCGGCATCGTCCACTAAACGTTCCAATTTATCTGAGTGATAGCGGATTTCATCAAAATAAGGGCGTACATTTTCGCAATATGCCGTAGCCTTTTTGTTCAAATCATTAAGGGTATTGGCCTTTTTTCTTGCTTCTACCATATGGTCCGTCTTTTTCTTGATTTCCAAAATATGCTCGGCAATCTGTTCAATGATGTTAAGTTGCCCCTCGGTTAACTTTTTATATGCTGCTCCATAAATCTCCTTCAAACCATTGACATTGGTAATAAGTTTGTTTTGATAGTGTATGGACGATGGTATAACGTGATTGTACATCAGCTCATTGAGCACTCGGCCTTCTATTTGAATATGTAGAATATAGGCTTCCAATTCAACCTCTTGACGGGCCCTCACCTCTATTTCGCTCATTACCTTCATTTCCCTAAAAAGAGCGATACTATCTTTGCCGGTCATTATTTGCAGGGCCTCAGGAGTAGTTTTGTTATTGCTCAATTTTCTTCGTTTGGCCTCTTTTTCCCAATCCTCGCTGTACCCATCGCCATCAAAACGTATCTTTTTAGAAGTTTTAATATACTCTCGAAGAATATTAAAAATGGCCTCATCCTTTTTCAGGTTTTTCTTGTCAATAAGAACGTCCACTTCTTTTTTGAACGCCTTCAATTGTTTGGCAACAATAGTGTTCAAAATTGTCATGGGTTTGGCACAATTGGTTTTTGAACCGACTCCCCTCATTTCAAATTTGTTACCGGTAAAGGCAAAGGGTGAGGTACGATTCCTATCCGTATTGTCCAGTAGGATTTCCGGAATTTTTCCAACAACGTTCAATTTAAGTTCGGTTTTTTCCTCAGGGGATAATTTTCCTTGGGAAACTCCTTCCAATTCATCCAACACCTGGCCGAGCTGTTTTCCAATGAAAATGGAAAGAATGGCAGGAGGCGCCTCATTTGCTCCCAACCTGTGATCGTTACTTGCCGATGCTATGGAAGATCGCAACAACTCCTCATAATGGTCTACGGCCTTTATGGTATTTACGAAAAAGGTCAAAAATTGAAGATTCTTCATGGGTGTGGAGCCTGGACTCAACAAGTTGGTCCCAGTATCCGTGGCCAGTGACCAATTATTATGCTTTCCTGAACCATTGATACCGGCGAAGGGTTTTTCATGGAACAAAACCTTAAAATTATGCGTATCCGCTATTTTTTCCATAACGTCCATAAGCAAGAGGTTGTGATCCACGGCCAAATTGGCCTCCTCAAATACAGGTGCCAGTTCAAATTGGTTGGGTGCAACCTCATTATGCCTTGTTTTTACCGGAATTCCTAATTTCGTGCACTCCTTTTCCAAATCGCTCATAAAACTGAGTACCCTATTCGGAATTACCCCAAAATAGTGATCGTCCAATTGTTGTCCCTTAGCGGCCAAGTGACCTACAAGGGTGCGACCGGTTAGAATAATATCCGGACGAGAATAGGCCAAGGCCTTGTCTATTAAGAAGTATTCCTGCTCCCAACCCAAGGTAGCATTCACCTTGGACACATTCTTGTCAAAATATTTTGCCACCGCCGTCGCAGCTTCATCCACGGCATGCAAGGCCCTTAACAAAGGAGCTTTGTTATCCAAGGCCTCTCCGGTATAGGAAACGAATATAGTCGGCACACAAAGGGTGGTGCCATATACAAATGCTGGTGATGTAGGGTCCCAGGCGGTATACCCCCTGGCCTCAAAAGTGTTCCGAATTCCACCACTGGGAAAGCTGGAAGCATCCGGTTCTTGCTGGACTAATTGTCCTCCTCCAAATTTTTCCAAGCCTTTTCCATCGGGTAGCAAGTCAAAGAAAGCATCGTGTTTTTCTGCTGTGGACCCGGTTAACGGTTGAAACCAATGTGTATAGTGTGTAGCCCCGTTAGCTATCGCCCAACCCTTCATGGCCTCCGCCACTTGATCGGCAATTTTTCTATCAATTTTAGATCCCGAAAATATGGCTCCCCGAACGCTTTCCAAAGCATCTTTAGTTAGGTATTGCAACATTTTCTCGTCATTGAATACTTGAATACCGAACAGCTCGGAACGACGGCCTTTCTCTTCAATAACTATCCTATTTCTCCTTAGGCTTTCCGATATGGCATTAAATCGCATTTTGAACATGGCTTCTTTGTAATTTTTGGCTAAAATAATCATTTAAGGAATTAATAATATATCCTCAAAAAAATAAACTTTTTCTAAAATACCCCAGCCAAAATAGGGGTATCTTAAATTATGTTTGCTTTTTTGATTTTTAACCCCCGAAAAATTAGATTAATTCATCAAAAAATATATTTTTGTTGGTCTTTAAAAATATAAATATTAACAACCAAAAAATTATGGCAAAGATTAAATTGGAATATCTGTGGTTAGATGGTTACTATCCAACCCAAAATTTAAGAGGTAAGACAAAAGTGGAGGAGCACGAAGATTTCAAAGGAACACTTGAAGAACTTGGAATGTGGTCTTTTGATGGTTCCTCAACAAAACAGGCTGAGGGAGGATCTTCTGACTGTTTGTTAAAGCCCGTTGCGATTTATCCAGACCCTGCTCGAGTAAATGGATACTTGGTTATGACCGAAGTCTTAAATGCGGATGGTACACCTCATGTTTCTAACGGTAGAGCTACTATTGACGATGATGATAATGATTTCTGGTTTGGTTTTGAGCAAGAATACTTCATTATGGATACCGAAACCCAATTGCCATTAGGATTCCCTGTTGGTGGTTATCCTGGTCCCCAAGGCATGTATTATTGTTCTGTTGGTGGAAAAAATACGTGGGGAAGGGAATTAGTTGAAGAGCATGCAAACCTATGTATCGACGCCGGACTTAATTTTGAAGGGATTAACCAAGAAGTTGCTGCTGGTCAATGGGAATTTCAATTATTTGCTAAAGGTGCAAAGAAAGCTGGGGATGAAATCTGGATCGCTAGATACTTATTGGCCCGTTTAACGGAACAATATGGTTACTATATTGAATACCACCCAAAACCACTTGGAAAAGACATGGATTGGAACGGATCCGGTATGCATGCTAACTTTTCTAATACAACCTTGAGAACTTGTGGTTCTAAAGAAACATATGAAAAAATTTGTGAAGCATTCCGACCGGTCGTTAAAGAACATATCGAGGTTTACGGAGAGTTTAATGACCAACGCCTAACAGGTCTCCACGAAACAGCTTCTATAGATGATTTTAGTTATGGTATTTCTGACCGTGGCGCTTCTATTCGTATTCCAATCATAACCGTTGAAAAAGGATGGAAAGGATGGCTGGAAGATAGAAGACCAGCTTCCAATGGGGATCCTTATAAGATAGCGGGCAGAATAATAAAAACCGTTAAATCCGCTGACGTATAAATAATTAATTGATTGTTGTACTACCTAGAAAAGCGTACCTCCTCGGTACGCTTTTTTAATTTTCTGTTTTTTGTAATGGTGTATTCATCCAGTAGTTTTCAACGTCTTCGGGTTTTGCTATTGGCTGGTTTTCAAAAATTGGCCTGCGATTGTTCATAAAGAGACTATCGTCCGAGACAGTTTTGCCTGGTCTTACTTGCTGCACAAAAAACTCCCTAAATTGTTTATATTCCTTATAAACCCGTTTATTAAGATAATTGCCATTGACATCCTTAAGTCTTTCGATAGCTACGCTAAACGCCTTTGGCATGTTCAATTCAAAACTTCCTTCCTTCAATTCTACCTGAAACATATTCCCCAATCCTTCCTCTATTAAATCGGGGTCAAGTCGTGCTCTGTATATATGGAGGTCTCCGGTGGTGTACTTGAATTCTTGGGACATCTCCCTGGGGGTATTCTTGGGATCCAACTTAAAACTTCGCACTATTTCATCTATTTCGGACCGGATATCCGTAAACTTCCTTTTGGTCCAATCAGGATAGAGGTCAACGGTGTATAGGTAAGGTAGTATTTTTGAAAAGGAAGTTTTCCTATTATGGAAACTGAAGTTATAGTGCTTTTTGTTTTTAGCAGAGAAAAAATCTACCGCTTCACTGAACCTGACCGTAAAACATTTGCGTGAGTCATCCAAGTAGATTTTACTTACTACAAATTTGGGTGGCATACCCAACATAAAACTATTGTGGAATGAAATATAATTCAAGTACATTTTACCGTACTTTGGTTTGTACTCGGATACTACCTTGAAAATAAGTTGGTCCTTATCTTTCCTTTTTCGTTTCCGTTTTTCATTACCGGTGTCGTAAATGGCATATTCCATCTTATGGATGGCATAGTTCTCTTTGGATATTGCAAATTTTCCGGATATTCTTAATCCCGGTTTGGAATTTCTAAAGTCTATTCCGTACAAGGCCTGGTCATCCGAATACACATCGTCTTCCCGATCGAAAAAATGATTGTTCAAAAAATCCTTTTCCAATTGATTTACAAAATCGTAGGAATTGATTTTAAAGTTCCGCACGGCGTCATGAATCCTAAGAATTGTAAATTCATTACCCCCATAATTGAACAAATAGGCCCTGTCGATTACCTTTTTCCAAGTCCTATAGTTATAGGGGTCATCTGCCAACGTATCCCTTTCGAAATCCGTGTTCTTTTTGTATTCATAGATTTTAACCTTGGTCGTAGTGCTATCGATTTCGTCAAAACCCAAGTCAAAGGCTTCAAGAATAGCCTCGTTAAGGTTTATGTAGTCATTGTTTTGGTCAAGTTGGTAATCCCTGTAATATCCGGTTAAGGAGAACGAATTTTGGGGATAGTTTGCGGGTATAGCCTCTATTGCTTTCCTTACAATTCTTCTCGCTGACAACCTCCTCTTTTTTCGCGCAATAACCACGGCCTCGGACAGTTCCATGACTCCTTGGGAAAGTTGAATAACATTTATGGCATCAGGGGATAGACCGGCCATGGGAATTTCTTTTTTTTGATAGCCCATACTGGAAATGACAAGTATATCCCCTAACTCCTTGAACTTTTTGGGGATGCGAAACCCGCCATCTTGATTGGAGATGACCCCAATGGCCTTTTCCTTTATCCTGATGGTAGCAAATACCACCGGTTCACCGGATCCGGTATCCAAAAGTTTGCCCCGTATGAAGTCATTTTCTTGGGAAAATAAAATTGTATTGAAGCAGAACAAAATCAAAAAGTATATACATTTAAAATTTCTCAATACCATTTTGAAAGTATTCTAGTTTTATGCTGCCATTTTATGACCTATTTCAAAGGGGTATTCATCCAATACTCCTCAAAATCATCAGGTTTAACAATGGGCTGATCCTCGAAGATGGGTTTGTGTTTGTCCATGAATTTATCATCATCAGGTAATTCGGTGGAAGGTTTTACCTGCTGTACAAAATATTCCCTAAATTGGTCGTAGTCCCTTTTTTTCCATTCGTGCAGTCTATGAATCCCCTCCAAATCCAAAATCGGTTTTATATCAATGGAAAATAAATTATTTAAGTCTATTTTTTTCTTAATGGCCTCAAAAAGTCCCTCAAGAATCTCCTTTCTTTCTTTCTGGGTCATGTCAGGTAGTAAAAACACTTTTCTTTCATTTTTGACTAGGCCTGCCGTCTTAATTTTCAAACGCTTCCCCTTATATTTTACCAAATAGTTGCGCACATCTTCGGCCTCAGTAACATTTGGATCACGATTGAATACTAATTCAAGCCTGAAACCGCCGATTCCGCCAGAGGGACTCTTCATCAATCCAATGGCACTGTTCTCTACTTTGAATTTTGGTGGCTGCCACAGAATAAAGCTGTTTTCAAACGAAATATAATTTAGGAACATCTTCCCGTAGTCGTGCCGCTGATATTCGGTGGTAATTTCAAAAATCAATTGCCCACGGCCCTGGTGCCTATTCAATTTTCGATCGGGTAACCGTTTTCGGTCATCGTAGAGGGTGTATTCCATTTTATGTACGGCAAAATCACCATGGGAAACGTACAGAATACCGAACGCGCTGTAATGCGGATGTCGCTTCCTGAATTTTACAGTGTACAGCGCCTCCCCATTGAGATAAGTATTATTGTCCCTTGAGAAGCTATGGTTTTTCAACAGGTCGGCATCCAACTGGTCCACAAATGAATACGAACCTACCTTATAATTGCGTATGGCATCATGAACCCTTAATATCGAAAATTCATTTCCCCCATAACTATCGAGATAGGCGTTATCCACTATTTTCAGCAAGCGCCTGTAATCGTAGGGATCCTCGGCCAAGGTATCCCGTTCAAAATCGGTGTTCCTTTTGTAATCGTAGATGCGCACCTTAGTGGTCGCCGAATCGATCCGAGAAAAACCTTGGTCGAATACCTCCAAGACGGCCTCGTTCAGATTCACATAATTCCCTTGTTTCAATTGATAGTCCCTGTAATAACCAATGGTCGAGAAAGTATTTAGCGGATAGTTCCTTTCCATATTCGCTAGGGCCTTCCGAACAATCCTTCTAGCAGAAAGTTTCCTCTTTTTTTGGCCGGTTACCACGGCTTCGGACAAGTTCAGAACACCCGGGGTGAGCCTTATTATGTTGATATGCTCCGGGGATAGGCCCCCAATGGGGATCTCCCTTTTCTGATATCCCATGCTCGAGATGATAAGTACGTCCCCGAGCTCCTTGAACCTGGTTGGGATACGGAAACCGCCGTCCTGGTTGGAGATTACTCCCTTGGCCCGGTCCTTTACCCGTATCGTGGCGAAAACGACGGGCTCCCCGGTTTGCGCATCAAGGAGCTTACCCTGTATGAATTCCTGTTGTGCGGAAACAGGTCCAAGAGAAAGTAAGAAATATAAGATTAAAAAAAGTGTCCTGTTCATAGCCGGCTGGGGTTTTTACGTTACAGTAAGATACACAAATACCACGTAAATTCCCACAAGAATTATGCCATCCCGCCAACCTAAACGCAGTCCTTTGGGCAAGAAGACCAAGGGCAATATCAAAAAGGAAATACCCAGCATCCAAAAAATATCATTTTCCAATAATCCTTGATCTCGAACCTCGATAGGAGTAATCATGGCGGTAATGCCTAGAACGGCTAAAAGATTAAAGATATTGGATCCGATAAGATTACCTACGGAAATGGCCTTTTCCCTTTGGATGATAGCAATAATGGATGCGGCCAATTCGGGAATACTGGTTCCAACGGAGACTACGGTAATCCCAATGATGCGGTCACTAACACCATAAAAGGTGGCCAAGCCAACAGCACCCTTAACCAATATTTCCGAACCTCCCCAAAGCGCACCTCCGCCAATACCCAATAATAATACTGCCTTATGTAGTGGTAATAGCGTTATATTTTTGGATACCCCTTCTACCACGGCAGGCTTTTGATAACGCAAAAGATAGACCAAGAATAAAAATAGAATCAGGAACATGATTCCTCCTTCATATCGTTGCAATTCCCCATCAAAATAAATGAATACAAAAAACAAGAGAGAGGATGCCATCATTACGGGCCAGTCCGTAACATAAAAGCTCTTTCGTACATCTATGCTGCCTATAATAATGATAATGGCCAGTACCAATCCTAAATTCGCAATATTAGACCCTATGACATTACCTAAGGCCAAATCAGGAAATCCGTTCAAAGCGGCATTAACACTTACTATTAACTCTGGAGCTGAAGTAGCAAAGGAGACTACGGTCATCCCTATTATAATTCTTGAAATATGAAGACGAAGTGAAAGTGCAACAGCTGACTTTAATAACCAATTGCCTCCTGCTATTAATAGTATAAGCCCAACTATAATGTAAAATACATTTTGCATGCCCCATATTTGAAACAAATATACCTTTAAGAATTTGATTTCTTGAGAGGGCCGAATTTCCATAATTTGACAATTCTAAATGGCTATCAAAAAATCAAAATGATAAAAAACGTATTTTTTTGGATGAAAAGGCCCTTGGTTTAGAAAAAAGTGCCCAAAAAGCCCCTTCAATTGTTATAAACTGTAATATCCAGAATTTCTACGTTTACAATTCAAAACATACTTCAAGAGATTCTAAAAAAATTTGAAATTCAACTCGTTTTTTTACTTACAATACTATATTCAATTGTATTGTTTTCCATCAAATCGTTAGGAAGTATAGATTTTTATTATATATCTTAAATGGATAATCGATTATTCATATCCATTTCCTAACCCTTTTAAGATTTAAAGCAATGATCATCATCATAAAAATTATTATTTGCCTTTTGTTACTGTCCTTATTGTCTAACCTATAAAACTTCATATTATGTTAACCTTATTTGGAATACTCATCATTGGTATCGGGATTCTCACTTTGTTAGCGAAACCAATATTTAAAAATCATAGCTTACTTGGGTGGTTTACCCAACGTAAAAGCCTACAGATTATACTTTTGGGCATTGTATTGAGCATTGTCACAGGAACGCTATTCTATGCTGAACCGGGAACCGCGTACGCGGTTCAATATCCATGGGGCGGACAAAAGGCGGTTTTTCGCCAGGGCATCCACACCAAGATGTGGGGAAGACTCATTCCTATCCAATTTGAACTGCCCATAAAATATGTAATACCCAGTGCCAATGGTGAACTGGGCGAGCAAAGCGAATATGCCAATGTGGATGCCGCCAAATATTGGGCCTTTAGTGATGCCGTAAAGGCAAGAATCGCAACCTCTGTAGTTATCAGCATAAATACAGATGGGGAAGCCCAATTCCTATCTGTTGCGGATCGCAACAAGACGGAACAAAACTTGATACGATCCAGGATTATTCCCAATATTGACCAATCCATAAAGAATACCTGTAAGCTTATGGATGCCCAGGATTATATTTCCGGACAAGCCTCGGATTTTGATCGATACTTTAAAGATCAATTGGAAAATGGCATGTACGTCCTTGAAGAATATACGGAAAGTGAGCGAAGGGAAATTATTGGGGACAGTACAACAGTACGGACCGTGGTAAACAAAGAATCCAAACAAAAGCGTTTTCGGATAAAGCGAATAAACGGAGAGCCTGTTCGCGAGCAAGGCAATTCCTTAAAAGCCTATGGTCTTACTGTAATCCAGGCCGTTGTTACAGAAATTGATTGGGAAGAAACCTTTGATAAGCGCCTCCAATTACAAAAAGAAGAGGTAGCCCAGACCCAATTGGAAAAGCAGCAAGCGGAGCGCGAGTTCTACCGTGCACAGAAGGAAAAGGCCCGGGGAGAGGCCGAAAAAGCAGCGGAACGAGCCCGTTTGGAGAAAGAGCAGATACAAAAAACGATTGCTGCAGAGACCGAGGCCAAGGTAGCGGAATTCAACCTTGTTAAGGAAAAGAAGCAATTTGAAGTGGAAAAATTCAAGGCTCAAAGTAAAAAAGTTGCCGCAGATGCAGAGGCTTATCAAAATGCTAAATTGGTCAATGCCGGCCTTACGCCCCAGGAACGTGCCGAATGGCAGTACAAAACCTCTGTAGGCGTAGCTCGGGAGCTAAAGGAGCTTAACCTACCTGAAATCTTTATTGAGGGTGGCGGAGATTCCCAGAAAACGGATGCCAACTTACTACAATCCTTGATAGGTGCGGAATTGGCCAAAAAGATGATGGAAAGCAACTCAAAATAGTATCTTGTTTAAAAAACTCGGCCCTTGGCCGAGTTTTTATTTTGTATTTTTGAGAAAATCGAACATCTTGAAGAAGGCTTTTTTTAAGCTCTTGGCCAAAATAAATAAGGCGTTGTTGCCGAGTTACTCCAAGAAAGGATTGGATTTGTCCAAGGCATCCAAACTACAGTTGGCCATTATTGGATGGCGCTATTATGTTACTACAAATGCCCTGGGTCAATAGCGCATTAGCGATTTTACATCAAAACCGTTCAATTGCCCCCTCCCTTTTAAAAATTCCAATTCAATAAGAAAATTACATTGTACAACTTTTCCGCCCAAGCGCTCCACTAAAGCACAAGTAGCCAAGGCTGTACCACCAGTGGCCAAGACATCATCATGTATCAAGACCCTATCTCCTGTGGAAATACTATCTTCAAGAATTTCCAAGGTATCCTGCCCATATTCCAAAGCATAGGTCTCCCCCACTACCTTTCCTGGAAGTTTCCCTGATTTACGCACGGGAACAAAACCAGCGTTTAATGTAGAGGCCAAAATTGGGGCGAAGAAAAAACCCCGGCTTTCCATACCTACTACAATATCTACTTCCCCATTGACCATTTGAAGCAATCTCTCTGTTGCCGTCCTAAGTGCCTCAGGGGTTTTTAATAGTGGGGTTATATCCTTAAAAAGAACTCCTTGGGATGGAAAATCGGGTATATCGCGTACAAAGGTTTTTAGGTCCATATTTTGATGATCGTAATTTTGCCTTAAATTTAAAAAGAAATATATTTGCAGCCCTCCTTTGCAGTCGGTTAAAGCCTCATGCTTCGGATGGCATGCCCAAAGATAGCAAAGGCCGCGTGGCGCAACTGAATAGCGCATCTGATTACGGCTCAGAAGGTTGCAGGTTTGAATCCTGCCGCGGTCACATTTAAATCCTCATAAATATATGATAATCAGCTATTTATGAGGATTTTGTTATAATCTGTCCAACCATTGTCCGACAACAATACCTTGTAATATACTGATTTTCAGAAACTTACATTTTTTGATTGAATCATGGTTTTTTTAAGTGGTCGGACAATAGTCGGACAAATCTACATCAATTGATACTTACTCTATTATAATTGATTGTTTATCAGATAAGTACATTATAATCTTGGTGACCATAATGTGATTCAATCCTTTTAATGCCATTTACCAAATATAAACGTTGGTACTACTAAGTAAATATTTGGATAGTTCGGACATTCACTTTCAAATAGTTTTCAATAACTCCAAATAGTTGGTGACACTTGAGATTGAGGAATTTATAAAAACAGGAACAACTATTATACTATGTGGACAGATGCCTTTTTAAAATCCAATCAAAGACTAACTCGACCCTGAAAAAGGGTTTATTAAAAAATAAAACTCAACATGTTGCTTCAGCGATTATTAAGTCAAAAGCTTGAATCCGATGTTTAGATGAACGAGCTGCTCGGTTCAGTTACAGGGCGTATAACCATAATGAGTGTTTTAATAAGTTCCTGGAAGGAGCGGAAAGACATTCGTAAATAGTTAATTAATTATATATAAGAATACTTATAAGGACGATCTATGGAACCTAATACAACTATAGGTATTAAGTATTGATTTAAAGTATGTTATGGGCTATAATATTATATATTTGTATTAACATACCACTCCCGCCTATCATTATGATGCGTATTAGGAGTGGTGTTCTATTTTTAGACCTATCATTCTTTTTACTTGGATATCTACAAAAAACCACCCACAACCCACAAGAAGCAGTTGCATCTACTTATTTCAAGGGGTTTGGAAGTTAAAGACTTTGATAAAGCCCTTCACCTAATTGATAAAATAGGGTATTTTAGATTAACTGGTTATCTATACCCCCAACTTGAAATACCAAAAGAAAATCACAAATTCAAACCCAATAGCTATTTGGAAAGTTCTTTTAAAATGTATTGTTTTGACAGAGAACTAAGAATTTTACTACTTGGAAATATTGAGAAAATTGAAGTGGCCCTTAGGTCTAAACTTACATATTATCTTTCCCTACGTTACGACCCTTATTGGTATAAGCATGATAAATTGTTTAAAGACATATCAATCCAAAATAATGGAAAGTCAAGTATAGAAAAATCAAAATTGGATAGTTCCGAAGATTTTGTAATACAGTTTAAAAGGAAATACGTAAACAATGATATGCCAAGTTGGATGGTTATGGAAATTATCACCTTCGCCCATCTTTCAAAAACTTTCTCAAATTTAAAAGACACTTCTATAAAATCTAAAATTTCGAATGATTTTGGTGTACCATATCAAATTTTAGAAAACTGGTTAATGGCATTGACATATTGTAGAAACATTTGTGCACATCATTCAAGATTTTGGAACAGGCAATTGGCTATCAAAGTTTTGAAAACTAAAAATCCGCTTCCTTATAAATGGATAGAGCAAAGTGGAATATGTAGGAATAAATCATATTTTTACTTATCGATTATTCAGTATTTAGTGGATAGAATAAACCCTAATAATAAATTTAAAGAAAAGATTATAAAGCTATTTGAAAAATATCCAAACATTGACTACACGAAAAGCATGGATTTTCCTATTGATTGGCAACAACAACCATTGTGGAAAATAGAAGAGATTAAATTACTAGGGTAGGAATATTTGTCTTTATCAAAGGCCAGCGAATAAATCCAAAGAAAAAAGGAACGGCCTGAAAAAATGAGCAAAAACCCACTATAAAGGGGTCGTTGGACAACGTGCCAAAAACTTAGTTTGCAAAGAAAAAAATAGCGTTAAGCTTAAACTATATTTAAACTTTATTAATCCCAAGGTTCCTAAATAATTCTTTAGATCTACATTTTAGTATAAAGATTTTATCTTTAAGTGCGCTGCCATTTTTTGCTGTTTTTAGTCCGACATTTGTCCGACCGTTTTGAATCATATAAACACCAAATATGTATCAAATATATGGTACATACATACCTTTTCTTGAAATTAGTGTATATATCAACTATAAATAATATAAAACTGATTTTCCTGCCGCGGTCACGACACTAACAAAACCACGCCCTTAAGGGCGTGGTTCTTTATTTTATGGAAAAACCAAACAGCGTTTGCGTTTTAGAATGAAATGAAGAACCCGAGCGCTAGCGCGTGGACTTGTATTTGCAACATTGAGTTCAAAGGATGTGCACAGCAAATCCTGTCGCGGTCACTCAAGAATGAAAAGCTCGTCATTTGGCAGGCTTTTTTGTTCGAATGAAATCTGAGCTCATTCAGGAATCGAAGTAAGGACATAAAAAAGCTCCAAACCTAAGGTTTGGAGCTTTTCATTTAGATTGTGGAACTCAAAGGAAAACCAGAGGTAATCCCGTCGCGGTCACTATAAGTAAAAAGTCTATTACCGATGTAATGGATTTTTTTTGGAAATACCCCCATGTGAAATACAATTCACAAGTCAAAACTCTTTATAAACTTCATCCAATCCCTAAAGCCTTGAAAAGTGACTCATGGCCATGAATATCCTTTCCAGATCTGGGAAACGGTTTTTTAATTACCTTAAGTGCCGGGCAATATTCCTTAAGTCTGTCATTCGGAAATCAAGTAACACTTAGAGTGCATAGCAGTTGTATTCAATCAGCGACAACTACCTTTATTGCTTCAGTAGTTCTATCATAAGTGATTACCAAGAAATAGACACCTTTTCCAAGGGTAGAGAAATCTATGGGATCCTTACCACTAAAACTACCGAGGTGTCTTCCTTCGGAATTATAAAGCTCCGAAACACGGTTATGGGAAGAGCCTAGGACTGTTAAATAATTCGATGTGGGATTCGGATAGTAGATAATCTTCTCCTGAAACGATACTTTTTGTGAATATAATCCCTCACAAGCCTTTCCAGAACGGATGACCAGCAAATCACCATTGATCACTTCCGTTTCAAAAGAAGTATTCTCGAAAGCACCTATAACCCGGTCGTTTTTCTCAATGGTGAAAGGAGGGGTCCCTTTATTTATCTCAAATTTGGCTTTATAACCAATCCCCTCCTCGACGATACTTGTGTTTACATCAATTGGTGTTACCTCCTGAACAACCAAGTCGTAGCAATGCTCAAATTCCACATTGTCCACAACGGTAATACAAGCTTGATATGTACCAGGAGCCAAGTTGGCAATCTCAATTTCGCGATTAAACGAATATTCCTGCTGATTTAAGGAAAGTCTATAATTATAGTAGTCTTTTGCAGTTATATGAATAAATCCATCATTGCTATCTATACAGCTTTCCCCTTTTATTTCTATGAGGAAATTATCGGTTGGTATGCTTACCAATCCTTCAAAATAATCCTGGGCCAAATCAAAAGCATCTTTACCAACCTTTTCTCCAATTATACGCCCTGGAATATCATCTATAGGTGGATGGATACCGCCCCATATTCTAGACAAACTTGTTTGGTCAGAGGCATCCCGGTAGGTAGCCCATTGCAAGCTGAAGCCTTGACTGGGGCCTTGTTCAAAAACTAAAAATCGGTTTTCTTCTATATTGAAAACACCCATGCCTCCGGGAAAAAACGGATCTCCTGTTAGCAATGTCAATACCTCGGCCGCCGCTCTTGAAAAAGTGGAATGTCCGGAAACGTATCCGGCAAATGGAGGTGTTACGAAGGTGGGTCTTTGATACGGCCACCAACGGGTGCCTAAAATCCAACCAACACCTGCCACGTCCATAGTGGGGTCACCGATAAAATCCGGGCCTCGCCAGGCATAAATCTTAACCTCACCCACATTTTCACCTCCTGGCCCCGCTAAGGGATCACCACTTTCAACCAGTTCTATTCTTCCGGGAATCAAAGGTAAACCGTGAGGATCGTAAGCAGGCAATTCAGCATTTGAGCTTTGTCCTTTGGAAGCCATATAACGGATGGCCGATATTGGTCTTATATAATCGTAATATCCCTTAACACCCCATGTAGCTATGGCAGCATCGTGCATAGCACCCCCCAATGCCAAATAGCTTTTTACATCCCACTCTAGATTATCCATTACATCTCCCTCGCCGGCAAACCGTTTCTGGGTATCGGGGTGGTCGCTCACATAATTCAGTATGGTGAACCAGTGCCCCGGAGGTGTTTCGGAATCCGGCCCGTCCGCCCAGAATTCGGCCAATACCCGGGCATAATCTGCCCTTTTTACCATTTGTGGGGTATAGGGCTGCCCTGTCCTGGGATTTACCGGATGCCCTAATCCTATATCACCTCCTTCTTCAAAATCATAAAATGCCTGGTAGTCTTGAAAACTCTCTGGATAGATAGCTATATCCACATTACCAATAGCACCTGGGGAGATGTCTATGAGGGTAGGATCATCAGGGTCGAGATGGGATGACCAAGAAGCCACGAGGGCAAAATGCCACTTGTATGGATCTTCAATACCGTCCTCATTGGAAACCTGAATGCTTGGTGGAGCTCCCGGATCACTGTAAATGTAGCTTTTAAAACCGTTATCGAGAATCTCCAATTCAGCCTGCTTCAATGCGAAAGGTATCACTTCACCCCATTCAGGACTTAGAAATTCAGGAGTTTCACCTGAAATCGGATTACCGCTTTGATCAATGAATGTTTCAAAAGTCAAAGGTTGCCAACGGTTGGGATCTATCAACCCATATGAATCCTCATAAGTCCCAAGCATAAGAGGGTCATTGATAGGGGTATAATACGTATTGGTATAGGTGTTTTCCTCGTTGGAGCCGTCCTGATTGCCAAATTCTATGAGCTTTGCCGCCAGATAATTGCCAAGAGCCGCATAAGAGCCCGTTTCATAATCCGTAGAGGTATTATTTGTGTTATAACCCAATGAAGACATAAGGGCGCTAAAACGAGGAAGGGCTGCCGCCGCCCCGGGGGAATCCGAAAACCTATAGTGGAGTAAGCTGTACATGGCATAACTCAGTACTTCCCTTCGGGCAGCTTCCAAATCCTGTGTACTGGGCATACCCTTGAATTCACAACTAAAATCTCGAAAGGTCTTCCCCAAAAACACGGTCTCCGAATTTTCATCGAATACAGCCCAGGCATCGTACATGGCCAAGGCGCTATGAAATAAATTTCGGGCGTGTACCGTAGGGCGTGCCAAATCGGTCCTTATGGCATCAAGTAGGGCTTCGTTCCATTGTCTTGCCACGGAGTTAATGGTATCCCTAACATTTTCACTCGCCCCGTTCTCTGTATCATCTTCCTCATTTTCAATTGGATTTGACCCTTCCACTATGGTGATGAACTGGTTGCTACCTATATTTTCTATACGATCCGTTATCCCGCTAAGCCAGGTCACTTCTACATAGTCTACCATTTCATTGGTACCTATACCGAAAATCTTGGAGCTACTGTTCTGACTGATATACCCTTCTCCACAAAGCGTATATCCAAAGTACGTTTGCCCTCCCGCACCCACTTCAATAAAAGACCCTATTCCCATACGGTTACTCTCGGTACCCTGCAATTTAATTTTTAGCCAATTCTGATCGGATACCGTCTTGTTTTCCCATAGCATCATAGGCTGATCCATAGTATTCACCACCGCAATATCGGGGAGTCCATCGTTCTGTATATCTCCTATGGCATTGCCATAGCTATTTGCCGTATCATCTATGAATCCCACAGAAGAGGGTATTGTATATATGCCACTGCCATTGTTCTGGTAATATGCCGAGGATTTCCGACCATCATTTCCATCAAGATGGCTGCTGACGTATAGATCCAGATCGCCGTCATTCTCGCTATCCAAAAACACGGCTCCCCAACCGAAACTATCGAAACGCGTGCCATTTTCCAACGCAATGTTAGTAAAAGTGCCATTTCGGTTATTCAGCAAAAATGCATTCCCAATGTCGGTACCTGGTAATAACGGAGGATAAATATTGGTAACATAAATATCCAACCAGCCATCATTGTTGTAATCATGGATGGTGGTAGACATAGCGTTCATATGGAGATCGGTACCTGAGCTTATACTCACATCCTCAAAGGTACCGTCACCTTTGTTTCTGTATAAAATGTTGGATGTTACTTCTTTGTCATTGGCCATATAGATATCCTGGAAGCCATCCCGATCATAATCAATAAAAGAAGAGCAGAATGTTATATGGCCATCCAAGCTAAGCTTAGCTGCCACCGTGACATTGGTAAAGGTTCCATCCCCGTCATTGCGATACAGTAAATTGTGGTTGACCTGCATTGGGTCCCGTACACTGATGAACACGTCCAAAAAACCATCGTTGTTGTAATCTCCCCATGAAGCTCCCCAATATTCCATTACGGCTGTAGGTAGACCGGAAACACCAATAATGTCCGTAAAATTATAGTTACCCTCATTACGATAAAACCAGCATCGTCCAACGTCGCTAACCGCAAAAAAGTCGTTGTCCCCATCATTATCAAAGTCGACCCAAATGGCCTGACGTGATTGAATACCACCACTGCTTATTGGAAGATCTAGTATTTCAAATTGTCCGCCTGTATTTCTAAGGAACTGAAAGTCCCTGTTCGCCGAGGCAGGGAGGGTAATATCGTCCCAACCATCATTATCAAAGTCCATAAAGGATATTCCGGGCCCAAGCCCGGTTACGGCCACGGATCCATAAGTAATTCCCTCACCCAATCTTTCCATTAGGCTTTCTTCGAAGAACGTTTGACCTAATCCTAACCTCAACTGGAATAAAAGGATAATAGGTATTAGTAATCTTAAGGAATTAGTTATCAAGTATGACGGTTTGGTGGAGCAATATTACATATTAAGATTGATACGGCCAATTGTCCAATCGGACCCTTTTTATGTTTTTAAGTAGGCCAAATTAGGTATGTGTTCTGAAGATAAATATGTTTACGTTTAGCGAAACGAATATTTTAAAAAATCAGGGTTATACGTTAATAACCTTGCATAATATAAGGATTTTAACCTTTAAATAAAATCCAAGTGACATCATTTGCTATCAAACGGATCCCAAATAATTCGGTCAGCGCATTTCATAGTGACGTTTTATAATATTTATGTTCTTAGAAATACGGAATTCTGCAAAGGTGACAAAAGGCAAGGGTTTGAAACTTTGTAATGCGTATTGCTTCAAACCTTTCGATCATTTGTTTTAATGTTGAATACAAGTAGCTGAATCATACGCACGAACCAAGGATCGGGTTTTGCCATCCTAAAAACCAACCGGATTTATGAACGGTAGGGCAGCTAACCGATCATTCCGTAATCTATTGATAATCAGAATACTTTCCGACCCTCGATTCGATATATATATAAATCATCTGAATGAGGCCTACTAATATCAGTAAATTTAATACGTATATTACTACTTTTTTTATAAGATTTAACATTGGTTTTAAAGTTTAACAGTTAATTGATGGTAGTTTCATCGAAAAATTTGAGAATTAACTGTCATGACATTCGTTTTTTCGTACATTTCGAGCATGGAACATTTTAAGAAAACTAAAAAGAAATTGGATTTATCATGGGCCGAACTGCACGAGGCCAATATCAATCTCCAGATTTCCATTCAACAAATGCAATGGGCAAGACAAGATTTGCGTGAAGCGTTACAAAATAGTAAAATCAAGGTCGAGGATAAAAAATTAAAGAATTTTCTGGAGCTTTAGGATGAAAAAATCCGTTGATAAAGCTGATAAATTGGAGACTATCATTCTTGAACGGTATCGCATTTTGTGAAAAATAGCGAATTCCCAGTTTAAAAAATGATACTAACGCATTAAAGGAAACTAATAAGCCCATACCCGTTTACAGTTAACGGTGAGCCAGGTAATCCTGCTACAGGATTGTGTATTGTTTCATCGTATTTTAATCATTCCTTTTTGAATTGATTTTCTTTCAACAAGCCTTTGGCAACCTATTCATGAATTTGGTGCGGATTAAGTTGCCATAACTTACGTGTAAACCAAGAGCAGTAAACTAAAACATCTTGATTTTAATCATCTAATGGCACTCTCTACTGCAATCTATGTAATCGTATGGGTAAAATTAACAGGACTAACGTCGTTTTTAAGGAACATTTATGATTCGTGTCCCTCCAATTCCTTAAGGCAAGTGTAGTTTAGCGGTTTAACCGTTACCATGCCCGTATTGGACATAATCATATCGTTTTTGTGGAGCCTTTCTCCATTTGGAGAGGCCAAAGTGGGCATACCCTATGGATTGTACAGTGGGTTGAATAGTTACTTGGTATTTGTGGTCTGTTTTGCGGCCAATCTTCTCGTCTTTCCCATTATGCTGTTTTTTTTGGAAAATTTGCATCGTTATTTACTACAATGGAGGTTTTATAAAAAATCGGCAGTCTTTGTGGCTAAAAGGGCAAAGGTAGGCTCTGGGGAAAAAATCCGGAAATACGGCTTTTGGGGTCTCGTATTCTTTGTTATGCTACCTATTCCCGGTACCGGGGTTTATGCAGGAAGTATCGCGTCTTATTTGTTTCAAATACAAAGGCGCAAGGCATTTTTTGCCAATGCATTGGGTATTTTTTTGTCCTGTGCCATTATTTGGGCAACTACATTGCTTTACATTGAGGGAAGAGGCTAAATACCTCCCAAATGACTTAAGAAGATAGGACTAAAGACTTGCCGGCGACAATTGCACGTTTTATTTGCGGCTTACCGGAATATGGCTTGCTTTTACAATCTTTAAGGTAATTGAGCCAGGTTTATTCCTTAAAACCCATTATAAACCATCATCTTCTTAATAAGTAAGAGTACCACTGCCACAAATAAACAACAGGTAAAGGTAAACACCTTCTGTAAATTGATACGTTCTTTCATAATCAACATGATTTAGGATACCTCAAATTTGGGGCGACCTAAAATCATTTCAGAGATTTATCGATGTATGAAAGGCTTTTTGGTATGAAATAAAGCAATACTTCCATTTATCGGAATCAATATACACATGGTCTAGAAACGGTATTATCCTAAAATTGGGATTAAATGACCCTTTTTATAGACTATCCGGAGGGAAAACGATTAAATTCTATAAAGAAGTGGTTTATAAGGTCTTTTCCTTCAAATAATCCCATACTACTGTTTTATAGGTCCTTCCTATTGGGATGACGTCCCCATGTATCCATAAAGAGTCGGAATCATATTTTTCTATACGGTCCAGGGAGACCAAATAAGATTTATGTACCCTTGCAAAATTATCTTCGGAAAAAACCGAATGATAATAGCCCAGATTACCTTTTACTTTTAGTTTTCGGTCGTGCAGATGAATAATACAATAGTTTCGATTTCCATGTATATAACCAATATCCCGTTCATGAACCTTAACATAAACAGACCCTTCCTTACAAAAAAAGTACCGATCCTTATTAATCTCTTTGGTCATTGAAGAGACCTTTGGCATAGATTTCATCTCCATGGCCTTGCTTACGGCAGAAAGAAATCTATGATAAGGTATTGGTTTCAGCAGGTAATCGACCACGCCCAATTCAAGCGCCTCCAAAGCATATTCCTTAAAGGCTGTTGTTATGATAATTTTAGGCGGATATTTTAAAATCCTGATAAACTGTAATCCTTTTATTCCAGGCATTTGAATATCCAAAAAAACCAAATCTACCCTTTGGGTCTGTACATAATATAAGGCCTCGAAGGCGTTTTGAAAAGACCTAAGCAAGGTAAGGCCCTGCGTTTTTTTCAAATGCTTTGTCAAAACATCAATAGCCAAAGGCTCGTCATCAATAATTACGCACTTCATTTTTTGACTATAGGTATTTTTAAGTTAATTAAAAATCTATCTTCCATATCATTTATAGTGAGATCATATCTTCTGGGAAAAACATGGTCCAATCGTTGTTTAACATTTTTAAGTCCTATCCCATTTTCAGTTTGGCTTTCTTCAAAAAACGAGGGTTTTGAATTCTCCAGATCCAACATCAGAATATCTTCAAAGAATTCAATTTTACATCGTATCCAACATTTTTCATAATCTTTGGAGATACCATGCTTAAATGAATTTTCAACAAACGGAAGAAGGAGCAAAGGTGGAATCTTTTTATGGACTGTTATTCCTAAAACGGTATAACTTAAATCCAGTTTGTTACCATATCGCATTTGCTCCAAAGCAATATAGTTCCCCAGACATTCCAAATCTTCCTCAACGTCTACCAGTGATTCTTTTGCCTCATACAGAATAAAACGTAGAAGGTCCGAAAGTTGAACTACCATATGCGATGCTTTTTCCGGGTTCTCCAATATTTGGGCATACAGCCCATTTAAGATATTAAAGAGGAAATGGGGATGCAGCTGGGACTTTAGGAGTTGTAGTTCATTTTGAATGTTTGATTTTGAGCGATTGAGATGGTCCAGTTGCTGTTTTTCGCGATCCCGTAACAATTTAATGACCACTGCCATTGAAGATACTATAATGAGATCCAACAAAGGGGAGATAAGTTTTGTTGGGTTACTCGGAATGAGCTTGGTATCAAGGTCAGGAAAATAAATCGGATAAACAGTTACCCATACCAACAATCGTAAAAAAAATATTCCGACAATCAATAGTATGGCAAATTGCAAGAACGCCAGCCCATACTTTTTCTTTAACACAAATTGGGGTAGAATAAAATACAGCGTGGCGTATACCATAAGAAATTTTGCAGGCAAAGATGCCAATTCATAAGTGATATGTAAACCCAGGTTGGGTTCCTGAACATAGTAAATCCCTACCGTAAAGAGGATGTACAGACACCAGAAAACACCATGCCTCACTAGTTTTTTCATGGACGAAGAAATCTTAACCAATTTAGTGGTAAAATGGTTGCATAAATCAATACTAGGTATAAAAAAACAAAAATTGAGTTCTAATTACATAATAATGAGTAC
The DNA here is from genome assembly GCF_965248315.1 of Ulvibacterium sp. Lineage (GTDB taxonomy): Bacteria > Bacteroidota > Bacteroidia > Flavobacteriales > Flavobacteriaceae > Ulvibacterium. The sequence goes on along the minus strand of NZ_CBDFIX010000002.1, from coordinate 2,182,842 downwards.
CAATTACAAAAAAGTGTTTTTTGTATGTCTTTGTAAAAGATAGAAGGCTGTTGGTACTATTCTGTAAAAGGAAGAATAATTGAAATCCTATTTTTAATTCGGTCAATAGAACTAAAACTTGGACTTATGTATACCAGTAGACGAAAATTCCTAAAAGATTTCTCCATGATGGGAGCGGCAACCTTCTCCATGCCATTTGTACTACCCAATCCCATATCCGCCGTTAAACTAAACGTGTTGGTATTGGGCGGTACAAACTTTTTGGGACCGGCAATCGTAAATTCACTTGTCGACAAGGGACATAACGTAACCTTGTTTAATAGAGGAATTACCAATCCGGATTTATTCCCTAAGCTTTACAAAATAAGGGGGGACCGCAAAAAGGGTATTTCCGGATACCAGAATCTAAAAAATGGAAAGGAAATTTGGGATGTGGTTATCGATGTATGGCCACAAAACCCAAATTTTGTCCAAAACGCCATAACTGTTTTACAAAATAGAACCAAACACTATGTATTTGTTTCCAGTATTGCCGTATATGCCAATTATGGACCCATAGGATTAGATGAAAACACGGCAAGGCGAAAAGGTAATAGCTATGAGGAGGGCAACTACAACCTCAACAAGGTGCTGTGCGAAAAAGCAGTAGAGGAAGCATTCCCCGGTCAGTTTACCATAGTGAGGCCTGGTGCAATTGTCGGGGATCGGGATTCCGGTCCCTTTGGAAGATATCTGCTAAACCGGATCAAAAACCGAAAAGAAATTTTAGCGCCCGATTCCAATGATCCCGTTCAATTGATAGATGCCCAGGACATTGGTACGTTCATTGCTTCTTGTCTTGAAAAAAAAGTTGGGGGCCATTTTAATCTAGTAGGCCCAGCCTCAGCAATGGGCTATAAGGACATGCTGATTCAGGCAAAGAAAGCGTTGAAAAGCAAAGTAAGGATACTATGGATGGACCCTAAATTTTTGGTCGAAGAAGTTAAGCTTGAACCTTTTATGGAAATTCCTTTTTGGATTCCTGTCGCTTTTGATCCTGAACCTGGTTTTTATCAAATTAGTAGTAAAAAGGCCATAGAAGATGGACTGGTGTTTACGGATTACGACGAGACCGTTAAAACAAGTTATCTCTCTTTTAAAGAGAAAAGATTCATTGAGGAGGAAGGATATGATGTGGTTTTTGGAATATCCGAAGAAAGGGAGAACAATATCATCGAAAGATGGAAGGAAAAAACTAAATAGATTCTATCATGAATTCATAGTACCTGTTTTCCTTCTTGCTCAAATCAATTAATTAACAATTATTTCATCAGCGAAGGTCCAAGAAGGTAATCCAGCCGCATGATGCCAATATGGCGTTTTGGTATTCTTTGCCTGAATTTTAACGTAACGTGCTTGTAACGGTTCAAAGTCCATATCAAAATACTGGATGTCGTTTACTTTACTATCTTTTTTTAGGGGATAAGGATTAGGCACTGTACCCAGCATACGGAAATACTTGTCGTCCAAAGATATCGAATAGGACACTGAGGATGGCAAGAACACGATGTGATTGGTTACCTGTAAAAAAGCAAGGGAGATGGTCCCTATCTCCACGGGTTCCCCTAAATCCAAGACCACTTCCATATCGTTTCCTTCGTATCCCAACCAATTGGCATAAAAACTACTCCCCCCCAAGGCACCGTCCGTAAGGACTAAGGGATCTTCATCAGCATATTTTTTGGGTTTCGATAAAGTAACTACTTTTTTGCCTTTGGCTTTATTGGGTTTTTGAGCGATTTCCAGGGCGGATAGATAATTTTTACCATACTCATTTACCGTAAAGCCCATTTCATTTATGAGTTCTATATTGTGTCCTGAAGTCGTTTCCATAAAGTTATCCAAAACGGACACTACTCTAGGATTGGCTTTTTTTGTTCCCCCATCATCCATAATCATTAAACTGTACTTTTCATCGATACTTTTTCTACTGGCTTCTAAAACCGCATAATCCACCCCTAAACGGGCTTTCTTTACCCTGGCCACCAATTCTTGGCTATCGGCTACTACATTTTCGGCCTTATCGAACAATTCCATGTATTTGGTCAATAGTTCCGGCCGTAGATAGGAACCAAATGCCTCGGAAGGGTCCCCATATAGGAATAAAAAGAAATCTGTATCTTTTTCCAGTTCGCTATGAATCAAATCTACATAGGCCTTAATGTACGTTCCGGCTACCCCGTAATACCCCTCGGTAAACTCTACCAACAAGGCATCCAGATCCAAATCGGGGTTCCATAACAATTTTGCCGTTATGTACGACCGTAGTTCAAAAAGTTCACTTGGATTATGGCTATGTTGTTCAAAGACCCATTTCGCATTGTTATCCCTAAATAATTGAATGTTGGGCCGTAACGCATGTAAATTGGGAAAGGGTGCCAGAAAATTGGTGAACTGGGTGGTATAATCCCAGATTCTCACATTATCCGTTAATCTTCCCCAACCCTCCAAATCCTCGGCAAAATCGGTACACTTTTCAGCAATAGGTGCTGCACGGTCACACTCTATGGAGCAAAGGGTTACCAACACATTGTCTGCTGGTCTAGTCTTGGAGGGTTTACGGGTATACTGATAGGCCAAGGTAGAAATAGTTTTATCCGGAAAATCGGCGGCCACTTCATTTACAAAGCGGATCATGGTCCCCGAAGGACTACCTTCTTCCCTATCGATCTTACTGCAAGCATCACATTGACAGTGCTGCTGATTATCGTCCTGACTTACCGAAACAACTGAAGCTTGCGGATTTCGTTCAAACAAAGCGGATACAGAATCCTTAACGATTTCCAATACCTTTTCATTGGTTAGGCACAATTGGGTGGGCAATCGTTGATCTCCTCTTAAGGCATAATATTCTGGATGGGATCCATAGAATTTCTCCTCCGGCAAAAACCGATGAAAAGTATGAACCCTAGCTCCCTGAGCATAGTATGGAAAGGACTCATAAGTTACTTTTTGCTGGTCGGCAAAACTTTTGTTTTCATAGAATAGTTTGGAATGTACCGTTCTCGTAGTTATCTCCGGTGTATACACATAACCGATAGGTTCCAGTACTATAGACGATATGGAGGGAATTTCCATAGCATCGGGGGCATACCATTTACATCCCAGGTAACGCTCTAAAAATTCATAGACCGCATACCGGGTATCCAAATCGGAATGGCCAAAAATGAACAAGTCTTTTTCCTGTGTTCTGATGACAATTTGATGGGGCTCCAATGGCTCATCGTTTCTATTTCCAACATAGATTTTATGTTTTGAAGCATCTTGGGAGCTTTCATCCACAATATCCAGTGCCACCCCACTTATTTTTTGCAAATACTCCTGTAACAATTCCGCTGATCGATACTGGCTTTCCGTAGCTTCACCCAAAACCACTATTTCATAATCCGACTTCCCATTGTCGAAGATCTGTAGCCGGTCCTCGGTACATGAAACATGGAAAACCATCACAGTTGTTAGAAATAGGGATATGATTCTTGGCATAGCTTACGCATAAAAATTAATGGGATACCATTTCAAAATACAAGGTGGAAGCGTTGGTTAAATCATTATGTGAAATAAAATATCCTTTAAGCGGTTTTCCATCCACCTTGATGGTTTGGATCTCTGCATTCTTTTCTTTTGGACCGCTGCTTATTATTTGCAATTTTTTGTTCTTATAGTACTTATCATCCAAATGAACGGTAATGGTATCAAAAACTGGTTTAGTCAGGGCATAAACAGGTTCGGCAGGCGTAATGGGATATAACCCCATCATAGAAAATACCGCCCAGGCGGACATGGTTCCCGTATCATCGTTTCCAGGCAATCCGTCCGGGCTGTTCTTAAAATAGGTTTCCAAAAGCTCGGATACCTTTTGTTGGGTGCGATGTTCCTGACCCTTTACATAATTGAACAAATAGGGGTAAGCGATATCCGGTTCGTTGGCCATATCAAATTGATCCTTGTCAAAAACATCTTGAAGCCGGTCTGCAAAGGTTTTGGGGCCTCCCATCATTTTCATCAATCCCTTTATATCATGGGGAACCATAAAAGTATATTGCCAAGCATTGCCCTCAATGAATCCCAAGTTTTTTTCAAAATTGGCCCCGGATTCCGGATTGTAGGGTGTAAGCCAAGTGCCATCATCATTTTTTGGTCGTAAAAGATTAATGTCAGAATCAAACAGATTCCTATAGGAGATGGCTCTTTTGGCAAATCTTTTTTGATCTTTCTTTTCGCCCAGGGCCTTGGCCAATTGAGCAATCGCAAAATCGGTAATGTTATACTCTTGCGTTGTGGAAACCGAACCGCTATTGGTAGTCTTGGTCGTCAAATATCCTTTATCCAGATAATCTTTAATTCCCGGCCGGAGCGGATTGTTCTCTGTTTGGTCCGCACTTTTTATCATGGCCTCGTATGCCTTTTGGACATCAAAATCACGGATTCCCTTAAGATAGGTATCTGCAATGATGATTCCAGCTGGGTCTCCCACCATAGTGGTTGTCTCCGTGGCGTTTAATTCCCATTTCGGAAGCCAGCCGCTCTCATCATATATCTGCAACATGCTCTTCACCATGTTGGATTGTTGCTTGGGATAAACCAGGCTCATCAACTGATGTAAATTGCGGTAGGTGTCCCAAAGCGAAAAAACCGTATAACGGGTCCCATCCGTTTTTAAAGTTTCCCGTGTCCTCATTTTGGGATAGTCCCCATTTGCATCGTTTAGGGTGTTCGGATGTATCAAGGTATGGTACAAGGCCGTATAAAAGTTGATTTTATCCTTTTCCGTGCCCCCTTCCACCTCAATCTTGGACAAATATCGATTCCATTCATCCTTGGCACTTTGTAGAATTTGATCAAAACTTCTATCGGAAGTTTCCTTTTCCATGTTTTCCCTGGCATTGGCTATACTTATATAGGATATGCCAATTTTCAATTCCAATTGGGTCGGTTCCTCAAAACTGTATCGCATATACGCCCCAATGCTATCACCAACAACTTCTTTGGTATAGCCCCGCATTAATCTGGTTTTCCCATTGTAACCCATCCATTGGGATTCGACCCCGTTATATTTTGTTGGTTTTTTCCAAGTTCCAAATTCTTGTGCCGGTCTTGAAAAACGGGCTACGAAATATACCGGATAGGCTTCTTCCGGCTTGTAGTAGCAAAATGAACCGACCGACCGCATTCCCTCTATTTCAGTAGGGGAAACCACCCTAACGCTTGCTCCCTGCTCATTGGTAAGTCCCAGACCTAAATTCAATAGAACATTCGAATCCCCTTTGGGGAAAGTGTAATTGCTGACCCCTACCCTCGTGGTAGCGGTAGCCTCCATCTTTATATTGTATTTATCCAAATGATTGGAATAATACCCCACTTCGGATACTTCCGAGGAATAGGTGGATCCGTATTTCAAATGATCCGTCTCTATCTCACCGGTAGTTGGCATGGCCAAAATAACGCCAAGTTCTGGACAGCCTACCCCACTTAGGTTGACATGGCTGAACCCGGTCAAAAACCCATTCTCGTGAACATAGGGCGTGGACAACCAACGACTGTCTTTTTCCAACGGCAAGTTTTGTTCTCCTGCCACATTAAAGGGCGAAACGTTGGCCATTCCCCTCACAGCAATGGGACCAGGATTTGTGGTACCAAAATTGGAAGTTCCGATAAACGGATTTACATACTCCACAGGCTGCTTTTGCCCATAAAGGGAATTGATGAAAACCACGGAAAAAAGAAAAAATCTAAAAGTCATAATTTGTTTGAATATCGCTTTCAAATGGTATTTTATGGTCTTTACTCATTGCTTAATGAATACGGTACGGATTCTGACGATACCCCCCAATTTGTATTCGGTTCCGATCCCATTTCAAAAATAAGTTCCCCTCCTTTTTGAATGGATTCTACTCCCAGCCAAGTTTGTTCAAAATTGAGCCCATTGAGATTTGCGTTATGAATGTAGGGCCTACCTTTTCCATTTCCGTCGGCTTTAATCAAAAATGTATTCCCGTTTTCCAAGTGTAGTTTTGCCTTATCAAACAGAGGACTACCGATTACAAATTGATCAGTTGCCGGTGCTACAGGATAAAAGCCCAAAGCACTAAATACATACCAGGCCGAAGTTTGTCCGTTATCTTCGTCCCCACAATATCCGTCCGGAGTTGGGGTATATAACTTGGTCAATACCTCTCTAATCTTTTCTTGAGTCTTCCAAGGCTGACCTGCGTAGTTATACAGGTATATCATATGTTGAATGGGCTGGTTGCCATGTGCATAATTCCCCATGTTCATAATCTGCATTTCACGTATCTCATGAATGGTAAAACCATAGTATGAATCATCAAATATCGGTGGCATTTCAAAAACATGGTCCAGCATCTTCGTAAACTCATTAGCTCCGCCCATTAGATTGATAAGGCCCTGTACATCATGAAAAACAGACCAGGTATAGTGCAGACTATTCCCTTCTGTAAAAGCATCACCCCATTTTAAGGGGTTAAAAGGAGACTGAAAATTCCCGTCCTTATTCTTGCCCCGCATTAGTTTTGTGGACGAATCATAGAGATTTTTGTAGTTCATGGACTTGGAGAAGTACATTTCTGCCAAGCTATCCTTGCCCATGGTTTTCGCCATGCGGGCTATGGTAAAATCCGCATAGGCATACTCTAAGGTACGGGCCGCGTTTTCATGGATATCCACATCATAGGGAACATAGCCCAAATCGTTGTAATAATCCACACCTTCTCGTCCCACGGAAGTTTCCGGCCGACCTTCTTCCACTGTGGCATTTTTAAGTAATGCTTCAAGCAATATGGATTTATCCTTTTCGGGTACATTCCCTTGTAAAAAGGCATCCACGATAATCGGTGCCGAATTGGAACCGATCATCACATCACGGTGTCCGGGACTGGCCCACTCCGGTAGCCAACGCGACTCTTTATACGTATTGGCCAGGCCTTCCATAATCTGGGAGTTTAGGGTAGGATACATCATGTTGAAAAAGGGAAATACCGCACGAAACGTATCCCAAAAACCATTATCCGTAAACATGTAACCGGATTCTACTTTGCCGTTATACGGACTGTAATGGACCACCTTGTTATCCTTGTCCAATTCATAGAACTTCCTAGGAAATAGGAGTACCCGGTACAAGCAGGAATAAAAAGTCCGTATATCATCCAAATTATCCGAAGTTACCTGAATGCGGTTTAGTTCCTTTTCCCAGGCCGAAGATGCTTTTTGTAGGGTTTGATCAAATGTGTCACCACTTATTTCCCGGTCCAAGTTCAATTGGGCCTGCTCCGGACTTATAAAGGAGGAAGCCACCTTTACATGCACCTTTTGGCCCCTTTTGGTCTTGAATCCAATGATAGCTCCCACATGATCACCTTCGCTCTGGGTTGTATTCTCTTTTAACTTCCAATTATCCTCCCAGGTATGGGTCAACTCAAAATCCGTATCGAACTGGGCCACAAAATAATTATGGAAATTCTCAGGAACTCCTCCGCTATTATTCCTGCAGTACCCGATTATCTTTCTTTCATCAGGGAGAATCTTAACCATAGAACCTTTATTGAACGCATCGAGTACCACATAAGCGGAATCGGTTTCCGGAAAGGTAAACTTAAATTGGGCCGCTCGTTCTGTTGGGGTCACTTCCGTGATAACATCATAATCCGCCAAATAAACGCTATAGTAATCCGGGCGTACGGTCTCCGATTTATGCGAGAACCAGGAGGCCCGCTCATCCTCCTGGAAGTTTAATTCACCGGTAACGGGCATAAAAGAAAAGGCCGCATAGTCGTTGACCCATGGACTCGGTTGATGGGTTTGTTTAATACCACGAATCTTATAATCATCATAATTATAAGTCCATCCATTCCCCATTTTAGCCGTCATTGGCGTCCAAAAATTCATACCCCAAGGCATAGCAATGGCCGGATAGGTATTCCCATTGGAAAGGCTAAATTCTGAATCTGTACCCATTAAAGGGTTCACATGTTCCAACAAAGACATTTCCAGGTCTTTTTTCCCATCTTTCTTCTCCACCTTTGGATTCACACAAGATATGGCCCCTACTATAATGAAAAAGCAAAAAGCACCTATAATAAGACTATTTTTCTTCATGAGTTTCAAATTTTCCGTCGTTCTTAACTATCAGCGTTTTGTTGGTAAAGGGACTCTTTGTCCAAATAGTAAACCCTGTTTTGCAATCCTCCAATATGGGTGTGAAAGACTTCCCGAACAGTTCTTTTGAGAACCCAAAAATTTCATCGTTTGCGGATTTCCCTTTTGTATCTTCTTTCCTTCTATCCCTAAAATTTCGGTACAATTCGTAAAGATGCCATTTAATATACTCATCTTTTGGTATTGAAAAATCATCTTTTCCCCCGGTTCTATTCGTCGAAAAATAGACATAGCCCCAATGCTCCGGTTCATGCATGTTGATGACACCTTGCGGAGACCATACCCAATTGTATTCGGGAAGGTATTTTCCATTTTCGTCCTTTTTTCTGGAATAGCGTCCATCCGTCAATTCATAATCCCAATTGACCCTTGAAAAGTTGATTCGCCAAAATTCATTTTTGGGAAGGTTTTTGCTATTGCTGGCCTCGGTAAGCACCGACCAAGGAATGGCAATTTCAACACTCCATCCCGTATCGGAATCGTTGGATTTGTTCAAAGTTCCGTCCACGTAAACTGCCGATTTTAGGCCCTGGATATCCCAACTGTCCAAAACTTTTCCTTGGTTTCTATAGGGTTTGGTTAAAAATAGATCCCAAACGGTGTTCAGGGCGTTCATCTCAAACTCCATATAATTGTGGGTATCCCCATCCGGGTCTATGAAAATCTCAAAGTCATTATTATAAAAAATCACCGTGTCCCGTTGCTTTAAAGTTCCCCAAATATGTGGTTCTTCCATTTGCGCAAAAAAATAGAGATAGGTATTGTCCCAAAGCATTTTCATTTGGGTTTTATATTCGGGTATTTTCATCCCTTCAATATCAATGAAATCCGAACTCCATTCTACATTGGACCACGAAGGTTCATTCGCTTTTCCATCAATACTAAGCGCTTCCAAGGTCTTTAGGGCAACATATTTTCTCGGTGTTTCTTGACCGGCCAACTGTATGCAACCCATATACAAAAGAAAAAGCATTAGGTTTACCGTTTTGACTCTTTTCAAAGACTCATCCCCCATTTACCTATAAACTGTTTTGCTTGGTAAAAGCAATTATTTCCGAAATATGGCCAAATGCCAAAGCAGTTACCGTATCGGCTGCCCCATAATACAATGCCAACTTGTCCTCCTCCTCGGAATGTAAAGTGGCACACGGAAAGATGACGTTAGGCACATCACCTACCTGTTCATATATTTCCGTAGGGGCCATTAAGTAGGGTTGTGTCCGATACTTAACTTTATCCGGTTGGTTTTCATCCAATACCGCGGATCCCATGGAATAGCGAAAACCATTACAGGTCTTTATCACACCGTGATAAAACACCAACCAACCTTCGTTTGTCCAAATAGGTACCGGACCAGCGCCTATCTTGGCACATTGCCATGCACTATCATTAAAGGAAGCGGCTTTCATCACACAGCGATGTTCGCCCCAATATTTCATATCAGGGCTGTAACTTAAATAAATATCACCGAAGGGGGTATGACCATTGTCACTTGGCCTGCTGAGCATCGCATATTTGCCATTTATTTTTTTTGGGAATAACACTCCGTTTCTATTAAAGGGTAAAAATGCATTTTCGCATTGATAGAATTCTTTAAAATCAAACGTATAAGCAATACCAATGGTTGGACCATGATAACCATTGCACCAAGTAATCCAATACCGGTCCTCAATGAAGGCAACTCGTGGATCATACTTATAATCCGAGTCTATCATCTCGGTATTACCCGACTGCATTTGTATGGGTTCATAATCTATATTCCAATGGACACCATCTTCACTGAAACCAGCATGGATGTTCATTTGGACCGCTTTGTTATCACAGCGGAAAACTCCGGCAAATCCATTTTCAAAAGGTACCACCGCGCTATTGAAAATACTGTTTGATGTGGGAATGGCGAAACGATCTATAATAGGGTTGGCATCATAACGCCAAAGAACATCTTCCGAATCTTTTGGCTTATCCTGCCAAGGTATTGTGTTCATTAATTCAGTTTTTGTCTACTAACTCACTTGATTTTAACTTGTCATACCAAGTCCTTTTCAGGATTACGGATGTGATTATCATTAGGAGAACCACAAAGGCCATACTATAATATTCCTTAATTATGAGGTAAATGGGGAAAAGGACAAAGGTCATCTGCCAAACAATACCTACCAAACAATTAAATGCATCCCTTAAAAAATTCCTATTCGGTTCAAAACCAGGGTCTTCCTTTTGTATCTCTCGAATAACGGGTTTCCAGAAACCCCATGGTTTTGTTGTTCTATAAAAATGTTTTAACACCTCCATATCATCCTGTTTTGCAAAAATTACACCTAGGAAGCAACCTATAAAGGAAATAAGCAATATCAGTGGAAATAAGTAGATTGCGGCCGTATCCGGGTATAATTGTGGGACTATGGTCGCCGCGACAAGACCGGCCAACATTCCCCAAAAATATCCATAAGAATTAAACCGCCACCAAATCCATTTTAGCGCATTGGCCGCGGCGTACCCGCCGTACAGAGCTGAAGTAAGCCATAATGTAAGGGTATTGATGGAAGAAGCAAAGAATCCGCCAATAAGTCCTACTACCACAATGATAATGGAAGATAAATAGCTGTAGCGTACATAGGTCTTTGCTGAAGCATTTGGGTTGATGTATTTTTTATAAATATCATTTACAATATAGGCTGGAGCGGCATTGATAAAGGCTGCAAATGTTCCCATAAAGGCAGCTAAAAGACCTGCCAACAAAAGACCTTTGAAACCTATTGGAACAAAGCGTTGAATGGCGACCGGAAGCAAGGTCTCAAAATCAATTCCCTCTCCCATAGCCTGCAATTCGGGGCCGAGATATACAATTCCCAAAACGGCAAAACCGGCGATCATCAAGTATCTTGGTATGGAGAGTACTACAATGGTCAAACCGCTCATTTTGGAAGCTTCTACTTCATTACGTGTGGAGAGTACGCGTTGCATGTCATAACTGGGCACAGGACCGGCCAAACTGGCGAAAATACCCTTAAAGATCATCATCATCAACAAAAACCCAAAAAGGGAAAAACCGTCTTCTTCGATCTTGGTATTTACACTATCTATATACCCCGTCCAATCCAAATCCAATTCCCAGCCAAAAAAGACATTATGCCAACCCTCTGGTACGGCAGCGGTTACTTGATCGGCCGTAATTGAATTAAAGGCGATATAGCCTATGACAAAGCATGAAATCGTCATAATAATGAACTGCAGGACTTCGGTACCAACAACACTATACATACCTCCTTTTAACGTATAAATAGTGGTAAGTCCGATGATAACCAAGGCATAGGCTTGTTCTGAATTAACTGCCAAAGGACCCAATTCAAAAGCGAGGTCCCAAGGAAAAAATATGGTCGCAAACTTCCCGATGCCCTCAAAGAAGTAAGAAATAAAACCCAAAGTGCTTATGATAGCAAAAACGGTAACGATAATATGCGATAATTTGGCGCCAAAGGTCTTGCCAAAACGATAGGTTATCCACTGGGCTCCCGTCATTACATTGGAACGTCTTAGCCAAGCGGCCAGAAAGACCATAATGAATACTTGGTTCCAAATGGGCCATAACCAAGGCAACCAAGCACTTTTAAGGCCATAAACGAACATAATGGTCACCGCCCACATGGTACCCGAAATATCGAACATGCCCGAGGCGTTGGAAAGCCCTAAATAATACCAGGGTATTTCATTGCCTCCCAAAAAATAAGAATCGATATCCTTGGAAGCCCTTTTTGAAACCCAAAGTCCAAAAAGAACCGTAATCACTACATAGCCGATAATTATTCCGAGGTCAATACTTGATAGTTCCATATATGAGTTGATTGGTCTTTAAAGTTTGGTTTATGGTTTACGAAAAACTACTGTCTTTTGAATTTCCTTGAGCCTATCATTTTATCGACTACTCTGGTGCAACTGCCCAAACCTTGTTGGGTCGGGGGCCCATGACAAAATCCAAAGTACCACCGGAAACAATTTCACTATGCCGTACGTAAGTTCTATTCAAAGGTTCTCCGTTGAGCATTACCGACTGCACATATCTATTTTCATCTGATGTATCGGGAGCTGAAATTACGAATGTTCTATTATTTGGTAATTTGATGGTCGATTTTTTGAATAGCGGACTTCCTATTTCATATTCCAGGGAAGCGGGGTTCATAGGATACATACCTATGGCACTCATAACGTACCAAGCAGACATTTGTCCGCAATCTTCATTTCCGCTCAAGCCATCCGGTTGGGTAGTATATTGTGAATTTAAAATCTCCCTTGCCCAATATTGGGTACGCCAAGGCTGGCCTGCTTTATTGAACATGTAGGCGATATGATGACTAGGCTCGTTCCCATGTGCATATTGTCCGATCAATCCTGAGATATCCGCTGAAACATTGTCTCCCTTTAATTCTGAGCTCTCGGTAAAAAGTTGCTCCACCATTTTGGAAAAGGGTTCGTTTCCGCCATGTAATTCTATTAGGCCCTCAACATCGTGCAGTACATACCAACTATGTTGCCAGGCATTACCCTCGGTGTAATCTGTATCCTCAATATGGTTGGCCACCTTGGGGTCAAAAGGTTCGTGAAAGGTAGCGCCGTCCGAGGATTTACCTCTTAGAAATCCCGAGTTGGGGTCGTGGAAATTTTGATAGGCCCTAGAACGTTCGTTGAAATATTCATAATCCTGTTTTTTACCCATTTCCTTTGCCACTTGGCCCATACACCAATCGTTATAAGCTAGCTCCAGACTCATGGAAACGGATTGATCCATTATATCGTAAGGGATATACCCAAATTCCTTATAGGGGGCCAATCCTCTTTCATCGCCCATCATTGTTTTTTTCATGGCTTCAAAAGCCTTGTCCGTATCATAATCCCGAATGCCCTTTAAGTAGGCTTCGGCAATAATGGAAACGGAATGGTATCCGGGCATGGTCCCAGTTTCGTTTCCGGAAAGTACCCAAACCGGCAAAACCCCACTTTGATCATAATAGGTAAGCATGGATTGTACCATATCATTTACAAGTTCAGAATCCAATATACCCAAAAGTGGGGTTTGCGCTCTAAAGATGTCCCACAGGGAAAGTGTGGAATACATGTGGAATCCTTGGGCTTTGGTGATACTGTCATTTTGTAAACGGAATTCGCCATTGGCATCACCAAACAATGTTGGAGCGACTTGCGTATGATAGAGCGAAGTGTAAAAAATAGTTTTTAATGAATCTACTGGGGTTTCAATATGAATCTTATCGAGCAAACTATTCCAACTATTTTCGGTTTCAAGTCGTACCTCATCAAAACTTTGAGAACCATATAATTTTAGGTTCATCTTTGCATTCTCTATACCGACTGAAGAAACGGCCACCTTCAATTCTACTGAGCCCTTATGCCCATCAAAATAGAATTGTCCTCCGGTTTTTGTACCTGTAACTGTATTGGTATCCTGCATTGCTACTCCATCTACCGCCAAACTGTAATACTTAATAGGCCTTGATGTTTCAATAACAAAAAACACCTTTTGATTCCTTGCCCAACCTTTACTGAAGCGATAACCGGAAATCAAGGTGTCGTTTTCGAGCTGTGTAGTACTGCCCGTTGCTTTGTCCCAGTTCACCTCGTAACCTAAATCAAGAATAAAAGAGGAAACTTCTTCCTTGTTTTTATACGTGTATCTATGATAAGCTACATAATCATTTGCTGTCAACTCTACATCTATTTCAGGGTCTTCCAAAAAAACCTGATAGTACCCTGGAGAGGCTTTTTCATTGGCATGTGAAAACTTGGAAGTGTACGGCAAGGTATCCCTACCGCTCCCAAAAAGTGTAACATCAACCTTTTCTGTAGCAGGCATTAAGAGTACATCCGTTAAATCACCTATCCCCGTTCCACTGAGATGCAGTTGTCCGAAGCCAGAGATGATAGAGTCCGAAACATGATATCCCGAACACCAATCCCATCCTGTAATACCATTGTCAGGACTTGGTTGTATCCTTCCAAACGGAGCAGTGGCACCTGGATAGGTATGCCCGTGCCCCCCTGTACCTATAAAGGGGTCTACATAACCGAGAATAGTCTCCCCAGGGCTGTCTTTTGATTCAATTTCGCTACCGCAAGAAAAAAAAAGTACAATGATGAGGACAAAGAAAAGGGAGTGAATTTTTACCATGGTCATAGTCATAAATACCACCATTTGTATGTGTACTGGTGGAAATCAATGCTAAAAATAAGTAAAAGCAAGTGATTTCATAGTTGGTAATATAAGGTTTTGGAAATATAATTTAGTATAGCGAAAAACCGTTCCAAAAATCATGGACCCATAAGCTGACAAGTAAAGAAATTTACCCATATCGCATGTTGGATTGTTTAGGGACTAAAAAGAAGAGCTATTGGTCTCCTAATGCTTTTACAACAGATTGTGTGCTGGTATTTAAAAGTGTACCTATTATTTCCGATATTGGAACTTCACAATAATTAAAGTATGTAACTTATATTACACGATACGGGACAGCAACCTATTATTTTTGACAAAAAGCGAATTGCTATGGATTTTTTATTACGACCTTGGCCTTGGTATGTTTCGGGCCCATTGATTGCCCTGGTACTCTTGATCTTGGTCTATTTTGGGAAGACCTTTGGGATGTCCTCCAATCTAAGAACTTTATGTAGTATAGGTGGTGCCGGAAAGTATTCGGACTTTTTTAAATTTGATTGGAAGACCTATCGGTGGAACCTCGTTGTTGTTTTGGGTGCCATTTTCGGTGGCTTTATAGCCGTTACCCTCCTGTCCGATGGTTCCACTATTGCCCTTAATCCTGAAACTGTTTCAGATTTGCGTGAATTGGGTTTTTATAATGCCGGAGAATCCCTGCTTCCTGCTGAAATTTATGATTGGGGGAGTGTCTTTAGCCTCAAAGGTTTGGCCATATTGATCGTTGCAGGATTTTTGGTCGGTTTTGGCACACGCTATGCTGGGGGGTGCACCTCCGGCCATGCCATTACGGGATTGAGTAACCTCCAACTGCCTTCACTTATTGCGGTGATAGGTTTCTTTGCGGGTGGACTTATTATGACACATGTATTGCTACCTCTAATTTTTGGAACATGAAGCTTTTAAAATTCTTTCTTGTGGGCATTTTTTTTGGGATTGTCCTGGTAAAGTCCGAAGCCGTATCCTGGTATCGAATTTTTGAAATGTTCAAATTTCAATCCTTCCATATGTACGGAATTATTGGCTCAGCTGTATTTCTTGGGATGTTGTTTCTTTGGTTGATAAAAAAAACAAATCTTAAAAGTATTGATGGTGATGCCATACATCTTCCACCTAAGGATAGGGGATTTGTCCGTTATATTATTGGCGGTAGTATTTTCGGGCTGGGTTGGGCATTGGGTGGTGCTTGTCCAGGGCCTATGTATATCCTTTTAGGTACAGGAGTATTTAGTATGTTAATCGTTATTGCTGCCGCAGTTCTAGGCACCTTTGTATACGGTGTCTTAAAGGATAAGCTACCTCATTGAATAAAAATGCTCCTACCTTAAACGATTTCCGCACTCAATCCTGCTTGTAGTAATCTACTGCATCTAGGTTCCAAGTCTTTATATTCACCCGTTTTCACCGTACATTTTCCATTGTAATGGACAATCAATGAACATTGTTCCGCTTGTACGGGAGAGTGATCGCAGACATCGATCAAGGTTTCGATGACATGTTCAAAGGTGTTTACATCATCGTTAAAGAGGATTATCTCATTTGGCTTTATCGTTTCCTCTTCTAAAAGGAGCTCTTCGGATATTTTTTCTTTAGTGCTCATTACAAGGTTTTTAACCATAAACTTAAAGATATTCTAAAATACATATTTTACGGCAACCCAATTATTTTTTTCAATATTTTTTTCAAATTTCAAACCTACGCCGGTACATTTTGCGGAAATCACAATAATATCATCATAATAAAACCCACTTAAAAAAAGTGAACCATTTGGTTTCAGGCAGTTCGCGTAGACCGCTATATCCTTCAACAAAATATTCCTATTGATATTGGCTAAAATAATATCGTATTCCTTGCGCTGTGGAATTATGGAGGAGTCTCCTTCCAAAACTTGAATGTTATGACAATCGTTCCGCTGCACATTTTCCAATGCGTTAAGATAGCACCAATGATCAATATCAATAGCATCAATATCGATTGCCCCTTTCATCTCCGCCAATATTGCCAAGACTCCCGTTCCGGTTCCCATATCCAATATGGATTTTCCCTCAAAATCATAACTCAATATATGTTGCAACATCATATGGGTAGTTTCATGATGGCCGGTTCCAAAACTCATTTTCGGTTCAATAACGATGTCGTATTTTGAGTTGGATTTTTCATGAAATGGCGCACGGACCGTGCATAGATCGTCGACTTGAATTGGATTAAAATTCCTTTCCCAAGTAACGTTCCAGTTCTCCTGTTCTATTTCCTTGGGTCGATAGGAGATTTTAAAATAAGGGTTCTTTAGAATAAAGACCGAATCCAAGATATCTTCCTTCCAATCTTGTTTTTGAAGATAAGCCTGGACACCTTCCTGCGTTTCTACAAAACTTTCAAAACCCAATTCGCCCAGTTCCGCAATTAAAATTTCGGATGCAGGTTGCAAAGGGTGAATTTTAAAGGTGTATTCTATATAAATAGTATTGGGCAATGTTCCAGTTTTTAGCAAAGAAGGTTTTCTGAAAACATAATCCAGGCCTCTCACCGGTTAAGCAAACGTATTAAAAGTCAATTCCCCAAAACGATCTAGATTTAAATCGCTTTGATGATTGCCACAAAATCATCGGCCACTAAGGAAGCTCCTCCAATGAGTCCACCATCCACATCCGGCTTAGAGAAAATTTCCTGGGCATTCCCAGGTTTTACACTTCCGCCGTATAATATGGATACTTTATCTGCAATGGAGGCATCGTAGGCATCTGCTATCGTTTTACGAATGAAGGCATGCATTTCCTGTGCCTGTTCCGGTGAAGCGGTCTCTCCGGTGCCTATGGCCCAAACGGGTTCATAGGCCAGCACAATACTGTCCCATGCACTGTTTTCTAAGGAGAAAAGCGCATTCTTTAGCTGCCCTTCCACAATCTTAAAATGATTTCCGGCCTTGCGCTCATCCAATTCTTCCCCGAAACAGAACATCACCCGCATTCCTTTCACCAATGCCTTGGTCACCTTCTTTGCAAGAAGCTCGTCCGTTTCCCCAAAATAGGCCCTTCTTTCGGAATGCCCCAAAATTACCGTATCCACTCCTATGTTAAGAAGCATATCAGCTGAAATCTCCCCGGTATAGGCCCCGTTTTCCTCAAAATGCATATTCTGTGCCATAACCTGAATTGTTGAAGATTCCAAAACATGGGCGGAACGGGATAAATTCACAAAAGTAGGGGCAACCATTACTTCAGCTTCCGTATCCGGTAATTTGGCTGAGAGTTCGGCAAGTAGTTTTTCCGTTTCCTCTAAATTATTGTTCATTTTCCAGTTTCCTGCGACTATTTTACTTCTCATATTGTTCGTTTTTCAAGTAATTTAAAATTTTTACATCGTCCGCTTTAATGGCCTTAAACAGTTCAATATTGCCAGAGCCATCCAAAATCATATATCTTGGAATCCAATCCAGGTCCAAATCGTTGAATAAATCGGATTTCCAGCCGTTGGTGGCCCAATAATGCGCCCCATCTTCAATTCCAAATCGGCGAATTCCCTTTTTCCAATGGGTCTCGTTCTTATCAAGCGATATGTACACAAAGGACACTTTTGGATATTCTTTCTTCAATTTCTTGACCTTGGGCATCCCCACCACGCAATCCTTGCACCATGAAGCCCAAATATCCAAAAAAATTGTTTGCCCCTTATTTTCATCCAATATGGATTTAAAAGAAACCTTTTCACCTTTTTCGGTTAATAAAACATCATTCAAAGCTTCCTCGGAAAACGTATCTTTTTGGGCATTTCCGCCCAAAAACAAAAATAAAAAGATTCCAAGAAGAAGTCTTTCGCTTTTCATAACATCAATTAAATTGGAGTTCATCCAAATCGTTGTAATGTACTTTCTGTAAAATGGTTCCTTGTTGTAAAACCAGTACCCCAGGATTGGAACGAACTATAGTTTTAAGTGTAGTTTCATCAGTAAAGTAAAAGTCAAAATTCAATCCAAAGTCCTTTACTAATCCTTTAGTCTGTTCTTCATTGGAAGCAGACATTCCAATCACTTTGTAACCTTTATTTAGTGCCTCATCGGTCACTTTCTTGATTTCAACGTAAGTACTTCTTTCCGTTTTTCGAAGATCGTAGGCAATGACCATAACCAATTTCTGCTCTTGCAACAACGCAGAGGCAAAATCCTCACCCTCTTGTTCTATGGTAAAGTCATGAATCGGTGGTTCGTATCCTTCTTGGATTTCGGTTGTTTCCACATCCAAAAATTCACCATCTACAGAGGGATATTCTCCATTGGTGACGATTATTTGTTCTTCCCCATTCACTTTAAATCGCCATGCATACTCAAAGACAGCTTTGGGTGCATCGTCAGGAACAAGCATGCCCTGTTCAATATTCGCCCCAATTTTATAGGGTCTAAAATCGATTACCGGCAGATGGTTAAGCACATGATTCGCATAGAGAATACAGAGTACCAGAGCAACGAGGGTCAGTATCCGTTTTGTATTGGAGCCAAAAATTGAGCCTATATACTTCTTCCCGACGAACAATAGCATTATCAAAACCAATAACACGATATCCTTTGTAAAGGATTCCCATGGGGTTAACTTAATGGCGTCACCAAAACATCCGCAATCTGTTACCTTATTGAAATACGCTGAATAAAATGTAAGAAAGGTAAAGAAAACAATCATGAGCAAAAGGCTCCAAATTGTAAACTTTACCCGAAAACCTACTAGTAGCATCACGCCCAACAATACCTCGAATATGACAACAAAAATAGAAATGGCGAGCGCATAGGGTTCTAAAAAAGGGAGATTCAATACTCCTTGGCTAAAATACTCTTCCAGCTTAAAGGAAAACCCAACAGGATCGTTCAACTTGATAAATCCACTGATAATAAATAAAACCCCAACAAATATGCGGCTAAAACCGACAAGATATTTCATTCCGTAATTTCAGATTTGGTACTAGCGTTCAAATGAATGAGTGCGAATATGGCATAATTTATCATATCCTGATAATTGGCATCTATACCTTCACTTACCAATGTCTTCCCCTTGTTGTCCTCAATTTGCTTTACCCGCAATATCTTTTGTAAGATAAGATCGGTCAATGAGCTTACACGCATATCTCGCCAGGCCTCACCATAGTCATGATTTTTGTTTTCCATAAGGGCTTTGGTTTCGGCCACATGCCTATCATAAAGCACCAAAGCTTCAGACCCAGATAAATCCGGCTCGCTTGCAATTCCCTTTTCCAATTGGATGAGGGCCATTATGGCGTAGTTGATAATTCCAATAAATTCGGATTGTTCGTCCTCATCCACTTTTCGTACCTGGTTCTCCTGAAGACCTCGGATGCGTTGTGCCTTTATAAAAATCTGATCGGTAAGGGAAGGAAGTCTAAGGATTCGCCAGGCACTGCCATAATCCTTCATCTTTTTTTGGAACAAATCCCGACAAATTTTTATTACGGCATCGTATTGCTCGGAAGTGTGCTGCATTTATTTCTTTGGTAATTTGCGTAAATTTCGCTTAAAAATTTGGAATCGTCAAAGTTCGTGATCTAAACTTATTGGAGAATAATGAATCTCGAGCATCAACCCAATTTGTATGACAATTAATTGTAAGGGAACACTCCTAGATTTAAAAATACCCAAGATAATGGGCATTCTTAATATTACCCCGGATTCCTTTTTTGATGGAGGAAAATATAAGGATGAAAAAACGATAGTTTCCCAAGTAGAAAAAATGTTAGATGAAGGCGCTACTTTTATTGACGTTGGCGCTCAAAGTTCCCGACCCGGTGCCGAGTTGATTTCCAAGAGGGAAGAACTGGATCGAATCCTACCGATTGTCAATTTGCTCATCAATGAATTTCCCGAAATTGTATTGTCCATAGATACTTTTAGGAGCAAGGTAGCTGAAAAATGTATAGAGGCCGGTGCTGCATTGATCAACGATATATCTGGTGGAAACCTGGATAAAGCCATGTTACCTGCGGTAGCCCAATTGAAGGTGCCCATCATTTTGATGCATATGAGGGGGGAACCCAAGACCATGCAACAACAGACGGATTACAATAATTTAATCCCTGACATACAATATTACTTTTCAGAACGGATAGCCAAAGCCCGTTCCTTTGGAATACACGACATTATTATTGATCCAGGTTTTGGTTTTTCCAAGACCCTGAGTCAGAATTATGAATTATTGCAAAAATTGGATCTCCTACAGAATCTTGGACTTCCCCTTCTTACTGGGCTAAGCAGAAAGTCAATGATATACAAGACGTTGGATATTGATGCAAAACAGGCTTTGAACGGGACTACCGCCCTAAATATGTATGCCCTGCAAAAAGGGGTGTCCATTTTAAGGGTCCATGATGTAAAGGAAGCTATGGAATGTATAAAACTTTCAGCGGCCTTGGTATAAAAACTTCAACTTCTTTGTTCATCTATTTTTCCTAATTTTACAAAAACTGCCATTAATTGGATTTTCTGAATTTTATCGACTTTAAGATAACCGATGTCTTGGACATTGTTTTGGTCGCAGTTCTCCTCTATTACATCTACAAATTGGTCCGTGGTTCCGTGGCCATTAATATTTTTATAGGCATCGTTATCGTTTGGGCCTTCTGGAAACTCACGGAGCTTTTGGGAATGGAAATGATCAGCAGCATGGTAGGAGCTTTTATGCAGGTAGGACTCATTGCCTTGATCATAGTGTTTCAACAGGAAATCCGAAAATTCTTGCTGATGATAGGGTCCACAAATTTTGCCAATAAACGTAACTTTATCAGGCACTTTAAGTTTTTAAGGGGGGACGGGTTGTCATCAAGTATCGATGTGGATTCTATTTTGGGAGCTTGCGAAAAAATGGCCACTACCAAAACAGGGGCCATTATTGTTATTGGCAGAAACAACTCCCTGGATTTTGTAAAGTCTTCTGGAGACCCCATGTACATTGAAGTAAACCAACCTATTTTGGAGAGTATTTTTTACAAAAACAGCCCACTGCACGATGGGGCAACTGTTATTGAAAATAACCATATTGTGGCTACAAGGGTTATCCTTCCGGTTTCCAATGAACGAAATATCCCGTTGCGTTTTGGGTTGAGACATCGCGCCGCTGTGGGAATTACGGAAAAGACAGATGCTTTGGCCTTGGTGGTCAGCGAAGAGACAGGGGTCATCTCCTATATAAAAAACGGGGGATTTGTAAGTTTTGGTGATTTAACACAATTGGCCACAATGCTGAAGGACGATATTATTTAATTAGGCCACTTCCTCCGCCAAGAACTGGGCTTCGTAAAGTTTACTATAGTATCCGCCTCTTTCAAGTAGCTCTTTATGGGTTCCCGTTTCCACTATTCTTCCGGCATCCATAACCAAAATCTTATTGGCTTTTTTTACAGTAGCCAAACGATGGGCAATAATAATGGAAGTACGACCCTGGGTGATTTTCTCGGTTGCCTGCTGTATTAATTGTTCGGAATAGGTATCTACGGAAGAGGTGGCCTCGTCCAGGATGAGTATGCTCGGGTTGCTTACATAGGCCCGCAGAAATGCTATCAATTGCCGCTGACCACTAGAAAGCATAGTGCCCCTTTCCTTTACATTGTATCCATATCCCTCCGGCAAACTACTGATAAATTCATGTACCCCTATTTTTTTGGCTGCCTCTTCAATAGCTTTCACGGATATTGACGCATCCTTCAAAGAAATGTTATTGGCAATGGTATCCGCAAAAAGGAATACGTCTTGCAGCACCACGGCAATATGAGACCGCAAGGAAGCCAGTTGAAAATCCTTGATATCCGTTCCATCTACGAAAATAGTCCCGGAATTGATTTCATAAAATCGATTCAATAAGTTAATGATGGTAGATTTTCCAGCTCCTGTAGCCCCTACAATAGCAATGGTTTCCCCTGCCTTAACATCAAAGGAAATGCCATGGAGTACCTCCTCATCCTCCAAATAACCAAAACGCACCGCTGAGAACCGGATATCGCCTCGAACATTTTCTTTCACAATAGTACCCACATCCTGAATGTGACTGTTCGTATCCAATATACCAAATACCCGATTGGCGGCCACCATACCCATTTGCAGGGTATTGAATTTATCCGCTATTTGGCGTAACGGTCTAAAAAGAATTTCAATGTATAGTATAAAAGCAAAAATGGTTCCCGCAATATCTACTGTGATATTGGCTACGTTCTGTAGTCCTCCATACCAAACTACTAAACCTACTGCTACCGACGAGACGATTTCGGCAATTGGGAAAAAAATGGAATTATACCATACCGTTTTCAGCCAAGCATTTTGATGTTTCTCATTAATTTCCCGGAATTTGTCACTTTCAATCTTTTCCCGAGTAAACAACTGCACGATCTTCATACCTGTAATGCGTTCCTGTACAAATGAGTTGAGATTTGCCACTTCGGCCCGGACTTCTATAAAAGCTACTTTCATTGCCCTTTGAAAAAGTCGTGTGGCATATAAAATAATAGGGAGGAGTACAAAGACCAATAAGGATAACTTCCAATTCATGTACAACATCATGGCCGCCGCTGCTAACATTTTCAACAAATCCGCCACGATCATGAAAAACCCTTGGCTAAAGATTTCCCCTATACGTTGCATATCCGCTACGGCCCTGGTCACCAAAACCCCGATCGAGGAATTATCAAAATATTTCATGCGGAAACCCAACATATGTTGAAAGAGGTTAATACGCACATCTTTTATAACAGATTCACCCAACCAGTTAGCGTAATAGTTGAATAACAATTGGCTAACAACTTGTGCCAAGAGGACGCCCAACATTCCCAAGGAAAGATATAATAGCTTCTGCGCATCTGGCTGGATAATTGCGTCGTCTATTATTTTTTGTAGAATGTATGGGCCTAATACGGCAAACACGGATAATAGAATAGCTGCCAGGGCCACCCCGTAAAAGGTAAGCCTGTAGGGCCGGGTATGGGCCATTAATCGTTTAAAAAGGCGAACATCAAACGCTTTTCCCGAATCTTGGTTCATGGGTACTTACAATCGTATTTGGATAGCCAATGGTGGTCAAATATAATCCTTTTGCAGGGACGGAAGGGCCCGCTTTTTGTCGATCTCCACTTTTTAGGATAGTATTAACATCGTCTACCGTCCATCGCTCCATACCTACTTCCAACAGCGTCCCTACTATGGCCCGTACCATATTCCGCAAAAAGCGATTGGCGGTGATGGTAAAAATCAGTTTGTCGTTTGTATCCTGCCAGAAAGCTTCCTTGATGTTGCACAAATAAGTTTTTACATCCGTATTGGACTTGGAAAAACATTCAAAGTCCTGATGTTCCAACAATAAGTTGGCGGCTTCGTTCATAGGCCCAATAGCCAAAGGATGTCTTAGATAATAGGCTGAATCCGCATAAAATGGGTTCTTTTCCTGAACGACCCAATATACGTAGGTTCGGGATAGGGCATCAAAACGAGCATGGGCATTGGAGGGCACCTCAAAGATTTGCTGTACGGCAATATCCGCTGGTAAATATGCATTTAGTCGATGCGTTAATTGCGCAGGGTTAGCTATGGGCTCCGTATCAAAATGTGCGAACATTTGTCGCGCATGGACACCTGTATCGGTACGCCCGGCGCCTACAAGTTCTATGGGGTGTCTCAGGATCGTGGAAAAAGCCTCTTCCAAAACCTGTTGTACGGTAATGGCATTCGGCTGATTTTGCCAACCGTGATACGACTTACCGAAGTATGAGAATTGAACAAAATATCTCAAAGGGATATACTAGTTTTGTGATGGTAAATATAAAGGTTCTTACAGGATACCAAGGTTTGGTCTGAATTATCCGATTATTCCAAAATCCCGCAAACGCTAAAAATGACAAAAATTTTATTGCTCTCCGATACCCTTCGACATGCTCAGGGTCCAAATGTAGAAAAAGGAATCTTAAACGTATCATCGATTAAACCCGAAGGATGAAAAGAATATTACTACTTTCGGATACCCATGGCCATATGGACGCTACTATTTTGAAGTATGTGGCACAGGCCGATGAAGTTTGGCACGCAGGAGACATTGGAAATCTAAAGATAACGGATACCCTGACCCAGTTAAGACCGCTAAGAGCAGTCTATGGCAATATTGACGATTCAACAATCCAAAAGGAATTTCCTCTGGATAATCGATTTAAATGTGAAGGAGTAGATGTATACATGACCCATATTGGAGGGTATCCCCCAAAATATAATCCTAGAACGCGAAAGAAAATCTTGGAAAAACCTCCTAAATTGTTCATCTGCGGGCATTCTCATATCCTAAAGGTAATGATGGACAAAACGCTTGGCGTGCTCCATATGAACCCCGGGGCTTGTGGAAGACATGGCTTTCATCAGGTACGGACCATGTTGCGTTTTGTAATAGATGGGGACAATATCAAGGATCTGGAGGTGGTAGAATTGGGCAAGCGGTAGATTTGGTTTAGTTTTAAGGATTTTGATATTGAAATAATACTAATAATTGCATCTCGAAATGTTCCTATATTTCGCCTAAAAGAGATTTTGGGAAACAACACTTTTAAGAATTTTTCGGGCCTTTTAAGCATTTAAAAGTACTATTCTGAACAACAAATCATAGAACGATATTCGCATACTGTCAAAATGGAAAACAAGATTTTACTCCTCGTCCTATTCCTTACTTCCTCGCTTTGCCACAATCTTAAGGCCCAAGAAATTGATAATCAAGTATACTTCACTACAGGGTTTAAAATTGGAGAAGTAACCGATACATCGGCAGTTCTATTGACGCGCTTATGCAAAACATCCAAACCTGTGGCCGTTCATCACCAACGGAAGGAGGCTCCATTTAAAAGCCCCATAGATTTTGATAACACTGCTTCCATACATAATATGGAAGGGGCCGTGGAAGGCTCCTTTGGTCAAGTAAAAGTACGATTGCTGTCCAATGATACCTTAATCCAGACCAAGTGGACATACGTCTCGGCCTACAAAGACTTTACCATTAAAAGAAAATTTGAAAACCTACGACCCAATACCACATATACCATTACTATTGAGGGAAGAAAAGAAGAAGAATCGCCAACAACCCATATCAAAGGCAAATTTACCACTGCACCATCCCAAAATGAAGCGGTTCCCATATTGTTTACATCATCTACATGCCAATACTATTGGTCCTACGATAACCCCGAACGTGGGTTTAAGATTTATGATAGTATGTTAAAATTGGATCCATTGTTTCATTGCCAAACAGGGGATTATGTGTATTATGACAAACCCGGGCCCATGGCCTATACGGTTCCGCTGGCAAGGCATAAATGGCATGCCATGAATTCCTGGCCGTCTCTAGCGGATTTCTACAAGGCAACGCCTTTGTACATCCAAAAGGACGATCATGACTTATTAAAGGACGACGCAACCCCGTATTCATCTCCATTTGGGGAATTAACTTTTGAGGACGGACTTTCTATTTGGAGGGAGCAGGTACCGATTATGGGGAAACCATATAGAACCTTTCGTTGGGGAAAGGATTTACAGATATGGGTCGTAGAGGGACGGGAATTTAGAAGTGATAACAATATTCCAGATGGTAAGAACAAGACCATATGGGGCCGTGAACAAATTAATTGGTTCAAAAAAACCGTACAATCCTCGGATGCCACCTTTAAAGTACTCGTTTCCCCTACTCCAATCGTGGGACCGGACCGCCCCAAAGGTAAATTCGATAATCATTCCAATGCTTCATTTGAGACAGAGGGCACGTGGTTACGCCAGTATCTTGCGGACCAAAACGTATTTGTAATCAATGGTGACCGGCATTGGCAATATGTTTCCGTGGACCCTAAGACGGGTCTTTGGGAGTTTAGCCAAGGACCTGTAAGCGATACCCATGCCCAAGGATGGAATCCTGACAACGTAAAACCCGAACATCGGTTTTTGCGGGTAAAAGGTGGATTTTTAGCTACCAAGGTCTATCGGGAAGATGGTATACCGATTATTAAGTTTATGCATTGTGATGTTGATGGCAAGCTAATGCATGAAGAAAAAATATCCGGCAAACAATAGCGTATGCTCCCATTCAAAAACTGCTTTCCATTTTTTTGTTGAAACTATTTGCGTAACCGAACGGTTTCATATATATTTGTAACCGAAAGGTTACATAAAATGCGAAGAGATGTTTTTCAAGCCATTGCCGATCCTGTACGAAGAGACATTATTCAGCTATTGGCGGAGGAAACGCTTACCATAAATTCTGTTGCTGAGAGATTTGACGTAAGCCGACCTGCCATTTCCAAACATCTCAAAATCCTTGAGGAATGCGGAATTATTGCCATCAACAAGCAAGGCCGGGAGCGCTATTGTCAAATACGACCCAAAGAGCTTATCCCAGCTTTTTTATGGATCGATCAATACAAAAAACTTTGGGAGGACAAACTGGATTCCTTTGAAGATTATTTAACCAAATTACAAACCCGCCTACCCAATGAGGAGGCCAATAAATCAAAAAAATGAGTATTCCGGAAGAAGCAAAAAACCGAACCCTGACCATAGAAAGAACTTTTAAAGCGCCCTTGGCCCTGGTGTGGCAGGCTTGGACGCAACCTGAACATATTGCCCACTGGTGGGGACCCCAGGGAATGGAAACGGAAGTGATTGAGCACAATTTTCATGTAGGCGGCCGATGGAAATATAGTATGCTAATGCCGGATGGGAGTACGTTTATAACGGAAGGCGTCTATTCGGAAATCGTTGAATTTGAAAAGATAGTGACTTCCGCAGATTTTAAGCCTATGACGGAGAATGTAGAATTACATATCCATTTTGAGGAAAATGGGGATACGACCCACTTTACTTTTCACGTACTGCATGAAACCGAGGAATATTGCAGGCAACAGGAAAAAATGGGCTTTTACAATGGTTGGGGCTCCACGTTCGACCGTTTGGACTCCTATGTGAACAAATCCTAATGAAAAAAATCATATATGCAAAAGACCCTGGAACAAGCCAGGGTCTTACACACTAATACTACTAAGATGTTAGGTTCAACGTAAACGATCTACAGATTTTACAAGATCTTCATCCTTTTTGATGGCCCTGTTGGCCAGAACCAGAAAAACGATAGAAAATACAGGAATCAACATCCCAATACCCTTCTCCGAGACAACGGTCTCTCCGGATAAGTTTAGCGATCGATACACGAAAAATCCCAGTAAAAAAAGATTCAATATTATATTCAATCTGTTTACTACAAATTGATTCTTTCTATTTTTAAAAAGCAATATAGCTACTACTGCTAAGATGGAAGAACCATAGAAAACCAAGGAAATCCATACTTCGTTCCTAGCAAATATTTCATTTCCTTCACCGTCCGACCAAAGATTTGCCCAAAAAGGCAAGACAGCTCCCAAAAGCACTACGACAAAAAGATAAACAGTCTGTATACGTTGTATCATTGCCATTACCGTATTACGGACTGCAAAAATAAGGGTCTTTTTAAAATTTATCCCTCAATTGTTGAAAATAATTTGTATTATTGTGGCGTTATTAGTTATAGCACTTACCTGCAGGGAAATCTTTCCCGAGTAATACCCAGATAACAATACACTTCTTGCTACCATTCTAAAACGTATAATTTATACTTTACTTAATGTTTGAGATTTCAGATTTAAAATCGAAAAAGCTTCCTGAGCTTCAGGAAATTGCAAAAGGACTTAACGTACCTAAATTTAAGACTTTAAAAAAATTGGATTTGGTCTACCAAATCCTAGACCTACAAGCTTCCAATCCTAAAGCCACTGCTGAAGTTGCTGCAGCGGCCCCTGCCGAAAAACCAAAAAGGGCGCGGGTATCCCAAGAAAAACCAAAAGAAGAGCAGCAATCGAATTCGCCTCAAAATTCTTCGGAGAACACCAAGCACGAAAATCCACAAAGAAACAAGAATAGCAATCAACCCAGAAAGGATCAACAAAAAGGAGCTCCTCAACATAAAAATCAAAACAAAAAGAACCCGCACCATCAAAAAAACGGCCAGGATAAACGGACTAGCAATTTTGACAAGGACCTGAAAAACAGGTACAAAGAGCCCGAATTCGAATTTGATAGTATTATTGAAAGCGAAGGGGTTTTGGACATTATGCAGGATGGTTACGGTTTTCTAAGATCTTCGGACTATAACTATTTATCCTCCCCGGACGATATTTATGTTTCACAATCGCAAATACGATTATTCGGTCTCAAGACGGGAGATACTGTTTTAGGAAATGTCCGCCCACCAAAAGAAGGAGAAAAATACTTCCCCTTGATCAAGGTAAACAAAATCAATGGTATAGACCCACAAGTGGTCCGCGATCGGGTTTCCTTTGAGCACCTGACCCCTTTGTTCCCGCAGGAAAAATTCAAATTGGCCGAACGACAAAGCAACATTTCCACGCGTATCATAGACTTGTTCTCCCCAATAGGCAAAGGGCAGCGCGGTATGATCGTATCCCAACCCAAAACTGGGAAAACCATGTTGCTCAAGGATATAGCCAATGCCATAGCCGCGAACCATCCGGAAGTATATCAAATCATATTACTTATAGATGAACGACCCGAGGAAGTTACCGATATGCAACGTAACGTACAGGGCGAAGTGGTGGCTTCTACCTTTGATAAGGAAGCTACGGAACACGTGCGCGTGGCCAATATTGTGCTGGAAAAAGCAAAGCGTTTGGTAGAATGTGGGCATGATGTTGTGATACTTTTAGATTCTATTACCCGCTTGGCGCGTGCCTATAACACGGTACAACCTGCTTCTGGAAAGGTATTGAGTGGTGGTGTGGATGCCAATGCATTGCACAAACCCAAACGTTTCTTTGGAGCTGCCCGTAATATTGAGGGAGGAGGATCTCTATCTATCATTGCCACGGCCCTAACGGAAACGGGATCTAAGATGGACGAAGTGATCTTTGAGGAATTCAAGGGCACAGGTAATATGGAACTGCAATTGGATAGGCGTATTTCCAACCGTAGGATATTCCCGGCTATAGATTTGGTTTCCTCTTCTACCCGAAGGGATGATCTTTTATTGGACGAAAACTCCATTCAGCGCATGTGGATCTTACGTAAATATCTAGCGGACATGAATCCTATTGAAGCTATGGAATTTTTGGAACAGCGTATAAAGCAGACCAAGAACAACGAGGAGTTCTTGATGACCATGAACCAATAGGCTTTTAGTTGAAAAGATTAGACCCGATGGCGCATGTCATCGGGTTTTTTGTTTGTAAATTAAGTGGATTAAATAAGTTGGCATGGGTTTTTATGATTTATCCAAATCGGAACGCACCCAATTGGTGGACACCATCTACAAGGAAATTTTCGAAGCCGTTTCCAATTATCAATTGAACGGGATTCGCACTTATTTCTCAGATGAGGATACTTATATTAGGAAAACAGCATATCTGTCCATTGGTAAGTTATATAAGACTACTGAAAAAAAACAGGCAGAAATCCTGAAAATCCTTGATACATTGTTGAAGTCCGATAGTCCTAAGGTGAGGCAAACGACCATAAATGCCGCAGGGGAAATCGGGATGCTAAACTTTGAAATAGTACGGTATTTTTTTGATATAGGTTTATTTGATAACCACCATTCCGTACGAAATGCGGTAATAGGTTCCTTAAAGAAAATGGGAGCAAAGAATCCCATACCCATACTTAAATGGGCAAAAGAATACCTCGAACACCCGGACAAGGAAATACGGCGGGAAATTTGTCATGGCATCGAGTTAAGAGGACGTACCCATCCACAAGATGTGCTACCCTTGTTGGAAAAGCTACAGCATGATGAAACCTCTCGTGTCCGAAATACGCTTATCCATGTACTTGGGCAAATTGCCTACAAGAAGGGGTGTCTGGAAACCGTAGTAGGCACATTGAAATCATGGGATAATACGGAGCTCGTAAAATTGGCCTTGGACGAAATAGTGGATGTTCATCATCGCTATAAAAACTTTGCTTTTTTATCCCAACAGCAGACCATAACCTATATAAATGAAAATTTTAATTGAAGGGACACCCCTAAGGCGTCCCTTGTACTTTCTTCCTTTTAAGAGTATCCTAGTTTTCGGTATTTGGAATCATTACCCTATTAATGACATGCAGTACTCCGTTTGAACCCTGAATGTCAGTCGCGGTGATGGTAGTATCGGTATTACCGCTACCATCGGTAATCAATATAGCATTGTTGCCGGTTACTGTAAAGGTAAGGGTGTCTCCTTCAAGGGTAGACGGGGATTCTTCATTGTTCTCTATATCCGTTGAGACAATATTGGCTCCTCCAATAACATGATGTGCCAATACCGAATTCAACAAGTCTTCATCTATGTCTTCTAGGGAATTCCAATCCGGATTACTAGATAAAAGTGCGTCAAAAGCCGTATCCAATGGTGCAAATAAAGTAAGTAAGCCCGTATCCGACAATACTGTAATGTAATCCACAGAAGGAGTAGCCGAAGTCAGGGCTGTTTCCAACTCCCTGAAACTGGAATCCGCCAATACAAAAGTTGCCAAAGTGGGTAGCCCAATCACCCCGTCAACAATATGTATAGAGCCATTGGAAGCTGCAATATCCCTGCCTCCTGGAGCTACTTTTGCCACATTGTTGAAACCAATGCCGTCCGTTCCATCTACGTACATACTCATTCTGTTCTCCGCTACCGGTGCTTCGGCAAATGTTCTTACGTACCCTGATACATCTATTAGGTTGGTTGAGCGGAACTCTCCGACTAATAGATGGTTTAACAAGACCTGCCTTAGAACATCCACGGGTATGGCATCTATATCGGCAAAATCATTGTCCTCCAAAAATGTAGTAAGAGCTGCATTATTAGGTGCCAAGAGCGTAAAAGAGCCCAATTCCTCTAAACTGGAAACCAAATCTGCTCTTTCCAAAGCCGACTCCAAAAGCGATAAATCGTCTATAGTCTTAACTAGATCAGCAATATTTTCTGGAGGTCTTTGAATACCACCATTGTCATCACTTAAACAGGACGCAGCCATAAGCGCGACCAAGAAAAGGAAAAGAATACTTTTTGATTTGAGGTGCTTTTTCATAGTATATATTTTAAATTCATTTCTTAGTATAGATTAAAAAATGTGTTAATAGTTGCCTCCACAACAAAAAGTTTAACATAATTGGGTTCCAAAAAATGGTTTTGGAAAAGCATTAAAAATCCTATTCGAAAAATAAATGATTCGGAAAGATGTGGTCCAAAATTGGAAATTGTAAGGGAATATAGGTCTTTATGACCTTTTGCAAAGTATTTAGGGGAAACTTCAGAAACAAAAAACGCCCTACAAAAGGGCGTTCTGTTAAATCTTTTTTTTAGAAATTTTATAGGGCGGCCACGTGCTTGGCCAACTTACTCTTCAAATTGGCAGCCTTATTGGCATGAATGATGTTGCGCTTGGCCAATCTATCGATCATGCTAACAACACCCGGCAACATGGCTTCGGCATCCTTTTTCTTCTCTTCGGCACGTAGTTTCTTAATAGCGTTACGCGTAGTCTTGTGTTGATATCTATTTCTCAAACGAACCGCCTCGTTCCTTCGAATCCTCTTTAATGCAGATTTATGATTTGCCATCTTAAATATTATATTATGTTTAAGGGCCAATGCCCATGCTTTCAAGTAGCCCGTAGGGGAATCGAACCCCTGTTACCAGGATGAAAACCTGGCGTCCTAACCCCTAGACGAACGGGCCTAATTATTGAAAAAGGAAGACTAAAAATATTCGGTTTTTAAGTATTCCCCGTTCAGTATCCATTAAACCTTGTAGCCCGTAGGGGAATCGAACCCCTGTTACCAGGATGAAAACCTGGCGTCCTAACCCCTAGACGAACGGGCCATTACCATGCAAAAATGCAAACTTCTATGATATTAATACCATTCAAGCGGGTGCAAAAATACAATTATTTTTAACTATCACAACAACGGATTCTTATTTTTTGCCTGTTTCAATAGGCTTTGGCGAACAGTACTCTTTTAGAGGAAGGTTTACCGGTAACCATACAATTTCCTGCTTCCGTTTTTGCGTCAATTGGAATACAACGAATAGTGGCCTTGGTCTCTTCCTTAATACGGTCTTCGGTTTCTAATGTACCGTCCCAATGTGCCAAAACAAATCCTCCCTTTTCTTCGAGAACGGTTTGGAATTCGTCATAGGAATCGACCTCGGTAATGTGTGCCGTTCTAAATTCCAATGCTTTTTGATAAATGTTTTTCTGGATATCTCCCAACAAGAATTCTATTTTGGAAATCACCTCATCCATTGGCACGGTCTCCTTTTCCAAAGTATCCCTACGTGCTACCTCATAGGTATCATTTTCCATATCGCGCTGACCAATGGCCAAACGTACGGGAACGCCCTTTAATTCATACTCATTGAATTTAAAGCCCGGCTTATGGGTATCCCGGTTGTCAAATTTCACGGATATTCCCTTGTTGCGCAACTCTTTTACCAGTGGATCAACTTTTTCGGAAATAGCCTCTAATTGCTGTATCCCTTTATAAATTGGTACAATCACAACTTGGATAGGTGCTAATTTTGGAGGGAGTACAAGTCCGTTATCATCACTATGGGTCATGACCAAAGCTCCCATAAGTCGGGTGGACACCCCCCAAGATGTGGCCCATACATGTTCTTGTTTTCCATCCCTAGTAGCAAATTTTACGTCAAAGGCCTTGGCAAAATTCTGCCCTAAAAAGTGCGATGTCCCTGCCTGAAGGGCCTTCCCATCTTGCATCAACGCCTCAATACAGTAAGTCTCTATGGCACCGGCAAAGCGCTCACTCTCGGTTTTAATTCCTTTTATGACCGGCACGGCCATATGACCCTCGACAAAATCAGCATATAAGTGCATTATTTTTTCCGCTTCTTCGATGGCTTCATTCTCGGTTTCGTGGGCTGTATGTCCCTCCTGCCAAAGAAACTCGGCAGTGCGCAAAAACAATCGTGTCCGCATCTCCCATCGCACCACATTGGCCCATTGATTTATCAAAAGAGGTAAATCCCTGTAGGATTGAATCCATTTTCTATATGTATCCCAAATAATGGTTTCCGATGTGGGTCTTACGATAAGCTCTTCCTCCAAACGCGCCTCGGGATCTACTACGATTCCGCTGCCATCTTCAGCATTTTTTAATCTATAATGCGTAACTACGGCGCACTCTTTGGCAAACCCCTCCACATGACTGGCCTCTTTGCTTAAATACGATTTGGGTATGAATAGGGGAAAATAGGCATTTTCATGCCCCGTTTCTTTGAACATCTTGTCCAAGCCGGCCTGCATTTTTTCCCATATGGCAAAACCATAGGGTTTAATGACCATACATCCCCTTACGCCAGAGTTTTCGGCCAAATCAGCTTTAATGACCAGTTCATTATACCATTTGGAATAATCATCGCTACGCTTTGTCAAATTTTTACCCATTATCCGTAGTTTGGCACAAAACTTGTGCATGTGTATGCAAAATAACTCGGTAAAACTAGTTATTTTTAATATGTCCAACAATTAAAATTACTATGATGATACGTTCTCTACCCCACCACAAAATATACCCCTTGGCCTTTGCCATTAGTATCGGTTTTTTGGTCGTTTCCTGTGGATCCTATCAACAGGCTTCCTATTACGATAATGATGGTATTTATACCAGTGATAATGTCCGCGTTGTTGAGAAAAACCCTCGACAAGGCAGATCGGTCAAAAAACAAAATGAGAACAACACCTATGCGGATTATTTTGGAAGAAAGGCAGATGAAGTGGAGGAAATTCTGGAAGGTGAAATCTTTACGGATATCGATTCCTATAGCAGTACTGTTGAAAACGACAGTATAGCCGAGCAGGATCGGTTAACAGATTATTTTGACAACAACGATAATGATTATGTGGGCTATGCAGGATGGGGAGACAATGCCACCAGTGTAAATATCAATATATACGACAACAACTGGGGCTGGGGCGGTGCCTGGGGCTGGGGCGGAGGCTTTGGTTGGGGTTGGAACGACCCATGGCTCTGGAACGGCTGGGGCTGGGGCGGCGCCTGGGGTTGGGGTTGGAACAATCCATGGAGATGGAACCGTTGGGGCTGGGGAGGCGGCTGGGGCTGGAACAACTGGGGTTGGGCTGGAGGCTACGGCTGGGGCTGGAACAACTGGGGTTGGGGCGGCTACTATGGTCGTAATAGAAGCTTTGCCCTAAATAGAGGTAGGCGTGGCTACTATAATAGAAATACAATTGCCGGTACCGGTAGAAGTAATTTGCGAACTAGGACGTCCAATGTGAGGAATAGGGGTACGTCCACCAGATATAGAAGCAATACGACAAGATCTAGATCTGCTGTGACGCGAAATGGCACAACCCGAAATTCAAGAAGTTATAGAAGTGGAACCACGGCCAGAAGAACCGTGGGCGTAGACAGGAATAGAGCGTATAGAACCAGTAGGAGTACTCGGGCCGTGCCTAGGTATAATAGCTCTTCTAGAAGTCAAAGCTATAGAAACGGAACAGCTAGAAACGGCACCTATAGGAGCGGAGCCAGGACTACTGCACCAAGGAGTTCGGGCTATAGTTCAGGAAATCGAACAAGAAGTAGCAGTGCTTATAGAGGTTCAAGCTCCAGAAGCAATCAATCCTATAGAAGTTCATCACCTAGAACGGGAAGTTATCGTTCCTCAGGAAGTCGGAGTTCAAGCTCAAGGAGCAGCGGAAGCTACCGTTCCGGTGGCAGTTCCAGAAGCTCCGGGGGAAGCTATAGAAGTTCGGGGGGATCGTATAGGTCCTCTGGCGGAGGTAGATCATCGGGAGGTGGTAGGTCTTCAGGTAGAAGTAGTGGAGGTAGAAGAAATTAAGCCCATAAAATCATCAAGAACTTTAGTACTAAATTTTCAATCATGAAAAGTCATTTAACTTTCATCATGCTATTGGCATGTGCAGTAACCAGTGCCCAGAACATCAGCGATGTATTGCGCTATAGTACAGAAAATATTCAGGGGACCGCCCGTTTCCAGGGAATGGGAGGAGCCTTTGGGGCCCTTGGAGGAGATTTGTCCGCCCTAAATACCAATCCTGCAGGTTCAGCGGTTTTTAATAATAGTTTGTTCTCGGTTTCCGGCACACACTATACCATGGACAATACGGCCAATTATTTTAACGGTACAAGCGGAACTACAACCCATGATATAGACCTGAATCAATTAGGAGGTGTATTTGTTTTTAAAAACACCGATGCCAATTCCGACTGGAAAAAATTCTCGCTTGCAGTCAACTATGATGTAGTGGAGAATTTTGATAATGAATTTTTCGTTGCCGGCGACAGCAATCAGGGCATAGACAACTATTTCCTGGACTTTGCACAAGGTGTTCCTTTCGGTTCAATATTATTACAGGATGGAGAGTTCTTGGAGGAAGCGTATCTGGACATAGGAGCTGTACAGGGTTTTGGGGATCAGCAGGCGTTTTTAGGCTATTACGGTGGAATAATAGATCCCGCAGAATTAGAAGATACCAATACTACATATATAAGTAATGCGGACTATAGCTCCGTTAATCAGGAATTTTTGAGAAGTACTTCGGGTTATAATAGTCGATTTACCTTGAATGTCGCTTCGCAATATCGGGAAACTCTTTATCTAGGGGCTTCACTGAATTTCCATAATTTGGTATATGATAGATATGATCAATTTACGGAAAATGGATACGATGCAGATTCCGAAATCCAGTTCACTACTTTTGACAATCTTTTGCACACGGAGGGTACCGGCTTTTCGTTCAGCTTGGGAGCTATAGCAAAATTAAACGAGTTCATAAGAATCGGAGGAAGTTATCAGTCCCCAACTTGGTACCGATTGACGGATGATCTTTCTCAACGAATCAACTCCGATCTTGCCGATGATGATATCAACTTTATCAATTTCAATGTAGTTAATCTTTTTGAAGTATATAGGATTAAAACCCCAGGAAAGATTATCGGAAGTTTGGCCCTGGTTTTCGGGAAGAACGGTTTGCTAAGCTTTGACTATGGCTATCAAGATATGTCACAAGCCGAGCTAAGACCGGACAACGACCCCAGTTTTGCTGTGGTAAATACGGATATTTCAAATCAATTGGGTACGGTTTCCTCATTTAGGGTCGGAGGGGAATATAGAATTGAGCGATTTAGCCTTAGGGGAGGATACCGCTTTGAACAAAGTCCGTATGAAGATGGAAATATTGTAGGAGATCTGGAGGGAATATCTGGTGGTATTGGTTATAGCTTTGGTGCAAGTAGAATTGACCTTGCCGTAAACAGAACGGAATGGGACGTGGCAGAATTTCTTTTTGATACGGGCCTTACGACTCCGGCCGCAGTAAACCGATTAAATACGAATGTAACCTTGGGCTTTACCTTGAATTTTTAAGAAATATAAGGAACTAATAAATAGTAGTTATGGCGGCCAAATGGCCGCCATTTTTTATCGCTTTAGTGTAAAATGTGCTTTCCTGGTCTTTGCTACTACCAACCCTTCCTCGTCCTCGGAGTATTCAAACCTAAACCAATAATCCGAAGAAGGCATGGGCCTTCCATTAAAGGTCCCGTCCCAACCGATTGTAGCGGCATTCAATTGTTTTAAAAGCTTTCCATAACGGTCAAATATAAATACCGCTGGATCAGTCAACGTCTCAATTCCAAGTATGTTCCAAGCATCATGAATTCCATCCCCATTTGGTGTAAAGAATTTGGGGTAACCTACCACTAGGAACTCCAAAGGTTCTGTAGTACCACATCCATTTTTGTCATTGATGATCAACGTATTTAAGCCTGGCGGAATATCCCTAAAAACCGGGTCGTCCTGAAACTCGCCTCCATTAATGGCATATTCATAATCCCCGTCCCCATCCACAAAGATTTCAATGTTGTTCATGTCGGGATCCTCGGATAAATTCGTATCCAGAATCTCTACCCGGTCTAAAACAGGAATCCCATAAAACGTAATAAGAATTCCGCCAACATCGGCAACAGTTGGTGGCGTACCCGTAATTGTAGTAATTTCTGCGAAATAGCGCCCGGAGTTCGGACTGGCAACAATTAATTCGGCACCAAACGGCCCGGTACCGGTCAAGGTATCGTCAATTACCCCGTCATCTTCGTAGTCCACCGTCCAAGCTACATTGGCAATATCGGCACCTGCAGGAGAGTTCAATGCACTAAGTGTTATATCCGGGTCACCTTCACAAGCGATGATGTCCAATCCTAGAAATTCGTCTCGCAATGTACAATCCAACGCTGTATTTTGGTCATCCTCTACGGATGTACCGGTAAACGTAATAGAATAAGGTTCTGGATCGCCATCAAAATTAGTATTGAAATTATTGATAAGGATGTAATAGATTTCTCCAGGTTGTACATCTAACCACTCGTCGTACGTATTTTGGCTACCTACCAAAAAAGGAGCGCCTTCTTGTCCATTTTCAGGATTTACCCCAATTCCCGTAAAATTTGTGTCGTTTACCTCATAGTTACAACGAATAGGTTCCGCAGTACCGTTACTTATGGCTGCGCAATCCACATCGGGCCCATAAACGGCAAAATCCCACTCGGCGGTTACCGTACCCGAACCCCCCACGGGCAAGGCCTCAATATCAAAACCGACCCGTCCTCCTGTTCCGGCCCTAAATACGAACCAAGAAGTATTGTTTTCTATGTTTGCGGAGGCCACACTTCCTTTTTCCAAACAACCTGATCTTCGAATGACATCGGGATCAAAATCATCGATGTCACCACTACCGTCCGCCTCAAAGAATAAAGGACCTTGATCGGCACATACGGGAATAGCGGTTCTACAGTCCGGTGAGTTTTGTGCCTGTATTTCCGAAGTAGTTAGAAATAGGGCACAAATAGCAAAAAAAAGTGTTCGCATAGGGTATGGGGCTTACGTTACACTATTAATCACTAAGAATAACTCGGATAGGTTGGATTTAGTATATTTTGGCCGAAGATTTCTGCCGTTTATCGATGAACTGCTTAAGAAGTGGAAAGTCCAAGAGCTTTAACGACGTAACGAGAAGTGGTTATTTATGTATTTAGCAGTTGTTGGTTCACCGTTAGCGTCCACGTAGGTAAGCTTAAACCAGTAATCCGATGATGGCACTTCCCGGCCGTTGAACCGACCATCCCAATTTGTGGAATTGGAATCCAAACTTTTTAGCAACTTGCCAAAACGGTCAAAAATCGAAACAATAGGGTCTCGAAGGTTTGATATTCCAATGATATGCCAATCATCATTTATATTGTCCCCATTCGGCGTGAAAAATTTAGGGAAGCCAACAACAACTATATTTTCCGTTACGGCGCCACAACCGGATCGATTATTTACTGTAACGCTATGCATTCCCGGAAGTACATCTGAAAATACATTTGTGGATTGGTACACCCCATTATCCAAACGGTATTCAAAGTCGCCTTCAACATTGGTGATTACCGTTACGGAATTGTTATTTTGCAAATCTTCTATAATAACATCCGATATTTCGGGTGGGCGCGAAACTCTGACCGTAACCGTTAACGAACCTGTGCAGTCTTCGCCGTTCTGAGAATTCGTAGCGGTCAGCGTATACGTACCGGCCTGCGATACCACAATAGAAGAGGTGGTTTCCCCGGAATCCCATATGTAATGAAGTGCCGCGTTTGGAAATGGATCTCCGATAGCAATTCCGGAGTTATTTTCACAGATATCTACCTCCGTAGGAAAGTCTAAAATCGGGGTTTGCAAAACCGTTAATTGGAATTGCTGGGACACATCAAAACATCTTGGGTTCTCCAAAGAACTGACCCTAACATAAATAGTCTGTGCCCCTATTCCCGGAATATATTGTTCGGAAAGGACATTTAAACCATTCACAGCATCGGAATAACTCGTATAATAACTAACCCGAAATTCCTGTGGATCCTGACTTCCCAATACTTGGTTATTCTTTTGGAAAAGGTTATACGCTCCCAAGTCCGAACAAATCGTATCATCCGATATTGGAAAGGACATAGGAAGGGCAGAAAATGAAACCTGTACCTCACTTACTATTGTACTACCGGAAGGCAAGGAGACCCTGGTCCTATATAGTGCCGAATTGGTCACCTGCAAAATAGCATTGTTCTCCCCGGACATAAGCTGAAAACCGCTTCCACTATCCATAAACCATTCATAATTTGTTGCATTCGAAGTAGTTGCATCCAATTGTACGATATCGTTTTCACAAGCCGATATAGGAGGTCCCAATAAGTTGTCAATAATGGAACAATCCAAGGCATCATAGGGATTTGTAACAAAAATCTGCCCCGAGAATTGAATAGAAAATCCAGAGTTGTTGTTGCTAAAATTATTGATGAGTAGATAATAATCCTGCCCTGGTGCTACCTGAATCCAATCTTCATATTGCACATTAGCGGTATCTCCGGAAGGATCCTCCCC
This sequence comes from Ulvibacterium sp., assembly GCF_965248315.1. Lineage (GTDB taxonomy): Bacteria > Bacteroidota > Bacteroidia > Flavobacteriales > Flavobacteriaceae > Ulvibacterium. The sequence goes on along the minus strand of NZ_CBDFIX010000002.1, from coordinate 2,142,917 downwards.
TATACCTATAAAGGTATTAGCGTCTTGATTGTCAAAAAAATTGCACCGGATCGGATCGCCTAAATTGCTACAATCATTGGTTTGGTATAGGGCAAAATCCCAATCTTCACTACTATCTATTCCGATGTTTATTCCCAATTGCCCACTGGCTCCTGTTCTAAAACGGTACCAAGCCGAGTTGGATTCAATGGCTCCGACCAGGGCTTCCTCCAAACATCCGCTTGTAGCGGCCCCATTGAAATCATCTAGACCAAATCCATGGGTACCCCCGTTTACAGGGGTGTTGTTACAAATGGGTATGGCATTGCTACAATCCGGAGAAACCTGAGCCACAGCATTTTGAACCCTCATAAAAAAGACCAAGGCCAAGATGGCTACAATACATCTCATAGGTAGGTATAATTCTGGAATTTATAAATTTAAAAAGGGGTTTGTGTTAACACTAATTTATGTTGTGTAGAAGGACAAATAGAGCGTAAAGTGCCATTTTATGTATATCTTTGCGCTTCGAACAAGCCACGGCAAAATGAAAATGGACAGCACATTGGAAGAGCATTTTGAGGAGATGGGAGACGACCATGTTTCCGCTTCCGAAGAAACCCCTTTGCGGAAAGACGCTTTTATTTTAGAAGATGGGGAAAAAATCGAAAGAATACAGCAGAACATTAGGGATATAATGCTCACCTTGGGGCTCGACCTTGACGATGATAGCCTAAAAGGAACGCCCAATAGGGTTGCCAAAATGTTCGTCAATGAAATTTTTAGTGGTTTGCATCCCGATCGAAAGCCAAAATCCTCTACGTTTGAGAACAAGTACAAATATGGAGAGATGTTGGTCGAAAAAAATATAACCCTCTACTCCACCTGTGAGCATCATTTATTGCCTATTGTAGGTAAGGCACATGTAGCCTATATTTCCAACGGAACGGTAGTGGGACTTTCTAAAATGAACCGTATTGTGGACTATTATGCCAAAAGGCCGCAGGTCCAGGAACGGATGAACATTCAAATCGTGAAGGAGCTTCAAAATGTGTTGGGGACGGAAGATGTAGCCTGTGTAATAGATGCCAAACATCTTTGTGTAAATTCTAGGGGGATCAGGGATGTTGATAGTAGTACGGTAACGGCGGAATATGGTGGAAAATTTAAGGAAGAGGCAACACGTCGTGAATTTTTGGATTATATTAATCTGGATACCCATTTTGAATAGCCCTGCCAACGTATGCAATTGTACAAAAGCCAGAACTTAAAGGTCCATAACTCACTTTCCGGAAAAAAAGAAGTCTTTAAACCCTTGAACGAGGGTCACATTGGTATGTATGTATGTGGACCAACGGTATATAGCAATGTGCATTTGGGAAACTGCAGAACCTTTATGTCCTTCGATATGATTTTTAGGTACCTGAGACATTTAGGTTACAAAGTTAGATATGTTAGGAATATTACCGATGCAGGGCATTTGGTGGATGATGCTGAAGATGGAGAAGATAAAATTGCAAAAAAGGCACGTTTGGAGCAATTGGAACCCATGGAAGTGGTACAACGCTACACCGTCGATTTTCACAATATTCTAGAAAAATTCAATTTTCTGCCCCCCAGTATAGAACCTACGGCAACCGGGCACATTATAGAACAAATAGAAATTATTAAGGATATTATTGAAAAAGGGTATGCCTACGAGATAAATGGCTCAGTCTATTTTGATGTAAGTAAATTTAACGACTCTCATGAATACGGAAAATTGAGCGGAAGAAAATTGGAGGATATGATTGCCAATACCCGCGAACTTACAGCACAGGATGAGAAAAAAAGCCCTCAGGATTTTGCCCTTTGGAAAAAGGCAGAGCCACAACATATCATGAGGTGGCCTTCTCCTTGGGGAGATGGTTTTCCAGGTTGGCATTTGGAGTGTACTGCAATGAGCACCAAATACTTGGGTGAGACTTTTGATATTCACGGTGGTGGAATGGACTTGAAATTTCCGCACCACGAATGTGAGATTGCCCAGGCCGAAGCAAGCAACGGGCGTTCTCCCGTAAACTATTGGCTACATGCCAACATGCTGACTCTGAATGGCAAAAAGATGGCAAAATCTACCGGAAATAACATCCTGCCGGGAGAAATTTTCTCAGGTGAGAATAACATCCTGAGCAAACCATTCTCGCCGTCAGTTGTACGTTTTTTTATGATGCAGGCCCATTATACCAGTATTTTGGATTTGAGCAATGAGGCGCTTTTGGCCTCTGAAAAAGGCTTTAATCGCCTTATCGAAGCAATGGATACCCTTGCCAAATTAGAACCCAAGCAATCAACGGATTTTGATTTAAACACATGGAAACAGCAATGTTATGATGCCATGAACGATGATTTTAATACCCCGATCCTTATTGCCCACCTTTTTGATGCGGTAAAACACATTAACCTTATAAAGGACGGAAAGGAAAGTATTACCTTGGAACATAAACAAGCTTTGCAACAAAGTATGCATTCCTTTGTTTTTGATATCTTGGGCTTGGAACAAAATTCGGATAACAACAAGGATTCCGATAAACTTGAGGGCGTTGTGGAATTGTTGATTCAATTACGTAACGAAGCACGGTCTAACAGGGATTTTGCCACTTCGGATACTATTAGAGATCAGTTGGCAGCTTTGGGAATTCAATTAAAGGATGGCAAAGAAGGTACTACATTTAGTATTTCCTGAAGCCATGTATGCCCTTAAGAAACCAGTCATTATCCAAAGCGACCCCGTCCTTTCCGGCAAACAAATGCTATGGTCACCGAAAAAATTTCGGCACTTATGAAAAAAATATTGATAGCCCCATTCGTTCTCCTCGTACGGTTTTATCAAACTGCGATCTCCCCTTATACCCCGGCAACCTGTCGCTACTCCCCTACTTGTTCACAGTACACTTTGGAAGCATTGCAAAAACATGGTCTTTTTAAAGGAGGGTGGTTGTCCATAAAAAGAATTTTTAGCTGCCATCCTTGGGGTGGAAAAGGATATGATCCCGTACCATAGGCTTCAAACTCATGTACAAGCTCAAGAATCAAGTCGGCAATCAATAGCTAAAATGTAGCTTATCTACTTTTTAGAAGAGGTAAATCAATCAAAAAAATCATACTTTGTTTATCTGTATTCTAGTTTCCAAAAACCGAAGTGGTCTAGTTTCTATTTTTTATCTTAGCCCTTCAAAATAATGCATATGTACTTTTTAGGTATCATCTGGAATCCGAACGAGACACTTTTTAATCTTGGGCCCATACAAATCAAGTATTACAATCTGTTGTGGATCGTAGCCTTTGCTCTGGGTTGGTTCATCATGAAACGAATTTTTCTCCAAGAAAAAAAAACAGTGGAACAATTGGATTCCCTGCTAATTTATACTTTACTGGCCACCATGCTGGGAGCCCGCCTAGGCCATGTATTCTTCTACGATTGGCCCTATTATCAAAATCATCTGCTAGAGATATTATTACCAATTCGTGAAAGTGCCAATGCCAGCTTACTAGGTTTCATCAAGGGCTATGAATTTACCGGGTTCACCGGATTGGCCAGCCATGGTGCAGCAATAGGGGTTATCATAGGCATGTACCTCTACAAGCGTAAATATCCAGAGTTTAATGTATTATGGTTATTGGACAGAATGGTAATCCCCTTTTCAATTGGTGCATTCTGTGTGCGTTTGGGAAATTTTTTCAATTCTGAAATCAATGGGAAAATTACGGACGAGTCGTTTATGTTTGCCACCAAATTTATTCGCGATTCGGATGACATGCATCCCTCCAAGGCAATGGCCGTAACCCAGGAACAATCTGTTAATGAAGCCTATAGTTCCTTGGTAAACAATCCACAGTTTTCGGAATATTTAAATCAAATCCCCTATCGGCATCCGGCCCAGCTCTATGAAGGTGTTGCCTACATTTTTGTATTTCTCTTGTTGTATTACTTATATTGGAAAACGGATAAGAAAAATAAAACGGGCTATTTGTTCGGGCTCTTTTTGGTGTTACTCTGGACCATCCGCTTCTTTGTGGAATTCGTGAAAAAAAGTCAGGGTGGTTTTGAAGAGTCTCTTGGGCTTTTATCCACAGGACAATGGTTAAGCATCCCATTTGTTTTAATAGGACTATATTTTATGCTAAGACCAAAGGTTAGTAAACATTGATCAATGAGTCATGTTCAATTGAAAAGACTTAAGGTATCTTGGAATGTTCGAATTGTACCGTTTACAAACTGGGAGATGACATAGTAAAGTTTAGTTTCACGTTCTTCTTTTAATTTTCAAAATGATGAAATCCCGTAGATTTATAATTTACCTTTTTGCCGGCTTCTTGATCCTCCAATCCTGTAAAGAAGAATCCAAAAAAGTCATTAAAACCGAACCCATAGTTTTTACCAGGGAAGGAGAACTCCAAATTTTTAATATGGGAACAGATTCCATTCTGACCAAGATTGATATTGAAATTGCAGAGACCAGCTATGAAACCGAAACCGGATTGATGTACCGAAAAGGCATGGAAGAGCATCAAGGTATGCTATTCATCTTTGAAGATGTGCGCTTGCACAATTTTTATATGAAGAATACTGAATTTCCTCTTGACATTGTCTACGTTAAGGATAACATGACTATTGCCAGTTTTCAAGAAAATGCGCAACCTTTGGATGAAAAAAGTTTGCCCTCCAAAGTTCCCGTACAATATGTTTTGGAATTGAATGCCGGTCTGGTCCAAAAATGGGGATTGAAAGTTGGTGATAGTATCGCCTTTAACAGATTGTAGGCAAAATGGGGTTACTTCTATATGGGGAGGAGACAAAAAGATTAAAATTTCGAAATTTATTGTCCACGGATTTTAAGGCATGGCTCCCATTTCACAAATATCCGCGAAGTACCCAATATTGGGAGGGCCTACCTAAAGACCCTTATACAGCTTGCCGAGAACAATTCGATAGAGTATTTGAACGCTACGAAAAAAAATTAGGAGGAATGAACGCCCTAATTCTTAAATCCGACGGAAACCTCGTCGGAATTTGTGGTCTATTGGTACAAACCGTGGATGGACTGCAAGAATTGGAAATAGGCTACTCCATCCTTCCTGAATACTGGAAACAAGGTTACGCCACGGAAGCGGCGATAAAATGCAGGGAATTTGCGTTTAAAAATAACTTGGCGGATTCCTTGATTTCCATCATACATGTGGACAATATACCTTCCCAAAAAGTAGCACTTAATAATGGGATGCATCTGGACAAGACCACCTTATACAAGGACAACCCGGTTCAAATTTATAGAATACGATCTCCTTTTACGATTTCCCAGAATTGAAATTTACAGGTCTTTTGAATACTATCCAGTATTTCGGTTTGCACTGGCAATGGCGTTAATGGTCAACATCAACTCTGTTTGGGTTTTCTCTGCTGTTTTTGAATTTTGCTCACGCTCTTCCCGCCATTTTTCCAGAAGTTCTATCTGTTTTTTATGCAACGAGGTCATAAGTGTTGTACGAAGCTGATTGGAATAATAATGGTTCTTTCGTCTTTCCTTGATGTCCTTTTCCAAAAGATCGTACAAGTGATCTCGCATGGACTTTAACTCTTCTAGAAATTTGGACAGGAACGCTTTCCTAATATCGGTATCCGGCACCAATTCTGCATACATACTCATTATTTCTTCATCCGTAGCGGCCAGGCTGCTATCCACATTGGTAAAAACGTATCGCAAAAAGGGATCCTCCTTCAACGCTTCCTTCAATTTACGGTAATCCTCCGAATGGGACGACTTTAAATTTTTAAGTGCAGTTCCAAGACCGTACCAACTAGTCATATGATATCTGGCCTGACTCCAAGAGAATACCCAGGGTATCGCCCTAAGGTCCTCCAGGGAACTGGCACCGGTCCGTTTAGCAGGTCTTGACCCTATTTTACTGGTTTCTATGGCATCTATGGGTGTCGCTGTTCTGAAAAACGCAATAAAGCCTTCCGATTGTATTAGTTCTCCATACCGTTCCTTACTTTCATTGGCCAGCCACTCAATGATTTTTGCATGTTTATGAAAGGTTCTTTCCTTACTCTGTTCCAATAACGTTTTGCTCAAGGTATTGGCCACCAGCAATTCTATATTATAGGCGGCGTTTACCCTATTGGCATATTTCTGGGCAATGGTTTCCCCCTGTTCCGTTAATCGAATGTCTCCATTTGGAGAACCGAAAGATAGGGCCTGAATAAAATAATGTGTCGGTCCAGAGCCACGACTTATAGATCCTCCTTTCCCATGGAAGAATCGAATATCCACACCAAAGTCCTTACCAACCTGCGCAAGCCTATATTGGGCTTTGTATAAATTCCATTGACTGGCCATGATACCGCCATCTTTGTTGCTATCACTGTAACCGACCATAATCTGTTGCCTCGGACGTGCGAGCTTCTTCTGTTGTTGTTCATATTCCAAAGATCGCATCACCATAGGATTGCCAAGATATTCTTTCAAGATAGAAGGGCCATTTTCCAAATCCTCAATGGTTTCCAATAGAGGTACCACATGAACTTTGCAGACCAATCCTTCATCGGTCATAAAAGTAAGACCAGCTTCCTTGGCCAGTAGATATACTGTTAACAAATCGGAAAAGGAGCGTGTCATGCTAACAATAAAGGAGCCGATACAATTAAAGCCATATTTAGCCGTATGGGCCTCAACGGCACGATAACATTCCATTACGGTCTGGGCCTCGTTTTCCAACGGGGTCTTGGGATGAACAAATGGGCGGGCGTGCTGCAATTCACCTAATAGGAACTGGGTTCTTTTATCCTCGTCCCAGTCACCAAAGGAGTATTCCTCCAATTGGGCAGCCTTTAATAATTGAGAAACCGCTTTATCGTGAAATGCGCTGTTTTGCCTGATATCCAAAGCTGCTAAATGAAAGCCGAACACCTCAACGATGCGTATTGCTCCGGTAATATCTCCATAGGCCATGGATTTGGCTCCAAAATGTAATAGCTCTTTCTGTAAAATAAGTAGGTCATTACGTAATTGTGAAGAATGTATATAAGCCCCTTGCACTTCGGAGAGCTTAGTTGCATGCCCTCTTTCCGTATCTACTGGCAATTTGGCTATCATTAGGGAAACCATTTGTCTAAAGGCTTCCCCCTTGTTCCGGTTTAGCGCTTCAGGGCCTTTGTCACCTAGATCGGTACTCATTTCCTGAAGCCTTTTTTGGTATTCGGTACTACAGTTCTTCAAACTATGGGTCAAGCTCAGCCGTCTCACCAATTCGTTAAGTTTTCTGCGGATCACTACAAAGGCATTAAGACGTAATTGAAGTAACGTATGCCGGGTTACCTCTGCAGTCACCAATGGATGGCCATCACGATCACCACCTACCCAATTCCCAAAAGCAATGTGCGGGTAAAAATGATGGGACCTTAAAGTTTCGCTATTGAACCCAACAATGGAAAGGGCATGTTCCAAACGGTTATCAACAATGGAAATAACCTGTGGGAAAACGTTCACCAGATAATGCAATATGTTTCTGAATTCCGAGTCTACGTCCGGTTTTTCCAAATAGATTTCCCCTGTTTTCCACAAGCGGTAAAGGGTCAATTTAATGGTCTCCCGAATTCTTTCCTTCTCATGGGTGGAATACATCGTATTTTCCAACTGTACCAACAATAGATACAGTTCTCTATGGTGCTCCAACACGGTTGCCCGTTTGGCCTCCGTAGGATGTGCGGTCAATACGGGTTCTACGGATAATTTCCCCATGGTGTCCAAAATCTCCCTTTGGGTAAAGCCCTGCTCCTTTAAGGACTTTAAATTCCATGCCCAAAGGCCATTGACCCCTGTAAAATCATCCTCTTCCAGCTCCCTCCTATTTTGAACGGCACTGTTGATCTCAACCATATTCACTAATTGAAATACCAAGGAATAGAGTTGTACTACCTTTGGAGTAATCGAAACATCCTTAGAGGTACCTTCTTGAATCCACGGAATGCCATCGGCAATGCCCTCCTCCCCATTTTCAACGAGAACTTCATAAAGGGCTTCCAATAGGAATCTAAGATCTATATAGGCCTTTCCAATTTCTTTTTCTACTTTCTTAAGAGTAATCCCGTCTGCCATGCGTCCGTATTAAAATGATTTTGTGAAAATTTCTGGAAAAATACTTTACAAGCAACGATTAAAAAAGCGCAACTACTTTTAAAATTGAAAAAAATAACAATTTGTTCAAATTGATGCTTGAGGCCCAAGCCCTTTATTGCACTTGTCAATTGCATTGATATCAATTTCAAGACACTTTCAAAATACATACGTCCTTTTGAAGCATTACCGAACAAACCATATCTTAGCGGACTATGAATTCTACTTCAGCCAAAAATGTACACTGGGCCATTTTTATTGATAATTCCTCGGACAAGGCCCATTTCACTAAATCATTATTGGATGGAAATCCGCCCAGGGACCTGTCCAAACTAGAAGAGCAAAAAGGAGCTCTATTTTCCAAACTGGTCTTGGAGCTATTTATGCTGGAAGAAGACCGGCACGATATAAAAGTGCTTACCCGCGGGGTTTCCCAAAGCCTTCGATCCCATTCCAGTGGGGAACAAAAAAAAGCATTGTTGAAATATATCTTGAATGGTAGTCCAGATTTTATTATCCTGGACAATCCTTTTGACAACTTGGATACCGAATCACAGGAGGAACTAACAAAACGGCTTGAAAAAATATCAGCCAGAACAACCATTATTCAGATACTTAGCAGGCGAAAAGACCTCCTTCCATTTGTAACAAACTATGCCAGTCTTAAACAAAAGGATTTGCTAATTCATGAAAATCCTATACCCGCTTCTATAAACAGACCCATACCAAGCTTAGGTATTATTCCCTCGCCATTGCAATCATGGCAATATAAGCAAAGGGTATTGGTAGATTTAAAAAATGTAACCGTACAATTTGGTGACAAAAGGGTGCTCGATGCGATAGATTGGAAAATCGAAAAGGGGGAGTTTTGGCAGTTGATGGGAAAAAACGGAAGTGGCAAGACCACGATTCTTTCCATGATTACAGGAGAAAACCCAAAAGGATACGGACAAGAACTCTATATTTTCGGCCATAAAAAGGGAAGTGGGGAGAGTGTATGGGAGTTAAAGGAGAAAATGGGGTATTTTACGCCAGCGATGACAGATAAGTTTACCGGTTATCATACCTTGGAACATATGATTGTTTCCGGGCTCACCGATTCCATTGGGTTATACACAAAACCAACGGAGGCCCAATTGCGTCTGGCCGCGGAATGGTTACGATTAATTGGGATGTGGGACTTAAAGGACACACATTTTCATAACCTGACCATGGGGCAACAACGCTTGATCATGACGGTAAGGGCTATGGTTAAACATCCGTTGCTACTAATTTTGGACGAGCCCACTGCCGGACTGGACGATGCCTCAGCTGATTTATTGGTTGCCTTGGTCAATAAAATGGCAAGCGAAAGCGATACAGCCATCATATTTGTATCCCATAGAAAAGAACCAGGCCTAAATCCAGACTTTGTCTACGAACTACAAATGACACCTACGGGATCTAGGGGAAATAAAAAGCCGTCCTAGGACGGCTTTTAAAAAATCTATCAATACATTTGGTATACTAGGCCATCGCCTTTTCAGCTTTGGGTTTCACTATTTTCTTCCGTATGGTATCGAACATAACAGGCGTTGCGATAAAAACAGAGGAATAGGTACCTACTATGACCCCTATGATCATGGCAAACATAAAGCCGCGAAGCGATTCACCACCGAAGATGAATATGGCCAACAACACGATCAAGGTCGTTAACGATGTATTCAATGTTCGGCTTAACGTACTGTTTACGGCCAAATTAATGTTATCCCCGGCTTTCCAACCCCGCTCGCCAATAATCTCCCGGATTCGATCAAAGACCACCACGGTATCATTTAGGGAATAACCGATTACGGTTAGTATGGCAGCAATAAAGGCTTGGTCAATTTCCATGTTAAACGGCATAATAGTACCGAACAACGAAAATACTCCAAGAACGATCATGACATCATGGAATACGGCGACGACGGCACCCAATGAAAACTGCCATCTTCTAAATCGAAGCAAAATATATAGAAACACTACCGCCAAGGAACCAATGATAGCCAAGAAGGCATTGTTTTTTATATCATCCGCAATAGTAGGGCCAACTTTTATGGACTGCAAAATACCAATGGATTTTTCTCCACTTCCCACTCTAAAGTCATCCATACTGGTACCATCGGGCAAATATTTTTGTAGTGAAGAGTATAATTTGGTCTGGATTTCATTATCTACCTCAATTCCCTCTACGTCTACTTTGTATGGTGTGGTCACCTTTATCTGATTGGCTTCCCCAAAAGTCTTGACATTGGTACCACTTCCAAATACAGCATTTAGTTCAGATGCAATTTCCGAGGGGTTTACCGCCTGCTCAAAACGTATTTGATACGAACGGCCACCGATAAAATCAACACCCTGTTGTAAACCTTGTGTGACTAGGGAAAAGACTCCGACACCTACCAATATCAAGGAAATGACATAGGCTATTTTTCGCTTGCCCAAGAAATTAATATTGATGTTCTTGAACAAGTTTTTAGTAATCGCGGTGGAGAAATCAAGTGTTCTACCTTTTCCGCTTATGTACCAATCTACCAATAGACGTGTAATGAAGATAGCAGTGAACAAGGAGGTAAGAATACCGATTAAAAGCGTGGTCGCAAAACCCTTAATGGGACCGGAACCAAAAACAAATAGTATAATGGCTGTAAGACCCGTAGTAACGTTGGCATCCAAAATAGAGGATAAGGCATTGCTAAAACCATCGGCCACTGCCTCTCCCTTACCCTTGCCCTTTGCCAGTTCTTCCTTAACACGTTCAAAAATAAGCACATTGGCATCTACGGACATCCCTATGGTCAATACAATACCCGCAATACCAGGTAAAGTAAGTACGGCCCCCAAACTGGTAAGTACCCCAAAAATCAAAAGGATGTTCAACAGCAAAGCAATGTCCGCAAATATTCCCGCTTTTCCGTAGTAGAAAATCATCCATACCAAAACAATGGACATGGCGATCATAAAGGACATAAAACCACTATCTATAGCCTCTTGCCCCAAAGAAGGACCCACAATTTCCGATTGAATGATTTCAGCTGATGCAGGTAACTTTCCAGCGCGTAATACGTTTGCGATATCCTTGGTCTCATTTACGGTAAAGGTTCCCGTAATTTCCGAACGTCCCCCGGAAATAGGTCCTGAGGATACTCCCGGCGCCGTATATACTTTGTTATCCAAGACGATGGCAATACCGGTTTGGTTGGTAAAGGCATCCCCGGTCAGTTTTTCCCATTCCTTGGCTCCTTTGGTATTCATGGTCATAGTAACTGCCGGTTTTCCAAATTGATCAAAGTCATCCCGCGCATCACTAACAACATCCCCGCTTATTCTCGGAACTGCATCACGGTTGGATTTAAGTGCGTATAAATCCACTACTTCCGCATTTTCGGCAGAAGGCCGTTCCCACAAAAATTTAGCAAAACGTATATCCGCAGGCAACAATCTACGTGTCTCCGGCATTCGCAAATAATTTCCAAATTTGGCAGTATCCTTTATAGCCACCTTTGCAATGGCATAACCACTTCCAGGTCCGGCGATTAAATCGAAGACCGGATTTATTTGGTTGGCGATATCCAATGAGTCTTCAGCAACATCGGATAGCAGGGAATCCAGTTCAGATTCTTCTTTTACCGGCTCTTCTACTGAAGTGGTATCCACCAAAGATTTCAATCGTTCATTGGCAGCAATAAAGAATTGGGAAATACTTTGATTGCTGGGGCTATAGGTCTCCCAGAACTCCAATTGGGCCGTACTTGAAAGAAGATCTTGTGCCCTTGCAATATCCTTTGCTCCAGGTAGTTCCACCAAGATTCGCCCGGAATTCCCCTCCCGCTGGATATTGGGCTGGGTAACTCCAAATCCATCAATCCTTTCGCGAAGCACCTCAAACGCAGAAACGATCGATTCGTCAATTTTCCTTCTAATGATGGGTTTTACCTCATCATCCGTCATCTGAAAATTAATTTCATCGCTTAACCCTTTGTTCGCAAAAATATCCGGAGAGGCTAATTGGGTGTCCCCTTTTATCTGATCAAAAGCATCAAAAAACAATTCCAGATAGGTATCGTCACTGCTTTTGGAAGCAGCATCGGCGTCTGCCAAGGCCTTATTGAAAATTGGATTTTTGGTGTTATTCGCCAGTCCTTTTAAAATATCCTTTACGGAAATTTGGAGGGTTACGTTTATACCACCCTTAAGGTCCAAACCTTTATTTAGTTCCTTCTTCTTGGCATCATCATACGAGGTATATCCTAAAATCGGGTTCGCACCAATAGAATCCAAATATCTGGCCTCCAACGTTTCACGCTTTGCTACGTAATCGTCCTCAGCTTCCGATATCCGATTCTCGGCAAAAACTTCTGCTTCTTTTTCAACCTTACCGGTGATGAACGTGTAGGATAATTGGTAGATGCTTACCAACCCAAACAAAAAAGCAAAAAGTTTTATAAGTCCTTTATTTTGCATTGATTAAGTGTTTTGTGAATGCTTTTTGTAACAGCGTGCAAATATATGATTTACACTAGGATTTGGCAATATATTTGTGAGTAATTGTAAAAACGAAAGCCTCCTACCGATAGTAATCGGTAGGAGGCTTTATATGCATTTTCGTCCTAAAGAGGGGGCTAAAGTTCCAACAATCCATTGGTTTTGGAGACTCCCGCGGCGCTTTCCTTCATTTTGTTTTTTTCGGCTTCGCTCAAAGGAACGTTCACAATTTCCTCTATTCCGTTTTTACCCAGTAACACAGGCACTCCTATACAAATATCTTCAAGACCGTATTCACCTTCCAAGTAGGTAGAGCAGGGAAACATCTTCTTTTGATCGCAGGCAATGGCCTGTACCAAGCTAGAAACGGCAGCCCCCGGGGCATACCAAGCACTGGTTCCTAAAAGTTTGGTCAATGTGGCACCTCCCACTTTGGTATCCTCTACTACTTGGGAGAGTCTTTCCTCAGTTAAAAACTCCGTTACATTAATACTATTTCTGGTGGCATGCGAAGCTAAAGGTACCATCCCGGTATCACTGTGACCACCGATTACCATGCCATCTATATCGGAAATAGGGGCTTCCAAAGCCTCTGCAAGTCTGTATTTGAAACGCGCACTATCCAAAGCACCGCCCATTCCAATAATCTTGTTCTTGGGAAGGTTCGTGGATTTGTGAACCAAATAGGTCATGGTATCCATAGGATTACTTACCACAATTAAAATGGCATTGGGGGAATGTTCCAATAAGTTAGAAGATACGGTCTTAACGATTCCTGCATTAATTCCTATGAGTTCTTCGCGGGTCATACCGGGTTTTCTTGGAACCCCCGATGTTATGACCGCTATATTGCTTCCCGCAGTTTTGGAGTAATCGTTGGTTATACCGGTTATTTTAGTATCAAAACCATTAAGGGAAGCGGTCTGCATTAAATCCATGGCCTTGCCCTCGGCATACCCTTCCTTAATATCCAACAATACTACTTCCGATGCAAAATCCTTTATGGCAATGTACTCCGCGCAACTAGCGCCAACGGCACCTGCCCCTACTACGGTAACTTTCATATTCGTATAATTTATTAGTTGTTTTTTAACACTGCAAAAGTAGGGATTCTACCTTGATAAAAAATGACAAAAATCAGTTTAATCTATGTTCTTCTTAGTGTTTTCAAAACCCATAAATTAATTAAAGGTTGTTAAAAAAAATGACCATTCAACGAAGAAAATCATATTATAGTGCCATACGTCGAATTTTAGCAATATCAATGGTTCATTGAGCGTTCTCAGATATACCAAACCCCGAATCAGAAAACCTACAAAATGAAAAAGCTTTTTTCATTTCTGGCGATCATGGCCATTATCTCCGTTAGCAATTGTTCCCGAATAGCCGAGAATAACGATCAAGTTATTGGAATTTGGTCCAATGTCGCAGAAATATCCACAGGCAAGACACAAAACCAAACGTTCCGCGAGGAATGGATTTTTAATGATGCCTATCTTGGCAGATACCATGGTATAGAAAATGGCAAGATTACCATTAAAACTGACTTTAAGTGGAGTCAGGAAGATGGTATATACACTATTTCCTATCCTGGATTGGATAGAGGTGACGACCTCGTAATCCTAAAAGAATCCCAAGACGGAAGTATGTTGGAAGACATGAACGGAAATCCCTTTGCAATCAGGGAATAAAAATAGAAGGTTGATACACAATAAAAGACCGTTGGTGCGATTAATGTACCAACGGTCTTTTCATTATGCTTCATTATCTAAAGCCGAAATTTATACCTACGGCAAGATTATTGAATTCGGCCAAGGTATAGTCTACATTTAATCTAAAGAATCCCAGTTTTAACTTTGTTCCGATATTGGCCCTAACACCACTTGCGTCCTGTTCTACTGAAAAAGGATCGGTATAGGTTTGTTGAAAAGGGCCCGATTGTACAATGTAGGTTCCCAAAATATCCGTAGAGGATTTACCGGTCATATATCCTATTCCACCATAAAAGTTGATAACGGGAAGCTTGGTAGAGGCAACCGCCTGAAAGACCCAAGTATTCATAACCAGATCTATTCTTTGGTTTTGACCGGCTATAATATCCGTAGTACTGAAATCATAGGTAGCGTCCAAATGGGTATATCCGATCACACCGGAAATGGCCAATGGAAATAGCCTTTCCGCAGGCAAATGGCTTGTAAATTCGTGCTGAATGCCAAAACCATAGAGCCCTGCCGCGATATCGTCCGTATTGATTTTAGGAAAAAAACGGGCTTTTACCTCAGTTCCCTTAAACAACCCAACACTTGCTTGCAAAAAAGCCGAGGGAATTACATTGATGTCCTCAGAAGCAAGCCCGGAAGGCAGTTCAAATTCTTCACGTTCAGTTATACCTGGAGCTATTTCTGCTTCAACGAAGACGCGTATGCCCTCTAGGTCACCCAAGGCCGTTGAAACGGGTCTCGCCGTACTGCCGTCAACAAATTGAAGGTTTTCATAATCGGCTGTATTTAAAGTAAATGCCTTTTTATCATCCTTATTCTTGAAGGAAGATACATTCCCAATAATTGAAATTTCAAAACCACCTAAGGGTTTAGATTCTCCCGAGTTATACCATCCATTGGAGATACTGTGCATTGCTCCTTCGGAAACTGGTGCCAGGTAATCATTGGTATACCGTTCGGCATCCTCCAGACCGGCCGCCAATAAATCATTGATATTGGACTGTGAAAGGATTACTTGAAACCCGAATAGGGCTAGAAATAAGGAAACTACAGTTTTCATTGTATGATTTTTCCCTAAAACTAAAAAACCCCGACATAACTGTCAGGGTTTTTGTTGTGAAGTGCCAATTCTTATGCATCAATGTTCGCATAAACGGCATTTTTCTCTATAAATTCCCTCCTTGGCGGTACCTCATCTCCCATAAGCATGGAAAAAATACGATCAGATTCCGTAGCATTATCTATAGTAACTTGGCGTAAAGTCCTGAATTCCGGGTTCATGGTAGTATCCGCCAACTGTTCAGCGTTCATTTCCCCAAGACCCTTGTAGCGTTGCACCGAAGCGGCTCCACCAAAACTCTCTATAATCTCGTCACGATCACTATCGTTCCAAGCGTACCGTTTCTTACTACCTTTTTTGACCAGGTAAAGCGGTGGGGTAGCTATGTAGACATGTCCTGCTTCTATCAATTCTCGCATATATCTGAAAAAGAAGGTGAGGATCAAAGTTTCGATATGGCTACCATCAACGTCCGCATCACACATAATAACCACCTTGTGATACCGCAATTTTTCCAGGTTCAGGGCTTTGCTATCCTCTTCGGTCCCGATGGTAACTCCAAGGGCCGTATAGATGTTTTTGATTTCTTCATTCTCGAAAACCTTATGCTGCATGGCCTTTTCAACATTCAAAATCTTCCCTCTAAGCGGTAAAATAGCCTGAAAGCTACGTTCCCTACCCATTTTAGCCGTTCCGCCCGCAGAGTCCCCCTCTACTAGGAATAATTCGCATTTTGCGGGATCCTGCTCAGAGCAATCCGCCAATTTTCCGGGTAATCCCCCAATGCTCATGGGTGATTTTCGTTGTACCATTTCCCGGGCCTTGGTAGCTGCATGCCTAGCTTGGGCAGCCAGAATGACCTTCTGAACAATCACTTTGGCATCATCCGGGTGCTCCTCCAAATAATTGGTCAACATTTCGGAAACGGCCTGGGAAACTGCTGAGGATACTTCCCTATTGCCCAGTTTGGTCTTGGTCTGCCCCTCAAACTGTGGTTCGGCTACCTTCACCGAAACTATGGCCGTTAATCCTTCCCTAAAGTCATCACCTTGAACCTCAAATTTTAGTTTATCCAACATTCCCGAGGCATCCGCATACTTTTTTAATGTAGTGGTTAGCCCCCTTCTGAATCCTGATAAATGGGTTCCTCCCTCATGGGTATTGATATTGTTCACATAAGAATGTAAATTCTCTGTGTAACTTGTGTTGTAGATCATGGCCACCTCAACGGGGATGTCATTTTTTTCACCCTCCATGGCGATGACATTTTGAATCAAAGCCTCCCGGTTACCATCCAAGAAACGTACAAATTCCCTTAGTCCTTCGTCGGAATAAAAGGTTTCAGAAATGAATTCACCATCCTCACCTTTCTCACGTTCGTCCGTTATGCTTATGGTTACACCTTTGTTTAGGTATGAAAGCTCCCGCATCCTATTGGCCAAGGTTTCATAGCTATATTCTATGGTTTGGGTGAATATGGTTTCATCCGGATGGAAGGTGACCAATGTTCCCCTTTCCTTTGTTTCCCCAACACTTTTAACGGGATACAGCGTCTTTCCCCTTTCATATTCCTGCTCCCATATTTTACCATCCCTGTATACCGTAGCCTTCAGATGATCGGAAAGCGCATTGACCACAGAAACACCTACACCGTGAAGACCTCCCGAAACCTTATAGGAATCCTTATCGAATTTTCCCCCCGCCCCAATTTTGGTCATGACCACTTCCAAGGCAGAGACACCTTCCTTTTTATGAAGGTCAACAGGAATTCCCCTACCATTATCCCTTACGGTTATGGAATTGTCCTTATTTATGGTTACACTAATCGTATCACAATGCCCCCCCATGGCCTCATCTATGGAGTTATCCACTACCTCATAGACCAAATGGTGCAATCCCCGGACACCTACATCCCCAATGTACATGGATGGACGCATACGTACATGCTCCATCCCTTCAAGGGCCTGAATACTATCGGCCGAATAATTCCTCTTTTTTGCTTCTTCGCTCATAGAATTTAAAAGTTGTTTTCACCTTCCCAATATCCATTGGGAGCCCATGAAAATCAGTAGCTATTTACTTTTTTCAAAGGCTTGGTCCCATTCAATTTTTGCAATCTTACAAATATACGGAAAACCCCATGGAATATAGTGTTTTACTCTCTTTAAAGCATCTAAGTTATCAACAAAAATTGTGGAAAATATTAGTATTTTTGCCCTCATTGTTTAGGCTGATTTTCTATTGAAAAACAGAAGGGCGAAAAATTAAAATTGAAGTCGGCCAATTTCTTATTTCATCTTGGACATACGATGTCTGATCAGGGTCAATTCGGCCAACAAGTTTTGGAAAAACTTGGGCAACCGTCAGGGGACTGCTTCGAACGGACCCTTCGACAGGCTCGGGGTCAATTCGGCCAACAAGTTTTGGAAAAACTTGGGCCTCATTGACAAAACCCCGCCTAGGGCGGGGTTAAGGACTAATTAAAATAAAAACTGAGCCCCATCATAATTAATGGGCAAAACAGAACTATACTTGTTGGTTACTTTATATAAAGACAGCCAACATCCTCTTTAGGTGAGGAATTCTATAAATTTCATTTTACATAGGCATCGTCATGTACTTTTGCTACGGCCCTTCCAGAGGGATCGTTCATGTTCTTAAATGCCTCATCCCATTCCAGGGCAATCTTGGTGCTACAAGCTACTGATGGTTCCTGCGGAACACATAATGCGGCGGCATCCGAAGGGAAATGTCCTTCAAAAATGGACCGATAATAAAACTCCTCTTTTGTAGTTGGTGTCTGCAATGGGAACCGAAACTTGGCATTGGCCAATTGCTCATCGGAAACTTTTTCCTCCACTAACTCCTTTAGGGTGTCTATCCAGCTATAACCTACCCCATCTGAAAACTGCTCTTTTTGTCTCCATGCCACACTTTCCGGCAAATAGTCCTCAAAAGCTTTGCGGACCACCCATTTCTCCATGCGTTCCCCATTGATCATTTTATCCTTGGGATTTATTCGCATGGCCACATCCATAAACTCCTTATCCAAAAATGGTACGCGCCCTTCGATACCCCAGGCCGCCAAGGACTTATTGGCCCTAAGACAATCGTACATATGCAATTTATCCAGCTTCCGAACTGTCTCTTCGTGAAAATCCTTTGGGCTTGGTGCCTTATGAAAGTATAGGTAGCCGCCAAAAAGCTCATCAGCACCCTCACCGGACAATACCATTTTTATTCCCATGGATTTTATGACCCTAGCCATAAGGTACATGGGAGTGGAAGCCCGAATGGTAGTAATATCATAGGTTTCCAAATTGTAGATAACATCCTTAATGGCATCCAATCCTTCTTGGATTGTGAACTTTATTTCATGATGTACCGTTCCAATATGATCGGCTACCTTTTGGGCGGCCGCCAAATCAGGAGAGCCTTCCAATCCCACAGAGAATGAATGTAATTGGGGCCACCAGGCTTCTTTGGTATCATCCGATTCTATTCGTTTTTGGGCATACTTTTTGGCAACGGCCGAAGTGACAGAGGAATCCAACCCCCCGGAAAGCAATACCCCATACGGAACATCTGACATTAATTGACGATGGACCGCCGCCTCCAAAGCTTCCTGAATTTCTTTGATACTGGTCTCATTTTCCTTTACAGCATCGTACTCCATCCAATCCCGGGTATACCATCTTTTTAGTTCTCCATACTTGCTATGCAAGTAATGCCCTGGAGGAAAAAGTTCTATTTTGGTACACTTATCCTCCAAAGCCTTTAACTCGGATGCTACGTAAAAAGTACCGTTCTGGTCCCATCCCATATATAAAGGGATAATTCCCATATGGTCCCTGGCCACAAAATATTCTTCTTTCTCGGCATCATAAATGGCAAAACCAAAAATACCGTTCATTTCATCCAAAAAATCAGCGCCTTTCTTTTGATATAAAGCCAAAATGACCTCACAATCGGATTGGGTCTGGAAATCATACTTTCCATCAAATTGCTTTCGTAATTCCCTGTGGTTATATATTTCTCCATTAGCGGCCAAAACCAACTTTCCATCGGCACTAAATAAGGGCTGCTTACCGGAAACCGGATCTACAATGGCCAATCTTTCATGGGCCAAAATAGCCTTATCGTCCGAATAGATCCCACTCCAATCCGGCCCTCTATGCCTTACTTTCTTGGACATTTCCAAAAGTTGGGGTCTCAAGGCTTCGGTACTTTCCTTCACATCGAACGCACAAACAATTCCACACATATCAATTAAGTTATATCAATTTAAAAGCAAAGATGTATATAAAATATCTAATAAAAACAATAAAATAATTTTTGCTTACTAATTTTCACTTTACATATAATTTTAAATGAATACTGTAATAATTAAAATTAGTTTGGAAGAAAAATGGAACGCTATGTAAGCTGTACAAATTTTAACGACTTTTTATAAGTCTATAATTGGATTACTAACTAGCTTTGAACACACTAAAAACAAAAACAAACATGAAAAAATTATGCTCTCTTGCCCTTTTGGTATTGGCAATTGTATTTTCCTCAGAGGCTTTGGCCCAGAAATTTGATGGACTTGATAAGAGCCCCATGGACATGGCAGCTTACCCGTCCAGTTATCGGGTCGCCGACAAAGCGGTACGAATCATTTACAGTCGTCCGCAGTTAAAGGGACGTTCCTTGTCAGAGCTTGCCCCTGCCGGAAAGGTTTGGCGAACCGGTGCCAATGAAGCGGCAGAAATCACCTTTTATAAGAACGTGAATTTTGGTGGCAAGGCTATTTCCGCTGGCACGTATGCTCTATTTACTATTCCCGGCAAGGACGAATGGACTGTTGTACTCAACAAAAACCTAAATCAGTGGGGCGCCTATTCCTATGACGAAACTGGCGATGTAGCGAGGGTTACCGTACCCGCAGCTTCCGATAGTTCTTCTCTGGACGCCTTTTCCATAGCCTTTAAGGAAGTGGACAATGGGGCGCATATGGTTATGGGCTGGGACAAGACTCGAGTGGCAGTGCCAATAACCATGTAAAGTTATTGGACCAAATAATTTAAAACCCGAGACTTTTCTTGTTTCGGGTTTTTTTTGTTGAAATTTTTACTCGGCTATATCTCCGCCGATAAAAGTCTGTTCGGCCCTAAGATTTGGAATTTGTTCCAGCGGAACTGTCATGATATCATCGCTTAGTATTACAAAGTCGGCAAATTTCCCGACTTCAATACTTCCCTTTTCTTTTTCCTCAAAATTGGAGTAAGCTGCCCAGATGGTCATTCCGCGTAAAGCATCTTCCCGGGTTAGGGCATCCTTGATCTGGAAACCGCCTTCCGGGTAGTCGTCAAGGTCTTTACGAGCAACCGCCGCATAAAAAGTTAGGAAGGGACTTACCTTTTCTACGGGAAAGTCAGTGCCCAAAGCTATCAATCCGGCCTTATCCAATAAGGTTTTGAAAGCATAGGCTCCGGGAATACGTTCTTTACCCAAGCGTTCCTCGGCCCAGTACATATCGCTCGTGGCATGAGTGGGTTGCACAGAAGGGATGATACCATCCTCAAAATAATCAAAATCCAAGGAGTCCAAAACCTGGGCATGCTCTATTTTCCAACGTCGGTCCTTCTCTCCCTGAAGAAACTTTTTGTAGGACTTAAGTACTACGGCATTGGCCGAGTCACCTATGGCATGTGTATTCATTTGATATTCCGAAATGGCGATTCTCCTGGCCAAATCCTCAATTTCATGAACAGGGGTCACCATGGCCCCATAATGCCCAGGCAAATCCGAATAGGGTCTTTTTAATGTTGCACCTCTGGAACCTAAGGCTCCATCACCGTACACTTTTACGGAACGAACATTTAATCGATCGGTCTTAAAAGGTGCCCTATACAAATAATGATTCAGGTTTTTCGGAGTATTGCTTATCATAGCATAAATCCGAATGGAAAGCTCCCCGGTCCGCTGCAAACTATCCATAAGCTCTATAATTTCTCGATCAAGACCTGCATCGTTTACTGTGGTAAGACCATTAACAAAACAAATCTGTTGGGCATCTTTTAAAGCCTGAATCTTTGTTTCCAAGGTTGGCGGAGGAATTATTGAATCAATAAGACGCATGGGGTTATCTATTAAAACCCCGGTGATGCCTTGAATTTCACTATTCCATTTTTTAACGATCTCCCCTCCTTCTACCTTAGTGCTCCAATCAATTCCGGCCACGTCCAGCGCTTTTTGGTTTACCAATAAAGCGTGACCGTCGATTCTTCTCAGAGCTACAGGGGTATCGGGAAATAAGGTATCCAGCTCTTTTTTGGTCGGAAATTCCTTGACCTCCCAATCATTCTGATCCCAACCCCTACCCAAAATAAAATCCTTTTGGTTTTCATTTTGAAATGCCAATACGCGTTCCAAAACCTCCTCATAACTTTTGGTCCCGGAAAGGTCAACCACCTGTTGGTTCATTCCTAGACGGTAAAAATGACAATGGGCATCTATGAATCCTGGAGTAATGGTACGTCCATCAGCATCTATTATTGATTCCGCAGTATAGTTGTCTTGAATTTCCTTCGTACTTCCTATTGCCACAAATTTTCCTTTATTCACGGCAAAAGCCTCAGCCTTGGAAAAATTATCATCGACCTTGTATACATTGGCGTTCAAGATTACAAAATCCACCTTTTCCTTTAGCAGTTCGCAACTGGATAGCATCAACACCAATAAAAATATCAATCTTCTCATAGTGCTTAATTACAACCAAAGCAAAAAACGGATGTATGTCACGGCAATGATCCAAAATGTTTGTAAGGGGGAATCTTCAATACTTATAGTAGAAAAAAAATGGGGCTTCTAGGCTCTTTCAATGGTATCTGGAGGGAATGATAATCGGTTTACTCCGGTGAAATACTCTTCACACCTTCAATAACATAATCTCCTTCTGGAGATGAGCTTTTTCCAGAAATTTTGCTTCCGTTAGCAGTCAGGTTGACCGTAACCTGCCCACCTTCTATCATTAAAGTAAAATTAATGGTGTTCTTTTTTACAGTGACATTCTCACCGATAAAGGTACCGGCGCCGTTTTGTACCTGAACTTGATACTGCCCATCTTGCCCAACAATCAACAAAAGACCTTTATCATAGCCTTCAGGAGCACCTTGAGCGGTATACTCCCAACCTCCTACCAAATTATCGCCGACCATTGTGGTTATTTTTTTGTCCTTAAGAAGGACTATCTCTTTTGAAGGTACGGCTGCATGTAGAACAAAGCAAAAACTAAATGCTATGCAGATGGATATCCCAAAAATTCCTTTGATGGGGTTCAATTGATTTTTCATTTGTAACGTTTTAAAGGGATTGTGCTTTGAATTGTTACAAAGTACAAAAATAAATTGTTCTTTAGGTTTAACGAGGTTTTGTTTTTTCCTTGATTTTCACATAAATCAATTTCTTTTTACCTCGCGAATCCTCACGGCGTTCAACCTCAAAATTGGACAATGACGCGATTAATGGAGTTAGTTTTTGAAAACCGTAGTTACGGGAATCGAAATTGGGTTGTTTTTTTTGCAGCAAGCTACCTACATCACCTAAAAAAGCCCACCCATCATCATCGGCAACATCGTCTATAGTGGTAGAGATCAGTTTAATTACCTTGGGCCCAATCTTATCCAAATTAGCTTTGGATTTGGACTTCCTTGTAGTAGCATCCGGCGTATCTTCTTCCGGCTGGTCCTTTAAGATTTCGAGATAGATGAAACGATCACAGGCCACAATAAAGGGATCGGGTGTTTTCTTTTCCCCAATTCCGAATACTTGCATTCCCGCCTCGCGAAGTCTAATGGCCAAACGTGTAAAATCGCTATCACTACTTACCAGACAAAATCCATTGACCTTACCCGAGTATAGGATATCCATAGCATCGATTATCATGGCGGAATCCGTGGCATTCTTTCCGGTAGTGTACCCATATTGTTGGATAGGGGTAATGGCATTTTCCAACAGCACATGCTTCCATTTTCCCAAGCGAGGATTGGTCCAATCGCCATAAATACGTTTAATGGTAGGGTTACCATATTTTGCGATTTCCTCCATCATTTCCTTAACATACCCCGCAGGTATATTATCACCATCTATCAACACGGCCAGTTTAACATCCATAACTATCTTCTGATTTTCTACAAAGTACGGAGTTTACCACCAAATAAAAACGAATACAAGATTATTCTTGCCTGGAAATCACGAACTCCACCCGCCGGTTTTGTTTGCGTCCCACTTCTGTTGCATTATCAGCAACCGGTTTTGTACCGCCATGCCCGTTCCACAAGATTCTTTTCTCGGGCAGGCCTAAATGTATGAGATAATCCGCTACGGATTTTGCTCTTTTATTGGACAAGTTTTGATTATAGGCTATGGACCCTATAGTATCCGTATGTCCGTGAATATGTATTTTTAGGGCCATATCATTTTTAAGATATTGGAAAATTTTTCGTAATTCCACCTTTTCCCCTTCCAACAATTGAAACCTGTTAAATTCAAAAAGTACATTTTCAAAAACATGAATCTGATTTAATTGAATATCCTCTATCTTGTCTTCCAAGCCACTGTCCGTAAGATGCTCTTCCGTATCTATTTTTTTGGTGTATCCAACTTTCACCATGTCTATGTAATAATACGCTCCCTTTTTGGCACTACGTTTGGTTTTGAACAATCGGGTACGGGTATTCTTCTTAAAATTTCCGATGGTCATGAACCTTTCCCATCCTTTGGCTACAAAATCTGTACGCACCAGGACCCAGTCCTGGGTATCGGAATAAAAGTCATTATAACCAATTTCCAAAGTGTTATACTTGTTATCCCTATTCTTGTAGAGTACTCCTTTAGAAAGTTCCTTTTTTGTGGTGAATTCTAATTTATTCTTTGAAAACACCACACCAAATTCATTTACGGCAAAGTCCGACTGTTCAGCTAGGCTAACATAAAATGAAATATGATACTTCCTTCCGGGTTCCAAAGTCCGTGAAAGCTCTCCTTGCAGGTATTCCCGATAATCCTCAGGTGCATATACGTATAAGCCTGCGTAGCCCTTGCCAAAATCCGCAGGTTGATCACCATTAAAATTCTTCGGTGTCCCCATGGCCGTACTACAGCCATTAAAATAATCCGTGGAACCTTTGGAGGGGGTAGACCAAGATTGGACGTCGTCATTGAAATTCCCCAACCGCTGAGGACAATTGCTATAGGTCTCAAAACTTGGGTTTCTTACCAAATTTTGGGCAAAAACATGACCTATACACCCAATGCACAACAAGATGATTCCAAATGCAGAAATCCGATACAAATCCAATTTTTTTTTAGTTAACCAATTCTAAATTAAGCATTTGGTCATTCCCTTTGGATTGATATCGATTAAAGGCAGAGTTCTCGGTTGTTCAAAACAGATTTGCCCATATCCGAAGTGCCTTAGCCTAGAAATCGAACTTATAGGTGGCTCCACCCAAAATCTGGAAGCCCTGAACCGGAAAGTTGGCCCACCGCTGGTAATTGTTATTGGCGATGTTGGCGGCACGTACAAAAACGGATAACTGATCGTTCAATCGGTGGCCTACATGGGCATTGGCATCAAAGAAACCATCCAAGGTAAGTATGGTTGCCGGAAATTCCGAAGGTTGTGCATTGGCGATCGCCACGGTTGCTACGTCTTCCCGCTCACCTACATAAAATAGATTGGCTCCCATATACCATTTTTCGCCAATTTGGTAATCCATAAAAAGTGAGCCTTTTATATTGGGAAGGTTCCAAGCCGGATTATCCGTTTCAGTATCGTAATCATATATCTCTGCATTGATGCCCAAAGTAAAGTTTCGGTTTACATCCACATTCAATTCTCCGAATACGCCAATGGTCTTTATATCATCATAAAACACCTCAAAAGAGTTCCCATAATAGTATCCCTTCTCATCGGTTCTAAATGTGTTTTGCGGGTTTAGTTTGAACAAAGGCCTGCGATTCTCCGCGGTATAGGAGCCTTTGATATTATAGCTTAAGTTAGGCAACAATTGCCCTCGTAATCCCAAGTAGGCATCGTATTGCCTATCCGTAGGAGCAATGGTCAAAGTTGGTGACACAAAAGGATTGTCCTCCACAAAACCGTAATAGGAGTTTTGGCTGAGCTCTCCCTCAATACCGCCGTAGACAATGGCCACCTCATCCAGTAAACGATAAGAGGCGGTTACAGCGGGATAGATATAAAAATTACTATCACTGCGCTCGGTATCCAAACCGTAGACCAAATTTACACCAAGATTTAAGGACAAGTCATCCCGGTACATGGTCAAACTGGGGTTGATCCCTACCTGGAATTGGCTATAGTTTATCCCATTAATGTTGGCCGTGTTATTGACATCGGCATTTTCAAAACTTCCGTTTACATAGTCAACCTTGGCATTAATGCCTAAGGACTCCTCGTTTAAGGGAAATTCAAAACCTGTTTTAAAAACGGCCCTGTTCTCTCCGGATTTTATGACATCCCAAAATCGACGATATTCCAACGATGCATTTTTGAAAAAGGAATCTTCAAGATTAACATGGCCGGATATTTCGGCCATATAGTAATTTTGTCTTTCGTCAATTGCATTTACCGTAGCCTCATCAAAAACACCTATGGGCAAGCCGTACCAATTGTAGAGCTGATGCTGTACCCCCAAATCAACACCCCAATCCAGATCACGGTCCCTCTTTTTATAGGCTGCTTCCAACTCGGTATCCGAGTAGATATTGTCCAACACTATCCCATCTATATCGCCCCTGGAAGAATTATGTTCCAGCCCCAGGGTAAATCCCGACTCCCTGTCAATGGTTCTACTGGTATAAAACTTGGCCATTAAATTAGCGGGATTTCCGCCTCCCGCCGAAGCATAGGAATTGAACAATACCGGTGGCGGTGTCTTCTTTACCCTGGATGCCTGTCCCTTGGCGGGTGTAAAGGTAGAAGCCACGGGGACAGAGTTGATGCTATAGGTTATATCCTTCTTCTGCAGTGCAATGGAATCACCAAACTGAGGAACGGATTTGATCTTAAAAGCATCCGAAATGGTAGGTGTATACGCCTTGGTTACGGTCACGGTTTCGGTCCCGATATCATCCTGGCCCTCTTCCTGTCCAAAAACGGCCAAGCAAACTCCCAAGAATAGCATAAGGCTTGTAGTAATCTGTTTTTGTATCATGTGTTCTCTCGTCTTAGAAACTCGGATCATCTTAATTGCCGTCGGTATTTATTGAAGAATTGCTTTGGGCTTCCTTGGCCTTTATGATGGCCAGTTCACCTTTGGCTTCGGACACAATTTCCGGAAATTGGGTAAAGTTGGCGATTACGCTGTCCAAAATATACGTGGCTTGATAGGCATCATCCAAGGCATAAAAGTTCTTGGCCATAATGATCAGCCCTTTACCTCCCCATTCCTTATAGGCCGCAAAATCCTTTGCCAGCTTTTGCACCGCAGTATTGGAGGCCTCATAATCATCGGATTTGTTTTTAAAATAGGCATCATAATACAGAGCCTCTGCGGCCGTGGCACCGGATGCAATTTTCAGTACGTCCTTGTACGCGGATTCGGCTTTTGCTTCATCGCCTGTGGCCATGGCCGAACGTGCAATCATGATTTCCGCGTCACTTTTGATACGATTGTCGATATTGCCATTGGCCAATACCTTGTCCGCATATTGCAAAGTCTTGGGGTAATTCTTCTGGCCATAATAACCCTTCATCAAATTTGACTGTGCGAAGGTTCGGTTTTGTTGAATGTTCGCCACACTTTCCAAGCGTTCCAGATAGGGAAGCGCCGCATTATAATCATTTTCTCCAATGTAGATCTCACATACCCGAGTCAATGCTTGTTCGCCATACTCGCTTCCACCCTTGTCCGCAACAAACACATAATATGGTAGGGCCTTTTCTTTTTGTCCCTTGCTAAAGTAGAGTTGCGCCAGGTTAAAATTGGCTTGTGCCGCATGTAGCCCATTGGGAAACTGTTTTACATATTTTTCATAGCCCTTGATGGCCGCATCCTTTTTACCTTCCAGATTTTGTTTGTTGGCGGATTCAAAAGTGGCATTGTCCAATTCGGAATCCGTGACCTCCACGAAATCCAGGTTCTCTACCCAAGCGGCATACTCATCCACGCGACCCATATCCACATAAATCAATTTAGCCGTGGCCACCGCCTGTATCGCCTCTTGCGTATTGGGATAATCCCTAACGACCGATTTAAATTTGCCCAAGGCCTGATCGTTTCGGTTGGCATTATAATGCACCAATCCCTGCCGCATCATGGCCTGGGGCACTAGGGAACTTCCCCGATACTCGTTAATGAGCCGATTATAGCTCTGTAAACCTTGTTGTTCCTGACCCGAGGTTATATAGGTATTGCCCAGTTCAAAAAGGGCATCGTCCTTTAAAGTCGATTTTGGATACCTTCCTACAAAGGAACTGAGTTCTTCTATCTTAGTATTTCCTCTACCTATAAACCCATAACTCAAGGCTTTATGGTAGGCTGCATAATCCTTTTGTGGTCCGGTCAAAGCCAAGGCCTTGTTATAGGTCTCGATTGCGGGCCAGTATTTACTGGTTACAAAATAACTATCCCCTAAACGCAAATAGGCATCGTACAATTTTTGGGTATCCGAAGGACTGGTCTTCGCATAGGCATTAAAGCTGGAAATGGTATTCGCATAGTCCTTCAACTTAAAATGGGCATAGCCCAAATTATAGTCCATATCCTTGTATTCCTCCGTGAGTTTGGCGCTGGGGTTTTGTTTAAATTCTATATAGCTGGACAAAGCATCATCAAAGCGGTTGAGCAGATAGAGTGATTCGGCCTTCCAATAACTGGCCCTAGCTTTGAACAAGGCATCCTCGGCACTTCGTAACGACTTGTCAAAAGTCTCGGCAGCTGCTCCATAATCCCCATCTATAAAGAGTTCCGTTCCCAGATAGAAGGCTACTTTCTGATAGGTGGCCTTACTCGCAAAACCTCTGTTTTTTTCCAAAAGCTCCATAGCACCCCTAAAGTTCTTGGAGGAGATATACGAATCTACCAAAAGCTCCTGCATTTCCTTGGTATGTGCATCATTGGGATAAAGTTCCAGGTAATTGGAAATAACTTGTGGAACAGGCTCATACGCATTTCCGATTTCATAACTCAATCGGGCATAGTTCAAATAGGCATCCTTCTGAATCTCTGGCGAAAAATCCATTTGGGATGCATTTCTAAAGGCGTTCAGTGCCTCGGGCTTTTTTTCCAAGTTCAAATAACATTCGGCCAAATGGTAGTAAGCATTTTGGGAAACGCTATTGGTACCCCCAATGATTTTATTGAACTGTTGAATGGCATTGGCAAAATCGCCTTGCTTGTAATAGCAATAGCCCAAAAGGTAATAATCCGTGTTGCTCCATTTCCCACGCTTGCCCTTATATTCTTCCAAATAGGGAATTGCGTTGGCATATTGCCTTAAATTGAAGTAGCTCTCCCCGATTATTTTGTTGAGTTCGGAAACTTCTTTTCGGTTGGATTTGGGCAGTTGCTTCTTGGCCAAGGCAATGGCCTCCTCAAACTTGCCCAATTTAAAATTCATATCTGATTGATAGTAAGAGAGTTTATCTTCCAATACTTCTTGATCCGTAATCTCGTCAAAACGTTCATTGGCAGTTTCATAATCGTCTTGTTGATACGAGATATAACCTAGGTAATATTTGGCTTGGGACGCATACACCGGGGAGTTGGTAACTTTGCTTAAATAGCGTTCGGCATCCTTGGGCTTTTTAGAGGAAAACAGGGAATAGCCATAGTTAAAGTTGAACTTGTCCATCTCATTTCGAGAAAGTGCACTTTGGTCAACCTTTTTGTACCATTTTAGAGCGTAAGGGTACTTTCCTGTTTCAAAGTAGTATTCGGCCACATCGGCGAAAGCGGAATTCCGCTTGGTGGAGGTAGGATATTTTTCCACAAAATCCTCCATGAGCCTGTCCGCACCATATTGGTTTAGGCGTACCGCGGCATTGGCCTCGTAATAGGCGCTGTTGGCCTTGGTTTCCAAGTCTTCGGTGTTGTTCTTTATTTTGGCAAAAATGGTCTGAGCGGCTTGGTACTGTTCATTATTGTACAAGGCCAAGGCATCTTGGTAGTCTTTTTTGTCGTGTGTATAGATTTTGGTCTCTTGGGCGATTCCCAAACAAAACATCCCCAGAAAAATGGGGAAAAGAACGGTAATTTTTTTCAACATAGTGTTCTAACTATTTATCGATAACCGGATGTTATATACAGTAACGACAAATATCGTTCCTAAGTATATCCTAACCCCCAAAGAAAAAGATTTTTGAAAACCATGTATTCCTTTTCCACTGGAACTTATTACTTTTATATCAACAAAGGAAGTACCCAAAAAAAGGTTCAAAATACAAGTTTCGAAATTTGAAGAACTATCCGATCGTTCAACCCCGATCCAACAACCCACTAATGTAAACAAGATGCCAGAAACGATATTGGAATTGAAAGAGGCTTCCATTTTCCAAAAGGAAAGTCTAATCCTTACCGAGGTAAACCTGGAGGTGCATAAGGGTGAATTTGTATATCTTATCGGGAAGACCGGAAGTGGAAAAAGTAGTTTTATGAAAACCCTTTATGCCGATATTCCTCTCCGAGAGGGCGTTGGAACCATTGTGGGTTATGATCTAAAGTTACTCAAAGAAAAGGACATTCCATACTTGCGCAGAAAATTGGGCATTGTCTTTCAGGATTTTAAATTGCTGCCAGATAGAAATATTAAAAACAATCTACTTTTTGTACTAAAAGCGACCGGTTGGAAGGATCCCGTAAAAATGGACAAGCAGATCGAAGAGGTTCTGGACAAGGTGGGCATGAAAACCAAGGGATTTAAATTTCCGCATGAAATTTCGGGTGGGGAACAACAACGTATCGCCATTGCCCGTGCCCTATTAAATGATCCGGAACTTATTCTGGCCGACGAACCTACCGGAAACTTAGACCCCCAGACGAGTGTAGAGGTAATGAAAGTCTTGCAGGATATCAATAAATCCGGGCGGACCATCCTCATGGCCACCCACGATTACGCACTTATCTTAAAGTTCCCATCAAAAACCCTTAAGTGCGATAGCAACCGTGTTTTTGAAGTAGTACAGCGGGCGGTCTAAAACAACTATTTATCCGACCAAACGGCAAGTTCATTTTCTGAAGGGTCCGTAAAATGAAATCTGCGGCCTCCGGGAAAGGAAAAAATATCCATTGTGATTTTTCCACCGGCCTTTATGATTCTATTTTTTATGGCATTGAGGTTACTGTGGTATAGAACGACCAATGCTCCATTTACAATTTCCGAGTCCGTTTTTTCAAAACCTCCCTCTAGTCCACTATCTGAAAAAGCGATATAAGTTGGCCCATAATCCATAAAAGTCCAGTTGAAGGAGGCGGTATAGAACTCCTTTGTTTCTTCAAGGTCTTTTGCTTTGAATTCAACGTAATTGATGTGACTATCCCTTATATCCATAATTTACAGTATATCCCATTTTATATAATAGATTTCCACTAATTTGTAAGTTCCTCATCCTTAAGATGGAATAAAATCAAGGTCAGGACTATAAACGTTACTATCCTTTCGGCACTACCCAATCCATTCCAAACGGAACTTTGCCACATGGCAAACCATTCCCCGCCAATTACCTCAAAACCAAAGAACCAGATAAGTATTCCAATAATAAGTCCGGCAATTGACCATTTTTTTGCTGCGTGAAAAGTTATCCTGTCACTTTTTAGGTTTTTAAAGAGTAGCCAACTTCCCTTTAAACAACAGAACGCCATTATGGCCTCTAGGATAATAAGCAAAATATACCCGGTATGTATCAATATGGGATTATTAATGTCCCGATACTGAATATTGCTATCAGGGAATATGGTATCCATTTTAAGGACATGTTCCACAAAATAGTAATTGGTATAATAGTCGGTGGTGTTCCCGATCACGATAATTAAGGCCATCATGCCAATCGCAAATATTGAAACAACTTTTGCGATTCTGAGTAATAGAGCAGTAGAATACATTTCAATTTAATTAGTCGATTTCCTCCTTTTGAATCACTTCCATTATGGTTCAAGAAAGGCCCAAATACTCTCAAATATCGATGCCAATTCTTCCGAGGAAAAATTACCATGTTTTTTACCAGGAACTTTGATCAAGCGGTTTCTTATCTTTTCATCGTCCAAGCGCTTGTGCAAGGCTATGGATTGCCCAATTTCCACATTCACATCGGCGTCTCCATGAATACTTAGTATAGGTGGGGTATGTTGTGAGATATAGTTTATGGGCGAAGTTAAGTCATAATACATTTCCAAATCGCCCTCCCATTTATCGGAAATCATCTGGGTATAGGACGAGTCGTTCCAAAATTTGATTGCTTGCGGTATATCGGTAATCCCATACCAATTGATTATTCCAGCTATATTTCGATCTTTTGGATTGGACAGGACATTCTTTCTGGTCCTATCATCCATCATACCGGTTAACAAGGCCAGGTGCCCTCCGGCTGATTCTCCGGATACATACATTCGGTCAGGGTCAAATTTGTATTTGGACGAGTTCTTCAAAACCCAATTTACGGCATCGTTGCAGTCGTCCAAACAACCGATAAGATTGGTCTTATCCAATAACCTATAATCAACGTTTACTACACACCAACCCCTTTCCAAGTAAGGTAGCAGGCCTAAAAATCTTGAGGTCCTTTCCCCCTCTACCCAACCACCGCCATGAAAATATATCAATGTTGGTTTTAATTGTTCCGATAGAACATCCCAAGGTTCTTCCCCAAGTTTTAGAACGGGAATGTGTATATCCAGTGCAAGAGTTAAGGAATCAATAGTTTTGTAAGCAATATTGGGGAGGGTAGAAATGTTCTCGTGAATTTTATACATACCTTTCATCGGATGGCTTTTTCTTTCACTACAGGACAACAAAATAAGGAAAGATAAAAATGTGAGTCCCTTAAAATATTTTATCATAACCAATTATACGATTTAGTTTTGTTTAAGCCCAGGATTCGACCATGAAGCGTAGGGAACCGTTTTTAGCAGCAACAGACCAATTAACAGGGTTGGATTTCCACTTAGTACCTATTCTCTACTACAAATGAAAGCATGTTGTTAAGGATAGGAACACCTTTAAACGAATTTTAACAAAATATTCCAAGTTTCAGGATAAAATTCTTTTTCTTCCTTTAGCAAAACCAATTCAATGCACGAATTGATATTTAAAGCACCAAAGCGTAATTCTAAGAGCAGATACTACTTCTATGGCTCTATGAGGTTTTAGAAGGGTATTTGCCTTAGAGAGGCGGAGTTAAAACGCAGCTTTACCAAATCGTACTCAACTCCCATTCTATAAGGCCTCCTAAGGTGTTAAACTCTTCTTAAACTTGTAAGATTATGGGCATTTATACGTCTTACTGTATGTGTAAAAAGGGACGCCCATTGCGCCCATCACAACAAACAAATAACGAATTAAAAAAATGAAACATACAAAGAAACAACGCAAGGAGAACAACACAGTTGCGGACAGGTTATTGACCCGTCATGAAAGCTGGAGAAATCACCGTAGGCATACCACATTGGCGTTAATACGGTTTTCTTAATAATTGTTATTATAAAAAGGGGGCTTTCGCCCCCTTTTTTTATGAATAATGGTTTCGGTTTTTATTCCACACTTGGTTGGGTAAAGGTTACCAAATCGATTCCGATCCCATTGGGGTCAACAATGGCAAAGTGCCGATCTCCCCAAGGTTCATCTCTTAGCGCTATAGCTATGGGCACTCCTTTATCCTTAATCTTTTTGTAGAGTTGATCTACGTCTTCCACCTCAATGGTCAGGTACATGCCCTTTCCATTAAAGGCATTTTGAAATAGAGGTTGTTGGGTAGGATGGTTGGGTTTCAAGAAGCTTAGTTCCGCCTGTTTGTTCGGGGTATGTAAAAGCAGATAAAATTCATTTTCAAACGTTACCCCAAAGTTGAGATTATTGGTATAAAAATCCTTGGTTTCGGCCAATTTCTCCGTGATTACTCCTGCGTTTAGTTTCATAGTATGATCATTTTTGCTTGGTTTTTGCGAAAATCCGATGCTTACGGTCCCCACAAACAGTAGAGTGATTAAAGTTTTCATCCGTTCTATTTTTTGTTTGGAACAAATATATCGGAGAGGGTTGGGGTACCATTGTAAAAATCGGACATATTAACGGAATGCCCGGGTAGGCGTTACGCCATAGAAATTTTTAAAATCCTTGATGAAGTGCGATTGGTCATAGAAACCCACATCATAGAACAATTTGTTTTGAGCGAGACTTTGTATAGAGGGTTTGGCATTGAGAATATTTTGAAAACGAACTACCTTACTAAAGGTCTTGGGCGTTGTACCGATATAGTGATTAAATATCCGTCTCAATTGTCTTGGGCTTATTCCTATATCCAGTTCTGATTCCGTTTCAATAGTGCCCCAATTTTTTAAAATAAGGTGCAAAGCCCTGTAAAACCGATAATCCTTATCAAATTCCGCGGTACTAAAAACGCTACCCATAATCCGGTCTAGATGGATCGCGACCAAATTCAAATCCATATTAGGGGAGATGCTTTCTGTTAAGCGTTTGGCAATTTTCGGTAAGACGAGTTCCAAATTTTCGGCCTTATTGCTCAACTCCAATGCGTTGACCCGAAACAATTGCGGCACCATTGAGGGAAAAAATCGAATGCCCACATAATCAAAGGTGTTCTCCAAGGGAAATTCGGTGTATTCCTTACAAAAGCCCATGATAAAGCTTTCAGAAACATTCCGGTTGTTGAAAAAAATATCGATACAACCATCTGCCACCACCCGATAATTGAATTGATGGGCAAGTGGCTCCAGAGTCTTTAGCTGCCAATAACAATAAATAATGTTCCGTAGAGCGGGATCGGGTAAGATCTCTTTATAGGAAACAATTTTAAACGAAGGGAGAATAGTAGGCTGTACTGGCCTGTACAATTTTTTTATCGATTCAAATTCTTTCACGCCTTAACTTCATTTTCAAAAGATACTTGATCCCATGTTGATTTTTATGTCCAGTTTACCAATTCTGAATTGCATCCTAAGAATAGTACCTATTTAATATGCATTGTTCTTAAACCGTTCAAATTTGCTTTTAGTACCGTTTCCGCATCCATGTCCTCTACATGCCCGAGTATACCGAAGTCTCCTGTATATCCTTTTTCCAACAATAGTCGAATCATTTCTTTTTCGTAATCTCCTTTTCCAAGGGTAAGAATTTTAGGCCCTTCCTTTCTAAGACCACTAAGGTTTACATACCATAGGTGCGGCATCATGGAGTCTACCATCTCCGGAAATGCATCTATTTGGTGGTGTGCATGATGGAAGTTATAGACGAGACCCAAATCCTCGTCCGGTAAGGCCTTGATGATTTGGATCTGATTCTTTGGCTCCCCAAACCAATCACCATGATTGTACAGCCCTATCTTACAGCCCAAAGTGGTTGCTCTTTTGCTCAGGAAAGCTATCATTTCCGCTCCCTTTGCTACAGCTTCGGTATCAGATAGGTCTTCAAAAAAATTGGCGGCAAAACTTACCCAAATTTGTCCCTGGTAACCAACTTCCTCTATGACTCTAAAAACCTTTTCGTTGGAGTCGCTTAATTTTCCCAAAGCGTCCCCTTGCCCATCTATCCACATCCAAACCGATATGACCGTAACACCCTGCTTTTTGGCCCATTGTAATTCTTTAGCCATCTGAGGAAGATGCTCCTGCCGCCAATCATAGGCGTATTTTGTAATCCCCATTTTTTTGAGCATTGCTATTCTGGCCTCGGGAGATCGTTCCAAACTATCATAAGGAACAATGCACCAGGCATAAATGTTGTCAGTATCGATACGTTGTGCCATTAACTCATTTTTGCAGAAAACAACCAGTAAAGCTAGGATTATCAGTGTTGACCCTTTCAATTTCAACATATTTTCATTTACCCGGTTTAAAAAGTCCGATACCGGAAAATATAAAACCTATGGCCAAAATCAAAGCCGATACCAGGTTTACTTCGGGAAAGGCAAAATTAACCGCATAGTCGGCCGCAATTCCCGCCAATAGGGCAAAAATGGACGCTATCAACAAAGCCCAATAGACCCAGACCACTCTGTTAATTAGGCCTTTCCAAATAACAATGAGAATCAACGCGTTTAAAGCTGCAACGGATAAATTGGCAAAGAGGCCGATAGAATCTACCGTAGCGAGTATATCAGGGCTCATGGATTGGATATCCTCTGCAACTAATACAGCATATAATCCAGGTGGGTGTGCGCCCAGAAAGAGAATACCGATTACCACATACAATGAGGGAAAAAAATTTAGACTACTCCAAATACTAAGAACTATTGAACCTATTTTTAAAAAATCCATTATTGACTATGAAGTTTTAGTTTTCAAATGCAGGTTAAGGGTGCATATATCGTTGATTCTAGTTTATTCTTTTTCGTTTAACCAATCGGCCATAGCATTGAGAAAACCTTCACACCTATTAAAAGGTAAGTTGCTATCTTGCATTTCATAAAAGCCTCCCGTTTTGCATTCGAATAGATTATGGTTACAATCAGGAAATGATTTAATGGTCAAGTCTGTATGGGGTGCCAATGTTCTTTCGTATAAAGCTTTGGTTTTTTGCCAATCAACATTCATATCATTTTCACCGAACAAGGCCAAAACGGGACAGTTTACGTTTGAAAGGATGGAATCAAAATCTTTAATATATACCTGTAGCCCAGTCCATTCATCAAGTTCTTCCTTCATAAAAGTAGGTTGGTATGCATAATACCCCTCTTCCGTAATTCCTCCTTGGGTAAATCTCAACCAAAATGGATTTTTCCCAAGGTTCGGGGTGGCATTTTGGTAGGCCTTAAAACTTCCTCCGGAATGACTGATTTTAACCCCATTTAACCATTCATCCACGATTAGATCCACGGAATCCTTGGGAAGTCCATTAATGCGTAGGTTCTGTTGGAGCAGATATTTAAAGTTCTCTTTCCCATCCACTCCGCTTACCGAGATCCAAAATGCAATGTCCTTATACTGATTTATCACGATCGGATTTATCCAGCCGGCCCTACTGATACCCCATAAACCGATTTTATCGGAACCCGGTATTTCCTTTTCTTTTAAGGTTTGAATGGCCGCAATTACCTCCAAAGCACTATGCTGTACCGATTGATTATAATTGAAAGTCCCCCCACTTTTGCCACACCCCATTTTATCCCACATGTAGGTGGCATAACCTACTCTTCCTATGGTTTCCCGTACATCGGAATACCATTCCTGGGCAACGGCGTTAGTTCTTCCGGAACCATGGACGATGAGTACAATTCCTTTGGGATTGGTGTTTTTTGGAATAGTCAACACCCCATTTAATACCACTCCCTCAAATTTAAAGTCTAAAATCTCTTCTTTTGTCTGGGCCTTTGAGCTAAGTCCAATCAGAAATAGCAATGATAGGATAACAATTCGCTTCATCTTTATTTATAAAATGTGGCACATAATTTCTGTACTACCATCTGGATAACGTTATCCATAGGTTTTAGTCAATCTAAATGAATTGGGCCGTGAAAAGGAACTGGTTAAAAATAATACATTCCTACATGCTCTGAAGTAAAAATTTTGTATATAATTGATATATCAATTATATTTGTATCAATGAAAAATATGGATTCTTCACCCCGATTAGAAAACGTGCTTTTTTACGTGATGGAAAAAACCATTAAATCCTACCGGCAATTTGCCCAACGTAATTTGAACACCTTGAACCAGGATCTGACCATAGATCAATGGCTGATCCTAAAAACCCTGCATGACAATCCCAAGTTAACACAACGGGAAATCGCCGAGCGGGTATTCAAGGACCATGCCTCCATTACACGGATGATAGACCTTCTGGTAACCAAGGGTTTTATTGAAAGATTCCCGCATCCGGACGATCGTCGCCGCTATACCTTGCAACTCACCCCGATGGGAAAAAAGGCACAACAGGAATCCATACCTATTATCATGCAAAACAGGGCTACCGCCCTTGAAGGTCTTAATGCCAACGAAGTAGCTACGCTACGAAATCTATTACAACGCATCACCGAAAATTGTCAAAATACAAATCAAAAATCGAAACAATCATGAAACAAATCAAAACCCTCTTTGCACTATTCCTATTGGGAATAGTCATTACCTGCAACGCTCAAAACGACAACAGCGAAGTGTCAGTACAAGAAAAAACGCAGGTCATCGATTCCATTTCCACGATTTTGGAATCCAGTTATGTTTTTCCGGAAGTAGCCCTTAAAATGACCGATTTTCTCAGAACCCAGCTTCAAGACAACAAATATGACGGGATTAAGGAAGCTCAAGAGTTTGCCCAAAAGCTTACCGAGGATATCCAATCCGTCAGTAAGGATCTGCACCTGAGGGTACGATTTGATCCGGAAGGTATTGCCCGAAGACGAAACGCCGAACTTTCGGCAGCGGATAGCATTGCCCTGGCGGAACGCCGTCTACGCAACAACAGACGCTCCAACTACGGGTTTCGGGAAGCAAAGATTCTGGACGGAAACATCGGTTATCTGAACCTCACCGGTTTTTTTGGTGTAGACGAAGAGGCCGGTGCGGCGGCCGCAGCGACCATGAACTTTTTGAGCAATACAGATGCCCTGATCATTGACCTTCGTCGAAACGGAGGCGGGAGTCCGGCCATGATCCAGCTGATCACCAGTTATTTATACGGGCCGGAAAGGGTGCATCTCAACAATTTTTACAATAGGGCCAATGATGAACGGACACAGACCTGGACACTGCCCTATGTACCTGGAAAACGCAGACCGGACGTACCGGTTTACGTATTGACCAGTAGCAGTACGTTCTCCGCGGCCGAGGAGTTTAGCTACAACCTTCGTAACCTGGAGCGTGCTACTTTGATCGGGGAGGTTACCGGGGGTGGCGCACATCCCGGGGGAACACAAATTGCCACGGATCGATTTGCCCTATTTGTCCCGGACGGGAGGGCCATTAACCCCATTACCGAGACCAACTGGGAAGGTACCGGAGTAGAACCCCATATTAAGGTTCCGGCCGAAGATGCCCTGGAAACCGCCAAGCTTAAGGCCTTGGAGATGCTGTTAAAAAAGAATGGGGGGAAAGAGGGCACTTTTTTCCTCCAATGGGCCCTAGAAGGTATACAATCCCAAATGGAACCTGTTACCTTGAATCAAAAAACACTTAAATCCTATGCCGGCAACTATGGTCCCCGAAAGATTCATTTCAAGGACGGTACGCTCTATTATCAAAGGGAGGGAAACACGGAGTACCCACTTATCCCCATGTCCCAAAACAAATTTCGGATAGCGGAAGTCCCTGCATTTCGTATTGAAATGTTGGAGGAAAATGGAAAAGTTACGGGACTAAAGGGGCTCTATGACAGTGGACGAACGGATCAGAATGCCAGGACGGGAAAGTAAATGTGGCTTTGCCCCGTGGCGGACAAAGGGCTAGTTTATGAGCAATAGCGGTATGAGTTTTGCATCCAAACCGCTATTGCCTATACAGTTTGCTATGTAATGTATGATTGTGATCAGAACCGCCAGTTATGTTTTGGATTTTCGCTTGTATTGTTTTTTAACATCTTTGAAATTATCCCTCGTTACTTTCTCACCAGTATTGACGTAATGTTCAATTGCTATAGCATAATCAGCAATTAATCTCTTAAAGCTTCCTTTGGCTATCCCACCCATAAAGGCCGGTTTTGTTCTAAATGTCATATCGAACACAAACCTCGACGTATTGTCGTCAATTTCTTCAATTTTATAAACCGCAAAGGTGTAATCTGGATTCACGGGAAATTTTCCAGCTTGATAGGCTACATTCTTAAATGTATAATTCTCGGGGTCATAGTTTATCATTTTCTCTTTGATATACTTTGTTCCTTTTTCATTAAAATTGCAAACCCTTTCTGCACCTTCTCCTGCCTTTAAAGAGCCATTCACGTAATTGGAACTCAAAATTTTAGGATGGGAATACGCTACTGCGCCATAATCTTCACCAACTACTTTCCATACTTTGTCGGCAGGTGCATTTATGATGTGTGAAACCACAAAGTGTTGGGTTTTCTTTTGCCTTTCTTGGGCCAAAACTACTTGTGAAAATAGTATCGCTGTAATTAAACTTAGGACTCCTTTTTGTATCATTTTTCTTTATTTTTTGTGTAATGCATTGATTTGATAGTTTTTAAGCGGCATATTTTTCCGCTGCTTTAACCTTTCTTGGATGGGGTTGATTGTTCTCCACATAATATTTGAAGTCTTCAACCAGAGTTTTAGCCATTTTATTAAACTGCAGTTTTATCATTGGTTTCATCAAATTTCCAATGATTCCTTTGGGTTCAATATGAGCCAGCATTTCCAACTCTGTTTGATCCCCATGCTTTGACCTTAACTTCCAACTGTTTTTACCCGATTTCATCATACTTGGCAACCCTGTTATTATTTCATAAGAAAGGAAGTGGTTTAGAGGGTCAAATTCCAGTAATTTTTCTGAGATATTTCCCATTCCGTCTACGTTACACCCTCTAACATCACAGGTTGCGCCATTTAACCCTTGCTTATTGTCTCCTTCCGAATGATTTACAGGAGATGCCCATTTATGGATTTGACTATATTGATTTCCTAAAACTTCCCAACATTCCATCATAGGTCTGTTGACCAATATTTTACGCTTTATTTCCATTGCATTGTATTTTGGTTAATGCAAATTTCGATCAATGAGGTAGAATTTAATCGGGAAAACCGTTCAGAAAATGGTGGATCCGGCTCTAAAAACGTTTACAAGAAATTTTTACTGGGATTGCTTTCTGAACTTACTAGGCGTAGTTTTAAATTGAGATGTAAATGCTTTTACGAAATTAGAAGTGTCCGAAAACCCAACTTCATAGCAAATGGAGGCAACAGATTCGTTTGTGTTTCTAAGCAATTGGGCAGCTTTGTTCATTTTTTTCTGGCGAATATATCTGGCCGGTGTCTTTCCAAAGTTTTCAGAGAACCTTCTCTTAAAAGTTGAAATACTCATATTACATAGATAAGCCAATTGTTCGATAGTAATTGAGTTATAACAATGTGCCTCGATGATTTCTTTAAAAGAGGCTTGATTTGGGTTGAAAACGTCGGATATGATCTCCTTAATCTTCTCGGCCTCTTCAGAATCCGTATTATGCAAAATGAGTATAATCTCCTTGACTTTGTGGATAATGAGGTCCTCGGTAACTAGTGTAGGGGTTTCGAAGAGAAGCAATAGTCCGTCAATATAATTGTTAATGATAGCATCGACACTTATTCTACTTATAGCGTTTTGTCTCTTATTGTTGCCATTTATTTGTAAAAATTTCGGAAGGCCTTCCTTAAAGGCCAATTTGATCAACTCAGGATAAAAATGAATTGCTATTACCTCAGAAGATTCCCTTTTATTGGATTTAGGAGCTGAAGTAAAATATTGTCCACATTTCATTATCACACATTCCCGGCTACGTATCGTCTCTTTGTCAATGGGACTATATAAATCAAACTTTCCCATTATGTTGTAAAGCAAGCAAGCCTCATCTTGCATATTTCGGTTAGTGGTCAAGGGGGCATTGTACTTTACTCGTTCCAAGACTACTTTTCCGTTGAAATCAAAATGTTGGTGATTGATAATCATAACTCTTTCAAAGTTAAAAAAGCTATTCATTGGAAAATGGTAGATTTAGTGCAGATAAATGTTAATTTGGTTCGAGTCAAGATGCTGTACAGCAATTGTATATGAACAGAAATTGTATATCCCGCCCTTACCAATATGATATTTTTAGTCGATTGCGCTAACCGGCGCACCTACACCTTGCATTACGCATAAGCAAAGTATGACAATTTTTTATGGAAATGCCCAGCGAAATGCGCGCATTCCGACTCTAAGGATTCCACGGGATCGATCTGTAGGGATTAGTGGTGTAATAGCTCATAGCCCAAAGTCAGGGTCGTCAATCGCTTAAAAACAAGGTGTCTGTGGCAATCACCCACGAACCGTGAGGCCGCTGTGTTGGGCCTTATTTTAGTATTTCCGCAATGTAGATAATTCCAAAAATCCAACCTGTATAAAGTGCGGTGTAGGTAAATCCATAAACCGCTGAAATTCCCAAATTGTCTTTCGTTTCTTTCGATTTACTAAAAACAAATTTTAACGCTCAAAAAAAGACCCAAGACAGCATCGGGATTATAAGGAGCATAAATCATTACTCAATAACTATTCTAAAAGCAACGAACATTACCTCCGAAAAATCGACCCGACTCGGCCAGTAACCTCTAAACCCCTATCACAAGCTTATACCCCACCCCACGAATGTTTACAATTTTCACCCTTGGATCGGCTTCGAATTTCTTTCGCAATTTCGATATGAAAACATCCAGCGTCCGGCCCACATAATCGCCTTGGTCGCCCCAGACCTTGTTTAGGATTACCTCTCGTGCCACACTGGTGTTGACCGTTTTGTACAATAAAAGAAGTAGATCAGCTTCTTTGCCCGTTAACTCTGTTCTTTGATTTCCCAATACAAGTTCCGTATTCCGTTTGTCGAATTGGTATTCCCCCAAGGAGATTACATTCGGATCTACCCTGGAATTATGTCTTCTCCTCCATAGAAAAACAAAGGTACCAAGCAGAACAACGAGCAGTACGGATAGTATGGAATAGGTTACGGGACCTGCTTTGGACAACCATCCATTGGAAGGTGCTTGGGCAACGTCTTGCGATGCCACCAGGGGTTCACCGAAATCCAGCAAAGTGAAGAAGAGCTGATAACAGGATTTGGGTAGCCTTCTGGCCTTACAGGGAATCAGGTCCTTGTGTTCCAAAAGGTTCATTTCGTAACTATAGACCACCTCACCGGTTTCGCACTGCTCCACCTCTACGATAAAATGGGTAGACATACGGGTTTCGTGGACCACTTCATTAATCGTAGTGACCAATTCTTCCGGGGAGAATTCAAATTCGGACTCGAATTGAATGCGATAGCGGCCATCCTCTTCCTTTCTAATCGGCAATATCCGGGAGATACTATCGCCCGAACTGAGCAAGACCTGATGTCCGATCATGCGCAATGCCACTTCCAAGTGCCTTTCGTCCTGCATAAATTGAGCCTTGCTCCTTGTGACAAAAAGCAGGAGGCAAACGAAAGTGAACAGCGTTGTTTTAAACGGTCTTTGGCCCATGTTACAAAACTATTTATATCTATAAAAGTTTACCTCGTTTTACACAAAATTTACATCATTTTACATTGGATTTACCTGATGAAGGGGCTGTCCCCGTTAGATTTGACAGTAATTAATCTTTAAATCAATTCTGATATGAGAAAGAACAGTATCATTTTCTGCGTGGCACTTGCCGCTTTTGGGGCACAGGCCTTTGGTTTTATGGAGGGAAACGATTCCGAAACCGATAGGGTAGCCACATCGGTTACCGGGGCCAATGTCATCAACAAGCCGGTAACAGGGGGTAGCTTTTGCAATGCTACGGGCCCAGCTTGGGAAACTA
The DNA here is from genome assembly GCF_965248315.1 of Ulvibacterium sp. Taxonomy (GTDB): domain Bacteria; phylum Bacteroidota; class Bacteroidia; order Flavobacteriales; family Flavobacteriaceae; genus Ulvibacterium. Next base: position 2,099,821 of record NZ_CBDFIX010000002.1, on the reverse strand, counting down.
GCCATTGGGGGCCGTACCTTCCCGTTGAACCCGTAAAGGAACCGACATACGAAGGCGGTATGGATGCGCTTATGAAATACCTCGAAGAAAATAGTAAAGAAGTCCGTGCCGGCCAGGAAATGGATAAACTACAACCTTTTAAGTTGGTGTTTACCGTGACCAAAAATGGGACTATCGAAAATGTTAAACTGGATGGCACTTCGGGTTACTTTGCCATAGATTACAGAATGATCGACCTTATTCTAAAAGCACCGGGGAAATGGGAACCGGCCGAAAATGCCAAAGGTGAAAAAGTGGATCAGGAACAGGTAGTTCCTTTGGGGCCAACGGGTTGCTAGGGCTACCGATATTCCGGATGAGTTTAGGCTTCTTTACCTCGGTAAAGAAGCCTTTTTAGTTGATGGTTCTTTTTGGTCCTGAAATAAGATTCCCTGTTATATCGCATGTACGTCATTCCAATAGTGGGGAATCTTTTGTTTATTCTTGTGCCAAAGCGCTAAAATTTAGGATGACCCAGATTGTGTGGCCTGGTAGTTTTCATCGTCCGCTTGGGTATGGCAAGCAGCTTACGCTTTTTTAGTTCCCAATAGGTATAGAATAACACCCGGGCCGGATTTCACCCTATCTATTTCCCAATTGTAATGCTCTGTCCCGTTCAAATCTTCAACAAGTTCATTCATTTCCTTGACCGAATACGTCCGCAATGAAGAAACCACACCGTCCCAAAGCACAAATAAAGGTACAATGGGAATAAGATAGGTGAAAATAATCCGTCCGAATTTAAATGGCCTTATAAAGGGTGTGGTAAGTAAAACGCTTATGGGCGAAAACAACATGGCCAAAATGCTTGGCAAACTTCTTTCCTGTCCTTCAAATATGGCTATTGGACTGTTCGTATTGATGGCGTTTTGAAGAATGCGTTTGGCATCATTGGGTTTAAAATGGTGCAATGATAGGAATTGGGTTCGCAATCCTATTAAATCTTCGGGCACGTCCCTGGCATCAACTGGGGTTTTTACATAGTCAAAATTATCCGCCTTTTCCTTCGTTAATCGGAAAGCTGGTATGTTTGGATAAAAGTCAGTCAACGTTATTTTGAGGTCTGGCACGTCTTTCTTCAATTCCGAATTCAACCAAACAAGTCCACCTCCACCACCGGAACCAAGATCTATTATTTGGTTGCTTCGGCTTTTTTGAAGTCCTTTCTTGATGACTGGAATAATGGGTTTGTACATTTTTGTTGCGTTCGACAGAAACTGCAAAAAGTCCGTGCCATAATTTCTTAAAAATGCCGGAAACCACTTTTGATCTTCAAATTCAAATAGTTGCAATCTTCCCATTTCTTTTGCTATTTTATGCTGAATATTGTACAATAATTTAGATTAGTTCAAATGAACTATTCTTTGCGAAGATATTAATTAGTTCAAATGAACCAAAAATCTACCAAAGAAAAAATCATCGCTATGTCTCTGAGCCTGTTCAATCGAAGTGGGGTGGAGAACATCACGACCCGGCATATCGCGAAGGAACTTGGTATCAGTCAGGGCAACTTGCACTATCATTATCCAAATAAGGACAAACTGCTTGAAACGCTATTTAGTGATATGCTCACTGCATTGAAGAACGCAGAGCGGATCATTGAGGATAAGCCTTTAGATCCGGAACAAATGCTCCACTCCATGACGGATAACTTTGAAATCATGTATTCGTATCGCCTATTCTTTCAACAGAATGATGTGATCTGGAGAAGGCTACCCGAAATTAAGGAGACCATGACGCTGTTGTTCCAGACCAAGCAATCCGAAATTTTGGCACTTATAGAGTTGTACAAAAAGGAAGGAAAGTTCCGGGAAGAAATCAGTGCCAGACAGGTTGAATTTCTGGCGGAACAATTCATTTTTAACATACAATCCTGGTTAAATGTCAAGGACTATAACCCGGATAAGGTGTCGTTTGAGTATTATGCCAAGCTCCTTTTTAGACTATGGTTGCCTTACCTGGACCCTTCTGAAATGAAAACCTGGGAAAAACTATTAGATTGACCTGGATGAAATGGCTACTTAGTTGTCCTTCGAATCAAAGCAATGGATATTACTAGAACCAGAATAACAAACAAACCGATGACAAAGGTCCGAATCATTTTATCCTGTTGCATCACGAATAAAAGTGCATCTATCTTTCCGGTTTGTATAAAAACCCAATCACTGGCAATTCTTGTTGCAAAATCAGTGCTCCCCGTGGTCAAAATAATAATACCGTTATTTGTCATTGGGTTATACCGGAAAGCTGTATTGATGGGCGGGTTATTTTTTCCATCATGACCTATAATATACTCGCCGTTTTCTATTTCTGTGTATAAAAAAGTTCCTAGTCCATAGATGGGTGCGCCTAGGGTCTTTGCTTCCACTTGCCACATTCTTTTTTGAAATTCCGTTGACAAGGGTTTTTGATTACTATGGTCTCCATCAAAAAAATAGAAGAGTTTTTCCAAGTCTGCTAAAGTGGTATAAAGCGCACTGGCAGCTTGGGCTGTATAGTAACGGTGCTGCGCTACGGAACCGTCTGTCCGGTAGAAATCACATAATCTACTTCCAAAAGTTTCGTCCCATTCATAAAATGAAGATGTCATTTGCAATGGCCCAAAAATTTCGGTTCTCATATAAACATCAAAGGTTTGTCCGCTTGCCTCTTCAACGAGAAGTTGTAGTATTGTAAATCCACCACCAGAGTAACGCCATTCACTTCCTGGCAAGATACCTACCGCGGTTTTACCATCACTACCTGGGTCTGCATCTTGGGCATTGGTCAATGATGCTTCCAAAGACTGAACATCTTTTGTATGCTCAAAACCTGCATATCCGAGTCCATCGGTTAAACCCGCTGTGTGGCTTAGTAATCTTCTTATGGTCACCGCATTGCTGTCAAAATTACCTTCAGGGAATTGCCACCTCGTGAGATATTGACTTGCAGGTGCCTCCAAATCCAACTTCCCTTCTTGAACAAGCTTCATAACACCGATCGCAGATACAAATTTTGAGAGCGATGCAACTTGAAAAACCGTGTTCCTATCCACAGTCTTACCATTCGAGTGAAAGGATTCTTTTGCAAGTTTTCCGTTTTCGAATACTGCTATGGCCATATTTCCAACATACTCATTTTGGAGTTCCTCTTGCACCGATACTACAAACGCATCAGGCGCTTTTTCATGGGTAAATGGAGTGTACCACCAACCTTTATCGGTACCTAGAAAAATAATCACGATGTAGCTAACCGTCAATACAATTGTCAGTATTAAGTATTTCAAAAGTCGTTTCATAGGTTTCGTTTTAAAAGGGTTATTTGACGCTTACCTGCTCCCAAATTCCGGTCCTAGCCGTTTCACTAGCATATGCTGAAAATGTTTTTGCCTTTCTACCTAAAACACGTTCGATATCATTAATTACTACCTGATTACTAGGATTTCCTAACACTTCTTTGAATAAATAACCAAAAAGCCAAACATAAGAATCCGGCAATCCAGCTTTTCGCATACCATCCTTAAATTCGTCAATAGAAATGGGTACAAATTGGATCGTTGTATCAGAAGCTTCAGCTATAATCTCAACCACTTCCTTAAAGGTTCTTTTTTGAGGTCCAGTAACGGTTATGGTCTGTCCGTTATACGAATCATCCACAATTACTTTGGATACCACATCTGCAATATCATCTGCATCCACAAATGGAATTTCGGCCTCTGGCATGGGTAGTGCAACCACACCATTTAATACAAAATCCAAAAATGCCCCTTCACTAAAATTTTGATTAAACCACGAAGCCCGAACCAAGGTATAATTTAAACCTGAATTGGCAACGATATCCTCACAAGCTTCAGCTTCAGTTTCTCCTTTACCAGAAAGCAGTACTACTTTTTCTAAACCAGCCTCTAGAGCTTTTTCAGTGAGTGCTGTAATAGCATCCCTAGCACCAGGAACCGCCAAATCAGGATAATAGACAATGTAGGCTCTATCCATATCTTTCAAAGCCGCATCATAGGTTTCTTGATTTTCCCAATCAAAAGCAGGGTCTGTTTTTCTACCCACAATACGTACATTATGTCCTGATTGAGTCAAATTATTTGCAACTCTGCGACCGGTTTTGCCAGTTCCTCCTATTACTAAAATGTTTTCTGTTTTCATGTTTTTAAAGTTTAAAAGTTTATAATTATTCTGTTTTTATTTTGTGTAAGTAAGATGCTGTTCGAAAAGTTGAAGTTTTTGAGCTAACCCTTCCCTGAAGACGGCATTGGAAATCTCATCGTTCGAGAAATTTTCAAAGAAACTGGGCAGGGAAAAATCCGCGACCACATTACCACCTAAGTAGGGAAAAGAGGTTACTGCAGTATGCAGTACGCTAGTACCACCTTGACCACCAGGTGAGGTAGCCATTAAGAGCATAGGTTTATTTCTCCATATTTGGAGACTTACGCGGGACAACCAGTCTAAAGTATTTTTAAATACTGCGGTATACGTTCCATTGTGTTCTGCCAGTGCTATTATAAATCCATCAGCTTTATCAAATAATTCGCTAAGTCTTTTAATGGCTGTAGGGATCCCGTTTTCGTCTTCAAAATCAACTCCATAAATAGGGAGAACATAATCGTTTAGGTCTATTGAAATAATTTCTACATTTTCCAATAAACCAGATGTATACGATAGTAACCGTTTGTTGATAGATTTCTGACTATTACTTCCCGCCATTGTGATTATTTTTTTCATTTTTCTATCTTTTTAAGATGAAACCATCAATGGACCATGGTCCACTTCCATTAACTACAACACTTAAAGCAAGACCTATAATTAGAAGAGAATACTCATACCCTTCACCTGCTTGATTTCCAAACCAATTCATAAAAAAACCGTGTTCTAACTGCGTAGTAATGATTATGCCTGTAAACATGCCTACAAGTGATAATGCCCAAAATCTGGAGAAGAATCCAAGAACCAATGACATAGAGCCAAAAAACTCAAGCATTATTACTGAGAAGGCCACAATACCGGGCAGACCCATTTGGGTAGTCAAGGATTCCATTGTAGCGGAATAGCCATAGCCACCAAAGAGTCCCAGTAATTTTTGTGCACCATGCGGAAATAGTACTAGACCAAGAGTCCATCGTGCGATACCAAACCCAATATTTGGATTTGTTTTTAAAAGTTGTTTTACTACATTTTTCATAATGTTTAAGATTTAAAATTGTTTATAGGGTTCTGCGATAATAAAATCCGAAAGAAGATTTTTCGATGGGTTTGGGACCAAACTGGTCAAGATCTATACCTATACCAACCTGATGGTCATAAAAGGACACTCCGACTCTCAACTGTTGAAAGCTTCTTGAATGCCTTTTAAACCCATCCCAAATAGTCAAGAACTGACCGTTTAACCACAGCGATAGATTATCTCTTAAAGATGTGTTGTACTGAATTTGTACAAATACTTCTGCATAGCTAGCGTTCTTTTGTTCCGAATGAGCTACAGTGGGCATCAGTACAAATAACACTCGTGAATTTTTGAGGGCATACTTAGCGGATAATCTTTCAGAATAGCCGGCAAAGCTGTTATAGTATATGGAAGGTCCTAGAGCAATATTTTTGGTAATGTTCCAAAACAATGTGGGTTGTACACCAATCTCATCAAATTCTTGGTTCTCTTTTTTAAACTTTTGAAAGAAAGCCAGCGTATTGATGCTCAGGGTCTGACTTTTATTAATAGGATAGCTGTAGAATAGCGTAAAATCAGTTTTATCAAATCCTGAAAACAGCTCTACTTGAGTAAATTGAGCTTGCACTAGATTCGAAAACCCAATGCTTATAAGAAAAGTGATAATTATGATTTTTTTCATGCTTCAAAATTCCCTTGGGAACGCATGAAAAAAAATGAACTAGTTTAAGACTTTTACTTTCGGTTGACTTTAGTAATGATCTTACTCATAAATTCTGGTGTAATGCCAATGTAACCTGCTAGATCTTTTTGAGTAATTCTATTGACAATGTTTGGATATTTCTTTTTGAACTCGATATATCTTTCTTCTGCGGTTAATGAAATACCATGATTTGAGCGTCTTATATAACTAATTAAGGATCTTTGATACAGCATACGATAAAACCTTTCAAATTTTGGTATCTCTTGAAAAAGCAATTCATAATTAGCTCGCGAAATACCTAACAATTCTGAATCTTCGGTAGCCTTAATGTAATAACGTGTAGGTTCTTTAGTTATAAAGCTCGCCATATCACCAGTCCAAAAATCCTCTATTGCAAACATCGATATATGAGGGGCGCCATCTTCATCTAAGGTATATACCTTTAAGCAACCTTTGGTTATAAAATACTCATACTGGGTAATATCACCGGCCTGCATCAAAAATGATTTCTTTTTTACCTTTATTTCCGTAAGTAAGGAGAGATATTTCTGTTTTTCCAACTCGGTTAAATCAATGAACCTAGCGATATTAGTAAGTATTACTATATGTGATTCTTGGTAATTCAATTCAGGTTTAGTTTAATTAAAGTGCCTTTATATTCGGTGTTTTCAGTGATTATTGCCAACAATGCTATATAATCTTAGATTCTACATCCCAGCCTTACGAATGTAGTATTTTTTCTGTCGAATGTGCCAGCCGGTACACCTACGTTTTGTGCAACGCTTATCATTGCCGTGAGTAGCTTTTATTCGCTTTTTATGGTAAATGAAGCGGTCAGTCCAACACTAAAGTTTCTTGGTAATTTATGCACTCCGAAAATGGAACGGGAGTGTTTTCCCTTTTCCTCAAGTACTTTTACGAACAAGTCGGATGCTCCGTTGACCACTTTTGGCGATTCGTCCCAATCATCGCCCGATTGGAAATAGGCGTCTATATGGTTTAGTCCAATGATATGGTCAAATCCAACTTTTTTATCCATTTGTGCAAGTACATTTAAAGCACATAATTCCATGGCTTCATAACCTTGTTCAGACGTGATTTCATCTCCCAATCGGCCTTGATGTAAATATGCTTCGTTGCGTATGGGGAATTGGATGGCGACATAAGCTATATTCTCTCGAATGTTTACAGATACATAATTTCCACCGGGTGTTGAGACTTCTGGTAGTTCCAATCCCAGAGCAGCGAGATTTTTCTTTGGGTCTATATTCATTTTTTCAGTTCCATTTTTTGTAGCAAGTGGTTTCCGCGCTTTGTGGCATTGCCCAGTTGCTACGGCAATGGGATTCGGTTTTTTAAGTGCTTATTCCAAGTTGATTCTTCCAAAATCAAAGGCCTGTGCAACGGTTGCCAATTTTGGTATTTCTTTTTTTATGTTTTCAGATACTTTTCGTGTTCATTTAACAAGTCAGACTGATAATTCATTAAAAGCTCTACTTTTTCCACATAAAATTTTGACTTATTTAATTTCTCTTTTTCTACAAAAGATTTTGTTAACAATAAATTCATTCCGATTGCTCCATCCATTATTTGAGGTCTTGGTCTATTCCATTCGAGATTTAGCTTAAATTCATCATTTTCTCTTGTCAAATTATTCATTAAAATGTCTTGCCAATTTCCGTGAATTGAATGACTGCCTAAACCATAAAATATCTTATAAAATTGGTCACCTGCGACATATTCAGCTCTTTTCGCAATTGATTTCCATTTTGAACTTCTATTCACATTTTCTAAATCAAAATCGGATGAGTTAAAACTACTTTCGATTGATTTTTGCATTCTTTCCTCAATGTGCAATTTTTCGTCATTTCTGTCCTCTACATTGTCTTTTATGGTATTCCACAATTCTTTTTCGGTTATAAGCGAATATTTAATGTAATTTCTTAAAACATTTTCTTCGCCTTCAACTATCATAAATTGTATATTAATTGCTGTTTCAGCAATACACCGATTAAGTATATAACAGATTTCTAATTTACCATTGCAAATATTTTCAAGAAATGAGGTGTTCAGTTTTATCAACCGAGTTAGATTTCCGCCAATTATGGCTTCGTTCCGATTTATTTTTCTCGGAATTCCTTCATTTCCTTCGCAATATCTGTCTCCGACAATTAGAAATAGTAAAGTAATAGTTTGTTTTAATAATTCGACATAAGCATCCATAAACTGATTTTCATCTTTGAATTCAGTTAATTCAGCTTTTGAATATTTGGGTTTTATTTTATGTAGTTCGTTCAACGTTCGGTTAAAATGCATGCCAACGGTCTTGGCTATGACTCTGTGGCTAGTTTCAGGCGTTATTTTGTTGATTTAAAAATAGGAAAAAACGGCCAGGCGGTAAACCATAAGTAATGGCCGTTGTTGTGGCCAGCTATTTTGAAGGTTTGACTGCCGTAAATCCCTACTAAATTGACTTTTTTGCATTCTAATGTTAAAAAAATGCAATATGATGGCAAAAATACAACTTTAAAACGTACATTAGCCGAAACCTAAAGCAAAACTCCACCAGTCAATGTTAATTGAATTAAAATTCAAAAATTTCTTATCCTATAGAGATGAGACTAGGTTACTTATGACCAACGTCCGTTCCTTCAAAGAACTTGCTGAGACAAACATTATAAGAACTAAAAGGAACATTCAGCTTCTTAAAACCGCGGCTCTTTTTGGTAGTAATGGAGGCGGGAAAACCAATTTCATTTTAGCAATGAGTCATATGAAGGATACAATACATAATTCCTTTAGTGATTCTTTAAAAAAGATTGAGGATCGGGATACTCGCGATTATAGTTTTCAACTTAGTTCCACTTCGACTGGTGAACCGATAATGTTCGAAGTAACGTTTTTAAAAGAAAATATTATTTATCGATATGGATTCGAAATACATGAACATGAGATTGTATCGGAATGGTTGTTTAAGAAAGTAGAAGTAGAAACACTTCTTTTCAAGAGAAAATTCCTTGAATTCAAAATTAATAATAGTGGTTTTCCCGAAGGGAATAAACATAAAAAAGAGGTTAACTCTAATGTATTATTCCTAAGCCATTTAGCTCAGCATAATACTCCTGAAGCCAAGAATATTTTTTCTTGGTTTGAGGACATGAACGTTATTAGCGCACTGGATAACAGGCATTACAAAAATGTTACGAGTCTATATCTTAGGAATGATGCCAAATTTAAGGCCTGGTTAATTTTAGCAGTTCGATTTTTGGAAATTGCGAGTATCGAATTAAGTGAGGAGAATGACGAAATAATAACTTACCACAATAAGTTTGACGAAAACAATGTGATAATTGATACGGTTCCATTCAGATTGTCATTAGAAGAAAGTCAAGGTACAAGAAAATTGATTTACCTATTAGGTGCTATTTATGATACTTTAAAGTACGGTAGAATACTTTTTATTGACGAATTAGATTCTAAATTGCATCCTAATTTGTCAAGAAAGCTCGTAGAATTTTTCCATAAACTTAATCAAAATGGAGCTCAAATAATTTTTACTGCTCAAGACGCAACACTTCTCAACAAAGAGCTTTTTAGGAGAGATCAAATTTGGTTTGTTGATAAGAACCAATTCGGAGTTTCAGAATTGTATTCAATGTCTGAATTTGACTCCAACGTAGTACGAAACACTTCTGATTTCAGGAAAAAGTATTTGGAAAGTGTTTTTGGTGCGGCAAATACAATTGAAATTACTGAAGACTTAATTGCACTTATGAATGGCTAGTTACGACCCTGAATGGTACAAATCATATGAAAGAAAGCGGGGTAAAAAGCCCGCAGTGGGTCATAAAGAACGAACCATAACATTCAGTTGGGTTAAATTAGACATTAATCAAGGACAATCAATCAAAACTTGGGAGGAAAAAGGATTATTAGCTGAACTATGCGAGATGATGCGACAAGTTGGTCAATATTCTACTAGAGAGGTTCTTGCCAGACAAATGATTAAAACATATACTAAAGTTGGATTTCCGCCTAATTCGGAATTTGATGTTCCAAAACATGTTTCTCCAAAAAATTGGTCTGTTTTACATATTAAGCCAAATAGTAAGGAGGTCGTTGTGGGCTATATAGAAAATGATGTTTTTAATATCGTTTTTTTAGACGAAGAACATAAATTTTGGCCAGTGCAAGGAATTCAGAATAAAGGTAAAAATCGAAAATAACTGAGGATTTGAATAATTGGCTAAAACAGTTGTCTATGATCCTAAATCCAATCCCTACGAATGTAGTATTTTTCGTTCTAATAAGCCAGCCAGTACAACTACATTTTAAGTAAGGGATAGAAGCGACTTGTCCTTAGCTATAGGAATTCAATGGGATATGTAGTGGTACTGCCTATTCGGATTGTAAGGACGTTACGGGATTCATACGTACGGATTTCAAAATATGGTACCCCAAGGTAAGACCGCTCATGCCCAAGATCAACGTAGCGGCCCCTATAAAAACCAAGGCATCTAGGGAAATCCGATAGCTAAACCCAGTGAGCCAGTTTTCCAGAAGATACCAAGCCACGGGTATAGCCGTAGCTATGGCCAGTACTGCAACCCCCATATAACTCCGGGTGGTAGTCCGTACTAAATGCCAGGCATCGGCGCCCAATACTTTTCGGATACTCAATTCCTTGGTCTTTTGTAGCAAATGCAAGGAGAAAATGGCGAAAAGACCCATACAGCACAAGCCCAAGGATACTAAGGAAAAGAAGCCCAATAGTTTGGCCAAATAATCCTCCTGGGTATACATAGCCTCGATAAATTGATCAAAATGGGACAGTGCAAAAGGGGTATTCGGGAAAAAGTCCGCCCAGGCCGTCTCCACCAGATCCACGTTGGCCATCGCTGTTTTTACGAGCAATTTGGTGGCATACGCCTCGTCATAGAGAAACACAATGGGCTCTATGGCATTGTGCAGGGATTTGTTGTGAAAATTTTGGACCACCCCGATCACCCTTCTGGGCTTACCATAATACTGTATCGTTTGGCCCAAAGGGTTGTCCCATTGTAGCGATTGGGCCAAAGCCTGGTTGATCAACACGGCATCCTCTTGGTCGCTGGTCCGGTCGGCTTCAAAGTTTCGGCCTTGGGCCATTTGTATGTCTAGGAGGTCGCTAAAATTTTCGTCCACCCGGTAGAAGTTAAATACCTTTTCCACTTCCTCCCCGTTAACCATAACCTGAAAGAGCTCTTTGCCGTTATCCTCCCCCGGCAGGGCGCCACCCCCAATCAGGGACGCATTCTGGACCGTGGGAAAGCTTTGGATCCGCTCCCGAAACTGGATGTGCTTGTCTTTCAAATCCTCGCGCTCCGGAAGATCAACGATCATAACCTGCTCTTTTGAAAAACCCAAATCCTTGTTTTTCATAAAATGGATCTGCTGGTTCATGGTACCCTTGGCAATGAGGATGATCGCCGCTATGGCAAACTGAAATCCGAGCAGTACTTTTTTAAAGGTATTGACCGAAGATTTTTGGGAATGTACCAAATTGCCGGAAAAGGACAGGTAGACCCCGGAGTAACTGGTGCCCAACAGCCCAAAACCAAAAGTGATCAAGGGAAGACCGAGTAGCAACAGCCATTGGCCGGAGACATCCAAGGCCTGAAAACCGGAATATTGAAAATAGGTATTGGTAAACGCTAGCACCAGGATTCCGGCAACGAGCAGCACCAATACCGTCATGATGCCCGATTCCATAGCACTCTGCAGTACCAGTTGTCCCCGCGATATGCCCAACATTTTCTTCAGTTGAATTTCCTTGGTGCGTTGGGTCGATTGCGTCAGGGACAGGTTAATAGAATTGAGGCCGGCGATCAATAGCACCAATACACCCGCGAATAACAACGCATAGACATATTTGGCGTTGCCCTTGGGTACATCATCGATCAATGCGGGTGCAAAATACAGGCCTTTAAGGGGTTGGGCCCTGAATTGTACATCTACCCCGGATCCTTCCAGACCCGGTTTTAGATGTTCGGTCGTCATCTGGGCTAGCTGGTTATTCAAATCCTTTGGGCCCATGGACCCATCGAGCAGCACATAGGTATAATGCTCCAGATTAAACCACTCCTGTAGTTCATAATCGGACGCCAGGCCTTCCGAATGCAACAACGCCTTGGGATTCACATGGGAGTTCTTGGGCCAATCCTCATACACGCCTTGTATGGTATAGGCATGGTCCCCGATTGTAATCGACTGGTTTACCACCTCAGTACTCCCAAAATATTTTTCGGCCAAAGATCTGGATAACAGTATGGAATTGGGATCTGATAAAGCAGCGGTTCCATTTCCTGAAACAAAATTGAAAGTAAAGACCGCCAACCCCTCCGGATTGATGGCATAAAAGCCGTCTTCCTTAAAAAGCTCGTCATTGACCCGTACCACGGGGTTCCCCTGAAAAGTCAACCGCGCATAGTTGCCGATACCGGAATAGTTCTCCGCCAATACACCGCCCAAGGGTTTTCCCGTGGTGGCATAATTGTCCGTATTGCCCCCAGCGGTAATTTGCATGCTTAGCCTATGGATCCGATCCGAATGGTCCTGATACGCATCGTAGCGATAGGAATTGGTGACATAGTTGGCTATGAACCAAACCGAGGCAATGGCAACCGCCATTCCCACCAGACTGATTCCCGTATAGAGTCGATACTTGAACAAAATACGAAGACCGACCCTTAACCCATTCTTAATCATAGTGCTTGGAGTATTAAAGTTTATCGTCCTTGAAATTACGAATTCCAATCATACCAACCGAAGGTGCACTTTAGGAATTCCGGAACGGGCAGGGAAAGCCGGGTTTGCAATAGTTCTTAAAACTCCCGTTTGCCAAATTCACTTTCAATAAACTTGGCCTTGTTGGTATTCTTGTTGAAGGAATAGCTGAGATTGAGCAGGATCATATCTACCTCATAGACATAGTTGGTGGTGGTAAAAAACTCTCCGGGCCTTTCGGTCGTAATGCGCTGCTCGTTGGTATCCAGGAGGCCCATATCCATATTTTGCCATTGTAGCGTCGCTACCAACCGATTGTCCAGAAACGCCTTTCGAAACGTAAGGTTGGGCGAATAGAAGCGGGAATCCTCGCCCTGGGCGGTGTTTTGGGTCGAAAGATAATTGAAGGTAAATTGTAGGGAAGCCGTGGGAGTAAAGGCATAGGTGCTATTCGCATTAACGGAATACACGAAACTATGGGTATTAAGCGCTCGGTTATCAAAGGTGCCTGCTATATCATAACTATAAAAATTACCGCCGATAAAGTTGGACCAATTCTTTGTGGGTTTAAATTGACCGCCTACTTCCAGTCCCAGGGAACGACCCCGGCCCACATTGGAATAAATACGGTTTAAAATGGTATCATTAAAGACCGTATTTACCCGATTTACCAAATTCTCCACATTCCGAAAATAGGCGGTGGCGAACAGGGAGTGATCGCCCTTAAAGTTTTTGGTTATCCCGAGTTCCACTAAATCAATAAACTCTGGCAGCAAGGTGGCATCACCTTGTTCCAAGGTTTCGGAGTGTTCCCTTTCCGGAAAGGGATTCATTTTAAAGGTGGTGGTACGTTCAATACGCCTGCTATAGGCAGCCTTGATATGAGTGCGTTCATTTAGCTCGTATTGTAGGGAGGCGGAAGGAAAGGGTTTTACAAAATTGTAGGTATAGGTGGTATCTATGGTATTGGTCTTATCCCGAAGGTCAAAATCCCGATCCATGGCCTCCAGGCGAATTCCGGCGGCATAGTCCCATTTTCCCTTTTTTTCGCTGAGTTGGGCATAGGCGGAATGAATACTGCGTGTTAAATCCACCTCACTGGAGAATTCCGGTACCAGTTCAAACTCCCCGGTGACATTGTTACGGCGTTCGTATACAAAATCCCCCGTATGGTCCAGTATCCGGTACTGATATCCCGTTTCCAAGGTTCCGAAGGCAAAGGGTTTCCAGGCATAATCGAGTTGAAATCGGAACCCGTTCAAAGGGTTGTCGTTGGTATTGAATTCATCCTGATATACCAAATCGGTATTGGGGAATCCCAAATTCCGATTCGTGGTCGGCCCGCCCAATAAGGTATATTCATAAAGCAAGGAAGCCGACAATTTGGAGCGATTCTGAAAGGTATGTGCGTAATCCAGACTTCCTAAAACAAAATCCCCTTTTCGTTCCCTTAGGTTTTCATTGAAATACTGAAAAGTATACAAACGCTCCGTACCATTGGCAGGGGTAATGGCGTGGTTATCAAAATATAGGATATCCGCGGTTCTATCCTTTTGTCGCTTTCCAGCATAAAACCCCAGGGCAACTATATTGAGGGTATCCGGTTCAAAATCCACCGTAAATCTTCCGCTGTAGTTTACTTCGTCAAAACTACGTTCCCCATCGGAAGGAAAACGGGTAAGCGTATCGTTGAGGATAGTAAAGACATCCCCTTCCCGCCTCCCGGCCAGATCGTTTCGCTGGTAGTTGGCCCCAAAGGAAAAGTTCCATTGTTCCTTGCGGATGTTGTGGGTAACATCCACCCCATAACGCCGGGAAGGTTCGGTATTGCCATACCCTTCGATTGATGGTAGGCCCGCCCTGACATTGATTTGCGTAAAGGTTCCCGCTACCGATTCTTTCTGCATAATGATGTTCAATAGGCCTGCCTTGCCCTCCGGGTCATATTTTGCCGAGGGTGCCGTTATCACCTCTACCCTTTCCACCGAATTTGCAGGAAGTTGGTTCAAGAAAACCGCGGCATCGCCCTGTATCGGTTTCCCATTGAGTAAGAGTACGAATCCGGTACTTCCCCGTACACTAATCTCCCCTAAACCATTGACGGCGACCGAGGGTAGGTTTCTTAGCACATCTGTTACGGTCCCACCTTGAGCGTTCTGAAACTTGGAAGCCTCAAATACCTGCCGATCGATCGTATTGATTACCGTGGCACTTTCGGCCTGTACCACCACTTCGTTCAGTTGGTTCGTCCCAATTTTAAGTAGTATTGTCCCAAGTTCCTTGGCTTCATTGCGGACGTTTAAACGAATATCACGAATAGTTTTTGTTTCAAAGCCGATAAAGGAAACTTCTAGATAATACATGCCCTTTTTAAGATCGGTAAGGACAAAGACCCCTTCACCATCCGTAATTACTCCTGCCACCAATTCGCTATTTTCCTGATGGTACAAAGCGGCCGTAGCATATTCCAGTGGAGCTCTGGTATCACTACTACTAATTTTTCCGGTAATCTGGGCTAAGGTAAAATGGGAAACAAAAAACAAGATGAGGGCACCGCACAAGCCTAACTTCATGAAAAATCCATTGACACGTTAAATGTCAAATCTACACCTAGGTACCGAGGTCTGACGGTGTATTTGAAAAAGTTAAGGTATCATTGTCGTTTCTTGAACTGGATCGGGGTTTTGCCCTCGTGCCGTTTAAAGTACTTTACAAAATGGGAAACATCCTTGAAGTTTAATTTGAAAGCAATTTCGGTAACCGAAAGATCCGTGAAGTTCAATAATCGCTTTGCTTCTTTAATGATATGCAGGGCGATTACTTTGGAGGCGGTCTTTGAATATTCCTTTTGGCAAAGGGCATTTAGATTTTGGGAAGTAGTATTGAGCATTTTGGCATAGTACGAAACGTCGTTTTTTAGTTGTTTTCCCAAATAGGTATTGAATTGGGATAGTTTATCTCCCATAAAGGGAGCCCTTTCCGTTATGGCATAGCTCAGTATCTTGGCCAATAGGGCCTTTAAGGATCCCTCGATCACTTCGTTTTGACCAGACGTATTTTGCCTCGTTTCCCTACACAGAAGTTCAAAGAGACTATCGATGGTAGCATCCGGACCAACATCAATAACTTGTTTCTGGTTTAGCTGCCCAAGTTGGTGGTTGATCTTTTTATCCAGGGTCTTCTCCAAAAACTCGGCTTTGATGATAATGACGAATCCCTCGGGAAGGGTATTGATTTCCCAATGGTGTACCTGGTCTTTTTGGATCACAAAAACTACGGGCGGTTCTATACGGTACCTCTTAAGATCCATATGGTGAAGGCCCGAACCCTTCCTGAAATAGACCAGTTCCAAGTACTTGTTGTGCCTGTGGGGCTTGGTATACCGTTTGTTGATGTCAAAGGGCTCAATTTTTATGTGGGCATATGGGGAAATTTTGTTGTAGGTATTGATTGCGGTCCTCATGGATAATTGCCTATTTTCTCTGCCCTAAACTTAAGATCAACGTTTATTGGTTTCAAATATCCTCCAAGGAAGGAACCGTTAATTCGGTAACATTCCATTTGGCCCGTTTGGCTCCCGCTTGGTAGGCGCTTTCCAAAAAATCCAATACCGTCGTCCTTGGATTTTCCGAATTCCTGACCGTTTCATAGCGTAAGAGGGCCATGGGACTCCCATTGCTATCTACCCAATGGGCAGCATCCGGCGACAAGGGTTCTTCATCCAAGCCTTCCGGGGAGGGATAGGTATAGGCATAATACATAGGTTCGGACATATTATCATCGCCCGCCCAAAATCCAAAACTGATCTGTTCGTGGGAATAGGTGTCCCGTTCCAGAATACGCGCTGATTTATCCATGGGGGGAAGTTTCTTGTCCGAAACCCGGGTAACCGTTAGGTCCATGTGGTGCCAATAGATATGTACAGGACAGGTCTTCCCATAAAACCGGCCGCTAAATTCCTGAAAAACAGCGTGATTCCATCGCATCAATTTCCAGAACGTCTGGATATATTTCCAATCGTAATGATGGTATTCCTTGATGGCATCAAAACGCGTCTCAATACCGAGATCCAAAGGTTTCTCTATAAATTTGGGATGCAGGTCAAAACTGGCCAGCGCTTTCATAAAATGTCCGTAAAATTCCGCTATGGTGGGATTGGGCAACAGGGAAATATGAATGGGTTCGTATGAACTATGAGAGAGCACGACGGCTTTTTCCAATATATTGAAATCTATCTCCAGCGTATCAAGTCCGTCATTGACCGGAATACTATGGGTACCAAAGCCCCTGGAGGTAACGTAGAGCGTAATATACCACCAATGGTTTTTCCGGGTGGTCAGTTTTAGACGCGCCTTTCCAATAATCTGGAGAATTAAATGTACGGTGAGTCGGGTTTCTTTCCAGGCTTCAAAGGGTAAATCGGGCAATGCTATTTCTTTTTTCATAACTACTTTTCGCTTTCCTTTTTTAGTAATTCCATCTTTTTAAAAGTACAAAAAAGCAAGGGGCTTTTAAGCCTGTATTTTTGCATTTCCCCAAAACGTAAATCAAATTCGCCGTACCCCCTAGGCCTTACTTGCGCTGTGCGGCCATCCATTCCATTATCGTTACGGGTTTGCCTTCCCAAAGAACGGGATTGCCCTGAAAATCGAAATCGGCGTGGTTGGCATGGGAATAGATCCATGAAAAATGGCCATGATATCGGTAATTGGGACCACCGAAGAAGCCCGTAATATCCACTACGTTGTCGTAGTAGGAGAAATGGACATTTTGGGCATTGGCCTCCATCAGTCGTTTGTACAAGGGCACCACGGTCTCGTCCGGAAGGGTCACCGGGTCGTCCTTGGAATGGAGAAACCACATAGGGACATCCTTAATCTTCTGTAGCTGCTCGTCCGTAATAAACTGGGAATGATAGGCCAATGCGCTGATATAGCCAGCAGCAAAATAATCGGGATAGAGGAGTATCAACTTCAGCGACATATAGCCCCCATTGGAGCACCCTCCTACATAAATCCGGTCGGTATCAATTTGGGGATGATCGGCCACATATTTTTTGATGAGCCCCATTAAGGCCTCATTGTAGATATCATTTTCCTTTCCCCGGGTGTATTCCCCCGAGGCGCTTTGCATCCAAAAGGTCGGGCTTTGGGGTACAAGGACATAGGCCCCTCCAAAAAGGGATTGGATTTCATCCGAGGCGTAGTTGGCCGCCCTGTTGGCCATTAGGGGAATAGTCGTATCGGTGCCCCCTTCCCCTCCCCCATGGAGCCATATGATCAAGGGGGATTTTTTGTTGGAGGTCTTGGGTTTAAAAGAAGCATAGGACAGACTGATGTCCGCATTGTGCGTATACTTTCCGTTCAAATCGAATTCATTGACCAAGGGTAGGATCCTATTCGCCTCCTTGTCCCAAACCTTACCGGTTTCGGTATGGGTTATGGCCAGTTGGTAATCTATCCATACATTACCCCGTGCACTGGGAATATATTGCATGGGTGAGGCAAGGACCATATTCGGCCCTATGGCAAGGAGAAGGGTCAGGAATTTTCCTTCGGCCACCCTATGGCCATTTTTGTCGGATACATAGGCATACTGTACCGTCCGCTGTCCAGAGGCCATTTCATTGGGAATCTGGGCCTGTTCGGTACTACGCTTTACGGAAACTTCATATTCACTGGAATTGGCGGACGATATGGTCTCATTTAAGGACAAGACCACCCGGCTAGCGGCCGGACCCCAGTCATACCCTTCGACTATCAGGGTGTATTCCCCGGCATCTTCATTCCCGGATGGCAAAGGTTCCCTTGGCGGTTCGCCGGATGAAAGGAGTATCGGTGCAATGACCAGTACCCAAATAATCGAATTGAGAATACTTTTTTTCATTTGATCATTTTTTATGGTGTGAATTGATTCGTATCGGATAGTATCGCTTTAAACAAATGTAGGGTTTACCGGTTGGTCAAACAAATAACAGAATCAGGGTAAGCACTATCCCGCCCAAGGTAAAATAGAGGCCCTTTTTGAAAATTGGGGTATTGGGTCTAAACATCCAAAAGGCAGATAGTACAAAGAACAAAAGGGACACTCCAAAAAAGATATTGAGAAAAAACAGGGGATGATCGGAATTGGCCTTATGGATTTTGGCCATTTTGTCCAATAGTAAGGGTAAACGCTTCTCAAGATATTGGACCTCTCCCGTTGTTGTATTGTAGGTGCCGGTTTCAAAATAGATAAGTCCCTCTTCTTCCTTTTCTACTTTGAGATTCTTTTTCCGTAAGGCCTTGCCCAGATTCGCAGCCGTCAGTTGCGGTTCCAGCTTTTTTTCGACCTGTACGTCTTTTTTTAAATAGTCGGTATTCCTAAAAATAAGTACGATTCCGCTGATGGCGTACATGGCCATGATTCCAGCTAAAAAGAATCCTAAATACCTATGATAGGTACGCATGGTCTGTTCGGTCTTTCTTCCCATAACCCAAGTTTATTCGGCCGCAAAAATAGATTAAAATCTCCTTCTTGCCCCGGTAAACTCCATGGCTTCCCCTTTTCCAAAACCGTAACTGAATCCGAAGGCCACAAAAGTGCCCCTTAAGCGGCGACTATAGATAAAGAAGTTTTCCTGACTTATTTCATTTTCACGTATTCTGGATGCAAAGGCATCCCGTACACTTAAATTCAGCACGCCCCTTCCCTTAAATAATTTTTTCCGTAGGCCCAGGTCCAAAAAAGCCATTTCACTTATTCTACCCTGAACGGTCTCATAACTAGATCGATAATTTCCAGTAGCTTCCAAATCAATATCCGCTGGGAGCTTCACTTTGGTCATCAATTTGGAAGACCATTGGTTTGCACTGAAATCGAAGACGGTATCATCAAAAAATCCATCGCGAGCAAACTGGCTATAGTTAAAGTCTGCATTAAGGGTTAGCCATTTAACAGGACTATATTTGGTATTGAACTCGATCCCCGTGGACCTATTGGTACCAATATTCTCCGGTCTAACGGTATTCACGTTGTTCTCAAAAATGGATATTCTCTCAATTACATCTGTGGTGTACCGATGATAGACTCCAAAATTTAGGGAAGTCCTGCCTACAAAGAAAATACTGGTAAGCTCATAGGAATCGGTAAATTCAGGCATTAAGTCCGGATTACCTTGACGAATGTTAAAATTGTTCCGGATATTGAAAAAAGGATTTAAATCCCAGAGCCGTGGCCTATAAATACGTTTTGAGTACCCAGCCTGCAACGATATCTTTTCGGAAAACTTATAGGAGGTATGTACGCTGGGAAATAGATTGGTATAATTCTGATCATTGATCTCATTGGTATTGATAAGTATGGTGTTCAAATCCGTTTGCTCCAAACGCACACCAGCCTTTACCCCCCATTTTTCCCCTTCATACGCTCCTGTACCATAAAGTCCCAAAACCTTCTGATCAAATTCAAAAATATTGGTAAGACCGGGGTCGTTTATAAATTCCCCCCCTATCAGATCATTGACCTCAAAATCATTGCTTACGTCATTGAGGACATACTGTGTTCCAGTCTCCACGGTCCATTTCTTGGCAAGAGGTAAGGTATAGTCCAATTTAAAGGTAAAAACGGATTCCTTAAAATCAGTTCGGGTCCGTTGCGCATCATCATTGTCCTCTCCGGAAATTGTGGTATCCAGAAAATCCGAGGATTGGTCCTTTCCAAAGAAGCTCCCCAATGCACTGAACATTAATGTATGATCCTCATCCCCTTTAAAATCTTTTTTATACTGCAGTTCATATTGGAATTTTGGATTGGTGGCTTCCGTGGTTTCGTTACGTTCCCATTGAGAGGTAATTTCATCCGAGGCATCCAATGCGGCAAAATTAGTGGTAGAAGGTTGGTCTTCAAGCTCCAGCGCAAAATTTCCCGAGAGGGTTATAACGTCATTGGGGCTTAGGTAGTAGTCGGTTCCCAATATAAAATTGTAATAGTTTTCATTCCTGAATTCCTCACCCGTGGTCAAAATGGTGGTATTGTTTATCAAATCCACGTTCCTATTTTCAATGTCATTGGGCAGATCTCGAAATCCTACCCCTATCTGACTGAATAGATTAAACTTCTCTGTCCTCCGGTTTAAGCTTATCCCCACACTATTGTTCTCTGGTGCCCCGGCATTTACGGAAACGGAACCGTTAAACCCCTTCCTTTCCTCTTTTTTAATTACAATATTGATAATACCCGATGTGCCCTCCGCATCGTATTTGGCAGATGGATTGGTGATGACCTCTACCCTATCGATCATATCCGCGGTAATGGTGCCCAAGGTATTCCCTTCCTCACTGGCAATTATGGAGGGTTTTCCGTTGATGAGCACCTGTACCCCTGCACTTCCCCTTAGACTTATCTGGCCCTCGATACTTACATTTACGGAGGGTACGTTGTTCAAGACATCCAAGGCACTTGCTCCGGTGCTGCTCAAATCCTTTCCCACGTTAAAAACACGCTTGTCCAGCTTAAATTCCGTCACGGATTCTTCGCCACGGACAACCACTTCATTCAATTGCTCGGCATCCTCGGAAAGTTCAATAGTGCCCAAATCAATGGTTTTACTCCGTACCTCGGGCTGGCCAAAGGTCCGTGTTTGGAAACCTAGGAAACTGATTTCAATATAAAAATTATTCGCCTCTGTCTCCAGGACAAAACTTCCATCGTCCAAAGTGGTAGTACCGCTTATCGGTTTTTTGGTCTCGTTATCCGCAACCATTATGGTGGCAAAGGACACCGGCTGTCCTCCAGTCTGCTCCACTACTATACCCTTTATGGTAATAGGGCCTGTATTTTGGGCAAAAGTTGTACAGATAGCCATGAAAAAGCTAAACAAGAAATAAGCAAGACATTTTGATTTCAAATTCATAGGGTATTCCAATTATGCTTTCAAAGATGTAATTCTTAAGAAAAAATTGAAAACAAAATCCTATAAACGACATGTATATGGCCCCAATCGACAATTATCCTTGAAAATTCATGTAGCCCTGTTGTTCAGGGGGGAAAGAACGTCGTTTGGAATACATCTTTTTATGGGTTACCTTTTATACTTTAGTTTAGGCTATTCAAATTTCCATTCTTGTGATTTCAAGAAAAGAACTCTTTTTTCAGATTGTATTGCACATCCTGGTGCTGCTATTCTATTCCTTTGATAGGAACAATCCAGGCATTGATGGATTCCAAATATGGTCTTTTTTGAGCTATGCCCTGGCAGCCGCCTTTATAACCTATTATTTAATGCCCCGATTCCTGTACCGAAAAAAACAGTGGGCTTTCTTCGGATGGGTGGCCTTGGTCATTTTTGCTGTGATTTTGATCGAGGAATTCATATTGGAACAAATATTTTTTGCCGGTACCCGTAGGGCCCGGATCTTCCCAGGGATTTATTTTGCCTTATTTGACGTACTGCCGATCATTGTAATTCTATCCGGATTCAAATTTGGATGGGATGCCCTTCAAAAACAGCGACAAATAGACGAGCTCACCAGTACCATCCAAGAAAGCGAACTTCAGTTTTTACGTTCCCAGATCAATCCCCATTTTTTGTTCAACAATTTGAATAATCTCTATTCGCATGCCTTGGAAAATTCGGCCAAGACCCCGGAAATTATTCTTGAGCTTAGCGGGGTACTTCGGTATATGTTGTACGAATGCAAGGAGAAGTTTGTTCCCTTGGCCAAGGAAATAGAACAGCTGCATAATTTCGTAAAGTTGAATAAACTGCAAATCGAGGAACGAGGGGAGGTCAAGTTTAACACGCAAAATATCGCCTCGGACTATAAAATAGCGCCCCTGATTTTAATCGTTTTTATTGAAAATGCCTTTAAGCACAGCCAATCCGGGCAGTCTAGTAATATTACCATTGATATTGATCTACGATTAGAGGGCCATACCTTGAAATTCTATTGTAAAAACAATTTTGAATCATCCGATGCCCTGGATACTGTGGCCAAGGGTATTGGTCTAGAAAACGTAAAAAAACGTTTGCAACTGCTATATCCCAATAAGCATCGACTGGACATCGACCGGAGAAATGGAAATTTTGAAGTGCATTTGGAGCTACAATTGGAAAAAACGAAAGCACAATGAATTGTATCATTATAGAGGATCAGCCACCGGCCCAGCGGATTTTAAAAAAATTCATTGCCGATGTGGGTACCCTAACCCTAAAAGAGGTGTTTTCCGATGCCATTTCGGCCATGGAATTCTTGAAAAAGGAAAAGGTAGATCTGATGTTCCTGGATATTCACCTTCCCAAAATCTCCGGAATAGAATTTTTAAAAACCTTACCCCATCCGCCGCATGTGATATTAACTACTGCATTCCCAGATTATGCCCTGGAAGGATACGATTTAAACGTGGTGGATTACCTTTTAAAGCCTTTCTCGTTTCAACGCTTCCTGCAGGCCATTTCCAAAGTACCTCGTATAAGTCAAATGGATGAAGGCGGTAAAATAACCATGGAAAACAAGCTGAAAAAGGAGATCTACATCAAATCGGGACACGAACACATAAAAATTAGGATAAGCGATATCATCCATATCCAATCAGACGCAGATTATACTGAAATATGTACCCTTAAACGGAAACTGCTGTCCAACGAACCCTTACGGCACTGGATGGATGAACTGGAAGGGCTTCCCTTTTTCCGCGTACATAGATCCTATATCATAAATTCAGAAAAGATCGAACGGATTTCGGGGAATTTGATTTATCTTATAAATCAAAACAAAGTTCCTATCGGAAGGGCCTACAAAGAAGATTTTTTAAAGACTTTGTTATAATCTGGCGAAATAGGCAACATTAAAGACGGTAAAATGGAAAACCTTAAGAAAGAGGACATCAAACAAGAAGTATTTGACCTGTATGATGACTATGCCCACAATAAAATCCAACGTCGGGAATTCATTGAAAAATTAGGGCTCTATGCCGTGGGCGGTATGACCGTTTCTTCGTTGATGAGTTTTTTAATGCCCAACTACGTAGATACTATGCTGGTCAAAAAAAATGATCCCAGATTGGATTCGGATTATATAACCTATAATTCACCCCAAGGCGGTGGAGATATCAAAGGGCTGCTCTCCAAACCCAAGGACGCTAAAGGAACGTTGGGAGGAATCGTCGTAGTCCATGAAAACCGGGGGTTGAACCCCTATATTGAGGATACGGCACGAAGGGCGGCCCTGGACGGGTTCATTACCTTGGCACCCGATGCCTTGACCCCTCTAGGCGGGTATCCTGGCAATGACGATGAAGGGAGGATCCTACAACGAAAAAGGGACCGGAATGAAATGTTGGAGGACTTTATCGCTGCGTATAACTATCTAAAATCACACAAGGATTGTAGCGGAAAAATCGGGGTGGTCGGCTTTTGCTTCGGGGGCTGGATTTCCAATATGATGGCCGTAAAAATACCGGACCTGGCCGCGGCCGTTCCTTTTTATGGAGGACAGCCCAAAGAGGATATCGATCAAATTAATGCACCCCTTATGCTTCAGTTTGCCGGATTGGATACCCGGGTAAATGCGGGTTGGCCAGCTTACGAAGAAGCCTTAAAAGCCCTTGGGAAGGAATATAAGGCGTTCATGTATCCGGATGTAAACCATGGCTTTCACAATACCAGCACGCCGCGATACGACAAGGAGGCAGCGGAACTGGCCTGGCAAAGAACGATCGACTTTTTTAAGGAGAAGTTGAATTGACCGGAGTGTGTGGTGGTTTGGGCGATAGGAATTTTGGCATCCTATTATTTTGCCCTTGTACGAAGTTCCAGGGCCTTCTCCACATTTTTTTTCGCCGGATGCCTCAAAGCATGACGAATGACCCATTTTAGCTCCTTGGAAGCATCCTTAAGCCAGCTTTCACACAATTGCAAGGCCAAATCCAGATTGTCCTTGGCAATATCCCCAACATGGTTTGCCACGCTTCGCCTTACATAAAGGTTTTCATCATTCTTTAATTTTTCTAGAATCGGCAAAGAGGGATTTGGGTCTTCCACCAATAAACTGATTTTTTGTGCCCAAGGTAATCTAGGTCTGGTCCCTTCCGAACACAGTCTTCGTACATGCGGATCTGGGTCGTTCATCCAATCATACAAAACGGAAAATGTTCGATCGGGTTGGTCGATAATAAAGGTGCGGATCGAAAACTCCGAAGAAAACCGTTTTGTCAGTTCGTATTGTGCCTTCATAGAAATGGCAAAGGGATCTTCATTGTTATTATAATTTCTGTCCAGGCCATATTGTTCCACAAAACTTACATGGGGCAAATAGAACATTCCGGACAGTCCCAGGTTTTCCGTATCCTGTAAGGGTGGGGTAAGTGATGCCAATAGTACGGCAATCGCCTCTGAATAGGTATTGGGCAAATACTTTTTTAATACCTCCGCTATCTTTAAACCGCGTTCCTTAAGGGTTAGAGGTTCTATATGGGATATCGCTTCCTTAACAAAGGACTGTTTATCAAAAGTTTTGTACACCAAGTTCAAATTGCTTCCCAACTGCGTAATTGCTGGCCTGTCCAGAACAAGTTTCAAGGGGACACCTTTCTGAATGGAATTTGGAGCTTCCGGTAATCTTAATTGGGTCATACTTTTTTCTTAAGTTGGACAGAGAGATTTACAGTGGTCTCTTGCACATGTATTGCAATACCCTTAAAAGCTACAATATACTTCTCTCTATTCCAAAAACCTTCTTCTGCTCATTTAAGTTTTTTTACCTACCGATGAAACGAATGGGAAAAACCGGACTCATTAAAGGGAACCCTAATGCATTTTTATGATGATTTTAAATCAAAGAATCTCGTGGAGTTTCATATTACTGGTATTACCATTTGTACTCCATACACAGTCCAAGGAAAATATAAGGACCCATACCGAATTTCTAGCTTCGGATAAATTGGAAGGTCGGGGAACCGGCAGCCGGGGAATCCGCCTTGCCGCAAACTATATCGCCGAGCAGTTGAAGTCAATAGGGCTTCAGCCTATTAATGGTAACTCTTTTTACCAAAAATTTCCATTTCCCGGGGAAGCAGAAATGGAATCCAATGTAGTAGGATTTATCAAGGCCGGTACCGCAAGCAAAAAATCAGTAGTGTTTATGGCACATTATGACGGTCTGGGCATACAAAAAGAAGAAGGCCAAAAAGATACCATATATAACGGTGCACGGGATAATGCCGTGGGGGTCGCCGCACTGCTGGAACTTGCCCGGAAATTCAAAAACGCCGGCACTCCAAGGTATAACTTGGTTTTCGTAGCAACTGCGGGTGAGGAACTTGGTCTTCATGGAAGCAAATTTTATGTAGACCATCCCATTTTTCCAAGTGAGGACATTATAATTTGTCTAAATATCGATGGCTTTAATGTTTCCGGACCGCGGGAGGATTATTTTATTTTTCCCAGACAGGGAGTCGATTTTATTGATGAAGTCAAAACGATACTAAATCCCTTGGGTTGGTATTATATCAGTCCTGATTGGGTAGATGATCTGAACGCGAATTTTGATACGGCATCATTCCTTAAAAAAGGAATTCCGGCATTGACACTTTGGACTGGGAATCGTTTAAAAGGAGGTAAAATTGCAGAACCTCTTGGTTTGGGAGGGATACATACCCCGCAAGACGAAATCAATGACAATTGGAATTGGGATGGCGTTGAGGACCATCTTCAGCTATACAAACATATTGCGGATTATTTTCTGGAGCATCCTGATGGAATTAGCGTAACCGATCCAACCTTGTTCATAAAACCGTAGCACCCAATGAATATTCGCAATAAACCGTTTCACTCTTCCGTGATGGGAGAGCTATGCGTGGCTATAGCCCTGATTTTCCCATCCTTTTTTTGATATACATCAGTAAAACGAAGTGCCAACTTTGTGGTGTCCTTACCTGAATTTCCGACGATTACCATTCTTTCCGATCCTCGGACCACTGCAACATCATCATAAAGACGAACATACAAACCTTCATAAGTAATGTCCTCAAATGTATAGTCTGCATTGGCAAATTCGGTAATGGTAGCATCCTTATCCGATACCGTGCCATCCGGGGAACCGGAGTACACCCAAGATTCATCAAGGATTTCCTGCAACGGAGTTGCATCACCGGCCAGATAGGCCTCCGTCCATTGATGTAGCAAACCCAGGGCTTCTTCTTCCGTTATTTTATCCACAACCGTTTTTGGTGCTTCATCGGGTTTCTTCGCATCCTTACAGGAACCAGCCATAATTACCAAAACCATACAGGTCATTACTTGTTTCATATATACCAGATTTTTGAGCAGTTATCGCCTTATCCCGAGATTTCCCCATGCGATTTTTCGCGATCAAAAGATACTAAAAAAGCGCAAACTAAATAGTTTGCGCTATTGCCGCTATTATCCAATATGTTATATGCTGATTTTTATTCCGCCCTATCCGGCTTCTTATTTTTGAATAAGGCATAAAAACTAGTGATAATGGCCAATGATGAGACTATGGTCATAACCGTTCCTGGAAAGAACTTTACATAGTTCCCCAAATCCATGAAAATGAAATAGCCCAAATCCGCTAGACCTCCGGTTATTGCGGCCAAAAAAACAGCATTTTTATTTCCCTTCCAAATATAGAATGCGGCTAAAAAAGTTACCAGTCCAATCCAAAATAAATTGAATCCATGTTGTCCAATGACGGCTCCAGCGGCTTTGGGATAGTCCATTTGCAATATGCTTGGGTCAACGGCATCGGCAATTCCAATAATCGAGGCCGAAATATCATCGGTCAATACACCTTTCATTGTCATTATCCCGGCAAGCACATGTACCAAACCCCAAATAATCCATAGGATGGAAGATATCTTGAATAAAACTGATATGATTTTCATTAGAATAGATTTTAAAAATCAAATATCCTACATCTCATGGGGTTACGCATTAATGTAGATTAAGAAATGGCGTTAGGATTTGCGCATTCTTTCAGTTTTAACTTTGCTTAATGCCTCAGGGGTTATCCCCAAATAAGAGGCTATCATACGCTGTGGAATTCTTTTTGTAATTTCCGGATACGTCTCAATGAAATCCTGATAGCGTTCTATGGCGGAAGAACTCATTAACATGAGCACCCTTTTTTGAAGGACCCACAGTCTTTTTACCAAAGGGCCCACATTTTCACCTTCGTTGTTTATGTCCTTGTTTCTAATAATAATGCTGGAATCTTCGAGGGCATCTATGTACAAACCCGTTTGCAATTCGGGAGGAATGTTATCGGCGATGACCCAACCCTCGGGAGCGAACATAAAGATATGTTCCTTTCCTTTTTTGTCGATGGTGTAACTCCGTAACAAACCCGACTTTACTACATAGATTTTGCTATTAAACTCTCCGGGTTTTTGTAGAATTTCCCCTTTTTTTAGCGTTATCTTATGCATTGGCTGCAAGTATGAAAATGGTATTCAAATATCTTATGTATTAGCGGCAGGGGCGTTTGTGATTACAAGATACTCTAATTATACAAAAAACGGTTTGGGCGTTTTCCCAAACCGTCGTTACCTGTACGGATGCATTTCCTTATTTTTCCAAGGTCTTCGTTAATCTGATATGATTTCCAAACCTAGATACCTCCAGAGAACCATTTGAGATTATAAAGGTGTTATGGGTCCAAGTATCCAAATCGTAGCCCGTATTCTGCTTTGCGAGCTTACAAACCAATTTATTATAGTGCTTTACGCACTCGATGGAACTTTTAAACTTGATTTCTTCTATAGTCGTGATGGTTTTATTGGACTCGATCTTGCTGAAATGGATTCTTTCACCAACCACAAGTTCTCCTTTGTTTTGAGGATAAAAGAGGGTAAGAACCATCACGAATAGCCCAAATGTTATCAGTATCATCCATTTGCTTTTAAGCTAAAGTGGTAATCCACGCTGTACGCTAGCAAGAAATCAGATTGTTCCCAATCGGGATACAAAGCTTTCATTTTAGTAAGGGCGTCCTCTTTTGTTGTTTCATTTACTACGGAAGCCTCAAAATCGGAAATGTATTTTAGCACAACATCAAATAGTTGAATATCAGAGGATGCTCCATGCCCCGGATAAATTATCAAATCTGTATCTTGATAACGGGCCTTAAAGGTTTCGAGTTGTGCCTTCCAATTGGCTATATGGGCCGCGTCTACCCCTTGCCCGAGCCATAGATGCACTCCGTTATAACAGAAATCTGAAGTAAAGAGAGCATTTAGATCCTTGGAGTACACCGTAGTCAAGTGTTCTGCCTCTGCTGGATTGTAGTCATTGCTCAATTCTAAAGTACCCCCTCCTTCCAAGGTAATACTACCGTTATCGAGCACCTCTATTTGGTTTTCGTAATCAAATCCGGTTGGGTTCTCCTCGGATTTTGGTTTTAAATTAGGTTCGTTGTCCAGCCAGCCGATGCTTTCCATCCATTTGCTGAAACCAATGATGTCCTGTTTTACTTCCGGAATGGACACCACTATCTTGGCCTCGGGAAATTCTCTTTTAAGGCAATCCATTCCTATATAATGGTCGGGGTGCCCATGAGTGATCAAGATATGGGTGAGTGGCAATCCTTTTGATTTGATGTACTGTGCCAATTCCAGGGCTTCTTTTGAGTTACGCAGCACGTCCATGACCACTATGGATTTGGTATTGTTGAAGATATAACTGTTTACGGAGGCCTCTTTGCCTTTGAATACCTCTACCTGTAGATTATTGTTTTTCATAATATATCAGTTTCTTTAGGTAACTATGTTTATTTATGTAACTTTGTGTGGCAAAGATATGGCCTAGAATTCCTGATTCGGAAGCAACAATGCTGTTTGTAGTAACCTGCAAGTAACCACAAAATGAGGTATGTCTACAATAATCCCGAGAATTGCCCTGTTACCAAGATAATGTCCGTCTTGGGCGGAAGGTGGAAATTCATCATACTCTACACTATCCGGAAGTCGGCCAAACGTTTTGGGCAGATCAATCATTTCATTCCGAGTATCAGCAATAAGGTCTTAACGGAACAATTACGTGAGCTGGAACAGGATGGCATTATTGAAAGACGCGTGTTAACGGATAGGATCCCGGTAAATGTCGAATACAGTTTAAGCAAAAAAGGCAAGGAATTAATACCTATCATTGAATTAATGGAACAATGGGGCGAGAACATGTAATTACATAAACTGAATTACATGGACAGTATCGGTGGTTGTTTATAACATTTTGTCGAACTAGTTTACCGGTGGGGCCAATTCGGCAAGAAGTTGTGCAAATAAACCCATACCCCAATTACATAGAGATCCGTTTGTTTCTCTTTGAAATTCAAGGCCACCTTTGTTTTCCTCGGCAACACCATCTAGAAAGCCATCGAGCGTTAGTCTTTTTTCTACCCCTTTCATTGCCAATAATGCCGATGCTTCCGCATCTTTCCCTAACCATCCTCTTCGCACTCCAATGGCCATTGCCGTGGCCACACCGCTTGTGCCCGATGTTTCCGGTGCGGTCTCGGGATCTCCCGCAAAGACCGTCCACATTCCATCCGCTCCTTGAATGGAAATCAAATAGTCGGTTGCCCGTTGTAACTCTTCAATTAGGTCCTTTGGAGGATTTGGAAGGGCATCCAATGTTTTTGCAAGCCCCAATACATACCAGGTCAATCCCCTGGACCACATCGGGAATGTTCTTTCCTGTGTTTCGAAATTATATCTAAGCCAAATAGCACCCCGTTCGTCCACCAGGTATTTGCGACGCAACCTTAGCTGATGGATAGCTTCATTCGCTAATTCGGGCCTATCCAATTGTTCTGCAATAACGGCCAATGGCCATGCCACAGTATAATTTCCCTCGGCAACAATTTTATTTCCATTCTTAATCACCCCAATGGAATCGGTTTTACTTTTCCAATAGTCCAAAACGGAATTGATTTCGGGGTGATCCGGTTTCCATAATGCCAATTGGGCGAGGCAAGAGGTAAACTCCATCCCTATCTTTTCGTAATCATGATTTATGCCTTCGTCATCCGGGAAAATAACCGATAGATGTTTTTCAAGGTTTTTTTTATATCGCATCCCATCCTCTGCTGTTTCGGATAACCGGGCTATTCCATCAATTACGCAACCTTCTTGCCATCCGTACTCGGTAAGGCAGGCCAAGGAAGCCATTTTATCCAAAAACTCCTCACGGGTCGGCCGGTTGCCTGGCAATAGCAAATGGGGTAAGAAGTTGTCCAAATTATGTTCTGTTTGAGTGATTACCCCTACCGGTAATCCTTTTCCTTTTAACCGAACTTTCAATCCATTCTCAAGGACATCTGATACATATTCCTCCTGTATTTTACATTGTACCAACTGAAATGGCGTCCCTAAGGACAAATCCATTGAATCTATCAGTACATTGCCCATTGTGTACACTGAAAACTTTTGAAAGGTATTTAGATCCGAAACCAGGGTAAGCCTAAAAGAAGTACTGTCCTTAAATAATGTACTGGCTACATTATCCCATTTTAGAATTAATTCGCTATTGGAAGAATCAGGGTAAATTGTGGCGGATTCATAGTTCATTTTTACTCCGCCTATTTTATCCCCCTTAAATCGCGCGTAATTACCTGTTATCTTGGGAACGAAATAAGAAGCTGCTTCCTTTCGATTATCCGTTGGTGTTTTTATGTCTTGTTCGCAACCAGATCCCACATTACTAAAAACAATGGTTATTACCATGATAAGACATCTCATTCCAGTTAAATATTTCATTTCGTGTGTAGCATTTGAAAATACAACCAACAGGTTCGCGTATATGTGGTAGCCAGCTAAAGGCAAACCTTTTTATTTTGACAATTTGCGGATAATATAAAAAAAAAGCGGTTTAGGTCAGTGCCCAAACCGCTATAACTCCAATACCGTTTTGTAGCCGACTAATCCGTACTATTAAAAACTTCAAAGTGTTGAAAACTCATTCCCCTTTCATCGATTGTACTAAATATCTCCTCGAGGTCCTTGTTTTTCATAGCTTTTTCCGAAGCTGCCCTGGCAGAAGTAAGGTCCGTCCATAGTACGATATCCAAGAACTTTCCGTCATCGGCCAATGAAGTCTTTCTGGAGATAAATCCGGGTTGATCTTTTATAAAACCATTAAGCCTTGTAATGGATTCTTTTGCTTCTTCCGTGCTAATACCTTCCTTGGATTTCCATAACACCATTTCTAAAACTTGAGCTCGTTTCATTTTACTTTTTTTGTGCCTGACAGGCTGTACCCATAAGCCGTCAAAACTGTTAAACCTGTAATCATTTTTTCTCATAGTTCAAAAGTAAAGTGAGCTAGTGACAGCCCTATGTCAACTAGACCTGGAAACGTCCAAAATAATTTTGCCAGCTGAACTGCAGATTGGGTTCAAAAGTCTCAGAAGTAACTGTTAATCGATCGATTCTGTCCAATCTAAATTCTCTGAACTCACCCCGAAGTCGGCAATGAGCGATGGTGACCCACAGATTATTGGTAAAATAAACAGCCTGAGGTTCGATCTTTCGATGGGTCAACTCTTCCTTATAAATAGATCGGTAGGAAATATCGAGTACTTTTTTATGGGAAATAGCTTTTTGTATTTCGGACAACCCATTACTTTCAATCACCTTACCCTTAACAAAACTAAAGGTACGGTCTGCGAGGAATTCAATATGGTCCTTCTGAAAGCTTCTCAGGGTCGATTTTATTTTGGTAATGACCGAATCATAATTTTTAGATAACGATCTATCCCCCTGCCTCTTTATGAATTCTTCGGAAACGATCAAGGCATTTGCTTCATCCTCGGTCAACGAGACCGGAGGTAGCCGATACCCATCGACTATATAATAGCCGACCCCATTTTCCGAACCAATGGGCACACCGGCATCTTGTAACGTTTTAATGTCCCTGTAAACGGTTCGCAAACTAATCTCAAACCGTCCGGCAATTTCCTTTGCGGTAACTATTTTTTTTGACTGTAATTGAATTAAAATTGCCGTTATTCTGGTAAGCCTGTTCATCTGCCCCGATTAAATCGTAATGTTTATAGCTTGTGTTTTTTATAGATCGATTCAAATTTCTAAACCCAGGTGTTCACCGAGCCAAAAACATTTGCTATACCCAAAACAATTTCAAACCAAATACCTTGGATTATCTTTTTATTTGGTTTCCCATCAACAGCCATACTAATAAACCTACCTAGTGCAAATCCAAGAAAAATCAATCCTGCCACCACATATGACGTAAGGGTTAAACTTGGTATGATCGTTCCCAAAAGAATAATAATTCCTCCGCAGAGCATTACGGAACTTACGCCCCGCATTTCATTTAACAGGTTGACCTCGTTTGGTAAGGTAATTCCAGAATTTTCCAAATAGTTCTTTATGGGGTTACTTAAACGCATTGCACCTACATAAAGTAACATAAGGCTTGATACCGAGAGGATAACGATTTTCACAATTTCCATTTTTATTGTTTTTAAGATTGCTTCACGGTAAAACTAAAATGGAGTTGTGACAGAGATGTGTCAGGGGTATTGTTGATTTTTTATGTATTTCTCAAAATACTCCTGTATCGTCATATTATGTGGACTAAAGGTTTCGTTTTCTACCACAAGTTTCTTGATGAAATCTATTCTGAAATGTCTAAAATCGTTACGTAACCGGCAAAAGGCAATTAACAGGAAATCTCCATTGATACTATAGATCGCAAATGGCTCAATGTGTCTAGTGGTCCTTTTATCTTGCAAAGAAAGATAATCGATGGTCAAGACTTTATATTGGGTAATGGCCGATTGTATCTGCATTAGGTTACTGCTCGACTTCTTTACACGCTGATGACCTCCAAAGTAGATTCTACCTGCCAACAAATCCGCATTTCCCTTTTGGGAATACCTCAAAATAGCTTTTATTTTTTCAATGGCACTGGAAACATTTTCGCTCAACGATCGATCTTTGTTGTGAATCGCTAATTGCTCTACGGTAATCAGGGCATTGGCCTCATCTTCCGTAAAGAGGACGGGTGGAAGGTGGTACCCCTCCATAATGGAATATCCCTTACCTTCTTCCGTAACAATGGGTATCCCAGATTTTTCAAGGGTACGGATGTCCCTGTAGATGGTCCGTATACTTACGTTATGCTTTTCGGCCAGGTATTTTGCGGTAATAAGCCTTTTGGATTGCAACTGCGTAATAATGGCCGTTAATCTCGAAAGTCTGGGTTTTTCCTTTTCTTCCATTTTCATTTAATCTGCCTTTGGCTAAAGCGTCCAGTGTAAAGTGCGTTTTACATACAGCTGCGCTATATATTAATGGTTCCCGGAATCATTGAATTGCCACAATACATTTACCAGTTGCCATTTTCCGTTCAGTTTTACGATGTGCATATAATCGATCCAGTCATCTGCTATAAGCTTTACCGAGGCGGTTTTATCATAAATATCAAGAATAATGACCTCCTTTTTTGGATTCTCCGGAAATTGGTGCCCGTCTTGGTTATAGGTCTCGGCAAGCAAGATCATGGCATCGGTAAAGGTTTCCCGTAGATACTCCTTCCCTGTTTTCTTGTCCGTCCAAAAAGTTCTTTTGACCATTCTTGGGTGAGCGGCCCGTTCAAATTGTTCAGGTTTCACGTTATGTTGGGATTCGATATAATCCAGCGCAACCTGTTTAATCTCCAGGGAGTCCTTTGGGGTCTGTCCCTGAATAGAAAAAGTAAAGAGTAAAAAAACGGCTATAGCAAAGATACCAGATGATTTCATTTTCGATGTTGTTTTTGATTTTGATTCGATTCTAGGCTTTAATGTATTTGTGTTTTAATATCCAGATTTTCCAAAATTTCCTTGTCTCCACCGTTAAGTCCAACATGGAACATGGCTTCTGCCAACTCTGTTGATGTAATGCTATAGCGTTCGCCAAAGAGTTTAAGCAATGGATATAATACTCTGAGTATCCTATATCCGAAATTCGGCTCCTTTCTTGGTTTCACCGGATAAATGTATGCCGGTCTAAAACTATAAAACCTAAGGTTTAAATTGGAAATTTGGTTTTCGGCCATTCCTTTGTAACGTGCAAAGGAAGTTTTGCTCTTTTCTGTCCTATCCGCTCCTGCCCCACTTAATAGACATAGTGTCGCCCCAGGACTATTATTCTCCAAGGTCTTGGCAAATTCAACCGCATAATTCACAGTGATTTTTTTAAACAACTCGTCGGAAACTTGTCCCGTGTAGGCCCCAAGACAGAAGAAAGCAATCTCTACATCTTTAAACAAACTGTTGTGTTTATGGTAGTCCTCAAAATCCTGAACCATTATTTCCGTGAGTTTGGCATGCCTTTGCCCGGTTTGTTTTCGAACCAGGCTAATTACTTCGGTTATCTTATCAGCGTTCAAACAACTCTTCAAAACCAAACCTCCTATCATTCCCGTGCTTCCTGTAATGATTGTCCTCATGAATTTTTAAATTATACAATTGGCCCATCGCTACGCTTGGAGAAGCTGCTTTCTCCAAACCAACCAAAATTCCACTAATATCAATGGATACACCCAACAAATCCACTCATAAACGGTCCTTCTCATCTCATTATCCTCAATGAAACTGAACAAACCCGTAAATTCATGTACGCCAGGGAGTAAACGGATAAATACAAAAGCAAGACCGCAAACATAGCTTCTTAGCATAAATTCCTTGTGCCTTAGAACATTGCGTTTTCGTATAAACCGGTATGCCGCGATGGTAGTAAATAGCCATATGGCGGCCAACAGACCCAATGAGGGAATTGCTCCGGGCAACTCATAGGTTGTTGCCAATAGCACATAAACCGTAATTGCCGATACAATAGAGCCTATGATATAAAAACGACCGGCGAATCTGTGAAATTTGGGGTATTTTTTCCTGATTTGCGAAACAAACTGAAGCGGGCCAATAAATAGGGTAAAAGCAGCAAATCCAAAATGGGCGATTATCCACCACCTAAATTGCAAGCGGATTGCACTATATTCACTGGTATCTGCAAAAAGATAAAAACTGATATCCCGTTGGTAATAGTAAATCGAAAAGGCAATCACAACCAGAAGAAGTAGAATCAGCCCAAAATTATTTTTAGTTCTTCTCTTCATTTGTTTGAATTGGAGACAATGTTGAGCGTTTTAATGCCGTTTATGTATCGCCGCGGGGCTTTTTAACTCATTCTCGCTTTGCACTTGATTCTGTTGTGAAAGCCCAATTCCAATAGCTTTTTCAAGTAATACAAGATTACTTCCAGGACCTATGGTCAAAAGTTTCGGACCTGTTATCGGGACTCCATTAAAAGGCCTAATATATACTTCGCCATCCGGGGTACGTTCAAAATAGGTGTATTGATCCTCTTTCCCGATTTGGGTACAGCCTTTCACTCGAAGGATATCTTTGGGTAAGGCATCACACATGGCATAAATGCAATTGTGATCGGGCAAATTGGGTAAATCTATGGAGCAAGAAGACCAATGCGCTTTAAGATGGTCAAGTTTTTGGGCATCGTTTTGGGAAGGAGTAAGTTTCGGAAGAAGGGAAATGTCCAGTTCATCCGCGTTTATGATTTCTGCCAATGGATTCAATTTCTTAAGCTCTCCTACCACAAAATTTAGTCGATCCACTGATTCATTTTCCATATGTGTCAATACAATCATGGAAGATACCTGAATCTGATTCGCTTCAAGTTCATTGTGTTCTTCCCTCTTTTGCCAGTTTTTAATATCAACCACGGATATTTGAATAGGCGGTAGAAACCGTTCGTTGAGCCCAACACCTAGGAAACTCATAAGTGAACAGGCATCAGAAGTACCATTGGCCTCAATAAGCGTTATTCCTTTCGTTCGCTCTGGGATTCTATTCACAAAATCCCTAAGCTCGTTTATACCGCTACAGCAAATACAACTACCGCTAAGTGCCCTGACCCACTTCGGTTCTATCCGTTCAATAAACTGTTGAATATCCAGATTTGCATTTTCATAATCGTTTAGAATAATAAAGGGACTCCAGCCCTCATCCATATAGCTGGTCATCAAGTGTTTCAATAGTGTCGTTTTTCCCGCTCCTAAAAAACCGACGACCGTAATGATAGCTTCCCTGTTCTTTCCGTCCATATCTATTTAGTGGATGTCATATAGATTACAAAAATACGTCCATACATTCTACAATTTGTAATACTACCCTAATTTACGCTTTTATCCTAGGATAGGATTAGGCTATCCGGACACTTTGGAATTTTATAGCGGTTTGGTTAGTTCAAGGAAAGAAGCATTTCCTTCTATGTCTTAAAAGCTACCATTCACACAGAAAATACGTAAAACCCTACAATATTACATCGATTATTTACTATAATTCTTACTTTTAGCATAAAACTCGACAGATATTGCAATTTGATAATGAATCGTTTACCCTTAATCTAAAACTCTTTATTGTATTTGTACTACTAATTGAATACCAATCCTTAAAATAGTTCGATATGCCCAATTTAAATTTTGCCTGGTGGAACCTCCAAAACTTCTTTGATACGGATGACGATTCCATTTCCAACGACTTTAGCTTTACTCCCGAAAATGGATGGACCAACGAAGTGTTTCAAATAAAAAAGGCCAACCTCGCCGCTGGATTAAACCTGCTATGGCCCAATGAGGGTATAGATCTCCTGGCCGTATGTGAAATAGAAAAGGATGCCCTGTTGGAGGACTTGTTGGAAGAGGCGGGTATGAACCATTTGGAGGTGGTACTGGACGAATCTGGTACCAGTGATCTCCGTGGCATCGATGTGGCCATGGCCTTTAACCCCAGTAAACTTACAGTGGTTTCCAAAACCTCCCACCTGGTACATTTACGCTATCGAACCCGAGATATCTTCGAAGTTGTTTTTCGAATCAATACTACTGGCGAGGAATTTGTCGTCATAGCATCCCATTGGCCGTCCAGGAGTCGGGGGCAATACGAGTCCGAACCTTTGCGGATCGCGGTAGCGGAACATATTGCGTACCTGGTGGAGGACCATGTAAAAGTGCAGCCCGGGGAATATGAAAATTTACGAAATGCTGCTAATCTCCCTTCCATTCAGGCCAAATGGGAAAGCAAGGTAATGGTAGTAGGAGATTTTAACGACGAGCCCTTTGATCGTAGCCTCATTAAGCACCTAAGGGCTTCCCGTGATTTGGACAAGGTAAAAGGAGGGACCAATGATATCGATAAATTCGAGGAAACTTCCAAGTATCGGCAACAGGATGTTTTCCTATACAATGTGAGTACCCGAATTATGAATAAATCCTTCTTGGGCAATACGGGGACCTATTTTTTAAGTGGCCTTAGGGATGGGACTACCTTTACCAATCGCTATCAAATGTTGGATCAGTTGGTGGTTACCCGAGGGTTACTATCCGGAAATGGTTTGGAAGCGGATCTGGATAGCTTTGATATTATTGATGACCCTATTTTGGCCACTGCCAGCGGTAGACCACGCTCATTTCGGTACCGATCCGAAAACCCGAATTTTCAACCCAATGGTTTTTCCGATCATCTCCCGTTGAAACTAAAACTAACTTATTAACAGCCGATAATGTGTGGCCAAGGCCTGACCATTGCATTCAAAGCGTTTTGCAAATAGGTAGTAAAATCAATCTCCTGGAATCAATTCCAAGGTCATGAGAATAGGCAGATGGTCCGATGCCATCGGCTCGTCGATCACACGGACATCAATGATTTTCCATCGCTCTTTTGGTCGTACTAAAACGTAATCGATCTGCTTACGAGGTGCCGTTGAGGGAACCGTTGGCAATGCCTTGCCAAAGTCCTCATTTATCCAACCCTTATGTTCCAACAGATTCAGGACTTCAGAATCGGGAGTCGCGTTCAAATCACCGGTCATAATGTACGTCCTATCACTATCTTCAGTTATAAAGGCGGCTTCGATCACTTCAACGGCTGCCTTTCTAGCAATCTCGGAGCCAATGGTATTTAAATAATCGAAATGGGTGGTGATAAATCTAACCATGCGTTTTTCACTCGATTTCTTGGACAAATCCACTTCAACACACATCGCCTCATATCGGCTGCTACTTGCACTCGGAATGGAAAGATTACCTAAATAGGCAAAAGGGTACTTGGATAATATGCCATCGCCATAGTGCAATTGGGAAGCCGGTACAGGAATGTCCAGCAAACGATACAGGTTGGGCGTTTCCTTTTCGGTGGAAGCTCCAAAGACATAATGCATATTGGTCAATTGGCCCAAGGTAACCATCATAGTAGAGTCCTTGACTTCTTGAAGACCCACTATATCAGGGTTTGTGGTGTTAATGACATCGGCAATCCGCTCAAGGTCTTTTTTTCCGTCCATTCCCGCACCATAGTGAATATTATAGCTCAGTACCTTTATTCTCGAAGGAGTCCCTTGGGCAAGTATTCCATCTGCTTGGAAAAGAACAATTAAGAGAAACGGGACTAGTATTTTTATTGCATTCATCATACTGAAAATCAAGGAAGCCAAAGGTTACGTCTTTTTTCCAAATATAACCGATAAAGGTTTGCACACCTAAGTGATTTAGCGTGAACTATTTCTTTCTGTAACATTTTTACTGAACCGTCCTCTCTATACTGTTAAAATAAACTACTATGCTAAGAGGTTCAAGTTTAAAATTTGTTCTAATCTATGGTATCTGTTGTTGTATTGGACATCCAAAACTCCGTGCACAGTCCGAATCACTTCAAAAAGAATTGATTTCCTTGAGCAATGAATATTTAAAAATAAATCCCGAGGCCAGCGGGGTAATCGCCTCGGTCAGCTATCCAAACGCGGCCGATTGGAAATACAGTACTGGAAGCGTAGGGAGAGATGAGAACATTGTGCTGTCCGGTAATGAACGATTCATCGCGGCAAGCATTACCAAAACATTTGTGGCCGCCTGTATCTTGCAGCAGGAAGAAGAGGGACTCCTTTCGCTCAACGATAAGGTTATCCAATATCTGGATGAATCCACCATTAAAAAACTAACCGAGTATAATGGAAAATCCTCTGAGCAGGAATTGACTTTAGAACATCTTCTGCGCCATACGAGTGGTATTTTTGATTATCTCAATAAGGGTCAGGTGCATTTAAATGGCTACAAAAACCAACCAGAACGCGAGTATACACTTCAAGAACGAATAGACTTTGCCCTGGAATTGGGGACGGCGACCCATAAACTGGGGAAATACGGGTATTCCAATACCAACTACATTCTCTTGGGAATGATTGCCGAAAAAGTGGATAATGCTACCATTGCCGATATTATTGACCGTAGAATTGTTGTCCCCCTAGGGTTAAAAAATACCTCCTTACGGCCTTCCGATGATGTTATTCCCCAAATGTTCAAGGGATACTATACGGATTGGGACCTAACCGATTTTACCCTGCATTTCAACAAATTGAACCCTGCTGGAGGCATCCTTACCGATGTAGATGATTTGAGCGTATTTGCACGGGCATTGTTTCAAGGAAAGTTGTTCCAATCGGAAGCCACTTTACAAAAAATGCTGGATTTTAAGAAAGGTTATGGTCTGGGGGTAATGCTCTTTGACAAGTCGAAAAAAACGGGAAGGGTAATGGGCCATAGTGGTTTTGATCCGGGATATACCTGTTATTTAGCCTATTTGGAGAATTTGGATATCACGGTAGTAACCGTCATTAACCAATCGGAATTGGTGGTTAAAATGCCGGCCTTCTTAATCGTGAAAATAGTACATCTACTTAAAACGGGTTTATAAACCTATCTTTTGGCCTACTTCTTTTTTTTTGACTACCTTGGATTTTATAGGGTTTAATATATCAAAAGATGCTCAGGTTTTTTTTAATTCTAATCATTACCTTCCTTTTTTCAGGAACCTTTAAAAACCCTCCTCTCAAGAAAACAAAGCCCAATATACTCTTTATCGCCGTTGATGATCTGCGAACGGAACTGGGTGTTTACAATTCCATTGCCAAGTCCCCCCATATGGATTCTTTGGCCCGAACGGGATCCTATTTCACACATCATTATGTCCAGGTACCCACCTGTGGTGCCTCCCGTCATGCCTTATTGACCGGAATGCGGCCCTCAAAACCTATACACTTGTCCAATAGAGCTATAGAAAAGGAAATCTCTGGCAAACCGGAACAGGCAACTCCCGAAACTTTTATCCATAAACTAAAAAGGGAAGGCTACCACACAGTAGGTATAGGAAAAATAAGCCATTCCGCTGACGGGTTGGTATATGGGTATGAAGAGCCTGTTTCAAACAAAAGAGAACTGCCCCATAGCTGGAACGAACTGCTCTTTGACCCCGGACCATGGGAAACCGGATGGAATGCTTTTTTCGCCTACGCCAATGGAGAAAATCGGCAGAGCCTAAAAAAACAGGTAAAACCCTATGAAAAAGGCGATGTGGGTGACGATGGCTATCCGGATGGGCTTACCACTAAACTTGCTCTTGCCAAGTTGCAAGAGCTGAAAAACAAGGAAGAGCCCTTTTTTATGGGCGTGGGCTACTTTAAACCGCACCTGCCCTTTAATGCCCCAAAAAAGTATTGGGATTTATACGACAGGGATAGTATTCCCCTTGCCGCCTACCCTAAAATTCCGGAAGGCATCCATTCAAAAAGCCTTCATGAAAGTGGAGAATTCAATCAATATGCCTTGGGCGAGGAAAAAGCGGGTTTATCAAAAGTAGTTTCCGATGCTTACGCAAAGAAACTAAGGCATGCGTATGTAGCTTCCATAAGTTATATAGATGCTCAAATCGGGAGACTTTGGAAGGAACTCAAAGTTTTGGGACTGGATAAAAACACGATTATCGTTATTTGGGGCGATCATGGCTGGCATTTGGGAGACCAACGTGTATGGGGCAAACACACCCTGTTTGAAAATGCCTTGAAAAGCACCTTGATCATAAAATCGCCCTATCTAGAACATGAAAATAAAAAGGTGGACCATATTGTGGAAACCGTGGATATCTATCCAACACTTTTGGAACTCTGTGACCTTAAAATTAATCATTACGTTGACGGAGAGAGTTTTGCCCATACCATGGAATCTACTCAAAAGCAATCAAATGGAGTGGCCTATGGCTATTTTAAAAATGGTATTACCCTACGAACGGATTCCCACCGGTTGACCCAATATTATCGGGAGGAAAAACCTACCATAGAGCTTTATGATCACACTCTGGACCCTGAGGAGTCCAAGAACATTGCAAAGGACAATCCAGAAGTTATACAAGCCCTAATGCCCATTTTAGAGCAGGGCAATACCGGATTATACAACTTTTAACTACAGAAAAAACGGGCTTCACAACATAGGATTAGCATAAGTAAAAACTTTTGTTACATTTGCCTGCGTAATTCAAAATCTAGCGATGAACGTTCTTGGTATTGATATTGGCGGCTCCGGGATGAAAGGGGCTTTAATAGATTCGTTAACGGGAGAAATGCTATCGGAGCGCTTTAGGATTCCTACCCCGGAATCAAAAAAACCCAAGGATATGGCCAAGGTCTTCAAGGAAATCGTAGACCATTTTGAACATAAGGGCCCAATAGGATGTGGGTTTCCCACGGTTATTAAGCGTGGTATCTGTAAATCGCCGGGCAATCTTCATAAAAAATGGTTAGGCGTCAACGTAAAGGAACTTTTTAGTGATATTACGGGACTCCCGGTAACAGTCATCAATGATGCCGATGCCGCAGGTTACGCTACCATGAACTATGGCATAGGCAAGGGAAAGGGAGGCCTTGTCATTATGATTACCATTGGCACAGGATTAGGCAGTGGTGCTTTTTTGGATGGGGAGTTGATTCCTAATTTTGAACTTGGGCAGATTCCCTATAAAAAATATACAAAAATTGAAACTTGGGCAGCTGCATCTGCCAAGGAACGCGAAGAGCTTAGTTATAAAAAATGGGGCAAACGATTCAATGTGTTTTTGGAATTTGTGGAATTGCTAGTGTCCCCCGACCTGATTATTTTGGGAGGTGGTACTTCCAAGGATTTTAACGAATTTGAGGAATACATAAAAATCGATACTCCGGTAATACCGGCAGAACTCCGCAATCACGCGGGTATCGTTGGGGCAGCTGCGGCAGCATTGCATCAGGCTCCAATAGATTAGACCGTCCATTTTAGATAATTTTTGAACGTTAATACAGATTTTTCCAGTATTAAAACTGCCTTGGATAGTATCGTTTAATCCGGAAAGACCAAACTATTATTGCTTACCTCAAAACTAAATTGCCTTGTGTGAACGACTGGCTTCCTTGTGTTGTTCATAGCTTTCTGAAATCTGCTTGTCGAACTTTTTGGGGGACTCAAAATTGAGTCGATTATCTTTAAGACGCTGTGACCCTCCAAAGATAAAATGTAGTTCTTTTTTCATCAGTGCCTGTATGGATTTCTCGGCCACATACTCCGGGGAATCCATCTCCCGTCCCTCAAATTTTTGCATCATTTCCGTATCCGTGGCAGTGGGGTATACACAAGTCACCGAAATATTAAAAGGCTGAAGTTCGCGCCGAAGGGAATCCGAAAATTGACGTATGCCTGCCTTGGTACTTCCATAAACTGTATAAAAGGGCATACCCAAAAGCCCCAGTCCTGAAGAGACATTTAAGACTGCGGCTTGCCTAGAGGATTTTAGCAAGGGTAGGCAATATTTGGTAAGGAACAGTACCGCCATAAGGTTTACGGCCACCTGGTCATAGATCTCTTCATCCGGGATATCTTCCAACGCCCCGGCCGAAACGATTCCGGCATTATTAATCAGAACATCCAAACGACCCCACCGATCCTCAATTTTAGAGGACATTTCTCGAAGCACACCTATATCGCCTACATTTCCATTGACGAAAAGAAAATTTGCTTCCTCAAAGTCAATGGAGAGCTGTTCCAATTTTTTTTTATCCCTAGCTATGACCGCAATATCCTTGACTCCGTTTTTTATGAGTTCGCCGATCATACACCTCCCGATACCACGGGAACCGCCCGTAATAAGGACTTTTTTTCCCCTTAGTTTCATGTAAATCGATTTTCGTAGAATGAATTAGCTTCTTCAATTTATACAAATTACATGGCAATCCGGATAAAAAAAACTCGGCTTATACAATTAATATCGAAGCTATAAATACTGGGCCCGGATTTTACAGATTTAGTAAAAGAGACCTCCCAAAATAAAGAAAACCTCGAATTGGATTCGAGGTTTTTAGGTAGACATCAATCAATTTTATTACGCTTACGGTCCACTTCCTTCAAGAATATCTTACGAAGTCGAAGATGTTTTGGAGTAACTTCCACGTACTCGTCCTTTTGTATATATTCCAAAGCTTC
The DNA here is from genome assembly GCF_965248315.1 of Ulvibacterium sp. Taxonomy (GTDB): domain Bacteria; phylum Bacteroidota; class Bacteroidia; order Flavobacteriales; family Flavobacteriaceae; genus Ulvibacterium. The sequence continues at coordinate 2,055,806 of NZ_CBDFIX010000002.1, read as the reverse complement.
CTCCAGGGAAAATTTTATGGCAGGAACAATTTTGGCTTTGTCATCGGCACCTGCAGAACGAACATTGGAAAGCTTTTTGGTCTTGGTTACATTAACCGTCATGTCATCGCCCCGGGAATTTTCTCCAATGACCTGCCCTTCATAAATGTCCTCCCCTGGGTCTATAAAGAACTTGCCACGCTCTTGAAGCTTATCGATAGAATAAGGAATAGCTTTCCCGTTCTCCATGGAGACCAATGATCCGTTCTGACGTTGTGGGATATCGCCCTTCATAGGCTGGTATTCCAAAAAGCGGTGTGTCATTATGGCTTCACCGGCAGTGGCCGTCAACAATTGGTTTCGCAAGCCAATAATTCCTCGTGATGGAATATGGAACTCACAAACCATTCGCCCACCTTTCGCCTCCATACTGGTCATTTCCCCTTTACGGATAGAGACCATTTCAACTGCCTTGCCTGAAACCTCTTCTGGCAAATCTATAGTCAATTGTTCTATAGGTTCGCACTTTGTACCGTCAATGTTCTTGATAATAACCTGAGGCTGACCGATCTGTAGTTCATATCCTTCCCTGCGCATGGTTTCAATCAAAACGGAAAGATGGAGTACCCCACGTCCAAAGACCATAAACTTATCGGCACTGTCCGTCTCTTCGACCCTTAGGGCCAGATTCTTTTCCAGTTCCCGTTCCAGTCGTTCCTTAATATGTCTTGAAGTTACAAACTTACCATCCTGTCCAAAAAATGGACTATCATTAATGGTAAAGAGCATACTCATGGTAGGTTCATCTATGGCTATGGTCTTTAACCCCTCAGGATTTTCAATATCGGCAATGGTATCCCCTATTTCAAACCCTTCCAAACCAACAATGGCACAGATATCACCGGTAGCTACTTCTTTTATCTTTTTTCGGCCCAAACCTTCAAAGGTGAAGAGTTCCTTTATTTTAGATTTTACAATGCTTCCATCCCTCTTGACCAAGGAAATTTGTTGTCCTTCCTTTAAGCTTCCCCGTTGTAATCTTCCTATGGCAATCCTACCGGTAAAGGAAGAATAATCCAAGGAGGTGATCAGCATTTGGGTATTGCCCTCTTCCACCTCAAAACTGGGAATATGTTCAATGACCATATCCAATAAGGGTTCTATGGAGTCCGTTTCCTTTCTCCAGTCATCGCTCATCCAATTGTTCTTTGCCGATCCATAGACTACGGGAAAGTCCAATTGCCATTCCTCTGCGCCAAGTTCGAACATCAGATCGAATACTTTTTCATGTACCTCTTCCGGGGTACAATTCTCTTTGTCCACCTTATTGATGACCACACAGGGTTTAAGCCCCAAATCTATAGCCTTCTGTAACACAAATCGGGTTTGTGGCATAGGCCCCTCAAAGGCATCGACCAGTAGGAGCACACCGTCCGCCATATTCAGAACACGCTCTACCTCCCCGCCAAAGTCTGCGTGCCCAGGGGTATCTATGATATTTATTTTGGTATCCTTGTAGGTTACGGATACATTCTTGGAAACTATGGTAATGCCACGTTCGCGTTCCAAATCGTTATTGTCCAAAATCAACTCGCCCGTATTTTCGTTCTCCCGAAACAACTGGCAATGATGCATGATCTTATCGACCAAGGTAGTCTTCCCGTGGTCTACGTGCGCGATGATGGCAATATTCTTTGTATTGGTCATACCCTAATTTTAAGCGTGCAAAGATACATCTAATTTTCTCTAGTAAACCAGATCTTATATTATTTTTATGTTGTTGATTTTGAGCAGGTTATTTTATAGTGCCCAGAATTTTAAAGATTGATTGGATTTTATTCAAATACAGGCCTTTTTGATTTCCGCTTGGTAGCCACCCATCCGAAATTTAAACTGAGGAGCGGACCATAGCCGGAAACCGCCCCATCACCGCGGTAATAACCCGCACCAAGCTCCACATTAAAATTAAAACCCTTGGGATACGTCCGCTGAATACCATAGACTAAGCCATAGAATCCTAAATTAAAGTCGTCTGGGCCTCCAATATCCGTGGCTAGACGAAGTTGTGAAAAGAAAATAGCCTGGGCCGCTGCGATATAATTGCCCGAATTTCCCGAAACGTTTTTATTGTTGGAAGCTCGTCTGCTCAAATTATGATAGTAACGGTATCTATTGTTCCATGCCAGCCCAAGGGCATACCCCTCTTGATAGGTAGCCAAACCTAAACCTAGACTGGTAGACACGGTTTGGTTTCTAAAAACTCCGAGTTCATAGCTTAACCCGGGGGCAAAAAGATCAAATTTGAATTGATGTCGTTCTAGATGAACTAGATCAAAAACTTCTCCCTTTTCCCTTACTTGCCCATAAAGGGATGGAACTGTAAATTGGAGTGCCAAACCCGCCAAATAAAAGACTTTTCTAAGCATACCCTTGGTTTTAATGCGGATAAATCTAACAAGGAAACCAAGGGTAAACACTATATTTGAGGAAATTTTATGATATGGACCTTTCCGCTATTCCCCAAATAAAGCATGCCCAAGGTGATAATTTTTTTCTATTCTCAGGCCCATGTGCTATTGAAGGGGAGGAAATGGCCTTACGCATTGCAGAGCAGATTGTAAAACTCACGGACAAACTAAGTATTCCCTATGTATTTAAAGGAAGTTTTAAAAAGGCCAATCGAAGTAGGGTCGATTCTTTTACTGGAATTGGTGATGAAAAAGCTTTGAAAATACTACGAAAAGTCTCCGAGACCTTTGAAGTGCCCACGGTAACGGATATCCATGAAATTTCAGATGCGGATAAGGCCGCAGAGTATGTAGATGTGCTTCAAATCCCTGCCTTTTTGGTACGGCAAACGGATTTGGTGGTTGCCGCTGCAAAAACCGGAAAAATGGTAAACCTAAAAAAAGGGCAGTTTATGAGTCCTGAAAGTATGAAACATGCCGTGACCAAAGTAAAGGATTCCGGCAATTTACAAGTGGTCATTACAGACCGTGGTACTATGTTCGGATATCAAGATATGGTGGTAGATTTTAGGGGAATCCCCACTATGAAAGAATTCGCCCCTGTAGTTTTGGACGTGACCCATTCCCTACAACAGCCCAATCAGTCCTCTGGGGTAACCGGTGGAAGACCCGCACTCATAGAGACCATGGCACGGGCGGGAATTGCTACCGGGGTAGATGGACTTTTTATGGAGACCCATTTTGATCCAACGAATGCCAAAAGTGATGGGGCCAATATGCTTCCCTTGGATCGCCTGGAACAACTTTTGACCAATCTTACTGTACTGAGGAAAACTGTGAACGAACTTTACTAGAACCTTAAAAACACGCGTAACTATCTGAATTCCAATGAAAATACACATGTGATTTTGAATTCAAAAACCCTTGTTTTTTAATAAATGCTTATCGATAAAAATTCTTTTTTCGTCTACAAAATCGGACTATTAGTATATCATTTTTTTTCCGTGTTTGAGTTCAGGGTATCTTCAAACCTGAATTTGATCTAGTACCGTGTTGGCCTTACCGAATGGATAGGGATATCCATCACATTGAGCAGGTGTTCACCGCGCGCGTCTTCATCCATGGAGCTACACCTGTCAAGCCCCTTTATCGGTATGTTTACCTGCCATGGCTTATGGGAGGTCGGGAATCCATTTTTTCAACAAAAAATTTGAACTATTATGAAAAAGCGAATTGTAAAAATAGTTTCCCTTTTCATGGGGACTATATTAGTTATGAGTTGTCAAGATGACAATGAAACCAGTAATCCGTCTGAAATTAATGCTACAGACGTGATTACCCAAGCAGAAAAAAATGAACTGGAAGCTGCGGTCAACGAAATAAACAGTGCCGTTGGCAATAATTTTGGAGTAGATACAAGTACAAGCAAAACCGTAAGTACCGAGAAGACCTTTACTTGTATGGAGATTACTTCCGATGAGGACGAAGATGGAAATATTGAGGTAATCATCGATTATGGGGAAGCCTGTGAGCTTAGAAATGGTGATGTTGTCTCAGGAAGAATTCTTGTAACCTATACTTCGGACGATAGTGCGGACAATGACTTTACCATTGATTATACATTAGAGGATTATGCGTACAATGACATAATGGTCACAGGAAGTGCCCAGGCCGTATACGATTTTGAAAACGAGGAAGGGAATTTGGTCTATGCCTACGAATCGGAATTTTCATTCGCTTGGCCGGATGGCACCGAGGCAACGGACAGTAGCAATTACTCCACGGAAACAATATTCGGTAGCGAGGATGAAACCATCTTTGATTTCCATAATTTGGTGACCGGCAGTGGTGAAACAACCTTCAACAATGGGGACAGTTACACATTCGAAATTACAGAACCTTTACGTAGCGAACCCCGGTGCCGTTACTATGTAAGTGGGGTTGTAGTAAACACACAGAACATGGAAATGACCACATTGGACTATGGTGATGGAGAATGTGATGCTATTGCAACCGAGACCGATGGCAATGGCAATACAACGGTAATTGATTTGGAAGCTGTTGAGGAAGATGACGATGACGATGATACCGGTTCCTAATTTTGGAAAATGAAGGGTTTTGACAAAAACCCGGATATTGGTGATTAATTTCATGTTTTTGTTTTTGCGGTGGCCGCTCCAGAAGACTCCTGGGGCGGTTTTTTGCTTTTAGTATCCTGGAAGCAATAGAAGGGTCAAAAGCTCTTTTCCTATGACCTCTTTAAAAAGGAAATTACCAGTGTTATTTTTAAAAACTGAATCACAATAATTCTATTTAAAATCAGTTAATTCTTAACAACCCCCAAACCGATACCAAACCATGCGACCATTTTTCTTTGTTTTCGCTCTTTTGTTTTTTTGTGCTCTTTCGCTTCCTGCCCAACAGAAAGGTACCTTCAGAAAGCTTACCAATGCTGAAAAAAACTTGACCGTTTATGAAAAAGATCCTTCAGCCCATGCCGTGGTACTTTATGAAAGGGGCAATAATTATTTTAAGGTCGTCAATCGCCACATACGCCTAATCAAGGAATATCATGTTAAAATCAAAATTTTGGATGAAAAAGGCTTTGATCATGGAACCGTAGAAATTCCCCTATACCATAACAATGCATTGGCTGAAAAAGTTACCGCATTAAAGGCGGTGACTCATAACGGTAATACCCAATATAATGTTCTACCCTCCGAAATCTTTGAAAATGACCATTCCGAAAGGTGGAGGGTAAAAACCTTTACTTTTCCAAAGATGCAAAAAGGAAGCATCCTAGAATATTCATATACTATAACCACACCATATGATTTTAATTTCAACGGATGGGACTTCCAAGGATCTATTCCAAAAATTTATAGTGAATTTAATGCCAAAATTCCTGGAAATTGGGTCTATAACCGCTCTTTACGCGGCAGTTTGGAATTGGACGTGAACGATGCACACATTCAAAAAGGGTGTTTCACTATTGAGGGATATCCAAAAGCTGCGGATTGCGAGGTATTAAAATATACCATGAAAGATATTCCGGCCTTCAAGGAAGAAAAGGAATTTATGCTTTCGCCGGAAAATTACCGATCACGATTAGATTTTGAGCTTTCCCAATACAACAAACTTGATGGTACTACAAATAAGTATACCAAAAGTTGGAAGGATGTGGATAGGGAATTTAGGTCGGATAAAGATATTGGTAGACAACTGGCCAAAAAAGGTTTTTTTGAACGGCACGTACCCGAAAAGCTTCTAATCGAAGGCGATGAACTGACTAGGGCCAAGAGTATTTTCGAATTTGTGCAACAACACTATACCTGGAACGAACAATATTCGTCCTATGGAAAAGCAAGGGTAAAGGAAGCATTCGATACCGGAAAGGGAAATGCCTGGGAAATAAACATGTCGCTCATTAACTTACTGAATGCAGCGAACATTCCCACTAACCTGATGCTGTTATCTACTAGAAAAAAGGGATTACCTACAAAAATCCATCCGGTAATGTCCAACTTCAACTATGTCGTAGCCAAAACCGAAATTGACGGAAAGAGTTATCTATTGGATGCTACCGATAAGTATATGCCTTTTGGTTTTTTACCTTTTAGGGCCCTAAATCACTATGGCAGGGTCATGGATTTTAAAAACGACAGCTATTGGTACGATATTAAACCCCAAACCAAGAACCGATATCAAGTTAGGGCCCAGATAAAATTCAATCCAGAGGAAAATAAGGCCGTAGGCGTATTTGACGCTGTAAGCACGGGGTACAATGCCATAAATATGCATAAGACCTTGAACGAAAAAAGTGAAGAGGAATACCTGGACTCGGTAGAAGAGGAAATTTCCGGGAATTTTGCGATTACCTCCTATGAATTGGTAAAGCAACGAACTGACAAACAAGGAGTATCGCAACGATTCAAGTTTGAAATAGAGGACGTACTCAATGGAGACATGGCCTATGTAAATCCTTTTTTTATCCGATTCTTTGACAAGAATCCTTTTCAATTGGAAGAACGTAATTATCCCATAGATTTTGGTCATCCAAGAAAATATAGGTATCAAATTATCCTCACGATTCCTGATGGGTATGTTATTCAAGAATTACCTGAAAATAAGTCGATTGCCTTAGGTGATACCCTGGCTACGCTCAAGTTTTACAGTACCGGGAATACAAGTCAGATCTCATTTTCCTTTGAACTATCACTGAACAGTTCCTATTTTAACGAAAAAGATTACCAGGCCTTAAAGTCATTGTTCAACGAAGCGGTGGACATCCAAAAAAATTCCTTGGTAGTACTTAAGAAAAAAACCGCGCAACCATAAAATTACTATCTTGGGATTTCTAAACCGGCTTTCTTGAAATCCCTGTTGTTTTTTTCGATTTCCGTAATTGCGCTGTGCTGTATTTCCTGTTCCGAAAAGCGTAAAGAATTGGAGCAGCGCCCCAACAAACCCAACATCATCCTCATTATGGCGGATGACCTTGGCTATGAAACCTTGGGTATCTATGGTAGTAACAGCTATGTTACCCCTAATCTAGATAAATTAGCCCATGAAGGAATGCGTTTTGATTACTGCTATTCCACGCCCTTATGTACCCCTTCACGTGTGCAGATCATGACCGGGAAATACAATTTTAGGAATTACGTCAGTTTTGGATTGCTAGATTCAAAAGAAAAAACCTTTGGGCACTATATGCAAGAGACCGGTTACAAAACCTTGATAACGGGAAAGTGGCAATTGTGGGGCAATGAACGGCAACAGGAACTGGCCGGTGGAAGAACCGGCACAACCCCTGAAAAAGCTGGATTTGATGACTATTGCCTTTGGCAAATAGATGAACGGGGATCACGCTACAAAAATCCACATTTGACGAGCAAAAAAAACGGGACGGTTACCTATCCAGATGCCTACGGGCCCGATCTCTTTGTTGAATACATGGAGGGGTTTATGGAAACCTATAGGGAGGATCCCATGTTCATTTATTACCCTATGGTTTTGACCCATGATCCTTTTGTCCCAACTCCAAACAATCCAGACTTCAAAACTTTTGAAAATACTTCGAAAACAAATGATACTACCTATTTTGGGGAAATGGTTAGCTATATGGATCTTTTGGTAGGTAAAATTGTTAAGAAAACGGAAGACTTGGGCATACGCCAGAACACCCTTATCCTTTTTATCGGGGACAACGGAACGGACACCGATGTAACTTCAATTATTAACGGAATAGAATTAACGGGAGACAAAGGCAATACTACTGATGCAGGGACCCATGTTCCCTTGATTGCCAATTGGAAAGGAAAAATAAAACCAGGTAGTGTCAATGAAAATCTTATAGATTTTACTGATTTTTTACCGACCCTTTTGGAAGTGGCAACGGGAAAACTGCCCGATAGCATCCAAACAGATGGCCTTAGTTTCTATCCTCAGTTGTTGGGTAAGGAAACCAAGGTCAGGGATTGGATTTTTTGTGATTATGCCCCAAATTGGGGGAAGTTCCAAGCCCGAAGATATGTACAGGACAGAAAATGGAAGTTGTATGAAAACGGAGCGTTTTACAATCTTGAAGATGACCCCTTTGAGAACAATCCTTTGGATATTACCAACCAGTCCAGCGACGTAACCTCGCTTATACAACAGTTCAAAAAAGTACTGGAAACCTATAAAACCAAGAATCCATGAAAAAAATTACCGTCACATTCACCATCTTCAGCCTTCTTTGCCTGCTTTCATGTAAGAGCAATCCGGAAAAAGAAATGGTCAAAACTCCGAAAAAACCTAACATCGTGTTCATTATGTCGGACGACCACGCTTATCAGGCGATCAGTGCCTATGACGCAAGGCTGATACAAACCCCAAATATAGACCGTATTGCCAATGAGGGTATGTTGTTTACCAATGCCAGCGTTACCAACTCCATTTGCGCTCCGTCCCGGGCCGTAATCCTGACGGGAAAGCACAGCCATCTCAATGGAAAGATTGATAACCGTATGCCTTTTGATACTACTAATGTAACCTTCCCGCAGCTCCTTCAAAAATCGGGATACCAGACCGCAATGTTCGGAAAATTGCATTTTGGTAACAATCCCAAGGGATTTGACGAGTTCAAGATATTACCTGGTCAGGGCGACTACTATAACCCCAAGTTTATTACCTCAGCAGGGGATACCACTGTAACCGGATATGTGACGGATATCATCACGGACCTTACGCTGGATTGGATGCAAAAGCGCAGGGATACGGCCCGACCTTTTTTGCTGATGTATCTGCATAAGGCACCCCATAGAACTTGGCTCCCAGCCGAAAGGCATTATACCGAATTTACCAAAAAAAGTTTCCCCCTGCCCGAAACACTTTTTGATACCTATGAAACGAGGGGTACCGCTGCCAAAACCGCAGAGATGGGGATTTTGAAGGAAATGCAATTGCGCTATGACAATAAACTTACCCAAGCCGTAACCGATGCTTTGAAGGTAGAGGACAAATACGAGTGGTCACCATTGGATCGTATGACTCCCGAACAAAGAACGGCCTGGGATGCCACCTATGGCCCCATAAGCGAGCAATTCAGAAAGGACTATCCAAGCATGAACGATTCCACCCTGACTATTTGGAAATACCAACGATATATGCAGGATTATCTCGCCACCATTGCCGCTGTGGATGAAAATGTAGGGCGACTTCTGGATTATATGGATGAGACCGGGCTCGATGAAAACACCTTGGTCGTCTATACCTCGGATCAAGGTTTTTATTTGGGTGAGCATGGTTGGTTCGATAAACGCTTTATGTACAACGAATCCTTTAAGACCCCTTTATTGATCAAATGGCCGAACGTAATCACGCCGGGCACCACCACCACGGAAATGGTGCAGAACCTGGATTTTGCGCAAACCTTTTTAGAGGTTGCCGGAGCAGCCCCAACCGAGGAAATGCAGGGTGAAAGTTTGGTACCCCTATTGAAGGGGGAAAAGGAAAAATGGGACAGGGATGCCATCTATTACCATTATTATGAATATCCCGCCGTACATGCCGTAAAACGTCATTATGGAATCGCTACTGAGGATTATAAATTGATGCATTTCTATTACAATGTGGACGAATGGGAGCTTTACGATCGTAAAAACGACCCCCAGGAGGTCAACAATGTCTATGACGATCCGGCCTATGCCACCGTTGTAGCCGAGTTGAAGGAGAAACTGGAAGGACTACGTGTAAAATACAAGGACTCCGATGAACTCAGCAATCAGTACATTCAGATCTACAAGGACAATGGATGGATCAAGTAGTTAAATTCCAATACTGAAATTCCAAATTCCAAAAGGTGCTTGGTGGTCGATGGTAAAATTAGGCAATCAAATCCGCAAAAGAATTTTCCGAGCCTTTTATTGTTGACAATAACCGAATACTGTAAACTGGCTACCGCCAACGAAATTCATTTCCAAAACCTTTTATCCCTTACCTGATAGGCATCCTGAAGTACTTCCATTAAAATGGTATCATCGATTTCTTCCAAGGAGCGGTAGCGCAGGGAGCGCATTATTTTACGCCCAGCCGCTGTCATATGTTCCAAATGGACCGTAAGGTGGGCCGCATTCCAAAAACCGACGTCTATATAATCCTTCGTATGGTTTAAATAGCAGAAAGGTCTTCCTTCTATATAGTAAAAGGGAATACGATATTTGAATTTAAGGTCTATTCCAGGTACCGTATGTTCGATAACTGATTGGAGATGCAACAGTATGCTGCGATACGGTTCCGGTTGATTAAGAATGTAGTCTTCCGCAGGGTTCATTGTTTGGGTTAATGGTTTGAGGTTTGAGGTTTGAGGTTTGAGGTTTGAGGTTTGAGGTTTAAAAAAAGAAAAAATCAGGTTGCCAATATTTTATGCTCTTTCTTTTCCTACTGTTCACTGCCAACGACTCACTATTTACTATTCACTTTTTACTGTTTACTACTAACTAACAACTGTTCATTGCTCATTGCTCATTGTCCACCGCTCACTAATCATTATTTGCTTTTTACCACCTGCCAACCCTTACTCCTTCCCGTCCACATAATCCTGCAGATAGGCATAGCGTTCCGTAAGCTTGCCGTTTTGGGTCATTCTGGCACCTTCAAGAATACCATACTTACTCATCATTTTTAAAGAAGCCGAGACCACAAAAGGCAGTTGAATGCTATACATTTTTCTTTTTCGCCTCCACCAGAAGTGCATGTAATATCTCAGTTGACAGCCCATGTAATGTTAGACGGAATGCAGCACCATAGGTAGGTAACGGTATCATAGGGTGCTTATTATTAAGACCGACTAGCTTTTCCGGACAGTCCATTATCGTAGTAGCATAAATACCTATGACCTCATCCAATTGCAGCGAATTGCTCGCCCTCCAAAAATCATTATCGGTAAGAAAAAATTGGTAAACAGGAGTGAAAATTTCAATAGCGGTAGACAAGTCCAAAAAATTTGACCATTTATCCCTAAAAGTCTCAAAAGGAATTTCCCCAACCGTTATTGCACCGAAATCAGGTCTGTCCACCTTTTCTACTTTCAGTCCTCTTTCAGCAATAGCGCCATTGAGGTTGATTATGAAGTTGTATAAGTTCAAATCATGTTCCAAGAATAAATTATCATTGACATCATTGACAGATAAGGGTTTTAAAGGATTCATTGGCATTTCTTCGCTTCCTTTTACATTGTCCTTGATAAACTTCAATATTTCGGATCCCAAATAGAAATGGCGCAATATCAAAAAGTTAGCTTCGGGGCTGACTAAATATCTCATCCCTAGGTATAAAGATCGATGCAATGTTTTAGGAGCATTGATAAGGTTAGGGGAAATTGCTTTGAACAATTGCATTAACATAATAAAAAACCTGGCAAATACCCGAACAAAGGGTAACAGATATTGTCTAGATTTTCTTCCGGAATCATAAAGAAAAGCAGCTTTTGCATCAGCACTGAAAGGAACGCTCTTATCTAAATATAAAGCATGCCAATGACTGGGATCCTTCGGATTGTTTTCCAAAGTTTCAAAATATTCACTTTTGTGCAGCATAACTCAATGTTTCAATAATTACCAATTTCCACCAATTGCATGCGGTACAATTTAGCAACTACTTTTGCTGTCTTCAAAACTTTTTTAGCCAAATCTTCGGTCAACGCATCCGAATTAATCGCATTCTCAAACCTTTCAAAATGGTTCTCGTTGCTATCGCTGATTTCGTGATATGTAAAAAAGGACACCTGATCATTGTTTAAATCTAACAATTGCTGCACCGCCCGCCCCCATTTGCCAGCTATTCTGTTCCCAAGGCCCTCAATAATAAACATTGCCCCAAGCAAATCAAACGGATTTGGATTGCTCGCCGTATGGAACATAAAAGCACTAAGAGCCTCACTTCCTAAATTTTTTTCACCTTTGTATAAATCCTCTTTGTTTCCCCCACAATTGATGTAATTCTTCTCTAACATTTGATAATCACGATGTTCATCTCTTGAATGGGAGATAAAAGAGGATCGTACGTCAAAATACTCCATACTAATATTGGATGCGGCCCTTGCAATCCATTGTGATCCATCAACTACTTGTTGTCTAAGATTTAATAACAAAAGCCGGTATTCTTCTAGAGTAATCGTACCATTATATATTTTTTTAATGATAGGCACACTTCGTAGATCATTTTCAAAGTCAACCCATACCGAGGTAAGACCGCGAACCAACCTCTCTTGTATGGGTTTGCCTTTGGTGGAAATCGAAGGAGCCAAAATCTTGTCTTCTTTGCTCAATGGTAATATCTTCTTTTTATCGGTAGGTCCTAAAACAGTTAACATCATGAACGATGTAATGAATCGTCCGCTCTCCGGAACCATACAAAGAATTTTTTGGCCATCCCTTAAACCATGGTGATACAAAAGCTCCTCAAGCATTATAAAAATAGATGCAGATCCGGTATTTCCTTTAGAGTGTAAATTTGTAAACCATTTTCTTTCTGGAATCGTAACACCGCCCTTTTTCAATAGGTCAACAATAGGTTGCTTAAAATATTCAGAAGAATAATGACATAATAGCCAATCAAGTCTTTTGGGGTCTACTTTGCCCTCTTCAACAAGTTGGAAAAAATGCTGAACACCTAAGCCTACAATATTGTTAACCAAACGTATGTCCTGTTTTAGATTAATTGCTCCGGCCTGATCGGCGGCACTGAAACTATCATAATCAATCCATGATTTTCCCTGTTTGCCAACAGCGGTCTTATTCATTCCTGTATACATACAGGGTTCAAATAATGTTGCATGAGATTTTAATTCAATCCACTCGATTCTTAAATTGAAATCATCCCTATTTGGGTGATTCTTCAACAAAAAAGCTCCAGCCCCATCGGAAAGCATCCATCTTAAAAAATCAGTTTCCAATGGAGGCGAGCCATTGTCCACTATTGATTTTTGATTTTCAAAACGTTTCGCTTTGAACATTCTGCTCGGAAGTTCGCCGGCACAGGCAATGGCATTATCGACCTCGCCTGACCCAACGTGCATAAATCCATTTTTTATGGCCATTACGCCCGCAGCACATACACTTTGGTGGCTGGCTATGCCGCAAATGGGAAGTTCCGACGCTCCATGCACCATACTCGCAAAACCGGGAATGGGAAGATCAGCCTGAGTGGTGGCCGCACTCAGAAACTGAATATCCTTTTTGTCCATTCCGTTCTTTTGCAAACAATCATCAATGGCCTTAGCGGTCATTCCTGCGACGGATTGAGTAGTGTTCTGATTCTTGTCCATCGCATAGTAGCGGTTTTTGATCCCGTTTTGCGACAACATTCGGCTTTTACTTCGAGAAGGTTTCCCTGAGATGAACCCCAAATAGTCTTCCATCTCATCGTTCCCGATAGGTTGACCGGGCAAAAATTTTCCTATGGCAGTTATGTAAACAGGTCTGCTCATTTCATATTATTTTTTGGTGTTGTCGTATTGAAAATCATATCAAGGTAAGGGAGCATAAAACCGAAATTACCTTTGCTCCATTTGTGGTGCATGCTATGTCTAAAGGTAAATCTGCCTAGATAATCAGGACTCTTTATAGTTTCTACTTCATGGTTACAATGACCTAAAAAGTTTAATAAAATACTGATAATCGGTAAGCTTAAAACCGATAATATGTGAAATGGATACACCAGGATGGGCACAAAAATTACGGCACCCAAAAGAAAAGCCTCAAACCAATGAAAACTGTATACCGAATACAATGTAGGTTCTCTAGACGCATGGTGCACATAATGTACTTTCATGAACAACCATTTTTGATGCAACGACCAATGACTAACATAAAAATAGATTTCATTCCAAAGGAATAAAACAGGGATCTCCCAAAGACAATTCCAAATGCTGTTTTGCCCAAATTGAACATGTCCGTTTTCATAGAGTAGCTGTAATGGAATAGCCTGTAAAGCAAAAATTAATATGCTTATCATTGAATTTTTGACTTCCACCTTTTCTTGCTTGGGTTTTTTGTAATTCAGAATAGGCCGGACAGCCTTCTTTTTTTTCAACAGCGTTAAAACAGACCGCATGAACACTATTCCTCCAAAGTATAGTACCATAAAAAATGGGAAAACAAAAATGAAGGTCAGCCACCACTCAGAGAAAATGTAAGCTATTGTTGAATCTATCATAAAACTGGATAAATATTTCTAATACCTCTATTCTGATCGACATCTACCCAACTTTCCCAATACTATTTGCCTTCTAGATAATCATTTAAATAAGAGTATCGTTCCGTAAGCTTGCCGTTTTGGGTCATCCTTGCGCGTTGCAGTACGCCATCCGCGTCCCCATTAAAAAAGGCGGGGATTACCTCTTCCACAAAGGCATCGCCAAAGCCGTTACTGGCATCCCTGGGCAGTTCCGCCGGCAGGTTGTCCACGGCCATGACCGCAATGGCATTGGGGTCGGTATATTCGGTTTCCGATTCGGATAGGGGGTCATAGCCATAGATCGGATCAGCTATGGTTGAGGCACGTAAGGTAGTTGCTACCGGTCCATCGATATCGCAACTGATATCCCCAACGACCTTGATCTTGAAATCTGGATGTTTTACATCCTCCCGGGTATAAAGATAAGGGGCTCCATCCCCATAAAAATGGCCGGCAATGTATAAATCGCTCACCTTGGCGAATCGCATAAAGGTGGATTCATACGCCCCAGGATTTTGGAAAAAGTCTTGCGTTCCCAAATGCTTGCCATCCTTTCTTTGGTTATAGTCCAGCACATCGATTTGGCAATAGACCGCCTCATCAAAATCCTGATTCAGGTATTCCGTTACGCTTACTTCCCGTAACTGCATTCCGTCCAACATTTCCTTGGCCCCGTTGCCTACCCTACCCTTTCCGGTCAATAGGATTTTAATATTCGGCAACACCATTTTTTTAAGCTCGTTTATCAAGGCCTGCTGGTCTACCAAGGTTTCGGCCTTGGGTAATTGATATGTGCCGGATTTAAGTCCATAGGCCCTAAGTCCGTTATAAGCCCCTACGATTCCGGCATAGCGTCCAAAAGCTACCAGACGTATGCCCTTGGCATTGGTGATGACCTCGTGGTCATACAGTTCAATGTTCTTTTCCAAAATAGCTTGGAGCAATTTCCTATTGTACGGCTGTTTTTTGATGGTATGGGAAAAGAAGAAATATCTTTTGTTGGGAATCAGGGCCTCGATAGGCACTTCCTTTACCCCGAGCAGCACATCGCACTCTTCCATTTTGGGAGCGACTTCAATGCCGGCCTCTTGGTACTCCCCATCCGTAAAAACGCGAATAGGCGAAGGTTCCACGATCAGTTGTGCGTTGGCATGGGTGGACTGGACTTTTTGACAGGCCTTTGGCGGCAATACCACCCGCCGATCCGGAGGGTTTTTCCGTTCTCTGATGATTCCAAACTTAAGGTTCACTTTGGTACAAATTTTGTCCTAAAATACACGGAATAATGGCGATAGCAAAGTTTTTATTAGCTTTGCTGCCCCGCCCGCCGAAATGAAAATGAAGGTGGCCGCGTTAGGGATAGAGCCAGGTACCCCGCCCACGACAGGCAGGCGTGTACCCGCGATAGCCCGACCTGCCCCAGGGCAGGGAACGCTAACGAATTTGTTCTTTGAAAAAACAATGGGAAGAATGGTTTACCTATCCCATTATGGGGCCGACCGGTTTTGACAGCGAGACCAATGGCGATGTAAGCATGCCGAGCGCTGGGATATAGCTCGTAAATCTCATATTTCACACTTTTAAATGGCGAATCTAATTACGCTCTTGCCGCTTAATCTGAATTACAGTAGGATTTAGCCTCGTCTCCGCAAGGCGGAGAAGCGAGATGTCCCAGAATAGCCCTTGTTGATGGCGATTCGTTCCGGGGCACCATAAAAGTCAACATAAGGAGGGTGTAGCTTCGGCACCGTCTCTAAAACCCAAAGAAGCTAAGTGTACATTGGGCGGTTTCTGGTCAGGTGTACATCGAAAACCAATCAGATCCTAAGCATGTAGAAAGCATGGTTATTGCTTGTTTGGACGAGGGTTCGACTCCCTCCGGCTCCACTTTTACAACACCAAATTAACACAAAATCCTGTAAATATCTGATTTACAGGATTTTTTATTTTATTTGTATTCATTTGATATCATATAACACCTAATAAAAAGTCACCAAATCGACACCTATTTTAAAAATCAAAAAGTGGTGTCGATTTCTTTGTAATTCATTCTTTTTTAGTTATTTATAAAATCGTGTAATTTCTTTTTTGTACCTTTATTTGGTATAAATCGACACCTAAAAAACAATGAATTCTTTTTCTACACTTTTTTACCTCAAAGATGAGCGTCGCGACAAGAACGGAAAAGCAGGCTTATACCTAAGAATTACGGTGGATGGGCGGCGAACATCAATAAGTTTGAACCGGAAAATAGACCCGTCCAAATGGGACTCACGGATGAATAAATTAAAGGGTAAAAATGTCGAAGCAGAAGAATTGAATCGGTTTATGGCGACTATTCGGCATAAGGTAAACAAGATTCAGCATCAACTTATTGAGGAAGGTGAACCGTTTACGGTTCATGATGTTAAAGAAAAATATCTAGGAAAGGACAAGAAATATAAAATGCTGCTTCAACTCTTTGACGAACATAATCATCAAATGGAAAAATTAGTTGGTGTTGAATTCGCACTTGGTACTTGGAAACGCTATTTTACCACCAGAAACCATGTTGCCGAATATGTCAAGTTAGAATATCGTCGAAAGGATATTCCTGTAAAGGATATCGATTTAAAATTCATCAAAGGCTTTGAATACTTTTTGAAGGTGACAAAAGCCTGTAATCACAACTCCGCCCTAAAGTACGTTAACAACTTTAAAAAGATTGTTCGTATCGCCGTTGCCAATGACTGGCTTGCGAAAGACCCTTTTTATAACTACAAAGTGCAATTTAAGACCGTAGAACGAGAGTTTCTAACTGAGGAGGAACTCCAGAAGCTTATCGATAAAGAAATCGAAGGAGAACGCTTGGGCATCGTTCGTGATATGTTTGTGCTATGTTGCTTTACGGGTATGGCTTATATCGATATTCAAACCCTTAGACCTGACGAAATTTATCAGAATAAAGATGGTAGTTTCTACATAAAATCGAAACGCTCTAAAACGGATACGGGTTTTACGATTCCACTATTGCCGACAGCTGTTGCCATTATTGAGAAATATAAAGACCACCCTAAGGTGGTTAACAAGAATTACGTGATTCCAGTATTGAGTAATCAAAAGTCGAACGCCTATCTTAAAGAAATTGCCGACCGATGCGACATTAAAAAGAACCTTACTACCCACTTGGCCCGTCATACTTTTGCTACTACGGTTACCTTGACCAATGGAGTCCCTATTGAGACCGTTGGGAAAATGTTGGGACATAAAAATTTGCGCACTACCCAGCATTATGCAAAGATAATTGATTCGAAGGTGGAGGAGGATATGAAGATTTTGAAGGAGAAGTTGGTGGGAATAGAGGCTAAGGAACGGAGTAAGAAATTGAGAAATTAAACATTCTTTGTTTGAATTCTTTAGGAAGAGATTAAAAATCCCTATTCACTATAAACTCTTTACCAAAGGTGCGATTTGTAAAGAGTTAACTTTCATGAATATCAAATTCTAATTATACATAAGAAAAATTATAGTACAAATGCCTATATGGCTAAAACTGCGCAATACTACCGTATTTGATATAATTGTAGATATGACTGCCTTTAGGCTCATATCGTCAACAATTATGTCATAACAGTTTTACACGCCATTTTATTTCTTTCACGCATTCGTAAGCTATGATTCTATTATGTCAAATACCACACAATCATTCTGCACACGTTAACCATTCGTTTGCCGGTATACAAGAAACCTTTTTAAGCGGTGTGCTGCGTACAGGCTAAGATTTGTATCTATAATTTGCCGTTATGTAAAATAGCCGCTCGGCCAACAGCATATTGCTTTCATAAAAAGTAAATGCCCTTGCATTTATTTTTATACGCAATTCTCAGCCACTTGGCCAGCGCCATTAAAAGCTCAGCTTTTCGATTTTATTGAAACCTTTGGTTTAGTTGGAAATTTGGAGGAGAAAAATTTCAGGAACTTCTCGTAAGCTTACCACAAGAGTATAAAATTTTCCCTGGCGCAAATCCACGCTTTAAAATTTCTATACACTTGTTCCATTTAGAATGTTCTAATCGTTGATAAAAAAATATTCAGTCTGGAAATATTTGGAACATAATGTATAAATTTACTTAGGTGTTTATGGTATGCCTGCTCGTTCGTGCAAAGATTTCATCCACCATAATTGATAATATAAACCCTCAAGGCTTATTATCCCACAACAGCATACGAACGCAAAACTTCTTGGATAATAATCTTTGGAATAAAGGATTATATTATGAATACTATTGATTTCTTTAAGCTTCAAGCTAAAAACTTACACAGAGATTTAAAAACGAAAAAACCTGTCATCGACATTAAAGACAGTGCTTGGCCATATGAATATGAACCCAAGTATTTTGATGTTGAATTAATTATTCACGATTTCAATCTTCATGGAGAAAAATTAACTCTAATGAAAGTTCAACACCTAATTGCACGGATGGCTGGATTTGAAAAGTGGACGGTTTTACTAAAGGCCACTGAGCCTGATTTAAAAATTGCCAAAATTCTATTCGATAATCAAGATATAATTGATTTACGTATGTGGTTAGATTACATTGCTGAAGCCGAAAGAATGAATCAAACTAATTTTGACTCAGAAACAAAATTGGCTATTTGTGAACAAGTTTTTGAAATGGGAGTTTTCGATAATAATACTTTTTTTGATTGCTACCTTTTAGACAAAAAGCACTGATTAGGAATAGAATATATCTTTCTTTTTTCTTGATAAAAAAGAAACAAAAAATCAAGAAGAAAATATGCTTCCCCGCGCCCTTTGTGTCTTAATAGCTTTGCTATTCAGGCGTTTCAAGCCCCAACACAAAGCCGAGGGCAATCGCTCTTTGTGTTAGCCACAAATTCACGCCCTCGCTGGCCCGCATTTTCTTCAAACCACCTCACCAACCAATTGTTTGTCAAATCGTTCATAGGGCCAAACCAGAAAAATTCACGAGGTATAGTTTTTATGAAGACCATTCCAATCTTGTAAATCATATTGCTCATCATCATACTTGTCGCTGAATACCTTTTGTACATCTGAGATTTTATTTGGGATTTCTAGTAATCTTTGAATACAAGTTTCATCAAGGATTATTTTTTGTTCTATTAGTCTATTGATTGAATCAAAAATAATACTCAATCTAATTGGATTTTTAGTAGCAGCAATTACAAATAAATTTACAAGTCTCATTTGTTCATCCCTATCCTTGCTCTTTGCAATTTTGTTGAGGATAATTACTATTTCTTGATGACCCTCGAGGTTAGGTATAATTTTATCTTGTAAATAGTTCTTATGTTCAAAAAACTCAAATAAATCATTATTGTGAGTAGTTGTGGTAAACACCTCAATATGTTTGGTGCAAAAATTAAGAAAATCTACTTCCCTACCCTGTTTCTCGTAGCCGTCTATCAATTCAGCTACAAGAAATT
Organism: Ulvibacterium sp.; assembly: GCF_965248315.1. Taxonomy (GTDB): domain Bacteria; phylum Bacteroidota; class Bacteroidia; order Flavobacteriales; family Flavobacteriaceae; genus Ulvibacterium. The sequence continues at coordinate 2,036,193 of NZ_CBDFIX010000002.1, read as the reverse complement.
TAGTATTATGATAATTACACGTACACTTCGAAATCATAATCAACAATTCCAAAGTCAGTCTATCTGTGTCTTGGTTGTCTTTTATCAAATTTATCCAAAGTTCCTTCCATTTTTTGCCCCAGATATGACTTGTAGCACCATTAACAATATCATTCAGATATTCCCGAAGAGCAATTATAAATCCTTCAGAAACATTATTCTTTAAAATAAATTTCAAGATTTTAGACCATTTTTCACCCGAATGATGATAGCCATACCACCATATCGGTTGGGGGTGCCCAGAAAATATTGTTAAAGCATCAATAAATAATCTAGGATTCATTTTTTCGATAAAATTTTTTTTCGAATATTCAAAATAATTTTCCTTATCAAAAATTATTGACTGCAATTCCTTTGGTGGATTGGAATATCCCGTTATAGCAACTGCTTTTAACCATCTTAAATCATTTCGTTCCGAATTAAGTAGACGAAAAATCACTTCTTTTTCCTCATCTGTAATTTTATTCCAACTTTCCAATAACCAACTAAGGGAATAAGTAATAAAACCAGTATCATTAACTGAAAAAATACGATTAAATAGCGGAAACCTAATGTTTGGAGTTTCCTCTGTAACATCAATCAAAAAATCTATGACACCCAATTCAAAACCGTCGAATAAACGTCGATTCAAATTTGCTTCAACATATTCGAATAAATTTGTGGCAATATTGAGACCTTGATTAGGTAAGAGAAACCTCCTTGAGTCCCTCATAGTGCTTGCGAATCTTGGAGTATGAGGGAATTTTACATCATGAGGAAATGTTTTTAGAAAATGAGGGAATAACTCACCCCAAGCGTGCCATGTTTTTTTCTTTCCTTCATTGGTTAACATATCCCAGTCTAAACTTTCTGGTCCGTAGTCAATTGAGAAGGTTGTCAATAAATTGCTGGCACGAACGCAAAAAATAGAACTCTCAGCAATTTTGGTTTGAAAAAAACCCAGACAGTATTCATAAATTTCGTTCTCATATAATGGTAGGCCTTCGAAAAAACCTTTCATAGCATTAAACAGGACTGATGGGTAGCGGTCCAAAAATATGGTTTCTCTAATTTCAATATTTTCCGAACTACCATCTATTAAGAAAAATAGGTAGGCTGCCAAGTTCCGAATAAAGACTTCATTACTTCTTAAACTAACTTTTATAAGATCGAAATTTAAATTTCTTTCTCTTTTTGTATGCTTTTCTCGTTTTAAAGCTTCCCAAATATCCTCGAGACCAACATTTTGTTTCTCACTAATTAGTCTACAGACCTCTAAATACTTAACCTCAGACATTTCTACAAAATAGTCCCTTAATCCGCTAGAATACCCAGTCCTAACCGGTATATTTTCATGAAAATGGATTCCTGATTTCTCATCCAAAGACTCCAGACGATACATAATTTTCTCTTGAAATTCTTTATCCCGAATATTCTTAAAGTTCTTCAAAAGAAAAAGAAAGCTTTCATCGCTTACCCTAGGGAAAAGACTATCCTCAAATAATTTAAAAGATTGTTCAAATAATTCTTTATGGTGTGAAGAGTTTATATTTTGACAAACAAAATCTAATGATTTTGCACCTATATGAGCTATTTCCAAATTTAGGCAAGTAAAAATTTTGTAAACACTTGGTATTATCTGTTGCCGTTGGGGTGTGCTAAGACCTTTGAACACGTATTTACCTATTTCTATATACTGCGGATGAGAAAAAACATATTCATCATCAATGAACTTTAAATAACCTCTTTTTTCCAAAAAAGATAATTCTTCACTAAACTTTTTGTGACCATCATTCAATACGTTATATCCAGGAAACTCAAAACCATCTGTTCTTTCTTCTACCAGAAACCTTCCAAAAGGGGAATCATATTTTATTAGACTTAATTCTTCCTCAAAATCAGATAATATATAAGCCAAGTCCTGATTAGAGGCACCTACATAGGTGTCAATACTTAGGCTAAGTATTGATATGAGGTACCAAGTATTATTAGGTATCCTGAAAATTTCCTCGCTAAGTTCCTGTGCATCAACCTGAGCTAGATGAACTAATTCCGCTTCAGTTTTGACAGTATTCTGTAATTCTTGAATGTTTGAAAGATGAATTAACTGACCAACTTGTAAAGTTATACCAGTGGATAAAGCGGAAGTCATTGTTTGGACATTATTAGACAAAATGCTGGAGTCCTTACTAATTTTTGTCCATATATTTATTAGAAAGACTAAGTCATTATTAGTCAAATCTGTCCAGTCATAATTTTTTACTTTATAATCAGCTAGTCTCTTACTTCCTTTAATAGAAAATAAGATTTCCTTTCTTGTAGTAACAATTACAATATTTTTAGGATTATGATTTTTAGCTAAATCATGTAATTTTCTAAATTCATCAGGGCTTTCATTTGCGAAATTGTGGCCAAAAGGATCTTCAATTAGACAAATTCTTTTTTTTCCTTTAAGGCTCAAAAAACTTTCAGCATCTCTAAAATTATCTACTCTTTTATAACCATAACCTTTATCGATAAATTTTAAAACCAATCTTTTTGCAATTTCCGATTTGCCGCAAAAAGAATCACCTGTTAGTAAAAGAACATTCTTCTTTCGGGCTTTTGAAAATAAAGCTTTATCAATGTCACGTTCAATATAGAATTCAGAGACGATTGGCTTATCAAATTCCTGACTATAAGATTGATATCTAAGTTTTGCTTCCTGCAAGTTTACATAGATAAGGACCGCAATGAAAATAACAAGAAGCCCAAAAACCCATAAACTATCTGTGAATACAAAAATTTTCAACAGTAGAATAACTAGACCTCCGAAGTACTCTCCAAGTATTTCATTTATATATAAATAAAGTTGGTTCACTTCTTCTCTTGCGAAGTATAAACCAAATTCAAGAATAGCTCTAGAGATTAAATATCCAATTAAGAATCTATAACTTGTCCCCCTTAGGAAATTTCTCAAGGTCGAGGGTAAATTGAATATTACTTCTTGAACTTGCATTTACTTTTATTGGTTATTGAAGGCCTATAGAATTGAATATACAAATTTTAACAAGTATTCATTTATATTAAATCCTTAGATATAAATATTAAGTATCAACATTTAAACCCATTCAAGAAACATTCCACTCCTATCCTACCTGGGTCACATAATAGTAAGTTTTTTGATAGTTTTATAAGACGGTTGTAGCCTTCCCTAAAAATGTAGCCTTACCCTTTTTAGGACAACTCTAAATTCAATAATTTTTCATTAATTATGTTGGTTTCGGGGAAGAATTCTTCCCCGAAACGGTCTTTGTATTCCCTTGGTGGCATATCGTCCAATGCCGAGTGCGGGTGCTTTGTATTGTAGTTCTCCATCCATTCGTTGGTCAATGTCCTTATCTGGTGCAGGTCATTGAACCAATATGCATCGAGTACATCTTCGCGATAATGTCGGTTCAATCGTTCCATAAATGCGTTCTGTACGGGCTTTCCCGGTTGGATGAACCTGAGCTCGATTCTTTTCTTCTTGCACCAATCGGCCAAGGTCTTGGAAATGAACTCCGGACCGTTATCGCAACGGATCGTTTTGGGAAGGCCCATTTCTTCCTCCAAATGGCTTAATGTCTCCACCACTTTTTTTGCCGGGTAGTTCAGCCCCACATCCATGGCAAGCACCTCACGGTTGCAATCGTCCATTACATTGAACACCCTGATCTTCCTGCCATCGGACAGCACATCGGCCATAAAGTCCATGCTCCACACCTCATTGAGATCCATCGGGGCCTCCAATGGGTTCTTTGTCCTTGCGGGCAAACGTTTCTTGTGTTTGCGCCTGAGTTTCAGGTTCATCGACCTATATACCCGCAAGACCCGTTTGCGGTTCCATTTATGGCCTTCGCGACGAAGCCGCTTGTAATACACCTCAAAGCCCCTGGTGGGCAGTTCTTCCGCCAGTCTGGATAACGCTCCGACAACTTCCGTGTCATCCTTCCTGTTGTGGTGGTACCACATCGAACGGGCAAGTTCCAGAACCTGACAGGAACGTGATACGCTTACCGAATAGGCCTCTTGTAGGTATTTCGCGCGGTGCTTCTTGTCGGAAGGCCCTAGAACTTTTTTGACAGCACGTCCTTGAGCATGCGGACGTCCAGACTTACGTCGGCGTACATCTGCTTAAGCTTGCGGTTCTCCTCCTCAAGCTCTTTAAGGCGCTTCATATGGGCCACTTCCATGCCACCATACTTCTTTCTCCAATAATAAAAGGTGCTGGTATCGATGCCCATCTCACGGGATATGTCCCCGACCTTGCGGCCCTGTTCGTTCTCTTTGAGTGCCTTGATAATCTGGCTCTCGGTAAACTTGCTTTTTTTCATCTGACAGTTAAAATTTAAAGTTACTATTTTCGAATTTTAAACTGTCCTATTTTTAGGGAAGGCTACAATTGGAAAATATGCTTCTTCTTTAAGGCTTTTTAATTAGTTTGTCGAACAAGAGATTCTTTCGTGGACATTGTTAGTCTGTTCCTATAGAATTTCAGATTTCTTTATACCTTAGTCGGGTTAATTAGATTCGATGCTATTATATATATTTTCTATTTCTCCTACCAAAAAGTCAGCTATTCTTAGATGGTTATTTTTTAGTAAAGCTCTATATAGCAAATACATAAAAGTTCCATCATCCTCATCTAGAATATGATCAAAAATTAATTTTCCCATGCTTTTAGATAAGATTGACCTATGTTTTTTACCGACATTGGTGATTCTATAATTTTCAACAATATTGGTATCTAAACTAGCCTCCATGAGAATAGGAACTGGTATCTTTTTCGATTCTAACACTTTCATCAACTTATTAATTTGAGGAGATGTTATCTCCCAAACCAATGCTAAATCCTGTTTAAGAATTTTCGAAGAACCAGTTGGCATTATGTCATACAAACTAATCCCCAAATATCCCTTTGATAATTCTTCTAACAGCTGATTATTAGCCTCATGAATAAATGTTAATCGTCTTTTGAATGTCATACTATCAAAAAAACTGGTAAAATCAATCAATTTTATATTTAAGAAAATATAATTCCACATTTTATTATAGACCAAATTTGAAGTCAAAACTTGATTTTGCAACTCTAAGTATTGGATTATCTTTCTCCATTCTGACTTGACATCCTGCTTATCAACTTGAAGAGAAACCTTTAGTCTGGCAAACAGTTTTAAAGAATGTAGCAAAACCTTGGCTTTTAAAAATCTTTCCTCCTGAATATCTAAATTTAGCTCCCTCCAATAATTTGAATTTTTACTAATAACATGCCAAGCTGTTTCATAGTCTCTCAACGATTCATATACACGGCTCTCCAGAAAAATAAACTCTATTCGACTAATCGGTGAGTCATAAAAATCAGGGTTTGACGTATAGGTATATTTGAAGAACAAGATTTTTCGAAACCTATAAAGCCTATATTGCATATAGTCATAATAAAATTTAAGTTCAGGAGAGGAAGCTTCATTATTCAACACTATTTCTTTGTCTAGAGAAAACAATTCCAAATCACTACCATCCAATGCCTCCTTTATTCGGTTAGAATAGTAGTCAACCCTATTTTTAAAATCTGAATTTTCTATAGTTTTAGATTGTACGCGTGCCTTTTGAAGTTGTCTCACGAATATTTGCGACGCTTCTGGTAGCTCATTAACATTAGAATCAATGAAACTTCTAATGCTCTTAAAAACTGATTCGTTTAATAATTCCTTGGGTTTCTCCCCAAGCATTAGTTTATGATAAAAGTATTCGCCTTTAGATATATTATCTTCTTTATCACGATAAAAATCAATAGCCTTCCTATGTATTTCAATAGACCTTTCTGGCAAACTAGCTTTTATCATAGGCAGACATTCCTTTCTCAAGTCTTGTCTGAAAATAAATTCCCCCATACCGCTATCCTTTATTAGGAAAACTTCTTTCTTCAAAACCTCTAAAATTTTATTTGCCTCATGTGTATCAATTTTTTGAACAGGGGTATTCAAATCACAGGTTTCCGCAAGAATATGTTCAATCGTATCAGCATTTACTCTTCTTAACAGCATTCCAGGAACCGCAATTTTCTTGGCTCGTTTATCACGAATATGGCCCAATATTCTTACTACCAAATATTCTTGAATTTTTGTTGAATTTTGGAGTTCCTTAGATTCAAGAATGGACTGGTCTTTTTTATAAGCAGTTTCAGCGAGTTTTAATATCAAAGGATTACCTCCTAATTTTTTATATACCAACTTTGCAATCTTATCATCTTTGATTCCCCACTCTTTGAAAAGTGCTATTGTAGATGATTCATCAAAGGAATTGATTTCTAATAAATTAAAGGAAAGCTCCTTGTTTTCATCTGTAATATCTGCGCGACCAGCATAAACAACTCGTAAGCGAGGAAATCTCTCAATCAGTTCATTTACAAAAGAAAAAAATTCTGTCAGTTCGTTAGAAGTCGCTTTGTACTGCATTTCCTCAAAAGAGTCAAGAACCATCAAAACAGGTCTGGAAAAGTCTTCTAAGGAAAGGCCTATTGAAAGCAATTTTTCATTAATTCTATCAAGTAAATAAGACCGTTCCCTATTATTAGAACCTTCTTTTTCAATTGACCTTGATGCGTCATACCAATAAGCTAGTTCCGACTCTATTTCAATAATGAAATTTTCGAACGATGGAAATTGTAACTTCAATTGTCTTCCACACTCAAACAAAAGATCAACTGGTTCTTGTATAGAAAAACCTGGCAAATCATAATCTATATAAATAAAGGGTAAATGTCGACCATGTTTATTCTTCCGACTATGTAACAAAATAAACCGCGCTATTAGAGTTGTTTTGCCTACCCCCCCAACTCCCTTTATCAGCAAAGGATGTTTACCACCGTCACCGAAGGTTTCATTTATTGTTTGTCTAATTCTTGAAACAACATTTTCTTTTGGAAGCCAATCAACATAATTTGTTAAACGTCTTATCTCCTTTTCTCTACCCGCAAAATGACTTGTTACTGATTCAAAAAAACTATAAAATTGATTTCTTTCTAGAAATAACTTTAGTTTGTTCGATAATTCCTCATCTGGAAAAATTTCTAAATACTTTGATAAAAAGTAAACTTCCTGTTCTCCCAAATCGATTAAGTCAATTTCTTTCCTGTGGAACTTTAAAATAAATTCGCCAAACCCTCTCTCATCCAAGCCTAGTTGTCTTATCGTCTCCAAAAGCTTTCCTTTTGCTCCCAAATCATTTAGAATACCTTCTAATTTTGGCTTTTTTAGGGTTCTAAGACCATTTATTTTTTTAACAGTAATTTCCTTTAATGCGGACCGTTCTGATTCAGAAGCATTTTTGAAATCTTCTAAAATGTCGAAGTCTAGTAATATTGCAGCCTTATTCAATAGAGAAGATGAAATATCCTTTGATGATTTCGTCTTCATCCCTGAAAATAGGTTATTTATATCTAGATTTTTATCCACTACGTTAAGGTTTTACTTTATCAATAAATTCTTCAATGTACAAACCTATCTCACTAATACCTTCTGAAAGAGGAGGAAGTTGATTAACGAAGTTGTTGACAAATTCTTCTCTGTTAAAGTGGTGAAGGGACTGATATTCATCATAAATCTTAGCAGCAATTAACAATAGATCATTAGGGTTTATGTTTTCCATTTCATAGACTTTAACCTTTCTTACCAATCGCCTCCAGTTGCGTAATTTTTCACATGGATATCCTGCAATTATCAATATTGCTTTTGGAAAATTTGTTACAAAAGTTTCTACCAGCTCATACATAAACATATGGGCATTGTCCAATAGATTTGTAACGACATGAAAATCATGTAGAAAAATAACTGGAATAGTATTTTTTTCTTCAATTTTTGATTTTAAAAAACTAACAAATTGGACAAACTTTAGCTTTGGGTCTGCATATTCGTCCCAATTAATTGTTAGCTTAAATCTTTCGCCTAAATATTTAGCCAGTAGTAACCCCTTATCCAAATTTTCATTATCCAAATAGTACGATGCATCCAAATGATACAATTCCAATCCAGGTATTACTCCTTTAATACTTTCCAAATATTCTTTCAAATAAGACATACCAGACCTAGGCTTACCTCGAACAAAAATTACCGAACTGCCATTATCTATTAATGAATCCCTTATTTTGTCCCTGAAGTCCCTTCTATCCAAAAATGGCATACCAAACTCTGTAATCATCCTATTGAAAACATGTGGATTGAAACCCTGAATTACTAATCCTGGTTCAAACAGTAAAAATTTCTCTAGCTGTGATTTTAAAAAAACTATATCGTCATTCTCGAGATTATTGCGATTATTCATTTCATTAAAGAATGCCTGCAGGAACACATTAAGTTTCCCTAAACGACCTAGCTCTCTTAGATATGTTGTTATTCCTGTTAAATAGTTTTCCCTTTCAGGTACAAGATTGTTATATCTTAGTCTTCCACCCAAATCATTTTGCTGAAAAACAAAATTTTCCAATATTGTTACCGTGCCAAAGTAGTGATGAACTGTTGAGCTTACAGAGTTTAAAAGTTCACCGTCTATTCTATTAATTATTGCCTCCATCAATAAAAAACTCTTTTTCATTTAAATATTCAACAATAGCCAACATAGTAACACCCTGGTTAAATCTCAGATTAATGCTATCATAGCCAGCATTATGGATACCTATTAAATTAAAGTTCCGGTCAACAATAGGAGAGCCAGACGTGCCTCCTTCAGTATTGACTTTGTGACGGATTCTTCTTTTATTAGGACTATAACCGATAACTTGGTCTAAACCAATACCTATTTTTTGGGGCCTGCCATCTGGATGTTGAATAATGAAAATATCCCAAGTGTTCAAATCTTTGATGTTAACTGGAATTTCTAGCCAACCTCGAGCTTCATCTTTTTTTTCAGATATATTAACTGAATTATTGTTTAATCCAAAAGGTAAATTACCAACCTCTTCTTGTAAATTTAGTATTGCAAAATCACACAGATCATCTGGATAATCTAATTCTTGATTTGGGTCTGCGCTTAAGTCCTCATCCAACCGAGAGTATGGACTATATATTTCGATTGGTCTGTCAACACTTAATTTAAAAGTAATACTAGGATTGGCATTTAGCGCATCCCCATCTCTTTCATAGTCGAAAACTAAATTGACTTTGGAGAGTAAATCCCGTCTATCTTTTATTGGTTCAATAACATGATAGTTAGTCATTACATTTGTCGGACCTATCAGAAAACCTGTACCATGAACAGTATTTCCTTCACCATTAATGTACTCAATCATACAAACACACCTCTTGGTTTTATAGATATTAGAAATTAAAATTCCAACATCCATCGGTTGCATAGCACTAACTATGGCTTCCATTGAAAATGTTTCCTTTTCAAAGGAATCACTTGTAGTATATGACGGAAGATCATTTAAATATTTAAAAACCAATCTGTCGATAAGTGGCGTATTAGAATAATGGGACTGCAAGGCCTTTAAAAATTGCTCTAGTTTACGGTTATCAACTGAAATGTTTTGTCCCAAAATGATAGGCAACTGTAGGTTAAAAGGATTAGTACCATCATTATATTGCATTATATTAATATCTGTGTATTGGATTAACAATGCATTTAAAGACACCCAGTTATATCTTTTTTCAACTAAAATATAACTACATAATTCTCTTATCTCACTACTTGTCATTATTACCTATTGATATCCATTAAATCATAAGAATAATTCTCAATTTCGCTAAATTGGAAATTCTCTTTTGGAAGGTTGCTTAAGCTGGCAGACTCTAAATTGCCTTCCTCAGGAACAAATGATTTTGACTTTTCATATAATCCATTTAACATAGCTAGTAACTCAGTTTGTGGGAAACAATCGATTTTATCTGAACGTACGTTACAATGATTCCAAATTCCGGGACATCCATTTAATGCGTCGTTGTCAATTTCAAATGATGTTTGAGAATATGGTTTATTTACAATAGGTATGTCAAACAAAAATGATAAAGTTAAAATTAGCTTTTCGCAGCTTTCGATTTGTTTGTCTGTATATTTTTGAAAAAAACTAAATCCCCTCCATGGGATGTCCAACTTAACAACGTTATCCTCAGGGACTTTAATCACCCCATTCTTCGATTTAAACAGATATTCACCTTCTTCTAAGTGAAGTCCTCCCAAAGAACATAATTCTATCCCTATGGATTTTTGGTTTAGTAGTTTACTTTTTGACCCTTTAACGCCAAGATGGTAGGCCCAATGGATTTCATTGAAGGCGCGAATAACTCGACCATCCCAAATTAAGTCTTTACAATCTCTTGAAGCTCTACCAATCACAAAAGCTGTCCCGATACGCCATAATCCTCTACCCTTCGGATTTGTATCAATTTCCCACCAATCTATTGTTTTTTTAGGATTGTATCTTCCAGCAGTGTGATGTAGGTATATAGTGTCTTTTTCGGTAATCTCTTTAACCCATTCGTTATCATTCAGAAAGTAGTTTTCATAACCTAGCGAAAAATTGTATGCAACATCCAGCAGTTTCATCCATGTATTTCTTCCAACTAATCCATCGACCTTCAATCCATGTTTCTTTTGAAACTCTTTCACATACATATCAGTTCGTTTATCAAATTTGCCACTACTAGGAATTGAATGACCCTCTTTCTGGAGTAGTTTTTGAAGAAAGATTACTTGATTGTTTGAATCACCTTCTTGTATAAGTTTCATGTTCTAGATTTCGAGATCAGCAATATAATCATCTACTACAGCACCTAGTTTTTGCTTTATCGGAATTCTTACCCGATCATATTGCTCATCGATTAACGTCGCTTTGTACTGTTTATATTTAAATGAAGTTTTATCCTTAGAGGACTTAAAGAATAGTATTTGATTAATTTTATTGGAGGTATCAAGCATAAATGCCGATGAGTTAATTGATATAGTATCTTCTACTTCGGTGGCCAATCCCATCTGGAATGATCCTTTTGATAGGGAGTGAGTGTTTTTTTCAAAAGCTATGAATCGGGAATCGTTTTTTGCCAAGGACTTCAAAGAGTCTATCGCCTTTAAAATAATTGCCAACTGACTTCCAGTAAGGGCTGCTCCCAAAATATCGAGTACCGCCTTGTCAATTTCAAAAATATTTGACCCCGAGGTATATTCAACGAAATCTTTACCTTCTAATAACCAACCAATGTTACTTAATACTTCGAAGTATTTTTTATGCCAATCTATAATTTGATTGTCCTCTGGAAATGCTTTCTGAGCAGCCTTTTGAGCTAATAAAACAGAGTTTAAAACATCATCTTGTCTTGCCTTGGATATTCCGGAGGCAAAAGAGTTAACGGATTTAAAATTGGTAAATGCCTCCTCTGGAGTAGATTCACCATTCTCTAGTCGAGAACTTATACCTGATTCTAAAAAAGAAATGGCGGTACCGCCCTCATCCAATTCCAACGTTTCTACGTACTTTTTTGGGTCACTCATTTTATAGTTTTAAATGTTAGTAATGTTATGCTTCTCAATTTGTTTAAAGAAGAAAGTAATCCATTCTCCAAACGACTATTCTTTATAGTTCAAATAACACCTTTAGCATTTTAGCGTTTTGAGGCAGGATATACACGGTTAAGGTGAAGGGGGATTCCAATTAATAATTTTGGGCATCATAAATTATAAAAAGCCTTTCAAAAGCACTTACACAAAAACCTTAGAAAAACTGAGGTTTTTCCTCAAAACAGGTTAAGCTTTTGTAAAGTCACCTATTCGGTGAGCTTAATTTTAGGAAAGCTTGGAAAATGCTTATTTATTGGGCTTTAAAAAGATACGTTCTGGTCCCTCCGGCTCCACTATTCAACCCTGCAAACCCTTTATTTGCGGGGTTTTTTATTTGGCGTTGACAAAATCGTTGACAATCCCGCTCCGTTTCAAGAAGTTGTTTCTCTTCAGCAATTTACTATTTTTAAGGTAATTACTTCTAAATACTATTAAGATTATGGAATATGTTCTTCTGCTGATTACACTGCTAGGCTTGACCTCGACCGGACACGCTCACCTCTTTTCGAAAAGATTCATGCAATCTGTTGCTCCTATTTTCGAATCTGTCCAAACTATTTCACATATAGTATTTATCGATTCTTTTGGGCTTGGAGGATTTTTGCTCTGAATTATTGTTCGCGCTCATCGTAAGTATAGTCTTCTTCGTGTCCTCTTGAACAAGTAAGTGTAAATTCCCAATCCGTTGGAACATCTGGAACACTATCAAGAACTTCGATTTGGTTCCTTAATTCCTCTGCTTCACTACTACGCCCCTCAAGAGTTTTAACCTTTCTCTGGAGTTCCTGAATTTCAATCGCAATTGATAAGCCTTTGTGCCTTTTAGTCGAGACATATTTGTCACAAGGGACATCGGGCTCAATATTACCCTTGCACTTAAATTTTATCCTGGACATGGTTTTATTTTAAAAAAATCTATTGTTATAATTATTGGTTTTTGACCGTACAAATGTGGCCATACTACTAGTTTTATTATTCCGAATGTAAAACAGTTGCAATATCTTTTTAGCAATACAGCATGCTATCAAAAGTGAAATACTAAATTGCTTATTTACAATGAAATATAAATACCCATTATCGGGTATTTTCGGGGGAGAAAACCAAAAGGAAGTAAGTTGGTGCTTTGGAGTATCCTAATATATGAATATTTAACAAGAAACCTATTACTATTTCTAAAAATAAATCCAAAATTGTAGTAAATTTCCAGTTGATGTGTATTCCCTTAGTCGGCTGATAAATCAAATATTCCTATCCTTCGAGTAGAAACTTTTAATTCAAAAAATATACTCATTAAGATAAACCTAAAACCTTGCAATTCATTGACGTATTTGAAGCATAATGCTCTTTGAATTCTTAGACCGACTTTCTCGATTATAGGTGTATTTGCAAGTAATATCGATTAAAAAAGCTAATGTTCCTGAATAGGGCATTCCGGTGCACTATAAGGCACTATTCTGAATTTTTCATTTTAAACACCACATAAAATCATTAATTAGTGCAATTAACAGCACTTTTTATAGTATTTCTTATAGTTTTTATTTATTTTTACAACTAAAAGAGCAATAAGATGCACTTTACAAGTCTAATACAAAGCATAAAAGAACGGAGAGAAATGCTACAGGTTACCCAAGAAATGTTAGCAGACCTTTCTGGTGTGGGCCTGCGCACCCTTAAACAATTTGAAAGCGGCAAGGGCAACCCTACAGCAGAAACATTGAATAAACTGGGTAACGCGCTAGGCATGGAACTCACATTTCAAGTAAAAACAAGAACACCTGACGAATGAGGCAAGCTGTTATTTTATATAAAAGAGAGGAGGCGGGGCTGTTGACGCAACACGATAATGGCAACTTCACCTTTCGCTATCATGACCAATGGTTTAAATCTAAGGATAAGTCATCAATCAGTCTTACCCTACCTAAAACCCAACAAGAATACACATCTGAATATCTGTTCCCCTTCTTTTTTAACATGCTACCTGAAGGGTCTAATAAACAAAACGTTTGCTTTGAATTACGCATAGACCCTAAAGACCATTTCGGTCTGCTGTTAACTACTGCTAAATATGATACTATCGGAGCGATTCAAGTTAAGGAAATAAAACAGCAATGAGTATAGTAATAAACAATTGTCCGGGTACCTTAAAGGAAGGACTCAATACCTATAGCAAGACCGCGCTAAATCGTTTGTTTAAGGGCAGAAAGGTTAGCCCTACCCTACCTTATGAATCTCCCGCTACCAATGCTATTACAGAAGAACTATTCAAAGAAAACAAAAAGCGGTTATCCATTTCAGGTGTACAAGAAAAGTTTTCGGTATTACTGGAGAAGAACAAACTACGTTTGATAAACGAAGGAGAGCAAGGACAGTATATTTTAAAACCCATACCCAATGTAGGAAAACGAACAGATCAAATGCCGGCCAACGAACATTTAAGTATGCAAATTGCACGTCAAGTATTTGGAATTGAAACTGCAGAAAATGCTTTGGTGTTCTTTAAAAATGGAGACCCTGCGTATATCACGAAACGTTTTGATGTTAACAAGGATGGCTCTAAGTTGGCTATAGAAGATTTTGCTTCATTAGCCGGTAGAACACCACAAACCCATGGAACAGATTTTAAATACACAGGCAATTACTTGGAACTATTTGAACTGTTGAAGAAACATGTACCCGCCTATCAAGTGGAAGCAATTAAACTCTTCAAGCTGCTTCTTTTCAACTATTTGATTTCAAATGGCGATGCTCATTTTAAAAATTTCTCTCTGATAGAAACTGCTTTGGGAGATTTTAAGTTGAGTCCCGCTTACGATTTACTGAATAGTCGAATTCACATTGAAGACAGAGACTTTGCCCTTGAAGATGGACTTTTACCACCAGATAAGATGTCAGGAAAAGTTACAGAGCAGTTTTTTAAACTTGCTGAACTAGCAGGTATTTCCGAAAAACAAAGTGAAAAAGCGTTTAAAACCATCACCTCGCACAAAGAGAAAGTTCTTGACCTTATTGAACTTTCCTATCTTGATGAAAAGACCAAAAGAAACTATGCACAAGCGTATCAAACCCGATTGAAAAAGCTTTTACGGGAATGACGTATAAAACTTAGAATTCATTGAAAACAGCGTTTACCGCAGTAATCCTCGCGGAATTATCCACTTGATGGTATTGGTTGAAAGATTTGATATCCGTATGGCCACTAATACTCATAATCGTCTTATCTGCTATCCCCTTATTCCGCATAATCGTAATAAAGCTTCTCCTGGCAGTATGCGTTGAAATCCGCTCGTGAAATGATTTTATAAACCGCTCTTGCACTACCCCTTTCGTCCTGGAGTATTCGACGTCATGGGTAAGACCAATTTGTTCTATGACCTCTTTTATGGCATCGTTTTGTTTTTGATTGGATATCAGCGGTAATTGATAATCATACTTCTGCAATATCTCTAAAGCTATATTGGACAACGGAATAAGGCGGGTAGCTTTATTACTATTCTTCTCTTCCTTTAATAAAATACAGTTGGTTGGGGTTATCGTTCTTTTATTGATAAGTTTTAACTCTCCGTATCTCATTCCAGTCAAGCATTGAAAAACAAAGGCATCTTTAACTTTCTCCAAATGCGGACTTTTAAAGGTTGTTTTATATAGTTCAAGTATTTGCTCCAAGCCTAATACTTCTTCACGGGTCAAAACGCGTTGCGGTTTTTTGAAGTCTTTGAAAGCATCATTAAAGGCAAATCCGTTCTTTTGGGACCAAAACATAAATGTTTTGAAGAGCCCCACATTTCTGCTAAAAGTATTGGTGTAGTGATTCTTATATTCATAACAGAAATCAGTAAACTCCGTAAAGAACTTTTTATTGATTTTACCGAAGGTCAACTTATAGTTGTACACCTCCTCGAATTCCTGTAACAGATTTTTAATATTAGTGTAGCGCTTAATGGTAGACTTTTTCCACTCCTTCAGTTTTATTTTTTCCTGGGTGAACTTATCATATACCTCAAAAAAAGAGCTTGATTTGTTGACCCTTTCAAATACCCTATCAAAGTGCTCTTTTAGGGCATGGCTATCAAATCGCATTTCACCCAACTCCGAACGCGATCTAATCAAATGGAAGGCATCTTCAAAATCCCGCAGTCGTTTTGATAACGACGGCTGATTATGACTTACAGTTTTACCGGTTTTGAATGGTCGTTTATTTTCAAAATCCCAATGCTTGGGTAAAATGGATTTCTGCGTGGAGTAAACAAACTTCTTTTTTTCTTGATTGAAGTAACAAGAAAACATAATTAAGGTCTCGGTCTCAGCTTTTGATTTCCGGAGAAAAAAGGTACATTTCATAATTCCAAAAAAATTCAGTTTGTCAACGCGTTGACAAAATCGTTGACAAAAATGTTATATCTATTTAGTAAAAAAAGTTACAAACAGTCATAAAAATCGAGCGTAAATAACTGTTTTATAGAAACATACATATTAAAACTGAATAATGGAAATTATAAGAAAGGATAGCCTCCGGCTCCACCTACGCTCCCCGAAGCCTTGTGCGAAGGGGAGCCTTTTTCGTTTTAAGCAACAAAGTTACCCCATATACATATTCCTATGTAAACTCGGGGAGCTTCGGTGGACCACGGTCCACATTCCACATTCTCCAAAGCTTTGAGCGCAGCACGAAGCGAAGGAGGGCCTTTTGAATATTTGTAAGACCATATCAATACTGTCGGGCTACGGCGGACCAAGGCTCATGGACCACGTTCCACAATCCACATTCTCCGAAGCTTTGAGCACAGCGAAAAGCGAAGGAGAATCACTATATTCCCTTCAAAATAAATCAATTATGACCCTACCCTACGCGGTGTACATTCTAAAATGTGCAAACGGACAGTACTATACTGGTTTTTCAGCTAATCTTGAGAAGAGACTAAAGGCTCATCAAAACGGGGAAGTTCATTTTACTAAGGACAAATTACCTATTCAATTAGCTCATGTTTCCTGCTTTGTAGACAAGAAAAAAGCATACGACTTTGAACGATACTTGAAATCTGGGTCTGGTATTGCATTCAGGAACAAGCGATTGGTGTAGAAGTGCATAGGCCAAATCCTCCAGGCGTCGAAGGCTAGCACGCCAGCTCGCGCTAAAGTTTACCCTTAGCGAAGTGGAAGGCCAAAAAGGCCTAAATGACCTTTTAAAGCCTCTCAGCAGTGCTGAAAGATGAAGAAGGTTAATTTAGCTTAAAAGTGTCATTTTATTTTTTAGCCGATATAGGGGGAAGTAATCCGAAGTATTGCCATTGATTTGTCCATTTAACATGGTACTGTTAAGTTCTCTGTATACCTCTTCATCAACGATATATTTCCATATCTTAAATTCTCTAAAATCCTTGGAAAAACCACTCTTAAATCTAAAGAGTGAATCTTCCCTACTGCCCAAACCACCACCAAGATTAAAATAGGTATAGCCCTCATTGGTAACTTTTATCCGCATTTCATCGATAATGAGCTTTATTGGGTTTAATTTAAAGTGGGCCTCACTCAATCCGGACAAATGATATTGAACAATTTTCCCTTTTTTCATAAACATTGAGGCTGCGATGATTTCTTTTGTTTCATTGCATACGCAAAGGGACAACTCTGACTCGTACTCATCACTGGTCAATATTGATTTGTAGTAGTCTTTAGAAAAATAGTAGTCGTCACCGGCATTTACCCGATTCATATTCTGGTGATAGAGGCGAATAAAATCATCCAGATGTTCCTCTATATTTCCTTTAATGACCGTGCAGGACTTACGTGATTTATTAAGGTATGTTTTTAGCCTTCTATTAAATTTAGCCCTTTGATCTACAATCGTATCGGTTAAGTCGATATTTACCACTTTTCCAAGTGTATTTACATGACCTAGCCCTTCAAGAATAGTCTCTTGATGTTCCAGGTAGGGGTGTAATCTTGAAAAGACGGACACAATATTATGTTCATTAAAAAATGCGTCCAATTCCTTTCCAAATTTTTCTTGATCAAAATTTGAATCTAAATTTATAGTTAAGGGACCTGCATATCCGTAAACGGAAGTTGCATCCTTTAATCCCGTATTTTCGATATCCCGTATCAGCAAGGGTAACAATACCGATGAATTCCCATTTGTATAATTTAAAAGTACGGGATGTTCATTAGTGCTCTTGGAAACTTGATGATAGCTATGCGTATAATAAAAATCGGGATTTTCCGCCAAAGACAGTAACTCTTGCCATTTGGTTTTACATGTAATTGCTTCAATCATTTTTTGCGAATTATAAATTTGATTAGGGGAAAATATTTTGAAATTCCGTCTAACAAATTAAATTCTGAACATGGCGCCTTTCGGTTGTATGCCCAAGTAAGCCATACCTGCCTGATTAAGCCAATGGGGTTGAATAATTCCATGCTGAAGAACGGCATGAATATCTCTATGTGCCCTTTCTATTCTATTTTCATTGTACAAGGAAACGGTTCCCGCGGCAGCATAAATTTCGGAGACCATACCTCTGGAGATTTCCGCGGCCTGAACCGAAGAAGACCATACATCCGCTAACTGCTCATCGGTATAGCGATTGCCTTTTTTAGATTCTTCCCAGATAACGGCCATGGTGTCATGTAACTGTTTTCTCATTGCCTTATGCAATGCCTTGCTTTTGGCAATAACATTTTGCACACGTTCCCGGTCTCTTAAATCTGGACCATTTCCGGGTGTTATCCTTTCAAAACAGATGTTCACCAAATCGTCCATGGCCGCCTTGAATATGCCTAGTGCGATTGCAGCGTTACCGGCAGAATTATAGCACCCGATTGGTAAACGGCTATAGTCATTGTCTATAACTACAGGACTTTCAAAGTCTACCGCGTAACTTTCCTTAACAAACCAATCCTTAACAATAACATCATGGCTACCCGTGCCTCGTAATCCCCCAACATGCCAAGTATCCACAATTTCAATAGCCTCTTTGGGCATAAAGAAAAGTTTCAACTTTGCACCGGGCCCAAGGGCGGTCGGTAGACCTTCACCCGTAACCAAACAACGCAGTACAAACCACTCGGACAACTCACAGCCGGAAACCAAAGTCCATCTACCATTTATCCGATAACCATCGGGTACAATTTGGGCCACCCCCTCTGGGCGGGCGGAATTGGCGTAAACATGGGATGGATTATTAAATACCTCATACATACTTTCCTCATTGAGAAAACGACCAAAGGTACAGGCCAAATGATTGTTCCATACACTCCATCCAGCAGCGGCTTCCCCACTGCTTAGAATCTCATAGGCCTTTAAGACTTCTACCGGGTCATCTTCCCAACCACCAAGAAATTTGGGTAGACCCATCCTAAATAGTCCCGTTTCTATAAGATGTGCTACCAGTTTAGGAGCTAATTTTCTACTGTTTTCCGTTTCAGAACGATTTGCCAATGCTGTAGTGAACACATCGTTAGCGGCATCCAAAGGGGCAATTGAAGAAATTTCTAGTGATTTACGCATCTTTCTAATACTATAATATCCGATTTTAACTATGAGGTCCACCAAAATCAAAACCAAAGAGCAAGACTGATGGCCAAATGCATTGGGGGCCAATATAGTATGAGAAAGGATACTCTATAAGAATTAATCGATAAAGCATCCTTAATTTCCGATAAGATAATTCTGTATTTCAGATAATTTTAACAATAAAAGCTACATGGGTAAAAAAAGGTATCTGTAAGATTGATTTATCAACACCATAAATTAAGACATATTTTTTAATGGTTTTCTTAATTTGTTGGTTCTAAATTTTCATTTTTCGAAAATCAGGATATAACTTTTCCAGATAATGGTAGATGGACGATTACAAGGAGAATCCGTAAGGATAAGATTTTTCCGTCAGACACCGGCGATTAAAAATAAAGCATATGTTTCCAGTAAAAATAAAAAAAGTGGTGTACATTTTGCAGCTGCAAGCAAAGAATGGTAAAGTGGTCCAAGTACCAAAACCGTCTAACGGATTTTGTTAACGTTGGGACGTCTCCGATGGACAGCACTCTCCCTTGCTATGCGATATATGCGTAACTTTGGAGGACATTTTATAGGTAGAAATTCAGCGAATACCCCTATCTTCGAAACCAACGATACAACTCCATGTCCAAAGGCACCTCTTGGTTACGAACCCTTATAGATCTCATTGAAGTCTTTTTGAATAGCGCGCAACGCAACAAACGCGGCCGAACCTGGCACCAACATGTGGTGCCCTATAAAGAAGGCTGGGCCGTACGTCGCGAAGGGAACCAACGGATAACCAGCCAACACCGAAAACAGAGTACGGCCATCAATAAGGCCAAAAGGTTGGCTCGAAAATACAAGGCGGATGTCATTATCCACCGCACTAGCGGCGGGATTCGAGACCGGATTAACTATGACGATTAGCATCAAACACCGCAATCCTAATCCAAAAGTAATCAAGTATTTAGCTGAAATGCCATTTCCTGGGCCGTAATAGCCAATTCCGCAGCTAGGAAGCAGTGGCCCTGTGTCATAGCCGTTTCCGTACGTTCCACCACATCCGTGACCAATTGTTCGCCGTAAGGCATATATACGTTGCTACAATCGTAGTATTTGGTCTCTTTTTGATTGACCAGAAATAAGTGATTTCCGCCCTCGCGACCCGTTATGTCTATATACTTTCGCATTTCAATATACCCCTCCGTACCTAAGATAAAGGTACGCCCGTCACCCCAGGTTCCCAGACCTTCCGGGGTAAACCAGTCTATCCGGATATAACCGGTAGCATGCTTGCTCCGAACGCTCATGTCCCCAAAATCCTGATAATCGGGATAGTCGGGAATATTGAAATTTCCGGTCTGTGCAAAACTAACCTCGGCCTGTTTGGAATTGGTATAGTACAGGAACTGATCACATTGGTGGGAGCCGATATCGCATAATATACCCCCTGCTCGATCTGGTTCAAAAAACCAATCCGGTCTGCTCTTGGGCCGCATACGGTGAGGGCCTAGGCCTATAAGTTGAACCACTTTACCAATGGCCCCATCCTGCACCAGTTTCCCAGCCTGAACCGAAGCGGGATTGGCCAAACGTTCACTGTAGGTAATGGAATAAATACGTTGGGTCTCCTTTTGTACCTGCTTTACCTCACGCAGCTGCTCCAAAGTGACAATACCGGGTTTATCCGCCATAAAGTCCTTGCCCGATTTCATAACCCGAATCCCCAACGGGGCACGCTCTACGGGAATGGAGGCACTGGCTACCAATTGTATAGTGGTGTCCTCAATTATTTCATCCTCGCTCTTGGCAATGGTCGCTTGGGGATATCGCTTGGTAAAGCTCTGCAATAAATCCGGCTCCTTGGCATATACGGCCACCAAAGTTCCACCTCCATCCAACAACGAATTGACCATCCCATAGATATGGCCATGATTAAGCCCTATTACCGAGAATCGAATGGTATGTTTTGGCGTGGACCGTTTTTGGGGCTTTATGACAATTTCTTGGAGTTGCGATATAGTGGGTAAATTCTGCCCAAATAATGAAGTCGGTATCATTGAAGCAGCAGCGATTCCCGCCACCGAAGAAACCCCTTTTGTCAAAAAATTGCGCCTGCCATATTCCATAAGCTTTGTTCGTTTAAGTATTTATATACGGTTCGTTCTAAATTAAGGAATTTCTTTTCGCATCACTATTGGAACTTTGGCTTTCCTTCATTTTATGTTCAAGAAAACCATTTTTCAGAAGCTATTTTGTGATATACGATTTCCACTTCCCCCGATACCAAACAATATCCGTTTTCCTTAAACCCCAGCTATCCGGTTTCCTATTCGCAGTCCTTGGTTTACATTTGTCCTCTGTATAAAATAAATAGTAGGATTCACTGTTATGCTATAGTCGAATACAATATCATGAAAATGCAAATACGAAATTATCTCACACTACTTGTTTTAGGAATTTCCCTAAGTTGTTCCGATGATAATCCGGATGGGCAACAAGCAAACCTAACCGTCGGAAATCTGGAGGTTCTTGTGATTTCAACGGACAACGAACCCTTGGAAGGGGCCATAGTAACCACCTTTCCCCAAACGGAAGAACTGACCACTGGACCGCTTGGAACGGTTTTGTTCAGGGACATCAACATAGGCGAGTACGAAGTTTCAGCTTTGCTTCCGGCATTTGTAATACCGACTATAGAAACGATTACTGTAGTAGCTGGCACCACCACTAGAATAGAAATCATCACGGGGCCCGACCCTATTGAACCAACTCCATTAAACATTGATTTCCTGTTACAGCAGAGTTACGAAAGCTTAAAGGGGCCCAACCTATTTGATGCCACTGGGTATTCCTACTATTGGGGTGACATTGGTAGCGATATCCTTTATGGCAGTCCCTCTTTAACAACAAATATTGTAAATCTGGATCGTTATAATCTCAACCCAGGTGACAGATTGATTGAAGATGTTTGGACGGACCATTACCGGGCCATTCGCTTATGCAATATGGGCATTGAAGCCATAGAAAATATGGACTATGTTTCGGATCAGGGAATCAATGAAAGTATTGTATTAGGTGAATTTCGATTCTTACGGGCCGTGCTCTATTTCAATTTGGTCAAAATATATGGCAATCCAGTATTAGTAACCTCCACCATCATAGATCTGGACAATCCGCCGGAAACGGTACAAGACCCCCTAAAAGTTTACGAACTGATTGAAGAAGACCTACTTTTTGCTGAAGCCAACCTAGACGCTTCAGGCCCATCCAACCAGGCATCCATTGCCGCGGCCCAAGCCTTATTGGGGAAGGTATACCTACAAATGGCCGGATTTCCATTACTACAGAACGATAAATATGCCCAAGCCTTGACCCAATTCAAAAAACTGGAGGGGGTATTCGCCTTGGAAACCAATTATTCGGATATTTTCAGTCTGGCGAATGAAGGAACCAATGGTGAAGTCATTTTTAGTATCGATTTTGATTTTGCTATGGAAAACGGTGGCAATTATGGGGTGAACTGGGGTCCTCTTGGAATCTCACAACAGGACTACCTATGGCTTGTTCCTGGATTTCCAGAGTACTACTTTACGATGCCGGATGCGGTAACTAGTCCCGTCACTTTTCCCATAGAGAACCAGGATAGCCGATTTTTTCAAAACATTGCTACGTTTTCCCTTCAAAACGGGACTATGGAAGATGAGGAGGAAATCGACAACTGGAGACCCTACAAGTTCCAAAAGGATATAACATTATCAACGAATCCAAATGAGGAGTCCTTCGATTTTCCGTATTTGCGATATGCGGACGTGCTTTTGATGTTGGCCGAAGCCGAAAATGCCGTTAACGGCCCTACTGCCCTGGCTTATGATGCCATTAACCAAGTAAGACGAAGGGCTTTTGGCAATACCGAAAATGACGTAGCACCAGGGTTGGATCAACAGGAATTTTTAGAGGTATTATTAGAGGAAAGAAGGCTTGAACTATGTTATGAAGGCGCTCGAAAGGACGATCTTATCCGGACGCAAAACCTGCAAGGCGTCATCGATAGCTTTAATCAAAACAATGCCCAAAGTTTTAAGGACTACCAGGCCCATGAATATATATGGCCCATTCCCCAAGTGGAAATAAACCTAAATCCCGGTGCTGTTCAAAACCCAGGATATTAAACTATAATCAATGAATTTTATTGCCTCAGGTTTTTTTCCCATATCCGTAGCCATATTGTTTTGAATCTTTGGGACTCACATCATTAAGCACGTAAACCATATTGGCAAGTTTCCTTTTGTTGTGCAAGTCGTTGGAAAAATTCAAGAGTTTTTTATCGGTAAGGCCGGATCGCATTACATATAAGGTTACATCTGCGTACTCTGATATTAACAGTGTATCGGCCACCAACATCGTAGGGGCGGTATCCACTACCACATAATCGTAAGCTTCCTTGGCGGAATCGATAAAAGTTTCAAAACCTTCATCGGACAACAATTGCGGAGCGTTGGGGGGAACAGGCCCACTTAGGCACACTTTATGATATCTATTATTCTCCAATCCAGGATACACAAATTCATTCCAATGTGTCCTAGTGTCTTTCAAATAATCCGCCAACCCTTTGGTACTTTTGCCCATACCAAAATAATCATGGAGCGTAGGACTTCGCAAATCAGCGTCCAGTAGCAGTACCTTCTTGTTCAGACTTGCAAAGGCCACCGATAGGTTATAGGCCAACAGACTTTTGCCTTCCCCCTCGATAGAGGAGGTGACATAAATGACCCTGCCCTTTGGTTTATCTGGTTTCGGTAAAAAATAGTTCACATTGGTGGCTAAAATCCGAAAGGATTCGGCCAAAACAGATCGGTCATGGGCGTTATGGAACTTCTTGATTTTTCTTAAATGGGGAATTTCACCCAATACCGAAATTTCTGATGGGCTATTTTCAATATCCGAACGTCCCATAATCTTATTGTTCATGGAAAACCTAAGATATAGAAGTCCAAAAGGTAGGACCAAACCCATCAGCAAGCCTATAGGATAAACAATACGCTTCTTAGGTGACAAAGGCTGATTGTTTGTCAATGCATAATCCACTACTTTAATCGATGGCGCTGTGGTGGCATAATTCATAGCAGCTTCCTCTCTTTTTTGCAACAGCAAAAGAAAAAGGTTTTCCTTTATACTCTGTTGACGCTCTATGGCCCTCAAGGTCTTTTCCTTTTCAGGAAGTTGGGAAAACATACTATTGGCTTGGCTCTTTTCCCGATTCAGTTTTCTTAAGGATAACTTCAATTGGGTTTGGTATACATTTAGGGACCGTAGGATATTGACCTTTAGATTCTCCAATTGACCGGACAGCGTCACCAAGGTAGGGTGATTTTCACCAACGGTAGCCACCAATTTTTCTCGTTGTATGGCCATTTCATTGTATTCGGCTACCAAGGAATTAATACCGCTATTTTCCAGTCCTACATCCACGGGCAACAAGCCATAGGCCGATTGCCCGCTTACCGCATTTTTAAGAAGGGAAGCCAAGGAAATCTGGGTTTCCAAGTTGGTTACTTCATCTTGTGTTATCGCTTTTCGTTGTAAGGAAAAATCGGCATCGGATTCAATATAGGTCAATGCATTGGCCCGCTTAAAACTTTCTTTTCCTACCTCTATGGAATCCAGTTCCCCGGATAGGTAAACAAACCGTTCATCAATAAATTCCAGGGTGCGTTTGGAAATCAACTGCCGATCAATAATGCCATCTTGGTTAAATTTATTGATCAATTCATTGATTACGGTTTCCGATCTATCCGGACTTTGTCCTTTTATGGAAAGGGAAAGTACCTCGCTCTTCTTATCGGTAGGGTACACTTGCAATTTTTCGGACAGATCGAACACCGCATCCTTGATAGATTTTAAGATGATCCGAAATTCTATACCCTCGTATTCCGTAGGTTGGGCACTTTCCAAAAACGTGATGTTAAAGGGAAGCCCTGTCGGCAGTGTATCTTTTTCGGCAAAACCAACGGTAGTCGTTTTGCCGTTCCCATCCGTTATTTGGGCTTCAAAGGCATCCATGGTAATATCATAAATCCTTGCATTTCCTATACTATCCTCAGCAATCAGTTTTGTAATGGCGAAAGGGGGGTTCCAAATTTCCGTGGTCTTTATATTCCCTTTATGGAAATAGGACACATCCAGATGTAGGGCCTCTACCACCTGCCGAAGAATTCGATACGACTTTAGGACCTGTATCTCATTGTCCAAGTTGATCCCTCTATTTCCGCTAAGCATAGCCAAGGGATCAACAGTGATATCCATTTCCTTGGCCTCATCTATAATCTTGATCTTGGCGGCCGATTCATAGACTATAGGGGCATAGCGCATATAGGCATAGGCCAAACCCAGGCAAATCAAAACTCCCATTATAAACAAAGGCCAATACCGAAGATATTTTCGGGCGACCTCCCATATATTGACAGATTCCTCTGCCTCGTCATAGTCTAAACTGAAGGGTGATTCCGACATCTTTTGCAATTCAAAAACTTTGGTAAAAATAGGGAAACAATCTTGAAAAGATAGCCTGGAAACTTTAATTCAAGGTCGATTACCGCACCGTTCATCCATAGTCCTTTATATGCCAAGTGGTTTTCATATCCATGATATTTTTGGAAGTGTGTCAAGACTCATCTCCTTTTCAACAAAAATTGATATTCCAGGAGACTTGGAGTGTTTAATCTTTGAAGGGACAAAAACAGTAACGCCTCTAACGGTCGATCTCCCTTTGGAGATAATCTGCGATACTTTCGGCCAGCAGTTGACGGCCGTAATCGTTCCAATGCATGTCATATATCAAAGTCACGGGGTCCAGAGCCTTTTGAAACGCTTCCGAAAAATCAAGGTACGTTATGCCGTTTTCTTTACAAAAATCTAAAAACCGGTTATCGGTAACCCGACTATCCAGCAGCAATACGGTCTTTTGGGTATCCAGTCCATAAGTCGCTATCAATTTTTTAAAATTTTCGATACGGTCGGTTACCGAGGTAGCTTCCATTTCGGGAACGGCAACCTCCAGATTGCCCTTTCCCCTTAAAAAAATAAACCCTTTCCAGATAGCGCTTGCAATACTCTTTATGGGCATCGTCATGCCATAATTGGATCCATACACCCATAGCTTGCAATTTTTTCGTATCCTGAAGGGAAGTGTATTTAGTGTTCGTATCAATTCATAATTCGCTTCATGCTCATGGGTATCGAAGTCATTTTTAAACTTCATATACAAAATAATCTTATCTATATTCCGGAACTCTTCCTGGTATGCATTGACCAGATGCATCTGATAGGCCATGGTTGAACCGGTATAACCATATTCATAGACTTCCAACTCCGGCAGCAACCGTTCAATCTTTTTCCCCAAGGAATTATCAAAATCCTGATGAAACCCCTCGATAAAGGAATCCCCCACCAGGGCCACTTCATACTTGCTTTCGGAAGGATCAAACTCCCGGTAGGAATTAAAACCGGAATTGTTGATCGAGAAATGGGTAAAATTCTGTCTACGGTTGCCCTTTACGTAATGCCCCGTGCTTCCCGGTACCCGCTTCTCTACGCCAAATTCATCTATCATTTTTGGGGGATTGTCCGCATGCAGATGAAAGGCCCTTACTAACAGCTCCAACGCCATCAGAATCAATCCAAAGTATATTACCGTTTTGAAAATAAACTTTTTCATTCCTGTTAAAATTGAAAATAGATAAACGACCTATTAATACCATCATCATAAAACAACAATATGCCAAAGATAGCCAACACGTAGAGCACAAACCTTACAAAAGGCGACTTAAAATGGAACGGACTGCGTTCATTTTTCCGAATCCGGTATTCATACACCACAAAAAGTAACATCAAAAGGTAATAATCCACCATGCGGTAACCGAGGGGATGCGTATACCACTCCATTTGAAAATCGGTAAAAATTCCGCGTATATAGGCAAAGGCATCCGCAAGGTTGGGCGAACGAAAAAAAATACGTGAAAAGGTAACCAAACCAAAGGTCAACAGCACTTGCCCTGTCTCCTTCAAAGAGGGAAGATAGGTGTTCTGTCCAATAACACTGTCCATATAAATCCGATTTCGTTTCAATAAGAATACCGGGATAAACAATAGCGCATGAAAACCGCCCCAAAAAACAAAGGTCCAATTGGCACCATGCCAAAGGCCGCTTACCAAAAACACCACGGCAATATTAAAAACCGCCCGCCGTTTGCTTACCCGGGAACCCCCCAAGGGGATGTAGACATAATGCCGAAACCAAGTGGAAAGGGATACATGCCAGCGTTGCCAGTATTCCGCCACATTTCTCGAAAAATGGGGAAATCGAAAATTGGACATTAACTCTATTCCAAAAAGTTTGGCGGTCCCAATGGCAATATCGGAATAGCCGCTAAAGTCCCCATAAACCTGAAAGCTAAACATTACCACGCCCAAAATAAGCGTAGAACTTGGATAGGTACCATAATGGGCAAAGATGTCATCCACCATAGGTGCCAAAGCATCTGCGATGGCCAACTTTTTGAACAGGCCCCATAGGATAAGTTTAAGTCCATCAGCCGCCTGTTTATATCGAAACATTCTTGGCCGTTCTATTTGGTGCAACAAGTTGGATGCCCGTTCTATGGGTCCTGCAACCAATTGTGGAAAAAAGGAGACGAAGGCGGTGAAGGCTACAAAATTGGTGGTGGGTTTTAATCGGCGATAATAGATATCAAAGGAATAGGAGAGGGTCTGAAAGGTATAAAAGGATATTCCTACCGGCAAAATGATGTTCAAGGTATACGTACTTCCCAAGGTATACCCCAATGCCTGAAGGCCGTCCACCAAGGAGTCCACAAAAAAGTTGTAGTATTTAAAAAAACCCAACAGCCCCAAATTGGCCATAACGCTCACCATGAGCCAGGCCTTGGCCTTTTTGCGGTCATCCACTTGCACATAAATGCGTTGGCCTACCACATAGTCCACAACAGTACTAAAAATAATCAGGCCAAGAAATCGCCAGTCCCACCACGCATAAAAGAAGTAAGACGCGGCTATCAAAAAGAGGTTTTGAGCTTTGGGGCGTATTTTAGTTATCACCCAATAGCATAGAAAGACTATGGGTAGAAAAAGTGCGAACTGTACCGAGTTAAAAAGCACCTGGAAATTCTTTTAATGCTACTAAAAATTTGCCAAGCTTTGTTCAAGGGGGGTTCCAAAACTTTCTTTTTCCAAGCTGCAAATAAACCCAAATACCCTGGGTTTACCAATAAAAAGGAGAAATTTAAGGCAAAAAACATTTTGGTTTGGCGCTCAATTGCCTTTCCATAGTTGCTCCCAACCCAAGTCCGCAAAACAGGGGCCTTGGGTAGCTTCGGAATATTTAATATCATTATTGTAACCGTTCCATTCCAAAATTTGTAACTGCCCCTTTGCATCAATGGCCAAGTCCCAGCCTATGCTTCCGATATAAGGCACCTTAGCATGCAATTCCTTGCATAAGGCCATAGCCTCATCAAAATAGGGGATAGTTTTATGGGTGAAGGCCATGTGGGTATCCGGATGTTTAGGGACAGACCTCCAATCGTTCAAATGTCCGTATTCGGCAAGCTCACCCGTATTGATTTCAATGCCTACCTTTACTTGGGATCGGGATTGTACATGGGTCTCTCCCGATCGGCCCATTCGTAAATAGGCAGCCCTAACGAAAACCTGGCGGCTGGTATTCAACACCGTGGTTATACGAAGAGTGGCCGTGGCCGCCATTCCAAAATCGTTAAAAAAAGGATGATGCCGTATATGCTTTTGAAATACCCCATTACCCAACTGCTCAATGTAGCTGGTCTTAAAATTATTCTTTTGGATGAGATGGACCCCTTTTCCCTGAAACGATTGGTCCCTCTTAAACACCACCTGGTCACTTTCCGAAAAGATGACCTCTTGTACTGCACTAGGATCCATTACACTTAAATCTTTGGAAAGCCACTGCCCGTTTACGTAATAGGCCAGATCGGGAAACCGATCGGTTTTAAAGAAGGCATTGCTATACAATTTAGCAAACGATAGCTTTCCATAGGCACCTTGTATTTTGGGGACCACCACCTGTCCGTAATAATTATCCGGAATCCAACCTTCCTTAAAGGTCCCGCTTGCTGCGGAATACACATATAGCCAGGGGGCATAACGCTTAGCCCCGAAAATGTCTTGGGCATATTCCATAGCTTTTTTCTTCAGGGGTGGGGAAAGTCTGCCTTTTTCTTTCTCAATTTGCCGTAGTATTCCTTTTGCCTCCTTTTTGTGCAAAAAGTGAAACCGGTAAGTTTCCGCTTTGCTTAGGATCGATTTTAGGGAATGGATTACTTTCATTGTATACGAACTAAGGCCAAGTTTTTTGATTAGAGCAGACCCTTTTTTAAAAATTTATATGAGAATACTTCCAAGATAAACTTTGGGGTAGAGACTAAATTTCGTTCTGCCAACCTCTTGGGCTCCTTAAGGAAACGGGGCAACCATTCCAAGCCCAGTTTAATCCAAAAAGGATGCGATCGTTTTACGGTACCTGCATAAAAATCAAATACGGCACCTACGGAACAAATAATGGCCGGGGAGAGTTCAGTTTTATTCTGATATACCCACTTTTCCTGTTTTGGGGCCGTCATCCCTACAAATAACACATGGGCACCGGAGGCCTTAATTTTGGCACACATGGCATGGCTTTCCTCCCGATCAAATTTAGGTTTATAGGGTGGGGAATGCGTATGTACCCGGATGTTGGGATATTCCTGCCGGGCACGTGCCTGGATCAAGATTAGAGTCTCTTCTGAAGCCCCTAAAAAAAAACAAGAACCTGCCATTTTGTTTAGATGTTCCATAATATGGATGAAGATATCATAGCCGGCAATTTTTTCTATCTTCTTTTTCTCTAGTACTCTGGCGGCCCAAACTATCCCGATACCATCAGGCACCAACTGATCCGAATCTCGTAAGGCAGTCTCAAATACATGGTCTTTACGGGCCATACAGTAGCTATGGGGGTTTAGGGTATTGATGATCATTTTTTTATTTGGTGGCAACTTGGGATAAGTTACCGCTACTTCATAACTTAAAAGCTTCATATTCACCCAAGAAATTAGAAATAATTTATCCTTTTAAATAATCTACTAGAAGTAGTTCAAACTGGCAAACTGCCCAAAAAATATAATATTTGACAATTTCAGAAAGCAAGTTTTCCTTAATTAATTTAATGATTTACATATATTTTGTAAGTCAATACTATAAAGGTTCATGTATTACACTTTTGACTTTTCTTTTATCAAATTAGAATACAGATTTATTAAATCATTATAGACGCTTTGAGAGGAATATAGTAAGTCAGCTTTATTTTTCCCATTTAATCCATAAAAATTGATATTTATTTCGTCGTCATATAGTTTTCTGATAGCTCCTTTTAAATCCTCAACATTCCCCGTTTCAACTAAAATGCCATTTTTTCTATGATCAATTATATCTGACATAGCTCCCAAATTATTGCTTATTACAGGCCTGCCATGTTTCATTGCATTAACTATAACATTTGGAAACCCTTCATACCATTTACTTGGTACTACAATTATTTTTGAATACTGAAAAAATGCGTCTAATTTATCTCCTGTTAGAAATCCAGTCCACAGTATGTTAGATGGTGAGTTCAGTTTGATAGAAATACCATGTCCCCGAACATCCCCCACAACCGCAAATGGTATATTTGGCAAATCTTTAGCTACTTCTAAAAATTCTTCAATCCCTTTTTCTCTTGATACTCGACCAATAAAGGTAACATACTTTGGTTCGTATTTATTTGCAGTTTTTTTTGCCATCGAAGAAAAACCAGATATGATAAAGAGTTTATGTGGAGGAATTCCATTATCAATAAATTTTTGACGTTGGAAAGTAGTTTGAACAATATAGGCGTCCATGGTCTTGGTAACCCCCCAAACGGTACGGGCTAAAAAATTACGCAAAGCATACCCAAAACTTTTAGGAAGATCATTCTCGCAATTCTTCTTTATGCAATTTAATTCCCTTAGTCCACTTAAACATCGTTCGCAAATATCTCCTCTCCGATCTAAATGCAGGCCAGTAGGACAAAACAGCCGGTAATTAGGGCAGCGCATCACCAAAGGAATACGCCTCCGCTTTATAATTCGGATAATGCCTGGGGAAATAAAGGGATATAAGTTCTGTATCTGAACAATATCCGGTTGAAACTCATCCAAAATACCTTTAAGCTCCTTTACGGCTCCGGGATTGTACATGCCCGAAAAAAAGGCCTGTACTTTCTTCCAAAAAGAATCTCTGATAACATCCGAAAACCGCCGAAACCATTTCACCTGATGCCCGTGAGCCACAAGGACTTCCCTAAGGGCCTCGGCGGCCTGTTCCTCGCCACTGGTATTGCTGGCATAATTGTTATGGATAAAGAGTATTTTCAATAGTCTAACGAATAATTGGGATTGTCTTTATCTAAATGTAACCAGCTTCCAAACTCAAAATCCTTTTCCACCGGGTCAAAAACACCAAAACCATTGCAGGGATAAAAAGTCATCTCCCCAAAATAGATATGACCCACCACATTATAGAAATCGACTCGGACAAACTTAAATCCTTGGGCCAAGGTCCGCGCCAATTGCGTCATAATTTCCAGATTTTTGGGTTTGGGCAAATCTTCTTTTGCCTGAGGATACCACAATCCGAAGGGAAGCCGGTTCCATTCCAAGTCATAGAAATTAAGTGTATGGTTTACAAAGCGATCCCGATCAATCTGGATGTGTTTGGGTTCGCCATGGAAACAATGGTATTTAAAATCTACCAGTGCACTTTCATTTGTATTAGCCAGATATTGTTCGCAAATGATTCTGGGCGGTACCTTATCATAAGCATGTTCGCCCCATAGTTTGTAAAAATTGGTAGATAACCATTTTCGCATGGTTTTTTTAGCTTTGCTAATGTCAAATTGGGATTTGTCCCTACAAATCAAGATCATATCAGCCCCATGGGTCCCTTTAAGAACAAAGGATTTGGGCAAGGTAGTGAAATCAATGTCCTCTACTTGTTCATATACCCCATACAATGTATTGAGGTATTTAGTCCCAATTTTTTGACTTATATATTCCCGTACGGCGTATTTGTCCACCAAATGGGTGTATATAGGATTACGATCATTGAGATTAAGCCAAATAATCTTAGCCATTAAGGTATCAGGCTCTTTTAGGTCAAGTGGTCGCTTGAAAGCGACGAAATAACGAATTTGATAATATAGTCTGTCCGATGTAATCCATCTTAAAAAAAATAACACTTTTCTTTTTATCCCTTTAAGCATTATTCTATAGTCGTTAAAATAGCTTTGTAAATCCTATCTCCAATTTTTTGAGGGGTAAAATCGGAAACTATTTGCAATGAGCTTTCTCCCATTTCCTTCCAATGTTTCCGACTCTCCCAAGCTGAATTCAATATTTTTAGAAAATTATGGGAGTCCAAGGGATCAAATACCCACCCATTTTTTGATGTCACGAGTTCAGGCCAGCAGCCATTATATTTTGAGCATAAAATCGGTAAACCACAGGACATGGCCTCAGGAACTACAAGAGACCAATTGTCCTCCAAGGTCGGTATAATAAACACATCGGCAAAGGCATACATTTTAGATACTTCCGAATAATCTATCCCTCCTACTATTTGTACTTTTTGTATGCCTTCTTCTTCAACTAATTCTCTTAGATATTCTTCCTGATCTCCCCCACCAACAATTTTCAGCCTAACATTCATGTCTTCTTTAATAAAGTCCTTCCAAACCAAAAGCATTTCTCGAACTCCTTTTAATTCAATAAGACGTCCTACGTATAAAATTGTTAAATCTTTTATTTCTCTTTTATTTTTTTTCGTTTGTCTGTGTACGGATACTTCCTTTTCCAATCCAAAAGTATCAGCTGCCATATTGCCTAAAAATAATTTTTCCTTGGGGAACTTTATTCCTTTTTCAACGTATTCAAAAGTCAACCTGCCATTACACCCTATTTTGTCAATATATCTTGAAGCAATGCGCCTTAAACCCGTTCTCCACCATGGTGCTATCCTTTCGGTATGAAAAGTTCTTTCATACAACATAATTAAAGGAATTTTATAAAATATTTTTAACCAATAAGCTGCATAGGTCCATTGAAAAAACCCATCTGCAAGGATAATATCTGGTTTTGTTTTCTTTACTGTTTTAATAAGTCCTTTTTGAATTGGAACTCTTAGAGTAGTATTTGCAAATTCCAAATCATCATGTTTATTGCCAATCGACAATTCACCGGATAATCCAATAGCCCTTTCCCCTAATACTTGATTAATTTTCGTAATGCATCGATCGGGTACAACATCAGAATTATAAACAAGAGTGAGATTATTATTGGAATTTTTGTTAATCGCTTCAAATACAGGTATTCTATAATCCAAAAAGTTTCTGGTAACCCAAGTTATTTTCATACTTTTCCATATTTAATTCGAGAAATTATTATTGTTACAAATAAAAAGATAATGGTCATTGGCAATATGTTATCTACTGCAAATAAAGTGTCCACAGCAAAACCTGCTATAAATCGTTGACAGAGTATAAAAAAAGTAAGAAAGCATAAAATTCTGATGAGATTAGGTGCCAACTTTTGCTTTTGGTAAATATCATAAAAAAGAAGAGCTAAAAAAACAAAAAGAAGAAACCCTCCCATCAAGCCCAATTCACCAATTGTATGCAAAAATATATTATGGCCAAAACCCATTTTACTAATTCCATTAACCATAAACATCCTATATCCATTAGGACCATATCCAAAAAGTAAAAGTTCGATATTTTCCACTATGTGATTAAGTGCATTATTTTGTTCGAGAACTCGAAAAGCCAAAGTACCGTCAGAATCTCCCCTCAATTGATTGGTATATTCTGTTTTAAAAAATCTCTGAAATGTCCTATTTTCGGAAATATAATGATCTTCATCATTAAATGAAAGGAAAGAATAGAAGACTATGAATATTGATATGAGAGTTAAGGAAGTTTTTAAAACCAACTTTCCAAAAACTTTTTTGTAACCAATAATTACGGATAGTAAAAGACTAATCATCAAAGCTATCAAATCTGATCTTGACCAAGAACCTATTAATACGAAGGAAGACAAAAACAGACCAAGAAGAGCGTATTTCAAATCGACTTTTATTCTAATTAAAAAAAGCGAAATAAATACACCTAGTGAACCTATAAATCCAACTGAAGCCGAAACATTTCCCAAATAAGTTCTAAAGAAAAAATCTGCATACTCCTCGTTTTCGAAGAAAAGTTCATCCATCCCCATGGCTTCATACCCAGACAAATCCCAAAAGCCCAGTTGATGCAGTGTTCCAAAAAAAAAGTAAATTAGAAGTATTTTGTGAAATCTTCTTAAAACATTTATCACTTCTATATAATTCCAATTCTTGTAGGAAACAATAAATAGAAACAATCCAAAGGTACACCACCGATAAAAACCGTATAATATAAAATTGTTATAGTAGCCATAATCCTCTACCAAGGCAAAAACTGTCCTAAAGAAAACGTATACAAGAAGTACTAAAAAGATTGAATTAGTAGATAATCTAAAAACTCTATAAGTTGAAAAAGCTCTCAAGACTAAGTTCTTTACTACAAATACGAATAGAATTAAGTCAAAAACAAATACCCCAGAACTACTTGAATTACCAAGCATAAATAGAGGAATATTGTATAAGGAAGATATTGCTAAGTATAGAACATTTAGTTTATATGATTTAGTTGTGGCAATTATGAAAATAAGAAAAACCGTAAGGAAAATAGTAAATATGTGCCAGCTCATGAGTCTATACGTATTTTAACTATTTAGCTGATTGTAGAAACTAAACATCTGCTCATATATTACTTGTGAAGAAAAATTATTTTCTATTTTATTTATAGCCATCTTTCTAACAGAGTTTTTCTGCGGTTTCTTTAGATTCAAAATAATCTCAATATTGTTTTTAAGTAAAATAATATCCTTTGGTCTTGCTAAAAAACCGTCAACCCCATTTTCGATAATCTCTTTCATACCTCCTGAACTGCTTCCTAAAACCAAACCACCTACAGACATTGCTTCCAAGCAGGTTAATGGCATATTATCCCAATAAGAAGGAAAGCAACATATTTCAGCTTGTCGATAATAGCTATAAAGCAATTTCCTATCTATTGGTCCTAGAATATTTAACCAATCTTTATAATCATCTTCTTGTTGAGCTTTTTTCAGATATTCTATACCAAGTCTTCCTAATTTTCCGGCAATTACTAATTCAATATGATTATCCTTATTAAGTAGTTTTAATGCTTCAATAAGTTCTTTAAAGCCCTTATTTTCTACAAACGAACCTGCTGCAAAAATAAATTTTGTATTCGATGGCTTGAAACTAATAGTATTGCCCAAAACTACCGGATTAAAAATTACCTTTTGAGTTCCCTCATAATTTGAAATTAGTGTATATGAAAAATCGTTATCCAATAACAAATGCCTTATGGCACGAGAGCAAAACGAAATTCCATCAGCTTTAAAACTGGTTATCAGTTCATTTTTTACACGTTTACTTCTTGTATTAATGACATTTGTAGCTCGGTTATGACCACTAGGTCCATGAAATCTTACAATCGTAGTTATATTCCGGTTTTCTGTCCTCAACCAGTATTTGGCCTCATTTCCAAATTCTGGAAATTCGATTAAATCAAGACCAACTTCTTTCTGGAGCTGATTGATAGCAAAGACAACTTTCTTTCTATAAGAATTATAAAATAGTACTTCTCTAATTTTTGTAAAAAGCAATTGAAGGTATCTATTAGAGTGAATAAAGTAATCCGCTCCACTTAGGTATATATATGTGATTTCACCAATTACTTCTCTTCTACTCCTGTTGACTTCGTCAGATGCGCAGATAATATATACCCTATGTCCCATCTGCGCCATAATCTTGCTGACTTCATGAATGTAAGTCGCTATTCCTCCAGCTCGTTTAGACCCGAGATACTCGCGTGCCACATAACAAATATTCATGTTTTCATTATTCTTTTAAATAAAACTAGGTTTGCGCATTGATACAAAATGTTCTCCGAAATACGTGTGGCAAAAACTCCAACAAGACCAAATTGCTTCACCAAAATAAAACCTAATACTAAAGCGCAAGCACTCCTAAAAATTAAAAGGCGAAATCCAATATCAGTTCTTTTTAAAGCATTAAAAGCAATATCCAAAGGCTGAAAAAGAATGCTTATTGCCTGATCTAAAAATGGCAGTAAAACTAAATAGCCCAAACCAGAATATTTTTTGCCAAAAAACAATTCGATTATTTGCTCACCCAATAGTTCTCCAACTAATATCAAACAAAAAGACATTGTACAAAAAAATACTACCCATTTTAAAACCAACTTTTTTAGTTTGAATTTATTACGACTGGTTTTTGAAAAAATTGGTAATAAATATGCTTTAAGGCTTGCCAAAATTGGATTTACTAAACTTGAAATACTTATCAAAACTCCATAAATTGCAATATCACTTTTTGACATAAACCAAAGCAGCAACCATGGATATATTTGGGAGCTTACTGTAAACAATAGATTTGATCCCGCAATCCACTTCCCCACTTTCCAATTCAACTTAAACATGGTAAGTAATTTAGAGCGGTTAAACTTAAGAAAACTCCTGTTTCTTAAATTAAAAAAAACGTAAGCCAACAAGTATACTACGCTGGCACCGATAAGAAAAAACGAAATTTTGTCTTCGCCTTTTATCAAAATATATGACAAAATCGCTGCTAACGAAAAATTTACAAACAAGCTAAATTTTAAATTGAGTAGTGTTTCCCTATTGCCCAGTAACATATCCTTAACAAAATAAAAAGAGCTATAAAAAATAATAAACGAAGTGAACAACAATATTAGTCTTGACGAATCAATTGACTTATCTATCCAGATCAAAGAAGGAATTAAAACCACAAGAGCCAAAGTAAAAATACTTTTAAACCAGAGATTACTATAAAAGTATTCTTTGGCTTCTTTTATTTTAAAATCGTTGCGGTTGATAATGTATGGTTGAGATATTAATGCCCTTTGAAAACCAAGTATTGAAACAGAGATTGACATTAGAAGAACAAATTCAGCATAGTCACTAATAGAAGATACCCTACTAATGACCACCGTCGTATAAAATGATACTATACTTGTAAAACCCTGATCTAAAAGAATACTTATTAGCTTCGAAAATTCTACCTTACTAATAAGCATTTTTTTCAAAAATGTAAATCTTTTGGTTTTAATAAACATTATTACCTAAAATTAAAGTCATCGGAATAATCAAAAAAGTGAAAGCCAGATGCCCTACCTTAAATAAAAATGACCAAAAAATATGTTTTGTAATCCCAAAAGTACGTTCACTCTTAATACCCAAGAATTCCAATAAATTTCTAAACATTCCCTTGCAATTCGTCCTTAGTTTCCAAAAACCACTCAAACGTCTCCCTAATCCCGTCTTCCAAAGCTATCCGTACCTCCCAACCCAAGGCCCGTAAGCGGGAGACCTCCATCAATTTGCGTGGGGTACCATCAGGTTTTTCACGATTCCATAGAATTTCACCAGAATGTCCCACCACTTTTTGTATCAATAATGCCAAGTCCTTAATGGAAATATCAATTCCCGTACCTACATTGTACAAATGTCCGGGCAATTCGTTTTCCAAGGAAAAGACCACAGCCTTGGCCAAATCGTCTACATGCATGAACTCCCGTAAGGGGGTACCACTACCCCAAAGGGTTACTGGCTTATTTCCATTTTCCTGGGCCTCATGAAATTTTCGGAGCATCGCCGGAAGGACATGGGAGGTTTCCAAATCAAAATTATCATTGGGGCCATATAAATTGGTAGGCATAAGACTTACAAAATACTTACCATGCTGCTGGCGCAACGCCTCGCATAATTTTACCCCGGAGATCTTGGCAATTGCATATCCCTCATTGGTGGGTTCCAAGGGACCTGTCAATAAATAGTCTTCCTTCAAGGGTTGAGGTGCCAATTTTGGGTAGATACAGGAACTCCCTAGAAATATGAACTTTTCTACCTTGCTTTTATGCGACTCATGAATCAGATTATTCTGTATCAACATATTTTCCATCAAAAAACCATATTGATCCTTTGTATTGGCCAAAATACCCCCCACCCTGGCCGCTGCGTCCACCACAATTTCAGGCTTTTCCCTTTGGAAAAAATCGGCAACCGCCTCTTGTTTTCGTAAATCCAGTTCATCGCTGACCTTACCGATAAGATTGGCATAACCTAACTCTCTTAGTGTACGCCAGATAGCTGAACCTACCATGCCGGTATGACCAGCGATATATATTTTGGAGTCTTTCTTCATTTATTCGTAATAATTAAAGGTCGTAAACCCCCCGTGATTAAGATGCTTGTCCTTTTCCATGAGCTTAAGGTCGCTCTGGATCATTTCCTTTACCATGGCCTTTAGGTCATAAATCGGTTCCCATCCCAATTTGGTGCGGGCCTTGGTAGCATCGCCTACCAAAAGGTCTACTTCCGTAGGTCTAAAGTAGCGGGGATCGATCCGTACTACTTCTTTTCCAATAGGCAGTTGATAGTCCACATTTTCACAGGATGCCACCAAAGCTTTTTCCTCTGCTCCTTCTCCTGTGAGCTCCAATTGAATGCCTACCTCGCCAAAAGCCATACGCACCATATCTCGTACCGTGGTGGTTTTTCCCGTGGCAATGACCCAGTCTTCGGGCTCTTCCGCCTGAAGGATCATCCACATCATCCGTACATAGTCCTTGGCATGTCCCCAATCCCGTTGGGCGTTCAAATTTCCCAAATACAAGGTATCCTGAAGGCCCATAGCAATCCGGGAAACGGCCCTGGTTATCTTTCGGGTTACAAAAGTCTCCCCACGGATAGGCGATTCATGATTAAAAAGGATACCGTTGCAGGCGAACATTTCATAGGCTTCCCGGTAGTTGACCGTTATCCAATAGGCGTACAATTTGGCCACTCCGTATGGACTACGGGGATAAAAAGGTGTCTTCTCCGTTTGCGGCACTTCCTGTACCTTGCCATACAACTCCGACGTAGCAGCTTGGTAGATACGTGTTTTCTTTTCAAGCCCCAATAACCGTACGGCATCCAAGATGCGCAAGGTGCCTATACCATCCGCATTTGCCGTATATTCAGGTACTTCAAACGAAACCTGAACATGGCTCATAGCGGCCAGGTTATAAATTTCATCCGGTTGTATTTCCTGAATGAGGCGAATCAAATTGGTACTGTCCGTCATATCCCCGTAGTGCAGGATAAAATTTCGGTCTTCCACATGGGGGTCTTGATACAGATGGTCTATGCGATCTGTATTAAATGAAGACGATCTTCTTTTTAAACCATGTACGATGTATCCTTTTTTTAATAAAAACTCGCTTAAATAGGCCCCATCCTGTCCTGTTACTCCCGTAATAAAAGCTTTCTTGTTCATTGTAGTGTTTTTGACTGCATTTTTAACAAACATCGTTCTAGGGCCTCCTCCCACCCCGGAATTTCCAATCCAAAATCCTTTTTAATTTTTTCCGTATGCAACACACTATACATGGGCCTTTGGGCAGGCGTTGGGTAATCGGTGGTAGGTATTGGGTTTGTCATAACCGGTAGTTGTGCCATTTTAAAAATGGTGTTCGCAAACTCGTACCAACTACATTGTCCGGTATTAGCGTAGTGGTAAATGCCTACATCCTTATTTTTTAGCAAGGGAAGTAGTTGAAGTACCGCTTCAGCGAGGTCTCCTGCATAGGTAGGACGGCCTACTTGATCATGAACCACATTGAGTTCCTCCCTTTCCCTTCCCAGCCGTAGCATGGTCTTAACAAAATTGGCACCATAACTGGAATATACCCAGGAGGTCCGAATGATCAGTGTACGCGCCGGATTAATTTTGAGGATGGCATTTTCGCCATCCAGTTTCGTTCTACCATATACACTTTGCGGATTTGGCGTATCCGTTTCGGTATAGGGCTTAGAGGCAGTGCCTTCAAAAACGTAATCCGTAGAAATATGCACAAAGGTCAAATCCTCTGCTTTGGCGATCTTAGCCAAATTTGCCACGGCCCAATGGTTAATGGCATCCGCTTTTTCCACCTCGGTTTCCGCCTTATCCACAGCGGTGTAGGCTGCGCAATTGATCAGCGCATCAATCTTGTTCTCTACGACAAAACGCGCTACAGCTGCGTGGTCCGTAATATCCAGTTCGTTAACATCCGTAAAAACAAAGGTCTTTCCCGTTTGGGAAGCTGCCAACTCCCGAATCTCAGAACCCAATTGCCCGTTTGCCCCTATGACCCAAATTGTTTTCATATCAAGTAATCAGGTTTTTATATCTTCTGTGTTCTTTAGCTAGAGTCCTATGAGGTTTTTAGGATTGCTTTCGCATACTTCTTCCCACCTTTTTGAAATCTATTGTGGCCGACTTTTTGAAATCCGATAATCGCTTCGAGAGCACTTTTTGTTTTTCAAACTCCTTGATTCCGCTAAAGTAAGGATTAGGGTCGGACAAATCCAACGGGGTCGGTTCCTTTTCCCGAGTTGCATTTTCCATTTGAACCACCCCGGAAGTCTCCGGTACATTTGAATGTGGTTTTTGATCCTCTGTGGTAGTTTTGATCTCGCCATTCAAGACGTCAATTCTTTTTGCTTTTTCAGGGAGATAAAGTGCTTGTTTATCAAAAACCTTTAGAAATGGGACCAGGTATAAGGAAGAGCCTATAACAACACTAATGATCAATTGAAGATTTATATTCAAACCGCCTATCAAAAAGACTAAGCCTATGACAAAAATATTACAAACGCAAATAATCAAGGTGGCCTGCTCATGGGCATTCCCCAAATCCAAAAGACGGTGATGTATATGGTTGCGATCGGCGCTGAACGGACTCCGTTTTTGCCAAACCCGTATACTAAAAACCCGTAAGGTGTCCAACAAGGGATAGGATAAAACGGCCAAAAGGAGCACAGGGGCATTCGAAACCGCTAGGGAAGCCAGGGC
This sequence comes from Ulvibacterium sp., assembly GCF_965248315.1. Lineage (GTDB taxonomy): Bacteria > Bacteroidota > Bacteroidia > Flavobacteriales > Flavobacteriaceae > Ulvibacterium. Next base: position 1,994,972 of record NZ_CBDFIX010000002.1, on the reverse strand, counting down.
ATTTTCATTGACCCCAAGAAAAGCAACTCCTTGATAGGTCAATAAGAAGCCTATAAGCAGGGAACCGGAATCGCCCATAAAGAGTTTTTGGGTATTGGACAGGTTGTAATATAAAAATCCGATTACAGAACCGATCAAGGCAAAAGAAACCAATGATAGCAGATACTGCTCATTCAGCAAAAAGAAAATACCGAAAGTAACACTGGAGATTATGGCAATGGACCCGGCCAGCCCATCGATTCCGTCGATAAGATTTACCGCGTTGATCACTAGGATAAACACAAAAAAAGTAAAGAAAACAGAAACCCAATAGGGTAGCTCCCCAATACCCAAAAGTCCTTGAAAGTGGGCAATGCGCACATCGGATAGGAAAATTACCATACTCGCCGCCAAAAGCTGTCCGATTAATTTTTTCTTGGGCGACATGAGTACCAGGTCGTCCTTAACCCCCATAATCAAAAGGAGCAGGGTCCCGGCCAACAGCGACACCAACTGAAGCAGTTCCGGTCTTGACAAATCGGCCAAAACGCCCAACAACATCACCGTTAGGGAAAACACAATGAATAGTCCCATACCCCCTAAGGTAGGCACCTTGTTGGTATGTGCACTACGCTCCTCCGGATCATCCATCAATCCCTTTCTGTTGACCACATAGATAATAATGGGATACAACCGAAAGGAAATCAATAGCGTTACCGCAACCGAGCATGTAGTTAGAAAGTAAAGGTTATCAAATACATAGGGGATTTGTGCCATAGATTGTGGGATTTACAGCGGTTGTGGGTATCATTTTCATATTTATTGGCCGAACATTGCTATGTTCCTTCTCCACCTTAAGTGGCTTTCCGAAAAGCGAGGTATTCATTTTCATGTGGTAATCATTGGGGCGTTAAAACATCTTCCTTCTCGGTGGTTAAAAATACTACTATTTGAACATTTTGTGACCAAATTACCATGCATTTCAACGATTTTATTAATACGTATATAGTTGATTACTAATATTACGAAAGCTATAACGAGAAATCTTTTTTTTCCGTTAAAGACAAAATAGTTATCAAAAAGTTATGAAAAGGCTTACAATCGGTTAATCTATCACCTACTGTTCTCGAATTTCGGTATCAAAACCGTTTTATCAATGCTGTTGTTGCGGCCCGGTTCTCCCAAATATGCCGATAGCAAAGGGGTTTCCGTAGGATATTTCGGGAGATTCATAACCTAATTTTTTCTATATTTATTCCAATCTCCCGTAATAAGAAGGGCTACCAAACTTATACTATGCTATGAAACGATTTTTACCTTACCTCATCGGAATTCTTTTTATGAGCTGTGATTCCGGAGATTCCGGTTCAGACTTGTCAACCAATACTAAAGCCCCAGAGGAAAACCCTATGGTTGAGACCAATACGGCCCCATCCTTTGCGGACCAGACTTTTTTTGTTACGGAAAATACGGGATCCGGTACGGTTATTGGCACACTAGTGGCCTCTGATCCGGACGGTGATGCACTTCAATTTTTAAATCCGGACATCCCAGGCCTGGAACTTAATTTAGCTACCGGGGAATTAAGTTTCTCAGCATTTAGCCCCATCGCCGATTATGAGACCAATGTAGAATTCGAATTCAATGTTACGGTAAGCGATGGCAGAACCAATAGGATGGCGAAGATTACCTTGGTAATCGAGGATACGGATGATGGGCCCCTTACCAATACGGAAAAAGCCATCGTGGAAAGTTTTATAGTTCAAATATTGTTCGATGATACGGAATTTCCATTGTTCAAACGGACGGAAAAAGCGGAAATCTTTTTGTCCGGTTCGGTAACCCCTATTTTGGAAAATATTACACAGACCAGCGTTAACGAATACAACGCTATGTTTTCGGATGGTTTTGAAATAGGCATTACAACGGACTCCCTAGCTGCCAACGTACAACTCTATTCCAGTAGTGTGGAGGATTTGGCCGATAAATGGCCAGAATTCTATGAGCTTGCCCTGGACAATCCCGGACTTGGGGGTATTGCGGGCGGTGATCAAATCTGGATTGCCGATTATGCCCATAATGCGCCCACGTTAAAGCACGAAATGGGTCATATGATCGGGCTGGCGCACTCTCCCCAAAGTCAATGTGCTTTCGGTAGTAATAACAGCATTATGTGCGGAGGCGTTGGCTTGGCAGGTCGTGATTTTACAGAAGTGGACCGAAAGCTTATTAGTTACTATTACCACCCGGATATGCCGAATGAACTTGACGGAAACCTGGTGGAAGAGCGGCTTACGGAAATAATTCTTGCGAACAGATAGAATAGATGCTTATTCTACCGTCAAAACCCCTATCTCACCAAAAGAAGTCCTAAAATCAGGACCATCCACTTGGACTCCCTTTAACTTAATATATCTTGCCTTTGCAGGGGTAAAATCCACCCGTTGCTCAATACGATTGTTGACCACATTGCCAAATTCTCCCGTAGCAGTGGTTTTCCAATCTACACTGTTCCTACTTGTAGAAAATTCATAGACCGTAACAATACCAAAGGGGTAACGCTCCTGAATGGGCCAATAGGTAAAGCCGGTTAGGTCATATACTTTCCCCAAATCGATAACAATTTCTTGAGGAGTGCTACTTCCTTCCTCAGTAGCCCAAAATGTATCGGAGTCATCGTCTATACTAGTACTGGCCCGGCTTAAATCTCCGGATGAGACATGTAGTACCTTCCAATCCTTTTTGGCAATGTCAAAATGCTTTGTCCCAACCGCAGAATGGTCCCCGATGTTGGGGTCAACTGTTATTGCCTTGACAGAAGCGGGGGTACTGAGAAGAAATGGACCTGAATATTTTGTGGAAGTTTTGGAGGGTTCGCTTCCATCCAAGGTATACCGAATTTCAACGGCATCGTCCGGGACTTCAAGTGTCACCAAGCCGTTCTTGTTCCTTTTAATTTGGGGCGGCACCAAAAGATTCGGCGCGCGATACAATTCCAGATTAGCGATGGCCAGTGGTCCCTTTACCTCTAAGAAATTAATTCGAATCCCCGTTGCCTCCACCGTTTTAAATCGCAAGATACGTTTGTACCCTATCGTCGTCTGTCGATCAATCTCCATCCACGTTCCATCTACCTCGGCCTCCAGGCTAAAATTTTGTACACGCTGGCCTAGGGCAATGTATTCTTGGAGCAAAATGCGGTTCACTTCGGTCGGTTTATCAAAACCAATGGTTATTGATGCACCGGTAACACCATCGTTGGTAGACCAATAGGTATCCGGGTTGCCATCAATGGTTTTTTCTACCGAAAACTCGGAGCTATTTTCGCGTTCATCCGTAGCCAATATTTGTTGGCCCTCTGCAAGTTCAGTCGCAAAGTCCTTGTCCAATTGGGTGCGAAGGGCCATTAATTGCTGAACATCTGTCTCATGGACAAGACCTCTATAGTCCACGGGAAGGTTCAGTAATAGGGACGCATTTCTCCCGACCGATTTGTAGTATATATCCAGCAAATGGGGCAAACTCTTCACCTGATGGTCTTCCCTTGGATGATAGTACCAACCCGGACGGATGGAAACATCGGCCTCTGCCGGTAACCAATGTGTTCCGTCCTCATGACCGGAACGCAATTCCTTGTACCTGGGCCATCCGGGATAAATCTCATCTCGGCGCATGATACTCCAATTGGTCGTATTCGCCCAACCTTCCTCATTGCCCACCCAACGGATATCGGGACCGCCATCGCTAAAAATAACGGCGTCTGGCTGCAGCTCCCTTACTAAGGCCACGGCCTTGTCCCATTGGTAATACGTTTTATTATCAATTTTTCGGGTTTCATTGGCTCCACCGTAAAAACCTGAGCCTCCGTTGGCACCATCGAACCAGACTTCGAAAATCGGTCCATAATTGGTTAATAATTCCCGTAACTGCTCATGGAAAACTTTTACATATTCCGGTTTGCCATAATCTTTATGGTTTCTGTCCCATGGGGAAAGGTATACCCCAAACTTAAGTCCATAGGCCTTACAGGCCTCGGAAAGGTCTTTTAACAAATCGCCCTGACCATTTTTCCAAGGGGAATTCACAACAGAATGTTCAGTGGTCTTGGTAGGCCACAGACAAAAGCCGTCATGATGTTTGGCCGTAATAATAATCCCGCGCATACCGGCTTCCTTGGCCACTTTGGCCCATTGCATGGCATCCAGTTCCGAAGGATTGAACTGAGCTGGGGATTCTCCGCCCGTACCCCATTCCATATCCGTAAAGGTATTCATGTTGAAATGGATGAAGGCATAGTACTCCAAATTTTGCCAAGCCAATTGCCGTGCGGAAGGAGTGGGACCAATAGGTGTCGGTGGCTGTACCCGGGAGCATGAAATAGTCCCGATAAACACAAACAATAATAAAAATCGATGTATCCTCATATTCATCTTTTTAGCGTACCACAAACCAAGTAGATGTTGCCGCTGGAATTGTAACTTCCATAGTAATCTCAAAATTTCTACCCAATTCATATTTTTTTTCTTTTCCATCTTCATCCGATACAGTGGCATAATCCGTTAAGCCCGTGTAATACAAGGGAATCTTTATTTTTTCTTGAATATCATTTTGGGTAGGATTGAACAATAACACAAACCCTTTATGCTCCCCTTTTGGGTCAACGTGCATAAAACCGTCCCATGATCGACCATTGGGCCTCCTCAAATGGATAAGATCTGCATTGAGAATCTTACGATACTTCTTATAATGCTGGATCTGTTCTACTACTAGTGCCTTGGTAGCCTCGGTATCATAAAGCCTAGGGCCACGATAACAGGCCTGCACTCCAGACCCATAATTCTGGATCATGTGGGCCTGATAGGCGGACAAATGATCTTTTAAAGGTTCCAAAGTAGCGGCCGCACCGCCCCCGTGATATTCGGTGAGCGGAACAAAGGTCCATGCCATCGAAGGCGCTTTTTCCCAAGTGCCGTCATAGATGTTCTGTCTTCCCAAAACCAGCTGTTGCGACCGGGGTAAGGACCAATTGACCTCACGATATCCGATACCACATTTGTTGGATCCCTGTAGGAAGTAAAAGTCCGGGGCATTTAGGTAAATATCCCTTTCGCGTAGCCAATGATAGAATTCCTGAGTCATGCTCCATTGTTGCCATTGGGAATCCTCATATCCTTTGTGATACTTGTGGGTAGTGGAAGCACAGTAATCTCCAGGATAAGGGCCATCATGCTCTAAAAGGTCAAAGCCAGTACGTTCCAAAAAATACTTGATTTTCTCCAAATAATCGTACCCCCATTCAGAGGCCAGGCAAGGTGCATTTCCAAATTTGGCTCCACCGGGCTTACCCGTTTCCTTATCGATTACATCAATGGAATCCGCAATTTTTCTACTGGAGAACAACGAATACCCGCCCAATTCAATGCCCTTGCCATGGGCATAATCTGCCAGAGCCTTGAATTTTGCAATATTCTCCGGGCTGTTGTCCTCCATATTAAGGCCACTGCCAAAACTTAATATCACCATTTCGTAACCCGTTTCCTCGCATTGGTCTATGGCATTTTTGACCTTATCCTCATCCGTAGTGGTCAAGTGCATAAAAATGGGGTTCTCCGTAGACCACGGTGCCAGTAGGCGATACATTTTTCGCATGGCCAAGGTGTTTCGCTCACGATCGGTTCCTTCCAATAGAAGTTCGTAAGTACGAAAACTTTCAAAGGTGGCACCTTTTTTTAAATCGATATTCGGCCCAACGGGTAATCTACTTATTAGCAAACAAGGGGTCTCCATTTTCCAATTGACCTGAGAGGTATAGGTGGAATCCGTTTCCCAAAAGGTGGTTACATTGGATTCTCCCGAAGTAAACCCTCCAAAAGCATAGTCGCTTTCAACATGAAGGTTCGGGCGTTTCCATGTATTTGGGGTTTCTACCGGGTTTTCCACTTCCGGATTGGCTAAAAGCTCACTTTTAAAGCTATCCAAGCTTAAAGTTTCCAAAGAAATATTCTTGACCACAATCCATTTTGAAACCAAGGGAATAGCATCGTACAGCTCATAATGCACATCAACAACTACCCCTTCCAATTCCGGAGAAGCATGTTGAAACCTCAAAATCAGCTCTTTTCCGGTCGGAACAATTTTTTCGGCCATATGAAGGCGTTTTTGGCCGCTCCATTTTAACTTGGGTCTTATTGATTGAATCGTGTGGTTTTGATACTGAAAGGCATCCGCATCCGAATTCAAATTCTCCAACCATTCCTCCAAAAGATAGCCATGTTCCTTTAGGCCATGTAATCCGCCAATGGCGTATGTTTTCCCATTTAGGGTAACCTCAGCTTCCGGTTGTAGGCTTCTGAGTAGGGTTTCACCTGTAGTTAAATTTTTGAATTCCACCGTGGCCGCATTCGGTGTTACTTTAATTTCACGCCGTACCAGCCCATTGTCCAAAATAATACGGTCCCCTTTTTTAACGACTTCGGCGGTATAAACCGCATTTTCGATAAGCCAATCCTTGGATTTTAATTCATCCTGGCCGTAGCCGGCCAAAGAAATGACCCAGAACATTCCAAGTAACAGAAGACAAGTTTTACTCATACTATAGCAGTTCGATCGGATATTCTACTTGTTCCCCTGTTTTTTTGTCAATGGGCATTTGGGCCTGAACCGATTTTAGGTGATTGGTTAAGGTCTCTGCCAATTCCCTGACCTTTTCGGGATTCTCACCGAACACGTTTTTGGTTTCTCCGATATCTTCTTTCAAGTTGAACAATTCCATGCGCCTATCCGCGTGGAAATAGACAAATTTCCAATCCCCCTTGCGCACCGCACTGGCTGCGCCAATACCTGGACCGTCCGGACCCCATTCGTTGGGGTAATGCCAATACAGGGGACGGATCTCCTCATATTCCCATTCCCCGTTCAATACTTCTACGAAGCTTTCCCCGTCTATTTTCTGTACCGTTTGTAGGCTATCAATTTGGGCCATTTCCAGAATAGTGGGATAAAAATCCTCAATGATTACTTGATAATCGGTCATTGATCCAGGCTTTGTTATTCCCGGCCATTTCACTAACATGGGTTCTCGGATTCCCCCTTCATACATAGAGCCTTTGCCACTGGCCAGAGGTCTGTTATGGGTATGGGGCTCCCCGCCACGTGCATGTGCGCTCAATCCGCCGTTGTCCGACATAAACAAGACTATGGTATTTTCCTCGAGTCCCTTAAGCTCCAAATAATCCATGATGTCGCCCAAGCTTTTGTCCATGCCCTCGACCATGGAGGCATATTTGGCCTCGGTGGAATCCAATCCTTTTTCCAAATACTTCTGTATAAAGCGGTCATCGGCCATTATGGGGGTATGTACTGCATAATGGGACATGTAGAGGAAGAAAGGTTGTTGAGTGGTCGCAACGGAATCAATAGCTTTCAAAGCTTCAAGGGTTATGGCTTCTGTTAAATGGATATTCTTGCCATGATAGGCTTCCAGACCGGGAACCGCCCAAACTTCCTTGCCTTCCTTCCCGTTGCCAAAATTTTCGGTGCCCCAATAACTTTCAGGAGCACCGGCGGCATGGCCGGCAATATTTACATCAAACCCCAAATTCAAGGGTTCTTCTCCCGGTGTCCCGATAGCTCCCAAATGCGCCTTGCCCGCGTGAATTGTAAAATATCCCTTGTCGTGCAAAGCTCGGGGCAGGGGCATGGCATGTACGGCAAGACTATCACCGGAAACCGGGCTCATGCCATTCACATTCCAATAAGGAAAAACTAAGTCGGGATGATTTTTTTCCATTCGCTTTATGGAATCCTTTTCCAATGTCCAGTTGGTCACTCGGTGCCTCGCAGCGTTCATCCCGGTCATTAAACTAATACGGGTAGGTGAACAGACCGGGGTGGCATAGGCCTGAGTAAACTTCATCCCATCCCGTGCCAAACGTTCCATAGAAGGAGTTTTGTAACGGGCATTGAACGGGGTGCTTTGCGTCCAAAATGGAACCGAGGTATCCTGCCAACCCATATCATCTACCAGGAATAATACGATATTTGGAGGGGTTTCAGCTAACTCTTCGGATTTACAAGAAACCAAGAGCATGGACAGACCACCTAAACACAGTACTACTTTACGAATCATTCTTTTGTTTTTATCGCCTTAAATCTTATGGCTCGGGAATCCCAAACTTGGTATCCACGGACAACGGGTTCCATGGCTTACCTTTTAAATCATGGGGTGCGTTGAGTTGTTTTTCCCCAGGTGTGCTCCTACCACGCCCTATATAGGATATCATAAGCTTCTGCAGTTCTTCTGCCTTTCCAGGATTATCAAGATATCGGTTTTTCTGTTCAGCAGCATCTTCGGCAAGGTTATATAATTGAAACTTGGGTAGGTCATTAATTCCTTCCGAATTGGGTTTTGGGTCGCTCCACCCTCCCGATCCGGGACAAAAAATGAGCTTCCAATCCCCCTTTCGAATCGCAAAACTTCCATTTACGGAATGATGTACGGTAGCCTCTCGGGTATATTCATTTTCATGAGACTTCAGCAAAGGAATCAATGAATAACTATCCTCTCCTTCATCACCTTGTAGAGGCAGTTGAATCAAATCCGCACAGGTTGCCAATAAATCCGTATGGCAAATTGTTTTGTCCGAAACGGAACCCGGAGCAACATGTCCCGGCCATTTTACGATAAAGGGCACCCGATGGCCTCCTTCAAAAATATCGGCTTTATGACCGCGATATATGTAACTTGGGTCGTGTCCGAATTCTGCCAGAATCTCATAATCCGCCTGTGGCGAACAGCCATTATCACTCGTAAAAACAATCAAGGTATTGTCTTCAATTCCAGATTCGGCAAGTGTCTGCATTAGCTTTCCTACATAGTCGTCGATCATCATCACAAAGTCGGCATAAGGATTCAATCCGCTCTTTCCCAACCATTCCTCAGTGGGCAAAATTGGGGTGTGTGGGGAAGGCAGGGCCAAATAGAGGAAAAAAGAATCATCATTCCCGGACCTGTTTTTTACGTAGTCAATAGATCTTTGGAAAAAATTGGGTGTTACCTGTTCATGTACAAAATCGGAGGCCGTGGGTCCCTTGCGCCACCAGGTATATTTTCCGGTATCTTCAGTGATAGAATCGACTTTTGAGGTAATCTTCCCATTCTCAACATATACATACGGTGCCATATCCAAAGAGCCTGAATGGCCATAGGCATAATCAAAGCCGAGATCGTTAGGTGTGTGGGTCACCCGCTTGGTGAAATCCAGGTTGTCAAAATCCTCCGGGTTCCAACCGTCACCTTCAATGACATTGGAATCCTTTACTGCCCAGTTCCAACCCAAATGCCATTTTCCGATAAAAGCGGTTTCATAGCCTCCCTTTTTTAGGAGTGATGCCACCGAGGTCCTGTTTTTTGGGATTAGAGCGTTGGATTTTCCGGTCAATACACCTTGTTTAAGCGGGCTACGCCAACTGTAACGCCCGGTAAGGACTCCATAACGGGTGGGTGTGCAAACTGCGGAGGGACTATGGGCATCCGTAAATTTCATTCCGGCTTGAGCTAATTTGTCAATATTCGGGGTCTTTATCTTTCCATCCGGATTGAAGGCCCCTATATCACCATATCCCAAATCGTCCGCAAGAATATAAATGATATTCGGTGGAGTTTCCGGGTTTTCGACCCTAGGTTCCGGTTTCTCCTTACATGAGATGGAATAGAACAGCAAACCAAGGCACCCCAACCTAAGAATACCATACTTTTTTAAATTCATCTGTGTTGGATTTGGCCTAAAAATACATAATCCTTCCCTATCATTCCATTTTTCTAACGTACAATTAGTTCACCCCCACTCGCAGCAAGGTAACCGGCCAAGGCCCCCAAAATGTTAAGCGTACAGTGAATGGTTATCCCGAGATATACATTTTTCTTTTTCCATACCACATAACTGATTACAATACCAACTCCAACAATCGCCAAATAGTTGTGGGGTTGCCAGAAGTGGTAAAGCCCGAACAAAGTGCCGTTTACGACCGGGGCCCATTTTTTAAGATAGGCCATTCTGGGCAAAAGGTACCCCCTAAAGAACAGCTCCTCAACAACCGGCCCCACGATACCGTCAATAAAAATACCGAACAGGAAAACCTTGGCGATCAGATCTATATCGGATGTGCCAAAGCCGGGGTCAAAATACCATTGTGGCAACCATTGGAATACATTATCCTTTAGAAATAATCCCAAAGGGTAGAGGGGCACATAAATTAGGGTACATCCCAAAATACCGATAAATGTCCATTTTAAGTACTGCCATCTTGAGAGTCTTTGTGTGAAGGCAATGACATTTTTCAGGGAGAATTTTCCGTTCAATCGATATCCCTTACGTGCCAAATGTGCCATACCAATGGGAGCCAGTACAAAAACTTCCACAAACAAAAGGGCGGTCAATCCCGGATAGCCCAAATCTACCAGGTATTTGCTAATGAGAATGTATACCAAGGTTATCGCTATACCTGGATAAAAATGGTACCACAACTGTCTTTTTAAAGTAATCTGATCTTCGCTTAAATTGAATATTTTTTCCATGGATACTTGTTTTATGGTTTACCACAAATTTCAAGTATGCAATAAAATCTAGCGACCGATTAAATGAAGTCGAACCCTTTTTTATGGGTTCGATTTTGTATATGTAGAAAGTTGAACGTTAGGTATTCAACTTTAAGAACTCTGATGGGGTAATACCCGTTTTTTTCTTGAATTGCGTGTTAAAAGAGGACTTGGAATTGTAGCCCACCTCATACATCACTTCCAAGACCGTAAGTTTAGGGTCTTTCCGTTCCTTGAAAATTTTTTGCGCCTCTGCTATGCGATAGGTGTTGATCAAGTCAAAAAAACTATGGCCCATGCTATCATTGATTACCTGGGATACTTTTCTACTGGAACACCCAATTGCTTCGGAAAGATGGCCCAAGGTCAAGTCCGATTCCATGAACAATCGTTTCTCTTTTAGGGCAACTTGAATTTTGGTAAAAATCTCTTCAGACTCCTTTAGATCCAGTGGGATTCCAGAATTTCTTTTTACCCCATCCAATTTGGGGATAATAAAAGGTTCGTCCAGGGCATTGAGGATTAGCCTAACTATAAACAGACAGACCAATACCAGAATTACAATCAGACTTATTTCAAAATAAAACTTTAGGGCACTATACTGCAGGATTCCGTTCACAATGGAAATCAGAAGGACAACGACCAGGGCATTCAATAATTTATCCAACCAAACCAAATAGCGTTGGGAAAAGTACCATTCCACATTCTTGGTTACGCGCTTGATCTCTTTTTTGGAAATGTGGATATAATAGAAAAGGTGAACATAGACCAATGCGAAGCCCAGTAGAGATCTAAAATCCTGTTCCATACCTACGATGCCCTTCAATATTTGCATTTTCTGATCCACGGGATGTATATGGTAGACCAGAATCATTGCAAGAATCCCGACAACGAAGGGAATCAAGTGTAAAAGTTGAAAATAATTTGGTCGTTTCTTGGGCGATGTAAGCTGTAGCGTATAGAAATATAACAGGGGACCATATAATAAAATGAGAGGCTCGGCCCATAGTGCAAAATTGGGATAGTTGAGATAAAACCCTTTAAGTAGTAAAACACCATCCAAAAAATCAAGTGCCCAAAGAAAAAAGAAGAGGCCCAGAAGTCTATTCGCCCGTTTATTCCCTTTCTGGGTGACCAAAAGAAAGAGGCCCAGCACTGTGAAAAGGGTAACGGAAATGACGGTAAGCACTAGGATTAGGTCCATGTCCGAAAAGTGGTTCGTAATGAAACAAATGTAAAAAATGATTTCCGTGTTCGGGTAGGTATGTGGAAAATGGACTATTTTTAACTACTAAATCCCGCCGCGAGATATTCATCAAGGATAACTGCGGGGCCACAGTTGGAAAACTGAGCACCAAAACTCCCAGTGATAGGGAATTTTTTAAAACAATTAGTGTATACCATAGTAGACATAGAGACTACCGGAAACGGGATAAAGGGAAACAAGGTTACCGAGATTTCCATTTTTAAGTATGACGGTTATGCCATTGTGGACGAGTTTACCTCATTGGTAAATCCGGAATGTGAGATTCCCTATTTTATCACCGGGCTAACCGGAATTGATAATCAAATGGTCCGTGATGCACCTACTTTTGAAGCTTTGGCTTCAACTATTTTACAGTTTACGGAGGATTGCATTTTTGTGGCCCATAGCGTTAATTTTGATTATAATGTCCTTAAAAACGAGTTTAAGGAAATTGGTCTGGATTTTGTCCGAAAAAAACTATGTACGGTACGCCTTTCGAGAAAACTGTTCCCGGGTTACCATTCCTACAGTCTGGGAAAATTATGTACTTCGCTCAATATTCCCTTAAAAGACAGGCATAGGGCAAGAGGAGATGCCCATGCCACTGTTTTATTGTTTCAAAAATTACTACGTGCCCATGGAGCGGAAAAGGTTTTCAAAACATTTCTCAACGCCCGTTCACAAGAAGCTACCTTACCTCCTTCCCTACCTAAAGATGTTTTTGAAAATTTGCCTACCCAACCCGGTATCTATTATTTTAAAAATGCCAAGGGAAAAATCATCTATGTGGGGAAGGCCATAAATATCAAAAAAAGGGTGTTGAGCCATTTTTATGACAAGGCCAACAAGGAAGTGCAAATGTGCCAAGAGACCAACCATATCGATTTTGAACTTTCCGGTAGTAACCTTCTAGCGCTTCTTATGGAATCTGCCGCCATAAAAAAACATTTTCCGGAGTACAATCGGTCCCAAAAAAGAAATTTGCGCCCCTATGGCATTTTTAGTTATGAGGACAGAAAGGGTATCCTACATTTGGCCTTTAATCATCTGAAAATGGTACCCAATGCCCTGTCCACTTTTTACAGTCCAACGGACTGCAGATTGTATTTGGAGGAGTTATGCGAGACCTTTGGTCTTTGTCCCAAGTACTGCCATTTGCAGGAAAATGTAAACAGCTGTTCCCACTACCGTGTTACATCCTGTGACGGAGTCTGTAGGGGAACGGAATCTATATCCGAATATAATGACAAAGTACAAGCGGCCCTGATGCATATTCGTTCAAAAAAATCGGACTTCATTATAAAGCAAAAAGGAAGAACCCCTATGGAAGATGCCTTTGTTTTAGTGCGCAACGATACCTATCTAGGTTATGGGTTTGTTGCAAAGGATATGGATATAAGCTCGTTCGAGGATTTGGAAACCTTTCTATTGCCCCAGAAAGACACCTTGGAAGTTAAAGGCATCCTTACATCTTTTTTAAACAAAATGAAAGGAAACACGTTGGTGGAATCTTACTTCACCGAAAATACCCGAGTCTAGTCTCCCATTTTCCGATACATGCGAATTATAAAAAGGAGCCATATCATAAATATGACGGCCACAAAAATGGAATATATCAAAATAAAATCCACTACTTTTTATACTTTAAATAATTCATAAAACCCAATATGGTCGGTGCCCAGAATGCCACAAAAATGGCATCCAATTTTTTTCCGCTTAGAAATAGATATTCCGAGACAACGATAATGGAAAGTACTACAAGAAGTAATATACAATTCATCACCCCTACCCGCTCAATAAAATTTTTAAACATTCAAGTAAAGTAATTCCTGTTAAAGATACGTATTAGTTTGCTGCGATTCCCTTATAACATTAAGATTTTATTAACATTTAGAGGATTCGGAAAGATACGGATTATGAATTAATGCATTCCAATAAAAAGAAATAGAATGGGCTGAAAAAATGAAAGCTTAGATGAACGGATATGAAGAAGGATTTAAGTTTGGCCCTCATCTTTTTTACCGCTATTCATAAGGCTTACCAAAATAGCTATCAAAGCAATGACCACAAGGGCAAAGACACCTATCATAACTATACCGTTGCTCCAGTTCACCAAAGGAAGTAGTGTTTGCATCTTTAAAGGTTTAGATTATTCTGCCGGCTAAAATAAACCAGGAGAATTTCTTAAAACATGATATAAATCAACTAACAAGATTTTCTCCCGATATAGCTTTCCCATTTTGATCATTTACTTTTTAAGGCCACAGGTATTTAATCCAAAGATACCGTACAACGGGCAAAAGCTGACAAGGCTGGTCAAAACAAAAATGGCCGCCAGTGCCAATAGGATATAGGAAAATGTTCCCTGTACCACCTCAAAATAGACCAAAAGTCCGGCCGCTATGGCCAATAGAATACGAACGACCTTATCGGTACCTCCCATATTTTTTTTCATCTCAAATTGTTTTTGTTAATGATTCAACTACCCATACCGTTGCGGTAACAATACCAACACATATAAGGCAAACCAAAAAAATTTTACCAGCTTGGTTTAATTTCATGAACACAAATTATAGATTCCGGTCAAGGAATACCATGAGGCGCATCATGCCACAGCCAACTTATTCTAAAGCGTAGTGGGGCAAACATATTCCGTTACCTCCGCACCTTCCTTTTTTAGCGCCCCAAATCCGCCCGCAATATCTACTAAATTATGGATACCCCTACTTTTTAGAATCGATGCCGCAATTACCGAACGATACCCGCCTGCGCAGTGCACATAAAATGTCCCCTCATTGGGAAATTCAGCCATATGGTCATTAAGAAAATCCAAGGGTGCATTTTGCGCATTCAACACATGTTCCGATTTATATTCGCTTTCCTTTCGGACGTCAAAAACGGGTGTTTCGTTATTCTCAAGATTTTTCTTTGCCATATCCGCAGATACTGAAGTGATGGTATCAAATTCCTTTCCGGCCTTTTTCCAAGCTTCAAAACCGCCATCCAAATACCCCAAGGTCTTATCAAAGCCCACACGGGATAATCTTGTAACGGTTTCCTCCTCCTTTCCTTCCGGTATTATCAAAAGAATAGGTTGGGCCGTATCCGCTATCAAAGCCCCTACCCAAGGCGCAAAATCACCATTTAACCCTATAAATATAGATCGCGGGATATGCCCCTTTATAAATTCATCTTGATGACGTACATCCAAGACCATGGCCCCAGTTTCATTGGCCGTGGCCTCAAAGGCCTCCGGTGAAAGCGCCTTGGTCCCCCGCTCCAATACCTCATCAATATCCTCATACCCCTCCTTGTTCATCTTAACGTTATGGGGAAAGTACTTTGGAGGTGGAAGTAGTCCTTCGGTTACCTCCTCTATGAATTCCTCCCGGGTCATATCCGAACGGAGTGCATAATTCACTTTCTTTTGGTTCCCCAAGGTATCCACGGTTTCCTTCATCATGTTCTTACCACAGGCCGATCCTGCACCATGGGCCGGATATACAATAACTTCATCGGCCAATGGCATTATTTTTTCACGAAGACTGTCATATAACAATCCGGCCAGTTGCTCTTGGGTCATATGCGCTGCTTTTTGGGCAAGATCAGGCCTTCCCACGTCACCTAGGAACAAGGTATCCCCGGAAAAAATGGCATGGTTCCTCCCCTTTTCGTCTTTTAAAAGATAAGTTGTACTCTCCATGGTGTGGCCTGGGGTATGCAAAACGGCAATGGTCAATTTTCCTACTTGAAATTCTTGCCCGTCCTCGGCTATTATGGCATCAAACGATGGCTTGGCCGTTGGTCCGTATACAATGGAGGCACCGGACTCCTTGGCTAGGGTAATATGGCCACTTACAAAATCGGCATGAAAATGGGTCTCAAAAACGTATTTGATCTGTGCATTGTCTTCCTTCGCCCTTTTTAAATAAGGTTCTACCTCTCTGAGGGGATCCACAATGGCAACCTCACCATCGCTTTCTATATAGTAGGCGCCTTGGGCCAAACAACCGGTGTAAATCTGTTCTATGTTCATAGTGTCAATTTTCTATTCTTGGTTTCTTAAGGATTGAAATTGATTTTTTACAATCCTTGATATAAAAGTACGGCGATTTACGCGAATCTTTCGTAACCTTAGTTACGCTTTGTTAGATTTTGATAGGCTACTCTCTCTTCAAGTTCTGTTGGGATCCTTATATGATCAAAGTGATCGACCGCCTCAGTAGTGCGCGCGAAGAGAAATTCCTTTCCAAGTACATCAATAAGGGCACTGCTAAAAATAATATCCCGGGTTGGCCCAGTAGCCCGTGCCATATAAAATTGAATATTTTTTTGGTGTAATTCATCAATTATCCGTACCAACATTTGAGTGGCTGTGGAATCTATATAATTTATAGGTTCAGCATTAAGTATCACGGCTTTTAGCCCTTGGCCCTTGGCCTCAATATGTTTGAACAACTGTTTTTTAAAGTAGTCCTTGTTGCCAAAGTACAATTGTGCATCAAAACGAACGATCAGCAGTTCATCACGCACCTCAATTTCGTTGCTAAATCGGTCTATGTTCCGGTAATAATCGGATTCCTTGATTCTACCCAAAACCGCAAAATGAGGTTTGGAACTTTTATAGACCATCAGTACCAGTGAAAACAATACACCGATCAAAATACCTTGGGGAATACCTATGAAAAGTGTAATCAAAAAAGTTACCATTAAAACCATGAACTCGTCTCTGCGATACGTCCAAAGCTCTTTGGGATACGATACATTGATAAGACCAAAAACCGAGACCATGATGATACTGGCCAGCACAGCGTTGGGTAGATAGTAGAATATTGGCGTTAAAAAAAGGAGGACGATTACAACCAAAACCACACTGAACATGGATGCCAAGTTGGTTTTTGCCCCAGACTCTTGATTTATCGCCGAGCGTGAAAAGCTGGCCGCAATGGGATATGACTGAAAAAATGACGCTACTATATTTGAGGAACCCAAGGCCACCAATTCTTGATTGGCGTTCATAGTTTCCCTCCCGCTTTTCCCCTCCAGGGATTTACCAATGGAAATAGTTTCCGTGTAACCTACCAAGGCCAGGGTGAGTGCAATAGGCCATAGGTCCATGAGATTATTTAGATTAATCTGTGGCATCTGAAAATTGGGCAGCCCTTTGGGAATACGCCCAACAATATGAACCCCATAAGGCTCCAATTGCAGTGCAAAGACCGCTAAAATACCCAGTACCACTACTAAGAGAATCCCAGGTATTTTTGGGTTCCATTTTTTAAGCAATAAGATAATCACAATACCAAGACCACCAATAGTGAAGTCCAAGGGATTGGTCTCCATTACTTTTTCCAGAATGCGGCCAACCAACTCATGAAAATGGCTACTATTTTCAACCGAAATGCCCAGAAGATGCTTCAATTGACTAAAAATAATGATGAGAGCTGCGGCCGATGTAAAACCACTAATTACAGGTTTGGACAAAAAATTCACCAAGAAACCCATACGCAAAAGCCCCAAAATCAATTGAATGGTCCCTACCAAAAAGGCCATAAAGATAGCCATGGCAATATAGTTCTCCAGACCGCTAATGGAAAGGGCACCAAGACCGGCGGCAACCAATAGGGAATCCATGGCCACCGGACCGACACTCAATTTCCTCGAAGTTCCCAAAAAGACGTATACCAGTACTGGTACCAAGGAGGCATAGAGTCCATAAACCGGTGGCAGGCCCGCGATCATGGCGTAGGCCATACCTTGAGGAATTAGAATAATACCCACCGTAAGTCCGGCCATCAAATCCTTGGCCAGCCAACTCTTGCTGTAACCAGAAAACCATTGCAAGAACGGGAAGAAGCGTTGCATGAATCAAATGTACCAATAAAAGAACAATGCCCAGTAACCCATGTTACCGATGCATTTGTTTAGTGGATGTTACCACCAACGGGAAGGCCACTCGGTACGGATCGGGGGATCTTCTTGTCAAAATTATCATCGTTCAAGGTGTTCAAGGTGTTCAAGAAGGAAATAATTAACGACATTTCCTTAACGCTCAATTTCAGCTCGCGAACAAAAGGATCAAAGTCTTCCTTGGGCACATGAGGATTTCGTTCTTTCCCATTGGCAATGTCCTCATAAAACTCGAGTACACGTTGTAAACTCTTCAAACTGCCATTGTGCATATAGGGAGCGGTAAAACGAAGATTGCGTAAGGTAGGGGTCCTAAAGGCAAAACTGTCCCCGATTCCCGTATCAGGAACGGATAATTTCTTGTTTTCCGGAACCCCAAGGACATGGGGTTTGTAATCTGAGAACATGGGACCGCTATGGCAATTGGCACAGCCCACTTTTTGAAACAGTTCAAAACCCTCTTGCTCGGAAATAAGAATGGCCTCCTTATCCCCCCGCATGTATTGGTCAAAACGGGAATTGTTGGTGACCAGGCTACGTTCAAAGGCAGCGATGGCCTTCCCCAAGTTTTCCACGGTAATCGCACCGTTTTCCTCAAAGGCCAGTGCAAACAACTTTTGATATTCCGGTATTTGTTTTAAGCGCTCCATAACCACCTCCAATATTCCTTCTTCGGAATAACCATGGCCTCGCATTTCCTCAAGGGCTTTAATGGGTTCCAATGCCTGGTTTTCCAAACTTTTTATGCGGTCGTCCCAAAACATGGTGGCACTTTTCGGAGTATAGCTATTGAACACGTCCATACCATTAAAAGCTGTGTTAATAATGGTTTGGGCGTTACGCTTTACAAAAGGGATGTCATTGGGAACATTAAACCTGCGTTTACTGCCTAACCCATGGGCATTGGCACCCATGGAAATATCCAAAAATTCTGCATATCCTGTATTTGGATGATGGCAAGTGGCGCAGGCTACATCCTTATTGCCCGAAAGAATGGGATCGTAAAACAGTAGTTTTCCCAATGCTACCTTTTCGGGCGTGGTGGAATTGTCCTTAGGCGATTTTATGGTTTCCGGGAGGGCGGCAAACCGAACCACTGCCGTAGGCTTTTCTGGAGACCTTTTCCTTTTTACATTGGAGTCCTTACATCCCGAAAAAAGGATTACCCAAATCAAAAAAAATAAACTGAAAACAGCTTTTCTCACGTTTATCAATGAAGCATTACCAACGAAAATAGTTAAAAATACCGGAACAAAACCTGAGGACCATCAGGTCTAAAAACACTGTCTTAATCCTATTTTTTTGTCTACAAACCATCCAATCCTGTCCTACTTCCACAAGTTCATTTGTCAAACAAGTATATACAAAATCAAATACAATGGACATTACGCACAATTTGCACATTAAGGCCGACCCGGAAAAAATCTATCTGGCTGTTACCACAAAAGACGGGATTTGCGGTTGGTGGTCAAAAGACTGTTCCGTGGGAGAATCCGAAGGGGAAAACTCTTTGTTGAAATTCGATAAACAGGGGACACTGGTCGAAATGGGTTTTGTAACCTTGGAGCTTGTACCCCATAAAAAAGCCGTTTGGGAATGCATTTCTATGCCCAATCCGGCATGGATAGGTACCAAGATACATACTGAAATAAGAGAATCCACGAATGGTTGCGATGTTGTTTTCTCCCATACCGGTTTTGATCAAAAGTGGCAGGGGCAGGAACCATTTGAGCAGACCAAAGCAACTTGGAATCATTTTATGGACAGTTTGGTATCCTTTTGTGAAAAAGGTAAAGGCCAGCCCTGGTAAGAAAATATAGTTCCCAACAGGTCAATCCTTTGGGAGCATTTTTTCACATTCCTTGATTTTATCCTGTATAAAGACAATCTCTTTACGGGAAGGCCCCATGGCTAGCGACTTTTTCAAAAAGACCCTTGCTTTTTGATAGTCCCGAAGTTTCATATAAAAGACGCCCTGAGTTACCGGCAACAGGTGGTATTCTTTTAAATCGTCATTTTTAGCAATATGCTCCAAGAGGGAGAGTGATTTTTTCACCCCTTGAAGTTTGCTTTGAATGATAGCCAGGTTTAGTTGGATTATCGGGTTGGGTTTTAATTTTTCTAATAATAGGTAGTGCTCATGGATAACCTGCCAATTGGTTTCCTCAAAACTGGCCGACAGGCAATGTTCCGCTGCAATGCGAGCTTCCACATGATATGCCGAAATACCAGTATCATGAAGTGATTTTTTGAGGTATCCCATACCAATATGAATCAAATCCTTGTTCCAAAGACCTCTATCTTGATCTTCAAATAGGATAATGGTTCCCTTATCATCAATTCGGGCATCGAACCTGGCCGTATGGAGACACATTAGCGCAAGTAGGGCATTCAGTTTATGATCATCTTGGTAACGGTCTACCAATAATTTGGCCAATCGAATGGCCTCTAGGCACAATTCCTTTTTAATAACCGATTCTCCATCGGTAGCATTGTATCCCTCATTGAACAATAGGTACAAGCTTAGACCAACGGTATCCAATTTTTCCATAAGCTCGTTCCCTTGTGGAATAATAAATGGAGTTTCTGTTTTTCTAATTTTTTCCTTTGCGCGATACAGGCGCTTGTTCATTGTAGACTCCGTTGAAAGTAAGGCCTTCGCCACTTCCTTTATACCAAATCCGCAAAGTGTTTTCAATATCAGGGCAATCTGTGATTTTGCATCCAAAGCGGGATGACAACAGGTAAAGATCATCCGAAGTTGACTATCCTTTATTTCATCATCCAAAAAAAAGGCATCGATATCTTCTACGGAATTGTGTGACGAAACGTGGATATGATGATGTCTTAGCATCATATGCTTGCGTTTTATTTCATTCAACGCCTTCCGTTTGGCAACTTGTACCAGCCAGCCTGTTGGGTTAGCAGGTATCTGTCCCGTACTCCAACTACTCAAGGCGGAAATCAATGTTTCCTGGACCACATCTTCGGCCAATTGTATTTGCGATGGACCAAAGAGTCTTGTAAGGGTCGCTAGAAGTTTTCCATACTCTGTTCGAAAAAGGCGCTCTACGATCTGTTCGCTCCGGTAGACCAAAACCTAGCTCATTTTGGGAAAGGCAATAGGCCGTACCTCAATGGAATATAGACCGAGATGAGGAGAAGAAAGAGCAATTGCATTGGCCTCTTTCTGATTCTTGGCTTGAATCAGGAAAAATCCGGCAATAATTTCCTTGGATTCCAGAAAAGGGCCATCAGTCAAAATCGCGTCGTCCTTGGATCGGAGCAAGGCGCCATTTTCTTCTAACCTTTGACCTCCCAAATAATTTTCCCCCAATTCATCCACCCATGATTTGTAGTCCTCCAAAATACCTTGTAGTTCGTTTGGGGAGAGATGGTTCATACCATCACCTTTTAGTATCAACAAGAATTCTTGCATGTCCTTTTCCTTTATGACAATCTAAGAATTATTTTTAGGACGGGAATCTGTTCTGATTATTTGTCTTTAGTACTTTATGAAACAATCCGACTTTCTTGATTTTTTGAAATCAATCATTCGACTTCCCTAAAAAGACATTCACTTTGGGATTCATCGGATTACCCGCAATGCGGCGAAGTGTCGCTATCTGTCCTGCATGCCAAACAGCATCCTCGATAGGTCCATTGATCAGGTTCCAAATTGGAAATTCGGAAGTACCCTTGGACCGTATGAAAATGACTTTATGTTCGTCTAAATCTTCCGTTGTTTTAAAAAGGGTACTCGCCTCGGACAAGTATTCCAAAGTCTTTTTTCGTTTTTCAGCATTACCCATCTGCGGTTGCTTTACGGAGAAATCACGCGGTTGTTTTTGGGCCGAGCGTAAAATGGTCAATGAAAGACTGTACACATGGTCCATAGTTTCCGCTATGGTACGACCTCCATTTTCCGGTCGATGGCCCAATTCGTTTGTGGTAAGTCCCTCTGTGGCCCAATAATAGCGGAAGCCCAGACCATCTATCATTCTGGAGACTACCGTACCAGGAGTAACTATTTCAGGTGCCTTAGGGATTGTCGCATAAGGAAGGGAATCATTCATGGTCTTCTGGGCATTTAGAGTGATGCAAATGAAAGCGAAAAGCAAAGTCAAATTTTTTTTCATGCAAGAGGTGATAGTTTTTTCAGGAGCTAAACTTAGAGATTGTTTTAGAATATGTCAATTTTTATTTCCTGACCATGAGGGGGCGTTAGTCTGGATACAATTTTCCAACCCTTCC
Source organism: Ulvibacterium sp. (assembly GCF_965248315.1). Classification (GTDB taxonomy): domain Bacteria; phylum Bacteroidota; class Bacteroidia; order Flavobacteriales; family Flavobacteriaceae; genus Ulvibacterium. The sequence continues at coordinate 1,972,986 of NZ_CBDFIX010000002.1, read as the reverse complement.
GTCTTCCCAACCCTTGTCGGGAGGACACCTTCCCTTGTACAAGGGAAGGAGCAAGACACATAGTTATGGCAAGTCAAAACTAAAGCTCCAACACCTTTATTTGATTGCGATGCATTTCAATCTTACCTTCTTTTTCCAGCTTTTTCAACAATCGGGAAATGACCACCCTGGAGGTATTCAGGTCATAAGCAATCTCCTGATGGGTAGTTGAGATAACCTCATCATGGTTTACTTTGGCCTTGTCCTGCAAATGTTTTAGTAGTCGCTCGTCCATTCGCATAAAAGCCAGGGTATCCACTGTTTCGAGAAGCTCCTTGACCCGTATATGGTAACTCTCCAAGATAAACTCCCGCCAACTTTGGTATTTGGCCATCCAGATTTCCAGTTGACCCACGGGAATCATAAAAAGCTCTGTATCCGTTTCGGCCACGGCACGAATCTCGCTTGTATTCTTACCCATACAACAGGAAAAAGTCAAGGTACAGGTATCCCCTCTTTCAATATAATAGAGCACCAATTCGTCTCCCTTATCATCTTCCCGAAGTATTTTAATGGCACCATTGATCAGAAGAGGCATATGGGTAATGGGTTGGCCGATGTCCATCAAAAGTTCCCCTTCTTCTACTTTCTTATACACGGCCACGTCGCTGATCTCTTGGAGCAATGCTGCCTCAAAAAGGTAATCATAGTTTTGTTGTAAAGTTTCGTTGATCATATGGGAATTATGGATACGATGAATTCTTTTTTATCGCTATTCAACTGTTGAAAGCCTTGTTGTAAATTTCTCTGATCAACGGCATAGGGGTAAAACGTAATCGGTTCGACACACACCATATTCGAGACTTCCGTCCATAGCATAAAATGTCCAAAACCTTTGGTTTTAATAAGCAATTCCTTTTTGTCCTTTAGCATGATTTCGTTACAATCAGGAACTTGTAATGCCCTACTTCCTACAGCCAGAATCTCCGGTAGCGAAATGACCTTAACTCCTGTATTGATCATCGGATTTTTTGTGTGCAATTTAAAAGCCGGGTGATAGCCGAGCATAAAAGGCATCCCTTTATCACCAGAGATTGTAAACGTGATTTCCAAACCATTGCTGGTAAGCGCAAAATGCTTCATGAATTGGAAATTGTAAGGCCAAGACAACTCCTCTTCCGTAGATTTTTTCGGGTATTTTGAATTCTTAATGGTTGCACCTGCTATGTATTCCTTTTGGAACACCGCTTTGGTATCGGATTGGGATTGAAGTGTATATCCCATTTCCCGTAGTAATCCGTGTTGATCTTGGCTTGCATCACCCTTAGGAGTAGCAACTTTAAATTCTGCTTCGGTAGTTGGCCCGATTATCGGAAACATTTCCGTATCCGAACTGCGCCAGCCGGGACTTCCTTTTTGATGGATGAATTCATGTCCGTCCACTTGATAGCCCACGAGTTCCCCAGCATCGATTTTGACCCTTTGATTTTCGAGTTGTAGGTGAATCATGTTCACTGATTTATTAATCTGTATATTAAAATTGCGGTACGTTTGGTCAAGGCTTCGATCGTATTGAGGTTTACCGTTTCCTGAGGCGTATGTGCTCCGGAGCCCATGGTACCCAATCCATCCAGGCAATCTACATACTCGGCTACAAAAGAGGTATCGGCAGCGCCACGCTTTCCGGGATCATAGGCCAAAACTTCACCTTGGCCCAAATCCAAGCTTACTTGGTTCAACTGCTCCAAAAGCTTTTTATTCTCTTCGGTAGGTTCCATGGCCGGATAGCTATCGGTAAAACTAATTGCCGCCGTAGTTTTTGGTAGGTGGTCCGCCACGATTTCACGCATTTTATTCCGTGCCCTTTCCTTTTGTTCCTCGGACATAAATCGGAGCCCACCTCTAACCAATGCGGTTTGCGGAACTACATTGGTTTTACCGAACGCCTCACCTTTTCCGGATTTTATATCGTAATCGATAAAGGTGCCGCCCAGTAATACACCTGGATTAAAGGTAAGGTACTGTTCTCCTTTCACTTCTTCATAAAATCCATTTAGGATACGGGACATTTCAAAAATGGCCCCCGCCCCGGTCCTTTCACTAAAAACACCTGAGGAATGGGCGCGTGCACCTGTAGTCTTCAACTCCCATCCCGAAGCTCCTCTACGGGCTACCGTTGCATAGTTGAATCCCGTGGAGGTTTCAAATCCCAAGGCGATATCACTGCGCTTTGCGGCCTCTATCAAATCCTTACGACTGATTTCTAAAGGTTTTCCCGTACTTTCCTCATCACCGGTAAATGCCACAATAATCTGGGCATCGTTCAACAAACCATTCTCCTGTAAAGCCTTAAGGGCATAAAGAACAATAACATTACCTCCTTTCATATCATTACCACCCGGTGCATGGGCAATGCTATCGTTGACCATTTTGAACAGCTGAAAAGGACTATCCTCCTCGAATACGGTATCCAAGTGACCTATTAAAAGTAGTTTTTTGCCCTTGTTTCCTGAGGTTTCCGCGAACAAATGTCCGGCACGGTTCATGTCCTTGGGCATAGAAATCCAAGTGGTCTCAAAGCCTAGGGCATCAAATTCATTTTGAAAAACCTCGCCTACCCTTTGTACACCTTCCAAATTTAGGGTACCACTATTGATGTTGACCACTTTTTCCAAAAAATCGATAGCAGCCGCATTGTTGCTTTCTACAGAGGCTGCAATCTTCTTTTCAGTTCTTTTGAGCTTTTGGGATTGTAGGGCAAGACTCAAAAAAACCAGCACCAATATGGGAAGATAACCTCTGACTTTCATACAATGGGTTTGTTACTCAAGATACCAAAACTAATCCAGAAACCCCTGCTTGCGCATCCATTCATCATTGAACATTTTGGCTACATATCGACTTCCGTGGTCATGGAAAAGAACTACTACCACATCGTCCTTCTTAAAATGTTCCTTAAGCTGAAGGACACCCTTAACGGCGGCACCTGCCGAGTTGCCTAAGAACATGCCCTCTTCACGGGCCAGGCGTTGCGTATAGACCGCGGCATCCTTATCGGTTACCTTGGTAAAGCCGTTAATAATATTGAAATCTACATTTTTAGGTAAGATATCCTCGCCGATACCTTCGGTGATATACGGATAGATCTCATTTTTATCGAAAATACCGGTTTCATGATATTTTTTAAAAACAGAACCGTAGGTATCCACGCCCCAGACCTTGATATCGGGATTTTTGGATTTTAGATATCTGCCCACCCCGGAAATGGTTCCTCCCGTACCTACACCCACCACAAAATGAGTGACCGTTCCTTGGGTCTGCTCCCAAATCTCCGGGCCGGTACTTTCAAAATGTGCCTTGCTATTGGACGGATTATCATATTGGTTTACATACCAGGCATTGGGAATTTCCTGGGCCAACCTTCTAGCTGTTGAGTAATAGCTTCTAGGGTCATCCGGTTCTACATCCGTGGGGCAGACATGCACTTCACTTCCCATAGCCTTTAGTATATCTACTTTTTCTTTGGACTGCTTGTCCGTAGTAACACATATAAGCTTATATCCCTTAACGGTTGCGGCCAAAGCCAACCCCATTCCGGTATTGCCGGATGTGCCTTCAACAATGGTACCTCCCGGTTTCAGGAGTCCGTTAGATTCCGCATCTTCTATCATTTTAAGGGCCATCCTATCTTTAACGGAATTCCCGGGATTAAAAGTTTCGTACTTGGCCAATACCAGACAAGGTAGTTCGGCGGTAAGTCTATTGATCTTTACCAAAGGGGTATTCCCTATGGTATCTAGTATATTTTTTGCGTATTCCATGCGGGGCCAAAGATAAGCAGAACCAATTCAAGCTCAAACTCAAATGTGAAGTTCAAGCTCAAATTCAGAGGTCATTTCAAAGCAGTATCCGGTCAAACCTTAAAACTCGTAACTATTCGAACTGTATCGCTTTCACAGGTGTAATTCTTGTAATGGCATAGGAGGGCAGTAAAAGCATTAAAAGGCACAATATCAACACTCCCACATTCAAAATGAGTATGGTAGGTAAATCTATAGACACTGGTATGTATTCTATGTAGTATTCTTCCGGATTGGGGAACTTGAAAATCATAAACTTCTGCTGTAACCATAACAGAATCAACCCAATGGCATTTCCCCAAAATAGACCTACTGCTATCAAATAGGCGGCATTGTAAAGAAAAACCTTTCGTATACTCCAGTTTGGAGATCCCAAAGCCTTTAAAATACCTATCATTTGGGTACGTTCCAGAATTAAGACCAATAGTGCCGTAATCATATTAATACCACCTACAATGATCATAATACCTATAATAAGGGCGATATTAAAATCGAAAAGACCGATCCATTCAAAAATCTTAAAATATTTACTGGTGATGGTCTGGGTATCTAGATTCGAAAGCGTCTTGCCGTATATTTCATTGGCCTTTGTGTCAATATCGTCAAAACTATCCAGAAAAATCTCAAAATTCCCTACTTGATTTTCTGTCCATTTGTTCATCCGTTGAATATGGCGGATATCTACAAAGATGTACTTACTATCTATTTCCTCAAAACCGCTGTCGTAAATGCCCGTTACCTTAAACCTGCGTTGATTTGGAGTTTTGGAGGCATCCCCGTCCTTTAAGAAAAAAGCAAAAAAAGAATCCCCTACTTTAAACCGCAATCGACTGGCCATTCGGAGCGAAAGCAATACCTCATCATTCAGTTTGCCGGTATAATCCGGTAATTGCCCATCTACCAGGTATTCTTTAAAAACATCCCAATTGTAGTCCTTGCCGACCCCTTTGGCAATAATGCCTTCAAAAGTTTCCTCTGTACGTATGATTCCTCCTTTACTGGCCACGGCCTGTATATGGGAAATTCCTTCTACCGATTTAAACTCGGGATAGAAATCCTGTTCCAGGGAAACAGGAACAACGGATACCTCGGAGTTGTTATTGTCGTAGTTATATATCTGGACATGCCCGTTAAAAGCAGAGACTTTCTCACGGATTTTTTCCTTAAGACCCTGACCTGTAGCGATGGCGATCAGCATCATAAGGATGCCCAAAGCAATTGCGGCTATTGCTATTTTTATTATCGGTGCGGAAATACTAACTTTATGTTCCTTACCGGTAATGAGCCTTTTGGCAATGAAATATTCAAAATTCAAAAGATGGTGATTTTCTCCAATCTCAAAAATACATTTTTATTGTGGTTTTTGATTGTCTCGGCCTGCGGAAACGTGGACAAGTCCCAGAAGCCCGCATCGGATGAAACAGATTTGAAAAATGCATCCGATCAAATACTTCCGGTTGTGGTCGGAGCGAACAGGACGGAAAAATACCTCCCAATGTTACAAGGAAAAAAAGTGGCCGTTGTTGCCAACCAGACCAGTGTGCTGTTTAAAGGAACAGCAGACGAAACAACGAAATCCCATGTTCATTTGGTAGATTCTTTACTTAAGCTCGGAATACAGATCCAAAAGGTCTTTGCTCCAGAACATGGTTTTCGGGGCCAGGCCGATGCCGGAGAAAAGGTAAAGGACGGGACGGATACCAAAACGGGACTGCCCTTGATTTCGCTTTATGGCAAAAACCGAAAACCTTATCCGGAACATCTTGAAAACTTGGATGTTATCCTTTTTGACATTCAAGACGTGGGGGTACGATTCTATACCTACATTGCCACGTTACAGTTGGTCATGGAAGCCTGCGCCGAGAATGGTATTCCCCTAATCGTACTGGATAGACCCAATCCCAACGGACATTACGTGGATGGACCTACTATGGAAGCAGCACATACCGGATTCTTGGGCATGACCGAAATCCCTTTGGTCTACGGTATGAGCATTGGTGAATATTCAAAAATGATCAATGGAGAGGGATGGCTTAATGATAGTATACAGGCTGATCTTACCGTTATTCCTCTGGAAAACTATACCCATCAGACGGCATATAGTCTTCCCATCCGGCCTTCTCCCAATTTACCCAATGATACGGCCATTAATCTTTATCCCAGTCTTGGGCTTTTTGAAGGTACCAACATCAACGCCGGTAGGGGAACGGAATTTCAATTTCAACGCTACGGTGCTTCCTTTTTAGACAAGTCACAATACAGTTTTAAATATTGGCCGCGACCTAATTTCGGTTCCAAAAACCCTAAAGAAAATGGAGAAGTTTGCTACGGGAAAGACCTCTCCCAACAGCCTAAAATGAGCGAGGTCTCCTTACAATGGTTACTAGACGCTTATATGAACGCTGAAGATAAAAGCAAAGTATTCAACACCAACGGCTTTACCAGACATGCAGGCACGGAAAAATTGCAACAGCAAATCGAGGCCGGAAGCACCGAGGAAGAAATAAAGGCAAGTTGGCAACCAGATTTGGAAAAGTTCAAAAAAATCAGAAAAAAATACCTGATTTATTAAAACTTAATTTCGAATTTCGAATTCCGGCCTTGACGGGGCTTTAAAACTCTTACCATTATTTATAAGCTTCAATACCTCCTCTATACCAGCTTCCAATTGAACATCCGTGCCATTGGCTAGTTTTTGGAAATCCTCTACAATCTCTATATCCGGATCAACCCCATGGCCTTCCTTAAACCAGCCACCCTTAGGATTGTACATTCTAAAGGTGGGCACGGTTATACGGCCATTATCTATCAAGTTAGGGGCGCCAGAGATGCCTATTAATCCACCCCAGGTACGAGTACCTATCAGTGGACCCAGGCCTCTCTTTTTAAAATAATCCGGGAAGGCATCCCCACCTGATCCACTAAACCCGTTGATGAGCATTACTTTGGGCCCAAAGTTACCGGAAGGAGGCCATGCCCAATCCTTTCCATCCCTTACGGCCCAAAATGCCAAAGGCTTTCTATCTAACAATTCGATGAACCTATCCGGTATTTGACCACCGCTATTGAACCGTTCATCTATAATCATGCCTTCTTTACTCATCTGTCCGTAAAACTGTCTTACCAGTTCGTTTTGCCCGTCCAATCCGGTACTCCTTACATAGATATAACCGATCCGCCCATCGGTAGCCTCGGCCACACGTTGACGGTTGTTTTCAATCCATGCCAAATGGCGTAGTCTTGTCTCGGATCGCATGGTCTCTACGAGTACCTTTTTAGCATTGCTAGGAGATGGAGTTTTGTTTACCGTCAATTGCACGGTAGCCCCGGCCAAACCTTGAAAGGCAGCGGATAAGGGTTTGGTGGTGTCCAACGGAACGCCGTTTACGGCCAGGATATAATCTTCCTCATTAATATCCACACCAGGTTTTGACAATGGGGATCGCACTTCTGCATCCCAAGGTGCCCCAGAAATGATTTTTTTGATACGATATTGACCATTTTCTAAATGAATATCCGCCCCTAAATAGCCGACACTTATTCTGTCCGCATTGTCAATATCACCACCACCAGTATAGGTATGGGATGCATTTAGCTCGGCAATCAAATCACCTATAATAATATTCACGTCATTTCGGGAGTTGGCCTGATCTACTAATGCCCCATAACGTGTTTTCATGGCTGCCCAATCCACCCCATGCATGTTGGGGTCATAGAAATAGTCACGTTCAAATCGCCATACATCGTTAAAAATCTGTTTCCATTCCTCTTTGGGAACCAGGGTCATGGTCATATCTTTAGTAGGAACGGTCTCATCTACTTTTTGATCGGCCTCAATGTTCAATACGGCCAATTTTTCACCTTGAAGAACCAACACTTTTTGCCCATCCGCAGAAACTTCATAATTGGATACGTCAGATACAATGGTATTGACCTCCTTTTCCTCAAAATCAAAATAATCCAACGAGGGAGATGCTCCTTCCGGTGAACCGGAATTGGGAAAGCGCACAAACAATAGTTTATTATCAACTGTTGTCAGGTCATCTAAATTACCCGGCGCCACATCCAACAATTCCACGCGATTTTCAAAACCCGTGATCTTAATTATGGTTTTGGCCTCTTCTTCGGGGTCTTCATCTTTTTTATTCTTTTTCTTCTTTTTGGATTTGTCTTTATCCCCGTTCTTGTCTTCTTCTTTCTTAGGTGCTTCAAAGGCATCATTTTCTACTTCCAACAGGGAAGGCGTCGACCCGTCTAAAGTACCCACCGCTAAAATGGTGGCATTGGGATAGATAAACGTATTGTCCAAATCCGAATATACAGGCTGGAAAGTCCTATTGGTACTGAAAAACAGGTATTTACCATCTTTACTGAATGTAGGGGAGCTATCGGAATAAAAGCCCGAGGTAAGTTGTGATACGTTCTTGGCATCTATATTGTACAGAAAAATTGCAGAAGTCGAAGGATTATCAGTCCCTCGGTTATAGGCAAGCCACTTACTATCCGGGGACCACGAAACACTGAAGTTGCGCAGACCACCTTCAAACATATATTTACCCTGATCAATTTCCACTATTTGGCCTGTATCAATATCTACATAGTTTATGGCCATGGATTGATCTACATAAGCTATTTTTTTGCTGTCCGGGGACCAGTAAATGGTATAATTGAAACCATTTTTGAAATTAGTAATCGTCTTTGGCTTTTGATTACCCATCATATTGTGTAAGGTCAATTGGTACTCTCCTGTAGCGTCGCTCCAATAGGCGAGGTACTTTCCATCCGGTGACCAGGATGGTTTTCTTTCCGCAGTTCCAGGGCTGGATGTTAAATTGGCTACAAAACCTTTTGTTGCAGGAAGGTCAAACAATTCCCCCCTGGCCTGCACCACCACCCTGTTCCCATCCGGGGAAAGCGTGGCGGATTGCATAAACGAGGCGACATTCTTTTGTTTTGCGATAAGACCTTTTTGATCTGAAATTAACCTAACGTTGACCTCGGAAGTATTGCCTGAGGAAAGGTTATACAGATAAAGCTTGCCCCCGGCCTCAAAAACGATATCCGAAGGGCCCACTTCCGGAAAAGTAATGTCGAAATCCGTAAAATTGGTCAGCTGCTTGTTGGTCTTACCGGCAATATCATATTGCCATAAATTGTTTCTTTTATTAGGGCCATTATCGGACATATAATAAATGGTTTCCCCATTCCACATGGGTAGTTCATCATTGGCGTTATTTTTAGTAATATTTTCGGTCTGAAAGGAATTCAAATCGAAAACAAGAACATCGGGCGCGGTTCCTCCACGGTATCGTTTCCAGTTTCTATTTACCCGAGACCTGTCTGTGTAGGCAATCTTTTGTCCATCTGGAGAAAACGAGGCATATTCGCCATAGGGTACCGGTAATTTTTTGGGCGATCCACCATTCACGGGAACAGTATAAAACTGGCTGTATCGCTGGCGCCCACTTTCCCTTGAGGAGGAGAACAACACGGCCTTTCCATCCGGGGTCCAGCCCAAAACGCGATCAAACATACCATGATAGGTAAGCCGTTTTGGTATTCCACCCTTTGTTTCAATAACATATACATCGCTGTTTCCGTTATAATTGGCGGTATATGCAATCATGGTCCCATCTGGTGAAAATTTTGGGTACCGCTCAATTCCTTTTGGTGAACTTAATCTACTGGCCGTACCTCCCGACTTTGAAACTATCCACACATCATCGCCATAAACAAAAGTAATTTGGGAGTCGGAGACATCTGGATACTGCATTAGACTTCCATTGATCTGCGCATTTATGGTTCCATACAGAAACAAGAATGCTAAAAGTAGTGTTGTCTTCATCGAGTGCTTTTGGTTTTAGTGTTTATAAAAAATGATTTTCGTTATTGTTTAGGATATAAGTTAAACCCGTGGTCTTGTTTTGTAAGGAAATATGTTTGAAATACACCTTTGTCATAATCCATTTTTCATTGACTTCTTCATTTTCTCGACAATAGTAAAGGCTGCAGGGCAAATGGCCACATTTTTTAGGGTCAAATGGCTAATTTGATGAAACTTTTTTCGGTCTGTATGCGGAAACTCCTTACAAGCCTTTGGCCGTACTTCATAAATGGAGCAATAGTTGTCCGCTCCCAAAAAAGTACAGGGTAGCTGCTGCAACACATAATCGTTCTCCTCATCGATACGTAAATATTCATCAATGAACTTTTGGGGCCTCAATTTTAGATGTTTTGAAATCCGTACCACATCTACATCGGTGAAAAGTGGACCTGTGGTCTTGCAGCAATTGGCACAGAGTAGACAATCGGTATGCTCAAATTCCAATTCATGGAGTTCCTGCATTACGTAATCCAAGTTTTTGGGCGGTTTCTTTTTTAACCGGGCAAAAAACTTTGTGTTTTCTGTGTTTTTTTCCTTTGCCTTTTGTGGAAGCTGTCTCAATATTTCCTCCATACCTATTAAATCATCCGTCAAAACTAGCCAAGAAATCCATAAATACACCATTTTTGTAGAAACTAAATCCTATAGAATGGAAGACATCTTTGGCAAAGCTTTATTGGATTTTCAAATTGGACGCTATACCGAAGATATTGTTACATTTTCTTCTCTAAATATTAAGGATACTTTGCCCCTGCCCCATCTCTTCAGAGATTATGACAACATGCCCACTCTTGAACAAAAAGCATTAGATCTTTGTTACGGCGAAGTATTGGATATAGGATGTGGTGCAGGTAGCCATAGCCTTTATTTGCAACAAAAAGGATTTAAAGTGACTGCCTTGGATCGCTCCCAAGGGGCCATTGAAACTTGTAGATCTCGGGGAATTGAACAAACTGTATGCAGCAATATTTTGGATCACACCAAAAAATATGACACCCTTTTGTTGTTGATGAACGGAATTGGTATTATCGGCAAACTTCAAACCCTAGATCGTTATTTTACGCATCTTAAGTCTTTATTGAAGCCCAACGGACAAATTCTATTGGATTCTAGTGACATTATTTATATGTATGATGAAGATAACGATGGCAGTATATGGCTCCCTAGTAGTCAATATTATTACGGAGAAGTACAATTTACCCTAGAGTACAAAGGGAACAAAGGATTTCCCTTTTACTGGTTGTATTTGGATTACAACACTTTAAAAAGGGCATCGGTTGTACATGGCATGGCCTGTGAACTCGTAAGTAATGGGGAACATTACGACTATTTAGCAAAATTAAATGTATTTTGACCCTTTTAGAATACAGTTGGGTACATTTTTTGCGTTATCTTGATACAAAAAAAATTGTCATGAAGATTAATACCATTTTGGTGCTATCCGCTTTCTACCTTCTGCTTTTAGGATGTTCCAGCAGTTCGGATGATGATGGGCCAGACCCCCCACCTACCATAGATAAATCTGCCAATCTTTTGGGCACCGGTGATTCGGCAAACGACATTCTTTCCAATGATACATTTACCAAGCTCAAAATAGAGATAGCCTACGTTATAGGGTTCAGACCTACCCCGAGGGCCATGGAGAATTTTGTAAATTTTCTTAGGGCTAGAACTTTTAAGCAGGATATAGAACTTGTTTATACCCAATTGCCCTCTCCAGATGAAGAGACCTTAAGCTTGGAGGAAGTTGCCCAATTGGAAAGCGATAATAGAACGGCCTACAACGAGGACGATACCTTGGCCATTTATATTTATTTTGCGGATGCCCCGGCAGATGATGACGATGAAGAAGAAGGTTTGGTGACCCTAGGTGCCGTATATCGCAATACTTCCATGATTATTCATGAGTCCACGGTTTGGAGTTTGGCGGCTCAAAGTATTTTTATTTCCATTACCGATGTAGAAACAGCCACATTGGAACACGAATTTGGCCACCTGTTTGGACTTGTAGATTTAGGTACTGACCCAATCAATGAGCATGAAGACCCGGACGCCCCAAACCATTGTAGTGTAGAAGGCTGTTTAATGCGGGCGGAATTGCAATTTGGAAGCCCAAGCTTTAAAAGCGCTTTGGCCGGTAAATCTGGCGAAATCAAATCCGCTTGTTCTCTAAGTGGAGCAAGTGTTTTAAAATTATTGGAGACAAAAACAGCCAGTGGTTCCGCAATGATTGTTCCCAATCTTGATCCTGAATGTATTTTGGATTTACAATCTAACGGAGGGCGGTAAATAATACAGGTATTTTCTATTCGCAAATTTCGTAATATAATTTTAAGTAATCTGAAGTTGGCCTATGGAATGTTCAAGTATTTGTGGGTTTGCAAGGAAACGATCCATTTGGGGTTTTTCATCACGTAATCTACGATTAACGGAATCATTTTTTCACGGACGCTCCATTCCGGTTGTAAGTACAGAATACAGTTTTCGTTCACCTTTGCCGCTTCCTGCTCGGCAAAAAGAAAATCGTGTTTATTGTAAACGATGACTTTTAGTTCATGGGCCACGTCATAGATTTCGGGCTGTGGCAACTTATTTTTTTTAGGCGAAAGACAAATCCAGTCCCAAACCCCCGTTAGTGTATAGGCTCCCGAAGTTTCAATATGGGTTTTTAATTTTTTTTTCTTAAGGGCACGGGTAAGCGGTGTCATATCCCAAGTTAAGGGCTCCCCACCCGTAATAACAATGGTGTCCGAATATTTGACCGCATTTTCCACTATACTTTCTACGGCTGTAGGTGGGTGCGTATCAGCATTCCAGCTTTCCTTCACATCGCACCAATGGCAACCGACGTCACAGCCACCTACCCGAATAAAATAGGCAGCAGTACCTTTATGATATCCCTCCCCTTGGATAGTGTAAAATTCCTCCATTAAGGGGAGCATCAATCCCTTATCCACCAAGGTCATTATTTTATCTTTCACCATTCGGCAAAGATAAAACGTAGAATGTTTACCAACACCATGGTCAACGATTATTGCTTCAATGTAAAATGGCCCTTCATGGTATGCCCATTGCCATTGAAATCCTTAAGTTCAAGCACATACCAATAATCGGAAGGAGGGAGGGTTTGACCGCTATAAATTCCATTCCAAGGGCTCTCAAGGGCATTTGTACTACCCATTAATTGGCCAAACCGGTCAAAAATAAACAGCAATGCGCTCTGATAATATTCGTTAGTCAAACCTAGGATACCCAATGTATCGTTAATAGAGTCGTTGTTGGGGGTCATGAATTTTGGCACACCGATTACACCTACCTCTATTTGGTCACTTCCACAGCCGTTGGTATCATTGGCGTATAAGGTATGTAGACCAGGCTCAACATCAGTGAACACGCCACTTTCCTGAAATGGCCCAAAAGGGCTATCCAAAGCAAAGCGGTAATCCCCTATGCCCAATTCTTGGTTCTCGTTCAAAACGGTAATTATACCTACTTCCCCATCCATTTGTACGCGTATGAACTGTGTTTCCAATGCAGGTGTATTGGATTCCCTTACCAAGAAACTTTTAGGTTCGGATTCACATCCCAAACTTGATGTGGCCACAACCGAATATTGGCCTGCACTATCGATTATAACACGCTCTTGATTCCCTATTTCCATTCCATCCGGACCATACCAAACATAATCATAGTTGCCCAGGGCATTAATGGGGCCTACTTCGATAAACTCTCCGGAACAATACACATAATCTTCCGCTACTTCAAAAACGGTCAGCGGATGAACAATTAAGGTCAAATGAGGACCGATTCCGAAGCAATCCCCATTATCTTCACTTTCTACACGAACAAACAAGGTTTGCTGAAAGGGGTTTTCATTAACAAATTGGGTGGTCTGGCCAATTGGATTCAATTCCAGTTGGGCATCGGAGCCATTTCTATAAAATTGGACACGTAGATTTTGGTTGGCCGGAAATTGGGCAGTGAGGGCCGCGGATGCCTGGTTCAAATCAAAGCTGGAGTACCCGTCTTGTTCATCAATATCGCAATTGGCCAATTCATAAGTAAAATTTTCTGGAAAGGCCGTAGTAGAAGTTTCCAAGTTTATGGCGGTCACCCCATAACAACCGTACACATTCTCCACTCTGGCAAAAACGATGGGACTTACCGCGTTGTTAAAGGGTAAGGGATCAACTTCATTTTCGCTAAGATTTGCATCGGCCTCAGATAAATGAAAGGATATCCCATGGTCATTATTCTCATTTGTAAAAAAAGAAATTGTCTCATTGAGATTGAAATCCGCAAAACCGTCCGCAAAACCATCTTCATCACAGTTCTTAAAAGTAATGGCCTCGGTAACCGTGGGAAGGGGATAGATGATGGCCATAACCTCCGTTCTATGGCCTTCCAAACATCCATCCACAGAAGCAAGCGCATAGAAACTTGTAGTTTCCGAAATCAAATCGGTGGTCAAAGTATCACCCACATGAATGAGATTTCCGGCAAGGGGTTCATCAAACCATACTACCTGGCCCAAGGATGCCTCAGCAGAGAGTTCTAATATTCCTTCACCACATAGGGTGGCGTCCACAGTATTCAATATTTTAGGAGTTCTTAGGCGTGTACTGGCCGATAATGTTAATACGGGGTCGTCTGGAAAGCCTCCATATTCTACGACATATCCTTTAGGCTGAAAATCACCGGAGGAGTCTCCGGCAATGGGCAAATCGTTCCAAGAACCCGGAATTCCAATGCCGGGTGCCGTTATATGCGCAAAATCTTCCCCGATACCGTCTCCCCTATCCAAATCATTAGGTTCGGCGTTGTTCCAAAATGCAAAAGAAGGGCTACTCCCATTAATTCCACCATTCCAAAAAACCTGTCCACTTTCAGGGCCCGTAACCCACAGCCATCTTCCCTCGGTCTGGGCATCTGAACCACCTATCCAACCTGCACCACTTACCTGCTCCCCAGTTAATTGGGCTTCTTCTGGCAATAGTACCGTTGCCAAATAACCTTGAAGGCCAAAAAACGTCCTGGCCTCTGCCGCATCACGCGCTTCGTCCCAACGAATACCAATATCCGAAACGAACTCATAATAATGTCCCGTTTGAGGCAAATAGTTGGCATTGCCAATAGTTAACGAAAACAACTTTTCTTCTGTAGGCGTACCCGAGGTGCTCTCAAAAACTATATCCCTAACCGCGGATATCAAATCGCTGTATTGTACCGGGCCGCCCAAGGACCCCGTTACGGACAGTTTGCCTTCTTGGTTGTTCCAAGAGGTAGTAATTTGTGGATGATCATTACGCAACCTTAAAATATCCTGACCTCTTTGATAGCCCGAAGAAATTTGAACGTAGAAAGCTTCGATTTCGTTATCGTCAGGGTCAGTGATATCAAAATCGGTTACAATAGGGACGCTTGTTAAAGGGCAGTAAATCTGATCGCCCTGGGCGGTTACTACCGGTGCACTATTTGTCTGGGAATAGGATAGGATTGGCCCCAAAAGAAAACAAAGTATCCCGGCCAACTTTGAACTACGGGAAATGGACCAAAGTAGATACCACCTTTTCTTTAAGAACGTTTCTTTCGCCAATTTTCTTGATAAAAATCTCAATTTAATCGAAAACATTTAATTTACGGTATCGGCACGATTAAAAATCAATAAACCCGGCCTATGGCATCCTGATTTACGTACCAAGAAACCTATGTCCATAATGCAATAAACACCTGAGAACAAACCCTAAACCCACAAAAATCCCTATTTTTAGGCCAAAATTCATTGAATGAGCAGTAAAGACCAATTCTTCACCCATATCGAAAAAGGCTATACTACCAAAGGCGATTTTATCACCATGGGTGCAGCCATGTTGGAAGGAGAGGCCGTAACCGGGGCACATGTTAAGGTTCCCCTAAAGACTTTGAACAGACATGGACTCATTGCCGGAGCAACAGGTACCGGAAAAACCAAAACTTTGCAGGTATTGGCCGAAAATTTAAGCGACCAAGGCATTCCCATTCTTTTAATGGATTTAAAAGGGGACCTCAGTGGTCTTGCCCAACCGAGTCCCGGGCATCCAAAAATAGACGAACGCCATGAGAAAATAGGCCTGCCTTTTGAAGCGAAGCGTTTTCCCGTGGAAATCCTTTCCCTTTCCGAGCAAAATGGGGTAAAGCTCAGGGCTACGGTTTCAGAATTTGGGCCCGTGCTCTTATCTAGAATTCTGGATTTGAGCGAAACCCAAGAAGGTATTGTTTCCGTGGTGTTTAAATATTGTGATGATAACAAACTACCCCTGCTTGATCTCAAGGACTTTAAAAAAGTACTGCAATACGCCACGGGAGCCGGCAAAAAGGAATTTCAAAAAGAATATGGCCGTATTTCCACAAGTTCTACGGGTACTATCCTGCGAAAGATTATAGAACTGGAGCAACAGGGCGCCGATTTGTTTTTTGGTGAAAAATCATTTGAAGTAGATGATCTTACACGTATCAATGAAGAAGGTAGGGGCTATATAAACATCATTCGGCTCACGGATATCCAAGATCGGCCCAAACTTTTCTCTACTTTTATGTTGAGCCTATTGGCCGAAATCTATGCCACTTTTCCGGAACAGGGCGATAGTGACAAACCGGAACTGATTTTATTTATTGATGAGGCCCATTTGATTTTCAAGGAGGCGTCCAAGGCCCTTTTGGAACAAATAGAAAGTATTGTAAAATTAATCCGTTCCAAAGGTATAGGTCTCTATTTTGTGACCCAAAACCCTACCGATGTGCCTAACGAGGTACTGGCGCAATTGGGATTAAAGGTACAACATGCACTTCGTGCCTTCACAGCTAGGGACAGAAAAGCGATAAAGTTAACTGCGGAAAATTATCCGGAATCAGACTATTATGACACGAAAGAAGTCTTGACCTCGCTTGGAATCGGGGAGGCCCTAATTTCGGCCCTGGATGAGAAAGGTCGCCCTACCCCATTGGCTGCTACTTTGCTACGAGCCCCAATGAGTCGTATGGACGTGCTTACCGATAAAGAGTTGAAAGAAGTAATCGATGGTTCCAAACTGGTCAAGAAATACGGTGAAGTCATCGATCGCGAAAGTGCCTATGAAATATTGAACGAAAAAATAGAAAAGGCGGAGGCCTTGGCCGAAAAGGAAAGGAACCAACCTACCCGCAAGCGTACTACTTCCCGTAGGAGTACACGTCAAAATCCAGTCATTAAAGTACTGACCAGTGCCACCTTTATCCGTGGTGTATTGGGTGTATTGAAAAAAGTTATCCGATAATGCGCATCGCTTACATACTTTTTGTTGTCGCTTTACTAATTTTCCCGTGGGGTTGCGAAAAAGAAAGGGACACGACCTTTTTGATAACTCAAAACAAGGTAGGCAAATTGGAAAAGGGTAGTTTGGCCAGGGATGTGGAATTGATTTTTGCCTCGGATTCCGTGGCAAAAGATACAACTACGTTAAATTTTGCGAACAAGGCCCAACGGATTAAAATACTCGAAAAGGGCGGCCAACTTTTATTAACCCTAACACCAAGTTCGGATAGTATTCCAATCATTGAAAATGTTCGCATTGAGGATCCAAGATTTCTCACCGAAAGAGGAGTTGGCATTCAAAGTACCTTTAAGGATATCAAGGAAAAGCATAAAATTAAGAAGATTATTACTTCTATGAACAATATACTGGTTCTGCTAAAGGATAGTGATGCTTACTTCACCATAAGCAAGGAAGAGCTTCCTTCCAGTCTGCGCTATGCATCCAGCGTAAATATAGAGGCAGTTCAAATACCGGATAAGGCCAAAATTAAATATATGATGATCGGCTGGGATTAATTGGTTGTTCGTTTTTGGTTGTTGGTCGATAGTCTTCGAAAAATATCAACTGATACTTGTTAACTGCTTACTGAACACCAACCAACCGACAACCAACCACTATTGGCGAGTTGCCGTTTTTTGAGTTTTTTTTCGGTTAGCCAAAATAGTATCGCTGTATTGGGTTACCCATTCGGTAAGATCTAACAATTTCTGTAGGTAGGAGTGTCCAAAATCGGTAAGCTCATATTCTACCCGTATAGGCACTTCCGGATATAAGGTTCGGGATAAATAACCATCCGTTTCCAGAAGTTTTAATTTTTCGCTCAAGACCTTATTTGAAATCCCGTATACCTTTTTTTTAAGTTCATTAAAGCGAAGTATGGGGTAGTATCCTAAATATAGAACGATAAGAATACTCCATTTATCCGAGGCCAAGGCCATAACATCGCGAATAGGGCAGTATTCCGCCGTACGCCGATCGATATGGCCAAACATTTTTTTTATTTTTTTTGCCACCCTAACCTTCTCATTTTCAGTAATAGTTTCCATACCCATACCTAGTTATTACTTTACAACCTCTTTTTTATCGTAAAACAAATGCATATTTTAGTTTCTTTAAAAGAGTAAGTTACAAAAAGTTACTTAATTCGTTTTATGAAAAAGATTCTTACTAAACTTATTCCAAGGCTCTACGGGGCTTATTTTAATCTGCTCTCCCTATTTTCCAAAACAAAGGCCGCTAAAAAGGCATTTAATGTTTTCTGTACGGTTCGCAAGGGCAGGGTACTTCCAAAGCAGTTCGATTATCTGGAAAAAGCAAAATATTCGGTTGAGGATACCCAGGGACACCAACTACAGACCTACCATTGGCCCGGAAACAAAGAGACCGTGCTATTGGTTCATGGTTGGGAAAGCAATAGCTTTCGCTGGCGCAATCTAATCGCCAAATTGAGAGATGCCGATTACAATGTTTTTGCCTTTGATGCCCCGGCACATGGACATTCTTCCGGAAAAATACTTTATGTCCCACTCTACGCAGACTGTCTAGAGGATATGATAAAGACATTTAGCCCTACTCATATCATTGGCCACTCCGTGGGTGGTATGACGATTTTGTACAACCAAAGTAAACATTCCCATTTGGAGCTAGAAAAAATTGTAACCATCGGTTCCCCCTCCGAATTTCATGAAATACTGGCACACTATCAAAAGCTCTTGGGCTTTAATACTAGAGTGTTAAAAGCTTTCGAAGACTATATTTTTAAGCGATTCGATTTTCAGGTACGGGACTTTTCTTCTTCCAAATTTGTGGAAAACAATACCAAAAAGGGGCTTTTGCTTCATGATGAGTTGGATACCCTTGCTCCTTTTCACGCCTCGGAAAAAGTTCATGCTTGTTGGAATGGCAGTCAATTTATTCGAACCAGAGGTTTAGGGCATTCTATGCATCAAGAACATCTTAACGAACAAATCGTGGATTTTTTGAAGTCCTAGGAAAGGGCTACATTTATAACCCACAATCGCGACCCTACGTAAGCTCGAAGAAGTGGGGTCAAATGTTGATTTATGCCAAATGTAGCACCTTTTCATATCGCCATTCCTGTTCACAATCTAGACGAATGCAGAAAGTTTTATCGGGATGTTTTGAATTGTTCCGAAGGCAGAAGTAGTGACCATTGGGTAGATTTTAACCTCTTCGGCCACCAATTGGTGATTCACTATAAACCTAAATCGGAGATTGAAGACCTGCACCATAACCCAGTAGATGGGCATGATGTTCCTGTACCGCATTATGGTGTTGTATTACCTTGGGATATGTTTCAACCTTTTGCGGATGGATTGAAGCACAAAGGGGTTGAATTTATTATTGAACCATACATTCGTTTTGAAGGACAACCTGGGGAACAGGCCACAATGTTCTTTTTGGACCCTGCTGGAAATGCCCTTGAATTTAAGTCCTTTAAGGATATAGGACAACTATTTGCAAAGTGAGGGCATTTATGTTGAGTAGGGGAAACTGGCTGTTCGAAAACCTTAAAGCCATGGCCAAATAGTATTTGGACACCTAGTGCTCCAGGGCAACACTCAAAAGATTTTTTCCAAATCCCTTATTCACTTTCCTTGTTCCTCCATTTTTCCCGTATCCAGATAAAAAGTCCATAGATAATTCCGAATATTGACCCTTCACCCAATTCCCTGAGGACAACCGGTTGGGTGTACTCCTTTTCTAAAATCAAGGAAATAATGGTATATAGCAGTATGGCCGCTACAACTTGGGCAATGATTCGCTTTCTATCCATTCTAAGCTTTGATGTGATAGACCGTAGTACCATCTTCTTCCGTCTTCTTTCCGCCATTTTCCAAAATGGCCTTTTCGGAAATGGCCAAGATTCGATCTACGATGTCCGAAATATAGGTGAGGTTGGGTAGGCCATCACGGGAATAGTTGATGTATTGGTTGTTGAACGGAGCGTCCCATTTTTCGTTGTAACCCATTTCATACGTCAATTCCCTGGGAATACACCCGGCACCATTTAATACCCCGATCAAGCCGGCACAAGTGGCTCCTTGGTTGTCACAATCATATCCGGCGGAAACAGCAATGCCCGTGGTTTTTATAAAATCTCCTTCACCGTAGCGTATGGCCATGGCCCCACAGAGTCCATTGACCATTGCAGAGACCTCCTGATAAAATGGACTATCCACCACTTTTGGATATGCCAAGTAGTTATTCTTTATGAGCTCCCGGGTAGTTTTCCAATCCGGGTTCTCCTTGTGCCACTTTTTTACGTCTTGCAAACCCTTATAAAAGGGGCTGTCCTTTGGAATATAAGACATGCCTATATCATATAATTTGGCAATGTCCTTCTCATAAAAAGCGGCGCTGTAAAGGGCGGCATAGAACATCGTAGGGTGTGTACCCCAATCATCACTGGTAATCCTGGCCCCCCATTCGGCACGCTCAACGGCCATATCGGGCATTGCGGGGTAAAAAGCGCTCCAAATCTCGTTCACCAATTGGGGGTCTATGGCATACCAGTAAGGGTTGTTCTCCTTTTTACCGGTATCCGGGGCTACCAGCCCTTCTTCCATAAGGTCACGAGCTTTGCGGTTACTTACCCAAATAAAACGGTTGATATGCTTTTTCCAGGCATCCGTAATTTCTTGGTAATTGATATCCAACCCATGTTCCTCAACGGCATGTAGGGTAACGAATTCGATATCTGAGTCATCATCGCTCCAAGCTCCTCCCAAGGCATCCGCAAAAATATTGACGTTGCCCCGGCGATCGGTGTAATTCATCTTGATGCCGGCGGAATCCGTCACATTGTAATATCTATCAACGAAAATGGGCGCCGGATCAGCACTATACACAAATTCAAATGGAAATCCCATATAATTCCCTACCAGTTGTCCTAACCAATACCCTTCTATTTTGCTTCGAAGTTCCTTTTTGGAGATGGTATGGTACTCTTGCGAAAGCCCAAGACTTGATCCGAAGACAACCAAAAACAAAAATATTATGATTTTTTGCCTCATATAAAATCAGTATTGGTGAAAGGCCTGGGATACAAAATGAAGTACTTCCGGCAGGGACTCGCGCCAGTAGGTCCAGCTATGCCCTCCGTCCCGTACGCGATATTCATGTGGAATTTCCTTTTTGGTCATCGCTATATGTACCAAACTGTTGCCCTCATATAAAAAATCATCATCACCACAATCAATATACCATCTGACGGACTTGATATCCTCAACGGGAACACTTTCCAATAAATTCAGGGCATTGTGTTTTTGAAAGTATTCTTTGATTTCCTTATCCGAATATTTTTTGTCGCCCCGAGCAATACGTCGCTTCAAATCTTCAATGGTCAACGGTCCCACATAAGCACTTAACGGACAGGCCGAAGAAAACAATTCCGGATGGTGCAAAGCGTACATAAAGGATCCTCCGCCTCCCATGGAAAGTCCGGCTACGGCGCGATAACGCTTTTCTCCTTTTATGCGATATTTCTTTTCTACGTGCGGCATCAATTCCTCAAAAAAGAAGTCCTCGTATTTCCAGTCGCCTACATTAAAATAGCCCATCTGACCGGTATCGGCATCGGGCATTACTATAATCATAGGTGTTGCCTTACCTTCCTTAATGGCCTTATCGGTTATATGAAGTACCTCACCGAATTGTACCCACCCCGTATGATTATCTGTAGCACCATGCAACAGATAAAGTACGGGATAACTACGCTCGGAGCTTTCATAATCCGGAGGCAGATACACCGCGTAGTTGCGTTCGCCATTCAGGATTTTGCTGCTCAGGGTCAGGTTGTCATAGACCTTTCCCGATTGCCCAATAGCTGATATACAAATCGTTACACTTAATAGTGAAAAGAGGAGTGATTTTTTCATTTTGCATGGTCTTGGTTGAAGATCTACAATATAGTGAATATTCATGTTTGCATAGTCCTGTTTCACCCGCGAATCTGTTCATCGTCCCTTTGAAATACAAATGACTGGAATGTCAAGAATCCGTACTTTAAACTACGTGCTATCCCTATCCAAATTGTAAATGGTAATCCGAGATTTCCGGAGAGTATTCGTTACCATAAATACTTTTGGGCATTCCCATGGCATAGGGCGAGGGCGGGACCCATTCGCTCTTGACACCTTCCAGGGATAGAATCCCTTTTGGGTCAAGGGTCGCAAAAGCATAGAGCGGATTCTTATAGGTAGCCATATTGGGCAACCATTTGTATTGCTCGTACATGGCCTTTGGACAGCGTTGGGTATTTCTGTACTTATCTTCCATCCACTGGTAGGACATACTATTGATTTCTAGATAATCGATACCATTTTGACGATGATGAAAATCGATATGGTTATGGCCGTTCATACAGCAGATAATTTTCTTTTTATGTGCTTCCATAATCTTTTGTATGGCCAGCCGATTTTTTACGCCCCATTGATAGTGCCAAAGACTTTGGTGTGAGAATATGATCGTTGGAGCCGTAGTCACTTCCAAGTCTGCCTTTAACCACTCCATTTGCTCATCATCAATAAAGGTCCTGTATGAGTTATCCACATAAAAATTGGATCTTTCATAGTCTATAAAAACCCCATCCTTATAGAGGAAATTAGCATCCAGTACAACAAAATGAAAACCATGAAAGTCATAGGAATAATACGTTTTGGGCATGTCCCAGAATTCCAACATCTCTTTTTTGGAATTCCTATCCATATCATGATTGCCCAACACATGGTATTTGGGACCTTTAAAGGTTTTCCAAATATCCATGAAATCTTGGTTTTTGTCATCGGCCATACAAAAATCCCCAAGCTGCATGATGTAATCAACCTTTCTTTTTTGTGCTTCGGATATAAATTTTTCCAAGCGTTCGTCCGCATCTGGCATAAGGTCCTTGTGTACATCGGCTACAATCCCAAAAACCAGGGGTTTGGTCTTATGGTTTCCCTGGCCAGAAGTGCTAAACGGTAGCATCATCGAAGGTAAAACCGTTGCTGTCGATCCTAAGCCCAATTGATTCATAAATTTTCTACGATCCATAATCAAACTACTATTACCTATGTTCTTTTACTTATTTCTGCCTGTAGATCCTTCCTACTTTGCTCAACAATGCTTCATACATTCCCTCTCTTTTTTCCTCCAAAGTTCCTCTGGCATAGGCATCTACCTTGGTATGGTTTTCCCATGTTAAGCATGGGTCCTTATAATTCCATGTAATCGGCCCGTGGTCATCCGTGTAATAGTTAGGTCTTTCAACTGGAAAAGGTTTTACGAATTTTCCGGCCCAGCTGCCAGATGTAGGATCGGCCAAAGGATTGTTCGGATCTAGGACATATAAAACGGATGGAGTATCCCCAACGCGGAAGTATTGGGCCCAGTTGTGATTTTTGACCACTTCCTTGATGTGCATTCCCAGGTTCCCATATTTTGATAGTTTTTGAAACATTTGCTCCGGTTGCTTTCCGGTAAACATTCCGGCATAGGTCCAGTTGATTTCCAACCACCACATGCTATCAAACTTGGAGTCATTGTAAATTTTGTCCCTTCCAAAGCCGTTCCAGTTCAATTGTTTACAAGGAACCGATCTTTCCCAACTTGGTGGCATTTCCGGAATATGCTGTTCCAACATCAATCCGGTACCTATTGTTATCAATCGAATGTTCTTTGCCAAATGGGGGTTCTGCTCCAATGCCCTATAAAAAACTTCCATATTGCCCCAAACCAAAACATAAAGCGGATTGTCTTCTATTGAGGCGGCTTTTGAAAAAAGTCGTACGGCATCCAAGGTGTCTTTGGCGATTTTATTTTGAATGTGCTTAGTATCAGGATATCCCAAATCCTGGAATCCATAGGTTTCATAATCTTTTTTATAGGCCTCCAAAACCATTTCACAAGCCTCATAGCCTTTTGCATTCCATCGATCTGGTACAATTCCCTCTATTTTCAATTCATCCGCATACCATAAGAGATGGATTAAGGATTGCCTATCATCCGGATCGCCCGAATCGATATTGACATCCGTAAATACAAATACTCTGGGGCTAGAATCTTCTTTTTCCTTTAATGAAAGCATCAAAGTGCCCATCAGAACCACTACTATCAATACTGTACTTTTCATTTTCCTTCTCCTGAAATTTTTGAATTGTTCTTATAGATTTCGGGTTTCTATTGTGCCATGGCCCTTACCGCCATATAGGGTCTTTGGGGGAGCGGAATTTCCACCGTACCGCTATATTCATCTTGTAGTTTTTCTATAGTCATGTTCCAGGCGTCAATAATCTCGACACTATACTTTTTATCCTTTGCAAGCTTCAACCGTGCACTGGCTTGTTGACTATTTCCGTAATAGAACAAAAAGTAGTCCTGTTCCTTGTACAGATAGGTTTCTTTATTCCATTGCGTGTGTATGGGCGTTAATCCTTTTTCCGGGGCCTCTTTCATGATTTGCGCCAGAAACCGCAATCTTTTAGGGCTCTCCCCGTACAATTTGCCTCCCTTGGCCCACCAAAGAATATTCTCTGGATGTACATAGGTTTCCCCATGTGAGGCATATCCCCCACGGCAATATATGGTCCAAAATCGGTTTACGGTTTCCTCCGGAGTAAGATTTCCCCAGTCAAAAGGAACATTGCCTTCGTAGACGAATTCATCATTGATAACGGGTTTATGATAGGTCTCCCGCCAAGTTTGAGTTTTCTCCAAATATGGAGTCTGCACACTTAAATGGGTTATCCAAGGGTTGGAATGATTGTACCAGGACTTGCCATTGTGAATGGATTTTAGATGTTGGTACGGGTCGTTGGCAACAAGCTCCTTAAAATAAGTTTCCCATTCCGATTCTGGCTTGTGCATTACATCATATTCATTGGCCATACTCCACCAGACATTTCGATACGATGCCAATCTTGCGACCAGATATTTTAAATAGAATACATTTTCTTCTATGGTACCCTTGCTAAAGCCCCAACTATCCTTATCATAAGGGTGAAAAATGATAATATCGGCCTCTACGTTCCGCTTCCGAAGTTCCCCGACCTGTTTTTCCAGATGCTTAAAAAACTCCACATTAAATCGCGTCCGATCCCAACCTGATTCCAACGAACCTTCAAAAGGATATAGATCCGGTTCATTGGAAACGTATCTGCCATAATACTTGGGCATAACCGTCATCCGAATTTTATTAAAGGCCTCCTGTTCCAAGGTGTTCAACGTTTCCTTTATCCGTTCTTCCTTTTGGTGAATCCAGGCATAAGCCGTAGTACCCAACACATAAAAGGGCGTGCTATCCGCATATTTAAAATGAAAGGTATCCCGTACGGAAACAGGGCCGTGGTTGTTCGGTGTTGCCGGGGTACATCGAAACTTTCCCGTCTTACCGCTCATTTCAGGAGAATTACTTTTTATGACATACGTCCATTTTCCAACATGTTCCGGCATAAATCGAATTTTGTAGGTCTGATTGCCATCGTAAAATCCATCTACATGGTAACGGAAGTTTTTAAATTGAAATTCGGCCTGTACCCAAATCTCGGTAAAGGGGTTTTCTACTTTTGGCCCTTTTAGTTCTATTTCAAAAATGTCCCATCGTTCCGTAGCGGAAACCGTAATGGAGACGAACAATAGCATAATGCCTAAAAATGGTTTCATGAATTTTTATTTTTTATTGGTAAGAACATTGTAAATCATCGTATTTATCCCAATTGCAAACCTCGCCTTCGCACCCAAAAAAATGCGAATATCATATTGGGTACCCAGCATAACCACGCCACGATGCGATAGGCCATTGTAAAATCGTGAAAAATAAAGGTCAGTAAAGGCAACCAAATCCTAAGGGTTACAGCTGCAAAGCAAGCGGCATAACTATATATCATAAACCCTTGGTGCAATTGTAAATCCCTTTTGCGCACCGCGAGATAGGCCCTGCCTGTAAAAAAGAGCCAAAGAACACCTAAACTCATAAAACCGAGTGTGGAGATAATTCCCCCTGTTGCGTACAAGGCAATATAGATAGCGCAAACCCCACTAATCAGAGCGGAAATGATATATATTTTACCAATGGTGCGATGTCTTTTCAAGTTTGCGTTTCTCCACTTTTTATTGAATTGTACCCACCCTACCAATAGGGCCAAGCCCCCGAATAGAATGTGGCCGTAGAATCCGATGTTCCAAAATAAGTTGGAAAGTAGCGCATCTTCCTTAGAAGTCAATAACCCGAATTCTCTATCGATAAAAAAATAAAGCGCTGGATAGAGCCCGATAACAACCGCCAAAATGGCAAATACCGCCCATGCTACTTTGTTCGTGGTGTTCATTTACATTTTATTTATAGCGCCAACTGGTTAAATCCGCACCTTTGGGTGCACTTTCCGCAATGCGTTTCATAATTTTAGGTACATACATGCTATTATATCGCAAACGAGATATATGATTGGGTTGCTCTGGGTTTCCGTTCCAACAATGTTCTGCGCGATTCCCATACAGTACTTCACCCTCGTAGTAGGGGTCGGTCGTACTCTCCAAAAAATCCTCCATTAAGTAGACGGCATTGTTTAAATAGTAATTATCCATATCTCCACAGTAAATATGGATCTTGCCCTTTAGACGCTCTCCCAATTTATCCCAATCCCGCTCCAAAATATGGCGTAGATCATAGTTTTCCTTCCAGTATTCCGCTACCTTATGATCTATGTCACCAGTCATTTTATCCCATAAACGAACCGGGTAGCCATCCTCACCTTGTGGAGAATAGGTGGCCTCCCAAATATCCCACTGCTGACCGGAGCGGCTTTTATCCCCCAAAACCAACTCAAAATGATTGTATTCCCTAATCGTGGTCTGTACATGTCCCAGATAATTTCGGTGTCCCGGGACTTCCAACGGCTTATGGTCACTTTCATAAAAATAGGCATTCTTGTCATTATAGATATCGGTAAGACAATAGGCCCTAAAATCAATGGGGTCCGGGCAAGCGGCAAAGCAACCATTATATTCCTCCGGATACTTAACTTGTACCGCCAGGGCTTCCCATCCTCCTGTAGATCCGCCATATAAAAAGCGTGACCAACCTTCCCCCATGCCCCTGAACGTCTTCTCGAGGTATGGAATCAACTCATAGGTGATGGCATCACCATAAGGTCCCTGACTTGCTGAGTTCACTGCATAGGAGTCATCATAGTACGGGGTAGGATGCTGGATTTCGATAATAAGAAACCTTGGGAAATCAGGTTCATTCCAACGTTTATAAAAGTCATAGGCCTCCTGCTCCTGAACAATATTGTAACCTTGTACATCAAATCTTTCCGAGTACTCAGGTTCCATATTTGGGTCGGGAGGGGTGGTTCGGAATCCACCGAAATCACTTGGAAAATGTCCATGGAAAATCATCAATGGATATTTGGCCTCGGGGTGTTCCTTAAACCCTTTGGGCAAAAGTACGTGGGCCCCTAGGTACATATCCCTCCCCCAGAATTCGGAAAGTTTCTCGGACTTGATTTTTACATGTTTTATCCATTCCGTATCCTCTGGTTCCTCAATTGGAGGAATCACCTGATCCATAACTACGTTTATGTTTTCAGCACCCTCCTTGGTAATGGTTATTTTAAGAGGTTTGCTATACAGATTTCCAGGTGATTTGTTCCATTGTTGGCCCTCACCCCTATCCATAGGCAGTTTTACCGTGTGACCTGTAGATAGGTCAAAGGTTTCATAGACGTGTAAAAGCGCTTGAACATGGTATTCCCCTGGCGGGACATCGGACAAGCTGTTATACGGAAAACCAAAGACATCGGCATCGAACTTCTGTATCTTACCAGCCTTCATTCCTTCGACGTTCATTCCAAAAATGATTTGTGTATCAAGGCCTGTATTGATCTGAAAACGGGGTTCGTCTCCATCCTTGTCCGACAGCATTAAAAGGAGCCGTCCATCCAGTTCCCCTTTCTCCAAAATCTCAGAAAAAGATACATTTATAGCCATTTGTGATTTTTTTTCTACTTCCGACCGACAACCTGTTAAAATACTAAGTAAGGTGATGGAAAAAAAGAGGTGTTTTTGCATAAACTCGTATTTAGCTGGTTTTTAAGTAGTATGATAATTAATGTTCTACCTTCAATAGTATTCTTTTGTAGCCGGTTAATGGAATGTCCCCATCATCCACTACCCTTAAAACAATAGAAATGGACGTACCTTTGGCCCTCCTCGGAATATTGACCGCAACCCTTGTATTGTCCGTGTCTTCAATAATGGTATTATCCGCCTCCATAAGAGTTCCTGGCACTGGATAGACTATCCAATTGAAGCTAAGGTTGTCCCCATCCGGATCTATGGAATTTGAGGCGTCCAAAGTAATTGTGCTTCCCGCTTCTACGGGGATTTCTACATATGCGTCCTCTGGATTACCGGATATTACAGGAATTGGGGCATGGTTTACCCTATCTTGATCCTCGGATCCCCAATGTGCCCTAGCCGCAAAATCATTCTGAAAATCGGTCCGCCATCGAAATACAGTTGCCATGGATGACATTCTCCAAGCCTCTTTGTCCTTGTCAAAATATTTGTCCTGCACATCCCTAAAAAAGTTTGGGCGTTCTTGTTTAAAACGACCACCCCATCCTCCCCAATGCGGATAATCCGGAAAGTTCAGCCCATTGGAAAGAAAATACAGCCAAGAGGGAGAATCTCCTTCCTTCAGAGCCATATGTGGGTTGAGCTTTTTACCTCCGGTATAGGCTTCATCCGGATACTCGCTGGCCAAGGGATTTTTTCCTATTATATTTTCATTAAGCCATTCCCGTGATGTTGAAGAAATATCTCCTCCAAGAAACATTCCTCTATAGGATGAAGCCCATTTATCTCCGGATGGGTCAAGTGCCAATATCAGCCAAAGCTCCGGAAATTCTTGGATAATCCATTCATTGGATGAATCTTGCTTCCCAATAAAATAGACCTTTAGCTTTTTAACGAATGTTGCCAATTCTTCCCTGGAATGTGTCTCCTTTACCTTCCACAACGCCTGAGCCAAATCACAAGCCCCGCCCCATACGGCAACATTGATAGGTCCGCTAGATTGCTTCACCGATTCAATGATCCAATCGGAGCCTTCCGTATCATGGCCCGGGCCCACATAATCGGTTACCGGTATTTTTACACCATTATTATTACTCCCCTTTTTTACAAGCGCATGCAGGTAATCCGCAGTAGGATAATGAGGGGAATGTAATTTTAACCTGTCCTGTATCAATGCGTATTTTGAAATCAGGTTATGTAGTATATCATCCCGGATCAATGGGGGTTCATGGTCGTAGTTTGAATCGGCATTGGCTACGAACCCTAAGAAATCAAACTCGTTGGCATAGTGTAAAAGCCGTACAAATGACTGCTGATCATCAGGATCCTGGCCAATATCCGTGGTTACTATCAGCTTAGGTCTTTGTGCATACAGGTGTGAAACCGACAAAAAAATGATACTAATCTTCAACCAAAAAGCACCGGTTCGTAAACTTGAAAGACTAGACTTTACCCCGCTATTTACTTCAACCGTACTTCTTTTAAAGCTAAAATCCAATTTTATCATAGTATCTTTTGGAGAATATCGAATTCTTTGGCTAAAACTTAGCACTCAATTCCCACAAAAGGTACTCATTTCCCATTAACCATCAAATACCAAATATCGGATTTCACCGTTATTAAATTACGGTAGCTCGATGAAGACACCTACTAAATTATCAGCTATGAGGAAACTAATTTGTGTTGGGCTTATTTTGGCCATGGTTATAGCCATAGGAAGTTGCAGTTATGATGACAGCAATGATTTGGATGTACTGACTCCCAATGACAGTACGCAAACGGCTATAGGAGATAATCCTGATTCTCTTTAGCAGGAAAAACAATTTCCACGTTTGATTTAACCTGGTAGATACTCGTAAAAGTCGGTTACTTTTTACTTCTATGCCTTTTTCTGGCCAGTAAGGTGTTCTTTAGCAACATGGCAATGGTCATTGGGCCTACCCCACCTGGAACGGGAGTTATAAAGGATGCTTTTTTAGAAACCTTTTCAAAATCCACATCACCGGTAATGTAATAGCCTCGCTCCCGGGATTCATCCGGTACCCGGGTAATGCCCACATCAATAATTACCGCTCCTTCCTTTACCATATCCGCCTTTAAGAAATGGGGCACGCCCAAGGCCGAAACAATAATATCCGCTTGCAATGTCAATGCCTTGATATCTTTGGTACGACTATGCGTCAATGTCACCGTACAATTTGCCGCTTTTCCCTTTTGACTCATCAGTATGCTAATAGGCCTGCCCACAATATGGCTTCGACCGATGACCACAGCATGCTTACCTACCGTATCCACCTCGTATCGCCTCAACAATTCCATTATGCCAAAGGGAGTAGCAGAAATAAAAGTTTCCATATCCAGAGCCATTTTTCCAAAGTTGGTCGGGTGAAAACCATCTACGTCCTTATCAGGATGTACGGCCATTAATACCTTTTCCTCATCAATGTGTTTGGGTAAAGGTAATTGCACGATATAGCCGTCTATGGCTTCATCCAAATTCAATTGTTCCACTTTTTCGAGTAATTCTTCCTCTGAGGTTTCTTCGGGCAAATGTATAAGGGTGGATTCAAAACCGATTTTCTTACAAGACCTTACCTTACTACCCACATAGGTGAGGCTAGCACCGTCATTCCCTACAAGAACTGCGGCCAAATGTGGTACTTTTTCACCACGTTCCTTTATTTGGGTAACCTCAAGGGCTATTTCTTCCTTTATCTTATTGGAGATTGTTTTTCCGTCTAATAATTTCATTATTGGTTCAAAGTTTAAGGTTTAAAGTTCAAGGAGCTATCGGTTAAATTTAGAACCTTTAAATTCCGACTTGATAAGATAGGTCATGAATGAACTTATTTTTTTACTTTCCAGGAGTACTTTTTGGATTTGAATCTCAAAAGTTTCTTGATCAATATGTTTTCTGTCCAAAGCTCTATAATACTGGGATCGTAATTCGCCGCATGAAGCTTTTGCAATACTCAGAAATTGAATAAACTCTTTATTTCCATTTCTTTCAAAGCCTTCAGCAATATTATCCATTATGGAGCCTGAACATCTATCCATTTGATCACGAAGCGCATAATTCTTTCCCAAACTTGTAGTTTCAATGAAATTATGGATATCATTGCATATTTCCCGTGCCAGTTGCCAAATTTCCAAATCCTCGAACCGCTCAACTTTTCCCATTATGATAAAATCTAGACCATTCAATCTTCTTTGGACCTTGAACTTTGGACCTTGAATACAAAAAATAATTATTTCATTTTTTGCATCATCTGCATCATCTTCTTGCCGCCACCGCCTTGCATCATTTTCATCATTTTGCTCATTTGATCAAACTGCTTGAGCAATTGATTTACATCCTGAATGGTCCGGCCGCTGCCCAAGGCTATCCTCTTTTTACGACTAGCGTTCAATTTGGAGGGGTTTGAGCGTTCGTCCGGGGTCATGGAATGGATAATAGCCTCGATATGTTTAAAGGCATCATCATCTATATCCATACCTTTAAGTGCCTTACCAGCACCTGGAATCATCCCCATAAGGTCTTTGATGTTGCCCATTTTCTTTATTTGCTGAATCTGGCTTAGGAAATCATCGAACCCGAACCTGTTCTTGGCAATCTTTTTCTGGATTTTCCTTGCCTCTTCTTCATCAAATTGTTCCTGGGCCCGTTCTACCAATGAAATCACATCGCCCATTCCCAAAATACGATCGGCCATTCGTGACGGATGGAAAACATCTATGGCTTCCATCTTTTCGCCGGTACCAATGAATTTAATGGGCTTATCCACAACGGATTTTATGGATATAGCCGCACCACCACGGGTATCTCCATCCAATTTGGTAAGGATTACTCCATCAAAATTCAAGACATCATTAAAAGCCTTGGCCGTGTTTACTGCGTCCTGACCGGTCATGGCATCTACAACAAAAAGAGTTTCTTGCGGTTGTATCGCGGCGTGGATATTTGAGATTTCGGTCATCATTTTCTCGTCGACCGCCAAACGACCGGCAGTATCTATGATGACCACGTTGTTCCCATTGGTCTTAGCTTGGGCAATACCGGCTTTGGCAATGGCTACTGGGTCGTTGTTCTCCCGATCGGAATACACTTCAACCCCAATCTGTTCCCCTACGATATGCAACTGATCAATAGCGGCAGGACGGTATACATCACAGGCGACCAATAAAGGTTTCTTGGATTTTTTACTCTTAAGAAAATTGGCCAGTTTTCCTGAAAACGTGGTCTTACCCGAACCTTGAAGACCGGACATTAGGATTATGGATGGGTGTCCGGACAGGTTGATGCCTTCGGTTTCGCCACCCATAAGTTCCGTAAGTTCATCCTTTACGATCTTTACCATTAATTGGCCGGGCTGTAGGGTGGTCAATACATTCTGGCCCAAGGCCTTTTCCTTGACCCTATTCGTAAATTCCTTGGCAATCCTAAAATTGACATCGGCATCCAACAAGGCCCTACGGACCTCTTTGGTGGTCTCCGCAACGTTGATTTCGGTTATCTGCCCATGTCCTTTAAGGACATGGAGTGCCTTATCCAGCTTTTCACTTAAATTATCAAACATCGTCTTACATCCTTTTTGAAGAAAAGCAAATTTAAGAATTACCAAGGGAAAGAGATGGGGTTGAAGGGAAAAATGTAATGAATAGCATAATCCTGATGGAGATACGAAAACCGGCCTGAGGTTTTCCCAATGGCCATGGTCTTATGAATCCAAGGCCCTCATCATAAGATTTAGGACAAAAAACAAAAAAACACCCATCTTTCGATGGATGCTCTTTTTTGGGATATGGGGCAAAAAAGGCTTCTAAATCTTTTCAAAAGTTAGATAATCGGTACTTCCGTCATCTACACTTGTGTCCCAAAGTTCTATTTTGGAATTGGTATATTTTAGGATATCCCAATCATCTGCCAATTCCTCAAAAATATCGGGAGAAGCAAAGAAGACATTAAAATCTACATCACTCTCGCCGTCGTCGTTATTACTATTCTCCGATTCTGTTATGGACCATGCACCAGACAACGACGTACTTCCATTGGTGGCCCCGAGGGTTCCATCCGGATTGAAAGTAAAAACATATCCAACGTAGTTACTTGTCTCCTCAACATCGGAATCCGCATAGAAGGTTATTTTCCATTCGCCATCGGTCACCATAGCTTTTACCTCTTCCGTGTTGACCATCATAATTTCATCGTCTCCATTGTTCTCATCGGTACTACAGGAGACCAATACAAAACTCAATACCAGTAGGTTAACAATTCTCTTCATGGGTTCATGTTTGTAGGGGTAAAAAGGAAATCCCCGATGTTAAGACATCGGGGAGATTCCATATTATTGCATTATTCGTTCCAGTACCAATTGGTCATATCCATCATCATCATTCTCATGTTTCAATTCCAAACGGCTTTCGTCTACTTCTACAATAATGTAGTCATTGGCCAGCGGATAGAAATTGCTTCCTGCACCAAAGGCAATGATCAATTCCAAACGATTCTCGGTGTTGCGATACAAAAACCATCTCCCATTGCTAATAACCTCTTGAGTAGCGTTTCTGACTTCAAGACTACCATCATCACCTATGAAAAGGGTAACGTCATTATAAGCGTCTGTGGTGTCATCTCCATTCTCAGAAAATAGGGCGATTTCCCATTCGGTATCACTGAACAATTCCCTGATGAAGCTTACATCCCCGTCGTCATCATCTTCACCATCACAATTTCTGACCAAAACCAATTCGTAAAAGGTGCCTTCCACATTAAACTTTAGGTATCTGTCCTTCATATCGGATAATAACCACTCGAAACTTACTCCTGGCTCGTCGCCCATAGTAATGGCCATGACGAGACGTCCTTCATTATTGGTAGTTATGGCCCATGTACCTTCAGAAACTGTATCCCCATCACTTAGGGTCACCACTCCATCCCCCATGAATTCGAATTCAAAGCCCAACAACCTATTCAAGTGGTCACCATTGTTTTTTACTCTCTTAATGATCCAGCTACATTCCCTTAGTATTTCACGTAGGCCATCCGGATTGTTATCCTCTTCACAGAATTGTTGCATAATAATCCTGTTCCCTTCCCCGGCCAATAATTTAATCTTATGCTCTTCAATTTCATAGACCAACCATTCCAAGCTAAAGTCTACCAGAACATCAAACTCCATTTTTAAAAGGGCGCCATCATCACTTGCACGGGTACTCCAAGTTCCCTCCAAGTTGTTACCTTCTCTATCCTTAACGGTTACGGAGCCATCTTCCTTAAAATTCATCAAGTATTCAAAATATTGATCGGTTTGGTTTACACCGTCCCTTTTTACTTCCTTAACCAACCAAGAACATTGTGTTAGGCAGAAATCCAATCTTTCCTCATCAAAATCATCGTCATTGTAATCGTTATCATCGTCCTCATCACAGGCCTCTTTGGCATTCTCAATGGCGTTGGCCAATTCTGCATTGGAATCAACAACTATTTCCGTACCATCAAACAATTTTAAAGTCACGGGAAATTGAATACTGATCAGGTCTTCTTCATCCAATCCGGCGAAAAAACGTCTCATTTCCATATCGCTCTCCACAGCGACATTTCCGGTTTGTTGTTTGTTGATGTCAAAGGTGAACAAGGTAATAGGATATACAAAGTCTATACACTCTATATCATCATCATCGCCACCTTCAATACATTTCTCCGCCCATTCACGTAGATCACCCTCGCCATTAATGGTAATCTCCGTGTAATCTCCTAAAGTAATGGTGATAGGAAAAAGAATCTCCAAAACATCCTCATCATCCTCCAAGGCGTCAAAAATTTCCTCGATCAACTCAAGGTCCTTTACTGCATTGATGGTCAATTCCAATCCATTTACCTCAACAGTATAAGGGAAACGGACGTTAAAACAACTAGAACCATCCACAATATTATCAAAAGACCCATCATTGGAAACGGTCTTTTCTACCAGTTGCGCCGTAGACGAACTCGCCATAATGGTTTCTTGTTCATTCTCTCCTGGGAGTTCCTCATATTCCGTTTGGCAGGAAGAAAAGGTAAGCGCAAATGTTAGTAGGCTTGCGTACAGTGCGTAATTCAAAAACTTTCTCATAACGATTTGGATTTTTTTGTTCGTTCGTCATTAAAACAACCCATTTGAAAAATACCCTACTTTATTTTCGATTTTTTCAAATATCTTTGACGCAAAACCAACCCATTGAAAACTGAATCTCAGGACAATGTATGTGAAGAAGCGGTGTTTAGTTCGCTCTTCAAATCTAATTCCAAAACGGTTTTTAACTATATATATTATAAGTTCGGGAATGAAGAGAAAGCCTATGATGCCGTCCAGGAAGCATTTCTAAAGCTTTGGGAAAACTGTGCCAAGGTTAGCCCAGAAAAGGCGAAGTCCTATGTATATACCGTTGCCAATAACCTTTACCTCAATGTCATCAAAGCCGAAAAGGTACGTCTAAAGTATGCCGACAAAACATTGAACAGCACCAATGAGTCGCCGGAATTCTTAATGGAGGAAAACCAGTTTAAGGAGAAATTGGACCAAGCGTTGGCCCGTTTACCGGAGAACCAACGTATCGTTTTTTTGTTGAATCGAATCGATGGAAAAAAGTATGCGGAGATTGCCGAAATGGAAGGGGTAAGTGTAAAGGCTATAGAAAAAAGGATGCATTTGGCATTGAAGACGCTCCGTGAACAGATCGATGGGATTTGAGGTTTGAGGTTTGAGGTTTGAGGTTTGAGGTTTGAGGTTTGAGGTTTGAGGTTTGAGGTTTGAGGTTTGAGGTTTGAGGTTTGAGGTTTGAGGTTTGAGGTTTGAGGTTTGAGGTTTGAGGTTTGAGGTTTGAGGTTTGAGGTTTGAGGTTAAGATGTAAAGTTTAAAGTGCCGAACTAGGAAATCATACACTTCATTATGATATGTTGTGAACAACTGACAACAGATTACACAAAACCAAATATAGAAGTAGGGTTTTTTGGTAGTGAATTGTTATTAAGGTGTAAAGCTAGAAATCATGCAAGAAAATTACTTGGCAAAATGGCTCAACAATGAACTTTCCGAGGAGGAACTCGCGGAATTTAAAAAATCCGACGAGTATACCACCTACCGGAAGATTCTTGAGGCCTCCGGTACATTGGAAGGCCCTGATTTTAATGTAGATCAGGCATTGACCGCTTTAAAGAACAAGCGTGAACTTACGGCCCCAAAAGTGGTGCAATTACATCCTTTCCGAAAGTTCTTGCGAGTAGCGGCGGCCATTGCCGTATTGCTTGTTGCTTCATACTTCTATTTGAATTCCCTGGATGAGAATGTTTCCACTCAATTTGCCGAAAACAAGGAAGTTGTACTTCCGGACAATTCCGAAATTGTATTGAACGCCGATTCTGAAATTTCCTATAGCGAAAAAGCGTGGGATAAAGAACGTAACATAGCCCTAAAGGGTGAGGCCTTTTTTAAGGTGGCCAAGGGAAAACGTTTCACCGTTTCCACGGAGAGCGGTACCGTAGCCGTTTTGGGCACACAATTTAATGTGGAGAACCGCAATGGTTTTTTTGAGGTGACCTGTTACGAAGGGTTGGTAAGCGTTACCTTTAACGGTACGGAAACCAAACTGCCCGCGGGGGATTCCTTTCTGGCCATTAATGGAAAAATTGCAAAGGGCAAAGTGGTCAACATTTCCCAACCTTCCTGGATGAGTGACGAAAGTTCCTTTAAGAGTATTCCATTACAATATGTTTTGGATGAATTTGAAAGGCAGCACAATATTACCGTTGAAACCAAAAATATCGATTTAAATCAATTATATACCGGCACTTTTAGCAACACAAATGCAGATTTGGCGTTACAGAGTATAAGTGTTCCTTCTCAAATAAAGTTTAAATTAGAGGGGAATAAAGTGCTATTCTATGCTGAAAACGCACCCTAAACGCCTTATATTCTTTTTTTCTTTCTTACTGTTTCTGGTTTTCGTACAAAACGGAATTGGCCAGGATAGAGCAGGCACTACGGAACCATTGATTTCTTATCTCCAAATCTTGGAGAATCGATTCGAGGTCAAATTTTCCTATGTGGACGAGGATATTAGAAATCTTCAGATCATTGTTCCGGAAACTAACGAACTTCAGAAAATCCTTTCTGAAATTCAGGCTCAGACCCAGCTAAAAATTCAGCAGCTTAACGAGCGATATTATACGCTTACCAAGAGTAGCACCGTAGATATTTGTGCCACGGTATTGGACAATTTTAAACAAAATACGGTTATGGGGGCGACTGTTAAGGTATTGGATTCCGAAGTTGCGGTCATCACTAATTTGGATGGAACTTTTTCATTGACCAATATTCCTAGAAAGGCCGTATTGGAAATTAAGCATTTGGGGTTTAAGACCCTCTTTATAAAGGCAGAGGAATTAACCGCCACCCATCCTTGTAAAACGTTGTTATTGGCCCAATTCTACCAACAGTTGGACGAGGTAATCGTGTACCAGTTCCTTACCACGGGAATCATAAAGGAGTCCGATGGGAGCATTCAAATGAATACGGCAGAATTTGGTATCCTTCCCGGTTTGATAGAACCTGATGTATTGCAGACCGTACAAGCCTTACCTGGAATTAAAAGTATAGATGAAACTGTTTCGGACATCAATATCCGTGGGGGTACCAACGATCAGAACCTTATGCTATGGGATGGTATCAAAATGTATCAGTCCGGTCATTTTTTTGGGCTTATCTCCGCGTTTAACCCCTATCTGACCGATAGGATCACCCTCATTAAAAATGGGACTTCGGCCCAATACGGCGATGGTGTTAGTGGAGTTTTGGATATGCGTACCAAAAATGAAATTACAGATACTTTTACAGGAGGTGCAGGGGTAAATCTTATTGGAGGGGACCTATACGGTCAATTACCCTTATCCGATAAATTAGGCTTTCAGTTCTCCGCACGGCGTTCCCTTACCGATTTTTTGGAAACCCCTACCTATGGCCAATTTGTAAACCGTGTTTTTCAGGACACGCGTGTAACACAAAATAGCGACTTCTATTTTTATGATTTTACAGGGAAGCTACTTTATGACATTAATCCAAATCAGAAAGTACGTCTAAGTTTTATCAATATCAACAATCGGTTGGATTATCAGGAAACGAACACGGACAGTTTTAGAAGTTCGGTAAGCACCTTAGATCAAACGAATATTTCCTTCGGCGGAAGCTTGGAAAGCCAGTGGACCGATCGATTCTCTTCCCATCTTAATCTATACTATACCAATTATAATCTGGATGCCGAAAATAGTACCGCCAACGGCCAACAAATCCTTTTCCAGAATAACGAAGTGATAGAAACGGCCCTGAAATTAAATACCCATCTTCAGGTTAATGAAAGCTTGAATTGGCTTAACGGGTATCAACTCACGGAGACCGGGATTCGAAATATTGCCGATGTTACCCAGCCTCCTTTCAAGAGCAATGTAAAAGGTGTGATCAGAACCCACTCCCTTTTTTCGGAGATCGAACATACATCACCGGACAGCAAACTTATGGCGCGCGCAGGAGCCCGACTCAATTATATTCGGGATCCCCAAACGTTCGACTCTTTTGAGAAGGCGATTATAGAACCTCGGTTAAATATCAACTATGCCCTGGCCAAAAATTTCAGGGCGGAACTCTTAGGGGAATTTAAGAGCCAGGCTACCAATCAAGTGATTGATTTAGAGCAGAATTTTTTGGGTATAGAAAAGCGCCGCTGGATATTATCCGATAATGATTCCCTACCCATAACGCGCAGTAAACAGGCTTCCATCGGTCTTAATTACGATCATCCAAAGCTCTACGTTGGGGTAGAAGCCTTCTATAAGGAGGTAAAAGGAATCAGTACGGAAACGCAAGGCTTTCAGAACCAAAACCAATTTGATGGGGAAATAGGACAGTACGAGGTAAAAGGAATAGAATTCTTAATCAATAAAAAGACCAATGATTATAGTGTTTGGTTAAGTTATACCTACAACTTTAATAGATATACCTTTCCCGAAATAAATCCGACAGAGTTCCCCAACAATTTGGACATTCGGCATAACCTCACCTTTGCCGGCACCTATACCTATAATGATTTCAAGTTTGGCATAGGTCTAAATTATCGTACCGGACGGCCTTTTACGGAACCTGATCCGGATAATCCCATAGACACCACCTTTTTTCCGTTTCGGGTCAACTTTCAGAATCCCAATAGTAGTAGATTACCCGAGTACCTCAGGGCAGATGCATCCGCAGTATATGAATTTGACCTGAGCCGGAGATTTAAAGCTTCGGTCGGGGCTTCCGTATTGAATTTTACGGATCGAAGAAATATTCTAAACACCTACTACCGCATCAATGACTCTGGCGAAGTAGAAGCTATTGAAAATGTTTCCTTGGGCATTACCCCAAATTTTAGTTTTAGGGTACGGTTTTAATCATGGTGGAGCCTACTGATTACAAAGACATGAGGAAATGTAATTGCCGCGAGAAACGAAAGAAAAAGTGAAAGTGATGCTTGCAAGTCGTCTTTAAGGATAAATAAAATTCCCGCCGAGCCCAGTGCGGCCACCAACCAGTATATGAAAGACGATTTTATATATTTCAAAAAACTATGCCTTGTTAAACCGCCGTAGAGGAAAACTATCTGATCGGCTATAGATGGCAAAGAGTGCCAAAGTATGAAGTAAATGGCGAAGGACCATAGCAAAGAGGCCGTACTAAATACTACAAGGAACACCACTAAAAAAAATAACTGCTTTACCGGATGAGCCTTAATCCGTTTTTGGAGATATAACAAAAGAAAGATAAGCGCTGTTAGGAAGCCACAAATCCAAACGCTCCATTGGTAGTAGGCCTGTGGAATATTATATTTAGTTATCCTTTCAATTACGGAAGAAACCGTTTCCGGGTGTGCTTGGAACAATATGCTCAAGACCAAAAGACCGTAAATAAGTTCCAAGGCAGGTTTCAAAAGTCCTTTTCCTTTTAGTTTTGGAGCCCAATGTTGCTCCCCAAAATGATATGCACTTACAACGATGAATAAGAAAAAAGCAAGGCCTGGTAAAAAATAAAAAAGGGCAAATCCCAAAATCACGACCGTAACGTATAAAAAAAGTATCCTTAAAAAAGGCTTCTTACCACTGTTATTCCCAGTACTTTTTCGAATTAATTTCAAATCATTTGCTCCATGTAGCATGCCAAAAGTGAGAATGAGAATGTAGGCAAGGGTATTCTGTACCACGTCATTAAAAAAGATAGCGACCCACAAAGAGAAAAAGGTGGCCACTATGGCAATATTGGTCAACTGTGAAAAATAAGCACCCTTAAATTTCATTTTGTTTAAAATTTTAACAAAAAAATTAAACAATTAATGTTTAACGTTTTGTAAATTTACTTAAACAAAATAATTAATTAGCTATGTTTATTGAAAATTTTATGACTTCTTTGCCGTTGGTTGCTAAAATGGCTACCAATGATTATGTCGGTTTCACCTTCTTTGTAGGGTGCATGGCCATGATGGCTGCTTCTGCTTTTTTCTTTTTTTCTATGAATAACTACGATCGGAAATGGAAAACCTCCATACTTGTCTCCGGCCTAATTACTTTTATCGCTGCCGTACATTATTGGTACATGCGGGACTATTGGGCAGTGAATGAGGAATCACCGACTTTCTTTCGTTATGTGGATTGGGTATTAACAGTTCCGCTAATGTGTGTTGAATTTTACCTAATTCTTAAAGTCGCCGGAGCAAAAAAATCCCTCATGTGGCGGTTGATCGTTCTATCCGTAGTTATGCTAGTTACAGGATATTTCGGGGAAGCCGTATATCGCGATCAAGCTTGGTTATGGGGCCTTATTTCGGGAATAGCTTATTTCATTATCGTTTATGAAATATGGTTCGGTTCAGCGAAAAAATTGGCCGAAGCGGCTGGTGGGTCCGTGCTAAGTGCCCATAAGACGTTATGTTGGTTTGTTTTGGTAGGATGGGCCATATATCCCATAGGTTACATGGCCGGAACCCCAGGCTGGTATGAAGGAATTTTTACAGGATTGAACATGGACGTTATTTATAACATTGGGGATGCCATTAATAAAATAGGATTTGGCCTTGTGGTCTACGGATTGGCCGTGGCCCAAACCTCAGCTACCCAAAAGGACTAAAACATT
Source organism: Ulvibacterium sp. (assembly GCF_965248315.1). Classification (GTDB taxonomy): domain Bacteria; phylum Bacteroidota; class Bacteroidia; order Flavobacteriales; family Flavobacteriaceae; genus Ulvibacterium. The sequence goes on along the minus strand of NZ_CBDFIX010000002.1, from coordinate 1,931,660 downwards.
TCTTCAAACGGAACCTAATTCAGTGGTCCCAGTTTTGGTTTAGTTGGTTAATAAGAGGGGCTGTCTCCTAGGACAGTCCCTTTTTTATGTTCCCTTAGGTGGCATAGTCCCATAGATTATCTATTGGGATTGGAACCATCAAAACACCTTCACAGGCGTTACCCCCCAAATTTTAGTTTTAGAGTACGGTTTTAAATAAATCGAAGAATCAAAAAACCACATTCATACTTAGATGAAGGGACCCGTTTGGGTCTACATCCGATCCGGTACCTGGATACCCAAAAGTTGGAACGCTGATTGGATAACCTCCCCAACTTTTTTGGACAAACGTACCCGTAAAATTCTCTTATTTTCATTGGCCTCCCCGAGAATGGAAACCTGCTGATAGAACGAATTGAATTCCTTGACCAAATCGTACACATAATTGGCAATAAGGGCAGGACTATAGTTTTCAGCAGCAAGACCAATAACCTCAGGAAAGAGTTGAATCTGTTTGATCAATTCTTTTTCCTTGGGATGCAACTCTTCGACTACCTGCCCGACAGAGTCATTCAGGCGGGCGCTCAGAGTGACACCCTGGTTTGAATCGGCCTTACGAAGTATGGACTGTATCCGCGCATAGGCATACTGGATAAAAGGCCCTGTATTTCCCTGAAAATCCACCGATTCCTGTGGATCAAAAAGGATGCGTTTTTTAGGGTCTACTTTTAGAATATAGTATTTTAAGGCTCCTAGCCCTATAATGCGGTATAACTCCTGTTTTTCGGCATCCGAATAGCCTTCCAGTTTTCCCAGTTCTTCCGATAGTTGGGCCGCAGTTTGCGTCATATCCTCCATCAGATCATCTGCATCTACTACAGTCCCTTCCCTACTCTTCATTTTCCCACTGGGAAGGTCTACCATTCCATAGCTAAGATGATATAAGTTTTTGGCCCAGGAGAATCCCAGTTTTTTTAAAATCAGGAAAAGTACCTTAAAATGGTAGTCCTGTTCATTGCCAACAGTATATACCATCCCATTAATATCCGGATAGTCCTTAACCCGTTGTATGGCCGTACCGATGTCCTGGGTCATATAGACCGCTGTACCATCGGAACGCAACACTATTTTTTCATCCAGTCCCTCATTGGTAAGATCGATCCAGACACTTCCATCCTCCTTCCTATGGAAAACTCCCTTTTTGAGTCCATCTTCTACTACATCCTTCCCCAACAAATAGGTATCGCTTTCGTAATAGAGCTTATCGAAATCCACCCCTAAATTTTTGTAGGTTTCCTCAAAACCGTTATAAACCCAGCCATTCATGGTAGTCCAAAGAGCAACTACGGTATCGTCCCCAGCCTCCCATTTGCGGAGCATTTCCTGGGCTTCCAATAAAATAGGCGCCTCTTTTTCCGCCTTGTCCTTTTCAATTCCTTCGGCCATCAATTCTGTAATTTCAGCCTTGTATACCTTATCAAAAGCCACATAGTATTTCCCCACCAGTTGATCGCCTTTCAATCCGGTAGTTTCTGGAGTTTCCCCATTTCCAAGGCGCTGCCAGGCCAACATGCTTTTACAGATATGGATACCCCGATCATTAATAATCTGGGTTTTGTATACCTTTTTCCCCGATGCCTTCAATATTTCCGCCACGGAATACCCCAGTAAGTTGTTTCGAATATGCCCTAAATGCAGAGGTTTGTTGGTATTGGGCGAGGAATACTCCACCATAATGGCATCGGTATCCCCGTTTACGACATAACCATAATTTTCTGTTTCATAAATTGAATCAAAAAAGTGGAGGTAAAAAGCATCGTCGATAATCAAATTCAAAAATCCTTTGATTACATTAAAATCGGAGATTTCCCCCACTTGCTCTTCCAAAAATGCCCCGATTCGCTTTCCAATTTGCTCAGGATTTCCCTTTATATGGCGTAACATGGGAAAAACAACCACGGTAATATCGCCCTGAAAATCCTTTCTGGTGGGCTGAAATTCCACGGAAGGCAACTCAATATCAAAAATGGATTTTACGGCTTCCTTTACCTTGGTCTTTAAAATGCTTTGTATATCCATTAAAACTTGGGTTATGCGGCTGCAAAACTACATTTTTTTGTGCTTTTACGAATGCAATTGTCCTATTTAAGTGTGGTTTCAGTAACTTTATGGAGCTACAGAAAAAGAAAGCCCATGCTATTGAACGTATCGTACAGCGATAAAAAAATTACCGAAAAAATCGATTCGGAAGTTGGTAAGCCTTTTACGCTAAAGGAACGATGGGCGATGGGCGGGATCGGATCTCCGAGGTTGTTCATTACGGAAACCAGTATTGAAATTCGCAATCTACTTATTTTGGACAACAATCGGGATCAATGCAATATTGAAATGCGGCCCAAAGGGATTATTGTCCGGTTTCGTTCCTTATTGGAAACTTTTGCCCTGATCATACCGTATTATAAATTGACCATATATAAGGGGGAACTGGCCAAATATTCCATTTATCGGGATCATCATTTTATTAAGGTTCAGGCAGATACCAAGGCGATACAGAAGTTCTTCAAAAAGATTTTGGACTATAAGGCCAATAATAGGCCTACTTCAATCGAGGATTTATGAAAATCCTGCTTACAGGTGCCAATGGATATATAGGTATGCGATTGCTGCCCCAATTATTGGATCTGGGGCATAAAGTGGTCTGTGCCGTCCGGAACGAAAATCGTTTGTCCATTGATACCGAAACCAAGGCACTCGTAGAAATTGTGGAAATTGATTTTCTCAAGGAATTTCAAGAGAGTTTGCTCCCCAAGGATATTGATGTGGCGTATTATCTTATCCATTCCATGAGTTCCTCTACCGTCGATTTTGATGAGAAGGAAGCCCTATCCGCCAAAACCTTCAATACGTATATGGCAAGAACCCAGGTGCAACAGGTGGTTTATTTAAGCGGCATTGTAAATGACACCCAACTGTCCAAACACTTAAGTTCCCGTAAAAATGTGGAGGACATTCTATATGGCGGAAAGTTTGACCTTACCGTTCTTAGAGCCGGAATTATCGTGGGTTCCGGTAGTTCTTCCTTTGAGATTATACGAGACCTGTGCGAAAAGTTACCCTTTATGATAACCCCAAAATGGGTGTTGACCAAAACACAGCCCATTGCCATCCGTGACGTCATACGATTTCTCATTGGAGTAATCGGGAATGAAGACACTTATAACGAGTCCTTTGATATTGGAGGTCCGGATATACTCACGTACAAGCAAATGCTTCAGCAATATGCCAAAGTCCGGGGGTTTGAAAATTGGATTTTTACGGTTCCCGTAATGACTCCAAAGCTATCCTCCTATTGGCTCTATTTTGTAACCTCCACTTCCTATAAATTGGCCGTAAACCTCGTGGATAGTATGAAAATGGAGGTGGTGGCCAAGGATAATCGCTTGCAAGAACTTTTAGGAATACGTACACATACCTATAAAGAGGCCATTGGTATGGCCTTTAAAAAAATTGAACAGAACCTTGTGGTCAGTAGCTGGAAGGACAGCATGGTCAGCGGTCGCTTTAAAAAGAACCTCGAAAAATATATCCAAGTCCCAAAGTATGGGGTTCTGAAGGATGAAAAAAAACTTGAGATAAAAGATAAGGAAAGAGTACTACGGAATATCTGGAAAATTGGCGGGGAAACGGGTTGGTATTACGGGAATTGGCTTTGGAGGGTACGGGGGTTTTTGGATAAGCTCAACGGAGGTGTGGGATTGCGAAGGGGACGTACCCATCCCGATAAAATTTATCCCGGAGATTCCCTGGATTTCTGGCGGGTACTTTTGGCGGACAAGGAAGCCAAAAGACTGTTGCTTTTTGCAGAAATGCGATTGCCCGGGGAGGCTTGGCTGGAATTTAAAATCGATGAGCAGAACGTTCTTCACCAAACGGCCACTTTTAGACCTAAAGGGTTACGGGGCAGATTGTACTGGTACAGCATACTTCCTTTCCATTATTTTATCTTTGAAGGAATGATCAGGAATATTGCCAAAGCTAAATAGTATTGTAATCGAGTTACTACAACTTTTAAAAAAGAATTATTTACTATCCGTTTCCTTAGGAATACTATTTCTGTTTTCCATTATTGTCCTTTTTGCCACAGAAGCCAGCTATGATGCCATAGAATCCGCTTCAATTTGGGTTCGAAACTACTTCGGTTATTTCTATCTGTATCTAGGATTGGGCTGTGTTCTCCTACTTTTAACAGTGGCCATTTCTCCCTTGGGCAGGATAAGGCTCGGTAAAAAAAACCAGAAACCGGAACATTCCCTCTGGGCATGGACAGCCATGCTGTACAGTGCGGGTATGGGTGCGGGAATTTTGTTGCGCGCTGTTCAGGAGCCCGTTTTTATGTTTCAGAATCCGCCTTATCCTTCCGAATTGAAACCCGAGATTTTGGCCCTGGAGTTTACGTTTTATCAATGGGGGTTTACCGCATGGGCCTTTTACGGCCTCTTTGCCATGGTCGTTGGATACGCCTTATTTGTAAGAAAAAAAAGGGTTTTGGTCAGTTCTGCGATAGAAGATACCATTCCCAATACAGTAGCAAGAAAGGGAATAGATGTCATGACCATTCTTACTACAGTTTTTGGGCTTATTGCCGCCATAGGACTCGGAACGGCGCAGATTAACGGGGGGTTGAATCATTTGTTTCCGTCTAGTTTTGGTTTGGGTACTACGCTTCTTCTGGCCGTTTTGATTTCCACAATTGCCTTTTATTCGGCTTGGCAAGGGGTAGATCGAGGTATCAAGGTCATTTCAAAATTCAACATTGTTATAACCCTTCTCTTGTTGTTCTTTGTATTCATCTCAAGCGATTTGGGCGCTATTTTAAGTTCTTTGGGAAGCGCTACCTTACAGTATATATTGGACTTTATTCCAATGAGCCTCGCTTGGGGCAAATTTGATCCGGGCATTGCCTTCCTAACGGACTGGACCTTTTACTATTGGGCCTTTTGGTTGGCCTGGGCCCCGTTTACGGGCATCTTTATCGCACGGATTTCCAAGGGCCGGACATTGCGTCAATTGTTATTGGGGGTTCTGATCATCCCTTCATTGGGCACCTTTTTCTGGTTCTCCGTTTTTGGCACCTCGGCCTTTCAAGTAATAGAAAGTTGGGGTACATATGCCAACGAGTTTGGCAATGTGTTCTCCTCAATTTTTGTGTTTTTTGAGAACTATCCTATGGCCGGCCTTCTCAACTTGACCACTGTTTTGCTTTTGATAAGTTTTTTGGTGACCTCGGTGGATTCGGCCGTTTTCGTACTCAGCATGTTTACGGATCGCGGGAAAAGGACACCTCGTAAGAGTCACAGACTCCTATGGTCCATTTGTATTCTTTTAGCTACCTTGGCCCTTATCCTATTGGGAAATGCCAAGCCGGAGATCGATGTTTTGGTCGCGGTCCAAAAACTACTGATCATTACGTCATTGCCCTTTGCCCTTTTTATGGTGGTAATGACCGGTATTTTTCTAAAGGAAGTTTGGAAAGGCTAGGTCTCCATAAATCATTAAAAGGTTCTGTAGGCAAATTAAATGAACAGAATCTAGAAGAAAGCGAAGTTTCAAAAAGCGTCACTCATTTTAAAATCGTGTGAACTCCATTTTCCAGGGAATAAAGTGCCTTAATCTCGTTTTCGGTAAGAGCTCTATTGTAAATGGACAAATCGTCCATAAACCCAATATAGCTTAGTCCCAAATAGATGTTGGACCGATCTAATTGCCAGGTGAAGGAATCGGTAATATCCGGCCTTGTTCCTTTCAATTCCCCGTTTAAGTAAAGGGAAGCTTTGCCTTTTTCGGTATTCAATCGGGAAAGGTTGATGAATACATGTGTCCATTCCCCTTTGGCGAAAGGAGGATTGCTTACGGGTGCGAGTTGTGGCAGAAAAAGATCATCCTCATCTTCCAATCCATCGGGGTTCCAGATATTTCGATCTCCGATGACACCTAATCTGAAGTCTCTGGGGTTATTTTCGGTAAAATCTACCCAAATGGCGGCATCGTTATAACTAACATCCGTAATTTGAATGGGGTCACAATAGCCCGGTTCCAGATCGGTGGCTGGGTCAAGACTTAACCAAAAAGAAATGGCCCCGTTCCAATTCTCCTTGCTATACGCTATGTTCCCAGTACTGGGATAGTAGATATATCCCTTACTACGCTCGGTAAATTGGAGCCCATGGCCATATTTGCCCTTGCCCTTCTGGCGACTAATATCAGGTTTATGCAGGCCAACTTTGGAAGAATCGAGGGAATCTCTGTTGGCAACGGTATACATGAGGGAATCCCCGACCGAAAAATCGGCATTGACCCCGGTATCAAACGAGGCATAAAAACTGAGCGCCTCCTTTAAACCGTCTTCCGTTGTATCTTCTTTAACCTCTTCTTTTTTAACATTTTTCTCTTTACAGGAGGTCAATCCAGTTGTACATACTAGGATAATCGGTGCAATGTATTTAGTGATATATATTTTAGTCATGGGGTTTCGTATTCAGAATGGTCCAGCTCCTAAAGTACATAAATATTACATATCCTAATAAGAATACATGGCAATTGGGTCCGAAGTATTTAAGAGATATCCATTTTACCGGACTACATCTGAGTTCTTCATCTAACAAAACTTTCATAAAAGAGTCGCTTCATGATCAAATCGAAAAAAAAAATTGGCTCCGGTTGAACACCTAATGGATAGGATTAAATCTATCGTCCTTATTGTATATTTTATCTATTTCGTTATTCACCTAGCAATTCCAGGGTGACCAGATAAGCGCAATGATCGGAGGCAATAGTATCTTTGATAACCTCGCGCTCAATTATTTTCCAGCGGTCTTTGGGATAAAACATTACGTAGTCGATTTTTGTCTTTGGGTTATCCGAAGGATGGGTAGGTTCTGGGCTTTCTTTATCGTAGGTCGCCTCCCAAACTTCCTCAAGGATGGAAATGGGCCCACTTCCTGGGGTCGCATTTAGGTCTCCGGCCAATATGGTAGGGTACTTATTCTTGGAAAATATCTCGTTTATCTTCTTGGCCTGCAATTCCCTTCCAACATTACCCTCATGGGCAAAATGTGTGCCTACAAAAGCGATCGTATCCTTTGAAGGTAATTCCGCCACTATTTCGATGGCGGCCCTTGGTTCCTGTCCCGAAATGTAGGGAAGGGTTACATTTCTAGTGCTTAAAAATGAGAGTTTGGACAAGATTCCTTCGCCATACTCTCCACCATCATAGTACATCGCCCTTGCGAATATGGGAGCCATTTGGGTCCTCCAACCCAATTCAGTGGCCAGATCATATTTCTTGGACCTGTTCACTTTATAATCTACTTCTTGCATGGCCACAAAATCTGGATCCGCATCATTAATAAGTTTGGCCAATACATCTAAATTAAAATCACCCTTTGTAGTTCTTCCCCCAAGAATATTGAACGATAGTACTTTTACAATTCTTTTGTTCTCAACTTTGATTTGAGTGTGCACAGGCGCAAAGGTGAGAAGGCCTACTATAACAATCGATATTTGCAATTTCATCTGCTTCATAGTTTTTCCGGATAAAGATTATTCTGTTATTCAGTTTAAATATCAGTAATCCAATTTAAAATTTAGACATTATCAGGAAATAATCTGAAGAAAGCCAATAACTAAAACGTTACAGAACAATGGCTCTTATAAAAATTGGCATTTCTTGGTACACCTTCTTTCCTTTTAAGCAACCATTTTTATTAAGCTACAATATGATGAGGTTTTCAATCTTGTAATACTATGGGCTATACAAGTTGGATTATCCTTTTATTTGCCAGCAAAACGGAAAAGTCACATATTTCGAAACCCAATTTAAAAATCCGTAGTCTTATAGAATAGAAACCAAAATAGTAAAAATATGTTCGCCTACATCGTAATCATTGTAATAAGCCTAACTGTTTTTGGTATAGCCTATACCTTTTTCACCTACAGGAACAAGGAACGTATGTCCCTAATCGAATCCGGTCTGGATCTAGAGTATTTTAGAAAAACCATTCAGCGACAAAACAGTATTTTATTGAGTTTGGGTTTGGTATTCATCGGTTTTTCAATAGGAGTGATCAGTGGCTTCTTTTTTGAGAAATATTTATTGGAACACTACAATCCCAAGAACTATAGAAACTATCCACAGGCCTATATCGGCATGATAACTTTCTTTATGGGATTGGCAATGCTAGTTTCATTCTTTCTTAACAAGAAGCTTAGAAAAAGAGACGCATAAGCCATATTTGGAATAATGGACGAATCCAACTATTCGGAAGATACGGCAATTGAAAGGGCGATAGTTGGCGATGAAAACGGCTACCGCTATCTATTGGAAAAGTATAAAGGTTTCGCATTTACCATAGCCCTACGGATTGTGAAAAACGGGGAGGACGCCGAAGAAATAGTACAGGATGCATTTATCAAGGCTTTCAAAAATCTAGGTAGGTTCAAAAAAGCAGGTAAGTTTTCCACTTGGTTGTATCGCATCGTATATACCACATCCCTTACAAGTTTAAGGGGTCGTAGGTTGAAATTGGATTCACTGGATGAGCCGGAAAATTTTCAACTTATCCTACCGGATACCTACGCCAATGGTTTTGAAAAGCTGATTAAAAAAGATAAAATCGAATTTGTGAATAGAGCCATTTCCAAGCTTTCCGAAGTAGAAAACATTGTGATAACCTTATATTATACCAACGAATGTTCCATTATAGAAATCGGGAAAATTACCGGCTGGAATACATCCACCATTAAAACCAGGCTTTATCGGGCAAGACAAAATTTGTATGTGGAGCTTTCATATTTGCTTAAAAATGAAATAAACGACTTAAAATGAAAAAATTGGATTTTAATAATGGGGATATAGAAGATGATAAAAATTTGATAGATATCTTAAAAACATCTACTCTCAAAGAACCTTCGGAACAATTCGTTGATACTACTATGAAAAAGTTTCGTGCTCTTGAAAAAAGCGACAAAGTAGCTCACAAACCCCTAAAAACACCCTTGTATCTCATGGGCCTAATCGGGGTGTTCCTTAGTATTCCATTCATTTTGAAAATGGATATCCCGAACTTTTTGCTTGAAGGAATTCACCCTTTAGAAATACAATCGACGGACATAAGCCCTTGGTATATAGTGACTTTCATTCTTTTATTCATTACCGGTCGATTTGTTATCTGGGTCGAAACGGGAAGCACTGAAAAACATGGCCCAATGGTCTAAAACCTAAAAATATGAAAAAACATTTTATTCTATTCGCACTCTCGGCAAGCACTGTCCTTGTCAGTTTTAGTCCGTCCAACTACTTTGGTATGATCCGACATGATGTGGATATTAAAAAGTATAGGGAGCTGGGTGCTCGATCGGAATTTGATTGTGTGGGTAGATATTCGCTTTCTGAAACAAATAAAAGCTATGCCACAGGTGTTCTTATATCTCCCAAATGGGTTTTAACGGCCGCACACTTTGTGGTCGATTCGTCTGTATGGAAATTCGGAAATGCGTATTATAGAACAAAAAGAATAGTAAAACATCCCGATTTAAAACCGAATGCGCAAGAGACACAATGGACCGGTCAGGATATGGCTCTGATAGAGCTGGAGAAACCAGTTTTGGATATTAAGCCAGCTGAACGTTATCTAGGAAATGAAGAATTAAGTAAAACCATTACAAAAATTGGTTACGGATACTTCGGAAATGGTATGATGGGATTATCAACGCCAAGGATACAGGAAAAACTTGGAGGGCAGAATACTATTGATGCCATTGGCGGCATTTTTGAGAACAGGGAATTTACCAACAGCGTTATGGTGTGCGATTTTGATCATCCGGAAGATCGGGAATCCAATCATTTTGGATCTTCGATTCCCTTAGAATTGGAAATAGGAGGTTCCAAAGGAGATAGCGGTGGAGGAGTATTTATGTTTCATAATGGCAAACACGTTCTAGTTGGTATCGTTTCCGGGGCATTGAACCGTAGAATCAAATACGGTTCCGTGATGGCGCTGGCTAGGGTTTCAAAAGCGAACGAATGGATAGATTCAGTAATCTATTGAATTAAGTTTTACAATCGCAAAATTTTAATAGTAGATAATTTAGTTGTGGCAAGTAAATTCCTTTGAAATTAGTTTCATATGATCCATTAACTTTACCGCGCGTTAATAGTTCCAATTGGGCAGGTCCGCTAACTCTCCAAACGTGTACCCGTTTGATTTGGCAACAATTGTACTTAGAACTGTATTTCGCTTTATAAACATCGGATGAGCAAAAGAAAAATAATATTGAATTTATGTACAAGCCTCGATTCCTTTATTGAAGGGGAAAATGGAGAAATCGATTGGTGTTTAACGGATCAGGATTATTCGATGACGGCTTTTTTGAATCGAATCGATACCATTTTTTTTGGGCGAAAAAGCTATGAGCAATTGGTTCAGGAAATGCCCAATGCCTTTTCTGACAAGAAGAAAGTGGTGTTTTCAAAAACACTGAAAAATACAGATGTCCATTCAAGGGTTATAAGTGGTAATATTGAAAATGAAGTACGGGACCTAATCAACGCCCCAGGGAAGGATATTTGGCTTTTTGGAGGAGCGGACCTGACTACGACCATGATAAATCTAAATCTTGTGGACGAACTGATGATTTCGGTACATCCTTTATTACTGGGAAAGGGAAAACCTTTGTTCAACGCTATCAAGGGGAGAAAAAAGCTTACACTAACGGACACGAAAACTTTTTCCACAGGATTGGTACAATTGTATTATACGGTCGAAAAGAAATAGTATGTACATCGCCTTGGCTGGGCTATGGCTTCCTACTTTATTAGAATTCCATGGGTTACCGTAGAATCTCATGATACTACCTCAAGCAATATCTTGTCACACTCCGAACAAGACTAAGCCTTTGGCAAAAACACCTCCGCCATCATACAGCGGGCACTTCCACCCCCACATGTCTCAATAGTATCCAACGGACTGTGAATAATGTCACAATGTTCTTGGATAGCCTTGATCTGATCTGGTCTCAAGCTCTTAAAGGCTGCCGAGCTCATTACCATAAAGCGTTGGTCATTTGCACCGATTACTTGCAGCATATTGCCTGCAAAATGGTGCATCTGTAGTTCCGTGATAGGAATAATTTCCTTACCGTCCTTTTTTAGATGCTCAACAACCTCCTTACGCTCTGCTTTGTCATCGATGGCATCTAGGCAAATCACTGCAAAATTCTCTGCCATGGCCATCATTACATTGGTATGGTAAATGGGGAGGCGTTCTCCCTGTACCGTTTGGTTGGCCGTAAAAATTACCGGAAAACAATCAAAATCTTCGCAGAATTCTATAAACAATTCCTCGTGCGCACGCTCGGATAAAGCGCAATACGCTTTTTGGTGGACCCTATCCTTTAGAATACTTCCCGTACCCTCCAAGAAAAGCTCCTTCTCTTCAGCCGAGGTATAGTCCAGAATAGTGTCAATTCTAAATCCGTTTTCTTCAAGAACATCAAAAATATCCTCACGACGTTCCCTTCTCCGATTTTCAGCGAACATGGGATATATCACAACGGTGCCATTGGCATGAAAGGATACCCAGTTATTGGGGAAAATAGAGTCTGGGGTATCGGTTTCCTTTTTGTCATCTACTACAATAACATTCACGCCCTTAGTGCGCAGAATCGTCACAAAATTGTCAAATTCCTGTTGTGCCCGAGAATTAATGGTTTGGTCATTGAGCTCCAAATGTTCCATAAAATAATTGTTCACCGCGGTTTGTTCGTTCATACGAAAGGCAACCGGCCGAATCATCAAGATAGTATTTGTAACCTGTGTCATAGTGTATAAATGGAATACTTGAGCGATATTGGAATTCTATAGACCCAAGGGGCTAAATTATGATTTTTCTCAGGGTCTTTCATCTTATTTAAACAAAAAAAAGACAACCTTTGCCCACAAGGATTCAAGACCTTTTTTCATTAGTAAATCAACACCATGTCCGGAGAAACGCATTTAAAAAATCTGATCAATGAAATGGATCCCAGACTTAACCCTGGGGCGTATGTGTTTTCAACAGTAAGTAAAACTGATGGTATAGACCGAACCGATATTTTATGCGAATTCAGGGAGCAAGAAGGTATTACGGTTATCCTAGAGCGTACTAAGGCCGAAGCGTATGGGCTAACTTATGGATTTGTTGCCGCCTGGATAACCCTTAACGTACACTCCGCTTTAGAGGCCAAGGGACTTACGGCTAAAGTAGCAACGGCCTTGGCGGAGCAAAACATTAGTTGCAACGTAATTGCAGCGTACTACCATGATCATCTTTTTGTTCCCTATGCAGAAGGAAATAAGGCCGTCGATGTTTTGAAGGCCTTGTCAATAGATTAATTAACTGGCATTTTTAAAAGTATTTGGAAATGGATATCCGCAGAAAACTATCGTCTCGAAAGTTCGAAAAAATCAGCTCATTTTCATCGATGGCATTAAAAATCCTTGCCTCCGCTTCTACGGTCCACGTACTTCCAAAGCGTCTGGAAGCCTCCAGACTAAAAATTTTACTGCTGGATTCCAAATCGCTGATACCGCCTATTAAAATGGAAGTATCCGCATTGTCATTGAAGGCAATTCGGCTACCAAAGAATACATCGTTTTGAAGGGCGGTCAAGGCCAGTTCATCCCTTTCATCATACAAATACTCTCCTAGTATGCCTATATCCAAGCCATTCCCATCTATGTTACTAAAGGTATATTCCAGTCCTGCTGCCAAGGCAAAAAAATCCTGGGCATCGGCATGTCTATAAATAGATTCCAATTTCCAAAGAAAAGCATCATGCGTAGCTTGAAGCTCCAATCCGGTCTGATGGATTACGGGGTAAAAGGAATTGATGGCACCCGACGGTTCGAATAAAAATAGCGGTTCCCTACCATTACCATAGAAATGCGAAAGTCCAATGTCAAAAATCCCGAAATAATGTTTCCATCTAAACGCAAAATCCTGCCGCCATTCCTCGGCGCTACTCTCGTAACCCAAATCATCTTGATTGATGACAGTTCCAAAGCGCAACCTACCCTCTTCCCCGGGAAATGTGCGCTTACGATGGTAGGGCAGATAAAAGAAATCGAACGTTCCCCATGAATTTGTAATCCAACTGAACTGCACCATAGGTTGTCCTAATTTTTCCTCTCCATCAAAGGTCTCCACGGCATCGGTCTGATTGATAACGTCCACCAGATGATTGCTCTCTATAACCCCCCAATACACTTTTTTTAATCCTACGCTCAATTCCCAATTCCCCTTTGCCTTTTGGTAGTAGAGTTCACGAATGTCCCAATGCGTACGCTCATCATCTCGATCAATCCTAAAGAAACCTTTCGCATTGATACTTTCATAGCCTTTGTTCCAGGAGGCTGAGTACTCCGGTCGGAAGGCCAGAGAAGGGTAGTGCATTTCCTGTTCATCAAACTGGCCAGGGTTAAAAAAATAGCGATACTCCGCTTCTATTTCCAACTCAACATCATGTTCCACTTTTTTTTCGGTATCATCATTTTGAGCAAACCCATATGTAAATCCTATAAGGCAAAGAATGCCCAATACCCTCCTATTGTTCATCTGTACATATTGAAGTAAAGGCAGGCCAAAAATCATGATCCATTAGTATTTCCGGTGGAACCGAAAACGGTATCGACCAACATCATTTCGACCTGCCTTGCCAAATTTATCTTCCTGCTCGTTGCAAAGCTACTTGGGAAAAATCGTCCTCAGAAAAAGCAACCTCAAAATCATAATCGCTAAACTTCAACAAGGTTTCCTTGTTACTCTGATGATTTACCATATTAAAGGTAGCCGCTCGCCAAAACTTGTTTTTGTAAAGTTTATAGTCACTATAGGTCAAGGTTTTTAACAGTGCATTTTTCCTATCGTAAAATTCTACTTTTTCAATGCGATACCCTTTGTCCTTATTATAGGTAACTATACGGCGCGTATAGCCGGATTTGGGATCTACGGGATCCTGTTCCACCAACAGCAAATTCCCTTTTGCCTCCAAAAATTTATAGGTGTACTTCTCTACTTCCTGGGAGGAAAGGTCCTCATAGGCAAATTCGCTTCCCACAAAAGGACCGGATTTGTTATTGGATGAAATTCGCTTTACCCTTTTAATGGAAGGTAAATACAGCCACTGATCATCGGAACCTACCTTATGGGTATAGGTTAAGGTAGCGGTTCCTTTAACGTCTTTTGGGCTACCGAAGGCTATAAGCGACTTGTCACCATCTTCCGTTAATTCCAAAGTTCGGGTGGTCATGGTCCGCTCGCTGGTCTGTCCGTTTTTGTTTTTCAAGATCATTTTAAGCTCCACCGAAGAACTTCCAAATCCTTCATCGGCCAGTTCTGCAGCTTTTGCTATTTCCAATCCACGTTCCTCAGGTGTTTGGGCAAAGGCCAAACTTATTATGGAAAATGCAGCTAAGGTTAAAATCGATTTTTTCATTTTTGTGTGATTTATGTTTAAAGTGAATATTATTTGTTCAGTTTTAATTCGGGATTCAATTGATTTGGTATAGCTTCAACCGCTTCATCTTTTCTGCTAGACAAAATCAAAAGAGCGGGAAGCAAGAGAAAATCAATAATCAATGCAGCGGTAATAATGATGACCGTAATACGGGCCATATAACTGTTTAGGGCAAAGGAAGATGTTGAAAGTACCGCAAACCCGGATAACAATACCACGGTAGTGGTGACCAAAGCACGGCCCACGGTCTCAAAGGCATAAATTACCGCTTGTTTGGCATCATATCCCAATTCCCTACGTGCCCTTAGAAACTTACTCATGAAGTGCACGGTGTCATCTACAATGATGCCGAGGGTCATTCCAAATACAATGACCATCCCTGTGTTGATTTGCCCTTTATAAAGCGCCCAAATTCCAAAACCTACCAAGACCGGAGTTACATTGGGAATAATGCTTAAAAGGCCAAGTTTAAAGTTGCGTAGGGCCAACATCAATACTAATGAAATGAGGATCAGGGCGATAATATTTCCATTGAACATACTGTCTGCCTGTCTAAACCCTAGTTTAGAGAACATCATGGTAGGACTAACGCCAATGGAATGCATGGGTTCCTCGGTATTGTTTCTTAACCACTCCTCTGCCCGGCCCGAGAAGGCGATCATCTCTGCACTGGAAATATTCTTTAAAGTAGCCGTTACCCGTGTTTCCGATTTATCCACATTTATCTGATTGTTCAAATCCAGCCCAAATGGCAATGACAACTCATATAACAGGAGAAATTGTGCCGCTTCTTCCCGATTGTCCGGTACTCGGTAGTATGTTTGGTCGTCTCCGTGCATTGAACGATTTACCCTTCGGGCCACTTCACTAAAGGCATTTACGTGGACCACCTCGGATTGGTCATTCAGCCAATCCTCAAAAGCATTTAATTTTTGGAGATACTCCGGATTGTTGATTCCGCCACTTTCGCCACTTCCCACGGAGAATTCCACATTGTAAAAACCGGTAAGATTATCATTTATAAAATCGCTGTCCCTTCTAAACTGTACCGAATCATCAAAGTATTCCACAAATTCGTCATTGAATACATTTAATGTCGCCAAATAGGTAAGGCCAGCTATAATAACTAGGGAAATTACCGCCAAACGAGCGGGTTGTTTGGTCACAAAGAGGCCCAATTTGGTATACATACCCACCCTTTCTTCTTTTTTTATGACTCCCTTTTTCTTCCAAAGGGGAAAGATGGCCATAAGTGCCGGCAGGGTGGTCGTGGAATACAGAAATGCCATGGTCATACCGAATGCCGTAATATTCCCCAAGTGCCAGAAGGGGGGTACATCACCAAAATTCATAGTAAGAAACCCGATAACCGTAGTGAGGCTAGTGATGAAAACGGGCATAAAGTTGAGGCGCATACTTTCTACCAAAGCTTCTTTTTTATCCAATCCATCCCTACGGACCTTCTGTAACATGGTGATAAGGATATGAATACTATCGGCCACGGCCAGGGTAAGTATCATTGTAGGAAATACGGCCGAAGGTGGCGTGAGCTTTATTCCAGCAAGGCCAATGAAACCAACTGCACTCATAATAGAAAATAGGACTACTACAAGTGTGGAAAAGGTGGCAAAAAAGTTTCGTGTAAGTAAAAAAGTGACAACAACAACAATAAGCAGCATAATTCCAATTAGTGCCAAATCGCTTTGCGAAGCTTCAAAAAATGCCGTGTTCAGTGGAACCAAACCCGTCGTGTACACTTTAAATTGAGGATGTTTCTCCTTGAATTCGTCTACCATTTTTCGGGTAGCCACGGTAACCTCGGGAATCTCGGCAGCACTGTCCACCCCAGGTAATCGTACCGTAACATTAATCGCAGTAACACTCCCTTTTTCATTGATGATTCTGTGCAAAAGCAAAGGTTCTTTCAAGGCCTTGGCCTTGATTTCCTTAATCTCGGCATCTGTCTTCGTAGCTGATTCGTAGGAAAGATCATCCACATACAAATCATCTCCGTCGGCACTAGTATGCTGGAAATTGGTTACGGCATCTACCCTTGAAGAGTAAGGAGTATTCCAAGCGCTTGCTGTTAGTTCTTCAATGGCAACAAGATTTTCCTTAGTAAAAACCTCGCCATTAGCCGGAGCCAACACGATAACAATATTATCATCCTTGGTGTATTTCTCCTGAAGGGCATCGAAGGCTTCCAACTCCGGATTGGATTCGCTGAAGAAGACATGATAGTCTCCATCAAATTCCATTTTTCCCTGGGAGGCCAGGCCAAGGGCCAATACGATAGTAAGTAGTAGTACGGGCCACTTGAACTTAATTACAAATTCCGCCCATTTTTTAGCAAAAGTGTTCACGGAATTCCCCGCTTTTTTAAGTGCATTCATAATGTTTAGGTTTAGTAGTTGACCAGTCGCTTATTATTGTTGCGAAAGGGTTTAATAAAAATTGTATTCTACGTTATAGTACTAAGACGATTAAATTCTGCTGATCTGGACAATCTAAAATAAAATCTTTTGTGGATTGTATATAATATAATTGACCGGTCATCTATTTTATTTCAAAAAAAATTATTTAAACAAAATGGCTCTTACCATGTTCATAAAATTATCAATGGGATAGGCACTTTTCATTTCTTTCATAGTTGTCATCGCCCCTTTTCCTGCATCTTCAAAAAAAGCCACTATATCCGCTGCGTTCAAAGTGGAATCAATTTCCCCTAATTCCTGCGCCTCCTCTACAACAGCGGTGATCTGGGCTTGTACTAGCGTTTCCCTTTGAAGGATGGCCTTTCTAATGTTTTCGTTATGCTCGGCCATTTCGTTGCCCAAATTGCAAGCCAAACATCCCATTTTACATTCCATTTCATTCTTTAGCACATTGCATCGGAATTCATGAAAATTCAGAAGACGTTGCTTCGGTGAAACCGTTTTGTCCATTAAAATTTCCTGCGCTGGGGCAAATTGGGCCAGAAAATACTTATCGATAGCCTTAATGGCAAAATCCTCTTTACTGTCAAAATAGAAATAAAAAGACCCTTTGGGAACATTGGCTGCCACTACAATATCATTTACGCTTGTAGCATTGTATCCTTTGGACCAAAGCAATTCCATTCCCCTTTCCAAGAGATAGTCTGCCTTTATTTCATGTTTCAATGTCTTCTGCATCACAACTCAAACTCTGAACAAAAATATGACCACTCGTCTAGTAAACCAAAAAAACAGGTGTTAAAGTTTTCTATACGTCAATAAATACCTCTTCCGTCCATGCCCGTTTACGGTCCATAACCCACCTGACAAACTATTCATGGAATCAGCCCCTGACCTCTCTTTGTAACAAAGAAAATAGGTCGTTATCTTTAAGCTTAAATAGTGTATGGGATGTCATCAAAATATCTAGGCAAATACAATGATGCTCTGTTGTTTTTGATATTGATACCCATTATCAATACCATCAACTATCATCTTACTTATGCTACGATCAGATGGGATTGGTATACCTATACTACGTACTCCATTGATACCGTAACGGGTTACATCGCTTGGTGGTTGATAAGACGTACAATTCTTTGGATGGACGGGGTAATGCCCTATGAAAAGGCCTTAGTCCAACGATTGCTATTGCAATTATTGATTACCAATCTAGTAGCTCAAGGTTTTATCATCTCGGCAACTGAAATCGTAAACGCCCTTTTTGGTGATGGGCCCTTACCAACCGGTTTTTACACGTACAATTTGTTTATTTTTTTTATTTGGATATTGGTCATTAATGGTATTTATGTTGGGTTTTACCTCTACGATCAATGGAGAATCGCCCAATCGCTACGAGAAAACGACAAAAAACTACGGTCAAAAGGTTTTTCGGTAGTTCTAGGGAATAGTACAAAGCAAATAGCCTTTGAACAAATAGCAGTATTTTATGTAGAGGATAGGGCTACCTTTCTTAGAACCAAGACCGGGGAACAATTTGTTTTGGACGACTCCTTGAACAAAATCCTGCCCGTATTACCGGAAGAATTTTTCTTTCGTTTGAATCGAAAATACATTGTACATAGAGAGCAAATTAAAGGGTACCGTAAAGAAATGAATGGCAAATTGTTGGTTGAATTTGATTCCGGGCTATCCTTGGAGGCTTCAATTGTGAGTAGGATTACTGCACCGGACTTTAAAAAATGGTTCAGTATTACGGCTCCTCGTTCTTAAACCATCCCTATTCTACATCCCAGCCCTAAAAATGCTACAGTTCATCCTATTCGTTTAAAAATCATTGGGATTGTGCTTTGCTATACCTGGATATTTGCCAAAATTTCAAGTTATGAACGGAAGAGTTAAAATTATGGGATTACTATTGGTAACAACGCTATCCCTTGCTGCACAAGAAGGAGGGCTTCCCCAGGAAAAGCAGGAAGCGGTAAAGAGCGTACTCAAAAAATACATCGACCTTGGTATTCCCGGTCTGTCGTTGGCTGTTTACAATGAACAAATGGGATTGTGGTCCCATGCAGAAGGTTTGGCCAATCTTGAAAACCAAACCCCACTTACCACGGAACATTTGCACTACTTACAAAGTGTAAGCAAAACCTATATGGCGGTGGTGATTCTTCAATTGTATGAAAAGGGAAAATTGAAATTGCAGGATCCCATTGTTCAGTACCTTGATTATCCCTGGTTAAAATCGATAAAGGGTGTTGACAAAATCACTATAAAAATGCTTTTGAACCATACGTCCGGACTTCCTGAATATAGTACAAATCCCATATTGGTATCTCGAATTATCCAAGATCCCTTGACCGTACTTAGCGTTTCCGAAATGCTCTCCTATATCCATGGAAAATCCATGGATTTTGAGCCCGGTAGCAAGTACACTTATTGCAATACCAATTTTGGCCTCCTGTCATTAATTGCGGATAAAATAACAGGAGACCACATGGTCTACATGGAAAAGGAGCTGTTTCAAAAGCTCAACCTAAAATCCACTCACATACTGTCAAAAGACAATATTGATTCTAATTTACATTTGGTAGACGCTTATTGGGATGTGCTACTGGAAGGTATACCAACAAACATTTCGAAGTTACAAAGGGCCAATGTATCTTCCATGAAAGGTGATGACGGGATGGTGGCTTCCACTGAAGATGCCGTTCTTTTTTTAAAGGGTCTGATTTCTGGAAAACTGCTTACCCCCAAAACTCTGGAAATCATGCAGGAATGGGTCTTAAGCGAAGAGGGAGAACGCAAGTATGGTCTGGGTTTAACGTATTACGACTTGGAAACCACGTATGGCATTGGTCACTCCGGAGGTGGAATCGGAGCGGGATGTGTCCTAGTTTACCTGCCGGAATTAGAATCCATTGTCTTCATTGCCACCAATTTCAACACGATGATGGAATCACCTATCCGTAAAAAAGCAGAAAACCTTCAAATGGATATTTTAATGGCACTGTTTATGTAATAAGGAGTTAATCCCTGATCAGAGGCATTGTGCTACAACGCAATAAGCCGCCTTGCTTGGAAATTTCCGCGTAGGGTACTTCTTCAACGGTTAACCCTTGGCCCCGTAACCAATCATTGAGTCGGGTGAAATTACGTTCGGAAACCACAACATCCGGCGAAATGGAAAATACATTGCTAAACATACGATACATTTCGTCAGCGGTAATCTCAAAAATGTTTTCTTTTCCGAAATAGTCTACCAACCATTGGTATTCGTTTTCCACCAGGAATCCATTTTTATGAAGAATGGCCTTGTCCTTTCCTACGGGTTGGAAACAACAGTCCAAATGAAGTGCATTTTCCCTTGGATTGGCGATTGATTTCCGAAGCTCAAAGGACTTTACCTTTTTATGGGGAAACATCCGCTTAATATACTCCACTCCTTCCCAATTGGTTCTCGCGGTAATGTAATCCGGATAGTCATGACCTGTATAAGTACCAATAAAAATATAATCGTTCCAGGGCATAACATCGCCACCCTCAATATGGACCTCCTCCGGTGGATATAGGATATTATCTGGATGGATGTATTCCAGCACATGCAAAATAGCATCAAACTCTTCTTCCCTATCCGGAAGGATATTGGCCTTTATCAATTTATTCTCTATAACAAAGGCGATATCCCGAGAGAAAATCTGATTACAATCCTCCAACACCTCCGGCCTAAATACATTAATATTGTATGCCTTAAAAATGTTTGCCAATGCCTCCATTTCATTTACCATATCCGCTTCCTTAGGGTAGGTCCCTGCCAATATATGTTGAAGGGATTTTGGATCGTAGGCGTTCTCGGGTTTGGGTATGGGCCCATTATTCCTTGCCGTTCCCAAAAGCACCGCCCTCAATCGAGAGGTTTCATCGTTTACATTAAGATGGAGCATTGTAAATTTTTTGGCAAATATAGGAATTCCCGGATAGCGGGAACCAATAAAAAACCCTCATCCAAAATTAGATAAGGGCTATTCTTCACAAAATTGTTTAATCGATATTATCTCAAATCCACAGCCACAAAAGGTCTGTGATTCTCACCTATATAGACTTGTCTGGGACGACCAATGGGCTCTCCATTTAAACGCATTTCCCTCCATTGGGCAATCCAACCGGGCAATCTGCCCAAAGCGAACATTACGGTAAACATCTCTGTAGGAATGCCTAGGGCACGGTAGATAATACCCGAATAAAAATCCACATTGGGATATAATTTTCTGTCCACAAAGTATTGGTCCTCCAATGCTTCCTTCTCCAGCCCTTTCGCGATTTCCAAAATAGGATCTTCGATACCCAAATCCCCTAAAACCTCATCTGCGGATTTCTTGATAATCTTGGCCCTAGGGTCAAAATTTTTGTATACTCTATGCCCAAAACCCATTAATCGAAACGGGTCGCTTTTATCCTTGGCCTTGGCCATATATTTTTTAGTATCGCCGCCATCCGCCTCAATGGCTTCCAACATTTCTAGAACTGCCTGGTTGGCCCCTCCATGTAATGGCCCCCAAAGTGCGGAAATCCCCGCGGATAACGATGCAAACAACCCGGCATGTGAAGAGCCTACGATTCGTACGGTGGAGGTGGAACAGTTCTGTTCATGATCTGCGTGTAATATTAACAACTTGTCCAGCGCATCGATCGCGATTTTGTTCTTGTTATATTCTTTATTGGGCCGTTTGAACATCATTTTATGGATGTTCTCCACATAGCCCAGAGTATCATCACCATAATCCAAGGGTAACCCTTTTTTCTTACGCATGGCCCACGCCACAAGTACGGGAAACTTAGCCAGGATCCTTACAATGGACTTATACATTTCCGATTCCGAGGAAACGTCCACAGAAGAAGGGTTAAACGCTACTAAAGCGCTGGTGAGCGAAGAAAGTACGCCCATAGGATGGGCGGATTTAGGAAACCCATCTAAAATCTTCTTCATCTCTTCATCCACATGCGACTCTTCCCGAATATCATTGTGGAATTTGGAAAGCTGCTCCTTATTGGGCAACTCCCCAAAAATCAATAGATAGGCAACTTCAAGAAAATCGGCCTTCTCGGCAAGCTCTTCTATGGAATAGCCCCTATACCTTAAAATACCTTTTTCACCATCCAGAAAAGTAATGGCACTTTCACAAGATCCGGTGTTTTTGTACCCCGGATCTAGGGTAATCATTCCCCCGGTAACGGACCGCAACGTTTTTATGTCCATGGCGAGTTCGTTTTCGGCACCCTCGGTTACAGGAAATTCATATTTTTTACCATTATATTCCAGCGTAGCTTTGTCTGACATTTGGATGATTTAGATATTATTTTGAAAGAACGTAAAGTTAAGAAAAAGAGAGAATGTTAACAATTAAGGCCTCTTGTTTAGGAGATTATTAACATAGCCTTTAGACTGAATTAAAAACCGCCGAAAAAGCTTAAAGCAAATAGAGCACCTCGTAATATTCATCTACAGATTTCTCCCAGGTAAATCTCATTTTTTTTGCCGCGGATTGTATCTTTTTCCATTTGGGTTTATCATTCTGAAAGACGTCCAAAGCCTGATCAAAACTTAGTAGCATATTATTGATTTTCTCATCGTAGGATTCCCCACCAAAACTAAATCCGGTCTTCATATGTTCCACCGTGTCCTTTAGGCCTCCTGTTGCATGCACTAGACAGGGATTTCCGTTGCGCATGGACAACATTTGACTAATGCCGCAAGGCTCAAAAAGGCTTGGCATAAAATAGAGATCCGTTTCCAGATAGATCGAATCAATCAAATCCTCTGATTGGCCATTGGTAAAAATGAAATTCTCATGCTCATAACTCAGTCCTCTAAAGAGTTCCTCGTACTCCGGTGCTCCAGTTCCCAAGAGCATAAAGATACCATCTACCTTTTGCAACTTCTTCAGGATTTCAATAAAGACTTCAGGAGAACGCTTAAAGAAATAGAACTTTTGTTCTGTTAAACGTGCCACGCTGGAAATGATGAACTTAGGTCTGTTATCTACCAATTCCATCACCTTTTCCCCTGTATGTGCCAAAAAATCCGCTTTGTATTTTTTAGACTCTTGTTGTAACCATCCAAAAAGTGCCTTGACCGTATTGCGATAGATGTTCCCTTTCTTGGCGGTACGGATATTTTTGTAATTGGATCCATTTAAAATCCCATAAAGCCTACCTTGATTTTCTGCTTGCCCTAAATCTTTTTCCAAACCTTCACCACCTATAAACTCAGGAGGAGAACTGGGTAAAAGTACATCTTCCTTATAGGATGGAGATACTGTATGTACAGCATCGGAAAGCCGAATGCCCAAGGCCATAAGGT
Source organism: Ulvibacterium sp. (assembly GCF_965248315.1). Lineage (GTDB taxonomy): Bacteria > Bacteroidota > Bacteroidia > Flavobacteriales > Flavobacteriaceae > Ulvibacterium. The sequence continues at coordinate 1,908,332 of NZ_CBDFIX010000002.1, read as the reverse complement.
TCACACAATCCCGGTATCTATAATCCATCAAATTATCATAATCCAAAGAAATATCCGGGAACCAATTTTGTAGCGAAGAATAATTATCTCCGAATGGCCGTATGCCCTGTATTGCCAAATTATGGATGGTATATACAAATCGTATTCTTTTCAGGGACTCATATGCCGGGTGGTATGTTTTTAAAAATACCATGAGGCTGGAATGCCAGTCATGCATATGAACAATATCCAAACTACCAAAAGCATCTTCCTTAATAGCTTCGGCCACTGCAGTGCAAAATATAACGTACTTAATGAAATCCGTATAAAATGGCTCAACCGGATTGTTATGGTAGATATGGGCAATATCCCCTGCCTCTATTTCAGGGTGATGGATAACATAATGATGGATATTGTTATACTCTTTTTTTGGAATCACCTCATACAACTCCGCAGAATAGGTAGTTCCCCTTAGATGAAAGGTAAGTCGCGTTTTTAATGTTCCTCCATCTCTGTGAAGTCTAGAATAGGAAGGGACTATAACATGTACCTTATCCCCTCTTTCGGAAATCTGCCTGGGGACATCCCTAACTACGTCACCCATACCACCAGCCTTACAGTTGGCTATGGCATCATTCTCCGCGGCAACAAAAAGGAAGTTGTTCATTCGTAAAAATTAGAAGGCCAAAATATAAGCAATGCGCACTGAATATGTAATGAGATTGGTCATAAACTACAAAGAAAAAGCCTTCCTTTTTTAGGAAGGCTTCCTATAGGTTAACAAAAGGTAATTTATTTTACTTTAAAAGCCTTTTCCTGCGGATAATAGGCCACATCTCCCAATTCCTCTTCAATACGAAGTAACTGATTGTATTTGGCCATCCTATCCGAACGGGAAGCTGAACCGGTCTTTATCTGACCGGTGTTCAACGCAACCGCCAAATCGGCTATGGTATTGTCCTCGGTTTCCCCGGAGCGATGGCTCATTACAGAAGTATATCCGGCATTCTTCGCCATGTTGACCGCTGCTATTGTCTCCGAAAGTGTTCCTATTTGATTTACCTTGATTAAAATGGAATTGGCTATCCCATTTTCGATTCCGCGCGAAAGTCGTTCTACATTGGTTACAAAAAGGTCATCCCCTACCAATTGTACTTTATCCCCAACTTTTTCAGTAAGGAGTTTCCAACCGTCCCAGTCGTTTTCGTCCATTCCATCCTCAATCGAAATAATGGGATATTTGGAGCAAAGTTCGGCCAAGTATTCAGCCTGTTGCTCGGAGTTGCGTACCGCTCCCTTGTCTCCTTCAAACAAGGTATAGTCATAGGTGCCATTTTCATAAAACTCCGCTGACGCACAGTCCAATGCTATCATTACATCGTCCCCAAATTTATACCCGGCATTTTCCACCGCCTTGGCAATAGTATCCAGGGCATCTTCCGTACCATCCAAAGTAGGGGCAAACCCTCCTTCATCACCTACGGCGGTGCTTAAATTCCTATCATGAAGCACTTTCTTTAGATTATGGAAAATCTCTGTCCCCATTTGCATGGCATGGGTAAAATTCTTGGCCTTCACAGGCATTACCATAAATTCCTGAAATGCAATGGGTGCATCGGAATGCGAGCCTCCATTAATGATATTCATCATGGGGACGGGCAAGGTGTTTGCACTAACACCTCCAACATATCTATACAAAGGTATTCCCAATTCATTGGCTGCGGCCTTCGCCACAGCTAGGGAGACTCCCAAAATAGCATTGGCCCCCAGTTTTGATTTGTTGGAAGTACCATCCAAGGCAATCATAGCCTGATCTATTCCGTTTTGTTCAAAAATGGACATTCCCAAAATTTCTTCCGCAATTACGGAATTTACATTATCAACGGCCTTACTAACGCCTTTTCCCATAAATGAGCTGCCACCATCACGTAACTCTACTGCTTCATGTTCTCCGGTAGATGCTCCCGAAGGTACTGCGGCCCTTCCCAGAACACCATTCTCTGTAATTACATCTACTTCTACCGTTGGATTTCCCCTTGAATCCAGAATTTGTCTTGCATGTACACTAAGGATGATACTCATTTTTTTTTCTTTAATTTTTAGGATTGATTTTGAAAATGCAAAGATACGAAACGGTGCCCTTATCCTAAGGCTTTGAGCTACAATATTCTGTATGAAATAACGATTATTTAATCTAAACCGTTTGCTGTGACGTCTTCTTGATTATCTCAAAAAAATCATCAAACAGATAGTCCGCATCATGAGGTCCCGGACTTGCCTCTGGATGGTATTGAACCGAGAATACATCCTTGTTCTTCATTCGTATTCCTGCTACGGTTTGATCATTGAGATGTACGTGGGTAATCTCCAAATTTGGATTTTTTTCGGTCTCTTCCCTGTTGATGGCAAACCCATGGTTCTGGGAGGTTATCTCTCCCTTTCCGGTAATCAGGTTTAGAATGGGATGATTGATTCCCCTATGCCCATTATGCATTTTATAGGTAGATACGCCATTGGCAAGGGCAATGACTTGATGACCCAAACATATACCGAAGAGTGGTTTATCAGTCTTAATGATTTCCTTTGCTGTAGCTATGGCCTCCGTTAAAGGTTCCGGATCTCCGGGTCCATTGGATATGAAATAAGCATCCGGGTTCCATTCTGCCATTTCCTCAAATGAGGTATTATAGGGAAACACTTTTATATAGGCATCCCGTTTTGCCAAATTCCTAAGAATGTTTTTCTTTATACCAATGTCCAATGCGGATATCCTATAGCTGGCATTCTCATCCCCGTAATAATAGGCTTCTTTTGCCGAAACTCTAGAAGCCAATTCCAAACCTTCCATACTGGGCACTTCTGCCAATTTACTTTTTAGAGCATCCAAATTTTCCACATCCGTAGAAATTACGGCATTCATTGCACCATTGTCCCTGATATAGCTGACCAATGCCCTGGTATCCACATCCGAAATAGCGAGTAAGTTACTCTTGTCCAAGAACTCCTTCAAGCCCATATCCGCATCAGGTCGGGAATATTCATAACTGAAATTTTTACAGATAAGCCCGGCAATCTTTACCGTATCGGACTCCACTTCTTCATTATGTGCTCCATAATTTCCGATATGGGCGTTGGTCATTACCATGAGCTGTCCAAAATAGGAAGGATCCGTAAATATTTCCTGATATCCCGTCATACCCGTATTGAAGCATACTTCACCAAACGCCGTACCTTCTTTATCACCAACTGCCTTTCCATGGAAAATTGTTCCATCTGCCAATATCAATAATGCCTTTTTTTTGGATGTGTACTTCATAAGTGCTGCTCTATTTTTGTTTCACAAATAAACATAAAAAAAGGATAAACTATAAAGTCTATCCTTTTGTAAATATTAAAATATACTAACATTTTATTCTTCAGAATCATCCGCTTTAGCTTCTATGCCCGCTACTTCTTTTGATTCTACGGCGTTTTCCGCCACGGCAACAGGCGGAGCTTCGGACTTACTTCCTTTACCCCTTCTACTCCTACGCGTGGATTTCTTCTTCGGTTTACCGGCATTATATAGTTCGTTAAAGTCTACCAACTCTATCATGGCCATATCCGCATTATCTCCCAAGCGGTTGCCCAGCTTTATAATTCTTGTATAGCCCCCTGGCCTATCGCCAACTTTTTCCGAGACCGAATCAAAAAGTTCGGTAACCGCATATTTATCTCTAAGGTTCTTAAAGGCAACGCGTCTGTTGTGTGTGCCTTTTTCCACTGTTTGATTGTTCTCCGCCTTGGATTTGGTAATCAATGGTTCTATAAACTGTTTTAAGGCCTTGGCCTTGGCCACCGTGGTATTTATCCTCTTGTGTTCAATTAGGGAACAGGCCATATTTGCCAGCATGGCTTTTCTATGTGCAGCTTTTCGTCCTAAATGATTGAACTTTTTACCGTGTCTCATTGTGTTTTCTATTTTCTTCCTTATCCGGGACCCTCCCTTCCAACAGAAGCAAATTATTAATCTTTGTCCAACTTATATTTTGAAAGGTCCATTCCAAAACTTAGACCTTTGTTGATAACCAATTCCTCTAACTCGGTGAGGGACTTTTTACCAAAATTCCTAAACTTCATCAAGTCATTCTTGTTAAAGGATACCAAATCCCCAAGTGTATCTACCTCGGCAGCTTTCAAACAGTTCAAGGCGCGTACGGAAAGATCCATATCTACCAATTTTGTCTTAAGCAATTGCCTCATATGCAAGGATTCCTCATCATAGGTTTCCGTTTGTGCAATTTCATCCGCCTCCAAAGTAATCCGCTCATCGGAGAACAACATGAAGTGATGTATAAGGACCTTGGCTCCCTCGGTCAACGCGTCCTTTGGATGAATGGAACCATCTGTTTCAATCTCGAACACCAATTTTTCATAATCGGTCTTCTGCTCCACACGAAAATTCTCAATGCTGTATTTTACGTTCTTTATTGGGGTGAAGATAGAATCTACCGCAATAGTTCCTAGGGGTGTCCCAGACTTCTTGTTTTCCTCGGCAGGTACATAGCCCCTTCCCTTATCAATGGTGATTTCCATATTGATGCTTACTTTGGCATCCATATTGCAAATAACCAAATCCGGATTCAGCACTTGATATCCTGAGATAAACTTTTGGAAATCACCTGCGGTCATTTGCTCTTTACCACTTACGGATATGGAAACGGTTTCCGCTTCGGAATCCTCAATTTGCTTTTTAAACCGAACCTGTTTTAGGTTCAGTATAATCTCCGTAACATCCTCTACAACACCCGGAATTACGGAAAATTCATGTTCTACCTTATCGATCCTTACCGATGTGATGGCGTGTCCTTCCAAGGAAGAAAGCAATACCCTTCTTAATGCGTTCCCAACAGTTAATCCATAACCAGGCTCCAAAGGGCGAAATTCGAATTTGCCCTCGAAGTCTGAGGAATCGATCATTATTACTTTATCGGGTTTCTGAAAATTAAATAATGCCATAATTGGATCAGTGTTGATTTATTTTGAGTATAACTCGACTATTAATTGTTCCTTGATATTCTCAGGAATCTGCAAACGTTCAGGGGTAGAAACAAAAGTACCTTCCTTCTTCTCAGTATTCCATGTAATCCATTCGTATACACTGCTATTGGAAGCCAATGCATCCTGTATGGTTTGCAGGGACTTGGATTTTTCCCTTACACCAACTATATCCCCAGGTCGTAATGAGTATGACGGTATATTAACCAACTCTCCGTTTACGGTTATGTGTCTATGGGAAACCAATTGCCTTGCCCCTCTTCTGGATGTGGAAATACCCATTCTGTATACCACATTATCCAAGCGGGATTCGCACAATTGCAATAGTACTTCGCCGGTAACGCCTTCCTTACGTTTTGCCTTGGCAAAAAGATTACGAAACTGCTTTTCCAAAATACCATAGGTATATTTGGCTTTTTGCTTCTCCATTAGCTGGATGGCATATTCCGATTTTTTTCCGCGACGTCTGTTTTGTCCATGTTGTCCCGGAGGGTAATTTTTTTTCTCAAAAGACTTGTCGTCTCCAAAAATCGCTTCTCCGAACTTTCGGGCGATCTTACTTTTTGGTCCTGTGTATCTTGCCATTTTCCTATAGTTTGAAGTGCGATTATGAATTAAGGCTTATCCTTCGATAATCATTAGGTACACTCCTATGAAATATTTATGTGTTGTTTAAACTCTTCTTCTTTTGGGAGGTCTACATCCGTTGTGGGGCATAGGGGTAACATCAATGATTTCGGTTACCTCAATGCCGGAATTATGAATAGTTCGTATTGCCGATTCCCTACCGTTGCCAGGTCCCTTAACATAGACTTTAACCTTTCTAAGGCCTGCCTCATGAGCAATTTTTGCACAATCCTCGGCGGCTACCTGTGCGGCATATGGTGTATTTTTCTTGGAACCCCTGAAACCCAACTTGCCTGCAGAGGACCATGAGATGACATCACCCTTTTTATTGGTCAATGAAATTATGATGTTGTTAAAAGAGGCGGTAATATGGGCCTCTCCCACCGAGTCCACAATAACCTTGCGTTTTTTTGCCGCCTTTGTACTTGCCTTTGCCATTTTCTTTTCGTGTTTAGTATTAAGCTGCTATACTTGATACCAATTTGTTATTTCGTTGCCTTTTTCTTGTTGGCAACAGTTTTTCTTTTTCCTTTACGGGTCCTGGAATTGTTCTTTGTCCTTTGCCCTCTTAAAGGTAATCCTGATCTATGGCGAATGCCCCTATAGCATCCAATATCCATTAAACGTTTAATGTTCAATTGGGTCTCTGAACGCAGTTCGCCTTCTATGGTATAGGATGATACAGCTTCCCGAATACGACCAATTTCGTCATCGTTCCAGTCAGATACTTTGGTATCCTCGCTTACTTGGGCCTTTTCCAAAATTTCCTGGGCCCTACTTTTTCCAATACCAAAAATATAGGTTAGGGCTATTACACCTCTTTTTTGTTTTGGTATATCTATACCTGCAATTCTTGCCATAACTATCCTTGTCTTTGTTTAAATCTAGGATTCTTTTTGTTGATTACGTACAATCGCCCCTTTCTCCGAACGATTTTGCACTCGGCACTCCTTTTTTTTATCGATGCTCTTACTTTCATGTCTCCTTCTTAATATCTATATGTAATTCTAGCTTTGGTAAGGTCATAAGGACTCATCTCCAACTTCACCTTGTCCCCTGGAAGTAGTTTTATATAATGCATGCGCATTTTTCCGGAGATATGGGCGGTAACTACATGACCATTTTCCAATTCTACCCGAAACATCGCATTGGACAATGCCTCTATGATGCTACCATCTTGTTCTATAGGTGCTTGCTTGGCCATAAACTATGCTACTTTTCTATTTTTTCCGGTTTTCATTAATCCATCATAATGTCTGTTCAGCAAATAAGCGTTTACTTGTTGAACCGTATCAATGGCTACCCCTACCATAATTAACAGGGAGGTGCCGCCATAAAACAGTGCCCATCCTGCCTGCACATCCATAAGCTTTACCACAATTGCTGGTAGAACCGCCAGTAAGGCCAGGAATATTGAGCCTGGGAGTGTTATCAAGGACATGATTTTATCTAAAAAATCGGCCGTTTCCTTACCGGGTCGTATCCCGGGAATGAAACCTCCACTTCTTTTAAGATCATCGGCCATTTTATTGGTAGGCACTGTAATCGCCGTATAGAAAAACGTAAATATTACGATAAGTACCCCGAATAAAATATTATATGCCAAACCAAATATATCACTGAACTGTACCTCCATCCATTGTCCAAAGGCTGTTTCATTAAATGTTTTTCCCAACAATCCCGGGGCAAACATTATTGCTTGGGCAAAAATAATCGGCATAACCCCGGATGCATTTAGTTTTAATGGGATATATTGTCTTGAACCCATTACATTCTTTTCATATCCTCCTGATGCGGATCTCCTCGCATATTGAACCGGAATACGCCTTGTGGCCATTACCAAGAGTACACTGGCCAGAATAACAAGAAACCATAGAATAACCTCGATCAAAATAAACATTAAGCCTCCGGTGTTATTCGTAGTCCTAGAGAAAAACTCCTGTACAAATGATTGGGGCATGGTTGCAATAATCCCGATCATTATCAACAAGGAAATTCCATTTCCGATACCCTTGTCCGTAATTTTTTCACCCAACCACATCGCAAAGACGCATCCTGTTACCAAAATAATTACAGCAGGAATCATGAAGTTTAGGCCTTTCCCCAAAAGGAATGCACTGTCCCTAACCCCAAAAGCTTCCAATCCATATAAATATGCCGGTGCCTGTACGATACAGATGCCTATGGTCAACCATCTTGTAATCTGGTTTTTGGTCTTTCTACCACTTTCGCCCTCCTTATCCAGTTTTTGAAGATAGGGTATGGCTATCCCCATTAATTGAACCACAATAGATGCCGAAATGTAGGGCATAATCCCCAATGCAAAAATCGATGCATTAGCAAATGCCCCTCCCGTAAAGGCGTTCAACAAACCAAAAATACCTTGATCCGTGCTGGAAGCCAATTCGGCAAGTTGTGATGAATCAATACCTGGAAGAACAATTTGGCAACCAAAACGGTACACCAAAAGAAGACCCAAGGTAATCAAGATACGATTCCTTAGCTCTTCGATTTTCCAAATATTGGATATGGTTTCAAAAAATTTCTTCATAGTATTCTTCCTTATAAACTTATTGCCTCTCCACCTGCAGCCTCTATCGCCGCCTTGGCACTAGCAGTAAATTTATGAACGGAAACTTTAAGGGAGGCTTTTAACTCACCACCCCCAAGGATTTTGACCAAATCATTTTTACGGGCCAATCTATTTTCAATCAAAGTATCAATAGTAACCGTATCCTTTATTACTTTCTTATCGACCAATTCCTGTAAAGTATCCAGATTTATGCCCTTGTATTCCTTCCTATTGATATTGGTAAAGCCAAACTTGGGAACACGTCTTTGCAACGGCATTTGTCCTCCTTCAAAACCAATTTTCTTGGAGTATCCGGACCTTGATTTTGCACCTTTGTGACCTCTGGTAGCTGTACCTCCCTTTCCGGAGCCTTGGCCCCTTCCTACTCTTTTCCCTTCCTTGTGGACAGCACCTTTGGCTGGTTTTAGACTACTTAAATTCATGATCTTTTATGTTAAGCTCCTTCGGTGGAAACCAAATGTTTTACTTTGTTTATCATGCCCAGGATATTAGGTGTGTCCTCATGCTCCACTACCTGACCTATTTTTCGTAGACCAAGCGCCTTTAAAGTCCTTTTTTGATTTTGTGGTCGCTTGATGCTACTCCTAACCTGTTTTACTTTAATTTTTGCCATTGTCCTTACCTGTTATCCTTTAAACACTTTTTCCAAGGAAATACCTCTTTGCCTTGCAACTGTCCTAGCGTCCCTAAGTTGTAATAAAGCATCAAAAGTTGCCTTTACCACGTTATGTGGATTGGACGATCCTTGGGATTTTGACAATACGTCCTGTACACCTACGGATTCCAACACCGCCCTTACGGCTCCACCTGCAATTACCCCGGTACCATGGGATGCCGGCTGTATATAAACCCGCGCGCCGCCATATTTTCCTTTTTGCTCATGCGGAAGTGTACCTTTATTCAAAGGAATACGGATTAGGTTCTTCTTGGCATCTTCAATGGCTTTGGCAATGGCCGTTGCCACTTCCTTGGACTTACCCAAACCATGTCCCACAACACCATTTTCATCACCAACAACAACTATTGCGGAAAAGCCAAAGGCCCTTCCACCCTTGGTTACCTTGGTTACCCTTTGGACGCCGACCAATCTATCCTTTAATTCTAAGCCCCCAGGCTTAACGGTCTCAACGTTTTTGTATTTCTGGTACATACCTAAATTTAAAATTTTAGTCCTGCTTCCCTGGCACCTTCGGCCAAAGCTTTTACCCTTCCATGATAGAGGTTTCCACCTCTATCGAAGGCAACTTTTTCAATACCCGCTTTAGAACACTTTTCAGCAATGGCCTTACCCACCAACGTAGCTACTTCCTTTTTAGTTCCTTTTGCCTTGGCCAAATCCTTATCTCTGGAAGAAGCCGCAGCTAAGGTTTCACCTTTCCTATCGTCTATGACTTGAACGTAAATTTCGCTATTACTTCTAAAGACGGATAACCGGGGTCTTTCGGCAGTTCCGGAGGATACCTTGCGTATTCTCTTTCTTATCCTATATTTTCTTTCAATCTTTGATAATGCCATTACTTGTATTATTAAGCTGATTTACCTGCTTTTCTTCTTAATTGCTCACCAACAAATTTGATGCCCTTCCCTTTGTAAGGTTCCGGCTTACGGAAAGATCTGATTTTGGCCGCTATCTGTCCCACCAATTGCTTATCATGGGAGGTTAATTTTATAATCGGATTCTTTCCTTTTTCGGATGTTGTCTCTATTTTAACTTCAGGCGCCAAATCCATAACGATATTGTGGGAGAATCCCAAGGCAAGATCTAACTTCTGTCCCTGATTGGATGCTCTATATCCCACGCCCACTAGCTCCAATTCTTTGGTCCATCCTTTGGAAACACCTTCTACCATATTGTTGACAAGGGCCCGATACAAACCATGTTTGGCTTTGTGTTCCTTGGAGTCCGAAGGTCTGGCAACCAATACCTGGCCGTCCTCAATTTTTATGGATACTCCGGAATATTCCTGTGTCAACTCTCCAAGTTTACCCTTTACCGTAACCACATTGTCACTTACCTCTACGGTCACTCCTTCAGGAATTGCTACCGGGTTATTACCTATTCTAGACATCTTTATACTTCTTTTCTATACTATTAATAAACGTAGCACAAAACTTCTCCCCCAACGTTGTCATTTTTGGCCTGCTTGCTTGTCATTACCCCATGTGAGGTAGATACTATGGCAATTCCCAAACCATTAAGGACGCGAGGTAAATCTTCGGAACCCGCATATTTCCTTAATCCGGGCTTACTTACGCGTTTAATTTTCTTGATGACCGGCTCCTTGGTCACCTTATCATACTTGAGGGCTATCTTAATTGTGCCTTGTACTTCATTGTCCTCAAACTTATAACTTAAAATATACCCTTGATCAAAGAGTATCTTGGTTATTTCCTTTTTGAGGTTGGAGGCGGGTATTTCAACTACGCGGTGCCCTGCTCTACTGGCGTTCCTAACCCTTGTTAAATAATCTGCTATAGTATCTGTAACCATTTCTCTTTATTAAGAATATCTGTACTCAGAATTATATAATAATCTACCAACTGGCTTTTTTAACTCCTGGAATCAATCCTTTGTTGGCCATCTCCCTGAACATTACCCTGGAAATCCCAAAAGTACGCATATACCCTTTGGGTCTTCCCGTTAACTTGCAACGATTGTGCATACGCACTGGGGAGGCGTTTCTTGGCAACTTCTGCAAAGCTTCATAGTCTCCAGCTTCTTTTAAGGCTTTGCGCTTTTCAGCATATTTAGCTACCGTTCTTGCTCTTTTCCTTTCACGGGCCTTCATTGATTCTTTAGCCATACTAGTTCTTTTTAAAGGGTAATCCCAATTCCGTTAACAATGATTTTGCTTCCTTATCTGTATCTGCGGAGGTAACAAAGGTGATGTCCATCCCATTGATTCTATTAATCTTGTCAATATTGATTTCCGGAAAAATAATTTGTTCCGTTACACCTAAGTTATAATTGCCCCGTCCATCAAAACCGGTGGCCCTAATACCTTGAAAATCCCTTACCCTGGGCAAAGCCGTAGTAACGAGTCTATCCAAAAATTCATACATACGCTCACCACGAAGTGTAACCTTCGCACCGATCGGCATTCCTTTTCGCAACTTAAAGGCAGCTACGTCTTTTTTAGATATTGTGGCAACCGCCTTTTGGCCGGTAATGATACCAAGTTCCTCAACGGCATGGTCGATCAACTTTTTATCCGCAACGGCGGCACCGACTCCTCTACTAACTACGATTTTCTTCAACTTCGGGACTTCCATCACATTCTTATAACCGAATTCCTGCTTCAAAGCATCGATGATTCGCTCGCTGTATTCTTTCTTTAACCTTGCTACGTAAGCCATAACTAAATTACTTCATTCGATTTTTTGGAAACCCGTACTTTCTTTCCATCCCTAATCTCAAATCCGACTCTAGTCGTTTCTCCCGACTTTGCATCGATCAATGACAGATTGGAAATATGAATAGGCGCTTCCTTTTTGACAATACCTCCCTGCGGGTTTTTGGCACTAGGCTTTTCATGTTTGGAAACCATATTGGCACCTTCCACGATTGCCTTGTTCTTCTTAATATCCACACTTAAAATCTTGCCTTCGGTTCCTTTGTGGTCACCGGCAACAATCCGTACGGTATCTCCTGTCCTTATTTTTAACTTTCTCATCTCCAATACAATATTATAGTACCTCAGGCGCCAAGGATACAATTTTCATGAATTGTTTTTCCCGAAGCTCCCTGGCCACTGGTCCAAAAACCCGGGTTCCTCTCATTTCTCCTGTTGGATTCAACAATACACAGGCATTGTCATCAAAACGTATGTAAGAGCCATCCGGTCTTCTTACCTCCTTTTTCGTTCTTACCACAACGGCAGTGGAAACAGCTCCCTTCTTTATTCCTCCGTTGGGAGTGGCTTCCTTAACGGTAACTACTATTTTGTCTCCAATAGAAGCATATCTTCTCTTTGTTCCACCGAGTACCCTAATGGTCAAAACTTCCTTTGCCCCTGTGTTGTCAGCTACCTTTAGCCTAGATTCTTGCTGTAACATAATTATTTAGCTCTTTCCAAAATTTCTACTAACCTCCAACATTTGGTCTTACTCAAAGGACGGGTCTCCATAATCTTTACGGTATCTCCAATATTGCAGTCGTTCTTCTCGTCGTGTGCAACATACTTCTTCGTTTTTAAAACGAACTTACCATACATGGGATGCTTAACCCTTTTGACTTCCGCTACCACAATGGATTTCTCCATCCGGTCACTTGTCACGACCCCTATTCTCTCTTTTCTTAAGTTTCTTTTTTCCATAAAGCAGAACCAATTATTGGTTTTCCCTATTAGTTAATTCCGTTGCCAATCTTGCTACAGTTCTCCTGACCTTTCGTATCTGAAGTGGATTTTCCAATGGTGTCACAAAATGGGCCATTTTTAAATCGGCATGTTGCTTTTTATACTCGGCAAGTTTTTCCGTAAGCTCCTCGACCGACATTTGTTTTATCTCTTGTTTTTTCATATCACCTTACGATTAATCCTTATGCTCATAATCCCGTGCAACAACAAATTTTGTTCTGACCGGCAGCTTTTGTGCCGCCAAACGCAACGCTTCCTTGGCTATATCCATAGGCACACCTGCAACCTCGAAAAGAACCCTTCCAGGCTTAACGATAGCCACAAAATATTCCGGTGCTCCCTTACCTTTACCCATACGTACTTCCAAAGGTTTTTTGGTGATAGGTTTGTCCGGGAAAATCTTTATCCACAATTGTCCTTCCCTTTTCATATATCGGGTGGCCGCAATACGGGCTGCCTCAATCTGTCTGGATGTTATAAACTTTGAATCCAAGGTCTTTATACCGAACATACCATTTGAAAGTTGATGCCCTCTTCCGGCATTGCCTTTCATACGGCCTTTCTGCATTTTACGATACTTGGTTCTCTTTGGCTGTAACATTTTCTACTTCTTTAAAAAATTACTTTCTACGGCGTGGTTTCCTTCCTCCATCTTGTTTGCCACCTTTTCCTTGGCCCTTGGACATGCCGACCAATGGGGAAAGCTCCCGCTTGCCATAGACCTCGCCCTTCATGATCCATACTTTAATACCTAACCTTCCGTACGTGGTATGGGCTTCCTGCATGGCATAATCAATATCCGCCCTAAAAGTGGATAATGGAATCCGCCCGTCCTTGTAAGACTCTGACCGCGCCATTTCCGCCCCGTTCAAACGTCCTGATATCTGTACTTTTATCCCTTCCGCATTCATACGTATTGCCGCGGCAATAGCCATTTTTATGGCTCGTCTGAACGATATTCTACTTTCAATCTGACGGGCAATACTGGCAGCGACCAAATTGGCATCCAACTCCGGTCTTTTAATTTCATAGATATTGATCTGGACCTCTTTATTGGTAATCTTCTTAAGTTCTTCCTTCAATTTATCTACTTCCTGTCCACCCTTACCAATTATAATACCAGGTCTGGCCGTAGTGATGGTTACGGTAATCAATTTTAGCGTACGCTCAATAATTACCCGGGATACGCTGGCCTTGGAAAGACGCGCATGGATATACTTCCGTATTTTTTCGTCCTCGGCCAATTTTTCGCCATAATCATTTCCTCCATACCAGTTGGATTCCCAACCCCTGATAATTCCTAGACGATTCCCTATCGGATTTGTTTTTTGTCCCATCCTAACTTTCCATATTATTATTAGATCCCAAAACCAATGTTACATGATTGGATCGTTTTCTTATTCTGTGTGCCCTTCCTTGAGGGGCCGGACGTAATCGCTTTAACATACCGGCACTATCTACTCGGATTTCCTTAATAAAAAGCTCGGCATCCTCAACGTTAGCCTCTTCATTCTTAGCTTCCCAATTAGCCAACGCCGAAAGCAACAACTTCTCCAATCTACGGGAGGCTTCCTTAGGGTTGAACCTCAGAATCGCCAGCGCCCTTTCAACACCCTCTCCACGAATCAAATCCGCCACCAAGCGCATCTTACGTGGTGAGGTGGGGCAATTATTGAGCTTGGCAAATGCCATTTGTTTCTTTTCAGCCTTTAATCTTTCGGCCATCTGTCTTTTTCGAACTCCCATAGCTTACTTTTTACCTTTGTTCTTTGCACCTGCATGACCCCTAAAAGATCTAGTAGGTGAAAATTCCCCCAGCTTATGGCCCACCATATTTTCGGTGATATAGACCGGCACAAACTGTCGTCCGTTGTGAACCGCAATGGTTAAGCCAACAAAATCCGGTGTTATCATAGAGGCCCTGGACCACGTCTTGATGACGCTCTTCTTTCCAGAAGCTGCATTCTGCTGAATCTTTTTCTCTAAACTATAATGAACGTAAGGTCCTTTCTTTAATGAGCGTGCCATTTATTCTTCTTTCTAATTTTACTTCTTTCTACGTTCTATTATGTATCGGTTGGTATCCTTGGTCTTGGAACGGGTTCTATATCCTTTGGCCGGGATTCCATTCTTGGATCTAGGATGACCTCCGGAGGCTCTTCCTTCTCCACCACCCATTGGGTGATCTACAGGGTTCATGGCAACAGGTCGTGTTCTAGGTCTTTTGCCTAGCCATCTACTTCTACCTGCCTTACCGGATACGATTAACTGATGATCCGAATTGGACACTGCACCAATGGTAGCCAAACAGCCAGAAAGTACTAATCTGGTCTCTCCTGAGGGTAGTTTAACGGTGGCGTATTTACCCTCCCTTGCCATTAATTGGGCAAAAGTACCGGCACTCCTTGCCATTACAGCTCCTTGTCCAGGTCGCAACTCAATACATGAAATGATTGTTCCTAAAGGGATTTCACTCAAGGGCAATGCATTACCGATTTCCGGCGCTACACCTTTCCCAGATGAAATTTTCTGGTCGACTTGAAGACCATTTTGCGCTATTACATAGCGTTTTTCACCATCAGAATACTCCAAAAGTGCTATAAAGGCTGTCCTATTGGGGTCATATTGGATAGATTTCACCGTAGCGGCGACATCTTGTTTGTCCCTTTTAAAATCAATAATCCTGTACCTTCTTTTGTGCCCACCGCCCCGATGGCGAATGGTCATTTTTCCTTGACTGTTTCTACCTCCCGACTTTTTTAACGGAGTAAGCAAGCTTTTCTCCGGCTTATCAGCAGTAAGCGTGTCAAATCCGTTTACTACTCTAAAACGCTGTCCGGGAGTTATCGGTTTTAATTTTCTAACTGACATTCCGTGTCTTTATAGATTACTGTAAAAATCGATGATATCTCCATCCGCTACATCCACAATTGCCTTTTTTAAGGCATTTGTTTTACCATGCTGTACTCCTGTCTTGGTGTATCTGGATTTTCTGGTCGGGCCATAGTTCATGGTCCGAACCTTTTTGACCGAAACTCCATAAGTGGCCTCAACAGCATCTTTGATCTGCAACTTGTTCGCTTTGGGATCAACAAAGAAACCATAACGGTTATACAACTCGCTATCAGCGGTCATCTTTTCGGTTATTATAGGTTTTATCAACACACTCATGGTCATCTTATTTATTTAGGTTGGTCTCAAGCCCTTCCAAAGCACCTTCCAACAACACAATATTATTGGCGTTTAAAATTTTGTAAGTGCTTAATTCTGAGCTAGTTAAAACCTCTGAACCCTTCAAATTACGCGAAGACAAATATACGCTATTATTTGAATGGCCCAACACAAACAAAGATTTTTTGTTTTCCAGCCCTAAAGACTTCAAAACTTGAATGAAATCCTTGGTCTTTGGTGTCTCAAAATCAAAATCCTCAACAACCAAAATTGCCTTGTCCTTTGACTTCATGCTCAAGGCCGATTTACGGGCCAAACGCTTTACATTTTTGTTTAGTTTTTGGGAATAATCCTTTGGCCTCGGTCCAAAAATACGTCCTCCTCCTCTAAAAATTGGAGACTTAATACTACCGGCCCTGGCAGTTCCTGTACCTTTCTGTTTTTTTATTTTTCGGGTACTTCCAACTATCTCACCACGCTCCTTGGCCTTATGGGTACCCTGCCTTTGATGCGCCATAAATTGCTTTACGTCCAAATACACCGCATGTTTGTTGGGCTCTATTCCAAAGACTGCATCAGAAAGGTCTGCCTTTCTACCAGTGTCTTTTCCTTTGATATCTAAAACTGCTACCTTCATTACTTCTCAATAGTTACGTATGCATTTTTATGACCGGGAACACATCCCTTAACAACAATAAGGTTTTTCTCAGGTACTACTTTTAGAACCCTTAAATTCTGAACGGTAACCCGATCTCCACCCATTCTACCGGCCATGCGCATTCCCTTAAAAACTCTTGAGGGCGTGGATGCCGCACCGATAGATCCTGGAGCCCTTAGCCTATTATGCTGTCCATGTGTAGATTGACCAACCCCACCAAAACCATGTCTTTTGACTACGCCTTGAAAACCCTTCCCTTTTGAAGTGCCCACTACATCAACAAACTCTCCTTCTACAAAAACATCGACACCAACGGTGTCTCCCAATTTAAATTCACCTTCAAAATCGCGGAATTCAATGACCTTCTTTTTAGGAGATGCGCCTGCTTTCTTAAAATGGCCGGATTCGGCCTTGTTTGCACGCTTTTCTGCCTTGTCATCGAAACCGAGTTGAAGGGCACTATACCCGTCTACCTCTTCGGTTCTGACTTGGGTAACTACACATGGGCCGGCTTCGATAACGGTACATGGAATGTTTTTTCCATTTTCGTCAAAGATGCTGGTCATGCCTACTTTTTTTCCTATTAACCCAGACATATTGATTTAGATTTTGGATTTTTAATTTTCAAGCCGAAAATCAATCATCCGTTATTATTAAACTACGTATTACTGTTCCTTACTTTCCAAAAAAATAGGGTCAAAAATTATTCAACCCTGAATTAATTTTTTTCCGTTTTTCCTTCGCTCGCGGCTCTGGACATGTCATTCCCGAAATCGTTTCAGGATTTGTTTTTACTTTCTACTAATTCCAAAACAGACACTTCGTCTTCGCTCAGTGTTTGTTCGGCTAATAGTTTTTAAGAGCAGCTTTCAGCTCATAAAAACCAAGTCTCACTAAACCTTAATTTCTACCTCAACCCCGCTAGGAAGCTCCAACTTCATCAACGCATCAATCGTTTTGGAAGAGGAACTATAAATATCAAGGAGTCGTTTGTACGAGCTCAATTGAAACTGTTCCCGGGATTTTTTATTTACGTGCGGTGAACGTAATACCGTAAATATTTTTTTATGCGTTGGCAAAGGAATGGGGCCTGTAACCACAGCGCCGGTAGTCTTTACCGTTTTTACGATTTTTTCAGCGGACTTATCCACCAAGTTGTGATCGTACGATTTTAATTTTATTCTGATTTTTTGACTCATCTTACTAGAATTAAGCGGTTACACCTTTGGCTGCCTTTATTACTTCTTCAGCGATATTGGATGGTGTTTCCGCATAGTGCGAAAATTCCATTGTGGAAGTAGCCCTACCGGATGACAACGTACGCAAAGCAGTAACGTAACCGAACATTTCAGAAAGCGGAACCTCAGCCTTTATTACTTTGGAACCTGCCCTATCATCCATATTGTTTACTTGCCCTCTTCTCCTATTAAGGTCTCCAACGATATCACCCATATTTTCTTCCGGGGTCAACGCCTCCAATTTCATAATAGGCTCCATTAGAACGGCGCGTGCCTTTTTAGCCGCTTCCTTATAGCCTAATTTAGCTGCCAATTCAAAAGATAATGAATCCGAATCTACAGGGTGGAAAGAACCATCCTTCAGCACTATCCTCATACTATCCATCTCAAAACCGGCCAAAGGTCCATTTTTCATGGCCTCCTTAAATCCTTTTTCCACAGACGGAATATACTCACGGGGAATATTACCTCCCTTAATTTCGTTAACAAATTCCAATCCTGCCTTGGTCTCGTCACTTGCGGGCTCCATGGTGAAGACGATATCCGCAAATTTACCGCGTCCACCGGTCTGCTTCTTGTATACTTCCCGATGCTCGGCGGAGGCTGTCAAAGCTTCCTTATATTCTACCTGAGGTTGTCCCTGGTTTACTTCAACCTTGAATTCCCTCCTTAGACGATCTACAATAATATCCAAATGAAGTTCTCCCATTCCGGAAATGATGGTTTGGCCAGAAGCTTCATCAGTCTTTACCTGAAAGGTTGGATCTTCCTCAGCGAGTTTTGCCAATGACATTCCCAACTTATCAACATCTGCTTTTGTCTTGGGCTCAACTGCGATACCGATTACGGGATCGGGAAAGTTCATACTTTCCAAAACAATAGGATGTTTTTCATCGGAAAGGGTATCTCCAGTCTTTATGTCTTTAAATCCTACCGCAGCTCCAATATCACCAGCACCTATTGATGCAACGGCATTCTGTTTATTGGAATGCATTTGGTATATCCTAGAAATCCTTTCTTTATTTCCGGAACGATTGTTCAAAACATAGGATCCGGCATCCAATTTCCCGGAATATGCCCTAAAGAAAGCCAAACGACCAACAAAAGGATCCGTGGCAATTTTAAATGCCAATGCCGAAAAAGGCTCCTTTAAATCTGGTTTTCTAGCAATTTCTTCTCCTGTATCGGGATTAGTGCCTACTATAGCATCCTTATCCAAAGGCGAAGGCAAATATCTACATACAGCGTCCAGTAAGAATTGAACACCTTTGTTCTTAAAGGAGGAACCGCATATCATGGGGATTATACTCATATCCATAACCGCTGCCCTAAGTGCCGTGTGAACCTCTTCTTCCGTTATGGAATCCTCATCCTCAAAGAATTTTTCCATAAGGTTCTCGTCATATTCCGCAACCGCCTCTATAAGCGCCGCTCTATGCTCATGGACTTCTTCTTCCATTTCCGCAGGGATGTCTACCACATCAAAAGTAGCTCCCATATCATGTTCATGCCAGACAATAGCACGGTTCTTTACCAAATCCACTATACCCTTAAAATCAGCTTCATCCCCAATAGGAAGTACAATAGGGACGGCATTGGACTTCAACATTTCCCTAACCTGCTTACACACATTAAGGAAGTTAGAGCCCTGTCTATCCATTTTGTTTACAAAGCCCATCCGTGGAACTTTGTAGTTATCGGCAAGCCTCCAGTTAGTTTCTGATTGTGGCTCAACTCCGTCCACGGCACTAAACAAAAAAACAAGCCCGTCCAGAACACGTAGGGACCGATTCACCTCAACAGTAAAATCAACGTGACCCGGGGTATCTATAATATTAAAATGGTAGGGTTTTGTAATATCTGTAATCTCACCGTTCTTCATTGGGAAATTCCAAGTACATGTAGTAGCCGCTGATGTAATGGTAATACCGCGCTCCTGCTCCTGCTCCATCCAGTCCATGGTAGCTGCACCATCATGCACCTCCCCTATTTTATGACTTACTCCTGTATAAAACAGGATACGTTCGGTAGTAGTGGTTTTACCGGCATCTATATGCGCCGCAATACCAATATTCCTTGTATATTTTAAATCTCTTGCCATTTTTGATTAAAATCTAAAGTGGGAAAATGCTTTGTTTGCTTCTGCCATCTTATGGGTGTCTACCCGTTTCTTTACAGCAGCTCCTTCTTCCTTGGCCGCTGCCAATATTTCTGCCGCCAGTTTTTGTGACATTCCCTTTTCATTTCGCTTTCTTGCATAGCTTATCAACCACTTCATGGCAGTAGAAATCTTCCTGTCCGGACGAATTTGCATAGGAATTTGAAAAGTTGCACCGCCAACACGCCTGCTTCTAACCTCAACATGGGGCATTACATTGGAAAGGGCATCTTTCCAAAGATCTAAAGCGGTCTTTTCTTCATCTGTTTTCTTTTCCTCAACGATATCCATGGCACCATAGAATACATGGAAGGCAACGGACTTTTTTCCGTCCCACATCATCATATTCACAAAACGGGTAACCAATTGATCGTTAAACCGGGGATCCGGTAAGAGGGGTCTTTTTTTTGCCTGTTTTTTTCTCATTACTGCTTTCTTAAAAGTTTAAGGTTCCAAATGAAGTTGTGCACAAAACGGCCCAACCATTGAACATAAACCGTTAATTTACTTTTTGGGTCTTTTTGCTCCGTATTTAGATCTACGTTGGGTTCTGCCTGCCACACCGGCTGTGTCCAGGGCGCCCCTCACGATATGATACCTAACTCCCGGCAAATCCTTTACCCTTCCGCCTCTTACCAATACTATCGAGTGCTCTTGGAGGTTGTGTCCTTCCCCCGGAATGTAAGCGTTAACTTCCTTCCCATTGGTCAACCTTACCCTTGCAACCTTTCGCATTGCAGAATTTGGTTTCTTAGGAGTGGTCGTATATACCCGTGTACATACACCTCTTCTTTGTGGACACGAATCCAAAGCAGCCGATTTACTCTTCTTGGTAATTGTGGCCCTTCCTTTTCGTACTAATTGTGAAATTGTTGGCATTACTTATAATATGTATATAATATAACCCTTGTTTAAGGGCTGGCAAATGTAGTGATATTTTCCAAAAATTCAAACGGTAAAAAATTTATTTTTCATCCATTTATTTAAGGGTCCCCAAGGCTGCCCAACATTGCCGACCATAGGAACGAAATCCTGTATAAAAATATAGCCTCCCTGGCCCCTGTATAAGAACCAGATAAATTGATCAAGCAAAACTGTTACATTCATTAATTCATCGGAGCAGCTCCCGTAAATCTTTTGACCTGTCGAAATTATTATGGAAGATTATTTAATAAAGTATACGCATATTGCGGCAACTCTTCTTCTAGATCTCAGGATTTAGATTTGGACATGCTGGATGTCCATAGATGTTTGTTATTCAGTTTCCGGCAAAACTCATTTAATTGAACCAAATCAAATAATATATTCCATAATGAACGGATGAAACAAAAAACGCTGCTGGGTAGAGTATTTTGATTCAATTCTTATTAATAAAAATGTTGCTTGCCGATCGGATTATGTCATATCTCCAAAATCCATTTGATATATCATTTTTGATTTCGCATTTTTTCAATTAAAAAATTACGGAAATGATATTTTAAGAATTTTTCTGAGGCCCCAAACCGATTTTTGCGTACTTGTTAAAAATTTAACTTTTTTTTGTAGGTATTCTCTTTATTGCCTTTTTAATAATGTTGCATATATAATCTAGGTACGTACATATGTGATATTTTACTAGAATTTACTTTCAATTTTCCATTTTTTAACAAACGAAAAAGTTATGCACGCATAACTTTAAGATAAAAAAAGTTGGATTATTAACATGAATTTATGACTTTTGCCGGTAGCTAATTCAAATAATTAAAAAATGAGAACAAAACTTAATGGAATTTTAACGCTATTTCTGGCGTTAATTGTGCAGCTATCTTTTGCACAGGAAAAAGCGGTTTCAGGTACCGTGACAGACCAAGACGGTCTTCCTTTGCCTGGTACTTCCGTAGTGGTCAAAGGAACCACAACGGGTACTCAGACTGATTTTGATGGAAACTACACCCTTAACGCGGAAGAGGGCGCTGTTTTGGTTTTTTCCTATATTGGGCAAAGAACCCAAGAGATTACCGTAGGAAGTGCAAACACCATTGATGTACAAATGGTGGAAGACGCACAGGCTCTTGAAGAGGTTGTTGTTACGGCCCAGGGTATTCAAAGGGAAGAGCGATCTCTGGGATACGCTGTTACCACGGTAGACGAGGAGCAAGTAAGTTCCAGGCCAGAAGCCGATATAGGGCGGGTCCTTCAAGGAAAAGTGGCTGGTGTTAACATCACTGCCAACAACGGGCTTTCAGGTTCGGGAACCAACATTATTATTCGTGGTTTTAGTTCCGTTACCCAGTCCAACCAGCCTTTGTTCGTTGTAGATGGTATCCCTATCGATTCAGGGACCAATACACAAACTTCCTTTTTGGATGGGAACACGGAATCCAGCCGATTCTTGGATATCGATCCCAATACCATTGCTAGTGTGAGCGTTCTTAAAGGTCTAAGTGCTACGGTACTTTATGGTAACCGCGGACGAAACGGGGTAATCTTGATTACCACGAAAGGTGCAGCCACGGGCGAGGCCCCTTCCAAAACTGAAGTGAGCGTTACCCAGTCCGTATTCCTTTCCAATGCCATTTTGCCAAAATACCAGGATAACTACGGTGGTGGATTCCATCAAGGTTTTGGTTTCTTTTTTAGTAACTGGGGGCCACGTTTTGACCGTACCGATGATGACGGTATTGCTACAGCTGCGCAATATTCAAGCGATGGTCCTGGAGGTGTTGCCATTTTACGACATCCCCATAACTTTATAGCTGATCAGACGTTAGTCGCAGGTTTTGAAGATTTATTGGACGACCCTTATCCCTATCAACCTTATAATGGTGTTGAGGAGTTCTTTCGTACGGGCTATGTATCCAGCACCTCTGTAAATGTTAGGGGTGGAGGTGAAAAAGCAAGTTTCAATTTGAACTATGGACGTACCGAGGATATTGGTATTACTCCAGGGAACACACTTCTTAGAAACAACTTCAATTTAGGTGGTAATGCCAGATTATCCAATAAACTAACGGTAAGTGGTGTTTTCAATTTCATCCGGACCGGATTTAAATCTCCTCCAAATGCGGTAAGTACCGGTAGTGGTGCCGCCTTTAACGGAGGTGCGGTTTTCGGAGATCTTTTGTATACCCCACGTAGTGTGGATTTGACCAACTTGCCCTTCCAAGCGGCAGATGGTAGAAGCGTCTACTACCGTGGTGGAAACGATATTCAGAATCCATATTGGACCGTGGCTAATGTTAAGACATCCCAGGATACGGATCGTTTCATCGGTAATACTTCACTTACCTATGAAATTAATGATTGGATGAACCTTACCTATCGCTTAGGTTTGGATACATATAGTGAATTCAATTTTTATGGTCAGAATAAAGGAGGAGTAGACGGTCCGGCAATCGGCCTGTTACGTACCAACAGTGTTCGTAATACTATCTGGAACCATGACCTTATCCTATCCGCGGATAAAGATCTTTCTGAAAATCTTAACCTAAAGGCAATCGCTGGTTTAAATAGCAGAAGAGACGAATTTGAACAGGATGGTATTGAAAGTCAAGGTCAACTTGTTTTTGGAGTGTTAGAACACTTTAACTTTACCACCCCTTCTTCCCAAAATTCGTTGACAAGGGGAAGTAATAATCCAAACCTCAACCAGAACTTTGAAGAAAACTTGGTAGGTGCCTATTTGGATCTTACTCTAGGTTATAAAGATTGGTTATTCTTGAATGCGGTAGGACGGAATGACTGGTCTTCCACTTTGGAGCGGGAAAACAACTCCATTTTCTACCCTGGTGCAAGTATCTCTTTTGTACCTACTTCTGCATTTGAAGGTATCCAGGGCAACTTTTTGAACTATGCCAAACTCCGTTTGGGATACGGTTCATCCGCAGGTTTCCCTACCCCTTTTAACACACGAAGTGTATTGGGGCTAACCTCTAGAAGTCTTGTAGATTTAAATGGTAATGTTATCTCATCAAACTCCGTAGATAATACTTTGGGGAATGCCGATCTGAAACCGGAACGAATCCAGGAATATGAGGTTGGTCTTGATACCCGTTTGTTCAACCGACTAAATTTGAATGTTAGCCTCTTTGACAAGCGCACCACAGACTTGATTACGGATCGTACCTTGGATAGCTCCACAGGTTTTACGAGTACAACAGTGAACATTGGTGAGATTCAAGCGCAAGGGGTCGAAATCGATTTTGATCTTGCTATTTTGAAGGAGTTCGAAAATGGAATCGGCATTAATATCGCCGGTAACTGGACCACTATTGAGACTACGGTTACAGACCTAGCCGATGGCACGAACAATATCCTCTTGACCGATGCCATTAATGGTGAAGCAGCCAACTATGCCGTAGAAGGCAGACCATTTGGGGTGCTTCTCGGTAGTAACTTTGTTTTTGACGATAATGGAAATAGAGTGGTTAATGATGCGGGAAGATATTTGTTCGATCCAACTATTGGGGAAATCGGGGATCCTAATCCTGATTGGCAAACGGCACTTATTCCTACCATTACCTATAAGAATTTTACGTTGTCCGCTAACCTCCAATACCGCCATGGTGGGGATGTATACTCCGTAACTACATCGGCATTGATCGGTCGTGGGGTAGTTGATGACGATGTTCCAATTGATAGGGAAGCTAATTACATCCTTCCTGGTGTGAAAGCTGATGGCTCACCCAATGATACGGCTATCAGTGCAACTGAACTAGGTTTTAACACCTATTTTGGAGGGGATATCAATCCGCTCAGTATTTTTGATGGTTCCACAATTCGATTACAGGAAGCTTCTTTGGGTTATTCCCTGCCATCCAAAATGTTGGAAAAGACTCCTTTTGGTAGTCTTTCCTTTACCCTTTCGGGGCAGAACCTATGGTTTAAGGCCATCAATTTCCCCGATAACGTACGATATGATACCAACTCATCCAGTACGGGTGTAGGTAACGGTCAGGGGATTGACTTTTTTACAGGTCCCTCCGTAAGAAGATATGGTTTTACCGTAAGAGCTAGTTTCTAACAGAAAAAGAAAATGAAAAATATATATAGCATTATGAAAAACAGGATTAAAAATATGGGTCTGGCACTTGTAGCCATATCGGTATTGCTAATAAACGATGGATGTGAAACCACCGATTTAGGTGTGGTTCCTAGCCCTAACGAATTAAGTCCGGACCAGGCAGATGTAGATTTCTTCCTGAACAGTATCCAGCAATTGGTTGCTAAAGTACATTCCGGGACAGAAGGTCTTGCCGAAAACGGTACGGCCCAATTCGGTATGGAAGCAGTACGCATGCAACATTCTTTTGGGCCCACATATCGGGAGTCATATGAACCTGCTGATTTTGACCAAATATGGGATGATACGTATGCAGAGGCCTTAATCGATATTCGTACCATGACCCCAATTGCCCAAGAGGCCAGTCAGTTTACCCATATCGCCATTGCCCAAATTTTGGAGGCCTATCTGATTACGACCATGGTAGATATGTTCGGAGATGTACCTTATGCTGAAGCTGTTCGTGGTAACGAAGGAATCTTTAACCCGGCCGTTGATACGGGGGCATCTATTTATGCAGCGGCAGATCAGCTGTTACAGGATGCCATCGTTAATTTAAATAGGGACGAATTGGTATTGCCTACCAACGATCTTTATTATGGAGGTGATGAGTCTAAGTGGATTAAAGCGGCCAACACTATGCGATTACGACTCGCCGTTCAGTCCAGGTTGGTCAATCCCGCGGAGTCTACGGCCATTATTAACAGTTTGGTTGCCGGTGGCAATTTGATTCTGGATACAGCGGATGATCTGCAATTCCAATGGGGCACTAATTTAGCAGCCCCGGATAGCCGTCACCCTTATTTTGACTCTAACTATGACGGTCAAGGACCTAGTTCAGATTTTTACACCTGTAACTACTATATGAACCTAATGGCCAATCAATACGGTGAAGCTGATCCTAGGACCCGCTATTATTTTTACAGACAACAGGATGACTATTCGGGAGCGGATGTAATTACCAAAGAATGTGTTACGGAACCTGCCATTCCGGCTTGGTGGGCTGATTTTGATATCTATTGCCTAATCCCCGCAACAAATGGTTTAAATGGACTGTGGGGTAGAAACCATTTGGATGATGACGGTATTCCTCCCGATGACTCTTTCCGTACCTTACACGGTGTTTACCCGATTGGTGGTCCATTTGATGATGACTCCTTTAGGAATGTGGCTGGATCGACTGCGCAAAGTGAGGGACTTGCAGGTGGAGGCATCTCTCCTATCATATTGGCTAGCAACACGAACTTGATGTTGGCCGAGTCTGCTCTTGTATTGGGAACTACTGGTGACGACAGTGTTTATTTGGAAGAAGGAATGCGGCAGTCCATGAACAAGGTTGCAGCTTTTGGGGCGTCTTTGGCGGCCGGAACTGGCTTTGAGGCTACCCCGGACGCAATCAATGCCCACGTGGCTGAAGTCCTTGCCGCTTACGCTGCCGGGAACGACACCGATAAGTTGCGTATCATAGCCGAACAGGTATTTATAGCATCTTGGTGTAACGGTATGGAAGGCTATAACACCTACAGAAGAACTGGACAGCCTGATAATCTTACACCAGCTACCCGAGTTGCAGATCCTGGTACGTTCCTTAGAAGCATGTGGTACCCCCAGACTGCTTCGGACAATAATACCAATATAACACAGAAAGCCAATCCCGATACTCCAGTATTTTGGGATACCAACCCGGAAGGATTTGTAGACTGATTAAAAACAACTTTTTATAAAAATGAAAAAAATGAAAAGAATATTTATGTATATGATCGGGTTCTGCCTCCTTTCCGTGGGGTTTGTATCCTGTGAGGAAGACGAAAAAGACCCGATGCAGGTTCATTTGGATGAGGCCAACAAGGCACCTTATGTTAGGATCAAGACAAACGCGACCGTACTTGGCGCCAGTGAACTGCCAACTTCAAGTTTTGATGCCACCGTTTCCGCTTTGGAGAATAATGTGGCTTCTTGGGATGTAACGGTAACCCTTGAGCAAGGTGGTGACCCGGCAGCAGGGCCAGCAGCACTTACTTCGGTGAGCAGCTTCCCCTCTGATATTTCTATTTCCTATCCAGAAATTGCGAGCGCTTTAGGCTTGAGCGATGTTTCCGAAATTGTTGGGGGCAACGTACTGCGATTTTTGGGTACTGCCACCGGGACCAGTGGTCTTGTGGTGACTCAGGATAATTTTAGTGGGAGTATTCTTGGCCAAGCCGAGCAATTGCCAGCCTTTAACTTTATAGTTACAGTGGATTGTTCGCCGATAACCGACGTTAGCGTGGGCGGTACATGGAACATCGACATTTTTGATAGTTTCGGGGATGGCTGGGACGGTGCCTTTCTTACATTTACTGTAAACGGTGTGGATACCGATTTCACTATTGGTGGAGGTTCTGAAGGAAATTTTACTATTGATGTTCCCGCCGGTGCCGAGTTGTTTATCAGATATACTTCCGGTGCATTCGAAGAAGAGCATACTTTTACGCTTACCTCACCAGAAGGTCCTTACGGAGATTTTGGTCCTAATCCCTTGTTGTGCGTAAATTAAGATAAGGAAAAATAATTATTGGATAATATAAGCCATGGTTCCCAAATTTGGGAACCATGGCTTATTTAGTATGGACCTTAGTTACTCTCTCATATCGTAGTTTTGAATACCGCAATCCAGGCTTAGTTTCTTCAGTTTTTCCCAACAATCCACGGGCATCGCAGTTTTCTAATAATTTTGAAGGATTTCCTACAATTCCTATTGAATTATTTATTAAATTTAGAAGTATAGGGAAGGCATTTGAATTACCCTCCTCACTAACATTCCAAAAAAGATAATCATGACAAAGAAATTATTACTTTCCGCCATATTGGTGGCATATGGAATTCCCGTATTGGCCCAAGCTACCGCAAAAGGAGTCGCCGAAAACAATCTTAGAATGGCTAATTTTATACATGCTATGAGTACCAAAGAACAGGCCCTTGTTGCGGACCGGACATTGAATTTATCGGATATAGAAGGATCTATGTACTATGTGGAAGCTTTTATCCCTGGACAAATCTATTATTCGAATAAACCGTTCAAGACTATTCCTATGCGATATAATGCCTATACGGATGAGATTGAAATAAAGAGGGCAAATCAACAAGCGGCTGAGGCTCTTCTTAGGGATGCCAAGGTCTCCTGTGAGGTAAATGGAAATCGCTTTATTTATTCCGAATACCGCGATAAAAAAGGAAATTTAGATGATGGCTATTTGGTAAAAATATTTTCTGGGAATAAATACACACTCTACGAAAAAAAGTCTAAAGCCTTTAAGGAAGGGCAACAACCCAAGACCTCTTTACATCTTCCAACTCCGGATAAATTTGTAGACAGATCGGAATACTATTTCGCTGCAGATATGGAAACACCCCAATTTTTTCCTGACTCCAAGAAAAAACTCTCAACTGTTTTTGATGCAGACAGAATCGGGGTTTTAAAGACTTTTATTAAAAAGAACGATATCGATTTAAGCAAGAAGGAAGATCTGCAACGCCTGCTCATATATGCGGAAACTATTGCCCCTGAGGGCAAGGGGGTTTAGGACAACTTACTCTTTTGGCCAACAATTGATAGAGAAACTTATTACAAGATACAAGATTTTCTCTGCTTTCTAGAAAGGATTCAGGAGTTTTCTGTTGTTATGGTCTGAGAACTCCGCAGTGATGCTATGGTCGAAAAAAGAGACTAAACTCCATTTTAGCTAAAAAGAAATCATAAATTTCCAGATACCGGCCGAAAGTATGAAAAAACAGGTTTCTTCTTCAAGGCCTATGACATGACAAAAAATGAATAAGAAATTAGTATTGACCGTAGTATCTGCCATTTTTGGGTCTTCTGCACTTGGACAAACTGGGATACAGGCCAACCCTTCTGGAGATACGGAGAATAATTTTAGATTGGCAAATTACTTTCATAGTTTAAGCAATAAGCCAGAAGCCATTACAGCAGACCGGACCGTCGATTTAGCAGATATTGAAGGTTCCATGTATTACAACAAGGATTTTAGCCTTGGAAAGATTTATTATGCGAACAAACCCTTTAAAAGTATCCTTGCACGCTATAATGCCTATACTGACGAGATAGAAATCAAAAGGGATGACCGAGAACAAATGGAATCCCTTTTTAAGGGTGCCAAAGTTTCGTGTGAGATAAATGGGCATCGATTCATTTATTCCGATTACCGTAACAAGAAGGGAAATCTGGAAAATGGATATTTGGTCAAAGTTTTTTCTGGCAAGAAATACAATCTATACGAAAAAAAGTCCAAGGCATTTAAGGAAGGACAGCAGCCCGTAACCTCTTTGCATCTCCCTACTCCTGATAAATTTGTGGACAAATTAGATTTTTATATTGCAATAGATTCCGATGAAACACCCCAATTTTTTCCAGACTCCAGGAAAAAGCTCTCAACTGTATTTGAAGATGAAAAAATTGGTGTTTTGAAGACCTTCATTAAAAAGAATGAGATAGATTTAAGCAAAAAGGAAGATTTACAACGTCTACTTATGTATGCGGAAACGGTCACCGCTGAAGGTAAGGGTGTTTAAGTCATGCTTCCAAAGGTTTATTTTCAAATAAGGAATAATCCCCCAACACATAAAAAACTTTCAGAACATCCTGCTTCTTATAACACTATAATTATTTTTGGGACAAAAACTTGGGTCGGCAGTAATTCTTTACCTTTATGCCCATGCAAAAAACCGAAAAAATTTATGGAATACGTGCCGTTATCGAGGCAATACATACGGATGAGACCATTGACAAGGTTTTTTTACAAAAAGGACTGAAAGGGGACTTGTATCGGGAATTAGAAACTCTAATCCGAAAAAATGGAATAAACGCGGCATACGTTCCTATAGAAAAACTAAACCGGCTTACAAAAGGAAACCATCAGGGTGTGATAGCACATATATCCCCTATTTCTTTTTTCGGATTGGAAGAACTTATAGAAGGGGCGCTCAATACCAAAAAGCAACCTCTCTTTCTTTTACTGGACCAAATTTCGGATGTCAGAAATTTTGGAGCTATCATACGAACTGCGGAATGCACAGGGGTAGACGGCATTATAGTCCCGAGTAAGGGGGCTGCCCCGGTAACCTCGGATACGATTAAAACCTCGGCCGGAGCAGCCTTTAAAGTTCCTATAGCCAAAGTAAATCATATTAAGGATGCCATCTTTTATTTACAGGCTTCGGGTGTAAAAGTTGTGGCTGCTACGGAAAAAACCGAAAACTCTATTTATGATGTTTCATTCAAAGGGCCCTGTTCTATTGTAATGGGGTCAGAAGGAATGGGAATTTCCCCTTCAACCCTCAAGTCCGTGAATGAAAAAGCTAAATTACCCATGATGGGGGAAATAGGGTCCTTAAATGTCTCCGTTGCCTGCGGGGTTTTTTTATATGAAGTTATACGTCAAAGAAGTTTGTCCTAAAAAGGGTCAAGTGGCCTTGTACCTTTTATCCCGATTCTATTCACTGCCTTTGTCCTTGAGTTCCTTTTTTAAGTGGTAAGTAATCCGAAGAGCCTCATTTTCATAATCCCGAGATTCTTTTTTCTCGACAAAATTTCCATTTTCATCAAATTGTTGCAAAAACTCATCCTCTTCCTCATTATAATCTTCCTTTTCCCAATCAAATTTTTTGGGCAATGGTATTTCCGCTTTTATAAAGATGGCTAATAAAAGTCCGGTTACGAAACCTCCCAAATGTCCTTCCCAGGAAATTCCGTCCCTAACCGGAAAAATATACCACAACAGGCTGCCATAAATAAATACCACAATAAGTGAAAGCGCAACCAAGCGATAGTACTTGGAAAAAATACCCTTAAAAAAAATAAAACTGGCCAAGACATAAATAACACCACTAGCCCCAATATGAAAAGAAGACCTACCTATTATCCAGGTTAACAAACCTGATAAAAATATCCCCCAAAACAAAACCCTTAAGGCTATCTTACGATAAAAAAAGAAAAGTGATGCCGTAAGCACAGCCAAAGGTATTGTATTATTGTAAAGATGCTCCACTGAACCGTGAATGAAAGGGCTAAGGAAAATGCCCTTTAAACCGGAAAACGTTCTTGGATAGACCCCATATTCGTTAAGGTTAATATGAAAACGTAATTCCATCAAAAAGATGGTCCAAATAGACAATATGGCCAAAAGAGGTACTACGACCACCTGATTGGAAAACTTAAAATACTGTTGCTCGGACATACTATAAAATTAGCTCATTTAACTCAATAAGTCGGCCATATCGCTAAAAGCTGAAAGATTGTCATCTGGAATTTTGTTCTATTTTTATGGTATGAACGCACCATTGGCAGAACGGGTACGACCTAAAAGTTTGGATGAATACATAAGTCAAAACCACTTGGTAGGTGAAAATGGTTCGCTTACCCTTCAGATAAAAAAAGGAATCATACCCTCATTAATTTTTTGGGGGCCTCCAGGGACTGGTAAAACGACCTTGGCAAACATCATTGCCAACGAAAGTCAGCGGCCGTTTTATACCCTAAGTGCTATTAACAGTGGTGTAAAGGATATACGGGAGGTTATCGATAAGGCCAAACAAAGTGGAGGACTCTTTACTTCCAAGAACCCCATTCTCTTCATTGACGAAATCCACCGTTTTAGCAAATCCCAACAGGATTCCCTTTTGGCAGCCGTAGAGAAAGGTTGGGTGACGCTTATAGGCGCAACAACCGAAAATCCCAGTTTTGAGGTAATTCCAGCCTTATTGTCGCGTTGCCAGGTTTATGTCTTAAACCCTTTTGGAAAAGAAGATCTGGAAGCACTTCTACAAAGGGCAATGGAACAGGACGAACTCCTGAAGAGTAAAAAAATAAAATTAGGGGAAACAGAAGCCCTTTTGCGCCTGTCCGGTGGAGATGGCCGCAAACTTCTTAATATTTTTGAACTTGTTGTACATTCCGAAGAAACCGATAGTTTAACAATAACCGATGCCCTTGTTATGGGCAAAGTTCAAAAAAACACGGTCTTATATGATAAAACGGGGGAACAGCACTATGACATTATTTCGGCTTTTATTAAATCGATTCGAGGAAGTGACCCTAACGGGACGGTCTATTGGTTAGCCCGGATGATCGAGGGTGGTGAGGATGTAAAGTTCATCGCCCGACGGATGCTCATTTCGGCCTCCGAGGATATTGGCCTTGCCAATCCGACAGCACTTGTCATTGCCAATTCCACATTTCAGGCCGTGACCACTATTGGCTATCCTGAAGCACGAATCATCTTAAGCCAATGTGCTATTTACCTAGCAACATCTCCAAAAAGTAATGCGAGCTATGCAGCAGTTGGGAAAGCGCAGCAGGTTGTAAAACAGACAGGTGATCTTTCTGTACCGTTAGCCTTACGTAATGCTCCTACCAAATTAATGAAGGATTTGGGTTATGGGGAGGAATATAAGTATGCACACGACTATGAAAACAATTTTGTGTCCCTGGAATTTTTACCAGACGAGCTTTCAGGAACCACATTTTATAAGCCGGGTAACAACCAACGTGAAAGGGGCATTAAGGAGTTTTTAAAAAACCGATGGAAGGATAAATATGATGTTTAATGTTAAGAAAGTTAAAATTTGACATTCAATTCATCGGTGATGCGATTTCCCCCTTTATAATATTCAAAGAACCACTTCCCGTCCTCTGTATAGACCATCCCATTTTTGTTTTCCATCTTAGCATGATAAACACCCTGAACCGAACTTTCGAAAAGTTTCATTCGTATTTTAGGCGTGCTATCGACCAATTGATATCCATTGGGTAATTCTTGGGCATACCAGATATCTTTAGCTTCGTTTATGTCAGAAGTCCTTTTTGCAGAATTCATATCCGCTTTTGATATGTTGGATGATACCGGTTGTCTATTTTCATAGCTCTGTTCTTCTGAGGTGGCTACTTGTTGGATCGTTTCCTGCTCGCTTTCCACTTTCTTTATAATATCCGATTCTACGGGTCTTAAATCTTTATAGCTTTGTTCCTCTAAGGTAGCTTTTTCTTGTACCGTTGGATCCTGCCGAGTACTTAATCCAAGACTAGTTTCCGTGTTCCCTTCCAGTTTTTTTACATCGTTCTTAAAACTTACCGTGACGGGTTCCGATTTAGTGGATGCACCATTGTACCGGTAATCCATATTTTCCAAAGAAACAAAAGCACCCCTTAGGGCTTCATTGTAAGAGGCTACGAATTCTTTCAATCTACTTTTACCTTGAATTGTGGTAAACACCTCTTCGGATCTACAATCCTTTAGTACAAGGGCAACCTTCGTAGTAAACATGGAAGAATCATCCTGAAGTCCTACCAAAAGACCCAGACATCTATCCTCATAAAGTTCAACGGGCATTTCGTCCTCATAAACGGGCTCAAAACCATTTTTGGCAAACAAATGCTTTATGAACGTACTGGTCTGGTACTGGTTCTCTCTTTTGAAGGAATCGAACTTCTTGGGGACGATGATATATTTATAATCGTTTAAATCCGTTTGTGCCATACTTATATAGCTCGATATGAGCAAAAGGGTCAATAGTAATCGTTTCACAAGTAATCCTTTTGAGATTTATGGTATTGTGTAATGAAAAAAACGTGCCAAAGAGATATTCTCGAAGTTGAGGCCCACTTCACAATCCCATTAATTTTTGCCCCAAGATATGATATTTAATCCTAATTGGAAAGAAGCGTAATGGGTGTCCGCTACATTTCTATAAGCCAAAAGATTATCGGCCATTAGATATAAATTTACAGGGCCTGCCTGTATACTTACCCCAAGTCCAATATTGGAATAGGAAAACTTATCTACGGTATATGTAGTTTTGGCGGTCAAAACATTCCCGAAACGTCTTAGATAAAAAGCCGTAAGTGCGGTTTGTGGTCCACGGGGCCTGTTAATCATATAGAGCTGCCCCCCAAAACTATTGGAATATCTGTAACGCGCTCCGTTACCTCCTTTAACTACAGTATTGCAATCACAAATTTCCCTGGACTCCAAATGTTCTCCAAAATCACGACGAATGGAGGCATATAGTTTGGTGGGCCTAAAGGTGACATACCCCTTTGTGTCATCCTCAAAAGGCACCAAAGCTTCCACTTCATCGACCAAATCTTGCCAAAAATCCGCATCGGGATCTGAAAGGGCGTCGGGAAGTATTATCTCTACTCCTTCTACGGTGGCCGCACCGTTCAATGTATAGGTTTGCACATCATTGGTATGGTAGATGAACCCCAAGTCCAAAAGACTTCCTGTAATTACAGTTTGCTCGTTAAGATTATAGGAAAATCCCAAGTCCAAACCCAATCCAAGGTTCCCACCAAAGAAACCACGTTTCATAATAGTACTGGCCAGGTTTCCATTATCCTCGGCATCTTCCAATTCAGAGATACCGGACGTCCGTAGCTTCATATCGGCATCAAGGGTACTAGCCAAAAGATTGTTTTGGCCTTCCCTGGTCACAAAAAAACCCTTGTTCCGGGTTGAGTTAAAATCAAAAATACTGGAATATATTTTTCCCCTGGCCCCAACAACAAGTCGATTATCCACTCTTTTGTTGATGCCAAAATGGAATACATTAACCATTTCACCTCGAGTTTTTAAGTGGCTCAAGTCAAACTCTTGATTTAAACGATCTGCATTTCCTTCAAAGGCGAGAATGGCATAATCCTTAAACCAATAACCGATCGCGTCTCCTTCGTTATAAATTCCAAATGAATAAAAATAATCTGGATTTCTTCCCCTGAAACCACCACTTAAAAGCTCTAGTTGAAAGGTGCCACTGAGTTCATCCCGTATATTCATCCCATTAATGGCCCTATCCCTTACCTTATCGTTAATGTCCAGTCCATCATCCGCAAAAATGTCATTCACTGTAATTCCACTAGACCCTCCTTGTAAAGATATCCCCGATAACGTTGGAATACCAGCATACCATTGAAAGTCGGTCTTAACCCCAGGATTGACCATTAAGGATTGGGGAACATCGGTGAAGTCATACAGCAACTGCTTATTTTGAGTATACGCACAGCAGCAAGCCCAAAAAATGGTTGCAAAAAATAAGTGTCGAATTCTCATTTTATGCGAACCCTAAATTTTCCACTTGACTTTAAAGTAACCATGGGATCCGGGAGTGTGGAAGTACTAGTAGAATCCCCCAAATTTGTTCCACTTAACCTTATACCGGAAGTGTTTCTAATAATGTCTATACTGCGACCTGCGTTGCCATAGGCTATCTCCCTACGTAGAACTGCTGTAGGGGCGGGATCCATGGAAAAGGATTCCACATCAAGTACATTGCCGTCCTCGTCCAAAAATTCGATGGTCAGGTCCAGTCTTTTGCTTGTTGTATTTTCCACGTCGTATGTAAGCACACCATCTAATACTCTTTCCGAGAAAATATCCTCGGCAAAGGCATCAAAATTAAATTCTTGGGAATAAAAGTTGGTACCGCCGGCGCCATTGATTACACTTTCCGGGGTTTCTAGATAAACGATACTGGCTTCATAGGTAGGAACAATGTCCAAATCATCATACTGGTCAAAATCTTGTTTCTCCATACATGATGAGAAAATTAAAGCCGATAGCAGCCCTAATAAAGTGTATTTACGTAGTTTTCCCATTTATGCCAAAAGCTGAGCCTCCAAATACAAGGCATATCAACCTATATAACTCTATAAAAAG
Source organism: Ulvibacterium sp. (assembly GCF_965248315.1). GTDB lineage: Bacteria > Bacteroidota > Bacteroidia > Flavobacteriales > Flavobacteriaceae > Ulvibacterium. The sequence goes on along the minus strand of NZ_CBDFIX010000002.1, from coordinate 1,872,763 downwards.
GATTTTATTTCACGTAAATCATGAATCATTTCGCAAAATTCGTGCTGTGGTTCATTATGCACGTTAAAATGCAAGGTATGAAGTCCAACTCCCTTGGCCCCGAGGATATCCGCCTCCAGACTATCGCCAATCATAAGTGCTTTTTGGGGCGATACGTTTGCCTTCTGAAGTGCTAATTGAAATATTATGGGATTCGGTTTTTTTACCCCTGCCATTTCAGAATTAATAATGTGGGCAAAGTAGTCCGATATATTGGAATTTCTCAACTTTTTTTCCTGTATTTCCTGAAAACCATTCGTGATGATATGAAGGTTATATTTCGGTTTTAGATATTCCAAAACCTCAATGGTATTTGGGAAAAGATGGTTGTAGTTGGATAAATGTGCAATGTACTCCTCGGAAAGCAGGTTTATGGTTTCATCAGGTACGGGGTATTTTAGGGCATCAAAAACGGTCTTCAATCGCTGATAACGCAGCTCTGATTTGGTTATTCTCTCTTCCCTATACAGTTTCCAAAACGCCAAATTGGTGGGTATGTAGATTTCCAAAAAATCCGAAAGTTCTACCTCAACCTGATTTTCCATCAGTATTTTTTCAAAGGTCAAGGCAGAATTCTTTTCAAAATCCCAAAGGGTATGATCTAAATCGAAAAAAACGTCGGTTACGATATCCCTAAACATGATATTCTTTTAATACATCGCCATATAAGCGTTTCCAATCTACGTCATGATCCTCCCCCAACAGCTCATTGGAGAAAACAGTAATGAAATGTCCTTTTACTTTTTTTACCAAAGCGTATAACATTCCTATTTTTTCTAGTATTTCAGTTTTGTTTTTGTGGTTTAGAAAGGCATAATCATGTATGGCAAAAGGATATAACTTAACGGGCTGTTGTATTTCCAAATTCACATCATAAAAATAAAAAGGTGTACAGGTTCCCGCTCTAAAACCTATCTCATGGGTATAGCCCATTGTATAATCGTCCGTAAATTCGGCCTCTACCAAATTCCTATACGTATTGGGAACGTCTACCCTATTGTAGCGCATTCGGGTACAATTTACAGGTCTGTTTATAACATCTTCCAAACGTTTTTTTTCTGTTTTCAATACCTCGGTTTCGTTAAAAGAACTATAGGAAGCAGCCAACGAAACTTTGCTATAGTCCGCAATGGATTTTATTAAAGATCGAAACCTATTGTTGTTTGGGGATACATTTTTATCATAGGTGGAATAGGAAGCAAATTGAAAAAAGAATATACTATTTATGTCATATTTTTTGTGCATCTCAACCAAAAATCCAAAATTGTTATAAGGGTCCTTTGAAGGTTTAAACCAAACCGCTATACGCTGAAAGACCCTTTTTAACTTGAACTGTCCCAGATCTAGGAAAAATCCGGCTAAACTTCGTACAAAACCTCTATGGGCAAAGCAATGCGAACTAGTTATGTCCAAAATTGAGGTATACCTGTATGACCTTTGCTTATTTTTAATATCTGGAAACCTCTCCAAAAGACCTTCCAACAATTTAAAGGCCCATAGATCTACTACAGGCTGCCTTAAAAAATTATTACTATAGGCAATACTGTCCTTGGGTGAGAATCGTCCGTGAATGTCCTTAACATGGGGGAGGTATTCCTCGTAACGACTAAGAAGATAGAAACTTGCAGAAAAAATATCGAAGGGAATATTACTACGCTCCCCGGAAGAAAAAAAACAGGGAATACCGTCCCAATCCCCTACGGTAATCTCAAAATCGTTGATGCCCTGCTCAAATAACAGGTCGTTGTTCCTAACAAAAAATTCATTTTGTAGGGCCTGTTTGGTATAGGTAATCTTTGGTCCGGTATGTTTGATGAAGTCTTCTACCTTCGTGGTAAATAAAACTTCAATTCCCAAGATACGCGTAAAAATATGCTTCATAATATAGCTGAAGCGCGGAGTGATTTTATGCGTGTAGATAAGTAACATACTCTTTAAAATTTCTTTATGGAAAGCCGTAGGCCTCTACTTTTGTTTCATCCCATTATTCCAATTTAAATTGGGAGTCCCAAACCTAAGAAACCCACAACGATCCTTACAGTAATTTTTCATCGGCAAAACTTAAATAATCTTTCTGGACAATAATTAAATGATCCAATACCTTTAGATCAAGGGCAGCGGCGGCCAATTGCAATTTTTGCGTAACCTCTTGATCTGCCTTGCTAGCCCTTACGTTTCCGGACGGATGATTATGGGCCAATATTAAGGCCACGGCACCCAACTCCAAAGCTTGTCTCATCACCAGACGCACATCGACCAAAGTACCTGTAATACCTCCTTTACTTAACTGGGCCATGTGCAGGACCTTATTCGCATTGTTCAGGTATAGAATCCAAAACTCTTCATGTTCCAACTCTCCCATTGTAGGGTGTAGCAATTCAAAAGCATCCCTACTACTACCAATTTTTGAAATCTTCGGTCCCTGCTCTCCTCTCCGTCTTCTCCCAATTTCCAGGGCCGCAGCTATGGTTACGGCCTTTGCCCCACCGATCCCTTTAAACTTCGTTAATTGTTTTGTAGATAGCTTTCCAAGTTCGTTCAGGTTATTGCCCACAGATGCCAAAATACGTTTGGAGAGTTCTACGGCACTCTCATTTCTGCTACCGGATCCGATAAGTATGGCAATCAACTCCGCATCGGAAAGTGCCAACCTACCCTTTTGCAAGAGTTTTTCCCGTGGTTTGTCGTCATCTGCCCAATATTTTATGGAAAAAGTAGTTGGTTTTTCTTGCATTTGCTAAAGATAATGAACTAAAGTTTTTATCCCCGGCATCCCTCGAAAAATCAATCGAAAAAAATCGCTACGACAACAAAAGATGTTCAATGAACCAGCAGAAGTACATTATGCTTTTTTAAATGTTTGAATCAACAGGAATCTCAGCACGTAGGGGGTAGTATTCGATAGGGAACAAGGTTAAAAAGGATCATCATCGGATGGGATATCGCGCTCTTCCAAATGGTTCCTGGTATCATATAACGTTCTATCCTCTTCCATAATGGCATTGGATATCCCTAGCATAACAGCGATTAAAACTATGGAAGTCTTACGTCTAAATGTTCTAAACAGACGATTTAATATAGCGTATAGTTTTATACCTAACATACTACCCGTAGGTCAAAACCTATTCCAACCTAGGGCTACATGACAAATCTTCCATTCTAAATCAAATATCAACTGGAAACTTTTTTTCCAACCGCTTCCAAATCCAATCCTCCATAGTTTCCGGAACTCATCAGCAACAACACAGTATTTTCAAAATTTTGGTTAAAAACAAAATTCTGAAATTGGGATGCCTGTGTAAAAATTTTCAAATCATCTCGTTGGAAGGCCACTGTAACCTGATCTGGGGTTACTTCTTGCAAGCGTTTGATTTTTACGGACTCAGGCAAATAAAAAATAACGGCCACATCCGCAGCGTCCAAGGCCCCTTTATATCCTTTTAAAAATTCCGCATTGAAGCTACTGTAGGTATGTAATTCCAAACAGGCCACTAATCGCCGGTCCGGATATTGTTCCTTCACAGCTTTAGTAGTAGCGGATACCTTGCTAGGTGAATGTGCAAAATCCTTATAGACCACACTGGAAGTACCTTCTGCTATTTTTTCCAATCGTTTTGAAGCTCCCTTAAAGGTGGCTATGGCTTCATAAAAGTCGTCTTCATCGACACCCATATTTTGGCAAATCCATTTAGCCCCGGCAAGATTGCTAAGGTTGTGTTTTCCAAAGACTTCAATAGGCATGGCTCCCTCAGGGGTATCCAACAACGTTTGGCCGTCCTTAACGGAATACGACGGGGTATGATAGGGCAATTTTCGAATAGAATTCTCCGATGTCTCAACCACGTCTTTGACCTCCTTATCCTCTGCATTATAGGTTATACTTCCACCTTTTACGATACTGTCCACAAAAATCCGAAACTGTTCCACATAATTCTCAAAAGTGGGAAATACATTGATATGGTCCCAGGCAATACCGCTCAACAATGCAATATTGGGCTTATATAAATGAAATTTAGGTCGCCTGTCTATAGGTGAGGACAAGTATTCATCTCCCTCCAAAACTATAAAATCATTCTCCTCCGTTAAATGGACCATACGCTCAAACCCATCCAACTGGGCTCCAACCATATAATCAACCTCCCTGTCGTGATAATTCAGTACGTGTAAAATCATTGAAGTAATAGTGGTCTTTCCATGACTGCCTCCAATGACAACACGAGTCTTATTTTTAGATTGTTCGTATAAAAATTCGGGATAAGAGTAAATCCGTATTCCCAACTCCCGGGCATGTAACAATTCGGGATTATCCGATTTGGCATGCATGCCCAAGATAACGGCATCCAAATTAGCAGTTACTTTTTCGGGAAACCACCCAAATTCGTCTGGTAGCAAACCTTTTTCGCCCAATCGACTTTTAGAAGGTTCAAAAATAACATCGTCACTTCCGGTAACTATATGCCCCTTATGGTGAAGGGCCAAAGCCAAATTGTGCATGGCACTACCTCCTATGGCAATAAAATGGATATTCATAAATGCATAAAATATTACTCAAAGATAGCGATTGCTTTTAAAGGTATTAGGCCTAAAAAGTGAATTTCATAGGTCAAAAAACCCGCTGAAAAGTGCAAAAAAATCGATAAAATGCAATATACATCTTCTTCTTTTTAACAGTTTTAGTAAGGTTCACTCTTCATTATTCCATATTCACAACATTCTTTTCTTCAAGCTGCGTATCGCAAATACATTTGAAAGACCAGGTTAAACGTTCAAAGCTGTCAAAGAAACTAAAATGACCGACCACAATTTACCTAAGACCATTTTTTTATGGGCCTTGGTTCTTTTCTTATTGAGTTTTAGTCAAAACATTAGGGCACAATGTGCAGGTACCGATAATACGGTAACGGTCTGTGAGAAGGATACCGATATTGCCACACAGAATTATACGCTTTTCGATAAACTAAATGGGACCCCTACCCCAGGGGGTATTTGGTCCACCAATGATCCTGCCAATTTCTTCGCGTTAGATCGCACCAATGGCATCGTCAACCTTTGGGAAGTTAAAAACTCGGGAGTCCATCAGTTTACCTACACCAACGATGCTTGCGGAGAATCTGCCATCGTGACCATAAATCTAGGCGGATATCCTGGAGAAGATAATATAGATGGGAGCGCCGATGCGTGCGGGGATGATCCCGCTGTTAACTTACATAGCTATATTGGGGATGAAACCGAAGGGAAATTTCAGGATTTTAATGGAATTTGGGCCGCCGTTACTCCAGAAGCCATACCTCATTTGAATGAGAACTTTTTTGACGCCGATGCGGCAGGACCGGGTATTTACGAATTTACGCATACGGTACCCGTAGTAGATACTTGTCCCAGCCGTCAAGTGAGATTACTATTGGAAGTACAAAGGCCTGCAAATTCCGGCATCGGTTCAAATTTAGTGGTGTGTACAACCGATGATTTATCAAGTCTTACCAATTACGATCTAGACGCCCTATTGCTTGATGAGGATAGCAATGGCACTTGGTCCGAGGGACCCTTAACCAATGAGTTGGACGATCTTACCGATCACATCATAAATGTAGAGGCTATAAGGGATGCCAATAGTTCGGGTACATTTACGTTTAGGCATACTGTATTTCCTTCACATGCGGTCTGCACGGTAAATACCACCGCCGTGGACATAGTAATCCTTCCGGTTTTACAAGGCACTATGGCCACTGTCAATTATTGCGAAGGGCCTTCGGAGTATACCATTGAAATAACGGACTACGATACTGCCTTAATAGCAAGCGGAACCTATACGGCAACCTATTCCCTTACATCCGTTAGCGGTACCGAAACAGATTCGGCATCATTAACCCTAAACAATGATGGAACTGGGACCTTCCAAATTGATGCTAATCCCATAAACCTGAACGAACCCACTACCCTGACCATTACCTCCTTAGGCACAAACGTGTGTTCTGATATACAGGTCCCTCCCATTTTGTTTAGTGTGACCAATCCAACTGCCAACGCCATGGATAGTTGTGAAGGGGAAGGTTCTTCCGTAGACTTGACGAATATTTTTGATTCTTCGCAAAACAACGCCAACGGTACTTATGAACTTACCTATTCGCTCACTGCTCCTAGCGGAGCGAGCACCAATTTCGCTTTAAACGAGGTTTCCTTTAGTTCGGGAAATGCTACGTTCTCCATACCTGCTGCCCAAATCACCGAAACTGGGGAGTATGAAATAAGCCTGGATGTAGCGAGTGGATTTCCTTTAGATTGCCAAATAACGGATACATTCATGGTAACCCCTACTCCACCATCCATAGATTTGGGCCTTCTTGTAGACAATTCTTGTGATGCGACCAGAATCGATGTTACAGTAGATGCACCAGTCTTATCGGACGGTTCATATACCATTACTTATGACGTAACCCAAGTGAGTACGGGTCAGGTGGCCATTACCAATACCATAAACTTTGCGGGCGGCACAGCTTCCTATGAACTGGATGTGACTTCTCTTGAGCAGGGAAACTACACCGCCAGCGTACGAAGCACTCAGAACGATACAACACCATGTAGATTGGTATTCGATTTTGAGCTGAATGAAAACTTTGCTATAGAGGGTATACCGGCTATCCCTATAGCACAAGCACAACAAAGTTTATGCTTGAGCGCCATTGTACCGGATTTACCTACTTTGGAAGACATTGAAGTATCTGCTACAGGTGACATTTTGTTCTATGCTACCGAAACTGATATGGATATATTGCCATTGGATACCGAGTTGACTAACGGTGAGGATTACTTTATTTCGAACATCGATCCGATGAACAATTGTGAGGGTTCCGATAGAATACAGGTAACTATTACTCTGATAGACCCCATAGTACCAACTGCATCGGACTCCAATCCTCTCTTTTGTGCCTCGGATAATCCCACAGTGGGCAGTTTGGACGCGGTCATCTCAAGCGTATCTTCCGTAGTTTGGTTTGATTCGCCATCCGGAGGTAATGCTTTTGAAAACTCTGTAGCATTGGTAGATGGCCAAAGCTACTATGCGGCAACCGAAGGGGATGGCCAGTGTTTAAGTACGCAACGGTTGGAAATTATACCTGCGGTATTTGACCTTGAGCCCCCATCTTTGGAATTTACGAATCTCGCCCTATGCGGTCTGGACAATCCTACGGTTACTGATTTAAGGAATATTGAAAGCAACAATCCATTTGAGGTACTATGGTATACCAGTTCTGAAAATGGAAATCCATTGGCCAACGATGTGCTTCTAACAGAGGACACGATCTACTATGCGGAAAGTTTTAATCCTGATACAGGTTGTACAAATCCCGAACGTATTCCCATAGCGGTTGAATTGAGCAATTGCAATCCCGAGGATTACGGATTTTTTATTCCGGATGGATTCTCGCCCAATAACGATGGTAGGAACGACACTTTCTTTATACCCGATATTGAAGTGATATTTCCCGATTTTACTTTGGAAATCCTCAACAGGTACGGATCAACATTATTTAAGGGGGATAGAAACAATCCGGCATGGGATGGGGAGAAAGCTCCCAACGGTGTGTATTTCTATGTAATTGAATTCAATAAACAAGGAAATGCTCCCAAGCAGGGACGACTATACCTTAATCGCTAGACCAGATAGCAACATGAGAATATTGAAAAAAACAGTATACGTAAGTTTTGTTCTACTATTGGTCCAAATTGGCGTTTATGCACAACAAGATCCCCAATATACGCAGTACATGTACAACATGAACGTAATCAATCCGGCCTATACCACCAACGAGCCGGGAATATTGAATTTTGGTCTACTCTATCGCTCACAATGGAACGACGCAGTGGGTGCTCCAAAAACCCTGACTTTTTTCTCGCATATACCAATGAGTGAAAAGATGGAGATTGGACTATCCTTTATTTCAGATGATATTGGCGACGGGGCCCTGAAGGAAAATAATATTTATGCCGACTTTGCCTATATCCTAAAACTGGATGAAAAAAGTAATCTTTCCCTTGGGGTAAAGGGTGGAATAACCACTTTTGAAACGAGTTTTAATGGATTTATGCTCCCCGAATTCCAGGACGATCCCGCCTTTAATGAGAATCTAAACAATACCTTCCCAAATGTTGGGATAGGCGCCTTTTACCATCGGGGGAATTTCTATGCGGGCCTTTCCATACCTAATTTATTGACCTCCACCCATATTGAAAACAAAGATGGCATTAACCGTATCGGTTCCGAAGAAATACATACGTTCTTGACCTCCGGTTATGTATATGAACTAAATCCCAATCTTAAGATCAAACCTTCCGTAATGGCAAAAGTGGTAAAGGGCTCACCTCTTACCATGGATGTTTCGTTGAACGTGCTGTTCAACAATCGGTTTGAGGGAGGCTTGTCTTACCGTTTGGAAGACTCTGTAAGTGCCATGTTCAACTTATCCGTTCTACCGGCCCTTCGTATCGGGTATGCCTATGACTATACACTGTCCAACTTGAGCGATTTTAGTTCCGGGTCACACGAAATTTTTGTTCTTTTTGATCTAGACCTGTTGGGTATGGGAAAAGGATATGACAAATCTCCCCGATTCTACTAATTATGAGAAAGCTACTATTCATATTTCTTGTGGTAAATTCATTGACCCCCATTTTGGGCCAACAGGAGTTGAAGCGCGCGGATACCTATTTTGAAAGGGCATTCTATAGCGACGCGATTCCTTTATACGAAGCATTATTACCTCGTAATAAGAGTTCAAAGCTCATCAAGAACCTTGCGGACTGTTATTACAAAACTTATAATATGAAAGCTGCCGCACGATGGTATGCTTACTTGATATTAAACTATGGGGAAAATGTGGATGAGAGCTATCATTTTAAGCTAAACCAATCTTTGAAGGCTATTGGTGACTATGACCAAGCGAACACGGTTTTGTTGGATTTCTATTACCAAAGCAACCAAATGGAAAAAGTAGACCAGCTCAAAAAGGAATTTGTGTATTTAGAAAATGTTGGTGCCATTGGTGAGCGTTTCGCTATTGAAAATCTAAATATCAACACGTCTACTTCTGAATTTGGTGCTGTACTTGTGGATTCGAACTTGGTATACACGGCCTCTAGGAAAAAATCTGGCGCTGTTCCAAAGCTCTATCGGTGGAACAACCAGAATTATTTGGATATCTATGCACACCCCATACAAAAATTGACCTTGGGTGATAGTTTAAGTACTCCGTTATCCAATACAATCAACACCAAGATGCACGAAGGTACTTTTGCCTTTACCAAAAATCGAAAAACCATCTACTTTACCCGAAACAGCGGGAAGAAGACCGACACGAAAAAAATTACACATCTTAAGATATACAAAGCGGAGTGGGTAGATGGGGAATGGAAAAACAGTGTTGAACTTCCCTTTAATGACAATGCATTCTCCGCGGAACATCCAGCGTTAAATGAAGATGAAACAAAACTGTACTTTGCATCCGACCGAGAAGGCGGGTTTGGGTCTTTTGATCTCTACTATGTCGATATCCGATCGGATGGATCCTATGGGAATCCTATTAATCTGGGAAAAGATATCAATACGGACAAAAAGGAACAATTTCCTTTTTTAGACCAAAAGGACAATCTATATTTCTCCTCCAACGGACACCCTGGTTATGGTTTATTGGATGTCTATATCTCCAAAAACGAGAACGGAATTTTTCAAAAACCGGATAACCTAGGTTTACCTGTAAATAGCGGTTATGATGATTTTTCCCTATCCCTAAATCCCAATGAAAAACAAGGTTTCTTTTCCTCGAACCGTCCCGGAGGAAAAGGTAGTGATGACATGTATTCCTTTAAGGAAAACAAACCGCTCATCATTGAGGATTGCAAACAATTTATCGCCGGAGTCCTGACCGATAAAACCACAAATCTTCCTATTTCCATGGGAAAAATAAGCTTGTTGGATACTGAAGGGAAAGTCATAAAAACAATTATGACGGGTCAGGATGCTTCCTTTAAATTTCTGGCAGAATGTGCAGTCGAATACAAAATCGAGGCCAAAAAAGAAGGATACGAAGACAATTTCAAAATCGTCCTAACAGATAAGGAACGAAATTCCATCAAAGACGGTTCCGTTACTTTGTTCTCCTTGGAGGAGCGGCAAAAGCAAAAAGCATTGGAACTCCAAAAAAAGAAGGAAGAAGCAGAAAAAATGGCCCTTGCAGAAGCCGAAAGAAAACGCGAAGAGGAGAGAATAGCCAAGGAACAACGCCTAAGAATGGAAAAAGAAAAAGAGGAGAAGAAAAAAATTGCGGAGAAAAAAGCGGAAAAAGAACATCTACAAAAAATTGAAAAAGTCATTCAGCAGGAAGAGGACATTGTTAAAGAAGATGGACGTACCCTTATTAAAACCGAAGAAATTCATTTTGACTACAGCATGTGGTACCTCAGAAGAGAGTCTCGCAAGCGCTTGGGCAAAGTCATCAAAATCATGAAGTCCAACCCTGGAATAGTTCTTGAAATCGGTACACATACCGATATTCGTGGCAATAGTGAATACAATAGAAAGCTCTCCCAAAAGCGGGCGGACTCAGCTAAAGAGTTTCTTGTTGAAAACGGCATTGCAGAAAATAGGGTTATTGCTAAAGGTTATGGTGAATCTAGACCCATTGTAGAATGCGAAACTGTGGAAAGCTGTACGGAGGAAGATCATGAGTGGAACAGACGTTGTGAACTGGTTATTGTTAAATGGGAATAAAAGGATAAAACCACTTCTCAAGAAGAAACATGGGACAAAACCTCAGCTCCCAACAAAGTAATCGAAATCCACTTTACAAAATTGAGGTAAATAGTTAAAGCCCCGAAAGGTTTTGAATACCTTCCGGGGTTTTCTTTCCTGAATGGATTCTTTATATTCGTTAGATAGAATCCATCATATGAACCTCACCGATATCCCTTCCAAAGAAATCATGCCCGGTTATCATGGCAAACTTGTCCATACCCAGAATATGAGCATCGCTTTTTGGGAGGTAGAAAAGGACGCCAAAGTCCCTTTGCATTCCCATGAAAATGAACAAGTAATGCAAGTTTTGGAAGGAAAATTCGAGTTTACCTTGGATGGAATTACCGAAATCTATGAAAAGGATGATATGGTGGTAATTCCACCACATACACCCCATAGAGGAAAGGCTTTGACCTCCTGTAGGTTAATGGATGTTTTTAGCCCGGTCAGAGAAGAATACAGATAATGGGATCGTATCCCTTTGAAAACTAGAGAGCAATCTATTTATCTTAAAAAAAGACATGAACATTGATTTAAAAGGGAAAAAGGCCTTGGTCGGCGGTAGTAGCGGCGGTATCGGAAAGGCAATAGCTTCTCAATTGGCAAAAAGCGGTGCCAGTATAACCTTGATGTCCCGTAGCGAGGAGAAACTAAAGGAAATTGTTTCGGACTTGCCTACCGACCAAGGGCAATCACATCAATATTTGGTGGTGGATTTCAATGATTTTGAAGCCTTTAAAAAAATCATTTCCAGCTATTTTGAGCACAATTCCGTGGATATCTTGGTCAACAATACCCAGGGACCGACCGCTGGTAATACATTGGAAAAAAATGTATCAGATTATCAGGAAGCCTTCGATCTCTTGTTCAAAACCGTAGTATTTACCACAGAACTGGCCTTAAAACAAATGCAGCAAAAGCAATGGGGACGCATAATTAATGTGGCCTCCGTATCCGTCAGGGAACCCCTTTCCTATCTGGCCCTTTCAAACACGATTCGGGCGGCAGTGGTTACCTGGGCCAAAAGTTTGGCGACAGATGTAGGCTCCTATAATATTACCGTAAACAGCGTTCTAACTGGATATTTTGATACGGACCGTATCGCGCAACTCAATGTAAAAAAAGCAGAGCAATTGGGTATTTCCACAGGCGAAGTACGTTCGGAAATGGAATCCCGAGTTCCTTTAAGACGAATTGGAAAACCAGAAGAGTACGGCTACTTGGTCACTTTTTTGGCTTCGGATAAGGCGGCGTATGTTACCGGTACTTCCATCCCCATAGATGGTGGTCTATTAAAAAGTCTATGACCCCATATCCATCGTATTGATAACCTTTTGCTCTTCCAAAGCGGGTTTCAATGTATCATCTATACTTAGTGCTTTGGCAATCCATTTTTCAGCATTAGGTTTGTCCTTCTTTTTTCTATAAAGTTTTGCCATCCTAAAATAGGCCCATTTTAAAGGTACACCGTCCAAAGGCGTATAGTTTTTGATATATTGCCCCATGTGGTACAGACCTTGGCCCAATTTAACACCATACTCCCCGCAGACCTTTCCTATTTGATAATGTAGTTGGTTTCGTTCTATATTCCCCAAATCGTCCAAAAGCCTTAAGGCATATAAATAATTGTCCTTTGCTTTTTTGGGGTCCCGATCATACTCATGAATGTAACCCATGGCCAAATAGCCATCAATAGGAGATATGGATTTTAATTCTTTTGCATGGTCAAAGGCTTTAGACGTACTACCCCCCAAAATACCGGGCAAGGTGATATAGAGATCCACCAAAGCCCACTGCATCCCGATCGACTTAGGATTTAGGAATGCGGCCCTTTTTAAATTTTCCTTTATTTTGCCCACTAGTCCAAGGGCCACAATTTTATTACTGCCCTGGGCCTTTCTCGCCAAAACACCACCATACTTAAAAGCATAATCCGCGGCTTGGGGGTAGGCAGCCGTAAGTTTTTTGTAAATGGCAATGGCCTCGTCCCATTTGCCCTGATAACCATAAACTTCCCCTAATTTATCCTTTATGCTCTTGTCCGAAGTAAGGCGAAGTTGTCTTAAAAGCTTAGCCTCGGCTTTGGCATACTCCTTTTCATTAATGAGTTGATCTACATCAGGGTCTGTGTATTGTGCTAGACATACGAACGATTGTACAAAAACCGATAGAAAAAGAAAGTGTTTCATGGAAAACCGAAACTTTGATGTTTTGTCGTTGGTTTTTTCTATCCCTTAATCTTTTGATGTTATTTAAGTTGCAAAGTGGTTATTCAAACTCATCCAAAAACGACGTTCCCTCATTTAAACTTTCCAATGGCACAGGTTTTGCTCACTTTTGTTGCGTAATTTTATCTCAGGTGACCTAAAACATGTTGGTCCCATGATGAGACGGAATACATTTTAAAATGAGATATCTAGTAATACCTTTTACAATACTTCTATTTTCAATGGCAAATGCGCAAAAGGGCACTTCTTACGAAGCACTTTGGAAGCAAGTGGAAAAATTGGAAAATGAGGCATTGACCAAATCGGCCTTGAAGATTGTTCAATCCATCTCCGAAAAAGCAAAGAGAGAAGGTAGCTCGCCTCAAATAGTCAAGGCGTTGTTATATACCTCCAAATACGCCCTAACATTGGAAGAGGACGCACAGCTGAAGATTGTAAGCGATTTTATGTCCGAAATCCAAAAGACGGAGTTCCCTACCAAAAATGTATTGGAAAGTTACTTGGGAAATCTGTATTGGCAGTATTTTCAACAGAATCGCTATCAATTCTACAATCGTACAAAAACGGCGACCAAAGTAGACAGTACAGACTTTCGGACATGGGACTTAACCACGCTTTTTGAAGAAATAAATATACATTTTGCTGCCTCGTTGGAAAATTCATCAGAACTGCAGACCTTACATGTGGATGAATTCCAAGAAATCCTGACCAAGCAGAAAGGTTCTGAAATCTATCGCCCAACGTTATTCGACCTATTGGCACATAACGCTCTTGAGTTCTATAAGGTCTCAGAAAACAGCATTACAAGACCAGCGGACAAATTTGAAATAGACGACCCAAAGTTACTTTGCGAGGCTTATCAATTTACACAGCTATCCATTGATTTTACCGACAAGACTTCCCTGCAATCCAAAGCCTTGAAAATCTATCAAGAACTTGTGGAATTTCATTTTCCGAATGTTCGATTGGAGGCCTTGGTAGATGTGGATATTGAACGATTACGATTTATTCATCAAAATGCGCTTTTCGCAGATAAGGATACGGCCTATCTTGATATTCTCCAAAACTCAGCTGAAAACTTAAGCCATCATGAAGTATCCGGCTTGTATCGATATGAAATCGCCCAGTTATACTACCAATGGGGGAACTCATACCAACCCAATACCAAGGAAGAACATCGGTGGAAGTTAAAAGAAGCACTGACGCTCTGTGAATCGGTCATTGCACAATTTCCCGAAAGCAGGGGTGCCGAAAAGTGTAGGGCCCTACAATCGGAAATTCTTTCCAAAAGCCTGCAATTAACTATAGAACAACATGTTCCCATAGATTCTCCCTCCCGAATATTGGTCAGCTACAAAAACCTTAACCAACTTCAGTTTGTAGCCTATAGAGCTTCAAAAAATGATATGAAGCAATTGACCAAGCTGTACCCGGAATCCAAACAACTGGACTTTATCAAAAAATTGTCCGCCATCGAACAATGGGAGGCACCATTGAAAAATGAAAATGATTTCCAACGGCATGGTATTGAAGTTTTGATGCCTAAATTGGGCAATGGACAATACATTATTTTGGCTGTTCCCAAGGGAGATATAAACAAAACGTTCGCCTATGCCAAGGTCCAGGTGACGAATTTAGCCTTGGTAGAGACCCAAACCTCGGAATACCATCAGTTTCAACTCATTGACCGAAACGGTGGAAAACCCCTGGAAAACGCTACGTTGCAATTTACATATCAAGAAAACTACGATCGTAAGTTTTTATCCAAAACATTTACAACCAATGACAAGGGTTTTATACGGATTCCACTTGGCACTAAACGATGGACCTCAACAGGTATAAAGGCGATTTATAATGAAGATACCGCCTATTTTGGGGAGTATTATATCGGCTCAAAATCAAATCCACAGATTAACCAGTCCATTGATAATTCCGCTTTTTTATTTACCGATAGAAGTATCTATAGACCAGGGCAAACATTATATTTTAAAGGAATAACGGTTTCGAGAGAAAACGATGTGTCCAAAATCTTGCCCAATATTTCGGCAACGGTAAGCTTAAGGGATGTGAATTATCAGGAAGTGGCTGAATTAGAGGTAACAACCAATGAATATGGTTCGTTTTCCGGAAAATTCATATTGCCAGTAACCGGACTTACCGGAAATTTTTCATTGGGGGTAAGCTCAAAAACCATCCAAATCAATGGAACTGCGGACTTTTCCGTGGAGGAGTATAAGCGACCTAAATTCCAAACCTCCCTTGAACCGGTAACGGAAATCTATAAGGTTAATGATAGTATTACGGTGAAGGGTACGGCCACTGCATATGCAGGTAGTGCCATTACCGATGCCCAAGTGGCCTATACCGTACGTCGAGTTGTGTATTTTCCAAGATGGTATTATTGGAGCAGGCCCTCTGTTAATAGATCTGAACAAGAAATTGCATACGGCAACACCGTTACCGATGCTTCAGGGAACTATACCATCCATTTCAAGGCAATCCCGGATAATAGCATTGGAAAAGAACATCTCCCAACCTTCAGTTATGAAATTATCGCAGACGTAACGGATATTAATGGTGAGACGCACACGGCGACCCATATCGTCCGTGTGGGTTACCACAGCCTCAACGCCGAAGTCAGGGCCCAAGATAGACTGAATAAAAATGCAAAAGACCATAAAATTGAAGTAACTACAACTAATTTAAACGGTCAAGCCGTTGGTGCCAAGGGGACTCTTAAAATGTACAAGTTACGGGGCCCTAAACATATTCTGCGCAATCGGCCTTGGGCCGCACCTGACTATCAAAATTGGGACAAGGCCAGTTTTAAGAAACTTTTCCCACATGATGCCTATACCAATGAACATGATTTTACGACTTGGGCAAAAGGAAAATTGGTGTGGGAGTCTAGTTTTGATACAGAAAAATCTACTGAAATCCTCTTTAACGCTTCGAAAAAATGGGAATCGGGGAAATACATTTTGGAACTCAAAACCCAGGACAAATTCGGACAAGAGGTAGAGGCCAAAACCGTTACAACACTCTTTAGCGAAAAAGACGCGACTTTGGCTGACAACCCATTGTTTGATATAAGGCTAGATAAATCCGTATATCTCCCTGGTGATAGGGCAAAAGTCGCCTTAGCCTCAGCGGCCAAAAACCTTTGGGTAAACGTAACCGTGGAAAAAAATCGAAAAATCGTAGATACCCGAATCATTCGATTGAATAAAAATACAGAAAGCTTTACCATTCCGATAACGGAAGCTGATTTGGGTGGTTTTGCCATAAATTATAGTTTTTCGGCATTCAATGCCTTTACCTCAGGCTCCTTAATGGTTCCCGTACCTTATCCCAAGACTGATCTAGAAATCGAAACGGTGACTTTTCGGGATAAACTCAAACCGAATACAGAGGAAACCTGGACCTTCAAAATAAAAGGTCCAAAGGGCGATAAAGTAGCCGCAGAACTTTTGGCTAGCATGTACGATGCTTCTTTGGATGCTTTTCGAGGACACTCTTGGAACACCGGTTTTGATTACCGACCTAACTACTATTCAGATATCTATAGTAACGCCTATAGAAGTTTTGGAATAGAAGGTTTCCGGGTATACAACGCTTTTTCCAATGGATACAATTACCAGCCTCAGTATTATGATACTTTTGATTGGTTTGGGTTTCATTTTGGAGTTGGGCCAGGAATCCGTGGATATGCCAGTGGTTTGGTCCGAAAATCTGGGCCTCCTTCATCAGCCCCAGTGGAAATTCTGGAAGATAGTTCCGAGCTGGAGGAAATGGTTGTGGTTCAAAATGGCCTTACAGGAAATGTCGCCGGGATTGCGGAATTTGACAAAGCACCAGAGGACAGTCAACGTGAGCAAAAAGAGGAGGATTTTAGCACTGTTCCCATTCGCAAAAATCTTAATGAAACTGCATTTTTCTTTCCGCAGCTACACACGGACAAAGAAGGCAATGTATCCTTTAGTTTCACCACATCAGAAGCTTTGACTACTTGGAAATTACAGTTATTGGCCTATGACAAGAATTTGCAAAGTGCATACAGGTCCATGGAATCGGTAACCCAAAAGGAGCTTATGGTTATTCCCAATGCTCCTCGTTTTTTACGCGAGGGCGATGAAATTACCCTGAGTACCAAGATTGCCAATCTTACCAATAAAAAACTTTCCGGCCAAGCTAAGTTACAATTGGCCGATGCCCTTACAGGTGAGGACATTACAAAAAAATTAATTTTGATTTCTTCCTCTTCCGAAGAGATGTCCGTCCGATCAGAAAAAAAGGGATTTTCCGTTGATTCATTGGGCAATACCCAAGTCTCGTGGCGATTAAAGATTCCTGAAGGCACACAGGCCGTACAGTACACCGTACTTACCAAAGCAGGAGATTTTAGCGATGGGGAACAAAATGTACTTCCCGTTTTGACCAATCGGATTTTGGTAACGGAAACCTTGCCGATGTGGGTCAATGGTAATCAGACTAAAACATTTGTTTTGGATAAGTTAAGAGACAATACCTCTACCACGCTTAGCAACCATAAACTGATTTTGGAAATCACCTCCAACCCGGCCTGGTATGCGGTACAGGCCCTACCCTATCTCCTGGAGTATCCCCATGAGTGTAACGAGCAAATCTTTGCAAAGTATTATGCCAATACCTTGGCCAACCATATTGCCCATAACAATCCAAGGATACAGGAGGTATTTAATCAGTGGCGGAATTCCGATGCACTCCTAAGCAATTTGGAAAAGAACCCGGAGCTAAAATCACTTTTAATAGAGGAAACCCCATGGTTACGGGATGCTCAATCGGAGACGGAACAAAAAAAGCGGATTGCCCTGTTATTCGATCTTAACACTATGCGGAACGAGCGGGCCAATTCCTTGGGCAAACTTCAACAGAACCAAATGTCTTCCGGGGCTTGGGCATGGTTCAATGGGGGACGGGCCAACCGGTATATCACACAGCACATCATTACGGGATTAGGCCATTTGAAACATTTGAAAGTTACCGATGGGGATGATGGTACCCACCAAATGCTTCAAAACGCCATTCGTTATCTCGATACTGAATTTCTCAAGGAATATGAGCAGATGAAAAAGTATGCGAAGAACCTAAAAGATGATCATTTAAGCCAAATGCAAATCCATTACCTCTACATGCGTAGTTTTTTCAAGAACATTAAGGCCACCAAAAAGGTGGATGAAATTTTGGCATACTATCAGGAGCAAGCACAAAAGTTTTGGACAAAAAAAGGATTGTACTCTAAAGGGATGCTGGCCTTGGCCCTTTTTCGTATGAATGATAAGATTACGGCCAACAAAATTTTAAAGTCCTTGAGGGAGAACAGTATCTCCAATGAGGAGCTAGGCATGTACTGGAAGGAAAATACCTCCTCTTGGCATTGGCACAAAGCTCCCATAGAAACGCAAGCCTTAATGATAGAGGCGTTTTCAGAAATAGAAAACGATTTCAAGGCAGTGGACCATTTAAAAGTGTGGTTGTTAAAACATAAGAAGACCAACCAATGGGAAACTACAAAAGCAACTACAGAAGCAGTCTATGCACTTTTGTTGCAGGGAAGCGATTGGCTTTCGGTTACCGAAACGGTAGATGTGGTTGTAGGAAAGGAAAAGATAGATCCCTCCCAACTTGAAAATGTAAAGTTGGAAGCAGGAACCGGGTATTACAAAACTTCTTGGAGCGGCAAGGAAATTGAATCCAAAATGGCAAATGTTGTACTCAAGAAAAAGGGGCAGGGCATTGCTTGGGGTGGATTATATTGGCAATATTTTGAGGATTTGGATAAAATTACTTCTGTGGAAACCCCATTACGACTCAAAAAGACACTCTTCCTTAAAAAGAATACGGATACCGGCGAAGAAATTTCAGCGATAACCCAAACCACTGATTTGAAAGTGGGGGACCTGGTACGGGTACGTATTGAACTCCGGGCCGATAGGGATATGGAATTCATTCATATGAAAGATATGCGGGCGGCGGGTTTTGAACCCGTCAATGTGCTTTCCAGTTACAAATTGCAGGATGGACTGGGTTATTATGAAAGTACCAAGGATGCCAGTACTAATTTTTTCTTTGACTATTTGCCCAAAGGCGTATATGTCTTTGAGTATGATCTTCGGGTCAACAATGCCGGAGATTTCAGTAATGGCATAACTACAATTCAAAGTATGTATGCCCCGGAATTCAGTAGTCATAGCGAAGGAGTTCGAGTCTTGGTAAGTAATGGACAATAGGCTTTAAGAAAGCAAATGCAAAAAAGAGCTTTATAAAAGGTTTGATTCTTTATTTTCTTATTTTCGGTGGGTATTTGGATAGCACTTTCTCCACAATTTCTTTTAGCTTTTGCTCGCGCTCCAAGGGGGATGCATCTTCCTTGAAGGAACTTTCACTGACTGCTTGCCAAAAGAGCATATCCTTTTGATTATCAACAAAGTCAAATTGAATCTGACGTTCCAGGTTGGGCCTACCTACCGGGATGCCTATGGAAACACCGCCACCAACGTTTCCACCGCCACCGCCCACTCCTAAACCCACATTGCTATTGCGGGGAGTTTGGAATGTATTGCTCTGGATATTGATCAAAAAATCAGGTTCCTCGGAAAAGACTAAACCTTTGGATTTTAGGGCAATATCCAATACTCGAAATAGTCTTTTATTATCCAATTCACTAAGCCCAGTATCCATGTCCGAATAATAATTGAAGGTAGTATAGTTGGAAAAATCAGTGGCCTTGTCATAATCATAGTTGACCCGAATAGCATTGCAAGAACCCAAAAGAAGTACAAGAAGAATGTATCCTGTTATTTTCATCATCTTACTTTCCTTAAAAATACTGAAAAAAGAAATAACACTTTAGTATTCGGTACTGTATTCGATTAACCGTTGAGCATGGTCCAAAGCCTATCCTTTAACTCTTGCATACCCAGCTGCGCTATGGAAGAAATGAATAAGTAGGGTATTTCCTTAAAATCCTTGTCCAGTTCCATACGCATCATTTCCATCAGTTCCTCGTCCAATAAATCACTTTTTGATATGGCCAACAGACGCTGTTTATCCAGTAGTTCCGGATTGTAACGTCTTAGTTCATCCAGTAAAATTTCATATTCCTTGCTGATATCCTTACTATCCGCCGGAATCAAAAAAAGTAAGGTGGCATTCCGTTCTATATGTCGCAAAAAGTAATGGCCAAGGCCCTTGCCTTCGGCAGCTCCCTCAATGATTCCAGGAATATCGGCCATTACAAAACTCTGGAAATCTCTATGCTTCACAATCCCGAGATTGGGTTTTAGAGTCGTAAATTCATAATCCGCTATCTTGGGCTTTGCAGAAGTAACGACCGAAAGCAAGGTAGATTTTCCGGCATTGGGGAAGCCAACCAAACCTACATCGGCCAATACCTTTAATTCCAAAGTTATCTGTTTTTCCTGCCCGGGTAATCCAGGTTGGGCATATCTGGGTGTTTGATTGGTGCTACTTTTAAAATGGGAATTGCCCAAACCGCCTTTGCCCCCTTTCAATACAATTTTTTCTTCTCCCTCGTCCGTAATCTCAAAAAGAATGGCATTGGTCTCCGTATCCCGGACAACCGTACCCAAGGGCACTTCCAATATGATATCCTCCCCATTGGCACCAGTGCTGGTCTGCTTACCACCATGCCCCCCGTGGCCGGCCTTAAAATGTCTTTTGAACTTATAATGAACCAATGTCCATAAATTGGTATTCCCCCGAATGATAATATGGCCCCCACGACCACCATCACCTCCATCCGGCCCGCCTTTGGCCACAAATTTTTCGCGCCGAAGATGCGTAGATCCCTGGCCTCCCTTACCCGAGGCTAGGTGAATTTTTACGTAGTCTACAAAATTACCTTCGGTCATAAATCTAATTTCATAATCGCCTAAATCGGCATCCTTTAGGTAAGCCCTATTTATTTAAGTGGGCTCGAAATCACATAGGTAATCCCTTCTTCTTCAGGTAATACCCAAGGCCTTTCAGTTTCGTTTAATCTTTTGGCCCCAATTTTTTCAAGTGCTCTTTGAGAACGAAAATTCTTTGGGTGGACATAAAAAACAACATGTCCGCAGGACTTTAGGGCATAGTTCACCATTAACTTCTTAACCTCCCGATTGTAAAGGCCGCCCCAATAATGCCTGGCTAAAAATGACCATCCTATTTCCACAACGCTATCAATTTCGTCCACTATCTTAAACCTGGAACTCCCCACAACGTTTTTCGATTGCCCATCCTGTATGAGCAAAGCGCCTTGGGATATAAGGGATTCCTCAAAAAACCGGTTAAATTCCTTTAAAATATAACGATCTTTGTTTTGATGCTGTTCCCATATCAAGGAGTCGGATGCTACTTTGAACAAATCTTCAAAATCTTCTCCTCTTAGCGGTCTAATGGTCACCAAGTCATTTTCCAAAAACGGCTGAAGATCAAAATTCATCCCAACATATTAAACATCAAACTGCCAAAATCATGAGCGGTCGGAAAATTGATTCTCGGATCAATTTTTGAAGCATAATACGCCCTAAAGTTCTTCTATCACCTTCCCTAAGCGCATGGTAATTTCATCTATGGCCCCAATACCACTAACACTGTGGAATTTGCCTTGGGTCTCATAATAGTCCTTTAAAGGAGCTGTCTTTTGGTTGTATTCCTCAAAACGGTTGCGAATTTTGGCCTCGTCCTGATCGTCCGAACGGCCACTTACCTTACCACGTTCCAATAGCCGTTGAATAAGCACTTCGTCATCCGCCTCCAAAGCGATAGTGGCATTGATTTTCATATTCTTGGTTTCCAACAACTTATCCAAGGCCTCGGCTTGGGCATTGGTTCTTGGGAAACCATCAAAAATGAACCCACTGGCTTCCGGATTTTTGTCTACCTCATCCCGCAGCATATTAATGGTCACTTCATCGGGTACCAAATCGCCTCGATCCATATAGGATTTTGCCAGCTTGCCCAAATCCGTTCCATTTTTAATGTTGTAGCGAAATACATCCCCGGTGGAGATATGCTTTAGATTGTATTTTTCTTTTAGAAATTCGGCCTGAGTTCCTTTTCCGGCACCCGGTTTCCCGAACAATACAAGGTTGATCATATGCTTTTGGTTTAATTGGTATACTTCTTTTAGGTTTCGACCCAGTTCCTTGTAATCCAAACCATAGCCCACAATAAATCTATCCGGAATTTCAATGCCCACGTAGTCTATTGAATACTCTCCATTATATACCTCGGATTTATAAAAAAGACTTGCGACTTTGAATTCCTTCACGTTGGAATTGGAAAACAAATGGACCAATTGCTGCAACGTACGTCCGGAATCTATGATATCCTCTAGGATAATTACACTACGGCCCTCTATGTTCTCGGGAGGATCTAAAAGTGTCTCCACAATCCCAGTTGAGGTAAGCCCTTGGTAGGAGCTCAATTTTACGAAAGAAACCTCACAGGAATAGGCATAGGCCTTAAGGAAATCCGAAACGAACATGAAGGCACCGTTTAGGACACCTACAAAAATAGGGGTCTTCTCCTTATAGTCTACCGCAACTTCATCAGCAATTTTCTGGATAGCTGCTGTAATCTGACTTTCGGTCAAAAAAGGTTTAAAATATTTATCGTGAAGCTTTATCAAAGGCACAATTTTATCTGGGATGGCAAATATACCAATTTGATTTTGCTTTTTGAGCTGAGCAACTTTTGTTTTGGAAATTCATTGTATTTTTGCATCGCCTCCCAAACACGGGCAAAACGGAATCCAATGAGCTATTTTTCTTCCAATTTTAAACTTGGTATTTTAGGTGGTGGTCAATTAGGGAAAATGTTGCTTTACGAAACCCGAAAATGGGACATTTATACTCGGGTAATGGATGCATCCAAAGTTGCCCCTTGCCGTATTGCCTGTAATGAATTTATCCTAGGAAATCTTATGGATTTTGATGATGTTTATTCATTTGGCAAGGAAGTGGATGTGCTTACCATTGAAATCGAAAATGTAAATGTTGATGCCCTGGAAAAACTGGAGGATGAAGGTATAAAGGTATATCCTCCTACCAAAGCCTTGCGTACCATACAAAATAAGGCCAAGCAAAAGCTTTTTTATGTAGATCATGGCATCCCAACGGCACCTTTCTCGCGCTTTGCCTATGCCAGTGAAATAAAGGATAGTTTGGAAAATGGCGGATTGGATTTTCCCTTTGTCTGGAAAAGTGCCCAATTCGGATATGATGGTCAAGGCGTTAAGATTGTTCGAAAAATTGAAGATTTAGAGGGATTGCCACCCGGCGAATGCATTGCCGAAGACATGATACCGTTTAAAAACGAATTGGCGGTCATTGTGGCCAGAAGCTTTAACGGGGAGCGTACCACCTATCCCGTAGTGGAGATGGAATTCCATCCCGAAGCCAATCAAGTAGAGTATGTTATCTGCCCGGCCCGTATTGATGCCAAAGTAGCCAAAAAAGCTCAAGAAGTTGCTTTAAAGGTCTCCGAGGAGATTCAGCATGTTGGATTATTGGCCGTTGAAATGTTCCAGACCCAAGAAGATGAAATCCTGGTAAACGAAGTGGCCCCAAGGCCCCATAACAGTGGGCATTATAGTATTGAGGCAAGTTATACCAATCAATTTGAGCAGCACATTAGAGCCATATTGGATCTGCCCTTGGGAAATACAAGAAGTAAGGTAGCGGGCATTATGGTCAACTTGGTAGGTGCAGAGGGCCATACCGGGGATGTAGCCTATGAAAATATGGAACAAGTTTTACAAATGGAAGGCGTAACCCCGCATATCTACGGAAAAAGGCAAACGCGCCCGTTTCGTAAAATGGGCCATGTTACCATAGTAAACGAGAATATTTCCAAGGCAAGGGAAATAGCACAGCGCGTAAAGGAAACGATAAACGTAATAAGCAAACAGAATGAGTAAAGTAGCCGTAGTAATGGGAAGTACCAGCGACCTCCCCGTTATGCAGGAAGCCATAGATATTTTAAAAGGATTTGATATTGAGGTGGATGTGGACATAGTATCCGCGCACCGTACACCCGAAAAACTGTTCGAGTTCAGTAAAAATGCCCATGAAAATGGTTATTCCGTTATCATCGCCGGTGCCGGAGGTGCGGCACATCTTCCCGGTATGGTGGCTTCCATGTCCCCATTACCGGTAATAGGCGTTCCTGTAAAGAGTAGCAATTCCATAGATGGATGGGATTCGGTACTCTCCATTTTGCAGATGCCCGGAGGCGTTCCTGTAGCCACCGTTGCCCTTAACGGGGCCAAAAATGCAGGTATCCTTGCAGCACAGATTATCGGTAGTTCGGACACATGCGTGCTGGACAAAATTGTACTCTATAAGGAGGGGTTGAAACAGAAAGTTATCGACGGAGCAAACGAAGTACGAACCAAAAAATAAAAATACTTACCCATTCTTGGTTGATGGATATTTATTCAAAATTGTATCCGTCGAACATCACCCTAAACTATCAACGCATATGAATCCCCTACTCAGTCCTTTTGACACGGCACCTTTTTCAAAAATCAAGGATGAACACTTTAAACCTGCCTTTCTTGAGGCCATGGAAGCTGCCCGTAAGGAAATTGATGCCATTACTGGTAATCCAAATGATCCAACCTTTGAAAACACTATTGAGGCGTTAGAATTTACCGGTCAGCATTTGGATAGGATTTCAAGTCTATTTTTTAATCTTAATTCTGCGGAGACCAATCCTGAAATCCAAAGGATAGCCCAGGAAATCTCTCCCTTGCTTTCGGAATTCAGCAATGATGTTACTCTAAATGAAGAGCTATTCAAAAGAGTCAAATCGATCTATGGGGAAAAGAATGCATTAAATTTATCTACGGAGCAGCAGACCTTATTGGAAAAAAAATACAAGAGTTTTAGCCGCAACGGGGCCAATCTTCCAGAAAACAAAAAGAAAAGGCTACGTGAAATTGATTCGGAATTGGCCAAACTTAAATTACAATTTGGGGAGAATGTCCTGGCCGAAACCAACAAATATGAGTTGCATCTTACCACCGAATCGGACCTGGATGGTTTACCTGAAGGTGAAAAAGAGGCTGCGGCCCAATTGGCCAAATCCAAAGATAAGGAAGGTTGGTTGGTTACCTTGGATTACCCTAGCTATATTCCTTTTATGAAGTATGCCAAAAACAGGGAACTGCGCAAGAAATTAACCTTGGCCTTTGGTAGTAAGGGCTTTCATAAAGATGAACTGGATAATCAGGCAAATGTTCTTAAGATAACCAAACTTCGACACGAAAGAGCCAATTTATTGGGCTACGAGACACATGCCCATTTTGTGTTGGAAGAGCGTATGGCCGAAACTCCCAAAAAGGTACATGCATTTTTGAATGAACTTCTGGAAAAGGCCAAACCAGCTGCTAAGCGGGAATTTAAACAGTTGGAAGATTTTGCCAAGGAACTTGATACTATAGACCGTTTACAAAAATGGGATGGCAGTTACTATTCCGAAAAATTGAAACAAAAGCTCTTTAACTTGGACGATGAGAAGTTGAAACCTTACTTTAAATTGGAAAACGTTATCACTGGAGTTTTTAAGGTTGCGGAAAAACTCTTCGGATTACGGTTTGAGGAAGTTTTTGATGTGGATACCTATCATGAGGAAGTAAAAACCTACAAGGTATTTGATTTAGGCAACAACTTCATCTCCCTTTTCTATGCCGATTTCCATCCTAGGAAAGGAAAACGCGGTGGTGCTTGGATGACCTCCTATAAATCGCAATACAAAAGGAACGGGGAAAATGTTCGACCACACGTTTCAAATGTCTGCAACTTTACACGTTCAACACCAAGCAAGCCTTCCCTATTGACCTTTACTGAAGTAACCACGTTATTCCATGAATTTGGGCATGGGTTGCATGGTATGTTGGCCAATACCACCTATCCAAGCCTTTCGGGCACTTCTGTATATTGGGATTTTGTGGAACTGCCCAGTCAAGTGATGGAAAACTGGTGCTATGAAAAAGAGGCCCTTGAACTATTCGCCACGCACTATGAATCTGGTGAGGTGATCCCTATGGAATTGGTTGAAAAAATAAAGGACTCCGCTACCTTCCAAGAAGGTATGGCCACACTCCGGCAATTGAGTTTTGGATTGTTAGATATGGCATGGCACGGAGGGGATCCTTCAAATATAACGGATATAAAAGTTCATGAAACTAAAGCCTTTACAGGCACCCAACTGTATCCGGATACTCCAGAAACCTGTATGAGCACGGCATTCTCCCACATTTTTCAGGGAGGGTATTCCTCAGGCTACTATAGCTATAAGTGGGCCGAAGTTTTGGATGCCGATGCTTTCGCCCTTTTTAAGGAAAAAGGAATTTTTGACAAGGAAGTGGCAAGGAAATTCAAGGAAAATATACTTTCCAAAGGGGGCACCGAAAAACCGATGATACTCTACAAAAGATTTCGTGGAAGTGAACCAAGGATAGAGGCGTTATTGGAAAGGGCCGGACTTTTGAATACTGTAGAGTAATTTTTTTTGGGTTAACTTATTGATAAGCCTTTTCCTGGATTCCCTTATTCTAATACTTTTTAACGAACTTCGCCCAAACTAATATAATATGGTCTTATTTGTAGACATGGACGAGGTACTTGCGGATACTTACGGTGCGCATATTGAACAGTATAACCTGGACTTTGGTGAAAATCTAACCATCGAATTCTGTTCCGGCTGGGAAGTATGGCAAAAAGTTCCTGAAAACAGGCAGGAAAGTATTCGTAAACATACAGCCCTAAAAGGTTTTTTTAGAAATCTTAAGGTTATTCCCGATAGCCAAAACGTTGTGAAGGAGCTATCCAAAAAATATGAGGTATACATTGCCTCCGCTGCCATGGAATTTCCAAATTCGCTTGAGGAAAAATCGGAATGGTTGGATGAACATTTCCCTTTTATACCCTGGCAGCAACGTATTCTATGCGGTCACAAGCATATTTTAAAGGGTGATATTTTAATTGACGATCGCACCCGAAATCTGGAGACCTTTCAAGGCAGGGGCATTATGTTCAGCTCCCCACATAACATCCACACCAATGGTTTTGAGAGGGCCAAGGACTGGAAGGAAGTAGGCAAAAAATTATTGTAGCCTTTGAAGTTTCAATTATTGTGGTTCCAAACATCATAGCCACCTATTAAATTAACCACATTCCTGTAGCCAAGGGAATCGAGTAGTTGTTGGGCCTTGGCACTCCTACCCCCCTTTTTGCAGTACAGATACATCTTTCTGTCTTTAGGTATGGTATCGAAATGTTTTTGAAACCCAGTATCGAACCAGTTGATGTTCAAAGCATTCTCTAGATGCCCCATTCCAAATTCATTGGGAGTGCGTACATCGATCAATATCCCGTCTTTGATATCCTTTTGTGAAAACTCTGTGATAGGTTTTGACTTTATTTGGCCATGGCCAAAATTGAAGCCCAAGAAAACCAAAATTATAGGTAAAAACTTCATTGAATTCAATTTAAAAATCAAAAATAAGCATTATGGCAGCTAGAAAATATAGTGAACAAAATGAAAATATGCGGTTAATTAAATCAAATTCATCTATTTTTGGTATTGACAAGGCATCTATGACAATGCAACAACTTCATCCGGAAACGTGGGTAGACTCTTATGCGGATTACCTTTTTAACTATGCCGTGGCACGAGTGAACGATTCGGAAATAGCCAAGGATTTGGTTCAGGAAACATTTTTTGCCGGATTGAATTCAGCTAAGAATTACAAAGGAGATGCTGCCGAGCGTACTTGGCTTATCGCCATTTTAAAACGAAAAGTAATTGATTATTACAGAAAAATCAATTCAAAAAAAGGTAAGGCGGAAGTACGTATGAGCTATAGTGCGGGAAGCGAATCGGAGGGCGACTGGATGGAAGAGCAGGTTGCGGACCCGTTCAGCAACTTTGAAAACGATGCTATTGAAAACGAGGAATTGGGATTGGCCATACAAGATTGTATCTCCAAACTGCCCAAGAAGCAATCTTTGGTATTCACCATGAAAACCATACGTGGAATGAGTACTGAAGATATTTGTAATGAACTTGGTATAAACCCGTCTAACTTGTGGGTGATGATCCATAGGGCCAGAACGTCCTTGATGGGCTGCCTTAATCAAAATTGGTTTTAAATGATGATATCCTGCGAGAAAGCGGCGTTGATATGTAATAAGACACAATATAGGGAAGCAACCTTTATGGAAAAGATAAAGTTGAAGATGCACTTGTTCATGTGCAAGACATGTTCGGCTTTTACCAAAAAGAATACAGAGCTGACCGCTTTGTGCGAAAAAGCAAATCTACATAGCCTCTCTGAAGGAGAAAAAATAAAAATGAAGCAACAATTGGAACAGAAAATCTAATTTTTCCCTCCTATGAATGCCCAAATTAATATCCACCAGAAGATGGGCATAGCTTCCACCCAAAATGCTGAAAAATACTTATTCTGATTCTTCTTTGTTATCAACAAAATACTTCCTATCCCCAAAGACAAAATTGTTTTAGATAAAATTTCAGGCTGTGTTATTTCATCCTTTAAGAGAGTTAGGAAGAAGAAGAGGAAAATTAGCAGTATCCCTAAAATTTTGGTCTTCGCTATGCCGTAACGGCGAGGGAACGTTTTCAGTTCCGGTGGGTCATATTTCATATCCCGAATCTCAAAGGGCAATATTAAGATAAGTACCAGTATTAAGCGTTGTATCGTTTCTATCCAAACATCCCATGAAAGAGCGGAACCAGCTGCCCATACTGGTAATACTACGGTAGTACCTGCCCAAACAAGAGCAACTGGAACCATTTTAAAGCCTGCCAAACTTCTTAAATTCCGGGTTCCGGGCAAGACAGGGAGCGCATATAGTCCAGTGAACAATCCTAATATCCCCAATATAAGGATGGTTTCCCATTCAAGAAAAAACAGATGGTATATGGCAATTCCCAAGCAAACAAAACTGAAAAACCGGATGTATCCATGGTATTGGTTGCCTAGCCGTAAATATTTCTTTATTTCTACCCCATATTTAATGAAGTTATAGCAGGCAATACTGCAAAAGAATATGAAGGAAAACAGGTTCTTATCCGATGGAATATTTAAAATTGAGGAAGTAACACAAACCAAAGAAAGAATGGCCAACGCTACATGGATGCTTGCATCAAGATAAAAATTAAAAATACGGCCCAAGAGCTTCATCGAACAAAAGTAGCCAAACTGTTCATAAACCACTTTTTTCGTTAAAAACTTTACCTCTCCACACATCTCGTTTTGTCCATTTTCAGGGAATTTATCCCTAATTTTGTGAAGCTTTTGTTGAAAATTATGAGGACAGATTTGTTTGCTTTACGCCATATTGGGATTCGAGAAGAAGACCTCGCCCATATGTTGAAGATTATTGAGGCAGAAAACTTGGAACAACTTGTCTATGAGACAATTCCGGATGAAATTCGGCTTAAGGAACCTTTAAGGTTAGATAATCCGATGAGCGAGCACAAATTCCTGGCCCATTTAAAGGAGCTGTCAAAAAAAAACCTTGTTTTTCGCTCATATATAGGTTTAGGATATCATGAAAGCCTAACACCTTCCGTCATAAAGCGGAATATCCTGGAAAATCCGGGATGGTACACGGCCTACACCCCTTATCAGGCCGAAATTGCCCAAGGTCGCTTGGAAGCATTACTTAATTTTCAGACCATGGTTTGTGACCTTACAGGTATGGAAATTGCCAATGCATCTCTATTGGACGAAAGTACCGCCGCGGCTGAGGCCATGACCATGTTATTTGCCGTAAGAAACCGTGAGCAAAAAAAGAACAATGTCAACAAATTTTTTGTTTCCCAAGACGTCTTGCCACAGACATTATCGCTTTTAAAAACCCGTTCAACACCCTTGGGGATTGAGCTCGTTGTTGGTAATCACAAGGAGTTTGGTTTTGGGAACGATTTTTACGGAGTCCTTTTGCAATATCCCGGTAAATACGGTCAGATTCATACGTATTCGGATTTTATCTCCAATGCAACAAAAAACAACATTAAAGTTTCAGTGGCGGCCGATATTCTAAGTCTGGTTTTGTTGACCCCTCCCGGAGAACTTGGTGCGGATATCGTTGTGGGTACCACCCAACGTTTTGGTATTCCATTGGGATATGGCGGGCCCCATGCCGCTTATTTTGCCACCAAGGAAGAATACAAAAGACATATCCCTGGCCGCATAATTGGCGTTACCAAGGATACGGATGGAAAACCCGCTTTGCGTATGGCACTGCAAACTAGGGAACAGCACATAAAAAGAGATAAGGCTACCTCCAATATTTGTACCGCTCAAGTACTTTTGGCAGTTATGGCCGGCATGTATGCTGTATATCATGGCCCCAAAGGATTAAAATATATTGCTGAAAAAGTTCACCGTACCGCGGTTACATTGGCTGAAAGCCTTGAAAAAATGGGATTATATCAATTAAATACCTCCTTTTTTGATACCATTGCGGTTAAATGTGAAACGAGTAGACTTAGACCAATTGCCGAAGAACATGAAATTAACTTCCTCTATATAGATGCCGATACCGTTTCCATTTCGGTAAACGAAGCCACTTCACTTAATGACTTGAACCAAATTCTCAAGGTTTTTTCCAAAGCTTTTGGAAAAAAATGGATGGATCCTATCAAGACACTATCGGATCGATTGGCCATTTTGGAGGATGTTGCACGAATTTCCCCCTTCCTGGAAAACCCTGTATTCAGCTCCTACCATTCGGAGACTGAATTGATGCGTTATATCAAAAAGTTGGAGCGTAAGGACCTATCTTTAAACCATTCTATGATTTCCTTGGGATCTTGCACTATGAAGCTCAATGCAGCTTCGGAAATGCTACCCATAAGTTGGACAAATTGGGGCAACATACATCCTTTTGTACCTGTAGACCAAGCTGAGGGTTATCAAATTGTTCTAAGAGAGTTGGAAAAGGACCTTACGGAAATCACAGGTTTGGCCGGGACTTCGTTACAGCCCAATTCAGGAGCCCAAGGCGAATACACGGGCTTAATGGTAATCCGGGCCTATCACGAATCCAGGGGTGAGGGGCACCGCAATATTTGCATTATCCCAGCATCGGCACACGGTACCAACCCAGCTTCAGCGGTAATGGCCGGGATGCAAGTGGTAGTGACCAAAACAGATGAAAAAGGAAATATAGATGTGGGCGACTTGGAGGAAAAAGTGACAAAGTATTCTGATAATTTGGCCGCTCTAATGGTCACTTACCCCTCCACCCATGGGGTTTTTGAATCCTCAATAAAGCATATCACCAAACTTATCCATGACCATAGTGGACAGGTTTATATGGATGGTGCGAACATGAATGCCCAAGTTGGACTTACCAATCCAGCATCCATTGGAGCGGATGTTTGCCATCTTAATCTGCACAAGACTTTTGCCATTCCTCACGGAGGAGGTGGGCCCGGGGTTGGGCCCATATGCGTTGCGGAGCAATTGGTGCCTTTTCTGCCCGGAAATCCGATAATCAATACTGGTGGAGAAAAAGCTATTTCAGCTATCTCGGCGGCGCCTTGGGGAAGCTCACTTGCCTGTTTGATATCCTATGGGTACATCAAGATGTTAGGAGAGCAAGGATTGAAATATTCTACCAAAATCGCAATCCTCAATGCCAATTACATCAAACATCGTCTTTCCGGAAAGTATAACGTGCTATACAGTGGAGAAAATGGTAGGGCCGCACATGAAATGATTATTGATTGTAGACCTTTTAAACAAAATGGCATCGAGGTCGTGGATATTGCCAAACGGCTTATGGACTATGGCTTTCATGCCCCTACGGTTTCCTTCCCTGTTGCAGGAACGGTAATGATCGAACCTACGGAAAGTGAGAGTCTAGGCGAATTAGATCGGTTTTGTGATGCTATGTTATCAATCCGAGAGGAAATTGACGTCTCAGATGTGAACAAGCCCAATAATGTATTGAAAAATGCTCCCCACACCCTGTCAATGGTTACCAATGATGATTGGGATTACCCCTACAGTAGGCAGAAAGCAGCGTTCCCCCTACCCTATATTTCAGAAAATAAGTTCTGGCCATCCGTCAGAAGGGTAGATGATGCCTTTGGTGACCGCAATCTGATTTGTACCTGTACGCCGATAGAGGCCTATGCCGAAGCATAAAACCATAATACTATCTAATCAATCAGTTATAAAGCCTATATTGAAGTCGCATTAAACCTGTGACACCTTTTAAATGATGTACGAACAAAGCTATCCAAGCAAGCGATTTGAGCATACGCTGGAGTTTCTTCAAAAACACGTTTCCCCTGAGGAAACCATTTTAGATCTTGGGGTAGAAAATCCTTTTTCCGAAATTATGTTGAAGCAAGGATACACCGTAAAGAATACAATGGGGGAGGATTTGGATGTTGATTTTTCCATAGTTCAAAATACGACAACGGATGTGGTGACGGCTTTCGAAATCTTTGAACATTTGGTGGCTCCATTTAACGTGCTAAGAAAAGTAAGATCCAATAAACTGGTTGCCAGCATCCCCTTGCGATTATGGTTTTCACCGGCCTACCAAAATAAATCCGATCCCTGGGATAGGCATTATCATGAATTTGAGGATTGGCAGTTTAATTGGTTACTGGAAAAATCGGGTTGGGAAATCAAGGACACGGCCAAATGGACGAACCCTGTAAACAAGTTAGGTATACGTCCCTTACTAAGAAGTTTTACCCCACGGTACTATATTGTCTATGCAGTACGAAAAAATAAGGATTCTGAATTTAGCACTCAGAATCAGTAGCAATCATGGACTATTACATAATAATACCTGCCCACAACGAAGAATCCTTTTTGGCAGATACACTGAATTCCATTCAGCAACAGAGCCTACCTCCAAAAAAAGTTGTTGTAGTCAATGATAATTCAACCGATGGCACGGAATCCATTATCGACGATTTTATAAAAGGTAGTTCCCTTTTTGAAAAACTCAATAGTACATCATCCACCGATCACTTGCCGGGTCGAAAGGTAATCAATGCTTTCAATAAAGGCTTGGAAACACTTGATGGAACTTACGATTTTTTGGTCAAACTTGATGCTGATATTATCTTGCCCAAGACCTATTTTGAAAAGATAGCGGAAATATTCAAAACGCAACCCGAAGTTGGAATAGCCGGGGGATTTGCCTATGAAAAAGATAGTAATGGAGCATGGAAATTGAACCATCCCATGAACAAAGACCATGTAAGAGGTGCTTTCAAAGCTTATTCCAAAGCATGTTTTATAGCAATAAAGGGCCTTAGAAATGCAATAGGTTGGGATACCGTGGATGAGCTTTTGGCCCAATATCACGGTTTTAAGATTTTTACCGAAGAAACTCTTAAGGTCAAACATTTGCGCCCTACAGGAAAGGCTTACAACAAGAAAGCAAGATTATTGCAAGGAGAAGCAATGTATACCATGGGGTATGGAATTATACTTAGTAGTATAGCCTCCTTGAAAATGGCTTTGAAACAACAAAATCCAAACGTCTTTTTTCATAACCTGAGAGGCTTTTTTAAAGCCAAGAAAAACAAAAAACCCCATCTAATATCCGAAACAGAGGCGAAGTTTATTAGAAGGTTAAGATGGAAAAATGTCGGGAACAAATTCTTAAGGAAGTAAAACGAAAAAACCGCAAAGTAATCCTTTGCGGTTTTGTTGCTATAAGCAAAAATCGTTCTTTCTTAAATTCCCAATTCTGCCTTTACTGCCGGCAAAAGATCTTCACCTTTTGATACTATTAGCGGGCCACCCGCCTGGGCATCAATAACGTAGTCAAAGCCTTGGGCCGCCGATACTTTTTCAATAGCTGCCTTGGCTTTTTCCATAATAGGCTGAAGAAGCTCCGCTTGTTTTTTCCCTAATTCCTGTCGTGCCGCCTGTTCCGCGTCTACTATGCTCTTTTGAAAACCCTGTAACTCTATGGCTCTCTTCTCATTTTCCTCCCTGGTCTTGGAAGCAGCTTCATTTTCATATTGGGTAGATTTGTTTTTCAATTCCGTCATGGAACTTTCAATATCTGCGCTATATGTTTCCTGTAGCTTCTTAAGTTCGGCTTCGGCAGCTTTCATCTCGGGCATGGCAGACAATAACTGGGTCACATCAATATGTGCAACCTTGCTTTGTGCATTTACAAAACTGCTCGCGGCTATAAATAAAACTAGTGCTACAGCTATCCTTCTTACTTGTTTCATGAGTTAAATTTTAATTGTTTTTAATGGTCTCACGGAACCTTCGTTCATCAAATAAATCTTTTTCAAAAATAATTATTTGTTTGATTTGGTCAATTCCCTGATCCTAATTCTAATTTTTGAGTGTTAATTATGGTTAAAAACTTTTATTTCATCTTAGTTAGTGGAATCATTTTCTTCTTCCGCCTCAGTTTCTTGTTTTTTTCGGGCTTCTTGTTTGGCTTTTCGTTTTGCCTCACGTTCCTCCAAAAGCTTTTTTCTTCTCGCTTCGTAAGCTTTTTTACGTTCTTCCCTTAATTTTAACTGCTCCGCTCTTCTTTCATCTGCGGTCTTCGCCCTCGCTTCTGCGGCCTGTTCCGCTTTTTCTTTCCGTTCCTTAAGCGCGTCGCTTATTTCTTCTTCCGCCGGTTCTCCTTCGAAATCTTGAAGTCGGTTTCTAGTCTCTGCTTTCTTCTTAGGCTTACTTATTTTTCGGGTCCTTGCAATACCCCTTAAAATCAAATCGCTAATATCGTGCCTTTTTTCGGAGTACAACATTACAACATCTGCCGATTTATCAAAAATAAAATCATACCTTTTGTTGGCCCCAATTTTTTGCACCTCGTTAAATACCTGATCTTGTATGGGCTGGATAAGCTGGCGTTTTTGCAAAACAAGATCGCCTTGCGGACCAAATCGGTCTTGTTGATACTCCAACATTTCCTTCTCCAAAATCTGTATTTCCTCCTCACGTTCTGCAATGAGTTCATCGGTCAATAATACCTTTTCAGCCATCAAATCTTTTTTCATTTGATCGACCGAGCTTTGCTTTTGCTCAATTTCCACTTTCCATTTTTGGACCTTGGACTCTAATTGTTCACTAGCTTCCCTGTATTCCTCAACATTTTCCAAGATGTATTCCATATCCACATACGCGATGCGAACTCCTCGCTGGGCATGGGAATACCATGAAAACAGCACAATTGACAAGATTAAAAGAACATTTGATTTTTGCTTCATTATATTTTCGTTTTATCCAATAGAAAATATCATGCCAAAATTACTAAATCTTTTAAAATGAAAGGATTAGCTATGGTCACGATTTCTAAATCTAAAACTGTTGGCCAATGATGAAGTGCGTTTGCCATCCGCTTGGGCCTGCTTGGGGGCTGACATTATCTGGATCAAACCCATACCCAAAATCAATACCCAATAGACCGAATGCCGGCATAAAAATCCGAAGCCCCGCCCCGACCGATCGTTTTAACTCAAACGGATTAAATTCCTGAAAATTGTTGAAAGCGTTCCCTGCTTCTAAAAAAGTTAGGGCAAAAATAGATGCGGAAGGTTTTAGGGTGAGCGGATATCTTAGTTCTAGAGAGAATTTGTTATATACCAATCCACCCTCCTGTCTTCCCGTTGTAGGGTTTATGGGAGTCAATGATTGGTTCTCATATCCCCTTAATTGTATAATGTCCCTTCCGTCCAAGGTAAAATTCCCCAGACCATCACCTCCCACGAAAAAACGTTCAAAAGGCACGTCTCCTATATCGGTATTATAACTGCCTAAAAAGCCGAATTCTGCATTGGATCGCAATACCAAGGTTTTGTCGGCACTGCCGACTAATGTGGTATACCAATCTCCCTTAAACTTGATTTTGTAATACTCCAACCACTTAAAACGTTCTTCTTCCAGTGCTTCTCGTCTTTCATTTAGGGTTATGGCCTCAGGATCATTGGGATCTAACTGACTAATTTCTTCCAAAATTTCCTCGCTTTCATCCCTAATAGCCTTAAAATCCTTGTTGCTAAAAAGTGAATAGGGCGGGGTGAGCTTTGCGGTAATCTCAAAATTGGATCCTCCACGTGGAAATATGCGTCCTCCCGAAGTCGCATTTCTTGATATCCCCAAGGTGTATGTAAATGAATTAGATGATCCGTTACCGAAGCTAAACAATCCGATATTATAATTGTTGAAATCGTAAAGTTGATATCCCAAGGAGTGGGAGATAGTGAAATAATCATCCGGCCATTGTACCCTTTTGGCAAGTCCGGCCGAAACACCGGTAATGGCAAAACCTCGGCTTTTATCCACATCTATTCTTCCCCTACTATCAAAACTGGTCCCGAACTGCTGTGTCCTGGATAGGGAAAGATTAAAACGTACAGGTTTCTTGCCTCCCAACCAAGGTTCCGAAAAGTTAAGGCTATATACCCTAAAAGTCCTACTGGCCTGGACTCTGACTGCAAAAGTCTGCCCATCTCCCATAGGAACCGGTTTATAGGCTTCCCCTTTAAGCAAATTCTTTATCGAAAAATTACTGAAAGAAAGGCCCAAGGTACCGATAAAACCTCCTCCTCCATAACCGCCTTGCAATTCTATTTGACTGGAACCGGATTCTACCAAACTATAGGCAATATCCACTGTACCCTCATTGGGATTAGGATTCTGTATATCCGGTTTTATCTGTTCGGCATCAAAATAGCCGAGCTGTCCCAATTCCCGTATACTTCTAATGATATCCGATTTATTGTATTTCTGTCCAGGTCGTGTACGGAGCTCCCGAAAGATAACATGGTCATTGGTCTTGTCATTTCCGGTAACCGTAATATGATCCAAGAATGTTTCTTTGCCCTCTATAATTCTAATTTCAAAATTTATAGTATCATTCTGGGCAGAGACCTCAACGGGGTTAATACTGGAAAAAAGATAACCATTGTTCTGATATAGACTGCTCAAATCTTGCGCATCTGGTTTGGAATCGTCCGCAATCCGCTCCCTGAGTAATACACCATTGTAGGTAGCTCCTTTTTTGATACCGAGTACTTGGCCCAACTGTCTATCGGTATACACGCTATTTCCAACAAAATCAATATCGCCAAAATAGTATTTGTCCCCTTCCTCTACCGCAATCTTAATATTGATATTATTCTCGTCTATTTTTATAATGGAATCTGAAAGCACCCGAGCGTCCCTATACCCATTCTCGGCATATTTATCCACTAAAAGGGAAAGGTCATTTTCATAGTCATCTTCTATAAACTTGGATTTTTTCCAGAAACGACCTAATCTCTTTTCCTTGGTCTTCTTAAAGGCTTTTCGCAATTTCTTGCCTTTGAGCTTTTCATTTCCTTCAAAAATGATATCCTTAATCTTAACCTTATCACCTTTATTTACGTTGATGACCATCTTTTGCGCATTGGTTTCCGAGGTGTCGTTAACCGTTATTATGGAAACCCGTGCATTTAGAAATCCTTGTTTTTTATATTTGTTTTGAAGGTAATTCTTGGTATTTGCGATTAAGCTTTCGGTAATCTTTTTACCCTTTTTAAGATCAGTATCCTTTACAATGTCGTCTACCTTCCTTTTTTTAATACCATTTATGGTAACTTTAGACAAAGTAGGGCGCTCTATAATATTAAGTTCCAAAAAAACTTCGTCTCCCTCTACTTTGGTAATATAAAAATCTATGTCACTGAAAAGCTCCAGCCCCCAAAGTTTTTTTATTACCCCGCTTATTTGCTCACCGGGAACGGTGATGGGCTGTCCTACCCTAAGACCGGTATACGTCTTAACGGTCTGCTCGTTATAACTCTGCAATCCGGTAACCTCCAAACCACCAAGAATATATTTTTTCCCCTCCTCGTATGAGGTTACTTGGGCGAAGGTGAATGTGGTGATGAAGAGTAAAAGGAAAGTAATCAGTGGTTCAAGAGATATGAACCTTTTCATATCGCTAGTTGAGTTGTTCGCTAGTTTTTCCAAATCGTCGTTCTCTGTTCTGGTAATTACGGATGGCCTCTACCAAATGTTTCTCACTAAAATCGGGCCAAAATACGTCAATAAAATATAATTCCGCATACGCTATCTGCCAAAGCAAAAAATTGCTGATCCTATGTTCCCCACTGGTACGGATCAACAAGTCTACATCTGGTAAATCGTGCGTGTAAAGATGGCTATTTATAATGGTTTCATCAATATTTTCAGGAGAAATTATATTATTTTTAACTTTGGTACTTATCCGCTGTACAGCATTTTTCAATTCTTCGCGAGCACCGTAGCTAAGGGCCAAAGTAAGGGTCATCCCAGTATGGTGATCTGTTTTTTGCATAACCTCCAATAACTCTTGCCGGGCTTTTTTTGGCAATGAACCAATATCGCCAATGGTGTTTAACCTAACATTGTTTTCCTTAAAGGTTCTGAGTTCTTTTTTTAAGGAAGAGACCAAAAGTTTCATCAAGGTATCCACTTCCAATTTTGGGCGTTTCCAATTTTCTGTAGAAAATGTATAGAGTGTTAGGAATTGTATTCCTATTTTGACACAGTCTTCCACTGTATTCCGAACCGTACGTACCCCGTTCTCATGACCAAAGACCCTTAGTCTTCCTCTTTCTTTTGCCCATCTCCCATTACCGTCCATGATAATAGCGAGGTGTTTCGGGAGGTTCTCACGATTGATGTCTTGCAAAGTGCCCATATGCAAAGTTACTCAAAACAATCGGAGCACGGTTTTCTACCAAAGGTATAAGTTAAGGTTACTCCCGAAAATACGTACCAATCATCGCTTAGAATATTTCCGAACTCGGGCCCTGGATTAATCTGTTGCATTACATTGGATTTTTCAGGATTGCTTCCATCAAGATTATCTGTAAAGGTGTATCTGGCACCTATCTCTGCCCCAAGTATCAAAAATTGGTTGAGCCTTAATTTGGCACCAACTGTCATTGGAATAGCAAAAGACCCATCCCTCTGATTGGCGTTTATAAATTGACCGGCGTCGAAATAATTATAGTCATACCGAAAGTAGGTTAATCCAGTATATAAATATGGAGTAAATGCCGGACCTAGTTTATGAAGGTTGTATTCTACAAAATTAAATTCCAATCCTGCAGAAGCTTCCAAAATGGAATTATCCATGACAAAACCTCTTTGCTGTCTTGCGGAGCTATTGGATTTGGAGTCGTCAGCGGTGAACTTTCCATAGATAACACTTGCCCGCCAAGCATATCTTTTACTCTTGTTCCATTTGAACAGTCCTCCAACAGCTATATCGGACGGCAGAATATAGTTGGTCCTTCCCACGTCCCCAATAACATTGGCCCCTCCAAAAAATCCTCCTATTTCGTAGGTTTGGGCGCCCAACTTAAAACTGATCAAGACAAGAATTACGATAATGCATCGCCTCATAAATTCCAAAAGTTTGCGAATATAAAAATTTTAACCTACTCCATTGGTTATATTCCCGTTCTCTCTTGATAAACAGCTTTTAGTTGTATTTATTGTTCCAAGGAAGTGTCAATTACGCCGATCTTCTCCCCATAATAGTTTATTCCTAAGAGTTTTTAAGAAACTCTCAGAAGTGTATTCTATCATCTTTACGACAAAATCAGCTTTTTCAACAGTTATTTCCGTTCCATTTTCTACGGATGCTATTCTGGAATCCAAGGATATCAAATGATGCTCTTCCCTACCGGAAACCTTTAGGCGTATAACCGTTTCATCCGAAATTACCAAAGGTCTGGCATTAAGGTTATGCGGCGCTATGGGAGTTAGGACTAAAGATTTTGCCGTAGGAATAATAACCGGCCCGCCGCAACTCAAAGAGTAACCCGTAGATCCTGTAGGAGTAGAAACAATGAGCCCGTCCGCCCAATATGACGTTAAATATTCGCCATCCAAATATGTCTCAATGGTAATCATGGATGTGGTATCCTTTCTGCTTACCGTCACCTCGTTAAGTGCAAAATCCAAGTCTTTAAATTCGGGGATACTGGAATTGGAGCTTACCTTAACCAGACTTCGTTCCACAACATGATAGTCCCCTTTTACAAATTCTTGGACCACTTTTCTTACATCTTCTTTTTTAAAAGTGGATAAAAAACCCAAACGACCTGTATTGACCCCAACAATCGGGATACCCAAATCCCTAACATAAGTGGTGGCCCTTAAGATACTCCCATCTCCCCCAAAGCTCACGAACATATCAAATGAACTGTCCAATCCCTCGGAAGCGGTAAAGGTTGGGAAATCCCTTGTATTAGGTTGATTCTGGGATAGAAAGGCTTGGAAATTTTTCTCAATGCATATCTCGGCAGATACAAATCGGAGTTCTTCTAACAGTTCTTCAACGAAATCCGAAGTTGTTTCTTGATACGTTTGACCATATATAGCAACTTTCATTGAACTTGGCTTTGGAAATTGAAAAAGTCAGCAACGGTTTTCATTGAAATTATTGAGGAAACATCTATTTCTTGCTGCCATTTAGGCAGATATAAATTTAGCAATCCTATCGTTATAATCTAACACACAGGGTGAAGAAACCAGAAAAAGCCCCTCTGTACGGTCAAACATTTAAATACTTATCCAAATAATCCGAGCGCTGCTTCAAATCCTCCAAAAACTGGTCATCCTTGCTACCGAACAAGATGTTGTAGTTGTATCTCCTAAAGGTCTGAAATACTTCATTTAAGCTAGATGTGCTTATCTTCAGGGTAATTTGCACCACATCGTTCCGCATATCCGTAATGAACGCACCAATAATCTTGGCATTGTTGCTTTCTATGATTTGGGCAATCTCGCTAAAGGAATAATCCTTTGTACCCTTGGCGACCACCACAATGTCACCCGGCTCGGTAAAAAAGGGTGTATCTATGAATGCTCCCACTATTTCAGTGAGGTCATAATATCCAATTACCTCCTCATTGTCATCCAATACGGCTAAAAGATTGGCCTCGTTACGAGCAAATGTTTCAAGAACATCCAACCAATTACTATCTTTTCGTACAAAAAAGGCTTCTAAATTATATCTGTAGTCCTCAATTTTTTTATCGGTATTGTAAGTATCCAAATCGTTCTCACCCAATGTTCCCAAAAAACTACCATTTTCTGATATAGCTACGTGCGAAAAGATACTCCCTTCAAAAAAGAGAACAGCCTTTTCCAACGATTCGCCAATATCAAAAACCGGTAAGTCCGTAAGGATGTGCGTTTGAATCTGCATAACTTTAAATATAGCGCAAAATAACAATTAAAAACATCAAAAGGTATGCCTAATTTGTATTTTTGCGACATATTAATGAATAAATCAGATGACCAAACTTAGCGTTAATGTAAACAAGATAGCCACATTACGAAATTCTAGAGGAGGAAATGTTCCCGACCTCCTCAAAATGGTTAGGGATATCGAGGAATTTGGATCTCAGGGAATTACTATACATCCAAGACCAGATGAAAGACATATACGTTACCAGGATGCAAGGGACCTAAAGAAAATAGTAACTACTGAGTTGAACATAGAGGGCAACCCCATTCCAAAATTTATTGATTTGGTCCTTGAAGTAAAACCGACCCAGGTAACCCTAGTACCCGATTCAGTGGATGCCATAACCTCTAATGCCGGGTGGGATACGATTAAAAACAGGAATTTTCTAAAAGAGGTAATATCCACTTTTAGCAAAAATGGCATACGAACCTCAATTTTTGTAGATCCGGATTACCAAATGGTAGATGGTGCAGCAGAAACTGGTGCAGACCGTATTGAACTTTACACGGAAAGTTATGCCAAATCATATACAACTACAAGGAAAGATGCAATAGAACCCTTTATACATGCAGCGGATTTGGCGCACAAATTGGGACTAGGCATTAATGCCGGGCATGATCTTAGTTTGGAGAACATAGCATATTTTAAGAACAATATAAGGCATTTACTGGAGGTCTCCATTGGTCATGCTTTGATTTGTGAGTCGCTATACCTCGGGTTGGAAAATGTAGTACGAATGTATTTGAACAAATTGAAGTAATGCAGGAACTGCACTCCAAAATCCTGGGAAACGGAAAACCATTGATTATTCTCCATGGCTTTTTGGGAATGTCGGACAATTGGAAAACCTTGGGAAGCCAATATGTAGAAAAGGGCTTTGAGGTGCACTTAATTGATCAGCGTAACCATGGAAGGAGTTTTTGGTCGGAGGATTTCAATTACGATCTTTTGGCCCATGATGTGCACAACTACACTTTACGGCACGAATTGGAAAAAGGCTATCTTATGGGACATTCCATGGGGGGTAAGACAGCAATGCAGTTTGCTTGCACATATCCCGGATGGGTGAACAAATTAATCGTCGCCGATATTGCTCCGAAATACTATCCACCACATCACCAACCTATTTTGGATGCACTCAACGGCTTGGATCTGGATGTATTGGATACCCGGGGAAAGGTAGATCAGGAACTTTCCAAATCAATTTCAGAAATAGGGACCAGACAGTTTTTATTAAAAAACCTGTACTGGAGAGAAAAAGGAATTTTACGATTCCGGTTTAACCTGAAGGTCTTGAGCCACAAAATGGAAGAAATTGGGGACAACATTGGCTCCTCTGAGAAATTTGAGGGAGCCACTCTTTTTCTACGTGGAGGCAGGTCCGAATATATATCTCCAAATGATATCCTGGAAATTAAGAAACACTTTCCCATTGCGCAATTGGATACCATTAAAAACACAGGACATTGGCTACACGCGGAAAACCCGAAGGAGTTTTTTGAAAAATCCCTTTCGTTTCTAAATCGATAAAAAAAAGGGTTGTTTATTATGCATGCATAATTTTTTTGTCCGAATTATTGTACGTCCCGTAATTTTGGTTAATTTTGATTTTACATCGTTTTAACATAGACTTTACGTAAACTAACTCTTT
Organism: Ulvibacterium sp.; assembly: GCF_965248315.1. Lineage (GTDB taxonomy): Bacteria > Bacteroidota > Bacteroidia > Flavobacteriales > Flavobacteriaceae > Ulvibacterium. Next base: position 1,829,731 of record NZ_CBDFIX010000002.1, on the reverse strand, counting down.
ATAACTATGAAAAAGATTATAACAATACTGGCCTTTTTCGGATTTTTGATTATTTCATGTAGTGATGACGACACGCTTCCGGATGATACCGGTGGCATGACGCCGGAACCCGTAAATTATACCAGTGGGTCCGCGGATTTTTCCACCTATGTAGCTCTCGGAAATTCACTAACTGCGGGTTATTCCGACGGAGCCCTGTTTAGTGCCGGCCAGACCGCATCCTTTCCCAACATGCTGGCTACAAGCTTTGCTCAGGCCGGTGGAGGCGAATTTACAATTCCATTCATGAACGACGATTTAGGGGGATTGACCTTGGGCGGCATGCCTTTGGAAGATTTTGAAAATCGATTTATCCTTTCATTTGCATCAGGCTCTCCAACACCCGTTCGACTGGATGGGGCCGGATCCACGGAAGTCTCCAATATATTAAGTGGCCCCTTTAACAACATGGGGGTCCCCGGTGCTAAGATCTATCACTTACCGGCCACTGGTTATGGTAGTTTGGATGCCTTGGCCATTGGTGCGGCAAATCCTTACTACGTCCGTTTTGCTTCCGCGCCCACTGCGTCAATGATTGGTGATGCCGTTGCCCAAAACCCAACTTTTTTTACCCTTTGGATCGGAAATAACGATATTTTGGCCTACGCCACAGAAGGTGGTGATGGCGAAAACCAGGAAGGAAATACCAATCCACTCACCTACGGATCAAGTGACATTACGGATTCCGGTGTTTTTGCCAGTGTCTACGATCAACTTTTGCAAGCCCTAACGGCCAACGGAGCAGGTGGTGTATTGGCAAACATTCCCAATGTTACGAGCATACCTTATTTTACAACAGTACCATTTGCGCCCCTAGACCCTACCAATCCCGATTTTGGGCCTCAAATCCCAACGCTCAATGCCACCTATGCGCAATTGAACCAAGTTTTTGAGTTTTTGGGTGTTCCTGAAAGATCCATCACGTTTTCTGCTAGCGCCGCCAGTGCATTGGTTATTAGGGATGAATCATTGACCGATTTATCGGCACAGATAACCGGCGCACTACAAGTAGGTGGTTTGGACGCTCCGACGGCCACAGTAATCGGATTCCTGTATGGGCAGGCGAGGCAGGCCAACGCCAACGATCTTATTGTATTGCCCGCGCAAAATGCCATAGCTCAATTCAATGAAACCGCCTTTGCCACATTGCAAGACCTTGGTGTACCGGCAGCTGACGCTGGTCAATTATCGGTAAACGGAATTACCTATCCTATGGAAGACAAATGGGTACTTACGCCCAGCGAGCAGGAGACCATAGCCGTAGCCTTGGACAGATTCAATGGGATTATTACCACTTTAGCGGCCCAATATGACCTCCCTGTTATTGATGTAAAAGCACTATTGGAAAGGGCGGGAAGCGAAGGCATACCCCTTTCCGACGGAAGTACGATAACGGCAGAATTCGCCACTGGTGGTGGATTTTCACTGGATGGTGTCCACCTATCCCCAAGGGGCTATGCCCTCATAGCCAATGCGTTCATAGAGGCGATTGAGACAAAATATGGAGCAGAACTGCCTGAAGTAGACCCATTGGAATTTACCGGACTTTATATCGATTGAATCTAAAATATATTTTATACTTTTAGAGGAATCGGGATAATCCTGGTGCCTTTTTTCAATCCTTCAAAACAATTTGATATGAAGCTTATCCTGCGCATTCTACTCAGTGCATTGGCCGTAGTAATATTGTCAAAAATTTTGCCCCATGTTTTCGTGGACTCCTATCTTACCGCCATCATTGTTGCCCTAGTGTTAAGCCTTTTGAATTTTATCGTAAAACCTATTTTGGTGATTCTGACATTGCCGGTAACCCTCATTACTTTTGGTTTATTTCTCTTAATCATCAATGCGATTATAATACTATTGGCGGATCAGCTTATCACAGGATTTAGAGTGGACGGTATTTGGTGGGCCTTGTTATTCAGTTTACTTTTATCGTTTCTTCAATCCATATTGTTTTCACTGCTGAAAGAAAGCAAATAATACGGTTATTCTTTGGTGATCCAGTAATCCAAAAACTTGTCGGGATGTTTTAATTGTGCTACTTTTGCATCCCATTTTATTTTTCTAAATAGATACAAAAAATGAATATCACCAAAGAGCAGATAGATGAGTTGAATGCCGTTGTAAAAGTGGCCATTACAAAGGACGACTATCAGGATAAGGTAGATAAGATTCTCAAGGACTATAGAAAGCAAGCTAAAATCCCCGGTTTTAGAAAAGGGCAAGTACCCATAGGGCTTATAAAAAAACAGTATGGCAGGGCCGTTCTAGTTGATGAAGTCAATAAACTGCTGCAGGACAATCTAAACAAATACCTTACGGAGGAAAAATTGGATGTTCTTGGCAATCCCCTGCCAAAGCAACAGGATAATTTTGACTGGGACAAGGAAGATTTTGCTTTTGAATTTGAATTGGGATTGGCACCATCCTTTGAAGTACCCTTAAAAACCAAAAAAAGCATCACGCGGTATAAGATCGTGGCCGACAAAAAAATGGTGGCCGAGCAGGTAGAACGTATGCGGAAACAATATGGGAAATTGGTTACGAAAGCGGCAGTGGAAAAAAAGGATGAAATAAATGGTATTTTCCGGAATGAGGACGAGGAAATAGAAAACAAGGCCACTATAGAACTGGAGAAGGTAAAAAGCAAAAAAGCACTGGGAGCCCTGATAGGGAAGAAAGTCGGTGAGACGGTCTTACTCAATACCAAAGGCCTTTTTAAGGAGGATTATCTTTTGTCCAGTGTTTTAGGTATTTCACAGGAAAAAGCCAAAGACCTAAAGACCGATGTATCCTTTACCATTGAAGAAGTCAATGAACGCGAACCGGCACAATTGGATCAAGACTTTTTTGACAAGTTATTTGGCAAGGATACAGTAACTTCCGAGGATGAAATGAAAGCGCGTATAAAGGAAGATTCGGAGAAGCAGTTTGAACAGCAATCCGATCAGAAGTTATTGAACGACATCACGGAGTATTTCATTGAAAACACAAAATTTGAACTTCCATCTGAATTTCTAACCAAATGGATTCAAATGACAGGGGAAAAGCCCCTTTCCCCGGAAGAAGCCACCGAGGAATTTGAAAAGTCGGAAAAAGGTTTGCGTTATCAATTGATCGAAGGGAAAATCATCAAGGAGAATAACTTGGAAATACAGTTTGATGAGTTAAAGGAATTTGCCAAAGGCTTTATTAAATCCCAAATGGCGCAATTTGGACAATTGGACCCCCAAGAAGAGGAATTGGACAATATTGCGGCACGGGTTTTGGGAAATCAGGATGAAGTGAAGCGCCTATCCGAACAGTTAATGAGCCAAAAATTGTTGAACCTCTATAAAGACAAAGTAAATTTCAAGGTAAAAGAGGTTACCTACGAAAATTTCGTGAAGGAAGTGTACGGATAATTTCCAAAAAATAATAAGTATCTTTACGGTGCCGAAGCAATAGTTTCGGCACCTTTTTTTATTAAAAAATGTTAGTTTAAAACCAATGGATTACGGAAAAGAATTTAAGAATTACGCTATAAAACATCAAGGCATAAGTAGTACGTATTACGATACCATCCTAACCAGTATGTATCCGGTGGGCTTAACCCCCAACATCATTGAGGAAAGACAATTAAATGCTGTGGCTATGGACGTTTTTTCTAGGCTTATGATGGATCGCATTATCTTTTTGGGCACGGGAATCAACGATCAAGTGGCCAATATTGTACAAGCACAGCTTTTGTTTTTGGAAAGCACAGATGCTTCCAAGGATATTCAGATTTACATCAATTCTCCGGGCGGTAGTGTATATGCAGGTCTTGGCATCTATGATACTATGCAGTTCATCAAACCGGATGTCGCCACTATTTGTACTGGCATGGCCGCTTCCATGGGCGCTGTGTTGCTGTGTGCTGGCGAAAATGGAAAACGTAGTGGCCTTACGCATTCCAGGGTAATGATACATCAACCTATGGGAGGAGCCCAAGGGCAGGCCAGCGATATTGAGATTACGGCCCGTGAAATCCTTAAACTCAAGGAGGAACTCTACCAAATTATTGCAAAACATTCAGGACAGCCCATTGAAAAGGTGCATGAGGATAGTGACCGTGATTACTGGATGAAAGCGGAAGAAGCTAAAAAATATGGTATGATCGATGAAATTCTGGTAAGGGAGAGGAGTTAATTTCGACAAAGCGCAATAAAAACGGATATTACCGTGAAGTGCAATGAACCAAAATCCAAATTATTTCGTTAGTATCTTGGATATACAAAAATATTTATGGCAAAGGAAAACTTAGAATGCTCCTTTTGTGGACGGAAAAAATCCGAGACCAATTTACTCATTGCTGGTCTGGACGCACATATATGTGACCGATGTATAGAGCAGGCCTATGGCATAGTCGCCGAAGAATCTAGACAGACCAAGACCAACAACCTTACTTCGGAACTGGTTTTAAAAAAGCCCTTGGAAATCAAGGAATTTTTGGATACGTTCATTATTGGTCAGGAGCGGACAAAAAAAGTAATGTCCGTTGCCGTATATAACCATTATAAAAGGTTGCTACAACCCTCTTCAAAAGAGGACGAAATAGAAATACAAAAAAGCAACATCGTTATGGTGGGGCAAACGGGAACTGGAAAGACTTTAATGGCTAAGACCATTGCAAAGATGCTCAACGTTCCTTTGGCCATAGTGGATGCCACGGTTTTGACCGAAGCGGGTTATGTAGGCGAGGATGTGGAGAGCATACTTACTCGTCTTTTGCAAGCGGCCGATTATAACTTGGAAAAAACGGAGCGAGGAATCGTATTTATAGATGAAATCGATAAAATCGCACGTAAGAGCGATAACCCCTCTATAACCAGGGACGTTTCCGGTGAAGGGGTACAGCAAGGACTCTTAAAGCTTCTGGAAGGTACGGTAGTAAACGTACCACCCAAAGGAGGCAGAAAACACCCAGATCAAAAATTCATTGAAGTAAACACGGAGAACATATTGTTCATTGCAGGAGGTGCTTTCGATGGAATTGAAAGGGCCATTACCAAACGCCTTAATATGCAGGCCGTTGGCTATAGTGCCTCAAAAGCAGAGGAGAACCTGGATGAAAGAAACATCTTGCAATATATAATTCCCCGGGATTTAAAGGAATTCGGTTTGATTCCAGAAATCATTGGTAGGCTACCTGTTCTTACCCATATGAATCCATTGGATAAAAAAACGCTCAGAGCTATACTCACAGAGCCCAAAAATGCTATCATAAAACAGTATGAAAAGCTGTTTGAAATGGATGGCATATCCTTCAAGATAACGGAACAAGCTTTGGACTACATAGTAGAGAAGGCTATTGAATATAAGCTTGGGGCTCGCGGGTTGCGTTCGTTGTGCGAAGCAATTTTCACAGATGCCATGTTTGAAATGCCGAGTAATGACGAAACGGAGTTCAAGGTTACCAAACCTTATGCAGAGAATAAATTGTCCCATGAAACCATAAAAAAACTTAAAGCGGTTTCATAGTTTGAAGAGCCATTAAAAAAAGTCCCAAGGTTCTAAGAACCTTGGGACTTTTTTTAATGTATCATCCTAAGAGTTTATACCGCTTTTTTGGGCTTCGATATCTTCTTAGTTGCTCTATCCAATAAATTCTGGCACACGCTCTGAATTATCTTTTCGTCTGTATACAAGGTATGACCAAAATTCTTTACGATTTCCGCTTCAACACCAACTTTGGAAAACCATTCACTGGAAGGACTATATTCGTCGTTTTCCCCATATAGCAAACTTATGGGTACGTTTGGTTTTTCAGTTTCCATTCGTATTCTAGTCGCCGAAATGGTATATAAAGATTTCATAGGAAGCCCCTTCAAACCTGCTTTCCAAGCTATGGTACCACCCGTACTAAAAGCCAGGTAATGACTTGAGCGGTACTCCCGTTTTAATAAATGGGCCACGGCAGTATCTATACCTCCGTTTACAAAGGCGTGATGGATATTTGTATCCGTTTGGATCGTTAAATCTATATTGGCCAATTGTTGGCAATCATAGAAAACTATATCATAATATTGCTGAAGATAACCAAGGTAGGATGTAATCCAAAGTCCTTTTTTAACACCCCACATATCTGAAATTACTACAAGTCTTTGTGCCATGAGAATTCTACGATTAAGTATTGATTAGGTTAAATTGCACCACAAATTGTACATTTAACGTCATATCTCCACATTTATTTGTTCATCTGAAGTAATTCTTCGATGTAGTCCTTTTTCTTAAAAGAAATGATTGAGCAAAGTATGTTGACCTAATTTTGCATGTAGTCTATGTCCAAATCGAAGTCAGGTCCAACGGTAATAGCTAATATCCCAAGCGCCGTACCCCCAAGTATTATGGGCAGACCTGCTGTTTTTAAGAAAGAAAACTTTCGTTCCTTTATAACCTTAACCTCCTCTTGAGCAAGCTTTGTTAAAGTCTCTGATGATTTTGATTTGCGCCCTATCAATGTATCACCGTACTTCAAAATCCATATTTTGTGCTTTTTATCATCGCTGGTAATAATCTTATATTTTTTGCCCTCGGTAATTGTGGGCATTCCAATGTCTATTGTTTTATAACTGTAGCAACTGGAAAAAACCATACAGCCTATAAGCAACCAAATCTTTGTTTTCATGATTCTTATTTAAACTTCGAAGGCAAAATTAATGGACTGTTATCCCTGGGTGTCCGAAATTATCCAGTCGATAAGATTTCGGACAAGAGCAACACTTTTAAGAATGTTCCGCTCTAAATTGTGTAGGAGTCTTGCCCGTAAATTTTTTAAAAGCAGTATAAAAGGTAGATTTTGAATTGAAACCACATTCCAAGCCTATTGCTACTATGGTATAAGCACCATAATCTGGATGGGACAATAATTTCTTTGCTTCCTGGATGCGTAATTTATTGATATGGTCCGAAAAATTGCCATGGGAATATGTGTTTATCAATTTGGACAAGCTGCTCGTGCTGGTATCCATTTCCCGGGAAAGACTTTCCAGACTCAAATAAGGGTCTAAATATCGTTGTTCCCTCAAAATAAAGCGCTGAATTTCCTTGAAGGTATTTGCTTCTTTTTGGCTCTTATCAAGATTTGGCAAACCTCTTTGACCATTTTTGCCTTGTGTAATTCGCTCGCTTCGGATTACACTACGCAATACTATTCTATCCTTTAAAACCACATACTGAAAAAAAGCTTGGTACCCTACCCAATAAATTAAGATAGAAGAGCCCAAGCGCAAGGGATAATAGCTATAGGGTTGTTCAACTATTTCCGTAAGATTAAAAAAAATGGCCATCATCCATAAAACAAACACAAGCCCGCCCATGGACATGAACCGTTTAAGCCAGTTAAGATTATCAAAAGGCAAGATAGGACTATGCAATCCTTCATATTTGTATAGTATCCGGTATGCTTTAAAAAAAAGAAATAGGGAATAAGACAGGGTTACAATATCCTCCAAGATATTATAATCATTCAACCTCTGCCGGTTCCATACGCCATTATAAACCAAGTATGTAACCCAACTTCGGGTTAAAAACTCCAACAAAAAAATACCTCCCGAGATAAGGATAAATGTCCATCTTTTTCTTTCAATCTCAAGATAGGATATCAAAAAGGCATAGTACATCGGTACAATCAGAACATACCAGGGTATGATAAAATTTTGCCAAAAGCCATGGGAAGAAACAAAACCTTTCTCAATCAACCAGGATTGTAGATTATTTAATGAAAGAAAAAAAACGAACAGATTCAAGAAAAGGACAGTTTTCTCTATTTTCTTTCTTGAAAAAAAAGTGGCTACGTTAAAAACAAAACCCTGTACTGCCCCTGCAATCATAAGAAAATTGAAAACAGCGGTCATGACATAAGGTTGGTAGTACGGTTATTGTCTAAGATACCATTATTTGTTCATTTGGAGCAATTCCTCTATGTAGTCCCTTGTATTGGATAATCTCGGTATTTTGTGTTGACCACCCAACTTGTCCTTGGATTTTAACCAATCATAAAAAAGATTCTCCCTGGCGACATGTACTTTGGGCATCTTTAAAGTGATGTTGTTATAGCGCTTGGCCTCATAATCCGAGTTGAGTGATTTTAAGGCATTGTCCAAAAACTCAGTAAAGTAATCGATTTTCTCCGGTGGCTTTCTAAATTCAATGATCCATTCATGCGCACCCTTTCCTCTACCCGACATAAAAATGGGACCTGCCGTATAATCCTTTATTTCCGCACCGGTCTTTTTACAAATACTTTTTAGGGCCTCCTCTGCATTTTCAATTATCAATTCCTCCCCAAAGACATTTATGTGGTGCTTGGTACGTCCAGTTACTTTGATTCTATAAGGATTTGTTGAGGTAAACCGTATAGTATCCCCAATTCTGTATCGCCATAATCCAGCGTTGGTGGTAATGACTATGGCATAGTTGGTCTTTGTTTTTACTTCCCAAAGTGGGATGGCTTTTTCAAGAGGGGTCCCATAGCAATCCATAGGAATGAATTCGTAAAAAATACCGTAGTCCAGCATTAATAAAAGGTCGTTGGCATTATTACGATCTTGGATGGCGAAAAAACCTTCCGAAGCATTATAAATTTCATAGTACCTGAAATTTTTCCGAGGTAAAAGCTTTTGATATTGCTCCTTATATGGAACAAAACTTACCCCTCCGTGAAAATATACTTCCAAATTCTCCCAGACTTCGAACAGATGTGATTTTCCGGTCTCCTCGAGCACATTGTTCAACAAGACAAGCATCCATGAGGGAACTCCGGCAAGACTCGTTACATTTTCCTGGGTACTTTCATGTATGATGGCCCTTAGTTTGTTTTCCCATTCGCTCATAAGCGATACCTTACTGCTGGGCGTACTGCTAAACTCTGCCCAAAGGGGCATATTATCAATTAAAATAGCGGAAAGGTCACCAAAAAAAGATCCATTGTCCTCATATAATTCCTTACTACCGCCCAACCGAAGGCTTTTGCCGGCAAACAATTGGGAATTCTCATTATTATTGAGGTACAAACAAAGTAAATCTTTCCCGGATTTGTAGTGACAGTCCTCAAGGGCCTCCGAACTTACTGGAATAAATTTGCTCTTGGCATTTGTGGTGCCACTACTTTTGGCAAACCACTTTATGGATGTCGGCCAAAATATATTCTGCTCCCCTTTTCGTGTACGCTCTATATCCGGCTCCAGTTCCTCATAGGATACAATAGGTACTCGGTCTCTAAACGTTTCATAGTCCGGAATGGATTCAAAATCGTACTTTTTCCCAAACTCCGTATCCTCGGCTATTTCAAGTAATTGTTGTAGTACCTCCGCCTGTACCTCCAAGGGGTACTTCAGGAAAAGTTCTATCTGGTGATAACGTTTTTTAAGTAACCACGAGGCAATGGAATTAAATAGCGGTATCGGCATTTTTGGGTATCTTTATCCGCCTAAATTAGCTTTAATCCTTATTATTTTCAAATAAGAAATACTTTTATGCAGTACGAGGGTGTTTTACAAAAGATGCAGACGGAAATGGGTACACCCATTCAATATTATTTGGTTTTTGAGAACGACTTTTTGAACATGAACCAGCTATTGGACAAGCGCCTGCAGATTGACTTTATCAAATACCAATGCCTAAGCTGTGGAAAGGACCTACCCATTTATCGACAAGGTTTCTGCAAAACTTGCTTTTACAAAATTCCCTCCGCCGGTGATTGGATTATGCGACCCGAACTTAGTACCGCTCATTTGGACAAGGAGGATCGTGATCTGGAATATGAAAAAAAGGTGCAATTGCAACCACATATCGTTTACCTGGCCAACAGCAGCAACATAAAAGTTGGGGTAACCCGGAAATCACAGGTACCTACCCGGTGGATCGATCAAGGTGCCCATGAGGCCATAGAAATTGTAGAAGTACCCAATCGTTATTTGGCCGGTATTACCGAGGTAGCCCTAAAGGACCACATCAGTGACAAGACCAATTGGCGCAAAATGTTAACCAACAATGTAAAGGATGAGAACCTGGTAGATTGGCGGAATCGGTTAAAGGAATATATTCCGGAAGAGGCTTCGGAGTATTATATTGATACCAATCAAGAAACCCATTTACAGTTTCCCGTACTTCAGTATCCCGAAAAGGTGAATAGTCTAAACCTTAATAAAAAACCAAGCTATAAGGGTATCCTAAAGGGAATTAAAGGACAATACCTCATTTTTGAGGATAATACGGTCTTTAATATTCGTGGGAGCGAGGGATATTACGTTGGATTAAGTATCGATTGAACTACTCCTTTTTCACCGTATCCTTTTTCTTTCCGAACAAACCTCCCAAAATACCTTTTGCCGCTTCTTCCACAGGGTCTTTTTCCGGAGTGGCCTGGGACTCTACATTAGTTTGAGCGCTGTCTTTTCCGTTCTTGTTTCCGCCCAAGATACCCCCTAACACCGCTTTAACTTCATCTGAACTGGAATCCTCATTTTGAGTAGAATCATTTTCAGCCGAGTTTTCCGAGAGTAATCCACCGATTAAATCCGTAGCCTTGTCCTTTCCCTTATTGATGAGTTTCTGCTTTTGGATCTCTACCAATTGAGCGGTCAAGTTCTTGACCCCGGAGGTTAAATCGGTACTTACATTAGGACTGGAGTAATTTCCTCCAATATTTGCGGTTATGGGAACAGTAAGCGTTTCCAAATCCTTATCATCAATTTGAGCTATTAAATCGTTGACCTGTTTGCCCAAATATTTGGCCGGAACTTCCATAGTAGCCTTATAATCCAGTTTTCTATTAAAAGTATGGCCTCCATCCACGTTAATGGCGATATCCTTATATTTTACAGTAAAAGGTTTTACACTAACCAGTCCGTTCTCAAAGGAAAGTTTCGTTTTCAAGTCCTTTAGGTCCAGTTCATTTAGGTTAACAAAATCCAACTTACCATCCAATGAAGAAAGCAATGGAGCCTGCTCGGCATTAATTTCCCGGGTCATTACATTGGCCAGCAAATCTCCGGTCAGTGTTAAGAGGTCCGGGGTGAAATCTTCTGTCAAATTTCCGGAAAGTTTTATTTCGGCATCTAATTTCCCCTTTAAAACCTGGGCGATGGGTGCCAAGACCTGAAACATTTCCATAGCCTCAAAAGTCTCCCCTATCTGTAATTGGTCCATATCCAGTTCCATGGCAAAAGTGGGCGTTTCATCTCTGGTAGAAACCTCGCTATTAAAGGCCATTTGGCCATCAAAAATTGAGGAGGTCATGTTGCTCAGAATCGCTTTCTCATCCTTTATCCGCAGGTTACCCTTCACATCCTTTAATCTAATATTATCATAGATCACGGTGTTTGCCGTAGCATTGATACCGACATCCAAAAAGGAAGGAATTTTTATTCTTTCTTCCATAGCTTCCGGTGCTTCCGATTTGGTTTCTGTAGTATCCGCTGTTTCCTCCACCATAAAATCATTTAAGGCGAAGGTGCCAGATTTTAGATTGAAATTACCCTGCACCTTTTCATCATTGAACATAAACCCTAGTAGATTGCTGATTTTGCCCGTTATGTCAAAATCTGTTTGGCCCGTAGTGCCGTTCATTTGTTCAAGATTTACCGTTTCGGGATTGAAACTCATGGCCACAGTATTCAATTTTACGGGCTTGGCAATTTCGGCTGAGCTGTATTCAAAATCCCGTACGCTAACATTTCCAACCGTTTTTGTCTTTTCATATTGGTTTTTCTCCACCGAGGCCATATCAAAGGCCGTTGTCACATCTGCATTCAGGATTCCGCTTAGGTCCAGATCAGCGGGAACCGGATAAGCTTGGGAGATATTGGCAAGGTTCATCTTGCCATCAATATGGGCATTGACCTTGGTATTGCCCATAAGTTCGGAGATTTTTGAGGTCATGTTAAACCGATCTTCATCTATTGTAAAAGACAATTTTTCAATGGTTATGAAGGTGTCTTCGGTTATACCTGTGGTATTGTTGATTTCCATATCAATGAAAACGTTACGAACCGATTTGGGCAAATCTGGATATTTAAAGGAGGCGTTTTCAGAATTTATACTAATGTTAAATTTAGGAATATGTGTTTCATCAATCACGCCCTTGACATCCCCCTTCAAAGTAAAATTCCCGGTAGTTTTTACATTTTCAATATTCTTGGAATATTCTTCCGGAATTACGGCCAGGAAATTTTTAAAGTCAGACGATGGTGTCTCAAAACTAATAGCCACCTCTTGATTATTTTCGTTCACTTTTACAAATCCATCAAATATCAAGGGTAGTTGGTTCACCAGAGCTTCGTTTTTTAAAAAGGTATATTTATTCTCCTTCAAGTCTATACCTATCAAGGCATCCAGCTTCAGCTTATTTTCGTTCAAATAATTGGTGCCATCCATTCCAAAAGTCACCCCTGCTTGGGTCTGTGTATCCAATTCCGAAGTTTCCAGCGAAAGATCTCCTGTTCCGCTATGTTGGAGATCGGATAGTAGCAAACGGATACCTGTTGCCAAATCGGTATACGAAACTTGGGATTCTGTAATCCCATAGGATTCCAAGTTAAAGGAGAAACCATCTGTAGGCTGTTCCGCTACGTCCTCTACCTCGGATTTCTTGGCAATGTCATAATTGGCATTTTCCGCACTATCAATTTTAATATTCAATTGTGCCCCGTCCACTTGAAAATTTTTGATGCCAATAGGGTCTCCTTGTGATTTAAACAATTCGCCCAAACCCATTTTTAAACCTATCATTCTTGCAGCAAAAAGGGTATCTCCCTCAAATGGTGCATTAGTAAGCAAGGTTACATTTTCCAAGGTGACCTCGGCATTCGGAAAACTGCCGAGTAGGCTTAAACGAGCATTGGTAAAATCGAGATGTGCATTTACATTCGCATTCACATTGTTCTTAAGGATATCCCCTATTTTGGCTTCGAGAAAAAATGGAATCGCAACCAATAGGGCAATGACCAACAGTAAGAAAATAGCAAGAATTCGGAGGACCTTCTTTTTCATAGTATGTATATTCTTCGATTAGAACTTAAAAAAGCGTTCTTTATTATGCTTCCAAGTCGATTTCCTCACCAATGGCAAGTTTAAATCGTCTTCTTAGAATATATACGAAGAAATAGAGAAAAGGGGTATCCAAAAATGCTATAAAAATCTTAAAAACAAATCCACTGATTACAAGCCCGTAAAAAAGGCTCCAAGGGAGTACGCCAAAAATGCACAATAGCCCTACTACCGTAAACGTGTCAATAAATTGTGAGAGAAAGGTAGAAAAGTTGTTCCGAAGCCATAAGTATTTTCCTTTGGTCAATTTTTTCCAAAAATGATAAATAGCGATATCCACATATTGAGCGGCAAGATAGGCCAGCATAGAAGCCAAAACCGCTACTGGAGAAAGAGCGAAGACCTTTTTAAAAAGGGCATCATCAATAGGGGAAGAAGCTATAGCGGGTACTGCATCGGAAATGTAAATGAATCCCATGGAAAAAAAGGAGGCAAAAATACCCGCAGTTACAATCTGGTTGGCTTTTTTCTTTCCAAAAATTTCGGAAATGAGATCGGTAATCAAAAAAGTAACGGGATACGGCAATACACCCACTGAAATTTCAAACAAGGGAGCTCCGAAAAGCTCTATCTTTCCGAAGGGATTCCAGTAGAAAAACTTTTGGAAAATCAGATTGGACACCACCAACGAGGTAATGAACAGTGCCCCCAGATAGAGATAGATCTGGTAGGCCAATTTCTTGTCCTTTTTGGTCATAAATTATTTAATATTGAGAATAAAAGGCATTCGAGCCTGAATACCTTTTCGCCCCATGGCGGTCTTTATCTGTTTTATAATATTATAGGCTTCAAGGCCAACTTCCTTTTCAATGATACTTTCACGGGTCTTTGAACTGGAACCACCCAAATCTTCCATGAAACGCTCAAAACCCGATTTGTATTTTGGGTATTTTTTAACGCCATAGCGATCTAGTTCAGCTAATTTAGCGACTTCGCCGATAGCATCTTCCAAGGTTCCCAGTTCATCCACCAAACCCAGTCGTTTGGCATCCACCCCACTCCATACCCTACCTTGGGCAAGGCTATCCGCCTGGGCCATTGAAATACCCCTACCTTGGGATACTCGCTGTAAAAAGGTGGTGTAGGTCTCCTCTATGCCTTCTTGTACTACTTTTCTAAAATTGTCCGTCATAGGTTCAAAAAGGGAGTAATCTATAGAGTTTTTGTTGGTCCCCACCTGTTCCGCGTTGATTCCGATATCCTCGGCCAATTGTTCGATGTTCGGAATTGTTCCGAATACACCAATGGATCCTGTTACTGTTGTGGGCTCCGCAAATATTTTATCCGCCCCTGCAGCTATATAGTAGCCTCCGGAAGCCGCCACATTTCCCATGGAGACAACGACCGGTTTTTTCGCTTTGGCCAGTTCAATTTCCCGCCAAATAATATCGGAAACCAAGGCACTACCTCCAGGAGAATTCACTCGGAGTACTATGGCTTTGATGGCATCGTCCTCACGTGCTTTTATAATAGCTTCGTTAATAATACCCTGTCCGATTACATCGGGGCCACCCTCACCATATATAATTTCACCCTGTGCGAAAACCACGGCTACTTTGTCCTTCCCGGTTGTTCTTATTTGGGCATTGGAATAGCTTATATAGTCATCCAAATGCACATAATTTAGGGTCTCACCGGTATCCCTACCAGAAGCGTTCCTAAGCTTTTCCTCGTATTGGTCAAAATATATGATGGAATCCACCAAACGGCTCCGTACTGCGTATTCCGGAGTCCTACCGCCCAAGGTATCCGCAATAACATTCAAATTTTCTTCAGGTATATTGCGTATCTCGGAGATTTCGGTTACCATGGAGTTCCACAACGATCCTAACAACTCCTTGATCTGGGTTCGGTTGGCATCGCTCATTTCATTGGACAAAAATGGTTCCACCGCACTTTTGTATTTTCCATGTCGTATTACTTCCATTTTCACCCCTGTCTTCTCCTGAAAATCCTTAAAGTATAATACTTCAGAAGACAACCCCTTGAAATCCATTCCGCCGACAGGATTCAAAAAAATTGAATCGGCCACACTTGCCAAATAATAATCTTTTTGCGTAAAGTAATCCGAATAAGCATAGATGAATTTGCCGCTTTCACGAAATTTAGAGAGTGCCTTGCGGATTGCCTGGGTTTGCGCCAGTCCGGCCGTGATAAAGTTATTGCTGATACTTATGCCTTTGATGTTAGCATCTTCCCGGGCGGTTTCAATGGCCTGTAGAATGTCGTCCAGCCCTTGGGAATCCTCAAAAATTCCAGCAAACGGATCCATGGCATTCGTGCCCACATAATCATTTACCGGACGTTGTATTTGAAGTTCCAAAATGGAATTTTCCTTAATATTAGGGGTATCCTCTATGTTGCTTACCAGACTTAGGAATACCATGAATATCACCATGATGATTCCAAAGGCGACCATACATCCCAGTATCGCGGCCAACAGATTTCTTAAAAATTTCACGCAACGCTTTGTTAGAATTCTTTCCAAAGATAACCAAAGTGATTTTGTTTTACTTATTTTGTTCGATCTATGGAGGCAACAAATCTGATATATCTTTCCATTGGCAGCAATCTGGGAAATCGATTTTTGAATATCCAAGAGGCTCTATTTCACATTCACGAGGAAATTGGTGAAGTCACTGCCATTTCCTGTATTTACGAATCCGCGTCATGGGGTTTTGAAGGAGATGATTTTTATAATATCTGTATATCCATTAGGACTGCCCTACCACCGCTGGACATTCTAAATTGTCTGTTGTCCATTGAGAAGCGATTAGGGAGAACACGCCGAAACGGAAAGGAGTACACATCCAGAACAGTGGACATCGATGTTTTATATTACGAAAACGAGATAATCAATACGGACCAACTCACCATCCCCCATCCAAAATTACATGAACGTCGTTTTGTTCTAAGGCCATTGGCAGATATTGCACCACAATATTACCATCCCCTTCTGAAGAAGGATACCCGCAATCTCCTGCAGGAATGTAAAGATCGGAATACTCCCAAAAAGACCGATCACACCTTGTTTCCCTCTCGGGAAGCACTTTTTTCAAGTGTCCAGTTTATTGCCATTGAAGGAAATATTGGTGCTGGAAAAACTACTTTGGCCAAAAGAATGGCAACTGAATTTAATGGTAAACTGGTCTTGGAAAGGTTTGCAGAAAATCCTTTTTTGCCCAATTTTTATGAAGACCAAAGTCGCTATGCCTTTCCTTTGGAGATGTCATTTTTAGCGGACCGATACCAACAATTTATGGATGACACCTCTCAGTACGACCTTTTCAAGAGTTTTATGATAAGTGATTATGATATTTTTAAGTCGTTGATCTTTGCACAGGTCACACTGCAAAAAGAAGAGTTTGAGCTGTACCGAAAAATTTTTGGTTTTATGTACAAGGAAGTGAAAAAACCGCAGATCTACGTGTATTTGTACCAAACTACGGAACGTCTATTGGAGAATATTAAGAAGCGGGGGCGGGATTACGAACGGAATATCGGTCCAGAATATCTTGAAAAGATCAATAGGGGTTATTTTGATTTTTTAAAAAGCTACCCGAAGGATAATTGCCTGACCATAGATATTAGTCAAATGGATTTTGTGGAGGATCGGGATGATTACAAAACTGTGGTACGGACTATCCAAAACTTTGCACTTCATCAATTCAATTAACACAATTTTGGCAAATTTCTTGCACAATACCTATGGATTTACGTTATTGCACCCTCAATTGAGCAACTAACTAACTCAAACTATATATTTCTGCCCTAGCATTTTTGTTAGGGCATTTTTATTTTATGCAGTTTTGACCAAAGATCCCAGACGACGACGCCTACACTTACCGCAATATTTAAAGAGTGTTTTGTGCCATGTTGCGGGATTTCCAATACACCATCACAAAGATCCAACACTTCCTGGGAAACCCCCTTTACCTCGTTGCCAAAAACCAAAGCGTACTGTTTATCGGCATCTATGGAGAATTGGTTCAGCATTGTAGCATGTTCCACCTGTTCAACGGCCATAACGCAAAAATCCCGAGCTTTAAGCCCATGTACCAACTCCACCGTATTTTTATGATATGCCCAGGATACACTCTCCGTTGCGCCCAAGGCCGTTTTATGGATATCCTTGTGTGGTGGAACCGCTGTAATACCACATAAATGGATTTTTTCGATCAAAAAGGCATCCGCGGTCCGAAATACCGAACCAATATTGTTAAGACTTCTGATATTATCGAGAACAATGGTTATAGGGGATTTAGGCGTCCTTTTGAATGTTATCACATCCAAACGTTCCAATTCCTCGTTTCTAAGTTTACGCATTTTTGGGTATTGGGATTCTATATTTCAGGTTAAACCATCAAGATTCATCCTTTGGTTCCATGGTACGCTAGCCCAAAGGAATTTGAGTCATATGTTGTATGGGAAAACTTATCCATAAATATCAACATCCATTTTCAATGATTCGTAAAATCGGTACATTCGTTCGAGTCATTTTTTGTAAAAATAAACGTTTAAAATCGCTTTGCGCAACACATCAAAAATAAAAAAGGTCACTCCCTTGATGAAGCAATACAACACCATCAAGACGAAATATCCCGATGCCCTGTTGTTGTTTCGTGTCGGTGATTTTTACGAAACCTTTGGCGAGGATGCGGTAAAAGCCTCCCAAATTTTGGGTATAATCTTAACACATCGGAACAATGGCGGTGACCGTACGGAACTCGCCGGCTTTCCCCATCACTCTTTGAACACCTATCTTCCTAAATTGGTAAAGGCCGGACAACGCGTTGCCATTTGCGATCAACTGGAAGATCCGAAAATGACAAAGACCATAGTAAAGCGGGGCGTTACCGAATTGGTAACTCCAGGGGTGGCCATGAACGATGATATCCTCCATGCAAAAACTAACAATTTTTTGTGTGCCGTTCACTTTGGAAGTAAGCTATTGGGGGTCTCCTTTGTGGACATTTCCACGGGAGAGTTCCTTACGGCCCAGGGAGATGAGGAACAAATCGATAAATTATTACAAAATTTTGGGCCCAATGAGGTATTGGTTTCCAAGGCACATAAAAAAGAGTTCTCCGAAGTTTTTGGTACCAATTATCATTCATTTTATATAGAGGATTGGGTGTTCCAAGACGACTATGCCCTGGAAATGCTCAATTCCCATTTTAAGACGACCACACTTAAGGGATTTGGCGTGGATCACCTTACTTACGGTATTGTGGCATCTGGTGTGGTGTTACATTATCTCTCCGAGACCCAACATAGACAATTGCAACACATTACTGCCCTGAAACGCATTGCGGAAGAGGAGCATGTTTGGATGGATCGTTTCACCATTAAAAATCTAGAACTTTACCATTCGGTCAATGCCGAAGCGGTTACGCTTTTAGATATTATAGATAGAACCCTATCCCCAATGGGCGGACGAATGCTAAAACGCTGGCTGGCCTTACCCCTGAAAAATATAGAAAAAATAAGAAGGCGGCACCAGGTAATTGCATATTTATCCCAGCATGAGGATATCCTTCAAAAACTTCAGCATCATATTAAGCAAATGGGCGATTTGGAGCGACTCATTTCCAAAGTGGCCACGGGCAGAATCCATCCCAAGGAGACGATCCAGCTCAAAAATTCATTGGAATCCGTTATCCCAATACAACAATTAGCTGTACAAAGTAACAACCCTTCCCTACAATCCATTGGAGATCAATTGCACTCCTGCGATATGCTTAGAACACGAATCAAGGAAATGCTCCATGAAGAGGCCCCTATGAACATACAGAAGGGCAACACGGTAGCCAAAGGGTATTCTGAAGAATTGGACCAGCTGCGGGAACTTGCGTATTCCGGTAAGGAGTACTTGGACAAAATGTTGGAACGGGAAACCGAACGTACGGGTATAAGCTCGCTCAAAATAGCCTCCAACAACGTATTCGGTTATTATATTGAGGTACGGAATACCCATAGGGACAAGGTGCCCGATGAATGGATCCGAAAACAGACCTTGGTCAGTGCGGAACGATACATTACAGAGGAACTTAAGGAATACGAAGCAAAAATATTGGGAGCCGAGGAACGCATCCTAAGCTTGGAGCAACAGTTATTCTCCCAACTTGTAGTTTGGATGCAGGAATATATTGCACCTGTTCAGAACAATGCCCATCAAATTGCCCAATTGGACTGTCTTTGTGGGTTTACGCAATTGGCACGGGAAAATTCCTATGTACAACCTTTGATCAACGATTCTACCGAGATTGAAATCAAAAATGGGAGACATCCTGTTATTGAAAAACAATTGCCCTTAGGGGAAGCCTATATTGCCAACGATGTATTGTTGAATCGGGAAAATCAACAGATTATTATGATTACCGGGCCCAATATGAGTGGTAAATCGGCTATTTTAAGGCAGACCGCATTGATTGTGCTCCTTGCTCAAATAGGAAGTTTTGTACCTGCGGAAGATGCAAAAATTGGTGTCGTGGACAAAATTTTTACAAGGGTGGGCGCCAGTGACAATATTTCCATGGGTGAATCTACCTTTATGGTGGAGATGAACGAGACCGCCTCTATTTTGAACAACCTTTCCGAACGGAGCCTTGTGCTCTTGGACGAGATAGGGCGAGGAACCAGTACCTATGACGGGATTTCCATCGCCTGGGCCATTTCGGAGTATCTGCACGAACACCCCGCCAGGGCCAAGACCCTTTTTGCCACGCACTATCATGAGCTCAATGAAATGGCCGTGACTTTTGAGCGCATCAAAAACTACAATGTTTCTGTGAAAGAGCTAAAGGACAAGGTCCTTTTTCTTCGGAAATTAACCCCCGGGGGCAGTGAGCATAGCTTTGGCATCCATGTGGCAAAAATGGCCGGAATCCCGCAACAAGTTATCCATAAGGCCCATAAAATCTTGAAGAAGTTGGAAAAATCTCATTCCAGCGAAGAACTGACCCATAAACTGCAATCCGTTCAGAATGAAATGCAATTAAGTTTCTTTAACCTGGATGATCCGCTCTTGGAAGAGATTAAGGAAGAGATTACCCATTTGGACATCAATACCCTTACGCCGGTAGAGGCCCTCATGAAATTGAATGAAATAAAACGTTTGCTGACCAAGAACCAAAAAGTGAGCTCGTAAAGGCATCAAACCTTTCAGGTCTAGGAGACCAGACAAGTTTTTCAATTAAATTTCTTTGCCTTTTACCGAATTGTCTTAAATTTGCACCTGCCTTACGATAGGCAGGCACGCGCAATAGTTTTGTACTACGTTCTTAATGATCTGCGAAAATAGCTCAGTTGGTAGAGCGCCACCTTGCCAAGGTGGAGGTCGCGGGTTCGAATCCCGTTTTTCGCTCGACTTCGACTCCGCTCAGTCACCAAGGGTGGAGTTTTTTTTTAATTGAAGTAAAAATTATAGTTAAGTCCTGCTCGAGTGGTGGAATTGGTAGACACGTTGGACTTAAAATCCAATGGCCATTATGGCCGTGCGGGTTCAAGTCCCGCCTCGAGTACAACGAGAAAACCCTGACCAAAGTGTCAGGGTTTTTTATGGAACGTAATGACATAAAAACGGGACTTGTGACCTCTGCCGCCGAATGGCGGTACCCGCCTCGAGTACGAATAAGTAAAAAAACCAAAGCTTTTGCCTTGGTTTTTTTATGAAACAAAATGAGTCAAGTTTACTTGAGTGAAATTTTGTGAAATAAAATCAATTCGTTTGAATTGATTTTTTACTTTCAACGCGTTCGAACTGGGACTCGCTAAGACCCGGAAGGCCGGGCAATTCCCGCCTCGAGTACTAATAAGACCAAGCCTCTTTTGTTCCTCAAGTAATAGTTTCTTAACACTTCACTTTACCCTACCGTCCTTGCTCCTAAATTTCTATATTTATAGAATAATCTTTTTGTATGCGACCTGTTGTTCAAATATCCCTAGACCTTACCCATATTGATGAAGCCCTGGAAACCGCAGCAATGGCCCTGCGTGCCGGAGTGGATTGGTTGGAGGCCGGTACTCCCCTACTTTTGGCAGAAGGCCTACACGGCGTAAAAAAACTAAGGGCCGCCTTCCCGGAGGTTCCCATTGTAGCCGATTTGAAAACCATGGATGGGGGGTACCTGGAAACTGAAATGATGGCCAAAGCCGGCGCCACCCATGTGGTGGTGATGGCCCGTGCCCATGAAGAGACCATTAAAGTGGTGGTACAGGCCGGGAAGGATTTTAATGTAAAGGTAATGGGCGACAATTTGGGTTGCCCGGATATGGTGGAGGGAGCCAAACAACTGGAAGGGCTTGGTTGTGACTATATCATTCACCACATAGGGTACGATGAAAGAAGAGGGATAGCCGCAGCGGGACTGCCCATGCCAAGTCCATTGGATGAATTACAAAAGATAGTAGCCGCCGTAAATGTGCCCGTACAGGCCGTAGGCGGACTTTCCCTGGAACAGGCCATTCAATGCCCGGAATATGGTGCTCCTATGGTCGTTCTTGGCGCCCCATTAACCATAGATGCCGATGCCTTCAAAACGGCAGAGGGTGACCTTGAAGGTTCACTTCGACTTATTTGTGAAAAAATCCACGGATATGGGCAAATTTCCAACTAAAAGAAACGTGTATTTATGAAATCCGCCGCAGTAGTTAATTTTGCACCGGAAAAAGGTAGTGTTGAGATACGGGAAATTTCAAAACCTACCATTGGGGAAGATGATGTTTTGCTAAAAGTGTCCCATGTTGGGGTATGTGGTAGTGATCTACACCAATGGACGGCAGATCACAGCTGGCCGGTAAACTACCCCGTAGTATTGGGCCATGAATTTGGAGGGCATATCATTGAATTAGGAAGTCGTGTTAAAGACTGGAAAGAAGGGGATAGCGTAGTCAGCGAAACCGCGGCTATCATAAACCCGAATAGCCCCCTCTCCCGACAAGGGCTGTATAATCTAGATCCGGATAGAAAAGGTTTTGGCTATGGTGTGAACGGGGCCATGACGCAATTTGTACGTGTACCGGCAAGATGCCTGCATAGGGTTCCTAAAGACCTTCCCTTTGAGCATGCTTGTTTAACAGAGCCCTGCTCAGTGGCCTACAACGCGGTTATCGTAAATTCGAATATTGGCCCAGGAGATCGCGTTATTGTCCTAGGTCCGGGTACCATAGGTATCCTTTGTGCCGCCATGGCCAATTTATGTGGTGCCGAAGTGGCCGTGGTCGGCTTGGAATCCGATAAAGAACGCCTAAAAACTGCGCTACAATACAATTGCCATACGATAATCGGAGATGCTTTGGAGTGGTCAAAAAAGAAAGATGGATTGGGTGTTGATTGTGTGGTCGATGCGGCCGGCGTGAGCCAGACCCTGCAGGTTGCCCTTCAATTGGTTCGCCCGAACGGCCAAATTACAAAAGTAGGTTGGGGGCCACAACCCCTTAATTTTTCATTAGACCCTTTGGTTCAAAAAAATATACGATTGCAAGGTAGTTTTAGCCATAACTGGCCTATCTGGGAAAAAGTACTATCCTTACTGCAATCAGGTCGCCTTGATGTAAAACCAATTATTGGTGGAATTTGGGGCGTGGAGGAGTGGCATGACGCCTTTACGGCCATGCATTCCGGAAAAGTGATAAAAAGTATTCTACAACCGAATTCATAAATCATGCGATTAGAAAACAAAGTTATTATAGTTACCGGAGGGTATACAGGAATTGGAAATGCCATTGTCAGCGCTTGCCTTAGGGAAGGGGCCCGTTTAGTGGTCAATGGTCTGAGGGAAGAAAAGGCCGAACAGCTTATCAACGAATTGGGCACTGAAAATCTGGTGGCGCATACCCAGGATGTTACGGAGGAAACAGCTCCCGAACAACTTGTAAAAGTCGCCATTGATACCTTTGGCAAGGTGGATGCCGTGGTCAATAATGCTGCCATCATCAAGCCTTCCGATATCACAACTACGGACATGGACTTTCTAAAGCGTATGTTAGCGGTGAATACCTTGGCTCCTTTTGCGATCATACAGACGGCCCTACCCCATCTGGAAAAGACCAAGGGCTGCGTATTGAACATAGGTTCCATAAATGCGTGGAGCGGCGAACCTAGCCTCTTGGCTTACAGCATTTCCAAGGGAGCCCTAATGACCATGACTCGAAATCTAGGGGATGCCCTGTTCCGGGAAAATGGGGTCCGTGTAAATCAGATCAATCCAGGGTGGGTTTTA
Organism: Ulvibacterium sp.; assembly: GCF_965248315.1. GTDB lineage: Bacteria > Bacteroidota > Bacteroidia > Flavobacteriales > Flavobacteriaceae > Ulvibacterium. Next base: position 1,806,395 of record NZ_CBDFIX010000002.1, on the reverse strand, counting down.
ACGGAAAATGAATTGGCCAATCAAAAAGCGGCGGGAAAGCAGGAGGGTTGGCATAAAGAACTTCCAGAACTATTTTCGCCCGCAAATAGATTACTCAAACCAGAGGAGATAGCAGCTGCGGCCGTCTTTTTACTTTCCGATGAGTGCGGTCCCGTTAGCGCTCAGGTCATTGAACTGGAACAATACCCCATGATAGGTCGAAATATAACAAAAGCCTGGTAGGCCCGTATAAAGGATAGATATTTGAAGGCAGTAGAAAACCAGTAATTTAAAATCATCTAAAAGCCCTTATAATTTGCCAAAATTAGCCGTTTTTCCAAAAGCATTTATGCAGGCCCTTTGCAAAGATGGAACCATGAAGGTTTCCGAATGGATCCAATTGGCCAACAATCTTGATGTTCATGGCCTGGAATGGTATGCCGGTTTTTTAGAGATGGGAAACAAAGCCAACTGGCCCTTATTCAGAAAGCAGGTAGAAGACTGTAAAAAAAGCATCCCCATGCTCTGTTGTTCCCCGGATTTTACCCATCCCGATGCCTCCTTCCGGCAAATGGAAATTCAAAAGCAATTGCATTGGATAGAAATGACCCATGCGCTGGGCGGATCGTATTGCAGGGTATTATCCGGTCAACGGCGGCCCAATCTGGGGATTCACCAAGGCGTAAACCTCGCGGCTGAATGTATTGAGGCCTGTTTGCCCAAAGCCGAGGAATTGGGTGTAACTCTAATTTTAGAGAATCACTACAAGGACGATTTTTGGGAATATCCGGAATTTGCACAGCAAATGGATGTGTTCTGTACCCTAGTAGATAAAATAAATCATCCCTACTTTGGTGTAAATTATGATCCTAGCAATACATTTCTCGCTGGAGAAGACCCTTTGGAATTGTTATATAGGGTATCCGATAGGGTGGTTACCATGCATGCCAGCGATCGCTATCTTATTCAAGGAACCCTGGAAGATCTAAGAAAAGAGGAAAACGATTCCGTAGGCTATGCCAAGCGATTGCGCCATGGAGAAATTGGTCAAGGCCTTAATGATTATGATGCCATTTTTACCGAATTAAAGCGCGTGGGTTTTGACGGGTGGATAAGTATTGAGGACGGCGTTGACGGTATGGATCAACTAGAACGCAGCGTTCTGTTCTTAAGAAAAAAAATAAAAAAGTACTGGCAAGAATTTAATTAGTGCCCCATTGAAATGGTTTTGTCGATCGTCTGTTCCTAGAATAGTTATATAAGGATATCACGCCAGGAGGCCTATCTTCGAATCTTCGCGATATCATTTGTTTCCCAACTTTCCTTGAAGCGATACTCTTCAATTGCAAGTGCCCTTCTTCCATTGTTTTTTGGAATTCTCCGAAACCGAATCCGCTTTTTGGCTAATTATCCCAAATAAAAAATCAAGCTTGAATTAAAAAAAAAATGAGGTTTAGTGTAACTTTTTTAAAATGCCATGGTCTTTAATTCAAACGACAAGAAATAAAAAGTTCCTTTAACATTCTGATTTTTAAATATTTATACTTGAATCGAGTTTTATTTCGAACGAAACAAATGTTAAAGAATATATAAAATAGTACCTTTTTATGCATAGTACTGTAACAAAAAATATTTTGCGTCGTCTATTAGTCAGAAGTCAATTAAAAAACAACATAGAAAACTATTAAAAACTAGAAATTATGAAAGCATCATTTACAAAGACAGCAACAGAATCAAAAACAGGACAGTACTTTTCTTCCTTCAGTGGAAGCAAAAGAGCACAGTGGGCACAGTACAGAAACTTCAACCGCTAATACAGATTTAAAAAACAACAACATCAACAACATAAAAAACTAGAAATCATGAAAGCATCATTTACAAGAACGGCAACGGAATCAAAAACAGGACAATATTTTTCTTCTTTCAGTGGAAGTAAAAGAGCAAAGTGGGCACAGTACAGAAACTTCAATCGCTAATACAGATTTAAAACAACAACAACATAAAAAAACTAGAAATCATGAAAGCATCATTTACAAAAACGGCAACGGAATCAAAAACAGGACAATACTTCTCAACCTTTAGCAGTAGCAAGAGGGCACAATGGGCACAGTATAGAAATTTCAACCGCTAATCCCAATTAGGTGGAGGCACATCATCATTTAACGAACAATATCATGGAAACATTCATCAATCAATCAGCCATGGAATCCGGAAGGCTTGCTTTTCTATCCAACATACAAGACAGTAAACGGATCCGAAGATCAGATCAGACCTATTGCCTTCACTAAAAGGTCTGCCTAAACATGGAAAGGAAAGGGGATACACTTCATCAATGTATCCCCTTCTTTATGTTTAATATATAAATCCTATTATATTTTTGAGCTGCATATGCTATAGGAAAATTGGGGTAACCCTACCTCAAATTCTAAATACTTCCGTAAAAAAGTATCCCAACTGTCAATTGAAGGGCAACCGGTGTGGTCTTTTTGTATCTTCGAACAAAATGTATAGATATGTCCGACCTAGGCAAATTATCGAAAGCTTTTCGACTATTTGATAAGGCCAACAGCGAAGATCCGAATAAAGAAGAGCATTTGGGAAAAACCTACCCGAGGGAATTGCTGTATGCCATCCGTATGACCGAAAAGCTGAACGGTTTTGCACCGAACGCTTCAGAGGCATTACAACTTACCGCTCGTTGCCAGCATATCCGACGCTGGGAAATCCCTAGGAATTCCTATCCCATGGATCGTATCGGATATTTGAAATGGCGACAGGAATTGAAGAAGTTTCACGTTCAAAAAGCCTCAGAAATTCTGAAAGAAGTGGGCTATGGAGCGGATAGTATTGAGAAGGTTTCCTTTCTTCTGGAAAAGAAACAACTCAAAAAAAATGAGGACACCCAAACTTTGGAAGATGTTATTTGTTTGGTGTTTTTGGAGTTTTACCTTGAACCCTTCTCCGAAAAACACCCCAAAGAAAAGAGCTTGGAAATTCTCCGGAAAACCTGGCGTAAAATGTCCGAAAAAGGACAGAAAGCCGCATTACGCTTACCACTTTCCAAAAGGGCCTATGAATTGGTTAACAAAGCCATTAAAGAATGAAAACAAAATTGTTATCGAAAATTATGTGCCTGAAACCCTAAAGCAGTATTAAATGGAACGAAATGAACTCTATCCCATATTCCTAAAGGTATCGCAACTTAACGTCCTTATTGTAGGAGGTGGCAATGTAGCCTTGGAAAAACTTACTTTTTTGTTAAAGTCGAGCCCAAGCGCCCAAGTTAAAATGGTCTCCAAAATGTTCAGGGAGGATACCATTGCATTGGCCAAGGAATTTGATGTGGAAATGATTGAAGCCGCCTATGACCACAGTTACTTGGAAGGTAAGCACATAGTGGTAGCCACTACGGATAATGTTTCCGTGAACGAACTGGTTTACCATGACTGCAGAAAACGGAGTATTCTGGTCAATGTAGCGGATAATCCTCCGTTCTGTGATTTTTATATGGGCGGTATTGTGACCAAAGGCAATGTAAAAGTGGCTATTTCAACCAATGGGAAATCACCTACTACAGCCAAGCGCTTACGTCAGTTTTTTGAGGACGTTATTCCCGACAACATTGATGATCTGGTCAAAAACCTAAACGAGTTCCGGAAAACCATTAAAGGGGATTTTGAGGAAAAAGTGGAAACTTTAAACGAGTTCACCAAGGGATTGGTCAATAAAAAATAAGCGTACAAAATAGGAATTGGTATCTAGAACATTCCTTTGCGCTATCCATTGCCGAACTGAGGAGAGCATCTTTTGGAAAAGAGGCCATGTTGAGAAAAAGGTAATCCAATAGTCCAACCCTTACTTCAGGGTATATTTTGATTGGGCTTTCGTATTATTTACTACCTAAATTTCCTTCAATTCCTTACCTTTACGTACCATTCCCCCCTACCCAAGATGAAAAGAAAATACCTTAAGTTCTTTATTTTGCTTGTTTCACTTCCATTACTGCTCATTGTGTTGTGCAACTTTATCATACATACATCAGCAGAAGAAAAAACATTCTCAAATGTAGATGAGATTCCTAAAAACCGCGTAGGATTGGTACTGGGAACGTCTAAAAAACTTATCAATGGGGAGGCAAATCCGTATTATACCTTTAGGGTGGCTGCAACGGTAAGGCTTTTTAAAGCAGGTAAAATCGATTATATACTTGTAAGTGGGGACAATGCTACCATTTATTACAACGAGCCTTCTACCATAAAAAAGGACCTTGTAAAACATGGTGTTCCCAAAGAAAGAATCTTTTTGGACTATGCCGGTTTCCGAACCCTAGATTCAATGGTCCGGGCAAAAGTAGTTTTTGGATTGGATAGCGTAACGGTAATTTCGCAAAAATTTCATAATGAGCGGGCCATTTTTCTAGCAGAAAAAAAAGGGCTTGGGGCCATTGGTTATAATGCTCGGGACATTACCGGCCAACAGGGTTTTAAGGTACAGTTTCGCGAATATTTTGCTAGGGTCAAGGTCTTTCTTGATCTTTTGTTCAATACCCAACCCAAATTCTATGGAGAGCCCATAGAGATAAAATAATACATTTCTTGGTTTAATCCAAAATACCTTATTTTAGGCCCAACTAACCCCTAAGCTATGTCAAAAATCAAGACGCTTTTGAGAAACCTCGGACCGGGTCTCTTGTTCGCCAGTATGGCTATTGGCACCTCGCATTTGGTACTTTCCACCAAAGCAGGGGCCCAATATGGTTGGGCCATGATTATTCCCATTGTATTGGCCAATGTGTTCAAGTATCCTTTTTTTGAGTTTGGTGTACGCTATACCAATGTCACCAATAAAACCCTTATAGAAGGTTATCTGAACCGTGGTAGGGGATATTTATGGTTCTATGCCTTTATTACATTAATAACAACATTTACGATCTTGGCGGCCCTATATACGGTGACCGCAGGTCTTTTCATTAATCTTTTCAAGGTTTCGGGCGTTTCGGTTGGCATGGTGGCTTTGGGACTATTTGCATTTATAAGTTCCTTGTTGATTGTTGGCCGTTATAAGTTCTTAGAGGTTTCCCTGAAATTTGTAGTATCAATTTTATTCATTGCCTTAATCGTAACCACTGCTCTTGTGGTTTTTAAGGGACAAGTGACGGAAGTAGAGGATTTTACTCCACCTCCAATTTTTAACGAAATCGGGATTTTGTTCTTAATAAGCCTAATGGGATGGATGCCAACCACCGTAGAAGCGTCTAGTTGGGTAAGCCTATGGAGCATCGAAAAATGGAAAGGACAGCACGGGAAACCTTCTTTAAAGGAGTCATTGCAGGAGTTTAATACCGGCTATTTTATGACGGCGCTGTTGGCCATCTTTTTCCTGGTAATCGGGTGGATGACACTTTATGGGACCCAAACCGAACTTAGCGGAAATGCAATAACCTTTGCTGATCAAGTAGTACAATTATTCACTACCCATATTGGACCTTGGGCTTATATATTTATTGCCATTTCGGCTTTCGCAACCATGTTCAGCACTTGTATGACGGCACATGATGCCGTTACCCGTGTAGCTTTGGACATTATGGACTTATTGAATCCGCGAGTTAAATTGACCGGAAAAAAAGGTTATTTCGCATTGGGCGTTCTTGTTCTGGCTGCTGTCAATTTTGCGGTAATCGCCACTTTTAGTGCAAACATGGGAGAGTTGGTCGCCTTGGCAACCTTTGTATCCTTTGTAGTAGCCCCAATTATAGGATATATGAATCTCAAAAACGTTATGAGTGAAGAAATTCCGGAAACTCATCGCCCTAAAAAAGCACTCCGAATCCTTACTTATCTGGGAATTGTTTTTCTATCCCTTTTTTCTCTCCTCTATTTTTGGATGATTGTTTTTTAATACAGCCCCATTCTCAAATTATACCTATAGAAAGGGTTTTGCAAACTTTTATTCCAGTTCCGCATAGTTTTCAATCACAATCAGTGTGCGCAAATTTTGATTGTGTAAAAAATCCAGACAATAGACCCCGTCCGTACAGTTGTTGAGTATTTTTTCCTCCCCAAAACCTTCAACAGATAAAATATTGGCCGCTGGCACCCCTTTTCCCAAAAGATAGTTTTGGACTGCCTCCGCACGTTGGGTGGATAGCCTTTTATTGGCATATTTACTTCCACGACTATCCGTATGGGATTCAATTCGAAGACGCATTTTAGGAAATTTTTGTGCAACCACTATGGCTTTATCTAGTTCGGCCATAATATCCGGAGAAAGATTGCTGGCTCCCCTGGCAAAAAGAAAGTCTTTTAGTTTTAAAACGGTCTTGTCCTCTTTTTCGGTCACCACACTTTCCAGGTACAGCAATTCAATACCCAAAGGATTTTCTTGAATCTCTGCTAAGCCCTTTTCGTCATATTTCGCCTTAAACTCGGAATATCTGTCTTTGCCAACTTCCAAATGTACAACATCTCTCCAAGGAAGCTCTACTTGAAACTTGCCTTCTTCATCAGTATATACTTCCTTGATCAAGTTTTCATTTCCGTCCAAAATTTTTACGGATGCCTTTTCGATTTCCTGTCTTTGCCCAATTTCGGCAACACTTCCACGTAAAATCAAGGTTTTTAATCCCGGAACACGATTAATTTTAAATCCATAGATATCATCACCTCCCTTACCACCTTTACGATTGGATGAAAAATATCCAGAATAACCGCCAAAAACGTTTTCTTCAATTATGAAACCGAAATCATCAGAGGGGGAGTTAATGCTACTTCCCAAATTAACAGGGATAGTAAAGGTTCCATCTGGCTGAATATTGCTTTTATAGATGTCCATTCCGCCCAAGCCATAAAAGACATCCGAGGAAAAGTATAAGCTTCCTTCAAAAATATAGGGCGCTATTTCATTTCCAGCCGTATTAACACGAGGACCCAAGTTAAAGGGTTCAGACATAATTTGTCCATTATTCGTATTTACATAGTAAATATCAGTACCTCCCAGACTATCCTCAAAATTTGCCGCAAAATAAATCCTATTGGTCGAATCCTGAAAAAATGGATAGTAGAACGATGTACTCAAATCCTTTAAGAGAAATCTAAAAAACCCATTGGGGTATACCATACCCAGGGCCAGTGAATTTTTGCCGTTCTCATCAAAGGCAAGTCTATCATCCTCTGTATTGGAAAGGATATAAAAAAATCGATCTATGCTTTCCGAATAATAAGGGGTTGCCTTGTGATATTTGGAGTCCGGTATAGTCGCAAAGGTATTGGCATTAAGCACATCTCCGTTGGATCCAACCCTACCTACATAAATATCCAAAAAGGAATCTCCCGAGGGCTCATATATCTTTTTTGATTTTTGTGGCCGCGAACTACTAAAGAGCAATCTATCCTTATAAAATGAAGGTGAGAAATCGGCCTGAGGGCTATTTATCTCTAGATTGAAAATTTGAAAGTCCTTATCCGATTCAGATTCAGCCTTGAGCAGTTCGGAATTGAAGTCCATATTTTCCATTAACTCTATAGGAAGCATTTCCTTTTTTGTGTCCAAAAACGCATTTAGTCGGTCCTTCTCCGAGTTTTTGACCATACTCTGTAACATCTTGTTAAATTGATGAACGGACATTATGGTGTCCTTGGCATTGACCTGCAAATACAGTTTGGAAGCATTTTTATAATCTCCGGTATGAAAATAGGAATCGGCAAGATTTAAAAACTGATGGTTGGTCATCAATTTTCCGTTCCGCATCTGTTTTTGGTAGGCCTCAATCGCATTTGCATAGGAATAACTGTAGAACAACTTGTCCGCCTTTGTCATTTTTTCCTGAGCCAGGCCAACGGTAGATACTACCCAAAAGGCCAACAATAAAAGTCGTGTTCTCATAGGAATATCATTTAAAAAAACCTTGGTGTATCAATTTGTTTTGGTTGGTCTTTAATATCCGGTTTCTCATCTTTTGAACGCCCCTTGCCCTTACCTAAATAAAACTTAAGAATAATTTCATGGGAACCATTATTGAATTCCCCGAGTAAATTGGTGTTATAGTCGTAAGAATATCCGATAAAGGTGCTACTTGAAACTTGGAACCCGGCCAATCCGCTAATGGCATTATCTATACGATAGGAAGCTCCTGCCGTAAACCTATCGTTAATTAAAAAATTTGCAGAGATATTCGTGTTCAAAGGTGCCCCACTTACATAATTTAATAAAAAGGCCGGCTTAAACTTTAAGGTCTCCGATAGGTCAAAGACATATCCCCCAATAATATTCAAATGTATGTTGTCCTCCACAATGGCGGCGACATCTTCATCATAAATTCCATCAGTTAGAAAGTTAGGTATGGAGAGCCCAAAATACCAAACATCCTCACTGTACAAAAACAATCCCGCCCCAATGGTGGGGTAAAAATTGTTGAGGGGACTACGATTCAATATTGGTTCTCCAGGGTTTTCAAATGTTCCTTTAGAGAAATCAACATCCAAAAAACCTCCACCAACATCCATCCCAAACGATAACATAGTATTATAGGTAACGTTAAATTGGTACGAATAAGAGAGATCAACGTAAGTTTGGGTTACGGGTCCCAATTGATCGTTAACTACATTAAACCCAAGACCGTGTTTCTTGTTTTCAAATGGAAAATTGACCCCAAAGCGAATGGTTCTTGGCGATCCGGGAATATCCAACCACTGCGCGCGATACAATCCAATAATCTCAGGGTTTTCCACGGTACCCACATATGCGGGGTTAAAGCTGCCAATATTGTACATATATTGTGTATACTGGGGCTCCTTCTGGGCTTCACCCCTATATGTATTGCATAGAGCAACAAGTGCAAGGAAAAAATAAATGTATTTATATGGTGGTGATATACCTATGTTGTATGCCATTGAAACGTTATCTAATAAGCTGAATCCAGCCTTTTCTTGGTTGGGAACCGTCCCCAAGATCTAATATGTAAAAATACGTGCCATCCGGCGCTTGCTCATTCTTCCAAGTCCCATCCCAAACATTGTCATCCTGCATATTACTTGTAGCGAACACTTGATTCCCATAACGATTAAATACCTCCAAAGAAGTATTGGTAAAGGTTCCGATATCCCTTATTGTCAAGAAATCATTGGTGCCATCCCCATTGGGCGAAAACTGGTTGAACACAAATCCTGGATCAGCTTCGGTAGGTAAGCTAACCGTAACCGTGGCCGTGGCCTGGTTATTGCCCGGATTACCATCCGCCGGGGAAGATCTTAAAATAGTTGCGGTATTCGCAAAAGTACCCACAACTGAAAGTATGGTTCCCGTAATCTCAAGAGTAGCCTCCTGCCCCCTTTGCAAGCTCGGAATTTGCCATATCCCAGTGTCGGTATTGTATGTCCCAATATCGGCACTAGCTGAAATATTATCTATCCGGCCATCCGGACCTGAAGGCAAAATATCCTCCACCTCTATATTGGAAATTACATCACCCTCAGTAGATTCATTGGTAACAATCAATACGAATGTTATTTCTTGTCCCACCAAAGGATATATGTTAACGGAATTTGAACCATTTCCGATTCGTGCCAGTTTTTGCATGACCAAATCTATTCCTTCAGGGAGGTCAATGTTCAAAGTAACGGTGGCGCTATTATTGGCCGTAGTTTCATCCAAAGGAAAGGAATCCAAAAGTTCCGCGGTATTGGTATAGGGCCCTCCTTCCAAAACATTGGCAATGATGGTAAGGGTGGCCTGCTCGGACGCGGCCAGTGCCGGGATGGTCCAATCCCCGGTATTTTCATCATACGTGCCTACCGAAGGTTCATCGGAAACAAATTCAAAGCCCATCTCCAAAAGATCTCCTATCAAAATACCACTGGCATCCCGATCGGATAAATTGGTTACCGTAATCGTAAATGTTACTTGACTGCCGATAACGGCATTTGCATTGTCCACAACTTTCGTAATCTCTAAATCTATTGGGGTTGGATTACAATTGGGATGGTCCGGATCGGGATCACAGGGATCATCGGGATCAGAACCGTTGGCCTCTTCATCCAAATCTGAAATATCATCCATGTCAAAATCGCACTGGCCGTTTTGTCTGGATGGAACACATGGATTGTCGTTTGCGGGATCCAATTGATCTACAACACCATCCAAATCGCTGTCTAGAACATTGGAGTCCAGGGCATCGATAATACCGTCGTCATCCTCGTCCAACGGATTTTGGACATCGTTCCCCACTTCCTCACCGTCGTCAATTCCGTCACCATCCGTATCCGCATTATTTGGGTCCGTTCCTAGAGCGGCTTCTTCACCACCCAATAAGCCATCACCGTCTACATCCGTATCACAACTGCTTACAGAAATGGTCACCGTGGAAGATTCGTTCACACAGGGTGCCTGGGCCCCTGTAGTGGTATAGGTAAACACATAATCGCCATCCGGTTGACCTTCAAAATCGATTACATTAATTCCGTCTACAATGGTTCCGCCAGCAGGTTGTGAAGTCACCGTCCATTCACCGGCATCTTCCCCGGTCAATTGATCTGCCAAATCTAGGGTGGTACTGCCAAAAGCCGCATCGTTACATGAAGATCCATTGGTTGCAATACCGGGGGAAACTTCAGGTACAACGGTAGCGATTACTTCTTGTCTCGGTGATGAAACACAACCATCCGCCGTAGCTTCTACATAATAGGTGGTTGTTGCGCTTAAATCCGGCATAACGGTAGATCCCGAAAAAAGGGCCGCACCACCTGTAGGCACAGTATACCAATTAAAGGTCGGGGGTTGGCTCTGTCCCGGAACGTTTCCAGTTACCTGTAGTTCCACAGGTCCTGGACCGCAACGTTCACCATCTGTGGTTGATGTGATAACCGGAATGGGCCGTAATGCCAACGTCACTTCCAAAAACGGGCTGGCACAACTATTGACATCATCCCAGTAAAAACCAAAGTAAGATCCCCCGTTAGACACGTTTATAGCACTTGATAACAGGTGGGCCGCTTCATCCGAAGTATCGGAAACGGTACTCCATCGCAATTCAGTCCCCACCGGTCCGCTACCCGTAACAAAATCATCCAAATCCAATACAATACTATCCCCACAATAATCCGTATCCGGGGCACTAGGATTTAGGGTCGGTGCCAAGTTTCCAGCGGTACAAGGGTCGCAATCAATAACAGTAATGGTTACATCAACAGACTCGTTGGTACATGGAACTACGGCATTATCGGTAGTATAGGTATACACATAGGTGCCCAGTGGTTCGCCTTCAAAATCCACCCGATTGCCTCCTCCAGGGTTAATAGTGGCAGGACCCGAAGTAAATGCCCAATCCCCAGAATCATTATTTTCTATCAAATCGTCCAAATCTATCTCCGTCTCTCCAAAATTATCATCAGTACAAGCGTTGGCGTTGGTAGTATTCCCTGCTGATGGCTGATCGCTTACCGTGGCGACAACAGCACTTCTTGCAGAGGTACAACCGTTTAGGGTAGCCTCTACATAATAGGTGGTTGTCGTTGTTATACTAGGCGTTGAAAAACTCGTCCCCGTACCAATGCTCGTACCGCCGGTGGGTACCGCATACCAGCTTAGGGTCCCAGTACTAGCAGTAGCGCCCAATGTTACCACTCCGGGGCCACATCTGGAATCAGGGGTGGTGCCCGTGATAACCGGAATGGGATCGACTGTAGCTATTACCGCTGTTCTGGTGGAAGTACAGCCATTTAGGGAGGCCTCTACATAATACGTTGTAGTCGTGGTTATATTTGGAGTCACAAAACTTGTACCTGTTCCGATACTTGAACCTCCCGTCGATGCAGCGAACCAGCTTAGAGTGCCAGCACTAGCGGTGGCACTCAATGTAAGTGTTCCCGGACCACATCTGGAATCCTCAGTTGTATCTGTAATCGAAGGCGTTGTACCAAAGGTAAGTGTTACGGATGATGTCGGACTAAAACAAACGTTGGCAGCATCCCAATAGACCGCGTAATAGGTGTCCGAAACTGTTACGGACGGATTGGCAGCCAACAAATCTCCTGCACCGGCTGGATTCGGATTGGTACTCCAGCGTAATTCAGCTCCTGTGGGCGCACTTCCCGCGCTTCCTTGCACAAAATCATCCAAACTTTCCCCAGTGGAATCACAAAACTCGGTCGGATTGCCTCCCAATATGGTGGGTGCGGTAAATCCCGCAAAACAGTCATCGTCTTGAATGGTAATATCTACGCGATCATTGACCAAATCAATAGGAAAAAGTGTTGTATTACTTGTATTATCCATTCGGATACGAGCAATTTCAGGTTGTTCGATGTCCGTATCGTCCAAAACATCTAAAGTCAACGTAGCGGTCTGTTGTCCATCAATGATATCGATCGAAGCTGGAAAAGTAGCAAAATCCACACCTTCCGTGGCCGTACTTGCACCTCCTACCTCAAAAAATATGGTGATTGCCCCACCGGTACCGTTGACACCGCCTAAAGTAATGGTATATTCCCCGTCGTTGGAAGGTTCCGCTGCATCCCCATCGGAAACCGAAATGCTAACCAAACCTTGATCATCATCGATGATACTTGCCACTGCACTATTGTCCGTTAAGCTTATGGTTCCTTCGGAAACGGTTTGCAGCGCCACCGTTAAGGTTTCATCACCTTCAATAAGCAAATCGGCAATACTCGCAATGTTAATATCAATTGAAGTGGCAATAATACTTCCCGGAAATAGAATGGATGTACTGGCAGGTGGTGTGTAGTCGACGCCTGAAGCAGCCGTATCACCAATATCACCAACCGAAAAAGTTACAGTGATATCATTACCGTTAAGGGAGGCACCACGTGTAAATCTGAATGTAGCTGTTGTACTTCCATCTTCGTTCGCATCACCAATCGCAGTAACGGAAAACTCCTGGGAATACGCTACAATACCCAAAAACAAGAATAGAAAAGACAACCAAAGGTCTTTGAGGGCATGGGCGTTTTTGGATGGGGTGTCCATAGTTTTTTTCTTTTTCACTTTTTACTTGTTTACACCTCAACCCAAAAAACAGTTAAGGTGTAGTTTGCCGACGCCGTTTTGACTTGTACAAATCATCGGCACAACTAACAGATATTGAATTCCAAGAATTCAAATTCAAGTGGGGTCGGTAGGTTATCCAAAATGGGCTCAATATTACTAAAAAAATAATCCAGTCCTTAAATTAAAAGATTAAATAGGTGTTTTTCGGATGAAATACCGAATTCAATGGCAAACTTGAACTATTACGTTTCAGCAGCGAAGGTTTCCACATCCGGTGCAATTTTCTTTATTAACCCTTGCAATACCTTTCCAGGACCTACTTCTATAAATTTGGAAGTGCCGTCCTTGGACATATTCCGTATGCTCTGGGTCCACTTTACCGGGGCCGTTAATTGAGCAATCAAATTTTTCTTGATTTCCGATGGATGACTAACTGCAGTAGTGCTTACATTCTGGTAAATGGGGCATCTTGGATCACTAAACGTAGTCTCTTCAATGGCTGCCGCCAACTCCTCCCCTGCGGGTTCCATCAATGGGGAATGAAATGCCCCACCAACAGGTAACGCCATGGCCCTTCTAGCACCAGCTTCCTTTAGTTTTACACAAGCTTCATTTATAGCATCCACTTCCCCCGAAATGACCAACTGACCTGGGCAATTGTAATTTGCAGGAACTACAATACCGGAAATCTCCGCGCATGTCTTTTCCACCGCTGCATCGTCCAACCCCAATACCACGGCCATGGTTCCCGGTTTTAGCTCACAGGCCTTTTGCATGGCCATAGCCCTACGGGAGACCAGTTGAACCCCGTTTTCAAAACTTAAGGTACCATTGGCCACCAAAGCTGAGAATTCGCCTAGTGAATGTCCTGCAACGCTATCAGGTTTAAAATCGTCGCCCATAACCTTGCTCAAAATGACCGAATGTAAAAAGATGGCGGGCTGGGTTACCTTGGTCTGTTTTAAGTCTTCCGCAGTACCTTCGAACATAATATCGGTAATGGAAAAACCAAGAATATCATTGGCCTGTGCAAACATCTCTTGGGCAATGGGATATTTTTCATAAAGATCTAAGCCCATTCCCACAAATTGAGCCCCCTGACCTGGAAATACGTGTGCGTTCATAATTTATGTTTTGACCCCACAAATATAGGAATTAAAGATTGTCGGTTAATTTGGATTATCTCTTTTTTGGATTACCATCCAGGAGTTTACCCGTACCCTCTAAACAGGACTGTTGACATGCTATTTGAACCAACTTGAATACTTTACGTAGGCGTTGGCAATCCTATCTATTTCCCCAGAACTTAATTCAGGGCTTATGTCCTTGATTTTTTTGGCCGGCATGCCCGCGAAGACACTTCCGGAAGGTACATGGGTCCCCTTGGTAACAACCGCGCCGGCGGCAATGATACTATTACTTTCCACTATGCAATCGTCCATGATAATACTCCCCATCCCTACCAATACATTGTCCTTAATAGTACACCCGTGAACAATGGCATTATGGCCAATGGAGACATTATTGCCTATGGTAGTAGGCGATTTTTGATAGGTACAATGGATGACTGCACCGTCCTGAACGTTTACCTTGTCCCCCATTTTTATGTAGTGAACGTCCCCACGAACCACTGTATTGAACCAAATGCTGCAAAGATCGCCCATATGTACTTCGCCAACTATGACCGCATTTTCTGCAATAAAGCAATCCTTTCCTATCTGTGGGGTTTTTCCATTAATGGTCTTTATAATTGGCATGATTCGGTGTTAAGTGTTTGGTGTTTGGTGTTTGGTGTTTGGTGTTTGGTGTTTGGTGTTTGGTGTTTGGTGTTTGGTGTTTGGTGTTTGGTGTTTGGTGTTTGGTGTTTGGTGTTTGGTGTTTGGTGTTTGGTAAAAAAGAAAAAAATAGTGTATTTCATAAACCTTCATTCTTTTCAAAAATAGGATAACAATTCCTTTTTTTTAGAGGCTGATACCAAAAGTTCCTTCCCATTTGAGATTACTACGCTACCTCCCTTACCCTTCCTATATTTTACCACCTCATTAACATTGACCAAAAAGGACTTATGGATACGGGCGAAGGAAAAATCCGAAAGAGCCTCTTCAAAATATTTTAAGGTTTTGCTCACCAGTATCTTCTTGTTTTCCAAATAGATTTCGGTGTAATTGTCGTCCGCTTTGCAATATAGAATATCCGATACGTTCAACACTTGAAAACCATCCTGT
This sequence comes from Ulvibacterium sp., assembly GCF_965248315.1. Classification (GTDB taxonomy): domain Bacteria; phylum Bacteroidota; class Bacteroidia; order Flavobacteriales; family Flavobacteriaceae; genus Ulvibacterium. The sequence continues at coordinate 1,791,192 of NZ_CBDFIX010000002.1, read as the reverse complement.
TGGGGCAAAGTAATTTTTCCTTTCACCGCCTTAAGTTTCGGTTGCAGTACCCGATCTTCCAAATAGGCCTCACGTTGTTTAATTTCCTTCACATAATCCACGGCTTTGACCAATTCATCAATGTTAATGGGTTTCATCAAATAGTATGCAGCATGTTGGTTCAGCGCATCCTTGGCATAGTGGTCATAGGCAGTGACAAAAACCGTTTCGAACGTGCGCTCCGGAATCTGATCCAAAAAATCGAATGCATTACCAAAAGGCATTTCCACATCCAAAAAAACCAAATCCAATGAATGTTCTTTTATCAAGTCCAATCCTTCCTTTATGGAAGCAGCCTCTCCCTTTAAATTAACTTCCTTCGTGTACTTGTTTATATAGTTTCTAAGGATTTCCCGGCTACTGGCCTCATCCTCAACAATAATTGCATTAATCTCCATTACTTCTTTTTTAGGGTAAAGGTTACTTGAGTACCTGTACCGTCCGGATTCAAGTCCGAAATATGAATCGCTATCCTATTCTTGTACATATCATTTAATATGGCAATCCGTTTCGCGATATTTCCCGTACCCTTGGATTTTTGTTTTTTTTGGTTTTTGGTCTTCAACTCGGCTGATTTCTTCCTTCCAATCCCGTTATCCACTATTTTTATCTCCAAAGTCTCCTTATCCTGTTGTTTTAAACATATTTTTAAGTACCCCATTTCCTTTTTGTAACGTAAGCCATGCCAAATTGCATTTTCTATGTAGGGTTGAAGTAGCATAGGTGGAATTTGATAGGATTCGATATCCAAATCTTCGCTTACAACTATCTCATAGTCAAACTTGTCCGGGAAACGGGAATGTTCCAATTTTACGTACAGTTCCAACAGTTCCAGTTCCTTTGAAAGCGGGATGAAGTCCTCCTCGGAATTCTCCAACACGGAACGCATTAAGGTAGAGAACTCACTTAAATACCTGTTGGCACTTCGCTCATCACTCTTTGCTATATAGTTATTCACGGAATTTAGCGCATTAAAAATAAAGTGGGGATTCATCTGTGAGCGCAACGATTTTAACGCAAGCAAATTATTGGCCAGTTTCTGCTGTTGATTACTTCTATAAAAGAAAAAGGCGGCCAAAGCGGTAAGGATCATCCCAAAAATCAAGGAATAGATAATCCATTTTTGTCGTTTATTGCTTTCCTGGATCAGTTGTTGTTCCGTAAGGGCCAAATCATATTTGCTTTGGGAAAGTTCACGTTCTTGCTCCAGTCCGGTAATCCTGCTTTGTTTGGCCGCAACCTCGCGATTAAACCTTGCGGCACTGGAAATTTCTTGTTCCTTACGTGCGTATAGGGTATCTACCAAGGCCACATACTCTTGATAACTTTCCAGAGCCCTGGAATAATCGCCCTTGTACTTATAGATTTCTGACAATTTTCGTGTGGCGTCCTTCTGCACCACCAGATCATCCTCAGAATCGGCCTCAACGATACTGCGCTCCAAATAGGGAAGGGCCTCGTCATACTTGTCCTGGGCAATGTAGGCATTGGCAATCTTGTAATTGATACGCTGGGAAGTAATGGTATCTGGCACTCTAGTTAAAACTGAGTTGCCATTATCTACAACAGGGCCCGAAATTTCCTTAAGCTCGCTCAGCGTTTTTTTTCGCAGCTTTATTTCCTCATCATATCTGTTTTTTTTATTGTAAAAATCGGCGACTTTTTCCTTCTCCTGAATAGCCCTTTGAGGTGCTTGTTGTTTGGCAAGTTCCAAGGAATTGCCATAAAAGCCTTCCGCCTCAATGGTCCGGTTTTCATTTGCATAGGCATCCGCAATTTTGGAAGTGAGGTCGGTCATCTTTGGGGTAATCTGATTTTTTTTGGCGACTTGTAACCCCGTTTCATAATAGGCAATAGCCTTATCCAACTGCTTCTGGCCTTGGAAGGCATCCCCTAAAAATTCGTAAAGCTCCGTCTTGCGGTATGGCTCCAGTTGCTTTATTTTTAGCAAAGGTAAAAGCGTGGTACTCGCTGCGTCGAATTCCTTATTCCTCAAATAGGCCTCACCCAATAAAAGAGAAGCTTTTACGGTCTTATTGGCCTCATTGGCATCCTTAAGATTGTCTATGGCCAAATCATATTGTCTGTGATATAGGTATACCTCTCCTAACTTGGTCAGCGAACGGGCCAATTCCTTTTTATTTCCCCGCTTACCCAATCTAGAAATAGATTGTGCAATGAAGTCTATACTCTTTTCGATATCGGTTTTTTTGTATAAATCGGCCGAATCCAAAAGGGTTTGATGTGCGGGTATTGCTCTATTTGAAAGGCTACTTTTTCTGGCCTTCCTGTTGTTTCCAACATATCCTTCGACCAAAACATCCACATCCTCATTACTGGTGATGGTATGCCTTACCGTTTCAAATTCGGAACTTGTGAAAATTAGCTGATCCCCTATTTGAACACGTATTGTAAACTCTCCCAAAGCATTGGTCAGCACAAACTCCCCTGTATTTGTAGAAACCTCAACACTGGATATGGGCACTCCCGTTTCCCTGCCCTTTACCGAACCTTTAATTTCCATCTGGGCAGAGCTCCCACTTACCTGAGGAAGTACAGTGGAAAAAAGTATCAGGAACAATAACGTTATGTACAGATTGCTTCGCATGGATCTATTATACTCCGTAAACTTAGGGGATCTAAACGGTACTGAAAAACAGGAAAATCCCAAAAACAAGACTTAAAAGAGTTTGTTTTAGCCCTTTGATCGATCAAATAACCACTTCACGCATCCAAAAAACCTTTTTGCTCATTCCTCATTTTTTAAGAAAAAGTTTGAATCTAGTTTTAGGCCATAATCCAAAAATAAATCGAAATGAAATTTGCACAACAACTCTTAGGAATAGGACTATCACTTTTTGCCGTAACCTTATATGGATGCGAACCCAAACAAAATAGTTCAAATAAGCAGACCATTATAGCCCATGCCATTCTAGATAAGGAAAAGCCATCAAACCATACCGTAAAAATCGCGTTGCTATTGGATACGAGTAATAGTATGGACGGACTTATTAATCAGGCCAAGGCCCAATTATGGGATATTGTAAACAAGTTTACACATGCAAAATGCGGAAATCAGGGTGCACCAAATCTTCAAATTGCCTTATACCAATATGGGAACGATAATCTTTCGTCCAGGGAAGGTTATATTCAGCAAGTATTGGGTTTTAGCGATGATCTTGATGAAATTTCAGAAAAATTATTTTCCCTTACCACTAACGGAGGTGAGGAGTATTGCGGAAAGGTAATCCAAACGGCATTAGGGCAATTGGATTGGGGTAAAAATCCGGATAATCTTAAAATGATGTTCATTGCGGGAAACGAGCCTTTTACCCAAGGAAAATTAAACTATGAAGATGCCGCAATCAATGCGAAGGAAAAAGATGTAATCGTAAATACTATTTTTTGTGGAGACTACCAACAAGGAATCCATACCCAATGGAAGCACGGAGCAACCCTAACAGGCGGTGAGTATACGGCCATTGACCATAATAGAAAGGTGGTACATATAGATACCCCCTATGACGATGTAATCATTAAATTGAATTCCAAATTAAACAAAACGTATATCTCCTATGGGGCCCTTGGAAAGAAAAAAATACAGATTCAACTGGATCAAGATGATAATGCCATGGAAATGGAAGAAGCGGTGGCCATAAAGCGTGCCGTAAGCAAAAGTTCCCGATTGTATAAAAATTCCAAATGGGACTTGGTGGATGCCTATGTTGAAGGGACCGTAGCGGTAGGCAATATCGGTACAGATGAATTGCCCTCTGAATTAAAAAACAAAACACCAAAGGAAATTGAATCCTATATCCTGAAAAAAAAGGAAGAGCGAAAAAAAATCCAAAAAGAAATTCAGGAGCTAAATGCCAAACGAGAAATCTACATTGCAAAAAACCAAAAGGAAAATTCCAAAGATGATTTGGAAGGGGCCATGTTGCAGGCTATTGAAAAGCAAGCGGCCCTAAAGAATTATAAATGGTAAAAAATTAGGACTTTAAAACACGCCTTATTCATTGGTTCACAAGGGGTAAGGCCTTTGTTTTTTTTGGAAGCTTACTGGGCTGCCGGACAATAACAATCGTAACGCCTTTCGGATTGTCCGAAATCATACCCAACCGTTATCTGGTGAAATCCGCCATTATCAAAACGGATGTCACCCATTTGATAGGAATAGTTGTAAGATACCATAAAGTTGTTGATATTGGCGCCAATAATCGGTGTGATCAGTTGTAGTCTTTGCTCACCAAAACTGCCATCGGTCTGGAACTGGGCCCCATCAAAACTTCTTCTGTAGGATAGACCGCCCCATATACGTCCAAAACTTACATCCTTGTATACCTTGGCATTGATATCGATGGTCCTTTCCTCGGTAAATTCAGTCAACTGAAATAGTACGGAAGGTTCATATTGCCATTCGTTCCGTCCAAAGACATATCCGGCTGAAATTAGATATCGTCTTAGGTTATCGAACTCAATGGCCGTATACAAATCACGCCCAGAACCCAATACATTAAGTACGGAAAAATGGGCATAAAATTCCATAAGACTGTAGGACATGCCCAAATCCATATTAAAATAGCTTACACTATTTCTTGTTCCTGTAATAATCGGATCAGGGATTACCGAACGGAATTCCGTCTCGTCCAAACTACTTTGAATTAGACCTCCACTAAGTCCAAAGGACAACTGATTGAGATATCGGATATCGCCTCCTAACTTTAAATGGTGGGCGTAGGTCAACTTTAAACCCGTCTGGGAATGATATCCATTGGCATCATTAAAGAAGATGGCCCCCACTCCACTATTACTGTCACCCAATCTAAAATGGGCATTCAAGGTCTGGAGATTTGGGGCTTCATCCACACTAAACCATTGCTGTCTTATAGTGCCCCTTATCTTTCCACCTTCCCCAATGCCTGCCATAGAAGGGTATACAAGGTAGTAGTTATCCGACAAGTAATCAAAATATACGGGAATCCCTTCCTGGGCAAATGACTTAAGGCCAAAAGCAAGAAAGAAGTACAAAAGCAGTAAGCGAAGTTTCATCAAATTTGGGGGGGATATGAATTAATATCGACTAAATATAACATATAACGAACGAAACGCTACATTATTATATATGCAAATACCGAGAAAATGGTTGTATTTTTGAAAAAAATTAGTAGCAATGAAAGAGTATAACCTTACCGTAGTGCCCACTCAAAATCCGACTATCCTAAAATTTGAGACGAATCAAAACCTTACCCAAGGGAATAACTACGAATTTAAAAACATTGACGAAGCCAAAAAATCACCACTGGCGCAGCAGCTGTTTTACCTTCCTTTTATCAAAACTGTCTATGTTTCTGGAAACTTTATAGCCTTGGAGCGGTTTGATATTGTGGAATGGGAGGATGTAAAGGACGAGGTGGCCCAGCAATTGGTGGAATATCTAAATGCAGGTGAGCCTGTTGTCCTGGAAGAAGCAGTTGGAAAAAAAGTTGCCGTAACGGTCTATGCCGAGGTTACTCCCAACCCTTCTACAATGAAATTCGTGGCGAGCAGAAGAATTGTCCCCGAACCTTTTGAATTTAAAAATATTGATGAAGCAACGGAGTCCGAACTTGCTAAACAACTATTTCATTTCCCTTTTGTAAAACAAGTGTTTCTGGACGAGAATTATGTTTCCGTTAGCAAATACGAAATGGCGGAATGGGACGAAATCACCATGGAACTGCGAGAGTTTATACGAGATTTCATTGCGGATGGAAAAGAAGCGGTATCGGTAAATGCGCGTGCTATAAAATTGGAGAACACCCCAAAAGAACAGGAAATACAGGAAAATTTGGATAATACTTCCCTGCAAATCATAGATATTTTGGAGGAATATGTGAAACCGGCCGTAGCCAGTGATGGGGGAAATATTCTTTTTAAGTCCTATGAGGAAGAAAGCAAGACCGTGAACGTCATCCTGCAGGGGGCATGTAGCGGTTGTCCATCTTCTACCTATACCTTAAAAAACGGGATTGAAACTATGCTTAAAAATATGATGGGGGATAAGGTCAACGAGGTGGTTGCCCTAAATGGTTGATTTTTGAAAATCTATATTTGATTCCAACTAATATTCCCTAACTTTAATAGAATTTAAAAACACAATCATTATGGCAGTTTTAAAAGTTATTGAAGTATTGGCAAACTCCGATGAAAGTTGGGAAGATGCCACAAAAAAAGCAGTGGCGGAAGCCTCTAAATCCGTAAAGAACATCCGTTCGGTATATGTTAACGAGCAGAGTGCAACCGTGGACGATGGAAAACTAAAGGAGTACAGGGTAAATGTAAAAATCACCTTTGAGGTAAAGTAAATATCTTTTACCATATATGTAACTACGCTCGCCAATAGGTGGGCGTTTTTTATGCCTTGTTTGCACTACCTTTGATTATGTCTTTCTTTAGATATTTGCTATTGTTATTTTTTACCCTAAATGGGCTTGCCCAAAAAACCCAAAAAATGACCCATTCGTATACCAATGCCCTAATTCATGAGACAAGCCCCTATTTATTACAACATGCCCATAATCCGGTCAACTGGCAGGCATGGAATGCGGAAAGTCTTGAAACGGCCCAGAAAGAAAATAAATTGTTGCTCATAAGCATCGGGTACGCCGCCTGTCATTGGTGCCACGTTATGGAACATGAGTGTTTTGAGGATGAAGAAGTAGCCAAAGTCATGAACCAAAACTTTATAAATATTAAGGTAGATAGGGAAGAACGTCCGGATATTGATCAAATTTATATGGATGCCATCCAAATTATGACCGGTAGTGGCGGTTGGCCCCTCAATATTGTCGCACTACCGGATGGTAGACCTTTTTGGGGCGCAACTTATGTAAAAAAAGACAATTGGATCAAAGTATTGGAACAATTGACCGATCTGTACCAAAAAAACCCTTCGAAGGTTTTGGACTATGCTAAAAACCTAGCTGAGGGCCTGCGAGCGATAAATTTGATCGAGAATCAACCGAATCTGGATATCATCAATTCCAAGGATTTAGGGGAGGGCATAAAACAGTGGTCACAGTTTTTTGACAAAAAAATGGGCGGTTATAGGCATGCACCTAAATTTATGATGCCTGTTAACCTTAATTTCCTGTTGCATTACGGTACGGTAGAGAACGATCAAGAAATCCTGGATTATGTAAACACCTCCCTTACCAAGATGGCATGGGGCGGAATTTTTGATCATGTGGGTGGGGGATTTTCCAGATATTCAGTAGATGTCAAATGGCATGTGCCCCATTTTGAAAAAATGCTCTATGACAATGGACAGTTAATAAGCCTCTATGCAAAGGCTTACGCCTCCACGCAAAATGAGCTTTACAAAAGTGTTGTCGAAAGGACTATCCAATTCGTAAAAAAGGAATTGATGGCAGAAAATTTCGGGTTCTATTCTTCCTTGGATGCCGATAGTATCAACGAAAGTGGTAGTTTGGAAGAGGGAGCCTACTATATTTGGCAAGAGGATGAGTTAAAGTCAATCTTGGGAAAAGACTTCCCAGTGTTTAAGGATTATTTCAATATTAAAAGTTATGGGCATTGGGAGCACGGGAACTACGTATTGATACGAGATGAGACCGATGCAGAAATTGCGAAAAAACATGACATCGATCCAAACCATTTAAAAACAGCAATGGCAGATTGCCTTCAGCTTTTGGAAAATATGCGTCGTAAAAGAAATAGACCCAGATTGGACGATAAAATCCTTACCTCTTGGAACGGCCTTATGTTAAGAGGTTTGGTGGACGCCTACAGATATCTTGGGGCAAAAGAATACCTGGACTTGGCCTTAAAAAATGCCAAGTTTATTGAATTGGAATTGACCAAGGAAGATGGCGGACTTCATCACAATCATAAAAATGGCATTAGTACTATTAATGGTTATTTAGAGGATTATGCTTCCATTATTGATGCATTTATTAGCCTTTATGAAACAACCTTTGACGAGAGATGGTTGACAAGGGCCCAAGAATTGATGAACTATTGCCTTGAAAACTTCAAGGACGACGTAAGTGGTCTGTTCTTTTTCACTTCCCGGAAAGAACCTAGACTTGTTCGTAGAACCTTGGAAACTTCAGATAATGTTATCCCGGCATCCAATTCCATAATGGCCAAGAATCTCTTTAGATTGTCTAAAATCCTTTTTAAGACCAACTACGAAGATATTGCCCAACAAATGCTTAAAAACATTCAGGAAAACTTCGAAAAAAACGCACAAAGCCATGCCAATTGGATGCAACTGGCGCTCTATTTTAACAAACCGTTTTACGAGGTGGCCGTTGTGGGAGCGCAATATCAGGAAAAGGCGAGAGAATTGTACGCCTCTTATTTACCCAATATAGTTTTGGCCGCAGCAAAAAGGGATAGTAAATTGATGTTATTACAAAATAGATTTAAACCAAAAGAAACCTTATATTATGTTTGCGAGCATGGTTCATGCAAACTACCTGTATTGCAATCAAAAGAAGTTTTGACCCAAATACGATTTTAGAATTAATATTAACAATAGTTTAATCCCTTCTTTTTGATTGGAAATTTGCATTTTTTTATGTTTCAAAAACCAAAAAGCTATAAAAATGGAAAAATTTACAGATTGGCAAAAGCACATTGATGAAGCAATAAACTGGGCCTGGGATATATTACCAAACATTCTCATGGCGATTATAATTTTAATTCTGGGATTATGGATTATAAAGTTTATCAACCGTATGGTCCGTAAATTTTTCCAGAAAAAGGATTATGACCAAGCTTTGGAAACCTTCTTACAAAGCTTCATAAGCATTGCGCTGAAACTGCTCTTATTTGTATTGGTCATTACGCAATTAGGTGTTAAATCATCATCCTTGGTCGCTATGGTCGGTGCAGCAGGTCTTGCCATTGGCCTCGCCCTGCAAGGTTCATTATCCAATTTTGCAGGAGGAGTTCTAATTCTTTTGTTCAAACCTTTTAGGGTGGGAGATTTTATTTCGGCCCAGGGTGTGGACGGTACCGTTAAGGAAATATCCATATTCACCACAAAACTCAATACCTTTGGCAACCAAGTGGCCATTATCCCGAACGGGCAATTGAGCAATAACAACATTATTAACTACAATGCGGAAAGCACGCGAAGGGACAAAATAGATATTGGTATAGGATATGGGTCCAACATAAAAAAGGCCAAAGATATCCTGTTGCAAATATGTTCGGAAAATGAAAACATCTTAAAAGACCCTATTCCTGAGGTTTATGTTGGTGAATTGGGGGATAGTTCGGTCAATCTCACGTTACGTTTTTGGGCGGACAATGACGTCTTTTGGGCGGCTCATTTTTATGTGATGGAAGAAATAAAACTTCGTTTTGATGAAGCGGGCATAGAAATTCCTTTCCCTCAACGGGATATTCATATGAAAACAGAAACCATTTCGTAAATTCTACTTCAACTAACACAATGTTAAATGAAATTAGAATGGGTTTCCGCGATTATCCTTTTGATACCTCTATATACGAAAGCAACAGCAGTACATCAAAAGTTTTATGTAGCATTCCTACTTTTCTTCCATTTCTCGACTGTATGCGCACAACTTCCGGAAAAGGAAGTAAAAATGACTATATGGAGAAACGGTACTTTGGATGAATGGCCCGTTGAAGGAACTGTGTATATGGACAAGCAGTTCAGAAAAGGTTATGTCCTTGTAAATGGGTACAAAAATGAGGAATTGGCACTCAGGTATGATGCGTACTCTGATGAAATTGAATATCTGGATGACGGTAAACGGATGCTTTTTTACAAAAGCGATCATACAGAAGTTAGAATTGATTCCGTTGTGTATCGGTTAGTAGACTATTTTGACAGAGGAAATGTAAAATCCGGATTTTTCACTCCATTGAATCAAGGCGAAACCGTTTTATATCTCCGAAATACAAAAACCATTTTTTATAAGGCCCCTGAAAATGGATATGAGTCTTTTGTACCTCCCAAGTTTATGCTCAAAACCTCATACTATTTAAAACGAAAGGACAGACCTGCAATGTCTTTAAACGATTTAAGTAAAAAGGAAATATTTGCAGCACTTTGGGAGCACTATTCCGATCTTCGCAAATACGCACGCGAAAATAAATTGCGAATGCGTACCGAAGAAGAGGTAATTCAAGTTTTAAATTATTATGATTCCCTTCTGTCAAAAACAAAGTAAGAAAGAAGCCTTTGAATGACAGTAGAGTCCTAATTTTTTCCCTGAGTAATAAAATCCTTCAAATAATAGGGTTCAAAATAGGCCACATCTTCAAACACCGATTTTTGATATTTTAGATAGGAGAGTTTACTCATTTCTTTAGCAGATGGGATTACATCATCCATAAAATCAAAATGGGTATGCTTAAGTACTTCGCCACACTTTTTTGCGCCGGGACCCAATAATAGGGTTTTACCGGTTTTCGCATATTCAGAAAACGAACTTTCCGTAATAATTTCGGCCTTTGTTTCCCTAATTTGATTAAAATTTGCGTTAAACACCGCTGAGTAAACCTCCATCCGCCGAGCATCCAAGACTGGAATAATAAAATCACAAGACTCCGTTCTTGCCTGATGGGCCATACTTTCCAATGTTGCAATGGAAATCAAGGGAATATCCAAGGCAAAACACAGACCTTTGGCCGCGGACACTCCAATTCTTAATCCTGTATATGAACCAGGACCCTTGCTAACGGCTATAGCATCCAAATCAGAAAATGAAAGAGAAGCTTTATCCAACACATTCTTTATGAAAACATGTAATTGCTCGGAATGTGAATAGTTTGGTGTATTATCTTCCTTAAGTACAATAATATTGTCATTTTCCACAACACTTACGGAGCAATTGGTCGTTGCCGTTTCTAAATTTAGGATTATTGCCATTACGGGAGCAAAGATAGGTCGATTTCCAAAAAGACCCGTCAGGTTTTAGAAACCGGACGGGTCTGCTATTCTATTTGGAATAATAGATCTAATCCAAGGCAATGGGAATTCCAAAATAGAACTCCAGCACTTTTAGTCTAAAAATGTAATCGTATTTGGTACGGATAACCTCGGCTTCGGCATTATCCAGCCTGGCCTGCGCCTGGCTGAAATCGAAAGCATTCATCAACCCCACATCATAACGCTCCTTGGCATACACATAAGCCAAGCGCCTAGCATCCAAGGTTTTTTGAGCCGCTTCATAGGTCTTGAAAAAATTCGTGACGTCTACATAGGCCTGATTGATATCGGTTTCCAGGTTCAATTTGTCCTGTTCCAGTTGCAATTTGTTACGCTCTAAATTTATTTTGGATCGCCTTACACTGTTTCGGGTGGCCCAACCATTAAATACTGGGATATTCATTTGAAAACCATAGGAAATTCCATCATTTAGCCACAGCTGATCTATAAAATCCGCTCGAAACGCAATGGGAGGATTGTTGACAGGATCAACGGGATCCGGGATAGTCTGAAACTGATTGGTATAAAAAGTGTTGTAGTTGAAAAAAGCATCTATAGTAGGATAATTGGCTCCCTTGGCAATCTGTAGATCTTTCTCTGCCAATTCTACATTGGTCTCGGAGAATTTGATATCGTTTCGAAAAGTCAAGGCCTTGTCAAAAATAACCTTTGCCGAATTGTTCAAGATATCCGAAGGTGGAATATTGAACTCCTCATCGGCTACATCAAAATTCTCATAATCCGTAATTTGGAGCAATTGAGCCAGGGCAATACGAGACAAAAGCACTTGGTTCTCCCCATTTACGATCTGTTGCTCCTGAGAGGCAGCCGTAGCCTCAATTTCCAGTAAATCGCCCCGGGGAAGTACCCCGGATTCCACCAATTCCTTAGTCCGCTTAACATCTTGTTCCGTGACCGCGTACTGGGCCCTAAAGACCTTTAAGGACTCCTTATTGGAAATAACCTGTAAATAGGAATTTGCTACGTTTAGACGGATATCGTCCTTTAAGTCATCCAAGCGGTATTGGTTGGCAAGGGTGTTCAATTTAGCCCGGTTTAACTGATGGATGTTCCTTAGCCCATCAAAAATCCGCATGCCGCTATTAATACCTGCCGAAGTTGAAAAAATTTGCCCGGGCTCTATAATGTTGGTGTTCGGATTGGTAACTAAACCAGATCTTTCACTTACACTGGCACTACTACTAAGAGTTGGTAAAAAGGCCCCCAATGCATCCGATTTGTCGATTACGGCATTTTCCAAATCCAGTTCAAACTGTTCAATAGTCAGGTTATTTTCCAAGGCATAGGTGACGCACTCCTCCAAGGTCCATTTTTTTTGTTGAGCGGTCGTAATTCCAATTGAAAATAGAATGAGTACTGCAATTGCAAATGGTTTCATGTATTCTAATTTTGATTGATGTTATTCTTATTCCGTATCCTCTTCATTATCATCTTCTTCCTCTTCCCCTTTCTTTATGGGTTCGGTCTTGTTCCATTCCTTCACCCTATCCTCCATGGACAGTCCGGAGACTATCTCTACATTTACCCCATCGGAAATACCTATTTCTATATCCTTACGTTCAAATTTCTGCTCTCCCGTTTCTATTTCCACATAGGGTTCATCGGTCTCTTTATCAAATTGTAGTAGGGCTTCTGGAATAACCATAACGCTATCCTTTTTCTCCAACACCAAAGAGGCATTGGCGCTATAGCCTGCGCGGATCATAAAATCGTCTGGAACCTGAACGTCTCCTTCAATTTTAAACTGTACCGCTCCGGTCTCTTCTATTCCCTTGGGCGCAATAAATCGTAATTCTGCATCCAATTCTTTGTCTTCAATAGCTCCCAGACTAATTTTTAAGGGCATCCCGAGTTCCAGTTTGGCAACTTCCCCCTCATCTACCTTTCCCTCAAAAATCATCTTGCCCAAATCCGCAATAGTGGCGATCGTAGTCCCGTCGTTGAAATTATTACTCTGGATAACTTGCACGCCTTCTTCAACGGGGATTTCCAAAATTGTTCCGGTAACCGTAGCCCTTATATCCGTGTTGGCACTTGAAGAGCCTCCCGCCGAACCTATTCGAATAATTCGATAGTCGGCCTTGGCATTGTCCAGTTCCTGGACGGCTTGATCATACTGTAGCTGTAAATTATTGAAGTCTTGATTTGATATGACTCCCCTTTCATACAACTTTTTGTTTCTGTCGTACTCAATCGTGGTGTTTTTAAGGGCAATTTCTGCATTTCGAACTCTACCTTGAGCTTGATTCAAGGACTGCTCATTGGGCACAACCTTAATGACGGCAATTAGATCTCCCGCCTTGACATCCGCTCCTTCTTTCAAGAATATCTTATCTATAATACCGGTAATCTGAGGTTTAATCTCAACTTCGTCTTCTGGTACCACTTTACCCGTAGCTACCGTCTTCTTCTCAATGTTTGAGATAAAAGGTGTTTTTGTTTCATATTCAATGGCGGATTTACTATTGGATTTTATAAAAAATGCGGCGGCCCAAAGCGCACCTAGCACCAAAACACCGATAATAATATATTTTACAATTTTGTTCATTTTATATGTGTTTAATATCTGTTGGTTGTATTGTTTCCATTTTTGTTACGATATATTTCCATCCACTTTTCTATTCCTCCCGCAACGCATCTATAGGTTTTATGCTTACGGCCCTCTGTGCAGGTATTAAGCCGATCAATGTTCCCAATATGACCATTATGGCCAAAGCGCTCAATACATAAGGGATGGGAACCGTAGGGTTTGTATAGGGGAAATCTATGTCCTGGGTAAAACTATTGATCAATTTTAGGGTAGCTGCTCCCAAGATAATTCCCATAATACCGGCAATCATAGTCAAGAAAACGGATTCCAAAATAATCTGGGACCTTACTTCCCTAGGGGTAGCGCCCAAGGCCCTACGAACACCAAGTTCCTTGGTACGTTCCTTCACGGAGATCAATAGAATGTTGCCTATACCGATGACGCCCGCTAGAATTGTGGCAATTCCGACAATAAGGGATAAAAAGGTTATCCCTTTGGAAAACCCAATGATTCTGTTAAAGGCCTCCCCCAAATTGAACGAGCCAAATGCCCTCTCATCATCTGGGTGCACCCTGTGGATATTCCTTAAAAGGGCCTTTATATTATCCTCCACCTTTACCACATCCACATCATCATGGGCCGCTATGGAAAACCACCCTACATTATCCCCTGTGTTGTACAATTTTCTATAGGTAGTAAAGGGAATAAAAATATCGCCATCCCCACCAAATCCACCACTTGGGTCAAATTTGTGGACACCGACGACCTGAAAATAAACGTCATCTATTTTCATATATCCACCTATGGGATCCTCATCCTTTTCGAATAACTCCTGCTGGGTCCGCTCACCGATTACGGCGACTTTTCTTGCCTGATCAATATCCTCATCATTTATAAAGCGGCCACCATCATATATTTTCTTTGGAGCTATTTTTGTAAATACCGGGAAATCCCCAAATACCGGATAACTCCCTGATTTATTTTTCCGGCCGATACTTGCCGGTTCCGATCCAAAAAACCCTTTAACATTCCTTGGGGCAATGTACTGTAGTTCAGGAATCCTGTTTTCCATCATAGCTGCGTCTTCCAGCTTCAACTGCAATTGTCTGCCCGTTTTAAACCCTTCATGAGGAATACTCGTACTCTGTGCCCATACAAACATGCTATTTCTTGCAATACTTTCGAACATACTTTCAAAGCCGTTATCCATTCCCTTTGCGGCCCCGGAAAGGGCTATATAGATAAAAATGCCCCATAATACCCCTATTATTGTGATAATGGTCCGTACCTTGTTCTTACCTATAGAACCAAAAATCTCTTGCCAAGTATTTCTATCGAATAATAATCGCATATCAATCGTCCCTTAATGCTACAATGGGTTTGATTTTTGCTGCTCGCTGCGCCGGTACATAACCGGCAATTGCCCCAAAAATTATCAAAACTATGGTCGCAATGGTGGCCATAGTCAAATCTATATAAGGATTTGTAATAAAAAAGTCCTTTAACTTTTCACCCAATGAACTTAAAACCGCAATCCCGATCAACATACCTATGAAGCCAGAAATAGTGGTAATAAATACCGACTCCAACAAAATGGTACCAATAACGGCTTTGGGGGTAGCCCCTAGGGCCTTTCGTATCCCTAATTCCTTGGTCCGTTCCTTTACCACAAAGACCATGATATTACTTATTCCAATAATTCCAGCTATAATGGTACCAAAAGCAACGAATCCAACAATAATCTGAAGTACACGTGCAAATTGTTGGTTCTGCTTTAACTGATCCGCTACGTTGCGTATAAAAATTCCGTTCTGATCTTTAGGGTTTATATACTTCTTTTCCCGTATAAAACTATTTAGGCTTCGCTCAAATGCCATGGCTCCTGCGTAACCTATTTCCGGTTTAAATCCCACTATGATTTGATCTATCTCATCCGTATTTTTTTCGATAAGTTGACGTGTTGTATAAGGCATATAAATAATGCGTTCTTCGTTATCTCCACCATCATCCTGAAAAACACCAACTACCTTGAACGCACTACCCCCAATATCAATGTATTCTCCAATCGAGGTTTTGGCCCCGAACAAATCGCCTTCCACAAGACGGCCAATAACCGCATATTTGGTTTTATCTTCAATATCATTTTTGTTCAAGAACCTCCCTTTCATCATAATTGTCTTTTCGGCATATTGATGGGAAGGGGCTACGGCCTGAGTCGTATAGCTATTGGATTCTTCTTTGTATTTCACAGTATCCTGTCTCGAAATTCTAGGGGTAGTATATTCCAAGAATAATGGAAAATTCTTTTCTATGTCCGAAAGGTCGCTATTATCAAATTCAATTTGCCTATTGGATTTATATCCTTTGTATGGCATGGTAGTCCTTCCGCGAAAAACATAAAACACGTTGGTGGCGTCATCTGCAAAAAAGTCATTGAAGGTATTAATGAGTCCATTGCCGAAACCAAAAAGGATAACAAAGATGAGAATTCCCAAAGCAACAGTAAAACCGGACAAGAAAGTCCTTAACTTGTTCTTTTGGATCGTCTCAAAAATCTCTTTCCAATTATCCCTACTAAACATATTCGGAAGCTCTTACCTGCTTTACTTTTTCGTCTTTTACAATAATACCATCCTTTAAATGTACAATCCGCTTGCACATGTGTGCGATATCTTCTTCATGCGTCACTACAAGAATAGTGTTTCCTTGGTCATTTATTTTCTGGATAAGGTCCATGACTTCATAGGATGTTTTGCTATCCAAGGCTCCTGTAGGTTCATCGGCTAAAAGTACTTTGGGTTCTGCCGCCATGGCCCGCGCAATGGCAACGCGTTGCTTTTGACCTCCTGAAAGCTCATTGGGCAAATGAGTGGCCCATTCTGTCAATCCCACTTGGCCTAAGTACTTCAATGCCTTCTCTTGCCTTTCCTTTCTGCCCATCTTCTGATAATATAAGGGCAAGGCTACATTTTCCATGGCATTCTTATAATTGATCAAGTTGAAGGATTGAAATACGAAACCTAAAAACTTATTTCGGTATTTGGCCGCTTTGGTTTCGTTCAAGTCTTTTATAGGCACCCCGTCCAAAGTATATTCTCCGGAATTTGCCTCATCCAACATGCCTAAAATATTGAGAAGTGTTGATTTTCCCGATCCAGAAGAACCCATGATCGCTACAAGTTCCCCTTCCTCTACAGAGAAATTGATACCCTTTAACACATGTAGGGAATTGCTCCCCATTTTATAAGATTTATGAAGATCCTTGATTTCAATCATGGTGGTTATGTTAGTGATTTCTTAAGTGGGAAGTGCCTCACCGATAATGAGACAGATCAGTCGTTAAAATGTTACAAGATGGGTTCAAAATATTATGTTAAAAACTAGTTTACCGCCTCGTCGGGCTCCACTTTGTTCCAGACCTTGATCTTGTCGTTTTCGGCAATACCGGACTTTACCTCAACAAAAATTCCGTCGCTTATTCCCAACTCAATATCCTTGCGTTCAAATTGTTGTTCTCCTTGTTCTATTTCTACAAAGGGTTTTTTGGTCTCATCATCAAATTGCACCAAAGCTTCCTTTATGGCCAACACACTATCCGCCCGGCCCAGAATTATAGATGCATTGGCACTCAGCCCTGCTCTAATAAACACCGAGTCCTGTTTATTCAACGTGCCCTTGATCTCAAACTGGATGGCTCCATTCTCCTCATTCCCTTTTGGTGCAATGTAGTCCAACACAGCATCAAAAACGGTATTTTCAATAGCTCCGACGGTTATTTCCAAAGGAAGGTCCTCTTTGATCTTCCCGACTTCCGACTCATCCACCTTTCCTTCAAAAATCATTTTTTCCACATCCGCTATGGCCGCTATAGTAGTCCCTTCATTAAAATTATTACTTTCTATGACCTGGTTCCCAACTTCTACCGGGACCTCCAATACCATACCACTTACCGTAGACCGAATTTGGGTGTTCGCCACGTTGCCATAGCCCCTTGAGGTACCTGTCTTAATGATGTCATAATCCTTATTGGCGGCAGCGTAGGACTGTTTGGCCTGGTCATGGGCAACCTCCGCGCGCTCCAAGTCCACTTTGGAAATCACCCCTTTATCAAAAAGACTTTTTTGGCGTGTAAGATTTCGAATTTGGTCATCCAAAGCAATTTTGGCCGCGTCAATAGCATTTCTTGCATTGTTCAAGGCATTCAAGTTAGGAACAACTTTGATACGTGCCAGGAGATCGCCTGACTTCACATAATCCCCGCCTTCTACAAAAATCTCTTCGATAACCCCGGAAATATTAGGTTTTATCAATACCTCTTCCAACGGAAGAATACTTCCCGTGGCCACGGCCTTTTTAATAATATTTTGTTTGGAAGGCTCCGCAGTTTCATAGACGATGGGGTCTTCAGCGTTTTTTTGATACAAGTAATACATAGCCCCCCCAAAGGTTATGGCTATGAGTAATAGGATAATTATGGTAACCGACTTTTTCATTTCCTGTCTCGTTTTGGTTTTAGGATTTGATTGATGTTTCTATTTTTTATTCTGTTCTGAGTGCATCTATAGGTCTTACCTTAATGGCACTTTGCGCTGGGATGAAGCCCGCCAACAAACCGGATATGATCAGTATGACCAAAGCACCGACCACTACACTTAAGCTTACACTAGGGTTCAGGAACATGTCCACAGGACCATTGGCATCCAATAGTGCATTAACCGCATAAATAAACAGTGCTCCAAAGCTAATTCCTGCCATTCCGGAAATAAGGGTAAGAAAAATAGACTCCATTAATATTTGTTTTTTGATGGACCACGGATCTTCACCCAAAGCCCTGCGTATCCCAATTTCCTTGGTTCGTTCCTTGACCACGATCAACATAATATTGCTTACCCCGATAATACCGGACAACAATACCAAAATTCCAACAAAATAAGCGATGAATCCCATGGCACCAAAAAGGCTTTCTACCCTATTGTACTGCTCATATAGATCAAAATAGCCAATAGCCCTATCATCATCTGGATGTACTTTACGCTTCTCCTTTACTATATTTATTATTCTTTCCTTTAAGTCGGAAATGGAGTGGCCGTCATGAGCGGTTATGGCCATCCATCCCACATCATTACCTCGATTAAAAGCCTGCGAAAAAGTGGTGAAGGGAACAAATATTTCCTTTTGGGCTTCTTCCCCATCACCATCATTGCTATTTTTCTTATAGGTACCTACTACCATAAAATTTACACCTTGAATCTTAATATAGGTCCCCAGCACCTCTTCATCCTTTTCGTACAGGTCATTCTTTACCCCGTTTCCAATTATGGCTATTTTCCGTTTTTCGCGGATATCGTTCTGATTGAGAAACCTGCCCGAAGTTACGGTCATGGGGTCTTGGTTTATAATTTCCGGATAATCTCCATATACATTGTACGCCCCTGTTTTCAATCCTCGTATCACATTACTTCCCCCTCTAAAACCGCTCAATCGATTCCTTGGCGAAATGAACCTAAGATGGGGAATATTCTCCTTAAGTGTCTGAACGTCCTCAATCTTAAATTCAAAACTTCTTCCTTTTGGAAGCCCTTGATAGGACTTAGTGGTACTACGGGTCCACATGAACATAGTATTTGTGGCGATATCCCCAAAATCTGCCTTAATACCGTTCTCAAGACCTTTGCCTGCCGCCAAAAGGATAATTAGAATCAAGATACCCCAGAATACGCCAAAAGCGGTCAGTACGGTCCTAAACCAATTACTGGTGAGTACCTCTAAAATTTCTTTCCAACGATCCCTGTTAAACATGATTCACTTTGTGAAAAATTCCAAAACTCAAATTAAAAAACCCAAGTCCGTCCTTTATTGGTGGCTTACTCATCTTTTAAAGCTTCTACCACCTGCACCTTTGCCGCACGCCATGCAGGGAAAAAGCCTGCAAAAGTCCCTGCAAAAATCAGTACAAAAACAGTGGCCAATGCCACATTGAAATTTACGGATGGGTTCATGATATAATCCACCTCTATGTGGGGGCCTACCAGTTCCAAAAGCCCCATACTAAAAATTAGGCCGGCAAAACCGGAAATGGCAGTAACAAAAATGGATTCATGAAGAATCATACCTACTATGGACCAAGGCTTTGCTCCCAAAGCCTTCCGTATCCCAATTTCCCTGGTCCGCTCCTTTACTACAATAAGCATTATATTACTTACGCCTACCACCCCGGCTATAATGGTACAAACCCCCACAAACCAAAAGAAGAATTTAATGTTTCCCGTTAGCCCATAATAACGCTTTGCCTCCTCCATGGCACTCCAAACATGAATGGCACTTGTATCGTCCGGAGCAACCGTATGGGCTTGTTGCAAATACGCCTTCAAATCGTTTTTGAACTTTATCGCCCTTGCGGCCGCCTCATCAAAGTTTTCCATAGGAGGCACGGTATATGCCAAATTGCTTACTCTATCCGATCCATTAAAAACCCTTTGGGCTGTTGTAATTGGAATATAGATAACCTCCTCTTCCCGTTCCTCCTGTTCTCCAAAAAAACCAATAATCTTAAAGGGAATGCCCGAAATATCTATGTACTCTCCCAACGGATTATCTACATTCTTAAATACATCCTTTTTGATCTTGTTGCCAAGAACGGCCACTTTTGCAGTACCTATTTCATCACTGTAATTGACAAAACGACCTTCGGACATCTTGGCATTATCAATTTGCTGAAATTGATAGGAGACTCCTTGTACACTATAGACGAGGACTTCATTACCATAATTGACCGAAATGTCCTGGACAAATATTCGGGGCGATTTGTATTCTATATCTTCACGTAAAAGGGACACACTATTCTCAAAATTCTCGTTGCGGAATTGAATTCTCCTGCCGGGGTTTAGTCCTTTATACTCCTTAGCGGTTACCCCTGGCCATACCCAAACACTTGTAGACGCATCCTGTTCAAATTCATGTGCAACTCCATTTTGCATTCCTTGTCCAAACCCCAATAAGATTACCAATATAAATATGCCCGAAGCAACGGAAAGTCCCGTAAGGAAAGTTCGCAATTTGTTTTTGCGAATGGTATCAAATATTTCTTGCCATCTTTCGATATCAAACATTCGGTCGGTTTTTGATTGATGGGTACAATTATACTATGCACTGTAATAAGACTTCTAGAACATTCCAATGTTACAGTACTATTCTTAAAAATATGTTAAATAATTAAGGTCTACCCCCTAATTTTCTTATATACAAAGTAAAACAGTACGCCAACAAGGATATAGGGTATGGCCATAAGGTATACTATACCATTGTTTATACCTTCTGCCGTACTTTTGTTTCCTTCACTTTCCAAAACAGCTCGACACATTGCGCATTGTGCCTCGGCAGAGAGTGAAACCATAAGAAAGCATCCAAGAACCAAAAACAACCCAGTCCGATTTGACACTGTCCTGGAATCATAATTGATCAGTCCCTTTATGGAGTCCCATACATCTAGGAGAAAATGGGGCAAATTCATTTTTTTTCTATTAGTGTACATAATAGGGTGAAATCATGATATAAACAACAACCCCGGTTACCGCTACATAGAGCCATATTGGAAAGGTAATCTTGGCCAATTTTCGATGCGCCTTAAACTTACCAAGATATGCCCTGGCATAAGTTTTCAATACCAATGGAATTATGACAATAGACAATATGATGTGTGTAAATAGAATAAAGTAATACACGTACCTGATGTATCCCTCTCCTCCAAAAGGTGTGGATTCCGAGGTCATATGATATGCGATGTACATCATCAAAAACAATACGGATAGCCCAATACAGATGTTCATGACATTTTGGTGAAGTTTTTGCTTCCCTTGTTTAATGGCCCAAACGGCCAAAATTAACAAGAGGGCCGTTAAACCATTTACAGTTGCATAAATAGGAGGCAAAAAGGTCAGCGGTTCCACATTGGGCAATTTAACACCAAATAGAATAGCGACCACAACAGGAACCAAAATGGATACAACCGTAATCAGCCTATTAAATCTTTTTTCCTTAAGTTCCGTGGTCTCCATTTATTCTTCCTTCAATAATTCTTTAATGTCCTCTTTTAACACACTAATTTGTTCTTCTTCCCCCTCACTATTTTTTCCTTGTTCCTCTGTAACAGTCCCCCTATAATAGATTATCGGGTTGTTTGCGGTATCCCTTCTTGAACGGAAATATCCATTTTTATCAATGAGGGCAAACATTCCCGAATGCTCAAAACCTCCGGGAGCCGCCTCATCTTCATTGGCAATCAAATAAAATCCATTTTGGGCCAAATTGTATATTGAATCCCTATTTCCGGTCAATAAGTGCCAGTCTATATCCGTGATACTATTCTTCTCAGCATATTCTTTTAGCACTTGAGGTACATCATAACGTGGGTTTATGGTAAAAGAAACGATGCCAAAATCATCGAAATCCTTAAAAGTGTTTTGGAGTTCAACCAAATTTTGGGTCATTACCGGGCAGATAGTCGGACAGGTAGTAAAAAAGAATTCTGCCACATATACCTTTCCCAAATAATCCTTATCCGTAATCAAAAGGCTATCCTGATTAATGAAGGAAAATGAGGGCACCTTCCTTTTTTCACCATTGACCTCAATAAAGGCCAATTTGCTCATTCTATCATTATCAACGATTTCACCGCTTCGTACACGATTCACAATTTTGGGGACAAAAATTATCCCAAAAATCAAGATTACGAAGGATACCCAAATATAGGTGTACTTCTTGTGCATTATTTATCCCTATTGGAATTGTTTTTCTTTAAGGCCATGCGATATTCCGCCAAGATTATTTTTACATCGTCTTCCATCTTGTTATTCAGATCGGCCACAGAAGTGGCATCAAAACCATACTTTGTGCCCTCATCCTCGTCATTGGTCCTACCCCTTAAATTGCCGTTCTTGTCAATTATAAAAACATATGGGGTAGATAAACTTTCATCCAAGGACAAATTGGTCCGTAGCCCCTTGAAAAACTTATGTATTTCATTCTCCCCCGCATAAACAAAATTCCATTTTCGAATATCCGACAAGCCACCCAATTCCTTTTTTAATTCCAAGACCTTTTCTTCGGTTCCCTTAGGTACAACCATAAGAAATTGAAAATCTTGAAACTCATAAAATCGTTTGTATATTTTTTGATTAAGATTGAAGGCGTTACCCTTTTTAAGCTCAATATCCTTTCCTAAAAAACCCAAAACAGTAATTTTGCCCTTCAGTGAAATATCTTCATCGGAAGGTGGTAAATCAGCTACGTTTTCCGTTAAGGTGGGGAGTTTTCCAAAGTTGGTGACGCCAGAAGCAAAAAACAGGTATACCACTATAGGTAACACAAACAAAACGATTAGTACAAATGTCTTTTTCATAGCTCCACGGACATATGCAAAAATAAAAAAAGACGGTGTGTAAACCGTCTTTTAAAGCTGTTAATTATACGTTAGAAATTCCATTTTACATAACCGTCCTTGAATACATTATAAATGTAGTCCGCCTCAAAAAGAAGAATGAAAATTAAATAGGCCACTAAAAAAATGGGGGTCCAGACTATAGCCCGTCTCAATGCATTTTTTTCATCACGCAAGTGCATAAAATCCCAAGCGATATAATAGGCCTTTACCAGAGTAAGAATAATGAATATCCAATTCAGAAGCTTCATTCCCAAAAAATAATTCCCTGTCAGTACTACAGGTTTGGTAATTCCCAGGGCAACTTCAATCGCGGTAACAATGGTTAAAAAAACTAAAACCCCCCATATTTTCTGGGTGTTGGATTTGAACTTCAGGAGTCCTCTAAAAATTTCAAGCTTGTGTTCGTGTGCCATGTTTTAATTGATCTTGTTTTTGACATGTTTACTTCGTACGAGAAGCAAAATCCGAGCCTTTTATACCAAATAGAAAAAAGTAAATACAAATACCCAAACCAAATCTACAAAGTGCCAATATAGACCTACTTTCTCTACCATTTCGTAATGCCCACGTCGCTCATAAGTGCCCAATATAACATTGAAGAATATAATGATATTAATTACGACCCCAGAGAAAACGTGGAAACCGTGAAAGCCCGTTATAAAGAAAAAGAAGTCGGCGAACAGCCTGCTACCGTATTCGTTATGAATAAGATTTGCTCCTTCCACTACTTGAACGGCATCCTTAAGTTTGGTCAACGATTGTCCCCGATCCAGAACTACCTTTTCCCCTTCTTCATTAATGGTCTCCGTTCGTATCAATATATTGGAGTTGGCCTTAAATCCTTCTATTACTTCATTAAGATTGTAACTGGGCGTGTAGCCTTCATCGTAGAACCAAACACCATTTTTTCTCTCATGCTCCAGACGACTATCTGGAATAACCTCGGCGAAATCCGCCAATGCCGCTCTCTCCCCAGTATCGGCGTTTACAAATTGCAGGATTCTCCCGCCCTTGGTCTCCAAGGCACCAAAATCACCTTTAATGAACGTAGCCCACTCCCAAGCCTGGGAGCCCACGAATATGGCACCGCCTATTATGGTGAGGAACATATACCATATGACTGCATTTTGCTTCATCCGATGGCCTGCATCCACCGCAAGTACCATAGTAACTGAAGACATAATCAGTATGAAGGTCATAAAAGCTACGTAATACATTGGAAAGTTACCATGGAAGAAGGGAACGTGCGTAAACACCTCATCCGCGATGGGCCAAGTCTCTATAAATTTAAATCTTGAGAATCCATAGGAGGCCAAAAAACCGGAAAAGGTCAAAGCATCGGATACGAGGAAGAACCACATCATTAATTTGCCATAACTGGCATTGAGGGGCCTGTTGCCCCCGCCCCAAACATTTTCTTCCGAAGCAGTAGTAACCGTAGAATCCATAAAGTCTTAAAGTCTGATTAGAATTGGCACAAATTTATAGTTTTCTTCTTTTAAACGAAAGCGGATTTTAACGAAAAGCCGGTATATTTTTTTAATTACCTCACAAAAGTCATGAACAACACCAGATATATCCATAACAAATCTAGAAAATGCCAAAATGTAGCGCCTAGGGAAAGTCCCAAAAACTCATTGGCCGTATACTTTCCTTTAATCTGATTAAACAAAACCACAAGTAAGGATATGATTCCTGCAACAACATGCACAACATGAGCTAAAACAAAAACATAAATGTAAGATGACTTGATATTACTGCTTGGGCCTGTAAAATACTGGCCAAGTGTAATCATTTGGGAAAACCCATTAAATTGTAACACAATAAAAAGAACACCCAAGACCAAGGTAGCGACCAACCAAGAAGTACATTGTTTGGAATTTCCCAGTTTTATGGCTCTTTTTGCAAGGACATAAGTAATGCTACTCAACAGAATTACGAATGCGCTCAAATATAATGAAGAAGGAAGTTCCAAATCCCGTGACCAATCTTCACGGCTACTGCTTACGATATAGGCACTGGTCCATCCTGCAAAAGCCATCAACAGGCTCACAATACCGAACCAAAGCATCATTTTTTTGGCCCTTGCCTTTTTCTCTTTTTGTGTTGACTGGGTTAAATCCATTAAAGTTTTTTGTACTGTTTTATATCCTTATCACCCCGTACAATTCAATTCATTGTTTGGAGTCCGAACGCATTTCATTATATAAACTTGTCGATTACGTATACTACTTGCATTAGGGTAATATAACTTACACTGGCCAACATTAATCTCCTGGCCGATGCATTGTCCCTTTTTTCATAGAGCTTAAAGGCGAAAAGCAGCATTACCAATCCCATTAGAAAAATAAGGATTGCTGCCGGAATAGAGAGGTACAATCTTCCTGTAATACCAAAGACCGGGATAACCGAAATAACGATCATCCATATGGTGTACATAATAATTTGCAAGGCCGTGCCACCGTCCTTCTTTCCCGTAGGCAACATTTTAAATCCGCCCTTTTTGTAGTCTTCATCCAACATCCACCCCAAAGCCCAAAAATGAGGAAACTGCCAAAAAAACTGAATCATAAAAAGGGTACCCGGCTCTATTCCAAAATCGTTAGTGGCCGCCACCCAGCCCAGCATAAATGGTATTGCCCCTGGGAACGCCCCAACAAATACGGACAACGGGGTCTTTGTCTTTAACGGGGTATATATACTAGTATATAGAAAAATGGATATCGCACCGAACATGGCTGTTTTCGGATTTAGGATATACAAGGTAAATACGCCTAAAAGTGTAAGGAGTACAGCAATGAACAATGCTCTATTGACTGACATTCGACCTGCGGGTATTGGCCTATTCCTAGTTCGATTCATCAAAGCGTCCAAATCTTTTTCTATGATTTGATTATACACATTTGAGGCACCAACCATACAATATCCTCCAAAGGCAAGTAGTATTAGAGAGACCAAATTCACTTGATCGGCACCTAAAAGATAACCGGCCAAGGAAGAAAAGACTACGCTTACGGCAAGTCTAACTTTGGTAATTTCCTTAAAATCAGCAAAAGCCAAAGCCCATGAGGTCCTTTTTGCCGTTCTAATCGCAGTTTTCATTCTTAAATTCCAATAGGTTTGCAAAGATAACCTCAAACACTATTTCCTGCAACGAATAGTCCAGTTTATTGGACGAAAGGACTTTACCAAAAAAATAAAACCCTGATGGTGATCATCAGGGTTTTATTTTAAATTTTATTATAGCTTTCTACCTTATTGAAGCTTAAATGTAATGGGGATACTAAAAGGAACCCTAACTGCTCTTCCCCGTTGTTTCCCGGGAGTCATTTTAGGCAATTTACCAATGATACGAGCTGCTTCCTTTTCCAAGTTTTTATCCGGGCCCCGCATTCTAACATTGCCAATGCTGCCATCCTTTTGAATAACGAACATGATGTTAACCCTTCCTTGAACCCCCATTTCTTGGGCAATTTCAGGATAACGGAAGTTTTTACTAATATGTTTTTGCATCATTTTATTGAAACAGGCCCTTTTGTCTCCCGCGCTTTCACAACCAGGAAAAACAGGAACATCTTCAATAACGGCAAAAGGTACATCTACGTCTTCTTCCACTTCTTCCACAGCAACATCCTCTACTTCTATGATTTCTTCTTCCTGGCTAGTTTCCGTTGATTCTATGACGGTCTCCTCTACTTCCTCTTCATCCTCTACTACCTCAATAACCTCTGGAGCAGCCGGTGGCGGTGGCGGTGGCGGTGTTTTTATCTGTTCCGTCATGGGAACTTCCTCATCCAAATCATCATCAACATTAAGCGAGATATCATAATCGTTTACCTTGTCATAGGTTTTCCATTCCAAGGCACCGTAGACCAAGGCCATGACCAATGCCAATCCTATTACAAAATAAAGCCCGCTGTTCCTTCCAATATCGGCTTTTGGGTTCTTTTTAGGTTCCATAATTATATCTTTAATGTTCGCTAATTTAATTAAAATAATGCGTAAAAAGCAAATACTATTTCCAATTTAACCTGTTTTTAGAGGAAAAAAGCATTTTTGCTGTCAACACCCCTGCCAAGGCACCAAGGGTATTGGCCAGGGCATCAAAAATGTCACCTTCCCTTGATGTAGTGAATCCATACTGCATTACCTCAATAATAATACCAAAAATAATCAGGAACAACAGCATCACTATTGTAATTTTCCTTAAAGAAGTGCCCTGAGTTAGTCGCATACGGAAAGAGAGCAAGCCCAAAATCGCGGCCACAAAGTAAAACGTGAAATGTACGACCTTATCAAGATGGGGTATGTTAATAGTCGGCACACTTGTATCCTCAAAAGAATATAAGCTGGAAAATGCAACGAACACCATCCAGCTTATAAAGGAAATTGTAAAAATTGGCTTTTTAGGCACCTATCAGTTCTTTGTAATCCCCGGCACTGAGCAAATCCTCGATTTCCGATGGTTCACTTAATCTTATCTTCACCATCCAACCTTCACCATAGGGATCAGAGTTCACTTTTTCCGGCTCATCTTCCAAGGATTCATTGAATGCTATAATCTCACCGCTCAGAGGTTGGAACAAATCCGATACCGTCTTTACGGCCTCAACTGTTCCAAAAACCTCTTCCCTATCCAAGGTTTCGTCCAAGGTCTCTACTTCTACATAAACAATGTCTCCCAACTCACCTTGGGCAAAATCCGTAATACCTACAGTCGCGACATTATCTTCTATCCGTACCCATTCGTGGTCTTTTGTGTATTTCAATTCGGGTGGTATGTTCATTTTTTTTGTTTTTTATGCAGACAAATGTAACGGATTCTGAATAGGTTTTCAAGAATAAATTGAAGTTGAAATATTGAACTGCTATACAATATTCGGCAAATGTGAAATAGATCCTATTCCTAAATCAATTCAAATAAAAGCAATGCTATAGTATGGCGACTCCAACGAGGGACGTTTGTACTATCCTATAAAAATTTTGAATATGTACTTGTACCCCTGTTTAATTTCCAAAATTGTAACGCAGGGTAAATCCGGCATTTATGGTAGTCTGAGGAAAAGCTGTGGATACGGCAAATTGTGAGAACGAGTGGTCATAGAAGAAGAGGGCGTTCAGATTTTTATTCAGTGCATAGTCCGCAGTAAACTTAATGGACAGCAGGTTTTGGCCAGAGGTAATCTGGTTATTGTCTATATCTAAATTTCGGATAATGGTAATATTGTCTCGAAGTGTAACATCCGCCTTAAGGTTTAGGTCTCCCTTGAGCCTAGTTTTGTTGCCTCCAATATTGGTTACGAATTTTACGTCTTTAAAACGGTATCCCAACCCTACGGTATATTCCTTACCGTTGACCTCTGTCATAAGGTTATTGTCAAAGCTCAGGGACAAGGCCCTATCGGTTCGTACCTCGGCCAGAACACTAATGGAATTTTTCATTTCAAAATCTACACGCATCAGAGGATTGAACTGATCGGTAAGCACCACATTGTTCAAAATAAGGTCTGGTAACAAATCTCCGGTTTCGGAATCGATGCTACCATTTTCTTTTTCCAAATTGGTTTGGAAGGAATTGATACTATAAGCGGCCCGGTATCCATGGGTCAATGAAAACCGCTTGAATTTTTTCTTGAACCATTTGTTTCGCATCAATCCGGTATACTTTATGTTCCAATTGGGAATAGGAATGTCCCGAAAAGCATCCAAGTTTACCCTATTTACATCCTGACCGGTATATGCTGCAAAAAATGCGGGTAAAAGCACCTCTTGACTGGTCTTGCCATACAATTGTGGAAAACCGTCTTCATCTAAATCTCCAATAGCTTGCCCCCTATCCGCTACCAATCTATTGGCAATGGTTATCCTATTCTCCTTAAACTTTTCAAAGGTTTCGGAGGTAAATTCGTCGCTTTTGCTAAAAGCCGTGCCAATCATCATGGTGGAGATACTGAAATTCCCAAATTGATTCCCTAGTAACTGATTATACCTAAGGCCCCCATTTTCGATATCCGGAATTACTTCAAAATTTTCCTGATAGCTACTGGAGTATTGCCTATCTGCAGATAGATCTATGGTCAAATCATTTGTGACTTGGGCGGTGGCCGTAATATTCAATTGTTTATTGGTACGTTCCAGGAACTGTTCATTAAATCCATCGAATTGTGTTAACCATCCATTACGGGCAGCATCAAAACGTACATCGGCCTGACTGCCAAAAACAAACCCTACGGAAGGTCGTAAAGACCCAATAAAACCTATAGTTTGGGTATATCCAGGAAGCACTTTTCCATTGCTCTCGTTGTAATTGATGTTTAAACGTTTCACCATGGTCAAAATATCGACAACCGTATTAAAAACGGCACTAGTCTTTTGTTTTTGCCCTTCTTCTTCGGTTTTTGTGTTTCCGGCCTTGTCCCTGCGGATCGGAGATCTATTAACAGCTACCTTGCCGTCTCGCTTTTTTAGACCGATCATATCATAAAACTTCTGTAGGGTAAGGTTTGCCGTGAGGTTATGTGTATTGGCATTCTGAACCGTGTTAATATTCTCTCCGGCAACCACCCGAAGTGCATCCCCGCCCCGCTGCCAATCAAAATTACTGGTGTAGGTATATTGGGCATTAATGAAATCCAGAGCAGGAATCTTATTGAATGGCAACTCATAATTCAATTGCATTTGCTGGGAATGCCTATTAGGTTCGCCCAAATCCCAAAATCCGTCCCAAAGCCCCAAGGTTTGGTCTATTTGCGAATTGGGATCATCCTCATCCTCCAAAAAATTGCGTACAATATTATTGTTGCTTCCCGTAAAATTCAATCGTAAGGACTTAGTAAGATTATAGTTAATGGCATACTGCCAATTAAACTGATAGTTCCGTTGCTGTAGTTCGGGAAGCTCCAAACGTTCCACACCTTCCTCGCGTACATCTCTAAAGCGTTGTCTGTTAAACTGTCTGTTTATATTGGAGTTTACGGAGACGGTAGCTGGCAATAGATTTAGATTAAGATCCTTGAGCCACTGCCAATATTTACCAGTAAAGAGCGAATCCTTTTTGGCAAAGGGCGCCACTTCAACAGGTTCAAAAGCGTGATTGTACACAAATCCCGTAACTACATTTTGATCTTGTAGGTTGGCTATTTCAAAGTCCCTGTGATTTGTTTCGTTATAGGAATAGTTGAAGGTGAAGTTTTCAATATCATAGAAATTGGCATCGGCCTCCTCTCCCCTATCCTTACGCACGCCGATCAGGTTAATACTGGTCCGTTTGGTGTAATCCTCTGCCTGTTCCCTAATTTCTTCCGCTGCTTCAGCCGTAGGAGCGGTATCGATCAAATCATCCAATTTTAAATCGTCATAGACCGGGTCAAACTCTGGGGTAATCAACTGTTCGGAAATACCATAATTGAAAGGAAGTTGTATACCCCATTTTTTGGGTAGCAACTGGCCTACGTTTACATTGGTGACTACATCATAGGAAATGGCATCTTCCCTGGCCCGTTCGTTGGGCATTTGATCAATGGCCCCAAAACCTGAGGTACTCCTACTACCTGTAGCGGAGACATTGGCAAAATCGGCCAGATTGGCATCCACTGCAGCCACAGCCGCCCAGCCTCCATTATTGTCCAGTCCGGCCAAACGTAATTCATTGAACCATACTTCACCACGGGCCGGAAAATCATCCGTATTCTTTACCCCGACCATCATACTTCGTATACTTCCCAGGGATGGATTACCTTTAATACCTATGCGGAGCCTGCCCGGGGTCCGAGGAGCAAATTCTTCCACCGGTATTACTTCCCCATTTTCTACTTCAAAAAAGCGAATCTCGCTCAAATCGCCACTATTGATCCATAAGGATTTCACCTTGTTCAAATCACTTAACGCCAGATCCATTTCGTTATCCTCTGGCCAAATCTCACTTTCGGAAGTGGCCGTAAATGGTGTAAACCGCAGGGGAAGTTCTATCTGATAAAAATTTTGTGTGAAATCCGTACCGATTCTTAAAAACCCTACCAAGGGAATATCATCATCAGAATAGTCACTATCCACAATCTTCTCCGCATGCATGAACATTTTTATCTTTTCATATTGCCGCAGGTCTATGTTCAAATTTTTAAAGACTCCCCGGGAATCCCGTGATTCCAAATTTTCCACAACCAAGGAAAGTGATTGTTCATTTTGACGGATGATCGTGTTATTGTTATTCAATTGTTCCCGAACTACACCTGGAGGAAGCACATAAGGGATAGGAATTCTAGAGTTGTTCTCCTCAATGTTCACGGTATTTACATCTACTACGGTTCCATCATCGGTGGGATCCGTATCCAAATCCTCATCCTGCAGATTTTTAAGATAAGTCCGCCAATCGCCCCGCACTAAATCAAGGGTAGCAAAGCGAAGCACCACATCACTATTAAAGTTGGTCAGGTACATTCGCATGAAGCTGATGGACCTAAAATCGGTTATGCCTCCCACAGCTTCGGTAAAATCGCTTAATGGGACCTTATATTGTATCCATCTTCGGTTAAGTTGAGATCCGTCCGGCAATTCTGGTGTAACCCCTTCCTTAATATCGGTCACATATAAATCATCAATCGTAGTATTTGGTTGGATGGGAATTCGATATTCATAATAACTATTGACCGTATTCATGGTTAAATCCCGATCAATATCCTCAACATCCGGCAATGTAGTGGAACCCCTATTGGTGTTGGTCACCTGGACCGGAGAGTTCCCTTGGGGGTTATTAAAATCAATATAGCGTTCTAAAATCCCACCTTCCCGGTTCAGGTAATATTGATAATTGTCCAAAGCGGGATCATCCCCTGTATTATTTGAATATACCGATGCTTCCCCGGCATCGTCCAGGCCATCCAGACCAATATCCTGAAGACTACGATTGGTTTCACTGGCATCAAAAGCATATACCAATGACTGTGTGGCCGGAACCTCACCCCAGGATGTTGGGGCGACCAAGTCATTGCTTTCTACTCCAGGCAACCCATTTTCATATTGTTTTTTACCGTCCCTAAGAACGTCCTCAGAGATGTTTCCCAGGTTCAAGACCAATTCTCCAGGGCTTGTAGTTGTCCCATCTACATAGGGATCTAATACCCAAAACTGGACAAATTCCACATTGGATTGTTCAAAGTTGGTACTACTAAGGGAACGCATAATACCGCCCCATTTATTGTCCGGTGTTTCCGTATCAAAATTGGGATTGTTATTATAGGGACCCTTTTGATTGGGGTAATAAGCCAAATCCAAAGTATTCTGAACCGTGGTCTGACCTTGGGCGATATCCACTTGCGGAAAAACCTCATCTACAAATATTCTTCGTGTTGGATTGGTGGAAACATCACTATCCGAAACACCTGATGGCCTTTGGTTGGTGTAAAATATGGGATCAATGGTATACCAGGCCATTTTGGCCCTACCATATCCGTTCAAAAGATTATCCGGGTCTTGCGGTGAGCTTCCTGACAGTTGTCCTCCCGGAACGAATTCCAATGGGGTACTGGCCAAGGTCCAACCCAAAGATCCCCGTATATCTATCAAGGCCTGTGCGCCTTCAAAATCATCCAGATATGTTGTGGTCTCTCCTTGAAAATCGGCATTTTTCGGAGAATTGGGTTTTAACCATGCTACCTCTGCGCGTACGGATACATTGGAAGGTACATCCGTATCTATGTTCGGTAACTTGTTGACCATTCGCGTGAGGAAAGGCACTTCGGTTGAAAAGTTTCCATTAAGACCAAAAATGGTATTATTGACCGGTTCCACACCAAAATTTGATTTTTGGGTAAGGGGCCTTTCATTTAGATTTAACCAGGTAGCCCCTAACACAAAGTTCTCATTAAATTGATGTTCGACATTAATACCGGTAAACCTTCGGGTCTGCTGACCAAACACGGCATTGTTCTCAACGGAAATATTTATGGGGGTATTGGAGGCCTCAAGGCTCGGATCCAAAATTTGTACCGTCCCTGCCTGATAGTTTACGGTATAATCTATGCCCTCTTGCAATTGCCGTCCTCCAGCGGTGACCCGTACAGATCCTCGGGGCACGTTAAAGGCACCTATCGGAATTCCGCTACTTCCTTCGGACTTGTAGCGGCCCTTTAGGATAAATTTGTTTTTTTCTGGATCTTGCAAGGCGGCCGCCTTGGTAAGTTCATACATATCCCGAAAGACATACTGTTGCTGGTTCGGGTTATATCCCTGTACGTTCTCATAGGTTCCACCCCCAAGTTCTTCAAATAAATATTCGCCAAAGGGTTCCACCTTTGTGAAAATAATGAGCCCTCCCTGGGTATTCACTGTAATTCCCGGTACAAAATCAAAGAAACCGTCGCCTCCAGGCTGCACATCATTGTAGATATTCAAGCGATCCAAATTAAAAACTTCCAAAAGGATATTCTCTTCTAAACCTGTGGGCCAGGTGGCATCATCTACAGGTGTAATATAATTTCTAGGGGTAGGGTCGGAATACAGAATATTCATTTTAAAGTCATCCTGGCTCAATTGAAAAGCCCCGGTAGCATAGATGTTCTTCATCATCAAATCCCAAATGGGATCAGAGATATTGGTAATATTGCTTTTTAACAACTTAAGGATCAAGGTGTTGTTTTCAATTATGGGGTTTGCTCCGCCAGAAACCGTTGTGGCATCCAAACCTCCATTTGCAAATTCTCCCACCTGAAAAACCTGCCCGTTAAAGGTATATTGGAATGCAACACCCAATACCTCGTCATTGCTTAGGCGTTGGTTTAGGGATATATAGCCCAATTGTGAATTGAAATCATAATCCCTTCCCGCCTCCAACTTTCTCGCATTCTCCAAAATGGCATAATCAAATCCTTGGTTCGATTGATATCCCGGAATGTTAAACCCGGCCTCTACAGTTGCAATGTCCCTTATAGACTGAGTTAAAGCACCTGTCCCTATCTGTTCGGGGTCAAAATCATTGGCATCGTTCCTAGGTAGAATATTACTAGGGTTATTGAAGAAACCGGCCGGAGCACCGTTAAGAAGTCCAATCCGGGTCTGTTCCTCGTTGGCTTCCCCCAAATCTTGTATGGCGACAACATTTCGAACATTTAAGGTTTGCTGACTCCTATTGGTTACCCAAACCTCCAAACGGGTAATCTGGACCTGGCTTTGGATAAAAGGATAATTGGCCAAGGCGTCATCATATTGGTCCCGAAAGTATTGGGCCAAGAAAAAGTGTTTGTCCTCGTCATAGTCCAGGGCGGTAATAGAAAAGTCGTTCAATGTACCTCCTCCTTGGGCTACTACCGTGTTGTTTTGGGAACGTTGCTCGGAAAAGACCGCAGTTACCGAGGTCCTTCCAAACTGCAATTGGGTCTTTACCCCAAAAAGGCTTTGCGCTCCTTGTATCAAAGAACTGTTCAAAGGCATGTTTACATTTCCGATCTCTATCTTTTGGATAATATCGTCTTCCGTTGGGGTATAGTCCAACTTTACGATATTTTGAAAGTCAAAAGTAGCCTCGGTATCATAATTGGCGGTCACTTGTAAACGTTCCCCAATTTTACCCAACATACTCAAGCTGATACGCTGATCAAAATCAAAGGAAAGATTTGTTCTGTTTCGAGGCGAAAGTGCTGGATTGTCATTCTTCTGCCAGATTACCCCTAGATCCATAGCAACCGAACCCTGTGGTATGACCTCAATGGTATTACCTCCGAAAACGGACTGAAAAAAGTTATTATTGATATAAAAATTGGGAAGCAGGTTTCTGCGCGCTTCCTCACTACCTTCCTTTTTGCCGGAATAGGCATCGGACTTTTCCTTGAAGTATTGCTTAATACCTTCCTGTCTGGCCAATTCCATGTATTCCTCAGGAGTAAGGATTATGGGGTAGCCTATATTAAATTCCCCAATACTCTCATTATAGATATACCTATCCAGTTTGGGGTCATAAATGTATTTGGAGATTATGCTTTCGGGGTTGGGCATTACCAATTTCCCCAAATCCGGGCCTGTTTTTACAGAATCCTGTTGTTGTTCAGCAGGTTCTTCCTCCTCCGTTTCCTGTGCTACGGCAGAAGCCGAGATCATCAGAAGAAACAGGAATAGGAAAGTAAGCTTAAATGTTAATTTAAGAAATTGCTTGGCCCCTTTTTTCAAACTTGCTACAAATTTTTAAGCGCATGTTTTATAATGTTCTCAACGCTTAGAGAAGGGTCTTGGTTTAGCACTTTGTCCACTGCCTTTTCGGCTTGTCTTCGGGCAAAGCCAAGAACCTCTAAAGCAGATAACGCTTCTTCTTTATTTGTATTGTTTGAATTAATGGAAACTTCATCTATATCGTAGACCTTCAAAATTTTGTCCCTTAGGTCCAGAATAACCCTTTGTGCGGTTTTTGCCCCAATTCCTTTTATTGCTTGAATTGTAGCCACATTACCATTGGCAATGGCCTCCCGTATTTGAGGCGGGGACAAGGAAGACAACATGGTCCTTGCCGTGCTAGAACCGATCCCTGAAACGGACAGCAGTAAACGAAATATTTCACGCTCGGATTTCTCGGCAAAACCGAACAATGTATGCGAATCTTCCTTTACTTGTAAATGGGTAAAGAGATTAATGAGCTCTACATCGGATATTTTAGAAAATGTATGGAGCGATATATTTACGAAATAGCCTACTCCCCCACATTCAATAATAACATGGGTCGGATTTTTTTCTATCAGTTTTCCTTTTAGGTGATGTATCATAGATCAAAGTTCAAGCGCAAATATCAACTTCAAGTTCAATTTAATATGCTTCAGGTTTAAGGTTTAAGGAATGTATGCATTACACCAAATCGATTACCGGGACTGATTCTATAACCAAATTCTTATGCCTACTGAGCACTACTTCCTGTTTTGGCACGTTTACGTTTTTCCCTTTCCTGGGCATCTATAACCGCAACGGCCGTCATGTTCACCATTTCATCAACACTGGCCCCCAGTTGTAGGATATGGACGGCTTTTCGCAGTCCCAACATTATAGGTCCAATGGCATCAGCAGCATGCAGTTCCTTTAACAATTTATAAGTAATGTTAGCGGATTCCAGATTCGGGAATATCAAGGTGTTGACCTTTTTCCCAGCAAGTTTTGAAAACGGAAATTGGCTTTGAAGCATCTCTCTGTTCAGCGCAAAATCTGTCTGTATTTCCCCATCTACGACCAAATTGGGATTTTCGTCATGCAGCTGTTCAACGGCCTTTCTTACTTTTGAGGCATGAGGATGATTTGAAGCGCCAAAATTGGCATAGGATAACATTGCTACAACCGGGTCAAACCCGAAAGCGCTGCCTAAGTTGGCTGTCATTCTTGCAATTTCAGCCAACTCCTCCGCGGTGGGATCAATATTGATGGATGTATCGGACAAAATCAGAGGGCCATTATTCGTTATCATAATGTGGGCAGTTGCCGCTTTTCTTACATTGCTGGCCCTTCCAATAACTTCAAATATGGGTTTCACTACATTGGCGTAGGCCCTGGAATGTCCCGTTATCATGCCATCCGCATCCCCCTCCAAAACCATCATAGCACCAAAATAATTGCGCTCCCGCATTTTTATTTTTGCACTATACAAGGTAGTTCCACTTCTCTTCCTACTTTCCCAATATCTTTGTGCATAGTGGTTTCTTTTTTCCAAGGAATCATCCCCATATTGATCAATAATAGGTACATCCGCATCAAATTCCAATTCTTTCTTTAGTTCTGAAATAATCTGCTTATCTCCCAACAAAATGGGTTGTGCTATACCCTCTTCGTGGGCAATCTGGGCGGCCTTTAGAACATCCAGGTGATCCGCTTCGGCAAAAACTATTTTTTTGGGATTCATTTTTGCCCTGTTCATAAGTAGGCGCATCACCTTATTATCATCGCCAGATCGTTGTAGGAGTACCTCGCTATAGGCCTCCCAATTGGTAATTGGCGCCTTGGAAACCCCACTCTGTATGGCAGCTTTGGCCACTGCAGGAGGGATTTCGGAAATAAGTCTTGGGTCAAAAGGTTTGGGAATAATATAGTCCTTACCGAAAGTAAGTCTGGTCTCACCGTATGTGATATTAACCTGCTCGGGGACGGGTTGTTTGGCCAAATCCGCCAATGCTTTCACCGCGGCCATTTTCATCTCCTCATTGATAGTGGTTGCCCTTACATCTAGAGCACCCCGAAATATGAAGGGAAATCCAAGAACGTTGTTTACCTGATTTGGATGATCCGAACGTCCCGTAGCCATGATAATATCATCCCTGGTTTTACAGGCCAATCCATATTTTATTTCCGGATTTGGGTTGGCCATGGCAAATACAATGGGATTTTTGGCCATGGATTCCAACATTTTTGGAGTCACAATATCAGCAATGGACAATCCAATAAAAACATCGGAATCCTCCATGGCCTCTTCCAAAGTGTCTATTTTGCGATCTGTGGCAAACTCCAGTTTTTCCTCGGATAGATTCTCCCTGTCCTTTCGGATTACGCCTTTGCTATCTAACATAACAATATTTTCTGCCCTGGCCCCAAATGCTTTGTACAACTTGGTACAGGAAACTGCGGCAGCTCCTGCTCCACTGACTACTATTTTTACTTCCTCAATTTTTCTATTTGTCAATTCCAATGCATTCAATAACGCAGCAGCGGAAATAATTGCTGTGCCATGTTGGTCATCATGCATTACAGGAATATCCAGTTCTTCCTTTAATCGGCGTTCTATTTCAAAGGCCTCCGGGGCTTTGATGTCCTCCAAATTAATTCCACCGAAGGTGGGGGCAATGGTCTTTACCGTTTCCACAAACTTGTCCACATCCTCAGTGTCCAGTTCAATGTCTATTCCATCGATATCGGCGAAAATCTTAAATAGCAAACTTTTACCTTCCATTACAGGTTTGGAAGCCTCAGGTCCTATATTACCTAAGCCCAAAACAGCCGTCCCATTGGAAATAACGGCTACTATATTACCCTTGGAGGTGTATTTGTAAACATCTTCCCGGTTCTTTTCGATTTCGAGGCAGGGCTCCGCAACTCCGGGAGAATAGGCCAATGCCAGATCACGTTGTGTGGCATATGGTTTGGTAGGTACTATTTTTATTTTTCCGGGCCTAGGTTTGGCATGGTATACCAAGGCCTCCCGTCTGCGTTTCTCTTCACTCATATCCGAAGTTTGATTTGTAAATTTAGCCTAATCTTTTAGGAATGGGGTTCCCAAAAATAAAAAAGCACCAATAAAATTATTGATGCTTTCCCAAATGTTAAACTTAAACTACCAAAATGAACCTACTACGATTGCAGTAACTACCAATAATATAATGGCTAAATACCGATAATTTTTGTACCATGGGAGAGCACTTAGCTCTTCTGTCTCCTCGGTAAACATTTCTTTTTTGTAGGTATACTCTTTTACCTGCTCCTCATCTGGAAGACCCGTCGCCAAACTAACAACCACATGGACAATAATGCTTATAACAAACAATAGATTTGCTTTTGCCAGAAAGTGGAAATCATTAAGGTAAGGGGAAATATCATATGCCGCCGACAATATCATAAAAAGAGCGAAGGCACCACCGACCAACAAACTAACAAAGGCTCCAGTACCATTCGCCCTTTTCCAAAAAAGTCCTAATATGAACGCAGATACCACAGGAGGACTGGTAAATGCGATGACCAATTGCAAATAGCCCCATAGCGAGTCGCTTACCTTTTCAATGAAGGGAACCCATGCTGAAGCCAGGACCACCAAAACCAAGGTTGCTATCTGACCTGCCCGAACCAATTGTTTACTTGTCATTTCCGGGCGAAGTTGTTTTACAAAATCCATCGTAATCAATGTAGAGGCCGAATTAAAGGTCGCGGAAACCGAGGACATCATAGCCGCCAAAAGACCCGCTACTACCAGACCTAAAATTCCTGTGGGCAGTAATTGAAATAACAATACCGGATAGGTAAGGTTGGGACAATCGGCCAGGTTCTCGCACATTCCGCCATCAGCCACCGGGTAATTAAGTCCGGAAATATCCAAGTTGTTAAAAAGCAGCAAGGCCAGTACACCGGGAACCACCATGATAAAAATAACGGGGAGTTTTAAAAATCCTGCAAAAAGTGCGCCCCATCTCCCATGGTTCAGGTCCTTGGCCCCTAATACCCGCTGTACCATAAACTGGTTATTGGCCCAAAAATAAAAGCCCAAAAGAGGAACCCCGGTCAATAATCCCCACCAGGGCATAAACTCATCATTGTCCGGACGTACCAGACTAAATACTTCATCCGAATTGGATGGAATATATTTACCTTCGGCAGCCCTATCCCCAAAATTCACCTCTCCGCCCGCTAACATGGCATCCAATTTTCCCATCATTCCCTGCCAGCCACCGCCCAATTGGTCAAAAGCAAAATAGGTAAGGAAACAAGAACCAATAATGAGAAGCACGGCCTGTATCACTTCGGTCTGTATTACGGAATTTAAGCCTCCCGGAATGGTATATGCAGCAGCCGCGATGGCTAACATAATGATAATGTATGTTGAGCTAATTTCAGGGAATAGCAATTTTAAAACAATACTCCCTACATAGAGACCGGCCGCCGTGTCCACAAGGACATTCCCCAAAATAGTAACAAAGGAAAAATAGTAACGTGATCGTTTATCGTACCTGCGCATCATAAATTCCGGCATGGTGTAAACTCCAGATTTTAAGTAGAAGGGTAGGAAAAAAATGGAAAAGAAAATTAAGATTACAACGGCATACCACTCATAGTTATAAACACTGATATTGGTCTGAAAACCATCCGAGGCCAACCCCACCAAGGTGGAACTGGAAATATTGGCTGAAAATAATGCAATACCAACAATGGGCCAGGTCATGGTCCTCCCGCCAAGAAAATAATCCTCCGAACTGCTTCTTTTGGACTTTGATATTCCATATATGATAATTCCTACGAGATAAACCAGAATTACAATTACATCCAACGTTTCCAATCCGCCCATAATAGTGTTGATTTAGTTTAGTCAGTTTTATCGGTTCATTTTGGCATTTCCACAATCAATAGCTGTTATTTTAAACTATAGCACATATCTATTGCCCAATTTTAAGGAATCCGCAAAACAGAACAGTCTCCGAATATAGCGTTTTTAACGACTTCTTAAAAAAATCTTAAAAAGAAAATGGTAAATTTTATTACGAAAACGTTTGCGTTTTCCGGCTTACAAAAAAAGAGGGAAA
Organism: Ulvibacterium sp.; assembly: GCF_965248315.1. Classification (GTDB taxonomy): domain Bacteria; phylum Bacteroidota; class Bacteroidia; order Flavobacteriales; family Flavobacteriaceae; genus Ulvibacterium. The sequence continues at coordinate 1,750,951 of NZ_CBDFIX010000002.1, read as the reverse complement.
GAAAACCCTAAGGTTTTGAAAATCTTACCCTTAAAATTTATTTAATGAAGTTGATATTTCTTTTGAGACCGGAAAATTTCGTGCGTTTTATGGCCGATTTCTGAAAAACCTTTTTGAAGACGTCCTCCGTTATTTCCTCCCAGTCTTTTTTGGTCATGGATAGTAATTCCGGTTTGGGATGAAATAAAGGTTCGTTATGCGATTTGGAAAATCGATTCCAAGGACAAACATCCTGACAAATATCGCAACCAAAGATCCAGTCTTCAAATTGGTCCTTTACCGAAGTTGGAATTTCATTTTTGAGCTCAATGGTGAAATAGGATATGCACTTGCTTCCGTCCACAACATAGGGTTCCACGATGGCTTCTGTGGGACAGGCATCGATACAGGCCGTACAGGAACCGCAATGATCGGTTACCGGAGCATCATAATCCAATTCCAAATCCACTATTAGCTCCGCAATAAAATAAAAGGAACCCACCTGTTGCGTAAGCAAGTTGCTATGTTTGCCCATCCAGCCTAAACCACTTTTCGCCGCCCATGCCTTATCCAACACGGGAGCGGAATCCACAAACGCCCGACCATGAACCTCGCCAATTTCTTCTTGAATAAACTGGAGCAAGTTTTTAAGCTTTTCCTTTATCACAAGGTGGTAGTCCATACCATAGGCGTATTTTGATACCTTAAAGGTATCTTCTATTTGGCTCTCGGAGGGATAATAATTCAACAGCAATGAAATCACTGATTTTGCCCCATCTACCAGCTTTGTGGGATCTAGGCGCTTGTCAAAATGGTTTTCCATATAATGCATCTCACCATGCATACCGCTTTTCAACCATTTTTCCAATCTAGGGGCCTCCTCTTCTAAAAACGCAGCTTTGGAAATACCGCAGGATAAAAAACCGAGACGCTCTGCTTCTTCCTTTATCAAAACCGTATGTCTGCCCTTTCCATACATTTATGTACGTGCTGTAAGTTTTATAAATGCCCCTTTAGGTTTTAAGCTAATCAGTGGATGAACCTCAATTTCCCCAGTCGTGGATAACCTATACTTTTTGATTAAAAAGCTGATAGTCATTATCATCTCATACATGGCAAAATTATTGCCCACGCACATTCGAGGTCCCGCCCCAAAGGGAAAGTAATGAGAAGAAAAGTCTTTTTTATCATCATGGGCAAAACGTTCGGGTATAAATTGATACGGGTTTTCCCAGAAATCGACGTGTCGGTGCAACTCATAAATGCTCATTAACCATACGGTACCTTTTTTAAATATATGCCCTTTTATGGTATCTTCGGCCAAACTAACCCGATCCATAAAATATACCGGGGGATAAAGGCGCATGGATTCCTCAATACACTGTTGGGTATAGGACAATTGGGTCAAAGCCTGTAGATTATTTCCCTTTTCAAAATCAATTTCCTTTACTTCTTTAAAAAGTCTTTGTTGGACTTCTGGATGTTTTGCCAATAACATTAGGGTAAAGCTCAAGGCATTGGCCGTAGTTTCATGACCTGCCGTAAAAAGTACCATTACCTCATCTATCAGCTGTTCCCTTGGCATGTTCGTACCATCCTCATAACGGGCATCCAATAGCATATCCAACAAATCGTCCTTTTTCTCATTGGAATCCAAGCGTTCCTGAACAATTCCATTAATCAAATGTCTTGCCTCAGCAGATAGCTTTAAATGCCTTCGGATATCCCCTTTCAAATGGAACCACCAATTTAGATAGGGCATTCGCATTTCCTTGATCAACATTTTTTGGTTGGCTATGGTAATCTCCTTTAGACGTTGCATCCTATCACGGATATTGTCCGCACTAAAAAGGGATCTTGCCACCACTTGAAAGGCCAGATCTCCCATCATGGGAAAAATGTCATACTCGGAATTAACTTGAAGTTCGCTTAGCTCGGCCGCAATGGTTCTATACATCATGTCTATTAGGCCTTCCAATTTTTTCTTATGAAAGGCCGGCTGTATCATCCTTCGGTGCACTCGCCAAAATTCACCATTGGAGGTTAGCAGTCCATGGCCAATGTATTTGGCCAATTCCTTGGTCTGCAAAGATGATTTGCCGTAGTTCTTGTGGTTTTTTTGAAGTATATGCCGTATGGATTCCGCATTCCTGGTAAAAACCCAGTCATTGCTCCTACCTAAATTTATCCGAAAGGTGTCTCCATATTTCTGGAAATAATGATGATGAAAGGGTAAGGGGTTTTTTAGAATCGTCCTTCTGTTCCTTAGCACTTCATATCGGGGGATATTCGGTAAATTTTTCATCAGAATAAGCCCGGCTGATCACCACCCTTTATCCGTCCCAAATGTTTATAGGCCAATTCCGTAACCTCCCGGCCCCGCGGTGTACGCATTATAAAACCCTGTTGAATCAAAAAAGGTTCATAGACTTCCTCAATGGTCTCCGCACTTTCGGAAACGGCAGTGGCCAATGTAGTAATACCAACTGGACCTCCCTTGAATTTTTCAATAATAGTGGTCAGAATCTTATTGTCCATTTCATCCAGACCATGGGCATCCACATGCAGAGCTTTGAGACCGAACTTTGAGATTTCCATATCTATATTCCCATTACCCTTGATTTGGGCAAAATCACGGACACGGCGCAGAAGGGCATTACAAATTCTTGGGGTACCTCTACTACGTCCGGCAATCTCAATGGCTGCTTCATTGGTAATAGGTACTTTTAAAATATCCGCACTACGCTGCACTATGGTGGAAAGTAATTCTGTGGAGTAATACTCCAATCGGCTTGAAATCCCAAAACGGGCCCGCATGGGAGCCGTTAAGAGACCGGAACGTGTAGTGGCCCCTATTAAAGTAAACGGATTAAGGTTGATCTGTACAGTACGAGCGTTGGGGCCCGTCTCGATCATGATATCAATTTTGTAATCTTCCATGGCGGAATAAAGATATTCCTCCACAATAGGACTTAACCGATGGATTTCATCAATAAAGAGCACATCCCTTTCTTGGAGATTGGTCAACAGACCGGCCAAATCTCCGGGTTTGTCCAGTACCGGTCCCGAGGTAATTTTGATACCCACTCCCAGTTCATTGGCCAAAATATGGGCCAATGTAGTCTTTCCCAAGCCAGGCGGACCATGGAACAAGGTATGGTCCAAAGCCTCTCCCCTTAGATTGGCCGCCTGCACAAAGACCTTTAGATTTTCCAGCACTTGTTCCTGTCCTGTAAAATCCCCAAACGTAACAGGTCTTAATGCCCTTTCGACATCCAGCTCTTCCTGCGAAAAGTTCTGTGCGGTAGGATCCAAGTTCTCATTCATATCCTAACAAAGATAATAAAGCATGTAGAAGTGTTGCACCAATTAAATTCAAAAATATTGCTTTGTATCTGGGTTATCTTAAGGTTAAATTCATTGAAGGCCGGCCATTGATTTTCGCCTACATGACATTTGTCATCTTTTTTACCATGCCCTGTACCCTACATTTGCACTAGAATTTATGAGCAAATACTATATATCAACTTTAAAAACAATTGAACATGGCAGAAGCATTTAACCTTCGGAAATACGGTATAGATACCGAAACCATTTATCGAAACAGTAGTGTACCTGTGCTGTACGAATTGGGACTGAGATTGGAAAAAGGTACTGCAATTTCCGATGTAGGCGCTTTGATGACCTACTCTGGGGAAAAGACCGGTCGTAGTCCAAAGGACAAACGCATTGTACGGCATCCCGATTCTGAAAACAATATTGACTGGGGCGATATCAACATTGGGTTGGACGAGCACACCTATATGGTAAACCACGAACGTGCCCTGGATTATCTTAATACCCGTGAGCATCTATTTGTTGTAGATGCCTTTGCAGGTTGGGATCCAGATTATAGGATAAAGACCAGGATTATTTGTACACGGGCCTATCATGCACTCTTTATGCAGAATATGTTGATCATGCCCACCAAAGAGGAATTGGCCAATTTTGGCGAGCCGGATTACGTTGTCATGAATGCCGGTGGTTTCCCAGCCAACCGTTACACATCCGAAATGACTTCCAAGACCAGTATTGATGTGAACTTGGAACGTAAGGAAATTGTGATATTAGGTACGCAGTATGCCGGGGAAATGAAAAAAGGTCTCTTTGGCGTCATGAATTATCTTATGCCGTTGGAAGGGGTTATGCCTATGCACTGTTCTGCAAACGTAGGTGAAAAAGGAGATGTCTCCATTCTTTTTGGTCTTTCCGGTACGGGTAAAACTACCTTAAGTGCAGATCCCAAACGTAAATTAATCGGTGATGACGAACATTGCTGGACAGACAAAGGAACCTTTAATATTGAAGGAGGTTGCTATGCCAAGGCTATCGATCTTTCTGCAGAAAACGAACCGGATATCTTTAACGCCATTCGCTTTGGAACTGTTCTTGAAAACGTTGTCTATGATAAGGATACCCGTCAGGTAGACTATTCCGATGTTTCCATAACACAAAATACAAGAGCGTCATATCCCATAGAGTTCATTGACAATATACAGATTCCTTGTATTGCAGGTCATCCGGAAAACATTATTTTCTTGACTTGCGACGCATTTGGTGTGTTGCCTCCGGTAAGCAAATTGACTCCTGAGCAGGCCAGTTACCACTTTATCTCTGGGTACACGGCAAAAGTAGCCGGTACTGAAATGGGTGTAACCGAACCCCAAGCCACGTTCAGTGCATGTTTTGGAGCTGCCTTTATGATGTGGCATCCCAACAGGTATGCCGAGTTATTGGCTGAAAAAATAAAAACACACAAAGCAACGGCTTGGTTGGTGAATACCGGATGGAACGGTAGTGGTTCCCGCATGAAATTGAAACATACCAGGGCTATGATCGATGCTATTCATAACCACGACTTTGACAATGCAGAGTATGTTACAGATGAGGAATTTGGTTTCCAAATTCCGACCAGTTGTCCAAATGTGCCAGAAGAGGTCTTGATTCCTAAAAATACTTGGGAAGATAAAGAGAAGTATACCCAGGTTAAAAACAAACTGGTTACGCTTTTTAATGACAACTTTGAGCAGTTCAAGGCCAATGTGAACCCTGAAATTGTTGCTGCCGGTCCAAAAGTTGCTGAAACCGCATAGTTTTAGTTTTTTTACTTAGTTGTATATAAAACCTCTGATCGAGTCCGATCAGGGGTTTTTGTTTTATGGCTCATGGCTTTTTTTGGTTCTCCCTTAAAATCGTAAATTCAGGACATGGAAAAGTACAGCCCTGGGATTCTTCAATATATTCCCTTTTTTTATGTCATATGGTCAGATGATCTATTATCGGCTTCGGAGATTGCCATTATTGAAAAGGCTTTGGAACAGGATAATTCTTTATCCAAAGAAGAACAGGACGCTTTGTTCAAATGGTTGAAAAGGACAAACCCTCCATCCAATAAGGAATTCAAAAACTGGAGACATACCATTTCCAGGTCTAAGGTAAAGCTTGTAGAAAGTGATACCTATCCCTTAGCCACTTTTAGTCAAAAAGTAGTGTGCAGTTATCATAATGAATGTCCATTCAATGAAAATCTAAAGTATATTGAAGTAAACCTTGGTATACAGCCCAACCACTATAACCATCTCTTTGACGTAGAAGTAATTCACCAAAAAACATCCCATTATTACAATGCCCATGAATTGGATGCCCTATTAAAAGGTAAGCATGACAATGTAATTGATAATTTTCGCTCTTTTTTATCCCATCCTCTTTTTGATTGGAACATTCATAGGGACAAGGATGAATTCAGAAAACGGGTTCTGGAGCAAGTACAGTTTCTTGGAGAAAATGGTTATGGTGCCATGGCATATCCAGAATCCTATGGTGGTGCAGAAAATATGGAGGGGTATGCCGCTATTTTTGAGAACCTTATGTACGTGGATGGCAGTCTTACCATAAAGTTCGGGGTACAGTTTGGGCTATTTGGGGGAAGCATCCAAAAATTGGGAACCAAAAAACATCATGACCAGTATCTTAAAAAAACCGGGGAAGCCAAACTTTTGGGCTGTTTTGCCATGACCGAAACTGGACACGGTTCCAACGTAAGGGGCATTAAGACCACGGCAACCTATGATTCCAAAACCGATGAAATTATAATTCATACTCCTGGCGATAATGATAATAAAGAATATATTGGAAACGCTCTACATGCCAAAATGGCTACGGTATTTGCCCAATTGATCGTAAATGGAAAAAACGAAGGGGTGCATGCCATTCTTGTTCCTTTACGGGATGACGAACATAGGTTGCTTCCTGGAATAAAAGTAGAGGACAATGGATATAAATTAGGGCTTAATGGCGTGGACAACGGGAAAATTTGGTTTAATCAGGTACATGTACCAAGGGAGAACCTACTGAACATGTATGGCCACATAAACGATGATAGCAGCTACCATTCAGATATCCAAAATCCAAATAAGCGCTTCTTTACCATGCTAGGCACATTGGTGGGCGGGCGTATTTGTGTGGCCCGTGCCGGATTGGGGGGAGCAAAGTTTGCATTGGCCATCTCCGTGAAGCACGCCTTAAGAAGAAGGCAGTTCAATGACAACATTAAAATTCAGGAAGACCTATTACTGGATTATCCTACCCATCAACTTCGGCTTACACCTTTAGTTGCCAGTGCCTATGTATACCACATTACCTTGGACAGGATTATGGAGGCCTATTGCAATGAAGACCATACGGATAAACGCAAGGTAGAGACCCAAGTGGCCGGTCTAAAGTCATTGATTACCTGGTATGCCAATGATGCCATCCAGGAATGTAGGGAAGCTTGTGGAGGTAAGGGCTATCTAATCGAAAACCGTATTTCGGACCTAAAGGGCGATGTAGATATTTTTACCACTTTTGAAGGTGACAATACTGTCTTGTTACAATTGGCCGCTAAAGGAGTTCTCTCAGACTTTAGGGCCGAATTTAATAGTGCCGGTTTTTCCTCGGTATTGCGCCTGCTCACAACCCAACTTGGCGAGAGGCTTTCCGCTATTAACCCTGTCTACACCAATAAAACGGATAAGGAACATCTGTACAACCCCAAATTTCACGGACACGCCTTTAACTACAGGACCAAAAGGCTTACGTATACCTTGGCCATGCGAATACGGGATCAAATAAAAAAAGGCGTACCTTCCTATCAAGCATTCCTGAAAGTGCAGACACATCTATTGGCCCTGGGTAAGGCGTATAGCATAGAACTGTCCTACACCTTGTTTTCCAATTTTTCATCCTCCATAGTAGATGAAAAAAACCGTCTATTGTTCCAAAAGCTGGGAACGCTTTACGCCCTATATCAAATCCGACAGGATGCCGAATGGTACTTGGAGCAGGGTTATATAGGACGTACCAAATCGAAGGCCATAAGGCAAAGGGTAGAACGTCTATGTTCCGAGCTTAGGCCACATATGGAGGTTTTGGTGGATGGCTTTGGTATTCCAGAACATTGTATCACCGCTCCGATTGCAGTTTAATCTAGTGCTTTATGGAGCTTGGAAGTGTCTAAAAACTCCGAAATCTTAATATTGGGGTTTCCGTATAGATTAACCTTGGAAGAACCCTTGGAAGAAAGTTCAAAATTTGTTATGGCATAAATGTTGGCATCCGGAGATTCCTCTAAAAAGGCCTTAACCGAAGTTGCCTCGCATCTCTCCGCTTTAAGATTGGCATTCCCATATAATAGTACCTGTAGACTGTCTGTGGTGCCTTCCAACCTTGCCGTGGCATTCTTTTGCATGGAGACGTGGGAACTCTCCCCAACCACATATATGCGAGCGTCTATACGGTCCGTTAATTGAACATCTATAGAGTCGCTTGCAAAATTAAAATCCCCGGAACTTATCCCTTCCATGGCAAGATGTGTTATAGTTGCATTGGCATTCAATTCCAATCGTGAAGGGCCCGAAGTTTTAATGTGCAATTCATCGGAAGAGATTACATCATCTGAGTTCATCTTACCATTCTCCATGGTTATTGACTCCAATTCCCTATAATTGATTATAATTTCCAACTTTTTTTTAGCCGTAATCTTATAAAAGGAACTGATGAACAACGTACCGTCCTTAACCTCAAATTTTAGGACATCGATTAAATTATCATCGGCTTCAATGGTATAACCTTCTTCAAAGGATTTCTTTAAAACAATCTCCAAATCATCGATAAGTTGTATGGCATTGAATGGGGGCAAGTTCTCGTTTACCTGCACAATGCTTCTATTTCCCTTAATCTTAGGTTTGCGTTGGGCGTGTACAAACCCTGTGAACATAATCAGTGCAATAAGAAAAACGTGTTTCATAACAGGTTATATTTCATGGAGGATTTCAGCGCCCGTCAATGGTACACCCATTACTAAAACGAATTTAAATGGGGATTTCAAATAGGGCTTTACTAAGATATTACAAAAAAGCGAGATTGTCTTTTTTCAATAACCATCAAAAAAAAATGCCCGACTTAGTAGTACGGGCATTTTTTATTTAAATTAGTTTGGTGTTAATGATTTAGTTCTTCCTCATCTTCTTGTAAGGGCACCGTTTGAGGTACAAAATCTTGCCCTGGAATAATGTATTCCCCATTTTCATCAGTCTTACTGTAATCATAGGCCCAGCGATGAACATGAGGTATGGGACCGTCCCAATTTCCATGAATATGTTTTACCTCTGCCGTCCATTCCAAAGTAGTTGCTTTCCAAGGGTTCTTGGGGCCTTTTTTACCATAGAAGATACTGCTGATAAAGTTATAGGCAAAGACCAATTGTGCTCCAGCGGTTATCAATGCAAAGACCGTCATAAGGACTTGCACATCCGTCAATTCATCGAACATAGGAAAGGCGGTATTCTCATAGTACCTCCTAGGCACTCCAGCCATGCCAACAAAGTGCATGGGGAAGAATATTCCATAGGAACCTATTGCCGTAATCCAAAAATGGACATATCCCAAATTTTTATTCATCATTTTGCTTTCGAACATTTTTGGGAACCAATGGTACACTCCGGCAAATAAACCATATAGTGCTGAAATACCCATTACCAAATGGAAGTGCGCCACTACAAAATAGGTATCATGCACGTTTATATCCAGGGTGCTGTCGCCCAAAATAATACCGGTTAAGCCTCCCGTTATAAATGTGGAAACCATTCCAATGGAAAATAGCATTCCAGGATTTAGCTGCAAATTTCCTTTCCATAGGGTCGTTATCCAATTAAATGCCTTTACCGCCGAGGGTATGGCAATCAATAGCGTAGTAAAGGTAAATACAGACCCCAAAAATGGGTTCATCCCGGAAATGAACATATGATGCCCCCAAACAATTGTGGATAAAAACGCAATGGCCAATATGGAGGCAATCATGGCACGATATCCGAAGATAGGTTTACGGGCATTAACGGACATTACCTCGGAAACAATACCCATAGCGGGTAGGATTACAATATAGACCTCTGGGTGACCCAAAAACCAAAAAAGATGCTCGAACAATACCGGAGATCCTCCTTGATAATGCAAAACTTCTCCCTGAATAAAGATATCCGATAAAAAGAACGATGTGCCAAAACTTCTATCCATGAGCAATAATAGGCCAGCGGATAAAAGAACGGGGAAGGAAATTACACCGATTACCGCTGTAACGAAAAATGCCCAAATCGTTAACGGCAAACGGGTCATGGACATACCCTTGGTCCTTAGGTTCAGTACCGTAACGATATAATTCAAAGATCCCAAAAGGGATGAAGCAATAAATATAGTCATGGATACCAGCCAAAGAGTCATCCCCATACCTGATCCTGATTGGGCCATCGGAAGGGCACTTAAAGGTGGGTATACCGTCCACCCTGCTGAAGCCGGACCGGCCTCAACAAAAAGCGATATCACCATAATTACACTGGACAGGAAAAATAACCAATACGACACCATGTTCAAAAAACCTGATGCCATATCCCTAGCTCCGATCTGCAGGGGAATCAAAAGGTTACTAAAGGTACCGCTCAATCCCGCAGTAAGTACAAAAAACACCATTATGGTTCCATGTATGGTAACCAAGGCCAAGTAGATATCCGCATCCATAACACCATCGGGAGCCCATTTACCCAATAAAGTTTCAAATATAGGGAAGGATTCCCCCGGCCAGGCCAGTTGCATCCGAAACAATAGGGACATCGCTATTCCAACAAAACCCATTATGAGCCCCGTAATCAAATACTGTCGGGCTATCATTTTATGATCCTGACTAAAGATGTATTTGGTTATAAATGTCTCTTTGTGATGATGCCCATGATCATGTGCATGGTCCTCTACATGTGCTTGTGCCGTAACAGACATAATTTTACTTTTTTAATTATCTTTTCCCTTTCTAGCAATATTCTTAATCCTGTGCCTTATAAGATAGCTCCGCCGTTTCCGCTCCAACTGGATTGAAATCCGGTTCCTGTACGTCCGCTACCATAACGGTTTCCGCAAAGGTCTTTTGGGACTTTATCCATTCATTGTATTCTTCCTCGGTCTCTACAATAATCTTCATTTGCATATTGTAGTGCGACTTACCACATATTTTGTTACAAATGAGCACATAGTCAAACTCCCATGGGTCGGAATTTGGTCTTCCTTCTGCGGCCCATTCAGCTCTAAGTGCGTTGGTACGTTTTACCTTTTCAACAACATCCGGGTTTTGCCTCATTTGAGCCGTTGTGGTTATGGGAGTAAACGAAAATTCGGTTGTCATTCCCGGCACACAGTTCATCTGGGCCCGGAAATGGGGCATATAGGCAGAATGCAATACGTCCTGGGAACGCATTTTAAAATTTACCTTTCGGCCTACAGGCAAATGAAGTTCCTTTACGATTATATCATCCGAGGCATAGGAGTCGGACTCGTCCAGTCCCAATACGTTCGCCTTGTCAATATCTATCATTCTTACGTTGGCCGCTCCCAGAACATTATCCTCTCCGCCATATCTGGCCGTCCAGTTAAATTGTTGGGCATATAGCTCCACTATTAACGGGTCATCCTCGTCATTGACATCCATGATATTTGTCCATGTATACAAGCCCCATAATATGAGTCCGGCCAATACGATTACGGGAATTATTGTCCATATAAATTCCAAGCGGTCATTATCTGCATAAAAAAGGGCCTTCTTACCTTTCTCTCCCCTATACTTATACCCAAAATAATGCAGCAATGCCTGGGTAATGGTCTGTACAAAGAAAATGATGATAAAGGATACCAACATTAAATAATCATATTCTCCACCATGTTCGGAAGCCGCCTCCGGAAGCAATACCTTGGAGTACTTCCAAAAACTGAAAATGGTAATGCCATAGATAAAAATCAAAAAGGCAAACAATAGATACCCATTGTACTTATTGTCATTATCGTTGGCTATCTCCGAAGTATTTGCTTTGAGTTGGGCAAATTCGAACATCTTTGTCATCTGCCAAATTGCGATTGCCACTAGAACTAAAACAACTAAAACCAGTAATGTAGTCATTGTATGATTTGAAATTATTCTTTAAAATCCGTTAATAGTGAAAATGCCTACTTTCCTCAATGAATGGGTTTCTCTTAGGCTGCAAGGGAACAGCGCCAAGAGCCCTGAAAACCCAAAATATAAAAAACCCGGCAAAGAAAAGAATTGCCCCGATTTCGGGAATGCCTATATACCATTGATCTCCGACAGTGGCCGGCATAATCATATTAAATATATCTACATAATGTCCGGCCAAGATAACGATCCCTGCCATTATTACGAACCAATTAATTCGTTTATAGTCACTATTCATCAAAATTAAAAAGGGAAATACAAAGTTCATCACAACCATTCCGAAGAAGGGCAGTTTATAATCCTCAATTCTTGTAACAAAATAGGTGACCTCCTCTGGGATGTTGGAATACCAAATTAACATAAACTGTGAAAACCATAGATAGGTCCAAAAAATACTGATTCCAAACATGAACTTGGCCAAGTCATGGATATGACTATCATTTACATCCGGTAAATAATTTTTCGATTTTAGGTAAATAGTAACCATTGCAATAACCGTTATACCGGATACGAACATACTGGCAAAAACATACCACCCGAACAAGGTACTAAACCAATGGGGGTCAACACTCATTATCCAATCCCAGGACATCATGGATTCGGAAATAAGGTAGAACACCAAAAATGCGGCGGAAATCTTAAAATTCAACTTGAAGCTTGAATTATCATTGGACTCGTCTTGCTTAATGGACAATTTTCTGGAATACTCGCGATAAAGAATCCATCCGCCCAGGAATATTGCCGCTCTTATCAGAAAGAAGACCGGATCCAAGTATCCTGCTTTTCCCTGTAACAATGTATCATGGGCCACCACATCGGCATCCATCCATACAAATAAATGGTTCATGTGCATTACGGAAAGGACCAAAATAACAAAGACAATAATACCTCCGGGCACCAGATACGCCGAGATACCCTCCATAACGCGGAACAACAATGGTGACCAACCTGCTTGCGAGGCACGCTGAACGGCATAAAAGGCCAGGGTACCCAAGGCAATCATAAAGAAAAAGAAAGCAGCAACATATAATGCCGCCCAAGGCTTATTCTGTAATTGGTGTAGCAGGTGCTCATCATGGGAAGCATCGTGTTCTCCATGGGAATCCGTATTGGCATGTGTCCCTTCTCCATGAGATCCTCCATGACCATCATCATGACTGGCGACCATGGCCTTGGCTTCCTCTACAGACGTCGGCATGGTAATAAAACCATAGCCTAAGCCCAAAGCTCCCACGATCATCATTACTATAGACGCAATTTTTAATCTACTTGAAAACGTGTACATATTATCTATGTATTATTTTGTTAAGTCTTCTTTTAATTTCATTACATATTCAGAAACCTGCCACATCTCCGTAGTGCTCATTTGCGATGCGTAAGATCCCATGGAATTCAAGCCATATTGAACCGTATGAAAAGTAGTGCCGACTGTAATATTTCTTGCCGCATCGTCATAGCTGGGCACACCCAATATTTTTTCGCGCTTCACTAAATTCCCTTGCCCTTTACCTTTGGCACCGTGGCATATTGCGCAATAGATATCATACAATTCTTTTCCTGTAGCCAGATTTTCATTCCTTTGCAATGAATCCAGAGGGCTCATCTGCAAGCGTGCCAGTTCTTTCCCTTCGGGGGTGTTTTCATACCCATAGGGCAGCCATCCCCTAGGAATAGTATTTTCCGGTGGCACTAGGGCCTCTGTACCTTTGGGCAAAAAATAGACCTCATCATAGGTCTCGTAACCTACGGCCTCATACATATTAGGCATATACTGATAATTTGGAATCTTTTCATCCTGACAGGAAAAGAAGACCAGAATCCCAAACAATATCATTCCTATTTTACCAAAACTTTTCATATTCAATGATCGTTTTTATCTGCTATGCTTATTTCTACCGCACCTGTATCCAGCAATAAGTTACGCAATTCCTTTTCATTGTCATGGATTTCAATTTCCATCACAAAATGATCGTCCGTTGTTCTCACATCTGGATTTTCGGCTTTTTTAAATGGCCATAGCCTACTTCTCAAATAAAAAGTGATAACCATTAGGTGGGCCGCGAAAAATACGGTTAGCTCAAACATAATCGGTACAAATGCAGGCATATTTTCGATATAGCTAAAACTAGGCTTTCCACCAATATCCTGGGGCCAATCATCGATCATAATGTAATCCATCATAGCAATGGCCACTGCCAATCCTAAACAACCATACATAAAGGATGTAATGGCAATTCTGGTCGGTGCCAGTCCCATGGCTTTATCCAAACCATGTACCGGGAAAGGACAATACACTTCCTCTATATGATGTTTGGCCTCTTTTATCTTTTTGACCGCATGCATCAATACATCATCATCATTATAGTAAGCATGTATAACTTTAGATGCCATATTATTTGTTGTTATTTAAACTTCTAGCTTGTCCGGCCCAATCATCTCGTTGTGCCCGTCCGGGGAAAGAACCAGTTATTGAATCCAAGAGATTATACTCTTTCTCCGTCATTTTACCTACTTGGGCAAAGGTGAATATTCCAATTTGGTTCAGGGTTTTTTCCATTTGGGGACCAATTCCTTTGACTTTTTTCAAATCATCGGGCGTTTCCGTGTTCGCATCAAATGCACCTATTGAGTCCAGTAGGGTCGAAACCTGACTTTCCTGCTCTTCTTTGGGAAGTGATTTTTCTTCAACCACACTTTCTTGAATATGGGCGGTTTTGGCAATCTCATACAATGGTTTCCCTGCTTCCCTTAATTTCTTGTAGCGTTCCCCGGAAGATTTTAATATGGTCTTCACTTCGGCCTGTGCAATTACCGGGAAGGTTCTGGCATAAAGCAGGAACAACACGAAAAAGAATCCCAAAGTACCTATGAATATGCCTATATCCACAAAAGAGGGAGAAAACATGGTCCATGAAGAAGGGAGATAATCCCTATGCAGCGAAGTTACGATAATCACAAAACGTTCAAACCACATCCCAATATTCACCACTATGGAAATAAAGAACGAGAACATGATACTGGTACGTAATTTTTTAAACCACATAAACTGTGGTGAAAATACGTTACAGGTCATCATAGCCCAATATGCCCACCAATACGGTCCTGTGGCCCTATTCAAAAAGGCGTACTGTTCATATTCTACACCGGAATACCAGGCCATAAAAAGTTCCGTAATATAAGCGCACCCCACAATGGACCCCGTAATCATGATTATGATGTTCATCAGCTCAATGTGCTGTACGGTAATGTATGCTTCCAGATGACAGACTTTGCGCATTATGATCAACAACGTATTCACCATGGCGAAGCCCGAGAATACAGCACCGGCAACAAAGTAAGGAGGGAAAATTGTGGTATGCCATCCCGGTATGACGGATGTAGCAAAGTCAAACGATACGATAGTATGCACGGAAAGTACCAAAGGGGTGGCCAAACCGGCCAAAACTAAGGAAACCTCCTCAAAACGCTGCCAATCCTTGGCACGCCCGCTCCATCCAAAACTTAACAGGCTGTATATTTTCTTTTGAAATGGCTTAACGGCACGGTCGCGAATCATGGCGAAATCCGGTAAAAGGCCTGTCCACCAAAATACCAAAGAAACAGAGAGGTAAGTCGAAATTGCGAAAACATCCCACAGCAGTGGTGAATTGAAGTTTACCCAAAGTGAACCGAATTGATTGGGAATAGGTAAAACCCAATATGCCAGCCAAGGACGGCCCATATGTATAATAGGGAACAACCCGGCCTGAATTACGGAAAAGATGGTCATGGCCTCTGCTGAACGGTTAATGGCCATTCTCCATTTTTGACGGAACAGCAACAATACAGCGGAAATCAACGTCCCTGCATGACCAATACCTACCCACCAAACGAAATTAGTGATATCCCATGCCCAGTTAACGGTCTTATTCAAACCCCAAGTACCAATACCTGTGGAAATTGTATAAATGATACACCCAACACCCCAAAGTAATGCGGCCAAGGCAATGGTAAAAACAATCCACCAGTGCTTATTGGCCCTTCCCTCTACCGGAGCGGCAATATCCACGGTTACATCGTGGTAGCCTTTATCCCCAATTACTAAGGGCCTTCGAATAGGTGCTTCGTAATGCGACGCCATAGATTTCTATTATAATTGTTTCTTATTGTATGGTTTAAGCTTCGTTGGTATTCCTAACTTTTACATGATAGAATACATTGGGTTTGGTCCCTACATGCTCCAATAAGTGGTACATGCGGTTACTTTCTGCCAATTCGGCAACCTTGCTCTCCTTGTCATTTACATCCCCAAATACGATTGCGCCACTGCTACATGCAGATGAACAAGCTGTCTGGAACTCCCCATCTTTAATTTGACGGCCTTCGCGTTTGGCATCCAAAATGGTTTTCTGCGTTTTCTGGATACAAAGGGAACACTTTTCTATAACTCCCCTTGAACGTACGTTGACATCAGGATTAAGAACCATCTTGCCCAAATCGTTGTTCATGTAGTAATCAAACTCATCATTGTTATTATACAGGAACCAATTGAACCTCCTAACTTTATAAGGACAGTTATTGGCACAATAACGGGTACCTACACACCGGTTATAGGCCATTTGATTCTGTCCTTGACGACCATGTGATGTTGCCGCAACTGGGCAAACTGTCTCACATGGTGCATGATTACAATGCTGACACATAACGGGCTGAAAGGCCACCTGTGGATTGGCAGCTGGATGTTCCAACTCCCCAAAACCTCCCAAAGAGCCTTTTTCTCCTGAAAGACCATCAAATTCCTCTTTCTTGGTATTGTCCTCCTCAAATGTATCCTCCGAAGAATAGTATCTGTCTATTCGCAACCAGTGCATATCCCTGGAAAGCCTTACCTCTTGTTTACCAACTACCGGGACATTATTCTCCGCGTGACAGGCAATAACACAGGCACCACAACCTGTACAGGCATTTAAATCTATGGACATGTTGAAGTGATGCCCAATAGAACGATCAAAGCTGTCCCAAAGATCGACGGTAGTAGCCGGCACCTCTTGGTGGTTAAGGGATACCACTGGAACATGGTTCCATTCGGCATGATCCTTGGTATTGAAAATTTCTAGGGTAGTTTCTTTGATGATATCACCCCTACCCATTAATGTCTTGTGCAATTGAACGCAGGCAAATTCATGCATTCCCGATGTTTTTTCAATCGTTACGGATTGAACGGCATTGAAATTTTTATATAATGAATAGGCATTCACACCAGTCTGCATCTCCGATTTCATACCCACTTTTTTACCATACCCAAAAGAGAGTCCTACAGAACCGTTGGCCTGCCCGGGTTGAACGATAACGGGAACTCCATCAATGGACACCCCATCTACGGTGAGCTTCACATAACTTCCATCCATACCGCCATTGGCGACATGCACGTTTTCCAATCCCATTTGTTCTGCATCTGACTTGGAAACCGTAACGTAGTTATCCCAAGATACTCGGGTTATGGGATCCGGGAATTCTTGCAGCCAAGGATTATTGGCCTGCTGCCCATCCCCCATACCTATTTTGGGGTAAAGTGTAAGTTCCATACCCCCACCACTGGTAGCATTCGCCAAACTACGCACAGCAGAGGCTATTGGTGTAATGGATGAGGCTGTAGCCGATTCTTCGGTCATTGCTGCATCCGATGTTTCCTTGTCCTCTTGCCCCAATGCATTTTCGGGATCACCCTCAACCTGATCGGAAACTATAAACACTCCATCGTGAAGCACTTTGTTCCAATCCGTACCATTGAGCACAAGCGTTCCCCAAGTTTCCTTAATGTAATCGTAGTAGCTAATATCGCGGCCCATCCACTCCAATAGCGCTGTTTGAAATTGCCTGGTATCAAACAACTCCTTAATAGTGGGTTGCATAAGGCTATAATGCCCTTTTTTGATATGTACATCTCCCCAGGATTCCAAAAAGTGGTTGGTCGCTGCAGTATATTGTGTTACCTCAGTGGTCTCGTTCCAATTGGTGGAGAACACAACAGATAAATCTACCTTTTCAATACCACTGGCAAAATCCACCGCATTGGGCAGGGTATACATGGGGTTTACCCCATCCATTATCAATGCCCCCACTTTCCCAGAGTTCATATCGGAAATCAAAGCATTAACGGCTTTGGTATTTCCTTGCCTACTATACCTAGGGGACTTTGGATCAAATGCTTTGCTACCCAACATTTCATTTATGGCCAGAACCACGGACTGGGCATTTACGTCATCAATACCGGTAACTACCACGGCATTGCTTGTATTTTTCTTTATTTGTGCAACCACGGCATCCAGTGCCTGTTCGGCATCCCCGATTTCACCACCAACCGAAGTGCCGTTTAATTTGGCATACAACTTGGCCAGGGCTACTTTTTGTTGCATAGGCGTCAACGGAACTCGTTTATCAGCATTTGCACCGGTTAGGGACATATTGGCCTCAAACTGGACGTGCCTGGACATTTTTCCATTTTTTGGAATCCTGCCTTTGGCATAGCCATTATCAAATCCACCACCTTGCCAGTCTGCCAAGAAGTCGGCTCCGAAGGAAATGATCAAATCCGCTTTTGAAAAATCATAGTCCGCCAAAGCACGTTCGCCATAACGGTTCTCGAAAGCGGTAAGAGCGGCATCCTCGGAAATCGCGTCATAGGTAACATGGTTTACATCGCCATACATTTCCTTAAACTCGGCTACAAGCCTAGAAGTAGAGGGACTTGCATAAGTCTGTGTCAATAAGGCTATTTGTTTTCCGGAACCTTTTAGACTTCCCAATTTGGCCTTTACACCGGCATCCAAGGCATCCCACTCAACAGGCTCCCCGTTAGCCAATGGCCCTTGCAACCTTGTACTGTCGTATAAGGATAGAACCGAAGCCTGAACCCTGGCATTTGCGCTTCCTCCTACTTTGGCCTCTGTATTGTTTTCAACTTTTATCGGTCTACCTTCCCTCGTCTTTATAAGTATACTCGCAAAATCAAAACCATTGGCAATCGTAGTCGCATAGTAGTTGGCCACGCCGGGAACAATATTTTCCGGTTGTACTACATAAGGAATGGATTTACGGACAGGTCCCTGACATGCTGCAAGGGAAGCCGCAGCGGTACTAAACCCTACATATTTTAAAAAGTCCCTTCTATTGGTGGTAGCGGCGGAAAGGTTCTCCTTATCGCCCAAGAAATCATCAACAGGAATCTCCTCTACAAACTCGTTTTGCTTCAGCGCCTCAACAATGGAATCGTTAGGATTTAACTCCGCTTCGCTTTTCCAATATTTTTTGTTTGATGCCATACGATATCTCTGTAATTAGCTGCTTTAGTTTTAATCAATAGTGACATTTTCCACATTCCAAACCACCCATCTGGGCAGCAGTAAGCTGGTCTACACCATATTTTTTGGAAAGTTCCGCGTGGATTTTTGCATAGTATTCGTTGCCTTCAACTTTTACATTGGTCTCCCTATGGCATTCCACACACCAGCCCATGGTTAAAGGAGAGTATTGGTACATGATTTCCATTTCCTCAACGGGGCCATGACAGGTCTGACATTCTATACCGGCCACCGAAACGTGTTGCGAGTGATTGAAATAAGCAAAATCGGGGAGGTTATGGATACGCACCCATTCAACGGGCTGACTTTCTCCAGTGTACTTCTGATTCTCTTCATCCCAACCAACGGCCTTATACAATTTCTTTATTTCACCAGTGTAAAATTCATTGGTATACCCATTGGCCAAATCCTCTTGGGTAGGCCCTTCCGGATTTCCTTTATATTCGTAAATGGATTTATGACAGTTCATACAGACGTTCAAGGATGGAATTCCAGAATGTTTGGAAACCCGCGCCGAAGAATGGCAATACTTACATTCTATCTTATTATCGCCGGCATGTATCTTATGCGAATAGTGTATAGGTTGAATAGGCGCATATCCTTGATCTACACCTACTTGCATCATCCATCCATAGGCAAAGTAAGCGCTTCCCAATAAAAGGAATATAACCGTGACCAAGACCAAAAACTGATTTTGAGCAAATGCCTTCCAAACGGGAATTCTCTTTTCCGCCCGCTCTTTTTCCAGAACAACACCATTGGCCTCGGCAATTCTCCTAAGCGTACTATTGACCAAGAAAAGCATCAGTACTAGGAGTCCAAAGACCACGGCCAAGGCGCCTAATAGTATTTCATTGGAAATTCCGGAAGACTCTGAAGAACCTGCATTATCCGCTGCGGTAACAGCTACCGATGGTGCGGCCGCAGGAGGAGGAGCGGCAGTGTACGCCAAAATATCATCGATATCCTGATTACTCAAGGTTGGGAAAGCGGTCATTGCCGCCTGATTGTATTCATTATAAATTTTGACCGAATATGCATCGCCGGACTTTATCATTCCGGGACTGTTCTTTATCCAAGCATACAACCATTCCTTATCCAGGCCTTCTTCCTCTGCGAGTCTGCTTTCAACATTGGCCAAAGCCGGTCCGGTCATTTTTCGGTTCAGTGCATGGCAAGCGGCACAATTTTGATTGAATAAGGATTTTCCCTTTGCAGGATCCCCGGCAGATGCGTCCGCTGCACCTTCTTCCGTTGCAACTTCAGCATTCTCGGCAACGGCTTCTTCCTGACTGTAGAGTGAAATGGAAAAAAGAAGGAAAATAATGAGACTAACACCTAAAACTTTAGAAATTCGATTGCGGTATGGAACCTTTTTCATATGGTAACTATTTCTTTCGAAATCTTGGCACGATAATTAGTATATATGGGATGTTAGGTAGTATTACAGTGCCTCAAATTGAAGGCAAAAATACGACATTGACTTTATTTTGAAAATGTTAATGGATTTATAATTTATAATTTATAATTGTTCTAAATAAAGTAAAAATTCAAGCACTAAAACATAAAGAATTACTTTTGTAAAACTCTAGAAACAAACTATGGACTTTATCTTAAAAACACCGCTATCATTGGCTGTACTGATTTTGGGAATTCAGCTTTGCACTGCACAGCAAGGAAAAATAACCATTGAACAGGATAAAAATATCGAGACCTTATTGGACATTTATAAATCGGCCAATGCCAGTACGGAACATTATCGGATACAAGTAGGTTTTGGTTCTTTTGACCAAGCCCAGGAAATACAGATGGAGGTAGAGGAAGACTTCCCGGAACTACCTTCAAAAATAGATTTCGATTCCCCTACTTATAGGGTCAGGGTCGGAAAGTTTAAGGACAAGTTGGAAGCTGAGCGGAAGTTTTTGGAAGTACGGGAAAAATACCCCAATGCCATGTTGTTAAAACCAAAAAAATCGACCTAATTGGTCGATTTTTTCTTTCTGTTAAATTGTACCTATCACAATTTTTTCTTCACGGCCACCTCTTGGAACGCCTCAACGATATCGCTCTCCTTAATATCATTATAATTCTTAACCTGAAGACCGCAATCATAACCTTTGGCTACTTCCTTAACATCATCCTTGAATCGTTTTAGGGATGACAATTCACCGGTATAGATAACCACACCATCGCGAATAAGTCGAATATTGGAATTTCGGAATATCTTTCCACTGGTTACCATACATCCTGCGATGGTACCTACCTTGGAAATCTTAAAGGTTTCCCTAATTTCAGCTGTACCCGTAATTTCCTCCTTTATCTCGGGAGAAAGCATTCCTTCCATGGCATCCTTAAGGTCATTGATGGCATCATAGATTATAGAATACATACGGATATCGATTTCTTCCTTTTCCGCAATTTCCCGGGCATTGCCCATAGGCCTAACATTAAAGCCAATAATTATTGCATCCGAAGCTGAAGCTAAGAGCACGTCGGATTCCGTTATGGCACCTACCCCCTTGTGAATAATATTCACCTGAATCTCATCTGTAGAGAGCTTTTGGAAGGAATCTACCAAAGCTTCGACTGAACCATCCACATCTCCCTTAAGTATGATGTTCAATTCCTTGAAATCCCCAAGGGCAATTCTCCTTCCGATTTCATCTAACGTGATATGACGTTGCGTCCTAACGGATTGCTCACGTAACAATTGAGATCTTTTCGTTGCAATCTGTTTGGCCTCACGTTCATCTTCCATGACGTTGAATTTATCCCCCGCTTGAGGCGCCCCGTCCAATCCCAATATTGAAATGGGCGTAGCCGGACCGGCCTTTTTTATTTCTTTCCCTCGTTCATCGTACATAGCCTTGACCTTTCCGCTATGGGTACCGGCCAATACATAATCTCCTATTCGCAAGGTTCCGGCCTGCACCAAAATAGTGGATACGTATCCGCGCCCTTTGTCCAAAAAGGCTTCAACAACAGTACCTGAAGCATTTTTACTAGGGTTGGCCTTTAATTCCAGTAATTCTGCTTCCAGCAGAACCTTTTCCAATAGTTCTTTTACCCCATCGCCCGTTTTGGCCGAAATATCGTGGGATTGTATTTTTCCACCCCAGTCCTCTACCAAAAGGTTCATATTGGCGAGCCCTTCCTTGATCTTGTCCGGATTGGCCGTTGGCCTATCTATTTTATTAATGGCAAATACCAGTGGTACCGCGGCAGCCTGGGCATGACTAATAGCTTCCTTGGTCTGGGGCATAATATCGTCATCCGCCGCTATCACAATAACCGCAATATCCGTTACTTGTGCCCCACGAGCACGCATTGCCGTAAAGGCTTCGTGACCGGGTGTATCCAAAAAGGTTATTCTTTGGCCATCATCCAATTCCACTCCATAGGCCCCGATATGTTGGGTAATACCTCCGCTCTCTCCCGCGATGACATTGGCCTCTCGAACA
The DNA here is from genome assembly GCF_965248315.1 of Ulvibacterium sp. Classification (GTDB taxonomy): domain Bacteria; phylum Bacteroidota; class Bacteroidia; order Flavobacteriales; family Flavobacteriaceae; genus Ulvibacterium. The sequence continues at coordinate 1,728,605 of NZ_CBDFIX010000002.1, read as the reverse complement.
TAATCCAACAGGGATGTTTTACCATGATCTACGTGACCCATTACGGTAACGATAGGTGCCCTTGGCTTTAAATCCTCGGGTGCATCCTGATCCTCTTCTATGGCCTCCTCAATTTCAGCAGTAACGAACTCTACTTCGTAACCAAATTCATCGGCAACTATAGAAAGTGTTTCGGCATCCAAGCGTTGGTTCATGGTGACCATTATTCCAAGCGACATGCAGGCTGAAATAATTTCAGTAGTAGAAACGCCCATCATGGTGGCAACTTCACTGGCGGTAACAAATTCAGTTACCTTCAAAATCTTACTTTCCAGTTCTTGCTGTTCAAGATCTTTCTCCGTTTGTTGACGGTGCTGGTCTCTTTTGTCCCTACGATATTTGGCCCCTTTACCCTTTTTGGATTTCCCTTGAAGTTTTTCCAAGGTTTCCCTTACCTGTTTTTGAACATCTTCTTCGGAAGGCTCTACTTTGTTCGTAGCAAAGCGTTTTACATCTTTTCTTCCACCAGGTCCCCTGCCACGTGACACTGTGCCTTTATTGGCATCACCGGTATTGCTTACAATGCGCTTTCTTCGCTTTTTCCTATCTCCCCCAGTAGTGGTACTCTTTGGCTCCTCTTTCTTTTTCTTCGGTTTCTGGAATTTGGTAAGGTCAATCTTATCACCGGTTATTTTTGGTCCGGAAAGTTTTTGGTATTGGGTAGTTATCTTTTCGTTCTCTTTTTCGGCATCATTCGGTTCAGCGGCCTGCTTAGGTTTTTCTTCAGGAGCTATTGGGGCTTTTGGGGTCTCCTTTACTTCAGGTTCTTCAGCTTTGGCCGTTTCTTCTGTCTTTTTAGGAGCGGCCGGAGTCTTTTTTCTAGGATTTAAATCAATCTTGCCCACAGTCTTGGGACCGGAAAGCTCAGCCTTGGCCTTGATCACATTATCAGCAGATGAGGCCGCCCTCTTCTCCCTGGCAATTCGCCTTTCTTCCTGCTCTTGTTCCAATTGCAACCTTATGGCCTCTTTTTCCTTTCTTTTCTCCTCCCCTACTTCCTTGGACGCAACCTTTTTGCTCATATCCGTCTGAAACTCATCCAAAAGTACTTGGTACACTTCATTGGATATCTTGGTAGTGGGACGGGCATCTACTTCATGCCCTTTGGATGTTAAAAAGTCCACTGCTCTATCCAAAGAAATGTTGAGCTCCCTAAGAACCTTATTAAGCCTTATGTTTGCATTGTCTGCCATAAATACTAATTCCTATTTCTTTAAATCGTTGCTAATATATAGCTAATCTTCCAATTCTTCTTTGAGTATTCGTACAACTTCGTAAATGGTCTCCTCCTCCAGATCGGTTCTTTTCACAAGGTCGTCCACATCTTGTTCCAGTACGCTCCGTGCCGTATCCATTCCTATTTTTTTGAATTCCTCAATAATCCATGCATCTATCTCATCCGAAAATTCGGTAAGTTCCACATCTTCCTCCACTCCTTCGCGGAACACATCGATCTCATAACCGGTCAACTGGCCGGCCAAACGAATATTGTGGCCGCCACGGCCTATGGCCTTGGAGACTTCTTCTGGTCTAAGATACACTTGTGCCGCCATTTTTTCATCATCGAGCTTTACCGAGGTAACTCTTGCCGGGCTTAAAGATCTTGTGACCATAAGCTGTGGATTGTTGGTCCAATTGATCACATCAATATTTTCATTGCCAAGTTCCCTTACAATACCATGTATCCGTGAACCCTTCATTCCAACACAGGCTCCTACGGGGTCAATACGATCGTCATAGGAATCAACCGCCACCTTGGCTTTTTCCCCAGGAATCCGAACTGCTTTTTTAATGGTAATAAGACCGTCAAAAACTTCCGGGATTTCCTGAAAGAACAACTGCTCCAAAAAGCGTGGAGAGGTCCTGGACATAATTATTGTGGGCTTGCTGCCCTTGAGTTCCACACTTTCAATGATTCCACGGACATTATCGCCCTTACGGAAAAAGTCCGAAGGAATCTGACGATCCTTGGGCAGGATAATCTCATTGCCCTCATCGTCTAAAAGGATAATGGCCTTGTGGCGAATGTGGTGCACCTCGGCGGTATATATTTCGCCTTCCAGGTCCTTGAATTGCTTATAAATTGTAGTGTTATCATGCTCATGGATCTTTGAGATAAGATTTTGACGCAATGCCAAAATGGCCCTTCTTCCCAAATCTATAAGCTTTACCTCTTCGGAAACATCCTCGCCGACTTCAAAATCGGGTTCTATTTTTCTTGCCTCGGAAATGGATATTTCCTCATTGGGTTCCTCAACTTCACCATCTTCTACCACTATCCGGTTTCTCCAGATTTCCAAATCCCCTTTGTCCGGGTTTATAATAATATCAAAGTTATCATCGGAACCAAATTTTTTCTTTAGGGCGTTCCTAAAAACATCCTCTAAGATTGCCATCAGCGTTACCCTGTCTATGAATTTATCGTCCTTAAACTCCGAAAAGGATTCTATTAACGCAATATTTTCCATTTTTGACTACACTTAAAATTTTAAAATAACTTTTGCTTCCTCTATTTCCGAAAAATTGATTTCCTTTTTTTTCCGGACCGTAATTTTACCCTTCCCTATCGGTTTTGGCTCACGGGCCTTCCATGTTAAAACAATACCATTTTCCAAAGTTTCAACAAGGTTTCCCTCATAGGTATCCTCTTGGGTTCTCACTTTTAATTTCCTACCAATGTTTTTTTTATACTGTCTTGGCATATGAATGGGTGATGCAGCTCCTGAGGAGGTCACTTCCAACGAAAAATCTTCCTTATCCCGATCCAGATTGTGCTCTATGGCTCTACTGACCTTCATACAATCCTGAAGTGACACCCCTTTATCTCCATCGATTACCACCTTGATCGTATTGTCCGATGAAATGGAGAAATCAATCAAAAAAAGGGATTCATCCTTAGCCAAGGCTTCTTTCAAAAGCATCTCTACTTTATCCTTCAACATTTTGCACCACTTTTCTACCCACCCGTCCTTTAACGGTGTTTGCCTTAACCCATCGGTTTACCCGGAAGTAAAAGAAACCCCCTAAACCAAAGTTTCAGCAATAAAAAAGAGGACCAATTGTCCCCTCATGAATACATTTATATCCGTTCAGTGGTGCAAATATACAAATTTTTCCGACTTTCAATATCCAAGCTAAAAACTAATCCTTGAATAAAATCAACAGGGCGGACATGAATTAAAAATTATACTCTATTTTAGGGAAATAGACCAAAAAACAACCCAACCATATGGACGTATTTTCATCCTATAACCTTATCATCGAGGCATCGGTCATTCTTATTTTATCCTTCTTGTTCAACGGTATTGCCAAACGTACCAACATACCTTCGGTATTGCTGTTGATCATCTTGGGCGTGGTACTCCAATTTGTCCTAAAATATATGACTTCCGAGAAGGTGGACTTTTTTCCGGCCCTTGAGGTATTGGGTATCATTGGACTTATCATGATCGTCCTGGAGGCGGCCTTGGAATTGGAACTGAAAAAGGAAAAACTGGTGCCCATACTCAAATCTATGGCCATTGCCCTTGTAGGCCTTATAGGATCTGCGTGGGTAGCGGCATTGATACTCTTCCAGTTTGTCCCGGAGATGACCATGCAGTCCGCTTGGCTGTATGCCACACCCTTGTCCATTCTTTCCAGTGCCATTATTATTCCAAGCGTAAGCGGATTAGCGGAACACAAAAAAGAGTTCCATATATACGAGAGCACGTTCTCCGATATTATGGGCATTATGATGTTCTATTTTTTGGTAGGCGGGCTAAACCCAGCGGAAGACTCCGGTGCAGTTGGCTTTGCAGTGAACATTGTACTCACCATAGTGCTTTCTTTGGTTGCCAGCTATGCTATTATTCTCATATTCCAGCAAATAAAGAGTCAGGCCAAATTATTTCTTTTGATAGCTGTACTCTTATTGCTCTATGCCATTGGCAAGCAATTACATCTTTCCTCGCTGTTGATAATTCTCATATTCGGTTTGGTAATCGCCAATATGAAGTTATTCTTTGCCGGGAAGTTGGCCCATTTTTTGGAATATGAAAAAGCGCATCGCATCTATCATGAGCTCCATATCGTTACCTTGGAGACCGCTTTTGTGGTACGTACTTTTTTCTTTGTGATTTTTGGGCTGACCATCGCCATAGCATCTCTCTTTAGTTTGAGCGTAGCCTTGATAAGCCTTCTCCTCATTGTGTCCATTTATGTGATTCGGTTTGTAATCTTACGAACTTTTATAGGAAGTGATATCTTACCTCAATTGTTCATCGCCCCTCGTGGATTGATAACGGTACTGCTATTTTTTGCTATTCCGACAGAAGCTCAAGTAGCTACTTTTGAGCCCGGAATTCTACTGTTCGTAATCATAGGTACCAGTCTGATCATGACCTGGGCCATGATAAAGGACAAAAGCAAGGTAAATACCTTAGTGGATCAAATTGGCGAAGAATACAAAACGATCTATGAGGAAAAATCCGGACCGGGAGAAACGGAAAACGACAATGAAATTAGGGGAGAACAGCCTGAAATATGATACTATTGAACGATCGAATCTGCATTAGTTTGAATCCACTCAAGGCATTCCGAGGACTCCTAAAGATAATCACTGCAAAAGAGTCCAGTATCTATTTGTTGGATAATAAGGAATTGGCAATGGAGCTTCCTGCACGTTGAATATTGGTATTTTGCCCATCCAGTGCATTAAGGCTGTCTACCTCACGCCTAAATTTCAAAATCATCAGGGTATCCAACTGTAAAGCGATACTATCCTTCATCCGTCTCCAATTCCTGGAAGTCATTTTTTTGTTGTACTCGGTAATTTTATTGAAACGGGATAGGTTATAGCGATTTGCCTTCCAAGCATGCGCGGTACTTTTACGATGTTCCAAGTCTTGCAGGTAGATTCCTAAACCAAAGCCAAGAATGACAAGGACAAGAATAACCTTTAAGTTTTTTACGGTTAACTTCATCTGCTATAGCTAAAATGTGCACTAAAATTGTGGGGCATTGAATTGGGATGGTCCTATGGTCAAACACCTAGGGTCCGACCCAAATTCAGCAACAATATACAAATTATAAGAAATCAGTTGCGGAAATATGTACGATCAGTTCATTTCTAACGATAAATGGTAATTTTATGGCAGAGATGAATATATACTTCCTTCTTCCCATACAGTGTTTTACTAAAAATTCCATGGAATTCTTTGCCTCCTAAATTTCACTATTCCTTTTTAAGGGTATTCATGAATACATCATGATACTGGAAAACTTTAGGGGTTACCGTGGGAAAGAACAATAGTCTTTCACCTATTTATGAATGTTCCCAATTCCTATTCTCCAATTCCATACTTTTTATGGCCGATCTTTTGTCTATCAGGCCAAAGACATCATATTGCCGTTCTATTAGGAAAAAGAGTGCGTCGGACCGAAAACATCGCCAGTCCTTAATATCGCCATTGGCAATGGCCCATAAATTTTCGACCAATTCATTTGCTGAAAAAAAAGTAAGTTCCTTTCCTACTTTTTCCAAACCCTTAAGGTTATACTTTAGTACATTCAAAGGTTTTAGAATAGGTTTAAAATCAAAGTATTCGTTACTATATCCTATTTCGCCAAACCATATGGTGGTGGTAGATTCTGAAAAGTGAATCCCAGTAAACATTTTGTCTTCCTCAATACGATCACCTTCTCTGTGAATAACGAACCTCAGCCTGGTACCTACATAATATTTAAGTTCGTTCATCTTTGGACAATTGTTTTATTCCTCATGCCGAATTCGGATATTACAAAGAATCCTTTTTTTATCCTTGAGAAGTAAATGATACATATGGCGACTAAAAAAATTATAATACTGCCGGCTCCAAAAGTCATTACTACTATTTGATTTTCCATAAGCATTGTATTTAAATACCAAGCTTTACTAGCATCTTGATATTCCAATTACACTCTTAGACACCTAATTCTGGATTACGTAACTCTTAAAATGTAAATAGGGATTTCCCTACCCTTAAGCCAGATGTTTCCTCAGCTACGTTTTTAGGTTGTCAATAATCCATAAGTATTTACAAAACAGTTAATTACATTTTTATAATAGCACTATGGTGCTAAAATTTTGGTTTTAATCGGACGATAAATCCCGGTGAAAAAGCCGCTTTTACCGAAAAAAAGGTACAGCTACCTATTATCAAACGAAATGAACCGCTTATTAGATGAGACCTTTTTATGGGCGTTCTCAGCGATAATTTTGAACCCGTCTTGGGTTTTGGCAAAAAATCAAGTATCGCTTGAGTTGCCATAGTAAAACATCCCAGTCCATATGCTTTAACCTACGAAAAACCAACTTCACCCTAAGTAATCCTATCATGAGAAAAACAGTACATTTTAAAACCGTACTTCTTTTAACGCTACTATGGGTTTTGGGCTCTCAAATGGCCCAGGCACAATGCGATCCCAATAATTTTACGGTAACCGTTACCGAAGGAACCTGTCCCAACGATGGAAATATTGCAGTGACACTTCCTGGTGGTTCTCCCTGTGTTGGATGGCAAGCCATCCTTACAAACCCTGGAGGTTTGGAAACAGTACTCAATATCCCCGATACGGGAGGGCCTGTTGATTTTAGCAACCTTGCTGTAGGCAGCTATATGGTAAGGTTGGTAAACGGTGCAAGTGTAATTCAGTCCCCGGACAATCCCATAGCGGTGACCAGCACCTATCAGGCCATGAACATCACAAGCATCAATACGGCACCCTCTTGCCCTGGTGGAACGGATGCCACGTTAACCATTGACATTAATAGTGGAGGCAACGGACCTTTTGAATATACGGTAACTCCCCCTGCCCCTGGAATACCACAAACTTTTGGCCCCACTCCAAATCGATCCCACACCTTTTCAGGTTTAAACGGCGGTGAAACCGTATCTTTTGAAGTCACCGATTTGGGATGTTCCGTATCACAGACACAAAATCCGGTTATTGCGGACAATACTGCGCTAGTTTCTGAATATCGCAATGCTACCTTTCAAAGGAAATGTAGTCCGGACTGTGGGGCATACGACGTAACATTTTTTACTACAGTCCATTCTACAAATGGTGTAACTACGATACAACAACCGGGCAATGCCACAATAAGCATTAATGGGGGCATTCCACAAGACCTGACATTGGAAAATGTAAATGGTAGCAGTATCTCATTTACATATCCCCCCGGACTTGATGAAAATATTCCGTATATGGTTACTTTCAATGATGGATGTAACACTTTTGGTACAACCAAAACCACGCTACCTGTAGATGATACCTTATTGACTATAGATCAAGAAATTGCCATTGCCCCCGACTGTTCACCAATTCATACAGTAGATGCCATAAGTTTAACTGCTGACGGGTTGGATGTTTACAATATGTTCTGTACAACAAACAATGTCACCATAGAACAGGAAATTCCAACGGGCTCCAATGTATGGGTTAACATACCTCTAGTAGGAGGTAGTCCCGACCCTTTGAACAATAACTTTTTCGATTATTATACGTTGCCCGGAGAAGGAAGCTATCGGATTACAGGTATAGATGATTGCCATTCCACATCCGTGGAATTCAATACACTTACGCCAACAAACCCGCTGGATGCTGTAAGGATACGATCTTCCCTCTCCATTTTGGAAGATACCGGAGCCATTGTGATAGACCGTGTTCCAGGTCAGCCCAGTAGCGGTGTTGTTCCGGAGACGACATATACCATTCGCCCCGTACCGTTTCAATCCAGTATTACCATAAACCCTACCCAACCTTTTAATCTGGGAGGTCCATACACCCTAAATTTCCCCTTGGCGTACACCACCACCATTAATCGCTCCATTATTGGTGACCTGCCCCCAGGAGAATATGAAATTACGGTAACGGACATTTGTGGCAATCTAGCCGTAAAATCCTACACCATAGTCAATACGGCCCAATATAATCCAGAAATAACCGCATTCAGTGGGTGCGCTAATTCCGGTAGGATCGAATACGATATGAACACAATACATGTTGCCAATTCCATTGGTTCAAATACTGTCAATACCACGGTAGAACTCTGGACGGATGATGGTAGCGGTAATCCAGGAACATTGTTAACAGATGATATTCCCGAGGGTGGATTAGCTGGAACTTTCAATAACCTTACCGCAGGGGATTATGTGATACGATTTTCAAACATCAATTTTCAATCGACCAATGCCAATGAGGTTTTCTCGGCCGTAACAGGCAACAACAACGACCGCGAATATTGGACGGCGGTAACCATTGCGCCTTTCCAAAGTATAGCTGCAGCGACTGCAGGGGCTTTCTGCGATTTTACCGATCCCAGTACCGGAATCATTTTTACAGAAATCACAGGTGGAACCCCCACCTATCCCATAAACTATGAGTTGTTTGCGACTTCGGATTTGTTAAATCCCGTAATGACTCATGTAGAAACAGATCCCACCATAACGAGCCATCTTTTTGAAAATGTCACTGCCGGGGATTATTTAGTCAGAATAACTACACCCTGTGATGGTGTTGATCTAAATGTAAATTTGACACTCGCTCCCATAGCAACCACAATAACGGCAGATAATAATCCCATATGTGCTCCTGGAGGCAACGTGGAACTATCCATAAACTTGCCAACCAGTATTTTTGATATTACTTGGACAGATAATCTGGGCAACACCGTAGGTCTGGGTACTCCGGTAACGGTTACCCCCAATGCCACCACCACTTATACGGCAAGCTACGCCATAAAACCGGCATTTTGCCCAACGGCACCCATAAATACCAACGATATTACCATTACGGTCCATCCGGATGTTGTTCAAGTAGGAACGGAAACCTCTAGTTGTAATCTTCTCGGAACCGAATATACCCTTGTTGTTGAAATAGCAGGAACCGGTCCTTATAATGTCACCGGTACCGGAGCCCCTGGTATTTTTGCTGGAAATACATGGACCTCTGATCCTATCCCGGCAGGAACCGATTATAGTTTAGATTTTACGGACGCCAATAGCTGTAACACCCTTAGCGTAGCAGGTACTGCACCCAATTGTTGTGTATTTGACCTAAATCTTACCACATCCAATATAGACCTCTGTTTGAATCCGGGGCCATACAGCACCACTATTGCCAATACCACCCTTGGCCTTACCTATGAGGTACGGGACCAGAATGGTATTTCCTTTATCCCTGCCCTAACAGGTATAGGAAATGGCGGAGATCTTTCAATAAACATTCCTCCCCTAAATGTTCCTCCCGGAGGCACGGATTACCCAGTATTTGTAACCAACGGAATTCCAGGGTGTAATAGTGTACTTGTTGACCCTGTCTCATTTATCGATGGTAATCCCGATACGCTATTAAACGTAACCGGAGATACTGTTTGTGAAGGTGATGCCGCTACTGTGACTATATCCAATTCGCAGGTAGGGATAAACTATCAAATTCTACAATCCGGCGCACCTCTTAGCCCAGCTGTAACAGGGGCAGGTACGGGAGGAGATTTACTACTTACCATACCCGCCGGACACCCACAACTTGCTACAGGCATTTTCAGCGTAGAGGCTTCCAGCCCTGGATGTAGTACGGTAACCATGAACCAGGCGCCCCTCATTACGGTAAATGCTTTGCCTACTCTCTCCATATCCAGTCCAGCGACATGCTCTCCAGACCTTACAACCTATTCATTAGACGTAACGGTAAGCACCGGGACGATAAGCAGCACATCCGGTAACGTAACCAACACCTCCGGAAACACTTGGTCCATTACCGGTGTTACTGCAGGGACCAATATCATCTTAACATTGACCGATGCCAACAGTTGTATTTCCACTTTAAACATCACGGCACCTGACTGTAGTTGTCCTGTGGTGAATGCACCTGTGAGCAATGGCGACCAAAGTTATTGTATCGGAAGTACCATTCCTGCTTTAACGGCGGTCGTAAACCCTGGAGAAACTATCGATTGGTACAATGCGCCTATGGGAGGCACACCATTGTTGAGTGGAAATACGACCTATACCCCCACGATTCCCGGGACCTATTATGCAGAAACCAGAGATACGGTGAATAGTTGCACCAGTACCACGCGTACGCCCATACAATTGACCGAGAACGCCCTACCTATTGTTACCTTCAACGACCCTGCCAATATATGTTTGAACGCCAGTGTATTGGACCTTACCGCATTCGCAACTCCACTTGGAGGAAACTTTAGCGGACCAGGAGTAACGGGCAACAATTTTAATCCGACCATAGCAGGAACAGGAACCCACATCCTTACCTATGTATTTACAGATGTGAATGGATGTACCAGCAGTGATACTGCACAAATAAGCGTAAATGCCCTATTGGCCCAAACAGGTACAGAAACAACCTCATGTGCCTTGGACGGCCAAAGTTATATTCTTACCGTAGCGCTAAATGGAACGGCTCCCTACAACGTAACCGGAATTGGGACACCAGGAACTTTTGCAGGCAATATCTGGACTTCGGAACCTATCCCTGCCGGAACCAATTATAGTGTAGATTTTACCGATGTAAATGGTTGTAATACAGTCACAGTGGCGGATGTGGCGCCAGTATGCTGTGTATTTGAGGTCACATGTCCTACCTTCCCTGCAACCACCGTAGAATGTTATGAAGACATCCCTACGGCCGCAACCCTCACAGAAGCGGAGTTTGAGGCTTTGGGCAATGCAGATGGAATTATTGGCAATTTTCCTTGTGGCATTATTGAAATAACAGCAGCCAATGGACCTGATACGGGCAATTGCAATGTGACCGTTACCCGTACCTATACTGTAACCGAATATGAGGATACAAACGGCAATGGTATACGTGACCTTGGAGAGAACAGTGTGCTCAATACGGCAGACTGTACCCAAAACATTACCGTACAGGATACCACTAACCCCGTTTTTGTGGAGACCTTACCTATAGATCTTACCGCGGAGTGTAATGCCGTACCTGCACCTGAGACTTTGACCGCTACGGACAACTGTGGCTCCGCTATAGTAACGTTTGTAGAGACTAGGACGGATGGGAGCTGTGTATCCGATTATAGCCTGGAAAGAACATGGACCGCGACTGACGAGTGCGGACTTACCACAACACATACGCAGACCATTACCGTACAGGATACCACTGACCCTGTATTTGTGGAGACCTTACCTATAGATCTTACCGCGGAGTGTAATGCCGTACCTGCACCTGAGACTTTGACCGCTACGGACAACTGTGGCTCCGCTATAGTAACGTTTGTAGAGACTAGGACGGATGGGAGCTGTGTATCCGATTATAGCCTGGAAAGAATATGGACCGCGACTGACGAGTGCGGACTTACCACAACACATACGCAGACCATTACCGTGCAGGATACCACTGACCCTGTATTTGTGGAGACCTTACCTATAGATCTTACCGTGGAGTGTAATGCCGTACCTACACCTGAGACTTTGACCGCTACGGACAACTGTGGCTCCGCTATAGTTACGTTTGTAGAGACTAGGACGGATGGGAGCTGTGTATCCGATTATAGCCTGGAAAGAACATGGACCGCGACTGACGAGTGCGGACTTACCACAACACATACGCAGACCATTGCCGTACAGGATACCACCGACCCTGTATTCGTCGAGACACTTCCAACTGATTTCACCATGGAATGTAATTCCGAGCTTCCCATAGCGGAGATTCTGACCGCCACGGACAATTGTGGGGCGGCAACGGTGGCCTATAGCGAAGAAATCTTAAATAGCGGATGCGCAGGCAACTACACGGTTCTGAGAACCTGGGAAGCAACGGATGCCTGTGGCAATGAAACCGTACATGAACAGATGATTACGGTAGAGGATACTTCTGCCCCCGCATTTGTGGAAGCTTTACCCCAAGATGGTTTTGCAGAGTGTGATGCCATTCCTGAAGCTGTAGTACTTACAGCGACGGACAATTGTGGTACGGCTACTGTTGACTTTACAGAAACCGAAGTACCTGGAAATTGTACTTCCGAATATTCCATAGTGCGAACATGGACGGCCACGGATGATTGTGGAAACGAAACCTCCCATACCCAAACTGTACAACTCACCTGTCCGGTTAGGATATACAATGCCGTCTCCGCCAACAATAACCTACAAAACGATATCTTCTTATTGGAGGGCATTGATTGTTTTCCCAACAATCAGGTTGAAATATTCAACCGTTGGGGGGTAAAAGTGTTTGAAACCAATGGATATGATAATCAGAACAAGGTTTTCAAGGGGTATTCCGAAGGTAGGCTTACCGTTGCCCCAAATAAAAAACTACCTACTGGAACCTATTTCTACATAGTACAATATGAATCTCCGAATAACGGTGAATCGCAGACCATTCAACGGTCCGGTTATTTATACCTAACCAGCGATAATTGATTCCATATTCTCAAAACAACCAGATACCATGAAAACAATTAATAACAACTATAAAAGAACCGTGTTCTTCATCCTGCTGGGAATAAGCCTTCCTTTCCTCAGTTGGAGCCAGCAAGATTCGGAATATACCCAATATATGTACAACACGGTTACGGTAAACCCGGCCTATGCCGGAAACAGGGGTGTGTTAAGCTTTAACAGTCTTTATCGTTCCCAGTGGACGGGCCTTAACGGGGCTCCTAATTCCCTTACCTTTTCGGTGAACAGCCCGATTGGGGAAAGGGGCGTGGGTCTTGGCCTTTCTGTTATTCACGATGAGGTGGGTCCGTCTACGGAAAGTAATATAACCGTTGATTTTTCCTATACCATTTCTTTAAACTTAAAAACCAAGTTGTCCTTTGGTTTAAAAGGAGGAATGAATCTCCTAAATGTGGACTTCGGAAAATTGGACATCAGAGATCGGAGCGAATTGGAATTTTCCCAAAACATTGAGAATCGCTTTTCACCCAATACAGGGCTGGGCGTGTACCTGCATTTTGATGATAGGTGGTATATTGGGCTGTCCTCTCCCAACATATTGTCAACGGACCATTATGATGACGCCATCTCATCCACTGCGTCGGAAAAAGCCCATTTCTACCTAATCAGCGGATATGTTTTTGAAATTAATAGCGGACTTAAATTTAAGCCGGCCATACTGACCAAAGCCGTAAAGGGCGCACCTTTGGCCTTTGACGCCTCAGCCAATTTTTTGATCAATGAAAGGTTCACGTTAGGGCTCTCCTATCGTTTGGATGCAGCCGTAAGTGCCTTGGTCGGTTTCCAAATAAACAATCGCTTTATGTTGGGTTACTCCTATGACTATGATACCACGGAGTTGGGGAACTACAATTCAGGCTCCCATGATTTCTTTTTGCGTTTTGAGTTTACCAAAAGAAGCATACACTCCATAAACCCAAGATTCTTTTAACACACTTTTTATACCTCTATTATGAATACATATCCAAAAATCCCATGCATGTGCGTCTCGTTCTTTTTTGCCTTTGTCCTTACTTGCCTTGGACAGGAAGTGAAGTTGGACCGCGCCAACAAAAAATATGAAGACCTGGCCTTTATCGATGCTTCAGAAATCTATCTGGATTTGGCCGAATCTGGATACCGATCGGAAGATCTTTTCCGGAGACTGGGTAACATCTATTACTTCAACGCCAAATATGTAGACGCTGCAAATTGGTACAAGGAATTGTTCTCATTGACCGAAAACTTGGATCCTATTTACTATTTAAGGTATTCGCAATCCCTTAAGGCCATTGGGGACGAAGGTCTGTCCATGTACTGGTTCAATACCTATATTGAAAAAAATGGTGCTCCGGACGAAACCTACGGAAATGCCATAGATTATTTAAAGATCATTGAAGAAAACTCTGGAAGGTATACCATGCAGCCAGCAAAAATAAATTCTACAGGGGTAGATTTTGGAGCATCCTTTCATGAAAAAAAGCTGGTCTTTGCCTCCACACAGGATGTTACAAAAACAGGAAAACGTCTTAGCCCTTGGGACGGACTATCCTATCTGGATTTGTTCGAGTCCCCCCTAGGCAAGGATGGGTCCCTCCAGGCACCGACAAAACTTAAGGGAGACGTAAACACAAAATATCACGAATCCAGTGCAGTCTTTACTGCTGATGGGAAAACCATGTACTTTACCCGTAATAACATAACACCTTCCAAAAACAAAAGAAAACAAGAGGTTCAACATTTAAAAATCTATAGGGCAAAATTGAAGAATGGAAAATGGACCGACGTGGAGGACCTATCCATCAATGCAGACAACTATTCCAACGCACACCCCGTGTTAAGCCCAAAAGAGGACAAAATGTACTTTGTATCAGATCGGCCCGGAGCGCTGGGCTTCACCGATGTCTACACAGTTACCATAGGCCCTAATGGTATTTTAGGCCAACCAAAAAACTTGGGGCCAAAAATCAATACAAAAGGGAGGGAATCCTTCCCCTTCCTAACACCTGATAATGAATTGTACTTCTCTTCAGATGGCCATTACGGCCTGGGCGGCTATGATATTTTTTATATAAAAATCAAAGAGGACGGCTCTTTTGGAAATCTATTGAACGTTGGGAAACCTCTTAACTCTTCCTTCGATGATCTTGCCTTTGCTATCATGGGTGACAAGGGTTATATAAGCTCCAACAGGCCAGGCGGTCTGGGCCATGACGATATCTATAGCTTTATAGAAACCGAAAAAATCAAAGATGTATTAAAGAGCAGGATTTTTGGGGTGGTCACCGACAAGGAAACCAAAGAACCTTTAAAGAATAGTTCCATTACACTATATGATGAGAGAGACCAGGTTTTTGTTGAACTGAACACTAATGAAAAGGGGTATTATGATAGTGAAGTGGATATAAACACTTCCTATATCGTTAAAGCCGAAAAGGACAAATATGAGTCCAAGGATGCCTATTCCCAAAAAGGACAAAAAGAACGGGAGCACAATTTTGAGCTTGACAAAAATGTAATTGATATTAAAGCAGGGGATGATATTGCCAAACTCTTCAATGTCATCATCTATTTTGATTTGGATAAGTCCAACATTCGCCCGGATGCCGCACTGGAACTGGAAAAAATTGTCTCAGTCATGAAGCTTCACCCCACCATTAATATTGATGTACGATCACATACAGATAGCCGTGCAGATGATATGTACAACATGGACCTGTCTGAAAGAAGAGCCAAATCCACGATAGATTATTTAATCACCAGGGGAATATCAAAGACAAGACTTACGAGCAAAGGCTATGGTGAAAGCCAATTGGTAAATCACTGTTCCAATGGTGTGCGCTGTACAAAGGCCGAACATCAGCTCAACCGTAGGAGTGAGTTCATTGTTGAATTCAAAAACTAAACCCAAAACCCAAAAAAAAGTTCCCATGCAAACACAAGCCCTCATAAGAAGCACAAAACAACACTGTTTGTTTTATCTACAAAAACTTCTTTTCCCAACAAGTGACATATTTGGACTGGAAATGACCGTACCCTATTACCACTACAGAGAGTATGACACAGAAGAAGAACATGAAGAAGAGCCCTTAGTAGATGACTACAACGGCCTCCGGGTAAAATATTTCATTAACCAATACGGTCATTTATGGGTAAGGGATTATGAAATGATTCCTGCAGGAGAGCCCTTAAAGGAAAGTCCCAAAGGACTAGATCCCACAGAGAATCATTTCTATTACACCCTTGTGGACCAAGAACGTACCCTTATTGCCCTAGGGACTCTACCGGAGTTGGACGCCTTTCCACTTTCTGAAGGTACTTTTTTTGACATTGGTATTCCGCTGAACAACACGGCCAAATGGATTAAAATCTATAGAAACAGTGACCTCCTATTGTCCCATGTTATCCCAACTTCCAATTCAAACTTAACCATCTAACAGAACTAATTTGCCCCATTTCTTTTATACCTACTTGACAATTTATACGAACCACGTCTTTTAAAAGGTACTATGTTTGAAGCAGAAGGAAATTTTATAATTTACGATAAACAGGGGCCATTAGGCAGCATCATAAAGCAATCCTTAAAAAAAACCAATATCAACGTATATCGGCATAAAAAAATTTCCAATATATCCGATGCCATTAAATCGAAATCTGAAGTCAAGTTCATTTTTATACTTTTTGTTTACAACGAAGAATACGAATTAATCGATTGCGTAAAGCTGGCCAAACTTAATGTGCCTATCGTCTTTGCCCCAATCGACAAGAACAGCTATGAGAACTTAAAGCGGGTGAAAGGAATAGATGTTATGGACGTCTCCACTAGTAAGATTGAGTATGTTTCTCAAATTATAGATTTTTTAAAACTATAAATTTGGATAATTAAAACTATATTTTTTCGTTAACTAGATAATAATTAGCCAAATAAGATGTATATTATAAAAAGTGATACATTGCTATTAAATCTTTTATAATGACGATTGTACTAATAGATGACGACATATCGGATATAGAATATTGTAAAAAGTCATTGTCCACAAACTTTGACTGTTTTGATACGCCCAAGTGTTTTACCGACCCCTTGGAAGGTCTAGAATATCTAAATGAGCATCAACCGGACTTGCTCATTGTTGATGTTGAAATGCCAAATATGACCGGTTTGGAATTAATGAAATATCTAAAATCCCCAAACACGGAAGTAATCTTTAGCACAGCACACGATAAGTTTGCCATAGAGGCCTATAGAAATTTTGCACTTGGTTTTTTACTAAAGCCTTATAGCCAGGCCGAATTTATTGCGGTTATTACCAAGGCTTTACAAAGGTTGGCCAGCGGTGAAAAAAAGAATATTAATAGCAAGCTACTCTTGGATATGCTGGCATTGGAAAACAAAAAAATTGCCATACCGACCTTGGGATGCACTTATTTTGCGAATATCTCGGATGTCATACGGCTAGAAAGTGTGGAGGGCTATGCAAAAATATATCTTCAGGATGGAAATATTCACCTGAGTTCCTATGGCATCAAATTTTTTGAAAACTCTTTGACATCCCCCTTATTTTTCAGGGCCCATAAATCCCATTTGGTAAACATTCAGAAAATAAAGAAGTTCTTCCCGGACGGTACATTGATTCTTGAAACAGGAGAGCGTATTCCCGTAGCAAGAAGGAGAAGAACAAGTTTGCTGGAACTTTTTAATAGCCAAGGTTTGGGATCAAATGTGGCTTAAGTCTCAAAAATGCCCAGCATGTAATTTCACACAATATACTCAGTCCCTAATTTTTGTTATAAAAAAATCCCGGTAAAAACCGGGATCTTCAATTCTGTTGGCCCACTAGGACTCGAACCTAGAACGACTGGACCAAAACCAGCTGTGTTGCCAATTACACCATGGGCCATTACCAACTACTCAGCCAAAACAACTTGGCAATAAGAGCGTGCAAATTTAAGACAAAGTTTGGTTTGCACAAACATTTTTGTGGACAATCCACCAAATTTGGACCGGTCCAAACTGTTAATCCTTTATAAAAAATATACCCTCATCTAGGTTAGATTTAGTAAATTCGCCGTTATTGTAGCACTGTATAAAAACATATCCCCCTAAAAGCGGGATTAGTCCAACCCGAGGTTTTGAAGAATGCGTTTTGAAACCAGGGTTTACCAAAACCACGGATTGCATGTTTGCAAAAAACTTCGAAAAATGGGACACCATCCTAGGATGGGTCGTTTTTTTTATTGCCTTTATTACTTACGCTATCACCGTTGAACCTACCAGCAGTTTTTGGGATGCCGGTGAATACATAGCCACATCGGCCAAATTACAGGTGGGGCATCCTCCGGGAGCTCCTTTATTGCAAATGATAGGTGCCTTCTTCGCCATGTTCGCATTTAGTCCGGACCAAGTGGCAAGAATGGTCAATTCCGTTTCCGGTGTCTCCAGTGCTTTTACCATTCTCTTTATGTTTTGGACCATAACCAATCTTACCCAAAAGCTAATCGGAAAAAAAGAACCTCTTACCAACAGCAAGGCGATAGCTATATTGGGAAGTGGGTTGATTGGCTGTCTGACCTTTACATATTCGGATAGTTTTTGGTTCAACGCAGTAGAGACCGAAGTGTACGCGATGGCCAGTTTTATAATGTCGCTTTTGCTTTGGATGGGACTAAAATGGACGGATAACTTGGACAATCCTCGAGGCAATAAATGGCTGGTCTTAATTTCCTTTGTTGTTGGCCTTACTTTTGGCATCCAATTTATGGGCTTTTTGGCCATTCCTTCCATAGGTCTGCTCTATTATTTTAAGAAATACAAGACTACAACGGTAAAGAACTTTTTGATTGCCAATGTCGTGGTCATAGCGATCCTAATGCTGGTTTATAAATTTTCATTGACCTATGTGCTCAAACTCTTTGGCTGGAGCGAGGTCTTTTTCATCAATAGTATTGGATTGCCTTTTAATTCTGGCACTATCATTATGGGGCTTATTTTTATAGCCGCCTTTTATTTTGGCCTTAAGTATACCCGAAAGAACAATTTTAGAATTGCAAATACCATAGTACTGTGCCTCATGTTCTTGTTTCTGGGATTCTCCTCTTGGCTTATGCTGCCCATTCGTGCCAATGCCAATGTGGTCATTAACGAAAATAATCCCGCAGACGCAAGGGCCCTATTGGCATATTACAATAGGGAACAATATCCCGGGGTGGACAGCCCTGTATATGGCACGTATTATTCCGATATTTTTGCTCCTCCAGGAGACGACAAGGATGAAGCTCCAAAATATGAGAAGGATGAAAAATTGGGCAAATATGTTATCGTAAACTATTACAAAGATGCTCTGCAAGGCCCAAACCCTGACCATGTAGGTGTCCTTCCCAGATTGTGGAGTGGGCAGCATGCGGAAAATTATATGCGCTATTTTGGGCCGCTGGACTTTAAGATGACCCAATCCAACGAAGAACTTCGTAAAGCGGTAAATCAAGTAAAGGATGGTTATGCCAATGGCGAAATAGATGCGGAACAGTACATAAGTTTCTTGAAAAGATTTAGCGAATACATTGAGGTACAACCTCCAACGCTATGGCAGAACATTACGTATATGTTGGAGTTCCAGTTCGGCTACATGTATTGGCGTTATTTTATGTGGAACTTCACCGGAAAAACCAACGATGTCCAAGGCAGATATGATGAAAATGGCCGTTGGCTTTCGGGGATTCCCATTGTGGACAGCTGGTTTTTAGGGAGCCAGGATAACCTTCCTAGTGAAGTTTTAGATAATAAGGGACGAAACACGTATTTCTTCCTGCCCTTGATATTGGGAATCATCGGTATCCTATTCCAAATCTCGAAGAACCCCAAGCACTTTTGGGTGCTCTTTATGTTCTTCATGTTTACGGGCATCGCCATTCAATTTTATACCAATCCCTATATCTTTCAACCCAGGGAACGGGATTATTCCTTAGTAGGCTCTTTTTACATTTTCGCACTTTGGATAGGATTGGGCGTGTATGGCCTATTTGATGAATTTAAAAAATGGTTGACCCCAAAGATTTTGGCCCCTCTTGTTGTAATTATATGTCTGCTTGCCGTACCCACGGTTATGGCCATACAAAACTGGGACGACCATGATCGGTCAAATCGCTATACCGCTTGGTCATCGGCCCGAGCCTACCTGGATTCCTGCCAAAAAGATGCCGGGGCCATATTGTTCACCATTGGGGACAATGACACCTTTCCACTATGGTATGCCCAAGAAATTGAAGGTTTTAGAACGGATGTCAGAGTTGTATGTACCAGCCTCTTTGAGACGGATTGGTATGTAGACCAAATGAAGCGCAAAGCGTATGATAGTGAACCTATACCCTCCCAAATAGAACACGATAAATACCGTTGGGGCTCCCGAGACGTACTTTACTTTCAAGGGCTTACGGACAGCAGATGGAACGTAAAGGACTTTATTGATTGGCTGGATAGCGATAAACCTCAGACCAAACTGAAGCATATCCTACAAAAGCAAGGTGCCGATATCGACCAATATTCCGAAAACTTTTTGAGTACGGTCTATTATCCCACAAACAAAATCCGTATTCCGGTAAACAAGAAAAATGCATTGGAAAGTGGATTGGTAAAGGCAAAGGACTCCGCAGCAATAGTGGATTACATAGATATAGACCTGCCGCAAAGTGCCATTACGAAAAAGAGTATGATGATGTTGGACATCATGGCCAACAATGATTGGAAGAGACCTATATACTTTTCCGGTGGAAGCTTTGATGATGCCGAATTCATTTGGATGAAGGATTATCTGCAGTTGGATGGCCTGGCCTATAAATTGGTCCCCATCAAAACGGAACGTAGAAATTCTTTTGAAATGGGGCGCATAGATACCGAACTCATGTACGATGTGGTAACGAATTGGGAATGGGGCAACTCCGGCAGTTCGGATATCTATCATGATACGCAGACGCGTATCCAAGGACTCACTTTTAGAAGCAACCTTGCACGATTAATGGAGGAACTCATAAATGAGGAGAAAATTGACAAGGCCAAGGATATCATTGAAATTGCAATGACGAATTTACCCGTGGATTATTTCGGATACTATACGTTTGTGGAGCCCTTTGTGGATGGGTATTTCAGGGTGGGCGAAACCACCAAGGCGCGGGACCTCTTTAATCAACTAAAAACAAAATATCAGGAGCGTTTGGAGTATTACGCCGGAGTACCTTTGGATCAACAATATGACCATATCGATGATATTATAGCCGATATGGAAGGGTATCGAAGAAATATTGATATTCTTATCTCCAACAACGATAGGGAATTGGCCGAAAAGGAAACATTGATATTCAACGAATACATAGACAAGTTCGCCCATTTTTATAGGGACGATATGCTGGACGAAGGAATGGAAGGTGAAAATGATCCCGATCTTAGGGATACCATGCCCATATCGGACAGTACTTCCGTTGATAGTTTAGAATCTCAAGATTAATGAAAACCATTTCCGCTGCTACAAAAGAAAGTTAATGGACTTTTCTGTGTAAACATAATGAAGCTATTCTATTATCGGGATTACATGTAGCTTGGATTTTAGCCGCCCCAAGGATAGGAAACAAAAAGGTTATTCCACTTTATTCCCGGTATCGATCCACCTAAACGTACTCGTTAAGTATCCCGATGAGCGTATTGGCGTCCTGCTCACCGCTTTGCCGCCAGACCATTTCGCCTTTTTTGTAAATCATTAAAGTAGGTAGCCCCTTAACGCGTAAAGCCTGGGAAAGCTCTTTATTTTTGTCCACATCGATCTTTATTACCTTTCCCTTATCGCCGAGGGCAGCGGCCACATCCCTGAGTACGGGATGCATAGCAGTGGATTGTTCGTTCCACTCGGCATAAAAATCCAAAAGAACCGGAACACTTACGTCTATGAGTTCACCAAATTTAGACATATGTAAATCATTGGGTTATGCGCCAAATGTAGTAAAATTTGTTAAAAAACACTTGGAAACCCTTGTTTTTATAGTAGGGAACGAAGGTTAAAATCATGTTAAGATTTTCTTTTTAAGGGTAATTACTGAAATCTCCGGCCAGATTCCAACTCGGCCCGGATACCCTATAAACCCAAATCCACGATTTACATTGATAAACTGACCCATTTCCTTATAGATTCCAGCCCAATATTTATAGCGCCACTTTACTGGACTCCACTTGACCCATCCCGGTATTTCTATTCCAAATTGCATGCCATGGGTGTGGCCACTGAGTGTTAGGTGATAATGATATTTGTGGGGTATTACTACATCTTCCCAATGTGAGGGGTCGTGACTCAATAAAATCTTAAAATCGTGCTCGGAAATTGTTTGTATAGCCCCGTCCAAGTCGCCAGCTTTTTTGAATGCACCACGGCCCCAATTCTCCACCCCTATGAGTGCAATTTTATCCTTACCCTTTTGTAGATATTTGCTTTCGTTAAGCAAAAGATCAAAACCGATTTCCTTTTGTATTTTTTTTAGCTCTTCCAGATTATCCCTTTTCAGTTCTTCCGTTGGCCATGGTACGTAGTCGCCATAATCATGATTGCCTAAAATGGAATATTTCCCATCCTTTGCCTCAAGTCTTGTAAAGATATCCTTCCAAGGATACAGTTCCTCAGCTTTGTTATTTACCATATCCCCGGTGAAAAAAATTATATCACTGCCCTGTTGGTTGACCAGATCAACGGCATATTCCACCATCGCCTTATTATCAAAACTACCGCTGTGAACATCGGATATTTGTGTAATCTGATAGCCATCAAAAGCATCCGGTAGGTCTTCAAATTCCAAATTGTACTTCAATACCTGATAATTGTACTTCCCCCTATACATTCCGTATAACAAAGCACCGAAGGGTACAGCGGCAATACCCAGGGCAATTAAGCTCAGAAATCGTCTTCTTTCGGGCAAGCTGAACTCTTTTGAGCTTCCAAGAAACTTATGGTACGTGCCGGCCAGCAATCGGAAGATATCCTCCGAAAAAAGGAAAATGATCGTAATGAACTGAAATGTGAGCACGGTAATCAAAAATCCAAAGGCATAACTCTTTGGTCTGCTCAATACCCGTCCCTCGGTCTCTCCCCAGGTAAATTGATATATAAAATTACCGAGCACCAAAATAGAAATGGCTACAAAAAGGTAGTATACCCAAGGAAAACGGGTAACCGTCTTTAAGGCCTGTAAGGTATACAGTCCAAGAACAATATAGATAGCGATAAAAATAATCCAGCGTAGCATTAATCTTTTTTTGCAAAGATATCCCTTACCGTACTCTTAAGCTTATGAATCCGGATTTATTTGGCATCTTCCACAATATGACGAACGATATTCAAATCCGTTACGGTTATTTCATCATCTTTTAATTTTGGGCCCGAATGCATTGGTATATTGGGAGGGTCCTTCAATTTTTTAATGGAAGAGCTAGCGGAAAGATGTATGGCCTTGAAGTTTCTATCTTTAAATTCCCGCAGATTTCCCATTCCAATTCCGCCACCTGGTTGAATGGTACAAGTAGAGGCCCGTTCATTTAGCTCTGTTAATAAATCTATACCCTCCAAAGCGGATTTTTGTTGTCCCGAACTCAGCAAGGTCTGTACGCCCATATTCTCTAATTTTTCCAAGGCTTTCAGTGGATCCACCACCCAATCAAAAGCTCTATGGAATGTAAAATGAATTCCCTCCGAAGCGTTGACCAAAGATTGTGTACGTTTCTCATCCAGAGTAAAATCCTCATGCAAGACCCCGGTAACGATTCCCTCAAAACCTAAATCCCTGCAAAGGGCGATATCCTTTTTTATAATCTCAAATTCCAAATCGGAATAGGTAAAATCGCCGCTTCTGGGTCTTATGAGCACATGAACCGGAATAGAGATACGCTCCCTAACGCTTTTTAGTAACCCATAGGAAGGGGTAATGCCCCCTATTGCCAATTCTGAACAAAGCTCTATCCGGTCCGCTCCCCCCTTTTCCGCGTTCAACGCCGATTGCAAGGAATTTGCACAGATTTCCACCAACATATTTATGTATATTTAGGGCTGTAATTTACCAATAAAACATGCAACGAAGAACCTTCCTTAAAAATTCGGCGGCAGGTACCGCCGGACTCGTTTCCTCATCTGTTTTGGCTTCCTATGGCGAGGCAGACAAGTCATCTATGACATCGCCGCAAAAGACGAAAAGCATTCGTCCTATTGTTATTTGTACCTGGGATTTTCACAATGCTTCGGCCAAGGCCTGGGAAGTCTTAAAAAGTGGAGGCACTTCCTTGGACGCGGTGGAAAAGGGGGTCATGGTAGAGGAGGCCGATTTGGAAAATCAAACCGTTGGCGTTGGTGGACGCCCGGACAGGGATGGAAGGGTTACTCTGGATGCCTGTATCATGGACAAGGATGGTAACTGTGGAGCGGTGCTGTGTATGCAGAACATAGCCCATCCCATTTCCGTTGCCCGTAAGGTTATGGAGGAAACACCGCATGTTATGCTTGCGGGAAAAGGTGCGGAGCAATTTGCCATGGAACAGGGTTTTAAAAAAACCAATCTCCTTACGGAAAAATCAAAACAGGAGTGGATAGAATGGAAAAAAACCTCCAAATATCAGCCCATCATCAATATAGAAAACCATGATACCATAGGGATGTTGGCCATTGATCAAAACGGGAATCTTGCAGGTGCCTGTACTACCAGTGGCATGGCCTATAAATTGGCGGGGCGTGTTGGGGATTCCCCTATTATTGGGGCCGGACTTTTTGTGGACAATGAAGTGGGCGGAGCTACTGCAACGGGTGTCGGTGAAGAGGTGGTACGTACTGTGGGCAGTTTCTTGATCGTAGAACTTATGCGGCAAGGCAAAACGCCCCAAGAGGCATGTGAGGAAGGCGTAAAGCGTATTATTGAAAAAAATAAGACCAAGCTGGACTTTCAAATCGGTTTTATCGCCATTAACAAAAAAGGGGAAACCGGTGGATATTGCATTCAACCCGGCTTTACCTACAGAACGTATTCCAACGAAGGTCATCTAAACAATCCATCTGATTCATATATCACTTCCTAAAACGCATCAAAAGAGGATAATATTTGTAGTTTTATAATTCTTCAAGAACACCTAATATGGCTGAACAAAAACGACTTTTTTTACTGGATGCCTATGCGCTCATCTTTCGTGGTTACTATGCTCTGATCAAGAATCCAAGAATCAATTCGAAAGGAATGGACACCTCTGCCATTATGGGGTTTATGAACTCCCTTTTTGATGTCATTAAAAGGGAGAAACCGGATCATCTGGCGGTATGTTTTGATAAGGATGGGAGTGCCGAGCGTACGGAAATGTTTGCCGATTATAAGGCCAATAGGGATGAGACCCCGGATGCCATAAAGATCGCCGTACCCTATATCCAGGATATTCTGAAGGCCATGCATATTCCCGTAGTGGAACTTTCCGGGTTGGAGGCCGATGACATCATAGGTACCTTGGCCAAACAGGCCGAGAAAGAGGATTATAAGGTTTTTATGGTGACACCGGACAAGGATTTTGGGCAGTTGGTCTCGGAAAATATCTTTATGTATCGCCCTGCCAGAATGGGCAATGGTATAGAAATATGGGGAATTCCCGAGGTGCAAAAGCGCTTTGGGGTAAAACGGCCCGATCAGGTTATCGACTATCTGGGTATGATGGGCGATGCCAGTGACAATATCCCAGGATTGCCAGGCGTAGGTGATAAAACCGCTAAGAAATTTATCCAGGAGTTTGATTCCATGGAAGGGTTATTGGCCAATACCGATAAGCTGAAAGGCAAGATGAAGGAAAAGGTAGAGCAGAATGCCGAATTGGGTATTCTCTCCAAAAAACTGGCCACCATATGCATTACTTGTGATGTTCAATTCGATGCCAAAGATTACCAACTTTCCGTCCCCAATAGTGAAAAGGTGCAGGAGATTTTTGAGGAATTGGAATTCCGAAGGTTAAAAGATCAATTCATAAAAATATTTTCCGGTGAAGTAGAGGAAACACAGACTCAGGTGAGCAGCACGGAAACTGCTAAAAAACAGGCACAACCCGCCGGTAGTGGTCAATTTTCCCTTTTTGGCAACGATGGGGCCAGTCCGGCTGCTACCATCAAGGAGGTCTCTAGCAGAAAAACCGTAAAAGACGTTCCTCATGTCTACCAAAGTGTTGCTCCAGGAATTGCCATGAAACTCTTTCTGCAGAATCTAATGAAACAGGAGGCAGTGTGCTTCGATACTGAAACTACCGGAATCAATTCGTTGACTGCAGAGCTTGTAGGTATCGCATTCTCTTGGGAGCCAAAAAAAGGATTTTATATTCCTTTCCCGGATGATAGGGAAAAAGCCCAGGAAATTATAGAACAATTGCGACCCTTTTTCGAATCGGAAACCATAGAAAAAATTGGACAGAATCTGAAGTACGATATCAAGGTTTTGGACAAGTACAATGTAAAGGTGAACGGTAAGTTTTTCGATACGATGTTGGCGCATTACCTCATCAATCCGGATATGCGCCATAATATGGATGTCCTATCAGAAACCTATCTCAACTACACGCCGGTTTCCATTACGGAACTCATCGGCAAAAAAGGGAAGAACCAATTGAGTATGCGCGATGTGCCATTGGAACAACAGACCGAATATGCCGTGGAGGATGCGGATATTACTTTTCAATTGGCGCAACATTTTCGACCCGAATTGGCAGAAGCCAAAACCGAAGACTTGTTCAATACTATTGAAGTCCCGTTGCTTCGCGTATTGGCTGATATGGAACTGGAAGGTATTAATTTGGACGAGGAATTCCTGAAATCCCTTTCCCAGGATCTCAACAATGATATTGCAACCCTGGAAAGCAAGATTTACGAAGCTTCTGGGGAACAATTCAACATAGCTTCCCCAAAACAATTGGGAGAGATACTTTTCGATAAAATGAAATTGGTGGACAAGCCTAAAAAAACCAAAACTGGACAATATTCCACCTCGGAGGATGTGTTGTCCTATTTGGCCAAGGACCATCAGATTATTCAGGATGTATTGGATTACCGCGGACTTTCCAAATTAAAGAGCACCTATGTGGATGCGCTTCCGGAACAGGTGGAACCCTCTACGGGCAGGGTACATACCGACTATATGCAGACCGTGGCCGCTACGGGTAGATTAAGCAGTAATAATCCCAATCTACAGAATATTCCTATCCGGACGGAGAGAGGACGGGAAGTTCGGAAAGCTTTTATTCCACGGGATGAAAATTATACCTTACTAGCAGCAGATTATTCTCAAATAGAACTTCGTATAATTGCCGCCCTGAGTGAGGAAACTACCATGATCGAAGCCTTTAAAAATGGGGAGGA
This sequence comes from Ulvibacterium sp., assembly GCF_965248315.1. Lineage (GTDB taxonomy): Bacteria > Bacteroidota > Bacteroidia > Flavobacteriales > Flavobacteriaceae > Ulvibacterium. The sequence goes on along the minus strand of NZ_CBDFIX010000002.1, from coordinate 1,701,736 downwards.
CATCCATGCCTCCACAGCGTCAAAAGTGTTCAATGTACCTTTGGAGGAAGTGACCCGCGAACAACGTGGAAATGCCAAAACCGTAAACTTTGGGATTATTTATGGTGTCTCGGCCTTCGGATTAAGCAACCAAACGGACCTCAGCCGTTCCGAGGCAAAGGAGCTTATAGACACTTATTACAAGACCTATCCCAAATTACGAAACTACATTAGCGATCAAATTGATTTTGCCAGAGAGCATGGGTATGTACAGACCATTTTAGGCAGAAGGCGCTATTTAAAGGATATCAATGGAAGTAATCAAGTGGTACGTGGGGCTGCGGAACGTAATGCTGTGAACGCACCAATACAAGGTAGTGCGGCTGACATCATTAAAATTGCCATGATCAACATCCATCGAAAACTCACCGAGGGGAATTACAAGACCAAGATGCTACTCCAAGTGCATGACGAACTGGTATTTGATGCGTATAAGCCAGAATTGGAAAAATTAAGGCCGCTTATCCAATCCGAGATGGAAAACGCCTATGAACTTGCCGTTCCCTTGGATGTGGAATTGGGTGAAGGAAACAATTGGCTGGAAGCACATTAGAGACGCGGTTAAAATGTTAACATGAGTTAATTATTCCTTTTCGACTATTAAAAATCGATTTTTACAACAATGTTTCTTGTTATGGAACGGATAGGGATATTTTTGCTGCAGTGTTTTGTTTAAGGACACCTTTGCGATGAAAAAACTTCTTCTTATACTTGGTCTACTTTTCGTTACGGCATTGGGTTATTCCCAGGAAGAGAATCGCCAAGGGGTTGAAGCGGCTTCCGAAATAAAATTATTCCCCAATCCGGCGAACAATGTAATCAATGTCCTAGGTCTTGAAAATAGTGCTCGAGCGGATATCTTGATTTCCGACATTTACGGGAATCCGGTACTGCAACATCAATGGAAAATTAAGAACAATGCATTGAGCATACCCGTTGCACATCTTGAAAAAGGGGTATATATGATCGTTATAAACTCACTGGAGCAAAAAGTTCGTACAAAGTTTTACAAACAATAATGTTCCCAGATTTAGTCGAAGACAAAATTGTAGGTAACGGCAAATAAAGGACTGTTAAGTACGGAAAGCTCATAGGTCCCCAAAGGGCTTCCCAGGAATACATCCGCATCCACCCCATCCTGCCTCTGTGCGTAGTATAAGTTTAAAGGATTTCTTCTGCTATATACATTGTAAATGGTAAATGTCCAATCTCCCACCCATCTTCTATTGGGGTTTCTTCCATATTTCACCTTCCATGAGAAATCCAGTCTATGATAGGGCCGTAAACGTGCATTGTTCCTCTCTAAAAAAATGGGCACATTAATATCTTCCAAGGCAAAAACACTATTGGCCACAGTATAGGGTCTTCCACTTTGGGCCGTAAAATTAAAACTCCAAGTATTGTATTTGTCCCCTTCAAAGTTGATGGTACCGTTGAATACATGGGGCCGATCAAAGTCCGAGGGAAACTGTTGGTTGTTATTTACACGATCCGCCAACCTTTCATTGAAAGAACGCAAAAAGCTACGCGACCAAGTGTAATTGAACCAACCATTGAACTTTCCTTTTGGTTTCTTAAAACTGAGCTCCACACCGTAGGCCTCACCTTCCGCTTGAACCACATCCCTTTCTAAAAATTCTTCCAAGAAAAAATCGGCTCCAGGTTTATAGGTCAGGTTGTTCTTTGATTTTCTATAATAGCCTTCCAGTCCTATTTCTATACCACTTTCCTCCAAGCTTTTGTATATACCAAGACCATAGCTATCACTTTGTTGTGGTTCAATGTTAGGGTCGGAGGTTTTCCAACGGGAGGTGGGCAAAGGGGTAGTTGTGTTGTAAATGTTTTGAAGATATTGGTTTAGCCTGGCATAACTGGCCTTGAGCGACATTGTTTCTCCAAGTTTATAATTAATACCAAGTCTTGGGTCCAAACCATTATAGGTTTTTACCCCGGCGCCTTTTTCAAAAAATTGTGTATCCAACAAGGCCCCTGTAATATCATCAAAAGTAGCTTGGGTATAAGGCCCGACAAACACAAAATGATTAAAGCGTAGTCCGGCGGAAATGGTCAAATCTTCGGTAGCATTCCAGTTAACATTGCCAAAGCCGGCAAATTCATAGCTGGTTTCCGATTCCAGGGTAACGGGAATGATGCTATTCCCTGCCCCAGGATCTAAACTTCCTGGATCTATGTTATATCTATTGGCTTGGACACCTCCATAATATTCCAGCTTATCGCTCACGCTCTTGGAATACTCGGAAATAAAACTCAAATAATTGATCTTGGATTCAAATTCGATTTCATTATCACTGTCCCTTTCCGGAAAAATAGTCTTTGGCGTATAATCGCTCACTACAAAAATGTTTCTAAGATTGGACTCGTCCCCAAAAGTGTGTATCCAATTAAGTGTTCCATTCAATGTCTGAAAGTCATATTGATTACTACTTGCATTGATATTTTCAATCTGAGTAATCAAATCCAGTTGATAAAAGTCCTTGCTATAAAATCCTGTAAAGGATATTTGATCGTTCTCCGTAGGTAGGTATAACAGTTTCATGGTGCCATCATAAAAATTGGCCTTGGTATTTTCCAATCGTTCTGAAAAAAGTGGTAGCAAAAAATCGGTAAATCCGGCTCGACCTCCAATATTAAGAAGCAACTTGTCCTTAATAATGGGTGTTTCCACTGATAATCTACTGGATACAATGCCCACGCCACCATTCAACTTAAACTTATCGGTATACGGGTTTTTTACTTTTATATCCAATACGGAGGTGGACCTGCCCCCATAACGGGCTGGAATATTGGCCCTATACAAATCCACGGAAGAAATGGCGTCCGGAGTAAAAACGGAAAAAAGCCCGAACAAATGGGTAGGGTTAAAAACAGGGGCATAGTCATACAAAACCAAATTTTGGTCCAAAGACCCTCCCCGGACCGATATTCCGTTACTTATCTCCCCAGCATTGTTGACACCTGCAAGGAGAGTCATACCCCGTAACACATCAAACTCACCGACAGCCGCAGGTATCTTCTTTAGTTCTTGGGAAGTTAATTTCAAGGCTCCCATTTGAGGGGTTTCGATATTTTCCAAAACTCGCTTGGCCCGTACTACAACTTCCGACAATTGCTCTTCCTCTTCGTACAACTGTATTTGGATAATCCGACTTTGATCAAGTATAACGGTCTGGACATCATCCTTAAACCCTATAAAGGAAATCGTAACTTCATAGGTATTTCCCGGAAGAGTAATGGAAAACCTTCCCGAGGAATTAGTGACTCCTCCGCAGTTACAGGGCCTTATCGAGATTTGGGCATTGTCCATAGGTAGTCCTGTCGCCTGAGCCAATACCTCAAAGGACATGGCATACTCCTGCGACCTAACAAATGAGGCCAAGCATATGGAAAAAAAGAATGTCAAGATAAACTTTAGTTTTACGGACATATTGGTTTTGGTTTGGTATTATTGGTCGATCCATGCTTCTGGACGAATAGCTGTTCTAAATCGAGTTTCGCTACATGGTGCCGAAACAGTGGCCGGAGGAGGCAATGGCGAGCCAAATGTTGGTTCCGTTATTAAGGGTTCCCTTCCTTCCAGAGCTTCTTCCCTTATGAACGTTCTGTCCACAAAAACAGAAGCCACCGAGGTCGCAGCAGCAGTGAATCTACCAAAAACAAACTCTTCACTATCCGCAGGATTGAATATATTGCCTATCAAACCTGCAGGTGGAGGTGCGTTAAGTCCGCTATTGTTGTCAATAAGGTCTTTTAGCACCTTATAATATTCATGTGCCGAAGAGGAAATAACCAGCTGTTGCACCTCGATTACAATATCCTCAGTGGTATATAAGAGGGCATTTCCAATTGAAAAATCGGTTATGGTAAGGCCATTGGAAAACTGGTCCTCAAATATGGGGATACTTTCCGGAAAACGGATACGCCAACAATCTGTAATACAGGGATAGTCGTAATAGGGTTGAAGACCCCCCACGTTTCTGGGAAGAGGTTGGCATTCTCCATCTCGGAAGTAGGATTCCCTACATTTTTCACAAAGATTCAAATTTTCATAACCCCGATAGGTCCAATAATAATAATTGCCCAATTCCGGGGGATCTGTGAAGGAAACTAGAATCTCGTGCCCCGGAACAAACGTACCGCCAAAAATTTCCCTAAACTCCAATTCAGGGTCATACACCGCCCTAACGTTATTTAAGGGTATGGGTTCCAATACTTTTTCAATTTCAGAAGTGTATTCTTTGCCATTGGGCATTTGGATATTCAGTTTCCAGCTTTCTCCAGGATTCACCCTAAAATTATCCGGCGTTACGTAGGCTTCATCAGTTTCCTGCAAGGGAACAATGTCCCCGGTATCCATGTTCTCAAAATTAACTGAGGCATCTTCAACGAAATTGACCACATACACTCCAAATTCAATGGCGGATATACTGATGGTCACAAAAGAAGCTCCCGGTTCTGTGGAAGCAAAACCTTCAATAAAAACGAGGTCTTCCCTAAGCTCAAAATCCGGTGCTATGGGATCTACACAAGTACCGAACAACATAAGGGACAGTACTGAAAAAAAGATAATCCTTAGGCGTTTTACTAGATGATCCATGTAAGAAATTTCTAGAATTGGAATATAAGGTAAAATGAGTAGTGGGGCAATAGCAAAAGTCCGTTTTATCCCAAATTAATCCAAGGAATCTTACTACTTTGCTTAGGGGACGAACCACAAACGGGCGTCGCCAATGGCAACGCCCGTTTGTGGTTTTGAAAAGATATCTGTTGAAAACTAATTCTTCTGAAAAACAGCTTCCGCTCCCGCCAGGTTATCCTCATCAATGATTTCCGCCGAAACGGTTAGTGTATCGCCATATAATTTAATGGTGACCGTATCGCTCATACCATCGTTATCCACAATGGTCAATTGGTCCCCTTCCAAACTCCATGTGGAAGAAGTAATCTCAGCATTTTCCGGGCATTCAATTAAAAGTCCGGTACCTCCAGAATTTACGTCGGTTCCGGTCTGCGTAAAATCCCTGTATTCGGCCTGCATAGTCTGATCACTTTTGAATTCAAACGACAGAATATCACAACCTTGGGAAATGAGAACTTGAATGACTTCATTAGCCAGTTTTATCTCCCCATCGGCATCATCAACAATAAGTTCAGTAAAACTCCACGTTCCTATCAAGGAATTATCGTTTCCTCCATTTTCGCCATCGTTGTCAGAAGAACAGGCTAACAATAGGGTAGCTGAAAGAAAAAGTAATGCTATTCTTGTTTTCATGGGTATTTTTGTTTTCCGTTATAAAAGGTAGTAACGAAAAAAAGAAGGTTATATTTTAGTTAGGAATTGATCCGTATTTAAATAACGACCCTATTCATACCTATTGATGGAAACATATCCGTGTTTATCCCAAAAGGTGAAAAGGTCTTCTCATCCTTTTCACTACCAATTTTAAGATTTCACAAAATGCTATCTGATATAAATCAAAAAATCATAAAAAATACAAAGAATAACGGTTTGCATTTCAAGTTAATAATTGTACATTTGCAGCCCATTTTACAGAATTGAAAGGTTTAATCAATAAAAAATACACGTAGTGGATACATTAAGCTACAAGACAGTTTCTGCGAATAAGGCTACAGTTGACAAGCAGTGGTTATTGATCGATGCGGAAGGGCAAACTTTGGGTCGTTTGGCCTCGGAAGTGGCCAAATTTCTTAGGGGGAAACACAAAACCAATTTTACCCCCCATGTGGATTGTGGTGACAATGTCATAGTCATCAATGCCGAAAAAATACAACTTTCCGGAAATAAATGGGAAGATAAGGTGTATTTGCGCTATACGGGCTATCCAGGAGGTCAGCGATCTACTACGGCCAAGGAATTATTGGAAAAACATCCGGAGCGTATTATTGAGAAATCGGTAAAAGGTATGCTTCCTAAAAATAAATTGGGTGCTGATCTTTTTAGAAACTTAAGGGTTTATGTTGGAGCGGAGCATGGCCAGGAAGCTCAAAAACCCACTGTAGTAAATCTTAATGAAATTAAATAATGGAGACTATTCATAAAATCGGTAGAAGAAAAAAATCCGTTGCACGTGTGTATGTTTCGGAGGGTAAAGGAAATATTACCATAAACCAAAGAGATTTAAACGATTATTTTCCTACCGCTACTTTACAGTACAAAATAAAGCAACCTTTTGCCCTTACCGAGACAGAAGGAAATTATGATGTAAATGTAAATGTGTATGGTGGAGGAATTACCGGGCAAGCCGAAGCTATTCGTTTGGCACTTTCCAGAGCGATGTGTGAAATTGACGAAGAAAACAGAATTGTCCTTAAACCTGAAGGGCTATTGACGCGTGACCCAAGAATGGTGGAACGTAAGAAATTTGGTCAAAAGAAAGCTCGTAAGAAGTTCCAGTTCTCCAAGCGTTAATATTTGTCCTGGATCCAGTTCAGTATCGACTGAATGTTTTCGGACTGTTTAATTGAAATATAAATTTTACAAAAAGACCCTGAAACAAATTTGGGGATAGATAACCAAGTTCATTGAAAGTTAGCGCTCTAGGGCAATAACAATTAAAATCCTTGACTTGCTTTCCATAGCATCAAGGTAAATTAGTTTAGCATCTAAATGCTGGAGGCTTCCGTTTAAATATTCGGATACCACTCTGGTATTGCTAATTCAAAGGAACGTAAACTAATAACAAAATGGCTAAAAAAGTCGAAGTAAAACAATTATTGGAAGCAGGTGTGCATTTTGGGCACCTTACAAGAAAGTGGAATCCGAACATGGCTCCTTATATCTACATGGAGCGCAATGGGATTCACGTCATCAATCTTTACAAAACCGTTGCAAAATTGGATGAGGCCAATGCGGCACTCAAAAAGATTGCGGCCTCTGGTCGTAAAATCCTTTTTGTAGCAACTAAAAAACAGGCTAAGGACATTGTTGCCGAGAAGGTGGCCAATGTAAATATGCCCTATATTACAGAAAGATGGCCAGGAGGAATGTTGACGAACTTTGTCACCATTCGCAAGGCAGTAAAGAAAATGGCTTCCATAGACCGGATGAAAAAGGACGGCACGTTCAATACCTTATCGAAAAAAGAACGTCTGCAGGTGGATCGTCTTCGTGCCAAGTTAGAGAAAAACCTTGGTTCCATTTCGGAAATGACTCGATTACCAGGAGCTCTTTTTGTTGTAGATACCATGCGCGAGCATATAGCTGTTAAGGAGGCTCAAAAATTGAACATTCCTATTTTTGCCATGATCGATACCAACTCCGACCCCAGGGATATTGATTTTGTTATCCCTTCCAATGATGATGCCTCTAAGTCCATTGATATCATCATGACCCATGTGACCAATGCAGTAGCAGAGGGCTTGGCCGAACGAAAGGCAGAAAGACAGTCTGATAAGGAAGGAGCAGGAGAACCAGAAGCTCCCAAAGCCGAAGCAACTAAAGAAAAGACCGTTGAAGAAGCCCCGGAAAATACCAAGGTTGAAGCTGTGGCAGAAGCGGCAATAGAAACAAAAGAAGTTAAGGAAGAAACTCCCGTTGTTGACGAGGCTCATGAGGTCAAGGAAGAAAAAGAAGAACCCAAAAAGGAAGCCGCTGAAACTCCCAGTGAGGAAAAATCCGAGAAGGGAGACGACCTCACTAAAATAGAGGGCATTGGGCCTAAAGCGGCAGAAGCCATCATAAATTCGGGAATAGTATCTTTTGCCGATTTGGCAAAAGCCAAGTCCGATAAAATAAAGGAGATTTTGACCGAAGCCAGTTCGCGTATGGCCCACTTAGATCCGACCTCTTGGCCAAAGCAGGCCAAAATGGCGGCCGATGGTAAATGGGACGAGCTTAAAGAATGGCAGGATAAGGTAAAAGCCGGAGTAGAATAAAAATCAAACACTTAGTAAAATAATCCAATTGGGAAATGTAATTTCCTAAAAAACATAAGAAATAATGATGGTAAAAGTTACCGCAGCAGACGTAAACAAATTAAGAAAGATGACCGGTTCCGGCATGATGGATTGTAAAAATGCTCTTGTGGAAGCCGAAGGCGATTTTGAAAAAGCCATTGAAATCCTACGTAAGAAGGGACAAAAAGTGGCGGCCAAAAGGGCCGACAGGGAGTCCTCCGAGGGTGCGGCTATAGCCAAGGTAAATACCGACAATACCTCCGGTGTTATCATTTCATTGAATTGTGAAACCGATTTTGTAGCGAAGAACGACAGCTTTGTTACCTTGGCCAATGAATTGGCCGAATTGGCACTTGGATTTGACACGAAAGAGGATTTTCTTTCCGCAGATTTCAAAGGAAATACAGTTCAGGATAAATTAACGGAACAGACCGGTGTTATTGGGGAAAAAATAGAAATTGGTGGTTTTGAAAAATTGAACGCCCCATTCGTTGGATCATATATCCATGCCGGTAATAAAATCGCTACTTTGGCAGGACTTTCCGCCGCTGTAGAAGGCTCTGCCGTAGCCGCAAAGGACGTTGCCATGCAAGCGGCGGCAATGAATCCTGTGGCATTGAACGAAGAAGGTGTGGATCAGTCCGTAATAGACAAGGAAATTGAGATAGCCAAAGATCAATTGCGCCAAGAAGGCAAACCAGAAGCCATGTTGGACAATATCGCCAAAGGGAAACTAAAACGTTTCTTTAAGGATAATACTCTGGTAAATCAAGCTTTTATCAAGGACAGCAAACAAAGTGTGGCACAGTACATAAAATCCGTCGATGCCAATTTGGAAGTTACCGGGTTCCAACGTGTTGCCCTAGGGTAATTTAAAGCATAAAACCAATTCTTATGAAGACGCCCCGGCAGTTTTGTCGGGGCGTCTTTGTATCAAAACTTATTGCTTAAGAAATGTACTGGAGCTAGTTAGATCTTATAATAATATCTCCATTAAAGGTTTTAAAAAGCATTTCCGGGCCACCACCATTTAGCTGTCCACGTACCCATTGTTCAATCTGCACTTTGTAGGTACTTGATGATTCGTCGGTTTTGGAAACCGCCTTTTGTTTATCGGTGACCATTTCAAAATCCGTGTAGATATCGCCCTGTTCAGATTTTAGTTTAAGGTCGCTCTTTATTGAATTTGGAAAGGTAACGTCCAAGTCCCCATTAAGACTACTAAAGGCCATATTCACATTTGGTGTAACCGAGACGAAGCCTACTTTTATATCCCCATTGACTGTATCGGCTAAAGCAGATCCACTAACACTCTCAAGAGTTATTTCACCATTTACGTTACTGATCTCCATTTCACCGCTAACTCCTTTTACGTTAATGTTTCCCTGGTTAACGGTACCTAGTTTCAATGAGAAGTTCTTAGGCACCTTAATTTCAAGATTGGTGGCCCTATCCCATTGTTCATTAATAATCCGAACCACATTGTTCTTTTCCTCGGCACTTATTTTTAAGGAACTATTTTGAATCCGCCTTAGGCCACTCTTTTCTTTCTTCTCCTTGTAGTGCTCCTTTTTATTACCGAACGAGGCCTTAACAACTACCTCATTCCCCTCGTAGGCCAGAACATCTATTGACCCTGCCAATTGCTCTACAATCAATTTTCCAGGACTGTTGGCATCACTTAATGGTACTGAAAACAATTCCACACTCTCCTCTTGAGCATTGATCAATAAGGGTAACATGAGCATTGATACGATTAATAATCCGATATTTTTCATTTCTCTATTTTTTAATTTTTTAAACATTTCTATCTGTTAGAATCAGACACTGTAATACACTAATGGGAATCGCTATTCCTTTTATATTTTTTTAATAATTACATCCCCGTTCAAGGTCTCAAAATCGAAGGACAAACCACCCTCCCCTACCCGTACTATAGGTTTGGACTCGTACTTATATTTAACATTCCTTTCCCCGGTCTTGTTTTTGATAGTCCTGGAAAACTGTTTGGCAATATCAAAATCTGTAAACAGTTCTCCATTCATGCTTTTGAAAGCGATATCTGCCGATAAATTCCTTTGATAGGTAATGTTGATATCCCCATTAAGCGAATAATAAGTCGATGCAACTTTTGGATTATCCGCATAGGAAATATTCACTTTTCCATTGATACAATGCACTTTGGTCTCCCCTGTAATGTTCATAAGCTCAATTCCTCCATTTATATTATGGGCCTCTATATAATCACCGTTGGTGTTTTTTACCAAAACCTCCCCGTTATTGATCGCACCGACCTTTAGCCTACTGTTTTTAGGCATTTTCACCTTGAAGTTCAAGGTATGCTCATAAGGAGACTCCTCCCAATGTTGACAGTTTTTGGAGGTAAACCGACCATCTTTGTAATGCATATTGGGCGAATCTGGATAAACGACAAGCTTATTGCCCTCTTGGAAGACTTTTACCCCGATTTCCTTTTTTCCTAGTTCAAGATCTGTTGCGGTACTAGCGGCTACGATTTTTTCCACCTCCAAAAGCACCCTATCACCGTCATATCCTTCAACCGATATGGAACCATTGAGGTTCTGAACCTCAAGCATTCTGTCCCCGCCTGCATTCGTATAGGACAGTTCTTTCTTAATGATTTCACTAAATTCTTTTTTCTGTGCCTTTGCACATTGTATCATAAAAGAACCTACTAACATGGCACATACTACTACTCTTTTCATTTGTCTAAGTTTTAACTGTTCGTGATTTGGTGCCGAAACAGGTTCAGCACTTATTGATGAATAAACTCCTCGTATTATGTATTTGATATCAACTCTAGATGATTGAATTGATTGATGTTTCCAACTTTTGTTTCACAGACTGATCCAATTCCTGTGTACGCATTAACGTCTTAAAAGACTCTATGGATTTCTTCTCTTGAAGGGCTACCATTAGACTTGCCAAAGTCACTTGGACTATTGGGGAATCTTGCTTTACTATGGACTGCACCAAGCCCTCTCTTACTGTTGGGTGATCCAAATAATTGGTCAGCGATTCTATCGCGGCCAGACGTACATTTACATTGGAATCGCTATTCAACGTTTGCAATAGGGCCTTGATAACCGTTTCATCTACTTCTTTGATCTTGGTAGCTTCGTTTATGCCCTGTAAGCGTTCATTGGCTGATGGCTGTTTCAATAGGGTCAATACCAATTGTTGCCTTACCTCCTCTGCCTCGGAGTTGTCGGTCACCGTCGTTTTTACAACTTCTGAAGGGCGATCCGAATTCAAAAAATACCCCAGATTTAGTCCTAATACCAATAACAATACTCCGTAGGCTATTTGTGGTCTCCAAAGAACCGTTGCAATTTTTGAGAACAAGGAAGGTACACTTTGCTTTGATTTTTCCGATTTCCCGATTTCGTTTTGGAGCATGTCAAAAAAACGTTTATCCATAGCCTCGGATGGTTCAGGGACGGATGTAATATCTACTTGACTCCAAGTCCGTTGCATCTCTTTAAACTGTTTTTGATATTCCTGATGGTCTTGTAAAAACCGTTCAAATTCCTTTTTCCCTTCCACATCCAAAGTATCGGAGAGGTATTCCATCATCCATATGTCGAATCTTTCCTGTTCCATAACTTATTACATTTCCAGTTGTAGAAAAATTGTTCTTAAATCCTTTAGTGCCCTATGAGCCTTTACTTTGGCAGCGCCCTCGCTACATCCTAAAATTTCCCCTATTTCGCTAAATTTCATTCCTTTGTATTTGCTCAGTATCAAAACTTCCCTTTTTTCAGGTGTCAACAGCTGCATAGCGCGATTCAATTGTGAAATTTTATCCTTTCCCTCCATTTTGCTTTCCAACCCTTGTTCGTCCTCTAATCTATATTCTAACGATGTAAGTCCGGTTTGGTTAGCTTCCTTTTTATGCTTTCTGTAATGGTCGTAGTTTATATTTCTTGCCGTTCTGAACATCCAGGCCGCAAAAGAGCCTTCTCCGGTAAATGTATGCCTGTACCTCAGCATCCTTATAAATACGTTCTGTACCAAGTCCTCACTAATGGATGGATTTCCGTTCATATTGTAAAAAAAGCCGAACAACCTTTTTTTATGTCGTTCGTACAACAGACCCAATTTATCCAGGTCCCCTGATTTTACTTTTAGCATTAATGCGTTATCGGTCAGTTGCTGCATGCTTTATCTAGGTCTTCAGAAGGGTAAACCGATGTTTTTTGAAAAGGTTACAAAAAAGTTCAAATTTCTTTTAAGGTACTCCTTTTAATCAAAAGAAAACGACCCTTGTTAAGGCCCGGTCTAGGAGACAAAACACTAATGAATACTAGATGTTGTAAAATAACCCTTCGCAAATTTAAGGTGTCATTTTAACGACTCTTTTTAGAAAGTGATAGGATAATCGGGTTTGCTAAAACTCTATCCTGTAGTTGATAAAGGGAATCAATTCAAGTTGCAGATCGGTTTCCAGTTGCCCTGTATTGGGATTAAAAAAAGCTGTGTCAACATTTTGTCTGTTGGTAACGTTTTGAATATCCAGAGAAATTCTATGGGCAGCTTTGGGCCTGTTTAGGCGATAATAAATACTGGCATCCAACCGGAAGTAGCTATCCAGTTCAACCGTATTTCTAAGACTTTGCTCCAAACGGATTTCCCCGGTCTCCTCAAAAAATTCTTGATCTATGGGTGTGGCCCTTTTTCCACCATTTACAAGTATCCTTGCATTGAGGCCAATAGTGTTGTTTTGTTTCTTACCCACAGTAAATTCCTTTCCACCCACCAAATTGAAGGTATAGTTATAGTTATAGGCACTATCATACCAATTGCCATCCGAAGCCCTATATTTTGTATCATATAAGGATGCCGTGGTCAAAAAATAATATTGACGTGAAAAGAATTTCTCAAAAGTGAACTCAATGCCATAATTTCGCCCATCACCAGTATCCGTCAATTCAACGGGAATAAATTGTCCATTTAGGTATGACGCGGTAAAGTTAGGATCTCTGGATACTGCTACCTTATTCAGGTCTTGATAGTATACTTCAACTTTTATATGTCCATTTTTAATGATTCGCCAATCGTGCCCAATGATGTAATGAACGGCCTGCATTAAATCCAAGTCCGTATTCGGGGTTCGAAACCCGGTTCCTTCAGGAATGTTAATAAAATATTGATTGAGTGGCATTCTTCTTGAATGTATTCCGAAACCTGCACTCAGGGTATGATTGGGATTTACGTTCCATTGGAGGCCCAACCTGGGCTCTACGACAAAGTCCTTATTGACCCAAAAATAGGTGCCATGAAGACCAAAAGTGGTGGAGAAATTCGTTGTAAAACGATATTTCCCCTGCACATAGGCCTGCGCCATAGTACCACTACCTTCTTCCCTAACCAAATCCCTACTTTGATCGTTAAAGGTTTCCGTGGTCAACACATCATAGTTCAAAAAACTTAAAATAGCTCCGGAATTTAAGGTTGTTTTAGCGCTCACCTTTTTGGTGTAGTCCGCAATTAAACGGAAGGCATTGTTGCGAAGAATATCACTTTCCTCAAAAAAATCACTTGTATCGGTATTTCGTGATTCAAATACATAATCACTGGCATTTCCGGAATATGAAAGCCTTGTTTCCAATTTGTCATTATTCTTGAAGAAATGTGAAATTGTTAACCCGGACATATAGGTTTTGGACTTAAAAATCTCCTCACTTGAAAAGTTGTCGTTTATTTCAGGATCCTCATCCTCATCACTAATTCCACCGATTCCCCAAATAGAAAGATTGGTCCTTGAACCCAAAGGAAAATTCAATTTCATGGAAATATCTTGAAAAGTAGGGGTACTTCCAGGGGTAACATCGGTAATTTGATTTAGCAAAGCAATCGTGGAATAGCGATAATTGACCAAATAAGACCCTCTGTAACCCTTGCTAAATGGACCTTCTGCGGTAAGGTCCGCACCCAATACCCCAAATTGAAAGGCATACTCCCCCTTTTCACTGTTCCCGTTTCTTAAATTGATATCAAAAACACCGGAAAGCGCATTTCCATAAGTTGCTGGAAAGGCGCCCGTAAAGAAGTCCGATTTTCCCAACATACTTGTACTAACCAAACTCACATTGCCCGGAGAGTATCCTTCCTCCGAAAAGTGATTGGGTTCCGGCACCTCAATACCCTCAATCCGCCATAACAGTTGATTGGGAGCGTTTCCCCTAATAATAATCTCATTACTGGAATCATCCGAGTTGGTCACCCCGGCAAACGATAGGGCCATACGTCCCGGATCGCTAACACTTGCGGGAAAACGTTTGGTCTCCTCCACGCTAAAAGAACGTGCGCTTACCGTAGCCAGTTTGTTGTTCGGTGCGCTGTTGTCCGTGGGAGCAATAAGTACAACCTCATCCAGTTGATTTAACGCTTCGGTCAGATATATATTCAATTCCACTTCTTTAGCGGAACCAATAAGAATTTCAGATGCAACAAAATCCTCATATCCCAAGAAAGTAAATTGAAATGAGGCACGACCCACCGGAATTCCCTCCAGTCTAAAAAATCCCTGTTCGTCCGTTACCGCTCCTTTCGGTGGATTACTGTTCAAAACTACTATATCCGCACCTAGTAAAGGAGCCTCAGTCTCGGCATCCAAAATCCTGCCCTTTACTGTTTGTGTAAGCGTTTGGGCAGAGCTTAACGAAATGGAGAATACTACAATCAAAAAGGTATAGTTGCTTTTTTTGTAAATGTTTGCCAAAACTAGCTTAAGCATCCCCAAATCTACTTTTTATTAAATATAATCTGCACCGGAAGATATTCACATACTAAAGACATCAAAAATTGGTATGGGTTGCATGCAGAAACCAATAAAACCAAAACGTCACCTAATGGGTGACGTTCAGAATAGTAAGATACATTCATTGTTAGCCCTTTAACCAAGCTTCACGCAACTGGGTTTCTTTTGAGCTTACATTTTCCATAGGAACAATAGTCTCTACCTGTAACACGGGAGTTCCTACTTTTCCTTCCAAAGTTATCTCCTCTCCCTCCCGTTGTACGATCATCTTAATTTCTGTTTCCGGACTCCATTGAAAACTTTGTCCGATGATGGGCCGAATGGCGTCAAGATTGATGGAAGTATCGTTGATGCTTTTTATAACATCACCGCCTTTGGCACCCAAATCATTGAAAAATGAGTTCAATTCAATTCCTTTCCGAACAAAGATGGAGTTCCCCTCGGATTGATTGACATCTATAAAGGGTATCTCACCATCCAGAAAATAACCCGACTCCTTTTCAATGGTTTTAATGGTTAGGCCAACCTTGGCCAAATACTTGCTGTAATCTATTGGGGTGTTTCCAATAACATGAGTATCAAAAAAAGTTCGGATCTCCGGATAGGTCATCGCTACGATCTCATCGATCAACTCCTCATCCTTAAAAGGGGTCATGTCCCCGTATTTTTTCGAGAGTTCCTTCATTAACCACAACACTCCTTTTTCACCGTCACTTTGTTCCCTCAACAAAATGTCCAGCACCATATTGATCAAAGCCCCCTTCTCATAGACATTTGCATAGTTCTTTTCATAAGGTTCCTCAAGAATGTTCTTGCTCATTTCAGTAAAGGACATCGCATCATCGTAGGCCTTGGCATTGTTGGTCTTGTCCATCATCCGTTTATAAAATTCCTCCTCATTTATCAATCCTTGTTGAATTTGAAAGATATTGGCAAAATATTCGGTAGTTCCTTCATACATCCACAAATGCTCGGACATTTTAGGGTCATTAAAATCGAAATATTGAATTTCTTCCGAATGTATGTTCAACGGCGTAACAATATGAAAGAACTCGTGTGATACAACGTCCACCATAGCCTGCTCCAAACGATCCTGGGGCATAGCCTCCGGCAAAACCACAACAGTGGAAGTATGGTGTTCCAAAGCCCCAAAACCATTGGCATCTGAAGGCTCCATAGTGGACAAGTATAACAAAATGTTGTATTCTTTGGTACCATCAATATCACCCAGAAAAGCCTTTTGGGCCGTCATCATTTTCTCCATACGGTCTTTTAAGCTCGATGCGGTGTACGTTCCATTGGGTGAGTATACACTGAGCGTAACCGCAATATCGTTGATTTGGAAAGTTTCCGTATTCGGCTCTGTATATTGGATTGGGTTGTCGATGACCTCAAAATAGCGATCGGCCGTAAACAGATCTATATTGGGGGCCAATCCTTCGGCACTCTTTTCCTTAAGGGAGGTAGTAGCCGTGAGACCCGAAGGCCTTGTAATAGAAAGTTCATAAGGCATCTCTTTTAATCCGTTAAAATACCCCACAAATCCATGTAGGTTCAAAACATAGTTCTTATTGGCCAAAATGTTAGTGCCTGCCGGGGAGAAAACGGCATCTTTAACCTCACTTTCCGTGTCAAAGGTGTCATTTACATAGTAGGAAACCCTATCTAAACTCCTTGCGTTTGAGATATTCCAAGTATTGTCATCGGCCTTGTTAACCGCAAGTTCATTCCCTTTATAATCCAATGCTTTAAAACCTTCCACATACTTACCATAATTGTCCTCGCTATAGGTTCCTGGAACCGTTTTGGGGATGTAAAAGGAAACCATATCCTGTTGGAAAGCCCCGGGATCGATAGATACTTGTACCTTGTCATCAACAACATTTACTAAATCTATCATTACGGCCATAGGAGCTTTTTCTACAGTCAACAGAGATTTAGAGGAACCGCAGCCATAAATTGTCATCGTTAGAAGGGATACTACAATTAGTTTTTTCATTATTATCGTTTTTACCATCTATTCAATACTTAACATCATAATTATTAATGTGTTGCAAGAATATAAAATATACGGCATCAATATATCATTATTATGAAATAATTATGGCATCAATAACCGAAAAAGTGAAAGTTTTGCCTAACTTTTTTTGATTATTTTTGCCTGAAACAATTTCTTGGCATGGAGTATAAAAGGATACTTTTAAAATTGAGCGGTGAGGCCCTTATGGGAGAAAGACAATATGGAATAGATCCCAAAAGGCTTGCCGAATATGCCAATGAGATAAAGGAAGTAGTAGATCATGGCATAGAAGTGGCCGTGGTCATTGGAGGAGGTAATATTTTCCGCGGACTTTCCGGGGCAGCAACGGGAATGGACCGCGTACAGGGAGACCACATGGGTATGTTGGCAACTGTAATAAATGGACTTGCCCTGCAGAGTGCCCTGGAACAAAAAGGGGTACAGACCCGTTTACAAAGCGCAATTAAAATTAATGAAGTAGCCGAGCCTTTTATCCGTAGACGTGCTATGCGCCATTTGGAAAAAGGGAGAGTGGTTATTTTTGGAGGAGGAACGGGAAATCCATATTTTACAACGGATTCCGCTGCAGTATTACGGGCCATTGAAATTGAGGCCGATGTTATTTTGAAAGGAACCCGAGTGGACGGGATTTATACTTCCGATCCTGAAAAGGACAAAAATGCTACTAAATTCGATACTATTTCTTTCAATGATGTGCTTCGAAAAGGGCTTAAGGTAATGGACACCACGGCTTTTACGTTAAGTCAGGAGAACGAGTTGCCCATTGTTGTCTTTGATATGAATAAAAAAGGCAATCTAATGAGGATTATTTCAGGAGAGAATATCGGAACTGTAGTCAACTTATAATTGGGTTCAACTTTTGTTTCACCTTTAAAAATTCTTCAAAATGAACGAAGAGGTACAATTTATACTTGAGGCAACGAAAGAGGGTATGGGCGCTGCCATAGCCCATCTGGAAAAGGAATTTATAAAAATCCGTGCGGGAAAGGCCAGTCCGGCCATGCTTTCTTCGGTTATGGTAGAGTATTACGGTTCACAGACCCCTTTGTCCCAAGTTTCCAACATTAACACGCCGGACGGGCGAACTATCTCCGTACAGCCCTGGGAAAAGAGCATGCTACAAGAAATAGAGACTTCCATTATGAACGCCAACCTGGGTTTTAATCCGATGAACAATGGTGAAATGATCATCATTAACGTACCTCCTTTAACGGAAGAGCGTAGAAAACAGTTGGTGAAGCAGGCAAAAGCCGAGGCGGAACATGCCAAGGTAGGGGTGCGTAGTGCACGACAGGATGCCAACAAGGAAATCAAGGGATTGGATATTTCCGAAGATTTACAAAAAAATGCGGAATTGGATGTACAAGAGCTTACGGATACCTATACCCAAAAAATAGACGACTTTCTCCATGCCAAGGAGGCAGAGATTATGAAGGTGTAATTTGAAACGGTAAGGCTGGAATTTCACTTGACTAGCTATATTCTGATTTTTTCACAAGAGTCAAATTTACTCTATATGCCATCAGACTTTTTTGGTTCACCTAAACATAGTGGCTTCTAGCAGATTTCTAAGAAATAAACATTAAGAGAAAAGTGTAACAAACAAGTAGATTAGTCAAAATAAGTATTGCCCTACCTTTAAAAAATGATACGTGCTCCCTTAATCTTTATCCTAAAAAGAACCTCATATTAAATTATTAATCCGATTCCATCTTTTAAAATTTGGCAAGATTGTATTCATATCCGATATGAGGGACAATAAATGTTGCTGACTCCTTGAAATAGGGAGATTTTCTTGTCAGATAAATACCTAGAGAAATTTTACTTCTCTTTATGTTATAACCCACAAAAAGATTATTGGCGGAAAACTTGTAGTTTCCCATTCTCGTTTCGGTTCCAGTAATATTACCTTCTTCATTAAAGAATACTTCTTGAGTTGTATAATCACTATTTCTGTTAAGAAGGCTAACACCCCCTCCTACAAAGGCTTCTCCCTTTTTGAAAAGCTTAAAATAATAATTCAAATTTAAATGATATCCCAGCATCAGTCTTTTTTCACTAACAGTTTGGGAAAAATCATCAATACTATCTGGAGTCTCGTTTACAAGTATGTCATGCCTAAGTGAACCTATTAAACCAACAGAGAAATTCTTGATGAGAAATAACTCAAGCCCAATTCCAAAGCTAAAACCGGAGTTTTGTCTATCCAAATTTGTAAAAAAAGCCGCTTCGTTTAAACCAACAACATTCACATTGTATATTGGAGTAATTCTATATTCTGTTCCTAAATTAAGACGAAGTTGACAATGGTCAACTTCATTCCCTATCTGAGAGTACGCAAAAAAAGGTACTATTGACAAAAAGAGTGTTACTCTCATTAATTTCAATTAAAATTATATTTAATAGCCCTATTGTCCAACATGTATGAGGTCCTTGACCTAACACCATATCTATTCCCAGAGAAAGTTGTAAAAACATTGTGGTCATAAGGGGTTTGATAAGACCTATATTCCACATAAACATCCGCACCATTGATATTCCTCTTAAACGTTTTTTTTGGTGCTGGCCAATTATCATACTCGTATAGTGCATATAATACAAAATCACCAGACTTTCGTCCAAGATACTTGTTTACATTTACCACCCTTCCTTTTTTAACCTCTCTACTACTATACTGAGCCAACCAGTCACCATCTAAATTGCACCAAGCATCGTTTATACCGCAGTGTGTGTAAAAGTTTGAAGAATTGAAATCACCTGCTGTAACTTTCTGAAACCTAATCTGAGCATTCGAGAGCCACGAATCTTTTTTATCTCTTATTTGTATTGTTCTAATTGCGACCGTGCCACTTGTTGTAACACCACCTGTACTACCACTACTGCCACAACCAGCATTTTTGTAATAGTTTCCGCACCCATCGGAGTCAACTTTATAAACGGCATTGGGACCTGCAACTTTTCCCGTTTTATCTCCAAAAACATTTTCTTCCGTTACATCAGAACTTACCATTTGCAATTTACCCTCAGAGTCCAGTTTAAGCCCTAGGACAGTTTCCCTATCGTTTTTGATATCGTATGAAGACACAAGGAATAAAGGGTCAGAGGTGTCACCATTTTTAATTTTTTCTATATAAGGTAATAAATCTTGTTCAGATAGACCCATAAAAGCCCCAAGTGAAAATTCCATATTCTTATTTACACCCTTCCCTTTGTTGTCTAGAGCATTTGAATATAATAAATCACTGAAGAACAACTTGTTAAAGCTGTTATCCTTTCCGGAATTTTTAGAAAACATTTTGTCAAATTCAATTTTAGATACACGTAACTCATTAACTAATTGGGATAAATGAAATATCCGATAATTCAGTTGCTCATTTAATGTAGCATCCTTTATATACTCTTTGTCATACATTCGTTTTTCCAGAATCATGTCATTTGAAACTTCCAAATCTTCATCGTGGTCGCAGCTTAGTAAGGACAAAAAAATAAATAGTAAAAGCAAAAAAGGGGGGAACTTTTTCATGCGTTAAAGTTTAAGGTGGTTAATAATTATTTAGACTATTTCCTCTGTTTTACTACCAATTACAAAAAAACTGTATCTGAATCAACAAGTTTTTGAGTGGTTTCAAAATATTGGGTACATAAAACTTTTTGAATCATCTAATATTTTCTCAAATATAATAAAAAATAGTATATTTTCTATATTATTGCGACAGATTTCGGAAACCCTTAGGTATCAGCCTGCTAGAAAACCCTATAGGAACCTTCGGTGCCATTCCCTATCTTTGCGCTCTGTAAAAATCTACTGTGGTAGCAAAACTTACACAAGGCTTTTGGGCTAGGACGGCGCGTATCATCCTTCGTAATAGGGTATTGATATTGGTATTGATCGCGGCGTTTACCGTTTTTTTGGGCCTACAGTGGGAACATATGCGTTTTAGTAGCTCCCAGGCCAATTTGCTCCCCGATGACCACCCCATCAACCAAGAATACCAATCCTTTTTGGAGCAGTTTGGTGAAGAGGGCAATGCAGTAGTATTTGCCGTAAAGGACAGCACATTATATTCTCCACAAAATTTTAACCGATGGAACCGGCTCAGCAAGCAATTACAGGCCTTCCCGGAAGTGGACTTTGTTCTTTCCACGGATAATCTTCTAGAGCTTAAGCGCGATTCCGAAAAACAGGAATTTGTGCTGGAACCCTTTATCAAGGATTCCTTGAATACCCGAAGCAAAATAGATAGTCTTACCGCATACCTTTTCAATAATCTACCCTTTTACGACAAGCTCATTTATAATAAGGAAAGTAGCACTATACGCACCATAGTAAATTTGGACAAGGATATTGTAAACACTTCCGTACGGAAAGATTTTATTCTAAAAGACCTTACCAACTTAATCAACGATTTTGAAGAGGAAACCGGCTTGAACGTGCACGTATCCGGTATGCCCTACATACGTACGTTGAACTCACAGAATATTATAGACGAAATCGGGAAGTTTATTTTTGCAGCACTGGCCGTCACTTCCCTGATTTTTTTCTTTTTCTTTAGAAGTGTAAGGGCAACAACTATTTCCATGTGCGTGGTTATCATTGGGGTAATGTGGGCCTTTGGAATTCTTGGCCTACTCCAATATGAAATAACCGTGCTCACCGCACTTATCCCTCCATTAATCATAGTTATCGGAGTACCCAATTGTATTTTCCTAATCAACAAATATCAGCAAGAGGTAAAAAAGCATGGCAACCAGGCACTTTCGTTACAGCGGGTAATTTCCAAAATTGGGAATGCTACCCTAATGACGAATATGACCACGGCATCCGGGTTTGCGACCTTTATCATTACCGACAGTAAATTGTTAAAAGAATTCGGTGTTGTTGCTTCCATAAACATTATCGGCATCTTTATCCTTTCCCTTCTGATCATTCCCATAGTGTATAGTTTCATGTCCTTGCCCAAAACAAAACATTTAAAGCATCTGAACAAAAGATGGATAGATGCCTTTGTAAATTGGATGGAACGCATTGTCCGGGACCATAGAATAGCCGTATACATCGTTTCCATTGCCCTTTTGGTCATTAGCATCATAGGAATCTACCAAATTGAAATCTCCGGAAGCCCTATAGAGGATATGCCAAAAAAGGCGGAGTTTTTTCAGGATATCCGTTTTTTTGAAAGTGAGTTTGACGGTATTATGCCTGTAGAAATTGTGGTGGATACCGAACGGCCCAAAGGCGTACTAAAACCTGCCACATTAAAACGGATAGATCGATTGGGGGGAGTCATTGAAGAAATCCCAGAGCTTTCCAAGTCCATTTCCATAGTTAATCTGGTCAAATATTCAAAACAGGCCTTTTACAACGGTATTCCCAAATACTATCAGCTTCCAACCACACAGGAGAATAATTTTATTATGGATGTTGCCCGGAAATCCTCTGGCAACGGTGACTTGCTCAAAAACTTTGTGGATAGCACGGGACAGACGGCGCGGATTACCACCTTTATGAAGGATGTAAAAACCGATCGCATGGAGGAAATTGAAGATAGGTTATTGGAGAATATCGAAAAAATATTTCCTTCGGAACGTTACAATGTTTACATGACCGGAAGTGCCCTGCTATTTCTAAAAGGCACCAAATATTTGGTGAAAAATCTAGTGCTTTCATTGGCGTTTGCCATTTTTTTAATCGCCTTGTTCATGGCCTATTTGTTCCGTTCGTTTCGCATGATCGTTATATCCCTCATTCCCAATTTGCTTCCCTTGGTCATCACGGCCGGGGTCATGGGCTTTGTGGGAGTTCCCATAAAACCTTCTACTATCCTAGTCTTTAGTATTGCCTTTGGTATTTCCGTGGACGATACCATTCACTTTCTGGCCAAATATCGTCAAGAACTTACCGCAAATAAATGGCGTATCCAAAAGTCCGTATATGCAGCGCTTAGGGAAACAGGGGTAAGTATGTTTTATACATCCATTGTTTTGTTTTTCGGTTTTTCCGTCTTTGTTATCTCCAACTTTGGAGGAACAGTGGCCCTGGGTGCCTTGGTTTCCGCTACTTTACTTTTTGCCATGTTGGCCAATCTCATTTTATTGCCTTCCCTCTTGTTGTCCTTGGAAAGGAGCATAGCCAATAAAGAGGTATTGAAAAAACCACAAATAGATATCCTTCCCAAAGAAGAGGTAAACGTGGAAAACCCATAGGGATACCACCCTACCAAACCTTTTTATACCCCACAACCGGTAATTCCTTTTAATCAAAAAAGCTATCTTTGCCGTTCTAATTTTCATGTAACATATGATGAAATCATCTAGTGTAAAAGAACTGCTTTTAATGGCACCTACATTGCAGGAAGTCCAAGTGGACGGATGGGTAAAAACATTCCGAAGTAATCGCTTTATAGCCCTTAACGATGGATCTACGCTTAACAACATACAATGTGTTGTGGACTTTGAACAGTTTGATGAAAATTTGTTGAAACAAATTGCTACAGGAGCGGCCCTACGGGTTACAGGTATTTTAGTTGAAAGTCAGGGAAGGGGTCAGAATGTGGAAATACAGGTAAAGGAGATTTATGTACACGGAAGTGCAGATCCAGAAGCTTATCCCATTCAGCCCAAAAAGCATTCCTTGGAATTTCTTCGTGAAAAAGCTCATTTGCGAGTTCGTACCAATACATTTTCAGCGGTGATGCGAGTCCGTTCGGCCTTGGCTTTCGCGATACATAAATACTTTAACGAAAACGGCTTTTATTACTTCCACGCTCCCATTATTACCGGATCAGATGCTGAAGGAGCTGGAGAAATGTTCCGTGTAACTACCTTGGACGATAAAAATCCGCCTTTGCATGAAAATGGGCAGGTAGACTTTAAGGAAGATTTCTTCGGAAAGGAAACCAATCTTACCGTATCCGGTCAGTTGGAAGCGGAAGCCTATGCAATGGGGCTGGGGAAAGTATATACGTTCGGGCCAACTTTTCGGGCGGAGAACTCCAATACTTCCAGGCATTTGGCCGAATTCTGGATGATAGAACCGGAAATGGCTTTTTATGATCTGGATGCCAATATGGATTTGGCAGAGGACTTCATTAAATCCGTTATTCGCTACATATTGGAAAATTGCAAAGAAGACCTGCAGTTTCTGGAAAAACGGCTATTGGACGAGGAGAAGACCAAACCACAAGCCGAGCGAAGTGAAATGGCCCTTATGGAAAAACTCGGATTTGTGGCGGACAATAGTTTTAAACGGGTTACCTATACGGAGGCCATAGATATTTTACGCAACAGCAAACCTAATAAAAAGAAGAGATTTCAGTACCCCATTGATGAATGGGGTGCCGATCTGCAGAGTGAACATGAACGTTATTTAGTGGAAAAACACTTTAAATGCCCGGTAATCCTATTTGACTATCCTGCCAACATAAAGGCTTTTTATATGCGCCTTAATGAGGATGGCAAGACCGTAAGGGCCATGGATATCCTTTTTCCAGGAATAGGCGAAATTGTTGGGGGATCTCAGCGCGAGGAACGTTTGGACGTGTTAAGGGAAAAGATAGCTGCACTGGATATTGACGAAAAAGAACTCTGGTGGTACTTAGATCTTCGAAAATTTGGAACTGCCGTACATAGCGGATTTGGTCTTGGTTTTGAAAGATTGGTGCTTTTTGCCACGGGTATGGGAAATATCAGGGATGTCATACCTTTTCCTAGAACACCACAAAATGCCGAGTTTTAGAATTCATTTTTTAACTTTATAAAGTACGTAGAATTTAACCCTAATGCTCAAACAGCACCTACAGTTTAAATTATCACAAAAGCTTTCCCCGCAGCAGATTCAGCTGATGAAGCTTATACAACTGCCTACCCAGGCCTTTGAGCAGCGTTTGAAACAGGAATTGGAGGAAAACCCCGCTTTGGAAGGTGGTAAAGAGGAGAACGCTACGCAGGAGGATGAGTATGGCGATATCTATGAGAGCGAAACGGATAATGACAGTATTAACACGGAAGATATTAATATTGATGATTATCTAAGTGATGATGAAATTCCGGATTACCGTACCAAAACCAGTAATTATAGTGTTGACGATGACGAAAAAAGCGTTCCATATGCGGCAGGGACTTCTTTTAACCAATACCTATTAAATCAACTTAATACCGTTTATTTAAGTGATGAGGAATGGACCATTGCCGAATTTTTGGTGGGCAGTGTTGATGAAAGTGGATATATCCGAAGACCCCTTTCCGATATTATGGACGATCTGGCCTTTACCCAAAATATATATACGGATGAAAAGACCATCGAAAAAGTATTGGGGATAGTACAGGAATTGGACCCTCCGGGAGTAGCAGCAAGGTCGTTGGAAGAATGCCTTATCATACAGTTGAAGAGAAAGGAGCCTTCGCCCAGTATTGAACTGGCCATTACCGTATTGGAAAAATCTTTCGAACAGTTTACCAAAAAGCATTACAAAAAATTAGTACAAAGGCATGGTATTTCCGAGGAAGAGCTTAAGGATGCCATTTCCGAAATTGAAAAGTTAAATCCCAAACCGGGAGGATCCTATTCCGGAAATAATAGAATAGTAGAACATGTAGTTCCTGATTTTTCCATTCGGATCGTAGACGGAGAACTAGAGCTTACCCTAAACGGCAGAAATGCACCGGAGCTGCACGTATCCCGGGAATACAGCAATATGCTAAAAGGCTATAAGGACTCCAAGAATAAATCCAAATCCCAAAAGGATACAGTACTCTTCATCAAACAAAAGTTGGATGCTGCCAAGTGGTTTATCGATGCCATCCGCCAAAGGCAACAGACCCTTTACATCACAATGAACGCAATAATGCAGTACCAAAGGGAATACTTTTTGACCGGTGATGAACGAAACTTGCGCCCTATGATTTTAAAGGATATTGCGGATGAAATAGATATGGATGTATCTACCGTTTCTAGAGTGGCCAATAGCAAATATGTAGATACTCCCTATGGCACCAAATTGATAAAGGATTATTTTTCCGAATCCATGAAAAATGAACAGGGCGAAGATGTTTCCACCAAGGAGATCAAAAAGATTTTGGAGACCGTGATACAGAATGAAGAAAAGAAAAAACCCCTTACAGATGATAAATTGGCCAAAATCCTAAAGGAAAAAGGCTACCCCATTGCGCGAAGAACGGTTGCTAAATACAGGGAACAACTGGGAATATCGGTGGCCAGATTACGAAAAAAAATATAATGGGGCTATTTTTACGAGCTATCTCCTATATCTCCCATCCTTTGTTTATACCCCTTGCGGGGACTATTGCCTATTTCATCATAACCCCAAAATATAGCCCTTTAGAATTGCAGAGTGGTAATATATTGCCCATTTTTATATTGACCATAATCATACCCATTGTTTCCTACCTTATACTTAGAAATATCGGTGTAGTGCGCTCCATTTTTATGCCTTCCATCAAAGAGCGTAGATACCCCCTTCTTATTCATATTGGTTTACTTTTAATGATTGTTTATGAAGTTATTCCCAATAACTTCGTAATGGAAATCCACTATTACTTCTTAGGATTAACCGTCGCGGCGATTGCCGCACTCTTCACGCTACTTTTTAAGGTAAAATGTAGTTTACATCTTATGGGCTTGGGAAGTCTATTTATGTTCCTTACCGCTTTAAGCATTCATTTTGAAATAAACATCACCCTAGCTTTAAGTATCCTTACCGTGTTCATAGGCTTGGTAGCCAGTTCACGTCTTTATTTAAAGGCGCATTCCAAAGCTGAGCTTGTGATAGGTTTTTGCATAGGCTTTACTTCTCAGTTATTACTGGTTAGGTTCTGGTTATAACCTTTGCACTGTTTTCTTATAATGGTGGTTAATAAGGAAATCGTAACTCTTCATTCTACTTTTACTTCCGATATTTTTTGAGGAAATAGGTTTTGGATTTTCATAATCCTTTCCTTGAGCCTTTTCTTAACGACAGATGATGTTCCTGGGTGCCCATATTGTTCCATCAGTGTTGAATAGCTCACTTGGAATAGGCGTTGGGATTCCCTATTCCGCAATTGGTTATATGCCGCTATCAATTCATTTTGAACGGTGATGTACATCCCATAACCGGTTTCCCTCGTATAGCTAAGTGATACAATGGCTTTGGAAGGATTATCGGAAGAAGATACATCCCTATTACCCTTACAATAATCACAAAAATCCAAGGCTTCCCTAGCCGCTCCCCCATTGTCCAAAAAATCTATGACAATGCCCTTAAGGTCTTCTATTTCCACTAGTTCTTCTTCAACTCGCAATTCGTTTTTGTTGTTCACTTCTATCCGAAATATATTCCTTTCCAATATTTTTCCCTTGAAAGGATCGGTCATTGCAGGCATAATCCTATCTATTCCAACATCTGTTTCTATGGTTGTGGTTACCAAGAAAAAAATCAATAGTAGAAATGCGATGTCGGCCATAGACCCGGCATTCACTTTAGGTACTTCCTCTCTTTTGGACATAATACATGGCTTTGGTTCATAAAAAAATTAAACCATATCATTCGGAAAGTAACAAAGATCATTGGGGAAGAAAATGAATGGTCTGTTCAAAAAGTAAAAGGCCAGACACTACCCATTAATCCACAACATTCATGCCATAGACCTTTTGCCACTACATTAAAACAATATGAAAAACCGTAATACGGGAAAATCTATAAAATGTAAAAGATGAGACCTATGCGTAAAGGTCTCATGGAGATTTCGGTGCCGTTAACAAGAACATTGTCATTGAACAAGTCGTTAAGGGCATAATATAGGTGAATATTAAAAGTATTGTACCCAAAATTAAAAGTGAGTCCATATTGAAATTGTCTGATATCATCATTGTAAAAGGAAAAATCCACTGAATCCGACACAAACTTAGATCTGCCTCCCACCACATATCCGAACCTTAACCCGGTATATACTCTCCAAAATTTATAACTGGCAGCTGTGGAATTACGCCATCGAAACTCCAATGGCACTTCTATCAAATGGGTTTCTACCTTATTCCTTTTAAAATCCGTATCGCCATCAAGAATATCATAGACCACATCATCACCGGATTCCATTGCCCTTAAGTTAGAATAGTAGGAATTTACATTGTAGCCAATACCTATACCTAAGGCAACGGTCCTATCCGCATTGACGGGAATATCCTTTATGAAACCAGCTTGTAGCCCATAGGACAGATTACGCTGACTAACATCAACCGGTTTTTTCAATAAAAAGTTATAGGTGATTCCGATATAAAACTGGTCTTCAAGATAGTCTGTGTTCCCCGCAAAAGTGTCCTGATCCACTTGAGCGTAGCACGAAACTAAAAACCCAAAAAAAATATAGAAAAGAACTAAGCATCTCATAAGTTTTAAGACCCACTTTAGACGGATAGAAATTGTCGGTATCAGCTCAGTAAAGATTTTATATGTGGCCCAATTATAGTTTCTAATTAATTGGATTATTATAGCAACACTAAATTAAGAAAATAAAAAACGCCTCACTAGGAACAGTAAAGGCGTTTCAAAAATAAAATCTGTAATATACTACCTATTCAGATTCATGAAGGCATCTCCTTCATATGTAGTATAATTTACCTTAAGGGCATTCACCTTTCTCAACTCTTGCTTTATGTCCGAGATAAGTCCCATATTGGCATTCTTATCAACCTTTAAGGCAGTGGTCAAAACATTCTGAAGCTCCTGCGCCTTCTTAGCTCTTTCCTGTAATATGTAGTCTCCGACTTCGGATGGACCGGCAAACTTATCGTTCAACTGGATTTGCGGTTCAGAGCCATAAACTTTTTCGTATTGAGAGGTAGGTTTACCTACATAGATATAAATTACCCTGTCCTTTTTTTCCAATTTTTTTGTTTCACTAGCATTTGGCAATGTGTTCTCAACCTTTAATGTACTATCCTTCATGACCGTTACGGTCATGAAAAAGAATAAAAGCATAAAAACAATATCCGGTAACGATGCCGTGGACACCGCAGGAACATCCCCGTCTTTTTTCTTTGCAAATTTTGACATATCAGACTTTTTAAGCTTTTATTAATTACTTGTTGAGGTCTCTGCCTCTGAAAGTTTCTGTGGAAACAAATCTTGAATGCTTTTCACCTTCTCCTTAAGTTCATCTTTAAGGCTTGAAGACGTTTCAGGATTTAAATACTCAGCTTCCATATCCGTAAAGTCTCTGCCGAACAAACGCTGTGACTCACGGTTACGCAAATCGTTATAGGCACCTACCAATTCATTCTGTACGGTAATGTAGGTTCCGTATTTGGTTTCCCGATCGTTCTTCAAAGAAATAATAGCTTTTGAAGGATTATCGGAGGACTCGGCATTCTTTCTCCCTTTACAATAACTACAAGTACCATCACCACCATTATCCAAGAAATCCATCGCTTTCGTCCTAAGATCCTTCAGGTCTATAAGCTCTTCATCTGCCAAGAGTTGGCCGTTCTTGTTAATATTGACTTGAAATATATTCTTCTGCTTTATGACCACATCGGTATCGGGTGGTTCAATGGGCGGCAACATACGATCCAAACCTGCATCCGTTTCTATGGTAGTGGTTACCAAGAAAAAGATAAGCAACAAGAAAGCTATATCGGCCATGGATCCTGCATTTACCTCTGGTGCTCCTGCTCTTCTAGCCATAGTTATAAAATTTTATTATTTACTAAATAATTTCTTCAGACCCGGTAGAACCATCAATACTATGGCGACCGCGGTAAGTATAAAAAATACGTTAAGTCCCATTCCAATTTTCTTAATGGTGCTCTCTGAAGTGGCTACCCCCCTATTGGCCATTTCCTCAATACTTACATCCGTTCCACTGGACAAAACATAGGAAATTACCACTACCAACAAAAACCCTCCAATAACGAACAAGGTTTTCTTTAGTCCTTTAGGGTTGGAGAATAAGTTTTTGAGGGTAAACAATAAAGCAAATATCACTGCGATTGCCAAAAGCAGGTAGGTAATCCAGAACATACCGTTCATGGCACCACTTTGGGCGGCTTCAGCTGCCGGCATGTCCTTTGGCGGCAGAAAGTACCATAATATTGCAGAAAGGACGCCTACAACTATGAGAACTATTTTTAATATTTTATGCATGACACTATTTTAAATTATCCGACTTATTTTTTGTGGTCCACCAACATATCAATCAAAGAGATTGAGGAGTCTTCCATGTCATTAACAATACTGTCGATTTTTGCAATGATATAGTTGTAGAAAATTTGTAATATAATAGCCGTAATAAGACCAAATACCGTAGTTAAAAGTGCCACCTGGATATCACCTGCAATAAGCGAGGCGCTCAAGTTACCTACCGCACTAATTTTCTGGAAGGCTTGGATCATACCTATTACCGTACCCATGAAACCAAGCATGGGTGCAATGGCAATAAAGAGAGACAACCAGGAAACGTTCTTTTCCAATTGTCCCATTTGCACACCACCATAGGCAACTACTGCTTTTTCAGCGGATTCAATGCTCTCACCGGCCCTATCCAATCCTTGATAGTATATGGACGCTACGGGTCCTTTGGTATTTCTACAAACCTCTTTTGCAGCTTCTACTCCACCTGATGCCAAAGCATCTTCAACCTGTTGCTTGAGTTTGGTGGTATTGGTGCTGGCCATATTAAGATAGATTATCCTTTCTATGGCAACAGCCAATCCCAATATTAAACACAAAAGAACGATACCCATGAAGCCGGCACCTCCCTGTATAAATTGAGTCTTTAATACTTGAGTAAAACCTCGTGCTTCCGCCGGGGCCTCATCTTGAAGTATAACCGCTGTTGCAGCTACAGTGCTGGATAGGTTGGACACCATCGTAGCCGCAGTAGCTTTTGCACTTACTGTATTTGTACTTAGAACAAATAACCCAGCTAGAGCTAGGATAGAGAATAATCTTTTCATTTTTTCAAACTTAAATTAGTTAGTTAATAGGGTTAAAGATAAAAAAAAATCGCAATAAAAAAAGTAAAACTTAATCGCAAAGGGGATAGGGTTTATCAAAGATTAGCCCATGTCCCTTAACAATTATCAGGGGAATTCAAAAAGGACTCTATTTGAAGTAATTTCATTTAAAACTTCGATTATCTTCGAAATTGGATTCCCGGACAATCTTGGTTCAAAATATTTCGCACAAAAACCTTTCTGTCTTCGCAGAGAGGAAGGGATTCGAACCCTCGATACACTTTTGGTGTATACACACTTTCCAGGCGTGCGCCTTCGACCACTCGGCCACCTCTCTAGTACTCCCTTTTCAGGGGTGGGCAAATAACAAAAAAAAACTTAGTTAATAAAATTTAGCACACTATTTTTATTGCATTTCCCCGCGAAGTGAAGTTTCAAAGACGGTCTTGAACAATTTATGCGAAACACCGCTTCCCAAAAGATACATTAACTTGGTAATAGCGGCCTCTGTAGTAATATCCTTTCCATTAATGATCTGTAGTTCCTTAAGTTGCTCACTTGTTTTATACTGCCCCAGAATTACGCTACCGCCAGAGCATTGGGTAACATTAACAATATGCAGTCCATTTTTCATGGCCTTTCCCAAATCCTCTAACAACCAATGATCCGTAGGTGCGTTACCGGCACCGTAAGTCTCCAATACCAATGCCTTAAGATTGGGGGTTCCCAATACACTTTGGACCACTGCCCGATTAAGTCCCGGGAAAAGTTTTAGGATCACAACATTGGCATCCAACTTCTTATGCACCAAAAACCGCTTCACATTTTTTCTTTGCATTAGATATTCATTAAACACTCTTAGATGCACGCCGGACTCGGCCAATGGCGGATGGTTCAATGAAGTGAAAGCCTGAAAATGCTCCGCGTTTATCTTGGTAGTCCTGTTACCACGATACAATTTGTATTCAAAATAAAGTCCCACCTCCTGGATAACCGGTTTCCCTTTTTTTTGCAAAGCCGCTATTTGTATAGAAGTAATCAGGTTCTCTTTGGCATCGGTCCGCAAATCTCCAATAGGCAATTGAGATCCGGTAAAAATGACGGGTTTGGCCAGATTTTCCAACATAAAGCTCAAGGCCGATGCCGTGTAGCTCATGGTGTCGCTGCCATGCAACACCACAAAACCATCATGGTCCTCATAGTTTTCCTCGATCAGCGTCGCAATTTTTGCCCAGTGGTCCGGATTCATATTGGACGAATCAATCGGCTTATCAAAGGACACAGAATCTATACTACAATCCAACTGCGCCAATTCCGGAATATGCTTGGACATTTTATCAAAATCAAAGGCTTTTAATGCGCCGGATTCGTAATCCTTTACCATTCCAATAGTCCCTCCGGTATAGATAAGTAATATGTGGGTCTTATTTTTCAAATCCAACTTCAACAGATTTAAATTAAAGTATTTAAATATCCAATATTAAATGCCGAAAACCTCTTTTGAATTTTCAGTTGTAATCCTGGCTATCTCCGTTTTGGATATGCCATAAACGTCGGACAATTT
Organism: Ulvibacterium sp.; assembly: GCF_965248315.1. Taxonomy (GTDB): domain Bacteria; phylum Bacteroidota; class Bacteroidia; order Flavobacteriales; family Flavobacteriaceae; genus Ulvibacterium. The sequence continues at coordinate 1,669,422 of NZ_CBDFIX010000002.1, read as the reverse complement.
TTCCAACACATTCATAAGATATGCACTTTCGTTACGTTTGCCACGATAGGGAACCGGGGCCAAATAAGGAGCATCCGTCTCCAGGACGATGTGTTCCAAATCGATTTGATCCAGGAACCTATCAATTTTTCCATTTTTAAAAGTAACAACCCCCCCAATACCCAGTTTCATATTATAGGATATGGCGGTTTTTGCCTGTTCCAAATTCCCGGTAAAGCAATGAAAAATCCCAAACAGGTCATCGCCTTTTTCACTTTCCAGGATTTCAAATATTTCATCAAAGGATTCCCGGCAATGAATTACAATGGGTAATCCGTACTTTTTGGCCCATCGGATCTGATGACGAAAAGCCTCCTGTTGTTGCCTTAAAAAGGTCCTGTCCCAGTACAGATCAATTCCAATTTCCCCAACTGCGTAAAATTTGCGTTTGGCCAATTGCTCCCCAACATGCTGCAATTCCTTTTCATAATTCTCATTTACATGGGTGGGATGAAGCCCGGCCATCAAAAAAATGTTTTCGGGATAGGCACGCTCCAAATCCAACATAGCCTGGGTATAGGTAGAATCGATTGCAGGAATAAAGAAACGTTCAATGCCCTTATCCAAGGCATTTTGAATAACCCTATCCCTATCCTCGTCAAAAGCCTCGCTATAAAGATGGGTGTGTGTATCGGTTAAAATCATATGGCAAAAATAGGTTTATCTTTGTCAAAAAGCGGCAATGACATCCCTCAAAAAATTCCTGGACAAAAAGAGCTATATCCAAGTTCCCTTAGTTTTGACCGATACCAATCATTTTGAGATTTCGGCCAAAATCAATGGGGTGGTAGGGCGGTTTATTCTGGATACCGGAGCTTCCAACACCTGTGTGGGGTTTGATAAAATCGAGTTTTTTAAATTGACTTCCAAGGAGTCCAAGATCAAGGCGGCCGGAGCCGGGGCTACCAACATGGAAACCCTAATCTCTACCAAAAACAAGATTGAAATCGGTGATTGGAAGAAAAAGAAACTAAAAATCGTTTTGTTTGATCTGGTTCATGTAAACGAAGCCTTGATTACGCATAAAGCGCTACCTGTAGATGGAATTATTGGTGCCGATATCCTTAAAAAAGCAAAAGCGATTATAGATTACAACAAAAGCTGCGTTTATCTAAAACGGAAACAATAATCCTATCGCTACCTGCCCGCCCCTTTTCCAAGACATCACATTACATCTCCAATGCCCGCTCTACATTATTCTCCATCAATAATTCTTCGGGGTTTTCCAAGGCTTCCTTCACGGCTACCAGAAAGCCTACCGATTCCTTACCGTCAATGATTCGGTGATCATAAGAAAGTGCCACGTACATGACGGGAGCAATAGCGATGGCACCATCCCGTACAATGGGTCGTTCCACAATGTTGTGCATTCCTAGAATAGCACTTTGCGGTGGATTGATTATTGGGGTGGATAACATAGAACCGAACACACCACCATTAGTTATGGTAAAAGTACCTCCAGTCATTTCATCAACGGTAATCTCCCCTTCCCGAGCGCGTATGGCCAATCGTTTTACTTCTGCTTCAACGCCCCTAAAGGTCAGGTTTTCGGCATTGCGTATTACAGGAACCATCAACCCCTTAGGACCGGAAACCGCAATACTGATGTCACAAAAGTCATAGGAAATCATTTCCTTACCATCTATCATGGAATTTACCGCCGGGAACATTTCTAAGGCCCGTACACATGCCTTGGTAAAAAAGGACATAAAGCCCAGACTTACACCATGCTTTTCCTTAAAATCCTCCTTGTACTTTTTCCTTAACTCAAAAATAGGGGTCATGTCCACCTCATTGAAGGTGGTCAACATAGCCGTCTCATTTTTGGCGGAAACCAGTCTTTCAGCCACTTTTCGACGTAACATGGAAAGTTTGGACCGGGTTTCGCCCCGGTTACCTCCCGTTGGGGTCCCCATGGCAGGTACAGCATTGACGGCATCCTCCTTGGTAATCCGGCCATCCCTGCCCGTACCCTTAACACTAGCCTCGGGTATGCCTTTTTCGTCCAGAATCTTTTTGGCTGCAGGGCTTGGAGTGCCCGTAGCATAGGTCTTGGCAGCTTGCGTAGCGCTTTCGGAATCCGGTTTTTCTTGAGCATTCTCTTTTTTGGAAGTGTCCTTTACGGATTCCTCAACGGCTTTCGCTCCCTCAGGCTTAGGGGCATCTGTGTCGATCAAACAGACTACCTCGCCCACGGCTACGGCATCACCTACTTCGGCCTTAAGGGTAATCGTACCACTTTCTTCCGCTGGTAATTCCAAAGTGGCCTTGTCCGAATCTACTTCGGCTATAGCTTGGTCCTTTTCTACATAATCACCATCTTCTACCAACCATTCCGCAATTTCCACTTCGGTTATCGATTCCCCTGGAGAAGGAACTTTCATTTCTAGAATCATTCTGCTCTTTTTTGATGTGCTAATTTAGTTTATATTTTGTATAAAATCTTCTTTGATGGGAAGGTAATCCTCCCTGACTTCGCCATTCACCAAAATCCGATCAAAATATAACCGGGCTCCCGTGGAGTTAAACATTTCCACATCATTCTGAAGGCTCAAATGTAGATGGGGTTCTGTGGAATTCCCGGAGTTGCCACACTGTGCAAGAGGTTCTCCCTGTAGCACGTCCGCTCCCTCCTCTACCAAAATAGAGCCCTTTTTTAAATGTGCGAATAGCAAATATTCGCCGATCGGCGTCTCCAGAACTATCGTATTTCCGGTAAGTTGGTCTGGATTGGTTTCCCCTGGAATATTATCCGGCACCCCGGTAATTACCTTGGCCACCCTTGCATCACAGGGTGCAATTATTTCCTTGCCGAACACCAAATAACTTTCATTACTTTTTGAATCACCTATATAGGAGCTTCCATCGGCCACCATCATCAGGTCATAGGCATATTGTTGGCTTATCTCCCTTAAATGAAAGTTTTGTTCCAAGGTAGTCCCTCCCCAAAACACAAACCACTCTTCTTTAAACGGCAGGATCATTGGGGTGGTATTTCGCTCCAAAACGGGAAAATCCAAAGGTTTGGACGGGGAAATATACAACCCACTAATTTCGTTTTTGGTGTTCAACGAAATCAACACATCCGCTACGGCATTATCAAAAATGGTCCGATATAGATGTGCCCCCCTTTTAAATCCAAAGAATTGCATGGACTGGATGTTCCCCATAAGATTGTTGACATTCTGCGTAAAAAACCGAAGGGTCCGTTCGCGCGGAAGTGCCTTCTTCATATCGGCATCAAAAAGGTTGAAAATACCCTCATAATCCGCATTGTTGTACAAGGCCATAAATTGCGATGATGCCACGGCATAATTACCCAGTTCCTCTTGTGAATATGAAAAATTTATGCCTACAACAAATACCAAGGCACATAGGATTCCTTTCATTATTGTGCTTCGGTTTTGCTCTTGGGACGGGTCATATTGTCCTTTGTTTTATCAAAAACATAATCAATTACTTGCTGGTGCCGCATCCTTGAACGAACAGCACTGCCCGCCGCCGGGGAGGCGTAAAAGCGACGAGAAGCGACCCTAAGCTTGTCCGCCTCCGAAAAATGCATCATTAAATGGCTCCAAGCACCCATATTTCTAGGTTCCTCCTGTGCCCAGACCCAGTCATCCGCTTTTTCGTATTTTTTGATGATCCCCTTCATTTGCTCAACGGGCAAGGGAAACAATTGCTCAACACGTACCAAGGCCACATCCGTGCGGTCTTTATTTTCCTTTTCGGCCAACAGGTCGTAATAAAATTTCCCCGTACAAAAGACCACACTTTTTACCTTCCCTACATCAGCCGAAGCATCATCGATTACCTCTTGAAAATTCCCTGATGCCAATTCCTCAATAGTAGATACCGCCTTGGGATGGCGCAATAAGCTCTTGGGTGTAAAAATAATCAAGGGTTTTCTAAATTTCACCTTCATTTGTCGCCTCAAAATATGGAACATCTGCGCCGGTGTGGTCACGTCGGCAACATACATATTGTCTCGGGCACACAATTGCAGGTACCGCTCCATCCGGGCAGAGGAGTGTTCGGCCCCCTGACCTTCATAACCGTGTGGCAGCAACATCACAAGTCCGTTCTGCAGCTTCCATTTGTCCTCGGCAGCGGAGATATACTGATCAATCATAATCTGTGCCCCGTTGCTGAAATCCCCAAATTGGGCCTCCCAGATGGTTAGGGTATTCGGGCTTGCCATGGCATAGCCATAGTCGAACCCCACTACACCATATTCGGATAAAAGGGAATTGTATATCTGGAACCTACCTTGTTTGTCCGAAATACGATTGAGCAATAGCACTTCTTCCTCACTTTCCTCTACCTTCATAACGGCATGGCGGTGAGAGAAGGTGCCCCGCTCCACATCCTGACCGGACATACGTACTCCGAAACCCTCTTCCAAAAGTGTACCATAAGCCAAAAGTTCGCCCATGGCCCAATCCAGTCTATTGTTCTCAAAAAACATTTTTTTGCGATCAGCGACCAATCGCTCTACCTTTCGAAGGAATTTTTTACCCTCCGGCAATTCCGTGATGACCTTGGCGATTTCAGTTAATTTTTCCGGATTAAAGGTGGTATCTACCGGATCCATCATCTCCCATTCCCGGACGTTTTCAAACCCTTTCCATTCGTCCGCCATAAAAGGGGTAATCTCCGTTTTGTCTTCTTTTCGGGAGTCCTCCAGTTCTTCTTCCAGGGAGCTTTTGTACTCCTTTTCCAATGCTTTTACATGGCCTTCCTGGATAACTCCTTCCGAAAGCAATCGCTCGGCATAGATGTCCCTGGGGTTTTTATGCTTAGCGATCATTTTATAGAGCTTGGGTTGCGTAAAGCGCGGTTCATCGCCCTCGTTATGCCCGTATTTTCGGTACCCCAAAAGATCCAGGAAAACATCGCGTTTAAACTGCATGCGATATTCCAACGCAAATAAGGCGGCATGTACAACAGCCTCCGCATCATCGGCATTTACATGAAGAATAGGACTTAAGGTCACCTTGCCCACATCGGTACAATAGGTAGAGGATCTACCGTCCAGATAGTTAGTGGTAAACCCAATTTGGTTGTTGACTACCATATGAATGGTACCACCGGTCTTATAACCGTCCAATTGGGCCATCTGTACCACCTCATAGGCTATACCCTGCCCTGAGATTGCCGCATCGCCATGTACCACGATGGGCAATACTTTTGAAAAGTCATCCGGAAAATGAGTGTCCTGTTTGGCCCTGGAAATCCCTTCCACCACGGCACCAACCGTCTCCAGATGGGAAGGGTTGGGCGCAATATTCATATTGATGCGATTGCCATTATCCGATTTCCGTTGTGAGGTCCACCCAAGGTGGTATTTTACATCCCCATCAAAAATTTCCTGTTCATAATCCTTTCCATCGAACTCGCTAAAAATATCCTTGGCCGATTTTCCAAAAATATTGGTCAATACGTTCAAACGGCCTCTATGTGCCATGCCCATAACAAATTGCTCAACACCTAATCCCGCCGCTCTTTCCACTATGGCATCCAGAGCGGGAATCAAGGTCTCATTACCTTCCAATGAAAAGCGTTTTTGCCCTACATACTTGGTATGTAAAAAGGATTCGAAAGCTACGGCCTGATTTAATTTTTTGAGAATATGCTTCTTCTGGTCTACATCGAATTTCGGATGATTGTCGTTGACGTTGATCCAATCCTGTATCCAATCGACCCTGTCCGGCTTTCGGATATACATATATTCCACACCAATGGCATCGCAATAGATCCGTTGGAGATGGCCTAAAATCTCACGTAAAGTCTTTCTTTGGATACCGATGATCTCGCCGGCATTGAACTCGATATCCATATCGCTCTGGGAGAGCCCAAAGTTCTCGATGTCCAGCGTAGGTTCATATTTTCTACGTTCTCTTACGGGATTGGTCTTGGTAAACAAATGGCCTCGGCTACGGTACCCGTTGATCAAACGAACTACCTGAAATTCTTTTTGAAGCGATTCCGGCATGGCCACGGCTTCCCCGTTGGCATGAGTAACCGTTCCATTTTGGGCAGAAATGTCCAGCTCGTCTAGGGCACTTTCCATCCCAAAATCAAAGCCTTGGAAAAAGGCCCGCCAACTGGGCTCCACACTATCTGGGTGCTGCAGGTACTTATCGTAGAGTTCGGCAAAAAAAGTGGTGTGTGCTGTATTTAAGAAGGAATACTTATCCATAAAAGGTTTCTCTGAAATCAGAATAAAATATGTTCAAAAATACAACATTTACGATATCTAGGTGTATCTTAGATTAGGTAATCATAGAAAATTAAGGGATTATGGCCAAATTCTTCCTCAAGTCTTTTGTTGTTCTTTTTTGTGTGCTCACCTGTAACACTCTTTTTGCACAAAATCCCATGAACCGAAGTAATTTCTGGAATCGGGTCCGTTTTGGAGGCGGTGTGGGTCTGGGCTTTACCAATGGCGGATTTAACGGGTCCATTTCCCCAAGTGGCATTTACCAATTCAACGATCAATTCGCGAGTGGACTGAGCCTCAACTTTAATTACGCCAAATTTAATGACGACAAACTGTTGGCCTATGGCGGGAGCATACTTTCACTTTACAATCCCATTCCATTCCTTCAATTGTCCGCCGAATTGGAGCAGTTACGTATCAACAGGGAGTTTGATGACGGTACCTTTCGGTTGGAGGACAATTACTGGTCCCCTGCCCTATTTTTGGGTATCGGTTATACGGATCGTAATTTTACTTTGGGTATCCGTTACGATGTGCTGTACGATGATGAAAAAAGCATTTATGCCAACGCCTGGATGCCCTTTGTACGGGTATTTTTTTAGATCTTACAGGATTAGCATGCAAATCAAAAATCAAATTTCTATGAAAACAAACATAATCGCCATACTTTTAGTTGTTCTCCTTTTTTCTTGTAAAAACAAAGGGGAAACCAAACAGACCCCTGTCCAAAAAGAAATCATTACCCATACCATCCATGCCCTGAACGCCAATGAAATTCCTAGGGGTGAAGCAACCATTGCCATTGTCGGTGCCACTTTAATCGATGGTACGGGGGCACCTCCGGTAGAGAATTCCCTGGTCATTATACAAAATGATACAATCGATTTTGTCGGCAAAGTAGACGAACAAGAAATCCAAGATGATGCCGTAGTTATAGATGCCAAAGGAAAAACCTTGCTTCCAGGTCTTATCGATGCCCATTTTCATGGGGGAGAAAATGCCGAAATGTCTACCCTTTTTCTAAAAAAAGGGGTGACTTCCGTACGGGATCCCGGTGCCTGGAATGCCTCCTATAATTCCGCCCGAAATTCCGGAAAACCTATTCCGCGATTGTTTTTGACAGGCCCGCATATTGATGTTTATCCGCCGGCCTATCCCGAAAACTCCTATTTAATTCAAGACGCCAAGGAAGGTCGGATTGCGGTAAACCGTTTTGCCGATGAGGGTGCTACAGCCATCAAGGCCTATTTTCGCCTTTCTACAGAAATGATAGCCGCTATATGCGACGAGGCCCACAAAAGAGGAATTCCGGTTACCGCCCATTTGGAAATTACTCATGCCGTGGATGCCATAAAGGCCGGCTTGGATGGGGTAGAGCATGTGACCTCATTTGGTACGGCCTTGCTTCCATTGGAAGAAGCCGAAATCTACAAAAACACGGTTATGGCGGACAACGCAGCCCGAAGATCGGGGAGATATGAAGTATGGAACAAGTTAGATATGGACAACAATCCGTTAGCGGATACCTTGATTCAACTATTGGTAAAACGCAAAACCTTTGTAAGTCCCACTTTGGCCGTTTTTGAACGGCAGTCGGACAGAGGCGACAGCGTTGCGGTCAACGGTTTTAAGAATATGCTCAAATTTGTAGGCAAGGCCCATAAGGCGGGCGCAAAGGTAGTGGTAGGCTCCCATACCTGGGTACCCTATTCGGATACTGGCGATGCTTTTTACCGCGAAATGGAGCTATTACATGAGGCCGGACTTAGTACTATGCAGACTATTGTTGCAGCTACCCTGGAGAATGCACGATTTTTTAGAATAGATTCCCGTTTGGGCAGTATTGAAAAAGGAAAAATTGCCGATTTGATTTTGCTCCGTGAAAATCCACTTGAAAATCTAGAAGCTATGAAAACGGTAGAGCAGGTAATCTTGAACGGTGTCCTCTGCGAATTTTAGAGACACTAAGGTAAAGATGGGTTTTTAGCCGACACTTGACTTGCTAACCATACTTTGCCTTTAGCAACACCTTTTGTAACTCCCTTTTTAGGATGAGGAACGAGACCTGTTCCGCGACTTCTACCGCATCGGTCACCTGGATTTCCTTAAAAGCTTTTTCGGGTACGTCTACAATATACAATAGATTAAGATAGTCCGCAAATTTTTCAAGAATAAGAAAATAGACTTTTTCATGGAGTGTGGCCTGTAGGTCCGTAGGTTCAACATCCAGTGAAAAATCTACAGGAACATTGGCCAAACCAAAATCCTTTTCCAGTTGAGATACCAATTTATTATACAAACCCTGGTTTTCAGCACTTTGAAGGAGTTCGGTACTATTGGGGAAATTTATGACCATATCCTATGTACGAGTTTTTAAGGGGCTTTGGTTTTCACAGAGAGGCATAAGCCCTCGAAATAGATTAGTTCTTATAAAGTTTCACATAAACTCTCGATTAGTTGGAGCAAATTAAGTTCACCAATCCATATCGTTCCGCTATGGAATTTACAGAAAGGTTTACGTATTTTTATGAGAACGATAAATCTTATGGATTTTGCGCAACATAAAAAATGTATCAAAATCTACCCGTACGAAAGGGCAAGTTCTTGCGATCAAAAGCTTTCTAGAAAGATTGCGAACTCATTTGTTTTTTCTTTTGCTCTTTCTAGTATCCAATTCAGCATTATCTCAACAGCCTGAATATATCATTGGTAAGCTAACGGATTCCAAAACACAGGAGCCTATTGCCTTTGCCAGTATTCGAATAAAGGATAGAGCTTTAGGTATCATTTCAAATACGGATGGAAGTTTCAAAATTCCTTTAAAGTATAAAGCGTACGGAGATATTATCGAGATATCCTCTATGGGATATCGGTCAAAAGAAATCTTGATTGAAGACTTTTCGGTCCATGAGTTGAATGATGTGAGACTGCAACCGGCGACATTGGCATTGGAGGAAGCCGTAATAACCGCCAAAAAGAAAAAGGAAAAGAAGCTCACGGCGAAACAGATAGTACGTAAGGCCCTAAGGTCGATACCTGAAAATTATCCGGTAGAACCTTTTTCCACAGTAGGTTATTATCGTGATTACCAATTAGACAGTTTGGGATATGTAAATCTCAATGAAGCCATATTAGAAGTATTTGATGAAGGCTTTGATGCCATCGATTCCGTCACAACCAAAGTCAAGATTTTCAACTATCTAGAAAATACTGATTTTAAACGGGATACCCTGGCGTTGCAATCGTATGATTATCGATTCAAAGAAGGTCGCAAGGTTATCGACAAAGCTTTTTTAGCGTCCTATGGTGGCAACGAATTTACCATTTTAAGGGTTCATGATGCTTTGCGCAACTATAAAATCAGTTCTTATTCTTTCGTACATCGCCTTAAATCGGATTTGCTCTCCGAACACCGGTTCAAAAAAGAGTCAGATACTTATTTGGATGACGAACCCCTTTATACTGTTAAGTTCGAGAAACTACTTTTGGACTATAGTGCGTATGGTACAATGTACATTTCAAAAAGGGATTTCGCTATCCATAAGATGGAATATACCTTATATGACCGCACAAAAAAGTTGCCAAATGGAGCTACCAACAAGCATAAAACAAACAACCAATTGATTTTTGAGATTATCACGGAGTATCATCCTGAAAATGACAGGATGTACCTCAGTTATATCTCTTTTCATAATACATTTCAAATATGGTATCCCCCTAAGTTCGTGTTGGAACATACAACGATAGACCCTAATCTGCAGTGTTTTGTAATGTCCTTTAATCGAGCACCCAAGGTACGGGATGCTTTGAACGAGGATAACTATTTCTTGAAATACAAGGGCGAAAAAATAGATTTTACAAAAGTTGTACTTGATAATAGTGATGAAAATAGAAAAACAGTGCTGCTATACCCCAAGATGTACCCCGCTAAGTTTATGTCCATGACTATGGCGGCCAGTAAAAAATCTGTCGACTCATTATTGTTAAGCGTGAAAGTATCCAATATAAGGGATGTGGATGGCAATTTGATCAACGAATGGACTTCCAAAGACTACAATCAATTTCGGGAGTTCTTTGTACAGGAAGTAAAACCTAATGCGAAAAATCCAATGGATGGTTTATTCATGGAAAAACGAAGGCATATTTTCAAAGACCAAACCATTACAAAACCTGATAATTTTGACGACTATTGGATGAATACGCCTCTTCAAAATATAAAAAGCCAAAGGCCGTCCGAGGAATAATTAATTAAAAGGATTTATACTGTAACAAACTTCTTAAAATAGTATCTCTAAAGTGAAAACTTTAGAAAATGAAATTTATGCATAGTACCAAACCTCAGAGCATAGTTATAATCTTGGTGATTGGTTTAATGTTTTTCGTAAAAGGGAATGCTCAAAAAGAATCGGACGAACAAACAATAAACCAATGGTTTCTATCTACCGGCGACTGGGATAATGACCCACAAATCTATGTGAGGGAAATTGGAACCGGGACCAAACCGATAATCATGCTTCACGGAGGCTGGGGTGCCGAACATAGTGGGCTAGTGCAAGCAATAACAGAGCTTCAGAATGAATTTAGGTTTATCTTTTACGAACAAAGAGGTTCATTAAGATCGCCATTTCCAGACTCCCTGATTTCATTTAATCAGCACATTAATGATTTAGAACTACTCCGAAAGGAGTTAAATCTTGAAAAGATGACAGTTGTCGGACATTCAATGGGCGCAGTTTTGGCTTCGGCGTATGCTTCAAAATATCCAAAACATATCAAAAAGCTTATATTGGTTAGCCCGGCACATCTTAAGGAACCGTTTCCAGAAGCGGATAAAGACATTCAGCATAAACAATTCTTGGCAAATAAAGAATTTCAAAACAGGGCTGAAGTAAGACAAGAACTGGAAAAATATGGCTTAACGAGAGCGGATTCCCTTCTAAATTCAAGGGAAAAAACCATAAAATCAAGAATCAACTTTGGAAAGTTGATGCTATATGATATTTCAAAGTGGACTGAACTAAGTAATGGAAAGGGCTTATATAAAGGCAAAGTTTATGATTTAACGGCTAATACTTACCCTGAAAATGGTTGGAACTACTTTACAACATTCAAAAAGCAAACATACCCTATTGGTATAATTATCGGAGATCACGATTGGCTGGATTTTGGAAATGGGCTCTATGAAAAGTGGACCAAAGAAGTCCCAAGAATCAAAATGACAAGCATAAAAAATGCTGGACACATGCCATGGATCGATCAGTCAAAAGAGTTCACCGAAACATTAAGAAAGCATTTGAATCAATAAACCATTATCAGTAATACAAAACCGTAACTGATGTTTGTACCAGACCACTACGGTCCTTTTAAAATCTCAGCGGTACAATGAAAACAATTACCTGGAAAATACATTTAAAATCCAATCCAAATGAAGTCTTTGATTTGCTCGTTACTTCCGAGGGAAGGTCAAAATTCTGGTCGGAAAAAGCAACGGAAGAGGATGATATAATTCATTTCTTATTTCCCAATGGCCAAACCTATGACGGTCGAATTCTAAAAAACGTCCACAACAAAGAATTCCATTTGGACTATTTCGACAGCGTGGTAAAATTTCAATTGGAGCAGGCCGAAAATGATGGAACAGACCTTACCCTGATTAATGAAAATGTGACCGAAAGTGATTTCTTGGAGGTACAGGTCGGATGGATATCCGTGCTGATGAACCTTAAAGCGGTAGCCGACTTCCAATGTGATTTAAGAAACCGCCATTCGAAAAGAACATGGGATCAAGGCTATGTGGATAATTAACAAAAACGCAAACAATTGCGGCCCTTGTCCTTTGCAATTACCAAAATAATCTATCGCAGTAATCGATAAAAAATGTAGGGTGCTATGGTAATCCAAATGAGTACAATTATCCAGACTCGACCCCTTAAAATATTATAATCTTGGAGCAGCTTACTCCAAGGATGACCAGCGATGTAATGTCCGAATAGAAATTCGAACAGGACCGTAAGAACTAACCAAAGTAGGCCAATAAAAATGGCTTGTTCGGCGGACTCCGGTTTCCAGTTTCGAATCACTATCCAAATATAGATTCCAAATAATATGACCAATGTACCTGTAGAAGCTTGATGGGCACCTAGTTCCTTTAGTCGCCCGGCAAGGAATTTTTCCCGGAATATTCCATTGGCAATAGCAATGAAAATCATGGGTACCCAAGCAATGACATATTTCCACATAATTGATGTTCTTAGGTTGCGAGGTACAAAACGTTCCCTATGGTTTGTTACAGGTGATTTACTGGACAAAGAATCCTCCTGGATCACTCAACCACTCCTAATCTAACCTTTTGTTCCCAGTCCCAAGCGGACTTCATGGCCTCATCCAAGGTATATTTTGCTCTCCAACCTAAAACTTCATTGGCCCTGGTAGTATCTGCATAGGCAGAGGTAACATCTCCAGCGCGTCTACCCACAATTTGGTAATTCAGTTTTTTGCCGGACACCCGTTCAAAACTTTGAATGACCTGTAGTACCGTACTTCCCTTTCCCGTACCTACATTAAAAACCTCGTAATTATCCCTATTTTTCCCTTCCAGTAATCGCTGCAAGGCTACTACATGGGCCTTGGCCAGATCTACCACATAGATATAATCCCGCACGCAGGTACCATCCTCGGTAGGATAGTCGTCCCCGAACACGGAAAGTTGTTCCCTAAGCCCTACCCCTGTTTGCGTAATAAATGGGACCAGATTCTGGGGTACGCCAATGGGCAGTTCCCCGATCTCCGTACTGGGATGGGCTCCCATAGGGTTGAAATAGCGTAGGGAAATGGCCTGTAAATTTGGGGTCACTTTGCAGGTATCCCGAATGATTTCCTCTCCTATCTGTTTGGTATTGCCATAGGGTGATTCCGCGGGTTTTACCGGAGCGTTTTCAGTAATGGGCATTTTGTCCGCCTGGCCATATACCGTACACGAAGAACTAAAAATAAAGCTCGATTTCCCTTTTCGGGAAAGTTCTTGCAACAGATATACCAAGGTACCCAGGTTATTCTCATAATAGAGCAAAGGTTTCTCCACACTTTCGCCTACTGCTTTGGAAGCTGCAAAATGGATAACCCCTTCTATATCCTGATGACGACTGAAAAAGTCCTGCACCCTTTCCTTTTCTCGTAAATCCAGTTTTTCAAAAATCGGCACCTTTCCGGTAATTGAAATAATACCTTGAAGCACTTTTTCATCCGCATTGGAACAATCATCGATAATGACCACTTCAAAACCTTCATTTTGAAGTTCCACCACAGTGTGGGAACCTATAAATCCTAGACCTCCAGTTACTAGTATTTTCATAAACTATATTGTTTAAGGTTGAAGTTTGTCGATCGTATTATGGAGTGTATGAAATCAATTATTAACAAATTGTAGGACAGTATCCGTAATATGGGCTATTTGCTCGTCATCCAATTCCGTATGCATAGGCAGGGAAATTACTTCCTGGACCAATTGATTGGTTACCGGAAAATCTGCCTCCTTATAGCGTTCATCGGTATAGGCCTTTTGCCGATGAAGGGGAATTGGATAATATACACCACAAGGAACTCCATTTTCGCTTAGATATTGTACTAATGCATCCCTTTTTCCATTGGTAATCCGTAACGTATATTGATGGAATACATGACAATCACAGGTGTCGCAAATACCCTCACAACGGTTAACCGTTTTTGGCACGATGATATGTTCTTGATTTTCAAAAGCCTTGGTATACTTTCTGGCCGCGACCCTACGCGCGTCGCAATAACTATCCAATTTGGGCAGTTTGGCCCTAAGTACGGCAGCTTGAATGGAATCCAGACGGGAATTGACGCCTACCACATCGTGATGATAACGCTCATACATCCCATGGTTGACCATTCCCCTAAGGGTATGTGCTAAGTCATCGCTATTGGTAAAAATAGCACCTCCATCTCCATAAGCTCCCAAATTTTTGGAAGGGAAAAAAGAGGTACAACCTACATGGCCTATGGTTCCAGCCTTTTGCTTTGTTCCATTGGGAAAGGTATAATCCGCCCCTATGGCCTGGGCATTGTCTTCTATGATATACAGCTTATGCTTTTCAGCCAGTTTTAGCAGGGTATCCATATCGGCACATTGTCCAAAAAGGTGTACGGGAACAATGGCCTTCGTCTTTGGAGTAATGGCTCTTTCTATGGCAGCAATGTCGATATTAAAAGAATCAGGTTCCACATCCACTAAAACAGGGGTCAGCTGCAACAAAGCGATTACCTCCACGGTCGCCGCAAAAGTGAAATCCGCCGTAATAACCTCGTCCCCGGGCTGCAATCCTAGGCCCATCATCGCAATTTGGAGGGCATCGGTACCGTTGGCGCATGGGATAACATGTTTTACGCCGAGATAGTCCTCCAACTCTTTTTGAAAAGCATGGACCTCGGGACCGTTGATGAAAGTCGAATTTTCTAAAATTTGGGCAATGGAACTATTGATCTGTTCCTTGATGGGCTGGTACTGACCGCCCAGGTCTACCATTTGAATCTTTCGCATGGAAACGGTTTGAAAATGTAAAGGTACAAAAATAGGCAAGGTAGGATATGCATTTATGGAAAGAACCGTAATTTAGCCGCAAACGATTGCCTAGTGTACCTTCTCTATACTTTTGTTGTCCATATTGCTTGGTTTTTTCTAAGGTTGACGGCAATCTTTCATCCCAAGATCAAACTTTTCGTAGAAGGCAGGAAACGAACTTTTGATATTCTGGAAAAGTCGATTTCAAAACAGGACAATATTATTTGGATGCATGTGGCCTCTTTGGGCGAATTTGAGCAGGGATTGCCCATACTAAAACAATTGAAATTGGAATATCCCGATTTTAAACTATTGGTGACTTTTTTTTCACCCTCCGGTTACGAAGTAAAGAAGAACACTAATGCTGCGGATATCGTCACCTATCTCCCCATGGACACCCGAAAAAATGCGAAACGTTTTTTGGAAACCGTTAATCCGCAATTGGTGTTGTTCGTGAAGTATGAAATCTGGCCGAATTATTTGAAAATGCTGGCGAAGAAAGAAATCCCCACGCTTTTGATTTCGGCAATATTCAAAAAGGAAAAGATTTATTTCAAGACTTATGGAGGGTTCATGCGAAAAGCACTAAATACGTTCACCCATTTCTTTGTCCAGGATGCACATTCAAAAAGCCTTTTGGAGTCCCTTAGTTTCAATAATGTTACGGTAAGTGGGGATACCCGATTCGATAGGGTATCGGAAATTTTGAAACAAGACAATCATCTATCCTTTATGGAAGATTTTAAGGGAACCGATATCTGTTTTATTGGTGGGAGCACTTGGCCCGAAGACGAGGAAATTATAATAGAATTCATCAACACCGGGCAAAAACCGATGAAGTACGTTCTGGCCCCGCATAACATAAAGGAAAACCATATCAACAACTTAAAAAAGTCTATCCAAAAGAAAGTTGTATTGTATTCGGAAACAGCGGGTAAGGACCTTTCCGGTTTTGAGGTGCTAATTGTAGATACGGTAGGCCTATTGACCAAAATTTATAGCTACGCTGATGTTGCCTATGTAGGTGGTGGTTTTGCCACCGGTCTTCATAACACCCTGGAACCGGCAGTATTCGGTATACCCGTAATCATAGGCCCACAATATGAAGGTTTTAATGAGGCCGAAGAATTGGTGGATAGCGGCGGAATATTGGTCGTCAAAAATTCCCAGGAGTTTTCCAATAAACTTAATAGCCTCCTGAAGGACAAGTACTATCTACAAAATACAGGGCAAATCAATGCTACATATGTCGCCGAAAAAAAAGGCGCAGGCATCCAAATAATGCATTATATCCGTACATTACTTTGAATCCCGTTATGTTGACACATGAAGTTTTCCCAAATTTTTACGCTCTTGGTCATATCCTGTATGGTCTTGCTTTCTTGTGGGGAGAACCTTGGGGAAAGAAGGAAGTTACATCCCAATGAGCAAACAGCACCGGCCATCGAAAAACCGGATTTCCAAAAACCCGCGCCCAAAAAGATTCCCGATAGTCTACTCAAAAAAAAGAAAAAGCCCAATGCTTTGGACACGCTAAAACCGAGTGTCGCCACATTGGATTGACGTGTACAGACGGTTTGGTTTTTTTTGTTAGCTTTACCGAAATCGACAAACCGAACCTATGAATTCCAAGCTTTTTCGAATTTCGCTGACTGCGGCACTATCCGGATTTTTATTTGGTTTTGATACCGTAGTAATCAGCGGGGCAAACCTTCCTATAAAAGAACTTTGGAATACCTCGCCATGGTTCCATGGTACTTTCATAATGTCCATGGCGCTGTGGGGTACGGTTATCGGATCATTGTTTGGGGGTATTCCCTGTGATCGTTTTGGTAGAAAGAAAACCCTATTCTGGATCGGGATCCTTTACGCTGCTTCAGCATTAGGGTCGGCCATAGCCCCGGACCCCTATACTTTCTCCTTTTTTCGATTTATCGGGGGGCTTGGGGTAGGTGCCTCTTCCGTAGCCGCTCCTATCTATATTTCGGAAATTTCGTCTCCTGAAAATCGGGGGAAACTTGGGGCGTTATATCAATTCAATCTTGTACTGGGAATACTTATTGCCTTTATTTCCAATTACCTTTTGCAAGGCTTTGGAGGCTCCAATGATTGGCGTTGGATGTTGGGCGTAGAAGCCGTTCCCGCCATTCTTTATACGATAATGGTCATTAGCATTCCTAATAGCCCACGATGGTTGGCCATTACAAAACAGGATGATGAGGGTGCGTTAAAGACCTTGAAAGTGTTATTCAACGAAAGTGAGGCTTTGGCAAAACTGAAGGAAATTAAAGAAAGTATCTCCGTTGCCCGAACAGGGGAAAAATTGTTTTCAAAACGGTATAAGACCCCTTTGATCCTTGCCTTTCTGATTGCTTTTTTCAATCAATTGTCGGGTATCAACTTTGTGCTGTACTATGCCCCGGAAATCTTGGAAAGGGCCGGTCTTGCGGCACAGGAATCGCTTTTCAGTTCTATTTCCATCGGAATCGTAAATCTGATATTTACTTTTGTAGGGGTTTGGTTGATCGATAGATTGGGCAGGAAACAGTTGATGAAAATTGGTTCCATAGGCTACATTGTAAGCCTTGCCATGGTAGGATGGTGCTTTTATAGTGGAGCCAGTTCTACATTGCTATTGACTTTTGTACTCATTTTCATCGCTTCTCATGCAGTAGGCCAAGGGGCCGTTATCTGGGTCTTTATTTCAGAAATTTTTCCCAATAAGGTAAGGGCTTTTGGTCAATCCTGGGGAACAGGAACCCACTGGGTATTTGCGGCACTCATCACTTTGGTAACCCCCATTTTTCTAGATGCCGAAAAAGGGATCTTTAAGGACAATCCATGGCCTATATTTATTTTCTTCTCTGGAATGATGGTCCTACAATTGATTTTTGTACTCTTCATGATGCCAGAGACCAAAGGGGTTTCCCTTGAGGAATTGAGCTCAAAACTGAGCGGAGGCAAAAACGGCAATGAACAATAGGGCCTATAAACCCTTTACCGATCAAACAAACCGTATACCGAAGGAATATACCAAAGGCAGCGCAATTGGTCGAAATACCCTTCTAAATCCTTGGTTTTTAGTCAATTATTCTATACATTGTAATAAACAAACTAATCATGGAAGAGGAAATCACTTTTGGTGCTAGGGTCTTGAACGGCTTCCTCAGTGTGATGGTGGTAGTTTTGGTTGCCATCCTCTTAGCTGTAGTTGTCTGCTTAATTCTAGCAGCCCTTGGATTCTTTTAGACCAAGGAGTTCAATTTCCCCAAATTAAGACTTCCCTATGAATTGTTTATGTATTGATTTTGACAAAAGCCAAAAAGCCCTTCAATTTGAAGGGCTTTTTCTTTTATATTCCAATTATCTTATTTCGTTTATACCAATGCCCCTATGGCCCTATTCTGATTTTCGGCTACGATTTGCCCATCGAATAAATTGATGACCCTATGCGCGTAATGCGAGTCGCGATCCGAGTGGGTCACCATCACTATGGTTGTATCCTCTTGGTTCAATTCGGTCAAAAGGTTCATAACTTCAATTCCATTCTTGGAATCCAAGTTACCTGTGGGTTCATCCGCAAGTATCAATTTCGGATTGGTCACCACCGCCCTAGAAATAGCCACCCGCTGTTGCTGCCCCCCGGATAATTGATGTGGAAAATGTTTTTCACGATGACCTATTTTCATTCGCTCCAGGACGTTCATCACTTTTTCCCGACGTTCCGCTTTCTTCATTTTTAAATAAATAAGTGGAAGTTCCACATTTTCGAAAACCGTAAGTTCATCGATAAGGTTAAAGCTTTGAAAAACAAAGCCCAGGTTGCCCTTACGTAATTCCGTGCGCTGGCGTTCCTTCAGCCCACTTACTTCATGACCGGCAAATTGATAACTACCCTCTGTAGGGTTGTCCAACATACCAATAATGTTAAGCAGTGTTGATTTTCCACAACCGGAAGGTCCCATAATGGCGGCGAACTCGCCATCTTCAATTTTCATGTTTACATTGTTTAGAGCCAAGGTCTCTACCTCCTCGGTTCTAAAGCTCTTTCTTAGATTTTGGATCTGTATCATTTTTTGATTGATTGATGTTATAGAACTGCTGTTCTATAAGTAAAGACTTCGTTTTTTCGATTTAGTGACAGTTTTATTCAATTTTTTTTCTTTTCACCTATGTCACTTTTCCTTCTTACACAATTTTTCGGTCATCATACAGGCAAAAAATCCCTATAACGCTTACTACGATTTAGGATTTGAAGAACCAGAAATGTTACTTGGGCGAATAAGACTTTTTATTCGTTTGAGAACCGTATTGGGGACACTAAAAGCCTTACCCCAACAAAATAAGCATCTCTTCCATACGTTATAATCTTACCTGAATCTATAAATGAACACTTATGAAAAGTACTTCTTTGAGCCTTACAGAGAGTTTGGCAAAAATCTTTTTTCCCATTTTCCTATTTTCTATGGCATTGTTAATTAGTGCTTGTAGCACGGACAATGAAGATATCGATAATTCAGAAATTTCGGATGACACAGAAATTAACGATGGTACTGACAATGATGTTGATGAAAATCCGGATACTTCGGGGGCCATTGTGTTTGAAGAAAATTTTGTCCTGGAGGATAATCGAAGACTGGTAAATTTTGTTTTGTCGAACAGCGAGTACAACAAGTTTTTGGAAGGCGAAGGGGATGTAAAAATGGTATCCCAAAAAGTATATGAGTATTTTCATGATGATCTCGATTTTATATTTATACTATCTGTAGAAGAGCAACAGCCGGATGGCCTATATTATGGCAGGTCCTACAAGGTTAAAAATGACGTTCAGGGTCTTGGCATGTCCCTCTATGAGGGTACGGCAGAATATGGTTCTCTTGGTACACTGAAAAGTGTAATTCATATGCCTCGGACGGAGTATATCGTAAACGGTCCATTTCTACATGAAATTGCCCATTATTGGAGCAACCACAATTTTATTCCGACCACCATTGGGGGGCATTGGGGATATTCCAGTGCCGGTGGGCAATTGGGCGGTTTTGATGAACTCATTGATCTGGGCAATAATACCTATCAGGGTAAACTAAATGGCAAGGACGGATTTGGCCCAAATGCCAATGGGGGCAATTCTGTTCCCTACAGCAATATAGAACTGTATGCCATGGGCCTAATAAGTTCAGAGGAATTAGAGTCAATCCAGGTAGCTGAAAATCCTGAAAGAGGAAGTACATTCGGACAATTCACAGCTGATGCCATTACGACCTTAACCAATGCCGATCTTATCGCTCAACATGGGGAACGTATCCCGTCCGTTCAAAATTCACAGAAATCATTTAAGGCCCTAGCCGTAATAATCTCTCCTACGAAAATCAGTGAAGATGAGATTGATACTATCAGCCGGCACTTGGAAAACTTCGCCAGGCAGGGAACGCCGGATGGATATTGGGGCAATACCTATAACTTCTGGATGGCAACCGGAGAAAGAGCATCACTTGATATCCAAGTCCTAGATGAAGACTTAAAATAAATATTAGTCTGGAAACCTGTAACGGAAAACAAAACTCAATTAAACAGACTTAATGAATTTGTCTATCTATTGATATTTCTATGTCTTAAAAAGGAAGCGTTCTTTAGAACATCCATTCTTTGGTATTCCGTTATTTATTTCGACCAACCGTTTTTATTTAACTAATCATATCCCCAATTTTAAAGCATCTGATATATCAAATTTTCAAAGTTAATACGGCTTTGGCTTTCTTTCTATTGATGCCATGAGCATGTCCATTTATAGGGTAACCACTACTTTCCCCACGGTCCTGCCACTTTCCAGCTGTTGATGCGCCTCCGCCATACGGTCAAAGGGAAAAGTTTTGGAAACATGTGGTTTAATCGCTCCATTTGCCAATAGGCCTTTAAGCGTATTCATGTCATTTCCATTGGACTGTACCAAAAGATTTGAAACATGGACATTGCGTTCTTTGGCCAAATTCATGATTTCCTCGGAAAATTCCGGGGTTGGTATGGAAACGATGGAGCCTCCTGCCCTTACTACTTTGACCGAGTTTAGCAAGATATCCCCATTGAACATATCAAAAACAAAATCTATATCCCTAACAACATTTTCAAAGGCCTGTGCTCTATAGTCTATATGTTCATCCGCACCCAAAGCCCTGACAAAATCCCTATTCTTGGCCGAGCTGGTCGTAATCACATAAGCGCCCAACCATTTGGCAATTTGGATCGCAAAATGACCAACGCCTCCCGATCCGGCATGTATAAGTACCCTGTCATCTTTTTGAACCCTGCCCTGTAAAACCTGTAGGGCGGTCAATGCCGCCAACGTCGTTGCCGCCGCATCTTCAAAAGATAGGTTCTTGGGCATTTTTGCGATATGGTCTTCCGGGGCAGTTACAATCTCGGCATAGGCATTTCCTCTTCCGGGAAAATTTAGCATCCCAAAAACTTGATCGCCTACTTTATATTGGGAAATATTGTTACCCGTAGCCACCACTTTTCCTGCTACGTCCCAACCTAGGATTATAGGGGCCTGCCCACCACATATCTTTTGGAGTACAGCTTCGTTGGCACGTACTTTATAATCGACCGGATTAATACCGATGGCTTTTACTTCAATCAAAACTTCATTTTCCTTGGCCATAGGGCTTTCAATATCCTTGGTTACTAGGTTTTCAACTTCTCCTGTTTCTTCCAATACTATGGCCTTCATAATCTTTTGTGTTATCTGTTATGGCTTAACTATAAAAAGTATAGCTCCAAAATTAATTCGAGTTTTCATATCTGGCAATAACGGTCAAAAATGATAGTGGCTAAAAAAGAGATAATTATGATTTATATATCTGATAATCATAGTATAAAAAATAAAAAAATACTATAAAAAGTATAGTTGCATAAGTGAATATAGTATCCTAGTTTTAACCTCCGCAATTTGGACACCTATGGCAAAACAACATGAAAGACGACTGATAAAATACAATGACAAATTGTTTTCCTGTACCACCAGCATTGCTATGGAATTTATCGGAGGGAAGTGGAAAAGCGTAATATTGGTTTATCTTATCGACGGAAAGAAACGGTATAGCGAATTGCGAAAATTAATTTCTACCATTACAGAACGTACGTTGAGTTTGAGCTTAAACAACTGGAAAAAGATGGCTTGATCTCCCGGAAAGTCCATACAAAAAAACCGCCACTAAAAGTGGAATATGCGCTTACCCCGTTCGGTGAAAGTTTGGTCCCGATTTTGACATCCATAGCCGAATGGGGCATGACCGTGGTCCAAGAAAAGGGAACATTTATTAAGGAATGAATTTAGTAGTATTAAATCGGTCAATTAAACTCGTTTCCATATGCTTTGCCAACTCCGAACTCAGAAAATACTGCACTAAAATTGGAAAAAGTTATTGTGTGTTCCCTTTTTTGCTCCAATGGGGTATTACCATAAAGGGAATGGTAATAGTAAAACCGATCTTCCGTACAATGGACTTCATAAAAAGACGCTCCAAAAAAGTATGCTTGTTTTGTATCATAATTAAAAAATCCATAGGGTTCCTAGCTTGAAATTCATAGATCCCTTGGATGGTGCTACCATTGGAAATATCATAGAATAAGGAATTCCCTTTTACTATTTTTTGCAGTTTCAATTTGTTCGCCACTTGTTGTTCACTAAGATCGGAACTTGCTCCTATATGCAGTATATTAATTATTGAGCTGTATTCGTTGGCAATATTTAGCAGTTCTGCGAGCTGTTCTCTTCGGTAATCAATTTCATAATCGGTCGGAAACAGTACATTCCCAGGAATCTTAAAAACAGAATTGGATGGAACCGCAATTACCGGACATTCTATTTTTTTGATGACATCTACCGTATTGGTACCAAAGAGGACTTCTTTTGCCCCCGTAGCTCCCTTTGTTCCCATAATGACCAAGTCTATCTCTTCCTTTTCAATCATAGTTCCAATTTCACCCACAAGAAAGCCCAATGTAGAGTGCGGGACAAATAGGTGTTTGGGGTTTTTAAATTTCTTTAAAATCCGTTCTTGTAGTTCATTCAATTGCCGTAGTGAATCTATTTGGTTTGCATCGTCCAAAGGCATTTTCCGATTGTCATAGAACTCCCTTTCTTCATAGTAAATGGACGGAGAGAACACGTGTAGCAGATAAAAAGAGCACTCCTCTTCCTTAAAAAGATTTAAGGCGTAATCGATGGCATTGTAAGCGTTTTCGGAAAAATCCGTGGGCAATAGTATTCTTTTCACGACAGTTTGTGTTTTTATGGGTTGTTAAGCCACCAAAATAAATCGGAAAACACTTTTAGGAAATGACTATGGTCAGCTTCTTATTTTTAGGACTATCAAAGCAGATTACTATAATGGGTAGACTTGATTATGCATTCGTTACCTATATTACTTCCTATATTTTGCCCCATATTGAACCGGTTCAGTCAGATTTTTAAACCCTCCAACTCCGGTTCTATTTCCATTCCCCGTCATTCTTCGGCTTGAGAAGATGTTCTTCTAAGGTAGATTCCATATCCAAGATAAACAGGGTTCCTTTAATAAGGTCTTCCAATAAAAAAAGGATACGTTCGTCCACCTTAAGGTGGATATCCATTAGAGGATTGGTGCACCATATTTTGTTGCAACGATCTCCACCACATTCTGGGCATGTACATGATGACCCATGGGATTTAAGAACAATTTTGAGCAGGTGGTCCAAGTCCGAACGGGACATAAAGAGGCCGGCGGTGTCAATGATCAGCTGAATCTCACAGGAGGGGTTGGGGCTATGAAAAATTCTGTAAGTTGCACCGTAATCATTTTGGTAGAGTAGTTCCATATTTTTAGTCCGTTTGTAATGGCTTCCAAGGTTTGTTAAAGTGATTAAAAAGGCCGGAAACCAAATCTGATAGATTTCCGGCCCCAACTAACTCAAACTCAAATCGGTTTTATCCATAACAAATGTTTCCACTTATCCTTTTCCTTCAGAACCAAAAGAATATTGATTAGAAACAATCCGCCTGTTTCCAGAAGTTCTCCCACCTCATCGGACTCAAGAAATACATGGAACAAAAAGATGTGTAATGTAATAGGCAAAAGAAATAGGGCACCTACCAAACTGGTTCCCTGAAGTAATAATAATTGACCTAACAACAATTCACAAATGCCCAAGACCTGCCAGAAATAGCCTGTCTGTTTTGCTCCGCTGATATACAATATCTTTTGTAGCGTATTTTCCTTTTCGGGCGCGGTAAACTTTTCCGCTTTTTCCACCACTGCCACAGGAGAAGGTAAAGGTGTTTGGAATTTTTGTATCCCACCATAGAGCATCATTCCACCCAAAATCAAGCGAAGCGCTATAAACAATATGTTGACCGACTTTTTCATTATTCCAAGGTGGTTTGCCCTTCGTTGGGATTGTACACGTAATTGAAGGTATAAAAACGGGCTTCGTCAGCCATGCCGTCAGGTTCTGCCGGTGCATCCCTATAATAGCTCAATATCTCTACCTTGGCATATTTACCATCGTAGGTCCTGATAACCAAAACCCGTCCGGGAATGGGTGAAATTACGTTTACAGGAAAAGGGTTATAGTTATACCATCCATTGTCGCTTCCGGTAGGAACGGCAAAACCACTGTCGGAATCTTGCGCAAAGGTGTAACTGGCAGCATCCACAATACTTGCAAAGGTACCTGTGGCTACAAAGGCCCCGGCATTACCATTTCTTTCCGGTTCATCGTTGGTGCCGGTAGTGGCACCACCGTTAACGGCTATCGTCGTGCCCCTAAAAGCAATATCCCATTCTGTTTCACTGGTTGTGACCGCACCAGTTGCAAAACTGAACTTTGTAAATGGACCACCTATAGGGTCGGGGCTGGGTTGTCCTCCGGTCTGCGGTGCAGGAATGTTGCTCGCGGTTTCACTTTCTATGGCCAAGGGCTCAGGGCCGTTGTCGTCATCGCTACATGAAACGAATGCAAAAGTGACAAAAAGTATGGTAAAGAATTTAATCGTAGTTTTCATTGGAATTGTTTTTAGAATTGAAAATTGATTTTAGTAAATAGTAATATTCCGGCAAGGCCAGGTATGTTTTCCTCGTCCCTATAATCAAAGAGGTTGTTGGCCCCCAATTGTAAGGTGTACTTTTTCGAAAAGGTTTTGTTCAATGCCAGATTGGTAAGGGCGTAGCCATCGACAAAAGTGGTATCAAAATCGTCCAAGATCCCGTTACCATTACCATCGAAAAGCCCGTACTTACTTCTATAGTTTATTCGGATATTAATATTAAAATCCCATTGGGGAACATCATAGAATACCTTGAAGTTGGCGGTGTGCCTGGAACGGTTGACGAGCCCAAAATAATCAGAGTTGTCCAAAGCTACGGTCTGCAGGGTTTGGGGGTCTCTTGCGAATATCTCGCCCCGTTCCAAGGCCACCTTTTTTTCCTTATCCTTGGCATATAACAATTGATAGCCTGCGGTAAAGGTCAATTGTTTGTTAAAGCTATAACTGGCATCCATTTCAAGACCGGTCGTATAGATCCGGTCAAAATTGGCATAGCTGAATACGTTTTGCCCGTTGGTCCGCCTGGCAATGGCCCTAGTGTCGATCAGGTTTTTAAAATCGTTTCGAAAAAAGTTGAGATTCACTTTTACGTTTCCACGGACATATCCAACACCCAAATTGTACCCGATGGAACTTTCCGCTTCCAAGGGTTCTTCCAATTCGGAGAGGTCAAAGAGGATTTCGGTCAATTGTCCCTGCGACTCTAGTTCCTGGACTTTTTCTACGGCAACGTTATAGCCCAGTACCGTATAACCAACCGCCGAATTGGTAAAATCAAAATACAATTGCCTAAAATCAGGGGCCTTAAAACCGTAACCTATGGAACTCTTAACCGAAATGGCATCGCTCAATTGAAAATTCGCGGATGCCTTTGGGCTAAATTGGGACTGGTATTCGCTATGGTTGTCAAAGCGTGCTCCAAGAATCAGGTTTAGTTTTTCCCATGGGAAAAAATCATATTGGGCAAAGACGTACTGAGAATCGAAGACCACTTTTTCGTCAAAAAATGTACGATCTAGGTTCTCATGATTGTAACCCACCCCGGTGGTCAATGCATGTTTTGGTTTAAAGGTATACGTGGCCCTAATTTCTGGCCTCACCAAATTTTGATCAAAATTACTTTGGCTAAAAACATCATCCGTAATGGGGCTTTGCAAGATTTCGGACGCCGTATAATTCGTAAAATAGAATTCATATTCCAAGTTCCATTTTTCGTTGGCCTTATGATTAAGCCTTAGATGTGCATTAGTCTCGTCAATATCACTATCCCCTTCAAAAAGTTCATCATTTACAAAGAGGTCTGCTTGCTGCTGCTGTTGGTAATATCTGCCAGAGGTGAAGAGTTTTAATCGGTCGGAAAAGTCGTAAAATACCTGACCATTGAACGTATAATTATTGAAAGGGGGTACCGTTTGTCCTTGGGTTTCCGGTTGCAGATCGTACCCCTCGCTATGCAGGGTATTGGCAAAAAACGAATAGCCCAGTTTGTTCAATTTTTGGCTCAGGTCAATATTGGCATCATGGGTGTTGAACGAAGCGAACCTATAGGAAACGTCACCATGGAAGTCTCCGTCCTTTGGCGTTTCCGTGATGATATTGATGACCCCGCCCAACGCTTCGGACCCATATAAACTGGAGGAAGGCCCCTTTACCACTTCTATTTGTTTTATGTTACCGATGGTAAGCCTGCTCAAATCCAAATTGCCTGCAGACCTTCCTACCAAGGGTACTCCATTAATAAGAACAAGTACATAGTCAGAGGCAATACCCTGTATCTGTACGCCTTCGAACCCGCTTTCGTCGGCTACCGTAATAATCCCGGTCTGCTCATTGAGGATTTCATCCAATCGAATGACCCCGGTTTTTTGTAACTGCGTTTTGGAAATCAAGGTAACGGGCAAGGGCAGGGACGAGAGTTGTCTGAGCGTGCGGGTAGCGGTGACAATTACCTCGTCCAAATCTTCTGTGAGTACGGAATCATTTTCCACAGCTATTTCCTGACCAAAAATTGAGGTTCCCAGAAACCCCATAAAAACAAGGATTAACACCTTATTTAGATCCATTCTATATAATTATTTCGACAAATATATAAGTTATTTTTAATCAATCTAAATAAAAATACTATTTTTGGAGAAGAAATTTTGTATATCAATTAAAACCTATAATCATGAAAAATTTAGCTCTTTTTGGGCTGTTGTCCGCTATGTTTACCCTCCCGATCCTTGCCCAGGAAAACAAAAAACTGCAGGACATCAAGTCTATCAAGGATATGTGCGGCTGCTATGAAATCAAGTTCAAGTATACGGAGACATTTGCCCCGGAAATCGATTATGAAAAGCACCACGATTATGCGGCCGCCGCTTTGGAATGGGCCCAACTCATAGAGGATAAAGACGACAAATTATCGATACAACACATTTTGGTGGTCAATGATACCATGGTGGTGAAACATTGGCGACAAGATTGGGAGTATGAAAATCAAAATGTTTTTTATTATGATAAGGACAATACCTGGAAGTTCAAAAAACTTCCCCCGGAAGAAGTAAAAGGCCAATGGACACAAAAGGTCTTTCAAGTGGATGATAGTCCTAGATATTCAGGTTCGGCCACTTGGGTGCACGTGGATGGCAAGCATTATTGGGAAAGCAAGACAAATGCCCCCCTACCCAGGAGGGAATATAGCAAAAGAAAGGATTATAACGTAATGCTCCGTGGCAACCGACAGGAAATTACCGAATATGGCTGGGTACACGAACAGGACAACGATAAGGTAATCCGGGAAGATGGCAAGGAAGATGTGCTATTGGCGCAAGAGAAAGGCTATAATATCTATACCAAAGTAGCCGATGAAAAATGCAAACTTGCCCAGGATTGGTGGAAATCCAACCATGAGTTCTGGGGAAAAGTCCGCAAATCATGGGACAAGGTATATGACAGGGAGGGAGAGTTGACCCTCAGCAAAGCGGTAGATGGGCAACCACTGTTTATGCATTTTTATCCCCTGGAAAAAGGGAAGGCCAAAACACAGGATATTAACGAGATCATCCAAAAATTCGTGACCGATAAATCGGTAATTGATGTACAAGGTAAATAAGACTTTTTCTTTGTTGATTGCCTTTTGGGCCGTTCTCTTATGTTTTTCGTTTTCTGAATTGCAAATTTCCCCTAGGCTGCAAAAGAAAATAGATGCTGCCATTCATGCAACATACGGTGTCGAAACCTTCATTTTAAACAGGATTGCCATCAAATCCGATTTAAAGGATACTATCCCTTTGGCCCTAAACGGTGATTCCTTTTTCGAAATAACTCAGGATACAGATCTAATTGGGTACCTATATCTGGGCGAGGCCCCAAGTATGAAACAAAAGTTCGATTATATCATAATGTTCAATCCCGATTTGATCATAAAAAAGTCAAAAGTCTTGATTTATCGGGAAGATTATGGGCAACAGATCGGAAGCCAAAGATGGTTAAAACAATTTATAGGGTTATCCCCTACCGATGTTCCCCTATATGCTAAAAACATCGATGCTATCTCCGGAGCTACCATTTCTGCATCCAATATGACAAAGGCGGTAGCCAATGCTTTAAAAAGTGTAGCCATTTTAGAAGAAAAAAAACTACTCCCATGAACCATATGCAAGATATCAATCCTATTTATCACAATCCATTCGGAGTGGCCTTTCAATGGAAAAGGAATAGTGTAAAAGACATAAATAAGGTTCAATTGGTCTTTCGCGACACGGGCCTCCTACTTTCTAGAAAGGAATTGAAGGATTTTCAAAAAAGCATCAAGTACACTATGGAAAGTTATAGCCTCTGCCAGGATTGTCAGCAAAATGAATCGTGCCGGGCTCTTTTATTGGACACCCCTGCGCCACAGGTTACATTGGCCGTAAACAAGAAAGAGTTAAATGCCGTTCACGATTTGGTAGCGGGAACACTGTTCCAGTTACAGTTGGACCATCTATTGTACGGACCAGAAGGGTTCGGGAAGTAAAAGATTCTTTTATTCTTCCATAACATTATTAAGCCGAATAGTTCAAATGCAATTCTATCGTTCCATTCAACATTTCCCAAAAGAGATGAAACTGCTCATTGGCATTTTTTTGGTGGTTCTTAGTATTGGATTCTTATCGGCCTTACAATTTGTTTCCATAACGACCGAAGCGAGCCCAAAAGGTATTCAGGAAAACTATCTCGGTAATGAGGAAGACCTGGAAGCGGAGGAAATGAAATTCAAAAAAAATGAAAAACAGCTACTTAATATAATTCACAGCCATATTTTATCCATGGGGCTCATCTTCTTTACTTTGGCTCTTTTGGTAACGACAACCCCTATAAAGGGATTTTTTAGACAGTTTCTTTTGTTTGAGCCCTTGCTTTCCGTACTCACAACTTTTGGTGGAATTTACTTTTTATGGAAAGGTATTTTATGGATGAAATATGTGGTCATGATTTCCGGTGGATTGATGACAATATCTTTTGTAATTTCCGTTATTGTAATTTTTTATGGATTGTTTGGAATGAAAATATGAGAGGACTTTTTTCAATGTTGGCCATTCTTGCTATTAGTATCAGGCCCATGGCTGCGCAGCAGGACGACTTCCACAAAGTAGAATCCAAATATTTTAAAAACCTATACCGTATAAACGATTCCATCTACCGCTCGGAACAACCGAGCAGAAAAGGATTTCGCGAATTGGAAGCCATAGGGGTGAAAACGATTATTAATTTACGAAGGTTAAAAGAGGATGATAAAAAGGCAAAAGGTACTGACTTGCAGTTAAAAAAAATACCACTGCGGGCTGCCAAAATGGTCGAGGCCGATATAAACAATGTGCTCTATACAATCCAAATCTCGGAAAAACCAGCCTTAATCCATTGCTGGCACGGATCGGATCGAACCGGGGTCATCATTGCGGCCTATCGGGTTGTTTTTGAAAATTGGGAAAAGGAAAGGGCGATACGGGAGTTTAAAAGAAATGAGTTCGGTTATCATGAGCGATGGTATCCCAACCTTTTGGAATTGATTTTAAATCTCGAAGAAGATGGAATACGAGGCAAGTTGGGAATTTAACGGGCCGATTTAGGGGAAAGAACCTCTTATTTAGTGTGTGTCAGTTAAACCCATAATACATTAAAAAACAAAGTCTTATTAATTTTTTTACTTACACCGGAGTTATATTAAATGAGTTTTAAAGTATCTTTTTTCAACTTCTTTGGTCTACTTTGTAAACTATAAAAATTTCATGATGATAGGAAATTGTACTTGTACCAAATGTAAATGTGCAAATTGTGAATGCTCAAGTTGTTCACCTGAAAGCTGTACCTGTAAAATTTGCGATTGCCAAAAATGTGCATGCTGTAATTAAGCCGTAATTAACCCATTGCCTAACGTTTCCATTTATGGATTTATCCACGACAAAAGTTTGGGAAGAGTTTTACACAGATCTCTATTTTTTTACCTTAAAAAGGGTAAAAAACAAGGATATAACGAATGATATCCTTCAAAATAGCTTTATAAAGATTCACCGCAACCTAAATAAACTGCAACAACCGAATAAGGTTAGGCAATGGGTATTTCAAATTACCCGTAATGAAATTGCAAATTTTCATAAAGGCAACAAAATCCCTGATAACCCGATCAACATAAACGGAACAGCTAAGGATTTTTTATGTTGTTTCGATAGGTTTGTCGATGAATTACCCGAAACTTATAAAGTAGTTATTTTACCCGTCTACTTTCAAGGCAAGAAACAGGCTGAAGTTGCCAAAGACTTGGGAATTTCCCTCCCTAACGTCAAGGCAAGAATTCGAAGGGCCAAGAACATTTTAAAAGACCGATTCACAAACTGTTGCAAATACATCCGTAATGAACGAGGCCAATTGGTCGGAGAGCCGGATTGTGCAATTTGTAATTAGATGAGGAGCGCATCGTTCACCTTAGCTCAAATAGTCTCAACTGTCCCGAACAGCTTTTTAATTTCTTCCTTTTTGGATGCCTGTACCTCACTCAACAATCGCCGATGTAAGTAGATAAACGTCTTGCGCCAATTTCATCTTGGTCGACCCAATCCATTAAAAGCCTATTGAAACGTCTTTTTCCAATGATTTCCATCAATAGGTAAAGCACATTCACCCTTTTGTTCGTTTTCAAATATTCCACACCATCGGTATAGAGAAGAGAAGGTTCCATATTGGCCTTGTTGTTTCTCTCCTGGAATGGAAATCGTGTTTTTTCTTAATCATATGTTGAAATGCCTCATCGCCCAATTCCTGCCAGGAACCTGAAAGGCGAAAGCTTCCGGCAACGCATAGGATAACATCTTTGCCCCTGGTACGCTTTTACATCAACCTTCACAGCGTAAGAAAAGCATATTCAATGACCTGATAAAAAGGATGGTGGGAAGCGACAAGATCTTCCAAAAACAAATCATATGCGATTCACTGTTAATCTTAATCAATTTTTTTTAATCGAAGTAAAGAGAAAATTTCTCGGTCATTTGGGAAAGGTTTAAATCACTTCATACTTTTGGTATTATCTTAACCAAAAAAATTGAATGAACGTATCAAAAGCTTTTAAGGTTGTAGTGGCTATTTCTCTTTACGCAAGTAGTATAGTAGCACAGGATCCTTTTTTTTCTTTGGATTTTGATTCCAATGGATTTAATGAGACCTATACATCTAAAGAAGATGCCATTTACATGGTAGACTTGTTGCAATCGCAATATATAAAAGGCCTAAGCGGAAGGGCATTGGATCTTTCTGCCAATGCGGCATTGCGAAGGCCGATAAAAGTTGAAAAGGAAAATATAATCCCGTTTTCTGAGAAAACATCATTTTCTATTCAAGTATGGGTCAGGACCCTCCCCAATGCCGTTGTGGGCACCCCGATTATGGGGAATAAAAAAGCGAATGACCCCGGCACAAAGGGATGGCAACTCTATTCACGTGATAATGGTGCCTGGGCACTGCTCTTGAACGATGGCAAGAACAAACACGAGTATCGGCCAACGGCCAAATGGCAAAGGATAAACGACGGGGAATGGCACCAGATTATTTTCACGGTGGATCGTGAAAAGCAAGAGGTATGGATGTATTTTGACGGAAAAAACAAGGCCATATACAACACACCCAACCTTTCCGATCTTGAAACCGATTTTGCCACGGTTATCGGCGGATCTGATGAAAAGTGGGAATGGGGATCCAATGGGCAATGGAATGCTTTTAACGGTTTTTTGGACGAGGTGAAAATATGGGACAGGGCCATAACTCCCGAAGAAGTTCAAAAACTGTATACCCGGTTCCATCCCAATTCAGAAGAGAATAGTGTTGATATTTGGCCCCAACATCTAAAAGTGTTATCATGGAATATCTGGCATGGCGGTAATCGGTACGGCGAGGCTGTAGGGCGGCAGCGCGTTATCGAAACTATCAAATCTACCAATGCAGACATCATTGGGCTGGTAGAAACCTATGGATCCGGAGAGTATATTGCCGATGCTTTGGGATATTACTTTTATTTGATAAGCTCCAATTTATCTATAATGAGCCGTTATCCCATTTCTGAGACCATAACCGCCTTTAAACCCTTTAATTTCGGTGGCGCGAAACTCAGGATAGGAGAAGATAGGGAACTTATTTTTTTCGATACTTGGTTGCATTACCTGCCAAATTATGGTGATGGCGTTAAAGATGAAAAGAAAACGGCCGAAGAATTGATTGCGGAAGAAGGAAAGACGCGCTATGCCGAAATCAAGGAAATCATTAAGGAAATAGCACCCTATCTAAAAAAGACAGAGGGCACCCCGATTATCATGGCAGGAGACTTTAATGTAGGTTCCCATTTGGATTGGACCGAAAAAACTAGGGGAATCCATTA
Source organism: Ulvibacterium sp. (assembly GCF_965248315.1). Lineage (GTDB taxonomy): Bacteria > Bacteroidota > Bacteroidia > Flavobacteriales > Flavobacteriaceae > Ulvibacterium. Next base: position 1,636,610 of record NZ_CBDFIX010000002.1, on the reverse strand, counting down.
CGGCAAGGCCATCGAATGGCCGGTGAGCAAATTGATGATCAAATCCGGATTTACCGATAGTTATCGGGAATTGCATATAAACCCGCTCCTGGACCCTGGATTTACATGGACCCCTCGCGCGGCTACCTCGTCCACTAAATATGGTTTAAGGGACAGAATCGATTACATTTACTATAAGGGCAAATCATTAGGTGTTTTGGAGTCCAAGGTCTTAGATTACCACCCCATAATGTTTCCATCCGATCATGGCGGGGTGTTGACCGTTTTTCGAATAGAGTAAGAATCAATGGAGAATTGTTTTTTTGGTATCTGCCGCGGTAATTCATAAGAATGTCTTTTAGATTTTGGTAGTATATAAAGGCTCCCACGTGCGAATATTTAAGGGCAAAAATACATGGATGGAGCCTTTTCCCTACCGTTTAGGTATGTCCAAAGCCCTAGAAGGTTTGATAAGTTTAGTGGAAATATCGGATTACTGTATTAATTATAAGAAGTAATTTAAAGCTATAGTTACAATGTGGAAAAATAGAAAAACAGTATTGCTGACTTTTGCCATGGCCTTTGTCCTAAGCTTTTTAGGAGCCCAAGAGAACCAATCACTTAGGGTCATGACATATAATATTTGGAACGGCTTCGATTGGGGCAAGGATACTGACCGGAAGGCCAATGCCATCCAATGGATCAAAAGTAAAAAACCCGATGTTCTGGCCCTACAGGAAATGTGTGGCTATGATGAACAACAACTAAAGAAAGATGCCCAGCAATGGGGGCACCCATATGTTCAGCTGCTGAAAAGCGAAGGATATCCCACGGCCCTTACCTCCAATAAACCTATTGTATTGAAAGAGCGCGCTTTGGATTCGTTTTGGCATGGGCTGCTACATTGTAGTACCTACGGCATCGACTTTTTTGTGATTCATTTATCGCCTTTTGATAGTGGTATAAGATTGGATGAGGCCAGACAGATTACCGAACGGATACAAAACCTCAAAAACAATAGGTATATTATTCTCGGAGATTTTAATGCGTTTTCGCCAATGGATGCTTCCTGGATGGAAAAAAAAGACGCTTTGAGACGACAATATGCCGAAAACAAGAATAAGGAGTATTCCAATTTAAGGGAAGGAGAGTTTGATTACGCCGTCCTTTCGGAATTTCTCGCTGCCCCATCGATAGATGTTTGCCTGGGCAAGATCGATTTAAAACAGGGCACTAGCTACCCAACAAAAGTTTTTACCAATCCAAATGACAAGAAATCGGGGGCAAGCGCTAAGGGTAGACGAATAGACTTTATCCTGTCCTCTCCCTCATTGACAAAACATTGCATCAAGGCCCAGGTTTACAATCAGGAAGAAACACACCTACTGTCCGATCATTATCCAATTATGGCTGAATACCAAATAGCCCAATGATCATGATGGAATAATCGTCGAAATCTAATCCGGTAATCTTAAACCTATGTCATTGCTGTTCTTCAATACAATTACCGAATTTGATCCCAGAAACAATGTGCCAAGGAAAAGTAAGCTTCATGCAACCAAGGATACCTAATCCCTGTATCTTTGCTTATTTTGAAAATTCCAAATAGGATTTTCTCAAGCTCATTTATGCCAATTAGATTAGAGCTAAAACAAGCAAAGGACCTTGCACAAAAACGCTTGCGCTTCATAAATTGAAAACCCCCACTCCAATTATTTGGAGAACTTTATCGGCTAAACAGAAATGGGTTAAAGGTTTTCAAACAGTATCGAACATAGTCTTTCTTAAATGAAAATGAACACCGGCAAAGTGCTCTGAGCCATCGTCCTGCCCATACTGATTGTTGTACAATTTTCCCATGAATAAAGGTATCGCTAATCAGTACTACTAAAAATGGGTTCTTCGATATATTTATTAAGTATCAGTCCAAATGGAAAGTAACTGTAATTCATTGATGTTCGGATACAAAAAAGCAAAATGGTCACCTACGTTTCAGAAGAACAAAACAGCTCTCAAAATAGAAAGGCTTCGCGGTACAATTTAGAGTTGAAAAAAGGTACCAGCTGACGGGCCTCTCCCCTATCCTTCTAATCTTAAGGAAACGTACTTGTTCGCCATAAAGAAAGCCTCTCAAAATTGAGAGGCTTTTTTGTTGTGCGGGCGGAGAGACTCGAACTCTCACACCTCGCGGCACTAGATCCTAAGTCTGGTATATATTGCACCAATAAAACATAAATTAATTCATTTTCAATGACTTATGTTTTTGCTCATTTTATTTAAAGTCAATTAATATCAGTTAATATCAACATTTGTTGTACCTATGTTGTACCCAAAATTCCTAATAAAGACGTATCTTTAGAATGAATTTTTGACAAGATGTTGTACCTGATTTGGCTTTCGTCTCTAAACCAGGTTCAAAATGTCAACAAGTGCAAAAATAATTCTTCGCAAAAAGCCTAACGCAACAGGGCTGTATCCGCTTGCAATTAGGATAACCAAAGACCGTCGTTCAACTTACAAACACATAGGCCATTACATTGAATTAGAGGATTGGGACTCTAAAAACCTAAAGGTAAAAAAATCGCATTCTGAAGCTGAAAGCCTGAACAATTTGATAGCTTCCAAACTATCCGAAGCCAGAAAAGGGCTTATTGCATTACAGACGGATAATAAAGCTGCTACTGCTCGACAAATCAAAAAAGAAATATATAAGCCAACTTCGAGCTTAACTTTTTTTGATTTTGCTGACGAGCATCTTGAAGCCTTAGAAGCTGAAAAGAAAATCAATCGCCATTCTACAGATTCAGCTTGGGTGAGTTATATAGAAAAATACTGCTCTGGCCGACATTTGACTTTCCAAGAAATCGATGAGCGCTTTCTCAAAAAATTCAAGATTTATTTAAAAGGTTCTTGTTCATTAACTGAAACTACTGCAATGAATGTAATGGTCTTGATAAGGCTACTGTTTAATAGAGCCATTCGGGATAAAGTTGTTAGCAAGGAAATATACCCCTTTGGCAAGGGTAAGTTTAAAATCAAATTTCCCGAAACCACAAAAACAGGGCTTACAGGTAAAGAAATAAAAGCCCTTGAAAGTGTTGCTGAACTAACTAATATGGAAAGACATTCATTGAACGTTTGGTTGTTCAGTTTCTATTTTGCTGGAATGCGTGTTTCGGATGTGTTGTTTATAAGATGGTCCCAGATTTATGATGGGCGATTGCATTATAGAATGGGAAAAAATTCAAAGTTACTGTCCCTTAAAATTCCAGCTAAGGTTGAAAAAATCTTGCTACAGTACATTGAGGACAGAGTAAATGATGATGACTTTGTTTTCCCAGAAATGAAAAAAGCCGACTTATCTGATGCGAAAGACATATATCGAAAGAAAAAAGTAGCAAACAAAAAATTCAATGACCACCTCAAAAAGATTGCAAAAAGAGCAGGCATCCAGAAAAAAGTTACGATGCACATTGCTCGACATTCTTTTGGCAATATTGCAGGCGACAACATTCATCCACTAATGCTTCAAAAATTATATCGCCATACGGATTTGAAAACCACCATTAACTATCAAGCTAATTTTATTCATAAAGATGCTGACGATGCTTTGGACAGTGTGGTAAATTTTTTATAATAACATATTTTCTTAAAAACTCTAACCTATTAGAAAAACAAAATAAATATATTTAAGCATTTGCTTAAATAATTATATAATTGTAGCTTTACTCAAAATTGTAATTATGTCTCTTGAATTAAGTTGCACCCGTGCCGAGGCAGACCAGAAGCAATTGATGCGCTGTCGTGAGACGTTGAAAACAAGTTCAGAATCAATCAACAGTATTGGCAAGGTACTCGCCCTGACAGGTAATGAGACCAGACTGAAGATACTTTTCCTCTTGAACGAGGAAGGTGAACTTTGTCCTTGTGATTTCTCGGATATACTGGAAATGAGCGTACCCGCAATTTCGCAGCATATCCGTAAAATGAAGGATGCAGGATTGATAACTTCGAGACGTGATGGCCAAACGTTGTACTACTCCTTGGTCAAGGATTCAAGCAATGTGTTGGAAGGGATATTCGGCAAGCTTAAAGAAAACAAAAAAGTAGCATAGAATGAACACATCCAAATCATCAAATACAGCAGCGTACACCGGAATTTTCACAGCGGTCGCTGCCTCAGTCTGTTGCATCACACCAGTGCTTGCACTATTGGCAGGAACAAGCGGGATTGCATTTACCTTTTCTTGGGTAGAGCCTTTTAGACCCTATCTCATAGGCCTGACCTTATTGGTAATTGCATTTGCTTGGTACCAGAAGCTAAAGCCAAAATCACAGCACGAAATTGATTGTGCCTGTGAAGATGATGACCTGCCTGTCGGCAAGGCAGGGAAACCTTCCTTTCTACAATCAAAAACATTTCTGCTTATTGTGACCCTCTTTGCTGGACTGATGTTGGCATTTCCCTATTATTCCGGAATTTTTTATGCCCAACCAACCAAGGAAATTGTATATGTGCAATATGATAATATTGTTGAAAAAACCTTTACCGTCGAAAGAATGACCTGTACGGGTTGCGAAAACCACATTGAGAGAGAGGTCAACAAGTTGGACGGTATAATTTCCGTGGAGGCCAGCTATGAAGAGGGCAATACAAGCGTCAAATACGACCGCACCAAAGTAACTGAGGAACAAATTATAAAGGCTATCAACAGTACAGGTTATAAAGTTTCTGAATAATATGAAAAATACTATAATAAAATCCACCATTACTTGTCCCAAGTGTGGGCATCAAGAAGAAGAACAAATGCCTACCGATGCTTGTCAGTTTTTTTATGAGTGTAAAAACTGTAAGGAAGTAATTCGACCAAAGGAAGGCGATTGTTGTGTGTATTGTTCATATGGCACTAAGGCTTGTCCACCCGTTCAAATGATGTAAAATGTTGTGAATGAGTCAAATTAAAATTTCGTTAAACCCATTAAAAACTGTTAAAATTTTGTAATTTTGCATCGATGAAAAAGGTTTTCCATAAAATATTATCTGTTTTAATGGCATTTGTAGTGATGTTCACTACGATGTCATTCACGGTTGATATACACTACTGCGGGGACTCTTTGGTCGATTTTAGTTTCTTCACAAAGGCAGAAACCTGCGGAATGGAAAAGGCACAACCAACCACGGGTTGTGAAAATCCTTCAATGAGCAATAAATCGTGTTGCTCAGACCAAAAAATCGTGAAGGAAGGTAGCGACGACCTTAAAACATCATTCAACAAACTTACTTTTGAGCAACAAACCTTCGTTGCCACATTTTTCTACACCTATATCAATCTTTTCGAGGGACTTGATGAAAATATCGTTCCCTTCAAGGATTACTCGCCCCCCTTTATTGAACGGGACGTTCAGATACTCTACGAGACTTATTTAATTTGATTTTTAGACAGTAGCCCGATTCCGATACCCATCGGAACGGCACTAAGCCCAACGGTTATCCCGTTCTGGGCACGTTTTGTTGTATTCAACTTTTAGAATTGCAACAAGCCACAATTGTATAACTGTCTAATTATCATTTTATATGCTGAACAAAGGCATAAAATTCCTTATAGAAAATAAGCTCGTTGCGGTACTGATGCTAGCCCTTTTCGTGGGTTGGGGTATCGTGAATGGACCCTTTAATTGGGACACCGGAATATTGCCCAATGACCCTGTGGCTGTAGATGCCATACCCGATATTGGCGAAAACCAACAGATTGTTTTCACCAAGTGGCAAGGGCGCTCTCCTCAGGATATCGAGGACCAGATTACCTACCCGCTCACCACTTCCCTTCTCGGAATACCTGGCGTCAAGACCATTCGTAGTTCTTCGATGTTCGGGTTTTCCAGTATCTACATCATTTTTGAAGAGGACATCGAATTCTACTGGTCGCGTAGCCGCATCCTCGAAAAGCTCAATTCGCTACCCAGCGGTCTGTTGCCCGATGGTGTCAATCCCGCCTTGGGCCCGGATGCCACGGGATTGGGACAGATTTTTTGGTACACTCTGGAAGGTCGTGACAAAGAGGGAAACGTTACAGGTGGATGGGATTTACAGGAACTACGAAGCATACAGGATTACTACGTAAAATATGCGCTCTCTTCTGCAAGCGGTGTAAGTGAAGTGGCATCCATTGGCGGATACGTTCAGGAATACCAAGTGGATGTTGACCCCGAAAAGATGCGGCAGTACAACATCGGTCTGGCGGATATTGTAAAGGCCGTTAGGGAAAGCAATCAGGACATCGGTGCGCAAACCTTGGAAATGAACAAGGCCGAATACCTGGTGCGCGGTCTGGGGTACGTAAAATCCATAGCCGATATAGAAAATGCGGTAGTCGATTCCGAGAATTTCACTTCCATCAGGATAAAGGATGTAGGCAAGGTACACTTGGGACCAGCTACACGTCGCGGCATTTTGGACAAGGAAGGTGCCGAAGTCGTGGGCGGTGTGGTAGTTGCCCGTTACGGTGCCAATCCGCTGGAAGTCATCAATAATGTCAAAGACCAAATCGACGAGGTAAGCTCGGGGCTTCCTTCAAAAGAACTGGCCGACGGTAGAACCTCCCAAGTCACTATTGTCCCCTTTTACGACCGTACCGAACTCATTCAAGAAACCTTGGGTACGCTCAACGAGGCCCTGACCTTGGAAATCCTGATTACCATTTTGGTCATTATCATAATGGTTTTCAATCTCAGAGCATCCATATTGATTTCTGGATTATTGCCCGTGGCGGTGTTGATGGTCTTTATCACGATGAAGCTCTTTAATGTGGATGCGAACATTGTGGCACTTTCGGGTATCGCCATTGCTATTGGTACGATGGTAGATGTCGGGGTCATCCTTGCCGAAAATATGATTCGACATCTGGAAGATGAAGACTTGCGGGTAAACAAAAACGGTCAACCCTATACAACAAACGAAATCGTTTACAACGCCACATCCGAAGTTTCCGGCGCTATTGTTACTGCTGTAATGACTACAATAATTAGTTTCCTTCCGGTGTTTACGATGATTGGTGCTGAAGGGAAACTCTTTCGACCATTGGCATTTACCAAAACAATGGCATTGGCCGCTGCACTCGTTATTGCCCTATTCCTTATACCGCCATTCGCAGCCACTTTCTTTAGAAAGACCGAAATGCGGGAACGGCTCAAATATGCCATCAATGGGCTTTTAATCCTTTTGGGAATCACCGCAGTGATTTTTGGGTATTGGATAGGATTGGTACTTGTCGCTTTTGGCTTGGTAGCCATTTTATCGATGCGTGTTACGCTTTCGCGAAATCGAGCTGGCGAGATTCACGACCAAAGGGAGAGCGTAGCGGTAAAGCAAAAAAATCTCATCAATACGGCTATTGCCACAATCGCAGTTGTATTCCTATTGGCTGAATACTGGCGACCGCTCGGCTTCGACCGCAGCCTGATTATGAACCTCATTTTTGTAGCGGTAAGCTGTTTTGGTGTTCTGGGCATCTTTTCGCTACTCAGAAAATACTACGATAGCATCTTAAGATGGGCATTGCAAAACAGATTGCTGTTCTTGATAATTCCCACCACATTGCTGGTTCTCGGTTTCTTCATAATGCGCAACACGGGTAAGGAATTTATGCCAGCGCTCAACGAGGGTTCGTTCCTGTTGATGCCTACCTCGCTACCGCACTCAGGTGTAGCCGAAAATAAACGGGTCTTGCAACAATTGGATATGGCGGTGGCCACCATCCCTGAAATCGAGACCGTGGTCGGAAAGGCAGGCCGCACCGAATCCGCGCTTGACCCGGCACCGCTTTCGATGTACGAGAACGTGATTCAGTACAAGTCGGAATATATGCGCAACGCTTCAGGGGAACGGCAACGCTATCGGGTAAACGACGACGGACTTTTTGTATTGAAAAATGATAGGTTCCATATTAATCCGAACAACGAAGTAGAAAACGATGCCAGTTATGAAGCATCCCAATTGCAAACTACCATCACAAGAAACGAATTGATTCCCGATGATGATGGCGAGTACTACCGAAACTGGCGACCTGAAATCCAGAGCCCGGATGATATCTGGAACGAAATCGTCAGGGTCACTAAACTGCCCGGTATTACTTCCGCCCCTAAGTTACAGCCTATCGAAACCCGATTGGTGATGCTGCAAACGGGTATGCGCGCGCCAATGGGCATTAAGGTCAAGGGGCAGGACTTACGGGAAATCGAAGCTTTCGGCTTGGAACTCGAAGAAATATTGAAACAGGCCGAAGGTGTAAAAGAACAGGCCGTATTTGCCGACCGTATCGTGGGCAAACCCTATCTGTTGGTGGATATCAAACGGGAACAGTTGGCGCGTTACGGGGTTTCGATTATGGACGTACAGGAAATCCTGCAAGTGGCCGTAGGTGGGATGCCCCTGACCCAAACAGTCGAAGGTAGGGAACGCTACGCCGTTAGGGTACGCTACCCACGAGAGCTGCGTGATAATCCGACCGACCTAAAGAATATCTACGTTCCCGTGGAAAAAGGAAGCCCCGTTCCCCTTGGCGAACTCGTGGACATCCGGTATGAGCAAGGTCCGCAGGTCATCAAAAGTGAGGACACCTTCTTGGTCGGCTATGTTTTATTTGACAAGCTGGACGGCTTTGCCGAAGTGGATGTGGTGGAAAATGCCCAGGCCTTGATTCAAGAAAAGATAGACAGCGGCGAACTGACCGTACCCAAAGGCATCAGCTACAAGTTTACGGGCACCTATGAAAACCAGTTGCGTGCAGAGAAAACCCTGTCCATCGTGGTTCCGCTATGCTTGATTATCATATTTCTCATTCTATACTTTCAGTTTAAATCGGTCACCACCTCATTGATGGTATTTACCGCCATTGCCGTAGCATTTGCAGGTGGCTTTGTGATGATTTGGCTCTATGGACAAGACTGGTTTCTCAATTTCAATTTGTTCGGTGAGAACCTTCGCGAGTTGTTCAATATCAAAACTATCAACCTGAGCGTTGCGGTCTGGGTCGGATTCATCGCACTCTTTGGTATTGCTACCGATGACGGTGTGGTGATGGCAACCTATCTCGACCAATCTTTCGATAAGGAAAAACCGAATGACAAACCGGGCATTCGTCAAGCTACCCGTGAAGCGGCAGGCAAGCGTATCCGTCCCTGTTTGATGACGACCGTAACGACCGTTCTTGCCTTGTTGCCAGTGCTAACATCCACCGGAAAGGGAAGCGATATAATGATTCCAATGGCCATTCCCATTGTGGGTGGGATGCTCATTGATGTAACCTCATATTTCCTGTTGCCCGTACTATATAGCTGGCGGGAAGAAAATCAACTTAAACGAGCGAGCAAATGAAAAATGTAAAAATCATCATCGGATTATTGCTTGTTTCTTTTTACGCGGAAGCGCAAGAGCTTCAATCTTATATACAGGAAGCAGAAGCGAACAATCCAGATATTCAGGCTTACGAGCTGCGGTACAATATCGCCGAAGAAAAAGTGAACGAAGTCAATACGCTACCTAATACTGTGGTAAGCGCAGGATACTTTGTAAGCGAACCCGAAACCCGAACGGGTGCGCAACGGGCACGATTTTCGATTTCGCAGATGTTGCCGTGGTTCGGTACGATAACGGCACGGGAAAACTATGCCAGCTCAATGGCGGAAACCGAGTTTGTTGAAATTGCCATTGCCAAACGAAAACTGGCACTTTCGGTCGCCCAATCCTACTATCAACTATATGCCATCAATGCGAAACAGGATGTACTGGACGAAAACATCCAACTACTACAAACTTACGAACGGTTGGCATTGACCTCTGTGGAAGTGGGCAAGGCTTCCGCAGTTGATGTTCTACGGTTGCAGATTCGCCAGAACGAACTGCAACAACAAAAAGAGGTCTTGCAGGAGGAGTATTTGGCGGAACAGGTCAGCTTCAACAATCTTTTGAACCGAAAGGAAAGCATTGCCGTTGAAATCGTCCCAGAAATGACCATCCCAACGGAAGACCCGATATACAGCGATGAAGGATTGGCGCTTAATCCCGAACTGCTCAAATATGATAGACTTTACGAGTCCATTGAACAATCCGAATTGCTGAACCAAAAGGAAAGTGCCCCGAACATCGGTTTTGGATTGGACTATGTACCCGTTTCCGAACGTCCCGATATGACCTTTAGCGACAACGGCAAGGATATCGTGATGCCAATGGTATCGCTGTCCATACCTATTTTCAACAACCGCTATTCATCGGTTTCCAAACAGAACGAACTGAGACAACTGGAAATCGAATCACAAAAAACAGAGCGTTTGAATGTACTTGAAACCGCTTTCGCGAAAGCAAAATCACAGCGCAATCAAGCCCGTATTCAGTTCAATACCCAAGAAAAGAGTTTAATGCAGGCTAACGATGCCGAGGAAATATTAATAAAGAATTATGAAACGGGAACCATCGATTTTAACGATGTGCTGGACATTCAGGAATTGCAACTGAAATTTCAGATGAACCAAATCGAATCCATAAAGATGTATTACGTGCAATCAGCACTTTTAAACTATTTAATAAATTAAAAATGAAAATATTACAAATCACCACCCTATTGCTGTTTTCTTCTACTGTATTTGCCCAAGTAGGCACAAACGGTGCGGACAGAAATGAAGAAGGTAGACCTGTCAAGGAGTATAACTTAACCATTGAAGAAAATGAAATGACGCTCGCTGGTGTAACAGCAAAAGGAATGACCATCAATGGTAGTATTCCTGGACCAGTCTTGGAATTCACCGAGGGCGACCTCGCCATTATCAATGTTACCAATAAAATGGATGTGGAAACCTCTGTACATTGGCACGGGTTGATATTACCCAATTTTTACGATGGCGTTCCCTATTTGACCACGCCACCTATTAAACCAGGAACAACTTTTCAATACAGAATCCCAATCAACCAATCAGGCACCTACTGGTACCATTCCCACACGATGCTACAGGAGCAAAGCGGTGTTTATGGGTCTATTATTATTCACCCAAAAGAAAAAACTCTGGAATATGACAAGGATTTGGTTGTGGTACTCTCTGATTGGACCAACGAAAATCCTATGAATGTTTTGAGAAACCTTAAAAGAGGTAACGAGTGGTATCAGGTCAAAAAAGGTACGGCGGTTCCTTTGGGCAGGGTTATCAAGGAAGGCGCATTTGGTGCACAACTGAAATTTTGGAGAGACCGTATGGAAGGAGCAGATATAGCCGACATCTATTATCCGGCATTTCTGACCAATGGAAAATCATTGGCCGAGTATCCCGAATTCAAAACAGGCGAAAAAGTACGGCTTCGCTTTATCAATGCATCCGCCTCTACCTATTACTGGATGGATTTTGGCGGTGGCAACCCTATGGTCGTTGCGGGCGATGGTATTGATGTGGAACCTGTACCTAAAAGCCGTTTCCTTTTTGGTATTGCCGAAACCTATGATGTTATCGTAACCATCCCTGAAGGTACTTTGGAAGTTACCGCCACCGCTCAAGACGGTTCTGGTAGCACCTCGTTGCGCTTGGGACAGGGAAGCCTGTATCCAGCAAAAAGAATTGAGAGACCGGACAAGGTTGCAATGATGAAACAAATGGCCAAAATGGATATGAAGATGGGCGCCCCTGCAATGGTGGGTAACAAAAAGAAAAAAACACCCGAGTTTTTGAAGGAAAATTACGGGATGAAAATGGATATGAAAGATGGCCAGATGAATATGGGAATGCAAGACAAAATGTCAATGAATAAAGGCGAAATGGGCGACAATATGAAGATGGACGACCATAAGCAAATGAAGATGGATAAAAAGATGGACGGTATGGCAGGAATGAAAAAAGATTCAATGCCAATGAAATCTACCGAACCTTCGCATATGATGGGAGGCCATATGGGGCACGATATGCCTATGATGCAAAAAGACACTTCCTCTTTTGATTACGATACCCGTAAAACCTATTTCAACTATGATTTCTTAAAAGCGAAGGAAAATACCACCTACAAGGCTGATTTGCCCGTAAACGACATTCTATTAAACCTGACCGGAAATATGCAACGCTATGTGTGGAGTATTAACGGTGTGCCACTTTCAGAAACGGATAAGATTAAAATCAGGGGTGGTGAAGTAACCCGCATTACCCTTAACAACCTAACGATGATGCACCACCCGATGCACCTTCACGGGCATTATTTTAGGGTAATCAATGAAAATGGTGAGCGCTCGCCGTTGAAACACACCGTCAATGTGCCACCGATGCAGAAAGTGGTTATCGAGTTCTATAACGAGGAGTATGGCGATTGGTTCTTTCACTGCCACATCCTGTACCATATGATGGGCGGTATGGCTCGCGTATTCAGCTATGATACCCCAAGGGATGAAAGGATGAAAAACTTTCCCGTTCAAAAACTGATTGACGAAACAGACCATTACTATTCTTGGGGATTGTTGCGTGCAGGCTCAAACTTTAATGAACTATTTCTGATGTCAAGCAATATTCGGAATGAATTTGGTTTAAGAGCAGAGTTCGATTATAACAAAAACCTTGAAGCCGAAGTAAACTATAATAGGTATCTCAATGATTGGGTGCGCCTCTATGTAGGAGTAAATACCGAAACTTCTACACCCGACTCGTATGACACCTTTAATACAGTAGGTCTAATTGGTGTAAAATACTTTACGCCTTACCGATTTAATGTAGATGTGAGTGTAGACCATCAACTGCGCCCAAGGATACGTCTCGATAGGGAACTGTTGCTTTTTCCACGCTTTTTCCTTGAAGGGGAATACGAATACCGGGCAGACTTTGGTTGGGTGAACGATATAGGCGATACATCCTATCAGGGCGAAACGCAATGGTTGGTGGGAACCTCTTATATCCTATCCCGAAATTTTTCAATACAAGCAAATTACAATAACCGATATGGCTGGGGTGGCGGTCTTTTAGCCCGATTTTAACAAAGTAACAATTTAAAACAAACACAAAATGAAAACAGTAAAGAGAACGATAGGTACAATGGCACTTGCTACCGTAGTGATGGTAACAGTTTCCTGCAAGGACGGAAATAAGAACGAACCCGCCAAGCCAATGAGCAATGAAATACATCAAGAAAAGATGGATGATAAGGAAGATATGGCTATGGATAACAGCCAAGATGCCAAGGCAGAAGCGATATTGAAGGACTATTTCAACTTGAAGGACGCTTTGGTCAACGATGACAATTCCAAAGCAAAGGAACTGGGCAACACCTTGGCACAATCGCTCAAATCCTTTGATGCATCGAGCTACTCGGACAGCGAGCAGAACGAACTAAACGATATCATTGAGGATGCCACCGAACACGCCGAGCATATTGGCGAGAGCGATATAGCCCACCAACGCGAGCATTTTAAAACGCTTAGCAAGGATATGACCGATATGGTGGCGATAACGGGAACTTCAATGACCATTTATGAGCAGTACTGCCCAATGTACGATAACAATAAAGGCGGTGCTTGGCTAAGTATGAATGAAGAAATCAGAAACCCCTATTTCGGTGCCCAAATGCTAAAATGTGGTAAGGTGCAACGTGAAATCAACTAAGTGAAAATAGTAAAAATCATAGCGTGGATAGCATTGGTTGCCTTTGTGGTCATCCAGTTTTTTCCTGTGGACTATAACCAGAGTGAAACCGTACCACAAACCGATTTTATGCTCGTGAACAATGTACCTGCAACGGTAGAACAATCGTTGCAGGTTTCCTGCTATGATTGCCATAGCAATAATACCGATTATCCTTGGTACAGCAAGGTACAACCCTCTTCTTGGTACTTGGAACATCATATCAAAGAAGGAAAGGCAGAGCTGAATTTCAACGAATGGGGCAACCTTTCCGACCGAAGGAAAAATAGCAAATTACGGTCTATCATAAACCAGATTGAGGATGGGGAAATGCCTTTGGATAGTTACACGCTAATTCATCGGGATGCAATTTTTTCTGAGGCGAACAAAACAGCAGTAATTGACTATATGAATAAACTAAAAGATAGCTTGGAATAAAGTCCTGCTGCGGGAAGGGTAGTATGATGGTTCGTAGTAACCCTTTCCGTAACAGACACAAATTAGTAAAGTAATGAAACACACCTATCACATACACGGAATGACCTGTAACGGTTGCAGAACCCACGTCGAGAAAACGCTCTCTAAAGTGGACGGTGTAATTGATGTATTGGTCGATTTGGAAAAATCTGAAGCGGTCATTGAAATGGAATCGCATATTCCTATCGAATCATTTCAGGAAGCTCTAAAGCAAGATGGTGGTTCGTATAGCATTCACAAATCTGGCAAACATCATCACAAGGATGATTCGGCTAAAGTTAATACTGAGCATAGTCGAAGTACGAAAGCGAAAAAGCAAAAACCAAAAGGCAAGGGAACCGGAACGTTCTACTGCCCGATGCACTGTGAAGGCGATAATACTTATGACAAGCCAGGCGATTGCCCTGTCTGTGGAATGGATTTGGTGGAAGAGCAAAGCTTTTCCGCCAGTTCCCGCAGCGAACAATGGACGTGCCCAATGCATCCTGAAATTGTAAAGGATGAACCGGGAAGCTGCCCCATTTGTGGTATGGACTTGGTACCGATGAAGCCAGATTTGTCCGCAGAGGAAAAAACCTATAAAAAACTGCTCAAAAAGTTCTGGATAGCCACGGCCTTTACACTGCCTATTTTCATCATTGCGATGTCCGAAATGGTCAGCAACAATCCGCTATACGATATTTTGGAACTGAAATACTGGAACTGGATTCAGTTTGCACTTTCCCTACCCGTGGTGTTCTATGCCACTTGGATGTTCTTCGAGCGTGCTTATCGAAGCATAAAAACGTGGAACCTCAATATGTTCACGCTCATTGGCATCGGTGCTGGTGTAGCTTGGTTGTTTAGTGTATTCGGGATGCTGATGCCGGACTTTTTCCCAGACCAGTTCAAGACCGAAGCGGGCACCGTACACGTGTATTTTGAAGCGGCCACGGTCATTCTCACGTTAGTTTTACTTGGCCAACTATTGGAAGCCCGAGCCCATAGCAAGACAAATTCCGCGGTCAAGGAACTTTTAAAACTGGCGCCAAATAAGGCAGTTAAAGTCGTGGATGGTGAGGAACAGGAAGTGGCCATCGACCAAATTGAATTGGGCGATATTCTTCGGGTAAAACCGGGCGATAAAATTCCCGTTGATGGTGTTATCACCGAAGGCGAAACATCCATCGATGAATCGATGATAACGGGCGAACCCATTCCAGTCAACAAGTCAACCGATGATAAAGTCAGTAGCGGAACTATCAACGGCAACCAGTCTTTCCTTATGAAAGCGGAAAAGGTAGGTTCCGACACTTTGCTTTCACAAATCATCCAAATGGTCAATGATGCCAGTCGTAGCCGTGCGCCTATCCAAAAACTGGCCGATACCGTTTCAGGTTACTTTGTGCCCATCGTGGTCATCATCGCCGTAATCACTTTTGGGATTTGGGCAATTTGGGGACCAGAACCAGCTTATGTGTATGCCTTGGTCAATGCCATTGCCGTTTTGATTATCGCCTGTCCCTGTGCATTGGGATTGGCAACACCGATGTCCGTGATGGTCGGTGTGGGTAAGGGTGCACAAAATGGGGTGCTCATCAAGAATGCAGAGGCACTTGAAAAAATGGATAAGGTAGATACCCTTATCGTGGATAAAACGGGAACGATTACCGAAGGAAAACCCACGGTGGAAAAAATGGGGTCTTTTGATAACGGTTTCAGCGATAGCGAAGTACTGCAATACATTGTTTCCCTGAATAATCAAAGTGAGCATCCCCTTGCGGAAGCCACCATCAAATACGGCAAAGAACAAAAAGCTGATTTCTTAAAAGCCGACGGGTTCAATGCCGTAACCGGTAAAGGTGTTGAAGGTAATGTAAACGGTAAAAAGGTGGCTTTAGGAAATGCCAAAATGATGGAATATGCAAAGGCGACGCTTTCCAAAGAAATGGAAGAAAAAGCCCAATTCTTCCAAAAGCAGGGCAAAACCGTTTCCTATCTCGCGATTGATGGAAACCTTGTCGGTTATGTAGTAATTGGTGATAAAATTAAGAAAACGAGTGCCAAGGCCATCAAGGAATTACAGGACAAGGGAATCGATGTGATTATGCTCACGGGCGACAACCACGATACAGCTCAGGCAGTGGCCAACGAACTCAATCTTGCAGATTTTCAAGCGGGAATGCTTCCCGAAAACAAATTGCAGGAAGTTGAAAAACTACAAGAAAATGGAAAAGTCGTGGCGATGGCAGGTGACGGTATCAATGATGCACCTGCTTTGGCAAAAAGCGATGTAGGCATCGCAATGGGAACGGGTACTGATGTGGCCATAGAAAGTGCTGCCATTACTTTGGTCAAAGGCAACCTACACGGTATTGTCAAGGCAAGAAATTTAAGCGATGTGGTAATGCGAAACATTAAGCAGAATCTGTTTTTTGCGATGATATACAACACCTTGGGAATACCCATTGCTGCGGGATTGCTCTATCCATTTTTTGGGATTTTACTATCACCAATGATAGCTGCTTTGGCGATGAGTTTCAGTTCGGTTTCGGTCATAGCCAATTCGCTTAGGCTTAAAGGTTCAAACATTGATTAAGTTATATGGTAAAAAGAAAAACAGCGATAAAAATTAGAAAGGTACACCGCTATTTGGGCATCTTCTTGGGCATCCAGTTCTTGATGTGGACGATAAGTGGGATGTATTTTAGTTGGACAGACATTGACGAAATACACGGTGACCAATTTCGGCAAGACCCAGTAAAGGCATCTGCTTTTACAAGTTTGATAAGTCCATCCGAAGTGAATCTTGAAGAAGCAATAGTCTCGGTAGAACTTCGGGAAATCGGTGGTAAACCTTTTTACTGGATTAATGACAAACAGCTCTTTGATGCCAAGACAGGCAAAGTAAAGAAAGTAATCTCAGAAAGTGAAGCTCTGAAAATCGCTGAACGGAATATGTTGCCGGAACTTCAAGTAAAAGGAATCGAGCGCATCGAGCAAGTAGGCAGCCATAGCGAGTATCGTGGCAGACCGCTTCCGGCCTATGTCATCAGCTATGAAACACCTAAAAACATCAAGGCCTACGTTTCCGAAAAAGATGGCGCATTCCAAACGCTACGTCATCGGGATTGGCGTTGGTTCGACTTTCTATGGATGACCCATACGATGGATTATGAAGGTCGCGACGATTTCAATACAACCGTACTACGTGCCTTTTCCCTACTTGGATTGATTACCGTATTGAGCGGGTTTTTGTTATGGTATATCAGTTCACCAACAATCAGAAAAATAAAAAAGAGAAACAAATAACACCAAAAATTCAAAAACTATGGAACATTCAAAACACGCAAACAAAGGAAAATACAGAACATTTTTTATGATGCTGGCTTGCTCATTTGTAGCAATGTACATCACAATGTATCTCAACACCTATGAACTCGACCACGTATGGTTCAGCCTAACGCGCTTCTATATGGTCTGTCTGGGCATAGCAGCAATGGCAGTCATTATGTGGTTTTTTATGCGGAAGATGTACACCGACAAGAAAAAGAATATTGCCATTCTTTTAGGTAGTTTGGTCTTGTTTTTTGGGGCATTGTTTTTGGTTCGCGACCAAAAATCCACAGTAGGTGACGTACTATGGATGAAAGCAATGATACCGCATCATTCCATCGCTATATTGACCAGTGAACGAGCGGACATCAAAGACCCAGAGGTGAAGAAACTGGCAGAAGAAATCATCAAGGCACAGCGCAGGGAAATTGCCGAAATGAAAGAAATGATTGAACGATTACAGAACGAAAAATAAATAGCTATGAACAAGAATTTCATATATATCGCTATTGCAGTCGTTGTCGGACTGCTTGGTGGTTGGCTCATTTTCGGTGGCTCATCGGAAGAATCTATGACAGATAAGCACGACCATTCCACAGAAGCGGAAGGTCAAATGTGGACCTGCTCGATGCACCCCCAGATTATGCAACCCGAACCAGGTGATTGTCCCATTTGCGGAATGGATTTAATTCCTGCGGAATCAGGTGCTGATGGACTTGCAATGAACGAAATAAAGATGACCAAAAATGCGATGGCATTGGCGGACATCCAAACATCCATCGTGGGAAATGCTTCTGTAGATGATGAGAATATGATTTCCCTTTCGGGAAAAATCAAGATGAACGAGGAAGAAAATGCGGTGCAGGCCAGTTATTTCGATGGTAGAATTGAACGGCTCAACGTCAATTTTGAAGGTCAGGAAGTACAAAAAGGGCAATTGTTGGCAACCATTTATGCACCTAATCTGATAGCTGCTCAGCAAGAATTGATTACTGCGGCTTCGCTAAAAGAATCGCAACCCTCACTATACAAGGCGGTACGCAACAAACTGAAACTTTGGAAACTCTCGGAAGCCCAAATCAATAGCATAGAGGAATCCGGCAAGGTCAAAGAGAACTTTCCGATTTATGCGACCGTATCCGGAACGGTTTCAGAAAAAATGGCTGCCGAAGGCGACTATGTAAAACAGGGACAGCCCATTGTAAAGGTGAGTAACCTAAACTCTGTATGGGCGGAATTTGATGCCTACGAAAACCAGATTTCAGAGTTTAAAAAAGGGCAGAAAATTTCAGTAACGACAAATGCTTATCCAAATAAGGAATTTGATGCAACGGTCTCATTTATAGACCCTGTTCTGAATACCCAAACCCGCACCGTAACCGTTCGGGCCAATCTCAAAAATAGCGATGGAATGCTAAAACCCGGAATGTTCGTAACTGGCAAAGTAGAAGGAACAACGGTAAATACGGAATCAAACCTGACCATACCTGCAAGTGCTGTGATGTGGACGGGTGAACGGTCTTTGGTGTACATCAAAACCAACGCCAACGAACCTGTTTTTGAAATGCGGGAAGTTACTCTTGGCAATCGCAATGGCGATATGTTTACGGTTACATCCGGTTTAAAAAATGGCGATGAGATTGTGACCAATGGCACTTTTACCGTAGATGCAGCTGCGCAATTGCAGGGGAAGAAATCGATGATGAATCAAAGTACTGAAGAAGAGAAAGAAATGATGGCGATGGAAATGTCACTTTCAACTTCTTTTCAAGAACAGTTTGTGAAGGCTTTGCCGTCATACCTTGAACTCAAAGATGCTTTGGTAGCGAGTAATGCAGAAAAAGTTTCCGATTTTGCGAAAGTATCTTCCGAAAAAATGAAGGTGATATCACAAAAAGATTTGGACAAAATGCTCAAAACCCATCTATCCAAAAGTATTGAAATGCTGGATGCCATTGCAAGTAATTCTAATTTAGAAAACCAACGTAGTCATTTCGTCATTCTCAATGAAAATTTGGTTGCAATAGCAATGAATCTCGAAAGCATTGACAACCCCCTATACGTTCAAAAATGCCCAATGGCAAACAACAATAAAGGTGCGGTTTGGTTGAGCACCGAAGAAGAAATCCGTAATCCTTATTATGGTGATGCAATGTTAACGTGCGGTAGTGTGATTGATTCGTTGAAATAGGACTTTGCAACCCTGTTGCACCGAAATTCTGTTATCTTTGCATCGTGAAAGTTTTGGCAATCATATTATCGATTTACTTCTTGGCGCTCAATGTGGTGCCTTGTAGCGATGTTGGTGATGTCGCCGACGATTCCCAAACCGTTTCAGTAGTTGATTTTGATGGTGACCACGGTGACGATTGCGAACTTTGCTCACCGTTCTGCCAGTGCCACTGCTGTCACGTTCACACGATACACTTTGGTATTGCTAACTTCGAACCGCTTCAAGCGACCATTCCACAGGATAACTTTGCCCACTTCGACAGTATCGGTAAGGATATTACTTTCTCTCTCTTTCAGCCCCCGCAGGTTTAATTCAGTTTTACAGGATTACTATATCCAGTTTTGAAGTTTTCAGCTTTAGGAAACTTCAAATGGTGTATTTGCCTTGCGCGCCTGTCCAAAGCGCAGTCGAAGGGAAAGCACAATTTCATTTTTAACTGAATTAACACCTAAATCTATGATTAACAGAATCATTGATTTTTCAATCAATAACAAATTTATTATCGGTCTGCTTACACTGGCACTCATCGGTGCCGGTATCTACAGTATGACCCAAGTTCCCATAGATGCTGTGCCGGATATAACCAACAACCAGGTACAGGTCATCACGCAATCGCCCAATCTGGGTACAGAGGATATCGAACAGTTCGTAACCTATCCCGTGGAAGTGGCGATGAGCAACCTTCCCGATGTCAAGGAAATCCGTTCGATTTCCCGATTCGGGCTATCGGTGGTAACGGTAGTTTTTGACGATGATATGGGAACCTTTTTGCCACGCCAGCTCGTTTCCGAAAAACTGACTGAGGTACGCGAGCAAATTCCAGAGGAATTGGGCCAGCCATCGATGGGACCTATTACAACTGGTTTGGGCGAAGTGTACCAATACACCTTAAAGGTCAAGCCTGAGTTTCAGGACGAGTATTCCCTTGCCGACTTGCGCACGATGCAGGATTGGATTGTACAACGACAAATGGCGATGGTGCCTGGCGTCGTTGAAATCAATGCGATAGGTGGAAAGATTAAACAATATGAAGTGGCCGTTGACCCCAACGAATTGAAGGCTATCGGGCTTACCATTACCGATGTATTTAAAGCTTTGGAAGCAAACAATAGGAATACGGGTGGTGCCTACATCGAAAAGAACCACCAGGCCAACTTCATTCGGGGTGAAGGTTTGGTACGCAACCTCAATGACATCAAGAAAATCGTTATTAAAAATGAAAATGGTGTGCCCATCACCGTAAACGATGTGGCCGATGTACGCTTCAGTTCCGCCGTTCGCTATGGGGCATTAACGCAGGATGGCGAAGGCGAGGTCGTCGGTGGACTGGTGATGATGCTCAAAGGCGCAAACTCAAACGAGGTCATTGTCCGCGTTAAGGATAGGATGGCGGAAATCCAGAAATCACTTCCCGAAGGCGTGGTCATCGAACCCTTGTTGGATAGAAGTAAACTCATAAGTGAGACAACGGGCACGGTACGCAACAATCTTCTGGAAGGCGCGCTCATCGTGATTTTTGTACTCGTCTTTCTTTTGGGGAACTGGCGTGGCGGACTGATTGTGGCATCGACCATTCCCCTATCCCTATTGTTTGCCTTTATCCTAATGAATGTTTTTGACGTATGGGCGAACCTGATGAGCTTGGGTGCAATCGACTTTGGTATTATCGTAGATGGGGCGGTCATTATCGTGGAAGCGAGTGTATTTCTTATGGCCAGTTATGTGCTTAAAAAGAAATCTTTGGATAAGAAAGACCGTGACGAAATTGCAGCCGATGCATCCAAAAAAATGATGAACGCAGCCTTCTTCGGACAGCTGATAATCCTTATCGTTTTCCTACCCATCTTGGCATTGGAAGGTGTCGAGGGCAAGATGTTCCAGCCTATGGCACTTACGTTCATCTTTGCGATGATTGGTGCAATGGTTTTATGTCTGACCTATGTGCCGATGATGTCCGCATTATTCCTGAAACCGCCAAAAAAGGAAAAGAAATCGTGGGGCGACCGTTTTGTACATTGGGTACAACGCAAGTATGAGCCCCTATTGTTAAATGCCTTGGAAAAAGGAAAATGGGTCGTTAGTATTGCGGTGGCCATCTTTGCCGTGGCTATCTTCACGTTCACTAAAATGGGCGGTGAGTTCATACCGCAATTGGACGAGGGCGATATTGCTTTCCACGCTATTTTGAAACCCGGAAGCTCATTGAGCGAGACCATCGAGACCACCACAAAAATAGAACGCATCGTAAAGGCCGAATTTCCCGAAGTGGAAAAAATAGTTAGCCGTATCGGTGTTGCGGAAGTGCCTACCGACCCAATGCCTATGGACTTTGCCGATGTATTCGTAATCCTGAAACCGCAGGACGAATGGGTTTCTGCCGAATCCAAGGATGAACTTATTGACAAGATGAAGGATGCGGTGAGCATTATCCCTGGTGTCAATTATGAATTTACGCAACCCATCGAAATGCGGTTCAATGAACTATTGGAAGGCATCCGTGAGGATATTGCCATTAAGATATACGGTGAGGATATCGATGTACTTGCGTCCAAAGCGGACGAGATTACCAAAATCATCGCAGGTACTGAAGGTATAGGCGATATGCGGGCAGAA
Organism: Ulvibacterium sp.; assembly: GCF_965248315.1. GTDB lineage: Bacteria > Bacteroidota > Bacteroidia > Flavobacteriales > Flavobacteriaceae > Ulvibacterium. The sequence goes on along the minus strand of NZ_CBDFIX010000002.1, from coordinate 1,614,358 downwards.
GCCACATCGGGCTTACCGCAGATGACGATAAAGTACAATCGAAACAAACTGGCCCAATACGGCGTAAGCATCGACCAACTCAATATGATGGTGCAATCCGCTTTTGCAGGTGGGTACGCAGGGGTCATTTTTGAAGGTGAAAAGCGTTTTGATTTGGTGGTAAGGCTCGATGAGCAGAACCGAAGCGATATCAACGATATCCGTAATCTCTATATCAATCTACCGAACGGTTCACAAATTCCACTTCACGAACTGGCGGCCATCGAATACACACCGGGACCGATGCAGATAAGCAGGGACAATACCAATCGCAGAACCTATGTAGGCGTTAATGTACGTGGTCGCGATGTGGAATCGCTGGTCAATGAGATAAGGGACAAGCTGGATGCAAACCTCGATTTACCCCCAGGTTATTTTATCCGCTATGGTGGTGCCTTTGAAAATCTGGAAAGGGCCAGCGACCGATTGCAGACCGTGGTTCCTATTGCGCTATTACTCATATTCATCCTGATATATTTTGCATTAAAATCCTTTCCGCAGACGTTGATGATTTATCTGGCCATACCGATGGCGACTATTGGTGGCGTGTTCGCTCTCTGGCTTAGGGATATGCCCTTTAGTATTTCCGCAGGGGTTGGCTTTATCGTGCTTTTTGGGGTTGCCGTACTGAACGGATTGGTAATGATTAGCGGATTCAACGAACTGAAAGAGGAAGGCGTTATAAACCTAAAAGAGCGAATCGTTGAAGGAACAAAAAGAAGGGTACGCCCCATTATGCTCACGGCCTTTACCGATATCCTTGGGTTTCTGCCAATGGCAATTTCCGCATCGGCAGGGGCAGAAGTTCAGCGACCGTTGGCAACGGTCGTTATCGGTGGATTGATTACATCCACCTTGTTGACTCTATTCATTCTTCCCATTTTCTATCAATGGGTAGAAAGACGTTCGGAACGCAAGATAAAGGTCAATCCGAAAATCGTAACCGCTTCTGCGGTGGTCTGTTTCTTTTTTGCTTTCGCGAAAGCGGAAGCGCAACAAGTTCGGCAGAACGATACATTACCTGTTGTTTCATTGGAACAAGCGGTAGAAATATCCAAAGAAAACTATCCGCTATTGAAAACAAAACAACTGGAAATTCAAAAGCAGAACGCCCTAAAAGGTACGGCCTATGATTTAGGGAATACCCAAGTGTTTACCGGTGGTGAGGAAGTTTCTGATGGTCAGGGCATTTATACCCTTGTTGGCGTGGTTCAACAGAATATCAACCTGTTCGGTATCGGTGCGAAGAAGCGGTTGCAAAAACAGCGTATCGCCTTGGCGGAAACCGCACTTGACTTTACCGCATTGCAAGTGGAACAGGAAGTCAAAAAAGCTTGGTCACAGGCCTATCAGCAACGGCAGAAATTTGAACTGTATCGTGAACTGGATTCCATCTACTCGCAATTTGAAAAGGCGATTGAACTGAATTACGAGGTAGAGGCCATTTCACGTTTGGAATATTCATCGGCAACCAATCAGGCATTACAAATCAACAATAAACTTCAACAGGCCGAAAGTGACTATGCCATTGCCCTACAGAAGCTTAATCTTTGGTTGGTTTCCGACACGTTCTATACTGTTCCCGACACCCTTGATGAAAATGAAATGGCAGTACTGGGAATTCCATCAACCATAGAAACCCATCCAGAACTGGAACTTTCGCGAAAGCGGATTGAGGAAGCCCAATCCAGCTACCAAGCTGAACGTTCCGATTTGTTGCCCAATCTCAACCTTCAGGGCGGATTGCAACGGGTGAATGGCAGTAACGGATTCTACACTTATCAGGCAGGAATATCCCTTCCATTGTTTTCTGGTACAGAACGCAGTCAGGCCAAGGCAGCCAAAATCCAAAGTGAAATTGCAAAAGCCAATGCGGACTTTACCAAACGCCAACTGCAATCGGAATATCGACAAGCTGTACAAGCGTATCAAAAATGGGAAGCATCCTGGCGATTCTATAAGGACAAGGCCTTACCGCTTGCCGAGGAACAGCGACAGGGTGCGTTATTAGCCTATAAGGAAGGTGCCGTGGATTATGCCGCATTCACCCAAATTATTAGGGATGCCATACAGACGGAAATGGATGCGCTGGACGCGCTCGACAATTATCTAAAATCAGTTTTTGCACTACAATATTTCAAATAATAAAATGAAGAATCTATCAAAATACACAGCTATTGGTTTGTTGGCGATGCTTTTGGCGTTGACCGCTTGTGGCGATTCCAACAAAGAAACCGCAGGGAATAAAAATGCCAATCTGGAAATGGAAAAAGAACATTCCGAGGGTGAAGCCGAGGAAGTAATGCTCACAGCTAAACAGTTCGATGCACTACAAATGGAAATCGACACCCTGCAAATGCGGAATATGAGCGGTTATGTGCAAGCCAACGGGCAGTTGGAAGTCCCACCTCAGAACGAGGCCACCATCACAACGGTAGTAGGTGCCAACGTGGTATCCATCGAAGTTATCGAGGGTGATAAGGTTAATAAGGGGCAAACGGTCGCCTATCTGTCCCACCCCAATATCATCGAGAAACAAACGGATTACCTCAATGCTTTCAGTAATAGTCAATTTCTTAAAAAGGAATATGAGCGGCAAAAAACCCTGTACGATGCAGGTGTCGGCAGCGGTGCCAATTTTCAAAAGGCAGAAGCCGAATACCAGGCATCCCGAAGTATGGTAAAAGGTCTTGAGGCGCAACTGCAACAGTTGAGTATCAGCGCACCAGGCGTAAGAAACGGTACAATTTATCAGCGTGTATCTCTTAGAAGCCCCATTGAAGGATTCGTCCAAAAAGTAGAAATTAAGACTGGGCAGTACGTAGAACCACAGACCGACCTTATGGAAATTGTGGACACCCATCACGTACACGCAGATTTGATGGTTTTCGAAAAGGATGTCCATAAGGTGAAAGAAGGGCAAAAAGTGGTTTTCAATGTACAGTCCATTCCCGGAAAGGAACTGACTGCCGAAATCTATTCCGTAGGAAAGACCTTTGAACAAAATCCGAAGGCTATTCACGTACACGCTGAAATCGAGAACAAGGAAGGCAACCTGATTCCCGGGATGTACATTCAGGGGCGCATCCAAACGGAAAATACACAAACTAAGGCGATGCCCGAAGCTGCCATAGCAGCCGATGGCGAGAGATTCTTTGTATTCTCGGCAGAAAAGGAAGGTGACGATTGGTCATTCAAACCCATTGAAATCACCAAAGGCACCCACGATGGCGATTGGATTGCCATTGATTTTTTGAGCGAACAAGAACCGAACACACAATACGCCTATAACAACGCCTACTACCTAATGGCGGAACTAAAAAAGGGCGAAGCGGAAGAACACGGACATTAATACAGACAATTATAAAATGAAAAAAATAGAACAAAGACTCACTGAAAATGGCGTTCGCCCGACGGCGATGCGGTTATTGATTTATAAATATTTGGCAGAAAAGGAAGTAGCCATATCATTGACAGATATTGAAGCCGCTTTCGCGAAAGCAGAGCGTACGACTTTATATAGAACGTTGCGCACCTTTGAAGAAAAGAAAATTGTGCACCAAATAGATGATGGTACAGGCATACAAAAATATGCACTTTGTGAGCCTGGTTGCGATTGTAACCTTGAACAAGATTTGCACCTGCATTTCCATTGTAACAATTGCGATGAGACCGTTTGCCTGACCGAACATAAGATTCCACATATCAATCTGCCAGAAGGCTTTGTGGCAGAGGATGCCAATTTGGTACTGAAGGGTATTTGTGACAAATGCAGCGGACAATAATGCACTTCCGTTGCATAGGTCAGATACATACCTTGCACTTTAAAAATGAATAATAAATAATGAAATTTAATACCACCATACCAATAGGCCTTAGAGCATTTTATTTAGATGAACTGAACCTATATCGTTCTTCATTACATAGTGGAAATTCATCCCAAGCTTGGCATCACCTTGAACGTTCCCATATTCTCGGTCAATCCTACCCGTTGGAACATACCTATACCCATTGGTCAATGTTAAAATTCGGGTTACGCCAGCGAAACACAAAAGAAGTTCTGGGTCAGGTGTTGCGACTTTTGGTTGGTGGTTGGAAATCATTTATCGACCACGTACCCATTGGAAATACCGGTGGAAGCGATGTGCCACCATTGAAAAGAATGGAAATGCCCGAAGACATAGCCAAAATTTTAAATAAATACCGAAAAACGCAATGAAAAAGAAAAAAGTAAACTTACGGGATTTAGACCCGAAAGAACATCAAGGTGAGCACAGTCACGATGACGGACATAACCATAGCAGTGCCGCAGAGGTATCCAATTTTAAGACCTACTTGCCCGCCATTTTCAGCTTTTTAATGCTGATTACGGGCATTGCCATAGATTATTTCGATACGTTCCCATTCTTCAGGGGCTGGGTGCGGATTATTTGGTACACTGTAGCTTACATTCCCGTTGGGTTTCCTGTAATTAAAGAAGGCTGGAACAGTATCAGGAACGGTGATTTCTTTACGGAATTTTTCTTGATGTCCATTGCCACCTTGGGGGCATTTGCCATAGGCGAATATCCCGAGGGTGTGGCCGTAATGCTATTTTATGCCGTGGGCGAACTCTTCCAGAACGCTGCGGTAAATAGGGCGAAGGGAAATATAAAGGCACTTTTGGATGCGCGACCCGATGAAGCATTGGTTTATAGAAATGAGGATTTTGTTTCGGTCAATCCCGAAACGGTCGAGATTGGTGAAAGAATTCAGGTTCGCGTAGGCGAAAAAATTCCTTTGGACGGCATTTTACTTTCAGAAAAAGCATCGCTGAACACGGCTGCCATTACCGGTGAAAGCAAACCCGATACCATTGCCAAGAGCGAAAAAATCTATGCAGGAAGCATCAACTTGGATGGGGTCATTGAAGTAAAGACTACCAAAGAATTTAAGGACAGTTCCATCGCCCGAATCTTGGATATGGTTCAGAACGCTACCGCCCGAAAATCTAAAACGGAGCTGTTCATTAGAAAATTCGCCAGAATTTATACACCCATCGTGGTTTTCCTTGCCATCGGACTGACGTTTTTGCCCTATTTCTTCGTGGACGATTATGTGTTTAGGGATTGGCTCTACCGCGCTCTGATTTTCTTGGTAATTTCCTGTCCCTGTGCCTTGGTCATATCCATTCCCTTGGGCTATTTTGGCGGATTAGGTGCGGCATCCCGCAACGGGATTTTGTTCAAAGGTGCGTCCTTTCTCGATGCGATTACCAAGGTAAATACCGTGGTAATGGACAAAACGGGTACAGTTACCAAAGGGGTCTTCAAGATTAAGGAAGTGGTCAATAAATCCAATTTTGCAGAAGCGGAATTTATGCAATACCTGATGGCGATGGAAAAACAATCCACCCATCCCATTGCAAAAGCGATACTGGAATATAAGGCCGATGGTGCCGATTTTGAAGCAACCGAAGTTTCCGAAGTTGCTGGAAAGGGACTGAAAGGTACGGTCAATGGAAAGCAGGTATTAGTGGGCAATAAAGCTTTGATGGTTTCTAATAGCATCGAAGTCCCCTCTGAAACCGATACTATAGTCGAATCCATAGTAATGGTAGCCATCGATAAAAAGTTTGCCGGATATGTAACCATTGCCGATGAACTCAAGGAAGATGCACACCAAGCCATCAATCAGATACGAGAGGCGGGTATCTCTAAAATCATAATGCTCTCGGGCGACAAGGATTCCATTACCCAACAGGTGTCTGAAGAATTGAATATCGATTGGGCGAAAGGTGGTCTGCTACCGGAAGATAAACTGAACGAAGTCGAGAAACTCAAAAAACAACCTTATACGACTGTAGCCTTTATGGGCGACGGTATCAATGATGCCCCCGTACTTGCTGCAAGCGATGTAGGTATCGCAATGGGTGGTTTGGGTAGCGATGTGGCCATCGAAACGGCGGATGTTATCATCCAGACTGACCAACCGAGCAAGATAGCGAGAGCGGTCAAAATCGGTCGTTCCACCCGAAAGATAGTTTGGCAAAACATAGGTCTGGCATTTGGTGTGAAGGTAATCGTCCTTATCCTTGGGGCTGGTGGTTTGGCATCAATGTGGGAAGCTGTTTTTGCCGATGTTGGGGTAGCATTATTGGCAATCTTTAATGCTGTGCGGTTGCAGAAAAAGAAGTGGGAATGATATTCTTTCCAAGTCTTTAATGCGATGTTATTTAATATTTACCGGTAAAAATCTGCTATCTTTATAGGTCACAACAAGTCCTATTTTATGATACATATTCTTACAACAGGCGGCACCATCGAAGGACTGGATTATGTGGACGGAAAAGGTGTAACCCAATCAAATGTCACGATTCAAGGTTTTCTTGAGAAAGCCAATATAGACTTTGATTACACCATTGAAAGTGTGTTCAAAAAGGATAGCAGAGCCATCACAGATGAGGACAGAGCGCAGTTGGTTTGCAAGATTAAGGAATCTGCTGCGACAAAGATTTTGATAACTCACGGTACTTTCACAATGGAAGATACCGCAAAATATATCGGAAAACTCAACCTGAATAAAACCATCGTACTGGTTGGGTCTTTCATTTTAGGTTCATCTGCAGAGACAGATGCACCATTTAATTTAGGCTATGCACTGAGCTCATTACAGCTTCTAAAACCGGATGTTTATATTGCTATGAACGGACAGATTTTCAATTGGAACAACGTTTCAAAGAATTTAGAAACCAACAAATTTGAGCGCAATGACCAGTAATGTAAATGTTCGGCACGTCAATACATTGGACAACGTTCTTCTATCTTTTAATAGATACGGTCATTGTATTGCTCACTTTTTACTTTTCAAGAAGGAATACACGAAGTAGCCTTCGACGGTTTTTATATCTGGGCATCCTTTTTATTGTGTACAATGTCACGGGCGGATTTTTACCCATAGATAACTTTCCGGGACCATTCATACTTCAATATATCATAACGTATAGTGTGGCAATTGCATTATGCGTTTACATCGTTTATTACCTCTATAAAGAATATGACATCGTCGTATTGAAATTCAATTCATCTATTAAAAATCTCGCATTTTTAGCAAGTGGAAGCTATGTAGTTCTTTTTTTGATGCCTTATTTTTTGACCGATTCGTTAGATGCGGCTCGCTTTCTTTTTACTATTCCCATATCCATAATAGCATTTGTATTTCTCATCATTTTCTATCGTCGTATTTCAAATCCGAGCAACCCGAATGCCTTTATTTTAAGGCGAAACAAATTATCTATGGTGAGTGTAGCAAGTATAGCCCTGTTACCCATCTGCACCGTAATAGGTGATTATCAATGCATAACCTTTACTGTAATGAACTTGGCCTTCTTTGCCATTACAGCCATTGAAGTAGATAGGTATCTATACTTTTTGGAAAACAATACCCGAATGTATGAAGTATTTGCCCTGAAGAAAAAACAGCGCGAGGAATCTGTAGAGCGCAAGATAATCTATGAGGATTTAACCAGAAGGGAAATTGAAGTTGCGCTATCCATCCTTAGTAATCTTAGTTATAAGAAAATTGCTGAGGAACTGTTCATTGCCGAAAGCACCGTATCAAAACACGCCTCAAACATCTTCAAGAAAACGGGTGTGAAGAACCGTCGTGAATTCTTAAAGCGATTTCGTAAAAAAAGATAATTAAATTTCCTCTCTGAAGACCTTAGCATATTCAGTGTCTCACAGGGTTTCCGTAGAAAAATACGGCTCGTTCCGTAATTAAATACGGCAAGTTTTCCTTGTACGTTTACGAAGTAAAATTATTTTAGTGAGAGTTCCAGAAAATACACCAATGAGCCACAAATTTAATGACCTGTGGCATTCATTTATATCATTTTGCAGGACTATGATATCATCTAACCAACCACATCAACTAAATCCCATTTCTATGGTTTCATATCAAAATACACCTACTTATGGACTTTCAATTATTAACACAGCGACTAAAAAAAGAACTTGATGATATAAAACTTCAAAACGAGAGCATCCTTGAAAGGGCACACCGTTCCATTGGGCTCTGCCGTGATTCATTAAGCACACTTAAAAAAGAGGTCCTGTCGCAAGGCTTCAAATCCATTCAAGACGAAATCCATTTTTTTAAAGTAACTAAACAAGTTCCTCTCGTTGAGTTAATCTACTATTCCGAAATCCATTCGTTTGAAATCCAGTTCCCGAAAATCGACTTAAAAAGTCAGCTTAAATCCATCAAAAAAAAAAGCAACAAACTCAATCGATTCTTTCTCTATAATTTGGACTTCGGAAGATACATTGAATCAGGGCAGACGCATTTTGACAAAGAATATTACACTCGTGATTATCTCAATGGGTATCATATCACACTTTCCAAATTCTACTTTCAAGACCCGGAATTCTGTACAGCAAGAGATATGTTGCTCGGCAAATACAATGCCTACAAGTCCCTAACCAAATATTTAGTGGACAAGCAAAATAGATTGAAGAACGGGTTGAATGGAAATGAGATTTCCTTATCTCACATCGAAAAAATGCATTGGCCGTTCAGCAATACAGACTATGTGGAACTTATTTATGCGCTTCACGCTAAAGGGCTTGGTGCTAAAAACAATCTGAGTATTGTTAAAATTTCAGATTATTTAAGTCAGATTTTCGATGTTGAGCCGAAAGACATCTATAAAACCTATCAAGACATAAAATACAGGAAAAAAAGCCGAACGCTTTTCCTTGATGAGCTGTCCACTTCCCTTCTTTCAGCAATGGATAAAAGCGAGAAATAGTAATGTTTATCAGCCTTTTATACATCAAATTAAAATGCTAAAAAAAGTCCGTAGTACGGTTGACCTACGGTGTTTTGGTTTTCCTTCTATTTATCATGAAATTTAGTTCGATTTGAGTATAATTTGCGGCATCAACGCGATTAAACAACACCAAATCAAACCAAATTTCAAGATGTTAAATTTTGACCGTAGTACGGTCGTACTGGGGAAGAAAATCCGATAATACATATCAAATTTGTAGAACGAAAGTCAAATCGGGTTAAGGGCTATCATTAAAAATTTTAAACCTATGATAGTCCTTTTCTTTTAAAACCGTTCTAATATGCCGACAAGTATTATCACCACAGACGACCTTCGAGAATTCAAAATGGAATTGCTCGATGACATCAAAAGTCTTTTGTCCAAACAGGCTTCTGGAAAAATCAAGAAATATCTTAAATCTTCCGAAGTAATGGATTTGCTTCAAGTGAGTCCGGGTACACTTCAGAACCTTCGCATCAATGGCACCTTGCCATACACTAAGGTAGGCGGAATCATCTATTATGATGCCGAGGAAATTCAAAAGGTAATGGATGCCAACCGTGTGCATCACGGTTTTAATTCTTGAAAATATGAACTATATAAAGCTACTCAATGCGGCTTTTGAAACGTTTTATTTTGATGACCGCCTAAATCCTACCCATATCAGTCTGTATATGGCGCTGTTCCAGGAATGGAACAGTTGCCGTTTTATGGATGAATTCTACGTAAACCGAAGGGAATTGATGCGTGTTGCCAAGATTGGTTCAAAGTCTACCTATCACAGATGCATAACCGAGCTTCACTCGTGGGAATATCTATCCTATTTCCCGTCCAACAATCCATACAAGGGCAGTAAAATCAAGATGTCTATTTTAGGGACAAGTGATGAACCAGCTACGGGACAGTACAATCCCATTTTAGAACAGCTTGCGGAACAGTACTATCCCAGAGGTGTACCGCTTGAAGGACACCACCATCCCAAAAATGGACAGGCGGTGTACCAACGCCGTCCCATAGGTGGACAAGCATTGGTATCTAATACAAACAATATCAAACAAGAAAACTACATAAAACAGCCAAAGGACTGTCTGGCCGTAGTTGATTTTTTTGAAGAAAAGAATTTTAATAAAGCTGAAGCTGAAAAGTTCTACCAGCACTACGCTGACCGAGATTGGCAAACAGGCGATGGCGAACCGATTCGGGATTGGCGAGCTGTGGCTATCAACTGGATGGACAGAACCGAACTTTTTGAAGCTGAAAACAAACCAAACAAAAAAGAAGCATCCCAAATCAAGGACAACTTGCGAACCACGAAAACGAAAGACTATGGACAACCCCTCTAAAATCACCGAAGGCGGCGTGGAATATTCGCTGGGAAAGTTTGATGGGAAAAGCGTACTGTACGACTTCCCAAAAATCTTGATTTATTTGAATGCTAAAGGCAAGCTGCTGTTTGGTAAAAAGTTCAGGATTTATGATGAGGATAAGGGTATTCTGTTGAAGCTATGTTCATATTTTATCAAAGACAAGGACAACTGTGAGAAATATGACATCGACATTGAAAAAGGTATTCTACTTTCCGGGCCTGTAGGCTGTGGTAAGACCAGTTTGATGAAATTGTTGCGCCATATTGTGCCTTTACAACGCCCTTATGAAATGATTCCGTGCCGAAATGTTACTTTCAGCTTTAATCATTTGGGTTTTAAAACTGTCGAGGAATATGGCAATGCTAAATTTTACTGTTTTGACGATTTGGGCGTAGAACCTGCCGGACGCTTTTATGGTAAGGACTTAAATGTGATGGGTGAAGTGCTTTTATCCCGCTACGAACTCTATCTCGATACCAAACGAAAAATAAAGACCCACGCTACTACCAACCTTAATGCCGAAGAACTGGAAGAACGCTATGGTAATCGCGTCCGTAGCCGGATGCGTGAACTGTTTAATTTGATTGCTTTTGATAAAAGGGCTGGGGATAAGAGGAAATGAGAGGAAAATCTAGTGCTTGACTTCATCTGCTAACCACAGACCATACTTCTTCCATAGTTCATACATTATAAGCCATTCTGATATCCAAGGCATAACATCCACAAAATTCAAGTCCAAATGTGGTGATAAATCTTTGGGATAGTAAAGGCACAAACTATTTCCAGGATATAGATGTGGTGTTTTACCAAACTTGATTTGACTATCATTTAGCACATAAACCCTTTCTTTTCGCCCTTGCCTATTGATATCATACTCGACAAGAATCTCATATTCTTTTTTGCATCCATTGGGTTTGATTTTTCCTTTTCCCAACAATTTTCCATCGGTGATGACAGTTTTAAGCCAAGGAAAATGTTTATTTAAATAGTCTTTTTGGATATATGCTGCAACATAGTTCCTCTGTATATCCTTTTTACCCGAATTCAAATTTAATTCTACACCACCATAGTTTCTATTAGGCTTGCTCGGGTAGCCTGAATCTCTAGAAATTCTTCCTCGGTCGTCAACATAACTTTTACCAGACAATAAAGTAAGACCTGCTTTTTCTAATTCATTTTTACCATTTCCAGATAAGTTGTCTAGTTGAGACTTTAAAATGGTTTTAGTTGTTGTACTGCCAAACAAGTCTTCCGCAACACTAAAGTTCCCATTTTTTAACTGCTCCCATTTTTCTTTATAGCTCCTAACAAAACTGATGAATTGAGTATAGTATTCTTTGTCCTTATCCCACTTTTCAGTAAAGTCCTCATCTTCATTTACTGGATTTAAAACCTTAATCCTTTTATAGACTCCACTACTTTCAAAAAGCTTTTCATAGCTAGTGTAGCGCTCTAAAATCCTATTGAGTGTATTATCAATTGTTTCATAAATCGATGCCTCACCTTGGTATAATTCTCCGAAAATTGTAGTCAATACGATACTTGATGTTTTGTGTTTTGGTTTTTTCTCAAAGAAAATATCTCTGTATCGTTTAGTAAGCTGTACAGCACGTTTTAGCGGCTCTTTTTCATAGATGTTCTCGTCTGGTAATTCCTCCTGTTCAGCCTTCGCTTCAGATAGGGTAACATAATCAGTAAATGCTTTTCGCAACAATAATGGCTCTCGGACATCTTCGGCTTTATCCGTAAACCATTTAGCATATCCCTTTGGAAAAGAAGAAGTCCAAGATGCAAGTTCTCGGTCGGGTACCATAATTTTATCTTCGAAAGGAATGATTATGCAACCAGGCAAAATATCTAAATGAAAATCCCCAGCGTAATTTATTCTTGCGCACCTATTCTTTTTTAGAAGTTTTGGCCTATAAACCTCATTGCTTGTGAAAACACGTATTAGGTGATTGTAAATCTCTGAAGAGGTGTAGTTCCTGTACGAATCCTTAATTTGAACCACAATATCCAAATCAAATTCATCCTTTCCTATTGGCTTTGTTGTTGTTCCTATGGCTTTTGAGCCTTGCGGGTAAACCACAAAATCAACCTTAGAGAAAAACACTGGGTCTGCTTTTAAAACATCATAGATGGCATTGTAGGCAGTCTCCATCTTATTTGACCTTGTTTCGTCAAGCTCGAGAGACTCAGCAAGTCTTGCCAATAAGTCCTCTCGCTGAAAGCCATTTCTATATAAGTAATCTTGAAAATTCATTTACGATATGTATTTTGCGTGTTGTCCTATTCTTGTTTTATGTTCGTTAAAGCATTCTTTTTTTATGTCATCTTCACTAACAAAGGCATACTTCTCATTAAATGAGCTGCTTTTTAATAGTTTTTTAAATTCCTTTAACTGCTTTGTATTTAGTTCAATCTGGAAAATATCGTAAATCAAAGTATGATACTCTTCATCCTTAAAGCGTGTTTGTTTGCACAGGATGTTCTCCTCAGTCCCGAGGTATTCTGCTCTAATAGATTTGAAATTAGTAGCACTTAAAATTTGAGTTTCAACCAATTCTTCCGAAAATTCTCGCCATACCCCAGTTTCCCTGTCCTTTCGAGAATAGAACCAACTGATAATTTTTGGGACGAATTTTGCGCTTACAAAAAACCGTAGGTCTTTAGGGTTCTTTCCATCCGCTTTCGGGGCTGCCTTCCAGTCCTTGTATAAATCCTTATTACCAACTAATTTATATACACCTCCAACTGGCTGATATTGATTAATCTTACCACCCTTGACCAAAAAATACTTTTCGTCTCCTGGTATTTTAATTCTGAGTAAGTAACTTAGAGATACGTATACTTTTTTGTTTGGAATTAAAAGGAAACACCTTAAGGCAATCCAAAAGTATTTCCCATGTGCTTTAACGATTTCTATAATACCTGTAAAGCATCCGATTACAACTGCGAAGGCTGCTGTTACCAAAATTTCTTTGTGAAAATCGTTTGCACCCTCTAAATACAGATAACGATATGACAAATAGCTAATTGCTACAAGAAATCCGATTAGGTAAAACAAAAAGCGTCTAAGTACTTTATTCATCGTTCGATATAAGTCTTAAAAAGATTACGCTTCCAAGCACCATCAAGCCGGTATTTACTTGACTACTTCTCTCTTTACCGTATTGTACCCAATTTGCAAAATGCTCACAATTGAAGCCTAAGAAGCTATAACGCTGACCCAGCTTTTGATACGCCCTCTTAATTGCATTTTGAATGTCAAAATGGCTCCCTCTAAACTTTCGGATTCTCACAGGTTCGTATTCTTGCAGGAGTTCCATAAGTTCATTCTCTGGGATAATTTTAACCGCACCTTTAAGATTACCTATAAAAACACCATTGCCTAAATAAACTACGTAATGGTCCAGTATTCTTCCTAGACCGTTTCTCTTTTTAGCCACTATTGCATCGATAGGGGCTAACTGTTTAATCAATTGTAAGTATTTTGTCATATTACTCAATTATTACTTTTCCTTTCTTACTCCTTTAAATGGTTTTTTACTTGATGTTTTTCCATCCATAAACTTACCGGTTTCCGAATCACGCTTGGTCCAAATCCCTGTTTTAGGGTTTTTTACTTGGGATCTTTTCTTAACTGCTCCGTGCCTGCGGTTGTCGCCGCTTTTTCCATTTGTTGCCATAATAAAATGTTAAAAAATATGCTTAGTTTTGTTTTAGCGTGTTACGCCAACCTTAGTACGCAAAACCATCCCCAACGCTTTTTCGTACCATTATTGAAAACAACCAATGTCAGATTGGAAAAAACTAAAAGATGAGCACACTTTACGACTTACCGAGATTTATCAGGATAAGAGCAACCCCCTATCCTTAAGGGAAAACGCCTTTCACGCGCTGACGCATAGATTTAAAGATGACATATTAAAAAAATGCGAGATTAGATGTAAAAGATTTGGTCACGACATCAATGTCGCCGAACAGGTTGTTACAGCGACTTTTAAGTCCTATGCTGAAAAAGGGAAGTTTGAAATTAATCCTGAAGATGAAGCAGATGTAGATTACTTATTTGTGGGTTATTTAGTTGGTATAGTAAAAATAGAACTCACTAATTATTACAGACAACAACAGAGAAAACTTAATTACCCTTATGATGGTTCTGAAGAGATTGTTACAGACATTCCTGACGTTGATGGTATGGAAATGAATCTAGAACAACAAATTCTAATTAAGGCAATACATTCACTTACGCCTTCCCAAAGAACGGTTTATCTCACATACAAGCAATACGAAATAGACGGTTTTAATCTACCAAATAAACTACTTAAAAAACTTCGAGAACATCTGGGTGATGTTAAACAGCCTACGATTCGAGGCTTGAAAAAGGAAGCATTAGATAAAATAAAGAATTATACTTCTGCGATGGAAGTAACAAAAGAGTTTTACAATGGAAGAGTCTAAGATTAATGAAATACTGATTTCATTGGGTTTTGGTCTTCCCCAAAGTCCAGATGAAATAAAAGCTTTTGACGATACATTCAAGTCTTGTAAAACAGAATCAAATCCTGACAAAATAGATTCATACAAGATTTTAGAGGGGTTAAGGCCTAAAAAAAAAGCAACAAATATTGATTATCACAAGAGGACAGTGCTTGCTGCAGAAATCGTATATCAGTTGCACCAAGAAAATACACTAGGACATTTAAAGCTTCAGAAGCTTCTTTATTTGTGCCAAAATTCCGCAAGAATTGATATCCACGCCAACTTCTTGAAACAAGCTATGGGACCTTATGATAATCGCTTAATGCGTTCAATTGATAAAAAGTTTAAGGAAAATAAATGGTTCTCTTATAATCCAAGAGAATATGAAAAATATCAACCTTTAGAGAAATATGGTGGCCATAAAGAATGGTATGAACGCTATTTCAATGAACAACTCTCTGAAATTGATTTTATAATAAATAAGTTTCGAAAGACTAAAACTAGAGCCATAGAATTGATTGCCACCATTTTTGCTTGCTGGAAGGAAATTATTGATGAAAAGCAACTACTTACAGAAGAAATTTTAGTTCATAAATTTTATCAGTGGCATCCTGATAAATCAAAATTTGATAAAGATGAAATTCTGCAGACCATCGCTTTTATGAAAAATGATGGTTTTCACCCTAATCAACAGTAGCTCATTTTTTCGATAAAGACAGAATAAAATTCAAAATAGAAAGAATTACTTTTCTCAAACATTTTACAACCTCAATCCCCAACTCTTTCATAACTATCAATATTTTTTATTAAACATTCCCAAATCACCAGTGCCACAGCATTCAGAGATTCTGGCTTTAGCAGATAACCTTGTTCATCTTCATTACTTACAAACCCCAATTCCAAAAGAATTGAAGGCATATAGTCAGTCGTTTCCCTAAGCACCTGAAAATTAGCAAATTTTACGCCTCTACTTTCAAATCCCAACTTCTCATTCAATTCTGCTTGTAATTGAAAGCCAAACCAAGTTGCTTCATCCAAAAACTTCAACCTTTTATTGGGCACATAGACTTCCACACCTCTTGCATCTGGATTATCAGAATGATTGCAATGCAGGGAAAGAAACAAATCTGCATTTAGAACTTTGGCCAGCTTGGCTCTATCACTTAAAGAAACTAAGGTATCGCTATACCGTGTTTGATAAATTTCCACAGTTTTATTGTAGTTTTTCTCAGCCAATTCTGAAATCAACCTTACTATTTCTAAGGTGATTTTCTTTTCCCTTAAGCTATTTACCCCAATTGCACCAGAATCATTTCCGCCGTGGCCAGGGTCAATGACAATGATTTTTTTCTCATCCAAATCCTGACCCAAAAGCAAGCAACTTTTGAGAAGTAAAAACACAAAACTGACGTTTTTGAGCCACTTTTTCATTTTCCAATTTTAGGTTTTCAACAGTTACACTTCAAAATTCCATAGAATTTGATGCCAAATAATAGCATCGAAAACCAAACAATATCAAATAATATTTTATTCACATATATTTGATTTTCAATTATTTATGTTCAAATATATGTAAATTTCACATAACGAAAATGAACCAAAATTTTAATCTAATTCGTTATGAAAAAAACACATTATTTGGCAGGCGTTCTTTCGCTCTTATCAACTTCGCTTTTTGCTCAGATTGGTGGTATTGAAGATTCGGTCAACGATGTTTCCGACACCATCCGAACTATTTTCCCAATTATATTGGGTGTCATCTTCCTAATAGGTTTCCTGTTTAATGCAGGACACTTCTTTGGTGAAAACGCAGACCTTAAAAAAGGGATTACGCGTGTATTGGTCTTTGTGCTAATTGCTGGTGCAGTCGTTGGAATCTTCACCTATCTAATAGGCATTGTAGTGTAGTGAAGAAGTTTGAAGTCTATAGAAATATGCGGAAACGTGCGGTCATCTTTGGTCTGCCCATTTCCCTGTTTGCCTTGATGATGGTATCCATTTTGGCATCACTTCTCATTATCATCTTTTCCTTCAGCTTTGGTGTCATCATTGGGTTAATGGTATTCAATGGTGGTCTCTACATCGCATTAACTCGAATTGCCAACAATCCACAGCTATTTCAAATGGGTAATCCTTTTCCAAAAATCATCAGCAACAAGCGTAACTCAGGTTTTGAATATGAATAAGATGAACCTCTCAGCATATCAACCCATTGCAGATATTCAGGATAATATTGTCTTTGCCAATAATGGCAATGTGGTGTTGTGCTATAAAGGGAATCTGCCAGAAATCTATTCGCTTTCTGAAAAGGACTT
This sequence comes from Ulvibacterium sp., assembly GCF_965248315.1. Lineage (GTDB taxonomy): Bacteria > Bacteroidota > Bacteroidia > Flavobacteriales > Flavobacteriaceae > Ulvibacterium. The sequence goes on along the minus strand of NZ_CBDFIX010000002.1, from coordinate 1,597,340 downwards.
TGAGGATATACACGGTGCGTGGTTCCAAGCCTTGAAGTCACTACCTGTTGGAATTGTGGTTCATAAACAGGATATTTATTTAAAGAAGTCCTACTCTTCAGAACAATTGCCCAATGAGTCCTTTCTCGAAAAGGCAACGCACAATCATTTTAAAAGTCGTGGTTACATCGAACATCAATGTTATTTGTTCTTTATCCTGACAAAAAACAAGGCACTCAACAATCCAAAATATGTCAACCCATTCCGAAAGGTTTTCAAAGGAATTGTCCAGCAAATGGATGACAACATTAAGGTGTTTGCCAATGCGGTGAGCGATTCGGTGTCCTTTATCAATAACAGCCGAAAGATGCGTTTTGTTTCGCTTCAAGCGAAAGAAATACTACAACTCACCACAAACTATTTCAACGGATTCAGCGAAGGTTTTGATACCGACATCCTACTGGAAAAAAAGAACGTCACCATTGGCGATAACCATTTTGATGCCCTGGCCGTCAATAGCGAACTGTGCTTTGGCGAAAGTGTACAGAGTAGCAAGACCAATGAGAAATTCACTTCGGACGATTTTGTGTTTCATCAAGGGTTTATTGATGGCTTAGGGCTTACGCTGAATGAGAACCACATCGTCAACCAAATCCTGTATTTGGATGATAAACAGAAATGGCGAAAGCTGCTGGATAAGAAAATAGAAGAGCTTAACAAAAGTTCCAATTTCGGTTCGCAGAATAAGGTGGTTCTTGGTAAAATCCAGCACATCCTTGACCAAATCAATGCCGATGATAATGCTCGGATCATCCGTGGTCACTTAAATGTGGTCTATTGGGCAAAGGATAAAAAAAGTCTCGATTCAATTACCTCGAAAATCAAGACTGAGTTTAAGGAACTCGATATCATCCCTTACTATCCGAGAGGTGAAGAACGTAAAAATTATATTCTGAACAGTTATTGCTGTTTTTCATCCAACTTCTCAAACAACGATTTGTACGTAACCGATTTGAAGCACGCCCTATGTCTGTTCATCAACAATACCAACTACAAATCTGATGCTACCGGAATTATTTTTAATGATAGGGAACATAACATTCCTGTGCTAAAAGATGTTTGGGATGAACGCAAGAGACGTATCAAAGCCCGGAACTTTGCAATTTTCGCACCGACTGGCGAAGGCAAGTCCTTTTTGGCCAATAACATCCTACGCCAATATTTTGAAAGTGGTGTTCGCCTGGTCATAATTGACCTCGGTGGATCCTACACCAAATTTGCCAAACTCTATCCTGAGAAATACACGGTACTTCGCTATGAAAGTGGAAAGAACTTGGGTATCAACCCATTCTTCATCAGCGATAAAAATGACCTAACACCGGAACGTCTCGAAGACTTGTCGGTTTTCCTTTTTGAATTGTTCGCTTCAGACCTAAAAGTGACGAAAGCACAATCCGTTTCGGTCAAAAAGATATTGCGTCACTATTACGATAGCACTTCTGAAAATCATTCGCTCGAAGGTTTCTACAATTTTATAGAGAGGCATCAGAAGGATATTCTGAAAACCCTTAAAATCCATCCCGACTACTTTAATGTCACGAGCTTCTTGCACGTAATGTCCGAGTATGTCGGTGATGGTCTATACAGTTTTCTGTTCGAGGTGAGCGAAGACCAGACCTATAAAATCGAAGATAAACGCTTGATTGTCTTTGAGCTTGATGAAGTAAAGGATAATAAGGAAATCCTATCCGTAATGCTTAAGCTTATTAAGTCAGCTATCCAACGCACCATTTGGCGTAATCGAGCCGAAAAAGGCATTATCCTTTTCGATGAGTTTGCCAAACAACTGAAGTTTGACAACGTGCTGGAAAGTGTGGAATTCTACTATCAGGCCATACGGAAACAGAATGGTGCTATCGGTATCATTTTGCAGTCCATTAATCAGCTACCAAACAATTCCACATCGGCAAGTATTCTTGAGAACACACAGGTTATCTACAGCTTAAACAATGAAAAAGGCTACGATGAGCTGGTCAAAAGGCTCAACCTTTCCAGTCACGACCTGAACCAGTTAAAGTCCATCAAAAACAATCTTTCCGGACTACGGAAATACACCGAAATGTTTATCAAAATAGGCAAGGAAAGCAACATCTTCCGGTTGGAAGTTCCGAAGGAAGTGTATGCAGCTTACTTGACTGATGGAAAGGAAAACGAAAAAATAATGAAGCTCTACAATGAGCATCAGGATATGGAAAAAGCAATAATTCAATTCACATCTAAAACATAATATTATGAAAACAAAAATTAGAATTTTAATAATGACTGTAGCCTTAATGTTGTTAATGTCAAGTCGTGCTACTGCTCAGGGAATGCCAGTTTATGACAATACCAACTTCATCAGTTTGGTTAAACAGCTCTTGGAATCGGGTAAACAGACGGCAGAAATGATTAAGTCCGTAAAATTCTTGAAGGATGCCAAAGAAGCTATTGAAAAAGTTTCAAGCGTTGTCCAACAGCTTAGGGCAGTTGAGGAAATCGCACAGAACAATCAGCGCCTTATCAATGTAATGCAAAATGACCTTCAGGATATTCTAAATTCCCCCTACATCAAACCCGAGGAAATAGACAAGGTTATGGGCTCTTTTGAAACAATTGTACAAAATTCCCTTGACACGGTTGATTTCATAGACGAAGTTCTCTCCAGCGATTATCTCAAAATGAGTGATGCCGAACGCGCCGAAATACTGAAAGCAAAAGAACTGGAATCAAAGCAAATGGTTTCCAACATCACTATGAAAACAAAACGTTATCGTGATATTATTTCATTCAGAAAGATGCAAGATAAAGTCAATAATCGAGAAACCGAATACTAACAATGACTGCGACCATCATTTTAGGAATTGGGCTGGAATACATCGATACGGTGTTCCAGACCATACAGGCCAGCGACTTTTCGCAATATACCATTGCCGGAATGAAAACGCTTGCTGTCCTATTTTTCTTGGTCAACATCCTTAAAAAATACAACGAAGGTATTGCAGACAAGGACGGTTACACTTGGGGGTTAAGTCCGGGCGAATTGGCAAAAAATTTTGCCATTGTGGTTTTGGTCATATTCTCAACGCAGGTATTAGGGTTTTTTGATGGGATTTTAGTGGCCATCGAAGGACAGTATCGAGGAACTGCACCTGCATTACTACCGTTACAGATGCAGGATATACCATTAGAGGAAGATGTAAGTCTTTTTGATGCGGCAAGTTCGGCAATGACACTTTTGTATGAGGCGTTAGTGACACCATTGTTTGGATTCAAAATTTTGGCCTTTATATTAAGTACCATACTCTGGATATTGGATTTGTTCATCTATCCGCTATTCTTGGCAGAGCGTTTTTTCCTGTTGGGAATAATGCAAGCCTTTTTCCCTTTGGTCATAAGCCTTGCCGTATTTGAAAAGTTTCGCTCGCTCGCATATACCTTCTTTAAATTGTACGCTGCCGTTTATATGCTTGTGCCAGCATTTTTTCTGGTCAATGTATTTGTCAATGCCATTTATACCGAAATCAACACCAATTTCTGGGTAAACCTGTTTGGAACCGATACGGGCCAGGGCTTCTTTGCACCTGTCGTACAATTGGGCTCAGTAGGGTTTATCGTGTTCCTGAAATTCAAACTATATCGGCGTGCCACCTCGTTTACCCTCAGATTGTTTACCAACTAATTCCATTCAGAATGAAAACACCCTTTAAAAATATATACAACGTCCTAAAGCTAAATCGGTTTATTGTTTTGGCGGTCGTCATTTGTGCACTGCTATCCAGTACTTTTTCAGTTTGGATGGTATTCAACACCAATCAGAAGGCGCTCAACAGCGCTTTTGCAATCAATACTGATGGCACTATCATCCCGCTCAAACTCGTCACCCAAAAAGAGAATTTCAGGGTCGAAGCCCTGGCTCACTTAGAACTGTTCCACAACTATTTCTATAACATCGATGCCAGCAATTATGAACGCAATCTCAAAAAAGCACTTTGGCTGGGTAACAGCTCTGTGGACAATCTGTACCGTCAGAAAAAGGCTGATGGTGTTTATAACCGATTGTTGCAGTATTCCTTAGTGCAAAAGGTGCTAAGTATCGATTCCCAAGTTGAGCAACAAAACGGAAGCCACGTCTTCCGAACCGTTACCATTTTTGAAATTAACCGTGGACCCGTCATTGACACTTACGAATTGGTATCTACAGGAAACTTGATTATGGTAGACCGAAACTTTCCCAACAATCCACACGGATTGTTGATTACCAATTATTTCGAAAACACTTTAAGAAAAATAGATTATGAAAGTAGAAAAGAATAAAATCATTTTCGCTGGTGTCCTCGCCATCATTTTCCTCTTCCTTATCTCATATTCAGTGATGCTTATGGAAGATGAGGACAATGATGAAGACACCTTGCAACAGACGCTTGTACCTGAACTGGAAGATGACCAAAAGGAATACGATTCCAAACTCGATGCCATAAACGACCTCAAGGAAGTGCGTGAAAGCACCGCACCGAGCATCTATGATGAAAAGCTGATTGATTCCCTGGGCTTTTACGACCCAGATTTACCGGAACTTGAAAAAGAACGTATTGTGGACAGCATTTACAATGCTGGTAAGATAAAGTATTCCGAAAAACGCTACCAACATTTGGGACATAAACGAGTTGTTCAGCAAACGGTACCAAAGGTGGATTCTGCTGAAGTTAAAAGGGAACAAAAAATTGAAGCCAAAGAATTGGGCCTGGAACATCAACTGTTCTTTGCAGCTTCGCCCAAGCCCAATGAAGTTTCAATTATTGGCAATACTGATGAAACGATTTACGTAGTCGTAGATGGTGACCAAATTGTTCAAGCGAATACCCGATTACGGATGCGCCTAACCAAATCGGCTACTATCAATGGTAAACTGATGCCGAAGAATACAACTGTTTTTGGCTTTATCAGTTTTCAGCCAAATCGTGCTTTAATTGAAATTGAGAATATTAAACACCATCCTACCAAACTAAAAGCCTTCGATTTACAAGATGGTAGCGAGGGTATCTACGTCGAAAACAACTTTAGGGAAGAGGTAACCAGAGAGGTATTTGATGATGTTATTGGTGATATTAATATTCCCAGCGTACCGCAAGTTGGCGGACTTACACAAGTATTTAGGCGTTCTAACCGCAGGGTAAAAGTAACCGTCCTGAACAATTACATATTAATTCTAAAACCAAAACTATGAGACGATATAACTATATATTCATAATGGTATTTGTTTTCGCTATCGCGAAAGCGAACGCACAAACCACCCACTTACTTGATACCATTTATGCAAACGACACTAAAAATGTTGCACTATTTTTCCCAGAACCTATTCGGCAAGGTATAACTGGTTCAGATAATTTTGTCTTTACCTACAATCGTGAAAAAGAACAATATTTTGGCCTGTTGCAAGCCAAGCCTGGAAAGGAAAGTAATTTGCTGGTAGTCAATCGAAATGGCTCGATTTTTTCGTATATTGTAAGGTATAAAAAACAGCTTTCTAAGCTCAATTATTTTATTCCGATATCAAGTAGTATCGGGAATGAAAAACCGATTGTAACTGATTCAATTCTTGCTGAATCTTCTGAAGAGGGTGTAGATAACAGGACGTACCATTACCAAAAATTCTGCTCGTATCTTCTCAATACGAAACAGCGCATTGGTCGAATTAAAAAGCGAAATGAAGGTATTGTTTTACGTGTTGAGAATATCGTTTTTGATAAAGAAGAACTGTACTTCGTCATCCAGATTGAGAACAATTCCACATTGGATTACGATTTGAATTTCTTGAACCTTTCGATTGAAACACGACAAAAAGGAAAAAGGAAATCGTTACAACGTTTGTATCAAGAGCCGATTTACAAACATAAGTTGCCGTCAAAAATTGTAGAAGGCCAAACGGTACGGTTCGTTTATGTGTTGCCAAAATTTTCATTATCCAATGACCGTAGGGCAATTTTAGAACTGAATGAAAAGGATGGTGAACGAAATATTGAAATGAAACTATCGCACAGATATATCAATAACCCAAATTAAAGTCATTATGAAAAATATTGTTGTTTTCTTACTCGTAGTGCTGTTCCTCTCTTGTGCTGATTCTAAAACTAAAGTTTCAGGACCAAGTGCCACAGCCCAAGTTGTTATCGAAAGCTTTTATGAAAAGGATGAAGAAACCTTAAAGGCCAACTCCACACCACAGGCGTATTCAAACTATATGAATACCATAAATATGTTCAACACTACGCCAAAAGATGATTCCAATTTTACTGTTTTGCAGGACACGATTATGGGCGACGTGGCTTGGGTAAAATATACCACAGCTTACGATAAAACACCTGGTATTTTTAAACTGGTTAAGCAAAACGGTAAGTGGTTGGCGGATGCGAGAGGCTCTAAGGATAAGTCGCCTTTTTGAAAAGCGTATTTATTTGTTTTTATCGAGATTGATTTCCCAATAGCCCTGTGTACCATCTTGACGTACCAAAACACCTTTGTTCTTAATAGCTGTTATATGTTTACCAACAGCAGATTCATTGATACCTAAAGCGTCTGCTATTTCATTGTAAGTTATAGAAGAATTAGCAGCTATAAGTTTAACCACTTCTTTTTGTCTTTTAGTAAGTGTAGTTGTGGCATCAATTGCAGCATCTGTTACACCACCTGTTACACCACCTGTTTGACCACCTTTTGCACCACCATCTTCAACAGTAGTTTCTATAGCTACAAACGTCATTCTAAGAAAGTTATCAGAAAAGCTAAAACTCTCTTTACCATAATACCCTAAAATGCAAGAGGGTTTAGAATCAATCAAGCACTATTTAGAGAAGCAAAATCGAACATAAAATGTTTAATGATATAGTCATTTGGATGCTCAGATTCGTAATATTCGCTATGTAAGTGGTGCCGCTTCTGTTCTAAACATTCAGGCTCTCTTTCATCTTTCGTGAGTAGCTTATTTATTCCAGAAACTGTACTTTGTAACAGACCTTCAAGGTTATATCCAAGCAGGCACCCGTTCTCATACTTTCCAGATATAAAATTATTTATACCGGTATCAATATAACGTCGCTTTAAAGCAGAGTCATTTTCTTTAAGGTTTTTGGCTTCCATATGATACTCATACTCTAAAGACGAATTTATGGTTGCCAATCTTAGGTCTATTCGAGGTAATTTGGCAGCAAAACCTTTCTCTTTCTCTACATCTTTTTGGGGTAAATGTTGTTCCACATTAGTGATGATATTCCACTTTAACCTTAATGGATTTTCCTTGATGTGTCCGTGTAGCTCAGAAGTAATGTCATTTTCATCCCAGTCCAATTTAATGACTTTGGTTTCCATAGCAGAAACATAGGATTCCGTTATCAGCTGATAGCATTTTTCTTCAAAGCCTCTTTTGAAGCTGGCAACTATTACTTTGTTTAATCCCATTTACTATACTTCATTAAGGATTTCCAGAATAAGTTCCGAAGCATCTTCAATCGCCATTGATTGTGTCCAAAACCTTTTCTGATTGGGACGAACAATAAAAATCTCGTTACCAGTCTTGTAGTTTAATTTTTTTCTGAAATAGATATTTGTACTTTGTTTAGCCCACAAATGTTTATCCAGTTTTTGAAGCTCTTGTGTCACACTCTCTTGAGATTTTGACACTCCTGTGCTATGCTCCTCGAAAGAAATTTTAATTAACAATAAAGGTGAAAAGTTACTAATGTCAAAAAGTGTTGCATTTGCATATAAGTTTTGGCCATTTAGGAATTGATTTAATCTTCCAATAACTTTCTCCGAATACTCTGATACATTACTAACAGGGCTAAGGGCTTTTGATTTAGTTTTTGAATGAAATAAATCTAAGCTGTAATCTATGACATCGTTTATAAGGTTTATTTCGTCATTGTTCAGGTCAAAACTTTTATTAATAATTCCCTCTACTTTTTCACTAAAAGAAGATATTAACTGATTTCGTTCTTCTTCAATATTCCAAAAGTCTAAACCTTTAATTTCCTCAATAAACTCTTCGGATAAATCTAGAATTTGCGAAACCTCTGTTTTCTCAAGATTTATAGGTATTGAAAGGTATTCATTCTTCATAATCTGCTCCCTTTCTATCCCATAAGAAGAAATGGTCATAAACAAGAAATAACTACTAAGCCTGGAATTAAAATATGAGTTTAGAACTTTGAGAATAGAACTATCATTGCTACTGGAATAAAAACCATATACACCGTCTCTAAAAGAGCATTTAACGTCAATTAGTGACGAGCAAACATTATTTTTCTCCAATCCTTTTTTGACAACAATATGCGTATTCAAAAATGCTTGAATATCACCAAGACGTCTGAAGTGAGAGAAACTTTCAATATCATCTATTTCATCTACCTTGTAGAAGGTTTTATAAAAAGATTTTGATTTAGGTGTTTTGACAGAATCTTTTATATTCCTCAAGCGTGAACTTTGTGTATAAAATCTCTCTATAGAACTGGCATCTAAATAAGGTAACTCTGATAAAGTGTCAGAATATTTAGGTTCATCCTTTTTTTGGGTAAGAAGTTGAAAACCCACACCAGATTCAATATTGTGAACTTGATTAAATTCCTCAATTGTTTGATGTTTTTTGGAATTCAATTTTTCTATCAGTCTAAAGTCAGACAATCCACCCCACATTGCAACTTTCCATATTTTGGTGTCTTGCTTTTGACATTCTTCCCGTGGTAAAAACTTTAAATCTGAGCTATCGATACTTACCCCTTCAATTACATTAGATTTAATAAAAGTCTTGGGTGCATAGTAAAGGATAATATTAGATTTATTCTTAGGCGGATTCAGTCTATAAAAAACAATACTAATAGGACCAGTTGCTGAACCAAACAATTGACCTCCAAAGTCTTTAGGGGCGTTTCTTAAAATTGAAAAGTTATATATCTTTTCAACGTAACAATCATTAAAAAGCCACCTTCTAAAATTTTGATATGTTATTTTGGTATTGGTAAGTATTTTGGTGTTGAAAATCAGAGCAATCTCTCCGTTTGCTGAGAAGCTCGTAGCCTTGTGTAAAAATGGTAGAACCATTTCTTTAGCAAAACCATATTTATCGCTATAATCTCGAATAGATTTAGATAAGTTTTTAGTACCAAATGGTGGATTCCCTACTACTAAATCAAAATTAATTTTTTCTACTTCAGGATTTTCTTCTATTGTATCTGTCCTAAACAAGTTGTTGCCTTGTTCGACTAAAGTATCGTCTGATGGGTCATTGATTAGATAAGGTAAGCGATAGTCCTTATTTTGCCATATGGTTTTAGGGTTTAGATTATCTACAAGAGCAAGATAGAGACTAAATGCTGCAACCTTGATGGATTGAGGGTGGATTTCTATACCAAAAATATTATCCGTCAACAGCTTCTTCAATTCATTGAAGTCCGTAAGTTTATTTCCGTTGGCGTTTTCGTGTCGTTTTACCAAGCGTTTGAAACTTTCCACCAAGAATATCCCGGAACCACAGGTGGGGTCTAATATCTTAACATCATATTCTTTCTCTGACCTAGATATTGGTAATTTCTCGTTTAGAATAAGCTCAACTAAAGAAGGTGGTGTGTAAAAAGTTCCTGTATCTTGTTTTAGGGCAGGATTAATTTCTGCAAGGAAATTTTCATAGATTTCACTCAGCAATTCTATTTGAATAATGCTGAAATCAAAAAGTCGTAAATCTTCGAAAAGATTCTGTTGTAAAGAATTGTCGTTACCGTTTATAAAGCACTTTCGGATAATCTTAAGATGTTCTCCAGAGATTGATTCGTTATTATCTACAGTGAAAACATTGCCATTAAAATATTCTTCTAATTTTTTAAAAAGGGAATATGTTTTATCAGCGTCGTCCAGAATATCAAAATAGGATTTTGCTCCTTTTTTTATATCCGAATAAAATTTCTCATCGGTTGCGCCTCTATCCTCCAAGTAAAGTAGAAATAGAGAACGCATTATTATTTTATGGATAAGATTAATCTCCAATCCTTCTTGTTGAAGCTGTTTTGCAGTGTAAGTAAGGCTCTGTACAAGATATTTATCTACCCTACGCTGAAGACTTATCTTTTTTCTTATCTCATAGGCTTCTTCAAATGTCCAAATGATACCTGTATCAATAGCAATTGAAGAAAAAAGGTTTTGAAGCTGCCTTAACTTTTTGTTGTCCTTGAACTTGTAAGACTCTATTTCGAGTGTTTTGAGTTCCTTCTTATAATCAAAATCGTCGTTTTTAATAATAAGAGGTTTTTCAGCACAATTGTAAATACGAATTTCAGTTTCTGAATAAACGTATAGAAAAATTACTTTCTTGAAGTTCCAGATTTTCTTTTGGGTCTTTGCAACTTGATGAAGAGCTCTGTCGTCAAACTTTTCAACTTTTTTTAAAAAAACCGCAGGATAACTATTGTGGTTTTCATCGGTACTGAAATAAATTTCATCAATACCAAAGTCTTTTACTTGATTTATAACAACTGATTGACTTTCAGAAATTTGATTAGATTTCGAAGTAACAGACACGGCTTTATCCAAGCCTAGATTTTCTATTATATCAAAATCAATCATATCGAAAGTTGTCCAAAATATCTGATAATCAGTTACATACTAAATTAATTTCAAAGGTACAAATGATTTTGCGATTTTGATAACTGAAGTTATACTAATATTTGGATATATTCCAAAAATTTGGAAAATGCAATTCCTTCTACTACGATTAAAGAATATTTTGTAATTACTAAGTTGCGAGCAAAAAATCACCTAAATATCGACCTCGCTTCATCATAAACCCGCTCAAAATTCGCTCTTAAATCAGCATCAGAATATTGCTTCGTTTCCTGCGGAAGCCCTCTCTGAATCTTGAGTAATTTGAATTGAACTTTCTTGTCCTTCCCATCGGCAAAGGTCACGAACTCGCCTTGTCGCAGCTTAAAGAAAATATCCGCCCTTCTTTTGGAAACCTCTCTTTCGCCTTTCGTGATTCTGGTATCAGTTTTAAAAATGTTGGCGGCCTTGCTCACGCTTTTTGTTGGGTTTTTGATAATTTCAAAGAAGCGTTCGTAATATTTAGCCGTATCTGAGTCATTGACCTTACCAAAAAACTGATAGGATAGATTGCTCAGTATCGCCTTGCTTGCCTTATCGCCATACATCATATCGTTTTGGATTTTATCCTGCATTACATAAATGGTGGCAATGTCATAGCTTCTTAGTGTAGCAGGAATGCGGTGCATATTCAGTAGGCGAATGGTAGGTGCTTCTTCCATCAATAAAAAAGAAGGTTTGGAATTGCGTACACTCATTTGTTTGGTAATCGTGTGAATTATGGTAGCGATAATGGGTGAATAAGAGGTTTCAAATTTGGGATTGTTCACAACGGAAATCACGGCTGGGTTTTCTTCATTATTTATGTTCAACGGTACTTCATCTGCAGATAGTGCCATAAAAATGCGTTGGGTGCTGATGCGTTTTAGCGCATTGGCCAAGGTGCTCTTTACACCAGCCGTCTGCCTGTCAGAATCTTTGCCGCTAATGAATGCATCTGCCATTGCCCTCGATGTTATGTTGCTTTCCAGAAACTGGACCAGGCTATCGGTATCGAGCATTTGGTATATCGCAATCAAATGTGGCAAGGTGCAGAACTGTGAATAGTCAGTTTTCAGTTTCCAAATCAATCCACCAATCAAACCTTCGGCAGCATCGTTAAAGAATTTGGTAGTTCCGGTAGTTCCGGATTCCCGTTGTTCCAAAAGGTTTTCAATGAGTACCCTCGATACTTCGTTGACGCTTTCTTCATTCTCTAAATACCGTGGTGCAATGGGATTTACCCGATGGATAATCCTATCAAATGAAATGACCTTCATTGGAACATTGCTATCGGCAAAAAGCGGGTATGCCATTTCGGTCAGCTCAAAATTCTTGTAATCGTGAATAATACCACAAAAACTGTTTTCACGAAAGTGTTTTAAAAATCCATAGACCACGCTTTCGGTTTTCCCACTTCCTGCGGATCCGATAACGGATGCGCCACGTTTTATGTTGTCGATTTTAAAGCTTCCCGATTTTGTCGGGAACTTGACTTGATACTTTTTATCGGTTTTATTCCTTGGTTCACTATCGTAAAATGCATAGAGAAGTATGGCCATCGAAAGAACAGGCACAACGACATAAATCATTATTTCTACCAATGACCAGCTCATATCCCAATAGAACTTGATTTCACTGCGATTTCAGCACCTTTTCGTAGCCGCTTAAACACTCGAAGCGCCAATTGCGCCTTACTGGTCGGGATGTTTGGGATTAACGGAATACCCGACTTGCCCATCATCTTAAAAGCCAAAGCCTTTTCATTGGCTGGCAATTTCATCAAAGCGGCGAAGTACAACTTGGGATTCTTTACAAAATCTTTTTTCGCTTTGTAAGTTTCCGCATAGTTGCGTTTGTAGGCGAAAGTCTTATCGAATGTCTCTTCTGCTTTCGTGAAAAATGCATCCCTATCAAAACCTCGTTTTACTTCTCTGCCGTGCATCTTTACTTCAGAGGCTTTGTGTTTACTTCCTGGGGAAAGACTGAAGGAATTGGAAGCGTCCTTCCGGCTGACTATAATATGGATGTGGCTTTGGTTTCCGGGTTTCTTCATTCCCTGGACAATTCGCTTGCCATTGAGTTGGTGTGGTGCTTCCTTTTCTAACTTCCTAATTTTTAATTTCAACCGTTCTATATTGCCTGTTGCCTGACCTTGTTGAATGCGCCTGACTTCTTGTTTCAATTCAAGAATCTTGGTGGCAAAAGTTTGGTTTTCTCGCACCTGAAAATCCGTTCCTTTAAAAGTCCGTTGGTGTTCGATTTTGGCGAAGTATTTAATGTCATCTACCGTAACTGGTCGCCCATTGATTTCCCGGTTGAAACTGGCTGCATAATCCTTCATCAATTCCCGGGTATATCGTTTTAAATCTTCACTATTGTTTTCGAGTTTTCGCAATTCATATTTGGATGGACTCACCGTGATGGAATAGAATTTAGGTTCTTTCTTTTTCAGCTTGGCAGTGTTACCATCAATTTCTTTGACCACTTCTTTAGCTGAAATCTCATCGCCATATTGGTTAAAAAAATGTTCCATCTCTTCCTTTTCCAAACCTTCATTTTCCTTTTCGAGATAGTCCACAAAATCCGCTGAGCTCTGCGAGTAATTCGTTCCTAATTTTTGTGGGGTGATGTTGATGTACATAGCCTGTATTTTTAAAGTTGGTTTGAATTATTTCGCTTTTCGCGAAAGCGCACTTCGTTCTTTTCCTCTGCAAACTTCTTTTCCAAAATCAACGGTTTTTTCTTTGTTTCTTCCATCTCAAAAAGAGATTGCAACATTGCGACTGTGGGTTTCGTCTGGGTCTTTTCGACATCGCGCATTATGGCAATGACGGCATTGATACGTTTCAATAATTTAGCTTCAATGGTACGTCCTGTTGGTCCTAAATTTTCCTTGGGTGAAATCTCGTTGTAGAAGAAAAAGTCGAGAATGGCTTCCATTGCCTCGGTATGGGTCTTGAAATGTGTTCTTGAGAATTCCTGAAAACGTTTTGCCGTTTCCTTCTTGAATCTGATGCCGATAAATGTGTCCATATTTCGCCGATTTGTCGCAAATCCTTCCCGAAAAATGGACGTTTTGAGGGCATTTGTCGCAAATTGCTGAAAATCAAAAAATTTAAAATAAATTTAAACAATTGATTATCAATAATTTGAAAACGAAAAGGAATCCGTAACATCGCGCAGCGTGTTACCCTCTTGCTATTCCTTTTCGTCAGCCGAAGGCTGACAAAAATCCATACAATCCATCCGACCTACGGCGGATAATTGCCATTTTTAGGGAAAATAAAATTTCCGATACGTTAATTTTCGATGGGTACGGTTATCGGCGAAAGTCAAAAAAGTGGATAACCCTACATTAAATTATGTGCTGTATTTCAGCAAAATAAAGATACGATTTTTTCGTGATTATGAATGCACTAAAAAAGAAAACACCCCTGATAATTCAGAGGTGCAATTCTTTCAAAAATATCATTCAGATATTAAATACATAGGTATAGGAATAGAGATTCCTTAACGCTTCTTCGTCAAGCATTTGGTCTAGATTGGTGTGATGTTTGGTGGCATAGTCCATCAAATCCTTGCCGTATTTTTTCTTGACATCTACCTTGGAATTGGCAATTAATCGCTCTTGAGTTTCCTCGCTCAAATCAGTAAAATTTAGATAAATCATAGCTTCAGTATTTAGTATTCGCTTGGTAACATCAGCGTATCGTTCACAAAGAACATCCGCAATTCATCCAATGGAAAATCAGTGGAATTGTAGCGGTGGGTTTCTAAAACGTTGCTGTTTCCATCGCTGTAAATGATTTCAGCTTCATACCCTGTGTAGTCCTGTTTATCTTCGGACATTCTTTTAAAGTCAATCGTGATAAATTCACTTCGGTTCATCAGACTTTTAGCGATTACCGACGCATCCGTTATGAGCCAAAAACATTCAGCGACTTCGGCTAAATATTTTAAACCGTCAGTAAATCGGGTTTTCAAAAGCGGTATTTGGTAGAACATTTCCGTTCCCGTAAAAAATTGCAACCGCTCTTTTATTTCGTTAACTTGTGTCTTCATTGTGATTTCGATTTAGAAATTAAGAATGAAAAAGAGGGCGAAACTTTCCACAGGTGCGCCCTCTTTGTTTTTGTTTTTACTCGTTGCCATTCTTTGTACCCAACAATAGGATTTCGTTGGCTTCGATTTCGGTTAGGTATCGTTTGATACCGTCCTTGTCCTCATAGCTTCGGGATTTCAGTTTTCCGCTTACGCCTACCTCTTTTCCTTTGACTACATACTTCTCTACAATTTCAGCAGTCTTGCCCCAGGCAACCACGGTATGCCATTCGGTGTTTTGCTCTTTTTCGCCTTTCTTGTTCTTATAATATTCATTTGTGGCGAGTGAAAAACGGGCTACCTTGCTTCCGCTTTCAAGGTTCGTAATGGTTGGCTCTTGACCAACGTTTCCAATCAGTTGTACGTGATTTCTTAAAGTACTCATAACTAAAATTTAAAGATTAATAATTCCCCTGTTTAATTAAATTGAGATGAAATTTTAAGGGGTGTTTGTTTGATTTCTTACGTGCGTAGCACAATGGGTGACGTGGGTTTTGTCAAGACTTTCAGGGAATAAATCAGGTGTGTCTGCGACGTAGTAAAATGCTCGCATTTTCAAGGAAGTAGATACCTTATTTTTCGCTGAAACTTGTCACGGTCTTTACAAGTTCCATAAGGGCATTAGCAATTCTTTTAAAGCCGGTCGTGAGTTGAGCGTACGGGAAGTTAAGCGAGGCGAGCGATCGGGTTTAATTTAGAATTGGTTATGCACTGCCTGTTTTTCGATGCCCCGAAAAACATTCAAGGCTTCATCCATTATAAACCCCTTAAAATGTGTGGGCCGGTGCCGTGGTTTTTAAGAATTTTCGAGCAAGGGCTCAAGAAGTTCTTGCCGTAAATTCTGTTAAGAAAATCGAGGTGCTGGCCTTCCGATTTGGTAAGGCGGACTTAATTCACAATTTTCGCTCTGGAATGAAGTGTTCCTTCCCAGCCTAAGCGGGAAGGGTTAGCGAAATGGAAAGCTGAAATTGGGGATTGTGTCCAAGATATTTGCAGTGAAGCTCTTTTCCCGGAATGTAGGGAAACGGAATGCAGGGGAATGTGCTGAGTGGTTTTAGTAGTACGGATTTGTAATAATGGAAAATCCAGTTTAAGGTACTGGATATACCTTTTAAAGCTATGCCAGGGCATACACTTCATCGAACAACTTTTTATCCAATAGTTCCTGTTGGCCGAAACTCTTTTTCAGCACATTGTGCAATACCGAATTAAAGGCATTATAACCTAACCAGAGATTTGGTTCTTCATCAAGTAAAAGAGCTTCGTAATTGAGGATTTCCAAAACCTCTCTCGACTTCTTCGATGGGTCGCTGTTTTTATCGCTACATTCATAGCGGAACAGTTTGGTTCTGTCAAGAATGGCTTTTACGAATTCTTTAGTATCGATGATTTTAAATTCCTTCATCCTATCAAACTTCTTGGTTATGGTATAGAATTCATTGTCAAGAAATTTATCAAACAGGTTGTTCAACCTTGGCATTATGAGGTCTGTATTGTTCCTGCTGTGCTTTATCGAAAATTCGATTTCAGCTTGTGAGACGTGAAGTCCGTTGGAACATACTTTTCGATAGAATCCGAAGTGGCCAGAGGTCTTTTCGCTACCATCATACGAGTTCTTGAACCTTAACATTGGCAGTATCAAGTCCTTATCATTCTTAACCGTAAACTGGCTTTTGTCGTCTATGATAAAATCGGTAATGAAAGACCTATCATTTTTGTTGATGGTGCGCTTGTGATAATTTAATCCGGCATCAGTCAACATTTCCTCTGCTTTCTTGAAGAACAGTTGGTTCGGTATGTGGCCATAACTGTTTGATACCACGTTAACGATTTTGCCATTCGAAATGATGGCATTTTCAAGTCCGCGACGGGATTCCATCTGGGTCAGGTTTTTCAAAGATTTCATTTCGTTTGAAACGAAAATCTCATCTTGTTGCAAATTTTGTAAATACATAGCTTTTGAATTTTAGGTTAAACAATTTGTGATAGCAGAGCGTAATACTCTGGATGCTTCTCTCTATAGTAAGCCAGATGACTTTCGGCACCTTCAATGATGTAATTTTCCTTACTGGATTGATAATGTACTTCGGCTTCCTCGACCGAAATCTTTGCTTTTGATGCTTGTTCCATAATGTTGAAATTTTAGTTAAACAATATTTGAGCATCACCCAAACGGAAGCTAAAATCACAGCTCAAAAGGAAACGGAATAAATAAGAAGAGGGATGCGCGCAACGGCTTTATGCCGTAGTCTTTTGATGGGTGTATTTTACGAGTTTACCTTTGCGCTGATATTGATTGATGCTTTCTCTTAGTACCCTTTTGTTAATATCATAAAAAGAAAAAGGGCCGACACGAATGCCGACCCTTCTTCAAACAACAAAAGCTAATCCTTGAGCTCTTGGATTTTCTTTTCAAGAACTGCGATACGCTCTTTCAAACGTGCTTCACGCTTGTTTCGTTTCTCAGCATAGCTCTTCTCAATGTCTGCAATCTTGGATTTGTAATATCCCTGCATCGCATAGTAAAATGAAATATTCGTGAGGTTATTGTTATGGTTGCTTTCGCTAAAATGTACTTGCTTCGTGAGCATATACCGAATCAACTTGTGAAAGATTTCCTTTTTGAAATTCTTCTTGAAATGCTCGACTATTTCAACCCTGGACATTTTCGATGTTTTGGCGAAAAATCCTGAAAAGCATTTTTGCCGGCTCATATAGTCCACATTGTTTTCAAAGAGTGAAATGGAAAACGCAACCATTTCATCTACCGAAAGCGTTTTTTTGGTATCGATATAATCCGTCTCACGAATCATCTGCACCACTTCCTCAAATTGCTTGTTGTTTTCAATCTGTCGCTTGCGGATTTCACGCTCGTTGATTTTGATGATTTGTTCTTCGGGCGTACAATCTGCCATTTTCCTATTGGCCAATGGTGCTGAATATTCAGAAGAATCATTCTTTAATTTCTCAATCACTTTTATGAAAACATTCTTGTTTTGATATGTTTCAGGATGGAAGACGATACCATTTACAAAACCATTCTTTTCTGCTGAACAATACGTTTTCAGTTCTTCCTTATATTGCTGAATAGCCTCTTTGAACTCTGCTTTCAGTTCATCCTCGGAATAATCATAATGCTGATATTCAATCTTAATGGCATCCATTGTCGGCTCGATAGGATTCTCTATAATTTCGACATCGTCCAGCAAATAGACTTTCAATCCATTATTTTCCAGTTGGGAAATAACGAGCTGATTTTTTTCTTCATCAGCCCAGTACTGTCTTATTTCAGGAATGAGCAAAAGGTTTTTTTTCTTGGATTTTTCAATAAGGTTCAAGAACGATTTGGTCTTTTTCGTCTCAAAACAGGGCGATTTCGTACAGACCATCTTGCCTTCACCAAAAAGGTTACCTTGATTCGCAGCATTGAATGGACATTCTACACAAGAACCCGCTTTAACCACCAAAGTCTTATCGGCTACATCAAAGGGTGCTTTTTCCAAATCATAGGTTCGATTGTTTATCATTCGGTTTATCTGATGTGCATTGAAGTCTTCGCCCATCGTTTCCAGCATCATCTGTTGTTCCTCTGGCTCAAAAAGTGCGACACCAACACCTAACGAAATGGTCATTTCACCATTGCGAACAAAATGTTTGAAACCGTCAATCAATCCAGCCAACTTCAAACGTTGTCTTATGAAATTGTCGGTTCTTCCCAAACGCTTTGCGATTTCAGAGGGTTGATATTTGTCGCTTAGATAAGCTATCGCTTCGGCTTCTTCGGTAGGCTCTACGTCCTTTCTTTGCAAGTTTTCGATGATTTGAACTTCCAACACTTCATCGTTTTCATAAGTTCTTACTATACTGGGAATTGTATTCTTTCTGGCAATCTTGCTTGCGCGAAATCGTCTTTCGCCCATAACGATGATAAAGTCCTTTCCAGATTTCCGAACCGTTATCGGTTGTAGCACACCAAACTCTTTGATACTATCCGAGAGCTGTTGTAGCTGTTTTTCATCAAAGGTCTTTCTCGGTTGCTTGGGGTCAGGCTTAATTTTGCCAATTGGAATGTTCTCGATTTGAAGTACCGGAACTTTTTTTCCGTTAACTTCTTTCTTCGCAGTAGTTGTTGTACTTCTACGCTTTCTTGTGGTACTTGCTTTTGTTGTCATAATACTCAAATTTTAGATTAAACAATATTTGAGCAGTGAACCAAACGGAAGATAAAATCTTGGCTCAAAAGGAAACGGAATAAATAAGTATGGACAGAAGCGGTGGCTTTATGCCGTAGTCTTTTGATGGAAGTATTTTACGAGTTTAACTTTCGGGAATATTGTATGATAATAAACTCCAAATCGAAGAACAAGAGTCGAGAAAACCTAAATTCTATGAATTTATATTGATTGACATAGTGGTTAATATCAAATGGAATTATATGACACTAAATCAAAGTTTATCTTGAAAATAGGTCAAATGTTGTACCTATGTTGTACCCGTGCTTTTTTTTGGTCAATTTTCAAAGTAAAAAAGCCGAAGATTTCTCTTCGGCTTTTAGTGCGGGTGAAGGGACTCGAACCCCCACACCTTGCGGCATCAGATCCTAAGTCTGACGTGTCTACCAATTCCACCACACCCGCATAAAGTGCAAATTAACACTTTTTATTTGGATAAATCCTAAGTCTAGCGTGTCTACCAATTCCACCACGCCCGCAATTCAATACATTCTTTCACGGTTATATTTCGCAAAAGGATTGCAAATATAAAGTAAAAATCCTATTCCCTAAATAATTCGATAGGCAAAAAACTTCTTTTTTGTAACTTCGGTTTAAACTCAAGTTCCTGCAAATGGAGAATATTACCAACTACATTGAACAAAACAAAGAACGCCTACTAAACGAGCTCATCCAACTTTTAAAAATTCCGTCCGTAAGTGCGGATTCAGCCTTCTCACAAGATGTCATAGACATGTCCGAGGCGATAAAAGTAGCTCTGGAAGAAGCCGGTTGCGATCAAGTGGAAATCTGCGAGACAGAAGGCTACCCTATTGTCTACGGTGAAAAAATGGTTGATGCCTCCTTGCCCACTATTTTGGTTTATGGTCATTACGATGTACAACCGCCAGATCCTTTGGATCTTTGGAAATCTCCCCCGTTTGAACCCGTCATAAAGGAAACCGAGCTACATCCCAAAGGGGCCATTTTTGCCCGGGGATCCAGTGATGATAAGGGTCAAATGTATATGCACGTAAAGGCATTGGAGTTTATGGTAAAAACCGATCAATTGCCCTGCAATGTAAAATTCATGATCGAGGGTGAAGAAGAAGTAGGCAGTAACAGCCTTACCACTTTTGTTGCCGAAAACAGGGAAAAGCTGGCCAATGACATTATTTTAATATCGGATACGGGTATGATCGCCCCAGATGTACCTTCCATCACTACAGGACTTCGTGGATTGAGTTATGTTGAAGTAGAAATAACGGGGCCCAATCGCGATTTACATTCCGGACTTTATGGAGGTGCCGTTGCCAACCCTATCAACATCCTTACTAAAATGATTGCTTCGCTCCACGATGAAAACAACCATATTACCATTCCTGGATTTTATGATAAGGTAGAGCAACTCTCACAAGGCGAACGGACTGAAATGGCAAAGGCCCCCTTCGATTTGGAGGAATACAAAAAAGCGCTGGACATTGAAGCCGTATATGGTGAGGAAGGGTTTACTACCAATGAGCGGAATTCCATAAGGCCTACACTGGATGTAAACGGTATATGGGGCGGCTATATAGGTGAAGGTGCCAAAACCGTTATTGCCAGTAAGGCCTACGCTAAAATTTCGATGCGATTGGTGCCCGATCAGGATTGGAAGGAAATCACTGAACTTTTCAGTAAACATTTTGAAAGCATCGCCCCTAAGGGTGTACGCGTAAAAGTTACGCCGCATCACGGAGGTCAGGCCTATGTAATGCCCATAGATCATACAGGATACAAGGCCGCGGCAAAAGCCTATGATACCTCTTTTGGAAAATCTCCCGTTCCACAGAGGGGCGGGGGCAGTATCCCTATCGTTGCCTTGTTCGAAAAGGAGCTAAAAAGTAAAACGGTCCTTATGGGATTTGGCCTGGATAGTGATGCCATTCATTCACCAAATGAACATTTTGGGGTTTGGAATTACCTCAAAGGCATTGAAACCATACCTTATTTTTACCATTATTTTACCGAAATGAATTCGTAACGGGATTTCTTCAAAATCAAGGGTGCTGGGGGTAGTGAAGTCCCTAACATCAGGCCAAACCAAAACTACGGATTACTTCCGGGAAGAACGGAAGTTCATTCAAAATTTTAATTGTATCTCTACATTTGTAGAATTAAATAATTTATTCTATTTTTGTAGAAATTATTCTAATTCTGTAGAACAATGAAATTGACAAAGGCCGAGGAAGAACTTATGAATATACTCTGGAAGCTCAAAAAAGCTTTTATGAAGGATTTGTTGGATGCGTACCCTGAACCTAAACCCGCAACAACAACTGTAGCCACACTTTTAAAACGTATGACGGACAAAGGATTTGTGGCCTATACCGCTTTTGGACGGTCCCGGGAATACTATCCCACGGTAAAGAAAAAAGATTATTTCTCCAGACATGTGAACGGATTGATCAAAAACTTTTTCGACGATAGCCCGGGCCAATTTGCATCATTTTTTACTCAGGAAACGGGACTTAGCAAAGAGGAACTGGAGGATTTAAAGAAATTGATAGATCAGGAAATAAAAAAGAAGTAATTATGTTGATGTACATTTTAAAGTCGAGTGCATGTCTCGCTCTTTTTCTGATTTTCTACAAAATCTTTTTGGAGCGTGAAAAAATGCATGTTTTCAAGCGCTTTTACTTGTTGATATCCCTAGTACTAGCGCTCACCATTCCCACTCTTACCTTTACGGAATACATTGAAACTACCACAGGAAGTGTAGAAATTCCATTGGGATTCAATTCCGATGCGCAAGAAGCATCCCAGACCATTTCATCGGATTTGAGCGCTATGAACATCCCTTTGTTCCTTTGGACCATCTATCTGTTTGGCGTATTATTTTTTGCTCTTCGTTTTGCAAAGAACCTGTCCAGAGTCATAGGACGAATACGCAGCAATCCTAAATTCAAGAGGAACCAAAATATTTATGTACTGCTCTGGGAAAAAATTGTGCCTCACACTTTCTTTAATTTCATTTTTTTGAGCAAGTCGAAATATGAGACTCATTTGATTCCAAAGGAAGTACTGTTGCATGAGGAAGCACACGCCCAACAAATGCATAGTTTGGATATTCTTTTTATCGAAGTATTACAGGTTATTCTCTGGTTCAATCCGTTATTCTTTTTTGTAAAGGATGCCGTTCGATTAAATCATGAATTTTTGGCGGATCAAGCCGTTTTAAACCAAGGAGCGTCCTCTCCCTCTTATCAAAGTATTCTTTTGGCATTTACCTCTCCGTCAAACTATGAAAACGATCAACCATGGTTAGCCAATGCCATTAATTATTCATCAATCCGTCTAAACGTGCTTGGTAAAAAATTTGAATTTATAAGCCCGTATAGGCAAGTCAAAAAACGATTTGCGGTCATGAAAAAACAAACATCGAAACACATCATTTTACTCAAAAGCTTTCTGCTTCTTCCATTGCTTGCAATATCGCTTTATAGTTTTAGCGATAAAAAGGTAATCCTTACTGAAATTACGGATTTGGAACTATCCAGGATAGATAGTATCCAAGAAAATATAACAGGAGACATGATCAAAGAATACAATGCCTTGGCTAAAAAATACAATGATGTGTTCGTGGACGAACGAGCTGTAAAAAGCAAGGATATTTTACGTATGGAACATATTTATCACAGAATGTCCCAAGCCCAGAAAAATGAATCCGAGCCGCTTCCTAAATTTGCCGACCCCTTACAGGAATCACAAGAGGGTGCTACCCCGGAACAAGTAGCGCAATACAATGCCTTGGCCAAAAAATACAACGCCATGATCGAAACTGAGGAAAACATCTTCATAAAAAAGTCCGACGTAGAACTTCTGGAATATCTGCATAGCCTTATGACCGAAGAACAAAAAAATACGGCAGAACCTTTTCCGGATTTTCCAGACGCGCCGGAACCCCCTATTCCACCCGCCCATGAAGTGGCGGAGATTCAGGAAGAGGTGGAAAAGCTGGCCGCCCTGATGGCAGAAAAAGTGGTAGAAGTAAGACAGCAAAGATCCGAAATGGCGGAGATGGAAATTGAGATAGAAAAACAGGAAGCGCAAATGAAGGAACAGGCCGTTGCCTTGGAAAAACAACATGCCATGATGGAGAAGGAATCCCTGGAACTTCAGGAACAAGCACAGAAAATGGAAAAACAGGACAAATTGATGGAAAAGGAATCCCTGGAACTGGAAAGACAGGCCCGAAAATTGGAGCGAAGCGTCCCGCCCCCGCCACCTCCGCCAGAACCTGAATCACCCTTGGAATTCGTTAAAAAAATGAAGAAAAAAAATGCCATCTTTTATCACGAAGGGAAAAAGATATCTGCTGATCAAGCCCTAGAACTTCTTAAAAACAGCAATGACATTAGCATCAATTCCAAAGGCTCGAAAGGGAAGCGTCCTATCGTAGAAATATCCACCGGCTCTTCCCACTAGTAGACTAATTTTAATACCATCATCATGATTTTGCCAATAGCAAAAACGTTGTCCTGGATAACTATGCTCTTATTTCTATGGGTCGGTAATCCTTACATAACGGATCATACGCCTAAAACAGAACCATCCTTTTCGAATAAGAATTTGGAAAAGTATCTGCAATCATTGGAGAAGAAGGGGTTTTCCGGAACTATTCTTATAGCAAAAAAGCAGGAAATCATTAAGCACCGTGCCTATGGTATGCGTGATAAAGCCGAAGGGTTAAAAAATCAAAAAAACACCATTTTCGACATCGGCTCCGTCACAAAACAATTTACCGCAGCCGCTATCCTAAAGTTGGAGATGCAGGGGAAATTGTCGGTAAGTGACCCCATTTCCAAATATTTTGCGGAAATACCTAGGGATAAAAAGGAGATTACTATCCATCAGCTTTTAACACATACCTCCGGTCTGGTAGCAAGTGTTGGTAACGACTATGAAGAAATCAGTGAGAAGGATTTCCTAAATCGGGTCTTCGCATTGGAATTAAAATCACCTGCAGGCCAAAAATTTCGCTACTCCAATGTGGGTTATAGCTTGTTGAGTATCATTATAGAGAAGGTAAGCGGTATACGTTACGAAACCTACCTCAACGAAGCACTTTTTAATCCGGCTGGAATGCAAAACACGGGTTATAGGCTCCCTACCTGGGATTCCAATTCCATTGCAAAAGGATATTCAAAAAAGAAGGAGCATAAAAAACCCAATGAAGAGCATTGGGGCAAGGACGGCCCTTTTTTGAACCTTAAGGGGAATGGCGGAATCCTGTCCAATGCCAAAGACCTATTTAAATGGCATACAGCACTTCTGGGCAATGCTATATTGGACGAAAAAGCCAAGGAAAAGTACTTCTATCCCCATACACCGGAAGATGCAAGTGGAGAATCCTTTTATGCCTATGGTTGGGTAAATATGCCCTTTGGCCCAGATAAGACCGCTATTTGGCATAACGGAGGTAACGGTATATTCTTCGCAGACTTTTGGCGATTTATACAAGAAGATATTGCCGTCATTGTCTTATCCAATAAGTACAGGGGTGCTAAGGACGATAGCATCGCCGAAAAAATTTCAACAATCATTTTACAGTAATACGATGATACTAAGAGTGATTTCCCGTTTGTTCTTTTCCAGTATCCTTTGTTATTGCACGGCTAAGGCACAAGAATCGTCACTCCACATTTCAGAACCCTATGGGAACTATGGAGTAGGGTTTCAAACATTCAATACCCTAGATAAATCCCGAAGTTTTTCGTTTGATAGAAACCGCCCTGATTTGGACCCGGACGAAACCATTTTCAGACCTATTCAGGTATGTGTTTGGTATCCTTCGAAAACCGTTGGTAAAAGCCCAATGGAATATAGTGGGTACTTCTTTCTAATGGCCCATGAGACTGGAAAAATAGACTTGTCGAAGACCGTAAAGGACAGTCTATTGGACAATTTCCTTGAAACCGAGCGGGTGGACATGAAAATCCTAGAAAAGGAATTAAGGGTAAATATGCGGGCCATAGAAGATGCCGCTCCCAATATAACACAAAAGTTTCCTGTCCTGATCTACGGTCCAAGTTGGTCTTCTTCCGCCTATGAAAATGCGCTATTGAGCGAGTTCTTGGCAAGTCATGGCTATGTTGTTATCTCCAGCCCAAGTGTGGGCCCGGAAAAACGGGACATGCCCATTTCCAGAATTGGCGTGGAGACCCAGGCCCGTGATATGGAATTTCTATTCAGCATTTTGGATACGCTGCCCAACGCCGATGCAGATCAGATAGCTATTGGTGGATTTAGCTTGGGGGGATTGTCCAATGTACTGATGATGGCCCGAAACTCATCGATAGACGCCTGGATCGGAATCGACCCGAGTATACATGAGGCTTATGATTTCTTTGAGGATTCCCCTTACGAGGACTATAGGTGCTTTTCGAAACCCGCCTTGTTCATCAATTCCTTGGGTTATATGAACGAGCTTCCCTTTTACGATAAATTGGTTTACAGTGATGCCTATATGGTCAACCTACCTCAATTGGAACACACGGACCTAGCTTCTCAATTCATAAAGCTTTTTGGGGCAAATGATACCAAAGAAAATGTGGCTGTAAAAGTGAAAGGATATAACTTGATGACCAAGTATGTATTGGCCTTTCTGAATGGAATATTCCAGGAGAAGCTCGACTATTCCGAAATGACCCGGAAATACTTTGATTCAAATCAAATAGACCCCTCCTTTGCGCAAATAAAAACTAAAAAAGGATTACCCAAAGTAGAGGCACTCTTTGACCGATATGCAAACGGCAAAGTTAAGGATCTGGTTTCATTTTTGGACGCATCCTTGTCCGAGAAACCCTATACACTCTATCCGGAGGCTGACTTACAAAAACTGATTTTCCTTGCCGCACAACATAATCTATCACAAACCTCTAAGGAGCTGATGGCATGGTATAAGTCCAACTACAAAGAAGCCTTTCATAACAAGGTTTTGAAACATATTACTTCTGATCAAATGTTGGAATTCTTTTTGGAAGTGTACCGAACCAATGAAAAGTGCGACTTTGATTATTATCAATTAAACCATACGGCCCAGTTATTATCTATGGGGGGAAAGGGGGAGGAATCCCTTAAATACTTCATTCTAAACACCCAATTGCATCCAAAAAACTATCAGGCCTATTTTAATTTGGGCATTGGATATTTTAGAATGGAAGATTTTGAAAAGGCCCAAATCAATTTTAAAAGATGCCTTGAATTAAATCCGGATGAACGATTTAAGGGTCTCGCCAACGATTTTCTATCAAAATCCCAGGACATGAAGTAAAAAAAAATCGATTGGCCACTTATAGGGGAACGATTATGCAGATACCTTCGTTGATAAATATCGTGAACAAAATCATAAATTGTGTACAAGCACCTTGATTTCTAGCTTATTGTTGTAACATTTTACCCAAAATCGCGTTCTAACTTTCAATTGGAATCATCAATCAAATCAGAACACTATGCTACAACGTTTTTTTATCCTCTGTTCCGGGGCGGATGCCTCCATTCTAAAAACTTGCTCCGAAGGCGAGCAGAATAAATATGCCGGTATCGGGGCCACCGTTTTCTTTACCGCTGTTATGGCCTTTATTGCAAGTAGTTATGCGCTTTATACCGTTTTTGACAATGTATATATTGCTATTTTCTTTGGGGTTATTTGGGGGCTCTTGATTTTTAATCTAGACCGGTTTATCGTTTCCACGATCAAAAAGCGAAACAGCTTTGGAAGCGAGCTCTTACAAGCTACTCCCCGAATTATTCTAGCCATCATTATTGCCGTTGTTATCTCAAAACCATTGGAAATGAAGATTTTTGAAAAGGAAATCAACCAAGTATTGCTGGAAGAGAAGAACGCAATGACCTTGGCCAACAAGCAACAATTGGCGCAACAATACACCCCCACCATCGAAAAATTAAATGGATCTATTGAAGGGTTAAAAGCCGAAATCAATACTAAGGAGGCTGAAACCAACGCACTATATGACACCTACATTTCCGAGGCCGAGGGAAGGGCGGGAACCATGCTTTTGGGCAAAGGTCCCGTATACAAGGAAAAACGTGAAAAGCATGATGCTACCCTGGCGGAGCTTCAGCAATTGAAGCAAGAGAACGGCGAAAAAATTAAGGTTATAGAAGGACAAATTGCGGCATTGAATCTGGAATACGCAGAAGTAGTAAAAAACTCCCAGCCGATTATTGATGGTTTCGACGGACTTATGGCACGTATCAATGCCTTGGGTAAGTTACCTTGGTTCCCTTCGTTCTTTATTTTCCTTTTATTTTTGGCGATTGAAACCTCCCCTATCATTGCCAAACTATTGGCCTCAAAGGGCGAATATGACCTAAAATTGGAAGATGAGGAAAGTGCCGTTAAAACCTGGGTAACACAAAAAGTAGAACAACGGGAGAAAATCTTAGCTACGGATTCCGCGTTAAACGAAAAAATCTATAGTGAAATAGAAGAGGAAGAGGCGGTCTACGCTTATAAGAAACAGAAAGCCGAAGAACTTCTAAAACTTCAGGCCGATGCCTTTCACGATCTACAGGTTAAGAGCTTATAACCCGTATTACTGAAATGGTCGCAATAGGACCACCCAATCTTGCTTGTCTTCTTTAGAAGGAAAGCCCAATTTTTGGACTGATCCCCCCTGAACAATTTTGATGGAACCTGGTTGAAGTTCCCCACCTTTTAAAGGATCATACCAGTGCACGGTATATTCCCCTCTCGCCTCACTTAAATCGATGGTATATGACTTGGAATCCGGTAAGCCCGCCCGAACATTTTCGGGCAGGTAAACTGCATATATTTCCCCAGTTTTTCTGAAGCAATATGCTTCCTTTGAGTTGACCAACCCATGTTCCGGGCTCATTTCCCAATAGGGCAAATATGTCCTAAAGAAATGTAGGGCATAGTCCGTAATTTCCCATAAGCGATCTCGCGTTCGCCAATCCTCGGTATTCAAATCATGATAACGGTTATTCGCCCCAAAATACCATTCTACTCCGGCCGCTCCAGAAAGCAGGGTACCCCAAAGCACGTAACGTCGTAACGTATCATGGTTTCCATCTAAAGAATCCGATCGGGCACCGGTATGCCACATCCCGATTTCATCCATGGTAATCATCCACTCATGCCCAGCTTCGCGGGACTTGCTCTTCCAAGTTTCCACAACACCGGACGCCCCTTCACGTTTATCTACCTGTAGCGAAAGTCCATCAAGATCCATAAAACCCACTATGGAATCCAGAACATTGGTACGCGCCGGTTCATGTGAATGGGTATGCAAAAGAATGGGATGGTTGTAAGGGTCTATCTTCGTGATAAAACGGGTCATTTCCTTGCGTTGTTCATTGTTCTGGGCAATAGGCGTAAAATCAGCAGGCCCGTTTTCTTCCCCAAGATTGAAATTCATCCCAAGATGATGTCCAAACCGGGCCAAAAGTTCTCTTAAATATAACTGTCGCAAAGGACCGGTATCACCTTCATCCAGCATGGTTTCGTTTTCGGTTTCCTGAAGTACCATGTGCAGCAAAATCCCTTTGGATTGCATATGCTGAAAAACAATTTCCCATTGTTCCAATTTGCTAATATCAAAACGGGTAAAATCATCCGGGGAAACATAAGGCCAAACGTCCTTTCCATCGCCTTTAATGTTATTGGTCAAGAAATAGACCACATTCATCCCTTTGGAGGACAGGTAGTTCAAAGCACCGATAAGGCCCTTGCCCTTACCATCTTGCCAAGTGGGGTCGCCTTCTTTCCAATCCTTTAGGTGCGGTGCATAACTGTGGATGGTATCATTGGTTTTCGCCTCTCCATCATCGTTGGAAGTCTGCATACGATAGGTGCCGTCAAAGTCCTCATATGCCAGCAAGTTTTCAGGACTGTCCGCTCCTCCCTTGATCCAATACTTGCCGGAGTCCTTAAATTGAAAATAACCATTTGATGTTATAAGACGACCCTGCGCGCGAAAATCATCCCCTTTTTTATCCGAAGGAATTACCATAAAATCGCCGGAGGTATTCGTTATTTCTACTAGGGTCCCATCATCGGGATCTTCACTTAAAGCTATATTTTCTCCTTTATGCATCGTGGCCGCATAACTCCACTTTCCCTGCTGATCAGGTGTAAAGCGAACTTGCCAAATATTCCCCGAATTTGCACTGGTCTCGGCAGCATTGCCATCCGCTGCATAAAATCCCGGTATGGTATATGCGTTTTCACCATTTTTAAATGTTACGAACAATCGGTAGTTCAAAAAAGGATTTTCACCAGCTTCCTCAGTGGTTTCAGGACCTTCAAAGGATAAGGTGACCGTATGCCATTGCTGGTATTCCGCTATGGGCTTCATGTCTTGCTTTTCACCACAGGAAAGGAATAGCAGAATCGATACGAGCAAAAAAAAGTTCTTCATAGTGCCGGGTTGTTTTTTTGGAATGGGCATGAAGATACTGAAAATTGAAGTATTAATTCCCCCATATTCTTAGCCAAAGTGCAACAAGAAGATGCCGGGCATCACTTCTAAGTTTTGGGGTTTCCTGGACCAAAACCTCGTTCCCTTTTGGAATGATGCGGTAGCTGAATGCAAAGCGTTCTTCTTCGGAATCCAGGCTAATCAGTCCAAAACGTAAATCATTAAAAAACAATTGATCATTCTTTTTGGTTATCGTATACCAACCTTCTACAATATGCTTTAAGCGCTCTATCTTGTTATTGGTAGCCAAACTACCCAAAAGCTGATGATTTTTGGGATAGGAAGAAAATTGTATGGGTTGGGAATCAAAAAATGAGTAACTGCCCATTAAATACGCATCGGTGGTCTCTATGTTGGCCGTCCATAGAATGGCATTAAACGGGGTTGGCCGGGTATCCATGGCGCTGTAGTCTATCCCCTGTTCCTTCAGGCTATTGGTGAACTTGGTGTAGGCCAATCCTTTTAGAACAAGGGTCAAAACCAGATAGCTACCGCTAACCAGCAACCCCAAGTTGTTATATTTTGATCTTTTAGGTGAAGCCCGTTTTTGAAATAGAACAAGTATCATAAAAACTAAAAAGGGAAGGGTATATAATGGATCGATCACAAAAATATTCTGAAAGGCGAGCCGCACATCAAAAGGCCAAAACAACTGAGTTCCCCAAGTGGTAAAGGCATCCAATACGGGATGGGTAAACAGCCCCCAAAACATAAGCTTGGACCAATCCTGC
Source organism: Ulvibacterium sp. (assembly GCF_965248315.1). Lineage (GTDB taxonomy): Bacteria > Bacteroidota > Bacteroidia > Flavobacteriales > Flavobacteriaceae > Ulvibacterium. The sequence goes on along the minus strand of NZ_CBDFIX010000002.1, from coordinate 1,567,148 downwards.
CAAGTAGCGTTGGATTTTCTTTCTATTCTAGAAATAAGCCAACCAAAAATTGGGGCAAATAACAACGAAAAGAAAATGGAATGGCTAAATCCGCGGTGCCATTCAATGGCGGTAACGGTATCGGTAAAATTTCGCGCAAGCACATCCAAATCCGGTATCGTACCCGCAATGGCCCCATAGAGCAGTGCCTTATTGCCCACTTTTTTACCCAGTGCCGCCTCACCGACCGAGGCTCCGAGAACAATTTGTGTTAGTGAATCCATTTTTCAAGTTCTTATTCGTATAGTAGATTCAAGGGTAGAGTTTGGTGCTTCGATTGCACTTTGATGCTTCGGCTGCCTGCCAACGATGTCATTCAGGTGGGCGCTCAGCACGACATGTCCGATGTCCGATGTCCGATGTCCGATGTCCGATGTCCGATGTCCGATGTCCGATGTCCGATGTCCGATAAAATTAAAAAAGAACTTCTCACATCCTACTTCTCACTTCTCACTTCCAAACTATTCTATTTTTTCCTTAATTGAACTAGGCCTCATGTATCTCTATGAACGCTTTCGTCAAAGCTTACCCACATCCAATACCACGTGTTTTACCGTTTTTCGATTCCAAGTATATACAACGTGAACTTTCCCGTCCGAGGCCTGAATCACAGTGGGGTATGAATATTCCTCCCCTTCCTTATCAGTTGTTTCCCGAAGAGGTTCCAGGTCCAGTACGCGCTTCCATTCTTGCCCATTTGAGGATAGAGCAACACTTAAAGGAACGCGATCTCCCCAATTCTTTTCGGTTGGATTATAGACCAATAGTTGGCGTCCATCCTCTAAGGTAACCCCATCAATACCCGAATTTGGATTCGGAAGCTTCGTTGCGGTCATGTTACTCCAGGTTTTCCCAAAATCCGTAGACCAATTCTGGGTTATTACGTTGTTCTGCGTCCTGCTCAACAGCTGCAATTTTCCATTGCCGTAGTTTAGAATTACCGGTTGTATGGCACCGAATTCTTTCGAATCGTTCAAGGAAGTAGTTTTGAACCAGTTTGTACATTCATCATCACTGGATTCCAAGTGTATTTTCCAACCTTCCGTTTTACTTTCCGTACTGGAAGGTGAAAGCACGGTTCCATCTTTCAATTGAATGGGCTGATTTTTAATAGGCCCTAGAATACCTTCGGGTAGCATTTTAGGTTCGGACCAGGTTTTCCCATCATCTTTGGAGGTCATATATAATCCCCACCATTCCCGTGGGCTAGGCCCTACCTTATAAAATAAGTGCAAAGGCTTGCCTCTAGGTTTAAACAATACCGGGTTCCAACAGGGATAGCGGGTACCATCTTCTTGGACGCCATTGACTACCTCAACGGGAATGGACCAATCCGTATTTGTCTTTCTGGACACCCATATCCCCACATCCTTGTTCTTCTCTTTTGTTCCTCCAAACCAAGCGGCAACGATTACACCGTTGCTGATTTCCACCGTAGAGGCATGGCATTCCGGTGTTAAGGCCTTTTCCAAATCATAAATGAATTCTTCGGAAATAACGGCCGGATGGTCCGAGGGCAATACCTTTGGCAGCTTACGGGACTGCCCGTTACACGAAAATGTCGTAGCTATTATCGCAAACACAAATAGTATCTTCATATTAAATTGCTAAGTTGATTTTTAGGATTGATACAAACCCAACATGTCATTCAATTAAAACTCTTTCGATAGGCTGAAGGCGTCTTTGCCATTATACTTTTAAAATAATGATTGAAGTTAGCCAAATTGTTATAGCCGCTTTCAAAACATATCTGGGTAATTTGTTTATCGGTCTCGGCCAAAAGTTTGGCCGCCATCCCTACACGGACACGTTTTACATATTCCATAAAGGTAAGACCTGTCTTTTTCTTAAAAAACCGACAAAACGAGCCCGGTGCCATATTCAAAAGATCAGCTGCTTCTTCCAACTTCACGCCTTCGTGAATATTTTGAAAAACATAGGCATATACTGTATTGATTTTTTCCAAATTTCTATTAAAAATTGTGGTATGGTCCATGGGATTGGATAGTATTTCCCGCTCCTTGATCTGGAGCAAAAGATAAAAGACCTTAAGCATTTCAATATAATAGGCCAATCCTTCCAAACAGGTCATTTTTTCCAGTATATGTCGGATTTGGTAATCATCTTCCATCTTAAACCGCAAACCCCTTTTGGATTGCTTCAAAAGAGCCACCACCTTTTCCAACTCCGGAATCTTGAAAAAATCCGAATTCATGATATCCTCGGAAAAATGGGTTACAATGCAGAAAGCGGGCGCGGTATTTCCTTCTTCCTGTAGCTCCCAACAATGTGGTAAATTGGGGCCCAATAGTACCAAATCCCCTGCTTCGAATCTGGAAATGTGGTCTCCGACAATTCTTCGGCCCGAACCGGATTCAATAAAATTAAGCTCAAAATTTTTGTGGGAATGTACGTTGTCATTCGTTTTCAAGGGTAACTTTCTTGTGATAAAAGAATGTTTATGGGGAACATGAATCTTTTCGAAAACAAACTCCATTCGTAGTTATTTTAACAGTTGTGGCTTAAAATACAAAATAAAGCTTTAAAAAAGGTTAAGATTTAATGTATTTGATACAAAATTATAGTGGTGCCAAAGCGAGATTTAGTCTTTATTTGTTTAGCATCATTCCAACAAGAGATGAATCTGCCCATTAAAGGAATTATACCACCCATTGTTACCCCTTTATTGGAAAACGGGGATTTGGATAGCCGAGGTCTTAGAAATATCATTGGACACATGCTGGAAGGAGGCGTACACGGACTTTTCCTGTTGGGGACTACCGGGGAAGGATCAAGCTTATCCCATGTACTTCGAAAACAATTGGTAACGGAAGCCTGTGACTTTATAAACAGTCGAGTGCCCGTACTGGTCTGCATTACGGATACCTCATGTAAGGAATCCCTGGAACTGGCGGAACATTCCAAACAAATGGGGGTTGATGCCCTAGTAGTGGCCCCTCCCTATTATTTGCCTATTTCCCAAGGTGAAATGCAACAGTATTTGGAATATCTGGCACCTTTGCTCCCCCTACCCTTTTTACTGTATAACATGCCGAGTTGCACCAAACTTCAATTGTCATTGGAAACCATTAAAAAAGGAAAGGAGCTTGGCGCCATCGGAATAAAGGACAGCTCGGGTGATTGGGATTATCTACATTCCCTAATCGAAGAATTTGGTGGGGATCCCACTTTTTCAATTGTCACCGGAACGGAATTGTTCCTACCTCAATTAATTGCAAAGGGAGGGCATGGAGCTGTTGCCGGCGGTGCCAATTTTTTCCCGCGTTTGTTCGTAACTTTGTACGAAGCTTGCTTGGCCAAGGATACCGAAACCATATCGCAACTTTTGAAGAAAGTGAAATTGATAGGTACAACCATATACAATGTCGGAAAACAAGAATCGAAGTATATTAAAGGTACAAAATGTGTCCTCTCCGTACTTGGATTATGCCATGATCAAGTGGCACCCCCCTTAAGTCGGTTTACTATGTCTGAGCGCCGGTTAATCCAAAATCATCTGAGTAACTTCCCTTTGGATGATCAATACCTTACCGGCCTATGAAATATGGCCTAAGCACTTTAGACTTGGTCATTATTATTGGATATGGTCTGGTGTTGTTGGCCATGGGCATCCATTACTTTAAAAAGAGTAAGTCTTCTGAGCAGTTCATGGTCGCCGGGAGGAGTATTCCCGCATGGGCGGCCGGTATTGCCGTAATGAGCACCTATACCAGTAGTATTTCCTATATCGCGGTACCCGGAAAAGCTTTTGATGACAACTGGCACCCCTTAATTTTTGCGCTTACCGCCATCCCGGTCACTTGGTTCGTGACACAATTTGTGATTCCTCATTATCGAAAACACAAAATCATATCGGTTTATAGTTATCTCGAGGAAAAGATAGGAGGCTGGGGTAGAATCTATGCCGCATTTTCCTTCCTGCTTTTTATGGTAGGGCGAGTGGCTGTAATACTCTACCTTTCGTCCCTATTGCTTACCTCTTTTATCAATACCGATATCGGTACCGCCATACTGATTATAGGTGTCGTAACTATCATCTATACCTTAATGGGGGGCATGGAGGCTGTCATTTGGACCGATGTAATGCAATCGGTCATTATGATTGGAGGTATTTTCTTTGTAGGCTATATTCTAGTTACACAAGTTTTTGCACAGCCCGATTATCTGATCCAAAGTGCTTTGGACAGACAGAAATTTAGCCTGGGCGATACTAATTTTTCTTTAAGTGACCGTACTATCTGGGTGATGATCATTTATGGTGTTACCGAAAATGTACGAAACCTTATGGCCGATCAGAACTTTACCCAGAAGTACAGTTCGGTCGCTACGGAGAAAGAAGCCAAAAAATCCGTATGGATAGCCATGTTGATTTATTTGCCCTTGACCGCTATTTTTCTTTTTATTGGTACGGCTTTATTTTCCTACTACAATGCGAGCCTTCATGCATTGGACCAAACCATTACCAAGGGTGACGAGGTATTTCCTTTTTTCATCGCCACCGAACTGCCCATAGGGGTAAAAGGCCTAATGATAGCTGCTATCATGGCAGCTTCCATGAGCACAGTAGACTCGGCCCTAAATAGTTCCGCTACAGTAGGGTACATTGATTTCTACAAAAAATATATTAATCCGCATGTCCCGGAAAAGAAGAGCCTTATAATTTTAAGATTATCGACAATACTATGGGGCATTTTAGGAATCGGGTTTGCTCTGTTAATGATACGGGCGAAGAGTGCATTGGATGTTTGGTGGCAAATTTCCGGTATTTTTGGAGGTGGTATCCTAGGGCTCTTTCTACTGGCGATCTATAATGTAAAAATTACAAAGTTACAGGGCATCCTATCCGTTGCCTTTAGTATTCTTGTCATTGTATGGGGCACCTTTTTAAGGGAGTTACCAGAACCATATCACTGGCTCCAATGTACCATGGACCCCATTATCATAGGAGCTGCATCCACTGCCAGCCTTATAGGCTTGGCCTTGTTGTTTATGACAGCGAATAAAAGGAGTAAGTACCTTAAGTGATGGTCCCGGACAGGAAGAGAATTACCAATCCACCACCATTGTATTTTTCAATTTTTTGGCTTGATTCCAAAACTCTTCTTATTCCACAATCTCCATCTTTTTTAATAAGAAAGAAGCGTTCATGTTCTGACAAATACCGGCTTTGAGCGTATAATCAAAATGGAGTTCATTATTAATAATTTCAGCATCAAAGTAATAATTGCGAATTTGATTGAATTCATTTGCTGCATCACATAGGCTTAGGTCATGGGTCGCAATGATCCCGGTAGATTTGGAACGAACTAGCTTTTCCACAAATTTTCTGGAGCCTTTGGCCTTGTCCGAACTATTGGTGCCCTTTAGGATTTCGTCCAACACAATGAAATATCGGTCTCTCTGAATCTCGTCAACAATAAATTTTAACCGTTTCAATTCCGAGAAGAAATACGACTCTTCATCCGTCAAGGAGTCCGTAGTGCGCATGCTAGTTATGAGTTTAATAGGAGAGTAACGCACTTTAGAGGCACAGACGGGAAGCCCTATATTGGCCATCACAATTTGCAGCGATACAGTTCTTAAAAAAGTGCTTTTACCAGCCATATTGGCCCCTGTGATAATAAAGAACTGTTCTTTCTCGACTTTAAAATTGTTCAGAACGCTTTTATCGGGATCCAACAATGGATGGCCGGCCTTTTCGGATTCCAAAATAATTTCTTCCTCGGATAAAGATGGAAAGCTGTAGGAAGGGTGGTTAAAAACGAAATTGCCCAGACTATTATAGGCATCAAAAAAGGCAATGGTCTGGAACCAGCCTTCTATCTTGGAACCATACGATTTAAACCAATCTTCTATGGCATAGGCCAACTGCAGGTCCCGTAACATAAACGCATTGGCGAACAAGCCAATAATAATATTATTCCGTTGATCTAGGGCGTTTAATAGTCTGGAAAACTTTTTTAGAATCCTGGACGCCTTATCCGTTTTCTCAATGATCAAACTTCTTTTTTCGGATAACAGGTCTGAGGTAAACTTCATTTGCTCCAACTCCGTTATCAATTTTTGATACTGTTGAAAAGTGCTCTGTATTTTGGAGGTGTCCGCCGAAAGCTTGTTTATGTTACTTAAAAATCTTCCGGTAATACCAAGGCCCAAAAAAAACCATCCGACCAAAAACCATTCTGAAACCGTATCTAAAAAATACAGCGTCCAGACCACTAGGGACAGCACACTAAAAATAGTGGGCAGAATCTTCATTATCGCGGGCATAAATGGTCGATAATTCTGTATCCATTTGATAATTGTGGTATATTTTGTTTCCGTCCTTACCAAAGTGGCGATGGCCGAAAAATTCTGCCGCCATTCTGGTATTTGGGACAATTCTTTTAGGGCCTCCTGCTTTTGTGGAATGTTATCTATGGTATTCCCGGTCAAGATTCCCGCCAAGGTTTCACTTCCTTGTTGAAGAGCGGTACGATTGCAGTATTGATAGAAAGAGCCCCTCCCGAATAAATCGATGTCCTGACTAAAGAAATGACCAGAATCCTTAAATTCATTCCCTTCCGGCAACTGATGGAAATTGCGGTTCAGGACTTCAATCTCGGTTTCGTTCAGCCGGATTAATGCCCGTAACTTGTCACGCTGATATTGCAGATCCGAATGCCGGGAAACCAAAAACAGGAAAAGGACAAAAGTGACCAGCACAATGCCCCATACCATTTGGGTATTTCCGAACAAAACATAAATCCCAAGGGCCGCACTTGCAAACACTGCCAAACGAATCATGCTTGAAGCAAAAAGGCGCTGTTTTACCTGGGATAATGCTGTCTTATGTTTTTTGATTTGTTCGTTATAGAACAGGAAACAATCTTGCATGGACTATTCAAAAAAATGATAAGACCCAAAGATATGTATTCTGTGCTAGCTTTTTCCCATGGTATATAGCATGGCTATCTGTCCTAGGTGATAGATATCGTGCTGGGCGATACTGGGTAGGACATTGCCAAAAGTGTATTTTTTTCCGGGTACTTTTTTCTCCAACAAATCATCGGAGCTATTGGACAAAATGCCAAGAATGTCCTTCTGCGTTTGCTGAAGTTCGGACTTCAATCCTTCCCATTCCTCTTTGGTTGTGATGTTTACCTCCGTCCAATCGTTAGGACCATCTATTATCAAGTCATAGTTAAGGTCGCCTTCTAGTTTTTTTAGTACGAACACTCTCCAATTGAGTATATGCCGAACGAGCACCGCAATGGATTTTATTCCATATCGTCGTTCATTAACATATTGCCAATCCAGGGAATCCAATTTTCCCATTAGGGAATCCCCGTACCAAGGCCTACCATCAAAGCATTCCTCTAAATCATGTACTATGGCGGCAATTTTATGGTTTGATATCACAATGAAATAGTTTTGGAAAGTAAACTTATGTGTTTTAATTGATTAAAATAAACACCTGAGTCCCCTTTTGAAAAATAATTTTGATACTTGTATTGATATTCTTGGAAAAAAGAAAAATCGGCTGACATATGCTGTATAAAAGTAAGTGTGATGACCCGTAAGTCTTGCTTTACTATCTAAGAAATTGATAGTTCCCTTACATCCTCAATAAACCAATTTTTCCCCTCTCTTTTTAAGAGATATAGAAGAGTGCCACCTGCCAATCTTCCTTCTCTTGTCCATCCTACATAGACCACCGCTCTGTTTCTTTCCGCATTAAATGTGATATTGGAGAGATAAATCAATTGGTCGAAATGCTCAAACAACCTTTTTTTGTCCCTAAGTTCCGCCTCATTTATGACATCAACTCTGTGCTTCTTTTGAAGGCCTATCATTTCGTCAGAAATGATATGGACAGTGTCCTTGGAAAAAAGAAGGTCTATGACCGAATGATATTCTAAATCTATTTTTTGCTTATTTAGATTCGTCTTCGAAATATTGAAAAAAGGGGCTACCGCCACCTCCAGGCTAACCCGCTCTAAAGAATCAATTATTTCTTTCGGCATGGACATAGTAGATTCTTCCCCTAAAGGAGGTGGGGGTGGTGGGGGTACCGGTCGGACAACATCATCAATGATCAACGTATAAATACTTTGTTCCTCGATTTTCAATATACCCCCATTACAAGACCATAGAGCAACTATCGATATTCCTAATAATCCTCTTAAAAAGAACTTTAATTGCATGGTATTTTGGAATTTTTTATTACAATGTTACGATAACTATTGAAGCGGGTATCTTCCTCTATCGATAACAATCCGTTAGCATCCCAAAGTCTTAGGCCATCCCAAGCAAAAGACTTATAATAATCCAAAGGATATCTATTTTCGTCGATTTGACGCAACGCAGACGCAATTGGCTGAATATATCTTTCCGTCATATATATATGTTGTATATTTCCTGTTCTTTCCCTTCCTTTATAAAAGGCGTATAGTTGAAATAGTCTTGCTCGTTCATTAGGGTCAATACCAGATTCAAATCTACTGACATATCTGTGTATCTCTGCATGAATCCCTTCATGTAAAATCAGAGATGCAATCTCTATGCTCGACAAATTGGTATCCTCAATTTTGATTACAATATTGTTCACATCACTAGCGTCTGTACAAGCATCATCGGTGGAATTACAATTTCCCTCTTTTAAGGTTAAATGATATTCGGGATCATCGATAAACTTTCGTATCGTATTGATAAACAGATTTGGGTTCTCACGTTGCAATTTTTTATATACGCAATCCGCTTTTCCGGTGAGGTTGTTGATAATCTTGTACTTTCTTTCATAGTCCTCCGGGGTGGTCTTAAAGAAAATGCTATTTTGTCGCCACCAACTGTTAAAGGCCGCACTGCTACCACCGTAAGGCCGTACCGTTTCCCTATAAATGGTGGCCCCTCCATACCCGGCCCCTGGGGAATATACATATTCATAGGTAGTGCCCGTATGTTCGCTCCGTTGGAATTCCCATTGGCCGTTGCCCCGGTGATTGAACCAGTCCGTATAGTGTTCTACCCGTACTCGGTCATAACCGCCGCCGCCGCTACAATCTGAACCATATCTCTTTTGGCCAGACCAAGATGCGGATTTTCGGGTATTGCAGCGGGCCGTTTTGGAAAGGTCCACTTCCGGAACGTCCTCAAGGTCTTCTTCTACCGCACTCGCCACCAATTCTCCTTTTTCATAGGCCATTACCAAGATATTTTTCCCCTCCAAATCATATACATGAACCGTGCCATCCAAACCCGAAGGTTCCAAAAAGGTGGATGCCTCGGAGGAATCCTCCGTATGCAGCATGCGTACTACCCTGTACAATCGTTCCGCACCTTCATATACTACTAAAGCTAAGGATTCCGCCTCAAAATCGTCGGAATTCAGTACCGTTGGGAATTCCTGGGTGATAGGGAATTCGTAAGCCGTACCGGTAACCGAATCCCGCTGCACCGGATTTTCCCAGTCCACTACCATCTCGTTCATGGGCAGCCCTGCCAGGGGAGCATTAAAGGTAAAGGCCTCCCAACCCGCTTTGATTTCCAATATATCATTAGCGAGTATATTTTCTATGGATTCCGAAGAATTCATAGGTTCCCGTTCACAGGAGCCTAGAAACATAAAAACCACTAACAAGATACCAAAAAAAGTATTCCTCTTCATATTTCTATTTTTTAAACCATTGATAAACAATGTGTTGTTTTATTTTGCCAAATTAGAAAATGAAAGGTCTTTCAAATAAAAACGAAAATAGTTTTCGACTAAATTCTCAATTTATAGGATAAAGTTTCAATGAAGTTGTATTTCAACGAGAATAGATGCTGTTTAACGTAAGTAAAGACGAGGGCATGGAGATTAAATACGCTATACCATCTGTTGGTTTTGAAAAATTGGTAGGAAAACGCTCTAATGTTACAAATTTGGTATCAACTCAAGCCGTCCAGCTCGGACTTTAGTTTTTTGGTGAATTTGGAAACCACCAGATCATAGGAGTGATCGATTAACTCCTTGATCAGCTTCGGGGGAAGGTGTTCCAAATATAGGGTGTTCCAATGTACCTTGCTCATATGATAGCCAGGAATAATGGTCCCATCGTATTCTTCCCTCAAGGCAATGGCCCGTTCCGGGTCACATTTTAGGTTTACCTGTGGCGGAATACGCTCCAGGGCACTTAACGCGAACATTTTACCCATCACCTTAAAAACGAGGGCATCCGGACCAAAGGGAAGTTCTTCGGTTACCCCTTTTTTGGCAAGGCAATAGTTTCGAAACTCCTCAATGTTCATTTCTTTAAGGGTGAAGTACCTTTCATAGTTTTAAATGCCCTTGGAATCGTAAACGATTACTTTTTCCCACAAATTGCTAGATTCGTCTATGAACAATTTATGTGGGCCTTCGTCCTGATAGTTTTGCTGCGCCTCGGCAGATTCGAACGTTACGATCAGGGAATAGGTAAAAGATCCGTCAACGACATCCCTACCGGCCTGGGGCGGGGTTCCTATAAAATTGGTCTTAGCATATGCCGAGTTGTCCAGAAACTTTTGGAGCGAGGTTTCAAAGGCTTTGCGGTCATCTGGATTATCCGGGTTCTTCAACCAGAAATACACCGTGTGTGCAAAATGGGGATCAAATTCTTTCATGTTTGTTTTGGTTTGGCCATAACTACTTACGGCAAGGGTTAAAATTAGTAAAGGATAGCATAGTTTTTTCATTTGTTGTGTTTTATTTTCTAATGTCCTCGAACAATTTCTTCTGTTCATCGGAGATTTTCAAAGCGGAATAATCCAGGGTCCACCCAATGGTTTCCACAATTTTTTCGATAAGCAGAACGGCCTCCAAGGCCTCCCGTTTTGCAGTTTCCATAAGACCACTTTCCGGAATTTTCTCTATAATGTGCTTTTTTGCTTCTTGATTTAAGCTGGTAAGATCATCCGGGGTAAAGGAATTAAAAAGTCCGTTCTTAATATCATAAAACTCCAATTCCGGTTCTATGGACAACACTTCCGGTTGAGGAAAATTGGTGAGGATTATCTTTTTCTTGGCAGTGTCGGAATGCATCAGCACTTTTTGGAGATCATAGCCTATTTGGGCCTTGGCATTGATAACGATCAGTGCTTTCTTTTTGCTGCTCACCAAGCTCATAAACCGTTCCTTGGTATTCTCATATTTGTAAATCTCGGCGAAGTCACCTTCCACGGAAATCAACTTACAAACGCTTTTTATTTTTTCCAACAATACCGTGGACTGATGATGGGTCAACTCCTTGCTCTTCTTTTTGCGGAAAAAGGAGAAAATCCAATACATCATAATCGCGCCTAAAACCAGGCCCAGAAATATTTCGAGAATATTGTCCATGCAGTAAATATAAGGAAGTTATCGATTACGGTTATACCTCTTCCACCTCAAATAAAACGGGCCGGCTAGGGCTAGCATCGTTGACAAAAGGTGCCACTTGTAGGTTTAAAAAGTACTTACCATCCTGAATATGATTAGGTACAAACACGAGCTCTGTGATAGTGGCCGATTTCCTAAGTGCTCCATTGAAGTTCCAAAAGGCCTTATGCGCCAATAACTCCCCATTATCCTTTTCCTTGTCCACGGACGGAAGGTCTATGAGAAGATGCTGCACTCCTATTTCGCAAAGGAATTTTGCTGCCTCCTCCAATATATAGGGAGGATTGGTGTGGGAATATTGCCGGGAGAGCTTTGCTTTGGTATTTGGCAGGGTTCGGATTACTATCGCATCCCTTCGGCCCTGGCCCAAAACATACTCCAATTGTTTTTTTGAAATCACAAAATCGCCTCCTTGTTTTTCGGGAGCAATGGTCAACAACTCCGCGGCAAAAAAATAACGGTTCAAATGGGTATTTATGGAATGGAATTCCTCGGTGATATGACCAACACACTCGGTATGTGTTCCATGGGCATGTGGATTGAACCAGATATCGTTAAAATTAATAGCAGCTCCTTCCGAGACTTTGGCAACAGAACCCCCTTCCTGATGCGGTTCTATCTTAGGATGGTCCAAATACCAAGCATTCACATTGCTTGCCTCTCCCCGCAAGGGAATCGAGATGTCCAAGGGTTTGGACAGGTCAATTGTATAAGCTTTGTTATTGTATTCTATTTTCGCGAGCATGTCTGCCAAACTTTTTCTAAACCCGATTTAGGACAAGTTAACCATAAATAGATCACTGGCGATTCCGTCCACCAAAAACTTGCCTTTTTTTGTGGCCAACAAGGTATCCCCGTCCAGGTACAGTAAGTGTGACGCAATGTATTTTCCGGCCTGCTCCCCAATATGTTTTTCATACACTTCTCCAAACAAATCCCTTATTTTTTCTAGAGAGACGCCCCAAACGGTCCGAAGACCGGTCATGACATACTCGTTGTATCGATCCGTTTTGGAAAGTACCTCCGCCTCCATAGGCAGTTCACCTTTGGCGATAGCCCTAATATACTTGGGATTGCTCCTCACGTTCCAGCCCCTTCGTTCGCCATCATAGGAATGTGCGGACGGCCCTATACCTAAATATGTTTTCTGCTGCCAATAGGCCGTATTGTTCTTTGAGAAATAACCCGGTTTGCCAAAATTGGAAATCTCATAACAGGTATAGCCGGCGTCCGCCAGGATATCCGACAAAATATGAAAATGTGCTTGGGCCACCTCATCATCTACATTTTGAACCACTCCCTTTTCAATAAAATGGGCCAGGGCCGTTTTAGGTTCCACGGTGAGGGCATAACTTGAAATATGGGGAATTTTGAAGGCCAACGCTTTTTCAATATTCTGTTGCCAACGTAAGTTGGTCATTCCAGGAATTCCATAAATCAAATCAATAGAAATATTTTTAAAATATTGGGATGCATCCTTTATGGATATTTCGGCCTCCAACGCATTATGGGCCCGGTTCATCAATTTCAGGTCTTTATCAAAAAAAGATTGGACACCAATACTTAACCTATTGATCCGACTTTTTGCCAGCTCAACGATTCGATTTCTGGACAAATCATCCGGATTGGCTTCCAAGGTAATTTCCGGATTCTGTACTACTTGATAATTAGTGTATACAGCATCAACAAGTTGGTTAATTTCCCCAATATCTAATACCGAAGGTGTTCCTCCCCCAAAATAAATGGTTTCAATTAGTTCTCCCTTCAATTCATTTTTGCGCAATACCATCTCTTTCATCAGGGCTTGGACCATAACTTCTTTTTTACCTAGGGACGTGGAAAAATGAAAATCACAATAGTGACAGGCCTGTTTGCAAAATGGGATATGGATGTAGATGGCGGACATCTTGTAGTAAATAGTAAAAGGTAATTAGTAAAAAAGGATAAGTTATATAGTTACGCCTAATGCAAGTTCTATTTGGCGCCAAACTTGCTTGGATTATTAATCATATAATAAATTAATTTTGCTATTTAAACCGTTTTTTCAAATAACAATTCAAACTTCTCCTGTTCTATATACTTGCATTCTCTCGAAAACTCCAACCATGCTTGAGTTTCTAAATTCTCACCATTACTATCTGAAAGCTTAGATATGAAATGTTTGGGGTATCGACGTTTCGCATAAGATTCGTCGATATTCGTGGAAACACTTCGGGAAGATCTTCTTATTTGATCTGTCAAAGAATACTTCTCCTCCTTCGGAAACTTTTTGGAAACCTCAAAAATTTCCATTGCCAACTCAAAAGATTTTTGATATGCCAGTAAATCCTGAAACTTCATAAAGAGGTGTTATTTTACTTATTACTATATACTTTTCACTTTTTGAGTCGTCCTTCATTAGCTTTAACAAACGCTTCCCAACCTGAGTAACTTTTACCTATTTCTATTCGGCCTTCGTTATAAAAATGGCAGACTGCGGCGGCAAGACCATCTGTGCTATCCAAGTTTTTAGGGAGGGTTTTAAGACCCAAAGTGCTTTGTAGCATTTTCGCGACCTGTTCCTTACTCGCATTTCCATTTCCGGTTATGGACATCTTTATTTTTTTGGGAAGGTATTCCGTAATGGGTATTTGTCGGGAAAGTCCGGCAGCCATAGCTACCCCTTGCGCACGACCTAATTTAAGCATACTTTGTACATTTTTGCCATAAAATGGCGCCTCAATGGCAATTTCATCCGGATGATAGGTATCTATCAATTCCAAGGTCCGTTCAAAAATAAGCTTGAGTTTGGTATAGGGGTCGGTATACTTTTTAAGTAGAAGTTCATTCATCTGGATAAACTTCATTTTTTTATCCACCACTTTGATAATCCCAAAACCCATGATGGTTGTTCCGGGATCTATACCAAGTATGATTTTTTCGTGGGCCAAGGTCTTATGGTTTATGGTTTATGGTTTATGGTTTATGGTTTATGGTTTAAATTACATCCAATAAATTGACATTGAATATTCTACATGATTTTTGGCTCAAATACGAAATCTAATTACTGCGTAAACGTATGGGTAACCGAAATTTTGCCGACACCGGAATTCCTCTTTTTAAGGCCGGAGCCAAAGGCGGCATATTCTTAAGGCTTTGACGAACAATACCTTCAAATTCTGGCATTTGTCCATCGATTTCATTATCCTTTACAATCTCTAGAATGGTTATTTTCCCTTCCTTGTCCACTAAAAAATCGACAGTAATGATAGAGTCGATTTCTGTACCTAATATAAATTCAAATTCTGTTAGAGTAGCCGAAAAATGGGACAAGAGTTCCTGTTCAAAACACTCCCTTTGCCCTATTTTGGATGCAGTCTCGTCACAGTTCTCAAATAAGGGGTAGTTGTCCACATTGTTCCAATCAATGGCTTGCATTTCCTCGTCCACCATTTTTTGGGTCTTCTTGTCTTTGGAGACCCACAGATTGCAGGAAGCCAGACCACAAAAAACCAACAGCATCCAAAAGTGTCGCATACCCACCAATTCTTGGGTGGAAATTACAATTTTTTAGCGAAGGATCAGAACATCTTTATAACGCTATACAAAAAGACCTGGATCAGTACCCAGGTCTTTTTATAAGGTTATGGGAAGTTATTGTAACTTAAAGGTAACCGGGATGGAATACATCACATTAACGTTGTTTCCGTTATGCCTGCCAGGTACCATATTCGGGATGCGTCCGATAATCCGTTCTACCTCATTTTCCAAAAGCTTATCCGGCCCTTTGGTTTTAATGTGTACAACCTTACCATCTTCATCTATGGTAAACACAGCATTCACCCGCCCTTCTACTCCTTTTTCAATAGCTTCCTTCGGATAGTTGAAATGCTTACTGATATGGCGTTGTAGTTTTGAGTTGAAACAGGCCCTTTTATCCGTCTCGCTTTCACAACCCAAAAAAATAGGTACTTGCTCCACTTCCCCAAAAGGTAAAGCCCTGTCCAGGCCATATTCCGAAGTGGTCTTCGAATTATCTCCGAAAAAGTCGAAATCCATGTCCGCCAAGTCCGTTTCAATTTGCATCTTAGCTTTGATAGGGTTCCCCTCCGGGCCTGAAATATAGGACTCCCCATCCTCCGGTCTGGAAAAATGTATGGTAGAATTGCCATCCTCAACATGTAATTCCCAATCCTGTGAGCCATTTGAGAGATCCACAAGTCTTGAAAAAACCTTGTCCTCCTCCATATCCGTCAAATTCCCGATATCCGCAACGGATATGGTTTCCTGTACATCATCTTTCCTTTCATTTTCACAGGATGTATAAAAAAGCATCCCAATTACAATGGGGGCAACTAGTAAATACTTTAATTTCCAAATTTGTTTTGATTTTGATTTTTGTAACATGACTATTCGCTTTTTGATTAATGATTCTTTAAAAAATTGGTTGATGAATGAAATATGTTGGGTTTGAAACACTTGGGACAAAAGCAATTTATATTGTTCGTTTTTATTGGTTTTGGCCACTTGGGCATCGGCGATAAACTCGTGCAATTCCGAAACCTTGTTTTGATATACATAAACCAATGGATTAAACCAACCTAAGATGCGCATCAATTCAAAGAATATAAGATCGCACGAATGTCTCTGCCGAATATGGACCAACTCATGATTGATGATCGTTTCATGTTCCTTTTCGACAACCTTGTCTCCCAAAAAAATGGACCTGAAAAAGGAAAAAGCAGCCCTACTATTGGGAAGGATTATCCGGGTAAACTCATTAAAATAATGCACTTCCCCTAGCCGCTTGAGTCTTTGGATTTGAAACAGCTTATACACAAAAAACGTCGTGGTCAAAATCATCCCGCCAAAAAGCAGGACAAGCTCCCAGGACGGACCAAAAGTTGACCCTTTGTCCCCTACGACCTTTAGAGCGGCATTGTCCAAATTCCAAAGAAATTCCGGATATCCCTTAAAAGCTATGGGTATTTTGGTTCTAAAGGCTTCTATCTTTACCCAAGGCAAAATCAAGGATAGCAGATATGAACCTATAAGGTAGGCCCGGTTCCATTGGAAAAAGGTCTCGGGCTTTAGCCAAAAATCGTAGATGACCAAAAACACCAATTGAAAGGCCATACATTCTAGGACATACTGTATCATTTTTCGCCTTTTTTGATTTCTTTTAAGATAGATTCCAATTCTGAAAGACTCATATCGTTCTTTTTCATAAAGAAAGACACCATGCTTTTAAAAGATCCCTGAAAATAACCGTCCACCAATTTGGTAATGGACTGATTGCTATAATCAGCTTTCTTAATCAATGGAAAATAGAGATGCCCTTTTCCTTCCTTTTCGTGGTCTACAAATCCTTTACTCTCTAAAATCCGTACAATGGTAGAGACTGTATTATAGGCCGGTTTGGGTTTGGGCACTTCATCTATAATGGCCGCCACATTACATTTTTCCAGTTTCCAAAGGATTTGCATTACCTCCTCCTCCGCTTTGGTCAATTGCTTCATTTAACTAAGTTTTTAGTTCAAATAATATTCAAATATAACTAAAACTTTAGTTAAAACTAATTATTTAGTTAAAAAATTGAGCCCAATAAACTATTCCTTTAGTTTATAGACCCGTCAGGTTTTAAAAAACCTGACGGGTCTGGTTAAAAAAGTGTAACAAAATGCATGTATCTTAGTCCAACAGAAAAGGAAAAAATGGATATAGTATTACTGGTCCTAGGATTTATTTTAATGCTCGTTGGCATTCTGGGAAGTTTTTTGCCCGTACTGCCTGGGCCTCCTATAAGTTGGGTAGGCCTATTATTACTGTATCTCACAAAGGCCGTCCCCCAAGATTGGTGGTTGTTGGGCATCACCCTGGGAGTTGCACTTATTGTTGTTGCATTGGATTACATAATCCCGGCAATGGGGACTAAGAAATTTGGAGGTAGCAGATCGGGTATGATAGGCACCACTGTCGGATTGTTGGTAGCCTTGGTATTCCCCATATTGGGTATATTCGGAATTGTTATTTGGCCGTTTGTGGGTGCCCTTGTGGGTGAAATCATTAATAAAGCGGACAAAAAGACGGCATTGAAGGCAGCCTTTGGTTCCTTTCTTGGATTCTTGACAGGTACTTTCCTAAAATTTATGGTCACCGTGATATTTCTTGGGATGTTCATTTCAGTGGCCTGGACACATAAAGCGGCCCTATTTCCTTTTTTTGAATAGTATCTCAAACTTCTGATATGCAAAAAAACTTCCTGACACTCTTACTAGCCAGCCTTATCTCTTTGTACGGGGTTTCACAGCAGATTGATTCCGCTAAACTGGATAGCCTTTTTAACACCTTGGAGGTTAATGACCGTTTTATGGGAAGTTTAGCCCTTTCGCATGAAGGTGAAACTATATACGCCAAGGCTATTGGATATAGGGATGTAAAAAACAACCTAAAACCGACTACAGGCACCAAATACAGGGTTGGCTCTATAACCAAAATGTTTACCTCGGTACTTGTTTTTAAGGCCGTGGAAACTGGTGAACTAAAGCTCGATCAGACAATCGACGCCTATTTTCCCAAAGTCGAAAATAGTGATCAAATCACCATTGCCAATCTGTTAAACCACAGAAGCGGCATCCATAGTTTTACAAGCCGCCCCGATTACCAAGATTGGGATATCGAACCCAAAACAAGGGCCGAACTCCTCGAAATCATCCGAGATGGTGGAAGCGTCTTTAATCCTGATAGCAGGGCTCAGTATAGTAACTCCAACTATGTGCTGTTGACATTTATTTTAGAGGATGTCTTAAAGAAGACCTATTCGGAGCTTGTATCCGAAAACATTACCGGACCCCTGGGCCTAAAAAGTACCTATGTGGGAGGTCGGATCAATTTAGA
This sequence comes from Ulvibacterium sp., assembly GCF_965248315.1. Classification (GTDB taxonomy): domain Bacteria; phylum Bacteroidota; class Bacteroidia; order Flavobacteriales; family Flavobacteriaceae; genus Ulvibacterium. The sequence goes on along the minus strand of NZ_CBDFIX010000002.1, from coordinate 1,548,835 downwards.
CCATAACGAAGCCCATTCCTACACCTACGAAAAAGGTTGGAAAAAAAAGGATGAAACCCATATGTCCATCCCCTTAGGGGCAGGTGCTATGGTCTCCACACCAACCGATTTAAATACCTTCATACATGCCCTTTTTGAGGGGACATTGATTTCCATGAAAAGCCTCTACCAGATGAAAACCATTTCCGATGGTTATGGCATGGGTATTTTTCCGGTACCCTTCCACAATAAAAGTGGATATGGCCATAATGGTGGAATAGATGGATTTACCTCCGTCTTGGGGTACATGCCTGAAGATAAAGTTTCAGTAGCCCTAACTTCCAATGGCAATCGCTATGCCAATAACGATATCATCATTGCCGTATTAAGCGCGTATTATGGGAAGCCTTTTGAGATACCTACTTTTAAAACTATCAAAGTACAATCGAAAGATTTGGACAAGTATCTTGGCATCTATACCAGTGAGCAACTTCCATTAAAGATTACAATAACCAAGGACGGCACTACTCTTTTTGGCCAAGCTACCGGGCAACCATCCTTCCCTATGGAAGCCGTAGAAAAGGACATATTCGAGTTTGCGAAGGCCGGGGTGCGAATAGAATTTACACCCGATGAAAAGAGCTTTGTCCTAAAGCAAGCTGGAGGTGTATATAACTACAAAATGGAATAGGCCTAAATCTAGGATCTAGTATTCGAGCCATACCGTTTTTTCTGCTATAGGTGTCCTGGTCTGTTCGGGAATTTCTTCATCATAATATCCCATATACAAAAAGCCCAAACACTTTTCCCCTTCATTTAACTCCAGAAATTCTCCCATATATTGTATTAGACCGGGTGAGCTCCAATAGCAACCGATTCCCATTTCCGCACAACAGAGCCACATATTCTGTACAGCCATTGCCGTAGCGGCTATTTCCTCCCATTCCGGTAAACTTTCCTTTGGATCCCGTTGCATGCAAATAGCAATTATTGCTCCTGCCCTTCTGGGGTTCTCCAAAAGTTTTTTGAATTTGATCTGTTTAGGGCTTGCCTCGGTCTCCTGATATTTTTTGGACAGGAATTGACCCAATCGTGGTTTGGATTCGCCAAGCAGTACCTTAAATCGCCAGGGTTCCGTCTTTCTATGGGTCGGGGCCCAGTTGGCGGCCTCCAGGATTTTTTCAATATCAGATTTGGCAATTGGGCTGGAATTATATTGAACCGGAAATACCGAACGTCTCTTTTTTATCAAATCGAAGATCATATGTTATATATTTAACAATATCAAACTTAATGAATACATTTAGGGTCCTGAAATATAGTCCGAATGGCATCGAAATCAAAAAAATTCCTTTTTGGCCAAGAACATCTTACAGCTGGCATTGCCCTTGACCTGGTTAGAGGTGAAATCATCGGTGAAATTCCCGAGGAATCGAGAGCCAAGCTTAGGGCAAGTCAAAAAATCGTGCATACCATTGTGGAGCACGGCCATCCAGTATATGGTATTAATACAGGGTTTGGGCCATTGTGTACCACCAGTATCTCCAAGGAGGAAACCAAAATACTGCAATCCAATATCTTAAAAAGTCATGCGGTTGGTGTTGGATTACCTATTGATACGGAAATTGCCAAATTAATGTTGGTGTTAAAATTGCATTCACTTGCCAAAGGGTATTCCGGGATCGCAGAGACCACTATAGATCGAATCCTTTGGCATATAGAAAATAATGTAATTCCTGTGGTTCCCTCTCAAGGCTCTGTAGGCGCATCCGGCGATCTGGCTCCTTTGGCCCATCTTTTTCTTCCTTTGATCGGATTGGGAAAAATAACCTATAAAGGAGAGGTTTTGGACACTTCCGCTTTTTTTAAAAAAGAGGGGTTGAAGGCCTTGCAACTGGGCCCAAAAGAGGGGTTGGCATTAATCAACGGAACACAATTTATAGCTGCCCATGCTATTATGGTAATTGAAAAAATGCACGCTTGTTTGGCCCAGGCGGATATCATAGGGGCCATGATGATAGAAGGCCTACAGGGATCCATTAAGCCCTTTTATAACGAGTTGCACGCCCTACGCCCTTTCAAGGGAAACATACATGTGGCCAAAAGGGTAAAACGATTGCTCAAAGGTTCGGAAATCATGGAAGCCCATATTGATTGCGAACGGGTACAGGACCCCTATTCCCTTCGTTGCATTCCGCAGGTACATGGCGCTTCACGAAATGCATGGTTACATTTAAAGGAACTACTGGAGACAGAATTGAATGCGGTTACGGATAATCCAGTCATTATAGAAGAATCCCTGACCATAAGTGGAGGCAACTTTCATGGCCAGCCCTTAGCCATGGCTTTGGATTATGCCTGTGTTGCGGCTTCCGAACTCGGCAATATTTCGGACAGGAGAATCTATTTGGCCTTGGAAGGCAATAGCCCTGGGGTTCCCAAATTATTAATGGCGGGCACAGGTATCAATTCGGGTTATATGATCTTGCAATACACATCTGCGGCTTTGGCCAGCGAAAACAAGGGATTGTGCTTTCCCGCAAGTGCCGATAGTATCCCTACCTCCTTGGGACAGGAAGACCATGTAAGTATGGGATCCATCTCTGGAAGAAAAGCACTGCAGGTCCTGGAAAACGTGGAAAAGATTTTGGCGATTGAATTACTGACCGCTGCACAGGCATTCGAATTTCGAAAGCCGTTAAAATCAGGGATTTTGTTGGATGAAATCCATAAGGAAGTCCGCAAAGTAGTAGCCTTTGCAAAGGAGGATAGGGTTTTTGCAGAAGATATTGATATCGGAATCGAGTTGATACGATCAAAGTTCTTGATAACCATTATAGAAAGAACACGGAAAAAGAAGAACATGTCCTTGGACACTCCTTATTCCGAGGAATTTGAAGAATACTAAAATGACAGGTTTAACCAAACTTATCGGTCCATTTAGACAAGTGGTACCCATGACCGGATTGCCCTTAAAGGGTGCTATTCCAGATATTAAACTAGCTGTTATAACCGAAGCCGGGATTCTAGTCGAGGATAATAAAATTCATTCCATAAAAAAGTTTTCTGAGTTATTTAAGGATTTCAAGGAAACCAACACGGAAATCATTCGTTTGGAGGGCGACCATGTTTGTTTGCCCGGTTTGGTAGATGCCCATACACATATATGCTATGGAGGTTCCCGGGCCAATGACTATGCGTTGCGAAATTCAGGAAAGACGTATTTAGAAATTGCCCAGGCCGGCGGTGGTATCTGGGATACGGTGACCCAAACCCGAAAGGCCACAAAAGATAAACTTGTAAAACATACGGTTAAACTTGCCCGACGCCATCTTAAAAATGGAACAACCACATTGGAGGTTAAAAGTGGTTATGGGCTGTCTCAAGCGGAGGAACTTAAAATGCTATATGCCATCAAGGAGGCCAACGAAATCCTTCCCATAGATTTAATACCGACATGCTTGGCGGCACATATGCTTCCTAAAGATTATAAGGGAGGTGAAGAAGATTATCTGGCAGAGATTGGAAATGTACTTTTCCCTAAACTTAAGAAAGAAGGTTTAGCCCATCGTATTGATGCCTTTATTGAAGAAAATGCCTATTCTGCAAAGCAAATCGGGCCTTACTTTGAAAAAGCCCGGGAAATGGGTTTTGATATTACGGTCCATGCCGATCAATTCTCTACAGGTGGTAGCGAAGTTGCTATTCAGTTTGATGCGCTCAGTGCGGATCACCTTGAGGCGAGTACTCCAAAAGAAATTGAACTATTGGCCAAAAGTAATGTCATTGCCACTGCACTGCCGGGAGCTTCATTAGGACTGGGCTGTAATTTTACTCCCGCCCGAAAAATCTTGGATGCGGGTGGAGCTTTGGCCATTGCCAGCGACCATAATCCGGGATCGGCCCCAATGGGGGATTTGCTGACCCAGGCTGCCATTCTAGGCGCTTTCGAAAAATTGTCCAATGCGGAAGTATTGGCGGGCATAACTTTTCGTGCCGCAGCGGCCCTTAATCTATCGGATAGGGGCCAATTGGCCAAGGGTTTTTTGGCCGATCTTGCCGTTTTCCATACAACCAACTATTCTGAAATTCTCTATAATCAAGGAAATTTAAAACCGTGTATGGTGTGGAAAAACGGAGAACTGATTTCTGATAGACATAAGGGTTGAAGTAGGAAGTAAGAAATACGAGGTACGAAGTATGAAGGGGAAATAGAACGAATGTCCAGTATTTAAAGAAAGCGTAAAAAGAACCAAGAATGACCTTTAAAGAACAAATACTTCAGGGCATCCCCACAAAACTTCCTCCTAAAGGGGACTATTCAAAAGATGCGAATCATGCTCCCAAACGGAAGGATCTCCTGTCTTTGGAAGAAAAGAAATTGGCCGTACGCAATGCCTTGCGCTATTTTCCCAAATCATGGCATTCCGAACTTTCCAAGGAATTCACCGAGGAGTTAAAGGCCCATGGCCGGATCTATATGTATCGCTTTAAGCCAGACTACGAAATGTTTGCCCGACCCATAGAGGCGTACCCGGCGAAAACAAAACAGGCGGCAGCCATCATGTTGATGATCCAGAACAATCTGGATCCCAAAGTTGCTCAACATCCTGAAGAATTGATAACCTATGGTGGCAATGGTGCGGTTTTCCAAAACTGGGCGCAGTACCTTTTAACCATGCACTATTTGGCCACTATGACGGAAGAACAAACCCTGCATATGTACTCGGGTCACCCTATGGGACTCTTTCCATCCGCCAAGGAAGCTCCTCGAGTAGTTGTTACCAACGGGATGATGATTCCCAATTACTCCAAACCGGATGATTGGGAAAAATACAATGCCCTTGGTGTCACCCAATACGGACAGATGACCGCAGGTTCCTATATGTATATAGGACCTCAGGGAATCGTACATGGTACGGCCATTACGGTCATGAACGCTTTTCGGAAAGTGCTACAAAAAGATGAAAATCCAGCAGGAAAAATATTCCTGACTGCAGGACTTGGTGGAATGAGCGGCGCCCAGCCCAAAGCTGGAAATATTACGGGATGTATCACTGTCTGCGCGGAAGTAAATCCGGCTGCCGCCAGAAAAAGATACGATCAAGGCTGGGTAGATGTGTTAATTGATAATCTTAATGAGCTAGTATCACGTACCAAGGAAGCCCAAAAGAATAGTGAAACCGTATCGCTGGCCTATATTGGAAACGTTGTAGATGTATGGGAACGTTTCTTTACGGAGAACATTTTTGTTCACTTGGGTTCCGACCAGACTTCTTTGCACAATCCATGGGCGGGTGGCTATTATCCGGTTGGGTGTAGTTTTGAGGAATCCAACCAACTAATGGCCGAAAACCCTACCCTTTTTATGGAAAAAGTACATGAATCGCTTCGACGACAGGTAGATGCCATAAACCAACATGCCCAAAAAGGGACCTATTTCTTCGATTATGGAAATGCCTTTTTACTGGAAGCTTCCCGCGCGGGAGCCAAAGTAATGGCGGACAACAACATTGATTTCAAATACCCCAGCTACGTTCAGGACATTTTAGGACCTATGTGTTTTGACTATGGTTTTGGACCATTCCGATGGGTTTGTACTTCTGGTAATCCCGCTGACCTCCGAAAAACCGATGCCTTGGCCTTGGAGGAAATGCGGAAAGTCAAGTCGAATGCCCCGGAGGAAATCCAGCAGCAAATGCAGGACAATATCCAATGGATTTCCGAGGCAGATCAGAACCGATTGGTCGTTGGTTCCCAAGCTAGGATTCTATACGCCGATGCAGAGGGCAGGGTTAAAATAGCGGAGGCTTTTAACAACGCTATAAAAAAAGGTGAGATTTCAGCAGCCGTTGTTTTAGGAAGAGATCATCATGATGTCAGCGGAACGGATTCTCCATTTCGGGAAACCAGTAACATCTATGATGGAAGCCAATTTACTTCGGATATGGCCATACACAATGTTATCGGTGACAGTTTTAGAGGGGCTACTTGGGTCTCCATCCATAATGGCGGGGGTGTTGGATGGGGCGAAGTCATCAATGGAGGATTTGGTTTGGTGCTCGATGGTTCTGAGGAAGCCTCAAAAAATCTTCGAAACATGTTATTTTATGATGTAAACAATGGCATCGCCCGAAGAACTTGGGCTCGGAACAAGGAGGCACTTTTTGCCATTCAGCGCGAAATGGAGCGCACTCCAGAGTTAAAGGTTACCATACCCCATTTGGTGGAAGACGGAATACTTGAAAAATTGTTCGATTAACTATGCCTGTTTACAATCCAACGAATCCCGAAATTTGGACAGGAAGAAAATCCGGTAAAAACCTGTACCTGCATGAAATCGTAAAATGTATGGATCTGGATTCAATCGTTCCAGACACTACTTCAAAAACCATTGCGATACTAGGTTATGCCTGTGATGAAGGGGTAAGGCGAAACCAAGGAAGGATTGGGGCTGCACAAGGCCCGGATGCCATTCGAAAGCAATTAGGGAAGATGCCCAATCATCTGAATCCGGATACAAAGTTATTGGATATAGGTTCAATTTCATGTGCGGATGAAGACATGGAAGAATCACAAGATCTACTTTCAATAAAAGTCTCCCAACTTTTAAAGAACAGTATATTTCCCGTTCTACTGGGTGGAGGTCATGATATGGCCTATGGACATTTCCAAGGTATCAAAAAGTTTTTGAACGGAAACAAGTCCATAGGTATTATCAATTTTGATGCGCATTTTGATCTGCGCAATAACGGCAACGGTAATAATTCTGGTACACCTTTTTACCAAATCGCCCAAGACTGCAAAGCCGATGGAACTAGCTTTAACTATTTATGTTTTGGAATCCGGAAGGATGCCAATGACAAGGTATTGTTTCAAACAGCAAACAAACTTGATGTAGGTTATATTGAAAACGCACGCTTTCATCTTCGATATTGGAAGTCCGTTGAACGGGAACTTCAAACATTTATTGGCAAAGTAGATGCCCTATACGTGACTATTGACCTAGACGGATTTTCATCGGCGTATGCTCCAGGGGTCAGTGCTGCCTCTCCCATGGGCTTTTCGCCGGATATTGTACTGGAATGTCTAAAGGTAATTCTCCTTTCACGAAAATTGATAAGTGTGGACATTGCTGAGATGAATCCGAGATATGATGTTGATAATTGTACTGCTAAATTGGCGGCGTCACTTATCCATTACGTAACACGGCAGCAATTCAATTAGCTATTCCAACCAGCTCTTATAGTACTTTCCATCATCAATATCCAAAGCGGTTTGCGTTAGTTGCAATGGTTTAAAGGTATCGATCATCACAGCCAGTTCCTCGGTCTTGGTCTTTCCGATACTTGCTTCATAGGTGCCCGGATGCGGCCCATGGGGAATACCGGCGGGATGTAGGGAAATATATCCCTTATCAATGTTCTTACGGCTCATAAAATCTCCATCTACATAGTACAGAACCTCATCGGAATCGATATTTGAATGGTTATAGGGCGCTGGGATGGCCGCTGGGTGATAGTCATACAATCGAGGTGCAAAGGAACAGACCACAAATGCCGAGGTCTCAAAAGTCTGGTGTACCGGGGGCGGTTGGTGTACCCGTCCCGTAATCGGCTCAAAATTATGGATGGAAAACCCATAGGGATAATTATAGCCGTCCCAGCCCACTACGTCGAAAGGATGCGTTGCATAAACTACATGGTGCAATTGTCCCTGCTTTTTTATCTTGAGTAAAAACTCACCTTTTTCGTCGTAGGTCCGTAAGTTCGCGGGGAGCTTAAAATCCCGTTCACAAAAAGGCGAATGTTCCAAATGTTGCCCAAACCAATTGCGGTAACGTTTCGGCGTATAAATAGGGTGGTAACTTTCTGTAATTAGTAGTCTATTGTCCAAATCATCAAACTCGATTTGATAGATCATACCCCGAGGAATTAAGAGGTAGTCTCCATATTCAAAGGGGATTTCCCCCAAAAAGGTCTTCAAAGTACCTGTACCCCTATGGACAAAAAGGAGTTCATCGGCATCCACATTTTTATAAAAATAGTCGGTAATCGAGTTTTTGGGCGCGGCCAAAGCCACGTGGACATCCGAATTGAATAAAATCGTTTTCCGGCTTTCCAAATAATCCTCCTCGGGTCGTATTTCAAAACCCTTCAATAATCGTGAAGCAATGTTATATTCCACTGCCGCTTTGGGAGCAACATCTATGGCCGTTTGAACGGCCTTGACCTGTGTAGGTCTATGCAAATGGTACATCAAGGAAGACATTCCATCAAAACCAATGGTACCGAACAATTGTTCGTAATGTAAGGTTCCATCATCCTTTTTAAAAATAGTATGACGCTTCTGGGGTATCTTGCCCAATTTGTGATACAATGGCATAATTACTGGTTTTAATCTCTTTTAAAAATACAATAAATAACACAGTTTACTTTATTGGCCTGTAGAATTATAACTTTATTAAAACATTTGACAATCAACTGATTATACTCATTAAAAAATGTCCCAAAAGCTGGAAATTTATATGGAAATCCATCCAATTTCCGAAAGATTGATAATGTAGGTTTGAAAGTAGATTTCAGGAGAAATTTGGTTTAAACCAAATCCCCTAAGGTGGAATCATAAAAAAAGCCTCCCATTATGGAAAGCCTTTCATTGGCCCTGACCTTAATGGTCATGGGTCACAACACAACGCTGCAAATATAACAAAGGTTTTCAACAAAACGACAAACCAGCCGTCTTTTATGCTTTGGGCTTAAAGGGTCTAACGATAAGCCTAGCTGCCTTATCATAGTTGATGTAGTTGTACGCCCAGTTAAAAAACACAATGACTCTATTTCGGAAACCTACCAGGGCCATCAAATGCACGAACATCCAAATAAACCAAGCGAAGAATCCGCCAAACTTTAATTTGTGCAAATCCACAACGGCCTTGTTCCTACCAACCGTTGCCATAGTTCCCTTATCATTATAAATAAAGGGTTCCATAGGTTTCTCCTCCAAGAGTCGTTTTAAGTTTTTTGCCAAAAGCTCCCCTTGTTGTATGGCTGGTTGGGCCACTTGTGGATGCCCCTTTGGATAGTGTTCCGTTTCCATGTAGGCAACATCGCCAATAGCAAATATATTCTTGTAATTCCTTACTTGATTAAATCGATTTACTTTAAACCGATTAAGCCGCTCCATTAGAGAAGAAGCATCTATGCCTTTAATTGCAGCACCCGTTACCCCAGCCGTCCAAATAAAATTTTTGGTTCGCATGCTCTTACCATTGTTCATGGTAAGTGTTTCTCCGTTAAAGTCTTGAACTAAGGTTTTCAAAAGAATCTTCACACCCAATTCATGCAAAAATTTGGTTGCTTCTTTGGAGGCTTGTTCGCTCATAGGAGGTAAGATTCTATCGGCACCTTCAAAGAGATGTATCTCCATTTCATCCACATTTAGATGTCTGTAATCCCTAGGAAATACATGGCGTTTCAATTCTGCGAACGCACCGGCAAGTTCAACTCCCGTTGGGCCGGCGCCCACGATACAAAAATTGAGTAAGGCCTTTCGTTCTTCCAAGTCATCACAATCATCCGCCTTTTCAAAATTTTGCAACATCAAACTCCTTATATTGAGCGCCTGGGGTACATTTTTCATGGGCATGGCATGTTCTGCAATGGTCGCATTGCCAAAAAAGTTGGTCTTGGTCCCCGTGGCAATGATCAGATAGTCATAAGAAAGCTCACCAATATTGGTAATTACTCGATCACCCTCCGGCTCTATATGCTCTACCGTTGCCCATCGAAAATGAAAGTTTTTAAGACGTTTTAGTACTTTGCGAATCGGATAAGCAATGGAATCCGGCTCCAAACCACTAGTGGATACTTGATAAAGTAGGGGTTGAAAAGTATGGTAGTTGTGCTTGTCTATCATGACCACTTGCACATCCAAATTTTTAAGCTTTTTTGCCAACGATATTCCGGCAAATCCACCACCTATAATGACCACTCTCCTTTGGTTCGTCTTGGGTAGGTTCATGCAACGATTTTGTACAAAATTACGTATTCTTTTACCGTTATCTTAACAGTGCCAAATAAAGATTTGTGTTACTTTAGAAATAAAAATCGCTATGCAAAGTACTTCCATGTTTTGGGTAGGAATTACTACCCTGCTTCTCGTTATGGTAACGATTATGGTTGCCATGGACTTTCCATTCAATTGGGTCTTTTATTTGACCGTTTTAGGACAAATTTTAATTGTCTATATGGTCTATAAAGTATTGACCGAAAATTATCAAACGGAAAAAACGTTTGAGGATTTCTATGAGGACTGCCCCATAAGTGAGCGTCTCCATTAGAAATAATATTGCAGCAATTTTATGCAGAAAAGCTCCTGTGAATACTAATATTGGAAGTAAACTTACTTAGAAGGATCCAATACTTATTTAGAAACAGACATTTCTTGTTCCCTTTTATGCTTGTATGGTACGCTCATGCCCAGCTCAGGGATGACCAATAAAGGTATTTGCGTATGGAAGGCCATGCGTTTTACCACCGGTTCCCGGGTCATACGTTCCATATAGCTATGCTGATAATGAAGCATGGCCAATAGGTGGATGTCCAACTCGTTTACAAACATCTCCAAGGTCTTGGATACAGAGTTTAGTTCGGAAACTGTATGTACATAATGCTCTACATCGGAAAGGTATTTGCGCAACATAGATAGATTGAACTGCTGAATTTCCGTGAGCGCCTTGATTTCATATTGAACATATACAATACGTATTGCGGCATTGAAGGTGTTGGCAAGTTCGATTAAAGGCATAAGCTCGGATTCCGTATAAAAGCGATTAAAATCCGTAGCGAAAGCAACTTCTGAAGGAGCAACATATTTAAAATGTTGGGGAACGGCCAGGACGGGGCAATTTTTGACCGATTTGATAATTCGGACCGTATTGCTTCCCATAAAGACTTCCTCTAACCCAGAAGCACCTTTTGTCCCGGTAACCACCAGATCTATTTCTTCTTGTTCAACAACTTCCTTGATTTCCTCGGTCAACAGACAAAACGAAGACATGGTTTTAAAACTGTGCTTTGGATTACTGTAGCTTTTCTGAATACGTTTTACTACCCCCAGTAGACCGTTCTCTGAACAGGCCCGCGCTCCATCCTCCAAGTTGCCGGCATCCAAGGTGGCCGCCATAAATCTACTATTGGCAATTGCGGGGGTGTATGTATTAAGTAAGTGGAAAACGCATTCTTCACCTTTAAAAAGCTCCATGGCGTATTGCGTAGCATTCCACGCATTATCGGAAAAATCGGTAGGTAATAATATGCTTTTCATAGATCGGAGTCTAATTATACAAGGTAAAATTAACCTAGTACTTAGGCTCAAACTATGATATATGTCAGCTTTTAAAATCCTTCCACCAAGTCTTGCAGTTTTCGTTCATCGGCAATACCTATTTTTTTTCCAGAAGTCTTTAAGAATCCTTTTTTTCGAAACTCGGAGATAATACGGATGCAACTTTCCGTAGCGGTGCCTACCACATTGGCAATATCCTCCCTGGAAAGGGTTAACATTAAAAAACCTTCTTTATCCTCCCCGAAATTATTTTTTAGGTAAAGAAAAGCCTCGGCAACCCGTTGTTTTACCGTTTTTTGGCTCATATTTACAATAACATCATCGGCCTCCCTTAAGTCATGGGCCATATGCCGGAGTACTTCTACAGTAAAATCCGGATTGGATTTTAGGGTATGTACAATGCTATCCTTTGGAATATAACACACCTCCATATCATTTACGGCCACAGCACTTAAATTGGAATGTTCTTCGGCAATTACGGATCGTTGTCCCATGACTTCTCCCTTAGTGGCCAGTTTTACGATTTGATCCTTACCGTTGGCACTCAACTTGGAGAGTTTGGAAACCCCGTTGCGAACACAAAAAACACCATTGAGTTTTTCTCCTTCCTCAAAAATGGACTCCCCCTTTTTTATTTTTCTAACCATCTTGGAGTCGGATACCTTTTTAAGTTCTTCTTTGCTCATGGCACGCAGTGCATTAAATTGGCGTATGATACACTGCTCACATCTACTTTCGTGCTCCTCCTTATCCATACCTCATTGTTATTGGGTTGTTCCGAAAAATTATATAAAAATATTGAAAAGCTGACAATTATCATATCTATGTTTGTAAAACTTGCAAATATTTGCAAAAGGTATAGTAAGCAAATGTGAATGGAAACGACCAAGTGTTATCATTGCGGTGACCATTGTGGCACTGCATCCATTAAGTTCGATGAGAAAGACTTCTGCTGTAACGGTTGCAAAACTGTATACGAAATTTTTTCTAGCAACGACCTATCCTATTATTATGACCTACAATCGGCTGCTGGGGCCACTCCAAAAGAGGTTGAAGGAAAGTACGACTTTTTGGATACTCCTGCTATTGTTGAAAGATTAACGGAATTCAGCGAAAGTGACGTTCAGGTCGTTAGCCTCTATATTCCCCATATCCATTGTAGTTCCTGTATCTGGGTATTGGAGAATCTAAACAAATTGCACCCCTCGGTAACTGCGGCCCAAGTAGATTTTCCCAAGAAAACGGTTCGCATTACCTATACAACCGCTAATTTCTCTTTAAAAAACCTGGTTGTCCTCTTGGCTCGCATCGGATATGAGCCCTACATTTCCCTTGAGGACTATGACAGGGGCAAAAAAAAGATAGACCGCAGCCTCATTTACAAACTGGGTGTAGCTGGATTTGCCTTTGGAAACGTAATGTTTCTCTCCTTTCCAGAATACTTTGATCTGCATCTGGACGAATCGGTCACAAAGGAATTTTGGCTGGAGCGGTACAAACATCTTTTTCGTTGGTTGATGTTCTTCTTTTCGTTGCCCGTGGTATTTTATGCGGGCCAGGATTATTTTATATCGGCATATAAAGGATTGCGGAGTCGGTTATTGAATATTGATGTTCCCATTGCCCTGGGTATTTTGGTACTTTTTCTACGCAGTACCCTAGAAATCATTTTCAACTTGGGAAGCGGTTTCTTCGATAGCCTTACGGGACTTGTCTTCTTCCTTTTGCTCGGAAAGTTCTTTCAACAAAAAACCTATTCCTTTCTTTCCTTTGAACGGGATTACAAATCGTATTTCCCCATTGCAATTACCCGTATAAATCCTAATGGAAAAGAGGAATCCGTTCAGGTATACAAAATTAAAAGGGGGGATAGGCTTCTTATCCGAAACCACGAACTTATTCCGGCAGATGGTATTCTCATTAACGGAAATGCGCAAATAGATTACAGTTTTGTAACCGGAGAGTCGGAACCCGTACGCAAAGTGTCCGGGGATAAAATTTTTGCCGGAGGAAAGCAATTAAGCGGGGCCCTGGAAATGGAGGTTTTAAAATCCGTATCACAAAGCTACCTTACCCAACTTTGGAGCAATACCGTATTTCAAAAAGACAGACCGAGCAGGTTCAGGACGCTTACGGATAGTATCGGAAAACGATTTACATTGGCCGTTTTGACCATAGCATCCATTGCTACGGCCTTTTGGCTGTATTATGATCCCAGTAAGGCCTTGAATGTTTTTACGGCCGTTCTTATTATAGCCTGTCCCTGTGCCATTGCTTTGGCAGCACCATTTACCCTTGGAAATATGTTACGCATCTTCGGCCGAAAAAAATTCTACCTCAAGGATGTACAGACCATAGAACGATTGGCTGGAATAGGCACTGCTATTTTTGATAAGACAGGAACCATCACCACTACCAAAAGGACTACGGCCAGTTATGAAGGTATGCCCTTGACCGAGGAAGAGGAATCGTTATTGAAAAATACATTACGGGCTTCCAACCATCCTTTAAGTCGTGCCTTGTACGATGTACTTGCGGAAAACAATATTGTTCCCTTAGATGAATATGAGGAACATTTGGGCAAAGGCTTGGAAGGGAGCAAAGATGACAATCACATTAAGATAGGATCGGCAGATTTTGTGGGTACGGAATCATCCGCCAATGAGTTGAATACATCGGTACACGTGAGTAGCAATGAGAGCTACAAAGGGCGTTACGTTTTTCATAACATGTATCGCAAAGGTGTCCCGGAATTGTTCAAGACCATGGCTACGGACTTAAAGTTGGCCATTCTCTCAGGGGATAATGAAGGTGAAAAAAAACGTTTAGAAAAACTGTTGCCCAAATTAGTACCTTTATACTTTGACCAGAAACCGAAGGACAAACTACAGTTCATCAAATCCCTTCAGGAGCAAGGTGAAAAAGTGATGATGGTCGGCGACGGACTAAATGATGCCGGGGCCTTGGCCCAAAGTGATGTAGGTATCGCCATCTCTGAAAACGTAAACGTATTCTCCCCCGCCTGTGACGGTATTTTGGATGCAACCAAATTTCGTCAGTTGCATAAATATATATTGGCTTCCAAAAAAGCCATGAAAATCATTAAACTGAGTTTTGTGTTGTCCCTATTATACAATGTAATCGGACTTTACTTTGCGGTAACAGGGCAGTTACAGCCCGTTATTGCGGCCATTTTAATGCCTCTGAGTTCAATAAGCATTGTGACATTTACTACGGTAATGACCAATGTATTGGGCAAAAAAATAAACTGATAAATTTCTCTTTTTGCAGATGTCAAGGCAAAAAGAAAAATTATTTTAAAACCTGATAAATATCATTTTCTATGGATAGTGCCCAACTTAGTTTTACGCCAGAATTCAGGTAAGGTATGAGTGTTATATATGTATTGTTGGCCATTAGCATTGTTGTTGCGGTCATCTTTTTCACAGCATTTATTATTTCTGTTAGGAGTGGTCAATATGACGATTCCTATACCCCATCGGTACGAATGCTATTTGAAGATGAATTGGTAAAGCCCTCATCCTTGACGGGAGGGGAAAAATCAAAAGGTGAACTAAAAGTGGATAAATCAACCGAAATAAATCAATAGTTATTATGGAAGTACAGCAGTTTTACTACGATAATAAAATCGTAAAAAAATTCCTCTATGCGACAATGCTGTGGGGGATTGTAGGTTTTCTGGTGGGGCTTATATTGGCCTTTATGTTCCTATTCCCCAACTTAACCGATGGCATCTCCTGGTTAAGTTTCGGTCGTTTACGGCCGTTGCATACCAATGCGGTAATCTTTGCCTTTGTGGGGAATGCCATTTTCGCAGGAGTCTACTACTCCACCCAGCGTTTGCTCAAGGCCCGGATGTTCAATGATTTTCTGAGCAATTTTAATTTTTGGGGGTGGCAGTTGATTATCGTAGCCGCCGCTATAACCCTTCCTTTGGGTTATACCACCTCCAAAGAATACGCTGAGCTGGAATGGCCTATTGATATCGCCATTGCACTGGTTTGGGTCGCTTTTGGGGTAAACCTTATAGGAACCATGATCAAAAGGAGGCAGCGCCACCTGTACGTAGCCATTTGGTTCTATGTAGCTACTTTCGTAACCGTTGCCGTACTTCACATTTTCAATAGCCTTGAGCTTCCAGTCAGTGCTCTAAAAAGCTATTCCGTTTATGCCGGTGTCCAGGATGCCTTGGTTCAATGGTGGTATGGGCATAATGCCGTGGCTTTTTTCTTGACTACCCCTTTCTTAGGACTTATGTATTATTTTGTTCCCAAGGCTGCGAATAGGCCCATATATTCCTATAGACTGTCCATAGTCCATTTCTGGTCCTTGATATTCATCTATATTTGGGCAGGCCCACACCATCTGTTGTATTCTGCTTTGCCAGATTGGGCACAGAATCTGGGTGTTGCCTTCTCCGTAATGTTGATTGCTCCCTCTTGGGGCGGTATGATCAATGGTTTGTTGACCCTACGTGGGGCATGGGACAAGGTACGGACCGATCCAACACTCAAATTTATGGTCGTAGCGATTACCGGTTACGGTATGGCTACATTTGAGGGACCCATGTTATCCCTAAAGAACGTAAATGCCATTGCCCACTTTAGTGACTGGATCATTGCCCACGTCCATGTTGGTGCATTGGCTTGGAACGGCTTCTTGACCTTTGGTATGATCTATTGGTTGGTCCCCAAAATGTTCAAGACGCGATTGCATTCCACTCCTTTGGCCAACTTCCATTTTTGGATAGGTACTTTGGGTATCATTCTATACGCACTGCCCATGTACGTCGCCGGATTTACCCAGGCATTGATGTGGAAGGACTTTAATCCGGATGGTACATTGGTCTACGGAAACTTTTTGGAGACTGTAAACGAAATCATCCCTATGTATTGGATGCGTGCCATTGGAGGTACCCTATATATTGTTGGGGCCATTGTAATGGTCTATAATGTAGTCGTGACCATAAAATCAGGTAGCAAGGTAGAGGATGAACTTGCCGAGGCAGCCGCCTTAACACGGGTTTCCAAAAGGAGGACCGCAGGCGAGACTTTCCATACTTGGTTGGAACGTAAACCGATACAATTGACCATCTTGGCCACAGTAGCCATCTTGATAGGCGGTATTATCCAGATTGTACCTACAATTTTGGTAAAATCGAATATCCCAACGATTACCAGTGTAAAACCGTATACCCCGTTGGAATTGGAAGGTAGAGATCTTTATATCCGAGAAGGATGTGTGGGCTGTCACTCCCAAATGGTTCGTCCTTTCCGAAGCGAGGTAGAGCGTTATGGTGAATATGCCAAGGCAGGGGAATTCGTATATGACCATCCTTTCCTTTGGGGCAGTAAAAGGACCGGACCGGACCTACTTCGGGTTGGTGGGAAATATTCGGACAATTGGCATTTTAACCATATGTACGATCCCCAAACTACCTCATCGGGATCCATAATGCCCGCTTACCAATGGCTAATAAACAACGAACACGACCGTAGCGCGGTACAGGACAAAATGGAAGCTATGGTCAGCCTAGGGGTACCCTACACGGAGGAGGATATTGCCAATGCCGTACAAGCAATGGACGAGCAGGCAAGCCAAATTGAAAAGAACCTATATTCCGATCCGGATTTTGTAGCAAGCTATGAGGCGTCCAAAAAGTACGCACAGGAAAACGGACAGGAATTCGTAGAAATGAAAGACCGTGAAATTGTTGCTATGATCGCCTATCTACAAAGGTTGGGTACGGACATCAAAGTAAAGGAAACTAACGAACTACTCTCAGAAAACAAATAAAAGGCCATGTTGAAATTTGTAAAAAACCATATGGAAAGTATAGAGGGCATTGCCACCTATCCCATGATATCACTGCTCATCTTCTTTGTCTTTTTTGCCCTGCTCTTTTGGTGGGTATTCACAGCAGGAAAGGACTACATCAAAGAAGTAAGCGAATTGCCCTTGGAAAAAGATAATCAACCTAAAGAAGAAGTATTATGAGAAATATGTCACCCTGGTGGATACGGATCCCCGTAGTTTTTTTCCTCATTTTTGGATTGATGGAATATTTCATTGATTCCGGGGATAAACCAGCAATCATTGAATATCCTATTACCCAGTTCTTTATGCTGATGGTACTGCTGATATTGATCGGAATAGAATTAATACTGCAATCCATAGAAAATGTGATGTTCCAGACCTTGACCGAAGAGGCCAAGGAACGCTATCTTGAGTCCAAAGCCAAAAGATGGGAATGGAAATGGGGCAAAAAAATATACCAAAGATCATTGGGTTCCAAACCTATAGAGGCCGAAGGCGAAATTATCTTGGACCACAACTATGACGGTATCCGAGAATTGGATAACAAGTTACCACCTTGGTGGGTTTGGATGTTCTATGCCACTATCGTTTTTGGTGTAATATATCTTGCCCGTTTCCATGTTTTTGGGGATTACACCCAAGATGAGGAATATGTTACCGAGGTAGCCTTGGCCGAGGCCGAAATAGAGGAATACAAGAAAACAGCAAAGGATTTTGTAGACGTCAATACTGTGGAACTTCTTACAGACGCCTCCGATTTAAGTGCAGGCAAGGCCATTTTTGAGACCAATTGTGTTGCCTGTCATATGGCCGATGGTGGTGGGGGAATTGGCCCCAATTTAACTGATGAGCACTGGATTCTTGGTGGTGGCATCAAAAATGTGTTCAACACCGTTTCCGAAGGAGGACGGGATGGCAAAGGTATGGTGGCCTGGAAAAATGTACTTAAACCTGCAGAAATGGCTCAGGTGTCTAGTTACTTATTGACTTTCCAAGGAACGACGCCCGCAAACCCAAAAGCTCCAGAAGGGGATATTTGGATCGATCCGGATGCTCCGGCCATGGAAATCCCAGAACAATCAAAAGACTCCGTAATTGTGGAAACGGACTCAACAACAGTAGCCGTCAATTAAGGAAATTTTCAGGTTTGAGGGCATAAAAAAGTATGAATTCCCTGAGGCATTCCCAAATTATAGGGAAGCGAAGCGGGGTTTGAAAGCGGTGTAAAATGGCACAGGACCAGGAAAATTTTAGGGACAGCATAGGCACCATCAATGAAGAAGGTAAGCGGGCCTGGGTATTTCCAAAAAAACCAAGCGGAAAGTTCTATACCTATAGGAAATACGTAAGCTATTTACTTTTGGCCTTTCTATTTGCCTCACCGTTTCTTAAGGTTAACGGCAATCAGTTTTTAATGTTCAATGTATTGGAACGCCGTTTTAATATTTTTGGTTTCCCTTTTTGGCCGCAGGACTTTCATCTGTTTGTGATTTCAATGATTATCGGAGTCATATTTATTGCCCTGTTCACAGTAGCTTTTGGCCGTATTTTCTGTGGATGGATGTGTCCGCAGACTATCTTTATGGAAATGGTCTTCCGCCGTATCGAGTATTGGATCGATGGTGACCGTGGAGCCCAAATAAGATTGGACCGACAGCCATGGAATGCGGAAAAAATCAGAAAGCGGGTCTTAAAATGGATTGTATTTTTCTTGATATCCTTTCTTATCGCCAATGTTTTTTTGGCATATCTCATTGGTAGCGATAGATTGATACAGTATGTTACCGATGGCCCTTTTCAACATGTAAGTACCCTGGTATCACTATTGATTTTTACGGCTGTCTTCTATTTTGTATTTGCTTGGTTTCGAGAGCAGGTTTGTATTATTGCTTGTCCGTATGGAAGGATGCAAGGGGTGCTTTTGGACAATAAATCCATTGTGGTGGCCTATGACCATAAACGCGGAGAGGCGGAAAATGGACGAAAAAAATGGCGTAAGAACGAAGACCGAAAAGCACTGGGACATGGAGACTGTATAGACTGTAACCAATGCGTGGTGGTATGCCCTACAGGAATCGACATTAGGAATGGAACACAGTTAGAGTGCGTTAACTGCACCGCCTGTATCGATGAATGCGATACCATTATGGAGAAGGTAAATTTGCCTAAGGGCCTTATCCGTTATGCTAGTGAGGATGAAATCGTAAAAAAGGAAAAATTTAAATTCAATCCCAGATTAAAAGGATATACCGCGGTATTGACCATTTTGACCGGAGTACTGATCGGTATGCTCTTTTTGAGAAACGATTTGGAAGCGAACATTCTACGCTTGCCGGGACAACTGTACGAACGTAAGGATAATAACATCATAAGTAATGTGTATACCTATAAATTGGTAAACAAGACCACAAAAAGTATTGATGATGTAAGTTTCAAACTTTTATCCCATCAAGGAAAAATAGAATTGGTGCGGCACGCGAATTTTGAGGTCCCTGCACAGGATTTGGCAGAAGGTACATTGTTTATCGAAATAAACAATGCGGCCTTGGAAGGCGACAAGGATAAGCTAAAAATTGGTGTTTACAGCGGGAGCGAACTCATCGAAACCACCACGGCCCGTTTTTTAGCGCCTCGGAGTTACAATTAAAAAAATTGATAAAGGAATCGATCATGAAAATAAACTGGGGAACAGCTATTGTACTGGCATTCATAGGGTTTATTGGGTTTATCCTATTTTTCGTTGTACGGATGAGCATGGACAACAAAGCCAACCATGACCTGGTCACGGATGAATATTACAAACAGGAGCTGGCCTATCAAAAGGAAATTGATGCTGAGGCCAATGCCAAAAATTTGGCCGACCCTATTAAAATAAAAAAAACGAATAACGGCCTTCTCCTAAAATTCCCAAAAATTCTGGAAGGACAAAACATACAAGGAACAGTGTCCCTATATAGACCATCCAATAAACACTTGGATTTTGACTTACCCGTAAGTTTATCCAATACACATTTGCTCATACCTGACAAACGTTTGTTGGGTGGTCGCTGGGACATTAAAATCATTTGGGAACATAAAGGAAAAGAATTTTTGCATAAGGAAAGTATAACGTATTAGATATTGGAAATAGTTTTTACCCGTTCAATGTCTCGTATCTCAAGTCTTATATCCAATAAATGTTAATATCCGCTATCATTTTAGGGCTTATGGGAAGCTTGCACTGTATAGGCATGTGTGGCCCTATTGCCTTTATGTTGCCGGTAGACAGAAGTAACAATCTTAAGAAACTTCTTCAGGTATCCCTTTATCACTTTGGTAGATTACTATCCTATGCCTTGATCGGTCTAGTGTTTGGGTTGTTGGGCAAGGGACTCTACATCTTTGGAATGCAACAAAAACTATCCATAGGAGTTGGCCTGTTGATGATTGTTCTTGTCCTTATCCCTGCAAAAGCCTTGAACTCCTATAGCCTTTCCAAACCGGTTTACAAAGTAATCTCAAAGGTGAAAAACCGATTGGGCCAAGAATTGAAAAAGAAAACCCCGGATACCTTTTTGACCATTGGGTTCCTAAATGGATTCTTGCCCTGTGGATTGGTCTATATGGCGTTATTTGGCGCCATCGCCATGGGAAGTGCCTGGGAAGGCTCCTTGTATATGATGTTATTCGGATTGGGCACTGTGCCCTTAATGACATCGGCCATTTACTTTAGTGGATTTCTAAAAGGAACTCTACGACATCGCGTTCAGAAATTGATTCCGGCATTTGTGGTGGTAATTGGTCTGTTCTTTATTCTAAGGGGAATGGGATTGGGTATTCCCTATATATCGCCCGAACCTGTACAAGATGTGGTAACGGCCGAGATAGAATGCCATGATTAGCTGTAAAGGTATTTGCTGAATTTTTATCGATTTGGAGAAAAAGTAAGTCAACCCCGACCAAACAATGAGTTATATCATGTTTAATTCCTGTCTTCCTTAAGAACTTTGTACCATAAATTTTAGCCGATATGAAAATAGTTTCTATAGAAAAAGCTGCGTCCTTTGTTAAACCGGGAGATCGAGTTTTTGTACAAGGTGCCGCAATGACCCCGAACACCTTGATCAATGCCCTTTGCGAAGAGCGTTATACCGAATTGGAGAATGTGGAAGTTATCTCCATTCATACGGACGGTGAGGTTAAATATGCACTACCTCCTTATAACAAGGCCTTTAAAATAAATAGTTGTTTTGTCGGTGGCAATGTCAGAAAGGCTGTTAACACCAATCAAGGGGATTATATCCCTATTTTTCTTAGTGAAATCCAATTGCTTTTCAGAAAGAACATTCTTCCTTTGGATGTTGCCATCGTTCAGGTATCCCCTCCGGACAGGCACGGTTATTGTTCCCTGGGCGTTTCCGTAGATGTAGCCCTACCAGCTATTCAGACGGCCAAAAAAGTGTTGGCCCAAATAAACCCCCAAGTCCCCCGGACACATGGCGATGGAATTATTCATATTAGCAATATTGATTTTGCCGTAGAAGTGGATATGCCCATACATACTTATGAACCTACCGAGCTATCGGAAATAGATCAGATGATCGGCAAGCATGTTGCCGGACTGATCGAAGATGGTGCCACCCTACAATTGGGCATAGGTAATATTCCCAATGCCGTATTGGCAAACCTCCAAAACCATAGAAGATTGGGCATACACACCGAAATGTTTTCCGATGGTATCCTGCCACTTGTGGAAAAAGGAGTAATAACAGGTGAGGAAAAAGAATTGAAAACGGGAAAGATCGTTACCTGTTTTGCTGCGGGTTCCCAAAAATTGTATGACTTTATCGACGACAATCCATCTGTTCACTTTAAGGAAGCGGCCTTCACCAATGATACTGCCTTGATCCGTAAAAATCCCAAGGTAACGGCGATTAACAGTGCCATTGAAATTGACCTTACGGGACAGGTCTGTGCGGATAGTATAGGCTATCGCCATTTTTCCGGAGTAGGAGGTCAAATGGACTTCATCCGTGGAGCATCCCTATCGGAAGGCGGAAAACCCATTTTTGCCATATCTTCCGTTACGCCCAAGGGCATTTCAAAGATTACCCCTGCCCTAAAAGAAGGTGCCGGAGTAACTACTACCAGGGCGCACGTTCATTATGTGGCCACGGAATATGGTGTCGTTAACCTTTATGGAAAAAATTTACATCAACGAGCCAAGGCGTTAATTTCCATTGCGCATCCGGAACATAGGGAAGAGTTGTCCAAAGCAGCTTTTGATAGGTTCGGAAGATAGGAATGCCTATATTGGCCTGTGGTGAAACAGGATATACAAACACGAAAGGACGTACATTTTTTGGTCAGATCCTTTTATGATAAAATACGGGCCCATGAAACACTTGGGCCCATTTTTAATACCATAGTTACGGATTGGGAAGGCCATTTAGACCTCCTTACCGATTTCTGGGAGACCCAACTTTTCCTAAAACGAAAGTATTACGGCAACCCCGTAACCGCTCATCAGGAAGTAGATGCTAAAATGGCCCAGACCGTAACTTCCGAACATTTTGGATTGTGGCTCAATCTTTGGTTTGAAACATTGGACGAACTATTTGAGGGGGAAACGACGTGGATAGCCAAAAATAGGGCCCAAAAAATGTCGACCATGTTGTACATGCAAATCTACCAATACAGGAAAAACAAGTCGTAAGTGGTGGAATGCCATTGGTTTCTATACCTTTCTTTTTCTGTGGGTACCCAGCAGTATCCCCAAGCTTAAAGGAATAAGCAAACTTCCTGCCCATAGGATTTCGTAATAATTTTCAAAAACCGCGAAACTTTGCCATGCCGCAATACCTTTGTAAAAAATGAGAATTTCGGTCAAGAAAAAACCAAATAGATAAAGAAAGTGAGTCTTTAGGTAGATTTGCAACAACTTTAAATAATCGAGAAATAAAAAAAGGGATAGTGTCACTACGCCCAAGAAAGTCCAATGTAGATACCCTATGGTAAAATCCAGTATGGTAGCGGCAAAATAGGGAAAAGCCGTTAGTAACTGTAGTAGCATTTTAATGATCAACACTACAATTGCGGTCTTCAATATCCTTTCCTGAAAGGTGGTGAAAAAAGCTTACTTTTTTTGCCCAAAGTACCAAAGACAATCAATTGTAACAATACCACCCAAGACGTTAAACATCATGCACAAGCCAGTAGAAAAATCCATTTATTAAACAGCTATATCCAAGCTTTATTGAATGGATTTGAATTAGATACTAAAACCTATTCCTTAGGAAAGTATACAAATGATTTAAGCACAATTTTCCATTCGCCATTGATTTTCTGCATCTCTAAACAGTCAATATAATAACTTTTCTTGCGTGGAAGCGGAACTTTTATAGTTGCAATAGCAAGCTTGGAGTCGATTATTTTCAGATCTTGAATCGTGTAGCCGATACCAAAGCCGTCATCGGGTTTAACTCCATTCGCCAATTCTGACAATGCCATTGATTTCAATTGTTCTGACTCTCCATTTTTGTCCACCCAAAGCACTACTCCTGCTTCCAAGTCAAAAGTTTTTTTGAGCAGTTCAATATTACCAGTGCGCCAGCCCGCTATATAATTCTCTATTGCCTGTTCTATATTTGTTGTATCACGCTTTTGTGCCAATAAGTCCTGAGGGCTGAAAAACCCTAAAATAAGGGCGAGATAAAACATTGGGGAAAATTTACTGATTGTGTCAATCGGATTTTTTTGCTTAGACGTTGATTTAATGAAGGCTAACATAGGAATATAAGTCATGATTAATATATCTTTATATGTACTGAACTAAAACAAGAAATCTTTGATCCCATTAATGAGGTTTCCAGTTCTTTTGTATGTTTCACTTGCCTTGGTAAAATTATGGCTAATTCAACCTGCAATGGCATCTCTAAAAAAATCTGCAATTTCATGCATTTCTCCATTAGTTATACCCCATGCTAGTTTGAAGTTCTAACGAACCTTGTTCCATAAGATATGGTTCTCATTGATCCATGCCATCCACCGTAAGGTCTGAAAGACACAGGGCTAAAAGGATTAAAGTCATGATATTCTCGGTTATAACCATAGAACCCGCCTCCTCTAAATCCAATTCCTCCCGAATTTTCAATTCCATTGGGCCAATCTTCGTTGGTTGCTTCTCCTTCGTTTGTAAGCACCCCGTCTCCATGAGTTCCTTTGAAGTTCCTCCCGTTTTCATGACCAATAGTAATAACTCTTTCCCATAAGCTACCTGCTAAGTCCATGACCCAATAATAGGAAGCGCCAAAATGATTCTTGTTGTCATCTGACAATTCTGATTCTTCCAATCCATTTAACATAATCATATTTCCATTAGCATCTGGAAGCCTTTGAACAGTTTCTTTTCCTGAAAGGCCCCATGGATAATCTATTCCCACTGGCCGCGAAGGTCCCCTGGCCGCCTTGGTGTATTCAAGTTCGGTCATTGGACGTAGACCTGCCCAGTCTGCATATGCCATTGCGTCATCCCATCCGACAAATGAGCAGGGTCTATCCGGGTACCTGGAAGTGAACTTATTTTTGTCCAATTCAATGAATCCTTCATAGTTTTCTTCCTTATGTATAATTCGTTTGCGGACTTGGCTTTCGCTCAGATTATTTAAAAACTTGACGTATTGGCCTTCTTTCAATTCGTATTTCATAATAAAAAAAGATTGTAAACCCCTAGGAAAAGTTATGGGTATTTGACCTTTTTGATCACCTTCATATCCTTCTGTGGACATATAATAAATATCTCCGCTTTGTGAGATTTCAAATTCTTGGGAATCAGAATCAACTTCAATCAGAGATTGATTTTCGGTAGGATTATAAAGCACTCCGCGATTTCTCCCTAGATTATTAGGAAGACCAACAAAATAGCTTCCAGAAGGAATCTTAACCATCTCGATACCGAAAACATCAAATGACGAATTTCTTGTTTCAATACCTTCAAAACTTTCAGGTCTTAGTAGGACTTTCAAGGACACTTCTATATTTCCTTTGTATCTTATAGAGGGATAAATGAATACACCAACCCCATCTGCCGAAGTATTGAATTTTAAACTTGGATCTTCACCGGAAAACACATTAACGACCTGATGACCGGTAGGTGCGATGGAAATGTGCTTAATAAGACCTTTGCTCGTTTTGAGCTTAAAAAAAAGCCAAATGGCATCGTTGTTACGTTGGTTGTTCCAAGTATTTTCCAATCGTAAGTTAAACACTGCATATGCCATAGTATCTTCAATATATAAAATGGGTTTAGTAGTTATTAAACCTGAACAATAGCAATTGAAGCTAATAAGAGACAAGAATAAAAGTGTTATTTTTTTCATAATAATTATTTTGAATGTAATGCTCATCTAAAATCAGTATTCTTCCTGTTGCCAGAGGTATGGAACTCTCAGTTTGCAATATCGGCTTGATTCGTATATTCACTTATCGTGTTTTTTAGCAACTACTATTTTTTTGCCCAACATATTAATTTAATAAGTCAAGCGAATCTTGTTGATTTTCAATGAATGCAGGTCTATCATATATAACCCCATGGGGCCCTCTTGATACTGCGCGAATATTAGTTTGTCCCCCGAAGGGTGCCATTTAGGATGAACTTCTTGACCAGGTAAATCCGTTATTTGACGAAGGCCAGTACCATCCTGATTCATCATGTAGATATTATAATTTCCTGAATCACTTAATTGGGGATCATCCCTATTAGAAGTAAATGTTATTCGAGATCCATCAGGAGAGTATTCAGGAAACCAATTTATCGCCTTTACCTTGGTCAGTTGCTTGATATCAGAACTATCCCGGTTCATGGTGAAAATATCATAGAAATCCCTGTGATGTATATCTGATGTGAAAATTATTCGACCATTGTGAGTAAGTCTTGGATACCAGTTTTGACCAGTGAAGTTTGGTAGAAATTGAATATTTGTCCCATCTGAATTCATCGACAACATCTGTACTTTGCCCTCTTCAGGTATTGAAAGGTTGTAAGCTATTTTGCTTCCATCAGGAGACCAATGAGGTTCTACATTATACCCTCTGGTTTGGGTTAATTGAGTAAGATTCTGTCCATTCGAATCCATAACAAAAATTTGGGAACCTCCATCTATATCCGCATGGAAGGCGATTTTTTCACCATTAGGAGACCAAACGGGTCCTTTCTTAATTCGTGCTTCAGGAAAATGTGTAAGTCGAACAACATTTTTGCCAGTAATGTCGGCGGAGTAAATCTCCCAGGTATCCTTTGAAGCGTCCTCGGCATAAATGAAGACAATCTTCTTTCCGTCCGGTGAGATATCAGGTCTTCCAAGGTGACCTAAGAGTTCTGAGTCATTTGTGTTACAACTGCAAAGCAAAATGGCAATAACGGTTATGTAATTTAATTTACTCACTGGTGGTTGTTTTCTTTAATGCTTATGTAGCGTGACGGATATAAAATAAAATTTAGATTGTCATTTAGTACTCCACTAAAGCTAATACAAAATGGCTCGTTTTTAGTTAAAATTTATCGGGCTTTATGTACGGACAGAGGAATAAGGACATTTTGGTGACGTCGGTTTCTATAGGACCAAAATATTTTACTTATTGCGGTACCAGTAAAAGAAGAAATAAAAAATCTTTCGGCCAATGTAAAAACAGCCGAATTCATCCCTTTTGCCAATCTATTGCCTTTCATAGATCTTATGATTACCAATGGGGGCTTTGGGGCAACCCACATGGCTTTAGCCCATGGCATACCCCTGGTGTGTTCAGGTGGTAACGAGGACAAAATGGAGATAGCGGCAAGAGTGGCCTATTCCGGTTGCGGAATAAATATCAAAAAGCTAAGACCTACTCCGGATAAAATCCAAAAAGCCGTTCAGGAGGTGTTCAACAATCCGAGTTACAAAGAGAATACAAAAAGACTTCAGAAGGAAATCCGTTCTTATCATCCATTGGAACAAATTGAGAAAGAAATAAACGAATTAACAGGACTTTAGGCGGCCAACTTACCTTTTCACTAGACTCCTTGTCCAAAAAATACTTACGATTACCAATACAATCCGTCCAGTTTGCCCGTAGCCTTATTAGTTTTGGACAAAAGGCAACTTATGGGAATAATTGCGCTGTTTCATCTATATTTACTACGACTATAATCCCGACAAGCTTGCTAAATAATCGTTCTTTTAAAACGAATGTTAAGCTCAGAAATGTTTTGCCCCTGGAAAGTAGCTATCAAAACCCTATTTTATAAAACATAAGTTAGTTGTGTACTGACCTCTAAAGAGGTACATAGGCATTTGCACAAACGAATTGAACAATGAAAAATAGAGCACTTTTCCTCATTCTTATATCTTGCATCACCTGTAAGGATGTCAAGAAAGAAAAGGAGGGTATTACCAATCCAAAGACCAAGCCCAATATTATATTTATTATGGGCGATGATCATACTACGCAAGCCATAAGCGCTTATGGTGGCATTTTGGCAGCATATGCCCAGACTGAGAATATAGACCGGTTGGCCGAGGAGGGTATACGATTTGAGAATGTTTTTTCTACCAATTCAATTTGTAGCCCTAGCAGGGCTACCCTTATCACCGGAAAGTACAGCCATAAAAATGGCGTGCGGATATTACGTCAGGCTTTTGATGGTTCACAATTCACTGTTCAAAGTGCTTTTCGCTCTGCCGGCTATCAAACGGCTTTGTTTGGAAAATGGCATCTGGAGACCTTGCCCACCGGATTTGATGATTTTAAAGTTTTACCGGTTCAAGGCAACTACAAAAACCCTCAATTTATTGAAAAAGGGGAGGATAGCTTGATTACCAGGGAAGGTTGGTCGACAGATATAATTTCGGAACTTACTGCCACGTATCTTAGAAAAAGGGATACGACAAAACCTTTTCTGGTGATGACTCATTACAAGGCCACACATGACCCATGGTCCTCAAGAGCACCTTATGATACGCTTTGGGCGAACGAGGATCTTCCTGAACCTGCAAATCTTTACGACACTTATGAAAACCGATCACAGGCAGCCCGAAGAACTGGGCTTAAACTAGAGAAAATCAACCAGGGAACCTATCCTCACAAGCGTCTTAAAAATGCCACTCGCGACGAACAACGGGGATTTATCTATCAGCAATACATCAAGTCGTTTCTTCGCTGTGGCCGGGTATTGGATGAAAATGTAGGCAAACTAGTCGATTTTCTTAAAAAAGAAGGGTTGTATGACAATACGGTGATTATTTACACAGCGGACCAGGGCCATTTTCTGGGAGAACATGGATTTTTCAGTAAACGGTTTATGTATGACGAAGCCATGAGAATGCCCCTGATCATCCGATATCCAAAGTTGATCGAACCAGGCTCGGTTAACAAGGATTTAATTATTAATGCTGACTTTGTCCCTACTCTGATGGATATAGCGGATATTGATATTCCGCAAGATGTACAGGGCAGGAGTTTTTTGCCCAACTTAAAGGGAGAAACTCCTGCAGATTGGAGAGAAGCTGTTTACTATCATTATTGGCAACACATATTGCATCGTGAAGTCGCGGCACATATTGGTGTCCGAACGCGAGATAAAAAACTGATTTTCTATTACGGCCTGCCCCTTGGGCAGACCAACAAGTCCCCTACCCCGCCTGAATGGGAATTCTTCGATTTAAAAAAGGATCCCTCGGAAATGTACAATGCCTTCAACGACCCAAAATATACCACCACGGTGGACAGTCTAAAACACAAATTAAAAGAACTTCAGATTCTTTATGATGATGAAGGTTTGGAATATCCTGAGATGAAATCAGTACAGGAAAATTATTTTTGGACAGGTCCGAACCCACCAACTTTAGCTACCGAGAAATAGTGATTTATTAAATAATCATTTTTACAATGATTTTCCCTGAGCCATTCAATGTTGTAGTAATAATGTCGGATTTTTGATACGCTGCTCGTGTGTAAGCCAGAAAAAGAAAAAAGGCCTTAAAAACATGACAAAAGTCATATACTGTAATCCTGAAAACCCGAAAATTTGCTGAAAGCAATTTCAAGCCACAGCAAAAGCGTTTCACATAACCGTGAAAATTTTCCAAAAACACTTTGCCGGAACTAGATTTAAACCGATTATTAAATGACACATGCACATTCTTTCCATATTCCGGTAATGGGAATTGGATTTACTATAGATACGCCTCTAAAGGTTTCTCAATTTGGGATGGACTCCGTGATTTCATTGGTGGATGATATTCTCCTTGAGAAATTGCGTAAAATGTACTGCGAGAAATTCGAGATTTCGTATACAGAGATCACGGAAAAAATTGAAGACTTTCGGGCAAAGCGAATTACCTCCTACTTAGATCTTATGAACGAACTCGCCCAAAAGAAATTCGATGAGTTTAAAAATACGACTGCCGAGACCGCAAACGGTATTCGAGACTATTTCAATATGCTTCCGGATACTTCAAACATAAAACAGGAATTCAAGAAATTGACAGCGGACTATTTTAATCTTGAGGAAGTCCAAAAATGGGTAAAGGAGCACATGGCCATGGGAAGTATAGATGTAAACATCATGACCAAGGTGGATAAGGATAATTATAAAAAAAACGAAAAGCTTCCTAGTGAATATAACGATGCGCATGCCGCACTGAGAGGGTTTGCCAATAGCAGCCTGAGCTCTTCCGTCATACTTTCGGCCGGAATGAACCCTAGATTATATAGCTATCTGGAACAGTTTGAAGATTTTTATCCGGACGAAAATGGACATATTAAAAAGAAAATAGTCTTAAAGGTAAGCGACTACCGGTCCGCTTTAATCCAAGGTAAGTTTTTGGCCAAAAAAGGATTATGGGTATCCGAATACCGGATAGAATCTGGACTCAATTGTGGCGGTCATGCCTTTGCCACCGATGGATACCTTATGGGCCCTATTTTAAATCAATTCAAGGAAAACAGGGATGATTTGATAGCATCCGTCCATCAGATTCTTGTAGGGGCACTGACACAAAAAAATAGACCGGCTCCAAAAAAAGGATTGCCCCTTAAAATAACAGCTCAAGGTGGCGTAGGCACTGCCGAGGAACATCAGTTTATATTGGACCATTATAATGTGGATTCCGTTGGATGGGGGACACCTTTTCTTTTGGTGCCCGAGGCAACAACAGTCGATGATAGCACACGTAACAAATTAGTGGAGGCCAAAGAGGATAATCTGTATTTGAGCAATACCTCCCCACTGGGAATTCCTTTCCATAGCCTTAAGGGCAATACCAAAGATGATGAAAAGTTCAACTTGATCAATAAAGGAAGGCCCGGTAGCTCTTGCCCCAAGAAATTTGTTGCCCTGAACAAGGATCTTACGGATAAGGGAATTTGCATCGCATCCAGGCAATACCAGCATTTAAAATTAAAGGAACTGGATAGCCTGGAATTATCCCCTGCCCAATATCAGGCCAAATATGAAAAAATAGTGGAGAAGTCCTGTACCTGTGTTGGGTTAGGAACATCTGCCCTCCTTGCCTATGGTTTAGATACCAAAACCGAGGGCGAAGGCGTTTCTATATGTCCAGGACCCAATATGGCCTATTTTTCAAAACTACTCAGCCTAAACGAAATGACCGATCATATTTATGGAAGGACCAACGTAATTACTAGAACCGATCGCCCCAATATGTTCATCAAGGAATTGTACATCTATATCGACTATCTCAAAGACAAAATTGAGGAAGCCAAAGAAACGGTGACCGATCGGCAAAAAAAGTATTTGTCCACTTTTACGGATAACCTTAAAGATGGCATTGCCTACTATAATTCTGTTTTTAATACCCTTAAAGGAAGTTTTGAAAGCACTAGATCCCAAATTGCGTTCGATTTGGACCGGGGCCTAAAGACCCTGCTTCTCGTAGAAGAGGAAATAAAAGCGTTGTAGATTTGGACTTTAAGGAAAGGTGACCATACTGCGGAGTGAACGAAAAAATGTTCCAATAAGGGATGGTTCCCAATCTCAAACACACCTTTTTCAAAGATTGGTGGTATTATCTATATTATAGTACCCCCCTTTGTTTTCTTTTCTTTTCAAGGACTGACCGATTGTCAAATGCGCTACATTGATCATATTTCGTAACTCGCAAAGTGTCGTAGTTACTTTTGAACTTTTATAAAGTTCCTCAACTTCCTTGTAAATCAAATCCAAATGCAGGACGGCCTTTGCCAAACGGTCGTTGCTTCTAACAATACCTACATAATCCCGCATTAGGGCCTGTAGCTTTTTAAGATTGTGGAGTATTAGAATATGTTCCTTGGGAATACGGGTTCCTTCATCGTTCCATTCCGGAATAGCAAGATTTAGGGAATCGGTAGGACGTGCAACATGATATTTATAGATATTGTGCGCATACACCAAGGCTTCCAACAAAGAATTGGAAGCCAACCGGTTGGCACCGTGCAATCCGGTTCTGGAGCACTCGCCACAGGCGAATAAACGGTTTACCGAAGTTCTTCCAGTCTTATCTACCGCAACACCCCCACAAAGGTAATGGGCTGCGGGTACCACAGGAATCCAATCGGTTTCAATGTTAATATGGTTTGCCAGACACTCTCTATAAATCGTAGGGAAATGTCTTTTGAACTTATTGATATCCAAATGGGTACAATCCAAAAAAACACAGGAATCCCCAGATTTTTTCAATTCCTTGTCTATGCTTTGCGATACGATGTCCCGTGATGCCAATTCAGCCCTTTCATCATAATCCGGCATAAACCTATGCCCATTTTTATCTCGTAAAACAGCCCCAAATCCCCGTACAGCTTCGGAGATTAAAAATGAAGGGCCTTCTTTGGTGGTATATAGGGCGGTGGGATGAAATTGTACAAATTCCATGTCCCTAATCTCCGCTTTGGCCCTATAGGCCATGGCGATACCATCGCCAGTTGCAATTACAGGATTGGTCGTATGCCCATAAACATGGCCAATACCTCCAGTAGCCAACAAGGTACTGTCCGCCTTGATTGTAATAATTTCCCCTGCCCTTTGATTTAGTACAT
Source organism: Ulvibacterium sp. (assembly GCF_965248315.1). Lineage (GTDB taxonomy): Bacteria > Bacteroidota > Bacteroidia > Flavobacteriales > Flavobacteriaceae > Ulvibacterium. The sequence goes on along the minus strand of NZ_CBDFIX010000002.1, from coordinate 1,516,615 downwards.
AAGCTCCATAACAAGAAACTTGCTTTGATTCCGGAACCTCCAGATGGTGTTCCGTAATAAGGTCTATCGCAAAATGATACGGTAACATGGAAACATTGGGTAATCTTCTTAAATTTTCCAGCAATGCTCGCTCCACTTCATGCCCGGTAATGTCCTTATGATGAACGACCCTATGTTCCGAATGACCACCTTCCTTGCCCAAATCCAATTTTCCCGAAGCGTCAATATCAAAATTGGCGCCCCATGCCATCAATTCCTTCAGTCGTTTTGGACCTTTCTTCACCACCATTTTCACTACATCCCGATCGCAAAGTCCATCCCCGGCTACTAAGGTATCCTTAATATGTTTTTTAAAAGAGTCCTCCTCCAGATCCAGTACTACGGCCACACCTCCTTGGGCATATTTTGTGTTGGATTCTTCCTCATCGGCTTTTGTGACTATGGTTACTGTCTTTTCTGGAAGTGCCTGGGCAATTTTTGAGGCAAAGGTCAATCCTGCTACCCCTGAGCCAATAACAAGAAAATTCGTTTGTATCATCTTACTTCGATAGTTCCAACATCCTTTCTATGGGCAATAGTGCGGATTGTGCCAAGGCTTTCGGGACATCTATTTCCGGGGATTCGTTAAGCAGGCAATCGTATAACTTCTGTATGGTGTTCACTTTCATATAGGCACATTCGCTACACGCACATGTATTGTCTTCCTGTGCAGGAGCCGGAATGAGAACTGTATCAGGAACTTCTTGCTGCATTTTGTGGAGTATACCAGCTTCTGTGGCAACGATAAACTGTTCCTCGGGATGCTCTTTCACGTAGTTGATCATTCCAGCCGTGGAACCGATATAGGTCGCAACGTCCAAGATATGTTCCTCGGACTCGGGATGCGCAATGATTACGGCTCCTGGATTTGCTTTATGGAGCTCCAATAATTTGTCTATTGAAAAGGCTTCATGTACAACACAAGACCCATCCCAAAGCAAAAGGTCCCTACCTGTTTTTTTGGCGATATACCTCCCTAAATTTTTGTCTGGAGCAAAGATAATGGGCTTATCCTCTGGAACAGATTCCACAATCCTTAAAGCATTGGAAGAGGTACAAACAATATCGCTCATTGCCTTGATTTCTGCCGAGCAGTTAATATAGGTAATCACCAAGTGGTTTGGGTGGGCCTCCTTAAACTTGCGAAATGCATCCGGTGGGCAGGATTCGGCCAAGGAGCAACCTGCATCAAGGTCAGGCAATAGAACCATTTTGGACGGATTCAAGATTTTGGCCGTCTCCGCCATAAAATGTACTCCGGCAAATACGATAATGGACGCATCGGTTTCCGCAGCCTTTTGCGAGAGGCCCAAACTATCACCTACATAATCAGCAATTTCCTGTATTTCCGGCCGTTGGTAGTAGTGCGCCAGCACTATGGCCTTTTTACTTTTTTTTAGTTCTAAGATTTCGTTTGCCAAACTCATGTTCCTCGATTCCAAATTTTCGGATGCAAATGTATTTTTGATCTACACTGGAAAATATGATTTTCGTCACAATGTACGATAAAACCCGCACTTTTGTTTTGAGATAAGTTGGCTCAACTTTGATGTTCGATTTTCTCGTAAAGTTTTACCTAAGATTGCAACAATTCTATTGGCGTTTCAAAATTTTGACAGCCATTTTGAAAATATCTTATGGTAAATGATATCATATACAGTGTATACATCGACGCAAAATAAAATATACCCAGGGTTGCTTGCGGTTCGTTTATCGGATTGCCTGTCCCACAAAACATTGGTTTTTTTGTAAACTTGAGCAATTTTCTTTTAAGACTTTTTCTATTTCAAGACCTAGTTGGGCAATTTGCTATCTTTCCCCAGTAAGAACTCTCTTTAAATCTCCATTTTCTTTGATCAACAGATATAAAAGATAGGGCGCGAATACAACCATTCCCAGAATCATAGCAATTAGTGAAAAGGCTATCGATAGTGCTGAAAATCTATTTTAAAACTAGCATGGTCTAAGGTTTTAAAATTTCATCTCAGCTGTCACTACAGTATGAAAAAGTGTGTCATCCAATCCGCTTTCTTCAAGAAAACCACTCGGAAAAATAAGATTGGTCTCTAACTCCAAGTTAAGGAAGTCGTTAACCTTTAAACTTGCAATCGTACCAATTTGATGCCCTATAAACCGATTTTCATTAGCGGATGGATACTCCAATATCAACGGTGGACTGTAAACGCCATCTTGCCTAGAGAAACGCCAAAAAGCCACATAATCCAATTCTACGGAAACAGGACCTAATATGGTGTTGATATACGGATGTACATCAATAAGGTTAGAAGGTCCAAAACGAGCCACCCTTCCAAAATAAGCTCCTCTTGGGTACAGGCCATCAAAGGTATTCAAAATACCATCGGGATCACTTGAATCACCGCTTATAGCTTCAGTTTTAATACCTATAACCCCATCTTCGCCCAATAAGGGCAAAGGGTGCTCAATATTGAAAGAAGCCGTCCAGGCGCTAATGTTTTGGCCTCCAAAATCTCCGGTCTGATATACAAACTCGTTATTATAGGTGAACTTTTTCCACATTCCAAAGTGACGTAATCCGATTGACAAACGATTGTCATCAGCGGTTCCCGAATCCCATGTTTTATCCTCTTCTTCTTTATATAGGGCGTAGACATCGGTATTGGTGTTTGAATTCCAGTTTTGTGTCCAATACAATGCGGCTACGGACTCCTTGAAGTTCAGTATATCATTATCAAAAATGCCCTCTTCGAGTTGAACGGGTATAGCATAAAACCCCGTAATTTGCGTTTTAGGATTAACGTAATGAAGTTGTACCATATCAAATGACAAACGCACATTTGGCCCTTCTCGGATATCTATTAAACGACCACTTCCCAAACGAATATTTTGACGGCCGACGAGAGCATTCCAGTTTTCATCAAAATGATAACGAACAAACAACTGGTTAAAGCTTAACTCGTCCTTATCCACTGGAGCAAGTTCATCCTTACTGGTTATTAGGCTTGAGTTTATTTCTGCGAAAAGCTCAAATTTATCCGATACTTTCAAGTGCGAATGCAATTGAAATCGGTTTAAAAACCAGTAGTCATTTTGGTTTAATTCACTCGAGAATTGTTCATTAACAAAACCCTCTATTTGAAAACGATAACTTCCACCAAAACTCAAAGAGGTTTTAGCTGACAGCTTGTGTTGTTTGATATTTTGATAGAAACTTTTTGGAGCATCTTGGGTTGTGTTTATCTCGTCATTTTGTCGTAGCAAACCAAAATTATAGGGAAAGCCTTCATCTTGTGCATTTGCAAAAGCAAAATAGAAAAGACATCTTACGATTATCCAAAATCTCATCTTTAAAACCGTCTTATTAAGAGAACTCCTGCAACCAAAAAGGCTACGCCGAGTAATCGCTGCCAATTAATTTGTTTTATGGGCAAGCCCAACAAACCATAATGGTCAAGCACTAAAGAAACCGTCATTTGGCCAGCTACAACCAGAACAAAAGTGAGTGCGGTTCCTAGTCTTGGGGCAAGAATGATAACGGCAGCTACATAAAATGCGCCCAGTATTCCTGCAATCCAGACAACCGGAGATACTGTCTTTGTTTGCGATATGGTGAAAAAATCGAATTTGAGAACAAAGAGGTAAACAAGTAGCCCTATTGTACCTATTAAAAAAGAGGCAAACGCGGCGAAAATAGGTTGGTGTACAGATTTGCCCAACTGTACATTTAATCCAGCTTGAATGGGAAGAACCGCTCCGGCAATTATTGCCAGAAGTATAAAAAAGAGTTGAGATTTCATTTTAAGATGTTTTAAGGATTTTGTTATCCAGCGAATATTTTCCTGGTCCCATAAAGAAAATGAGTAGGTAGGCCAGTGAGTACATTAGGGGGACATCTCTCACAGCCCAGGGGTCGTTACCATGAACAATAAAAAAACCCATTAGCGTAACACTAAGAGTAGCCATAGCTGCTAGTCTTGTAGTTAGCCCTACAATGATAAATAGAGGTGCAACTATGTTGGCTACAATAGCTACAACAGCACTTATTTCACCTCCAACACCAATAGGGTCCGGGATATGTTTTACAGTATCCTCAAAGCTCAAAAGCTTTTTCATTCCGTGAGTATTTATCATTGAAAGCGACACAAGTATTCTAAAGAATAACAGTGTGCAATCCTTTGATAAAAAGGAGGGTTCTGAATTAAAGATTTTATGTTTGAGCTTCGTTTTCATTAATTACTCTATGAGAAGTTTTTGAATGTCCGATATAAGCCTATTGGTGTCTTTTTCATCAAGACCGTTATAGTAGCCCCGTATTCTTTGTTTACCATCTACTAGAACAAACGTGCCATCATGAATAAGGTTAATTTCTTGATGACCACCATCGTCGAATGCTCTTACTTTGTAATCTTTTGACAGTTCAAAAATGGTTTCACTATTTCCTGTTAGAAATGTCCATTTATCATTGTTGATACCGTACGCTTCCGCATATTCTTTCAGTCTCTCAGGAGTATCCGTTTTAGAATCGATACTATACGATATGATGGATACTCTTTTATCATCCTGAAATTTATCCTCCACAAGTTTCATATGCCTAGTCATTCGTGGACAAATGGTCGGGCAACTTGTAAAAAAGAAATCTACTACCTGTATTTTGCCTTTGAATGTATTACTGCTAGCAACCTCATTCAACTGATTTTTTAATTGAAATTCGGGTGCTTTATAATACACTATTTCACCAGTACCGGCGTCAACCGATGTTTCACCAAGGATGGGTAGACTTTGTTTATGGTAACAGGAGTGCAACAGCGCAACCAAGATGAATATGGAACCATACTTACCCATTCTCATAATGTGTTACAAGAGAGATATTTTCTAATTTCAAAATTTCATCAGGTATATTTCTATTGGGAAGCGGTACAGGTTGAAATACTACTTGTATGTCCTTCTTGGCATCAATAGCTTCCGCAATTTCCTTTTCAATTTCTATCTGTAAGTGCACCCCGTTTTGCAATAAGACCGAATCCAAATCCAATATTGGCAGAATAGTAAAGGTACCTGTATACTTACTCTGTTTTTCACCATACTTATCGTATTCAAAAAAGACTCTTGCACAATAGGGCTGATACGGCAATTGTGCTCTTTCAAAATGAAGGATTACGTGGGTGCGTTCTTTGTCCACGAACTCCTTGTAAATCGCATTGGTATCTGAAGTTTTGAGATTCAATGGCACAATGCAATCGCGCCCTGTCTCTTTACGTTGAGGTTTGTCCGTTTCAACAAATGGATTGCAATAATTGGGGTTAAGGTTTAAATCTGCAAAACGATATCCTAGTGCTTCGGTATCGAGCAGTTCTTTAATCTTAAAATCTACAGGCCTTCCATTACCATCTGTGGCAAACAATCGCTTCTCCAGCCATTCTTCATCTGTAGGTAATTTGTTTCCTGGACTATATGCTCTCCAAGCATCCCAAATGCGGTCGCAGTTTCCATGATGTCCATAAAAAATGGGGTCAAACCCTGATTCTGTAAATGTGGCCATTTGACCACCAATCCAGTTATGTATGTTGTTATGGAACGATTGCTCTGCAATACCGTCCAGTTGGGAATCGCCATGCTTTTTAATAGCAGGGTAGCCGCCAAAGGTTTTGTATTTATCCGCTCTAAAAGTGGCTCCTACATTAATGAAGTCTTTTGGAATTTCATCAGTCCGGGAAACCAATCTTGTAACATTAAAAAGTGGATTGCTTTCATCTCCCCAATAGTGTTCCGGAATAAAGTTGGATTTGGTCCAATCCCAATAATGAAGTGCCAGAGTTGGCTCGTTTACCGCCTTTTGCAATTTTTGCTCCATGGACCATAAGTATAGTCTGTGCCATGGCCAAACATACCAGTTATAATGTACCTGATTGGAATAAATACTAGTTGCACAAAAGGTAGCGTGAAGCATACCTTGGGCTGTATATCCCATCGGGTCTAAAGGGGAAACTTCTGAGCGTTTTTTAAGTATGTTGATCGCGTCTTTGAGAAGTTTGATTTCTGGGTCGTTTATCGGAATATCTGCAATGTTCTTTCTGACCGAAATCGACGAATTCCCTAAACTGGATGTTCTTGAATCCTGTTGTTTTTTTTTGGTCTCACAACCTAAAATTGCTGTTGGCAAAAAAGGTAAACTACTTATTCCTAGAGTTGACCAGCCTGCCTTTTGAAGGAAGCCTCTTCGGGATGTGCTCTTATTTTTCATCGAGTTGATAGGTTAAAAAAGGCTGCCCTTAAAAAGAACAGCCTTTGCTTTGGTTATGTTTATTGTTGCTTTACAAATTGCGCATCTATTACTAGCGTAACGGTATCTGCAACTACAATGCTACCTGCTTCGGTAACCGCGCTCCAAGTAAGATTAAAATCCTTACGGTTAATTTTTCCTCTTATTTCAAAACCAGCTTTGGTTTGTCCGTAAGGGTCAACGGCAACACCATTTAAATCTACATCCAAAATGACTTCCTTGGTGACATCTCTAATCGTTAAATCTCCCACAAGTTTATCCCCGTTAAATGATGTAGAGGTGAAGGTCATTTCAGGATATTCACTAGTATTGAAGAAATCATCCGATTTTAAATGATTGTCTCTGTCGTCATTTTTAGTGTTGATTGAAGCGGTTTTCGCGGAAAAACCAAACTGCGCGTCGCTAAAATCCTCTTTACTTGATACTATTGATGCTTCATATTCCCCAAAGTGTCCTTTTACGGTAGAAATCATCATATGCTTTACTTTGAATCCCACTTCTGAATGTGAATTGTCAACACTCCATTTTGTCTTTACTGCTGTTTCCATTTTTATTTTCTTTAAGTGATTTAACTTATTTTGATTGATAGCCCCCAAAGTGTTTTACCGGTGACCAATCGGGTATTACTTCGGGCAATGGAGGGTTCATTGTGCTATATTCCCTATTTGCATATACTACCTTACCATCTACTATGGTGAGTACTGATTTCAATGATTTAATTTGTTGTTCTGGAATTGTGAAGTAATCATCGGAAAGAATGGCGAAATCTGCGTACATTCCATTCTCTAGCGTTCCTTTCACAGTTTCTTCGTTAGAGACCCATGCACTGCCCTGAGTATACAAATGCAAGGCTTCTTCACGTGATAGCTGATTCGCTTTTTCGGCCAGTTGGAAATCACCTACGGTCTTACCTGTAACCAACCAATACAATGCCGGCCAAGGATTATAACTTGCAACACGTGTACCATCGGTTCCTGCTCCGACCGGTAACCCCATCTCGATCATTTTTTTTACAGGCGGTGCTTGTTTTGCTTTTTCGGCACCGTATCGCTCAACGAAATACTCTCCAGCATATGCCATACGTGCTTGTATTGCTATACCACCGTTAAGTGCTTTGATACGTTCAAGGTCTTTTTCTTGAACTGTTTCGGCATGGTCAAACAACCAGCGTTTTGAAGCCAGTTTGCCATTGGTTTCTTGGTTTACTTCTTCAAACACATCCAACATATTTGAAATAGTTTCACCATAGGTTGCGTGAATTCTGAAAGGCCAACCATTGTCTACGTGCAAGCGGACAATACGTTTTAAGTCCGAACGCCATGTGGGTCTGTCCCGATTGAGCATTGGTTGCGGTGCAAGGAAATTTTCAAAATCACCGGCGCTCCAAGCTAAAAATTCACCGCCACCTTCAAGCTCGTAACCGTGGTCTAAATGGATTTCGCCATTGTGACCAACTTCATTGTTAGCCATCCACTCTTGAAACTCTTCATATTCTGCTCCTTTATTTTGAGGGAATAGGTAGTAGGACAAACGTATAGGCATTTCACCTGCATCAGCTAATGCTTTTGTTCCCATATAATCCTTCGGGAACTTATGCCCGCCACCTCCAGCATCTATTCCGCTTGTAATACCAAAAGTGTTCAATTCTCGGTAAAACTGCCTTGTTCCGTTTTCCATTTCGGCTTGGGTCAATGGAGGTAAGCTTCCAATGCGAGCATAAAGAATAGTGGGGTTTGGGTCTGCAATTAGTACTCCCGTCAATTTTCCATCTGGGCCTTTTTGAAATTCGGAATCTTTTGGTGCTTTTGTATTTTCATCAATACCTAGAACATCGAGTCCAGCTTGATTCAAATACCCTTGGCTATATAAGAACAAAACATAGGTTGGAACATCTCCTGTAGCTTCATTCAGTTCTTGCATGGTGAACAATCGTTTCTCTTCAAATTGAAAAGGACTCCATCCGCCTATGACACGAACCCATTGACCTTCGGGTGTTCTAGCTGCTTGTTCCTTCAACATTTCGAGTGCACGTTTTAGGGTTTTTACGCCATCCCATCGTACCTCTGCATTAAAGAACCTTCCTCCACGGGTGAGGTGTAAATGAGAATCATTTAAACCTGGTATAATTGTTTTTCCTTTTGCATCAATAACTTTGGTATCATCTGCTTTGAGTTTCGCAATCTCGTCTGAAGTACCTGTCATTAGTACCTTGCCATCTTTTACAGCAATGGCCTCTGTAATGGTTCGGTTTTCGTCCATCACGGCCACCTTAGCATTGGTAACTATGAGGTCTGCAACCTCCGTCGTTTGTTTTTTGGTATCGTTCTTACAAGCTGCAATTACTAATACCAGAACTAGAAGTGACACTAATTTTTTCATTTTGTTAAGTTTTTAGAAGCACTCCAAGAATATCTTAGAATGCTTACAATTATTCAAATTAGTCCTCCTTCTTGTCCTCTTTAGCCCATTTTTGCATTGTTTTAATGTAATCTATACCTAAACCATACGCTCCACCATATCTTTTAGCGAGCTTGTTAACTTCAAGATATTGGTCTGAACGAGACCAATCTCTGTACATTTCCAACATATACTGCATCGAAGTTATTGGGATAACACCTGCTTGAATCATACGGGCGACTGTCATATCGTGTGCCTCTTGAGAAACAGCGCCACATGCATCTGTAATTACATATACTTCATATCCATCTTCTAAGGCAGATAATGCGGCTAAATTGATACATACTTCAGTCCAAAGACCAGCCATTACAAGTCTTTTTTTACCAGTAGCTTCAACAGCTTTAATGAAATTAGTGTCTTCCCAAGAATTCATTGTAGTTCTATCTACATAAGTAGACATATCTGGATAGTATTCTCTAATTTCAGGAAATACAGGTCCTGAAAACTGTTTTTCGGCTACAGTTGTAATTACAGTAGGTACATTAAATAATTTAGAAGCTCCAGCAATTAAACCAGTATTGTTTCTTAGTTCTTCAATTGGTTGAGATTCCACCGCAAATGCCATTTGGCCTTCGTGATCGATTAAAATAAGGGCGTGATTAGTAGGATTTAAAATTTGTTTTGCAGCATTAGCTGGGTCATTTACCGGATTAGGGTTGTATTGTGTCCATTGGGCAAATGTTGCCATACTTGCAAATAGTGCTGTGATCGATAAACTTAATTTTCTCATTGTTTTTAGATTTGTGTCAATTTTGACGGTTATGTTTTTTTAGTTTTTTATTGCTTAGTGCATCGGTACTTCCATTAGAAGTACTTCTGCGTTACTGTCCGCTATTATTTCCAACTTCTCAATTTCCCAGATTCCAAAACCATCTCTTTTTGCCATAGATTGGCCATTTATGGTCACCTTGCCATCCAATAGAAAGGCATAAACACCATTGTTTTTGGGATCTTTCAATTCATAATCGAGAGACTTTCCCTTGTCAAGTGCGGCCATATGGAACCAAGCATTCTGGTGAATCCATACTCCAGCATCATTTTCGTTTGGAGATAAGATTTGTTGAAGCCTATTTTTTCGGTCGGACGTATCAAGGGTAATTTGGTCATACCTTGGTTCAACACTCTTCCTGTTTGGAAAAACCCATATTTGAAGAAATTTTACCGGTCTATCAGGATTGTTATTGTACTCTGAATGCATAACACCGGTACCCGCACTCATTACTTGAACATCGCCGGCTTTGATTACTGCGGCATTGCCCATATCATCTTTGTGCATTAGGTCGCCTTCAAGAGGAATGGAAATGATTTCCATATCCCTATGGGGGTGTGTTCCAAATCCCATACTTTCGGAAACAACATCATCGTTAAGAACTCTCAATACCCCAAAGTGCATTCGCTCTGGGTTGTGATAATTAGCGAAACTGAATGTGTGTTTTGATTTTAGCCATCCGTGATTAGCATCACCTCTAGTATCTGCCTTGTGAAATACTGAATTCATTGTTTTCCTTTCTTTATTTGGTAAATGATTGTATCCAACATTGTTAATTTTCACGTTTGTCCTTTCCACCGAAGAACTTGAATTTGCTATTGCGGATGCTCCCACAATGGAGAGTGCACCGCCTGCAATTGTTTTCTTTAAAAAGTCTTTACGTTTCATTTTTTGTTGAATTTTTTAGACAGATATTAAACCAACCTTGTGCCAAACAAATAAAGTATTGATATTCATTATTTTACACATATATATCACGGATATAGCTTTCCCTTTTTTAAGAATATTCTATTATTTGAGAATTTTTTTGCTAATTTTAACATTTAAAAAGCGATAAAAATGGTTGCCTTACATCACGAATTATCAATAAAAGAATGGCTGATCGACGCCTTGCCCTACGAGGTGATTTGGGCATCGGAATCGGGGAAGATTATTTATGCCAATGCCAAGTTTTGCAAGCGGTTAGGCTATAAAAAGTCCGAGCTGATGAAGCTTTCCATATTTGATTTAAATGTGACAGTGACGAAGGAAAGTTGGAAAGCCCATTGGGAAACTATTAAGCAAGAAAAGGCTCAGTATTTTAAAGCTATTCATAAAACTAAGTCTGGGAAGTTTTATGAAGCCGAGGTTTTTGCTCAATTTTTCTCAAATAATGGAAAAGAGCTGATATGTTCCATTATCAATGATATTACCGAGTCCAGTTTTTACAGAAGTTTGTTGCGAGATACGGAGTCTATCGCTAATGTTGGGGGCTGGACATTCAATATGCAGGACAAATCCATATTGGTAACCGAGGAGGCTTTTTGTATAATGGAAACAAGTAATAAAGACCATTTTGCGCCTGGCAATGCAGTTAAGTTTTTCAAGGACGAAGAAAAAGCCAAAATACTTTTTAAAAATTTATGGAGAAATGGAGCGGAGTTTGACGAGATTTTAGAATCCAAATCAGACCCGTCAAAATTTATTCGAGCTATAGCCAAACCTATTAAGAAAGGGGACAATCTTTTTAAAATTATAGGCATATACCAAGATGTTACCGAACAACAACAAAAAGAAAATCGGCTTAAATTATTTAAAGAGATAATTGATAATGCACAAGACTTGGTTTATGTATATAACCGAGAAGGCAAGCTGCTACATTATAGCGATACTGTTTCAAGACAACTGGGTTTTTCACGAAAGCAACTTGATGATTTCTATATCTATGATCTAGATGCAAATATTACCAAAGAATGGTGGCATGGTCACTTTGATGAACTAAAAGAGAAGGGTTCAATGCATATGGAATGGCTTGTAACTAGAAAAGACGGCACCAAGTTCCCGGCAGATATTGTTGCCAATCATTTAGTGTATGAAGGGCAGGACATTAATTGTGCCGTAGTAAGAAATATTACCGAACGGAAAATGCGCGATTTAAAGCTTTTTGAAGCTTTAGAGGAAATAAAGTCCTTGAAAGAAAGACTGGAAAATGAAAATGAATATTTGCAAGAAGAAATCAGCAGCAAAATTAACGCCGATAATATCGTTTGCAAAAGCAACTCTTATTCGCGAATCCTGGAGCAAGTAAATCAGGTTGCCCCTACAGATACAACGGTATTAATTACAGGAGAATCAGGTACAGGTAAAGAATTACTGGCTAGCGCAGTACATAATAACAGTATTCGGAAAGAGAGGCCACTCATAAAGATTAATTGTGCAACCTTGCCGAAGGAGCTTATAGAAAGCGAACTCTTTGGTCACAAAAAAGGTGCTTTTACGGGCGCAGTACAGGATAAAATAGGAAAGTTTTCGCTTGCCGATGGAGGGACAATATTTCTGGATGAAATAGGAGAATTGCCCTTGGACTTGCAGCCAAAACTATTACGCGTGTTACAGGAAGGAGAATTTGATGCTCTGGGAAGCAATAAGACCATACAGGTAGATGTGCGAATTGTTGCTGCGACCAATCGCAACTTGGAAGATATGGTTAAAGAAGGGACTTTTAGAGAGGATCTGTACTATAGGCTTAATGTGTTTCCAATTCATAACATACCACTTAGAGCACGCAAAGAAGATATTCCTTTACTGGCACAATATTTTCTAGAAAAGTATTCCGTAAAAGCGGGTAAAGCATTTAAGCGGTTGTCCAAAAGAACAATAGAACTGTTGATGGCCTACAATTTCCCTGGGAATATAAGGGAACTTGAAAACTTGATAGAACGCGCTGTTATTATTGAAAATGGTACTACACTTAACCCGGGAACTTGGATTCCTAAATCCAATGGTAATATTTCTTCCGAAAATTTTAAGTCCTTTGAGTCTATGCAACGTGATTACATAATTGATGTTCTAAATTACACCAAATGGAGGGTAAGTGGCCCAAAAGGAGCAGCCAATATTTTAAATATGAAAGACAAAACCCTTTTTGCAAAAATGAAACGATTAGGTATTGAGAAACAGGTGGGCTTGAAAAAAAGTTAGTCTTTCCAAGGTTTTATTACAGATTATCACACCATTTTAATTTGAACATAGATGTAACCCTAGAAATGGCCGTTTTATGACATGAAAATACAAATGCAGACTCCTTTGGATAAAGTATCCCATTCCTAGTATTTTTTAGTAGTTCTTACGATTGACCCTCCGCGGGTGGATACCTCAAGCTTATAAAATCTACTGTTTTTGTTCGCTTAGAATGTTCTATCTGCTCGCCACGATGAACAAGTTTACTATTTCCGTGCGTTTTAATAGTTCGCCATTCATTGGTTTAAATACCATGACAAAATCTGGATATGTTGTAATTAGACATTTTAATATATCAAATTCCAATTGTGGAATTGTCATTTGCAATATTTCGAAATTGCGGAGTTAAAAATCCTTTCGTTTTGATTTTATGGCCAATCGCCATATAGGAAGTATGGTCCAAAACAATAGCACCACAAGGGAAATCAGAAGGCCAAAGTCAGTACCAAAGAATTTTTTGAAAACCGCCCCGGTATAGCCCAGGAGTGCCGAGATGTCCAATTTTAAAAGGATAAGCGTTCTTGAAAGATCAATAGGGTTGAACTATGTGGGCCTCCATTTTTAACAATTAAAAAGTGCTTTGGAGCAGAACAACAAAAAACGTAACTTCCATCGCCATAACCACTAAAATCCAAAAGTTATAGAATAATGAAGAAAAATCCGTCCAGAAGGTCATTTTTGAAAAAGGCCACATTAGGTTCCGCTGCCATGACCTCGGCACCATTTTTTATTTCTGCCTCAGAAGGTGAAAAAGTTTTAATGAAACGAGATTACCTTGATGAGCAATACACGGCCAATGACCAAATTAATTTGGGACTGATTGGCTCCGGGATACAGGGTATTTACGATACAAGGGCTGCACTATCTGTTTCCGGTGTAAAATTGGTCGCTGCCTGTGATCTATACTCCGGAAGATTGGATCGTGCCAAGGAACTTTGGGGCGATGATATTTTCGTTACCCGGGATTATCGCAAACTCCTGAACCGAAAGGATATTGATGCCGTCATTGTGGCCACTCCGGATCATTGGCATAAGAAAATTGCGGTTGATGCCCTAAAAGCCGGTAAGCATGTCTATTGTGAAAAACCAATGGTACAGCAATGGCAGGACGGTCAAGAAATTATCTCCACACAAAAATCCACGGGAAAGATTTGCCAGATCGGGAGTCAGGGGATGTCCTCACTAGGGAATGAAAAGGCCAAACAACTCTACGAAGATGGCGCAATAGGAGAAATCGTGATGTTGGACTTTTACAACGACCGTTACTCGGCCGAGGGAGCTTGGCAATACCCTATTCCACCAGATGCCAGTCCCGATTCAGTAGATTTTGATACGTTTCTGGGCAATGCGCCAAAGGTACCTTACGAGTTAAAAAGATTCTTTAGGTGGCGTAACTATCAGGACTATGGTACCGGGGTTGCGGGTGACCTTTTTGTACATGCTTTTTCTACCTTGAATCATGTCATTAGTTCCCATGGTCCAAACCGGGCCTTGGCCACAGGTGGACTCCGCTATTGGAATGACGGTCGCGATGTGCCCGATGTTAGCATAACTCTTTATGACTATCCAAAAACCGATACCCATGCCGCATTCAATGCCGCTTTTCGAATCAATTTCATAGCAGGCTCTGGTGGTGGCGGCGGCTTTAAATTGATAGGAACGGAAGGTGAAATGGAAGTAGGACAAAATTCGGTTACCGTAAGGCGATCTAAATTGGGCATGGTTCCTGGTGGTTATTCTATGGTGGCCTTTACGGAAGCCACACAGGAGAAAATACGTGAAGGCTATGCCGCCCAAAATTTAGAAACTCGGGATTCGGCCTTAAACACTGGCGGTACCACTTGGGAAGCACCAAGAAATTATAAAGGTGCCCACCATGACCATTTTTATAACTTCTTTACAGCCGTCCGAGGAAAAGGAAAAGTAATTCAAGACCCTACCTTTGGATTAAGGGCCGCGGGAGCCGCGCTTTTGGCTAATGATAGTTATTACAAAAAATCACCGGTTGATTGGGACCCTGTTTCCATGAAGCTAATGTAATCCTAGTTTGTTCCTTATGAAAAGAGTTCTGTTTTTCCTTTGTTCGTTCTTAATTTCATTGTTTATGTCTGCCCAAGAAAATCCGTTGAATGTTATCGTATTTGGCGCACATCCGGATGATTGTGATATAGATGCCGGAGGTACTGCCATTCTCTTTTCAAAAATGGGCCATAAAGTGAAATTCGTCTCCTTGACCAATGGCGATGCGGGACATTATGCCATGGGAGGCGGTGAGCTGGCCAAAATTCGTATTGCGGAGGCCAAAGAAGCCGGAAAACGATTTGGGGTGGAATATACCGTTCTTGACAACCACGATGGGGAATTAATGCCGACCTTGGAAAATCGGCTGAAGGTCATCCGGGAAATTCGGAAATGGAATGCGGATATCGTAATCGCCCCTAGACCCAACGATTACCATCCGGATCATAGGTACACGGGAGTCTTGGTGCAGGATGCGGCCTATATGGTCATTGTTCCCAATGTTGCCGCCGATACTCCTCCCTTGAAAAAAAATCCGGTTTTTTTGTATTCTGAAGATGGATTTCAAAAACCCAGTCCGTTTGAACCGGATATTGCCGTTATCATAGACGATGTTTTTGATCAGAAAATTCATGCTATGGCGGCACACGAATCCCAATTTTTTGATTGGCTTCCTTGGACATCCGGTAATTTGGACAAAGTACCCAAGGACAAAAAGGGGCGATTGGAATTTTTGGCCAATTGGCGATCGCGTAAACCCAATACGGCAACCTTGGAGTGCCTAAAAACATGGTACGGTGCCAAGGCGGCAAACGCAAAGCATGCAGAAGGGTTTGAAATATGTGAATATGGGAAACAACCCTCCGAAACCGAAATCAAAAGATTGTTTCCCATGCTTAAAAAAGAATAGGATCTGGATTAACTCCAAAGCCTATCCCATGCCCGCATCTTGTCCCATTCCGGGGTGGGTGCGAACAGTTTCTCGCCCTTGACGAGGTATTTCTTTACCACTTCCTCATTGAGTTCTACACCAATACCAGGTTTTTCCGGTACGGTTACATAACCGTCTTTTACAATAGGTCCATCAAAACCGGTAACCAGATTTTCCCAATCCTTTTTATCTACGGCATGATGTTCTAGCCACATGAAGTTCTCCGTAGCCGCTGCACTATGCACACAGCCCAGGAAAGACACGGGGCCAGCTGCATGGTGATGCATGAAACCAATACCATGTTTGGAAGCAAAATCACCTATGCGTTTTGTTTCCAAGATACCTCCCGCAGTGTTAGGGTCTGGATGTACGATATCCACAGCCCTGGTCTTGATCAGTTCCTCAAAACCGCCTTCAAGCCTATAAATATCTTCACCTGTCTGGGTGGGGGTAGTTGATGATTCCGTAATTTCCCTCCATTGATCGGTATATTGCCATGGAATGACATCTTCCATATAGGCCAAATTATAGCGCTCTGAAGCCCTTGCCAGCTTAATGGCCTCGTTGACCCCAATATGGCCCCAATGATCCGTTCCCATAGGAACGTCATACCCTATTTTGGAACGCATTACATCTAAATATTCCATCAATTTATCAACCCCCTTCTCCGTAATCTGTATCCTTGTAAAAGGATGCTTTGTCATATTATACTTTGTGGACTGATGTTGATATGGATTATAGTCTGCCTCATGACCATTGATAAGTGCTCCAGGTATATCCTTGATCAAATTAATACCGATATCCATTTTTAAAGCGGTATATCCTTGGTCTATCCTAGCCTGCATCCTATTGGCATATTCAACCGGGTCTTTGGAAACTGTGGTATCACAGTATACCCTTACCTTATCCCTATATTTTCCACCTAACATTTGGTACACCGGAACATTGTACGCCTTTCCGGCCAAATCCCATAATGCCATTTCCACACCGGATACTCCACCACCTTGCCTTCCATGATGTCCAAACTGCTTTATGATACCAAATAGGCGTTCCACATTACAGGGGTTTTCACCCAGCAACCTGCTCTTTAAGAATAATGCATATTCCTTTGCAGCGCCATCGCGTACATCACCATGTCCCACAATTCCTTGATTGGTATAGATGCGGACAATTGGGGTCCTAAACACCACATCGCCTCCAATTTCCGCAATTCTCAAATCGGTAATTTTAAGATCGGAGGGACTGGAATTTCTGTTAACATTCTGGGAAGCGTAGGCAATCTGATCCCCAATATGGGCAGAGGCCCCGGTAAAACTTGCAAGACTAAGGCCCCCTAATCCGGCCTTTTTCAAAAAAGACCGTCTGCCTTTGGCCTCATCTTCTTTTTTCTTCTTTGAATCCCCGTTCATTATACGGCTTAGTTTGTTAGTGGTAAACTTCATAATGGTAAAATATAAATTGTTTTGTATGGATAACGTACTCAAATCGTAAAACCCTAGTGCTACGATAGAATAACCCATGTAAATTAGGGATTTTTTTATTCCCACCGAAACAAAAAAGGGAAACCGAACCGGCTTCCCTTTAGAGCATCAACGAAACAAAAAAATCATCAATTATTAATTTTAAAGGTAACTACTGGAATCTTTGAGTGGTTGGCCAAATCTTCCCCTATACTGCCCATAAAGAAATGGGAAAGCCCCTTACGTCCATGTGTTGAAATCCCGATAATATCGGCGCCACTCATCTCACTATAGTTAAGGATACCTTTTTCAACACTATAATCATTATAAATCTCCACTTCCATACCTGTATTGGACTTTCTGAGGAATTTATTTATACGATCGTATGCATCCTTGGTGCTTAAAAAATTGTCCCCTGGAGTATTGATGTAGACCAGATCCAATTTTGCGGACAGCATTTTGGCAAAGTCCTTGGCTTTTTGAAAAGCCAACATGTTATCATCCCTAAAATCACAGGCGAAAACAAAACGGTCTATTTTAAAATCAGGCAATTCATCCTTAATAACCAAAACCGGTATGGTGGCATTCCGTACTACTTTTTCCGCATTGGAGCCTACAAAAATCTCCTTAAGCCCATCCGTACCATGGGAACCCATGACGATAAGTTCTGCGTTGTGTTTTTTGGCAACTTGGTTCACCTCGCTAAAAACTTTAAAATGCTTTACGATCGGGGTAATCGAAATTCCTTTCAAATACGGTTTATCCAGAAAGTCAGAAAATCTTTTCTCCGCCAATTTTATCAAAAATACGGTTTGCTCGGGATGAAATCCTTCTGAAGAAGAGACCATCGCTTGGTTCAACTCCAACATATGGAGGGCCAGGATTTCCGAGCCGTGTTTTTTGGCCAGGGAGGCGGCCACTTTAAGTGCATGTTCCGATTGTTCCGAAAAGTCTATGGGTACTATAATGTTTTTCATCATACTGCTTTTTTGGGTTAAACTGTCATGGAGAATAAACGTGTCTCCGGTGTTTTTCTATGGAGAAGAAGGTCAAAGGCCATACAAATATTACGGATAAAGGGCCTTCCTTTATGGGTTACCTTAATTTGATTTGGGCGAATTTCTATCAAATGGTCCAGTTCCATTTCATGTAGGCGATCCAATACCGAGGGTAACGATGGGAAGTGTAAATCCGTGTTACTCCATGAGGTTTCAAATCTGCACATTAAATTCAAAATGTGTTTTCTGATAATCTGGTCCTCATTTGTTAGAATATGACCTCTATAGATAGGAATGATATCATTTTCTACAAGATGGGAATACTCTTCAAGACTCTTTACGTTTTGGGCGAAACTGTACCAGCTATCACTTATACTGGAAACCCCCAAACCAATCATCAATTGAGTCTTGGAAGCCGTATAACCCATAAAATTGCGATGCAACTTTCCGGACACCATGGAGGTATAAAGTCCATCGGAAGAAAGAGCAAAGTGATCCATGCCTATTTCATGGTACCCAGCTTTGATCAATAGTTTCTTTCCGGTTTCATACTGCTTTCGTTTTTCTTCGCCTGATGGAAGATCTTCATCCCTATAGCCTCGCTGTCCATTGCCCTTTAACCATGGAACATGTGCATAGCTATAGAAAGCCAATCGGTCCGGTTTTAAGGCCCCGGTCATGGTTATGGTCTGTTCAATATTGGCCAAAGTCTGATGGGGCAATCCGAAAATGATATCATGGCCTATGGATTCGTAGCCTATTTCACGGGCCCATTCCGTAACATTCTTAACATTTTCAAAAGGTTGTATCCTATGAATTGCCTTTTGAACGGTTAGGTTATAGTCCTGTATGCCATAGCTTACCCGTTTGAAACCCACATCGTACAAGGCCTGTAGATGTTCTTTGGTGGTATTATTGGGATGGCCTTCAAAACTAAACTCATAGTCATCCGATTTTACGGCCGTACTGAAAATTCCGTTGATAAGTCGTTTTAAGTTCAGGGGCGAAAAAAAGGTGGGAGTGCCTCCCCCCAAATGCAATTCCTTAATAATCGGTTTTTCGGAAAATAAGTCGCAGTACAACCTCCATTCCTTTAAAACATTCCCAATATAAGGAGCCTCAACGTCATGCCGCTTGGTAATACGTTTATGGCATCCGCAAAAGGTACACATGCTTTCACAAAAAGGCAAATGAATGTAGAGACTAATGCCCTCGGATGAATTGCTCTCTTCAAAACTACGCTTTAAGGTAGATTTCCATTCCTTCCCAGAAAAAGTCTTTATGTTCCAATAGGGAACCGTAGGATAACTGGTATAACGGGGACCAGGAATATTATATTTTTGAACGAGATTGCACATGGATATAGTTTGTTTACTTACAAACTTAGCCTCAGCCCACAAAAAAAAACATGATAATTATCAGTTGATACAAATCTTGCCCTATCCGGCTTACTGCAATTTTGATGTACTCGGGCTCAGTGAAGTCCCAAAAAATTCATGGTTTGAAGATTCCCTTTAAGGGCATTCCCAGGTATAGGATGTTCATTATTAAAAACTTTCAAGTCGTCCTTCTCTAGTAGAGTTACAAAATCTTCGCGATAACCATTTTCATAGGGTATGGATCCTAGATTCAATTGCAGATAGTTTCCAAAAAAATTGTAGACAGCCGTTCTTTTAGAATACCCATAATCATGCTTTTCGGAGGGCAAATGCACATTTTCTACTTTGTGTTCCGCATCGTAAAGGGCATATACCCTTTGTACGTAGGGATATTCAATTCTGGGCGTATTTCGCGTCCAATCCGCTCCATTGGAAACCAATAAAAGCGGCCTTGGTGCTGCCAGTGCAGCTATTTCAACATTATTAGTCTGATGGTCTGCTCCCTTATGAACGGGCATACCACTTTCGCAGACGCATCCGCCAAAAAAATGGGCCGAAACTTGGACGACCGGAGCAACTACTTTAATACGATCATCCACAGCCGCGAGCATAAAAGTCTGTGTAGCTCCACCGGAACCACCGGTCATACCCACGCGATCTCTGTCTACATCATCTCGTGACAATAGATAATCCAATACCCGCTTACTATTATACGTCTGTAGGGCGAGCGCAATGGGAATTGTGTGTTCTACTTGTTTGCTTTCACCGAAGCCCAGCATATCATAGGTAAAGACCACGGCCCCCATCCGGGCAAAAATGGCAGCCCTGGTCTGTACGTCCTCACGTAACCTTTTGTCCGGCAAATGTCCATGTGGGCTCAGAATAGCTGCGAACTTTCCCTCACCATTGGAAGGTCTATACAGATTTCCTGTTATATAAAAGCCAGGAAAGCTCTCAATGGCAATGTTTTCTATGGTATAGCCATCCATTTCCCTTTTACTATGGATAACAGGATTAAAATTCCCGGTGATCTTCGGCATTTTCTCCCATTGCATACCAATTTTGATTCCTTCTTTGATCTTAGCGGCCCTTTCCTCCCAAGACTTTAAGTCATTCCATTGGGAGGCGAATTCCTTCATTTTTAGATTGGCTTGATCCGGTGTCCAATAATGGCCCACGCATAATTGACCTTCTTGCGCGACAGCGGACAAGCATACCATCAAAATAAATAAAGTGGCCCTTAAGTTCATGTTCATAGCTTTTCCAAGCATTATTGATCAATAGGTTTCCTTAATCCAATTATAGGGTTTCCTTTTCATCCAAAGTCCTTTGGTAAAGTCCGGAAAATCCTGGGGTGCTCCGTTGTTCTCTATGGATACTTCCGAAAGCGGGGTAACCGCACTCCAAGCGGCGGCATCATAGGCATCCATAGGCGGAGCAACTTTCGCCTTGGCCGATTCCACAAAGGAGTTTAAAACAAAGAAATCCATTCCCCCATGTCCCGCGCCCAAAGCATATTCCCCGTATTTTATCCATAGAGGATGATCATACTTCTTTAGCCATTCATCGGCAACATCCCAAGTATGTGGTTTGGATTCGCCTTCAATATATATTCTGTTACCATCCACCTCCCATAGTCCGTTGGCTCCCTGAACCCGGAAACCTAAAGAATAGGGTCGCGGCAAATTACAATCATGGGTAACGATAATAGTTTCCCCGTTTGCGGTTTCAATGGTGGAGGTAATTACATCCCCCTGTTTGAATTTCACTTTGGCATTAGGGTGGTTTTCCCCACCCACCTCAACAATATAATTGTGAAGTCCAATAGCCTTGGAAGCACTTGAAGTCATGGAAACAAAACGGTTTCCCCGGTTAATATCCGCCATAACAGCGATGGGCCCCAGACCATGGGTGGGATAAACATCGGCATTGCGCTTAACGGAATGGTGGGTACGCCATTTAGCCTCTGAGCTTCCCTTTTCACCAAATTCGGCTCCTTTTCCATGGGCAGTTGTACCATCATTGAATTTTACACCCCGAAGATCGTGTTGATATCCGCATCTAAAATGTACCAGTTCCCCAAACACATTCTGTTTTACCATGTTAAGTACTGCCATGATATCACGCCGATAATTCACATTTTCAAGAATCATCATATGTGTACCCGTCTCCTCATGGGTATTCACCAAATCCCAACATTCTTCCAGTGTATTTGCAGCTGAAACCTCTGTACCCGCATATTTCCCGGCTTTCATGGCATCGACGGTCATAGTTACATGCCATAGCCAAGGTGTGGCAATAACAACCGCATCTACATCCGGTAGCTCCAATAGATTTCTATAATCATAATTATTTTTACCAAAGGTTTTGGGAGGTTTGCCGCCGGCATCGGCAATTTTTTGTTTCGCAATCGAAATGCGGGTCGGATCTACGTCACAGACAGCTGTAACGTTTACGTCCTTGCGTAGAAGTAAGTTCTGAAGGTGATTGGTGCCCCGTAATCCGGCACCGATGAGTCCTACGTTCAATTTATCATTCTGACTTGAACCCGAAATATCAAAGGCAAATCCAGGTGCCATGACCATTCCCGCCCCTATTAGGGAACTTTCCTTTATAAATCTTCTTCTTGAACTCATACGTCTATTTTAAATATTGGTTTTGGAATTTGTGTTGTTGCTCAAATTATGAAATTCTATATAAAATTGTTTGTATTAATCCCCTTAATTATGATCTATATCGATATATAAACCATTTTTAAATTCAAAGGGCTATTTTTGCCCCATTAAAACATAAACCACATGACCTTACTTTTAATGGCTGCCGGAAGCGGAAGTCGCTATGGAAAACTGAAACAATTTGACGACCTAGGACCCAAAGGTGAATTTTTAATGGAATTTGCCATATACGATGCCTTAAAAAATGGTTTTGACCATATTGTGGTCATTACCAAAAAGGAAAATACATCTTTTTTGTTCGACCATCTTCGTGAGAGGCTGCCCGAAAATATTAAACTGGATGTGCTGGCACAGGAAGTTACCGATCTACCGGAAGGATGTAGTTTTTCCGGGGAACGTCCCAAACCTTGGGGTACAGCACATGCGGTATGGACCGCGCGTCATGTAATAAACAATCCCTTTGTAGTCATCAATGCGGACGATTTTTATGGACAGCCTGCCTATAAAAACGCCGCCGATTTCATTAGGCAACATAAAAACGACAATACCTTTGCCCTTGTAGGCTATACCTTAAAGGATACCCTTTCCGAGCATGGTTCGGTTTCCAGAGGGGTTTGCAAAGTGGATGGCGACCATCTCTTATCCGTTGATGAACGTTTGAAACTGGAACGGGAAGGCAATGGTGTAAAAGATCACGATTCTGGAAATATGTACACCGGTGACGAACAGGTAAGTATGAACTTTTGGATTTGTCAACCTTCAATATTCGATAAAATAGAAAGTGAATTCCGAAGCTTCCTTTCCAATGAAGCATTGGCAAAAACCAGTGAGCTCTATATTCCCAAGACCGTTCAAGAAATGTTACAGGCCGGTGAAATAGAAGTAAAAGTGGTACCCTCTGGTGGAGAGTGGTTCGGGGTTACCTATGCCAGCGATCGTGAAGTGGCCGTGACCCATCTGCAAGAAAAAACAGACAAGGGACAGTATGTATCACCTCTTTGGCCGCAACAATGAGCCGCTATTCCCACGACGAACTCAACTTTCTTTTAGAAAACTTTTCTATAGCGCAAAAGAAGTATTCACTATCACCATTGACCCATGGTTATATTAACGATACATTCCTAGTAAAGGAAGGCATTGCTCCTGTTTACATTTTGCAACGTATCAACCATGATGTATTTCCGAATGTTTCTGGGATAATGAACAATATTGAAAAGGCATTTTCTTTTCTTAAAAGCGATGTCTATCATAATATTTCACTGGTACAAACTATATCTGGACAAAGCTATTACAGCCATAAAAAAGAGGGTGCTACCTATTGGAGGCTTATGACCTATATGGACAACAGCCTTGCCCACAATACCACGGAAAATCCGAAAATCGCTTTCGGGGCGGGAAAAATCATTGGTGAATTCCATCGATTATTGTCTCCCGCCTCACCGGAAAGTTTTGTTGAAATCATTCCGGGATTCCATGATTTGACTTTACGGAAGAGACAGTTTAATGAATCGCTTTCCGCAGGAGCCAACGACCGGAGGCATACCGCTAAAAATGCTATTGCCTTTGCCAACAAAACCTTGGAGACCCTAAAGGAACTTGACCATCTTCAACTTCCATTGCGCATCTGCCACAATGATACCAAATTGAACAATATCCTTTTTTCAAAAAAGACAGATCAACCGCTCTGTTTAATAGATTTGGATACCTTGATGAGCGGATTCTTTCATTTTGACTTCGGAGATGCCATACGTACCATAGTAAATACTGCTCCCGAAGATGAGCAAGATCATGGCAATATCGTATTCCGAAGGGATCTTTTTGATTCCTTTATAGACGGACTTGGGACCAACGGGGCATTTTTGACCCAAGCAGAAATTGATGTACTGCCCATGGGGGCCGTACTTATGCCATTCCTTCATGGTATTAGGGCCTTGACGGACTACCTTAATGGTGATGTGTATTATAAGGTAGCTTATGAAAATCAAAATCTAGATCGTTGTCTAAGCTTGTTCGATTTCACCAAAAAAGCCTTGGAAGAACTTGATTTTATGGAAGACTCCATTGCGAACAGGCTAAGTTCCATAGACCGTTAGTTTAGGATATCTATTCCTAGCTCGAGACCAAAAAAATAAAGTGCCCATCTCCCCTTGTCCTGACTTGAAAACAGCCCAGCCTAAAAAGAAAAATTGCTTAATCTTAAAATGAGTTTGTCTACTTTCCAAGAACCCATATTTCTGTCCCTCTCTTACATTCAAGGACATTACGGCATAAAGGTTCGGGATCGGGTACGGCCCAAATAATGGCAGGAAGTCCTAAATCAAGGACAAGTACCTTACCCCTATTGGTCATTCGTCCCGAAATTGATACTCCAAATACCTCTGACTTCGTTTGTTCCATAACCTATGGCCTTATCCTTTGGATAAAGACTTTTTAACACGGTCATGGTTTCCGATTCAATCTGTTCATTGGGGTTTCCATGACATTGTAGGCACATGGTATTGGTGGTAATCGGGTAGTAAAAGTTCACTTCGTTATTATGTAATTCCACTATGGGCTCTACGCTGTTGCCGGAAGCTATTTGTTCCTTAAAGAAGTTAATATGTTCCAATTCCTTGGTATTGGCTTCATTTTGTGGATTTCTCGGTTTGTCAGATACCCTCTTGATAATCGCGTTCTGCATAACGGACATACTATCCGTTAATGGTATCGCCCCTACATTACAAAATTCCACGGCTCCTTGGGTTCCTTTTTCCTTAATGGCTTTCATTAAGTCACTCCCCAATTGTGCCTTGGTCGCCAGAGCGTGGCCAAGACCCTTGTTGGCATAGCGCTTTTCGGCATTGCCGGTTGCAGTATAATCGTATTTTTCCAATGAATTTTCCGCTCCTGGTTCGTCACTTTCCAGGTAATCGACAAACCAATCCGGCCTATCCAGTTCATGGTCGTACATATAATGCGCAATCTGTTCAATGATTTTTTCGGGATAGGGAATATAGGGCATGCTGCCAAATCTTTCAACGGCGTTGGGAATCTTGTATTCCTGTTCGGGGTCGTTCAACCAATGTACCAATGCCTCCGTAAATTGTTCCTTGGTAGTTCCCGAATCTATATAATGCATCTTAACCATTGCCATGGGCGGAGCAATCATATGGGCTTCAGAGGCTTTTGGATTGTGACACATATAACATTCCTGTACCAAAAGTCTCTTTCCAGGATGTACGACATTAGCTTCCAATGCTTCTTTCTCGGAAGACGCCTTGTCCGTACCTTCCTTGGATGCTTTGAAGTCCTTACATCCTATGGTCAAGAGTACCGTGGATATGATAAAAAGGAATCTATTCCTCATGATTTTGATAGTCTCCCCATTGCACAGCTTACAAAAGAGCGTGTCTTGTGCGCCAAGTTATTTTTACTATCTACGGAGGGGTATCCCAACGATGCCAAGGTATCCCTTGCCACCAAGGCATCTTCCGAATTTTCGTGCAAAAAAGAGACCATGGAATTTTCCGTATCCACTTCAACCTTTGAAACATCATCTATTCCCGATAACTTTTCGGTGATGGTCTTGGCACATCCGCCACACTTTAAGTTCTGTACGATAATTGAAGTTTTCATCTTTGAATCTTTTATTTTTTTGACTTTAAATGAGGGGCAAAAAAGTCTATTTCCTACAGTTGTTTTATTTGGTTTTTAGATACTTAAATTTACGAAACCTTTCTATCATTTCCACCGCATATACCCTCCTTTAAGGTCATAGATTTTTACAAATCCCATACGAGCCAATTTATGGCTGGCCCGCCTACTTCTACTTCCAGAGCGACAATACAGATAGATCGGTTTCTCCTTGTTTATCTTACTAAAAGATCTTTCAAAATTGACTGAATCGAAAAAATCGATGTTCACCGCATTTTTGATATGTCCGCTATTGTATTCCGCCAGGCTACGGACATCCACCAATTGCACTTTTGTATCGGATATGGCCTTGGCGTAAGTCTTTGCATCCAGGACTTCGATCTTATCCATTCGCTCTTTGGTTCCTCGAAAAAAAACATTTAAAAACGACATAGTTGCATTTTTTATTTACAAGGAGAAATGGATAAGGAACGGCCATTCAAAAAAAAATGACCGCTCCTTAAAAACAACTCATCAACCAAACAATTTCGTCTTTGTATAAAGTAAAATTACAATGTATAAACAGGTCCCATGGTAACATAGGTTACACAAGCGGTATATTCTTTTCCACTTTCATTTTAGTCTGAAGAAATTGGCTCTGTTGCGCTTTGTTTTCGAATGAAAAATGGCGTAGTACAGATAAGATATGCTCAATACTATTTTCCCTAAGTGTTTTGGAAAATTGTTTATGTGGATGTAAATCAAGGGAGCAAAAATGCCTTTTTAATCCTCAAGACGGGCTATAAATCCCCAATTGGTATGTTGCAATCTGCCCATATATTTAAACCCTTTTCCTCCAAAAAAATTGGCGTCTCCCTCGGCGACCACCAATAACTCGTTCTCACCTTTTTTCAGATCCAGGTTTACCCTGAACATACCATCGAACATACGCTCAAATTTTATCTTTCGGTAGCTGAACACCTCATTCCCGTTTAGCATGATCCTTATCCTCCCGACAAAATCAAAGTTTAAGATGGACTTCTTGTCCTGATTGGATTTTAATGTCTTTCTGGCCACCACAACCCCCTTGGGGTATTCAAAGTATCTGGCAAAATTTACATAGTTATCTCTCGGGTGTTCTATAACCTTCCAATTTTTGGAGCGGTTTGCTTTCTTTATCAGGGCTTCAAAATGATTGGACACGGTGTCCCTGGGAAATTGTTCCGAGATTTCCCAGTTCGTTAAAAAAGAATTCTTGCTTGGCTGGGAGGCCACAGATTCACGGCCCGAGAGCTCTTCATAGGTAATATTCGCAAAATAGGAAACCCCGAACAAACTCCTCAACATAAAATTACCTCCGGATATCTCAGAGTCCAAAAGCTGAATATCCATTTGTGGTTGGGGACTATGATCTACGAAGACCTTTAAATTGGTTCCCCGGACTTCAAATGCCGCATGGAACCATTCCAAGGACTTTACATCCGCCGTGGTCTCATACGTTGGATAGTTATAAAACACCCAACTCAGGGCACCATTGTAGATTGGGATGTACTGAATAGCTTCCCGGGTACCTCCCATTCCCGGTCTAAAATAAATGAAACGATAGTTGAACTTGTCCTGTACCCGAAATCCCAATCCGGACATAACCTCTCCGGCAATGTCCATTTCTACTCTAAAGTTCCTTACATTTTTGTCCTTGGTCAATGCGATGGACTGTTTTTTTCCGTCCAGTTTAAGACTGCGTTTGCCCTTATAAATTGTGTCGATATACGTTGTAGGTTTGTTTTCTTCGGATAGAATAATACTTTTACCCTGCTCGAACAAAGCTTCCTGCCCATTCATGGGTGGTATGGATAGAATAAAGGCGAAACTCAAAAAATAATGCTGTAACTTCATGATTGATGATTTTAAATGAATACAATTCCAAACTAATGGAAGCAAGGTGTAGGAAAGCCTTCATTTTTCAACCATTTTAGGTTTTTTTTCGATTCATTTTTATAAATCGCTGTAAATGAGTCATATATCCAAAAACGACAAAAATCTCTTGGAAGCCATAAAAAAGCGGATCGAAATGGCCTCCGGTCTTTCCGATGTATCGGGCTGGGTCCAAAAGGACTACGAGTTTCTAGTTTTTTTTATCGAGGATCAGACGGGCCACCGACTAAGCTTGTCCACAGTTAAAAGAATATGGAAGAACGAGTTTGAAAGATTACCCCATATTACTACTCTGGATATTCTGGCCAACTTGGCGTACGGCAAAGATTGGCATTCTCTTAAAAAGGAGCATCTAAATCCTAAAATACAAACCCTACCTAAAAGGGAAATCGGGAAAAAACCTCGGAAAGTCAAAAGCCAAAAATTTTACTTTTTAATTGTTCTGGCTGTACTTACATTAGTAGTTTTGGGTGTTTATCTCCCAAGAAATGCATCCAAAAAGTCCATAACAAAGGCATCCGAAGAGGTTTCCTTTTCCTATGAGAAAACAGTAGATGGGAAAATACCAAACACCGTGGTTTTTAGATATGATATTGAAGGTGTGGACGCCAATCGATTTTTTTTACAACAGAGTTGGGACAGTAGTCGAAAAGTGGAAATCTTCAAGGGATCTCATGAACGGACGGATATCTACTATATCCCCGGATACTTTACGGCCAAACTTTTTGCGGATGAGAACATCATAAAGGAGTTGCCCATTCATGTGACCTATGAGGATTGGTTTATGGCCGCTAGACAACCCATGGAAGAAGTGTATACGTTTAGCCCTACTTTTTGGTCAAAGGAGGATTATTTGGGAATCGATAAATCAAGTTTGGAAGAAAAGGGCATCGATCTCAACAAGAAAATGCAGCTAGCTTTTTACTATGTAAGGAATTTTGGTCTGGAAGGAGATAATTTTCGGCATACCATCGATTTTAAAATGGAACCCCTAGAGGCTATAGACTGCCCCATTTTTAACCTGCACGTACAAGGTGTGGATGGATTTTACTGGATTATGATCGGCAACAAGGGCTGTGAAAGTGAACTAGAAATCCGATTGGGAGATGCCATACACAATGGCAAAAACGAAGACCTGAGTATGTTCGGAACCTCAGTGTACGAGTGGCAAAAAGTGGATGTTTTGACGGAGGACAAAGAGGTCACCCTAAAACTAAATGGAACCCCGATATTTACAAGTGCCTACCACCAATCCATTGGTCCGATAATGGAAATCAGTTATTTCTTCAATGGTATCGGTATGATCGATGATGTACAGTTGAAAAATGGCAATGGGGAGACCTTATTTTCGGATGATTTTACCAAAGGTCTCAAATAAAGGTGAATTTTTGGTATTACATTGTTCTATACCTTTTAATTTAAGAATTTATTTAAAATCGGATACCGAAATTATTCCATTCCGTTTACCTGTTCCACAATTAAAATAGTAATGTGCAAAATATTGGAAAAAATGGCGTACTCGGAATACGCGGATACAAAATTGGCTTGTATCTAAAAATGTTGTAAGTTTACAACAGTTATGAAAAACAACAATAGAATCAGCTACGACAAAAGCACTTCGATCGGGATGTTGACAGGCTCCATTTTTAGTCTATTGAAAAAGGAATTGCAACGACAATTCAATAAAAGGGAGCTGCCATTAAAGGTAGAGTTGTTTCCAATAATCAACCGGCTTTTTCTTCAGGACGCAGTATCACAGCAGACCATTGCGGAGTGGTTCGGTTATGACAGGCCAAAAACGTCCAGAGTACTGGACGAATTGGAAAATGCCGGATTTGTCCAGCGCATGGAAGATCCGGAGAGTAGAAGGACAAAACGTATTTGTTTATCCCATTTCACCAAAAAGAATAAGCCCTTGATTATCGATGCATTGGAAGAAGCATTTGAAGTTGCCTATATGGGTTTTTCCAAAAAAGAAATCGATAGGTTGATAAAAGACCTCCAAAAGATCAAACTCAACTTAGAAGGCTAAAAAATTTATTTTAATTGTTGTCAATTAAAACAGTTGTAAAATGAAACAGTAATGCTGATGAGCTTTTTTGAAGCGAAACTCCCATTGGAGTCCATTACAAATCTTAAAAATGACATTATGAAAAAAAGAACATTTTTAATTACCGGAGCCACCCAAGGTATAGGAAAGGCTACAGCCCTAAACCTGGCAAATGGAGACTCTCAAATTGCAGTGACCTATGCAAGGAACAAAACCAAAGCAGAGGAAGTTGTTTCCCAACTTGAGGGCAAAGGTGCAAAAGCTATCGCATTACAGCTTAATCTTCATAATCAAAAAGAGGTAAATAACATCTTTTATAAAATCCAAGAAATCCTTGGGAAGGTGGATGTACTTATAAGTAACGCCTTTGGAAAATCCATATTCAAACCCTTGCACCTCATCGAGGATGAGGAGTATGAAGAAACCTTTTCCACGGTAAAGGGAACGTTTCTTCTTCTGCAAAATGCCGCCGAACACCTTGCCGACCATGGAACGATCCTGGTCACCTCAAGTGGAGCCACCGCAATGCCGGTACCTGCCGGAGGGCTGTATGCAGCCGCAAAATCCGCAATTGAACAATTTGCCCTCAGCCTTTCAAAAGAACTTGGGGAACGTGATATAAATGTCAATGTAATTCTGCCGGGAGTTACCAATACCGAAAGTCTGGTCGCTCCTAAAGAAATAATCGATCAATTGATCGCGCAAACTCCCTTGGGAAGGCTTGGCAGACCCGATGATGTAGCGAACGCCATGGCACGGTTGACAAGCCCTGAGAATAAATGGATCAACATGCAAAAAATAGGTATAAACGGAGGAATACTCTAATACACATATGTAAAATGTAAAACAAAGTAAATATGAAAACACAATTAAACACTGAAAAGTTTAGACCGAAAACGGTAAACGAAGAAGCATTAAAAATAGGAATGGAACTGTTCAAAAGACTTAATGAAGGAGCACAAACCGGGGAATGGGACCCGTTTTTGGAGCTACTACACGAAGATTTGACCTGGTTTGCCCCAGTAGACGGATTTCAAGGCCTACATAAGGACAAAGCCTCCATGGCCAAACTATTTAAGCATCATGCCGGAGTGACCCGAACCACTTGGGAACTAAAAAATGTTATTGCCAATGGAAATGAGATAGGATTTGAATCATGGACCTATGGCACAATACAGGGAAAATCGTATGGAAATCAATTGATGATGCTATTCGTTATCGAGAATGGAAAAGCACGTCATATCAGGGAGTATGCGGGGTATATAAACGGTGTTGGGGATTTTGTCGGCATTGGAAAGGCAAATGATGGTGAAGAAGCCCATTCCTATAGAAAAGTGTAAAACCCTTTTCAAAACGGTATTCAAGTAATAGCGATTTGGGTATTAATTCAAATCGCTATTACTGCACTATAAGGTATAGAACATCACTTTAGAAACATCTTATGAAAGGAATCTTTAACCATGCACTACCCATTCCACATTTCGTCTGACCAATCGGCTATTTAAGAAGCTGTCAAAAAAATTAGGATTTAAATATAAATAACGCTCATTTTTTGTTGTTTCCATCGTTTATCGTAATATTGCAATTAATTAATCAATGGAATGGGGTTAGCCAAAACCGAAATTTTTACGGAAAAGCAAAACCAGATTGCGGTTTTTGCCAAAGTATTTGGGCATCCTGCGCGCGTGGCCATACTCCAGCATCTGTTTGAAATAGATTCTTGTTTTTGCGGGGATTTAGTAGAGAAGATAGGGTTGGCGCAACCTACCATTTCCCAACACTTGAAAGAATTGAAATATCTGGGCCTTATCAAGGGAAATGTGGAGGGTACAAGTGTATGTTATTGTATCAACAAAGAAAACTGGACCGCCATGAAGGAAGTGATGTCCGATTTTCTGGATCAAGATCTTCCGACCAATGAGGAATGTTGCTAAAAAAATTTAGACCTATTAATTGTTTTATTGCGATAAACAAATATAATAAACTTAAAAAACAATCTCATGAAAACAAAATTAACGTACGCATTAGCATTCTTGCTCAGCTTTCAAACAGCTGTTCACGCCCAAGAACTAAGAGGGAAAATCGAAAGGTCCGTTTTGGAACTAAAAACCATCTTTCCACAAATACCTAAAGATAAAGTTTTAAACTTGGATCAATTGGCGACCAAAATAGCCGCCAAAATGGGCGAAGCCAACCATACCGTGGTAGTTGTGGACAAAACGAACGATAACGTAAGCCAATTTGCAATGATATGGTTACGAACGGGTCTTCTCCACTACGGTCTGGACGATAATCTGACCCTTGAATCCGCAGGGGTTGAATCCGTAAACAGCGCATTGGACCTGACTATGTTACGGAAATATGGTTTTAGGGTTAAAAATGTAAAGGACAAGGAACTGTTCACCTATGAAATCCAGTACGGTACCAACAGTTGGGAAATCAAAAGAAAAAGCCTTGAATCCTTAAATTTAAGAGCAGATAACAGCACGAAAATTTTTGTCGAGGAAAACCTTAATGAAAACAATGAAACCGATATATTTGAAGTCATATTTCAGAACAAGGAAGTGATTCCCGGAGAGATGCTCTATGTAGCCACGCGAATCAACACTATACTAGAAACAAAGTTATGATCTTAATTTTATGAAACTATCCGAAATCAAAGTGCTGCTCAATGGATTGGATACGATTGCATTTCAACTACCCGATGGTTCCCTGGTCCCCAATCATTTCCATGTAACGGAAGTAGGGAAGGTTACCAAACACTTTATAGACTGTGGAGGTACGGTACGCAATGAAGAAGTGGTTAATTTTCAATTGTGGGAAGCGGACGATTATGATCACCGCCTACACCCGGAGAAATTGGTCCGCATCATTGAACTATCCGAAAGAATTCTAGGGATAGATGATTCTCTCGAAATTGAAGTGGAATACCAAGGAAAGACCATTGGCAAATACGGACTGCATTTTGATGGAAAATATTTTCTGTTGACCTCCAAGGAAACCAACTGTTTGGCCAAGGAAAAATGTGGAGTTCCAGTTGAGAAACCAAAAATCAAAATGGCCGGACTTCAAGAACTGAATACTAATCCTTGCGCACCAGGTTCCGGTTGCTGCTAGCTAATAGACACCTAAAACAATGATGACAAAAACGGCAATTTTCGAGAAAATAGAACAAGGGATTTCCTCGATCCAAACAGATACCATTTCGGATAAGCGAAGAAATACGTTACAACCCCTCATAGCTTTTATACAGGGCAAGGTAGATGACAAGCTAGAGGTACGACTCAACTTTATCTGCACCCATAATTCTAGAAGAAGCCATTTGTCTCAGGTTTGGGCACAGACCATGGCAGCCTATTTCAACATTAAAAATGTGTATTGCTATTCTGGAGGAACCGAAGCCACTGCCCTGTTCCCTATGGCAGCTGCGACTTTGGCCAATTCCGGTTTTCAGGTCATAACCATTGGCCAAGGCCCAAACCCTATTTATGCCATCAAATATGCCGAGAACGCACATCCTGTAATTGGATTCTCAAAAACCTTTGATGACGATTTTAATCCCAACAGCGAATTTGCGGCCATCCTTACCTGTTCACAAGCGGATGAAGGCTGTCCCTTTATAGCAGGTGCCGAAAAACGGATTCCGATCACCTATGAAGACCCCAAGGCCTTTGATAATACCCCACAGCAGGCTGAAAAATATCGTGAACGAAGTCTGCAGATAGCGACCGAACTATTCTATGTTTTTTCTAAAATCAAGGCATAACCATGGCGAATAAAAAACTGAGTTTTCTGGATAAAAATTTAACGCTATGGATTTTTATTGCTATGGCCCTGGGCGTCGGTATCGGATACTTTTTCCCATCATTTCCCGAATTGCTGAATACGGCCAATAGTGGCACCACCAATATCCCCATTGCCATAGGCTTGATATTGATGATGTATCCGCCCCTAGCCAAAGTGAACTATGCCCTGTTGCCCAAAGTGTTCCGCAATACCAAGATATTGTCCATATCGTTGCTCCTAAATTGGATTATTGGTCCCATTTTAATGTTCGTTTTGGCGATTGCGTTTTTGAGGGATTATCCCGAATATATGGTGGGGCTTATCCTTATAGGTCTGGCACGTTGTATTGCCATGGTACTGGTTTGGAACGACCTAGCCGAAGGCAATAGTGAGTACGGTGCAGGACTGGTAGCATTAAACAGTATCTTTCAGGTATTCGCCTATAGTTTTTATGCCTGGATATTTATCACCATTCTCCCCCCTTACTTTGGTTTTGAAGGCGCCATTGTGGACATTTCAATAGGAACCATTGCCGAGAGCGTGGCCATATATCTAGGGATTCCATTTTTTTTGGGTATTGTGAGTCGCCTGGTTTTGGTAAGATTGAAAGGAGAGGAATGGTACAACACAAAATTTATTCCTACCATTTCACCAATCACCTTAATCGCGTTGTTGTTTACTATTGTGGTTATGTTCTCCCTTAAGGGTGAATTAATTGTGGAGATACCGATGGATGTCCTCATTATCGCCGTTCCTTTGTTGGTGTATTTTAGCCTAATGTTTATCATTGGTTTTTTCTTTACCAAGGCTATGGGTGCGGAGTACGACAAAACGGCTTCCGTGGCATTTACGGCCGCAGGAAACAATTTTGAATTGGCCATTGCAGTGGCCATAGCGGTTTTCGGATTGAATTCTGGTCAAGCATTTGCTGGTGTGATCGGACCATTGGTGGAAGTACCCGCCCTGATACTTTTGGTTAGAGTAGCCTTTTGGTTAAGAAAAAAGTACTACAGACCCCAAACGGTTTAAAAAAGGAACGTACCCCTTGGAAAGTACATTCAAAAGCTAGCGAACCTCTTACCAATCGTTCTTGGTTGCGTATTGTTCCCCGTTTTCCAACCAAGTCCTAGCTATGGCCAAAGCCTCTCCAAAGGCTTTCTCTTTTGAATATCCATGAACCTCGATCATTCCATTGGCCAAAAGGTATGCCTTATCAATAACTTTTGGATGCTCTTTCCTTAGTTGATGCCTAAACTCCTTAAGATTAAATTTCTTTCCCATATACTAAATCCCAATTCCATTTAGGTTATTAAAACGTTAATATAAGGTAAACAAACAAATTATCGCTTTTATTGTCCCCAAAACACTGATTATTGTGCCTGATTTTCTGGGTTCTTACCTAAAACGGGTATGTAATATCGGTATTTTTTAGTTCAAAACATCAATAAATAGCTTCTAGAACAAAATACCCGTTGCCCCAATGGTTCCTAATTCGGCAGTAAAAGGTGACTTCTCCATATAATTTGGCTTACATTCCAGAAAGTACGGCCCTAGCCTTTACAATGGCTTAACTTCTTGATTTTAAGTATTAGATAAGACATAAACATTTTATAAGTTTTAGCTAACATCAATACGGCTTAGGTATTGGAACTTTAATCATTCGTTAGGCTATCGCCCAACAAATTTTGTGAACAATCAACCTTTAAATTTTTTAAAATGAAAAAAGTTCTATTCTTTCTTGCCCTTGTTATTCTCATCTCATCCTGTGAGCTTATCGAAGATCATATAGGTACACCAGACCCAGGGGTTCCTCCCAAATCCGTGCTACAGAAAAATGTACAATACCCCCTCCCTTTTAATGTATTGGGCACCTTGGAAAACGATGTTGAAATCCGCAACGGAGGGTTTGGTTCCGCCGCCACGGCCCATCCTACCCATGGAGGTGAGTTCTATGCCATTACGGATCGGGGCCCGAATACCAATTTTTTGGATGGGAAAAAGTTTCCCGTTTCCGATTACACTCCTCGGATCGGCCATTATGCGGTCAATAGCGATGCCGAAATAGTTTTGCTGGAAGAGATTTTACTCAAAGACCCCTATGGCAATCCCATTTCGGGCATTCCCAATCCCGAAGGCAAAGGAGCCACCGGGGAAATTCCCTATGATATTGCGGGCAATCAAATCTCCTTTGATGATTTCGGAATGGATGCCGAAGGCCTGGTCGCCTTAAAGGACGGTACTTTTTGGGTATCCGACGAGTATGGTCCACACATTGTGCACTATTCGGCTACCGGAGTAGAATTGGAGCGTATCTCCCCAATTGGGGTAAACGAGGGAAATGGCGGTAGAAAACTTCCTGCCGTTTACGCCAAAAGAAGGGCAAACCGAGGGATGGAAGGATTGGCCATCACCCCGGATGAACGTGTTCTTGTAGGCCTTATGCAGTCTACCATGCACAACCCGGAAAGTATCCGGGCCGACATCACTAGAATTGTAACACTTGATCTATATACCGGAAGCACAAAACAGTACCTATACAGACAGGAGAAGGCGAATCTCTCCAATTCGGAGATTGTGGCCCTATCCAGTACAAAATTTTTAGTGGTGGAGCGTGATGGGAATTTTGCCGGAGCCGAGGCTGCCCAAAAACATATCTATAAAATAGACGTATCGGGAGCTACTGACGTATCAGGCGACGACGATGCCGCCGAATTTGGCCTTATGATAGATGGCAAGACCATTGAACAATCAAGCTGGGAGGAACTCGATGCCGCTGGAATCGTGCCTGTGAACAAAGAACTTGTGGCGGATTTGGTGGCACTCAATGGATACCCTCATGACAAATTGGAAGGCTTTTGGTTGATCGATAACCATACTATTGGATGTCTTAACGATGATGATTTTGCGGTTTCCGACGAAGACGGGGATGGCACCATCGAACAAAAAATACTTCCGGGAACGGATGACGTGGATGCGAGCTCCTTATATCTCATTCATCTTGATTAACATGTAAATCAACTTTGGAGAGACGGATAACTTCTGTCTCTCCAGAGTTTCCTATGTTTGAATACCCCTCTTTTTTACCGAGTATTCCTAAAAAATAAGGTCTCACTACCCTGTCCCATAAGGATAATATCCGTGGTTTTCAGAAAAAGCCCGGTTTCAACCACACCCGGAATTTCTATGAGAGTGCCGTTCAATTTGTCCACCTCCTTGACCCCAAAAATATCGATATCAATGATATTGTTGTTTTCATCGGTTCTATAGGCCCCTCCATCAAGCTTTCTGAGTACGGGTTTCAAACCCATTTTATTGAGTTCGGCAAGAATCGCTTGCGTAGCAAAAGGGATAATTTCCAAAGGCAACTTAAATTTGCCCAAGGCACTGACCTTCTTTCCAGAATCTGCAATGATTACATTTAGTTTAGAATTATGTGCAAGTATTTTTTCCCGCAACAATGCACCGCCACCACCTTTTATCAAGCGGAATTTCGGGTCGAACTCATCTGCGCCATCTATGTTGATATCCAATGTAATTGCCTCTTTCAATAAAATTAGTGGGATTCCTACTTCCTGGGCCAATTGGGCGGTCCTTTCAGAGGAAGGTACTCCCTTTATAGACAGACCCTTTTCAACTTCTTCTCCCAATTTGCGAATCATATGTTCAGCCGTGGACCCCGATCCCAGACCGACTATCATGCCGTTTTTAACCAAGGAGACCGATTCATAGGCCGCTAATTTCTTTTCATGTTCTATTACGGTCGACTTCATTTTAAGAGCTCTTTCCCGGACTAAGATAATTAATAACGGAACAATTAAAGTGCCGGAAGACATCGCGGTCCACACCTGGAAAAGTAAAAACAAAATGGCGACAGATACTTTACTTAATTTTCCTAAATTCGACCTGCAATGATAAAAGCTCTAATTTTTGACCTGGATGGAACACTGATCCAGACCGAAGTATTGAAGGCAACTTCATATGCCCAGGCAATACAACACTTGACCCAAAATACCATACAAGAAAAGCAGGTATTGGATATTTTCGGAAAGTATGTAGGACTATCGAGGGAAAAGGTGGTAGAAGGCTTGTACGAGGAGTTTTCGCCTGAATTGGAATATCATCTGAATTCGAAGGATTCCACTAACGTTAAGGAGCAAATCATCAAAAAAAGATTATCCATTTACGATGAAATACTCAAGGATGAGGTTCTTCTCTCAAGACATTTTTGTCCCTTTACCCTTAAGCTTTTGCACACGGCCTATTCAGAGAAGTTAAAAATTGTTTTGGCTACCATGTCCCATCTACCCCAGGCCAAAAGGATGACCACCATACTGGGGATAACAGATAAGCTTGATTTGATCCTTACCCGAGACGATGTTGATAAGGGCAAGCCGAACCCAGAGATTTATCTTAAGGCAAAAAATACACTCCACTTGGATTCGGATGAATGTTTGGTCATTGAGGATTCCGTTAATGGCATTAAAGCTGGAATCGCGGCCGGAATGCAGGTTTTTGCCGTAACCAACAACGTTACCCGAAGCTCCGTACATTCCTATAACCTTTTAGAGGACACCTATATTGTGGATACGCTTGAAGACCTAAGTTCTAGGGTTTTTGCCTTCATAAATGCCAAATCGTAGTTCCATCGGTCGAAAAGATGTTTTAAGGAACTGTTTGGTGAAACACCTTCGGGATATTCTTCCTAAACGTTTTTTGCATGTTTCACTTTCTTGAACAGGGCTCGATTTACTCAGATATCATTTAATCCTAGAAAGCCCTAAATCAAGAATCCAATTGATAACCTGAAGTTAACGCAACCTTAAAACCAACTTTGCAATAGTATAAAGGATTATTTACAAACTTTGAATAACCTGATTGTTTTGGCGTGAAAAAACATCAAATTTTAACATCCAACAAGCCATCTTACTACCCTTGTTTGGTTTCATGGTATTCACCTATCAGCCTTGCGATCAGATTTGATACATATACCAACACCCCCTATTTCCTATGAAAAAAAGATCGGTAGACCTTGTGGTCATTTCAGATGTGCACCTGGGCACATATGGATGTCACGCCAAGGAGTTATTGGCCTATTTAAAATCCATAAAACCCAAGCAAGTTGTACTAAATGGCGATATCATAGACATTTGGCAGTTTAGCAAACGCTATTGGCCCAAGTCGCACATGAAAGTGGTGAAGC
The DNA here is from genome assembly GCF_965248315.1 of Ulvibacterium sp. GTDB lineage: Bacteria > Bacteroidota > Bacteroidia > Flavobacteriales > Flavobacteriaceae > Ulvibacterium. Next base: position 1,477,827 of record NZ_CBDFIX010000002.1, on the reverse strand, counting down.
TGATTATGCAGTGGGTTTCCAATGGGGTCAAGGTACATTACATTACAGGGAACCATGACGAAATGTTAAGGAAGTTCGTAGGTTTTACCTTGGGCTCCTTTACCATATCGAACAAGGTGGTACTCTCCTTAAAAGGGAAAAAGGCATGGATGTTCCACGGGGATGTATTCGATGTAACCATGCAGCATTCCAAGTGGATCGCGAAGCTTGGTGCTATAGGATATGATTTTTTGATTCTTTTGAACCGCTTCGTCAATTTTGTCAGTAAAAAAATGGGCAAAGGACCCGTCTCCATGTCAAAGCGAATTAAAAATGGGGTGAAATCGGCCATCAAATTTATAAGTGATTTTGAGAAGACGGCTGCCGACATTGCGATAGAAAAGAAATTCGATTATGTGGTCTGCGGCCATATCCATCAACCGGAAATTAAGGAGATCCAAACAGATAAAGGCACTGTATTATATTTGAATTCCGGGGACTGGGTGGAAAACCTTACCTCGCTGGAATACCACCGAGGCAAATGGAAACTTTACAATTATAACGAGGACGTTTCCGCCAAGGCCTCGGATTTGGATTTAGCCGATCCCATTGAAGTCCTGGAGAAAAATGTGCTTTTTGAGCATCTGCTACAGGAATTCAAGAATATTGAGCAAAACCGAATTTGAATTACTTCAAATGAAAGTACTTTATGCCATTCAGGGAACAGGAAATGGCCACTTGAGTCGGGCAAGGGATATTATTCCCGTCCTTGAACGAAAAAATATAGAGCTAGATATCCTGGTCAGCGGTACCCAGGCGGATATCCATATTCCCTATCCCATTAAATATCAATTAAAAGGATGGAGCTTCATTTTTGGAAAAAAGGGAGGCGTTGATATGTGGCGCACATATCTAAGGACCAATACGGCACGCCTGCAAAAGGAAATCAAAAGCATTCCCGTGGCCCGATATGACCTCATCATCAATGACTTTGAGCCGATAACCGCATGGGGCTGCAAATTACAGAATAAGGCATCCATCGGTTTTAGCCACCAGGCCGCGGTTCTGGCGCCGGAGGTTCCCAAGCCTATAAAAAAGGACCCTTTGGGAAAACTTATTCTTCGGAAATATGCCCCAACAACAAAATCGTATGGGTTACATTTCAAGGAATACAACAGCAACATATTTACACCGATTGTACGTGGGGAGATTCGAAAAACCACCCGAAGTTCAAAAAATCATTACACGGTTTATTTGCCTTCTTATAGTGACGAAAAGATTCTGAATATGCTCTCAAAAGTGAAGGGAATTCAATGGGAAGTCTTCTCCAAACATACCCGCACCAATTTTTTTCAGAGCAATGTCTCCGTTCGTAAAATCAACAATAAGGCTTTTATTCAAAGTATGGCATCGTGTAAAGGCATGCTTTGTGGAGCAGGTTTTGAAACGCCAGCGGAAGTGCTACATATGGGCAAGAAGCTTATGGTCATACCCATGAAAGGACAGTATGAACAACAGTGCAATGCCGCAGCATTGAAAGAAATGGGGGTTCCAATACTGAAATCGTTGAAAATGAAACACTTAGGCAAGCTTCAGGATTGGGTGGAAAGCAATCGAAAAGTGGAGGTTTACTATCCTGATATTACGGAACCTATTATCGACCGGATTCTTGAAGAGGCTACCGCCGGTGTCCTTCACTAAAAAGACGAATGCGAAATATTCCCAAGAGCGAACCTATTAATTTGAACAAGATCGATTTTGGCGATGATTTTGTTTGGGGCGTATCTACTGCGGCCTATCAAACTGAAGGCGCTTATGTAAAAGACAACAAGGGAATGTCCATCTGGGACGATTTCACAGCAAAACCAAAAACAATTTTCGCGGGACACCACGGGAAGGTTGCTTGCGACTTCTACCATCGCTATCGTGAAGATATCCTTCTGATGAAGTCCATGCATATCAAAAACTTCCGATTTTCGATTTCATGGCCCAGACTGATGCCCACGGGCCATGGCGAAGTAAATAGGGCCGGGGTTGATTTTTACAATCGTGTCATAGATTTCTGCCTGGAATGTGGTATCACTCCTTGGGTTACCTTGTACCACTGGGATCTACCTCAAACCCTGGAAGCCAAAGGAGGCTGGGCGAACCGGGATATTTTGGGTTGGTTTGGTGACTATACCCGTTTTTGTGCAAAGTATTTTGGTGATCGGGTAAAGCATTGGATGGTTTTAAATGAACCTATGGTCTTCACGGGTGCTGGGTATTTTCTGGGGGTCCATGCACCCGGGCGTAAGGGATTAAAAAGTTTTTTGCCGGCAGTACATCACGCTACCCTATGCCAGGCCCTTGGAGGTAAAATTTTGAGGGAAGAAGTTAAACGATCTAGTATTGGCACTACGTTTTCATGCTCGCAAATTTCCCCATATTCCGAAAATAAAAAAGATCTGATAGCGGCAAAAAAAGCGGATACCCTGTTAAACCGTTTATTTATTGAACCTACCTTGGGTTTGGGATATCCCGTGGAAAATCTAAACGTCTTAAAACGTCTTGAACGATACCAGCAGCCCACTGATTTAAAGGATATGACCTTTTCATTCGACTTCATCGGCATTCAGAATTATACAAGAGAGGTCGTTAAACACAGTTATCGTGTTCCCTATTTAAGGGCCAAAATTGTAAAGGCCAGCGAACGGAACGTTCCCACCACGGTCATGGATTGGGAAGTACATCCTCCCAGCATTTATGAGATGATTGCCAAATTCAATGCGTATTCCAATATTAAAAAAATCCTTATTACCGAAAACGGGGCCGCCTTTGAGGACAAATTGAAAAATGGATCGGTGGACGACCCAAAAAGGGTGAATTATCTACAGGACTATTTGAAACAAGTTCTAAAAGCGAAAAACGAAGGGCTAGAGGTCTCGGGATATTTTGCCTGGACCTTTATGGACAATTTTGAATGGGCCGAAGGCTACCATTCCCGATTTGGCCTGGTGTATGTAGATTTTACCACCCAGGAAAGAATCATCAAGAAATCCGGAAAATGGTTTAGGGCCTTTTTAAGACCGTGAGTATCCCCCGTTTGAAGTCAACCTAAAAACCCTGGACTTTGCATAGCACTCCATTTCCAAAAGCATATTCGAAGGTGCTATTTATCAATCAGGATCGGAAGAAGTAAATGCGATGACCAAACAAGAGACTACAAAACAAATGGCAAAAAAGCTGATGAGGGCGATATAGTTGTTCATAAGTAGGAATTTTCGTTGAAAATAGCAAAAATCCCTATTCGCGAGACTTCTATGTCATACTTTTCGATGAACGGGCCTTTTTTAGAAAGGCACTAAGCCTTTCAAACCAGGTGTCCTTACTATTATTCCTTGAACAGGTCCATTTGTTCCATTTGCTTTAGGGTCCTGTTAAGGCTGCGTAAAGTTACTCCCAGATAATCTGCAATATCCTTCTTTGAAAACATACCGGTCTCCTTGGAAAAAAGTTGGGACAATTTGTTCAAATTATGAGCCGTGGGATAGGTTTGCTGACGGGAAGTACGAATTGCGGAATCCCTTAATTTTGCGGCCAGGGCGCGGGATACCATCAAATTGAATCCTTGGACACTTTTCATCATAGCGCAAAAATCGTCCTTTCCTATGTAGTAGGTAGTGACGGTCGTGATTGCCATAACATTGCTAAAGGTGCTGGTATCGTTCAAAACCTCTATTTCACCCAACAATTCACCAGCGCCAAAGAACTCCTGTACAAACTCCTTCCCATTTTCCTCGCTAACATAACATTTGGCAATCCCCTCTTTTATAATATGGACGAACCTCCCTTCCATTCCCTGTACGATCAACTTTTGTCCCGGATCAAATTGCTTTTCCCCAAAAGTCTTGTACCCTTCCGGGTTATCCCATTGGGAAAAGAAATCAAGTAGCTCATTATTCGTCCGTATCATGTGAATTGGTTTGGACAATTGTCCTTTTATGGTAACGAAAAAAGTACGTGATTTGAAAATAGCAAAACGACCGTTTATGGACAAATTAATTATTGATACCGATCCCGGGGTGGATGACGGCATGGCCCTTCAGTTTGCCCTGGCTTCCGAAGAGCTTCATATAGTGGGAATCACCACGGTGTTTGGAAATGTTGATATCCAACAAACTACTAAAAACGCCTTACGTCTACTTCATTTGGCCAACAGACCGGATATTCCCATTGCGAAGGGCGCCTCAAAACCGGTTCAGGGAGAATTCCTTGGCGGTGTGCCCTTTGTGCATGGCGACGATGGGCAGGGTAATACTTGGAAACCGGCCGGTCCATTAAAACCCATAAATACCCCGGCCGATGAATTCATAATCGAACAGGTATTGCGCTATCCCGACCAAATTTGTATAGCTGCCTTAGGCCCGTTGACCAATCTTGCCATGGCATTGGAGAAGGAACCAAAAATCCAGGATAGGGTAAAGGAAATTGTATTTATGGGTGGAAATGCATTCTGCTCCGGAAATGCAACACCCGCCGCCGAAGCGAACATGCTTTCGGATCCGGAAGCTGCCGATAAGGTCTTGGGGGCAAATTGGCCCATGACCATGGTAGGGCTGGATGTTACCCATAAAACTATGCTTTCACGAGATACCTTGAATAGAATTTCCTTGTTTAGGTCACCATTGAACGACCACGTAATGGAAGCCTATCAGTTTTACCAGGATTTTTTCATGAAAACCAATAAAATTGATGGAACCTTTGTACATGACTCTTCCGTAATTGCCTATTTTATAGATCGGAGTCTTTACAAAACCTTGGAGTATCCCATTCGTGTAGAAACACAGCACTGCATTAGCCGGGGTAAGACATGGCCTTCACTGGGGGAAGCAGACCACGAAGGTGCAAAAGCTTTGGAACCTTGGCGAAACAGACCCAAAATCAAAATTTGTCTTGACGTTAAAGATCAGGAGGTAATCCAGCTTCTGGAGGAGCGATTAACACAATAACAGCGTAGCCGTAGAAAACCAATTAATTTTCCACATACTCGGAAGGTGAACAACCAAAATACTGTTTAAATGCGGTGGAAAAATAGGCCGGTTGATTGAATCCTACGGCATAACCGACCTCAGATATATTATCATGACCGTCATGTAATAGCTTCGCCGCCAACTTCAGTCGTTGTACCCTGATAAACTCCGAAGTGGAAAGTCCCGTAAGCGCCTTCAATTTGCGGTGCAGGTGCATTCGGCTTAAACCAATCTGTTCTGAAAAAGAACTTGCATTAAATTCTGGGTTGGTCAGCTCAATATCCAGTATTTGACCAATTCTATCCAATAGCCGTGTATCTATGCTGGTGAGTTCTATATTTTTTGGTTTCAGGAAGGGTTGCTTACTAAACTTTTCTTGGATAGCAGTTCGAGTGGCAATCAATTTATCGATCACTACCCGCAACTTTTCTTCCTTAAAAGGCTTGATCATATAGGCATCCGCTCCGGTCTTGAGTCCGGTCAACTCATGTTCCTCCCCAGATTTTGCGGTAAGGAGAACAATAGGAACATGCGATGTTCTTTCATCATTTTTAAGTGCGGCGCTCATGTGTATCCCATCTTTTATTGGCATCATAATGTCCGAGATAACCAAATCAGGAACGATCCTAAACGCAATATTCATCCCCTCTTCCCCATTTTCCGCTTCTTGTATTTGATATTCACCCTTGAATAGCGACTTGATAAAAAGCCTGATCTCGGCATTATCATCCACAACCAATAAAACAGGGAGGGAGCTTTCCCCAAGTGCCTCTTCTTCATAGTCTGCTTCAGAAACTATTTCTTTGCCATATTCCTCGATGTTTGAAGGTATCTTATCCTCTATGGCTAAATCTACCTTTGAAAAGACATTCTTTGACACGGGCAAGGTCACAACAAATGCCAAGGTCGCATCATCCGGTTTGTAGACGTGGATCTTACCATGGGAAAGGTGCGTCAACTCCTGTACCAGCGAAAGACCGATTCCAAAACCCTGATGTAAAGTATCACTCTGGTAAAAACGATCGAACAAAAGGGGAAGCGCTCTTTCGGTCAAATCCGTGTTTTCATTGATGGTTGTAAGTATTACTTCTTGCCCTTGCCGTATGGCCTTAAAATCAATATGGCCTTTATCAGGACTATACTTTAATGCATTGGACAAGAGGTTCGTCACAACTTTTTCCACCACATCCCGATCAAACCAAACCTCATCTGGAATATCAACTTGACTATCGAAAACCATACCTTTTTGTACGGCCTGATATTGAAAAGGTTCGACCAGATGCTTTAAGAAAAGTTCCAGATTTCCCTTGGAAACCCTAAGTTTTCTTCTTCCAGCCTCAATTTTTGAAAGATCCAATATCTGATCCACAAATTTTAGCAAGCGGTCGGCATTCCGTTGAATCAGTCCTAGGTCAGTCTTATCATCGGCAGAAAGATCTTTCTTGGACAACTGATGGGCAACCGGACCCGATATCAAGGTCAACGGAGTTCTAAACTCATGGGAAATGTTGGCGAAAAACCTCGACTTGGCCGCTTCCAGTTGCCGAAGTCTTCGGTTGGTCTTTTGTTTGTTTCGGAAAAGAAGAAACAACGTAATGAAAGCCAAGCCCATAATGGACATCCCAGCTATAAAAACATTGCGTTGGTTTTTGGTCTTCTGTTCGGCCAATTGGCCCTGGGAGGTAAGTAGGGCTATTTCCTGTTCTTGTTTTTCATTCTGATACTTTTTGTTAAGCTCCTCGACTAAGGCTAAGTTCTGGAATTTCTGGATACTGTCTTTTAAGACCTTTTGTTTTTCAAGTGCCATTAATGCGTTCCCATAATCCTTGCTGTCCTTATACGCATCATAAAGTCCTTGATAGACATTGATCAATTGAATGCCTACGGCTTGGTCATCACCTACTTCTTCAAAAAACTCCAATGATTTGTTAAGATGTTGGATAGCCTTCTTGTATTGTTTTTTATGCCAGTACAAATCCCCTAAGTTCATCTGGTACCTGGCTGCTGCTGTGGTCCGTATTGAGTTTTCAGGAATGGAAGAAGCCTTCAAAAGATAGAATTCAGCATTTTCAAGTTCATTTAGTTCCAAGTAGGTGCCACCTAATCTCCCATAAATATCAGCAAGGATACGCAAGTCGCCGTAGGCTTCATAATAGGCCTTAGCTTTCAAAAGGTGTTCAATGGCCTTTTTATCTTCCCCAAGCAAATCGTAATGTGTGCCCAAAGCAACCTCTCCATATTGCACCCCTTCTTCCAGGCCCAAGGTCCGATAGACCTCGATACCCTTCTTAATATAAACAACCGCTTCAGGGTTTTTGAGTTCGGTATAGATGGTGCCAATATTGGCATAGGATGCCGCCAAGGATTTGTCCAGCTCATTCCGTGAGGTGTAAATTGAATCCAGTTTTAGATAATGTGTTAGTGCTTCAGGATATTCAGCACGCTGAAAGTTCTGATTTCCCAGCAAGTTATAGATGGAGGAAAGTGTTCTCCAGTCATCCGTCTGCTTCGCGTTTTCCAAAGCCAGGTGCGCATACTTTTTGGACAGGGAATCTTTTCTTCGGATATTATAAATGACTCCGATCTTCTTATAGCAATCCGCTAAATAGGCTTTATTTTTAAGTTGTTCCGCTATTTTAGAAGCCGATTCAATATGAAAAAATGCACTGTCAATATCCGATTTGGCAAAGTGATATCTTCCACTTAAGGAGTGGTACAAATAAAAACCGTTTTTGTAATTGTGCTCTACAGACAATCTTCTGATTTGCGCTCGGTAACTGTCCGCGGAATCTGGATAAGCATACAGATAGGCCACAAAAAGTTGGGAATACAGGTCGACAGATGCTTCCACACCCTTTTCATTCCGCAACAGGTCTTTTATGGAATCAAGTTTTTGTTGGTCTTGGCACCAGATAGTGGAAATACTTATGGTCAACAGTAGAAGGAAAACTGCTTTTTTCATGGTTGGGTCGAATCATTTAAAAGGTACAAAAAACCTAAGGAAATCAACACTTCCAGATTCTGGTTTTATAATTCGAATGGTAATCTAACGATAGTATACCGTAAATCCTGATGCCGGAAATTCAGAAGGGCAAGTTCCTGAGGTTTCCCTGACCACATGTAATGTTCCATCCGACTGTAACTGGAAATAAAAGTAGCCCCCGGAATCCAGTTCGTAGCAATGCTCGGTGGTCACCTCTTCGGGATCTACATGGGTCGCCGCGCCAAAGAGTACCCGATTTACCGTGGATTCCGTGCCTCGTACAATCTTTACGGTCCCGTTCAAGGCGGTTGCCACATGTAGGGGTGAAAATTCGGTCTGACCAAAATATGGCGTTGAAAATACTTCCATGGTATCAAACCAAGTCCCGGCAATAGTCCCCTCCTTCCCTCTCGGCCCCCTACAATTCAAGGGTTGGACCAGCGGCTTGGGACCGAAAAGATCGTACATCTGGTTTCGCAAGTCTCCCGTGTAATAATCATAGGGGCAAGAAGCGAATTTAAACGTCTCTACGGGATGAAAACGGTCATTGTTCAAAAAGGTAAGTGGGCGTTCACTATGATATACGCCAAAGTCAAAGCTTTTGGCCTGTACCGTTCCGGATGTGGTGCCTATGAGATCCCCAGCCGACAACTTCAATAAGGTAGGGGCCTGTCCTTCAAACATGCTAATACCTTGGTTCACTACCAAATCCCGTATGGCGGGGATGGGATCCGTTATATGGCCAAAACGTATCACCACCTCACAGCTGGCACGGAACATGGGTTGATAATCTACACCATCAAATGTAACGTTCACCAGATCCATATCTACGGGCGCATAAACCGGCACTTCGGATACCTCCGGTTTAATGAACACATAGCTATGTTCCGAAAAATTGTGAAAGGCCTGTATTTCACCTAGGGGCTCAATATGGGCAATACCCTCAAGATCTGTAAAGGAAGCCGTAAAACTTACATTGGGGTTGGAACCGGTCTCGCATGCAGAAAGCGGTGGCGGCCCACTGCTATCGCCATCATCACTTCCACATCCGGCGAGAAAGAAAAAGAATAATAGGAGTACAAGGGATTTTCTTGGTTCCTTAATTATAATATCTATATCCATTGGAGCAGTTAATTTAATCCAATCAAAAAGGATAGGGTTTGGGGCTTTAATGGTCTCTCAAAACATTTATCTCACAAGCACATCCGCTTCAAGGTAGCGAATTTTTTGCTGTATTTCCTGGCTAGTCGGGAAGATTATAAAATGCCTTGACCGCTTCATAATCGGAGTAATTCAATTTTCCGGCTTGCGCGCTTTCTGGAATCAGTATGTATCTAAATATGTTACCTCTGTCACCTGAATATTGAAATTCCGTTAAATCGACCCCATTGGTACTTTCCAGTCGTATTATAATTCCTTCAAAGCCCGGCGTGGTAGAACCAAAGCTAAATGAATACCAGGTATTGCTCCATCGACCTTTGCCCGGCATTGGATATCTAGAGTTACTTCCAAATTGCCCTAAGTACATGTAAACCAGAGTCCTTCTTCTAAGTTCATCACTGCTTATTTCGGTAATAGGGACATGCATGGTTTTTAACTGCGCGGTATCTACATCATTCCAATCCGCACGCATCCATTCCGAAAAGATAATATTGGCGGTCCCGTCCTCTCCATCGGTACCATCCTGTCCGTTTTGTCCATCTACTCCGGCCGGTCCTTGTTCACCTTGAAGGCCCTGTTCACCTTGCGGTCCTGTTGCACCCGGTTCTCCTTGTGGCCCTTGTGGTCCAATAGCTCCATCTTCTGCACTGCACGACAGTAAGAAAAATACACATGCCATAAGACCTGAAATTTTAAACAAACTGTAATTTTTCATAATGAAGTATTTTATGGTTTTATGGATGAAGTCCCAGATGTGCAATAACCTCTTCATAGCTCATCTTGGAAAAATTAGGAGTAGCATTCTTATCCGATGTGGGGTCGGGCTCAATAATGATATATCGAAATTGGGTATCTGGCCCTAAGAATTCTTCATCGGCCAAAGCACGACCAAAGGATTGAACTTGAAGGAACAGGCCATTACCGGATATCTTACTTTGAATGGCCAGTTCAATGCCACCGCTTGTTGCATTAAGCTCGTAAAAAGGCAACAGGTCTATGGTCGTAATTGTGGGGACTGGCTGATACCTTCTATACACCAAAATAACATTGTTTTCCCTTTGAAACTCCGTCAAAATCAAATCGGGAATCCTGTGAAATTTAAAATTGGACAAATCCGTATCCCAGGTATCGATTTCGAACCACCCGGAAGAAAATACGTTTGCAGTACCATCTTGTCCGTCTATACCGTCTTGTCCATCCCGTCCGTCAGCCCCAGGAGGCCCTTGCTCCCCCTGAGGTCCTTGAAGTCCGGTGGCTCCATCGGCACCATCCTCGGCGGAACAGGCCGCAAATGCTGCGCACAGTACTAACGGAATGATCGTATAAATGAAACGCTTTGTTTTCATAGCTTTTGAGTTTAAGGGTTATTACGTTTATGCTTCGCGGGAACTTTTCATTGGGAACGTGTTTTGGCAACAAGCCGCTCCAACGACATCTCAAAAGTAGAAGTAGGACGAGATAGAAGATTTTTGATATGTAACAAAGACTTTTGGAAATGTAACACCGACCAAAAAATTCGACGTGGGGATTGCAGAGAGTATTTGCCAAAGGCCATGCCGAAAGCCCGGGTATTTAGCCAAATACCAAGAAAGGAAAAATGGAGGGTATGGGTAACCCCTTATTCGGAAGTTAAAGAAAGATCACTTGTTTAAACCTGATCGTTCATTCTTTCGGGGTAGAATTTAAAATGGTAAGATACTTAGGCCACGGGCCAACCTCGTTCTTATATTGCTTGGCCATTGCCCTTGAGATTTGGGCAATATGGCCAAGGTCATGTACCACCCAGGCAGATAAGAGCTGGGCCAACGTAACTTCACCAAATTCCGGATGGATCCCTATACGTTCGTAATCGTCCGAACTAAGCTTCTTTGACCTTAAATCGGTAAGATTGTCTTTTCGTAACCCTTCAAACTCCTCAAGTAGGCTTTCGAGGGTTTTGCCTTTGGAATTTTCAAATTGTGCAAATCTATCGAAAGGTTCAAAGGCAGGGTTTGGACCATTTTCCAAGATGAGTGCCGTTCGTACCATCCAATCGGTTTTTTCCCCGTGGATCAAATGTCCTACAACATCAAAAGGGCTCCAAGTGTCTTTACCTTCATTTCCCTGAATCCATTCCTCAGATAGGCCCTGTAACAGGACTCTTAGAACCGTTGGCGTTCTTTCTAAAATTGGAATTGCGGTGTTTAGTTCAAATTTCATCATTACTATATTTGTGGTTGTAAATCTTTTATGGTAGCATCTCCAAACTGTTTCTAATCCAGCAGGAATTTCTTAGGCATTAAAAAGATGAAATTTAGTAGAAAATACCCGTATCACAAATCCCTTGAATATAAAAATACCTATCGCACTTCCACAGTCCCAATTCATATCATTCCTATTTTGGGGCCTGTAACCTGTAGCGCTCTACAAAGCGCCTGAGTATTTCCATTGCTATCGGAGTGTTGGTTTTACGGATTGAGGTGATTAATCCATTGGCTTCTTCCGGGGCAAAATAGCCATGGTCTTTATAGGTCCTGATTCGTAGCACAAACTCATTCGCATCCGCTTCAGGATGAAATTGCGTAGCATAGATATTCTTCTTGACCCTGAACATTTGAACGGGGCAAGGTTCGGAAGTTCCCAAAAGAACAGCTCCCGGAGGGATGTCGTCACAAGCTTCCTTATGTCCCACCAATGCCGAAAATGTTCTTGCCAGTCCCTTTAAAAGAGGATCCTTTGCACCTTCTTCAGTCAATGAGACATCGATACTTCCAATGGGTTCGGAATACTTTTTTGATATCCGGGCCCCACAATATTTTCCCAGAAGCCCGTTGCCCGAACAAGCACCAAAAAAAGGAACGTCCGCCGGAACCACCCGATCGAATAATTTATCATAAAAGATCTCGATTTCCTTCTGTACTTGGCTCTTTTCCTTTTGGTCCATACTAACATCATAAGGGCTACCACCTGCAATTATGGCATAATACTTATCCATTTCAATTTCAGGAATGCCTTGCTCCAAGCGGACACGATGAACTTCATCTGGGCCCAATTCGCCCACCCTAAGAATGGCCCGAAACTCACTATCGGCCGCTTCATCTTCGGGTCGCATTTGTAAAATGAGCAATTTCTTCATCGAACCATATTTTATAGTAAACACAAAAAGGGGTAAATTAATACGGCGCAGAGAACCTCTTCCGGTTGCTATTACCAAGAAGCAAAACCATAAATATCATACATCCGCTCTGGCTGCCCAAGATATAAAATCTTTTATTCCAAAGGAGGAGGTTTACGAACATCTACGTATGGTTACCACTCGGCTACTGAAGGCACCGATCCAGCGATTTCATTTTTCCCATAGCAATTTAAACTGTTGATTTATGAAAAACCCGTAGTGAAATCATTTGTTTTCATTTTCACAGTGCTCATCCTTTCCTGTGCTCCGGACCTCCCAAAGGATAACCTAAAAGCCAGGAAAAATCCTGATGGCCTAAAAATGAAACTGACCAATGGCAATTGGTTCAATGGGGAGAACTTCACGAAACGGGATGTCTGGGTAGATGATGGTCTGCTGCGTTTTAGCCCTAGCACCAAACCGATAGATACGGTAATCGACCTTACCGGTAAATACATAATTCCGCCCTTTGCCGAGGCCCATAACCATAATTTGGAAAGCGCGTATAAACTTCAAGATAGGATAGATTCCTATTTAAACAACGGGGTATTCTATGTTAAACTTCTCTCTTCCATAAAAAAGAGGATAGACCCCTTAATGCATCATTACAACAAACCCCATGGCCTTGATGTAAGTCTGGCCCATGCTCCTTTGACCGCCAATGGAGGACACCCGATAGCGCTACGTAAAAGATACCTGCACTACGGTTATTTTAAAGGACTTTTTAATACCATTGGGGCTATAGAATCTCACGGCTTCTTTATCATTAACAACTGTGATGACCTTGATAACCAATGGGAACGGGTTCTTTCCTTTAGTCCCGATTTCATAAAAATAATGCTTCTTTACTCGGAGGAATACGAAATCCGAAAGAACGATACCGCTTATTTTGGTCATAAAGGTCTTGATCCAAAGGTGGTTCCCAAAATTGTAAAAAGAGCCCACCAAAGCGGTTTGCGTGTCAGTGCCCATGTGGAAACGACCCATGATTTTCATGTTGCTGTTAAAGCCGGGGTAGATGAGATAGCCCATCTACCGGAAATCGACAATGGCAAACCCATCGCAGAAGAGCACGCTATTTTGGCGAAAAAGAAAGATATAGTCGTTACCACAACCGTTTCCCTAGTCACAAAAAAGGAGAAGGAACCAGCATACAGTGAATTGGTGAAGAATATAAGGTCCAATCTAATCTTGTTAAAGCAAAAAGGGGTGAAGCTCGCCATTGGCTCGGATATGTACAATGACAATTCCGTTGGGGAATTTCAGCTTTTACACAATTTAAATGTTTTCACCAATCTGGAACTATTGAAAATGTGGACGGAGAATTCGGCCATGACCATCTTCCCCAACCGTAAGATCGGATTCCTTAGGGAAGGTTACGAAGCTAGTTTTTTGGTGCTAAATAAAAATCCGTTGGAAGATATATCCTGCATTCACGAAACTATTGAAACAGGGGTGAAGCAGGGTGTACTTTTACAATAAAGCCATAGGGAACCGGGATGAAGGATATGGTGATATCCTTCGGTTAAACACTAACCAAATATTGTAACTTTATAAGGAAGCCCATTATCCGAAAATAGTTGAGTCCACATTTTTCCATAAAAAATACATCTAAAGCAAATTATAGAAACGGTAAACCGGGCAAGATACTTTGGCACCTCTTGTTTTGGATAGTCTTTGTAGTACTTTGGAGCATGCATGACCTGAATTATCACCGCGATTTTTTGGCAAATCTGCAGACCAACGTTTTTGCCTTTGTTCCCTATGCTTTTCTGGTTTATTTTAACCTCTATTGGTTAACACCCCGGTTCCTTTTGCAAAGGAGAATTAGCGGCTACCTCGTTCTTTTGGTTTTTGGCATTGCAATTACTAGCTGGGTTTCCTCCAAATACCTTTACTTCTATTTTTCTACGGTAAACGTGTATATCCCCACTGCCCATTTTTTTAGCAGCTTTGAAGGTAGGATTGCCATAATAACAGAGATTATTTTGTCCTTGGGACTTTCCATGACCTTGTTCCTGATAGATCAGTGGTACAGAAAGGAAAGGGTCTTAAGGGAAATGGAACAAAAACGACTGGAAATGGAGTTAAGCCTGCTCAAGAACCAGATCAATCCCCATTTTCTGTTCAATTCATTGAACAGTATTTATATTATGCTGGGGAAAAACCTGAGCGATGGGAAAAATATGTTGCTGCAATTTTCGGAATTGTTGAGCTATCAATTGTACGAGACGGGAAAGAAACGAATTAGTCTAAAAGTGGAGTTCGAAAATCTGGAAAACTATATCCACATTGAAGGTATTCGGCATAAGGATCTTGTTAAAGTGACCCATAACTTCCCAAAGAATTGTGAAGACTTGGTAATTTCTCCTATGCTTTTGCTCCCCCTTATTGAAAATGCGTTTAAGCACAGTCAAAGCAGTCAAGGATATGAAATAGGCATCAACTCGGAGATTACATCAAATGGCGTTTTAAAATTTTATGTGGAAAATACAATCGCCAACACCAAAAAACGGAAACCTATGCATACAAAGGGAATAGGACTTACTAACGTAAAACGACGGTTGGAATTGATCTACCCCAATAGGCATAATTTTATCACACGAAAACTTGACTCAAAATTTATGGTCCAACTGGAAATACAGCTCCATGAAAATGAAATGCCTCATAGTTGATGATGAGCACTTGGCCAGAAAAGGCCTGGAAGATTTTGTGCTTAGGACACCTTTCTTGGAGCATGTTGCTTCCTTGTCATCGGCCTTGGAGGCCCTGACATTTTTAAAAAGCAGCGTGGTAGATATTGTGTTTCTTGATATTCAAATGCCAGATATGAACGGGGTAGAGCTTATGGAGGCGCTCAATCAGCCCCCTCAGGTAATCTTTACTACCGCACACAGGGAGTTTGCAGTGGACGGGTTTGATCTTAACGCCACGGACTTCTTGTTAAAGCCATTCTCCTATACTCGATTTTTGAAAGCCGTGGATAAAACCGTTCTTACTGGCACAATAGGTTCCGAGGAAGACAAAACCCATATTTTCATTAAATCCGAGGGGACTATTGTTAAGGTGCAGATAGACCATATCACTTTTGTAGAAACTGCGAAAGACTATGTTTTTGTGCATACGATCAACGATAGGTATCTTACCTTGGTATCCCTTCGCCAATTGGAACAAGAATTGCCCGATTCAAAATTCATGAGGGTTCACCGATCCTATTTGGTCGGTTTGCAACACGTGAAAAAGCTCGAGGGGAACCTCCTTTATGTAGGAACCCAAAGGATTACGATCAGCAGAACACTTCGCAACGAAGTGTATCAGAGAATAGTAGGCGATAACCTTATTGGGCGGTCTTCCGAGAAAGACGTTTAAAACGAAGTGTGAAAATCGTTGAAAGGATTCTATATACAGTTACTTTTTAATGAATTATGGTTCGGATTTATCCTCTACCCTAGCCCCAAGTTCTTCCACCTTGGATCTGGCATGGGTTCCATACCAGGAAATAGTATCCAATTCCGAAGCCTTTTTGTAAAATTTTAACGCGATTTCCAATTCACCATTCGCTTCATGGCTTTGTCCCAAATCATGATAGGTCTGATAAGATTGGGGGTACAGTTCCAAATTCATATGGAGCAAACCTATGGAGCTTTTATACTTTCCTTGAAAATGATACCAATAGGCCAACATCAACATTTCATAATCATTAAAAAAGATCCAATCCTTATATTTTTCCTTTAATTCGTCAAAAACGGTTTGCCCCTTTTCTACCCCCTCCTCCAATATCAACTGGAAGAATTGTGACTGGGACAACGGAACCTCCACATTTAGTTTTTGATACTGTTCTATGGTCATGTCCGGGAAATGTTCGGTATTTACATACTCACGTATATAATCCAATACCTCTTTTGTCTCCACATTTCTGTTTGCCTCTATTAACTCATCAGCAAGACCCAGTAATTCCTCTTCAAAGACATAATGGGTGTTCAAGGAATCTAGAATAGCTTTCGGATAAGCTGCAATTGCCTTTTCCAAACTCTCTTCCTTAGTGATGTTAACAAAGGGGGTTATCTCTAGGTTGGTAAGTGTCTTTCTGTTTTTACCCTCTAGATTGGTTACAACTATACTATTTCGACCTATCCTGCTCGAGTGAAAGGTCAAGTACTTTCCGTCCGGGGAAACCCGGGCCTCCAAATCCCAATTTGGGGAATCGGTGATTCTTTGCCATTTTTTTGTGGCTACCTCAATACGATAAATCTCATATTTAGGTTCATCCTTGTTGCTATAGAAATAAATAAATTTGCCATCTGCTGACCAAACAGGTGCCCCATCATCCGACCAAGATTCTGTAATTCGCTCCAATGTGCCGGTCTCCAGGTTCAGTACCTCAATCTCCGGGTTTCCATACCGTCCCGAATTAAATGCCAACAATTTTCCGTTAGGATGCAGCGATGGATTTCCTACACCCCAATCAAAATAGGTGACCTGGGATTTCTCACCGGTCTCCACATGAAAATTATAAATATCCGACCCGTTTTTATTCTGTACCTCGGCATAAATGTATTTTCCGTCCAGGGAGAAAACCACCTGACTTACCAGAACATCCTCTTCTTGAGACAACATCCGAACATCAGAACCATCGGTATCCATCATAAATAGTGACCGCATACCATCCCCTTGATCGGAGATGAACGCAATTTTTGTTCCGTCGGGCGAACAAGTAGGGAAGCTATTTCCCCATCCTTCTTTAAGAAAGGTCAATTGTTGTATATCGCTTCCGTCCGCATTCATTCGAAACAAATTTTGGGTAGGGTGCGAATTTCGGGTACTGGCAAATACGATTTTTTTCCCGTCGTGGGACCATGAAGGTTGATAGTCCCAATATTCCGGGACAGTATACTTAGTAAGCGCATTGGACGTTTTCTTGCATGAGTTCCATCCGAGAAAAAACAAAACAACAAGGGCCAGTTTTATATAGTTTTTCATGGATATAAGGTTTTTATGTTTTTAGAATGCAAGCATTACTCTTTGTAATTTGAACTGTAACTTTCCCAAGAGCCCGGAGTTAGTTCAGTACCATCGGCAACAAATGGCTATAGAGCAATTCAATCGGTTCAATTTCCTCACTATAGGTGGCCGAATCGTTTTGGGTCAGAACGATTACTATATCATATTGGGGAATTACAAATAGGAACTGTCCCCAATGCCCATAGGCCATCAGAATATCAAATGAATTTTTGGCCTTCGTTTTTTCCAGCGGCAATAACCACCACATGCCCCCATACCCTGCAGGAATGCTACCATGAAATTTTTTAACCAGAGGAACGGCATTTGTCAATATCCCGTGGATCCAATCTTCGGGAACAATTTGTTGTCCCTCCCAACAACCGTTCCTTAAATACAGATACCCTATTCGTGCCAAATCAATCGGCGTAAGAAAAAGTCCGCCCCCGGTATGCGGAATACCCTTATGGCCCCAAGACCATTGAGCACTTTTAACGGCAAGGGAGCCAAATAAAAACTGTTGTGCAAAATCCTCTGTGTCCATCCCTGTGGCATTTTGAAGAAGGCCACCCATTAAGATAGCTATCCCGCTGTTGTAGTACCATTTCTTCCCGGGGGCCGACTCCATTTCGTAATCCAGGACATATTTCATTTTATCGCCTTTGTACTTATTTAAAGGGCCTAGATGACGTTCCCCCGTCCATGCCTGGCCTGTACGCATATTTAAGGCGTGCTGCAGGTTCATGGCCTTTTTTGATCTATCGTTATTTTTAATGTTTTGATACTCGGGGAAGAAATCAAGGATCTTTTGATCAAGGTCTCGGATAAAACCTTGTTGAATGGCAACCCCAATCAAAGTACTGGTGATACTTTTTGTCACCGATTGTAAGGTATGCGGTTTGGAATCCTTATATCCCCCAAAGCTTTCGTTGACGATTAGATATCCATTTTTTACTATGGTCAGCGATGTAATAGGTCGTAAAATCTCTCCTTTTCCAATTTTATCGATCAAACCCCTAAGTTTTACCCCATTCAGTCCTTGACTTTCCGGGGCATCGGTTCGCCAAGCTTCTTTGGGAAAGTAATTGTCCCCATAGTTTTTAAAATGTCCGGCACAGCCATCGTCTACTATTTCCTGAAGCGTCCTTATTAAATCCTTTTCACTTTGGGCTATAATCGTATCGGCATGAGAGCTGACATAAATAATCCATAAAGAGAGGACAAGAAATCTCATAGTACACCTAATTAAACCTGCATGAAAGTAGTGTGCCTAGGCTACCCATCTTTCGTTCCAAATGCAAAATCCGTACGGATTCATGAATTCATACGAATTGGAATCAATTGAAGGTTTCCGCTAATTGTGGAGTAAGTGTATTCCAGTTACGACGGCAATCAAAAAACAGGTCTTATACAGAGGCGTAAACAAGCTAATCTTAAAAAGGGTTCTTAGGAATACTACTTCCTTCCGGGGCCATTTCTAAAATACATTTTTTATAAAGATTATTTAACCATTCAAAAATATCATCCTGTCTTTTAGGCTGTAGTTTTATTCGATAACTAAAACCACAATGAAATGAAAAAAAATAAATTGCTGCTAATTGCCCTTGTCCTAACATTCTTTTACGGTTGCTATCCCGATGACTTCGTTGGAGGGGGCGGTAAAGATGACGATGGAGATTCCACAGGCGTAGATCCCGAAGCCCAAAAGGCATTGGACGAAGCGGATTTTGTACTTCAATTATTACATTACGCGGATGTGGATGGCAATGAAGAGACCGCTTTGGATGCCGTTGATGAATTCTCGGCATTGGTCAATGGCCTTACCAACGATTCGGATTACGGATCGCAGACGTTAATGGTCAGTTCCGGTGACATCATTATTCCCGGTTCCCGATTTTTTGCCGCGGAACAATCCGCCGTCCGTGCGGTTACAGGAAGTAACGAACCTGGCCACGCCGATATCGCATTTGCCAATGCCTTTGGTGTTGTAGCCAGTGCTTTGGGAAATCATGAACTGGATGCAGGTCCCGGTGAATTGGCCGATGCCATCCAGGCCGAAGCCGGTGGTGGAGCGGAATTTAGCGGGTCGGCTTTCCCTTTCCTTTCGGCCAATGTAGATTTTACCCCCGATGATGATTTTTCTATCGGAACCGATGGTTCCGAGGCCAACACTATGGGCACCCAAGTGGCCAAATACGCCATAGCGACCGTTAATGGGCAGCAAATTGGTCTGGTAGGGGCATCCACCCCTACTCTACCGAACATCACCAGTACCGGTTCATTGATCGTTAGTGGAGAAGGGGGTACCATGGCCCTTGCCGCAGAGATCCAACCCGCCGTTGATGCCCTAAAAGGGGCAGGGGTCAACAAAATTGTCCTTTTGGCCCATATGCAACAAATTGCCATTGAAAAAGAACTGGCCACTCTTTTGGACGGTGTGGATATTATCGTTGCCGGGGGATCCAATACCCGTATGGGCGATAGCGATGACAGCTTATTCTCCGGAGATGGGGGCTTTCAGGAAACCTATCCCTTTATCACCAAGGATGCCAGTGACAATCCCACCCTTGTGGTGAATGTAGACGGGGATTACAAATATCTAGGGCGATTGGTCGTAGGATTTGATGCCCATGGCGTTTTGGATACCAATACCTTGGACGAATACCTCAATGGTTCCTATGCGTCCATATCATCCGTAGTCTCGCAAGTGGACGGATCACCGATTTCTACGGTTACGACCCTTCAAAATGCATTGAATTCCGTCATTGACCAACAATTTAGCAATGTCCTCGGTTTTTCGGATGTGTACCTGGATGGTAGAAGAAGTCAGGTCAGGACCCAGGAGACCAATTTGGGCAACCTTACCGCTGACGCCAATTTGTGGTATGCCAACCTGCTTTCCGATGAGCCCGTACAGATTTCATTGAAGAATGGGGGTGGAATCCGAACCGAAATCGGCACAGCTGTCTTACCTCCGGGATCCACAAATCCCGATGATGTGGAATTCTCTGCACCGGAAAACATTTCCGAGGGCAACCTTAGGGCCGTATTGCGCTTTGACAATGGACTGGTCCGATTAACGGTTACGGCAGCAGAGCTTAAGGATATTTTGGAACATGGCGTTGCGGCTACGGCATCAGGCGCTACTCCAGGGCAGTTCCCACAAGTGGCTGGGCTTTCCTTCACCTTTGATAGTGCCGGTACTCCAAGAACGGCTCCAGGTAACGGCACCCGGGTTTCGGAACTTACTGTAGGTACCGATGTTGTAGTATCCGGGGGCACCATCCAAGGCGATGCCTCCCGTACCTTTAATCTGGTAACCCTAAACTTCCTCGCGAATGGCGGTGATTCCTATCCATTGACCGATGCTGATTTGAGCGCACCCAACCGGGTCAATTTTTATGAGGGCACCGGTTTTGGTGAGGAAATCGATTATCCGGATGCTACTTTGACCAACGACCCCGGAGCCAATAGCTCCTTTAGCTATACCGGTGGAGAACAAGAAGCCTTGGCAGAATACTTGACATCCCAATTCCCACAATCCAGCCCTTATATGGAAGCTGAAACTCCGGCAAGTGCTGATACCCGAATCGTACAAGTGAATCCCATTAATTAAACATGGGGCTATCAACTATTATAACTGACCAATAGCTAAAAGAAACGTCCCTGAAATTTTTCGGGGACGTTTTTTGTTTGTATCGGATCCAACGGAGAACATCCTAAAACAAAGGCAATGGCTTGGAGTTACGTGGACTGGTATTTATTCTTGAATTTCTTTTGGGATTTGGAATTTTCAAGTTGACGTTAAACTTTAAGTCTTTTCATGGTAGGCTTTATCGTGGATTCGGAATACGCATACAGCTTTTTCCATATCCATTGTTTTCTTTTGGGTAAATGATTCATAAATACAATGTGATAATCGAAACAAGGCACGCCACCCCGTTGTTTCTTAAAATCCGATGCCCCACTACTCATATTGAGTATTTTTTTCTCGGCAACAGCCATCTGAACAAGTTGATAGTTCATGAGACGGTAAAGCCCCCGTTCCCTAGGTTGCTTCCAATCATAGCCGATAAATGGCGTACACAGTTGCTCTCCCGTCTTTACCACGGCCTGCACCGCTAGGGGCCAAAGGCTTGTCTTCTCCCTTAAAATGGAATAATGCAGCATATGGGACGAGAGCATAGCCTTTAGAAATGCCGGTGTATAGTCCGGATTCAATGCGGCATATTTTTCGCGGTAAAGTCGGTGATAATATGACAATAAGAGTTCGGTTTCCTTATCAAGGAATTCGGATACGTTTTCCCAATATACATCCGTTGTTCTTTCCCAAAGTTTTCGGTCTTGGATAACCGGCCTTTTTTTGGCATAGTTGCTGTTTTGGGGATCCAGGATATAGAGTTGTCTACAAGCTAACGGAATCCCCCCCTGCCTGCGTAATTTCTGGAATATCCGGATATCCGTTGAATCGTTGACCGATCTATATACGATGGCCCTTTTCGGATAATGCTTTTTAAGATACTCCGGTACCAAAGGGTGCGTTACCGGGCTTTCCTTTTCATATAAATTGGTAGCCAAAAAGAAATTGTTTACGAAAACAACGCGTTCCATTCCCAAAAAATCACCTAAAATCCGTAGAATAGGAAAGAAGAGTTTGGCTGCAATTTTCTGTGAAGCACTATACTTGTCCCCGTGCAAAACCTCTTCGCGGGTATAGTCTATATATTGGGCCAGGAAACTGAACAGATAACAGCTATTTCTTTTGGTTTTGGCACCGAGTGTCAAGGGATAAAGCCGATCATTTACCTGCAGCACCTCAACCCTGTGATTCGAATTCCGGACAAAAACCTTACTTGAATGTTCAACAACAGGTTCATAAAACGCACGAAGCGCCGAACCATTTACAACCGTATCCCAATCGAGCTCCGTTATAGAGCCGCGTCCAAAAACCTTGACATACACTGTTGAAAAGTACAGTGATATTCTTGGACGATAAATTTTAAATCGGGATTTAATATAATCTTAATTACAACTTCATCGTCAGTTAATATATATGGTGATAATTTTCCAAGTTAAAATAGCATATAAGGCCTTTCGGGAATTGTGAACAATTCCCGGGGCACAGTCCCTTACATTTCAAAATGCAAAAAAAGATCAACAAGCTAAAGGATAAGATCTTCTCCAAGGTCCACACCAATTATCTTATCTACAACACCTGTTGGGAAGATTCCCGAATAGACCGCCAGTTTTTGGACCTCAATAAGGAGAGTGAAGTGGTGATGATAACCAGCGCCGGATGCAATGCGCTCAATTATTCCCTGGATGGGCCCAAGGCCATCAATTGCATTGATGTAAACCCGCGCCAGAATTCTTTGTTGGAGTTAAAAAAGGCCTGTATACGAAACGGGGATTTTGACCTTCATTTTAAGATGTTCGGCAAAGGCGGTCATAAAAATATCGGGGAGCATTACCGGGCAAAACTAAAGCCGTACCTTCCTGATTATGCAGCCGACTTTTGGGACCGGAAAATTGGCAAGTTCAATGTAAAAGGAGAAAAAAAATCGTTTTACTTCTTTGGTACGTCAGGTAAATTTGCCTGGCTGTTCAAACAATATTTTGATGCCAAGCCACATGCAAGAAAGTTGATCGACCGTCTGCTGTCCTGTGAAACCCTGGAAGAGCAACGGAGAGTGTATGATGAGCTAGAGCCTAAGTTCATAGGCAAAATGTCTTTATGGCTCATGAACCGGCATTTGACCATGGCCCTACTCGGTGTCCCAAGGGCCCAATTTGACCTGATATCCGAAAAGTATCCGGATGCCATGGCCGGTTTTATCAAGACCAACTTAAGGCATGTATTTACGAAACTTCCGATTCAGGACAATTATTTTTGGCGTTTGTACCTTACCGGCAAATATACCAAGGCCTGTTGTCCGGAGTATTTAAAGGAGCACAACTTTAAGGACCTGCAACAGAACATAGAAGTCTTAAAACCCCATACGACCACCATCAGCAATTTTTTAAAGAAGAACCCGCGCGCCTATTCCCATTATGTTTTGCTGGACCATCAAGACTGGTTGGCACATCATCTTCCGAAAGCCCTGGAAGAGGAATGGGATCTTATCCTTAAAAATAGCCGGCCCGGAACCAAGATTCTACTGCGATCCGCTGCCTTACAAATCGATTTCTTCCCGGATTTTATCCAAGATAGGATCGATTGGGATAGGGAAAAGGCCCAAAAAATCCATCGTAAAGACCGTGTAGGCACTTATGCCAGTACCTATATGGGGGTTGTAAAATGAACGACCCTAAAAATTGGGTCAAGACATAAATAAAAAACAGGTCTGTAGTTTCATTAACTATAGGAAAATACATCTAATGAAAAACAGAAAATTAACTATTTTAGTAGACACTTATTGCTGTCCGGATGACACACCTTAAATTCAGCTTACAGGAGTTCGACATCTTTTATTATGCCGTTGTGGGTCTGATCGCGGTGGCGATACTCGTCCTATTTATCGTGGAGATAATCGCAAAATTGAACGATGTCCCGAATGACAATGTCAACATCGTAATTAGGAATTGGGCCTATGGTAGGTTCTACTTCATTACCTTTTTCTGTGGTGTACTAGCGGGCCATCTTTTTTTGGGGACTTCCATACGATGGTTGGATTGCAGTAAATTGGGTATCCCGTTCGAGTGTTCCATTTTTGATGTATTGGTCGTTGCCACCTTTAGCCTATTGTTGTTGGTTACCGGTCTTATCTTCCAAAAGAGAAGAACATCAAAAACGTTTCAAGTTATTTTGTTTTCTATAGGCCTATTCATCGGGCATTTTGTATGGTCAATGAACAATTTTGATTAATGCGCATGGGGGAACTAACAAAAAGGGTCATTAAGGCATTCGATGTAAGGATTATCAAAAAGGTAAAAAGGGTAATCCTTTTTATCTTCATTGCGTTAATCATCCTGGACGTAGTGTTCGTTTTTCCGAACGGCTTCCCGACGATTAGCCTCGTAGTATATAACTCGTCGCCAAAGTTCATCGTTTTATTATGGCTTTTTGGGTTGTTCGTAACCAATGTTTTCTTTCAAAGGACGATTTATGAAAAAATAAAATTGGGAAGGAATTTCTTGATACTTTCCCTCATGGGTATTGTACTGCTGGCCATTGGCCTTTTCATTGAGCAGCCCAGTATCGCCTGTGAAAACTACAGAAACGAAATAAAGGACGTGGAAATCCCGTATGTAACTCGAGTCTTATGTCAAGATATATCAGATGGGCTTTCAGAGATGAAAAATTGCGATTGCAAAACCTTGAGTTGTAATGATGATCTATGCGATGACGCTATTAAATTTAAGCTTGATCTGACCGTGTATGTAAAATTTTTGATTTTGATTTTGGGCATCTTATCAGGTTATTTCCTATGGCCTAATAGTAAAGAAGAAGGTCAATATATGAATTGAACTATTCAACGGCTCTACGAATGGATATTCCGTTAGGTTCCTTTGGACGGTATAATCGATACTTATTTGAATAGACTGTCCACACTATTATAGATTATGTAACAGGCTGAATTCATTTCTTTAGCAACTAAAGTCTTCCGTATTTTAATTTGTATAACCTCAAATTGGTCCACAATTA
Source organism: Ulvibacterium sp. (assembly GCF_965248315.1). Taxonomy (GTDB): domain Bacteria; phylum Bacteroidota; class Bacteroidia; order Flavobacteriales; family Flavobacteriaceae; genus Ulvibacterium. Next base: position 1,452,895 of record NZ_CBDFIX010000002.1, on the reverse strand, counting down.
GGGCCTAGAACCAAGAGCATTTTTATCAAACCCGTCCAAAGATTCCAAAGTTACTCTGGGGAAAAATGTTTTACGGCCAGAAGGATTAAAAAAGGCGTAGCCAAATTGGCTACGCCCTTACACTACATAAACTAACTCAAACTAACGTATAAAACAAAAATTCATTTTTAAGCGCATTCTTATTGGGAGGTATAGGGTCCATGTTTTTGCTTGACCCTTAGCGTATTTTCATCCAAGATAAAAACGGAAAAAGATTTTCCTTCCGGGCCTACCCGGATCAACACATGGCCTCCCGTACTTTTGTAATTGTCCTGAAACCATGGGCCATAGGTGACTAAGGTTTCTGGATGCATATTGGTGGAAAAAATGTCCCTTTTTTCCATGCCCTCCCCGTCATAGATCAAACGTTGGTACACCTCTTGGCCTGGATGGTCCGAACACCACAACTGCTGTACCACGACTTTTGGATTTAAGGTTTCCACAAAGTTCATATTGGTGGCATCGCGATTGCCATGGTGATTCAAGGTTAGGGCCTCTACCTTACCTACAGCCTGCGCAATGGGCGTTTCCACATCAAACCATTGGGGCAGCCCATAGCCCTGTAAGCCGGTATTGTCCCCTCCGGTAAAATAATCAAAGGCACCATAGCTGATCTTAAGGGCCAAACTCAAGGGGTTTTCATTATAGCTCCCCTTATAAAACCGGGTCATTTGTTCTTTGGAGAAATAATGGAACGCATCTTCCGAGCTTCCCGTCCAAATTTGGGCGTTGGCCTTTACATTCCGGATTGTAAAGCTGTTGTATTCCGAGGGATTTTTCAATAACACGATCTGGTCACTTTTTCCGACCTTCAGGGATGAAGCCTCCACTTTAGGGTCGTCCAAAAATTGTAAATACTCCTGAAAGGTTCTGTCCCTCACCAATTGTTTCCGTAAATCCAATGGAAAATCATAATTGGGGTAATCCCGGTCTATCACCCTTTTGATTGGAAGTAGGTTTCCCAACTCCACCAGACTGCCATAGTGGTCCCCATGAAAATGGGACACCAAGGCATAGTCGATTTTGGCATTCTTTCCCTCGGGATGTACATTGGTAATATAATTCGCTATCCAGCCCGCGGTAGACAAGGAATCGCTTGGCATGGGCGAAGTGGCCTTTAAAGGTGCCCTGCCTTCCTCAAACGCCTTTTTGTCCAAGCTGCCGGCATCAAATACAAGCGTAGTGCCATCGGGAAACATCATAAAGCAACTATTCCCGCTACCGGTATTGATATGATGGATATCCAAAAAACCCGCCTCCCACTTTTCAAGCTTTCCGAAATTTGCATCCTCCACCTGATGCTTTAGTGCATTTTGGGACCATATAGGGCCAAACCCGACAAAACACAAAAGTAGAACTGGAAAATAGTTGTTAAACATCGCTTCTGAATTTACCAGTGCAGTCCTTTTTTTTGTAAGTACTGGATCAACAGTCTGGGCCTATCCGTCTGGATGATATCGATGTCATTTTCAATAAACCAATCGTATACCGAGGGATCCAAAGCGGCCTTTTCATCATCGTGCCCCCCATTATGCTGGGGCCATAGGGAGTTTACCCATACCGAAGAACCTTGTTCCCGAATATCATCGAAATAGGCTATCATTTTTAAGGTGTCCTGGGGTACGGTAAATTCAAAGGCCACGGGCTTCAAAACATCCAAGTATTCATCCACCAAGGCCCTGGAATCTCCTTTTCCCAGTCGCACGATCGGCATAAAAAATACCTCATCCAGATAGGTTCCAAATTCCTCCTTGAGCTGTTGATAAGGAATGGCTCCCTTAATAATGACCTGTTCCCGGGTACCTGTTTTTTCCATAACGGCATAGCATTTGTCAAATATGGAATAGCTCTTATCCAAATTCACCAAAATCCTATCCCTGCACAATTCCAAGACTTCTTTCAGGGTTGGAACTTTATGGGGCGTGGCATGACCAATGCCATCACGTAATTGCAAGGTCTGGACATAATCCCAGGTGACCTCCGAGACTTTTCCGGTCCCTGTAGTGGTCCTGTCCAAGGTTTCATCGTGCATTAAGATCAATTGTCCATCTTGGGTCTCACGGACATCGATCTCTACCATATCCACCCCCATGGCTATACAATTTTTAATGGCCAGCAGTGAATTTTCAGGGGCATTGCGCCAATCGCCCCTATGGGCCACAACAATGACCTGGTCGTTCTTTGAATTCTTTAAATTGGCAATCAAGGAATCCAACGAAACCATTTCTGTAGATTGTTCCTGAACTACCTCCCGTTCTTTTGGGGGATGAACCTCTTTACCTTGCTCTTTGCAAGAGTAGGACCACCCCATTATAACTAATAGTACCCCAATGACTTTTAATCCCATTGCTTTTGATGTTTAGGGAAAGCCCTTTTGAGGCTTTCCCTTTGTGTTTTCCTTAATATCCTGGATTTTGCAGAATGAAATCCGGATCGGTATCAATTTGACTTTGGGGAACGGGCAGCACCAAATCATTCTCATTGATGTTTTCCGTGGATCCCCCGGTACTTTCAAAATACACATTCATAACTTCGATGGCCGTACCGTATCGCTTCAGGTCGAACCATCGTTTCCCTTCGCCTATGAATTCAAATCGGCGTTCCAAACGGATCGCGGCCCTGACATCGGCTTGGGAAGTGGCCGTTGTACCCGCCAAACCGGCCCGAGTGCGAATACGATTTAACTGGGTAATTGCCTCAGCCGTTTGACCATTTTCATTCAAGGCTTCGGCATATTGTAAAACGACATCGGCAAAACGGATAATAAGATGGTCACTCCCCCCATCATTTGCCCCGGTAGTAGAGACCTCATATTTGGTCGTGAAATAGAATGGATTGGCATCCGGGTCTATCCCTACGTAATCAGTGGCCCTGGTATCCCCGGCCTCAAAGGAATCGATAAAGGTCTGAGTAGGCAAATTGTGTCCCTTTGCATTAGCTGTAGTTCCGGAGGGCCTAAACTGCGAACCGGCCGGACTTCCCTCTATTTCACCATCGGCATCGAAGCCGCTTGCAAATTGGACCTCGAAAAGAATTTCCGGATTCCCCTCATTGGCCACCCCAAAAATCTCCGCGGTGCTTGGCATTAATTCGTAGGTGCCGGAGTTCACCACTGCTTCCAGATTGGATAGGGCCCCAGAAAAATTGCCTTGTGTCAACTGTACTTCGGCCAATAAGGCCTGGGCCGCACCCACCGCAGGTCTACCCGGCTGTTTGGCGGTCGGTAACTCTTGGACCGCATCCGACAGATCTGCTGCTATTTGGGTGTATATTTCGGCCTCCGGTGTCCTACCCTGTCCAAAGAAATCAAACGGGTTTTCGGTCTCCTCTACCACCAATGGGACATCGCCATAGAGCCGGACCAGATTGAAGTACAGCAAAGCCCGTATAAACTTCATTTCGCCAATCCTACTGGTTTTAAGGGATGCATTTTCAAATTCGATCTCATTTATCCGGTTTAAGACCACATTGGCCCGTTGGATACCCTCGTAGGATTCTCTCCAAATATCCCCCACCAAATCATTTCCAGGGTTGGTGGAAAAATCGTCCAACTGTCCAAAGCGGCCCCCGTCATTCGCTGCAATTTCCTCAAAGGAGTCCTCAGCTGGTATTTCGCCAACACCGATCAAATCCAGTCCATAAAGACCACCATTTTGTAATTGCGCGTAAACCCCGATAATGGCGCTTTCTATCTCCTGCTCATTGGAAAAGAAATTGTTCGCGGCCTTTTCGGTTATTGGTACAATATCCAATTCATCATCGCACGAGACGAATCCAAGAAGGACAAACAGTATCAGAAGTATATTTTTTGTATGATTCATTTTAACGTGATTTATCAGTTTAAAATTTTACGTTTAATCCTAAGGCCACAAAACGTGTCAAAGGGCTTGTGGAATTGATCCAACCTCTGGTCAGTGTTTGACGCCTATTGGTACTGGTATCCAATCCATCCGGATTATAGCCTCTATAGTCCGAGATATTGAAGATATTGTTGCCCGTCATATAAAGTCTAAGGAAATCAATGCCCAAATAGTCCGTGATGTTTTGCTTGAAGTTATATCCCAATTGTAAGCTCCGCAATCTGAAATAATCGGCATCGTATACCGAAAGACTGGAGGCCCTGGTAATTCTTCCTGCGGATGAAAAACTGGAGAAATCGGGTCTTCTAAAAAAGCCGTTGGGATTTCTATCGTTAAAATAATTGTCAAAGTAGTATTGCGTTGGCACAAAAAAGCCTTCCCCACTTTCGGCGTCATAAACCATATTATCAGAAGCTTTTCGGCCTTCCACTCCTGTAAATTGGGCATTAAGGTCAAAACCTTTGTAATTCACGGTAAACCCAAAGCCATAGGTAAAATCCGGATTGTAATCTCCCAAAGTTACCCTGTCGTCCGGGGTAATCTGCCCATCCCCATTGGCATCTCTTACTACATAATCCCCGACCTCGGTTCCTGCGAATGGAGTAATAGTTTCCGCATCCAGTTGCTCCTGGGTACGATATACGCCTATGATATCGTAGGTATAGAATTCGGCGATGCTACCCCCAATTTTGGTCAAGAAAGTCATGCCGCCGTTACTGGCAATAATCTGATCTTGACCTTCACCCAAAGCCAAAACCTCATTTTTATTCGTAGTGATATTGGCATTGAAATCTAAACTGAAATCGCCCAATTCAAAATTGTTTCCCTTGACCTCCAATTCAAATCCCTTGTTTTCCAGTTCCCCGATGTTCTGGAGCGACTGTGAGAACCCCGATTGTTGTGGTACGGGTACGTCCAATAACAGGTCGGTGGTCTTTGAGTTGTAGTATTCCGCGGTCAGCAACAATCTGTTATCCAAGAAACCCAAATCGACACCAAAATTCAAGGCCGTATTGGTTTCCCAAGATAAATCGGGATTGGGCGAAGTACGTGTATAAGAGCCCGAGACCAATTGCCCGTCTAGGACGTAGTTGTCCGGTTCTACCAAGGCTATGGAGGCAAAATCCCCAATCTGATTGTTACCGGTCTGGCCCCAGCTAGCCCTAAGCTTCGCAAAACTGACCACAGCATCCACTGGGAAGAAGTCTTCATTGCTCAAGGTCCACCCTCCGGATACGGAAGCAAAGTTTCCGTACTTTGTATTTGCCCCAAAACGGGATGAGCCGTCCCTTCGATACGAGGCCGAAAGTGAATACCTACCATCATAATCGTACTGTAAGCGACTAAAATAGGATACCAAGGCCCACTTGCTTCTTTCCGGTATCGATGAGGGATTGGTAGCCCCGGAAATGTTGCGCAGGTTGTCATCTGCAAAGTTGTTGCTCTCCAGTCTTGTTTTGAAACCACTTTCCTCTTGATAACTAAATCCGAACAGTGCGTCAACGGTATGCTTACCAAAAGTGCCGTTATAGGTCAATAGGTTTTCCGTTATGAAATTCTCCCTTCTCCTATTATCTTCAAAGGCTTCGGCTAGACTATTTTCTACCGGCGTTCTATAATTTCCAATGGTAGAGGGCGCAAAGAATTCCGTGAAAATGGTATTGTAATCGCCCCCAAAGGAGGTTTTAAACCGTAGGCCCTTCCAAATATCTACTTCCACATAGGTGTTTCCGAACACCCGCAATCGGCGCTCAAAAAAGTCGGTCAAACCTACCTTGGCAATGATGTTTTCCGAGATAGGGCCATCCCAATTGTCATTATTATCGTCTATTTGATTGGCAATGGCAAAAGAGCCATCGGCATTGTATATGGGATAATAGGGATGCATAAGCACCACGGCATAACTGGGATCGGGTTGCTGTCTTTCCCCTCTACCATGGGATGACCAACCTCGTTCTCCTGTTGGATTGGAATTCACCAAAGAGATATTGGAAGTAATCCCGAAACGAATATGATCACTGATCTGGGAATTCAATTGGATATTGGCGGTATACCGCTTGTAATCCGAATCGATGATGATATTTTCCTGATCCAAATAGCCAAAGGAAACCGCATAATTGGTCTTTTCGGTACCGCCACTCAAATTCAGGTAATGGTTTTGTTGCGATGCGGTTCTAAAAACGGCATCCAACCAATTGGTATTGGTCAATCCCGTTTGGCGGTCCAAATAGCCTTGTAGAAATCCCTGTACCCTACTTCTTTTTCCCCCGCCATTGGCATCCCGAGTGGCGTTGTCATCATTGACACTTCGGCCTGGCCCGCCTGAAACATACCCAAAGTTACGGGCATCGGAATCAAAAAGGGCGGTTTCATAAGCATCGGCCAATTCAAAATTGTCAATGCGATTCTGAAAACCATAGTAGGTGTCATACGTCACTTTTAAGTCGCCCTGCCTTCCTTTCTTCGTAGTAATCAAAATAACCCCATTGGAAGCCCTTGATCCATAGATAGCTGCAGATGCGGCATCCTTTAAGATGTTGATGGATTCGATATCCTGGGTGCTGATCGAACTGAAGGAAGAGCCTTCAGATAACGGATTACCGTCTACAACGATCAAAGGGTTTGTACCCGCGGTAAGGGTATTGAGACCACGAATCTGGATTACCGAATTCTCCCCTGGATTTTTTCCATTTCCGACCACTTGGACCCCTGCAACATTTCCCGAAAGGGCCTGTTCAAAATTTGCGGAAGAGAAATTGTTGAGTTTTTCGGTCTCTACCTTGGAAACGGCCCCGTTAAATTTCTCCTTGGTACCGGTACCATAGCCATATACAATAACCTCTTGCAGCTGATCTACGTTTGCCTTTAAGGTAACGGTCAGTTCCGTTTGGTCGGTGATGGGAAGCTCCAAAGAGGTAAAACCTATATAGGAGAAGACCAAGGTATCCCCGGATGAGACCTCGATGCTAAAGTTACCGTCAAAATCGGTCACCACCCCGGTTCCACTTTCTTTTACCAGGACATTGGCCCCAGGTATGGGCACGCCCGATTCGTCCAGTACAGTTCCCAAAATGGTACGCTGGAAGGTAGATTTCTTTACTGAAATATTGTCCCCTGAGATTTTATACTCAAGTCCGGCCTTGGTTCCGATTTCGTCCAAAATGGTCCTAAGGAGAACATCCGAATAACTAAACGAAAACTTACGTTGATCCCTGAGGATATCTTCGGAGTAACGAAAGGAGAATGTTGTCTTTTTTTCGATATCCTTAAATATCCAGTCTATCGTTTGATTCTTGGCTACGATACTTATTTTAAGCTCATCAAAACTATTGGCCTGGGCCTGTAATGATATACTAAAAAGAAGTACGGCTATATAGAGTTTGCAAATGGCAACGCTTTGTTTGCCATATTTGGTGGTTTTCATATGTTTGTAATTAGAGATTTATTTGCATTAGTAAATTTCTTTTTTCGGGGTTGGGACCATTGCAGTGGTTTCAACCCTTTTTTGTTCTATTTTTTAATTTTCACCCATATCCATTGGTTTTAGTGTTATCTCGTTGTTATTTTCATTTTTCTCAAAATCAAAGTTGGTCATAAAGGCCAAATCTGTTAGGACGGTATCAAGTGGCTCCACAGTATAACTTGCCCGTATCCGAATCCCCAGAAGTCCGGGATCCGTGCAAACGATATGCACTCCATATTTCCGTTCTATGTGTTTTATGGCCTGCCCCAACTCTAGGTTTTCAAAATGAAGGACATTGTTTCGCCAGGCCATGATTGTTTTGGAATCAAATGTGGTTTTGCCGAAGTGTCCTTGTTCGGAATCATATACAGATCGCTCATTGGCCAGCAACACAATTTTAGAATCGGAATCGGAATGCGAGACTTCCACTTTTCCGCTTTCTACGGATACAGTTGAAGATTCATCCTTAAAACTATACACATCAAAAGAGGTTCCAAGTACTTTTACAGCAATTTCATTGGTTTCGACAAGAAAAGGTTTGGACGGATTCCTTTCTATTTCAAAAAAAGCATGTCCCTGTAAAATAAGATTCCGCGATTCCGGACCAAACTCCTTTGGATAGGAAATGGACGAAGCATGATTTATCCAAACTCTGGAACCATCGGGCAATAGGACTTCCTTTACTTTTTCACCGGACGCCACTTGTACCTCTATGGTATGGTTCGTAGTGGGGTACAAAAAAATGGCCAAGGCGACACATACCGCAACACTGGCCGCAATACCATATTGATATAAATGAATGACCTTCCGCTTTTTAATAGCGATACTATGGGCAAGGTTGTCCCATGCCCTAGTTTTTTCCTTGCGTCCAATTTTACCAGTCCTCGTGTTCTTCCAATCCGCATATAGGATTCCATCCAGTTCAACATCTTCATTATCAATAGCTTCCAAAAGCTTTTTTTTCTCTTTGATGTCGGCTTTTCCAAGCTTATATCTATTCCAAATCTCTTTAAGGGACGTCATAAAAATTTATCTCGGTTTATAAGTATATCCAAGAAATGGTGCTAACACTCTAGGCAGATATGTTAACATAATGTTAAGAAGACTTAATCTTTAGGATAGGCGATTAAAGGAAATAGACAAGTATCAGCCACGCCAAATGCTCCAATTCCTTTTTAAGTGTTGTCAAGGCCTTATGCATATAGTTTTCTACCGTTTTTGGTGCAATACCCAATTTTTGTGCAATTTGCAGGGTAGAAAGCCCTTCATACCGTTTCATTTGAAAAACGGCCTTTGATCGGGGAGGTAAACTATTGATGGAAGATTGTATTTTTTCATCATAGAAACCAACATCCACGATTCGGTCTATGGGAACCGCCGTATCGTTGATTTCGATTTCAGAAGATCGGATGTCGCCAATAATGCGTTTTCTCAGATTCTTGAGCGCGTAATTTTTTGCAATGGTGAAAATGTAAGAGTCAAAGGATTTATCCAAATCAATATGCTCCCTTCTTTTCCAAACACTGATAAAGGTCTCTTGAAGCACATCATCCAGATCGTTCTTTAGATTGCAGGAGACCAGAAAAGATTTGACTTTCGGATAGAACCGCTCGAACAACTTTTTAAAAGCGGCCTCATCCGAATTCCTCAATGCCAATAAAAGCCTTTTCTCTTCCACTTTATCGAAAAAAATAGAGTATTCAAAGCCCAAATATCTCGTTGGACAAATTAATTAAAAAAGATACATTTTTTTAAACGCTATCAAAAACATAACCTTTACTTAATTCATCCAGCGTCCTTCAAAAGAGAAGAGCAAGAATGAAGATGAAGGGATTTCCGGGCAATATTTGGTACTGCTTGAAAAAGCTTTTGACTTCTTGGAGATTTTGTTTTCTAGAGGTCTAGACCGTATGGAACCGGGAGGTATCGCCCTTAGGCAGGCGTATGGGAACAAAGTAAAACCGATAAATTGAAAAGATCACGCATCGATTAGGAAAGAATATTCTTGCAACCTCTTTAAAATAGGGCAATACCGATGTTTTTCATCCCCTACCGTTTACCATACGAAACCTACCGCTTAGGGGATTGTACCAAAATCTACAGGTATCCCCACTTAGCTTTGTATCAACTATGCCCTGTTCCCCCCAGCCAATAACCATCAAATTTTTTGATGCATCTAAGGCAAGCATGTTACTTAACCTGACAACCGACCAATGGCCTCAAAAGATCAATTTTTAAAAAACATTTGGGTAGTTCCCCTACTTTTTTTTCTTTCTAATTATTCCGTCTTATTTGGACAGTGCCTGACCCCTTTCGATTTTAGTTCGGATGCCGATGGCTCCTTCGAATCCTTGTCCGGTGTGGCAAGCAACGATGCATTCAACTTTAGTAACGTAATTACTGGAGCAGGATGGTCTCCCGTTATCGGTTTTAGCGGTACATGGGTTTCCCCCATGCCCCTTGCCGGGTCGAATTTCTTTACCGGAATCGCAGATGGAATGCCTTCTTCCCCGGATGGAGGCGTTTTCGTGGGAGGATACGTAACCACCTCGAATTTGGGCGTGTCCTTTAGAACCACCATAACCGGATTGGACGTCGGCCAAATTTATGTGTTGAAGTTTTACCAGGCCAACGCGGGTATCGACGGGAACACACCAATAGACCCTGCCCAAAGGGCACGCTGGAGCGTAACTTTCGGTACCCAAACCTTTACCAGTACGACCATGGATTACTTGGGAGAGGGCAATCAAATATGGATGGAGGAGGAAATGACCTTTACCGCTACGGCCACTTCCCAGAACCTGACCTTTACGGTGGATAATGACGCTACCGGGTTTAACTCTGAGTATATGGCCCTGGATGGGGTGCGGCTGTTCCTTGGCGATGATACCGATGGTGACGGGATACATGATTGTAGGGACCTCGACGATGATAATGATGGCATAGTGGATATAGACGAAGGGCATTCCTGTCCAAGTATCTCGCTTGGAGAAGTTTACGTAAATACCGAAATTGGAGAAATTGCAACCTATAATCTTGAGACCAACGCGGTAAATATACTATGTTCCGGGCTTCAAGTATCCGGGGATATCGGAATAGCACCTGATGGTCAAATATATACCCTAGAATTTGCAAATTCGACTACCGACATAAAAAGAGTTGATTTGAGCACTTGCACGGAGACCGTTATTGGAACAGCACCATTTGCAGGGGGCAACGCCATGTCCTTCCTTCCGGATGGTTCGGCCCTCGTCGGTTTCTATGGAGAATCTACTATTTATAGGGTTACGGTGTCCCCGACATTTAGCATTACGCCTTGGGCCAACATACCGGGTTATGGTCCAGGAGGAGACTATTCGCTGGTAAATGGAAAAATATACTATCTGGCTTTTTCGACAACAAGTCCCTCCTCATATTATATGTTTGAACTGGAGGTAGATCCCATTACCTATGACTACGCAAGCCACTCCACACCGACCCTTCTTCCAGGTGCGGCCTATGGAGCGTCTATTTCCGGGAGCTGTCAAGTGGTATATGCGGCAATTGACACCATGGTAATCTTGGATGACGTTACCACAGGTCTTTCAGGAACCACGGTTACTACAGCAATTCCAGAAATAGGTTCTATTTATGGATTGGCCAGTGTACATGAGGCGGATGGTTGCAATAACGATTGTACAGAAATCGATACCGATAACGATGGAATTGCAGATCATCTGGACACGGATAGTGATGGCGATACATGCCCCGATGCCTTGGAGGGTAACGCTACGTTTACCAAAAACGACCTGGATGCCGATAATAGATTGGCCGGAGTTGTGGAGACCAATCCCCTAAGCCCAAATTACGGTATTCCCCTAGCGGCCGGTTCCGGGCAAACGGTTGGATCTGCACGGGATAATACCCTGCGACTCGGCTGCCCTACCCGAATTATTACCAATAGACGAGTTACCTATAGGGTGAAAAGGGACTGATGAAAACCGGGCCGGTGGCAGAGAAGAACTAAACCCCTATTTCTTATCGGAAAATACAATATTGGAATTCCATGCCAGGGAGTTCCCTATTGTCCCAAATTTGGTAAGGGCGTGTTTTTCCAGTATTCCTTTTTAAGGCCTTCTTTTTTTATGGGTTGTAATACATTGTCCAAGGGCAGTACCTTTTGCATAAGCCCCAATGTATCCAATTCTTGATTTGGCCTGAGCTTTGCTTCCTGAGTGAAAAATTCCCGATATTGATGGATATATTCCCCTTTTCTTTCATCCAATTCATTTCCAAGACTGTCTTTGATATTCCGGTAAGTGAATTTTAGATTAGGAATTTGAAGGCCTTTTTCCGGCATGAATATGTACTTGTATTTGTCCTGCGCCCTCTTGTACTTTAAATGAGGATATAATACAATGGTCCTTTCATCTTCCAAGAAGTCAAATTTACTTAGTGGGAGGGACTCATTTCCATAAAGCACCTTAAAATCCCTTAACTTTATTCTATGTGGTTTAGCAGGAAATTTGTTTAGACGAATTTTGAAGGTGTTGTCCTCTAAATCGATACTAGGTTTGGACTTAAAGATTGCCGGTCTTTTCAGGAGAATCTTATTATAAAAGGAAATATAGTTCAGGAACATTTGGTCGCCAGCACCTTTTGCATATTCTATTTGAATGTGGTACAGCATTTCCCTGTTCGTTTTATTAAAGCCGTCCGTAAACCTTTCGTTGGCATTTTCCGCGACACGATAGAACAGAGGTTGCCTTCTTTTAAATAGGGTATAATCCAATTTATGGATGGCGAAACCATCGGTATTGATAAAAATCTTACCCTCCACACGATAATTATTATCTTCATAGGTCAAATCTATTTCGTATACCCTTTCTTTGTTAAAGTTGGTTTTCCGAAGTATTCGAAACTGGTGATTCTCTATAAAGTGGGTAGAAAGAGAATCTATGAAAGAAAAGGATTCTAGCCCATAATTCCGAATGGCATCATGTAATCGTAGAGTAATAAATTCATTACCGCCATCATTTCTCATTCTTGCATTGGGCACTATCTTGTTTCGGCCTATATAGTCATAAGGTTGTCTTGCAAACGGATCCACCTCAAAATCGAGATTTTTTGAATAGGAATAGAGTTGGTATTCATTGTCCAAAATATCCTTGGTGGCGAAACCAGGGTCCTGAACGTTAATGATGGCTTCGTTTAAGTTGACATAGTTGCCATTTTTAACTTGATAATCGCGATAATATCCCACGATTTCGAAGTTTTCCGAAGGATAGTTCTGTGAAATATTATTCACGGCAATCTTGACGATTTTTTTGGCGGTAAGCCCCCGGATTTTGGTGGATACCACGGCTTCGCTAAGTTGAAATCCTCCAGGCCGCAGCACTATGATGTTACTTTGACCCTCAATTAGGTCTTCCATCAATACCTCCTTTGTCATATAACCCATACACGAAATCTCAATAATATTGCCCAATTTCTTAAATCGTAATGGTATCTTGAAGGTTCCATCTATATTGGTGATTACACCCAAGGCCTTGTCCTTTATCCGGATACTGGCAAACGGAATGGTCTCATTTTTTGTAGAATCCACCAACTGCCCAAAAATGAAATCTTCCCTTTGTGAAAAGGAGGAAGTCGCTATCAATACGAACAATAGAAAAAAGTAATTTCTAAATACAATTCTTCCCATATTAATTCATTTTCTCCTGTAAAGGAGTATTCATCCAATACTCCTGGTAATCCTCTGGCCTTTCAATGGATTGGTCCTTGAACATAGGTTTTCTCTTGTCCATGAATTCAACATCAAAAGGGGCGCGAGTGTCCAATTTTACCCTTTGAACAAAAAACTCCCTGAATTGCTGATAGTTTTCCACCCTTGGCACATTAACTGAGTTCCCTTCAAAGTCCTTTATGCTTTTAACCTGTATGTCCAGCAATTCATTACTGAACGTTCGTTTTTTTACGGCAATATCAATTTCCCGCATTGCCTCGGCCAAAGTCCCATCCTTTAAATTTGGATAGACCTTTACCGAGTCCTGGAACACCTCAACCTTACCCACTTCCCATTGGGTGCCTTTAAAGATTATCGCATAATTATTTTGAATCTTAGCGGAAAGCTCATCAAGAGGTCGGTTGAATTTTAACCCGAAATAACCTTTTGATAGGGCGAGTTCCACATCCGTCATTGTAAAAATCGGAGGGAGGTTGAGCCGGAAACTATTATGAAATGAAATGTAACTCAAATACATCTTATCCTTGAGCCTTTTGTATTCCGTAACTACGTCAAAAATCATTTTGCGTTTGTGACTGTGTTTATTTTTAATTCGTTTGGTATTCTTTATGGAGTTATCATATAGTGTATATTCCAGTTTATGGATGGCATAATCTGTCTTGGAAATATAGAGTTTTGTGTAGGCGCTAAAGCCAGGTTTCTGCCCTTGGCCATCTATTACATATAAGACCTCATCAGCCAGATACGTCTCTTCGTTTTTCGAAAACTTGTGATTTTCTAAAAAGTCGTCTTTCAAATTGCCGACAAAGTCATAAGAATATACATTGAAGTTCCGTATGGCATCGTGAATTCTTAAATTCGTAAACTCGTTCCCATCGTAATTCTCCAAATACGCCTTGTCTATTACTTTGGTTTTGGTCCTATAATCGTATTTCTGGGAAGCGAGTGTATCCCGTTGAAAATCCGTATTCATTTCCGTATCGAACAATTGTACCTCGGAAGTCCTAAAATCCTCCTGGTCAAAACCCTGGTCAAAAACCTCTAAAATGGCTTCGTTGAGATTAATGTAATTATCATTTTTCCATTGATAGTCCCGATAGTAGCCCACTGTGGAAAAAGAACTGGAGGGATAGTTCTCCTCAATGGCCTCTATGGCCATCTTTACTATAGTTCGGGCAGAATACTTTTTTCGCTTCCCTTTGGCCTTAACAATGGCCTCCTCCAGCATTATGGCATCCGGATGCAATCGTATTAGGTTTAGGGCCCCTTCTTCCAAATTCGCTATGGGAATTTCCTTGGTCCTATATCCCATGGAAGATATTTCAATGATATCACCATATTCCCTATACCGCAAGGGGATTCTAAAACTACCGTCCTCGTTGGTAATAACCCCCAAGGCCCTGTCCTTAATCCTGATATTGGCAAATACAACGGGATCCTCCGTTTTGGCGTCTACCAGTTTTCCGACAATGTAGTCTGGATCTTGGGCCGGCAAGGGCCACGAAAATAGCAGTACCAAGGCATAAACGATATAAGTGACTCTATTTTTTGGCATTGGAGGAACACGTTTTGGTTTCTGCAGTTATCAACAGGAGTGCTGCAAATGACGGGGATAACCTCGCTTTACAATACAATAATTAAAATATGCCTTTTTGTGGACTTTTCCTACTGATTTTAACTAGGTAACCCCAAAAAAAACCGTTTAATCAGAAAATAAAGCGGTACACCAAATACGCATTGTTGCTAGCTCATCTTTTCATTGTTTTTGAGCCGAATAAGATTTCTAATCGGCTCATAAAATCAGCAAAAGTTCTTCAAAGCACAAAAACAAACACCCTAATTCTTAATCTCCAGAAGCATCTTCTTGGCGCTTTTACCTATTCCGCCATTCAAATCCAATGAAATCGTTTTTTCAAGGAACTCGATGGCCTTTTTCGTATCTCCGGCTTTTAAATAGGCTTGCGCCAAGGTTTTCCAAGAATTTGCGGAATTTGGAAACAATTGCGTAACGAACGATAATATTCCAATGGCAGCTTGCACTCCTTCCGTTCGGCCACTCTTCGCCAGATGTAATCCTGCTTTGCCCAATTCAGTTTCAAAATCAAAAAAAGCGTACCTCGGGTCTTTTGTCATTTTAGGAACCTCTTGTGCCAATTCCTGCATCTTTCCAGCTAGAAATAGGTCGGTTATGTACCGCATCGGGTTCGGTTTAAAATTAATATCCGAAAAAGCCAAAGCAGCATCGAGCACCGGATCTTGATTGGATTTGTATTCTTTAAAACTCATTTCCACGGGAATGGCGGGTGCAAGCCAATCGGCATTTTCCCATGCTGGTTTTTCTTGCCACCAAGCATAGGATAGATACACAGGAATCTTACTATTAGGTAAGGCTACCGGACGGTTATCCCCGTAAAAATTCACATTTTCCGCCGTTGGTTCCCCCACAAAAATGGCGTTCGTATAATTGTCCAATTCGTTAACAAGATTCTGACAAGCAGAAAAAGTATTCCTTCCGATAATTACAAATAAGCTACCGACTTTATTTATTTTCTTGGTTTCAATGATACCCGTAACAACAGCCTTGTTCAAATAACTGTTTCCGCCTCCGTTCAACCGAACATCGAGTATCAATTTTTCAATAGTGTTGTTTTCGATAAAATCAAAAATGCGAGCATAAAAAGACTGTGTATCTTCTTCAGGGTCGTTCTGTATTTGGCTATGTCTTACATATACCGCTTTCTCTTCAGGTAAGTATTTAAAAAAGTAAATCTTATCAAGATGTTCCATATACAAAGGAGTATGGTCTTGATTTCTGGCCTCCAACCAATTGCTATCTTTAAAAACGTATCCATACCTGGACGGCACTTTTTCTCCCTTGGGTAAGGAGGTAAATTGCTGTTTAAAGGTTTTGTCCTCTTTCTGCAAGGTAAATTCGATCGAATTCTCCAGGGTATTGGTAATACCTTGTGCATGTAGCACTTCGGGTACCGTTAAATTATGTATTCCATAGGCTTTGAAATACTGCATGTTTTCGGCACTCACCACCGGATAGATCCTTTCCAATGCCTCGGCTATTGGGACTTGGTTGATTTCCAAAACCTGAGCTCCCAACGCTTGTCGGTAGTCCTTATGTACACCTTGTACATATACCCCATCGTTAAACTGATATAAATTTAAGGGCAGATAGTGAAACTCATAGGGTGTTTGGGAAGAACCAACACCCATATGGCCGTATTTGAACAAGGCAATAATTCTTGCCATACCCACAATGATCTCATGATTCTCTAAATTCGGAATGTTCTTATAAAGTGTTTCAACTTCCGAATCAAAAATTTCTTCGGTGGTTTTTACAAATAGAAAGGAATAGTCTCTGTGAACGGTATTTTGCAAGAAACGCAGATCTTCTTGCCATTGGGCTGTTGTCATGGTTTCTTGGGCAGGTAGCTGCAAAAAAAACATAATATTTAGGATGAACAGTAATTTTTTCATGATATGGTATTTGTTTTAAAATGGTTATTGGCGCAATATCGTTTTTTCGGTCCTTTAGGAGAAGTCGTTTTTTCCGAAATGTCGTAATGTGTAGTTGAAATGTAAATGTCGATCTTACCTATTCATCCATTCTTTAAAGTGACTGGTCTTGGGTCTGCTGACAATGAATTCTTGATTCCGTGGATTTGTTATGGAGAGTTTAACCCGATGATTAAAGTAGGGGTCTATTTTTTGAATGGAAGTTTTGGCAACTATTTGTCCTCGATTTATTCTATAGAATTTATTTTGATCCAAGGAACTGAACAATTCGTCCATCGTTTCCTCGATAATAAAACGCTTGCCGGCCGTAACGCCAAATGTGATACTATCCTCGGAATAGCAGTATAACAATTCTGAAATTTTAATTTGAACGAAGCCGTTTCCCTCTTTTACCAATAGGCCCTCACGTTTTTGGTTTACTTGCAGACTACCGAGTAATTGCTTTAAAACGCCAGGAGCAATAGTAGCCGATCTATTCGATTTAACGAATTTGTCCAGCGCAAGACTCAAGTCGTCCTTTTGAATAGGTTTCAACAAATAATCGATACTATTCACTTTAAATGCTTGGATAGCGTATTGATCAAATGCCGTGGTAAAAATAATGGGAGCCTCCACATCTGTTTTCTGAAAGATTTCAAAACTCAATCCATCCGCCAACTGAATGTCCATAAATACCAGGTCAGGAGCGGTATTCTCTCGAAACCACCTCACTGCATCTTCAACGGTATCGATTATTCCCAACAAATGAAAATTGAAACTACACGTTTTTAACATGCGTTGCAATTGGCCGGCCGCTCTCGGCTCGTCTTCAATGATCAATATGTTCATCCTTGTTCTTTTTCTTTACGTTGTTACTAATGGAAGAGAAACCCTAAATCGGTTTCCGTCATTTTGTACTTCGATTGATTTTCCCGAAATCAGCATATACCGCTTTTTGATATTTGCAAGTCCTACCTTCGTTGATGGTAATTTTGTAGATTTTGGTTCTATTTTATTGTTGACGACCAATTTGTTATCGCGAACGGCCACATGTATTGTTAATGGTTTCGCTTTGGATATCACATTGTGCTTTATCGCATTTTCGAGCAAAAGCTGTAGACTCATGGGTACGATCATTTTGTTTAAAACGGCTTCAGGGATATCCCAATTCAATCTCAGGTTGTCCCCGAACCGTTCGGATTGTATGTGGATATAGGCTTTGGCAAATCGCAATTCATTTTTTAGGGGAACCAAATTTTCCTTGCCGGCTTCCAGTAAAAAGCGGTACATATCCGATAGCTTGTCCACAAACTCCTTGGCCTCCTCCTTGGAGTTCTGATCGATGATATCGCGTAGGGTATTCAAGGTATTGAAGAAAAAGTGAGGTTGGGCCTGATTCAATAACGCGTCCAATTGTGCTTGTACGAGGAGCCGTTTGGAATGTTCCTCCTCCCTTACCGATTTTTTAAGCCGTACGTTGTAATAAATTGCTTCGTAGATGGCCATGCTCATGATGGATATGATTATAATGGGTAATAGTACTTTTATTCGGGACCAGGAAATGAAGTAGTTGACCCCTTGGATTTGGGAGATTAGCGTACCCCCTAGAAAATCGACCGCAACTACGGTGACTACAATGGCTAAAAAAAACAAGGTTATCCGCTTGGCATCATCGGCAAAGGCTGGGTATTTTTTACGTAAATGAATCATGATAGATCGATTGACGAACCAATCAATGATAGTGAAGAACAGGGATATGACCCAACTTAGTACTTTTTCGGGCCAAGAAAGAAGCAAAAATGGGTCATTGAACAGGTAGGCTGCAATACCACTAAGGATCAGGATGCCGATTATGGAAAACCAAAGGTCATCAAAGCCTAAATATTTTATACGTTCCTCTTTATTGATTAACACTAGGGTATGGTTATTTAAAAATGAACAGGATTCCTTCCTTTACCGGATAAATATAAATCGGTTTTGCAAAAAGAATTGATTCGACTTCACAAAGATTTCTTGTTTTCATAATCTAAGGGGCAACATAATTAAACATTGTTCAAATATTAAACCATTGGCCCGATACTCAAATGACCTTGGGCCCAATCATCGTTAAAATGCGTTGAATTGTCATATTTATGGCATGGTATTGGCAAGCTGAATAACGATAAACGGATTATCTGGAAATCAAGGAACTTTTCTACTACCAATTATATATCTAAATGGCCTCTGGCTTTTAGAGCGGGATTTACTTTTAAAACACCTTGTCTCAAAGTCCATATTAAACTAAAAGCGTTCATTTATCACCAATCTCTTTCTGAAGTTTTTTAAAACTTAGAGTAGGACATAAAACAAAGCAAACAAAAAAGCCCCCGATTCCTCGGAGGCTCTTATTTATTAAGCGGTCTGGACGGGACTCGAACCCGCGACCCCCTGCGTGACAGGCAGGTATTCTAACCAACTGAACTACCAGACCAATGATTTTATCCCGGATAATCGGCACTCCCGCAACAGCGGGATTCAAATCTTGCTCAACGCTTTTGTAAAGCGTTTGCAAATATACATTGCTTATTGTATTGCACAAATAAAATCACTTAAAATGTGCCCTAAACGCTACAAGAATTTCTGACGCTCTATCATAAAAGTATTGAAGACTTTTGAAAATGATTGCTTAATGTCAACGTCCACGTACTTTATCTTGTATTGGGCACATTTCAGTTTCAGTTCATCAAAATATTGGGCTACCTCCTTATGATAGGCTTCTTTAATAGTATTTGCATACAAATCTATATATTCCCCAGTCTCTACATCAAGAAAACGTTTAGGTCTATTTTCAAAGTCAAAGTACAATTCCGTTTCGGCATCCAGTAAATGAAACAGCACTACCTCATGCTTGTTGTATTTTAGATGCCTTAGGGCATCGAACAATTTGTCATCGTCAGTAGCCGTCTGAAACATATCCGTAAACAAAAAAATCAGACTCCTTCGCTTAATTTTTTCCGCTATTTGGTGCAAGTAGGTATAGGTTTCGGTCTGTTGAGCGGGTTTGGTCTCCAGACTAATTTCACCCAACTTGGCCAATAGCATCTGGTGATGGCGTTCACTTCCCTTTTCAGGTGAATAATAGGAATAGGCATCCGAATAGATACTTAGGCCAACGGCATCACGCTGTCTTTTGAGAATGTTCATCAATGCGGCAATGGCCAATACCCCAAAACCGATTTTGTTCAAGTTGGCACTAGTCAACTCCTGGACTTCTGGATAGTACATGGAGGCCGAATTATCCAAGATCATATGGCACCTCAGATTGGTTTCTTCCTCGTATCGTTTGGTGTAGAGCTTATCCGTCTTTGCAAATAGTTTCCAATCTATATGTTTGGTACTCTCTCCTGCGTTGTAGATCTTATGTTCGGCAAACTCTGCCGAAAATCCATGAAAGGGACTTTTATGGATTCCGCTAATAAACCCTTCCACTACCTGATTGGCCAAAAGCTCCAAGTTTTGGAAGAGCGCCATTTTGTGTAACTCGTACTGGGAATCCATTCAACTAAGATAAAATAAAAAAGGTTTGACTTATGCCAAACCTTTCTTACAACTTTTTAATTTTCCTTTTTATAGTACCGCGTCCAAAGCATCGGTATACACTTTTTTCGGGGAGACCCCAACTTGTCTATTAACAATTTCCCCATCCTTGAATACCAGAACGGTTGGAATGTTACGTACACCGTATTTAGCGGCAAATTCCTGATTGGCATCCACATCTACCTTCCCAACTACAGCCTTGCCTTCATATTCCGTACTAACCTCATCAATAATGGGACCTACCATTCTACAGGGTCCGCACCATGCCGCCCAAAAATCCACTACTACAGGTTTATTACTTTTTAAGACTACTTCGTCAAAAGTAGCATCTGTTATTTCTAATGCCATTTTATTTAGATTTTATATTCGCAAATTTAGTCAATAATTCCTCGTCTTCCTTACCAACGTCACATTCATTTTGGTTATTGTGGTATCAAGGTAATTTATGTGTGCCTGCCTTACTACCAAGCCGTTAAGAAACAGTTATATGTTCAAGGGTTCCAAACATCCCTTCCAAAAATGGTCATTCCAAATGTACGATGCCGTCTCTCGCCAGTGACCTCCTTCAATTTAATTTATAATGCACTTCCTGTTCTTCCAAAACGGATAGTAATTCGCTCGTGATCTGTATCTTTTGTTTTCTGCTAGAGAAGTTTACCTTTATCTCGTCTTCCATTTCATAAATCGTAAAATGTAAAGGATGATTGCCTTTGTACGAAACCAATGCACTCTTTAAATCCTGGATTCTTTTCTCTTGTAATTCCTCTATGTTGAGTTTGATGGTCAATTTTTTGGCATAGTTCTCCATCACTTCCTGCAACAACATAAAACTGTTGTACTGTAACCTTGGTTCACCCTTTTTTCCGGTCTCACGGTTGACCCAGCCTTCACGAACAAACACCTTGACATGAACAAAGGAGTTAATCATCAAGAAATGACGGAACTTTAGGTACTCTTCCCCAAAAATTCGGAATTCAAAAGAATCCGTATAGTCTTCCATAGTGAACAATGCCCAGCCTTTTCCATTCTTGGAAGTCCGGTGTTGTACATCTGTAATTACCCCCGCAAATGAAAGTTCCCGATTTACAAAATCTTCCAAATTGTTGGCATTGGAAACGCTGGCATTGCAAAAGGCACTTATTTCTGTCTTGAAATCGTCCAAAGGATGGCCGGAAATATAAATCCCGACTACTTCCTTTTCCCGTCGCAGCTTTTCCATAGTGCCCCATTCCTCACAAGGAGGTACTTCGGGTTCCGGAATCTGGGCTTCACTGACTCCACCGAACATATCCATTTGACTGGAATTCTTGTTTTCCTGATATTTTGCAGCGGAGCGAATAACCTTCTCCAAGAATGTGACACCATCGCCTTCATCATGAAAGTATTGTCCTCGGTGTGTAGTCCCAAAAGAATCGAACCCTCCGGCCACCGCCAAATTCTCAAAGGCTTTTTTGTTGGCGGCACGCAAATCGATACGTTTGGCCAAATCGAAGACCGACTTATAATTTCCATCCTTCTTCCGATGCTCAACAATGGTTTCTACAGCGGAACGCCCAACACCTTTAATGGCACCCATTCCAAATCGTACGGCACCATCCTTGTTTACTGCAAACTTATAATACGATTCGTTGACATCCGGCCCCAAAACATCCAATTCCATCCGTTTACATTCTTCCATAAAGAAGGTCACTTGTTTGATGTCGTTCATGTTATTGCTCAGCACTGCCGCCATATATTCAGCAGGATAATGTGCCTTTAAATATGCAGTCTGGTAGGCGATATAAGCATAACAGGTAGAGTGGCTTTTATTGAAAGCATAAGATGCAAAGGCCTCCCAATCCTTCCATATCTTTTCCAATGTTTCCCGTGGATGCCCATTCTTTTCACCTCCGTCCAAAAATTGGGGTTTCAGTTTTTGTAGCAGGGAGAATATTTTTTTACCCATGGCTTTTCGAAGTACATCCGCCTCGCCTTTGGAAAAACTTGCCAGTTTTTGGGAAAGCAACATCACTTGCTCCTGGTATACCGTAATACCATAGGTTTCCTTAAGATACTCTTCCATATCCGGAAGGTCATAGCTGATTTCCTCCCTTCCATGCTTACGGGCGATAAAACTAGGAATATACTCCATAGGTCCCGGACGATACAGCGCGTTCATGGCAATGAGATCATCAAAGACCGTCGGCTTCAAATCCTTCATATGCTTTTGCATTCCAGGAGATTCATATTGGAATATACCCACGGTATCCCCTCTCTGGAAAAGCTCGTAGGTCTTTTCATCGTCCAGCGGAAACTCATCGGGCACCAATTCAATACCGTGTTTGGCCTTTACAATTTTCACAGTATCCTTAATTAAGGTCAAGGTCTTCAACCCTAGGAAATCCATCTTTAAAAGACCGGCATTTTCCACGACCGAGTTATCGAACTGCGTTACATATAAATCGGAATCCTTTGCCGTAGCCACGGGAACAAAATTGGTAATATCATCGGGGGTGATAATGACCCCACAGGCGTGGATACCGGTATTCCGAAGTGACCCTTCCAATACCCTGGCCATATTTACGGTCTGCGCCTCCAAGTCGTCTCCCTCGGAAATATTGAGCAAATGATTTACCTTTTCCAGGTCATCAGATCGGAACTTCTTTCGCAAATCTGCTTCCGGCACCCCAAAAATCTTTCCCAACTTGGACATGGTAGGAATCAATTTAGCAATTCGGTCCGCATCGTTCAGGGGTAAATCCAGCACGCGTGCTGTATCCCTAATGGAAGACTTGGCGGCCATGGTACCGTAGGTAATAATCTGTGCAACTTGGTTGGCCCCATATTTATTAATGACATAATCCATAACCCGGCCCCGGCCCTCATCATCAAAATCAATGTCAATATCGGGCATGGATACTCGATCCGGATTCAGGAACCGCTCAAAAAGTAAATCGTACTTAAGTGGATCAATGTTTGTAATCTTTAGGCAATAGGCTACCACGGAACCTGCAGCCGAACCTCGGCCTGGGCCTACGGAAACATCCATGTTTCGTGCCTCACGGATAAAATCCTCAACAATCAAAAAATAGCCTGGATAGCCCGAATTTTCAATAGTTTGTAACTCAAAATGGATGCGCTCTTCTATTTCCGGTGTAATATCCCCATATCGTTCTTTTGCACCTTTGAACGTAATATGTCTTAGATAGGCATTCTCTCCCCGTTTACCACCATCGGTTATATCCTCGGCCACTTTAAATTCCTCCGGGATATCAAATTTGGGAAGCAGTACGTCCCGGGCCAAGTCAAAAGGTTCTATTTTGTCCACGATTTCCTGAACATTCAAAACAGCCTCGGGAACATCATGGAACAATTCCTTCATCTCCTTTTGGGACTTGAAATAATACTCCTGGTTCGGAAGTCCATACCGATAACCACGACCCCGGCCAATCGGCGTAGCCTGCTTTTCACCATCCTTTACACATAACAAAATATCATGGGCATCGGCATCTTTTTTGGAGCAATAATACGTGTTATTGGTCGCAACCAGTTTTACCTTATGCTTTTGGGAGAATTCCAATAAGACTTGATTCACCCGATCTTCATCTTCCTGTCCGTGACGCATCATTTCGATGTAGAGATCGTCTCCAAACTCTTGTTTCCACCACAACAAGGCTTCCTCAGCCTGATTTTCCCCAACGTTCAAAACTTTTCCGGGAACTTCGCCATACAGATTCCCGGTAAGCACAATGATATCCTCCTTATATTCTTGGATGACCTTTTTATCGATTCGAGGAACATAATAAAATCCATCGGTATAGGCTATGGAAGACATTTTGGCCAAGTTGTGATAGCCATTTTTGTTTTTGGCCAGAAGCACAATTTGATATCCGTAATCCTTTATATTCTTGTTGGTATGATCCTCACAGACGAAAAACTCGCAGCCTATAATCGGTTTAATTTTATTTGCCAGTGGCGACTCTTCCTTTTCAATAGCCTCTGCATTGCTTTGTTCCACACTGGCATTGTGTGCCTTTACTTCCTTAACAAAGTGAAAGGCCCCCATCATATTGGCATGATCGGTAATGGCAACGGCTGGCATTTGGTTATCGGCCGCAGATTTGACCAAATCCTTAATATTGATGGTGGATTGCAAGACCGAAAATTGCGAATGGTTGTGTAGGTGCACAAATTTGGCATCCTCCAAAGACTTTATGTTTGCATCTATTTCCTCTTGGGAAACCCCGCCAGTATCCTCTTTCCAAAGTACATCCGCAATTTTTTTGGAAGCCTTTTTCAGGTTGATATGCTTTAACCCAATCAATTGAATTTCCTGAGGGTTGGCTTCGGAGAAATTTTCGAAGTAATCCGGCTGCACATCCAGTTGCTCCTGGGTATAGTGTTTCTTACGTACCAGCTCTAAAAAACATCGGGTGGTAGCCTCTACATCGGCTGTGGCATTATGAGCTTCTGCAAAAGGCTCCTTGAAAAGATATTCATGCAATTCTGTAAGCGTAGGCAATTTAAATTTTCCGCCCCTGCCGCCGGGAATCCTACATAGCTCTGCGGTATATTCGGTACATGTATCCAAAACAGGGAGTTCCTGTAGTGAATTTTCAATCCCTGACCGGTAAAATTCAGCCCCCATAATATTCACATCGAAGCCTACATTCTGGCCTACAATAAATTTGGCCTTGGCAAGCGCGACGTTGAACTTTTCCAAAACCTCGTCCAAACCAGCGCCCTGTTGCTTGGCCAATTCCGTAGAAATACCATGCACCTGTTCCGCGTCATAAGGGATGTTAAAACCATCCGGTCTTACCAAGTAATCTTGATGGTCTACCAAGTTCCCCATAGCATCGTGCAATTGCCAGGCAATCTGAATACAACGTGGCCAGTTGTCCGTATCGGTAATTGGCGCATCCCAACGTTTGGGCAATCCAGTAGTCTCGGTATCAAAAATCAGGTACATATCGGGTATTTCGTTCTATAAAAAAGTACCGTTAAAATTAGTGAAAACCACTTGTTTGGAAAAAGGTAGTTTTTAGGAGTTATCAACCTCTAAATATTTAGATACTTTTTGTTGACGATTCATAGAAATATCCTATATTTGCAGCCCTTAAAAAAAGGAAAAAGAATTAATAACAAGGGTCGGGCACCCTACAAAATTAATGTGATATGCCAGTAAAGATTAGATTACAGAGACACGGAAAAAAAGGAAAACCATTTTATTGGGTAGTAGCCGCCGATAGCCGTGCGAAGAGAGATGGTAAATTTCTTGAAAAATTGGGAACCTACAATCCCAATACCAATCCTGCCACCATAGAATTGAATGTTGACAACTCTGTAAAGTGGTTGCAGAATGGGGCACAGCCTACAGATACGGCTAGGGCCATTCTTTCCTACAAAGGTGTAATGTTAAAACATCATTTATGGGGCGGGGTCCGAAAAGGAGCCTTTACCGAAGAGCAATTAGAGGAAAAATTCAACGCTTGGTTGGAAGAAAAGGAAAAAGCCATCTCTTCCAAAGTAAGCGGTCTAGATAAAGAAAAAGCAAAGGCAAAGGCCGAAGCACTTAAAGCGGAAAAAGAAGTAAACGAAAAACGAGCCTTGGCCGCTGCAGCCGCAGAAGCACCGATAGAGGAAACAACAGAAGAAGCTGTTGCTGAAAGTGCTGAAGAAGTTGTGGAAACAGCGGAAGAAGCACCTGCAATCGAAGAAACTCCTAAAGCAGAGGAAGTTGCAGCTGCTGAAGAGGTTGCCGAAGCCGTAGAGGAGGCACCCGCACCTAAAGAAGCTCCCAAAGCGGAGGAGGCGCAAGCTGAAGAGAAAGTGGTTGCAACAGATTCCGAAGACGCACCGGCTGCATCCGCCGAAGAGGAGTAAAAAATTCCGGCTCGATGCGCAAGGAAGATTGTTTCTACCTCGGTAAAGTCGTTTCAAAATATAGCTATAAGGGAGAGGTATTGGTAAAACTAGATACCGACGAACCTGAAATTTACGAAAACATGGAATCAATATTTGTCTCCATACGAGGCAATTTGGTTCCATTTTTTATTGATAAATGTCGTCTGCACAAGTCGGCATTGTTACGTATCGATTTTGAGGATGTAAAAGATGAAGAGGCCGCCGACAGGATTCTTGGTGCCGAACTATATCTTCCCCTATCCCTGCTTCCCAAATTAGAAGGCAATAAGTTCTATTACCATGAGATCATTGGGTTTACAATGGAGGATAGCACTCATGGGGATATCGGTGTAGTTACCGGAGTAAACGACACCACTTCCCAAGCCTTAATTGAAGTGGAAAAGAATGGCAAAGAGCTTTTGGTCCCTTTAACCGATGAAATCCTTACCAGGGTAGATCGGAAAAACAGGACACTGTTTGTATCCACACCGGAAGGTCTGGTAGACCTATATTTGAATTAGAGGTCAAATTCCCAAATCCTTCATAGGGGATTCGAAATCTGGGTATATTTTATGGTATATTTAGCCGGATTTACCAATCGTACATTGTATTATGTTTAGAATTCCCGTCATCCTCGCTGTATTTGCATTGTGCTCATGTCGTGAGCAAAATCAAGAATCCCAGAAAACCCAGACACCTCCTAACATCGTACTCATCTTTACCGATGATCAAGGTTATCAAGATGTCGGGGTATTCGGGTCCAAGAATATTGCTACCCCTAATTTAGATCAAATGGCTGCCGATGGGGTACGGTTAACAAGTTATTACTCGGCGCAAGCGGTTTGCTCCGCCTCCCGGGCCGGTATTCTTACGGGCTGTTACCCCAACAGAATCGGAATACACGGGGCTCTGGGGCCTGGGAACAATCACGGCATCAATGCATCGGAGACTACTTTGGCAGAAATGCTCAAGGCTATCGGCTACAAAACAGCCATTTTTGGAAAGTGGCATTTGGGGCACCATCCAAAATTTTTACCCACCCGTCATGGATTTGACGAATGGTTTGGCATCCCTTACTCCAATGATATGTGGCCCTACCACCCACAACAGGGTACAATTTTCAATTTCCCCGCCCTTCCTCTATTTGAAAACGAAACAGTGATAGACACCTTAACGGAACAATCACAACTTACTACCCGCATTACCGAGCGCAGTGTTGATTTCATCAACCGAAATGCAGAAAATCCTTTTTTTCTCTATGTGCCCCATCCCCAACCTCATGTGCCTTTATTCGTCTCGGATAAGTTCAAGGGAAAATCAGATCGTGGGCTCTATGGTGACGTCATCATGGAAATCGACTGGTCCGTAGGTCAAATTTTGGACGCCCTAAAAAAGAACGGGATCGAGGAAAATACCATGGTCATTTTTACATCGGATAACGGTCCATGGCTATCCTACGGTAATCATGCTGGGAGTGCCCATCCCCTGCGTGAAGGGAAAGGAACAGCTTGGGAAGGGGGGCAACGCGAGCCCTTTATCATTAAATATCCCAATGGCCTAAAAGGGGGAAAGGTACTGGACATCCCTATCATGGCTATTGATATTTTGCCGACAATCGCGGAAATTACGAATGCCGAACTTCCGGAAAAGGTCCTGGACGGCAAAAGTGCCTGGAAGGTTTTAACCGGAAAAACCCAAGAAAGTCCGCAGGAGGCCTATTTCTTTTATTATCGGGTCAACGAATTGTTCGGGGTGCGCTACGGAAAATGGAAACTGTATTTTCCACACCGTTATCGTACCATGGACGGCCAAGAACCGGGCAAGGATGGATTGCCAGGCGACTATAGGATGGTAGACATGGAAACTTTGGAATTGTATGATTTGGAAAACGATATTAGCGAAACAGTAAATGTGGCGGATGAACATCCCAAAGTGGTCGAGAAAATAAAGTTATTGGCCAATAATATGCGCTCCCGTTTGGGTGATTCGCTACTAGAACTGGAAGGTTCTGAAAGCAGGGAGCCGGGACGAGTGGAATGAGCAAGCCTTTTCAATTCAAACAATTTACCATCCTACAAGACCACTGCGCCATGAAAGTGGGAACGGATGGTGTGTTGCTCGGAGCTTGGGCATCCGTAAAAAATAATCCTTCCTCAATCTTGGATATCGGCGCAGGAACTGGGCTGCTAGCTCTTATGTTGGCCCAACGATGCAATGCCGAAACTATTGATGCCTTGGAAATCGATGATGCGGCCTATGAGCAATGCGTAGAAAATTTTGAAGCCTCTCCATGGAGCGACCGTCTCTTCTGTTATCATGCCGGCTTGGATGAATTCTGTCAGGAAGTGGATGATACTTATGATTTAATCGTTTCCAATCCACCTTTTTATTCCGAAAACGTTTCCACTGGCAGTAGCTCAAGGGATAGGGCACGGCAAAACCTTTCCCTTCCCTTTGAGGAACTTTTGCAATGCGCTTCCCAATTACTCGCCGAGAACGGCATTCTTTCCATTATTGTTCCCTTTAAGGAAGAAAATTCCCTCCTTCAAACGAGCAAATCATTGGGTCTTTATCCAAAACGGATAACGCGGGTAAAGGGAAATTCAGCTTCAGAAATTAAAAGAAGCTTATTGGAATTTGGCTTTCATAAAACGGAAGCATCCGAAAAAGAACTAATCATTGAGATAAATCGCCATGTGTACACTTCGGAATATCAAGAATTGACCAAGGAATTTTATTTAAAAATGTAACATTAGTCTTTAGTATTGTTGTATTTTCTTTATTTATCTTTGGCGAAAATGGCAATATGAGACCGGATTTATTTGAAGCACCCGACTACTATAACTTGGACGACCTGCTTTCCGAGGAACACAAATTGGTACGTGATGCCGCCCGCCAATGGGTAAAGCGGGACATCTCCCCAATTATAGAAGAGTATGCCCAAAAGGCAGAATTTCCAAAACAAATTCTTAATGGCCTGTCCGAAATAGGGGCATTTGGGCCTTACATTCCCGAGGAATACGGCGGGGCGGGGCTAGATCAAATTAGTTATGGGCTCATTATGCAAGAAATTGAACGGGGGGATAGTGGAGTGCGCTCCACCGCTTCGGTACAGTCCTCTCTGGTCATGTTTCCCATCTTTTCCTATGGCACGGAAGAACAGCGCACAAAATACCTGCCCAAATTGGCCACAGGCGAATTGATGGGATGCTTTGGTTTAACGGAACCCGATCATGGTTCCAATCCGGGCGGGATGACCACTAACTTTAAGGATAAAGGAGACCATTACCTCTTAAATGGGGCCAAGCTTTGGATATCAAACTCTCCTTTTGCGGACTTGGCCGTGGTATGGGCCAAGAATGGAGAGGGCCGTATTCATGGATTAATCGTAGAACGGGGCATGGAAGGTTTCTCTACTCCAGAAACCCATAATAAGTGGTCATTACGGGCATCGGCCACGGGGGAATTGATCTTTGATAATGTAAAGGTTCCCAAGGAAAACCTATTGCCGGGCAAAAATGGACTGGGGGCGCCATTGGGTTGCTTGGACTCGGCTCGGTATGGGATAGCTTGGGGTGCCATTGGAGCGGCCATGGATTGCTATGACACCGCTTTGCGCTATGCCAAGGAGCGCGTACAATTTGGTAGACCCATTGCATCGTTCCAGCTACAACAGAAAAAACTGGCCGAAATGATCACGGAAATCACCAAGGCCCAATTATTGGCTTTCCGTTTAGGACAATTGAAAAACGAGGGGAAAGCGACCACGTCGCAAATCTCAATGGCCAAACGTAATAATGTGGACATGGCCCTAAACATTGCTAGGGAAGCGCGGCAAATCTTAGGGGGTATGGGTATTACCGGGGAATACAGTATTATGCGTCATATGATGAACCTAGAAAGTGTTATCACCTATGAAGGCACCCATGATATCCACCTTTTGATTACAGGTTCGGATATCACCGGAATACCTGCCTTTCAATAAAACCGAAATCTAATTGCTGGGTTTTGGTTTATTTGATGGCCACTATTTTTTGGGAAACCCCTTGCTAATTAAAAGGAAGCAACATCTTTACCAGACCATCCTAAGTGGTAGGATTTAGGGGTAAATAAGAGGGTTATCAGTACATATGGAATTACTCTATAGATGAAAACACTGAAATAGTGGCCAGTTCGAGGTTTAAATAAAAAGCCCTATTTTCAGGCACTAAAGACACTATATGGCCTCCTTGAAATATTTCTTCGTACTACTTGTTTTGGTCACAGCATGTAGAACCGATAAAAAGGTGGATACTACGATAGCTACCGAAGCAGTAGATTCTACGGCAACCCGGTCCTTAAGAACTCCCGATGAACTTTTGGGTCAACTTTTTGCGGATGTCCAATTAGGTGAGGTTTTTCAGGACGGC
This sequence comes from Ulvibacterium sp., assembly GCF_965248315.1. Classification (GTDB taxonomy): domain Bacteria; phylum Bacteroidota; class Bacteroidia; order Flavobacteriales; family Flavobacteriaceae; genus Ulvibacterium. The sequence continues at coordinate 1,422,430 of NZ_CBDFIX010000002.1, read as the reverse complement.
AAGACCTTTGTGGACTGTACAGCTAAATACCCGTATGAAATTATTGTAGAGAAATATGCTACGCAAAAAGACAAGGCCGATTTTGACCTGAGGGCTTTTGTCTTCAATAACTTTGATGTCCCCATTTCCATTTCTTCGGATTTTAAATCGGACCCCAACCGTTCCGCAGTCGAACACGTTGAAGCGCTTTGGCCGGTACTACAAAGGGAATCCGATATAGATGCTGAAGGGAGCACATTAATACCGCTACCCGAACCTTATATCGTTCCTGGTGGTCGTTTTCGGGAAGTATACTATTGGGATAGTTATTTTACCATGTTGGGACTCGCAGAAAGTGGGGAGTTTGAACGCATTGAAAATATGTTGGATAACTTTGCCCATTTAATTCAAACTGTGGGGCATATCCCCAACGGGAATCGCACCTACTACATCACCCGTTCACAACCACCTTTCTTTGCCCAGATGGTGAAATTATTGGCAAAGCATAAGGGGAAACGGATTTATACAAAATATCGAGAGGCGTTAAAAAAGGAGTATGACTTTTGGATGGATGGACAACATGCCAAGGAAAAACCCATTAGACATTGTGTGGCAACTCCGGTGGGCATCATGAATCGTTATTTTGACAAAGGAAATACCCCACGCCAGGAATCGTATCGCGAGGATTATACCCAGGTTCAAAAAATGGGCGGTGGCGAAAAAATGTATCGTGACCTACGCTCGGGTGCAGAGTCCGGTTGGGACTATACCTCCCGTTGGTTTGCCGATGGAAAATCCATAGAAACTATCGAAACTACGGATATTATCCCCGTAGACCTTAACGCATTGCTATATGGCATGGAAGAGATTCTTGCCCAATGTTATGCTGAGGATGCAGCTTATGTGGTCGCATTGAAAACAAGTATGGGAGATAGAAAGGAGTTTTTGGATAAATATGCATGGAATGCTAATGATGGGGTTTTTGAAGATTACAATTGGGTAGAACAACAGCGAACTCCCCTTAAATCCCTGGCCATGACCTACCCCTTGTTTTTTAAAATGGCCGATCAGGAACAGGCAGATGCAGTAGCTTCCTATATTGAAGAGCACTTTTTAAAACCCGGGGGCGTGGTCACCACGCTGTACCATACCGGCGAACAATGGGATGCCCCCAATGGTTGGGCTCCCTTACAATGGATGACAGTAATAGGACTTCAAAACTACGGCTACGAAAATTTGGCCGGGACCATTGCACAAAGATGGGTAGCCTTAAACGAAAAGGTGTATAAAAATACGGGCAAATTTGTAGAGAAATATAATGTTGAGGATATGGGGTTGGAAGCTGGTGGAGGGGAATACCCGGTGCAGGACGGCTTTGGTTGGAGCAATGGCGTATACCTGGCCCTAAAAGCATATGTGACGGACAGACCCTAATCGTTCGGAAGTAAATTAGCCGGGGTTATGACTCTTTCTAGCAGTAATGGATGTTGTTATAAATTAAATTTCCAACAAAGTCCATAGCTTAAAAATCATTGAATATATTTACAATGCTTCGTAAAACGAAGTCATTAAAGATGGATACTATTAAAAGTCTTCTCCAAAATTCCACAAAGTTTGCCATTTACTGTGCACTGCTGTCCTTCCCAATTTTCGGCCACAATGGATTCTTTTTAATGGCTCAGGCGAACAAGATAGATGGGATGACAAAGAAGCCGTTGAAATTTGAAAAACAAAAAATAGCATCGGAAAGTTTTGAATCGGTCGGCGTTTTCGATGTCAACAATGACAAAATCCTTGATTTGGTATCCGGTTCGTATTGGTATGAAGGGCCCACTTATCTTGACCGTCATTTTATTGGGGATTTTAAGCGCTATGGTGAATACTACGATGATTTCTCCACCCTGCCACTTGATGTTAACGGAGACGGCCATATGGATTATATTACCGGGGGATGGTTTGGAAAGCGCCTTGTATGGATGGAAAATCCTGGGAATGAGGGTGAATGGACGGAACACCTCATTGCCGAAGCCGGTAATATAGAAGCCCCATGTTCATGGGATATTGATGGAGATGGTATCCCAGAAATTGTACCTAACACACCCAATGATTCCTTGATAATTTATCGTTTGATAAGGGATTCGGAAGGAAGGGGAACTGGAAAGTTTGCATCGTACAAGGTCATGGGGGAACATGGCCACGGCCTTGGTTTTGGTGACGTAAACCATGATGGAAGAGGAGATTTTATTGTGAGCAAAGGTTGGGTGGAATCTCCCAAAAATCCATTTGAAGGGGATTGGATTTTTCATCCCGATTTTGAGCTTGGTACGGCAAGTATACCTATTTTAGTTGTAGACGTTAACGAAGATGGTCATAACGACCTGATTGTAGGCCAAGGGCACGGTTATGGATTACATTGGTACGAACAAAAACAGGAAGGTGGAGAATTACCGAAATGGGTAAAACATCCGATCGACCCAAATAACTCGCAGTTCCACACTATGGTATGGACCGATCTTGATGGTGATGCAGCGAACGAACTCATTTCGGGAAAACGGTATCGTGCCCACAATGGCAAAGACCCCGGCGGCAATGATTCCTACGGAATTTACTATTATACCTTCAATGGGGAAAGTTTCAGCAAACATATTATAGATTATGGGGTATTCGGTGAAAGCAAAGGCACCGGAATTCATTTTTGGGTAACCGATTTATCGGGGAATGGAAACAAGGATATTATTGTAGCCGGTAAGGACGGGCTATTCATCTTTTATAACAAAGGACATGAATGAGAAAGTAAGCAAAGGCGGAAAATTGAGTATTGTATTGGGGATGTGTATTCTATTCAGCATCTATTCCTGCCGTGAGCAACCTAAAGAAAAAATTAATGAAACTCCCGAAAACAATGCCATAGGCAATGATGGCTTTGTTGCCTTATTCGATGGGAAATCCTTAAACAATTGGGAAGGCGACACTACCTATTGGCGTGTAGAAAATACCAATTTGGTCGGGGAAATCACCCCAGAAACACTCTTAGAATCCAATACGTTCATTATTTGGAAAGGTGGTGAACTTAAAGATTTTGAGTTCAAAACAGAGTTTAGGATTTCTGAAAATGGCAATAGTGGCATTAACTATCGCAGCGAGCTTTTGGACAGCGTTCCGTTCGCGCTCCGTGGTTATCAAGCGGATATAGATGGAAAAAATAGCTATACGGGGCAAAATTATGAGGAACGAAAGCGGACTACTTTGGCCTATCGCGGAGAGAAAGCTGCGATTACATCACAGAAAGACCCGGATACCCCCGGTTCGTTACGTGCCAATGTGGATAAGAATGCCTGGCAAAGTAGGGCAGTTTTAGAATCGCTGGGAAACTCGGATTCCCTTAGAAACCACATAAAAAATGGGGATTGGAACGAATGTCACCTCATCATAAAAGAGAATCGGTTACAGCATTTTATCAATGGTGTCCTTATGAGTGATGTAATCGATAACGACACCGTAAACCGAAAGTTTTCAGGCTTTTTAGGTCTACAGGCCCATAGAGGCCCACCTATGAAAGTGGAGTACCGCAATATTCGTTTAAAGGAATTGTAGTACTAATCAAAATCAAGAAGGGTCAGGTCCATTTCCTAAGGAGAAGTCTTCTTAACCTTTACAACAATCGATTTGCTGATGGGGGTCCTACTCCTATCGGCAAAATGGTTATAGGGCACCAAAATATTGGTTTCCGGGAAATAGGCAGCCAGATTCGAGCGGGGAATGGTATAGGGAATAACTAGGAAACGATTTGCGGTTCGCTTTACGCCATCATAGTTACTGACCATATCCACAACATCCATTTTTTTTAGATTACGGTCCTCCATATCCCTTGGGTTCATAAAGAGCACTCGTCTTTCGTTGTACACCCCTCTATATCTATCATCAAGACCATAAATGGTAGTATTGAACTGATCATGTGAACGGATAGTCATCAACAAGAATTCATCTTCCTGCAAATTATGTTCAGGAAGCGAATTGATGGTAAATTGTGCTTTTCCATCGGGGAGCGAGCTAAAATCGCGTTCCCGTACATTGTTGGGCAGATAATATCCAATACCCTTTGAGCGTTCGTCCGTATGTTCAAAACCCTTGGCTACCTTATCTATATATGACCGAATCAACCCATAATCCTCCCCCAAGGTTTTCCAGTCCATAGCATGCCCTCCTTTAAAATAGGCATTCGCCATTTCGGCAATAAGTTCCGGTTCGCTTTTGAGATTTCCCGAGGTTGGTTTAAGCATGCCCTTCGATCGGGTCACTCTGCCCATACTATTTTCAACCGTAAAATAACGTTGTTGACCTCCCTTCGTATCTTTTTCCGATCGACCGAGGGTTGGCAAAATCAAAGCAGTTTTGCCCGTAACCAAATGGCTACGGTTCAATTTAGTACTAATTTGTACAGTAAGGCTGCAATTTTGCAAAGCTTTAGCGGTATATTCGGTGTCCGAGGCGGCCATTAAAAAATTACCTCCCAAACAGATGAACACCTTGCCTTTACCCTCATACATCGCCTTTATGGCTTCTACGGTATCCACGCCTTCCTTGTCCGGGGGCGTAAAACCCAAATATTTTTTAATACGTTCGTTGAGGCCTTTATCCACATAGTGCATAATCCCTACGCTTCGATCTCCTTGCACATTACTATGCCCCCGTACGGGACATGTTCCGGCATTTGGCTTTCCAATGGCTCCCTTTGCCAATAACAGGTTTACGTATTCGCAAATGTTCTCCACCCCATTTTTATGTTGGGTGAGCCCCATGGCCCAGCAAACGATAATTTTGGATTTGGTGGCCAAAAGCTTTACTACCTCATCCACTTTCTCCGAATCAACACCGCTCCTTCGGAGCAAATCCTTTTCTTGATATTGCTCCAAATCTTTTAGGAGGTTCTTATAGCCATCGGTATACGTTGCCATAAAATCGTGGTCCAACACCTTTCCGGTCACCTCATCCAATCTGGTTAATCTTTTTAAGAGCAACTTTACCAAAGGAATGTCCTGATTGATTTTTACGGGTAGATGAATATCCGCTATATCCTCGCCATTTCCGGCAAGGCCCTTAAGTGTCTTTGGATTTCTAAAATTGACCAGACCGGATTCCTCCAAAGGATTAATGCTGATTATCTTTCCGCCATTCTGCTTGCATTTTTCCAAAGCATTGAGCATGCGCGGATGATTGGTACCTGGATTTTGACCGGCAATGAGGATTACTTCGGCCCCATAAAAATCCTCCAATTTAACCGATCCCTTGCCAATGCCCAAGGTTTCACTCAAGGCTACGCCACTGCTTTCATGGCACATATTGGAACAGTCCGGCATATTATTGGTTCCCACCGCCCGGGCAAACATCCCATATAAAAAAGCTGCCTCGTTGCTGGACCGTCCTGAAGTATAAAAAATAGCTTCATCCGGCGAATTCAATCGATGTAATTCCTCTGCAATCAAAGCATAGGCCACTTCCCATGTTATGGGTTCATAATGAACACTTCCAGGCCTAAGTACCAAAGGTTCCGTAAGCCGGCCAAACTTGTTCAACTCATAGTCCGTTAACCGGGAGAGCTCCTCGACAGAATACTTTTTAAAAAACTCCGCATCGATTTGTTGGATAGTGGCCTCGTCCGCCAGGGCTTTGGCCCCATTCTCACAATACTCGCCTACTCTGGAAGGTTTCTCGGGATCGGGCCATGCACAACTAGGGCAATCAAAGCCCTCCTTTTGATTCATATGCAACAAGGCCCGCATGGAACGTGAGATGCCCATTTCCTTAAAACTGTGCTGCATCGCAACGTGAATACCCAAAGGTCCGGCCGCGTAGCGGGCAGGTTCCCGTAACTGGATGCCTGTAAATTCTTCCGATCCCCTTACGGAGACGTTCCTATGAAATTCTTCTGGCATGTCTACAAAGTAATATCAAAAATTCTGTTTTTGATTCAAAATCCTTAGGATTAAGATTTGGGAATCTTTTATTATGTAATGAATGGAATAGTTAAACCTTTCAAAGTTTAAAATGCGGATATTTCTATATTTAACTTGAAATGATTCTGGCATCGCCTTTAAAAACTGAAGCTGTTGAGAAAAATCGGTTAGAAATTCCCGGTCCAAATTTTTGCTTTTGTAAAAGCATTCCGCAATGCTCAATTCAATTTGTGCCTCTCTTGAAATATGAATCTTATAGGTCATATTTCTTCTCTATCTCTTCTATAGGGTTAAAGTCAACTTCTCCTTTTTGGACACGTAACAACATATCATCCATCATGGCCTTATATTCTTCCGAAGGTGATTCCAACTTACGAGCAGTTTCCTCAATGGTGTATTCCAATAAGCTCTTTAAGGATCGTTTTTGTTTTTTGGCCTCCTTTTCCAAAATTTGAAGTGCATTTTCATCTACATCTATCAACTTCCTGATTTTATCCATAATATATATATTATATATACAAATATATGCTTTATTCCTTAAGCTGTGAAATGGAATTCTTCCTCTCAAACACTTTTGTGCTAGTTTTCATATCAGCATACCGTGGATCCGGAATATAGTTCTGTTTTTGCATTTTAATGACCTCTATGCTTAAAAACCCAAACTCACTGACCACCTTTCCATAGAAGCGGTAAATTCCCTTGCCCCGAAAACGGTATTTGGCAGCCACAGGAGGAAAAAGCACCGTATCGAAAACCTTTCCCTGTTGATCCAGAAGCGTTGCAAAATGCATACGTTTTCCAGAATGTGTATTTGTATTTTTTACCGTAATCAAATAACCGTAAATATCGATATGCCTGTTGAGATAGCTTTCCAAGTTATGTTGACCGTTTGAGTTCTTAGGAGGTATTTCAAGCAATTCAAAAGGGCTACTCAAACAAAAACCCAATAACTCCCACTGCTCAAAAGCAGTTTCCAAAAAAGTGGTGTTCAATGGGGGAATCCTAAACTTTTGCCTTGTGGGCGGAAATAGTTTTGGGTGTTCCATCCTAGGATTCCTTGAAAGTGTTAAATAAGCCTTCCAAAGTATTTGGTGCTTGTTTATCCCTGTAAACCGAAATGCATCGATACGTATTAAAATACTCAACTGTTCCACGGAAATGACCACCCTATCCAGAAAATCCTCCAATGAGCTGAAAAGGCCATTTGTAATACGTTCCTTTACAATACGTTCCATGACCTGCCGTTCCAAATCCCTTAGGTACATCATTCCCAAGTAGATATGTTTGCCATAAATGCTATTTGCTACTTGGCTTTTATTGATACAGGGGGGATGAATCATAGCCCCCATCATCCGGGCCTCATGAATATAAAATTCCGACCGATAAAATCCACCCCCGTTATTGAGAACGGCCACCATATATTCCAGTGGAAAATAGGCCCTTAAGAATAGGCTTTGATAGCTTTCTACCGCATAGGATGCGGAATGACCTTTGGCAAAGGCGTATCCTGCAAAACTGGCCACCTGGTTCCAAATCTCAAAGATCAAAACGTCCTTATACCCCTTTTTTCTACAATTGCTAATGAATTTGTGCTTCACTTTTTGAAACTCCTCCCGGGAACGGAACTTCCCGCTCATACCACGACGCAACACATCGGCCTCGCCCAGACCCAAGCCGGCAAAATGATGGGCAACCTTTATTACGTCTTCTTGGTATACCATTACCCCATAAGTGTCCGGCATAATATCCAACATCACCGGGTGGGCTTTTTCTTGGGCCCTCCCCTCATGGCGATGACGCAAAATATATTCGCGCATCATACCACTTTTTGCTACACCCGGACGAATAATGGAACTTGCGGCGACCAGGCCCAAATAATTATCCACCTCCAGTTTTTTGAGCAACATACGCATGGCCGGTGATTCTACATAAAAGCAACCCATGCACTGCGCGGTCTTGATCAAAGTATTGATTACGGAGTCCTGAAAAAAAGTTTTGACATCATGAATATCAAAATTGGCCTCTTCAGGTTGGTTTTGGGCTACGATGGCCAAGGTGTCCTTTATCTTTCCCAAGCCACGCTGTGCCAGAATATCAAATTTGTAAAGTCCTACGTCCTCTGCGATGACCATATCAAATTGGGTTACGGCGAATCCCTTAGGAGGTAAAAAAGTAGCGGAAAAATAGTTCAAAGGCCGTTCACTTATTAAAATACCACTGGCATGAACGCTTAAATAATTGGGCATACCCTGAATCAATTCACCATATTTAAGAACAAGTTTGGAGGCACTGTCCAATTTGGAAAGGGAATAATGACCTTCGCTCAAAATGTCAATTTCCTCTTTTGGAAGTCCAAAGACTTTTCCCAATTCCCGGACGACTCCTTTTCGCTTAAAGGTAACATAGGTGCCTACGAGTGCAACATGGTCAAAACGGTCAAAAATATATTGGGTCATCTCCTCCCTATCACGCCAGGAGAAATCAATATCAAAATCCGGTGGATTGGCACGGTACAGATTAATGAACCGCTCAAAATAGAGATCCAGGTCCATAGGGTCTACATCGGTTATCCGCAAGAGATACGCAACTATACTATTTGCCCCACTACCCCGTCCTACATAATAAAAACCTCTTTTCCTGGCATGGGAAACGATATCCCAATTGATCAAAAAATAGGAAACAAACCCCATTTTTTTAATAATGCCCAATTCTTTCTCCAACCGCTCCTTTACGGACTTGTCCATTTTAGGGTATCTGTATGGCAATCCCTCTTCGCACAACTTTTCGATCAACCGTTCATCCTCTTCTATACTATTGGTAAAGGCTTTTAAGTTTTGTGGTTTCCTATTTTTTGAAAAATCGAAATGGATGCTGCACGCTTTCAAGAGACGTTCTGTGTTCTCAAGAATATGCGTGTACTCCGAAAATGCTTCGGCCAAATTCAGCATGGGAAACATCTTTTCATCGGCATCGGCCACCTCTGTTTCCGGAAGCTTGCTCAAAAGCACATTGTTATCAATGGCACGTAACAATCGATGCGCATTGAAATCGCGCTTATTTCGAAAAGTGACCGGTTGCTGTACTACCAATTTATCCTTAAGCTTTAACAATCTGGAAAAAGGAAGCCGCCTAAGGGTCTTGATGGAGATGCCTATAAATTCATTTTCCAAAAATTCATGTTGTTCGTTAAGCAAAACGGTTTCAAAAGGATAAACAACAAAGGCATTTTCAAATGAAGGGGCACGTTGCGGAATTTCCAATTCGTTCTGCAGATGATGCGATAAGAAGGCATTTAACTCTTGATACCCCGTATTGTTTTTGGCGATTCCCAAAAAACAGGGTTCTACCCCGTTCCTAAAATCTATTCCCAAAATGGGGCGTACATCATACTCCGGTGCCTTTCGAACAAAATTCAGACATGCCGAAGTGGTATTGATATCCGTGAGCACCAATTGTTTTATATGGCTTTGCTGTGCCAATTGCAAGAGGCTCAATTCGGAAAAAGTTCCGAAGCGCATGCTGTAGTATGTGTGGCAGTTAAGGTACATGGGAGGAAATCACAAATTCCAAATCACAAATCTCAATAGGTACTAGACTTATTGATAATCGCCGAGAGTATTTTCTTTATTTCCAAAGCTTCATTTTTCAATTCGTTGATTTTTTTTCGATGCGAATCATTCATGTCCCACAAAAGTCTCAGCCAATAACCGCTTTCCTTGGCCTCCTTTCTTGCAATCTTCATCCACATTAGAAAGTCCTTATCACCTAATTTTTCATTGGCTTCAATATAGTTTGCTCCAATCGAGCCTGAAGAACGAACCAATTGCTTTCCATCCTCAATATTGTTAATAGTTTTGGAAAAATCCCTGACAAGTAATCTACAGTCCCGGGCAAATACATACGTACGTTCTTCTAAATTATAAATCTTGCACTTTTTCATAATTTTGGAATTTGCGATTTGTAGTTTGATTTTTTCACCTTTCATTGTTTTCTATGTGCCAGTACAATTGGCGGTTGCCCATTAAAGGGATTGTGCATTCTACCAATAGTTTTGGCTCCCATGGCCGAGGCCCGAAAAACGCAACGATCCCCGAACCGATCTCTAACATGATCCATGGCTTGGTACAGATTCAGGGCTTCCTCGGTATCCTCGAATAGGTTTATCTGGTAATTGCCCGAAACCAGATGACTGAAACGAATACCGATCAGACGCACCAACATTCTTTTGCTATATAGCATACGGAATAGTTCCAAAATTTTGGGAAGCAGTATATGATCCGCACTGGTATACGGAATCCGCATCTGCTTGGAATAGGTGTTAAAATCGGAATACCGTATCTTTACGGTTATACATGCCGTAAGTTTATTGCCCCGACGTAGTTGATAGGCCAGATTCTCTGTCATGGCCATTAAAATTCCTTTAAGCTTTAGCACATCGATCGTATCCCTATCAAAGGTCCGTTCCGTAGAAATGGATTTTCTATCGCAAAATGGGACCACTGGCGTATTATCCATCCCATTGGCCCGCCTCCAAATTACAGTTCCGTTGGCGCCAAGTACACGTTGCATGATATCCACAGGCATCTCCTGTATGGTTCCAACTTTTCGTATGCCTAAATTTCTCAGCGTCTGGTAGGTCTTGTCCCCTACCATAGGAATCTTTTTAATGGATAGCGGGGCCAAAAATGGCTTTTCGAGTCCGAAATCAATTTTTAGCTGATTATTGGGCTTGGCCTCATTGGTAGCTACTTTTGAAACCACCTTATTGACTGATAGACCAAAAGATATGGGCAAGCCAGTCTCCATCCTTATTCTTTGGCGCAATTCCGTAGCATACTTGTAGCTACCAAAAAAACGATCCATCCCTGTAAGATCTGCGTAAAATTCATCGATACTGGATTTCTCAAAAAGAGGAACGCTCTCCTTGATGATTTCCGTAACTATATCCGAATGTTTACTATAGGTCCCTGCATTTCCCTTAATCACCTTGGCCTCCGGACACAGTTCCTTGGCCATCTTCATGGGCATACCCGAATGTATGCCATAGCCCCGGGTCTCATAACTACAAGCCGCTACTACGCCCCTATCCGTAATACCTCCTACCAATAAGGGTTTGTTCCGAAGTTCTCTATTAAGCAATCGCTCAACGGATACAAAGAAAGTATCCAAATCCAAATGAAGAATGGTCTTGTTCATGGCTATCCCAAAAAGGATAGCTAATATATGGAATATATCCAATTTAATGGATTATATCCATAAATATATTTTAATTTAATAGACTTCCTCCCAATTGAAGTAAGTTCACCTCGGCAATCTTTACATCATATTTGGCCCGGGCATAATTGTTCCGGGCATTGAACAAGTTGATCTGAGCCTGCCGGTATTCTACAGAGGTAATCTGTCCCAGACCATATTGCTTTTGGGTACGCTCAAAATTAAGTTTGTTGGTGTCTACATTTTTGGACTCCGCATTCAAGGTATATTGTGATATGGTATATGTTTCATAGGCATTTAAAATATCGGTCAATAGCTGATCTTTCACTTTTACCAGCTCTATCTCCCTATTTTTTTTGGTGATTTTGGCTGTCCTTACCCTGGCCATAGAGCTACCATCAAAAATGTTCCAAGATAGGTTTAGCCCTAAATTGATTCCATATGATTTATTGGCCAACGCAAAGGAAGTAGGTGGATTTTGGCTCTCGTTCCACTGATAAGAACCGCTACCACTAATTTTTGGGAGGAAACGCGCTTTATTGATTTTAATATCCAACTCGCTCAAAAGAATATTCTGTTGGGCCAGTATCATCTCTATATTGTTCTGCTCTGCGGATTTTAGAACATCCTGTTCTTGTAATTGCGCACTAAAGGTTACAGTGGTATCAATTTCAAAATCCGTGGTGACCTTTCGTCCTAACGCAAGGTTCAGGCTGCGTTTTAGGTTATTCAAATCACGTACCGCCTCTATATGGGCTATACTATCATTGTTTAAATCGACTTGGGCATTTAATTCATCCAATTTGGTTCCCTGGCCATACTTTAATTGCTTTTGTGCGCGTACCAGCCTGTCCTTGGAATTAGCCATGTTCAGTCCCAAATTCTCCACCACTCTTTTTTGATAGGCAACATTGAAAAAATTTTCATGTACTGAAATTACCGTATTTTCAATTTGTTGCCGTTCCTGTAATTGTGCCAAGGTGAGGTTTTCCTCATTCCTGTCCTGACCAAATTTTCGTTCCAACCCATCAAAAATTAAATACTCCGCCGTTATCGACGCATTGTATGATTCGGTAATAGCTCCATCAATAGAAGTAGATGTTCCATCAGAAAATGTAACACTTTGATTTTCATCCGAATAATTTATGCCGCCACTTGCGCTTAAACTAGGTAAATATCCACTGTTCAGCGTACTGGCCTCAACATCCGCTATTTGGGTATTGTTCCTTGCTATGCGAAGATCATGGTTGTTTTCCACGGCAGTGGCAATGGCTTCTTCCATGGACAACATATTCTGTCCTAGTGCCATTGTCCCGACCAGTAGGGCCATATATAAAAGATTATACCTTAACATGGTCTACTTTTAATTCTTTTATGGCTCGCTCCACCTCTTCACGTTCAGGGCGCTTTCTGGTAATCCAATACGTAATATATACTTTGATACTGTTTGAAAAAGAAAGAAATAAGGGCAGCATATATAAGGTCAGTAAAGTGGCCACTGCGATACCATAGGCTATTGATATGGCCATGGGAATCAAAAACTGTGCTTGCAGGCTCTTTTCCAGCATAAGGGGTGCCAATCCCGCTATTGTGGTAATCGAAGTTAGGAATATGGCCCTAAAACGAGCCCTACCCGTTTCGTAGAGTGCTTCGTCAAATTTTAGGCCTTCCTTAAGAAAGCTATTGAATCTTCCCGTAAACACCAATCCGTCATTTACTACTATTCCTATTAATCCTATAATGCCCAAATACGAGAGAATACTCATTGGGAATCCATGCAACCAATGCCCCCATGCTACTCCGATAAGGCAAAATGGGACTATGGCAAGCAATATAAATGGTTGGCTATATGAGCGAAAGGCAAAGACAATGGTCACATAGATAAGAAAAATCACGGCGGGCAATATATTAAAAGCAGATACAGAAATTTTATTCACCTCGCGATTCTGACCCTCGGCACTGACCATTACTTCCGGATACTTGCTATGCACCAAACCGGTGACCCGGGTTGTAAGATCCTGCATAATCTCCGAAGCACTTGCCTTTGGATTCGCCATATCCGCCTCGACCGTAATCTCCCGTATGCCGTCCAAATGGTTAATGGCAACTTCTCCCCTTTCAATGGTGTACGTGGCGATTTCGGACAATGGAATTCTCCCATTTTGTGCGGAAATTTGAATATTGCTGATGTTATTTATACTGGATCGGTCTTGTTTATTATAGCGTACCCAAATCTTCACCTCATCCTGACCCCTTTGAATCCGTTGTACTTCATTGCCAAAAAATGCGCTACGCACTTGAGCCATAATATCATTCAATGTCAATCCCAAAAGCTGGGCATTCTCCTTTAACTCCAAACGTATTTCCTTAACACCTTTGGGGCTGGTATCCACAATATCCTTTACATAGGGATTTTTTCTCAATTCCTCATAAATAATGTCCTTTGCTCCATTGATGTTTGCAATATCCTTTCCTTGCAGGGAGACCGAGATGGGCATCCCACCTACGTTTCCCCCGGAATTGAAGCTTAATTTTTCCACTCCCTTAAGCTCTCCCACGGCTTTACGAATGGCATCTGCAATTTCCGGAGATCCTAAAATTCTGGTTTCACTTGGTGAAAGATTTACGGTCATGGTAGAAGTAGAACTTCCTGGGCCTATTTGTTTAACTGTTGAAACGACATGGTCTTCTCCTATCTCGTTTTTTCCCAAATCCCCGTTCACTTTCCATACGCTGTTTTCTACATAGGTGGCCAGGGAATCGGTAATGTTTTTGTGGGTCCCTTGAGGGGTATCCAGAGTGATTCGAATCTGATTGCTGGCATTTGTAGGGAAGAACGTCAGTTTAATGATACCTCCTGCAAAAGCCCCTATGGTAAGGATAAATAGAAACAAAATAATGGAAAATGATATGAACTTGTTTCGCAATGCGAAACGAAACGATGGGGAATACACCTTATCCCTAAGGTAGTTTATGAACTGATCGCCCCATTGGTTGAATTTATAGGTCTTCCCCTTTCCACTCAAATCCTTGGAATGTGCCAAATGGGCGGGCAGGATCAACAGGGCCTCTATTAAGGATACCAAAAGGGTAAGGGTGACAACTACGGCTATATCCTCGAAGAAAGCCCCTATTTGTCCATCTAGAAAGAAAAATACCGAAAAGGCCAATATTGTCGTAGCAATGGCCGAGAGAATGGGAATCAACACATCCAGGGTACCATTTACCGCAGCTTTTATCGCCGGCTCCCCTTTTTCATATCGGGTATAAATATTTTCGGCGATAACGATACCGTCATCTACCAAGATGCCAATAACCAATATCATTCCAAAAAGAGAAAGCATATTAAGGGTAACCCCATAATGGGGCAACAGAATAAACATCCCGAAAAATGATATGGGCAAGCCAAAGGCTACCCATAGGGCCACCCCGGGCCTTAGGAAAAAGGAAAGTAGTAGAAGTACCAATATCATCCCGACCAGGGCATTTTCCAATAACAAGGAAATCCGATCTTTGATGGCTTCGGAAGTGTCCATCGTAATCTCCAGCCTTAGGTTATCATGGTCCCGGTTAAAATCCTCTATATATCCCCTTATCTTTTCAACACTGCCAATAAGGTCTTCCGTATTGGTGTTGGTAATCGAAATTTTTACTGCGGGTTGTCCGTTAAGACTTATTTTATTGGGAGTCTCATTAAAGGTATTTTTTATTTCCGAAATATCCCGAAGGTATACCTTCCCCCCATTGGCATTGGCCTTTACGACAATACCTCCTAAATTTTCCGCATAGTAGGCCTTATTATTGGCCCGGATCAAATACTCTTCCTTGCTAGTCTTTATGGAGCCTCCCGTAATAAATATATTAGCATCGGCCACCGAACGGGAAACCTCTTCAAACGTCAATCCATAACTTCTGAGAATTTCCTCGGTTACGGCAATCTCTATCTCTTCCTCTGGAAAACCGGAAAGTGCTATTTGGGAAACCCCATTGATTCTCAACAGATCCTCCTCAACTTCCTGGGCTGTCCTTTTTAGGATACTAAGCGGAACATCTTGCCCCGTAACAACAAACGCAATGGCCTCTCTAGTAGGTTTTAAGGTCTCAATGACCGGGGGTTCTGTACTTGAGGGAAATGAAGGTATCTTATCAACGGCATTCTTTACTTCATCCAGCACCAAATTGATATCGAAATCCGTCAACACTTCAATATTTACGGTTCCAAGGTTCTCCTGCGAAATAGATGTTATCCTATCCACCCCTTGCACTCCTTTCAGGTTGCGTTCTATTTTTTCTATCACACCCTCCTCTACCTCTTCTGGAGAAGCACCCGGATAGGAGACCGAAATACTTATGAAGCTTGGATCGGATAAGGGAAAAAAGGAAGAATTTAGTTTTTTATATCCCAAATATCCAAAAATCAAAAAACCTATAATGAAGATATTTACGGCAACGGGATACTTGATAAAATAACTAATAAATCTCTTCACTCTACCACGTATTCAATAGGTTACCTTCATTCCGGGATACGCATTGGCCACAACTTTGTCCAATAGCACCATGTCCTTTTTCAATCCCCGCACCACAACACTATCCCCAACATAATTTAAGGGCACCACTCTTTGCAATTGCAATACACTATCCTTTACCATATAGACATGATCGTTTTCCACCAGTAGATTACTTTCTATTTTTGAGACATCCAAAACAGGTTCCCCAAAAATCTCTGCCTTGAAATATTGCCCTTCCTTGAGTTGCTTGCCAGAAACCTCAACAACCATCCCTATAGTCTGCGTAGCCTGATCAATCCTACCATTGATCCTACTAATTTTTCCTGCATGGCCTTGGCTTCCGTCCAATGATATCAAATGCACCTTTTTCCCCACATCAATATATTTATTGGCCGCGGCAGGTATAGCCAGTTGAAGTTCAAAAATCGAAGGGTCTATAAATTCTCCCAACTTCTGTCCGCTGCGAACCAATGTCCCCACATTTACATCGGACTGTGTCACTATACCTGTAAAAGGTGCCTTGATATCATATTTGGAAAGTCGCTCCTGCAGATTTTTTACATCATAGTAGGTCTGAAAGACATTCTTCCCGGTAACAAAAAATTTCTCGGCACTGGAAACGGTTTTAGGAAGTGGTTCCAGCGAGCCATCTATATTAAAACTCTCGAGATAAGCCTCCCATTTTCTTGAGGCTTTGGGAAATTCAATTTCCATATCGGGCAACATGGCAACTATTTGATTGACCAGCGCACTTTTTTTTGATTGCAACTGTGCCTTATGTTCCCCACTATCTATACGAAGTAGGTCCTGTCCCGCATGGAACCTATTGCCTTCCCTAAAACGAGGGTTCATGGGTAGAAGTACTCCCTGGACCTCACTGAAAAGTTCAATTTTATTCTTGGCCGTTAAGGTTCCGGTCGCCTCAACGACAAACGGAAGTTCTTCGGGCGCCACCAAAACTGTAGAGACATATACTTTATCGGTCCTTTTCACGGCAACTGGCTCTTCTTGTCCCTTAGCCAAAAAAATGAAAGCAAGAACGCCCAGACCAATCAATACAATCCCAAAAATAATTCCGTAGGCTCTCTTCATGCTATCCTTTCATTTTTCCGCGCATATACTTCCGAATCTCTGGCCTTACCTGGTCCTCATATTTTTTCATCTGTTCCTTGGTGAGGATTTTGTCCAGTGCTGCCATTTTTTCCTTTCCTATCCTCTTCATGTCACCCATTTTACTGAACATAGAGCCTTCTTTATTCATCAATCCGGCCTGTTTCTCCGAGAATTCCAGATTCAATTCGGTCACCTGTTTTTTTTGTGATTCATTCAATTCCAATTCTTTGGACATAATTTTGGTCTGGTAGTCCGCCATTTCCTGTGGATCCATTTTTTGGGCGGTTATACACTGTATCGTTGCAGCAAGCAACAAAAGGATAGAAATTTTAGTTTTCATTATCGTCTGTATTAAGATTCTTATTTTGAGGGGGCCTTTTGAGGGCAAAACGTATCCCAAATTTGAAATAGGCACCACTACCGGGTTCTAAATCGAATATTTCATCATTTTCGTTATCCACAATTTTTAAAGTGGCGCCAGGTACAAAACCTCCCTCGGCCACAAAAGCGAGGTGTTTTGTAAATCTATAGCGATACAATAGTCTGGTATTGATTCCGTTAAACTGAATCTTGGTGTCCGTAAGTATTCTATTGCCATCCACGGCTACTGCGTTGGAGTTATTTCCAAAAAGACCTTCCGGTGAAACCATCGCTGAAATGCGATGTCTGTCATTGATTCTATAGTTGATTCCCGTAATCGGAAGTCCAAAGGAATAGCTCCAATGGTGGTTGAGTTTTTGACGTAACAATATGGCGGGCAGTACTCTGGGTTCACCAAATTGGGTACCATAAAATACCCCGAGCATCAAAACGGTATTTCTGTCAAAGTCGCCCCATCTCTTGTTAACAGCACCTAGGGCGTTGAATACCAAGTCTTCCGATGAAATCCCATTTGCAAAATTGGACATAAGGGTAGGGCCAGCAGATATCATCATAGTCCATTCATTTTTTAGAGGTCTAATGAATAAAAGATTAGTTCTGACCACATGCATGTTTTCATATGAAGAGAGATCAAGGACGTTCGTAGATTCATCAAAGGTAAAATCGAAATACCGATAGGTTAGCCCCAAGCCTATTATGCTTTTGCCGATAGGTTTTGCCAAATTAAGATTGACATTATAATTGTGGATTTCGGTCCCTCCCAAATCCGGAAGATACCCATAATCAATTCCTGCCAATTCCACTTCACCAGGTTCTTGCATCATAGGCATTTGGCCGTAAGCACCTATAGCCACAAGCCCCGCCACCAAAAAATATATCCTCTTCATTAGAAATTTTCCACCGAAAATATTCACTTCTACAATGCTCATGCAACAATACTAGACCACATAAAAGATAGGGTATACCAACAGACCAATTTTGACTACTAATGCCATTTTTATTTTTGTAGATAAAAATATCCCGTTCGTCCATAAAATCTACCTAGTCTATTCTACGTTTTCGGAACCATATATCCTTTAGGCTTAGGTTTATGTTTATAGTGTTTAAACGCTCTTCCACCAAAATACCCTCCGTAGAACCTCTAGTGGAACTGGAAAAGCCAATATTCAACATGGATAGGGTCCTGGCTCCCAAGGGGATGCCCAAACCGGCCGTTATACTATACGAATCAATAACATTTCCATTGATGCTGAGATAGCCACTATCATAATTGAACCCGGCCCGTATCCGTATCCGGTCCAAATAGTTGAAGGACCTGTCCGCCTTAAGGTATTCCACCCCGATCCCGTATATATATTGATCTACAAATTCCCCAATATTATCCCTTTGATCCGTAGCATTCCACAGTTTTAAGGTATAGTCCAAATTGACGTGAATTTTTCGGATAGGTGAGAACAATATACCAGTCCCCACTTCCAAGGGAAGGTCAAAACCGTCAATATCCAAATCGGTTTCATTCTCAACAGATGTTGGGATAAAGTCCAAGGTTTTCTCTACAAATCTATCCCGAGTCCCGGAAAGTGTAGTCGGGAGGCTTAGACTCCATCCTAAGGTAAGATTGGGCAAAAAACTGTACTGTAATCCCAACCCAAACCGAAAGCCATTATACTTGTTTTCTTCTGAAATGGTGAGTGTACTTTCGTTGACAAATCCGCTAAGCGCGGTTACCGTTTCCCGCTCCGAGATGGCCCCAAATAAAAATGAAACATTGGCTCCTAAGCGGAGTCTGTCCGTAAGACTACTGCCATAGGAAAGCCGTAAATCATTTAAAGATCCCGTTCCAAAGACATTACTTATAAACGGATCGGAGGATCCTTCCACATTGCTATCGATACCAATTAGCGAGTATCCAACATCGGAGTAGGGAACGACAGAAAGTCCGAAAGCCGATTTTGGCGTTATACTGGAAGCAATGGCCAGATTGGAAAAGTTACCTGCCACCCTTGTTTCCTCCGTACTTCGATTAGCCACTGTACTTATCTCGGCAAGGAATCCGAAATCGAACAGAAAGCCCTTTTCACCTAAAGCCCCCAATGCGGCCGGATTAAGATTGTTAATGAGAAAATTACTATTTAAGGCGTAACCCCCACGCCCCAATGCACTATTCTTTCCTATGTTGGAATTGGTAGATACACCAAGTCCGAAAAAGGAATAAGGGGATCCCGTAAGGTTATTGGTCTGGGCAACGATGCAAAATGGAAAAAGAATAAATGAAAACAGAATTCTATTCATCATAAATAGCATAAGTAATTTCCAAACGTGCCTCAAAATCGCTGTTGTTCTCCCCCTGCACAATGATGCGGTCTACCGTTTGATTAAAGTCCTTGGTAAATAATACAAGAGCATCCTCGGTTATGATAGATTCACCTAGCTTTTGGTCCACAAACACCCCAACGGGGACTTCATACACCACATCCGAAAATTCCTCGTTCGCCCCAGTAATCTTTCCAATGACAATACCTTCCCCTGTCCTTATAACCCGTGTAATGACATTGTTCTGGTCCAGTACGTTTACGTTTAACGAATCCCTTAGATATGTTCTCTCATCATGACTGGCACGCAAGGGTTTTAATCTTAGCAATGCACTCAAAACCGTACCCGTGCCCTCTATCTCATAAATACTGCGAATACTGGGGAAATCGACTTTGGTAGCGTACCCTGTTCCGGATTGTATATAGCTCAAATCATTGTTCCTTGAAGTAGGGAGTTCATCCTCCTGATTGGAAAGAGCATTCAACAAAGAGTCCGTGGAAAAATTCCATATTTTATTGAAGGCATTAGGAGCTTCGGGGAATGGGTTTATCGCAAAATCCAAAAATCTTTCTTCATCCTCAAACTCCTCGGGAACCGAATAAAAAAACCGAAGATATGTTCTTTCACTTTCCTTGCTAAAGCCAATGACAGAGGTATTATCGTTTTTTTCCGGGACAAGCGCAAATCCTTTGAAGTTGTCCCTTAAATCCTCATTGTCATTGATATCGTTTTGCTGTATGAGCCGAAATAGATTGTTGCCAAACTCAAAGGGCAAGGAAATGTGTAAAGAATCTTCATCAAAGGGTTCCGGGCGATACCTTCTTGAGATCAGGGGTAATGAGTCATATTCCAATTCGCTAGTATTGAAAAAGGCATCGTCATCGGGTTCTACCTCTTCTGTTAATAGATGCACATTGATATGGGAGACTAAAGTGGTATCATTATAGAAATAGCGGTCATATCCCAAAATCAAGGCCACACTGTCCAGTGTGGCATCGTCGGGAAGTGTATATGGAGCGGTTGCGTTTTCAGTGGTTGCAGCCGTTAATTCAAAGTAGGAATTGCACTCAATGGTACCCAGATATTCATCATTGTACTTCCCTACCAAAAGTCGCTCACTCTCCGAGGTATTAATACTATCAAACTTAATGGTAGACAATTTTACCGAAAAAGTATCCAATACCAGCACCCGTACATTGGAGGTGGTAAAGTCCTGTCCTACTTCCAGCGTAGGGATATCGGACGCATCTACGGAACAGGCTATGATACCGAACAAAAGCATTAAAAAGCAAAGAAACTTCCCCATTTTCAATGAATTAAAGGGGCAAATTAAGACGCAACGGTGACGAGCACGAAGAATTTTATACAGAAAGGAGAAATACATCTACCTATAGATATAATATATCTATAAAGTACTCCTGCGCCATTAGTAGGGGAAAAATAGAGGTTCATCTAGGAAACCTTAGGTTTCGTATATCTTTTTTTCAACGGCTGACGGTGCTATATACGTTTGGAAAAAAATAAGAGGATTGAAATACGTCTTTCTAATTGGTATGATAATTACTGCGCACAGGAATCCCATATATTGTCAAGAACCTCAAAATCATTTTGAGGGCCTATTTGAATATGGACTTATTCCTAGCCTGGGAGATACGAATTTGGAAAAGTACGTCTTTTCTTTGAACGCCATAAAAAATTTGAATTCAGGAAAGCTTCAGCTTGGTTTGGATTACCTGGCCCATACCTTCTCCTTTTACAATAGTAGCGCTGCAATTGGCACGGATTCTTATGACAAAACCCATACGATCCAACCAGAAATCGGATACTACCAAAACCTTGGTTCAAACTGGGCTATATCCGTTTCCCTGGACCCGACGCTGTCCTCAAATTTCAAGAATGGGCCAAGCAGCGAGGATTTTATATTTAACTGGTCCGCTTCTTTTTCGAAAAAATGGGAAAATGGGGATTTCCCGTTGAGCCTCGCCCTAGGGTTGGGCCGAGGGACATTTTTTGGAGAGCCCACCCTCTTTCCATTGCTATCTTTGGAAGGGAAAATTGCGGACAAATGGAAATATATCCTTGGATTTCCATATACGGAGGTCACATACATCATTAATGAAAAACACTCCCTAAGCTCCAAAGCCATTATGTCCGGAATCTATGCGAACAATTCCGAAACGGTTTCTGTCAACGGCCTAGAAAATCTTGAACATACAAAATTGGCATATAGTGGAATAGACCTTGGGTTGGAGTACAATTACTACATGTCATCCGGCTTTATTACAATCGTTAGAGCGGGATTCTCAATGGCCAATAGTCTGGAGATAATGGATTCGGAGGATAATCCCATACTTGATCTTGGGGCCGACTCCTCTCCTTACATTGTCATGGGACTAAAATATTCTTTAAACTTTACTAACAAATTGCGTAAATAAATGAATAATTCAAAATTAATTCTGCGAACACTAAGGAAATTTAGTCTTCCTATTTTTATGGTGCTACTGTTTGTTTCATGTTCCAATGACGACGATGATGATAGCGTTGGCAATTGGGTAGACCGCTCCATTTTTGATGGCACCCCACGCAGTGGGGCCTTTGCCTTTACCATTGGCAATAAGGGATATATGGGTACGGGTTTTGACGGGGACGATAGATTGACCGATGTTTGGGTCTATGATATGGATGGTAACTTTTGGAGTCAACTTGCCCCTTTCCCGGGCACTCCCAGAAGTTCTGCTGTTGCCTTCACGGTAAATGGCAATGGGTACATAGGCCTAGGTTATGATGGTGACAACGAACTAGGTGATTTTTTCCGATACAATGTAGCATCAAACACCTGGGACTCCCTTAATCTCTTTGGGGGATCGGCACGGCGTGGAGCCGTTGGATTCAACTCGCAAACCCATGGCTATGTCGGCACTGGTTTTGACGGGGACAATGATAAGAAGGACTTTTGGAAATACGACCCTACCAATGATACGTGGACCGAACTTGTAGGCTTTGGGGGAACCAAACGAAGGGATGGGGCCACATTTACTATTGGCAATAAAGTCTATTTAGGAACGGGAGTATCCAATGGCCTTAACCAGGCGGACTTTTGGGTATTTGATCTCGACACGGAATCGTGGAGCCCTTTATTGGATCTGGATGAGGATGATGACTACGACATTATACGCAATAATGCAGTAGGCTTTAGTATAGGGGATAGGGGATACTTTGCAACCGGAGATCCGGGATTTGGTGCCTCGGATGACATTTGGGAATACAACCCCTCTACCGATCTTTGGGAAGAAAAAACAGAATATGAAGGTGTTTCCAGGGAGGGAGCGATAGCATTCTATAATGGCGCTACTGCATTTTTGGGCCTAGGTAGAAGCGGTACTTTGTACCTGGATGATAATCGTGAATTCTTCCCAGATCAGGAAGAAGATGAAGATGATTGAAATATGAGTTTTCATAGTTTTTTTAATACTAGCTTTTTAATGGCACCTATCCGGGTTTCTTAAAACAACAAAACGAAATCCGGGTCGGTGTTCTAGTCCTTATGGAAAAAAGAAAACACGGTATCGCTTTTTTGATCATTGGCATTGTTGCATTGCTTGTAGGAATGTTATTGGATGTTAGCGATTCACAAACCAAATATGTTGAAACCGGTTATGGACTAAAATTGGCTAAAAATCCAACGGATAAAAGCTGGTACTACGAAATATATGCGAATGGAAAGCTTAAGATACGACAAGAACACGTTCCCGGAATATCCAAAAAAGTGCGATTTGCCTCCAAAATACAGGCAGAACGTATTGGGACGATTGTCCTAAACAGACTCAACAGTGGCCGGTTCCCCGTCATAACCGAACAAGATTTGGAGAAAAATGGAATTTCTTATCAATAATGAGTATCTTTTTTCGACAACTAGTAAGAGGTACTTTGAAAAGACATATAAAGATTAAGGAATTTTGGATTCATATTATCGTTTGGGCTTGCTTGGTATTGTTTCCTCTAAGCATATCATACATTGACCTTGGTGAAGTGCGCTTTGGTATGTTTTATAGAATACTATTGAACCCCATTTTAGTCTATATCAATTATTTAATATTGGTGCCCTACTTTCTCCTTAAAAAAGAGATTACACTCTATATTATTATTTCAATAACAGTATTGGTTCTTTTTAATTTCCTTATCAAATTCGTGCCCTTTCCTCATGTCCCAATAGATAAATTTACCGAACTGATACAGAATACGGAGATGCACCCTCCTAGAAAACCACCCCATTTCATAAAGGACATGCAGCCATTGAAAAGACTACCCTATTTCATGACCGCCATTATCTCCCTGACCTTTTTCCTTTTGGGAGGTGTATTGGGACTTACCAAGGATTTCTACAGAAGGGACCGTGTGAACAGGGAAGCCGAAGTGCAGCGAAAAGAAACCGAGTTACAATTTTTAAGGGCCCAATTGAACCCCCATTTTTTGTTCAATTCATTGAATAGCGTTTATTCCCTGGTAAGAAATAAGTCCATTGAAGCTCCCGAGGCCATTATTATGTTATCGGAATTAATGCGCTATATGCTCTATGAGGCAAAACAGGAATTGGTACCTCTTTCCAAGGAAATAGATTATATCAAAAACTTTGTGTCACTCCAACTATTACGGTTATCCCATAGTGAAAACGTAAAAATCAAAATTTCAGGGGATTATCAGGATAAGAAAATTCCACCCTTATTATTAATTCCATTCGTAGAGAACGCATTTAAATACGGAACTGATTTCAAGGGAAGGACAGACGTGTCCATTAACATGGAATTGATCGGGGAAAGTTTATTTTTTATTGTAAAGAACAAAATCGGGGTCTACAGAAAAGACGAAAGCAATTCCGGTATCGGACTGGAAAATATAAAAGGTAGGTTGCATCTGCTTTATCCCGACCAGCATGTCTTGAAGATTGATAAAACGGATGGCTTTTACACTGTTCAATTAGAACTAAATTTATAAAAATGAATTGTATCATAATTGACGATGAGCCTTTGGCATTGGGCATTGTTAAATCCTATTGCGAGGAGTTGGGCGGTATAGAGGTTTTGGGAACCTTTACCAACCCGTTGGAGAGTATAGCACTTTTTCAAGAAGGAAATGTGGATTTGGTATTTCTGGATATTGAAATGCCTCAAATAACCGGGATAGAGTTTGTAAAGACCCTGGACAAACGACCTTTTTTCATTTTTACCACGGCCTATCCCCAATATGCCATAGAAGGTTTTGAACTCAATGCCGTGGATTATTTGGTAAAGCCTATACCGTTTCCAAGATTTGTAAAGTCCATAAATCGTGTAAAAGAGTTAAAAATGCTCAAAAAAAGCATAGAAGCAAAGGAAGGAAACCTTTCATCGGCCAGTGGTGGGCAGCTTTCTGACAATCAATTTATTTTTGTAAAATCGGACTATGGCAATGTTAAGATTAGAATGGAGGAAATCAAATATGTACAAGGTCTTAAGGATTATTTAAAAATCCATACTTTCGAAAGAAAGCCCATACTTACCCTGATGAATTTCAAGGATATAGAAATGAAACTTGCCAACGCCGATTTTGTACGTGTACATCGGTCCTTTCTTGTAAATGTAAATAACATAGACTCCATCCAACGTAGTAAAATAGTAATGGACGATATCCGTATCCCGATCGGGGAAAGTTATAAGGACGAATTTATGAGGAGATTGGGTTTATAGCCGGATATTTTTACCAGTTAAGCAATCATTTTACTTCAAAAAAGAAGCGAGCCCCATTTTGAAGCTCGCTTGAATTTCCACTATTTTGTGGTTTATTCGTACCTCGGGTGGGAATCGAACCCACACGGTATTGCTACCACTGGATTTTGAATCCAGCGCGTCTACCAATTCCGCCACCGAGGCATTTAAATGAAATACGGGGCATCTACCTCCCGATAATTATCGGGACCGCCACCGAGGCAAACGGACTGCAAAGCTAAAAAATAGTTGCTACTTTCAAAGTAAAAATATCAACAATTATCCTTTACCAACCCGAATAAATTTCTAAATTTGCACCTCCTTTGTAGAAAGGGTATTTAAGAAACTAGAGCACAAGACATTAACCATGCCTTATCAAGTACCTGAACCCAAAATTTTTGCTTGTACACAGAGTACGGAACTTGCCAAAAAAATAGCAAAATCCTATGGTACGGACTTGGGCAATGTGCTCTTCTCCAGATATAGTGATGGGGAGTTTCAACCTTCTTTTGAGGAGTCCGTACGGGGAGCACGTATATTCATTATTGGATCTACTAATCCCAGTTCGGAGAACTTAATGGAAATGTTATTGATGTTGGATGCCGCCAAACGTGCATCCGCCAGACATATAACGGCAGTTATGCCCTATTTTGGATGGGCCAGGCAGGATAGAAAGGATAAGCCAAGGGTCCCTATAGCGGCCAAACTGGTGGCCAAGATGTTGGAAGCCGCAGGAGCCACACGGATCATAACCATGGACCTGCATGCCGATCAAATACAAGGGTTTTTCGAAAAACCTGTGGATCACTTGTTCGCATCTACCTTGTTTTTGCCCTATCTAAGGAAATTAGGTCTAGAGAACCTCACCATTGCCTCACCGGATATGGGGGGATCCAAACGGGCCTACGCTTACTCCAAGGCATTGACCAGTGATGTGGTCATCTGTTATAAACAGCGTGCCAAAGCCAATGTTATATCGCATATGGAGCTTATTGGGGACGTTAAAGGAAAAAATGTTGTGCTTGTAGATGACTTGGTCGATACTGCAGGAACATTGACAAAAGCGGCAGATTTGATGATGGAACGAGGTGCAGTTAGCGTACGTGCCATAACCACACATGGTCTGCTATCCGGGGATGCGTTTGATAAAATTGAAAAATCTAAATTGAGGGAATTGATCATCACCGATTCCATTCCTATAAAGAAAGAAAGTGGAAAAGTAAAAGTATTAAGTTGTGCCGAGCTGTTTGCGGATGTTATGCACAGGGTACATCATAACACATCCATAGCATCCAAGTTTTTAATGTAAAAATTGTCTTCTGTCCATCTTACCGAGGGCGGAAACAAATCAAACGAGAGGAACTATTAATTTTTAATTCAAATAATGAAGTCAATTACAATTAAAGGATCAGAAAGAGAAAGCGTGGGCAAAAAGGCAACAAAGGCCCTACGTAATGCTGGAAAGGTTCCTTGCGTAGTGTACGGAGGGGAAAAACCATTGCATTTTTCAGCAGATGAACTAGCGTTCAGAAATTTGGTTTACACACCCAATGCACACACTGTTGTGGTTGAGTTGGACAATGGAGAAAAGGTAGATGCCGTAATGCAGGATATCCAGTTTCATCCTGTAACGGACAGAATTCTACATATTGATTTTTATCAATTGTTCGCCGACAAGGAGGTTACTATGGATATCCCGGTCCGTCTACAAGGAAATTCCCCAGGGGTTCGAAATGGTGGCCGTCTATTGTTCAGAAAACGAAAACTGGCGATCAGGGCCTTACCTGATAAACTTCCGGATTTCTTTGATGTTGATATTTCAAAATTGAAGATCGGTCAAAATATTTCCGTAGAAAGCTTATTGAATGATGATTTTTCAATTCTTCATCCGGATACCACTGTAGTGGTTCAGGTTAAAACTGCCCGTGCTGCCGTCGAGGTCGACGATGAAGAGGAAGAAGAAGGAGTTGAAGGTGAAGAAGGGGCTACAGCAGAAGGCGCTGCTTCCGAAGCACCTGCAGAGACTGCTGCTGAAGGCGCAGAATAGTTTTGTAAAGCATCTTTTGCGAAGCATCCCGATGACTGCATTGGGATGCTTTTGTATTTTTGCGAAAATCTTTTTAGAATTATGTTCCGATTCCTAGTATCCCTTTTCAATTGGAGCGCACCCTTACTTGAGGAAAAAATACCCATGAAAAAGTTTTTGATCGTTGGCCTTGGAAATATCGGAGCAGAATACGAAGAGACACGCCATAACATTGGTTTTAAAATATTGGATACCTTTTCACAAAAAGGAGGGTTTGCCTTTGAGACCGAAAAACTCGGCGAAGTCGGAACCTTAAAAATTAAAGGTAGGAGCATCCTCTGTTTAAAACCCTCTACCTACATGAACCGAAGTGGCAAAGCCTTAAGGTACTGGATGGAAAAGGAAAAAATACCTCTGGAAAATGTATTGGTGGTAACGGACGATATTAATCTACCATTCGGGGTCCTTCGGCTCAAGGCCAAGGGAAGTGACGGAGGGCATAATGGATTAAAAGACATTCAACAAATTTTGCAGACCACTACATACAATAGGTTCCGTTTTGGGGTTGGCTCGGATTTTGGTAAAGGAAGACAGGTGGACTATGTTCTAGGCGAATGGAATTTGGAAGAAAAAGAGAAACTAAAGGAACGTTTGGAAAAATCCACCGAGCTAATTCGCTCTTTTATATTATCCGGAATAAAGAATACCATGAACACCTTCAACGGTACTTGAATAGCATCAAAAAACCTTAAAGTCAAAAATCCCGGAGTCAGAACTATTCCCGGCCTCGTCCTTGGTCACGACTTGCCAGTAGTAAATCCCATTTGACGAAACACTTACCTTTACCTCCATATCTCCGGCGGCAGGGGAGGCAATCAAGGTCTCTGGCGGCGTTTCCGTAGAAAAATACACTTCGTAACTGGAGATATCGTTATCCACATCGGCCCCTGCCCAACTTAAGGTAACTTCATTATTGATATCCTTAAATACATTGGCGGCCATTTGTGGTTCAACAATTTCCGCCGGAAAGGGAGCGTAGTTGGTTTGGGAACCTGCATTATAAAATCGCCATTCTTCACTTATCGCTGTATTGGGGGAACCAGAATTTTTAGAAACGACTACCCATGAATAGGGAACACCCTTGGCAATAGTGACACTGGCGGAAGGAGTTTCCACAAAGGCCGTCTGAGTGGTTCCCGTATTTAAGTTGGTAACCCGAAGTTCATAGGATTCCGTATGATCGGACGGCTGCCATAGAAACTCCACACGACTTGTTGTTTCGCTTAGGCTTTGTCCTGTTGTACACTCCGAATTCCTTTCCGGAAAGACTAAAGAAGCTTGCTCAGGTGATTTAGGTGAATCCTTTTTACCACACCCTATAAAAAGAAAAATCATTGCTATTGGCACCAATAATCTCATCGTTTTACAATTTTGGACGCTCCGGTTATCCCCTCGCCCCTATAGCGTATTAAATACGTTCCGGAAGGTAGAGTGGATAAGTCCAATACCAATTCCGTTCCATTGACCTGATATTTTCCATTATGGACCAATCGTCCATTTAATGCAAACACCTTAACCGTTAGTTCTCTAGGCGTTTCGCCTATAAAGATAGTAATGAAATCCTCAAAAGGATTTGGATAAACTATAGGACCATCCGAAACAAAAATCCGTTCTTCATAAATTCCTTGACAAGTTTTGTTGGTAGATACCTTTAGGGTATTGATTCCATTCTTTAAGTCCAAAGCAATCGCGGATTCGTTAGTCCGTATACCTTCCCCGTTTAGCTCTATAGTGTACATGTCACTTCCATCCATTTCCAAAATGGCCTGTTTGCCGTCCGCCGAAATCTTGGATGAGACGCTCAAAGGATCCGGTTCAGATATGACAACCTCAAAACAATGCTCCAAATAATCGATTGTGCCGTCCGAGCCTCCTATACATACCTCATAAACCCCAGGTGCAAGACCCCCAAATGTATAAGAATTCGTAAATATATCCGACTCATTCGTTCCGTTTCCGATAATCGTTATGGTATAATCCAAGGGAAGATTGGCCGAAATCTGTAGACTCCCATCAGCGTTATTTCGACAGGCGGTGCTTTGAATCGCAATAGAAAAATTAGTGCTAGGAAACCTATACACAGGACAACCGGAAGAGTCTACTTCCGTTCCGGCCGGAGTTCCCGG
This sequence comes from Ulvibacterium sp., assembly GCF_965248315.1. GTDB lineage: Bacteria > Bacteroidota > Bacteroidia > Flavobacteriales > Flavobacteriaceae > Ulvibacterium. Next base: position 1,393,015 of record NZ_CBDFIX010000002.1, on the reverse strand, counting down.
ACAAAGGTCATCTTGGTCAAAAATTCCATCATTGTCTTCATCAGGTCCAAACTCTCCTTCAATACAAACTTCAAGCGAAAAAGCTTTTAACGTACCCCCGTCGGATGGTGCATTGTCGGATATGGTCAGCGTCCACTCTCCCAATATGGATTCACCGTTAAAGGAGCTTAGGGATCCCAAGGGCTTTACAGTTCCCCCTATGGCAGGGTTTCCTCCACAAACAAAGCTGGTGGCACTGTCATCAAAAATGGCATCGATATTATTAAGTTCTCCACAAGAACTGGAAACAAGAACAACTGTAGTACCGGAAGGTGAGGTTAAACTAACCACCAAATCCGCCAAGAAAGTGTGGTCCAAATCCAGTCTTACATTGATATCGGCCAAAGCCAAGTCTTCAAAGAAAGCTATTTTGGAAACTATAGTAGGAGTACCTGTTGAAGATATGGCCAAGGGCAAGCCACTGCCAGTTTCGTTCTTACAATTAAATTGAATGGTGGTAAAACTAAAAGGGCTACCAAAGATACCTTCACCACACGGATTTTTTGGTTTCACCCTCCAGAAATAGGAAGTTTCATTATCCAAATTAGAAGGTAGGTATGAATTGGAAAGTACCGTTGTACTTTCTACGATATTCGAAAAAGCAATATCGGTAGCAATCTCTATGTCATAGGAAACATACAAAGGATTTTCTTCCCATTCCAACGGAATTCCCGTGGAAGTATCTGTTGACCCATCTGCAGGAGAAACCAGCACGACTTCCGAAAAGGAAGTGTTATAAACGTTCAATTCCAAAGTTATTTCAGTAGATTGGCTTAAGGAGGTAGCCAGAACAGGTATGCTATAACTTCCGGTAGCCACACCTGCGGTATTTGAAAAGATAATGTCTACCGAGGTACCATCGGCAATAGCTGTTTCAGGTGAAAATGAAATATCCAACCCAGCAGGTGGGGTAGGGACACTAAAGGTGCTTTCCTCATTGAACCCTAAAAAAGTTTCGTAATCGAATGTTACGATCAAATCATCGGATTGACATACCTCATACTCCAAATTGGAAAAATTGAGAACAACCTCCGAAGCTTGTATTGTAAAATCCGTAGAATTTACGGCAAAAAAGATATTATTATTGGCTTTTACCATAATCCTAGCCTGCGTTGTGGCATCACCGGGAATCACCACATTGTGGCTCCCGTCATTAACTACATTTTCTGCCAAGGGCATAGGAAAGGTAAGTCCTCCATCAATGGACAACAATATATCAACGGTTTGTGCATTTACGACTGCGTTGTCCGTATCGGCAACGTCCCACGTTATTTCCTGTACGGATCCCGCGGCATAAATCTCATTGTTAGCCTGTGAAGTTACCATAAACGGCCCTGCACTATTGGTAACGACAACGTTTACCAAATCGGACACCACTTGTCCCCCACCCATGGCATTATCCCTAACCGTAAGTGCAAAATTCATTTCCCTTTCCACGTCCGAAACCGTTTCCCAGGCCGAGCCTTCCGGAGGGTTCGTTTGAGTAAGATTCCCTTCCAATACCCTGGATAATCGCGGAAAATAACGAGTTGGATCCAATGAAGGTTTTAGGGACCGAAAATTTGCTCCTCCTGGATTTGTGGGGCCAAAAGTCGCCCTGTTTACCACCCCATCGTCCACTTGTTCCCAAGTATATGTTAGCACGTCCCCAACATCTGAATCAGAAGCACTTCCGGTAAGGGCAAAGGCGGTGGATTTGGGTATCGTGAAATTTCCGATAGGGGCTATCACCGGTGGATTATTGGTAAGGGGCAGGGTTTCGGCGCAACTTACGGATTCCAAATAATCCGCCATTTGAACTATGCTATAATAATGGAAATAATCATCCCCATTTGGGGCAACATTATTGTTTAAGGTAATTCCGGCATAGCCCATAATAGTTGTACCGCTTGCGGGCTCGGCCTGTACCTGTGTTCCTTCGGATTCAAAGGACCAGGTATGGTTGGCGCCAAACTGATGTCCCATTTCATGGGCCACAAAATCAAGATCAAAAATATCTCCCTCCGGCTCCGGGGATGCGGCAAAGGCACTACCTTTTCTGTTATCAATACAAACCGAGCCTACAAAGCCTGCATTTCCTCCTGCTACATCATCATGGAACAAATGCCCTATGTCATAATTCTCTGCACCGATGATATCGTTAAGTGTAGTTTGTACCTGAAAATTCAAATTTCCGTCATATGGATCGGTCTCGGCATCCGTAAATATCACTTGATCGTTATTGGCCACCAACTCCAAAGTTATGGCCAGATCTGTTTCAAAAACTTCGTTGACCCGGGTAATGGTAGCATTGATAGCAGCCAACGCATCCACAACCGTGCCTCCGTGATGGTCCGTATACTCCCCGGTGGCGGATACCGCCAATCTAAACTTACGTAAAACCTGTCCGGTAACCGGCCTCATGGCCCGCCCAATATTTTTTTGAACCATGGGAAGGGTGCTACAAACGAAATCCATATCACGGGAGGCATTGCCTTCCCGTTTGTAGACCACATATTTTCCATCACTCGTTTTTTGCATGAAGGTATTCCCTTTGGCATCAGCATGTACCATCATACTCTGAATACCCCTGTGCGAGACACTAAACCGTATTTTTTCCTGCCCATCAAGACTATGCCCAACGTACGATTTAATAAAGGGGTATTTTGCTGCCAGTTCCGGAGATAGTGTTTGTGCTTCGGTAACCTTAAAGGGAATCGACTCTCCATTTTCATTGGGAAAATTGACTATTTTGGTCTGCTTTCCCGATTTTGGAAAACTTTGCAGTTCGGCCTTAAAGGCTTTCTCGTTAAAAGAAAGGAATGTCCCTTTTTTTATTTGAAAGCGTTGGTACACTTTCCCCGCGGCAACATTCCCTGAAGTTTCCTTTTGCCAATGTTTTTGTTGACCTGAAACGTAAAAGGAGAGAAATAATATGGTAATTGAAAAAACAAGGCGTAATTTTGTAGCCATTAAGGGGTTTTTAGCTCAAAATCAAATATAAGTCTTTTTATTTTTCCGATAACGTGGTTATAGCCCAAAGCATCTCCAAATACGACAAAAAGCACCCTACCGTAATTACCATCGGCACCTTCGATGGTGTACATATTGGACATCGTAAAATACTAGATCGAGTTATAAAGAATGCCCAAAAATCAAATTTAAAGTCCACGGTCCTTACTTTCTTTCCACACCCTAGGATGATCCTCCAAAAAGACTCTGACCTAAAATTATTGAACACGATCGGAGAAAAGACCAAAATACTGGAGGAATTGGGATTGGACCAACTTATCATCCACCCTTTTACCAAAGAATTTTCCCGCTTGTCCGCAACAGAGTTTGTTAGGGATATACTGGTGAACAGCCTAAAGACCAAAAAAATAATAATCGGGTACGATCATAGGTTTGGCAGAAATAGGAATGCCAACATAAATGACCTTATCACTTTTGGTAGTACCCTGGACTTTGAGGTAGAGGAAATCCCGGCACAGGAAATTGACGATGTATCCGTAAGCTCTACCAAGATAAGAAAGGCTTTGGAAGAAGGGGATATCCATACGGCAAATACCTATTTGGGTTACCCCTATATGTTAACAGGGTCCATAACCCGGGGGAAAGGCCTTGGCAGGCAGCTTAACTTTCCTACCGCCAATCTACAAATACAGGAGTCCTATAAGTTAGTCCCCAAAAACGGGGTTTATGTGGTACAGGGCCAAATAAAAGGCAAAACGGTCTCCGGGATGATGAATATAGGTTTCAATCCTACTGTTTCAGGTACCAGTAAAAGCATTGAAATCCATTTTTTTAATTTTGAAGGAGACCTTTATGATCAAACTTTGCAAGTTGATATTTTGAAACGGCTTCGGGACGAACATAAATTTGATTCTGTTGAGGATTTAAAAAAACAGCTGCAAAAGGACAAGGAAACTTCACTTTCGCTAATTTCCAGGTGATGTTGAATCGATTGTTATTTACAAGAATTGATAACTCGCCACTAATTATTTTTCGAATTTTTTTTGGGTTTCTTATTGCCGCGGAGTGCTATGGCGCAATAATGACAGGTTGGGTAAGACGCAATCTGGTAGACCCCGAATTTACCTTTAATTTCATTGGATTTGATTTCCTTCAGGTGCTTCAAGGCACTCCCATGTACGCTTATTTTTTTATAATGGGCACTTTGGGTATCTGTGTGGCCCTCGGTTACAAATATCGTTTTAGTATGATTGCCTTTACCATTTTATGGACAGGGGCCTATCTTATGCAAAAAACATCGTACAATAACCATTATTATTTGTTGATATTGATTTCTGCCTTTATGTGTCTCGTCCCGGCCAATCGCAGTCATGCACTTGATGTACGGCAAAATCCTTCGCTTAAAACGGACCGTATGTTCTGTTGGGTAAAATGGGCCGTTGTCCTTCAATTGTTCATTGTATATACCTATGCTTCCATCGCTAAATGGTACGGTGATTGGACAGACTTTGGCATCATAAAAATCTTAATGCAGGACAAAGCGGACTACTACATCATTGGTGGTTTGCTGCAGGAACGTTGGGTACACAGTGTTATAGGTGTTGTAGGGATTCTATTCGATTTGTTGATTGTACCTGCCCTACTTTGGAAACCCACAAGAAAAGCAGCTTTCTTTTTCTCCATTTTCTTTCATCTGCTCAATTCCATTGTTTTCCAAATTGGGATTTTTCCTTTTCTATCACTGGCCTTCTCCGTATTCTTTTTTGAGCCCGAGACCATTAGAAGCATCTTTTTTAAAAAGAAAAAAGCCTTTATATCCAGTACAGTTGAAATTCCAACCTATAAAAATCTCCTATTCTTTTTAGGTGGCATCTATTTTTTGGTCCAGCTTTTATTGCCTTTGCGGCACCATATTATTGAGGATGATGTGCTATGGACAGAAGAAGGGCATCGCCTTAGCTGGCGCATGATGCTACGTAGCAGGGCGGGCACCATACAGTTTAAAATTGTACACCTTGAAACCGGTATGTCAGAATTTGTAAAATTGAACGATTACCTTTCAAAAAAACAAAAAAGAAGACTAGCGGCCTACCCTGATTTCATTTGGCAATTTGCCCAATACCTCAAAAAAGAATTTGCGGAAAAAGGAGAAGACGTCTCAGTCTTTGCCGTCAATTCCAAGGTAAGCATCAATGGAAGACCTTATAGGGCATTTATAAATCCTGAAACCGATTTGGCCAATGTCCCTTGGGAACCATTGCGGCATCACGGATGGATTTTTCCCTCCGACTTAGAAGATTGATCGATTTCCTTTAAAATTTCCGGGCCCTTTGGCATAACTGTAACGGCATCCCCCATGGATCGCGAAGCATAATCAAATGACCCCCGTCCTCTTTTTTTACCTCTTCCACAAAAGATGCACCCTTGCTTTCCAACCGGAAACGATCTTCATTGGCATTTTCCGAAACAAAGGCCACATGAAAAGTTAACGGGTGTTGTTGAGAAAAATCCGGTATAGTTTCATCAGGCCGGTGGTATAATTCCATCATTACCCTTCCAGACGAATCCGCCAAAAAAGTCATAAACGGTGGTTTCTTTTGTTCGCTTACCACTTGTAGTCCCAGATGCTCCACGTACCACGTTACAATTTCATCAATTTTTTCAACGTTGAGTGCAAAATGCTCAAAAATCATAGTACGATATGTTTCATGATATCTGCCTTAAATGTATATGTTTTTAAGCAGAAGATAGTTTAAATTTGCAGCTTAAATAAAATTCGATGTTACAGCTACAAGCCATTCGAGATAGGAAAGAGGATATCATCCGCGCACTGACAAAAAGAAATATCGATGTCACTTCACTAGTGGAAAACGTACTCCATTTGGATGAAAAACGTCGTGCCCTTCAAACCCGTTTGGATGCGACCCTGGCCGAGAGCAATGCACTTTCCAAAGAAATAGGCATGCTGTTCAAGACAGGAAAAGCTCAGGAAGCTAATCTACTCAAGGAAAAAACGGGGCAATTAAAGGAAGATTCCAAGAAATTGGGAGAAGATCTAAACATAACTGCCGATGAGCTTCAAAACGTATTGTACCAGATCCCCAACGTTCCCCATGATTCCGTTCCGGCAGGAAGTACCGAAGAGGATAATGAAGAGGTCTTCAAGGAGGGGAATATTCCAACATTACAAACTGATGCTCTTCCCCACTGGGAGCTCGCCAAGAAATATGATCTAATCGATTTTGAGTTGGGTGTTAAGGTTACAGGGGCCGGTTTTCCGGTCTACAAAGGGAAGGGCGCCCGACTGCAACGGGCACTGATTTCCTATTTTCTGGACAGAAATACCGGAGCAGGCTATACGGAAATTCAGGTTCCACATCTTGTAAACGAAGCATCGGGCTATGGCACGGGGCAATTGCCGGACAAGGAAGGTCAAATGTACCACATCGGGGCAGATGACCTCTATCTTATTCCCACTGCAGAGGTACCCGTTACCAACCTGTTAAGAGGTGAGATTTTGTCCCAAAAGGATTTTCCTATCCAATACACCGCATATACCCCTTGCTTTAGAAGAGAGGCAGGCAGTTATGGAGCCCATGTTCGTGGGTTGAACAGGCTACATCAGTTTGACAAGGTGGAAATTGTTCGGGTAGAGCATCCAACCAATTCATATGAAGCTTTGGATGGGATGGTGGAACATGTAAAACAAATTCTAAGGGAATTGAAGCTACCTTATCGTATTCTAAGGCTATGCGGGGGCGATTTGGGTTTCACCTCGGCCCTTACCTATGATTTTGAAGTGTTTTCCACAGCGCAGGACCGCTGGCTGGAAATCAGCTCGGTTTCCAATTTTGAGACCTATCAGGCCAATCGACTTAAATTGCGCTACAAGGATGAAAATGGAAAAAGCCAATTGGCACATACCTTAAATGGAAGTTCTTTGGCACTCCCAAGAGTCTTGGCCGGTATTTTGGAAAATTACCAGACCCCGAGCGGCATTCAAATTCCTGAGGTTTTGGTGCCTTATTGCGGTTTCGAGGTTATTAATTAAGCAAAAATGCCCAGACCTGATTTTTCTGAAATAACCTCTGGGAAGGAATTCAATAGATGGTACTGGCTCAAGGAAGAGTTGGTGGAAATCTGCAAACAAGCACGAATACCCTACACTGGAAGAAAATTTGAACTTCAGGATCGTATTATTTTTATGTTGGATTATCCGGGCAAGCCATTACCGCCCATTAAAAAGGAAAAGGCTTCTTCAAATTTCAACTGGTCCAAGGCAAAACTAGATTTGGATACGAAAATTACGGACTCTATTTCCTTTGGGCCAAATTTCAGGAATTTTATGAAATCCGAAATTGGCCCCAAATTTTCCTGTCATAGCGACTTCATGGATTGGGTAAAATCCAACCCAGGAAAAACTTTGGAAGAAGCCATTCTTATGTGGTATGCGCTTGAGGATAGAAAAAAAGACCCAAATTTTAAACGGGCAATTGCCAAGAACAACATGATGGCCCAATATGTCCGTGATTTTCTAAAAGACAATGCAGATCAAACATTAAAGGACGCCCTTTACTTTTGGAAACTTAAAAAACAGCGCCCCACTGAAACCCGATATATTGTTTATGAAAAGACGGACGTAGAACTTTCCTAGTGCCGTTTGTCCATATTATGTTTTCCTTGACAGTTTATTATCCCTAGCTAATGTAAATTTGTTAAATTTCCATTATGAGGGTCGTATACTTCTTTATCATTTTCGGTATTTCCACAAACGCTATAGCTCAGGAGGACTTTTTGGCCAAGCAGTATTTTAACGATGGGGATTTTGAAAAAGCGGTAATTTTTTATGAAAAGTTAGTAGACAGACATCCACGCCGTACGGACTATGCCGAAGGCCTGGTAGCCTGCTATCAACAACTGGAACGTTACACCGATGTAGAAAAATTTCTTTTCCCTCAAATTCAAGCAGGAAATGCCTATCCTACCCTGCTTATTGAGCTTGGCTATAACTATACCATTCAGAACCGCAATGAAGAAGCGGTAAAGTATTACGGGGAAGCACTTAGAAAAATTGAGCAGAATCCAAATTTTGGATATGGTATCGGCTTCCGCTTTCAAAAATATGCCTTGTTGGACTATGCTCTGGAGGCTTATACCAAGGCTATGGAGCTTAATCCAAAACTGGATTACAATTATCAAATGGCCCGAATCTATGGAGAGCAAGGTGACATTGAAAAGATGTATAGCTCCTACCTGAAGCTCATAAGCGAGGGCAAGACTTCAAAATCCAATGTGCTTCGTAGTATCGATGATTTCATTACGTCGGACGCCGAGAACGAAAACAATATCAAACTCAAAAAAATCCTATTACAGAATGCACAAAAGAACCCAGATTTGCTCTGGAACGACTTGTTGAGTTGGCTTTTTGTCCAACAAAAACAATATAGAAGCGCATTCCGCCAAGAAAAAGCAATTTATAGGAGAATGGAAGGAGGTTCATTACAGCGACTTGAAAATTTAGGGAATATTGCCCTAAGGGATGATGAGCCAGAAACCGCAAAGGAAATCTTTGAATATATCGTAGCAAACACGGAGGACGAAGTTACCGGACTAAATGCAAAATTGAATTTAATAGACATCCAACTGCTAAATGCCAATAAAAAGACTTTGGGACAGGTCCAAAAGGAATATGATGAGCTTGTGGCCCTACATGGTTACAAGAGTCAGACATTGCAATTGCAGATTGCCTATGCCAATTTTTTAACCTTTAAAAAAGATACTCCAGAACCCGCTATTACCATTCTCAAAAACAGCTTGGAACTACCTTTAAATTCAAGGGGGACTGCATATATAAAGCTAGCTTTAGGCGATATCCTGGTCTATCATAAAAAATTTAACGAGGCATTGATTTATTTTACCCAGGTGCAAAAAAGCCTTAAGAACGATATTTTGGGCCAGGATGCCCGCTATAAAGTGGCGCAGACTAGTTTTTATAAGGGCGATTTTGATTGGGCATTAACCCAATTAAAAGTACTACGCGGCTCCACTTCACAACTCATTGCCAATGATGCCATGCAATTGAGCCTCTTAATATCGGATAATAGTTTGGAAGATTCCACCCAGACCGCTCTGAAGAAATATGCGCGAGCCGACTTGTTGGGCTACCAGAACAAGACCAAAGAGGCCATTGCGGAACTCAACGGAATCCTTGAAAACCATAAAGGAGAGAAAATAGAGGACGAGGCCTTATTGAAACAGGCCCAACTTCTGGAGACCCTTAAGGATTATGAGGCCGCAGAGTTCAATTACAGAAAAATCACTGAATTCTATCAGAACGATATCCTTGCGGACGATGCCCATTTTGCTTTGGGTGAGCTTTATAGAAATCATCTGGGCGAACCGGAAAAGGCAAAAGTACATTACGAAAAAATCATCTATAACTATCAGGACAGTTATTACTTCCCTCAGGCACGGAAACATTTTAGAAGGCTTCGGGGGGATTCCATTAACTAAAGTTCAAACGCAATACGAACTTGAACTTGATACTTGAAATTTTGCCATGTATATATACAATGTAACCACAAATATTGATGAGTCCGTTCATGAGGAATGGCTCCGATGGATGAAGGAAATTCATATTCCGGATGTATTGGCCACGGGAAAATTTCTGAATGCTAAAATGAGCAAAGTCTTGGTGGAAGAGGAAATGGGAGGTATAACCTATTCCGTGCAATTTACTACCTTGAATAAAGAGACCTTGGAAAAATATTATATTGAAGATGCCCCACGACTTCGGGAAGATGCCGTAAAACTATTTCCCAACAAATTTGTCTCCTTTCGAACCGAATTGGAAATTATAAGCGAACATTAAACAGATCGGACAATCAACCCATGGAATATCTCTTCACCTATGGAACCCTTCAGGAAAATGAAATTCAGTTAAATCTCTTTAAGCGCAAGTTAAAAGGGAACAAAGAAATATTGAAGGGATATTTACTTTCCAAAAATAGGGTATACGGTCGCTATCCAACGGTTTCCAAAACCCATGATACTTTGGATAGTGTTGTAGGCATGGCATACGAGCTTACTCCTTTGGAGTTAAAAAAAGCAGATGCTTATGAAGGTAAAGGGTATGAACGGCATAGGGTGGTCCTTGCTTCGGGCAAAACGGCTTGGGCTTTTATGGAACGCCTGGATTAACATAATTGTTATACCAACATGGGAAAAAAAGGGAGGAGAAAAGCACTTCATCATAAAACATTTCATTCGGAAAGTCCTGTAAAGGCTAAAAAGTACCTGGGACAGCACTTTTTAAAGGACGAAACTATTGCAAAAAAGATAGCAGAAACCTTGTCCTTGAAAGGATACCAGAAGGTGTTGGAAATCGGTCCAGGTACTGGAATACTTACAAAGTACCTTCTCCTAAGGGACTTGGAGTTGGTGGCAATGGATTTGGATCAAGAATCCATAGTTTACCTAAACCATAGCTTTCCCATGGAAAATCCGCATTTATTTGAGCAAGATGCTTCTTTTAAAATTGTGGAAGCCGATTTTCTTTCTTATGACTTAAGTCAGCTATTTGGTAAAGAGCCCTTTGCCATTACGGGGAACTTTCCCTATAACATTTCCACTCAAATTGTTTTTAAATTATTGGATATGCGTGAGCAAGTCCCTGAATTTTCAGGGATGTTCCAAAAAGAGGTAGCCCAACGTATATGTGAACAAAAAGGGAGTAAAACCTACGGAATTCTATCGGTGCTGGTACAGGCATTCTATGATGCCGTCTATTTGTTTACTGTACATCCAGAAGTATTTAATCCGCCTCCCAAAGTTCAGTCCGGTGTGCTTCGTTTGGTCCGGAAAGAAAACTTCCAATTGGAATGTGACGAGAAATTATTATTTAAAGTGGTAAAATCAGCATTTAACCAAAGGCGAAAGACCTTGCGCAATAGTTTAAAGACATTTCCACTTTCCGATACGCTAAGATCCTCCGATGTATTCAACCTAAGACCGGAGCAATTAAGTGTGGAAGACTTTATACGACTTACCCAAAGGGTCGAAGCCGATTTAACTTAATGAACAAAAGATTGTTCCAAATCCCATATTTGTAAAAACAGATCCAAAAAGAATTGGGGTTAGACAACCGTAGATATGCTCTACACGGCGACCAAGAGAAAATTGAAACTACTATACGCCTAACACATTTTTCTTTAGCTTTGCGCAGATTGCCCGTAAGAGGTACAATACAAGAGGATGACACCGTTTAAGCTTACAGAGGAGCTCTTGGCCGAAATAGAGCAGCTGATCGAGAACCAAAAGGGAACCGAGCTAGTTTCCCTAATGGCGGAGGTGCATTATGCGGATGTGGCAGAAATCATCAACGAGCTAAACGAGGACGAGGCTACTTACCTTATTAAGTTGCTCGACAGCGATAAGACCTCCGATGTACTTACTGAACTGGACGAGGATGTCCGGGAAGCTATTTTAAGCAACCTGTCCGTTAAGGAAATTGCAGGGGAACTTGAAGAACTCGATACGGATGATGCTGCGGATATTGTAGCGGAACTACCCAATGAAATTGTTCAAAAGGTTATTTCCGAAATCGAGGACAAGGAACATGCCAAAGATATTGTCGAACTTCTTCGCTATGACGAGAATTCGGCAGGTGGACTTATGGCTAAAGAACTCGTTAAGGTCAACGAGAATTGGAACGTCCTTACTTGCGTCAAGGAAATGAGGGCCCAGGCGGAAAACGTTACGCGCGTCCACTCTATTTATGTGATAGATAATGAAGGTGTTTTAAAAGGTAGGTTATCCTTAAAGGATTTATTGACCACCTCCACCACTGCCCCGATAAGGGAAGTATACATTCCTAAGGTAGATCGGGTAGATGTGAACGAAAAGCCGGAGGAGGTGGCAAAAATTATGCAAAAGTATGACCTGGAGGCCATTCCCGTAGTGGATGAAATTGGGCGTTTGGTAGGACGGATTACGATTGACGATATCGTTGACGTTATCCGGGAAGAAGCCGATAGGGATTATCAAATGGCGGCGGGTATTTCACAAGGTGTCGAGGCCGATGATAGTATTTGGGAACTGACACGAGCGCGATTGCCGTGGTTGTTTTTGGGTCTTCTTGGGGGAGTTGGCGCAGCGGCCATTATGGGAGGATTTGAGGAAATGATTGCCAAACATGCCATTCTATTCTTTTTTACACCATTGATAGCCGCTATGGCAGGGAATGTCGGGGTGCAATCCAGTGCCATTATCGTACAGGGGCTCGCCAATGATGATCTAAAAGGAAGCATAAGTAACCGTTTGATCAAGGAAATGCTCTTGGCCACTTTAAACGGTTTGATTTTGGCTGCCATTTTGCTATTGTTTACCTGGTGGTGGAACGGAAACTTTTACACCGCTTTGGCTATCTCGTTATCACTGGTCGCGGTTATTATTGTGGCCGGTATCATAGGTACTTTTATTCCACTGTTCCTGGATAAAAGAGGTATAGACCCGGCCATAGCTACTGGACCATTTATTACTACCAGTAATGATATTTTTGGTATCCTGATTTATTTTTGGATTGCCAAGTTGGTTTTAGGAATTTAGAAAGAGACCAAACCAATACATTACCTAAACTTCGAATCGAAAATCCAAATCAAAATCCGATTATGAAACCAATTAACCTAAAGGAAAAACATAACTTGTTCAACTCGCACTGGCATCCCCACCAAATCGCCATTGTAGATGATATGCAGATAATTCTCGCCAAGCTTAAAGGCGAATTTGTTTGGCATGCCCATGAAAATGAGGATGAGCTCTTTCAGGTTTTGAAAGGTACTTTGTATATGCAATTTCGAGATAGGACGGAAGTGGTGCAAGAAGGGGAGATTATTGTGGTACCTAAAGGTGTAGAGCACAATCCTATGACCAAGAACGGGGAAGTTGTACATGTGCTACTTTTCGAAAAGCTATCCACAGCACATACGGGAGGCGTCCAAGATAAATTAACAAAGACCAACTATCCAAAAATCTAATATTCATCATGAAAGTCCTCCATTTAGATACCAACCACCCCTTGCTGATAGAACAATTTGCCGGGCTAGGATTCCAAAACGACGAAGATTATACTTCTTCCAAGGTACAGGTAGAGCAACATATCCATAAATATGATGGTATTGTCCTGCGAAGTAGGTTTCGAATCGATGCCCATTTTTTAGATAAGGCAAGGAACTTAAAGTTTATCGGTAGGGTTGGAGCCGGTCTGGAAAATATTGATATAAAATATGCCAAGACCAAGGGCGTGTTTTTAGCTTCGGCGCCCGAGGGTAATCGTAATGCGGTAGGCGAACATACCTTGGGGATGCTTCTCTCCCTCTTCAACAAACTGAATAAAGCCAATATAGAAGTACGAAACGGCAAATGGGACAGGGAAGGTAATAGAGGTATAGAATTGGAGGGAAAGACTATAGGTATTATTGGTTATGGCAATATGGGAAAGGCCTTTGCCAAAAAACTACGTGGTTTTGATGTAGACGAAGTCATTTGTTATGATATCGTTGGGGGTGTGGGAGATGACAATGCAAGACAAGTGGGTATTATGGAGTTTCAACAAAAGGCAGATGTGGTAAGTCTTCACGTGCCTCAAACCAAGCTCACTACGGGTATGGTCAATACTGAATTCATCAATGCCTTTCATAACCCTTTTTGGTTGTTGAATACGGCTCGCGGAAAATGTGTAATTACCGAAGATTTGGTAACGGCCTTAAAGTCGGGTAAAGTCTTGGGGGCGGGACTGGATGTATTGGAGTACGAAAAAACTTCTTTTGAAGATATGTTTATGGACGATCAACTTCCCGAAGCTTTTCAATACCTTATTAAATCCGAAAATGTAATCCTATCTCCGCATGTCGCCGGTTGGACCATCGAGAGTAAAGAAAAACTAGCCCAGACTATAGTGGACAAAGTAAAGGAAAGATTTTGCTAAATTTAGTGCGTGAAGCGTACGGTTTTTGTCTTTTCGGCCTTGATTATAGCACTGCTTAGTCTCTTTCAACTAAGCAAGTATTCCTATCTTTCCGGAAGCACTTCCATTGAAATCATAATAGCCCTTATCGCCGTGGTATTTTTTGCCATTGGCGTATTTTTCAATAAACGAAGCTTCACTGAAAAGAACAACATATCAAAAGAAGTGGATCTCTCCAGAATAGCACAACTGGGATTGAGCAAAAGAGAGTACGAGGTACTTCTGGAAGTATCCAAAGGGTTATCCAACAAAGAAATTGCCAGTAAGCTTTTTGTTTCGGAAAGTACCATAAAGACCCATGTCTCCAACGTACTGCTAAAATTAGACGCCAACCGCAGAACACAAGCCATACAAAAGGCGAAGGAGCTTCAGATTATTCATCATTAGCATCTTATACGACAAAATAGAATGATTTTGGTACTTTAGTATGACGCTCCATTTTGTCCTAAAGACTACTTTGGCCAAAACTTTAAACTCACTGAAAATGAAAAAATCAGTTTTACGCTATGGGTTCTATGGAAGTATTACCATATGTGCCCTGTTCCTTTTTAGTTGGTTTGCGCTAAAAGGAGCTGATATGTCTACCCAGGAAATCTTGGGATATGCCTCCATGATCATTTCCCTTTCCTTTGTTTACTTTGGCATTAAACATTTTAGGGACCAGGAGAACCAAGGTAGGGTCAGCTTTAAAAAAGGGCTTATCATTGGTACTCTGATCAGTCTGATTACGGCCTTTGCCTTTGGTGTTTTGGATATTATCTATGTAAAATTTATAAATCCCGATTTCCTAACGGAGTATTATGAAGTAGTCCTAAATGAAATGAAGGAAACCCTTCCGGCCGAAGAATTCAAGCTAGAACAAGCCAGGATGGAGGCGGAAAAACAACTCTTTGCCAATCCGATGATGAATTTTTTGATTATGTTCCTTACTGTATTTGTCATCGGTTTTATCATTTCATTGATTTCTTCCCTAATTCTTCAACGAAAAAGTTAACACCAATGCAATACGAGGCCAACTCCCCGGAAGGCTATATAGCACAACTTCCGATTGAAAGACAAGCAGCCATCTCCAAATTGCGAAAAATTATTCTTAAAAACCTTCCCAAAGGTTTTGAGGAACAAATGAACTATGGCATGTTGGGATATGTAGTCCCCCATTCCATTTATCCCAGCGGCTATCATTGTGATTCCAAGATGCCGTTGCCTTTTATGAATTTAGCTTCGCAAAAGCATTATATAGCCATGTACCATATGGGCATATATTCCAAACAAGAACTCTTGGATTGGTTCAAGGAAGAATATTCTAAAACAGCGAGCACAAAACTGGATATGGGCAAAAGTTGTATCCGATTCAAGAAAATAGATGCCATACCCTATGATCTCATTGGGGAGCTATGTCAAAAAATTACGGTTGACCAATGGATCGACTTTTATGAAAATGCAATAAAAAACAGAGGAAAAAATGAAAAATAGAGTTACCGGTATTGGAGGGTTCTTTTTTAAATCCAAGAATCCTGAGACAACGAAGGAATGGTACAAAACCCATTTGGGATTAGCTACCGATCAATACGGTTGTACGTTTTGGTGGAAAGACAAGGAAGGAAATGATTGTTCTACACAATGGAGTCCCTTTAAGGAAGACACGACCTATTTTGCCCCAAGCAAGAAATCTTTTATGATGAACTTTAGGGTCGAAAATCTGAAAGAACTTTTAGAAGAATTGAAAACTGAAGGCGTTCAAATTGTTGGTAAAATAGAAGAATACGATTATGGAAAATTCGGGTGGATACTAGATCCCGAGGGAAACAAAATTGAACTTTGGGAGCCGGTAGATAAAGCATTTCTCTGATTTCTAAATAATCGTTACATTTAAGGTTATATTAACCACCAAAAACAATAGAAATGTCAGAAGAGAATAAGGATTTGGGCGACAAGGCCGAAGATGCTTTCGACGACGCCAAAGAAAAGGCCAAGGAATTTGCAGAGGATACCAAGGAAGCAGCTGGTGATTTTGCCGATGAAGCCAAAAAGACGGCCAATGAATTTGCCGATGGAGCCAAAGAAGCTATGAACAACGTCAGTGGGGACAATAAAAAAATACTCGCCGGGGTTTTGGCTATTATATTTGGATCTTTAGGAGTCCATAAATTTATTCTAGGCTATCAAAAAGAAGGTATTATTCTATTGGTTGCCACAATAATAGGCTATGCCACCATGTGTTTTGTCATAGGGAGTTTCGTTGTAATGGCCACCGCCATAGTAGGTCTCATAGAAGGTATTATCTATTTGACCAAATCCGATGAGGAGTTCTATAACACCTATCAGGTTGGGAAAAAACCGTGGTTCTAAAAAACCGAAAGGCCAAATTTTTTTGATTTGGCTTTTTTATTTCAACATATCATCGTAATATTGCAATATTACTTTTTAAATCATATGGGAGCTACTAAAACCGAGATATTCGATCTTACTCAAAATGAACTTGCCTCCTTGGCCAAGGTTTTGGCCCATCCGGCACGGGTAGCCATTCTACAATACATAAGCAAACAAGAAGGGTGTATCTGTAACGATTTGGTAGATGTCATTGGACTTTCCCAGCCTACCATTTCACAACACCTGAACGAGATAAAGAAAATTGGCTTGTTAAAAGGAACATTTGAAGGGAAAAATCTATGCTACTGTATCCACAAGGAAAAATGGGCGGAGTTGCAGCAGCTTTTCCACGCATTTTTTAATACTATAAATCAAAACTGTTGTTAAACTAAGATTAGATCTATGAAGACACAAGAATTTCTAGAGCTTTTAGAGGCACATCCAACCCAAAGTCTACTGTTTGAATACGCAGAAGGAAAAACCATTGCACCAAACTATCACATAACGGAAGTAAAGAATATAATTATAGATTCTGTTGACTGTGGAGCGGGGACCGATTTTTGGCGGGAAACCGTGGTCCAACTTTGGGAAAGCCCAAAAGAAAAAGACCGCTTGCACTATATGACAGCTCAGAAAGCAACTGATATTTTTAAAAGGGTAAGTGGTATGAAACGGATGCAACCCGACGCGGAAATAAAATTTGAATATAGCAATCCAGATTTCCATACGGCCCAGCTTTTTGTTGATGATGTGGACGTTGCTGACGAACACCTTTTGCTTAGGCTAGTGGTCGAAAAGACTAGTTGCAAGGCTCAGGAGACCTGTGGGGTACCAGCTGAAGCAAACACTAAAGAAGAGATTTGTTGCGCCCCTGAAAGCGGATGTTGTTAGTCCGTAAACATGGAGATTAGGAAAATGACAGAGGCCGATTGGCCCAAGGTTTCGGAAATCTACGCCGATGGCATCGCCACGGGCTATGCTACATTTGAAACCACTATCCCCTCCTATTCGGACTGGGACAAAGCCCATCTGGAAAAATGCAGATGGGTCGTCTGGGAAAAAGAGGATATTTTGGGATGGGCCGCTCTTTCACCTGTATCCAGCAGGTGTGTTTATGGCGGTGTAGCTGAAATTAGTGTTTATATTGGTAAGGACTTCAGAGGTTCAGGTTTAGGAGCACTATTGATGCAAACTTTAATACAACAAAGCGAAGAGATGGGCCTTTGGACTTTGCAATCCGGGATTTTTCCAGAAAACCAAGGCAGCGTTAAGCTTCATGAAAAAATGGGATTTCGATATATCGGTAAACGGGAACGGGTCGGGAAGTTAAATGGGCATTGGAAAGATAATCTTTTGTTTGAACGAAGGAGCAAGACCGTTGGGGTAGATTAAATTAGGGAACCTCTGTAGAATTCGCCTCTGTAAGTTTTCGTTCCAGTTCTGCTTGAAACTCTTCCATTACCGGTTTCACTGTACTTTCAGGCAGGTCTGCAATTTTAATATACATTAGGCCGTCCACCGAATTATTGAACAATGGATCCACATTGAACGCAACTACCTTGGCATTTTGTTTGATATATTTCTTGATGAGTACCGGCAATCGTAAATCCCCGGGCTCTACCTCATTGATCAAACGATCAAACTTATTGAGATCGGCCTCCGTTTCATCAAAAACAAATTCCTTATCCGCATCCTTTAATTTTACCTTGAACTCTTTTTTGGGACGAACGTACTGTGCCACGTAAGGATCCCAATAATTACTTTTCATAAACTCGATCATCAGAGATTTGGAAAAGTTGGAAAACTGGTTGCTTATACTTACCCCGCCAATCAAATATTTATGCTCCGGATGTCTCAAGGTGGTATGTACAATGCCTTTCCACAGAAGAAACAAAGGCATTGGTTTTTGTTGATAGGCCTTTACAATATAGGCCCTTCCCATCTCTATGGATTGCTGCATCATGGCAAAAAGCTCCGGTTCAAACCTAAAAAGATCTTGCAGATAAAAACCATCAATACCATATTTAGAAAAAATCTCGGAACCCATGCCCATACGGTAGGCCCCCACTATGGTTTTTTCTTTACAGTCCCATAAAAATAAGTGGTGGTAATAGGCGTCAAACTCATCCAAATCTATAGAGTTATTGGTTCCCTCACCTATAGCACGGAACGTAACCTCTCGTTGCCTTCCAATTTCCTGAAGGATAAAAGGCATATCCTGAGCTTTTGCCAAAAAAACCTCATAATTCTTGCTTTGCAGCATCCTACCGTCCTTTTCCCTTAACCTTTCTATTTCACCTAATATTACTTCGGTCCTAACAGCCGTAGCAATACGTTTGGGGGGTTTGGGTATTTTTAAGGTTGTAGGTATTTGATCAATCAGACGTTCCTTCTCATAGGCATGGGAAAGGATATAGGTCTTTTTCCTTAGAAGTTCAGTGAATTCATCCAAAGTTTCCTGATCCTCTTGGGTATCCACCGATATCGGTTGCCCTATCCGTACCTTTATAGGGCGATTGCCTTGAGTGGTCAATTCCGAAGGCAATTTGGCCGTTCGGAAAGCATCATTGATCTTGGACAACCTATAGAACAATCTGCTGTTCTTGGCATGAAAATATATGGGAACGACCGGAACTTTTGCCTTTCTGATCAACTTGATCGCCGCCTCTTCCCAAGGCTTGTCCACAATCAGTTTTCCATCCCTATATGTAGATACTTCCCCAGCCGGGAAAATCCCCATGGGATGCCCATCATCCAAATGCTTTAAGGCATTCTTGAATCCAAGAATACTATTTTTGGCATCCTTATGGTTTTCAAAAGGGTTAACCGGCATGATGTAGGGCTCCAAAGGTTTAATACGGTGCAACAGAAAATTGGCGATAATCTTAAAATCGGTTCTTTGCTGCAACATCAATTTCAACAAAAGAATACCGTCAAACCCTCCTAAGGGATGGTTGCTAATGGTTATATAGGCCCCATCTTTGGGTAAGCGCTTAAAGTCGTCTTCCGGAATTTCAAAATCTATTTGATAATGGGCGAGGAGGGCGTCCAAAAATTCAGGCCCCGAAAGATGCTTGTAGGCATCATAGGTCCTATTAATACTGGATATTCTGGTGACCTTCATTAAAACCCATCCCATAAAAGTGCCCAAGAACCCATACTTATCCAAATTGACTGCCTTGGCCACCTCTTTCGCGGTCACTAAACCCATATCATAAAAAAATTAGGTAACCGTAAATATAGGGAAATCACTAGTTGAGCGATTTATTTTAACATTTAGGCAATGGAATATGCACTCCTATTTTACTACCAATTGCAAAGTTTCCTTACCTCGTTGCTCCAATAGCACATCATGCCCGTTTAAAAATGATTCTACCGCTTTTTCATTGAAATGCCGTATGGTGTATAGAGAAACGTCCTCGTGGCAAACCACCTTGAATCTACTTTTAAGAAGTTCCAAAAGTCCGTTTAGGCCTCCGAATTTGTTGTCCACACAGACGGAAAAACTAATGGCCGAATTTTGAATGAGGTCCACTTTCATCTTGTGTTCATGAAGTAGTTTGAACAATTCACTAATACTATGCTCCACAATAAAGGAGAAGTCCAAAGAGGAAAGCTTTACCAGTACTTGATTCTTTTTAACAATAAAGCAGGGGACCAATGGTTCTATCCCAATACCTCTTCCAACCGTAGTACCGGAATCCCCAGGATTGATGAACGATTTCACATGGAGCGGAATCTCTTTCCGTTGCAAGGGTTGAAGCGTTTTGGGATGTATAACGGACGCTCCGTAAAAAGCCAACTCTATGGCTTCCGTGTACGATATTTTGTTCAATAATTGTGTTTCTTTAAAATGTCTGGGGTCCGCATTAAGCACACCCGGTACATCCTTCCAAATAGTAACGGAATCTGCATTGAGGCAATAGGCCAAAATAGCCGCTGTATAGTCGGACCCCTCCCTTCCCAACGTGGTGGTGAAATTGTTGTCATCACTCCCCAAAAACCCTTGGGTTACATTAAGTACTTTCCTATCAATGCCCTTGGATATTTTTTCCTGGGTTCGCTCCCAATTCACATTCGTGTCCCGATAGCTATTATCGGTCTTTATGAAGTTGCGTACATCCAACCATGTATTCTCCATTCCAACTTCATCCAAATAGGCACTTACTATTGTAGTACAGATCAACTCACCATACCCGACCAATTGGTCATAAACAAAGTTATAATTGGGCGATTTGTTCCATATCAAAAAACCTTGGATTTCATCGAACAAGGATTTTACCTTTTTAAAAACAGGATGTTGATCGTTAGGGAAAAGATTGGATAAAATCTTGTTATGAAAATCAACAACTTCCTGTACTTTAAAGGGAAGTCTTTCTTTTTCATTAAAATATGAACCTACAACCTCCTCCATTGAATTGGTAGTCTTGCCCATTGCCGAAATGACGAGCAATGTATTATCATAGCCAACTTCCTTAAGTACATTGACCAGATTTTTGACTCCTTCGGCATTCTTGACCGATGCTCCTCCAAATTTGAAAATTCTCATGTAATCACTGTATTTATTCCATCCCCTGATTCAAGGGAAACCTTCTATACGACTCGAATTATTTGCTAAAAGTTTTTCTTTAAAATACTAGGCTCTGCTTCTTTCCAAAAAATTATATATCCCTTTCTCGTCCAATTGGACCACGTCCCAATCCCGCAGTACTTTGGCACCTTTATTTTCATAGAAGGCAATGGCAGGTTCATTCCAATCCAGCACTTCCCAGTTAATACGCTTTACGCCCAATTTATGACCATATTCCACTACTTTGTGTAAAAGTGCCGAACCTAATCCACAACCTCTTGCTTTTTCCGAAACAATCAGGTCTTCCAAGTGGATAATAGGACCCTTCCATGTGGAGTATCTATGAAATATCAGGGCAATTCCCATGATTCCTTCTTTGGTTTCGGCCACAAAACAATGAAAATGCTTTATATCCCCAAATCCATGTTTCACCAGATCTTCAGCTGTAACCTCAACAGCATTTCCTTCATTTTCAAAAATGGCCAATTCCTTAATAAGGCCCCATACTTGGACCATATCTTTTTCCGCTGCCTCTCGAACTATATATTCCATAATTTGTTACAAATAAAACACAAAGTTATAAATTTAAAAAACTAAAAAAGTACGAAAACGTTGTAGTTTAACAAAATAAACGAACTTTGCAGGAGAAAATAACACTTCCCATGCTGAACAAAAAAAACAAGACTTTAGGCGAATTCATCATAGAGAATCAAGCTGCTTTTCAGTATTCCTCAGGTGAATTATCCAAACTGATAAACGCCATACGTCTAGCCGCAAAAGTAGTAAACCATGAGGTGAACAAAGCAGGGTTGGTCGATATTCTAGGGACTGCAGGAGAAATGAACATCCAAGGTGAAAACCAACAAAAATTGGATGTCCTTGCCAATGAAAAATTCATTCAGACTCTAAAGAATCGTGAAATTGTATGTGGGATTGCCTCTGAAGAAGAGGACGATTTTATTAGCATTAACAGTAATGATGAGAAGCACCAGAATAAATATGTTGTACTGATCGATCCTTTGGACGGATCTACAAATATTGATGTCAATGTTTCCGTAGGTACCATCTTTTCCATATACAGGCGTATTACCCCTGTGGGCACCCCGGTAACTTTGGAAGATTTTCTACAGCCCGGTAAAAATCAGGTCGCCGCGGGCTACATTATTTACGGCACATCTACTATGTTGGTCTATACCACCGGCCATGGAGTAAACGGGTTTACCCTGAATCCCGCAATCGGTACCTTCTATTTGTCCCATCCGGACATGCAATTTCCTGAATCGGGTAAAATTTATTCCGTTAATGAGGGGAATTATATCCATTTTCATCAAGGGGTAAAGGATTATATAAAATATTGTCAAAAGGAAGAAGGGGATAGGCCTTATACCTCCAGATATATAGGATCACTCGTATCCGATTTTCATCGTAATATGATCAAAGGAGGTATCTATATGTATCCTAAAAGCAGTATCACGGAAAATGGAAAATTAAGGCTTTTATATGAATGTAATCCCATGGCCTTTCTTGCTGAGCAGGCCAATGGCCTGGCCATAGGAGGACGTTCCAGAATATTGGATGTAAAACCTGAAGAACTGCATCAAAGGATACCTTTCTTTTGTGGAAGTCGGAAAATGGTGGAAAAACTACAGGAGTTTTTACAAAAATACCAATAGTCGCCCATCAGTACTTTAGGAAACTACTTGTTCATGAAATAGAGATAATCCTCAAAATCTATTTTCCCCATAAACAAGGCTTTGGATTTTGAGATGATCTCATCGGACTGTGAGGATGAAAAGCCCAATCCTATCGCATATTTGCCCAAAAGAAATTCTTCTTCTTCATCTAAAATGCCATCTGCAAAAACAATTTTCACCAAATCAAAAAAACGCTCCAATCTCTTCTCAAAGCTCACCTGATGAGTTATGGGATACTTGTTGGACTTTTTCATAACCTCTTTGAACTGGGCATCGGAAACATTCAACTTATGGGCAAATCGCTCCAAGAGCTTCATTTCTTCATCATCTATATAACCATCCACGGCAGCCAATGAGGCTATACTCGCAAAATGGGCCAAATTGTTGTTCGCCGAATGGGCATCGTACAAATCTTTTACGGACATTCTTTATATTTTAATGGGTGCAAATATAATTTTTTTAAAGGTCATATTTTATAATATCCCCAACTTTGTTTTTGACCAAATTCGTAACTTCCTGCCACTATGAAAACGCCCCTCTTGGAATTTACGGACCATGGTATCTATTGCAGCAGGGCAGATGTATATTTGGATCCTTGGCGGCCCGTGCAGAAGGCCATAATTTCCCATGGTCACGCGGATCATAGTCGCTGGGGCCATCAAAGCTATATTACACATCATCGTAATGTTCCTATTGTTACCCATCGATTGGGGAAAATAAACATACTGGGGAAGGAATGGGGTGAATCCTTTATCGTGAACAATGTTAAGTTTAGTTTGCACCCTGCCGGCCATATCATTGGTTCTTCCCAGATTCGGGTTGAGCATAAAGGTGAAGTATGGGTGTTTTCCGGAGACTATAAAAATGAGGATGATGGAGTCTGTACCCCGTATGAACCCATAAAATGCAATACCTTCATTACCGAATGCACCTTTGGTTTGCCCCCTTTTAAGTGGATGCCGCAAGAAGAGGTTTTTCAAGAAATCAATGGTTGGTGGGCCGAAAACAAATCAGAAGGCAAAACATCCGTCCTCTTTGGATATACTTTGGGGAAAGCACAACGTTTACTGAAACATTTAGACTTATCCCTTGGAAAAATATACACGCATGGAGCGGTCGAAAACATGACCGAGGTGGTGCGCCAATTGGTGGATTTTCCAAAGACCTCATTGATTACCGCGGACACCAAAAAAGAAGAGCTGCTAGGGCATATGGTTATTGCCCCTCCCAGCGCCCATGGGAGTTCCTGGATGCGAAAAATGGTTCCCTATGTTACGGCATCGGCAAGTGGCTGGATGACATTTCGCGGGGCACGAAGAAGGAGGGCTATTGATAAGGGCTTTGTGCTCAGTGATCATTGTGATTGGCAAGGGCTTTTGGATAGCATCAACGCCACTGGAGCTGAAAAGATCATATGTACCCATGGCTATACCGAAATATTTTCAAGATATCTAAGGGAGCAGGGATATGATGCACGGACGGAGGAAACCCAATACGAGGGAGAATTGGGAGAATTGAATCCTGCCCCAAAAGAAGAATCCGAGGCATGAAAAACTTTGCAAAACTTATAAAAGCTCTGGACAGTACCAATAAGACCAACATAAAGGTAAATGCCTTGACGGATTATTTTAACACTGCAAGTACTAGGGATAAGGTATGGACTATCGCCATTCTTTCCCATCGGCGTCCACCGCGTCCCGTAAATACCACTTTACTAAGGGAATGGGCATCCGAGCTAGCCAATATTCCATTGTGGTTGTTTGAGGAAAGCTATCATATCGTCGGGGATTTGGCAGAGACCATTGCTCTGGTCATGCCCTCTTCCAAAACTTCTACGGATAAAAGTCTAACCCAATTCTTGGAGGAAATGATCGCCCTTAAAAAGAAGGATGACGGAGCCAAGAAACAATACTTACATGAAAATTGGAAAGTGCTTGATTATTATGAACGCTTCGTCTTTACCAAATTGATAACAGGCGGTTTTCGGATCGGGGTGAGCCAAAAACTGATGACGCGTGCCCTATCCAAGGCTACCAAAATCGATGAGGATATTCTCGCTTATAAATTAATGGGCAACTGGGACCCGAATTCCATTTCATTTCAGGAATTGATTTTGGAGGAAAATGAAAGCGACTATCTTTCCAAACCCTATCCCTTTTATTTGGCCTATGCCGTTGAAAACGAAGTTGAGGAATTAGGAAATGTAGTAGACTGGTCCGTTGAGCATAAATGGGACGGGATACGGGCCCAAGTCATTCTGCGGAATCAGGAAGTCTTCGTTTGGAGCCGTGGGGAGGAACTGGTCACTGACAAATACCCAGAGTTCCATACTTTTATTAATACTGTTCCCAATGGCACGGTGCTAGACGGTGAAATACTCCCATATCCCAATGGTCAAATCGGTACGTTTAACGACCTGCAGACCCGAATAGGTCGAAAAACAGTTTCCAAGAATTTACTGGAAAAAGTCCCCGTAATCTTAAAGGCTTATGATCTATTGGAATGGCAAGGCAAGGACATTCGAAACAAGCCTTTCACCGAGCGAAGGAAATTATTGGACGGATTGTTTGAAAAAGTTAATTCTCTAGGTGTCACGGAATCCTTGCATCTTTCCAAAACATTACAATTCAACTCTTGGCGGGAGGTGGCCCAGGAACGTAATCGTTCCAGGGAAGTACAAAGCGAAGGTTTAATGCTAAAACGTAAAGATTCTCCCTATCTGGTAGGGCGAAAAAAAGGCGATTGGTGGAAATGGAAGGTAGACCCTTTGACTATTGATGCGGTCCTCACCTATGCCATGCGGGGGCATGGTAGGCGAAGCAACCTTTTTACGGATTATACCTTCGCCCTTTGGTCGGAGCGTGAGGATGGTGAAAAAGAGTTGGTCACTTTCGCCAAGGCCTATTCCGGGTTGACCGATGCGGAGTTTCGGCAAGTGGACAATTGGATCAAGAAGAATACTCTGGAACGTTTTGGGCCGGTACGTTCCGTAACGCCCCACCATGTTTTTGAAATTGCCTTTGAAGGTATAGCCCTTTCCAAACGACATAAAAGTGGTGTGGCCACAAGGTTTCCTAGAATTCTAAGATGGCGACAGGATAAAAAAATCGAGGAAGCGAATACATTGGATGATTTAAAAAAAATGATACGATGATGCTTTCTTTAAGGTGGATAAACCAAGGCTTTCTTGGAAAGGGTAGGAAAAGTAATCCCTTCCGTCTTCGAAACAAGTTTGGAATCCACCTTCCCTTATTTAAGGGAAGGAATTAATAAATACGTTTTCTCTGGTGTAGAGGAAATTTGGCTGAGCAACATGACTGAAGAGGAACTTTATAAAATCGCGGAAAACTGGTTTCAATCACAAAATTGGAAACCCTTTCCATTTCAAAAAAAGACATGGAGCGCATTTTTAAAAGGCAAACATGGACTGTTGAACGCTCCTACTGGAAGTGGTAAAACCTATGCCCTATGGTTTCCCATAGTGCTTAACTACATCAAACAAAATCCGGAATACCGCACAAAACACAAAAAAGGGCTAAAGGCCATTTGGATAACCCCTCTCAGAGCCTTGTCCCAAGAAATTAGGCAATCCGCGGAGCGGGTCACCAAAGATCTGCAAACCCAAATGACCGTGGGTATCCGTACTGGGGACACCTCAACAAATGAAAGGGCCCAGCAAAAACGAAATATGCCCGACCTATTGATTACTACTCCTGAAAGCCTTCAGCTTTTGCTTGCCTCCAAAGGATATGACAAAACTTTCAAGAATTGTTCGGCCATAGTGGTTGATGAGTGGCACGAGCTTTTAGGGACCAAGCGCGGTGTACAGATGGAATTAGCCCTTTCGCGCCTAAAAACAGTCTCCAAAAATCTTCGGATTTGGGGGATATCGGCGACCATAGGCAATTTGGAACAGGCCCGAGAGGTCCTTTTGGGCCCTGAAACGGAAGCACTAAAGAATTCGGTAATGATCAGGGCCAATATCAAAAAGAAGATTGTGGTGAGGAGCATTATTCCAAAGAAGATGGAAACCTTCCCATGGCGCGGCCATCTGGGTATCCGACTTTTAGAAGATGTAGTGCCAATAATTAACAATAGTAGGACTACCCTACTCTTTACCAATACCCGAAGCCAATGTGAAATCTGGTTCCAAAAAATCTTGGAGAAGCATCCGGAATATGCGGGAGAAATTGCCATGCACCATGGGAGTATCAACAAGGAGACCCGTACCTGGGTGGAACAGGCCATTCGCAATGAAAGCCTTAAAGCCGTGGTGTGTACGTCAAGTTTGGACTTGGGGGTGGACTTTGCCCCTGTGGAGACCGTAGTTCAAATAGGAGGCCCCAAAGGTGTAGCCCGTTTTTTGCAACGTGCTGGACGCAGTGGCCACAGGCCAGGAAAGGAAAGTGTTATACATTTTCTTCCTACCCATGCCATTGAACTTATTGAAGCCTCGGCATTGCAAGAGGCGGTAAAGCAGAATGCCGTAGAAGACCGTATCCCTTATCTGAACAGCTACGATGTCTTGTTACAATATTTGACCACACTCGCGGTATCCAACGGGTTTTATCCAGATGAAATCCTTTCGGAAATCAAACAGACCTTTTGCTATCAAGCCATTACCTTGGAGCAATGGCATTGGCTGTTGAATTTTTTGGTTATGGGCAGCCAAAGTCTCCAAACCTACGATGAATATAAAAAGGTGGAAGTAGCGGAAGACGGCAAATTTAAGGTAAACAATAAGGGTATTGCCATGCGCCATCGTTTCCAAATTGGCACCATTGTAGGTGATGCCAACCTCACCGTACGCTACCAAAGGGGGGGATATATTGGTTCTATTGAGGAGTATTTTGTTTCCAAATTAACGCAAGGCGATGTGTTCACCTTTGCGGGGCGTAATCTGGAGTTCATCCGAATAAAAGGAATGCAGGTCCATGTGCGTAATTCAAAGAAAAGAACCAATAAAGTACCCAGTTGGATGGGTGGGCGATTGACGCTTTCAGCACGCATGTCAGAATTATTGCGTAACGAATTATATTCTGCCTACAGCCCTCCGAAGGAACAGTCGGAAGAAATTCAATCACTCGCTCATATTTTTGAACGTCAAGGCAGGGAAAGCATTGTTCCCAGACCTTATGAGTTCTTGATAGAAACCTTTAAGACCCGGGAAGGATATCATCACATTTTTTATCCTTTTGAAGGTCGTTTTGTCCATGAGGCCATGGGAAGCCTTTTTGGCTACAGAATAAGTCTGCTTTCACCCATTACATTTTCCTTGGCCTTCAATGATTATGGGTTTGAACTATTATCGGACAAGCAAATAGATATGCAACAGGTCATCGACAATGATTTGTTCACGGCAGAATACCTACTGGAAGATTTGCAAAAAAGTCTGAATTCTACCGAAATGGCACGTAGAAAATTCCGGGACATTGCGGTCATCAGCGGAATGGTATTCACCGGATATCCTTACAAACAGATTAAATTGAAACATTTACAGAGCAACTCCCAATTGTTATTTGATGTTTTCCGGGATTACGAACCCAATAATCTTTTGTACCAACAGGCGTTTCGGGAAACTTTTGAACATCAATTGGAGGAAGGCCGTTTGCGAATGGCACTCGAGAGGATGGCCTCCCAGGAAATTGTCTGGAAGCATTGTGAGCAACCTACCCCATTCTCCTTTCCCATAATTACCGATAGATTAAGCCGCGAGAGATTATCCAGTGAAAAACTTGCGGACCGCATCAAAAGAATGGCTGCAATTTTGACGAAAAAGTAATCTGTAATTACAGCTCAACGAGCCGCTATTATTAGTCCCAATCCTACAATGTAAAGTAGCAACATGGCATTCAGCATTCCGGTAACGCCTTTGGGAGCCCCTTTGAATTCCTTCCAAACAAAAATACCCCACAAAGCCGCGACTACTGTGGCTCCCTGACCTAATCCATATGAAATGGCGGGCCCGGCCTTATCCGATGCCAAAATACTAAATGACATTCCAATACACCAGATTACTCCACCTAGGATACCCATGAGATGACTTCTTCCGCTACCTGCAAAATAATCCTTAAAACTTACTGCAGCACCCTCTACAGGTTTGCGCATTAGTATGGTGTTAAACAAAAAGTTACTCGCCAGTATTCCCAAGGCAAAAAGAAAAACCGCAGTATACGGACTCAGTTTTCCGGCTATGGGTTGTGTAAAATCGGGAAACATTGAATTGGCCACATATTTATAGAACAATCCCATTAACAATCCTGCCACAACAGCCAAAACCAAACCCTTTGTGGGTACTTTTTCCTGTTGCGCGGACAACTTCCTATAGGCATTGGCATTTAATAAAATGGCCACCACGATCAAGGCGACGCCGCCAAAAAGAAAAGTAGAGTTTCCAATGGGCTGATCTAGATAATTCACGATAACACCAATGACCAAGGCCAAACCGATACCCACGGGAAAGGCGACGGACATACCCGCCAACGCTATGGCCGCTACCAAAAGGATATTAGCCAGATTAAAAAGAATGCCGCCCAAAACAGCGGACCACACATTTTCGGAGCTCCCTTGGGCAATATCCTCTAAAAAGGGTCTACCCAACTCCCCCATACTTCCTGCAGTTAAGGCAAAAAGCAAGGAAAACAAAACAATACCAAAAACATAATCCCAATAGTAGAGTTCAAAGCGCCAATTATTTGCCGCTAATTTTTGGGTGTTGGCCCACGAACCCCAGGCAAACATGGTAATAATACAAAATAGTACAGCTATTTGATAGGTCTCTATAACGAACATAATCTTAAAATTGGTTGATTTCTGCTATTGTGGGTGCAGTGTCCTGTGCCCCCATTTTTGTAACGGCAAGTGCTGCCGCCTTGCTGGCAAAGGCCATACTCTCCTTCCATCCCTTACCTTGAGCCAAACAAACGGTCAAAACTCCATTAAATACATCTCCGGCCGCGGTTGTATCTACCGCTTTTACCTTGGGGGCAGGAACAATAAAGCTTTCGGTTGCATTCATAAAAAAAGAACCCTTGCTTCCCAAGGTAACAACGACATTCTGAACCCCTTTTTCCAAAAAAGCGTTCCCCGCATTCTCAAGCGAAGCATCGTCCGCTACCTCAATTCCGGTCAAAATCTTGGTTTCCGTTTCATTGGGGGTAATCAAAAAGAGCCCATTTAAAATAGTATCTTCCAATGCCTGTGCCGGGGCTGGATTAATAATAAGCCTTTGACTGTTTGCCTTGCAGTATGCTGCCAAAAAAGCAACGGTCTCAGTGGGTGTTTCCAATTGGGTGAGAAAAATTTGGGCGTTGGAAATGGCTCCTATTTGTGTATCAAGGTGCTCTGGGGAAAGCAGGGCATTGGTCCCGGAGGCGACTACAATCTCATTTTCCCCTTCCCCATTAACCGTAATCAAGGCAACTCCGGAGGCTTCATTTTCTACAATTTTTACACTGCCTACATCTATCCCTTCCTTTACATATCCCTTAAGCGCATTTTGGCCAAATAGATCGTCCCCCAAACAACAAACAAAAGTCACCTCACCTCCTGCCCGTGCTGCTGCTACGGCTTGGTTGGCTCCCTTACCTCCCGGAAACATATAGAAGTCACCTCCCAGTATGGTCTCTCCCGGTTCCGGGAATCTTTTGGTCTTAACGACCATATCTGTATTTGCACTTCCTACAACAACGATTTTGGACATAGTTGGGTCAATTTGTTATCCGTTGACAAAGTAGCGATATCAAAGCATATAAACAAGGGGCTCTTTTTTTACCTTTGAAATCCTAATGAACGGACATCGTATTCAAATACAAAATCAAAATTTTATACTGCATCCCTCGGGAACCCTATTTTGGCAAGACCGATCGGTCTTGCTGATAAGTGATGTTCATTTAGGAAAGGTGTCCCATTTTCGAAAGTTCGGTGCGGCCGTCCCCCAAAATGTAGTCCAAAAAAACTTTGAGTTAATGGACGAAGCTTTGGAATATTTTAATCCCAAAGTCATCTGTTTTTTGGGAGACTTGTTCCACTCGGCCTTGAACAAGGAATGGAATTTTTTCGAAAGGTGGATTGCCAAGAAGTCTATGGAAGTCATTCTTGTCGCCGGGAACCATGATATCATTTCCCCTTTAAAGTATGAGGACTTGGGCATTAAGGTAGTTTCTGAAGTTCAATGGGATGATTTTCTTTTGACCCATCATCCCGAAGAACGAAACGGCTTCTTCAATTTTTCAGGTCATATACACCCTGCCGTAAGGTTAAGGGGAAAAGGGAGACAATCCCTTAGATTACCTTGCTTTTTTAAGAGTGATCGACAACTAATCCTACCAGCTTTTGGCCTGTTCACAGGAACTTTTGTATTGGAGCCTAAAAAGACCGATGAGGTATTTGCTATTGTGGAAGATGAAATCATGAAGCTATAATTCGTTTTTATTTCCTAGAATCCCCCACTGATTTCCCCAAACTCTGAAATGGCTTGGCCAAAATTATTTTTATAATTGGATTGTTTACCCCATAAATCTATCTTTGCACAAAGTTTTACGGTTGCTCAATACCCCGATTTCCGAAAGCTATGCACGGTCTCTGCTAACCCAGAAACTGCGGGATGCTATTGCCGTATCCCAAAATAAGTTAGCTCTTAAAGGCCTTACCGGGTCTTCATTTTCTTTTGTACTTTTCGATGCTTTCTCAAATTCCGAGCGGCCATTTTTACTGATTTTTGATGATATGGAAGAAGCGGCCTACCACCTCAACGATTTGGAGCAGCTCATAGGCGAAAAGAATGTACTTTTCTACCCGGGAAGCTATCGAAGACCTTACCAAATTGAAGAAACGGACAATGCCAATGTGTTGCTGCGGGCAGAGGTACTTAACCGTATAAACTCTCGAAAAAAACCGGCGGTTGTCGTTACCTACCCTGATGCTCTTTTTGAAAAAGTGGTCACTCGCAGGGAACTTGAAAAGAATACGCTCAAAATTAAAATCGACGATACCCTGTCATTGGATTTCCTGAATGAAGTACTTTTTGAATACCGATTTAAACGCGTTGATTTTGTAACGGAGCCCGGGGAGTTTTCCGTTCGTGGAGGTATTGTAGATGTGTTTTCTTTTTCACATGACGAACCCTACCGTATCGAGTTTTTTGGGGACGAGGTAGACAGTATCCGCACCTTTGATGTTGAAACCCAGCTCTCAACGGATACAGTGAAGAAAATTAGTATTATCCCTAATGTAGCCAACAAATTCTTAGAGGAAAAACGAGAAAGTTTTCTGAAATACATCTCACCAAAGACCATTATTTTTATTCAAAATAACGACCTCCTGTTTAAAAAGTTGGACGATTTCTTTGGAAAGGCCAACGAAGCATTTGCCCAATTGCCCCAAGAAATCAAGCATGCCACTCCTGAGGAGCTTTTTGTAGACTCAGTATTATTCAAAAATCAGTTAGAAGATTTCGGTCTAATTCAAATGGGGGCTTCGACTGCGCTCAGCCCGACAGATGATGATACATTGAGCACGGTCGGAACTCTGCAGAAAGCCATTCAATTCAATACAAGGCCGCAGCCTGCCTTCAATAAAAAATTCAATTTGCTTATTGATGATCTCAATGCAAAGTACAAAAATGGCTATACCAATTATATATGCTGTGCCAGCGAACAACAGGCTCAACGCTTTCACGATATTTTTGAGGAGGTAGACCAACAGGTGAACTATCAGACCCTTGTATTCCCGTTATACCAAGGATTTATAGATGATGATCTAAAAATAGTTTGCTATACCGATCACCAGATTTTTGAACGATATCACAAATTCCACCTCAAAAATGGCTATGCCAAGAAGCAGGCCATTACCCTTAAGGAACTCAACAAACTCGAAATTGGGGATTATGTCACGCATATAGACCATGGTATCGGAAAGTTCGGGGGGCTTCAAAAAATTGATGTGGAAGGAAAAAAGCAGGAAGCCATAAAATTGATGTACGGCGATCGCGATATCCTATACGTCAGCATCCATTCGCTCCATAAGATTTCCAAATTCAATGGTAAAGACGGGGCTGTACCTAAAATCTATAAATTGGGATCGGCGGCCTGGAAGAAGCTCAAGCAGAAAACGAAATCACGGGTCAAGAAAATTGCCTTTGACCTGATCAAAGTCTACGCAAAACGGCGATTGGAAAAGGGTTTTCAATATGACCCCGATAGTTATCTCCAAACTGAGCTGGAAGCTTCTTTCATTTACGAGGACACCCCGGACCAGAGCACGGCTACTGAAGATGTAAAAAGAGACATGGAGAGCGAACGTCCCATGGATCGTCTTATCTGTGGGGATGTTGGCTTTGGCAAGACCGAAGTGGCTATCCGTGCCGCGTTCAAGGCAGTGGACAATGGCAAGCAGGTAGCCGTACTGGTACCAACTACTATTTTGGCTTTTCAGCACCATCGCACTTTTACCGAACGGTTAAAGGAGATGCCTGTAACGGTGGATTATCTTAACCGTTTTAGGACCGCAAAGGAACGTAGGGAAACCTTGGAGAATCTGGAATCGGGAAAAGTGGACATTATTATCGGCACACATCAGCTCGTTAACAAGAATGTAAAATTCAAAGATCTTGGATTGTTAATCGTGGATGAAGAGCAAAAATTTGGAGTATCGGTCAAGGACAAGTTAAAGTCCATTAAAGAAAATGTGGATGTACTAACGCTCACCGCTACCCCTATTCCGCGTACGTTGCAATTTAGTTTAATGGCCGCAAGGGACCTCTCGGTCATCAATACACCCCCACCCAACAGATACCCCATAGAGAGCCAGGTTATCCGATTCTCCGAGGAAACCATTCGTGATGCTATAACCTATGAGATACAACGGGGAGGGCAAGTATTCTTTATTCACAATCGAATAGAGAACATCAAGGAAGTGGCCGGTATGGTACAACGGCTGGTGCCGGACGCCAAAGTGGGTATTGGTCATGGACAGATGGAAGGCAAAAAACTGGAGGCCTTAATGCTCTCTTTCATCAATGGTGGGTTTGATGTTCTAGTCTCTACCACCATTGTAGAAAGTGGATTGGATGTAACCAACGCCAACACGATTTTTATCAACAACGCCAATAATTTTGGATTGAGCGATCTGCATCAGATGCGCGGTCGTGTAGGGCGCAGCAACAAAAAAGCTTTTTGTTATTTCATCACACCGCCTTATCACGTAATGACTCCCGATGCCCGCAAACGCATACAAGCACTGGAGCAGTTTACAGAACTGGGCAGTGGGTTCCACATCGCAATGAAAGATTTGGAAATTAGGGGTGCCGGGGATTTGTTGGGCGGAGAACAAAGTGGTTTTATAAACGAAATAGGTTTTGAGACCTACCAAAAAATATTGGCCGAGGCCATAGAGGAGCTCAAGGAAAATGAATTTAAGGAATTGTATGAAGAAGTTGAGGGCCATCATGAAAAGGTATTCGTAAAGGATCCCCAAATCGATACTGATTTTCAATTGCTTTTCCCTGATGATTATGTAAACAATATAACGGAGCGCCTAAACCTGTATACAGAACTCAATCAGGTAAAAGATGAAGAAGGCCTACAAAAATTCGAAACCCAGCTAATAGACCGCTTCGGCCAACTACCTGATACCGTGGCCGATCTTTTGAACTCCGTGCGTGTAAAATGGGTTGCGAGCCAAATTGGATTGGAAAAAGTGGTCATGAAAAAGGGCAAGCTCCTTGGATACTTTGTAGCCGATCAACAATCGGACTTTTACCAAAGCAACGCCTTTACCAAAGTGCTTCAATTTGTGCAAAACCACCCACAGCAGGTTAAGCTCAAGGAAAAGCAAACCCGAAGTGGACTCCGGCTATTGCTTGTATTTGAACAAATTGGTTCCGTTGATAGGGCATTGGAGGTACTTCAACCTCTTGATCACAAATCAATAGTAGTTTCTTAAGAAGGTTTATGTTATATTAGGGGGCGCAAAAAAAAATCCACTAAAATCGCTCTTATGCAGTCCAAAAAAAGTACCTCCCGAAGATCCTTCATTAAAAAAACCGCAATAGCTTCCTCTATTTTTATAGTACCCAGGCATGTCCTTGGAGGCCCAGGTTATTTAGCCCCTAGTGACCGCCTTAATTTAGCGGCAATTGGAGCCGGAGGAAAGGGCCGTAGCGATATTATGAATGCTTCCGTCAAAGGAAGGGAAAAAGTAGTTGCACTCTGTGATGTGGATTTTTCCGGATCGGCCAAGAGCTCCGTAGAAGCATTTCCCAAGGCCAAGTTGTACAATGATTATCGTGAAATGTTGGATAAGGAAAAGGGCATCGACGCCGTTACCATTTCAACTCCCGATCATGTGCACGGTCCGGCCGCAGCTTTTGCCATGGAACGCGGAAAACATGTATACGTTCAAAAGCCGCTGACCCATAACATCAGTGAGGCACGGAAGCTTACCCAAATGGCAAGGGATAAAAAAATTGTAAGCCAAATGGGAAACCAAGGTGGTTCCAACCCACTGTTGGATATGGTTCAAAAATGGGTGGACACCGATGCCGTTGGGCCCATTTCCAAAGTTCAGGTATGGACCAATAGACCGGTATGGCCTCAAGGGTATGCTATGCCAGAACCCGATGAAAGCAAAAAACCCGAAGACCTGTATTGGGATTTATGGTTAGGGCCTGCCCCGAATAGACCTTTTACGCCCAATTTACATCCTTTTAATTGGCGCGGCTGGTGGGACTACGGTACTGGGGCCTTAGGAGATGTAGGTTGTCACTTGATCGATATTCCCTTTAGGACCTTGGGACTCAAATATCCAACGGATGCAGAATGCAGTGTAGGTTCCGTATACACTCAGATGTGGACGGCCGATTATCATCCTGAAGGCTGCCCTCCTTCGTCCTTTATTACCTTACATTTTGGTGCTACGGATAAGAGCAAATCTCCCATAGAAATGACTTGGAGTGATGGGGGCATTCGACCTTCACACCCGGACATCATTCCTGCCAATAACGATATTGGAGGGCCGGGAAGTCAAAATGGCGTATTGATGATCGGGGAAAAAGGGATTATCTCTACTAATATTAATGATAGTTCCCCACTTACCCCTAAACTATATCTTAACGATGGTACGACCGACTTTGGTCCCGAGGTTGAAAGTAGCGAAGAGCCAGAATATGGCCATCAGCGGTTATGGGTGGATGCCTGCAAAGCAGGTTTCGATAGCCCGGAACATAAAGGGTTGACCTCATCTTTCGATTATGCAGGACCAATGACCGAAACTGTGTTAATGGGCAATTTAGCTATCCGTAGTTATATGCTACGAAGGGAGAACAGTGATGGAAAAATGGATTTTTATGCCCGTAAAAAATTGTTATGGGATGGGGAAAACATGCGGATTACCAACCTGGAAGAGGCAAATCAGTTTGTAGGTAGAACCCATAGGGAAGGTTGGGAGATGTAATGTTCCTTATCCGATTTCTTACTCCGTACTATTTTGGTAAGATGTTTGATTTGGTTTAAGCATGCGAAAAATCATCCTTTTCTCCTTTTTGTTCCTGACCCTATCGGTAATGGCTCAGCATACCATATCCGGTGTCTTCTCACCCGCGGACAATTATAGTTGGCTAATAGCCTATCATCTTAGTCCTGGCAATCAATCCTATGTAGCGGATGGCGCTGTAAATGACGGAAAATTCATCTTGACACTTCCCGAAAACAGTGCTCCCGGAATCTACCGCCTGGTGTACGCCCTTCCCCAGGATGAATTTTATTTTGATGTCATCTACAACGGGAAGGAAGATGTGCAATTGCATTTTAACGCCTCCAAAGGAATCAACTTTTTGGTTTCCGAGGAAAATAAGATCTTCAACAAATATTTTGGGGAAATACAAGGTCTAACAGGTGAAATTGTCCGGTGGTATTCCGAAGGAAAAACCGACGAAGCCAAATTCAAGAAAGTGACAAAGGAATTAAAGGCAACTCAGATGGCTTATGAAAAGCTATCCAATGGTATGCTGATCCAACATTTTATAAAAGCTAATTCACCCTACATCCCTCGAGAAAATGAATCCTTATTCGATTATGTCAAAAACAGAAAGGCAAATTATTTTAGCGCGCTTGATTTGAAAAATCCTATGCTACAGGCTTCCGGGTTCTTGATGGATAAAATTTCCAACTATGTTTTTACCGCTCTCCCGTTGCAACAGATGGATCCATTGGAAACGGAAAAGGCAATACAGGAAAATGTAAGTGAAGTCAGCAGGCAAATGGAAGGTACCTCGGCAGGTTTCAAATTTCATGTCTTTCATAAACTTTGGAAACTGGCCGCGACAAACGATTATACTACCTTGTCGGACTTCATTTATGAAGATTATCTTACCCCTTTGGCGGCGGTAACCAGGAATCAGGAAATTATCAATGAGATCAAAACCCATAATCGTCTGCGCTTGGGGGCCATAGCTCTTGAAATAGAATGGGGAAAGGGTAATACACTTAAAAAATTAAGCGGTCTTAAAGGCTACGAGTATTATATGCTAATCTTTTGGAGTAGTACCTGTGGGCATTGTCTCAGAGATCTGCCAAGATTATATGAAGGGCTAAAGCAGCGGACAAATCTAAAAGTGGTTGCCATAGGGTTGGAAGATGATGACATTCGCTGGAAAATTGAATCGGCCAAATTTGAAAATTTTGAGCACGTCCTCGCCATGGGCAAATGGGAAAATGAATACGCCAAATTGTATGATATAGCCAAAACCCCTACCTATTTCATTCTGGACAAGGAGAAACGGATAATTGCCAAACTGGATGACAGCCCGGGAGTAATCAAATTCCTAGAAGATAATTAAAGCGCCTTTAAGTCCTTTATGGTTCTAAAGGCTACATCTACTTGATCGTCATCCACAAGAATGGTGAACTCATTAGTAGTCGAAATTACCTCATAGAGAACAATACCCTCCCATGCCAAACGCTGAAAAATAAAATAGTAGATTCCAGGAACCGAGACATTCTCAGCAGGAAGTTTTACTGTAATGGAAGAAAGGTTCTCCGCCTTTTGGGTACACTTTTCCGCTTTGAAAAGTCGCTCCACGATTTCATCCATACTGCTACTAATCACAATATTGATTTCGTTTACACCGCGAGAGGAAGTGTAAAAAATATCCTGATTGGCATTGATTTCGTCTAAAAGCTTGGCTTGTTGCACAAGGACGGTATCCGAGGCCAAGAATGTATAATCGGTCAGTGAGGAACGAACCGTAATCTCCCCTATATTCTTTAAAACCTTGATTATTTTATGGGTAGCTCTAAATTCCAGGTCATCGGATAAACGCTTTAAGGCCATAACTATAGCTCCATTGCGAATTTCCTTCCCCAATTCCTCCTCGATCTCCGGCTTCACAATACGGGATAACGAAGTCAGATTAATGATACCCTGCGCCAATGCGCTTTGTAAAAAAGGCTTTTTTTTGATGTACTGCTCTACAACGGAAGAAATTGTTTTCATCTTTGGTTCAGTTGAGGTACAAAAATAACAATTTGTTATAAATAAAACAAATTGTGCAGTAGATAATTTTGTGCGTAATTACGTATTTAAAAGTGATAAAAAGCATCCTTTATGTGCTCAATCTTGAATATTCTGCTATTTTTTAGAATCGTTACCACATCGAATCGAACCTCTACATCAAGACCCTGTTCAGTTACATAATAATCTGCACCCATAACCAAAAGTCCGATTTTTTTCTTGGTAATGGTTTCCGCAATGGGAACAATTTGGTCATTGCTTCTAGCACGAACCTCTATTATAGCTAGGGTATTTCCTTTTTGCGCAATAATATCAATTTCGGATTTTAAATATCTGTAATTGCGATACTTGATATCATACCCTTTTGCCATCAAAAAATCCACTGCCATCTGCTCCCCCTCCTTTCCAAATTCATTGTGCTTCCCCATATAAATCTCCCTAAAATTGTACGAAAACAGTGCATTTCATCGAAAAAAACAACACTTCGTCGTTATTATTAACCGCAACATCGTAAATTGGCCCGCAGTACAACGAAAATAAAACGATTAAGATACTATCCAAAAAGTTTAAGCGTTAAGAATTAGCCCCTACGCACATGAACGTTCTTAAAGCCTAAAATCTATGGAATACTTCGTTAATTGTAATACCTCTACATTAGCGCCGTACACAACTCCTTTGGACAGGACAAAAGCGGCACATTTGTATAGAAGACTGGGGTTTAGCGCCTCGGTAGAGATTATTGACCAAGCGGTCACTCAAAATGCGGGAACGCTGGTTGACAATCTGATAAATCAGGCAGTAGCCATGCCCCCAACACCGGCCCCAGCCTGGGCGGATTGGAATAATAGTAATTATCCCGCCGATGATGATCAAGCAAGACAGGTTCGTCGAACACAGTTGGAAGAATGGCGCTTGACTTATACCAATGCCCTTTTGGACAATAATCTAAGGGATAGGATGAGTTTCTTTTGGAGCAATCATTTTGTTACCGAAATCGATGTATATGACTGTAATTCCTTCCTTTATCACTACATTAATTGTCTCCAACGAAATTCACTAGGGAACTTCCGGACCTTCGTAAGCGAAATAGGATTGACCGATGCCATGCTCTACTATTTGGATGGCGTATATAATAACGGTAACAATCCTAACGAAAATTATGCCCGTGAACTGTATGAGCTTTTCACTTTGGGCGAAGGAAACGGTTATACCGAAGAAGACATCATTGAAACGGCCAAGGCCCTATCCGGTTATGTGGAAAGAGGCGAAATTGGCTGTTCTCCGGTAGCCTATGATGCTACACGACA
Organism: Ulvibacterium sp.; assembly: GCF_965248315.1. GTDB lineage: Bacteria > Bacteroidota > Bacteroidia > Flavobacteriales > Flavobacteriaceae > Ulvibacterium. The sequence continues at coordinate 1,353,550 of NZ_CBDFIX010000002.1, read as the reverse complement.
TGATGCGGGCAGTAAAACCATTTTAGGGCAGACCGGGAATTGGGGATATGATGACGTAATCAATATTCTTTTTCAACAACGTCCGAATGAAATAGCGGAGTTCATCTGTAGAAAACTTTACGAATTCTTTGTACATCCAGATTCCAAGGATGATATGGGAAATGCGCAGGCCATTATTGATGGAATGGCGAATACGTTCATTGCAAACGATTTTGAAATAGCTCCGGTTCTGTCTCAATTGTTCAGAAGTCAACACTTTTTTGATGACAACGCTATCGGCGTTATTATCAAGAGTCCTTATGACATGTATTTGAATACATTAAAGGAGACCAGCTTTGCCTACACGGATACCACCTTGAGCGAGATCAATAACTACAGCCGTCTTTTAGGACAGGAAATGTTCGATCCTTTTGATGTGGCCGGTTGGCAGCGAGATCGCACCTGGATCAATACCAATTTCATTATAGGACGTTGGCTCACCATAGAGACCATTCTCGAAACTTTCTACCAGAACAACAATGAACAGTTCAGGGCGTTTGGCCTCTCCCTAACCGGAAATGATGGATTAACAAGCAATAATCCTGATATTATCGCCAGACCTATCATTGATTTTGTTCTACCCAAAGGACTACTGGATGAAGGGGAGTACGATAAGGCATTCGCCGTATTTAGAAGCGATGTAGACCTCACCTACTATGAAGGTGGAAATGATGAAACTTGGACGCTGGCCACTTGGATGACAGCACCGTTTCAAGTATACCTACTATTACAATATTTGGCAAGACAACCCGAGTTTCAACTAAAATAAAACCTACGAATATGTGCAATATCAACAATACTCCTTATAAAGGTCTTCAGCATGAGGGCCACGATTTAGAACACAAGGCCTGGAGCAGACGTTCCTTTCTTCAGGCTTTGGGAATCGCCGGTTCTGGTTCCATGATGCTCGGAAGCAATATGTTGACCGCCTCGGCACCCTCTCCATTGACTGCAGCAATTGCAGCTGCGGAAACGGATAATATTTTAATTTTAATTCGACTTTCCGGCGGAAACGATGGACTTAGTACCGTAATTCCAATCGAGCAGTATGATAGTTATGCCAATGCCAGGCCCAACATCTATATTCCGGAGAGTAAAGTATTAAAGCTAACGGACGAATTTGGCGTTCCGTCCTATATGCAGGCCGTAGAGCCTATGTGGGGCGATGGGCAGTTTAAGGCTGTACACGGCGTGGGCTATCAAAACCAAAGTCTCTCCCATTTTACGGGATCGGATATTTATGCCAATACAGATTTAACAACCACCGGCTTTTCCGGATTGGATACTGGCTGGATGGGAAGACACTTTGAGAACCTCTATCCAGATTATCTGATTCATCCTCCAGCATCGCCGGCGGCCATACAAATAGGTCAGTTCGGGAACTTGGTCTTCCAAGGCGAAGAGACCAATTACGCTTTTGTGACCTCAAATATCGATCAGTTGGAAGAAATTGCGGAATCTGGAGTGGTCTATGGATTGGATGACGCATTGTTCGGCGATTGTATGTATGGCGACCAATTGAAATTCCTTAGGGGAGTCGCCAATACTACCTATGAATATGCAGGTCTTATCCATGAAGCCTATGAGCGTGGACAAAACCAAGTGGAATATCAGGACAATGGTTTTGCAAGACAATTGGCATTATTGGCCCGTTTGATCAAGGGTAACTTAGGAACCAAGGTATACATGATTTCCATGGGTGGTTTTGACACTCACGGCAACCAACCCTTGGCCCATGAACGATTGATGACCAATTTATCCGTAGCCATAGATAATTTCTACGATGACATTGCTTTTACACAACAAGATGACAAAGTCCTAAGTATGACCTTTTCGGAATTCGGGCGACGAATTTTTGAAAATGGTTCCAATGGTACGGATCATGGTAAAGCGGCACCAACACTGTTTTTCGGATCGGGATTGAACGGAAGTGCGTTTGTTGGGGAACACCCAACCTTGGATAATCCGGATGGTAGAGGTAATTTGGAATATACCATGGACTTTAGGGATCTATATGCCACTGTTTTGGCCGAATGGCTCTGCGTAGACATTCCTTTGGTAGAACAACATTTATTAGATCACCCTTATGCTCCGGTCAACCTAGGCTTTAATTGTAGTGGTGTTGAATTCCCCGATATTGTTTACAGTGATGGGGAACCTACCTTGCCCACACAACCGGAACCAACGGATCCGAACCCGGATTTGTTGAACGCTGTGGTCCATAAACCATTTTACCCCACGGATAATGCTCCCCATATTTATTTGGAGATGCCTTTCACAGCTCATGTGGATATTCAGTTGTATAACATCCTTGGCCAGAATGTGGGCACGATCTACAATGAAATGATGACCGAGGGATCGGCGGAAATTAATATTAGGGAACGAATGCCCGAACATTTATCAACAGGAAAATACATTTATCGTATTCAGATCCAAGATAAAAAAATGAGCAAATCGGTAATGGTTGCTTAACACGCCCCACACTTTGCAACTTGACCTTCGGTGCACCAATTGGTAAGCCGAAGGTTTTCTTTTTGGTGGCATTCGATAATGCGCTAGCAAAAATCTGTATTTTTGTGCCTTAATTCGCGTTTTGATGTCTCAAGATCAACAGAATCCAAAAAGGTACACGATTACGGCAGCTTTACCCTATACGAACGGGCCAATCCACATTGGGCATTTGGCCGGTGTTTATGTTCCTGCCGATATTTATGCCCGATATTTGCGCTTAACGGGCCATGAGGTAGCCTTTGTAGGTGGCAGTGATGAACATGGGGTAGCTATTTCCATGAAGGCCAAAAAGGAAGGTGTATCGCCTAATGAGATTATAGACAAGTACCACGGTATCATTAAAAAATCCTTTGTGGATTTTGGCATTTCGTTCGACAATTACTCTAGGACCTCGGCAAAGGTGCATTATGAAACTGCTTCAGATTTTTTTAAGAAGCTCTATGAACAAGGTGATTTCATTGAGGAAAATACGGCCCAATTGTACGATGAAGAAGCCGAGCAATTTTTGGCCGATCGCTTTGTTACCGGCACCTGTCCCAATTGTGGATATGAGGAAGCCTATGGGGATCAATGTGAAAATTGCGGTTCTTCACTGAATGCTACGGATTTAATAAACCCGAAATCAACGATTACCGGTGCCGTTCCCACTTTAAAAGAGACCAAACATTGGTTTCTACCTTTGGATCGTTATGAAGGTTTCTTAAGAAACTGGATTTTGGAGGGCCATAAGGAAGATTGGAAACCCAATGTATACGGCCAGTGCAAATCTTGGATAGATGGTGGTTTGGCACCTCGCGCAGTGACCCGTGATTTGGATTGGGGCATTCCCGTCCCAGTGAAAGGAGGCGAAGGCAAAGTACTGTATGTTTGGTTCGATGCGCCCATTGGCTATATCTCCTCCACCAAGGAATGGGCGGAAAGGGAAGGTAAGGATTGGGAACCCTATTGGAAGGATGAAAATACCAAATTGGTGCATTTCATCGGAAAAGATAATATTGTCTTTCACTGTATTATTTTCCCAGCCATCCTTAAGGCCCACGGGAACTATATACTTCCTGAAAACGTCCCGGCCAATGAGTTCCTAAACTTGGAGGGCAATAAATTATCTACCTCCAAAAATTGGGCAGTATGGCTACATGAATATTTGGTAGAATTTCCGGACATGCAAGACGTTCTGCGCTATACATTAACGGCAAATGCACCGGAAACCAAGGACAATGATTTTACCTGGAAGGATTTCCAGGCAAGGAACAATAATGAGCTGGTCGCCATTTTCGGGAATTTTATCAACCGGGTGGTGGTATTGACCCAGAAGTATTATGAAGGGATTGTACCAGAGCCCATGGAGTTTTCCAACATAGATAAAGAAACCCTTGCCGAACTACAAAAGTATCCTCAAATTATTTCCAATTCGTTGGAACGTTACCGATTCCGGGAAGCAAGTCAGGAATTATTGAATTTGGCGCGCTTAGGTAATAAATATTTGGCCGATGAAGAACCTTGGAAGGTCATTAAAGAGGATGAAGAAAGAGTAAAAACCATAATGTTCGTTGCCCTACAAATTGCGACGGGACTGGCTATTTTGAGCGAACCTTTCCTCCCCTTTACCTCGGCGAAGCTAAAAAATATCCTCAATATCAGGTCAAGCACAGCTCAAAATGGCTGGGAACAGGTTAAGGATAATGAAATACTACTACCCTCCAGTCATACCATCAATAAGGCCGAGCTTCTATTTCGGAAAATAGAGGATGAAGAAATCCAAAAGCAACTGGATAAACTGGAAGCTACCAAAAAAACCAACGCTGCTATGGAGGCTACACAAGAAATCAGCCCACAAAAAGAAACAATCACCTTTGATGACTTTACCAAACTGGATATGCGCGTAGGTACCATCGTTGAAGCGACAAAGATGCCCAAGACCAAAAAACTTATGGTCCTAAAAGTGGAGACGGGCCTGGACACCCGGACCATTGTCTCGGGTATTGCGGAAAGTTTTAAGGCCGATGAAATCATTGGCAAAAAAGTCACTGTACTTGTAAATCTAGCTCCAAGAAAACTAAGAGGTGTAGAAAGTCAAGGTATGATTCTAATGACCGAAGATGCGGAAGGTAAACTAGTGTTCGTTAATCCCGATGAAGATGAGGTTGGGAATGGCAGCAGTATCAGCTAACTATAACAAACATCTTCAATGTCTTCCTTGGTAACCTACGTTCTACAACATACCCAACTTCCCGAAAAAGATATTGAAAATACCCTAGCACTGTTGGACGAAGAATGTACCGTACCCTTTATTGCCCGCTATCGAAAAGAACGAACGGGAAATCTTGACGAAGTACAAATCGGGACGATTGTTAAGCTCAAAATGCAATATCAAGCACTTGAAAAAAGAAGGGAGGCTATTCTAAAAACCATGAACGAGCAAGGGGTATTGACCCCAGAACTAAAAAAAAAGGTTGAATTCGCAGCAGATATTATCGAATTGGAGGATCTTTACCTTCCTTTTAAGAAGCGTAAAAAAACCAAGGCGGAAACTGCACGTAAAAATGGATTGGAACCCTTGGCAAAGATCATTATGGCCCAGCATAGTGATGCCATCCAAAGTTTGGCTTCAAACTATTTAGGAAAAAATGTTGCTGATGAAGACCAAGCATTGGAAGGAGCACGGCATATCATTGCTGAATGGATCAATGAACGTGCATCCATCAGAAATCTATTGCGGCACCAACTGGAACGCTTTGCCATTCTGACCACTAAGGTCATCAGCTCCCAAAAGGATACCGAAAAAGCCCAAAAGTATCGAGATTATTTTGACTGGAGCGAACCGCTAAATCGCTGTCCGTCCCACCGATTCTTAGCCATCCTTAGAGCTGAATCGGAAAAGTTTATTCGGGTAAAAATCGAAATCGATGATGAGAAGGCCTTGGAACGTATTGAACAACGCGTCCTAAAAACCAACAATGCTTGTTCTGAACACATAAAACTGGCCATTGCCGATGCCTACAAGCGACTGCTGTTGCCATCGCTTTCCAACGAATCGCTCAAAATTGCAAAAGAGAAAGCGGATGACGTGGCTATACAGGTATTTTCCAAAAACCTAAAGCAGTTGTTGCTGGGTGCTCCATTAGGTGAAAGACGTATCCTAGCCATTGACCCAGGCTTTAGAACAGGTTGTAAATTGGTCTGTTTGGATGCCCAGGGCGATTTACTACACAACGAAACCATTTATCCGCATGCACCCCAAAACGATAGTAAAGGTGCCATCAAAAAAATCAGTTCGCTTTCCGATGCCTACAAAATAGAGGCCATTGCCATTGGCAATGGAACTGCCTCCCGTGAAACAGAAAGATTAGTGAAACGCATAGCCTTTAAAAATGCTGTGGAGGTGTATGTGGTAAACGAGGCGGGAGCTTCTATCTACTCGGCTTCCAAAATTGCAAGGGAAGAATTTCCCAATTATGATGTTACCGTACGTGGCGCGGTATCCATTGGAAGACGCTTGGCAGATCCCTTGGCCGAATTGGTTAAAATAGATCCAAAATCGATTGGCGTAGGCCAGTATCAACATGATGTAGACCAAACAAAGCTTAAATATTCATTGGACACAACAGTAGAAAGCTGCGTAAATACAGTGGGTGTAAATATTAATACCGCCAGTGTTTCTTTGTTAAGTTATGTCTCTGGTATTGGCCCCAAATTGGCAGAAAATATTGTGACATATAGAAATGAGACCGGACCTTTCAAAAGCAGAAATGATATTAAAAACGTGGCGAGATTAGGCGGAAAGGCTTTTGAACAGGGCGCCGCCTTTCTTCGTATTAAGGGAGCAGAAAACCCTTTGGACGATTCCGCAGTGCATCCTGAAAGTTATCCTTTAGTGGAACGTATGGCAAAGGACAAAAAAGTACCACTTACCCAACTCATCGGTAACAAAAAACTGCTCAAGGAGATAGAATTACAGCTCTATACTTCCAATACTGTCGGTTTCCCTACCCTAGAGGATATTATTTCGGAATTGAAAAAACCGGGGCTAGATCAAAGAGAAAAGGCCAAGGTGTTTACTTTTGATCAGAACATTAAAAATATTACCGACCTGAGGGAAGGACAACTGCTACCAGGGATTGTGAACAACATTACCCACTTTGGCTGTTTTGTGGATGTGGGCATTAAGGAAAGTGGATTGATACATGTTTCCAATTTGTCGCAGGGCTTCGTTAAGGATGTCACCGAGCATGTGCATTTGCACCAACAGATTATAGTGAAAGTCCTATCCGTTGATATTCCTAGAAAACGCATTCAGCTGGCACTTCATAAAAAACCTATTCAAGATTAATTTCCGGCACGTTCCAGGCGATCATTGATACTGATTCCCAATCCTTCATTGGGAAGGCGTTGGGCAATAATTATGTCCAGATTTTCTTGGTCCAAGCGATGCAAAGCGGCAAATAGATTTTTAGCGGCCTCATTTAAATCTCGTTTTTCAGAAAGAGTTTCTACCACCTTGGCTTTGGCAAAGTTAGACTCGTAAAAGGCCAATACCCCTATTTTTTGTTTGGTAAAGCCTTCTATAGTTTTTAAGATATCATCACTTAAAACTAGTTTTGTTCGAGGGGAATAATGCTTGGCCAGCATTCCAGGTGCCTGTGGGGCATCCTCATTTTTGGTAAGCAATCTCACTTTCCCCACACAGGCTTCGATGGCCTCAATGGAAATACCTCCTTTTCGATAAACCACAACAGTTTCACCATCAAATCCCACAATAGTGGATTCCAACCCGACCGTACAGGGACCACCATCCAAAATAGCGGGAATCCGATCGCCAAAATAGTCGGCCACATGTTCTGCCGAAGTGGAACTAACTCTTGTAAAAGGATTGGCGCTCGGAGCAGCTACCGGAAAATCCAGACCCCGGAGCAGCTCTAAAGTCAAGGGATGGTTGGGCATGCGTATGGCAACGGTAGACTTCCCTGCAGTGACAAGTTTACTTACCGAAGTATTTTTTTCAAGTATTAAAGTCAAAGGGCCAGGCCAAAATCGCTCGGCCAGCTTTGTGGCCGCTTCCGGCACCGATTTTGCCAAGGATGATAATTGATCTAAATGATGGATGTGTACAATCAAGGGATTGAACAAGGGTCTCCCCTTCATCTCAAAAATCTTTCGGACGGCTTCGTCATTGTAAATATTAGCCGCCAACCCATATACGGTTTCGGTAGGTATGGCCACCAACGCATTGTTTCGCAACAGTTCTTGGCAACGGACAATATCCTTTGTGATGGTGTTCGTCATATTCGGCAAAGGTATTACAGCATTCGCTTATACCGGCTATTTCCCTAGAAGAAACTGGTGGAGAAAAAGATTCCAAATAGTTTAGAAGTATTCTATTTGCTCATGATTTACGATAATAAGCGATATTTGAAACAACACAGAATCTTTCGAATTTGCTTAAAATAGCCTATCATCCCATTTATAAACATCCTTTGCCCAAAGGCCATCGATTTCCGATGGAGAAGTATGAACTGTTGCCACAACAACTATTATATGAAGGCACCTGTGCACATACAAACTTTTTTGAGCCAAACATCCCCAATGACAAGTATATCGTAGCCGTTCATGAACCCGAGTATTTTTACGATTTGTTGAATATTAAAATCCCTCCTAGAGCGGCCAGAAAAATTGGCTTCCCCTTGACGGAGGACTTGGTGGAACGGGAACGCACTATCGCCGATGGGACCATGAGAGGTTGTGAATTTGCGCTGGAAAATGGGATTGCCATGAATATTGCCGGGGGTACACACCATGCCTATACCAACAGAGGCGAAGCCTTTTGTATGTTGAACGACCAAGCCATAGGAGCACGTTATCTTCAGGCCAAGAATTTGGCCAAAAAAATCCTGATAGTAGATTTGGACGTTCATCAGGGGAACGGGACAGCGGAAATATTTCAAAATGATGATTCGGTATTTACCTTCTCCATACACGGGGCCAATAACTATCCCTTTAAAAAGGAAAAATCGGATATGGACATTCCCTTGAAAAAAGGAACCGGTGATGCCGAGTATCTGTCCATTTTGCGCGAGAATCTGCCTAAACTAATCGATAAAACCCGGCCCGATTTTATCTTTTATCTCTGCGGCGTGGATATCATTGAAACCGATAAATTGGGCACATTGGCGCTAACCTTGGAAGGTTGCAAACAGCGGGATGAAATAATGTTGGAGACCTGCCAACGGTTAGGCATCCCGGTACAATGTAGTATGGGCGGTGGATATTCCGCCGATATCAAAACGATTGTTGAGGCCCATGCCAATACCTTTCGCATGGCACAACACATCTTTTTTTAAACAATGCTCTCATATGTAACCAAAATTGAATGGAACTCGGAGCAATGCTTTAGCCGTTTTAGGAGTTTTCCATTTTTTTGTACTTTCCCAACCCACTATAACCTAATAATTCATTTTTATATGAAAACGGCTTACTACATATTGTTATTCCTCTTATCTACCTCACTCTGCACTTCCTGCAAGGAAAAACAAAAGGAATCCAGATCCGTCTCAGAGGAATCGTCAAAAATTGAGCCACAAAAAACAAAAGTTATTTTCGATACCGATGCCAATAACGAGCTGGACGATCAGCATGCCATGGCCTATATGTTGTTCAACGGCGATGTTTTTGATGTAAGGGGGATTACGGTCAATGCTACGTATAATGGAGGTGGTATTCAGGGGCACTATGATGAAGCGGAAAGGGTATTACAATTGAGTAATTTAAAAGATTCCATCCCCCTTTTAGATGGAGCAAATGGGAATTTTAAGGAAATTGTTGAAGATTTTGACCCCTCCAATTATGATGGAAACGAAGGTGTAGATTTTATTCTGGAAGAAACGAAGAAGGATTCCATAATCATAGTGGCGGTGGGCAAGCTCACCAATATTGCCCTAGCTCTAAAAAGAGATCCTTCTTTTGCCGAGCGGACCAAAATTGTTTGGTTAGGAAGTAACTATCCCGAACCCGGGGAATACAATCAGGACAATGACACCATTTCCATGAACTATGTACTGAACAGCAAAATCCCCTTTGAAATGGTAACTGTTCGATATGGAAAACCCTCGGGAACGGACGCGGTGGCAGTAACCCAAACCGAAGTAAATTCAAGAATGCCGGGATTGGGGCCCAAAGCAAAAGAATCGATTACAGGAAGACATGGGGGAACCTTTGAAAATTTTGGCGATTATTCCATCAGTCTTTTTGAACATATCCATTACCATACCGATCCTCCCTCCCGCCCACTTTTTGATATGGTTGCCCTGGCCATTTTAAAGGACAACTCCTGGGGAGATCAAAAATCGATTCCAGCCCCAATCCTTATTAACAATGAATGGATGGAACGCCCCGCGAACCAAAGAAAAATTATAGTTTGGGAAAACTTCGATAAGGAAAAGATTCTGGCCGATTTCTATGAAACCATGGAAAACCCCCTTTTGGTTTCGGCAACACAGTAGTCACTGCACATTTATGGGTGAAATTTTGGTTTTAAAAGAGTATTGAAATTGAAATCTTAACCTTAACTTGCACCGCAAATCAGTGCAATGCAGAGAGTTTTTTTACTTTTTTTCCTTGTATTTGTTTGTTGCGCTCAATCCCAGGATTTGGACACGGATGTTACCGAGACCCGATGGGATATGTTCAAATATGATGTTGGCAATATCTTTTTGGGAATGGGATATGCCTATTCCAGACCTTTGCATTGGAAGGGTGACCAATGGGGCGATTTTGGTGTTACCGTGGTGGGCACGGGAGTCGCTTATCTTGTTGACGATCCTAGCTCGGAATATTTTAGAAGAATCAGGGATGACATACCCGAAGTCCTTCGGGATTTTGGGTTTGAATACGGAAGCCCATCCAATAACTACATCGTAACGGGTGCCGTATACCTAACCGGACTGGCCATAAAGGATGAAAAATTACGAAGGACCGGAGTGCTGCTTATTTCCTCGGCCTCCGCGGGAGGATTACTACAACATTTTTTGAAATCCGCTATAGGGCGGGCGAGGCCTTTGAGCGGAAAAACCAAGGATACATTTAGCCCCTTCTGGAGTGGGGGTAAGGATTTTCATGCCTTCCCTTCCGGTCACGCCATTTTGGCTTTGACAAATGCCCATGCCATTGCAAAACAGTTTAAGAGTCCTTGGATAAAAGGAGGTATTTATACTTTGGGAGCTATCCCCTCAGTTTCTAGGTTGTGGGAGGGCAAACATTGGCTCTCCGATATAGTCTTTAGTGCCGTGGTGAGTATTGCTATCGTTGAATCCATAGATCACTATCTGGATACCAAATACGACAAGAAATACAACGATAATAGCAAAAAAATTAGCTGGGACCTCAATTTTGGTCCAGGACGAATTGGAATTGCAGCACGCTTCTAATCCAAATCATTTTTTTAATAGGTATAATTTGTAACTTTGCGCAAAATTTGAAACTATGTTATCCAAGAAGGTTGAAAAAGCATTGAACGGACAAATTAGGATAGAGGCGGAATCCTCACAGGTGTATTTATCCATGGCATCATGGGCCGAGGTAAAAGGCCTGGAAGGTATCTCGCAATTTATGTATAAACATTCCGATGAAGAGCGGATGCATATGCTCAAATTGATAAAATTCGTCAACGAAAGAGGCGGGCATGCCATCATCTCTGATCTAAAAGCCCCTAAAACCGATTTCGGAACGTTCCAAAAAATGTTCCAGGAACTATACGACCATGAAATTTTCGTTTCGAAAAGTATAAACGATTTGGTACACGTCACTTTGGAAGAAAAGGATTATGCCACCCACAATTTTCTGCAATGGTATGTGGCCGAACAAATTGAGGAAGAAGCACTGGCCCGTACTATTTTGGATAAAATAAATCTCATAGGAAATGATAAGGGCGGCCTTTACCTTTTTGATCGGGATGTTCAGCAAATCACGGTCGAGAGTGCAGCTTCGGATACAACAGAATAAATTTTTATCATTTTTCTTATTTAGATTTAATTAAAATAATTACTTTTGGAATATTCCTTAAGTGAGTATTCGTGGGCAAAAAAAAGAAGGTATCAAAAAAAGCGCGTAAAAAGCTAGAAAAAGCTCAGAAGGTCGCTTTACTTCAATTAAAACCCAAGGGTTGCAAAACCAAATGCTGTTCCAAATACAAGAAATGCGAATCCAAACGCTGTAATCGCTGTCCCTGTTTTGATTTATTGAAAAAAGTAGCTTAGGCAAGGCATTGAAAAATCTGTCAGAATACTTACAGTGAATTACGCTTAATGACGTTAAAGGGCATAATTACTTGCGTTTTACCCTTTTGTTTAATGTGCTTCGCGGCCTTAATGGCCATGTCATTAAAGTTTGTAGAGATGGTGGTAATGCCTCCGAAGACAATTTGCTTTACCACATGATCGTTGTGGGATAAGATACCTACATCTTTGCCAACAACATATTCACCGTTGCGACAATCTCTTAAAACCTCCCATAAATAGGTATCGCTAATAAAGAAATAAACATGTCCCTTTTTGATGGAACCCAGTCGGTATTCCTCTTCTACGGACCCAAGAATTTTATAGTCCATCAAAAATCGATTGAAGGCCCTTAAAATTCCCTCAGGATAATCGGATTCCTTCCTAAAGAAAAGAACAAACTTATCAAACTGTCTTATACGAGGCAGTAGCTCAACCAATTTATTGTATGTGGTTTCCTCAAATTCCTGTGATATATAGGAATACTCTTTGGGCATGGACAAATACCTGTCTATTATCAATAGTTTGGCCGGTTCTATAGATCGCAATATCGGGCGTATACTTTTATGGGGAATTGGAGCGACCACATACATGCCATATTTACCTCGGATTGTATTGAAGATACTCTCGAAGACGGAAACATTATTGTGATGAAAAAAAACATCGATCTGGAATTTTTTGCCCAATTCCTTTCTAAATGTATCATAAAACTCCTCTTGAAAACGTCGGAAAGAGAACAATAGCAATGCTATTTTAAGGGTAACCTTGGTTTCCTCACTGATTATGAAATATCCCTTAAGCTTTTTGGATTCCACCAGGCCCCGATCTTTAAGCTCCTCGTAGGCCTTTACAATGGTCTTTCTGGCAAAACCTAGTTCGTCTACCATTTGGTTTATGGAGGGCAGTTTGTCACCCGTTGTCAAAATACCGGAGTCTATGGATTCCATTGTACCTTGCACCAACTGTTCATGCTTGGATAACGTATTGATATTGGCCAAATCCTTTATTCTGTCTATCAATGACATAAAGGGTAATGCTTTTTTCCGTTGTACCAAATAGTGCCCTAATATTGCAAAATATACGAATGAATCCCTATTTTATAACACTTTGTATCCGTGCACGCTTTGATGTTCATATCTATTTTTCAGGAAGATATGTCAAAAATGGGGCATTATGAATATATTGTAAATCAAAATCAGAAATAATGAAAAACCGAATTACATTTTTGTTCGTTTTAACCTCGCTGATCCTGGGGGCACAGACTCGATCCATACAATCCTCTTCTCCGCTCTCCGAGGTTTCCCCGACCGATGAAGGTATTTCTACGGAGCGACTGGAGCGAATTGATCTTATGCTGGAACAAGCCGTTGGGAAAAACAACATCCCAGGAGCGGTGGCCCTGATTGCCAGAAATGGAAAAATTGTATTCCACGAGGCTTACGGCAAGGCAGACAATGCATTGGGCAAGGCTATGGAAAAGAATACCATTTTTAGAATCGCCTCGCAAACCAAGGCCATAACCTCTACCGCGGTAATGATCTTATGGGAGGAGGGAAAATTTCGATTGGACGACCCAATTTCCAAGTACATTCCAGATTTTGGAAAAGCTGAGATTCTGGATAGCTTCAACGAACGTGACTCCACCTACACCACAAAGCCCGCGGAAAATCAAATTACCATACGACACCTTTTAACACACACCTCAGGATTGGGTTACGGCGTAATCGATGGCGATGAACGATTTCAAAAAATATATGCCAAAGCAGGTATTACCGACCTTTTTACAACAGATAATATATCCATTGGGGAAAGCGTAAAAAAATTAGCAAAACTACCATTGCATCATAATCCGGGAGAGGCCTTTGTATATAGCGAAGGTTTGGATGTACTCGGTTACTTTATTGAAGTCGTTTCCGGAATGCCGTTCGATGAATTTCTTCGAGAACGACTTTTTGACCCTCTGGGCATGGACGATACTTGGTTTTATCTTCCCGAGGAAAAGGAAGACCGGTTGGTGACCGTACAACAAAAAAAAGGAGGCACATGGGAAGAATATCCTGTAACTTTTTATGACCCGGATTATCCCATAAAGGGCGCTCGGCGATTTTTTTCAGGAGGGGCTGGGCTTTCAAGTACCGCAAAGGACTACGCCACATTCTTACAGATGTATTTGAACCATGGCGAACTTAATGGAAAACGTATTTTAAGCAGAACTACGGTAAGAAGTATTATGGGCAACCAAACCGGAGACCTATGGGGTGATGACATAAAACACTATGGCCTTGCATTTGGTGTAGTAACCTCAAAAGGCCAGGACCATGGCGGTGAGGGAAGTGCCGGCACCTTTGATTGGGGCGGATATTTCAATACACAATATTTTGCCGACCCCCAGGAAAACATTATCGGAATATTGATGAAGCAGACCAGGGGGCCAGTGGACGACCAAACCGGTTGGAAATTTCGGCAGATGGTATTTGCTGCGGTGGATGACTGATTTTTACCGCCAATCATACAAGTGCCTGGCATAAAACACAGGGGGCATCCTAAAATATCTCAATTTTAACTTGATGAGATGGTTAAAATCTTGCTCTTATATTCCTCTGTAGATGGACAAACCCTAAAAATTTGTACCAGACTTAGGGACCAGCTACGGAAACAAAACATAGTTGACCTGATTGCCATTGATGGTTTTAATGGGGACACCAACCCATATGACAAAATTATTATTGGGGCAAGTATCCGATATGGCGTCCATAACAAAAAAGTAATTGACTTCATCAATACAAAAAAAGAACACCTTGATTCTATAAAGACAGCATTTTTTTCTGTTAATCTAGTGGCCAGAAAGCCAGAAAAAAATGCTCCTGATACAAATCCATACGTTACAAAGTTCTTTAGAACTATAGAGTGGAGACCCAACTTAGTGGAAGTGTTTGCAGGTAAACTGGATTATAAAAAATATCCTTTTTTTGACAGGATCATGATTCAATTCATTATGTGGATGACCAAAGGGCCGACCGATTCCCATACCGAAATTGAATATACAGATTGGGAAAAGGTAAAGGAATTCGGTGAACGAATAAAAGCCCTATAGCAAGGCAATAGATCAGGCAAAAGAGCGTAACATTGTTTTTGCCCGTGCCAGTACTTTACCCATAAAACTTATGTTCGTTTCAATTTTAATCAAGCGCAGGGACTTTGATTTTTGCCTCTTTTAACATTATAGTCACGGCGGTTTATTCATTGGTACTTACCGCATCTTGCACCATCGCCACTTTAAGCAAAACGATTTCGCAACAGAAACCGCTCAAAAAATGGTCTATGAGGTTTATTCCAAAACTCATAGGTCTATTTTAAGAATAAAAAATATTCAATCGCATGCTTGGTCTGGCCCTTTTCTAATCAATGAATCTTGTAATTAAGGGATCAAGAGGTCTAGGCTATTTTCCTCGTCCCTATTCTTTGCGTTAAATTTTGATTATATGGTGGCTTCTTACGGAATAATATTGTAAATTAAGGTGCCCATTTCTGTAATAGAATAGTAAACAAACCCAATCCTAATTACATGGAAAATAAAGACCAAGATCCGGAATCCAAACCGGGAAAAACCATAAGTAGGCGTAGTTTTATACGGGGTGCCGGATTATCCACCGCAAGTAGCGTTTTAATGACTTCGAACGCCTTTGCCTTGGAGTACAAGGAACCACTTGTGACAGGCAAAGAATTTGGCCCCGATGCCATAACCATAAAAATGAAGGTCAATGGTACAACAAAATCACTTAGCATAGAACCAAGGACAACCCTGGCTTCTGCCCTACGGGATCATTTAGAGCTTACGGGAACCAAGGTTGTATGCGATCGGGGCTCTTGTTCCGCATGTACCGTTTATTTAGATGGTAAGCCTGTAAATTCTTGTATGATGTCAGCTTTTGATGTGGGAGACAAAGAGATTACTACTATTGAGGGTATTGCAAAAAACGGGGAGCTACATCCGGTACAGGAAGCTTTTATAGAACATGATGCTTCGCAATGTGGGTACTGCACTCCAGGGATGGTCATGTCCTGTGTGCACCTTGTGGATAATAACCCCGACCCTAGTTTGGAAGATGTGAAAAACGCCACTCGGGGCAACCTTTGTCGTTGTGGCACCTACCCTAAAGTCTTTAAGGCCACTTTGGCAGCAGCAAAAAAAACGATTTAAGATGGATACTAGAAAAGAAAAATTCCCATACGGTATTCCTGGGCATAATTTAGGCGAAGTAGAACGGGAAATACCCGTTGAAGAGCCGCCAGTATGGCCCGTCAACGATAAATTAAAAGTGATTGGAAAAAGAGTCACAAGAATCGATGCCCTTGAAAAGGTGACCGGTAGGGCAATTTATACCTCGGACATTAAATTACCGGGTATGCTCTACGCAAAGATGTTGCGTTCAAATGTGCCACATGCCACCATTTCGTCCATAGATATATCCAAAGCAAAAAGCTTGCCTGGTGTACACGCTATCCACCTAATAGAAAGTCCCCCAAAAGAGGGAGAAGAAAATAGCACCGATAAGTACCCCATGGTGAAGTATGTGGGCCAACCTTTGGCTGGTGTAGCGGCCGAAAGTTTGGAAATTGCCAAAGAGGCCGTTTCCTTGATCAAGATCAACTATGAGAAAAAACCTTTTGTTATAGATCTTGAAGCAGCTATGGAGCTCAATGCACCTATAGTATTTGATGCCCCCATTACGCAACAGCAAGATGGTGGGGATGTAGGCGAAACACATGATGGCAGCAAAGGAGAAGGTAATGTTAGGGGGCCATCTACCAGTAGTTTTTTTGGTGGGCCCAGAGGCAATTTGGAAGAAGGTTTCAAAGAAGCGGATGTTGTAGTGGAAAGAACATATCGCACTCAAGTGCATACCCATATGCCTTTGGAAACCCATGGTGTTGTGGTCGATTGGAATGCCGATGTTATGACCGTCTATGCATCCACACAAAACACGGCGGCCGTCAGAAATGAAATGGCCAGCGTTTTTAATTTGCCAAAAAGTAAGGTACGGGTCATCTGCGAATTCATGGGTGGCGGATTTGGTGCCAAACATAGTGCCGGAAGTTTTGGGCCTATGGCTGCAAATTTGGCTAAAAAGACAGGTAGACCTGTTTGGCTGATGTTGGATAGGCAGGAAGAGCATCTGGCAGAGGGAAATCGTCCCAATTCAATTCAATACCTAAAAATAGGAGCCAAAAAGGATGGGACCTTGACCGGTATACAACAACGTTCCCATGGAACTGCGGGAGTAGGACTTGGAGCCGGGGTGGGGCGTATTGCCCAAATCCTTTATACATGTCCAAATTTTGCAACGGAGCAATATGATGTATTGACCAATGCCGGGCCAGGAGCTGCATGGCGTGCACCCGGTAATGTGCAGGGCGCTTTTGGTTTGGAACAGGCCATTGATGAAATAGCGGAAAAACTAAATTTGGATCCCCTGAGCTATAGAGATCGTATTGATACAAGCGAGGTGAGAAAAGTGGAGCGCCAACGGGGAGCGGAACTTTTCGGATGGTCTCGTCGTAAACCTGCTGGAAGTGGCAAAGGTGTGGTGAAGAAAGGACTTGGAGTAGGCCAATCCACTTGGCCCCGATTTGTATCCTTGGATTCTTCCGTAGAAATTAAAATTCACAAAGGCGGTGGCGTTGAGATACGGTCTAGTGTCCAGGATATAGGAACAGGGACAAAGACCATTCTTGCTCAGGTAGTTGCCGAGGAATTGGGCCTACAGGTAAAAGATATTAAAGTAAACATTGGGGATACGTTTTTTCCTGTCGGACCAGGTTCTGGCGGAAGTGTGGTCACGGGTTCCATTACCCCTCCTACCCGTAATGCGGCCTTTGAAGCAAAAACAGCCTTATTGAAGCTTGTTGCCAAAAAATGGGAGACAGATTCCTCGGAGTTATCTATGGCCGATGGTCAGGTGACCCACAAAACGAATACGGACCTTAAAATGTCATTTAAGGAAGCGACCAAGTTAATGCGAACCAGCCAAATTAGTAAAATAGCGAGCCGGTCGGATGATTATGGAGGCTTTCAACAACCTTGGGGTCTGGCCTATGGTGATTTGGGATCGGTACAATTTGCAGAGGTCAGTGTAAATACCGATACAGGATTTGTAAAGGTGGATCGCGTAGTGGCAGCGCATAGTTGTGGTAGACCGTTAAATATAGGCCAATTGGAAAGTCAGATTAATGGGGGAGTCATTCAAGGTGTGTCTTATGCACTCTATGAAAATAGGGTGATGGACAATAGTACCGGCCACATGATGAATGCCAATGTGGATCAGTATAAGGTGCCATTTTCCATGGAAATCCCTGAAATTGAAACGATAATTGTAGAAGAATATTCCGGGCGTTCCTCAACCGATGCCTATGGCATTGGGGAGCCTGCAAATATTGCCACGGCCGCCGCGATTGCCAATGCGGTATACAATGCCATTGGAGTAAGGCTCTATGAAATCCCCATTACTCCATCCAGCATTCTTAAAGCATTAAGTAAAGTCTCTTAAATACGAAACCATGAATAAATTTAGTTGGTACGAAGCAAAATCCGTTGAGGATGCCCTTGAGCAAGTCAATTCGACCCTATCCGATGAGCTATATCAACCCACCCAAAAGGCGGCGGTTTTTAAATCGGGCGGCATCGATGTATTCGATTGGGTAAAAGAAGGTCTGCTTAAACCGCAAAAGATTATCAATATTCGGAACATTCCCGGTCTGGACAAAATAAGTTATGACCGTAAAAAGGGGTTGCGAATTGGATGTAATGTTACCCTGGCGGAAATCGCGTCAAATCCGGAAATTAAGAGTCAGTATTTGGCACTTCACCAAGCGGTAAACCATGCTGCCACCCCCCAACTTCGCAATGTATCCACTTTGGGAGGAAATATCGCGCAACGCAACCGCTGCTGGTACTTTCGTTCTGCCGATCATGATTGTTTCCGTAAAGGGGGCGACCGATGTTTTGCCCGCCATTCCCAAACCGGAGAAAATGAAAATCATGCTATACTCGATAACGGTACTTGCGTAAGTGTTCATGCTTCCTCCATAGCTACGGCGCTTATGGCCTTTAATGCCAGTGTGATTATTGCGAATGCGGAAGGAAAACAGAAAACGGTCCAAATGGATGATTTCTTTGTCTCGGCTGGAGAGGATATTGCTATGGAAACTATTCTTCAAGCGAAGGAAATCATTACGGAAATTGTTCTACCTCCACCTTCAAAAAATACGAAAAGTGCATATATTAAACAGGTAGCACGTGAATCCTACGATTGGTCCTTGGCAGATGTGGCCGTTGTCATGGAAATTTCCGGGAATACTTGTAAATCGGCGAGTATCGTCCTTGGAGCTGCCGCTCCGGTACCCTATCGTTCCGTTGAAGCCCAACAGGCCATTGAAAATAAGATCATAAATAGCGACAATGCCACGGCCGCAGCAAAAGCTGCGATGGCAAAAGCGCGCCCGCTTTCTAAAAATGATTACAAAGTACCGCTATTTGTATCCACTATTAAGCAAACCATTTTAGAAATCGCTTAAGTATGGAAAATGGTAACCCGAACAAAAAAAATATCTGCAAATTCCTTAGGGCTAGAAATCCATATGGTATGATGGAAGGAGGGGACAATCCTTGGCTTTTATTGGATGATGCCAATACGATTTGTTGGTGTATTACTTCTGCTGGAGCCACGGGGCCCGATAATGGTTTGGTATCGCCTGTACACTGTTTGGAAGGACGGAGTTGTTTCGTTTCCGAAGACGTGGACGACGATATGAACAGTCAGCCTCCAATGGTATGACCGAATACTAAGGTCTTTAGCCATTTAATTGAAATATCCCAGAGATTGGAAAATGGGAATTGCGACTAAGCCAATCCCAACAAAGCCAATTCGGCCTACTCGACCAATGTTCCGTTTTCCAGAATAAGGGTATAGGTATACCCTGCGCCAAAATCCTTGTTCAAAGCCACAACGGCCCGAACGGTGATGTCCGAACCTTCGGGTACTAGGGCATTGGAGGTAACAATCAAATCATAATCATCCTTGCTCCCATCTTGTAGGTGCAACCAATTACGCCCCATTATGCCGGGATTTGTCTTTACACAGGTACCGTTAATGTCTACGGAATGTCCTTCGTACCGCTCGGGTTCCTTTAACAATTCGGCAATTTTAACGGATCCTTTGTGTTGAACCTCTTTTCCAGTTTGGGTAGGTGCGTCCTCTTTTTCAGCAATACCTTCTCCCTTGACCAAACTGGTATTGGGTTCAGTTTTCGCCATAGCTGTATGGTCTTCCTTGGAAACTAAATTTGAGACCAGGTAAATCTCTTTGAATACCCTATTGTGTTCCTCACTCTCAAAATCGGTCTTTAACAATCCACCCCTATAAAAATAGGTCCCGCCTTTTTTAATATCCATTTTCCCTGTAGCAATCCAAAATTCCTCTTGCCCTTCCTTTACTTTAAGATATACATATCGTGTTGAAGGAAGTACCTCGCTTACCATAACTGAATGGAATTGGGCTTTGGATGATACATCGCCATTACTATCAAGTTGCGTCGAGGAATCCTGGGAGCGTCCCGTTTGGTTGGTCAGCTCAATAACTTTTGGGCCGTTATTGCAAGCCGTCATTATGGTCATTGCACCTATCATCAATGGTATGTATTTAAATCTTAAAATCATTGTTTTGCTTTTATTGAAAAGTTTGTATTGATTGCAAGTCTCGTGCACAACTAAATAGTTTTATAAAAAAGAAATCTGTTCGGCAATAACTGCATCCATTTCCTCAAGTGATATTGATGGACTTGTCCGTCTTTTTACTCTCCGAATAACCCGGTCCGTAACCGTTTTGACCGTCTTAAGGTCGTATTCTTCCGAATCCGTTTCAAAATGATCAACTACCTTTTGATTTACAAGAATTTTATACTCCGCCAAAAAAGCCCGTAAAGGAGCCTTTTGAAGCCACTTGGTGTACGCTAAAAGTTCCTCCCCTATAATATCGCCAACCTTCCCAATGGCCGCCATTCTTTTTTCCTTGGTCTCCTCCAAATCCATAGAAAGGGTATCCAAATCATAAAGTAAAACGTTCTCCTTACGGGACAGGTCCTTATTAATGTTGCACGGGATTGCCAAATCTATCAGGAGTACCAAATCCGTTCCCGAAGCAGGTATGTTTTTTACAAGGTCGGCACAGTTACTGGCCGCACCAATGATTACGTCAAAATCTTGAAAATCGTTGCGCAACACCTTTTCCCAACCGAGTACCTTAGCTCCGTGTCTTTTTGCCAAGACCACTGCCTTTTCCTCTGTACGGTTACTAACGCAAATATTGTTAAAATTGAATTTGGAATTATACTTGAACAATTGTAGTACAATGTCCCCCGCTCCAATAAACAATATTCTTTTCTCTTTTACCAAAGCTTTGTCATAGGCCTGATGTATAACCTTTAACGCTTTATATGCCATTGAAGTGGTCCCGTCCCTAAAAAGTGTCTCATTACTTATGCGTTTGTGACTTTTAAATACTGTTTGCATGACCCTTTCCAAAAGAGACCCCTGAAGGTTAAGTTCCATGGAGAAGTGGTAGGCTTTCTTTATTTGATGCACAATTTCCACGTCCCCAGTTATTGATGAAGCAAGTCCTGAAGAAACCTCCAATACGTGTCGAACGGTTTTTTCAGTGGTATCGCTAGACTTGAATAATCGTGAAACTTCTACATCTAAACTAGAGGATTTAATACAGACCAAGAAATTCCGTACCGCTACTGCCCGGGTGGTTACGGATTCAAAGTATATTTCCGTTCGGTTACAGGTAACCAGGAGCAACAATCCCGAAATATCAGGAAAGGTCTCACAAAGGCGGGCTACCAAATCCTTCTTTTCCTCCTTCGGAATATGGAAGACCTCCCGTTGGGTAACCGAAGCCGTTTTATGCGAAATGCTTATATAGCGAAGTGACTTTTCCATAATAAATACAATAGATCTTAAAACTTAGATGCCATCTATACGCTTTCATCCCCATTCATGTTTTTTTACGAAAACATTTTAGCAAAGGGACAAGGTATTTACTACTCCTTCATTGTTCTCATATAATTGACAACCAACCACATATCCTCTTCATCCGGAATTTTCTTTTCATAGTTGGGCATATCGAACCGTCCTATATAGCTTTTGTAAAAAATGGCCCCATCACTTTGTGCATGGAATTCCTCTGATGAGAAGTCGCCTAAATCTCCTTCTACCTCATCCGCCTTGGGTCCGTCTCCATAGCCTTCCTTGCCATGGCAAGATTTACAATGTTTGTTGTATAAGGATTTGCCGATGTTCAAATCCACCGCTGGGTCCGTGGGATTTTTCATTTTCTCATACTCTTCCGGAACTACCCATTCTTCTTGCACTTCCTCGGTAAAAGAGTAAAAGGCAAATGACACGATTGCGATAACGATTAAATTTCTAACTGTTCCCATGTTTTGATTATTTATTCTTCGGTTTTTAACTCCAATTCTTTTCCCTCCTTTTTGATCTTAAATAAGTGTATTCCAGTGTAAACGAAATTTGCCCAAATTCCTACCAATAAAATGGTCAATACCACATACATCCAAACAGGTGCAGCTTCGGACCACAATGTGTTTTCATCCTCTTTGTGCCGTTCCTTTAAAATTCCCCAGCTTTCCGTATTCTTCTGGACTACATCACCATAGTCGTCGTGATCTTCGATGATCGCATACACCGTGATATTGCCATTTGCATCTCCCGGCAAACCCATGGGCATCTTAAATTCATAGGCTCCCCCTTCTATGATACCTTCGTCAATTATCATCTTGGAAAGCATCCCTTCAACCGAAATAATAATGTCGGTTTCCTCCACGGGAATTTGAACTCCTAGACTATCAAGTGTATGGGCTTTTACCTGGACGGTTTTAACACTGTCCTTTTCAATTAGACCTAAATCCAGGTGAATATCCTTTATACTGATTTCTTGTTCTTCTCCATCCAATTCTTCCGTACCCTTAAAAAGGGCCATCAACGTAATCCTTCCCTCCTTATCCTTCAAATAGGATTGGTCCTTTGGCAAGGCAATCCGGGCAATCCCTTCTTTGGAAGTTTTGGATGCGCCCAGCCGAATCTTTTCTTCTCCCAGCACGTTAAGAAAATTAATATCCGCCTCGTATACCGGCACTCTATCTTTTCTGTCCTTCTTATTTGTGGCGATAAAACTGGCTTCCAGTATCCTCGACCCATCGGGTCGTTTAATGCTCTTAAAACGGAACCGCATCCTATAGTTGCTTAAGTCCTGTTCCTGAGCAAAAATGTTCGACGCCAGAAATAAGCTCAAAAGCACCATGGAAACTGAATATTTAAAAAACCTAGTTCTCATTTCAATTGATATTGGGTTACATCATGGGTTCCTCCTTTTCCCTCTCTTTCATAGTCTATGATACCGGATATGGGAATGATGGGAACAAGCCTCATAATGAGGATAAAGAACAGGACAAAAGCGGCAATCCCGGCAAAGCTCAAGGCCCATTCAATCCATGTAGCGGAGTAATGTATGAACTCTGGACGGGTATCCTGAATAGGTAAATAGGGTGTTTCCAAAGTAGGCACAACTATTAAGTACCTATTTAACCATAGTCCCAGAACCGCAATAACAGCCGCAAAAGTGATGGATTTTATAGTCCTGAACCTTTTAAAGAACAGGATTACTATGGGTACCAATACCCCAATGTAATTTGCAAAAATGAACTCCCAGAAATACCTATTGAACAAGGTATTCAACAAATCGGCATCATGTGTCTTATGACTAAACCATCTGGAGAAATATTCACTAAAGGTGAAATAGCCGAACAACAATGAAATAACCAATAGGATTACACCAGCGCCAATAAAATGAACCTTTCGTATGTAGTGGTCCAATTTATAGTATTTGCGAATTAGATACATGGCAATAATGATAACCCCCACACCGGAATAGAGACCAGCAACAATGAAATACGGGGCAAAAATTGTACTGTTCCAGCCAGGTTGTAGGGTTAAGCTAAATATCCAGGCCAAGACCGTATAAGCCACAATAGCAAGGGCAATGATCATGGCGGACATGATACGGGTTATTTTATGTAGTCTATTGCGTTGGGTGGGTGTATCTCGATATCCAATGGCCAAAAACGTATAGAGCCTTCTTCTCCATTCAGGTACATCTTTACTATTATCCCGAAGTATGGCAAAATCCGGGATAAATGTTAGATATAAGTAAATGAAGCAACCGATAAGATCGGTAATTATGGCTATGATATCCCAAGTTATGGGCGATTGTATACGGGGGTAGAGAAACAAATAGTGCAACCTATCCAACCTACCGATACAAAGTAAAATAAATATCGGGCCAATAATCAGGGATACTACGGTAATGATTTCGACTATTCTGGATACCGAGTTCTTCCAAGGTGTTTTAAAGAAATGTAAAATGCCCGAGATAAAGGCCCCTGAATAGCTTAAACACACAAAGAAGATAAAATTAATAATGTAAATACCCCAAACCACATTGTCACGCATACCGGTGACCTCATGTCCCTTAACAACTTGTATGACAAAGGCTACCAATCCCCATAAGATAAATCCAACCAAGGTCCCGATCCATATTTTGGACCATTTGGTCGACCTTAAAAGCATGGGCGAAAACTCTTTGACCAATTCTCTTTTTCTACTATCTACATCCATCCTAGAACGTTGTTTACTTTAAATCTTACCTTGGCTCTTTAGGTCCTGAACAAAAGGAACATCCTTGTAGCGTTCAATAATATCCTCTTCAACATCAAAGCCCCGCTCCAATGGGAACTGCCTATTTACGGCAGGCAGGTAATAAACATTGGGTTTTGTCCCTAAATGTTCCAAATGCCTATACCCTCCCCTATCATTTATTAACTCTGAAAATCGAACGGTTTCCTCTCCATTGGTGACCATGTCCTCGTTTTTATCCCCAAAATAGATGACACCCATAGGGCAAGATGATGCACAATAGGGTAATTTACCCTGCCGGAGCATATCCGGACAGAAATCGCATTTCATTACCGTACCCTCTGTTCCGGGAACACTGGTTTCCGGTGAGTAGGGTTGGCTAGTGTCATCAAATTTCGGTTTATGGCTCCAGTTAAACTGGCGGGCAGAATAGGGACAACTCGTGATACAAAACTTACATCCAATGCATCGGTCATTGTCTATCAAAACAATACCATCATCCCGCTTAAAGGTGGCACCCGTTGGGCAGACCGTAACGCAGGGGGGTTCATCACAATGATAGCAAGGTTTTGGGAACCAATAGGGCTCTGCTTCTTCATGGTCTTGAATTAGCTGAACTTTCATAAACTCTTCATTGTAATCCAGGTTGTGCGCTTTTTGACAACTTTCAACACAATTTCTAGCGTTTTTGCATTTGGCCAAATCGATTACCATAACAAATTTTCGATCAGGAATTCCTTTTCTTGATTCAGCCGGTGTAATATGGGCCTCGGGATAATTGTTAATGCTCTCAGCATCTACCTCAACCATTTTGCCATCCGGGGTTAGCACCCTGACTTTTTCTCCTGATGCCTGTAGTTCCTCTTCGGAAGCCAAATTGGCCAACAAAGTAGCACCGGCCACGGTTGTGGCGCCTGACAGTAAACCCATTTTCAGAAATTTACGTCTGTTCGTACTATTCTTTTTTATGTTGTCTTTCTTCATAATCGATCTTTGTAGCGCAAACCATCCTTGGTTTCCCTTTTAATTTACCCTGTCGTTTCCCAAAGGATAGGTTTAAAAGTTATAGTTCCTCGTGATATTGAATCCGAACAGAATCTGACCTCTAAAAAAATCGTTTGTGTTTTTCATATAGTTCTGCTGCGGTACAATACCGTTCATATTGGTTATAAACAATTGGAAGGCATGTGCGGATGTAGCGAACTCGAACCCCAAACTTATTCCGGGTTCTGGATCAATATCCAATCGTTCCCCATTTAAATGATGCGTAAAGGGTTGGCTGTAATCCCATAGTATGGAAGTTTGATCACTTATTTTATAGCGCCCACCGAACGCAATCCCTATCACATCGTTCCGCATCCTGCTTTCCACGAGGTTAAAATGGGAAATACTAGGAGCCAATTGTATGGAAAGCTTAGGACTGAACCTTCGTGCAATGATCAATTGGTTAAAATAGGAGTACCTATGTTGATCGAGGCTAAAATTCTCTTTTTTCCTCGCATCGATAGTGAAATTACCGTAATAGGATACGCTCACCGGAATCCTGCCGGATCGTGTTTGATTTAAGATTCCCACTTTCCAGTTAAAATCTTGGAGGCGATTAAATTTGGTAGTCCCAAATCCCAGGGTCAATCTTTCATGTATGGAATAGGCCACCCCCATTCGGATATTGGAAGGCCCCCAAAATCCAAGCATATCATTGGTTCCCTCGTTGATCAACCCGAACCTGTGCGACATCTGAACCTCCAAGGTGTTCTTTGAAAAGAGCACATTATTAGGGTTATCAATAATAAAAGAGCTTTCAAAGGCCGGGCGTTCAGGTTTATCCACTACGGAATCCTTCTCTCTTTTTTGTGAAAGGAGTAGGATGGGGAACAATAAAGCTAATCCAAAATATATTCCTATTGTGTTTTTCATATTTTGATGTCTTACTATTTAGTTATTCTCGGCACCACGATCTATCCAACCTTTTATCAAAGCAATTTCATCTACGGTGAGTACAAACCCTGCATCAACAGGATGGTTATTGCCCGGTAACTCCCTAAAAAACTGGCTGTTCTCACTATCTCCGATAACCACATATTCTGGAACGATAGCATCATATGCATTTCCCTCGGTTAGATCCGGGTTGGCAACATTCCCATTATGACAAGTAGTACAATCCCCATCACTTCTAATGAACAAAGGCTGGATGTCATCCCTAAAGGAAATAGGTTCATCTATAGGTATATCCGGAATTTCTTCCTCTACCAATTGGTCATAATAACAAGAAGAAAAGCACAATAGACCTAGACCGCCCATCAAGATTATCCTTAATCGTTTTTTCATTTTGTTTGTATTATAAGATCATCACTTGCTCCAATTTCAAAGCACTTTAGTCATCCTTTGGATATAGCAACAGCTTGATGAAACTGTAAATTCCTGTCGATACTATGGCAGTACCATATGACCTGCTTGGAACTTTTTGGAAAAAGATCCGAAATCAGTTCTGTAATGCTTCAATTGAATTGGTCAACAATGCCCTGGAATAACCAGGATTATGAATCCCATTACTTTGATCTTCCAATAAGGTCATATAGTTCCATGCGGCCTGTGCCTGTGCAGTTGTAAAAATGCCCTCATTGGACCTATTGGGTGAAGGAGCATCCACTATGAGCCCGGTAACCGGTACACCTGTACCTACCGGATTGCCATCGACATCAAAAACAGGGTTGCCCTCCGCATCTACCGCATATTCCTCCCCGACAACTTCGGTCAACAACTGTTTTAAGGTAGCCATACCTTCGGTAAATCCGGCCATTTCCTCTGGTACTCCATTGGTATGGCACGCAATACAGACAGCTTCCGTTGGATTCCATGAATGCAAGCCCTCATTTACATCTGTAGATTCTCCCATATGACAGCTTACGCAGGATGCACCTGTTCTATGTGCCGCCGAGGCAACACCGGGATAGCCCTCAGAACCGGGTATATTGGCTCCCATTATACCTTCCAACATTGTGGTTTGTGGTCCATGGTGCGGCCCAAAACGTGTGGTTGCCACTACATATTGGCCTGTTCCATTTTCCGCGGGAATTACATAACTGTTTCTCGGTTGGTGGCATGTAGCACAGTTATTACTTGTACCACCAAAGTCCACAACGGTGGTTTCATCAATTACTAAGGTCACCGGATCTATACTTCTCAAGGCAAAATCCTCCC
Organism: Ulvibacterium sp.; assembly: GCF_965248315.1. GTDB lineage: Bacteria > Bacteroidota > Bacteroidia > Flavobacteriales > Flavobacteriaceae > Ulvibacterium. The sequence goes on along the minus strand of NZ_CBDFIX010000002.1, from coordinate 1,325,764 downwards.
CATCGTTTTCGAAATCGAAAGTCGCATGCTTATCATGACATGTAGCACAGGTAATCGGAGAAGTATTTGACAAACTGACGGAATCTACCTCACCAAAGGCCAAGAAATCTAAATGCCCTTTTGTAGAGTGGCACGAGGCACAATCTATCCTTGCACCGGTGAAACTAAATACGCCACCGGCTCCATGCGCCGATAGAGCAAAGGAACTTTCAACTATATCGCGGGCGGCATTGGAATGGCAGCTTATACAGGAAGCCGTTCCGTCAATTCCGTCCTGACCATCCATTCCATCAACTCCGTCAATTCCATCGGCTCCAGGTGGTCCGGGAATTGGGTCACTGGTACATTGAATAAATAGTAAACTTGATATGACCAATACCAAGAAGCCTACTAACTTAGAATTTTTCATACGATCGAATATTTAGCGGTTACACGATTTTGCGATTAAATAGGCGTAAAAATATGGGAGGGAAATACTACAAAAAATGATATTCATCAGTAAAAGCCATATTTATTAATATATAATCAATATAAATAGCGAAAAAAGAGAATAATTCAATAAATCAAGCATTTTAGCCAAAAAACTAAAAAGGCCGTATTTGAAGAAATGTGACCCGGCATTTACAAAAAGGGAATAATATATAACTATACTGCACTCCCATTTGGACCATTAAGACATAAGTAACCACCTCTAATTCTAACCTGTTACATAGAGACATATTTAGAAGATTTCTCAATACAACTACACAATTTACCGGGTACTTTTGAGTTTAGATAGAGATAAATAAACAACCCAATCCGAAATCATGAAAAAGTACCTACCATTTTTTATCTCGCTATGTGTTACCGTTCTTTCCGCCCAAAAAATGAAAATAATTGAGGGCGACTTCGAGTTCCTTAAAGAGCAAACTGAAATTAATGTAGAGTTCATATATGATAATGTAAAACTCCTTAAAGACAATCTCACTAACGATGAGTATGTAAAAAACCACACCGCCAAATTGGAGGAAGACACTAGGGGCAAGGGCAAATCATGGGAAAAAAGTTGGTACGCCAGCCGGGAGCTTATTTATGCTCCAAAATTTCTGGAATTGATGAACCGGTATTTTCATAAAGACCATGGTATCTATTTTGATCAAGATCTTGCAGATGCCAAGTACACGCTTATCGTGGATACGGTATGGGTATACCCAGGATGGGATGCCGGCGTAATGAAACAACCCGCTAAAGTTTCTACGGTCTTGCGCTTTGTAGAAACGGCGAACAAAGGTCGTATTCTCGCAGAAGTAAACAGCAAGCATGCACCCGGCAATCAATGGGGGAGCAGTTTTAATAATGAGGACCGCATTGGGGAAGGCTATGCCAAGACGGGAAAATCCTTTGCAAAACTAATTTTGAAGAAGGCCTTTTAAAGAAAAAAAGGCCAAACAAAATCCGGCAACTACTTTTCGGACAAACGCATCTCCTTTTCAAGATCTGTTATATGGGCTACAGCCTTTACCAGCCGATGGTGATTTTTCACAAAAGGATTGGTCTGGTCCCAGACGTATCCGGCAAGGACTGCACAGATTTGTCTTTTTATATCAGGGTTTTCAGGTTTATGAAAGAAAATCTTTTGCAAGCTGCCGGTATACCATTCCTTTACATAGGTAGTAAACACGGCGACGCCTTTTCGGATGTAATTGGAATAATCCGTTTCCCAATCTACATCCTGACCTTTCAGTTCTTTTGCAATAAGTTTGGCCGCCAATAGGGCCGATTCCGTGGCAAAAGTGACCCCCGACGAAAAAACCGGGTCCAAAAACTCTGCACTGTTCCCAGTAAGGGCATAGCCTTTGCCGTATAATTGTTTAACCGACTTGGAGAAATTCCTTATTATTTTTGGCTCAAACGCATACTCCAAATTCTTGAAACGATCATAGTAATAATCCGAAAGCTTCATCATTTCCATCAACTTCTGCGTAGCATCCCCTTCAAAGGAATTTATATAATCCGTCGGTCCTACATAACCAATACTGGTATATCCATTGGAGAAAGGGATGACCCACAACCAAGTTTCGGTACTCACTACATCGAACGTAATTAAAGTACCTTCCTTTCCTTCTGGGCGTCTTACATCTTTTACATGGGTGAAAATTGAGGAATGCTTGGGTATCTCGGAGGGTTTGTCCAAATTCAACAATCTGGGCAACACCCGACCAAAACCACTGGCATCAATAATGAATTTTGCAGTTATGTAGGATAGTCCGCCTTGTGCATCCTTAAGGGTAGTTGTAGATCCCATATCATTGAAATCAACGGCTACAACTTCTTGCTGAAAACAGATATCAACACCTCTTTCCTGAAGGGTATCGGTCATAGCCTTGTCAAAATCGGCGCGAGGCACCTGCCAAGTCCAATCCCATCCTTGGGTATGCTTTTTACTGAAATCAAAATTGCACACCTCCGGCCCCTTCATAAAGCGAGCTCCCGACTTAATTTCAAATCCATAGGTATCCAGACAGTCGAAGAGGTCGGTCTCCTTAAAATGGTCCATACATCGGGGCAATAGGCTTTCCCCGATAACAAATCTTGGAAATTTGTTCTTTTCAACTACTTTAATGGTAAATCCTTTACCGTTGAGATAAGAGGCTGCAACACTACCCGATGGTCCCGCTCCAATAATCAAAACATCTACCATTTCCTTCTTCATAGCTCGAATAAAATATAGATTCGCTAATTATTATAAATTTGCAAACCAAATTAACTATTTTTATTTAGTATATAGCCATTAATCAAGTCTGATCCAACCATAGATGCCGAAAATTAAGGGAAAGTTAGGAATAGAGGAATTTTATAGCGTAATCTTTAATGGGGAGTCAATTAGTATGGACCAAACTGTTCTCGCCACTGTTCAAAAAAGCTTTGATTTTCTCAAGGAGTTTTCAAAAAATAAAATCATATATGGCGTAAATACAGGATTTGGCCCAATGGCTCAGTACAAGATCAAGGATTCCGAGCGGACCCAACTGCAATATAATCTCATTCGAAGCCACGCCTCCGGTACCGGGAATCCGATTCCGGCGAAGTATGTAAAGGCCGCTATGTTGGCAAGGCTCAATACGTTGAGCTTAGGAAATTCCGGAGTGCATACGTCCGTCATAGAGCTAATGATCTCCTTGATCAACAAAGATATTGTTCCCTTAATATATGAGCACGGTGGCGTAGGGGCAAGTGGTGACTTGGTACAATTGGCACATCTGGCATTGGTACTGATCGGGGAAGGGGAAGTATATTATAATGGGGGCTTAAGATCTACTCAAGAAGTATTTGAAATTGAAGGACTACAGCCTATATCGGTAGAAATACGGGAAGGATTGGCCTTGATAAACGGTACGTCCGTTATGACGGGTATTGGTGTCGTAAATACCATTTATACTCGGAGGTTATTGGAATGGATGATTGCCTGCTCCTCTGCCATAAATGAAATAGTACAAGCTTATGACGATCACTTGTCCCATGACTTGAATGAGACCAAGAAACATCAGGGCCAACGTGAAATAGCCCGTGCTATGCGCAGCCATTTGAAGGATAGCACACTGACGAGAAAAAGGGAACATCATTTATATACGGATAACAATGGGATTACCATCTTTGAGGAAAAAGTACAAGAATACTACTCACTACGATGCGTTCCCCAAATATTGGGTCCAGTCCTGGATACGTTGAACGATGTGGAACGGATTATGATCGAAGAGGTGAATTCGGCAAATGATAATCCCATAGTAAACGTGGAAAAAGAGCATGTTTATCACGGGGGGAATTTTCACGGGGATTACGTTTCCTTGGAAATGGACAAACTAAAAATTGTGGTTACCAAAATGAGTATGCTGGCCGAGCGACAATTAAACTATTTAATGAATTCAAAGCTAAATGACATACTTCCTCCATTTGTGAATCTCGGAAAATTAGGATTGAATTTTGGGATGCAAGGTGTGCAATTTACTGCAACCAGCACTACGGCGGAGAACCAGATGCTTTCAAACCCCATGTACGTGCACAGCATCCCTAATAATAATGATAACCAAGATATTGTAAGTATGGGCACCAATGCCGCAATGATTACCAAGAAAGTCATTGAAAATGCCTTTGAGGTCATTGCCATCGAGCTCATAACCGTAGTACAGGCCATTGAATATTTAAAGGTGCAGGGCCAAGTCTCTTCTAAGACAAAGAAAATGTACGATGCCATACGCGCCATAGTCCCGCCATTCCAGGAAGATTTGGTAATGTACCCCTATGTAAATCAAGTAAAGGATTTTATCACTAACCATAAAAACAGTTAGCATCATGAAAACAAAAAGAGTTATGAAAATTACATTGACACTAGTCCTTGGTATGTTCTTGGGGATGGTAAATTTGTCGGCACAAGAACTGGCTTTGGTCCGGGAAGACGGTAAGTTTGGTTATATAGACAAGTCAGGGGCCTACGTAATCCAACCAAAGTTTGAAAAAGCCAAGAGTTTTTCGGGTTCATATGCCATGGCGGAAAAGGATGGCAATTGGGGGTACATCAATACCTCTGGGGAATGGGCCATTGAACCAAAATACGATAAAGCGAAAAAATTCAACTCAGGTCGTGCCATGGTCTATACAAATGATGCTTGGGGCTATATAGATGGATCAGGAAATCCGCTTAATGTCCCCGCAGCCGAAAAGTACTATGATTTCAATGACGGGGTCGCAATAATTAAAAGGGATGATAAAGTTGGTCTATTAGGAACAGATGGAAAGTTTATTTTGGAACCGAAGTTCGACGAAATAAAAAATTTCCATCATGGCGGGGCCAAAGTTCGGAACGGTGATCTTTGGGGAATGATAGACCAAAAAGGAGAGCTTATTATTCCTATCGAATACAAGGAGTTGGGATTTAATCATCCTAGCGGAGTTTGGGGCAGAAAAGGTGATGATTTCGGAATTGTGGTAAACGGTCAACTAAAAGTGATTCCCGGTGTGGACAGAATCTGGAATTTTCATGATGGATCCAATTATACTTATGCCCGAAAGAACAAAAAATTGGGGTATGTTAACAATCAAGGGGAATGGGTAATAGAACCAAAGTTTGATAAGGCCAGAGCCTTTAAAAATGGTTTGGCTCCTGCGGCCCAAAGTAAAAAATGGGGCTATATTAACGAAAAAGGTGAGACGGTAATCGATTTTCAATATAGGGATGCCGAAGTTTTCTCCAATGATGGCCTGGCACCTGTAAAAGATAAAGACTGGGGATTTATAGATACTTCTGGAAATTTGATAATTCCTATGGATTATGATATCTCCGTGGGTCTTGCTTTTTTTCAGAGTGGGGAAGATAAGGGTTTCATTGGTGGTGTTTCCCGGGTAAAGACCAAAAAAGGATGGGGCTATTTGGATAAGGATGGAAAACTTCTGGGCAACAAATGGTACAAAAATGCCGAACTTTTTGTTGATACCAGCAAGTAATTTATATTTACCGTGAATGGGAGAAACTAAAAAGTGCGCTCTTGTAACAGGGGGTTCTAGGGGAATAGGCCGCGCCATTTGCATTCAATTGGCCAAAGATGCCGATTACCATATACTGATCAATTATAATAGCAACGTTGAGGCCGCCCAGGAAACCTTGGCTCAAGTAAAGGAAGTTGGGAGTACTGGCGAACTTCTACCATTCAATGTAGTGGATGCCGATGCCGTAAAAGCCACCTTGGATACTTGGCAGGAAAACAACAAGGAAGCCATTATTGAAGTAATCGTTAACAATGCCGGCATTACCAAAGATGGACTCTTCATGTGGATGAAACCCGAGGATTGGTCCTCCGTGCTGAACACAAGCCTTAAAGGATTTTTTAATGTAACCAACCATTTGATTCAAAAGCTCCTGGTCAACAGATATGGTAGAATTATTAATATGGTTTCCGTTTCAGGACTCAAAGGAACTTCAGGCCAGGTCAACTATTCCGCAGCAAAAGGAGGACTTATTTCTGCCACTAAGGCCCTTGCACAAGAAGTAGCCAAAAGAAACGTTACTGTAAATGCAATAGCGCCAGGATTTATCAAAACGGATATGACAAACGAGATGGATGAAAAGGAATTGAAAAAAATGATTCCCGTCAATCGATTTGGGGAAGCGGAAGAAGTAGCTCATCTTGTTTCGTTTTTGATTTCTAAAAAGGCATCTTATATTACCGGTGAGGTAATTGGCATTAATGGCGGTATTTATTCTTAAAATATTTATTGGCGATGCAACGAGTGGTAATCACGGGTATGGGTATTTATTCCTGCATAGGCAAGAACTTGGATGAAGTAAAGACCTCATTATACGAAGGAAAATCCGGGATTGTTTATGACGAACAAAGGGAAGCTTTTGGCTATAGGTCCCCTTTAACGGGGTATGTAGAATTACCAAACCTCAAGAGTCAGCTTTCCAGAAGACAACGTGTTAGTATGGGCGAAGAAGCAGCCTATGCTTATGTAGCCACTATAGAGGCTTTGAAAAATGCCAATATCCCCTTGGAATATATGGATACCAACGAGGTGGGTATTATTTACGGCAATGACAGTACCGCAAAATCGGTAATTGAATCCATAGATATCATCCGTGAAAAAAAAGATACCACCCTAGTAGGTTCGGGAGCTATTTTTAAGGCGATGAACTCCACGGTAACCATGAACCTTTCCACTATTCTTAAACTAAAAGGTATTAACCTTACGCTCAGCGCTGCCTGTGCCAGTGGGTCACATTCCATTGGTATGGCGTATCAATTAATCAAGAGCGGGCTTCAGGATTGTATTATTTGTGGTGGTGCACAGGAAATTAATCATTTGGCCATGGCCAGTTTTGACGGGCTTGGGGTGTTTGCCGTAAATACAAAAAATCCCGAAAAAGCCTCTCGCCCCTTTGACAAAAGTAGGGACGGATTGGTTCCCAGTGGCGGGGCGGCCACACTTGTATTGGAAAGCTATGAATCCGCCCAGGAACGAGGTGCTCCCATTCTTGGCGAAGTTGTGGGCTATGGTTTTTCCTCAAATGGAGCGCATATTTCAACTCCCAACGTGGATGGGCCTTCCTCAGCTATGAAAAAAGCCCTGAAGGATGCCAATATGGATGCCTCGGCCGTGGATTATATAAATGCCCACGCAACCTCAACCCCTGTTGGCGATGCCAATGAGGCCAAGGCATTATTTGAAGTTTTCGGAGCGGAGTACCCATATGTAAGCTCTACAAAATCCATGACAGGCCATGAGTGCTGGATGGCAGGTGCAAGTGAGGTGATATACGCTACACTTATGATGAAACATTCCTTTATTGCCCCCAATATTAATCTGCAGGAAACCGATGAGGATTCTTCCAAATTAAACATCGTTAAGAAAACCTTAAATAAAAAAATTGACGTATTTTTGTCCAATTCATTCGGTTTTGGTGGTACCAATTCCGCATTGATTGTTAAAAAATGCTATTGAAAATGACTAAAGAGGTTATTATTGGAAAAATCGATGACTTCCTTATAGACGAATTTGAGGTAGAGGAAGAGGATATTGCACCGGAGGCCAATCTTAAGGAGACCTTGGAACTGGATAGCCTGGACTTTGTGGATTTGGTGGTGGCAGTAGAAAGCAACTTTGGCGTTAAACTGGTCGGAGAGGATTTCGTTAACATAATAACACTTCAGGATTTCTACGATCTCATCGAACGGAAATTGGACTGATGGTTCTCAAAACTTATCCATGGCAGCGGAATGGGAAGGAAAATCCAGAGGTACCGTCCTAGGCTATAAAATTTTTATCTTTTTCATTAAAAGTTTAGGAATCCGCGCCTCGTATTTCCTACTGTATTTTGTTATTCCATATTTCTGTCTTTTTTCCTGGAAAAACACAAAAGCAATCTATTACTATCTCAACCAAAGACTGGGATATTCACATCTAAAAAGTTTTTTTGGAATATATAAGAGCTACTATTCCTTTGGCCGGACCTTGATAGATAAGACGGCAATAGGATCGGGTCTTCGGGATAGGTTTACCTATGAATTTGACGGTATCGAGAACATTAAAAACCTACTAGCCAGCGGCGAGGGCGGTATTCTGATCAGTGCCCATGTTGGAAATTTCGAGATAGCCGAATTCTTTTTTGAGGATATAGATACACATTCCCAGATCAATTTGGTGACCACGGATGCCGAGCATGAGCATATAAAGGAATATCTTGAAAGTGTTACCTCAAAATCAAAAATCAAATTTATAGTTGTTCGGGACGACCTTTCGCATATTTTTGAAATTAATGTAGCCTTGGACAACGGAGAGTTGGTCTGTTTTACAGGTGACCGCTATTTTATAGGACAAAAGACTTTGGTGGAGACACTTTTGGACGAGAAGGCCGAATTTCCCGCCGGTCCGTTCCTATTGGGTTCTCGACTTAAGGTTCCCGTTTTGTTCGTATACGTTATGAAGGAGACGGCCAAGCATTATCACCTTTTTGCAAGAAAAGCAGAGGTAAAAAACAGGGATGCCCAAGGCTTATTGAAAGAATACACCAAAAGCGTAGAATGGATTTTAAGGAAATATCCTTTACAATGGTTCAATTATTTTGACTTTTGGAAAAGAAAAGAAAATACATGAAGGAAGTACTGGTCGTCTATTATTCCCAAACCGGGCAATTGTTGGATATTCTGGAAAATATGGTCTCCCCCTTAAAACAGGAGAACATTGCTGTTTCCTATTATAGAATCATACCAGAGGAACCCTATAAATTTCCATGGGATAAGGAAAAATTTTTCGATTGCTTCCCAGAATCCTTTTTACAGATACCCTCTAGGTTTCACCCCCCTGAAAAAGAAATTCTAAGGAAAAAATATGATTTGGTCATTTTAGGCTATCAGGTATGGTACCTGACCCCTTCCATTCCTATCAATTCTTTTTTAATATCCGATATTGGGAAATCGCTTTTAAGGGATAGACCGGTAATGACCGTTGTTGCCTGTAGGAATATGTGGATACAAGCACAGGAAAAGATGAAAAGACTCCTGGCCCAAGCAGAGGCCAAACTTGTGGGGCATATTGCACTCGTGGATCGCCACATCAATCATATAAGCGTCATAACCATTTCACATTGGATGCTATCCGGAAAAAAAGACAGGTATCTGGGTATTTTCCCAAAACCAGGGATTTCTGATAAAGACATCAAGGAAGCTAGCAAATTTGGGGCACCTATCAAAGAGGCCCTTCTTGTTGAGGACTTTTCAAATTTGCAAGAAAATCTTCTAAAGCTGGGTGCGGTTCACATAAACCCATACCTCGTACTTACAGACAAGAGAGGCAATGTACTGTTCTCCAAATGGGCCAACCACATTATCAAAAAAGGAGGGCCTGGAGAACCAGCTCGACTTAAATGGATTAGAATATTCAATTATTATTTGTTATTTGCGATCTGGGTCATAGCACCAATAGTTTTTATTGTATTTTTGCTCACTTATTTGCCCCGGTACCAGAGGAGGAAAGAAGATAAAGCCTATTATTCCTCGGTAGCGCTAAAGGAAAATAGATGAAGGACGTTTATATAACACGAATAGCCAAGTTTTTACCGAATGATCCGGTGGATAATGACGGAATGGAGGAAAAGCTAGGGATTTTAGACGGTAAGACTTCAAAGGCCAGACGAATAGTATTACGCAACAACAAGATAAAAACACGGTATTACGCCTTAGACGACAATGGTAAGGTCACTCATAATAATGCCCAGTTGACCAAAGAAGCCATTGAACGCTTGTGCGATGACGATTTCGCGATTCAGGACATCCAATTGCTGTCTTGTGGCACCTCCAGCCCTGATCAAATATTACCATCCCATGCCGCTATGGTCCATGGTTTTCTAAAGAATGGCAATATGGAGATCAACTCCGTCTCCGGTGCTTGTTGCTCAGGAATGAATGCATTGAAATACGGGTATCTTTCAGTTAAGGCCGGACAAATAGAAAGAGCAGTCTGTGCAGGCTCAGAACGAAGTTCTACTTGGTTGAAGTCTGAGGTTTACGAGGATGAAATAGAACATTTGAAGGAATTGAAGGAAAACCCCATGTTGTCCTTTAACAAAGAATTTTTGCGTTGGATGTTATCCGATGGCTCTGGAGCAGTTTTGTTGGAACCCGACCCTAAAGGCAAAATACCGCTAAAAATTGAATGGATGGAGGGCTATTCCTATGCTTTTGAGCTTGAGGCCTGTATGTACGCCGGAGGTGATAAAGAAGAAAATGGGCACCTAAGACCTTGGACCGAGTTTCACGCCAGTGAATGGAGCAAAAAATCGGTATTCGCTGTAAAGCAAGATACCCGATTGTTGGGAGAATATATTTTGGAGAAAGGCGTAAACAGTCTAAAATTGACCTACGAAAAATACGGTATTGGGCCAGATGATGTGGATTATTATTTGCCTCATATTTCATCTTACTATTTTAAGGATGGACTGTACAATGAAATGAAGCGTCAAGGGATAGAGATGCCTTTGAACAAATGGTTTCTTAATCTCGAAAATGTAGGCAACGTGGGGGCGGCGTCTATCTATATGATGTTAGAGGAATTGGTACAATCGGGAAAACTTAAGAAAGGGGATAAAATATTGCTACACGTCCCGGAAAGTGCACGCTTTTCCTATACCTACGCTTATTTGACCGTGAGTTAAATGAACCTTCTCAAAGACCCCATAACCGATCAAGACTTCCTGCTCGGGCTAATTCCCCAGAAACATCCTTTTGTAATGGTGGATAAATTATTTTACTTTTCCCCTGAAAAAATAGTATCTGGATTTAACATAACGAAGGAAAATCTATTTACGAGTAACGAAATGTTCAAAGAACCCGGACTTATCGAAAACATGGCACAAACTGTGGCCTTACATACCGGATACCATTATTTTTTAAAAAGCCAAGATGCCCCAATGGGGTATATCGGTGCCATTGCCAAGGTGGAAATCGATTCGCTTCCGTGCCTAGGACAGGAACTTAGAACAACGGTCCATATCCTTCATGACATTATGGGAGTTACCTTAGTAGAGTCACAGATTGAATGTGAGGGAGCCCTAATAGCAACCGGTAAAATGAAAACCGTATTGGCCAATAGGTGAAGAATGCACGCTTACATATCGATATTAAAAAATTCCTTCCGCATAGGGAGCCTATGCTCATGGTAAATACCATGCCCTATCTTGATGCCGAGTCGGTAGTGACCGAATTCCATATAACCGAGAACTGCATTTTTGTGGACAAGGGCAGGCTTTCGGAAACAGGACTCATTGAAAATGCAGCCCAGGCCTGTTCGGCTATTGTAGGACAGAGCTATTTTGAAACGGATGACTTGGAGGGAAAGGGCAACAAAGTCATAGGATACATCAGCGCCATAAAAAAAGTTGAAATCTTTCAACTGCCAACGGTCAACGAGACTTTGGTAACAAAAGCAAAATTAATTTCCCGCTACGATACGGAAGAGCTAAGTATCTGTACCATTACAGGCTCCATTTTTAGAAAAGACGATTTAATCGTAGATTGTACCCTGAATTTTCTAATCCACGAAGTCCAATGAAAAAGGGCGAAGTGCCTCAGCACAAAAGCATACTTGAATCCGCCAATCTCAGGGAAATGTGCTATGCCGTAGATGAAAACGGCGAATACATCACTGCACTAAGCACTGGCTGGGATCCCAAGACCATTGCCCTGGAAAATGCATTAAGGGAAATTGAGGAACGCGTGGAAGCCGCAAAGCAAAGTGTACTTGCCAATGAAGCCAGTCCCATTGTATATTACATGGAGCTCCATAAAATGGACTTGGGTATCCTAGCGAGTTATGTAGGGCTTTGGAAATGGCGCGTAAAACGACATTTTAAACCCTCGGTCTTTAAAAGATTAAGCCCTGGAACACTACAAAAATATGCCGATGTCTTTAACATTACCATTGAAGAACTAGTGCATATACACTCTTGAAAAATGCAAATAGATTTTACACATAAACAATCCGCCCATTGTGAAAACGGGGTGGTATCCAACCTCATGCGGCACAACGGATTTGAGGTGAGCGAGCCCATGGTATTCGGAATAGGATCAGGACTTCTCTTCAGCTATCTTCCTTTCTTAAAGGTCAATTATGCTCCGGTTTTCACCTATAGGGTAATGCCCGGACTTATTTTTAACCGGTTTGCCAAACGTGTGGGCATAAAAGTGAAAAGGGAAAAATTCAAAAAAACGGAGGACGCCCAGGCAAGATTGGATGCAAATTTGGCAAACAACAATCCAGTAGGGCTTCAGGTAGGGGTGTTTCAACTCCCCTATTTCCCTGAGGAGTATCGCTTTCACTTTAATGCACATAATATGGTAGTATATGGAAAGCAAGGGGATACTTACCTCATCAGCGATCCCGTAATGGAGGACGTGACCACATTAACGGACAAAGAACTGGAAAAGGTCCGGTTTGCCAAAGGGGCCTTTGCACCCAAAGGACATATGTACTACCCTATCACCTTCCCAAAAACCCTTAATCTGGAAAAGGCGATCGTAAAGGGGATAAAACATACCTGTAGGGATATGACCGCTCCGGTGCCCATTGTAGGGGTAAGGGCCATGCGCTGGGTAGCCAAAAACATTCGTAAATGGCCTCAAAAATTGGGAACCAAGAAAGCCAATCATTATCTAGGTCAAATTGTACGTATGCAAGAGGAAATCGGTACGGGTGGTGGAGGATTTCGATATATTTATGCTGCATTTCTGCAGGAAGCCGGTAAAGTGCTGAGAAACGAAAAGCTCAAGGATTTTTCAAAGGAAATGACCGAAATTGGAGATCAATGGCGTGATTTTGCCCTGGAAGCCTCCCGCGTGTATAAAAATCGTAGTGTACAGACAGATGCCTATAACAAGGTGGCGGACCAATTACTGGATTTGGCCAAAAGAGAGGAAGCTTTTTTTCAGGCCTTGCGCAAGGTAGTTTAAAGATTTTTAATTTCTGAAACACATCCGATCCTTTGGAAATATGATAGCCCATGATTCAAATCGACCAACTATCCAAAAAATATAAAGGCTCCGATTTTTTTGCGGTCAAGGATTTAAGCCTTACGATCCATGAAAAGGAAATTTTTGGTTTATTGGGCCCAAACGGCGCGGGCAAGACCACTTTGATTTCCATGTTGAGTTCGCTGCTAAAACCAACTTCCGGATCCTTTTCCATAAACGGACTGGATTTCCAAGAAAGTAAAAATGAATTAAAACAACATATCGGCATCGTTCCCCAAGAGTATGCGCTCTATCCTTCTTTGACCGCCTTTGAGAACTTGCGTTATTTTGGAAGTATGTATGGGCTAAAGGGCGATTCACTCCAGAAAAATATTATATCTAATCTAAAAACACTGGGGCTTTATGAATTTGCCCATAAGAGGATACGTACCTTTTCCGGAGGAATGAAAAGGCGCATTAATCTTATCGCCAGCATTCTACATAATCCCAAAGTATTATTTTTAGACGAACCTACCGTGGGGGTAGATGTACAATCCAAAAGTGTTATTCTGGAGCATTTAAAAAATTTGAATGATCAAGGCACAACCATCATATATACCTCACACCATCTTAATGAAGCCGAGCATTTCTGTACACGGGTGGCGATTATAGATCATGGGAAAGTTGTGTGTAAAGGAGTACCACAAGATCTAGTTGTTGAACAGGAGGAGGCCAATAATCTCGAAGAGGTATTTCTGGCCCGAACCGGAAAAGCATTACGAGACTATGCATAGGCTTTGGGCATCCACATATAAGGAATTTTTGCTATTGATCCGGGATTTAGGCGGATTGGCCATTCTCTTCCTGATGCCTTTGATTCTGTTAGTGGTTATTACCTTGGTACAAGACAGCACCTTTAAGACCGTTAAGGAGACTAAGATTCCTATTCTAATGGTAGACCAGGATAATGGAACGGTGTCCAAAAGCATCCACGAAAGCCTATCGAAAAGCAATTCCCTTGAAATCATCAAAAAATCCTCGGAAACAGAGGCCCTTGAGCTTGTACAAAAAGGAGATTATCAACTGGCCATAATCATCCCAAAAGGGTTGTCCAGTGACATGGATAAAAAGGTGACGGCCAATGTAAATGGTATCATGGCCAGATTTGGATTAGAAGAGGATTCGGTCTCTACGATCCTAAAATTTGAGCCCAAGGAAATCCGGCTTTATTTTGACCCTGCCACCCAATTGTCCTTTAAAAGTTCCATAAAAAATGGAATCGATAAAATGGTTTCAAAAATTGAGACTAAGACCATTTATGAAGCATTTCGGGAACAGTTGTCGGAGGATGACTCGGAAATTATTTTTGATACCGAAAGTTTTATCACTTTTGCCGAAATTGCCCCGGGAGGGAATAAGAATCCCATTCCAAACTCTACCCAACATAATGTTCCCGCTTGGACTCTTTTTGCTATCTTTTTTATTATCCTTCCCCTTTCCATCAATATGGTGAAGGAAAAAAACCAGGGTACCTTTATACGTCTACGTACCCAACCGGTTTCCTATGCAACCGTTTTGGGAGGCAAGACCTTGGTGTTTTTATTGGTTTGCCTGATTCAGTTTTCCTTAATGTTGTTAATAGGCATTTTTTTATTTCCGTTCCTTCGGCTACCACAACTAGATGTCTCTGGCAAGTTGCCCTTATTGTATCTTACCGCCTTCTTTGCCGGTCTGGCAGCTATTGGGTTAGGGTTGTTGGTAGGCACCGTTGCCAAATCCCAAGAACAATCGGCACCCTTTGGAGCCACTTTGGTGGTCATATTGGCGGCATTGGGGGGCGTTTGGGTACCGGTTTTCGTAATGCCCCCAACTATGCAGTTGCTTTCCAACATCTCACCTATGAATTGGGGACTAAATGCCTTCTATGATGTATTTTTGCGCAATGTAGGGGTCTCGGAAATAATTCCGGAGATTTCATTATTGTTCGGATTTTTTATTTTGAGTACCCTAATCGCAATCGTGTATTATGAGCAAAAAAATGCGGTCTAAACCCAAGAAGGAAATCAGCTACACAAGCCGGATACGTGTACGGTTTGTTGAAACCGACCCTCTGGGTATCGTTTGGCATGGCAATTATATCCAATATTTTGAGGATGGTAGAGAAGCTTTTGGAAGGCATCATGGGATATCCTATTTAGATCAGAAAGAGCATAATTTTTCCACTCCCATAGTGAAATCGAATAGTGAACACAAACTACCTCTAAGTTACGGGGACGTCGCCACGATCAAAACTATCTATGTAGATTCCCCGGCAGCCAAGATGATGTTCCGATATGAAATTTATAATCCGGAGGATGAACTGGTCTGTACAGGGGAAACGGTTCAGGTATTTGTTGAGCTTGGCGGGGAAATGTCCTTGACCATCCCGGACTTCTTTTTGGAATGGAAGAAAAAAGTTGGGTTGCTGGATGAGTAAGGTATATGTATCACATAACACTATTGTTTCTTCCTTAGGTTATGACAGCCCCTCCGTGGTCCGGAAAATAAGGGATGGCTATTCAGGACTTCAAACGGTAAGTGACCCAAAACTATTAGACCAACCCATCTGCGCATCCATAGTTGATACCAGAAAATTACCAAATATAGCTAAGGAACCAAATCTAGAAGAAAAATATACGCGCCTAGAGCAAATGTTATTGGTTTCCTTGGGAAATGTAATCCAGGCATCCAAAATTGAATTAACGGACAGGGTAGGGCTTATTGTTTCCACTACAAAGGGCAATATAGATGTTTTGGACCACGATAACCCGTTCCCCGAGGAACGGGCTTATTTAGCCAAATTGGGGAAGGTCCTAAAGGATTTTTTTGGTTTTAAGACCAGCCCTATAATCCTTTCCAACGCATGTGTCTCAGGTCTATTGGCCATTGCCACCGCCAAAAAAATGATTGCACAGGATTGTTTTGATCATGTGTTTATTACCGGTGGTGATTTGGTCTCAAAGTTTACTCTTTCAGGTTTTAACGCCTTTCAGGCCTTAAGCGCCAAACCTTGTAGACCCTATGATAAAAACCGTTCGGGTATCAATATTGGCGAAGTAGCAGCAAGTGCGCTAATAACAAAGGACAATACGGCCCTTGCCGAGGAATCCGTAGTCATCTTAGGAGACGCCTCATGCAATGACGCCAATCATATCTCCGGCCCCTCAAGGACTGGTGAAGGTCTATATCGTAGTGTAAAACTTGCTTTGAAGGAAGCAAAATTGCAAACTCAAGATATTGATTTTATTTCTGCACATGGCACGGCCACCTTGTTCAACGACGAAATGGAGGCCATCGCCTTCAACCGGCTAAACCTTCAAAACACTCCGTTGAATAGTCTTAAGGGTTATTTTGGCCACACCTTGGGTGCTTCGGGTCTTCTGGAAACAATTGTAGGCATACATTCCCTACACCAAAATACGCTCTTTGCCTCCCAGGGATTTGAGGAAATAGGCGTATCCCAACCCATTAACGTCATTAAAAAAACGGAGCCCAAACCAATGGATACCTTCCTAAAGACATCATCAGGGTTTGGAGGTTCCAATACGGCCATCGTTTTTAAAAAGATATCGGAATGATGGAAAAAGAATATTTTATATCCTCCTATTGCCATATCCGGAATAATACCATTTCACTAAACGGGACTACGCTTTATCAAGAGCAACATCCAGATTTCAAATCCTTGGCAAAATCGGCCTACCGATATTTCCAAACGGACTATTCCAAGTTTTTCAAAATGGACAATCTAAGCAAATTGGGGTTTTTGGCGGCGGATATCCTCTTAAAAAACGAAGGTGTTCTCCCCGAAAACGAAGAGAACATCGCCATTGTACTCAGCAATAGAGCCTCAAGTCTGGATACGGACAGAAAGCATTGGGAATCCATTCGCGACCCTGATACTTATTATCCCAGTCCGGCTATTTTTGTATACACGCTTCCCAATATCTGTATCGGGGAAATTAGTATCCGGCACAAACTTTATTCTGAAAATAGTTTTTTTATCTTTGACGAATTTAATCCAAGCCACCTGTTCTCATATGCGAACGGCTTATTGGATATGCAAAAAGCAGAAAAGGTACTATGTGGTTGGGTAGATTTTGATGGCCCCGATTATGAGGCTTTTTTATACCTAGTGAACAAAAAGGGGGCCATTGAGCATAGTATTGAGGAAATAACCCGATTATTTTAAACCCATATGGAGGCATTGAAAGAAGAATTGAAGTCAAAAATCATAGAGCAGCTAAACCTAGAAGATGTTTCTGTGGATGAAATCGCGGACAACGATCCCCTTTTCGGGGATGGACTGGGATTGGACTCCATAGATGCATTGGAGCTTATTGTAATGCTCGATAAAGACTACGGAATAAAATTGGCCGACCCCAAGGAGGGGAAAAAAATCTTCGAATCCGTCGGGACCATGGCAGATTATATCACACAGCACAAGACCAAATAATATTTACCCACTTCACCTTTCGTTTTTTGTACATTCGTAACAAAGCGTTTTCAGTTAAAGAATATGGGCAAGGGCATCGCCATAACTGGTATGGGAATCATTTCTGCCATTGGGAACAATGTGGAGGAAAATTACAGATCCTTAATTGAGGGCAATAAGGGAATCTCAAGAATTTCAAAAATCGATACAGTCCACAAGGATGCCTTAATGGTGGGTGAAATTGATTTCACCAATAAAGAGTTGGAGCAATTTCTGGAGCTTAACGCAACCCACAACTATTCCCGGAGTGCCTTATTGGGAGCATTTGCGGCCAAACAAGCCGTTTCAAACGCGAACATTACCCAGATAAATTCATATAAAACGGGCTTGGTATCCGCCACTACCGTGGGTGGTATGGATAAGACCGAGCAATACTATTATGAGTACTTCGAAAATAAGGAGGTACAAAAATATATTGAGGGTCATCATGCCGGGGATTCCACTCAAAAAATAGCGGAGCAATTGGGTCTCCATGGTAGCTTGGTGACCACCATCAGTACGGCCTGTTCCTCAGCTGCGAACGCCATACTGTTTGGGGCACGTTTGCTAAAAGCGGGGAAATTGGACCGGGTAATCGTAGGTGGGACGGACGGACTTTCTAAATTCACCTTGAACGGCTTTAAGACCCTAATGATACAATCCGATACGTACAACACCCCTTTTGATGAAAACCGGAAGGGTTTAAATCTGGGTGAGGCAGCGGCTTATTTAGTCCTGGAATCCGATGAGGTGGTACGAAAGGAAAATAAGGAAGTCCTGGCCTATGTGAAAGGATGGGGAAATGCCAACGACGCCTTTCACCAAACCGCTTCCTCGGATCATGGGGATGGGGCTACCTTGGCCATGCAAAAAGCATTGAAGGTTGCAGGATCAAATAGTAATGAAATTGATTATGTCAATGCGCATGGGACGGCCACCCCCAACAATGATCTTTCGGAAGGAAGGGCCTTACTACGTGTTTTTGGCGATACTGTACCGGACTTTAGTTCTACCAAGGCCTATACCGGGCATACGCTGGCAGCAGCAGGAGGCGTGGAAGCGGTCTTTTCCGTTTTGGCCTTACAGCATAATGTGATTTTCCCTAACCTCAATTTCAAAAATCAAATGCAAGAGTTTCACCTTACGCCACAGACGGAGCTTAAGAAAAAGAAACTGCATACCGTACTATCCAATTCATTGGGCTTTGGCGGCAATTGTTCAACCCTTATATTTTCGAAAGAAGCCTAGATGAAACCGGTTTATATCAATAGCGTTGCTTCCATATCGGCCCAAAGGACTTTTGATAATTCGGTCTTTCTGGATGAAATCACTGAGTATACGGATAATGTTATTCGAGCAATAGACCCTAACTACAAGGAATTCATTCCCCCAGCTGCTGCAAGGAGAATGGCCAAAGGAATAAAAATGGGAGTGGCCGCCTCAAAAATTGCCTTACAGGAAGCCGGTCTTGAAAATGTAGATGCCATTATCACAGGTACCGGACTGGGTTGTATTGCGGATTCGGAAAAATTCGTCAGCAAAATCATAGATGATAACGAGGAATATCTAACCCCTACCTCGTTTATCCAATCTACCCATAATACCGTGGCGGGACAGATAGCCCTAGGTATGGGTTGTAAGGGCTATAATTTTACCTATGTACATTCCAGTATCTCCTTTGAATCTGCTCTACTTGATGCCAAATTGCAATTGGAATACGATGAGGCCCAAAACATTCTGGTGGGTGGGGTAGATGAACTAGCCGATCATCACATTAAAATACATAAGTTGGTCAACCATATTAAAGCTGATGCGATCAATTCAAAGGAACTTTTGGAATCCAATACCGAGGGGGCAGTTTTTGGGGAAGGAGCCAGTTTCTTTGTACTCTCAAGCGAAAAAAGTGACCATACCTCTGCACAGGTCTTGGATGTGGCCACCTACAATAGTCTTTCCAAGCAGGAATTGCAGAATGTCCTTGAGTCTTTTCTACAAGAAAATAGTCTGGAAATTTCGGATATCGATGTGGTTATATTAGGTAATAATGGCGATGTTGACTACGATGAATACTATGAGGCATTAGGCCACGGACTTTTTAAAAATACGGCTCAGACCTATTACAAACATTTATGCGGCGAGTTCAATACAGCCTCTTCCTTTGGCGCATGGATGGCCGCAAAAATGATAAGGACCCAACACATTCCGGAAGCTATTAAGTTGAACGGAATGGAGCCCTCCAAAATTGGGACCGTGTTCCTTTACAACCAATACCGTGGGGAGAACCACAGTTTTGTTTTACTGCGGGGATGCTGACATTTGTATCCATAAAACGGTTTTTCCTGATTGCCTTAATCGTTCTTTTGGTAGGCGACTGGATGTATAACATCCCTACGTTCTACTATTGGATTCTTATAGGCATCTTTCTTACCCTTACCGTATTGGGTTCTTTTTTGATCCAATGGAATTTTCACTTTAAATCTCACAATTCCAACCCAAGTATTGTTGAAAATCAAATAGCCCTCACCTTTGATGATGGCCCACATCCGGAATACACCCCCCAAGTGCTCCAACTCCTAAAACAATTTAATGCCAAAGCCACCTTTTTCTGTATTGGAAAACATATGGAGGGGCATAGTGGATTAATCAAAAGAATTCTTACGGAAGGACATACCATTGGTAACCATACCTATTCACATTCTCGAGTGTTCGGATTCTTTGGTGCGAAAAAGGTAATCGCAGAGCTTCAAAAAACAAATGGCATCTTTGCCAAGATAACGGGAAAGCAAATACAAATGTACCGTCCGGCTTTTGGCGTAACCAATCCCAATATTAAAAAGTCCATTAAGGCCATGGGGTTACAATCCATTGGGTGGAGCATCCGCTCCCTGGATACTACCCCTCTTTCCGATGACACTATACTACATCGGACAACCCATAAACTTGCCAAAGGGGACATCCTACTGTTCCATGATACCAGTCCTAAAACTATTATTGTTTTGGAACGGTTA
Organism: Ulvibacterium sp.; assembly: GCF_965248315.1. Classification (GTDB taxonomy): domain Bacteria; phylum Bacteroidota; class Bacteroidia; order Flavobacteriales; family Flavobacteriaceae; genus Ulvibacterium. The sequence goes on along the minus strand of NZ_CBDFIX010000002.1, from coordinate 1,305,272 downwards.
TTGCTAATTTTGCAGGAGAAAAATTTGCAATCGGTCACCGTGGACCAATTGTTGAACATCAAAGCTTATGCGTAACCTTATTTTCCTATTATGGTTTACCGTATGTAGCGTATACGCACAGTCCGAAATGAGTGCCGTGGATGCCCAAGCGTTGGAGGCCAGGGTAAAGAAGACCGCCAATACTACCGAGACCATTACCAGTAGTTTTAGGCAGTACAAACATATGGACTTTCTTTCCAATGATATTGAATCTTTGGGCAAGCTCTCCTTTAAGGCCCCAAGTTTGGTTAAATGGGAATATACGGAACCCTTTGCCTATTCGGTCATTTTTGAGGAGGAGACCCTTTATATCAACAACGAAGGCAATAAAAGCAATGTTGACATCGGTTCCAACAAGCTCTTTAAACGGCTCAATCAACTAATTACAAACAGCATTAAAGGGGATTTATTCAATACGGATGAATTTCATATCGACTACTTCAAAAAAGGAAGTGATAGTGAAGTTCATTTTACCCCCAAGGACGAAGATTTTGCTTCATTTATCAAGGCCTTTCATATTACATTTAACGGGAATGGGGAAGTGACCGAAGTAAAAATGTTGGAGCCCTCCAATGACTATACCCGTATCGTTTTCACGGACCGAAAAACAAACCAATCCTTACCCGATGCGGTATTTGCCCATTAGTCTCCTTTTTCTGATCTGGGCTTGTGCTTCCTATCCGGAACGCAATAATTTCCAATCTGTGGAAACATCCAATGGGTCCATAACAAGTCCCTATTTTTCCAATCCAAAAAAGGATTATATATATAAGGCGGATATTGATTTATACAAGAAAAATTTCAGTGGCATCCTTGTTGTAAAAAAATTGGGAGTAGGACACCACAGGGTAGTATTTACTACGGAATTAGGAAATACCATTTTTGACTTTTCGTTTAGGGACGATGACTTTATTGTGAATCATGTCCTTCGCGATATAAACAAAAAAATAGTCATCAACCTGCTTAGGAAAGATTTCAGAACATTGATTACTGAGAATCCATCCGTTCTAAATAGGTTTACATCCGAGGACCGATTCATCTTTGAAACCGAAATGGCCAAGGGGAAAAATTACTATTACACCATAGACCGGAAATTGAAGAAAATCGTTCAAACCAAGAACGGAAAGAAAAAGGCCTCTTTTATATTTTCGGCTGTTGATGCGGAGGTTGCAAAAAATATTCAGATCTTGCACCACGATATAAAGCTGTCCATACAACTAAAAGCTATTTAGGATGAACAAAGTATTCTTTGGGTTACTACTCTTTTTGTTTTCAGGGATAACCTTTGCCCAAACCAATATTAGACCAGGGATTCGTTTGGGATTCAATAGTGCCAATATTTCCAATACCACTTTGGACAACAAAATTGGACCCAACGCTGCCGTTTTTGTCGATTTCCGTTTTTCCAGGCATTATTCGCTACAGCCAGAAATTATGTATTCCAGACAAGGTGGCAAATCCAACATCCGTACAAACGAAGATTTGGATATCGATTATTTATCATTTGGTGTGGTCAATAAGTTTTTTGTTGCACCTAATCAGGGCCTTCATCTAATTTTGGGCCCTAGCTTGGATTTCGATTTTGAAAATAATCTTATCAATGTTATCAATGAAACTAATGACTCAGATGTTACTCCTTTGGATCTCTCCTTCTTTTTTGGGATAGGGTATGAGTTTGATTTTGGGCTGATCTTGGAAGCCCGGTATAAGCAAGGATTGCTGGACATTGATTTATTTGACGAAGATTTTGAGTCCGATTTTTACAGGGGAGAGGGAAATACGCTGAACAATGTATTTCAGTTTGGGGTGGCGTACAAATTTGATTTGCGATAGTATGTTGATAGAAGGACTTTACGTAATAAAGAATTATAAATACGACCAAGGTACGGCTAATGTTACCATACACTTAAACAAGGAGCATCCGATCTTTAAGGGTCATTTTCCAGGGAATCCCGTGATGCCCGGGGTTTGTATGATACAGATCATAAAAGAGCTTACAGAAAAGGCTACAGGGGAGCAGCTTTTTCTGAAGGTTTCTTCCAATATCAAATTTATGGCGATTATAAACCCGGAAGAAAATGACACACTCCAACTAATTTTAAATATTTCCATAAACGAAAGAGAGGTTAAGGTAAAAAATACGACTACATTTCAGGATACCTTAGCATTGAAGCTGAGCGCTACCTTCCAAATACAAGACTAAATGAAATTCGTAGTAGGCCTAATATGTTCCTTGACCCTTTGGGGAGCATCCACTGACATTTCCGAGCTCCGGAAGACGTATCCCAAAGCCAATGCAAGTGAACAGGTTACCAATGAGCTATTTACAAAGCTTTCACCCATATCCAAAACGGACGACGCTGTTCTGGTAGCTTACAAAGGTGCAATATCTACCCTTAAGGCGAAGTATGCACAAGGGTTGCGAAATAAGAAGGATTTTTTTAAATCCGGGGCAGAGCTTATTGAATATGCGGTAGCCACAAAGCCCAAAAACATAGAAATACGATGTATCCGCTTAAGTGTTCAGGAAAACTCTCCCAAAGTGGTTGGATACAAAGAAAACATCGAAGAGGACAAAGGGTTTTTATTGCACAACTTTCCGAACGTATCCTCTGAGGAAATTCGGGATTTCGTTAAAAACTACGCCGTGCAATCTTCTATTTTTGACGCTTCGGAAAAGCAATTGTTTTCGGGTAGGTAATCCGTATCTTTGCCTAGAATTTAGCTTTTTGAAGCCAGAAAGCTTTCAATGGATTTACCTTGCCAGCTTCCATCCTATCTATAACGGAGACCATGCAGCAACTAAAATGTTGCGTAGTTGTTCCCACATATAATAATGGTAAGACCCTAAAAAAAGTGTTGGATGGCATATTGTGCCATACCCCAAATATCATAGTTATTAATGATGGGTCCACGGATGCCACCGAAGAAATACTAAGGGCATATCCGCAGTTAGTACAGCTACATTTGGGCAAAAACCAAGGGAAAGGTCATGCGCTTAGAACTGGATTCAAAAAAGCACTGGCATTGGGGTATAATTTTGCATTGACCATAGATTCAGATGGCCAACATTTTCCAGAGGATATTCCAGCTTTCATTAAGGCCCTTGAACAAGAGCCCTCAAAAAAGGTTTTGTTTATAGGTTCCAGAAATATGCAACAATCAGACGTTCCAGGCCGTAGCAGTTTTGGAAACCGGTTTTCCAATTTTTGGTTTTGGGTGGAGACCGGTACATGGTTAAAGGATACCCAGTGTGGCTTTCGCCTCTATCCTTTGGAAGCGATAAAGGATATGAAATTCTATACCCCAAAATTCGAGTTCGAGATAGAGGTCATTGTCAGGGCCGCTTGGAATGGGATAACGGTGAAAAATATCCCGGTCAATATTCTATATGATGACCCGGAACGGGTCTCCCATTTTAGACCAATTATCGATTTTGCCCGTATTAGTGTACTGAACACTTGGTTGGTATTGGTTGCCTTGGTCTATATTAAACCTCGCGATTTATTTCAAAGACTTAAAAAAAAAGGGTTTAAACGTTTTTTTTACGAGGACTTTTTGCACAATCAGGATTCACCAAGAAAAAAGGCATTTTCCATAGCGTTGGGGATTTTTATAGGGCTTAGCCCTTTATGGGGTTTTCATACGGTCATTGTTATTTTTTTGGCCCTGTTGTTTAAACTGAACAAGGTTATCGCTTTTGCTTTTTCCAATATCAGTTTACCCCCTTTTATTCCTTTTGTACTGTATTTAAGTCTCCAAACCGGAGCTTGGGTTACCGGCAGGGAATTGAGCTTTTCCATTAATGAGGTTGATGAAAATTTTGAAATCATCAAAAACCTCCAGACCTACATCATAGGTAGTTTAACGTTATCTACCCTCTCCGCCGTGACCTTAGGATTATTGGCCTATATCTTTTTGTCCATTTTTGACCGGAAAAAAATTGCCATTCACAATGGATAGTTTTTTCTACCGTACATATCAATTCTTTTTGGGGCGAAAGTGGTTGGGACTTATTGTGGTATTGCTGTTTCTTCTAGGACTGTCGGCTATAGTGGCCAAAATAAAATTTGAGGAGGATATCACCAAGCTTATTCCTGTAAATTCAGAGAACGAGGCTTACCAAAGGGTTTTGAAAACGTTACAATTTACGGATAAGGTTATCGTAAATGTAAAGCTGGATAGTGAAGGTTCCGTTGACGATCTCACCCAATATGCTTCCCAATTTCTGGACAGTCTTCAGAATAATGCCCAAGGATACATAAAAAATATCCAAGGGAAGGTAGCTGATGACGAAGTGTTACGGACCATGGATTTTGTTTATGAAAACCTGCCTCTGTTTCTGGATAAAGCCGATTATACTACCATCCAACAAAAAATTAAGAAAGATAGTATTGCGGCCCTGACCAAAGAAAACTACAAAATGCTTATTTCCCCATCGGGAATTGTGGCCAAAAAGAATATTTTACGCGACCCTTTGGGATTGTCCTATATGGCCCTCAAAAAGTTACGGCAACTGGGAATCGCAGATGGATTTACCCTCAAGGATGGATTTCTTTTGAGTGAAGACCAGCAAAATATCCTGCTATTTATTACCCCTATCCATACTTCCAATCAGACTTCTGAAAATGAACCCTTTGCCAAGGAATTGTATCGAATACAAGAAGAATTGAACCTTGCTTTCCATTCTAAGGTAAAGAGTGAGTATTTTGGTGCCCCTTTGATTGCTGTGGCCAATGCACAACAAATTAAACGGGATATTCAGTTTACGGTCGGGATAGCCTTAACGCTCTTGCTTATCCTTTTGATTTTCTTTTACCGCAAATTGACCTTGCCCATTATTCTCTTTTTGCCGACTATTTTTGGTGGGTTGCTGTCCGTGGCCCTGCTTTATTTCATCCGAAAGGAGATTTCTGCCATTTCCCTGGGTATAGGTGCCGTCTTGCTTGGGGTAACTTTGGACTATTCGCTACATATCCTTACGCATATTAGGAACGAAGGTTCCATCAAAAGGCTGTATTCGGATGTGGCCCCATCCATTTTAATGAGTAGTCTTACTACCGCCTCCGCTTTTTTGTGCCTGCTATTTCTGGAATCCCAGGCCTTACAGGATTTAGGCATTTTTGCCGCAGTAAGCGTTTTGGGTGCTTCTGTATTTGCCCTGTTTTTTATTCCTCAGGCATACAGTGCGAAATCGACCGAACAGAAAAGTACAACTGTCCTGGATACGATTGCCTCTTATAACTTTCAACAAAACAAGTGGCTTATCGGGTCACTGGTTGGGTTATTCATAATCAGTATTTTCACCTATGCATCGGTGACCTTCAACAAGGACATTGCCAAATTGAACTACGAACCTCCCTCATTGATCCATGCCCGAAAACATCTGGAAACCTTGACCGACCTAGGAGCCAAATCTCTTTACATTACCAATTATGGGAATTCCAAGGAGGAAGTACTGCAATCCAGTGATAGCGTTTACACTTTGTTAAATCGACTTAAGGATGAGAAGCGGATTTTAGGGTTCAGTTCCATAGGCGCCCTCATCCATTCAAAAAGTGAGCAGCAAAAAAAAATAGGTCTTTGGAAGGAGTTTTGGAAGGATAGTATCGGCTTTGTTACCACTTCCCTTATTGATGCAGGTAGGGAATACGGGTTTAAACCCAAAACTTTTGATCGATTTTATGCGCTGCTACAATCGGATTTTAAGACGTTGGAAGTTAAGGATTATAATTTGGTGAACTCCTTTTCGGTAGATGATTACCTATCCACAAAAGATGGGTTTACAACCGTAAGTTCGTTGGTTAAGATAGATTCTTCCCAGATTGGACATGTCCGTGAAACCTTTGCTAAAAATCCTCGAACTGTCTTAATCGATCGACAAGGCATGAACGAAACCTTTTTGGGCAATCTCAAAAATGACTTCAACAGGCTCATTGGATATTCGGTATTGGTGATTCTACTACTATTGTTGTTGTTCTTTAGAAGCCTCTCGCTTACCTTGGTGACCAGTATTCCCATTTTTCTTACTTGGTTTTTGACCATCGGTATCATGGGGCTATTGCAACTGGAATTCAATATTTTCAACATTATCATCTCTACTTTTATTTTTGGGTTGGGCGTGGATTATAGCATTTTCATGACCAATGGTCTGTTAACGGAGTATCGTACCGGCGAAAAAGCCTTATCTACCCATAGAACTTCGATTATCCTTTCCGTGGTTACTACCATTTTAGGTGTAGGCGTACTTATTTTTGCCAAGCATCCTGCGTTGTATACCATTTCCGTGGTTTCTTTGATCGGTATTCTCTCCGCGGTTTTGGTCGCTTTCACTGTGCAACCTATGATCTTTCGTTTATTTATTGGAAGTAGGGAAAAAAGACCCATCTCCCTAAGATACCTGATACACTCCTCACTTTCTTTTGGATATTTTGGTTTGGGCGGGCTTGTATTTTCCCTATATGCCGCTATTGTATTGACACTCTTTCCAAAAAGTAGGGAGAAAAAACAATTGGGATTCCATAAGGCAGTATCCCTGCTGATGAAATCCGTGCTCTACACCAATCCTTTTGTAAGCAAAAAGGTAATTGATCCGCACCATGAAACTTTTGAGAAACCAGCTACGATCATTGCCAATCACACCTCATTCCTGGATATTTTGGCCATTGGAATGTTGAATCCCAAGATTATATTCCTTGTAAACGATTGGGTCTACAATTCCCCTATTTTTGGAAGTGCCGCCAAGCTGGTCGGAGCCTATCCTGTGTCCAGTGGATTGGAAAAGGGGGAGGACTATCTCCGGAAAAAAGTTGACCAAGGATTTTCATTGATAGCCTTTCCCGAAGGCACCCGATCTCATACCAATAAAGTAAGACGTTTTCATAAAGGGGCCTTCTATCTGGCCGAAAAATTGGGTTTGGATATCCTTCCTGTACTCATCCACGGTAATTCCGAAGTCCTACCTAAAGGAAGTTTTATCATTAGGGACGGTAGTATTACCCTTAAGATTCTCCCAAGAATCACATTAAAGGACTCAAACTTTGGGGTAAACTATAGCCAACGTACCAAAAATATAAGCACCTATTTTAAAAATCAATTTTTTGCCTTTCGAAAGGAAATAGAGCTGGAAACCTATTTCCACAGATCCGTTCTTGATCAGTACCGATTTAAGGGAAGAAAACTATATAAAAAGGTCCAGGAGGATCTGAAAAAAAGTGCATCAGTTTATGGGCAGCTTCTGAATCTTCTTGAAAAGAAAGCAAAGATCATTCATCTTTCCGAGGACCATGGTCAATTGGATTTTCTACTTGCCCTGGATTCTACAGATCGCAAAGTTAACGTCTATCTCGAGGACAAAACGACCCGGCAAATCGTCCAAAATAGTTTTATCACCCATAATCGCCGGAATATTCGGGTAGCTCCCATCCCTGCCGATGCTATGACCAAGGAAGCCCAGGTGTTACTACTTGATCAAAATCCAACGGATTGGGGAAGAATCCAAAAAGAATTAAATGAAATTGGTATCTTACTGTTATTGAAGAACGGGATGAACCTTCCTTTAAAAAATATTACGGAAGCCGGCTTTACTATAAGCGTTCAAAATGATAATTTTATCATAGCCAAAAGGTAGGATAGGATGAAAGAGCATTATGATGTAGTGATCATCGGCAGTGGTATGGGTGGATTGGTGGCGGCTAATATTCTGGCCCGGGAAGGCCGTAGTGTCTGTGTCCTGGAGAAGAACAATCAATACGGCGGCAACCTACAGACCTTTGTTCGCGAAAGAACCATTTTTGATACTGGAGTACACTACCTTGGAGGACTTTCCGAAGGACAAAACCTCTATCGCTATTTCAAATATCTGGGTATCTATGACGAGCTTAAACTAAAGAAGTTGGATGATGGTTTTGACATCATTACTTTTGATAATGACCCCAAAGAATATCCTCATGCCCAGGGATACCAGGATTTTGAGAAATCCCTGATTGCACAATTTCCAAATGAGGCCGAAGGTATTACCGCGTATTGTAAGGAATTGAGGGAAACCTGCAATAAATTCCCTTTGTACAATTTAAACCACGGCAAGCCCTACTATGATGATGAGGAAATGTTCCGAACTCCGGCCAAAGCCCGTATCGATTCCCTGATCGGTAATTCGAAATTAAGGGCCGTACTGGCAGGATCCAATCTACTGTACGCCGGAGAACCGGACAAGACTCCGTTTTATGTACATGCGCTTTCCGTGAACTCCTATATAGAAAGTTCATATCGTTGTATAAATGGTGGTAGCCAGATTACCAAATTGTTGATCAGACGGCTTAAGGAAAATGGAGGGGAGGCCTATAAGCACCATGAAGTGATAAAATTTGGACATGAAGGAAAAAAATTGGTCTATGCCGAAGTTGCCAACGGCAAACAAATAAAAGGAGACCTCTTCATTTCGAATATTGAACCCAAGCGCACCTTAAAACTGGTGGGTGAGGACAAGTTCAGAAAATCATATTCAAATCGGATAGAACAAATAGAAAGTACCATCTCCGCGTTCAGCCTGCACTTGGTCCTCAAACCGAAATCATTCAAATATTTGAATTACAATTACTATCATTTTAAAGATCCGTCAAAAGTTTGGGAAGGGCATCAATATTCAGAAGATAGTTGGCCTGAAAGCTATATGGTAAGTATGGGGGTCAGTAAAGCCACGGATGGTTGGGCGGATCAAATGACCGTAATAACCTATATGCGATTCGATGAGGTGAAATCTTGGGAAAATACATTCAATACCGTGGCCAAAAAGAATGACCGCGGACAGACGTATGCAGAGTTTAAGGAAGCCAAAACCGAAAAATTCCTTAATGAACTGGAAAAAAAGTTTCCCAACATACGGGAATGTATTCAATCCATTTATACTTCTACTCCCCTGTCTTATCGTGATTATATTGGTAGTAATCAAGGGGCTATGTACGGGTATGTTAAAGATGTAAACTATCCTTTAAAATCCTTTATTGCGCCAAGGACTAAAATCGGGAATCTATTCTTTACCGGGCAAAGTCTTAACATGCACGGTATTTTGGGAGTAACGATAAGTGGGGTAGTCACTTGCTCCGAAATTTTGGGAAGGGACTATTTGTTGAATAGGATTTTAGAACAAGAAAAAGAGAGTACGACCGCTAAAATAAGTATATAATGGGAAAATTTAAGACAGCCCCGGTCAGCAGGGTCAAGAATATTTCCAAAAAGGATTTCCTAGAAAACTACTATGATCCACAACGGCCTGTCTTAATAGAGGGCCTAACAAAAGATTGGCCTGCCTATAAAAAATGGAACTTGGACTATATTCAGCAACGGTCCAGTGACCAAGTGGTACCACTTTACGACAGTAAACCTACAAAAGGCAAACAAAACTCGGCTGCTCCGGCCACCGAAATGAAATTGTACGATTACTTGGAGTTATTAAAAAATGAACCGACCGATCTTCGAATATTTTTCTATAACATCCTGGATAGCATGCCCGAGTTGGCAAAGGACTTTGAGTATCCAGATTTAGGGTTGAAGTTTTTTAAACGTTTGCCGGTAATGTTCTTTGGGGGTGAGGGTTCAAAGGTACTGGCCCATTATGATATGGATCTTGCAGACCTGGTGCATGTACATTTTCATGGTACCAAAAGTGTTACCCTATTTACCCCGGAACAGACCAAATATCTGTATCGGGTACCCTATTCGGTCCATAATCTAGAGACCATTGATATGGACAATCCCGATTTTGAAAAATATCCGGCACTACAAAACGTTCAAGGTATTCATGCCGAAATGAAACATGGGGATGCTCTCTATATGCCCAGTGGTTATTGGCATTATATTAAATATACCACTGGGGGGTTTTCCATTACTTTGCGGGCATTGCCCACCAAACCCCAACGTTTGCTAAAGACAGCTTCCAATGTATTGTTCATGCGAAATTTTGAAAATATCATGCGCAGGACCATGGGGCAAAAGTGGGTGGACTATAAAGAAAACAAAATGGTGCGTCGCGTTAATAAAAAATACGGGAAATCAGTAGTCTAATGCAAGGTCGAGGCTACATACGGAGCGTATATCCCCTACTCTTTTTACTCCTATTAACATCCTGTGGCGTTTCCAAGTCCCTAAAAGACTTGCCCGATATCGGTCAATATGAAGCAAAGGCCCCGGAGCGGATACACGTGTCGGATTCTACCTTTTTTTCCGAAAAGGGCTATTTGACCAAAAATGAATATGGCCTTTGGGAACTATATATTGAGGGAAATCCACTGGAATTAGGGCTTACAACGGGTAGCCTTACCCAAGAGCTATTTCATAAACAGGAAGAAGCGTTATTGACCAAGGTGGACGAGCTAGTGCCATCGAATACCAAACAATATCTATTGCGCAAGTTTTTGGCATGGTTCAATCGTAAAATGTACCTCAATATACAAGAAGAGTATAAAACCGAAATTTATGGTATATCCAAATATGCTTCGGATACCTATGCCCACATTGCGGATGCCTATCCCCGTATACTTTACCTACACGGGGCCCATGATATCGGTCATGCGCTACAGGACTTGGCCTTGGTAGGTTGTTCCTCCTTTGCCGTATGGGGAGACCAAACAGAGGATGGTCAGCTTATTATTGGACGGAATTTCGATTTTTATGCAGGGGATGATTTTGCCGAGGAAAAAATCATTGCCTTTGTTAACCCGGACGAGGGTCATAAATTCATGTCCGTTACCTGGGGCGGTATGATCGGGGTAGTCTCCGGAATGAACGACCAAGGACTGACCGTAACCATCAATGCTGGAAAATCGAAGTTTCCTCTAGTGGCTAAAACCCCTATTTCCCTGGTAACCCGGGAAATCCTCCAATATGCTGCTACCATAGAAGAAGCGGTGGCCATAGCCCGGAAACGCGAAGTCTTTGTTTCGGAATCTATTTTTGTGGGCAGCGCAAAGGACAAAAAAGCAGCAGTCATTGAAGTATCGCCTAAAAATTTTGGCGTGTACGAGGTCCAGAATACCGATCAGCTTATTTGTTCCAACCATTTTCAGAGTGCTGCTTATACAGCAGATAAGAAAAACCAAAGGCACATTCTGGAGAGCCATTCCCAATATCGGTATGACCGTATGGAGGAACTATTGGTGCAAACCGATAAAACCACGGTTCAGTCCGCAGTGGATATCCTTAGGGACAAACAGGGATTGAACGGAAAGGAAATCGGGTACGGCAATGAAAAGGCACTTAACCAATTATTGGCCCACCATGGTATTGTATTTAAACCGGAAGAACTTTTGGTTTGGGTGAGTAGCAATCCCTACCAGTTGGGCGAATTTGTTGCCTATGATTTAAATACCGTATTTAAAACTATTGTAAACGATCCCCAAAAAGTAACCTTGGCAGAAAAAAACCTTACCATTCCCGAAGATCCTTTTCAATATTCCCGGGCATATCAAAACTACCAGGAATATCGTAGGTTAAAAAATAAGGTGGTAATGGCTATTACCAGTGACGGGCATTTGGAACAAAGCCTGCTCAAAGAATTGCAATACCATAACCCTGAGTATTGGGAGGCTCATTATTTGGTGGGAAGATATCAGTATGGTCGGGGTTATTATACTGCGGCCCTAAAAGCCTTTGAACAGGCCTTGACCAAAGAGATTACCACAGTTCCGGATAAAGAAAATGTAATACGGTACATAAAAAAAATAAAACGTAGATTGCATTTATGATTGCAGAAATAGAAAAGGCTTCCCTTGAGGAAATTAAGGTGTTTCAAGAAGAAAAAATGAAAGAAGTTCTGAGCTATGTTCAGGAAAAATCCCCCTACTACCAACGATTGTTCAAGGAGCATTCCATTGACATCAAATCTATACGAACGCTCGAAGACTTAACCAAAATTCCCGTCACCACCAAGGAACAACTTCAGAACCACAATGATGATTTTATCTGCGTCCCTAAAAACAAGATTGTAGATTTTGTGACCACTTCCGGTACTTTGGGTGAACCGGTGACCATAGGCCTCACGGATGCCGATTTGGATCGTTTGGCCTACAATGAGGCCATTTCTTTTGCCTGTGCGGGTGTTACCGAAGATGATATTCTACAATTGACCACGACTATAGATCGTCGTTTTATGGCCGGGATGGCCTATTTTTTGGGAGCACGTAAATTAGGTGCCGGTATTATTCGCGTGGGTGCCGGTATTCCGGAATTGCAATGGGATACCATACTAAAATTCAGGCCCACATATTTGATCGTGGTACCCTCATTTTTGTTGAAACTCATCCAATATGCGGATCAGCATGATATTGATGTGAATGCCTCCGGAATCAAAGGGGCCATCTGCATCGGGGAATCGCTACGGAATCAGGATTTTTCATTGAATGTCCTGGCCAATAAGATAAAATCGGCTTGGGATATCGAACTCTATTCTACCTATGCCTCCACGGAAATGAGTACGGCATTTACGGAATGTAGCGAACAACGGGGCGGGCATCATCATCCGGAACTGATCATCGTGGAAATTCTTGACGAGAACAATCGGCCGTTACCTCCCGGAATCGAGGGGGAACTGACGATCACCACACTTGGTGTAGAGGCCATGCCTTTGGTACGGTTTAAGACCGGGGACATTATGGTGGCCCATGATTCACCTTGTGATTGCGGAAGAAACACCTTGCGTTTGGGGCCTGTGGTAGGGCGAAAAAAACAAATGATCAAATACAAGGGCACCACATTGTATCCTCCAGCTATGGATAATCTACTGAACGATTTCCAGGAGGTAGAAAGCTACGTTATTGAGATTTACCACAACAGTATTGGTACCGATGAAATAGGAATTAAGATTGCTTCCCGGAACGCTTCGGATGTGTTGTTGCATGACATAAAAGACCATTTTAGGTCCAAGTTGCGCGTTTCTCCCAAAATCGAGTTTTGCGAGGCCCAGGAAATCCAAAAACTGCGGCACTCCAAACTACAAAGGAAGCCTGTTTCGGTTATTGACAAAAGGGGGTAATGCGTAGCGCAATTGCTTCTGCCGATAGTTACCGGTAGAAGCAATTCGTCCAACATGTGTTCTAAACAGACAAATCGCTTCGTCACTGCGCTCCTCGCGAATACGTTTTTTCGAGCAGAGCGAAGCAAACTGTCAACCTAAGTCCAGAGTTTCCAAATCGCTTTAGCTACTCGTTTCTCGTAAAAACTAATCAAAATAGAACAACCATCCATCGGACAAATCGTTCCATTCAGGATTCATCGAATTAATCAAGTTTTCCTTTCGTTGTCTATTTCCTGATTTTAACTGTTTTTCTCTCGCCATCGCCTTTTTAATATCTGTGAACTCTTCAAAATAGACTAATTTGTCACAATTATATCGTGCGGTAAATCCTTTATAATATTTTGTTTTATGTTGATATATCCTTCGTACCAAATTAGTGGTAACCCCTACATAAAGCACCGTTCGGTTTTTATTGGATGTAATATAAATGTGTGATATTTTCATGCTGGACCTTATTGCGAGCAAAGCGAAGCAATCCACCTAATCCATGTTAAAAATTGACAGATCGCTTCGTCGCCATGCTCCTCGCGAATACGTTTTTGTGAGCGCTATTTCCCCAACATTAACAACTCGTTGCACCGCACTTCGGTGATGTACCGCTTCTCCCCTTCCTTGGTCTCATATGAGCGATGTACCAATTTTCCCTCCACGGCCACTTGCTTTCCTTTGGTAAGGTAGTTCCCCACAATCTCGGCGGTCTTGCCCCAGGCCACAATATTATGCCATTGGGTGTCCTCTACTTTTTCGCCCTGTGCGTTTTTATAGTTTTCGCTGGTGGCAATGGAAAATTTGGCCAGTTTGCTCCCATTTTCCAAGTTTACGATTTCGGGATCTTGTCCCAAGTTTCCAATCAACTGTACTTTGTTTTTCAATGCGTTCATAATTACTAATTTTTAAGATGAAACAGTTAATGCCATCGAACCTCCCTGATTCGACAAAGCAAACTTAGAACCGTATTGAAAAAAGATTCGGTTGGGAAATAATTACTTTCGTTTGTAAACGTTTGTAGTCGTTTGCAAACTTTTATATTGCTTTAAATCATGGATTTACATTAATTATTAAAAATGTTTTTTGAAGACAATGTATATAGGTGCCAGTTCCTGAATCTAGTTCAATCAATAAGTCGGAAGTTATTTCAGAGCCTAACTCTTCTTTTTATCCCGGTTTTAAGGGATTTTGACCAATATTCAGATATGCAAATGCTCTTTAATATTACCTTTGTTTTCGATTAATGACTAACTATTCTCCCATGAAAGTTCCCCAATTGGGCATTGCCCTTCTACTATGCCTGTTTCTCTTCAATTGTTCAAAAGACGAAAATCCGACTCCGGAATCCGATGCCCAAGAAACAGGGAATCCTAATCCTGATGAAACTCCTGATCCCGATGAAACACAGGAGCCTGAGATGGAGGTTTATTTTGAGGCCGTGATAAGCGATTTTTACCCCACGGATAATGCGGACAATTGGCTATTGACCCATGATAAGGAAGGAAAAATCCTGGACTACATATCTTTCGAGAAAAACGACACCATACGTTTTGAGATACCCAGGACAAGTGATTTGGATGAATTCACGGTTACGGATATCCGATTTTCCACATTGACCTCCAGCTCTCCATACTTCATTAATTCCCATACCGAGGTGGTCAAAGGGAGTAGTTGGATCTTTGCGCCACCATCCTCCCCCAACCAAGGTGGTCCTAGACCAGAATCAACGGGAAATTTTAGAATTTCGGTTTCAGGAATACCGCAAGCTCTATCAATGTTTCATGTCTCCAACGAATCAGCAAATGGCAACGGGAACGGAGCGTACTTTCCTTCCATAACTCCCGGGGAGGGCTGGCGCTACGAAAAACGGGCCGAGTTATTTGAGGACAATGATTATTACATCACTTTAGTGAACGGTCTTGGCGATACCAGATATTATTACCTTGAAGGTGCCCAACAATCACAGGAATATGATCTGGGCTATGATGAATTCTCCGAATTCGGATAACATATCAATGTGGAGCTGCTAGGCTCGTCTGAAATATCGTTAGTTCTAAATGGTTATTCCACAACACCGGCCATTCCAGTACCTGGCTATGAACTCTATATATTTTATGGCGAAACAGGCGAAGATATCAGTCGTTCCTTTGAATTGGGCCATCCCGGAAATGAATTTGAAGCTTATAGGATGTTATTCTCAAATAGACAACAGGACTTTGGCTACACATTCAATTATTTCGGAACTGAACTGCCCGATAATCTGATCGTCCCCCAGCGACCTCTTTTTAATGTAGATAATCCGGAAATCAAGGGATTTGAGATATCTACAGATTTGGATTATAAGAGAAAAGAAATCCGTTGGAGCAACCTTGAACCTCGTAGCTTCGGTAATAACAGAAGGATTGAATGGAAAGTGTTTTCATCATTTACGTCGTCCTCTGTTATAGGGGACATTCCGGAGGAAATATTGAACGGGTATCCAGATATGGACGTTTCTGGGCTGACATATGAATATAGTTATCTACATGTTGGACCGTACTCGCAAAATGAATTCCTAGAAGCTAAATTCAGGGGAGAAGATTATGAAATCTTGTTCAGCAACCTTGAATTTTTTTATTTTTATCCACAATAATTTCGCTAATACAACTTGGTCCTGTTAGTACATTATCCAGCTTTTTAGGGCTAGCTGTTAAAGCACAGCTATGTGAAAGATTTTTGAAAACAACGTATTTCCCTACTTACGTAAACTATGTAGTTCCAAGTTTCGACGGGCTATTTTCTTTGATATGGGGATTTGCTTCGGTTTTCTAACTCCTCTTGTCCCATATGGTTTATAGGTGTCCGTCTTGTAAAACCCAAGAATCCACTATCTTAGTAGTATTCAATATCAAGATTATTGATAAAACATTTCCATAAGCAAACATTTGACATATGAGTTCCGCAGGCCACGTATTGGACATGATAAAGCGAATACGGCAGAATAGGTCTTTGCGGCCATCCAACCGTCAAAAATTCAAGGG
This sequence comes from Ulvibacterium sp., assembly GCF_965248315.1. Lineage (GTDB taxonomy): Bacteria > Bacteroidota > Bacteroidia > Flavobacteriales > Flavobacteriaceae > Ulvibacterium. The sequence goes on along the minus strand of NZ_CBDFIX010000002.1, from coordinate 1,289,156 downwards.
AGATAACAGGGATTCGATTTACACTGAAATCCCTGAAGAGAATAAAGCTTCGTTTCAAGAATTTCCAGAATCACAAGTAAGGGAGGTAGTCGATACCATTAGAAGAGAGGCCAAATCCAAGAGACGGAAAGAATTCCTTTTCCTTGCCTTGGTTATCCTAATCGTTGTCGCTATTGTTCTTTATGTGGTATAGACTTTTGCCGTTTTAATTTCCTTAAACGTTGACTTCCATTGATCTAAAAAATGAAATATAGAATAGTCATAATACTCATACTCCTAATTCTAGGGTGCAACTCAAGAACACTGACGGAATATGTCCTAAATGAAAAGGATTTGGTGCCCGAGGGAATCGATTATTCAAAAAAGAAGGATGCCTTTTACCTCACGAGCGTGGCCAAATCCAAAATAGTGGAAGTAGATAGAAAATCCGGAAAACAAAAGGACTTTATTGGGGAACATGAATTTGGGTATACCCCGGGAGTCGGGATTTATGTGGATGACAGACGAAATCTGCTACACGCCATTGGAGGATACTATAGGTACAAGGATTCCCTTTCATCCTTGTTTACCTTCGATATCCATACCAAGAAACTTTTGAAAAGATATGATATAACCGATAAGGGAGAACATTTCCTGAATGACCTCATCCAAGATGCCAAAGGAAATCTATACCTCACGGACTCCAAGGATTCATCCATTTATCTACTAAAACATGAAAGCGATTCTTTAGAACTCTTTTACCGATCATCCGAAATTGAATTTCCCAATGGAATTACCGTTTCGGAGGACAATACTAAATTGTATATCGCGTCGTTTTCAAAGGGTGTCAGGACACTCGATATTGCCACAAAAAGAATATTGAACGAACCGGACACCTTGGGTATGTCCCAAGGAATAGACGGCTTGGAATTTTACAAAGGTCACCTCTATGCCATCCAAAATGGGGTTAGGGCCAACACCTTTAACTTTAGAAAATTAATTCTTGATCAAACTCGGGAAAAAGTTGTAGATGTTGAAGTCTTGGATGCCCATACACCAAAATTGGATGTGCCCCTCACGTTTTGCCTTGTGGGAAATGATGCGGTGGTCATTGCAAATTCCAATCTTCAATATTTAAATCAGGAAACGTTCCATTTTGTTGAATCGGATACGATTCCAAATACAAAATTATTGGTGTATCCTATTGAATAACTAGCTTTTTGTATTTTTAATCCAATGGACTATTTACAGGAAATCGTGTATCAAATAGAGCTTCATTCCGTTGATGGAATACGGAATTGTTTCCTTAATGGAATAAGCCCCAACGATACCTACAAAGGAGAGCTCTTGATTAATGAATTGACCAGTGAATATCTGCGCGGTCCAAAATTTAAGGAATGTGTACGGGTATTCGTGGAATTCGGACTCGAATTTGAGGATAAAGCTTTGTTGTCCATTCTTTTAGACGACCCGGATACACTTCAGGCACTTATTACGGACCATCCCAAAATCGTACATAAAAGACATACCCTAAAGTGTGCTTACACCCCGTTATTTGAAGTGACTTTGTTGCACATCTGCGCCGAATTCAATCATGTGGCCTGTGCGGAAATCTTGGTAAAAAATGGGGCGGATGTCAACGCGCAAGCTGGAATTGACACCAATGGTTTCGGAGGGCAAACGCCAATTTTTCATACGGTAAACCAGAACCTTAACCAGTCTGCCGAGATGTTGGACTTTCTACTGTCCCAATCTGCCGACTTAAGAATAACCGTCAAAGGGCTTATTTGGGGCCAGGATTATGATTGGGAAACCTTGATTCCCGCCGTCAATCCAATCAGCTACGCGATGATGGGACTGTTGCCCCAAATGCACCGGAGCGAAGCTGTTATTTCGGGGACCGTATCCAAATTGCTACGGCATGCCTTTGGCATTGACTATACCTCTCAAAACATTCCGAATAAGTATCTGCAGGCCTAAAATCGATAGGGTAGAATAATAGAAGCTAGTCTTGACCCTGGACTATTTGGTTTTTAACAACTCCTCGATTTTTTCCATTCTTTTGGTAATCGACTTTAGGGTTTCGTTTTCTTTTTCAAGATGTTGAATCCTTTTCTCCTGGGCAATGGTGTATAGGGTGAGTTCCTCTATCTTCTCCAAGAGCTTCATGTTCATAATACCCAATTCCACTCCGTTTTCCTCCATTTCCGCTGCGGAAGGAATGTTGGGCAGATGTCCATTTTCACGGATGTGTTCCTGTACTTCTTTTAAGGACTTCAAGTCATAGCCCTCCTTAAAGACATAGTCCGGTCCGGGAACGGAAAGATCTACCTTTACCTCCTCGGCATGGATACGGCCCTTTACAGTAAGCTTGTCGTCCGGAGCACTGGTGCCTATACCCACATCACCGTTGGATGCTATCCTTATCCTTTCTAATCCACTGGTGGATAGTCCCAGAAAACCGCCGCCTGTTCCACCTCCACGATAAAACGAGATATATCCATTATCTTCATGGCTAGCATATTTAAGTCCCAATCGAAAGGACTCAACAAAATTGGGCGAAGTCGTCAAGGTTTTGGCATAAAGTGAAAAACTGCTTTCATCAGCATTGGCCAAAATGGTCCCGTATGAGTTATCTCCATTGTTAACATGTAATTTAGCTCCTGGGGTGGTAGTGCCTATTCCCAAATTTCCAGTGGCGATTATGTTTCCTGTTGCATATACATTGCCGACGTCGATATGGGTAAAACTGGTTCCGGAATCGGTATTCCAAAATCGGATTCTTTTGTTATTGCCATCATAGAATATTCTAGCGGCGGAGCCATCATCGTATGAACCGTTGAAAGGCTCCATAGTAAAGTAACTATTTGTATGTGTTAGTACGCCTGAGTAGGATTGTGAAAAAACGAATGAGGTACAGCTCATCAGGGCAAAAAGAAAGATTTGGGACGTTTTCATTTTGTCGGGGGTTTTGTAGGTTAAAAAGCAAATGTAGGAATATACTTCAAAATTTCAAATACTTATAGAAAGTATTCGATGAACTACAAGGTTTGGGACATGCTCCTCTTTCAAAAACCTGTTTCACATCACATTGAAGTAGACTTGGGAAAGATATATGGAATCTATTTAGAAATGCATAATTTTATATAAGCTATAACCCACTTAATAAATTACCGCAATGGAACTATCCCTACTCACACTAGCTGATATCGATCCAGAAACCGAAAATCGGATCCATGCGCTTTTTAAACAGTTGAATGCGGTTAGGGTACCGCTTTCGCCCAAGACCATTTTAGACCCAAAGAATCCAGTAATCATAGCCTGCTGCACCTTGGAAAATCAAATTGTGGGGGTTGCGGTTATGGCGGAATATTCCGTAATTTCAGGTCGTAAGGGTTGGATCGAGGATGTGGTGGTAGATGAGGTGCATCGGGGCAAGGGTATAGGACGTAAACTGATGGAATTCCTCATGAACGAGGGTAGGCAAAAAGGAATTTCAGAAATCCTGCTCTTTACGGCATATCATAGAAAACCGGCCCACCAACTTTACCAAAACTTGGGATTTCAGAAAAAGGAAAGTCAAATCTATACGTTAAAATTATGAGCAAGATCTCCAAGGAAACCTGGCAGCAACGACTGGATTTGTACGATGCCTTCATAGCCCAATGTCCACGTTTTGAACGAAAGGGTAAGACCATGCCCTATACTTCGGCCAATGGCCATATGTTTTCGTTATTGAACAAGGCCGGGGAAATCGGTATCCGCTTTTCAAAAGATGTCCAGGAAAAGTACATGGCCGAGTTGAACACTACTATCTATAAGTCCTATGGCGCCGTCATGCGAGGCTATATCTTGATTCCGGAAGTAATCCTCAAAGACCCAATTAAAGTAGCTGACTATCTCAACGAAAGTTACGATTATGTAATGTCTTTGGAACCCGGTACTTCCAAGAAAAAATAAATCCACAAAAGCCATCCCAATGAAAAAAGTAGTTCTATGGATTCCCATCCTATTCTGTGCCCTATTACAGACTTTGGGCCAGACACCGCAAATAGATGTTAAGGCACTGGATACGTATTACCAGAAAATGGTACAGGATTGGGAGATCCCAAGTGCAACTATAGGAATCGTTAAGGATGGGGAATTGGTCTTTACAGGAAACTATGGCGTTCTGGAAGTGGGCAAGACCCAAAAACCGGATGAAAACACCTTGTACGCCATTGCCTCTAACTCCAAGGCATTTACCTCCGCCATCTTGGGTATGTTGGTTCAGGAAGGTAAATTGGATTGGAACGATAAGGTAAAAAAATACCTGCCTTACTTTGAGGTGTACGACCCTTGGGTCAGTAATGAGGTTACGGTACGAGATTTATTATGTCACAGGGTCGGGTTAGGTACCTTTAGCGGGGATGTTATCTGGTATAAATCCGCCCTCACTTCAGAAGAAATTATTAGAAGGTTCAAATATTTGCCCAAGGCTTTTGATTTTAGGGCCGGTTTTGGCTATTCCAATCTTATGTACATCACCGCCGGGGAACTTATCAAAAAAATAACTGGAAAAAGTTGGAGTCAAAATGTAAAGGAACGGATTTTCCAACCCCTAGGAATGGATAGGACCATTACCTCCCCTAAGGCATTAGAGGCAAAAGGCAACTATGTCACCCCACATGGCCGTGAAAATGATATCAATATTCCCATTGCCTGGGAGGATTGGGAGGAGATTGGGGCCACCGGGGGTATAATCTCCAGTGTAAAGGACATTTCCAAATGGATGATTTTCAATTTGAACCACGGCATCCTTGGCAACGATACCCTGCTTACGCGCCAAACCCGGAATATGGTCTGGACGCCCCACAATAACTTCATCGTGGACCATACCAAAAAAAATGAGATGGAACGGCATTTTAGTGCCTACGGATTGGGGTGGGGATTGAGCGATTACCATGGCCGATTGCGCGTTGCCCATACTGGTGGCTATGATGGGATGATTACCGCTGTAACCTTGATTCCGGATGAAAACTTGGGTGTCGTGGTGCTGACCAACGGGATGAAAAGTCCCATCCACGCCGCTACCTACCATGCCCTGAACCTATTTTTAGGAATCGAAGGAAAAGACTGGTCCGCCGAATATCTGGAAAGGGTTGACAAAAACCAAAAGGAGGATTCGCGTGTGGCCAATATCAAGGCGAAACGAATTTTAAATACCAAACCTACAGTACCTATAAAAAACTACGAAGGGATTTACAAATCCGATATTTATGGGGAAATCAAAATCGATCAGGTAAACGGAAAACTACGGATGCAATTTGAATACACCCCGGACCTTTCGGCCACTCTGAATCATTGGCATTATGATGTTTGGGAAATTAAGTGGGACAAAAAGCATGCTTGGTTCAATTTTGGTACGGTGCGGTTCAAGACCGATAATAACCTGAATGTAAAAGGACTGGATTTTGAAGTGCCGAACGATGACATTTTCTTTGAGGAACTGAAACCTTATAAAATTAAGAACCTTTCTGAATAGAAGGCTTTTTCAATCTCAACTTAAAAAACACTATGAGGATTATTTCTTTTTTATTGATTTCCCTATTTATATTACCATCCGCGGTTGAGGCACAAAGACGGGGCAAAAAAACCGTACCTCCCAAAGTTGTTGTTCAGGATTCCCTTTTCCATGGACTTAAATGGCGCAATATAGGTCCCTTTCGAGGTGGCCGTAGCGTCGCCTGCTCCGGGGTGGTAGGCCAACCTATGACCTACTATATGGGCGGTACCGGGGGCGGTATATGGAAAACGGTGGATGATGGCATTACTTGGAAAAACATTTCCGACGGCTTTCTTAAAACAGGAACGGTGGGTGCCTTGGCCGTTTCCGAAAGCAATCCCAATATTGTCGTTGCCGGTATGGGCGAACATGCGGCTCGCGGGGTCATGACCTCCATGGGCGATGGGGTCTACAAATCCACGGATGCCGGCAAAACCTGGAAACATATCGGTTTGGAGGGGACACGGCATATTTCCGACGTTATTATTCACCCCACCGATGCCGATATTATTTTCGTGGCGGCCCAAGGTGCCCAATACGGTGAAACTCCCGAACGTGGCATTTATCGTACTACGGATGGAGGGTTATCCTGGGAGAAAGTGCTTTTTGTGAGCACCAAAACCGGAGCTTCTTCCTTATCAATGGATATGACTAATCCTTTGATCCTTTACGCTGCAATGTGGGAACACAGAAGATTTCCCTGGACGATGGAATCCGGTGGGGAGCGTTCGGGACTCTATAAATCAACCGATGGGGGCAGTACTTGGGAACAACTAAATGAGGGTCTCCCGGAAGCATTTGGAAAAGCGGGTATCTCAGTTTCACGGGCCAATAACGAACTTGTTTTTGCTGTCATCGAGGCCGAGGATGAGAAAGGTGGTGTCTATCGCTCCGACGATGCCGGAAAAAAATGGAAGCAGGTCAATAAGGACCGAATCAATATTGCCCGATCATGGTATTACATGGAAATCCTGGCCGATCCACAAAATGAAAATGTGGTATACGTGCTCAATGCTCCTGTGACCAAATCCATTGATGGGGGAAAGACCTTTACATCCCTCCCGACCCCACATGGCGACAACCATCATTTATGGATAGATCCACATAACAATCAGCGTATGATCAATTCCAATGACGGAGGAGCCAATGTCTCCAATAATGGGGGCAAAAGCTGGAGCACACAACAAAACCAACCTACAGCCCAGTTTTATCGCGTGATTACGGATAATCTTGTTCCCTATAATGTTTATGGGGGCCAGCAAGATAACTCGGCAATCGCAATTGCCAGCCGTACCAATGACGAAGGAATCGATTGGAAGGATTGGTATTCCGTAGCCGGATGTGAAAGTGCCTTCCTAGCTTTTGATCCGGACAATCCGGAGCATGTTTTTGGAGGGTGCTATCAAGGTATTATAGAGAAATGGATCCGTACGTCGCGTGAGGGAAAATCCATAAAGGAATATCCTGAGCTTGGGCTAAGTATTGCGCCAAAGGACTTCAGGTATCGATACAATTGGAACGCGCCTATTATAAGTTCGCCTCACGACAGAAATACCATTTATCACGCCGGAAATGTAGTTTTTAAGACCATTGATCAGGGAAATAGCTGGGAAGTTGTAAGTCCGGATCTCACCCGAAATGATAAGGGTAAGCAAGGTCCCGGTGGTGGTCCCTACACCAATGAGGCCGCCGGTGGTGAAAATTACAATACCCTTTCCTACTTGGTAGAATCGCCCCATGAGAAAGGATTGCTTTGGGCCGGAAGTGATGATGGGCTGGTGCATTTGACCCAAGATGGAGGTCTAAACTGGGCCAATGTAACACCACCTGATTTGGGAGAGGGAATCATCAATAGTATTGAAGTTTCTCCACATGACCCGGCGACGGCGTACATCACTGTAATGCGTTACAAGTGGATGGATCTGGCACCTTATATTTTTAAAACTTCCGACTACGGAAAAAACTGGACCAAGATTACCCATGGGATTGTTGGCGAGCATACCTTTGTACGGGTGGTGCGTGAGGATCCCAAACATAAGGGACTCCTATATGCAGGCACCGAAACCGGACTCTTTGTCTCTTGGGACGATGGTGAGAATTGGCAATCCTTTCAACTGAATCTTCCCGTAGTTCCTATTAATGATCTCATTATTCAGAATAATGATCTCGTGGCCGCCACAGCGGGGCGTTCCTTCTGGATATTGGATGATCTGGCTGCTATCCAGAACGCCACTGGACCAAAACAACCCATCAAAATCTTTACACCCAAGGACACCTATTTACTGTTCGGTGAAAGCAGTGAAAAGTCTGTTCCTGGCCTTGGAGACAATCCAAAGAGTGGCGTGACTTTCGACTATTATTTGGATAAGGAAGCGGATAGCCTGGATTTGAAATTGGAGGTATCATATAATGGAAAAATCATACGTACTATCACCAACAAAAAAACAAAAGATTTTAAATCCTGGCCCGGAGGCCCATCGAAACCCCGGGTACTTCCTTCAAAAAAGGGATATAATCGGTTTACGTGGGATTTTAGAAAAGACAACCTTCCTTCCATAGACAAGGTTTTTGTCTATGGAAATTATGGGGGATCTAGGGTAGGCCCAGGAAAATACACCTTAAAGTTGACCTTGGACGCACTGACGTCCGAGACCGTGGCGACCATCCTTGCCAATCCAAAAGTAGAAGCTACCCTGGCGGATTTTACAGAGCAGCAAAGCGTCTTGAATCAAATTGAAAGTACCATAAAAAACATCCACGAATCCGTTAACCAAATGCGATCGGCAAGATTACAATTAAAGGGGTATGACGAATTACTGAAAGGCCGGGAAGAGGCCAATATACTGATAACAAAAGGGGATTCACTTATTAAGCGCATTGATACTTGGGAAGAGAACCTCATCCAGCCCAAACAAAAAACCTTTCAGGATGTCATCAACTTTAACAACAAACTCAGTGCCCAATTAATGCACTTAAAGAGCTACGTAGATACAGCGGAGCCCAAGGTTACCCAAGGTGCCCAAGAGCGTTTAAAAGATTTGATGGCGGAGTGGAGCATTTTCGAAAATGAGCGGGATGCCATCGTCAGGGACGAAATGGAGGATTATAACAAAACCTATGCTGAGTTGGGGTTGCCCGCCCTTATATTGTCCAAACAATGACGGCCCCGATAAGATGCTCAATTAAAAGATAAAAAATGAGGACTGCTCCTCGCAAAGACTATAATGAACGATTTTATTGCGGACCAAACCTTTAAGGGAAAAGATTATACTCAAAACCGCCTACCTAAAGCCGATTATGAAAACTGTATTTTTGAAGGCTGTGATTTTTCCAACGGCTATTTGGACAACCAAAATTTCATGGAGTGTGAATTCTTGGATTGTAACCTAAGCAATGCCAACATAGCCCATACCATTTTTAAAGAGGTCATCTTTTCCCATTGCAAGTTGATGGGACTCAAATTTGAGGATTGCAATGATTTTTTGATGGACTTTAGCTTTCAAGATTGCATTTTAAATTTCAGTTCTTTCTATGGATTGAAGCTTAAAAGCCAAAAGTTTATGGATTGCAAATTAGAGGGAGTTGATTTCACTGAAGCAGATCTCGCCCAGGCCCAATTCGCTGAATGCGATCTAAAAGGGGCTATCTTCACTACTACCGTTTTGGAAAATGCTGATTTTAGAACTGCACGTAATTTTAGCATCGACCCCGAAAGAAATCGTCTTAAGAAGGCCAAGTTCTCCAAAGAAGGAGTCGTTGGATTACTCCGAAAACATGAGATAATCGTGGAATAGAATATAATCTCCATTTGTAAACGGATAATTTGTACCTTAATCCTAAATCATTTTCCAATGAGAGACTATATAATTATCCTTCTTTTTTCTACGTTGTTCTGCACTGGACAAAACACCTTATCATTTCCTGAAAATGGTACTTCTCCCAAAGCCAGCTTACAAAATGTTTCTTGGATGGAAGGCTATTGGAAGGGAGAAGCCTTCGGGGGTATAACAGAGGAAATATGGAGTCCTCCTTTGGGTGGTTCCATGATGTTTGTCTTTAAACTGGTGTCGGACGGAAAGGTCAATTTTTATGAGGTAGGCCATATACAGCAGATCGGGGAGACCTTACTTCTTCAACTTAAACATTTTCATGGTAATCTAAAAGGGTGGGAGGAAAAGGACGAGACCGTGGATTTTAGATTGGTAAAGGTGGAAGAGAACCGCGTATTTTTTGACGGTTTTACCTTTGAGAAAATCAGTGATGATGAAGTCAATCTCTATGTGGTCATTTCCGAAGATGGTAAAAATGAAAAAGAGATAAAATTCAATTACAAAAGAATGTAGTTTGAAAAAGAAGTGTTTGGAATGCGGGGCGGAAATCATGGGACGGGTAGACAAAAAATACTGCTCGGACTACTGCCGTAATGCCTATAATAACAAAGTCAACAAGGATAGTAAGAACCTCGTTCGAAACATCAACAATCGTCTACGAAAAAATTATCGGATTTTGGACAGCTTTCCGTTAAGGGAAGGCAAAACAAGAACTACAAGAACGCGACTGTTGGATAAAGGTTTTGATTTTGACTTTATTACCAATCTATATACCACCAAAAAGGGTACTACCTATTATTTTGTCTATGATTTAGGCTATTTACCTTTGGACAATGATCAATACATGATCGTAAAAAGGGAATAGGGTGCCCTACTTCCAATTTTGCCCGCTTAGTTTCAGTGCGGCAATTACAATATCCTTTCGGCTAATTTGCCCAACGAGTATTCCGTCTTTCATTACCGGTAACCTACGGCGGTTATGTTTGTCGAATACCCCGGCGGCATCAAAGATGCTCATATCATGGGGAATAGTCTCTACCTCTTTGGTCATATATTTTTCGACACTTTTATCCAATATGGGTTGGTTAAAATAACGACTTTCGGAAATCTGTTTCATACAATCGGCCTCGGAAATGATTCCGACCAAGAATCCATTATCGTCCAACACCGGTCCCCCGGAGATTTTGTGTTTGGCAAACGCCTCCATGACCTCCAAGATAGACTGATCCGGAGCGAAGTTCACCAATTTTTTGGACATATAATCGGTTACTAGGATAGGGGCATCAAACTCTTTTTTAGAAGACCTACGTATTCCTTGAAAACTCTTTATTCCCATAATTATCTGATTTTTACCTGCTCTGAATCAATCCAGGTTAATCTTAAATATAGTTAAATTTTGCGAATTACCTAAAAAAATCCGCCAAAATGCAGCAACCTCTTAAAATTTTATACTTTTAAGTTTTAGTTTTTTCAATGAAAAAATACGCTTCTACCATAACCTTACTCCTATTGGTTTTGGCCATTTATTGGGGCTTCACCTCATCCATACCCTCATATACCAAGGACGCGTATATCCCAGAAACCAGCTTTTCAACGGATAGGGCTCTTGCCCACGTTAAGGAGATTTCAAAAATACCACATGGTGTCGGCTTTCCAGGACACGAGCAGGTACGACAATATCTGATTTCCGAATTGCGCAAAATGGGATTGGAAACATCCACACAGGAGGGTTATACCATAGGAAAGGCCAACAACCTTTCCAAGGCCAAAAACATCCTGGCCAGGATAAAGGGTACTAATTCCGGTAAATCACTCCTATTACTTTCCCACTATGACAGTGACCTACATTCCGCATTGGGCGCGAGCGATGCCGGAAGCGGTGTGGCTACCATACTGGAAGGTGTAAGGGCTTTTTTATCCGAAAATAAAAACCCCAAAAACGATATTATCATTTTAATTTCGGATGGTGAAGAAGTAGACCTTAGCGGAGCTGAACTCTTTGTAGACAAGCATCCATGGGCCAAAGACGTAGGTTTGGTCCTAAATTTTGAAGCTCGGGGCAGTGGCGGTCCTAGCTATGTCTTTATTGAGACCAACCGCGGAAACCAAAGGTTGATAGAAGAATTTATAAAGGCCAATCCTAAGTTTCCCATGGCCAATTCCTTGTACTATAGCATCTATAAAATGTTGCCCAATGATACGGACCTGACCGTTTTCCGTGAAAAGGGTGACATTGAAGGTTTCAACTTTGCCTTTATTGGGGACCACTTTGATTATCATACGGCAAGGGACAGTTATGAACGCCTGAATCGGAATACCCTGGCACATCAAGGTAGTTATCTTATGCCTTTGCTAAAACATTTCGGAAATGCAGACCTGACCGATCTAAAGAGCCTGAACGATTGTGTTTACTTCAATATACCTCTTTTTGGATTGGTGTCCTATCCCTTCGATTGGATATGGCTCATGTTCGGCCTGGCCGTACTATTTTTTGTAATCCTATTGATTTATGGTTTTCGAAAAAAGATGCTGAACGGAGTGGAAATTGTTAAGGGCTTTTTGCCCCTGCTGCTTACTCTGGCCATAAACGGTCTCGTTGGGTTTTATAGTTGGTCCACCTTAAAATGGATGTATCCGCATTATCAGGATATCCTTCAAGGTTTTACCTATAATGGATATACTTATATTGCGGTGTTTGTCTTTTTTTCCATCGGCTGCTGTTTCTGGGTCTATCATAAGTTCAAAAAAATGGACACGGCCAATCTGCTGATCGCCCCAATCGTACTATGGCTGATCATTTGTTGGGGGGTATCCCGTTATCTCCAGGGAGCGGCTTTCTTTATAGTTCCCGTATTTGCCGTATTGGCATCCCTTCTGGTGACTTTGGACCGGAAAAAATCCAATTCCTATGTACTCTTTTTATTGGCTCTGCCGGGTATTTGGATATACTCCCCCTTTATAAAAGGGTTTCCCGTAGGATTAGGTCTTAAAATGATGGTCAGCGCTACCATTTTGACCACCTTGACCTTTTTTCTACTGCTTCCTTTATTTGGAGCACATCCCAAGAAAAAACAACTGGCTTTCCTGAGTTTGGTAGTATCGCTTGGATTTATGACAACGGCGCATTTCAATTCAGGGTTCGATAAGGATAGCCCGAAACCTACCAGCCTTTTGTACGTCATGGATGCCGATAAAGGAACCGCGCAATGGGCAACCTATGAAAACCAACTGTCCGATTGGACGGCCCAGTATCTGGGAGCAGATAAAGAGATTACCGACAAAAAGGCGCAACAGACGATTAACAGCAAATACAGTTCTGGTTTTACCTATGTATCCGGTGCACCAGCGAAGGACATTTCACCTCCACTAATTGAAACGCTAAGGGACACCATTATCGAGGAAAAACACGTATTGGACATCCGGATTACACCGCAGCGGAATGTACATCGTTTGGAGGTGTTTACAAATAATATTCCTATTTCCGAGGCTACGGTCAATGGTATTGCCCTGTCCAATCACTATCTTAAAAATCGAAAACGGAGCAGACTGGCAACCCATCATATCACCAATAACGATGCCACGGAATTGACACTTTCCTTTCCCAAGGATACCATGTTGGAGCTAACCTTATATGAAGCTTCAAACGATCTATTAGAAAATGAACAATTCACGGTTCCCACAAGACCGGAGGACAACATTCCCATGCCTTTTATATTAAACGACGCTATCTTGGTTATAAAAAAAATCCGGTTTGAGTAAGTCTATCGCCATTATGGGCTGCGGGTGGCTAGGCCTGCCCTTGGCAAAGTCCCTTGTGGATGAAGGATACACGGTTCATGGTAGTACCACCTCGGAAGAAAAGTTGCCTATATTGGAAAAAGAAGGCGTCCAGCCCTTTTTAATTTCGCTTTCGGAAGAAGGGCCTAAAGGGCCTGTCCTTCATTTTTTACAGGATGTTGATTCCATTATCATCAACATCCCCCCCAGACTTAGGGGAGGAAACCGGGAAAATTATATCAAAAAAATACGAGGCTTATACAATGCCGTTAAGGCATCATCTATCCAAAAAATTGTCTTTGTAAGCAGTACTTCAGTCTATGGAGACATTGATGGGGAGGTCACGGAAGATACCCTACCAAATCCCAGCACGGAATCTGGAAGGCAACTTTTGGCTACAGAAGATATTTTCAGAAACGACCATCAACTGCATACAACAGTAGTTAGGTTTGGTGGTTTAATTGGCCCAAATCGACATCCGGTGACCATGCTTTCCGGAAGGACGGGATTGGTAAATGGTGCAGCGCCCATAAACCTTATTCATTTGGACGATTGTATAGCTATTCTAAAAAGTATTGTTACACAGGGGTGGTGGAACGAAGTTTTTAATGCCGTGTATCCAGATCATCCCCCTAAAGCTGAATACTATTCCATGGAAGCAAGGAAAAGAGGAATTCCAGTCCCGGATTATTCTGAAGATTCGGATCAAAAGGGTAAAAAAGTGATGTCCAGTAGTCTTATTCTTGTTAAAAAGTATCATTTTAACACTTCAATCTATAATTGATACACCACATAAAAGCAGTTTTTCACAACAAAAACAGGTTCTTTTTGTTAATTACACTGCTGATTTTTAGATACTTATCGATGAAATGCATAACTTTAGGTACATCTAAAACAAGATTGCCATGGAAAACTCAAGTCTAAAAAGGATGATTTTGACGGAAGTAGAAAACCTGATTTCCCGTAGCTGTGCCAACCAAAAAACGACAGATAAATTTGAAAAGCTCCATATTGCCTTACTTAAAAAGTATTATAACGCTGCGGATGTCTCCATAGACTATCACAGAAAGCGGGTGAAAATGGATATTATTATGGATGATACCTCTTATGACCCAAAAAAGGTAAATCTATCCCTCCCAACGCTACATGCCAATTTGCTCTTTAAAAATCTAAAGGATTTCCTAAGTTCATGTGTTGATAAGGATTCAAAAAGCCTCGGGTTTTATGCGGGACTATTGCGCACGTTCACCAATAAGGAAGTAATGCTTACCCCTGTCTGAATTTTTTGAATGGATAAGACATAAAAAGGATGCCTATCGTGCATCCTTTTTTATTTGCACGATATCGTATCCTGCCCAAAACCATAGAATTAAGCAATTTATTAACAGGATTCTACAAATAATTTTAATAGTTTTGCGCACCAAAATTTAATAACAGATGAAGAAGATAGTATGGGTATCGGCACTTGCCCTTGGGTTTATGGCTACCGCCCAAACCACGACAGAATTGCAAAAACACTATGAAGCATTTTATAAGGAAATGCGTTTACAGGGCGATGTAGATGGTGTAATCAATGCCATGACACATTTAAACGTCCTGTCTCCCTCAAAGGCCAGAAAAGACACCTTGGCCTATATCTATGCCAATGACAATCAACATCTTCAGGCCCTGAATACCATAGGAATTGAAAAGGTAGATTCCGATTCCGACTTGGCGGTACAGGTAAAGGCAATTTCCCTAAAGGCGCTTAACCAGCCTAAACGGGCCCTAGAACATTTTGAAGAATTATTCAAAAGAAACCCTAATGCTTATCTGGCCTACGAAATGGCCGATTTAAAAATACAAACCGGTGATATCGCCGGAGCCAGTGTTAATATCGAATATGGCATTGCCAATGCCAAGGACGATATGAAATATGCTTTTTATGAAAGGCAACAACCCTACGAGGTTCCTTTAAAGGCAGCTTTTATCCACTTAAAGGGCCTTACAAAATACAATAATGATAAGAATAATATAGATGAAGCCTTAGCCTTGATCGACGAGGCCTTGGCCATGGATCCCAATTTTAATTTGGCCAGTTTGAGCAAGCAAGCCTTGGAGACACGGAAAAACCCGCCACCGGAGGCAGCGGAGAAAAAAGAATAGATAAAAGGCGGGCCCAAGGCCCGCCTTTTTATTTAATCTTCGATAAGACCTTGCCCCTCTATCCATGGAGCGCCAGCGGCCTTTAAGTCTCTCTCGATTGCTGGCAAGGTGGTATCCGTTACAATTTTCAATTTTGATTTAATTTCTTTCAACTGATTTTTCCCACGTAAAAAGGAAGCCTTATGATTGGGCGTAGGACCGTAGGTTGTCCGTAATGCAGTGGATGCTACGGAATTGGCATTTTGAGGTGTGGGATCGGAACGCTCTCCAATTTCACCTTTAGTTTGATCTCCTTTTAGTTCTTTCTCAATATTCAACAAACGCTCCCTTGCCTCATGAATACTATTTATAAGGTCGGTTGAAGGTTTGTCGGATTTATCCGCGGCACGTTGCATGGCATTTACCAACATAAGGTTCTTTGATAGGACTGCGTTTGTGGCGGTCAAATCTTTTTGAAAGGCGTGATATTCTTGTGTAAAAGCCATAATCTCTTCATAAGAAGCTCCTTCTAATGCTCCTTTGCCCAATGGAACTACCTCTAATCTTTGAGGTTCCCCCAATTGGGTAATTTTACCATCTATTCTTTTTGATAAGGTCACCGTATATGTGCCCGGGGTAACCATGACACCCGTATTGGAAGATACCTCCTTAACTCCGGGTGGCTTCAGTTTTACTTCAGCCTTATTGGGGTATCTTAAGTTCCAGCTTACCCTATTAAATCCTTGTTTATTGGATCCCTTCACCCGATTTACAACCTTACCTTCCTTATCTTTTATCGTAAGAATAATTGCAAGTGAATCTTGACGTTTTTCGGCCTCCAAAGCATCCCATCCGGGAAATGTAATTTCTGTGGCTTTCTTCTCTCTTTCTTGACGCCGTTCCTTTAAGGATTTTAATTTTTCCGGTAAAAAATAAGTGAATACCGCTCCAAAAGGTGGATTTTTGGCTTTATACTCGTTATCTCCCTGAGCATAGACTGCATCTTTTTGAATATACCAATATGCAGGTTTGGAAGGAAATAATGTCGCTTCATCATTCAACATGGATGTATTGAAACTTCGTATTGGGCTTAAATCATCCAGAACATAAAAACCTCGGCCAAATGATGCGGCTACCAAATCATCTTCCCTCCGTTGTATGGTAATGTCCCGAAACGAAATGGTAGGCAGGCCTCCCTTTAGTTTCGTCCATTTACCCCCACCATCCGAAGTAAAATAAATCCCAAATTCCGTTGCTACGAATAAAAGATCTTTTTTAACATGATCTTGGACCAACCGCCAGGTAAGTAGTGTTTCGGGTAAATTTCCATTTATGGAAGTCCATGTTTTTCCCTTATCCCTACTTTTAATAAGGTATGGCTTAAAATCGCCGTATTTGTGATTGTCCAAAGCGGCATAGACGACATTGGCATCGAACAGGTCCGCACGGATATCATTTACAAATGCAGTTGCAGGTACACCTTTTATATTGCCCACTTCAATCTTGTTCCAAGTTGCCCCGCCATCTTCGGTACGCTGAATGATGCCATCATCCGTCCCGGCATAGAGCAGGCCTTCCTGTTTGGGGGATTCCGCCAATGAGGTAATGGTATTGTAGTTGGACATAGCGTCTACATCCCAAGCATTGTCCCAACTTTGCTGGCCGCCCATTATAGGTAAGGCTATTCTATTCTGATTACGGGTAAGGTCCTTGGATATGGCAGTCCATTCATCTCCCCTATTTTCGGAACGCCATACCCGTTGAGATGCAAAATACAATCTGGTGGGTTTATGCGGACTTACCAAAATGGGGGCATCCCAATTGAAACGTTCGTAGGGTTCCCCTTCGGCCGGTTGTGGCTGTATAAAAACAGTTTCCCCAGTAGTTTGGTCTATACGCCATAGCCATCCTTGTTGGTACTCTCCATAGGTAATCTTGGGGTTTCCAGGTTCCACGGCGGATTGATGCCCATCCGCCCCAAGGGTTATCCACCAATCGCCATTGAGTATCCCGGCCTCACTTCTGGTTCTACTGGGGCCTCCATGGGATCCATTGTCCTGGGTGCCTCCATATATGTTATAAAAAGGTTCTGTATCGTCAACAGCTACCTTATAGTATTGGATAAGAGGCAAATTTCCAACAAAACGCCAACTCTTGGTAAGGTCAAAACTCTCATAGAGTCCCCCATCGGTACCAAATAACACATAGTTTGGGTCGGACTTCTTGAACGCTACGGCATGACTATCCACGTGCTTATTCTTCTCGTTCATCGTGTAGAAGGTCTTTCCGTGATTATCGGATACCTGTACATAATTACTCATCAAATACAGTTTTCCTTCCTGATGGGGCGATGCAAAAAGTTCCTGATAGTAGTGAGGTCCGGTCCCTCCGGATACGGCGTCCGACTGTTTGACCCAAGACTGTCCTTTGTTGGAGGAGATAAAAACACTGCCCTTTTTTCGATCGAGTTCAATGGCCGCATATAGGACATCGGAATTGAATGGCGAAATTGCCAAACCAATTTTACCCAAATTGGACTTTGGGATACCTTCGGTCATTTTTGACCAGGTTTTACCCCCATCCGTACTTTTATGGATCCCTGAACCCGGGCCACCTCCCAAATAGGCTGCTACAGTTCTATGGCGCTGCCAGGTAGCAGCGTATAACACATTAGGGTCAGAATAGTCTAATACTAAATCCGTAGCTCCCGTCCATTCATCGTCCCCTAGCGTCCTTATCCATGAGGTACCGCCGTCAATGGATTTATAAATCCCTCGTTCACCCCCTTTGTTCCATAGGGGTCCCTGCGATGCTACCCAGATGATATCTGAATTTTCTGGATGGACAATAATTTTGGAAAGGTGTTCGGATTTCTGCAGTCCCATGTTCTTCCATGTTTTCCCGTCGTCATGGCTTACATAGATTCCATCACCAAAACCTACATGCCTGCCTCCCACATTTTCACCGGTACCTACCCAAATCGTATGTGGATTGTTAGGATCTATAGTGATACAACCTATGGAATAACTTTTCTGTTTATCAAAAATTGGGGCCCAGGTGGTCCCCGAGTTGACCGTCTTCCAAACCCCCCCAGATCCCACGGCCACGTACCAGATATTTTCATTCTCGGGATGAATGGCAATATCGGCTATTCTACCGGAAGTCAATGCCGGTCCCAAACTTCTGAATTCAAGTCCTTCAAAAGTCTTTTCGTTTATTTGTTGTGCAATACCCAACTGGGCAAGTACCAAAAAACAAGCACAAAAAAGTATTTTTTGCTTTCTCATTGTGTTAAAATTAGTTCTCAGTATTTCGAATTAGTCAATCCAAGCAATTTAAACAATTTGCGCCTATTTTCTTACATAGTATTGATAGAATTAATGCCCTGAATATGCCTGTTTAATAGATTTATTACCTAGGTCATTCTCTATTTGATGTCTATGTATATGCAAAATCCAATTTTATGCAACCAAAAAGTTGCGTATTTAAAAATATTGACTATATTTGCAACCATATAGTTGCATATTAATCTAAAAAAACGAACAGTCATGAAAGATGTAATTTCAAAAGAGCACCTATTTGATCATTCCATCGACAAGGTATGGAATGCTATTTCCAAAGCCGAGGAAATCTCCGCGTGGTTCATTGATGCCGATTTTAAGGCAGAGACCGGGTACAACTACACGTTTACTGCGGATGAAGAACACGGTTGCACTCAAATAACCGGGGTGGTAAAAGAGGCAGATCCGTATACACTGGTGTACACTTGGACAGTACAGAACACGGAAACCGAAACTACGGTTAAATGGGAATTGAATGAAGTAGAGGGTAAGACCAAACTGTATTTGGAGCATTCGGGAATATCTAAATATCCCGGAGATAGCGCGGTACAAATGTTTACCAGCTTTAACGCCGGGTGGGACAATTGTGTATCGGAGCTTTCCAAGTATCTAATACAGGAAGTCCATGCAAGATAAAATCACCAAAATTCTAAAGGCCATTGCCGACCCTACAAGGCGTGAAATTTTTCACGCCTTGGTCTTGGCGGCAACCGCAATGCCCATTACCCAAATTTCCGGTCAATTTGAAATTAGCCGACAGGGTATTACCAAACATTTAAAGACTTTGGAGGAAGCGGGATTGGTGCAAATAAATGCTAAAGGTCGCGAACGCTATTGCTACGCGGATGCCCAACCACTTAAAGAAGTAAGCCAATGGCTTAAGTTTTACGAGCATTTCTGGAACGATGCCCTGGGCAACCTTGGTTCCTATTTGGACAGTAAATCTTAAACCTAGGACAGTAAAGGTCTTGTATTAATAAATTGGTAGAGGCCATCCAATGCCTGTTGGGTATTTTTCTTTAAGGCACGGCGAACAAAAAGAAAAATAATCAATTTTTTCAACGGCGACTTGGCTTCCCAATATACCTCGCTTTTTAGGCTACACGAGGTTTGTGAAATAGGGGTAATACTATAAAATTGATATAAGGCATCCAAAGGAGGGGCGCTTGTGGTCATCTCGCCATAAACCAGTACTCCCACATCGACTTCCTTGGTCACCGTAACAAAATTTAGATGTTTGCCATTAATGACACACACATGCTCGGTTCCCAAACGTGTGACCTCATTTTCATTAAACTCGAAATCATCCACCCCTTTGACCCATTGGTGGCGGTATTTGTAATTGGTAATAAATTCCATGAGCTCAAAGGCCGGAACCGGAAATCGTTTATCCAAAATCAAGTCTGGAGGTCTGTCAAAAACAACTTTCTTGGCCTGGGCAAATTCGTTTAGGGTAAGTTTTTCCCGATCGATCAACGCGTAGATATATTCTACTTCCTTGTCATCGTAGCTGTCCTTCCCTTCTTTAAACCTAAAAACCTTACTGTAGTAATAAATGGGCAATCCTATTTCTTTGGCCAGTTTTTTACTGATCAGCACATAATTATCGCTGTCAATCGAATTTTTTAGCAACCTATGGGCCTCTATTACTTGTTGACCAAATGGCTTACGATTGCCTTTTACGGCAATATATTGTAATTCCCCACAATGTGCCACTACCTTAAGTTGAAGGTTTGGAGCCGTAGCACAGGCATTACAGGGGCATATTCTATTTTTTTCCAATAACTTTAGATGACTGTGAAACGCGGTAAACATGGTCTCTATTTGGGCCAATAACCGCTCCTGCGAGGGTATTTCGCCTTCCTTGTAAAAGAAAAGGGCATCTCCCTCTATTTCGGCTAATTCAAGTTCTTGGGTATTGGCATCGATAAGTACCTCCAGCAGCTCGGAAATTACATGTTGGCTGTGTTCAACCTCGGTCGTCTGGACGAATTTGGTGAAACCGGAAATATCCGGAATAAAAAGAAGTGACTTTGACATAATTTTAATGCAAGTAGTCCTCAACAACCATTAAACAATTTTCCTATCCTTCTTCCAATATAAGCTTGGTGTCCAGGGTATTATTGATGATAATATTGAAATGATTCCGAAATCCATTGTAGGCGTTGATCATCTCCAAAGTAGGTTCTTGGGAATCCTGTTGAAACTCCAAATAGTTTTTAGCCTTTAAAACATAGGTTTTGAATACTTTTTGCCTACTCCTTATCTGGGAAATATCAAAAGGTTCCGGATATTCTGAATCCGCCAGTAGCTTTTGTTTTTCTATTAAATCCTCAATAACCAACTTAAGATCTTCTTTGTTCTCAACCGAATAAAGCGCATCAAAACTCGTTTCCAGTGCGTTGAATTCCGACCAGCCTTTCAAAATATCCATCGCTTTGGAATGTATCGGAGTCTTTTTTGGCCATTTTTCCGTGGATATATCAAACATCGAAGTTTCCGTTGTTTCTTCCTGTTTATTGCCGGATCCACAGGAAGTAAACACTAGGATAAAAACACCTAAAACAAAGAATTTTAACATAACGCGAATGTACAAATTTTAGAATCGGTTATCTTTACCCCCGTATCCATTTAACTTCATTTTAAATGCATAAATCCATACTTATTTTGGGGGCCTGCGGGCAGATAGGCACGGAACTCACCTTTACCCTTAGGGAAACCTACGGAAACGAATCCGTAATTGCGAGCGACATTAGGGAAGGAAGTGAAAACTTGATGGACTCTGGTTCCTTTGAACTATTGGATGCCACGGACTATGATGTATTGGAGGAAGTTGTGGCCTATTATGAAATAGATGAGGTTTATCTTATGGCAGCTATGCTCAGTGCAACGGCCGAGAAGTTTCCGGAACGGGCTTGGAACCTGAACATGAACTCTCTTTTCAATGTCTTGAACCTTGCCAAGGATAAAAAGATAAAAAAGATTTTCTGGCCGTCGAGCATTGCGGTCTTTGGTCCGAATACCCCCAAAACGAACACCCCCCAAAATACGATAATGGAGCCCAGTACGGTCTACGGTATAAGCAAACAGTCCGGCGAGCGCTGGTGCGACTATTACCATCACAAATTTGGGGTGGATGTACGTAGCCTACGTTACCCTGGACTAATAAGTTGGAAGACACAGCCAGGTGGTGGAACCACAGACTACGCCGTGGAAATTTACCACAAGGCCTTGACCGAAGGCTCATATGCCTGTTTTTTGAATGAGGACACCAAACTCCCCATGATGTTTATGGACGATGCGATTCGGGCTACCCTACAACTTATGGCGACCGACACGGAAAAAATCGGGATACGCTCCTCATATAACCTATCGGCCATGAGCTTTTCTCCAAGGGAAATAGCCCAAAACATCAAGGAACATATTCCGAAATTCGAGATTTCCTATGAACCCGATTTTAGACAGGACATTGCGGATTCTTGGCCCAACAGCATTGATGATTCCAAAGCAAGACAGGACTGGGGTTGGAAACACGATTTTGATTTGGAGAAAACTACGAAAGAGATGTTGGGAAATTTAAAGGTTTAATCCTCATCTTCTTCCAGCAACTCTTTGGGGTCGACCACGGCGGCCGGATCATCCACTGCAAAATCCTCGTAATCGTCCTCATCATAATTCTCCATGGTATACTCCAGCTTAGCACTGATCTTCACCAAGTATTTGGTATCTTCGGTAGTAACCTCCACAGCTTCAATACGTTCCCCTTGGGCATTTTTAAAAGTGATGATATTGCGATCATCGTACCCATCGGGGTATTTATCCACTAAAAGTTTGAGAACCTCAGGGGTAAGTTTTTTGAAATCTACTATGACTCTTCTTAGGCTGTCCATAATTACGAGACTAAAAGTTAAGCAAAAATCAGGGTTAGAGCAATAGGGGTAATCACTTTAAAAAACCAAGTATGTCGATTTCCAATTCATGCTAAGCAATGGTTTAGTTGTATTGTTGCTTACCTTGAAATATGAACTATGGTAGAAAATTTTAAAGAAGTCTTTTCAAATTCGTGAGGGGCATCAAGCCTTGGAACACAAATCAAAGGTCTGTTTGGCTATTTCCAGCTCTTCATTGGTGGCAACTACAAGTATCTTTACTTCCGAGGTAACTGTGTTTATTTCACGTAACGTAGCGGAACCAATTTCATTTTTATGCTCGTCCAAGGCAATGTTCAAATAAGACATATCCGTGCAAATAAGTTTCCTTAGCACAGTAGAGTTTTCACCGATTCCTGCCGTGAATACAATGGCATCCAAGCCATTCATTATAGCGGTATACGCCCCAATGTATTTTTTAATACGATAGGCATTCATTTCCAAGGCAAGTTGGCAGTCCTTGTCCCCTTTTTCGGCTTTCGATTGAATATCACGCAAATCGCTATGACCGGTCAGACCCAACATACCACTTTCCGCATTCAATAGATGATTTACCTCATCCAAAGAATATCCCAAGGTGTTCACTAGGTGAAAAATAAGGGCATGGTCTATATCCCCACTTCTAGAACCCATAATGAGCCCATTGGAAGGCGCAAAGCCCAAACTGTGGTCAACACTTTTACCGTCGACCAAAGCCGTAATGCTACATCCATTTCCCAAATGGATCGTAATTATTTTGGATTTCTCTTTTTTTAAGTAATCCATGGCCTTTTCGGAAACATACTTATGGCTTGTTCCGTGAAACCCATAGGACCGGATACCATAATCTGTATAAAATTTGTTGGGGATGGCATACTTGTGCGCCTTAACAGGGATTGTTTGATGAAAGGCTGTGTCAAAAACCGCAACTTGCTTGGCCTTTGGGAACAGCTGTTCGGCAATTAGAATACCTTCTAGATTATGGGGGTTGTGCAACGGTGCCAAGGTTGAAAACTCCCGAATTTCTTTTTTTACTTTGTTGGTAACCCAGGTAGTTTTGGCAAAGGAATCTCCCCCGTGAACTACCCTATGCCCTACTGCATCAATTTCATCGACATTACCGATTGCCCCATTTTCGGTATCCAAAAGAATTTCTAAAACTTTCTGCAAACCCAATGTATGGGTCTTTATGCTATCCACATGATTTAATGTTTTACCATTGCCCTTGTAGGTTAAGGTAGCCTCGTAAGAACCAATGCGTTCCACGATTCCCGAACAGGTAATTTGTTCCGAGGGCATTTGTATCAGCTGGAATTTTATGGATGAGCTTCCGGAATTTAGAATTAAAATATTCATGGATTAAAAATAGTAGTATTCTTTAGGACATACCGCAATTTCACTGGTTCTAGGAAAATTTTCTACTTTTTTTTGATTCACATGGCCTGCGCCTGTATGGCCGTGATGATTACGGTATTAATTACGTCCTCCACGGTACTACCTCTACTTAAATCGTTCACAGGCTTTTTAAGCCCCTGCAATATAGGACCTATGGCTAGGGCACCTGTCTCCCGTTGCACGGCCTTATAGGTATTGTTCCCTGTGTTAAGGTCAGGGAAAATAAATATAGTCGCCTGCCCGGCAACATCGGAATCGGGGAGTTTGCTTTTTCCTACCCGTAAGTCCACTGCGGCATCATACTGTATGGGTCCCTCTATTTTTAAGTCGGGGCGCTTCTTTCTAACCAATTCGGTAGCTTGGCGCACCCGTTCCACATCCTCTCCGGTTCCCGAACTCCCTGAGGAATAGGATAACATCGCTATCTTGGGTTCAATGCCAAAGGCAATGCCCGATTCGGCAGAGGAAATGGCAATTTCCGACAGTTGTTCTGCGGTTGGGTTTGGGTTGATGGCGCAATCGCCAAAAACCACCACACGACTAGGAAGGCACATGAAAAAAACCGAAGATACCAAGGACACTCCTGGTAATGTCTTTACAAATTGAAGTGCCGGTCGTATGGTATGTTGTGTGGTATGGACCGCACCGGAAACCATTCCATCGGCATGGCCCTTGTAGACCATCATGGTACCAAAATAAGAAACATCGGTCATAAGGTCGCTCGCCATGGTGCGGTTTAAATTTTTATGTTTCCGCAATTCATAAAGGGTTTCTACATATTCATCAAAAGATTTGGCCTTTGCCGGGTCAACGATGGAGACTTGGGATAAATCCAATTCCAGATCCAGTTGCACTATTTTTTCCTTGATTTGTTCAATAGGACCCAACAAGGTAATATCAACGGCATTGGTGTCCAACAATTCTTGTGCGGCCCTAAGGATGCGTTCGTCCGTACCTTCCGGTAACACGATGTGTTTTTTATTCGCCTGGGCCATTTTTACAATATTGTACTGGAACATTCTCGGGGTAATCCCGTTTGAAGAAAATGTTACCAAACGCTCCGCTAGTTCTGCTTCCGGCGTGAATTTTGCAAAATCCTGAATGGAAGCCGTTATCTTTTTGGTGTTCTTGGCATAGATTTTAGGTGCTATGGCCCCTATTCGGTTGGTAATATGAAAGGTCCCTTCCTTTACGGAAATAATGGGCACTACTTCCGAAAGTCCTTGAATAAGTTTAATTATCGGTTCTTCCGGTCTTAACCCTCCTGTAAGAATGATCCCGGAAACGGTCGGGTAGTTGGTGGAGATATTGGCCTGCAAAGCTCCTAGGATGATATCTGCCCGATCACCTGGAGTAATGACAAGCCCGTCATCCCTTAAATGATTTAAATAGTTACGCAATTGCATGGCGCCTACCCCAAAATGCCCGGCCTGATTATTCAAATAAGATGCCCCGAACAAAACTTCTCCGTTCAGTTCATCCGCGATTTCCTTAATGGTAGGGTTTCCCAAAACAGGATTTAAAGGAATGGCCCCGATCAAAACCTCTTTGGGCAAGTCTTTTTTAAGAGCTTCCGTGACAAGGCCAATGTTTTCAGGTTGTATCTTATTGGCCACCATCATTAATACTTCCACCTTCTGTTCCTTAAAGGAATCATAGGCCAAATACATATCCCCAATAAACTCGTCCAATGTCTTATTAACCCCACTGGTAACAATTATGGTTGGGATACCTAGATTCTTGGCCATTAAAACATTGATGTCCCACTCGATAATACCTCCCTCACCTGTAAAGTCCGTACCCTCTACCAGGACAAAGTCAAAACGCTCCTCAATGGCCTTATACTTTTCAATAATCTTATCCAGTACTTCATCCTCTTTGTCTTTATTCAGTTTTTTTACCACATCGCTACGGGTAAAGGCATAGGCATCGTCATGTTCCAGATCTAAATTGAAATAGGATATCACCGTTTCTATATGATTGTCCATTTTGCCGGAATCATAGTCATCGATAATAGGTCTGAAGTAACCCACTTTGGCAGCCCTACCCAGCAATACCTGCATAAGGCCTAGGGAAACGATGGATTTGCCGCTCTTGGGCTGTGTGGTTGCAATATAAACTGCCTTATTCATGGATCTATGCTATTGAAATTGCAAATTTATGGCATTCTTACTGGGGAATTGCAGTGGAAAACGTAAAAGATCGAAAGCTTAACATAGGTTGTTTTTACAATCCGATTTCGTACATAAATCCAGCTGGTAATTTATCTGGATTTAAAAGAATACGTAGCAGGAATATTGTTAAGTAAATGAAATCTTAAAAAGACCGCTTTTCTATCCGTACACCTTACAAATTTGACAATTCTTTTGTACTTTGGTTCTTGAGGAATTCCTGAGAATTTAAGGACTGCCTATGTATGTATTTAAGTTCCAACGCTAAATCCAAAGAAAATGAAACTGGCACAAAAATTACTATGGATATGCTTGTTAATACCCATCTGGTCTATTACCGGACAAATTACTCCCGGTATTTATCATGCCAATGCGGACAACGTTCATCACGAACTAAAAATAAATGGGAACTACTTGATCCACTCCGTTTATGAAAAATCCCCGGCTAAATTCATTAAAACTTTAGGTGGGTTTTATACTGTTGTAGGCGACAACCTTAAAGTGAAGTTGGAATTTAACTCCAACCATGACGCGGATGGTCTTACCGAGCTAACCTTGCCCTATTCGATAATGGGGGAAAAGCTTACCCTAGAAAGTGATCAAGCGTTAAGTTTCACCATTTCCGGGGAAACGCAACAGGATCTGGACGGCCCATGGCTTTTCGCTACACGGGGACCGGATAATGGGCAAGAACGACGTGGTGAAGAAAATCCCAGAAAGACCTTGAAGTACCTTCAGGGCGATCGTTTTCAATGGATTGCCTATAATACGGAAACCATGAAATTCTTCGGTACCGGTGGCGGTTCCTTCTCTTCAAAAGATGGTATTTATACGGAGAACATTGAGTATTTTTCCAGGGACAACTCCCGCGTCGGGGCATCCCTACAATTCAATTATGAAATCAAGGATGTGGATTGGCATCATAAAGGTAAGAATAGTAAGGGCGAACCTATGTATGAAATTTGGTCGAGACGAAAATAGATTATGTAAACAATCTCCTCCGTTGCATCAGCATATCCGCGTTCACTCCCATTCCCATGATGCATGTAGGCTTAAAATAGTCATCTCCTCCTGACATTTATAAATTTCCCAAATTTTGGAAAAGTAACATCCTGGGTACCCGGTGTAATGGAATCCTAAGATTTTAATCTTTATATTTGATAGGAAGCCTTAATAAACCGGAATGATGTTCTCCCAAAAAAGAAATATCGTAATTGCGATTGGGTCATTGTGTCTCCTCATATCCTCTTGTGGTGATAACAAACAATTTTCCGAACCATTACCGGAAACGGTGGATTTCAATTTTCATATCCGACCTATTTTAGTTCAGAATTGTTATTTATGTCATGGGCCTGATGCCAGCGGTAGAAAAGCCGAGCTGAGACTGGATACCTTTGAAGGGGCAACAGCTCTCCTAAAGGAAGGTGGGCAAGCCATAGCCCCAGGGAAGCCGTCAAAAAGTCAATTGATCTACCGCATAAATCATGAGGCCGAAGATATGGTTATGCCCCCACCGGATTCCAATTACAAATTGACCGAACGGGAAAAGGCATTATTGGAAAAGTGGATCGATCAAGGCGCCGAATGGAAATCCCATTGGGCATTTATAAAACCCGAAACCGAGATTGCCCATAACGACAATAATGCTATTGACTCATTGATCGATACACGAATACGGCAAAAAGGTTTAGTGATGTCTTCCCAGGCAGACAAGAATACGCTTGTTCGAAGAGTATCCTACCTGCTAACGGGTCTGCCTCCTTCACCCGAAGATGTGCAACATTTTATTACCGATACCTCTAAGGATGCTTACGAAAATATGGTAGATCGTTACCTCAATTCCACAGGATATGGCGAACGTTGGGCCCGTCATTGGATGGATCTGATCCGTTATGCGGAGACCAAAGGCCATGAATTTGATTATCCTATTGTAGGGGCCTATAAGTATCGTGATTACCTCATACGGGCCTTCAACAAAGATGTACCCTATGACCAACTTTTAAAGGAACATTTGGCCGGGGATTTATTGAAAAAGGCCCGTGTAAATAAGGAAATAGGTGTTTCCGAATCACCTATAGGAACGGCATTCTACGTAATGGGCGAAGGCAAACATAGCCCTGTGGATATCAAAAAAGAAGAAGCGGACCGCATTGATAACATGATAGATGTAACCAGTAAAACCTTTCAAGGTCTAACGGTTTCCTGTGCCAAATGCCACGATCATAAATTCGACCCCATTTCGGCAGCCGATTATTATGCTCTTTATGGAATAATGGAGAGTACCCGCTTTGCACCCATTGCCGATGTTCCCATAACCACCCAACAGACCGCCAAGGAAATTCAGGATTTGAATCTGTACATGCGAAAAATAGTAGCCGATTCCTGGACAGAAAAAGGCGTACAGGGAATAATTGCCTCTGGGGCATTGCAAAAAAAGAATTTGTCCCAGGATACATCTTTCATAATTATCGGTGATTTTAGAAATTCCGATTTTGATGGATGGATAACGAACGGGTTAGCTTTTGGGAAACGAACAACTTTGGGAAATCCTTTGTTGGACAAGACCTCCGGAAAGCTGTTGGGACTGGATGAAGGTAGAGCTTCCAGCAAAACCTTGGGTACTGGAGTGTTAGGTTCCCTACAATCTCCCAATTTTATTCTGGATAAGGATTACATTGGGGTCCGGGCACGAGGCATGCATAGTACAATCAGGATTATCATAGATAATTTTCAATTGATCCAAGATCCCATTTATGGCGAACTCGAGCAGCAAATCAATTCCAAAGCCTGGAACAATTACGTTTTCGACATCAGTCCCTGGAAAGGCCACAAAGCTTATATCGAAATTCTTCCCGGCGGCTACAAAGGCCATCATTATAGCTTGCCCGAGGATGCTTTTATTGAAACCCAGTATGCCGTTGCCTATGATGCGGAATGGCCTGTTGAAATGAAGCGGCCGATTAGCGGGAAGTCCATAGAAAAAGAACATTGGGCCACCTTGGACCTTTCAGCAGGTTTGGTCAATGGGCTAAATCAAAGACTTGCGGAAGGGAAGCTTCCCTCAAAGTTTCCGGAATTGACCACCGCTTTGGACAGTAGTCACCAACTAATCAAGAATATTAAGGGCGGTTCTTTCTTCTATGCCATTACCGATGGTTTTGGCATCAATAGTCCTGTATTTAATAGAGGGGATCATAACGACCTTTTAGAGGGCGATATTCCCAGACGATTTTTGTCCGCACTACCTTTGGGCAATGTCCCTTTTACATCAAAAGGAAGTGGACGCCTGGAATTGGCCGAAGCTATGCTGAACGAGGACAACCCCTTAACAGCACGAGTAATGGTCAATCGTATTTGGCATCATCTTTTTGGTAAGGGTATCGTAGAGACCGTTGACAATTTTGGATTACAGGGCAAATTGCCTTCCCATCCGGATTTGTTGGATTATCTCGCCATTACCTTCCAAAAGGAAGGGTGGTCCATAAAAAAGATGGTCCGTAGCATCGTTACTTCCGAAACGTTCAAGAGAAGTACGGCCCGTAATGAAGAACTCACCAACAAAGACCCGAACAATATCTATCTGGCTTCTTTCCCTGTTCGGCGATTGGAGGCCGAGGCCATTCGTGATGGAGTGTTGGCTGTTTCGGGGAGTTTGGATTCTACCATGTATGGCCCTCCTGTAAAGACCTATCTTACCGAGTTTATGCAAGGCCGGGGACGTCCCAACCAATCCGGACCTATGGACGGTGCAGGTAGAAGAAGCATTTACCAGGAAGTTCGCCGTAATTTCTTGGAGCCCATGATGGTCACTTTTGACCGCCCCATTCCGTTCAGCACCTTTGGCAATCGCAATGTAACCAACGTACCGGCACAATCGCTGACTTTAATGAATGACCCCTTCATAGTGCAGCAGGCACAGATAATGGCTGAGAAACTACTCGACCAAAAAGAACTGACCTTTGATCAAAAAATAGAATGGATCTATATGCGG
The DNA here is from genome assembly GCF_965248315.1 of Ulvibacterium sp. Lineage (GTDB taxonomy): Bacteria > Bacteroidota > Bacteroidia > Flavobacteriales > Flavobacteriaceae > Ulvibacterium. The sequence continues at coordinate 1,259,095 of NZ_CBDFIX010000002.1, read as the reverse complement.
ACCTTCTCCAGAAAACCTAATCCAGAAGAAATAAGCAAAGCAAAGCAATTTATAGGCGGACTACAGAAAATGGAATCAACGGAAACCGATTCGGAAAGTGAAATCTTAATCTGGAAGGATTTCTGCCATAGTATTTTTAATCTAAAGGAATTTATATACTTGATCTAATGAGCCTATACGATAATTTTATGCAACGTCCCCTGTCCCGTCGTGAAATGCTGGGTATTTGTAAAGGAGGGTTTGGTGCGCTTGCTTTTACTAGTCTGTTCGGGGCTTTACCTTTTGGTTGTGATCGGCCCAAAACTAGTACTGCCGGAACTGACCTATACCTCGGGCCGCATTATATGCCCAAAGCCAAAAACATCATCTTTTTGTATATGGATGGCGGGGTATCCCAAGTAGATTCATTCGACCCCAAACCTCGACTTGCCAAGGAAAATGGTCAAGATCCCAGAAAAAAGTTCAAGGTAGATGCCACTCAATTCGATAACGTCGGGAAAATCTTGAAGAGTCCATGGGAATTCAAGCAGTATGGTGAATGCGGTATGCCCGTGAGCGAGTTGTTTCCCCATATCGCTACCTGTGTGGACGATATCGCATTGATCCGGTCCATGACCTCCAATTTTCCGGAACATACCAATGCCAATTACTTTTTACATACCGGTAGCGGTATTCAGGGACGGCCCAGTATGGGATCTTGGATGACCTATGGTCTGGGAAGCGAGAACAAGAATATTCCCGGGTATGTGGTTTTGGATGGTGGTTTGATTCCTCCCGGCGGCCTGGACAATTTTAAGAACGGCTTTTTACCGGCCTCCTATCAGGCTTCCATCTTAAGGGCCGGGGCAGAACCTGTGGCCAATATTAAACCTTTGGAAAAGGTCAAGAACCTACAGGAAGAAAAATTGCAGTTTATCAAACAACTGGACAATAGCCTCATCGAAAAAATGGGAGAGGCGGATGCCGTGGAATCGGCCATTTCCAATTACGAGCTGGCCTATAAGATGCAGTCTTCCATTCCTGAATTGACCGAGTTCAAGGAAGAATCCAAGGCAACCAAAAAGTTATATGGGTTCGATTCCGATGACCTCCACACCCAAGGTTATGCGGCCCAGTGTCTATTGGCAAGACGTTTGGTAGAACGAGGAGTTCGGTTTATTGAACTAACCTGCCCCAAGGTAGCGGCAGATCGTTGGGACCAGCATAGCAATCTAAGGGACGGACATGAGCGCAATGCCCATGCCGTGGACCAACCCATTGCCGGACTATTAAAGGATTTAAAATCCCGCGGTATGTTAGAGGATACCCTGGTCGTTTGGACCGGCGAATTTGGGCGGACTCCCTTTGCTCAAGGCACCGACGGACGCGATCACAACCCATCGGCCTTTAGTATGTGGATGGCAGGGGCCGGAGTGAAAGGCGGTACTATATTCGGCAAAACTGACGAGTATGGGTATCGGGTCATAGAAAACGAAGTAACCATTCACGACCTACATGCCACTATTATGCATCTTATGGGTATTAACCACGAACAATTGACCTTTCGTTTTGGGGGTCGTGATATGCGTTTGACCGATGTTCATGGGCATGTTATGAAAGATATTTTAGCTTAAAACTTTAAACAAAAGAAAAACTAATATGCACAACTTTTCTCAAAAAGGAATATTCATTTTTCTTTTGTTGCCCATGCTTTTGATAGGTCAAAAGACTATGGACATCAAGCATTCATTCTTTATGGCCGGGCCACAGTTTACGGGTATCATTGACGAAGCGGGGGAAGAACTTTGGAATTCCGGAAGACCGGGAGCAAGGGATGGATATGTTTTGGAAAGTGGAAATATATTGATCTGCTGGGCAGATGAGGTATTGGAATATAACACCAAAAAAGAAGTTGTTTTCTCCTATAAAAGAGCTGAGAAATCAATGGAGTTGGGAACCGCTGTGCGGCTTCAAAGTGGAAATACAATGATTACAGAATCAGGTGCCAGACCCAGGATAGTTGAAGTAGATACAAAGGGAAAGGTGGTCCAAAGCGTTCCCCTGCTACCAGAAACCGACAATGTACATATGCAAACACGTATGGCAAGAAAATTGGAAAACGGCAACTATCTGGTTCCCCATCTATTGGCGTTTGCAGTTAAGGAATATAATAGTGACGGTGAAGTAATCCATTCTTTTCGAACGGATTTAGAGGATTTGGGAGGAAGAGCGGATGAGAATTGGCCTTTTACAGCCATCCGATTACCAAATGGCAATACCGTAATTACACTTACGCACGGCAATAAAATCATCGAAATGGATCCGGAGGGAAAAGTAGTATGGAAAGTGGACAATACCGATTTAGAAGAAAACCCCTTGGCGGATCCATGCGGCGCCCAAAGATTGCCCAACGGTAATACGGTCATTGCAAGCTATGGTGCAAAGGAAGGCGTAAAACTTTTAGAGCTGGACAAGTATAAAAAAATGATTTGGACCTATTCCGGTCATAACGTTCACCATTTTCAAATACTCACTACCAATGGAAAGCCTTTGTTAGGAAAGCCTCTTAAATAGAACTGAATGGAGTTGACTGCGATGCTCAATTTTGGTTTTCTGGAAGACCCTGCGGACATCCTTATTTTTTTCGGGCGGTTTCATCCGCTGGTGGTACATTTGCCCATCGGGTTTTTGTTGCTGGCCGCTGTTGCACAATTTGCCAGTCGCTGGCCCAAATTCCTGCCCATAACCCCTTTTCTCCATTACCTCTGGGCCCTCGGTGCCATCAGCGCATTTTTTGCCATATTGTTCGGCTATTTATTATCCCTTTCGGGAGATTATGACACGGATACCTTATTCTGGCATCAATGGAGTGGAATAATGGTTTTGGTCTTGTCATTGGCCTGCTATTTCATTTTTAAAAGGCAAGGTAAAAGTATCCAAGTTGTGAAATGGTCCCTGGTTGTTTTGGTTGTCATCACCATTGCCTATACTGGTCATTTGGGAGGCAATCTTACCCACGGATCTACCTATTTGCTGGAATACGCCCCTAATCCCATCAGAGGTATGGCCGGTCTCCCCCCAAAGAAAGAACCGAGACCCAAAGTGACACTTTTGGATTCCGCCGATATCTTTCTGGATTTGGTACAACCTATGATGGATGCCAAATGCATCAGCTGCCACAATCCTGGGAAAAAGAAAGGAGATTTACTGTTGACCTCCTATCCCGAGCTGATAAAAGGGAGTGAAAATGGAGCAGTGGTAACGGTTGGCGATGCAGAGGCAAGTGAACTCTTCAGACGGATTACGCTTCCCGAAAACCATGATGATTTTATGCCTTCCGAAGGTAAAAGGCCTTTAACCGAAGAAGAAGTGGATATCATTGAATTCTGGATTACTGCCGGGGCCTTGCCCAAAGGATATGTTACCGAACTTGATAGCAAAAAGGAAATTGTCGAAACTGTCAATACCTATCTTGGGTTGGACCAGAACACTATTTTTAGCCAAACCGTAGATCCTCCGAATACCTCACTCATTGATTCTCTAACGGACAGCGGTTTTGTTGTAAACCGCCTTATGCGGGATAACTACTTTCTGGATGCCAACTTTAGCCTTAGTGAAAGAGAAATTACCCAACCCGACCTGGATTTGTTATTAGGCCTTAAAGGACAATTGGTTTGGCTGGATCTAAGCCATTCAGGAGTAACAGATACGCATCTTCAACAATTGGGACAGTTGGAGAATCTTGTAAAATTGAATCTTAGCGGAAATGCAATCTCGGACGATGGAATTCAACATTTATCAAAGTTGGCCCATCTGGAATCCCTAAATCTATATAACACGCAAATTTCCGAGGGGTTGCTAAACATTCTCCCTCAACTCAATCGCCTTAAAAGCATTTATCTCTGGAAAACCCATATCAATGATACGCTTGCCGTTCGACTTCAGGAAGAGTTTAAAAATATTGCTATTGTTTATAAACGGGAGGCCTTCGAATAAAATGCCTGCTTGGAAACCACAACAGCAATGCTCGCTATTTGTTATATCGAAAAGTAGCCCCGGCAAGAATTGAACCTTTGCCCTAGACCCCTACATTTAAAAGGCTTTCAGCTTTCAATGAATTTCAATGTTGACGATTTGTGAACTTTTTTGATGATTTTACTTTCGTCAAGATAAAACCACATAAAGATTTCTAAAAAGCTTCAAAATTTATCTAATACTAGATTGTAAATATAAATTTTGTCCACTTTGTTTAATGGTTTTTTCCAACCCATCAAACAGATTATTTAGAAAAGAAATAAATAGCTTTAATATTCCTATTTTTTTTGTTAAAAAATTTCATATAACCTAACTTCTAGGCGCTTTCTTAACAAATCGAATAAATTATGGCTAACGTTTTATGGTTACAAGGTGGTGCTTGTAGTGGCAACACCATGTCCTTTTTAAATGCCGAAGAACCCACGGTAGTGGAACTCATCACTGACTTCGGATTAAACATTTTATGGCACCCTACCACAGGTCTGCAAATAGGGGATCAAGTACAGGACTTATTAAAGGATATCATTGCCGGAAAAGTACAAATGGATATTCTTGTATATGAAGGTTCATTGGTCCAAGGGCCAAACAATACAGGTTCCATGAATTTCTTCGCAGACCGTCCAATGATGGAATGGATTAAAGAGCTTTCCGAGGTAGCCGGATATGTAGTTGCCATTGGTGATTGCGCCACATGGGGAGGTATCCCAGCGGTACCGCCAAATCCTAGTGAGTCGACGGGATTACAGTTTCATAAAAAGAAGAAAGGCGGTTTTCTCGGGGCAGATTATGTTTCCAAGGGGGGATTACCAGTCATCAATATTCCGGGATGTCCGGCGCACCCAGATTGGATTACCCAAATTCTTGTGGCCATATCAGTTGGCCGAATAGGTGATGTGGTAATTGACGACTATCATAGGCCAAAAACATTTTTTACGGATTTTGTACAGACTGGCTGTACCAATGTCGTAAACTTTGCCCAAAAAGTGGATGGAGGTTTTGGTAAACGCGGTAACGGTTGCTTATTCTATGAAGTAGGATGCAGGGGTCCAATGACCCGCGCAAGTTGTAATAATATTTTATGGAACAGGCAGTCTAGTAAAACGAGGGCCAATCACCCCTGTCTTGGATGTACGGAACCTGGTTTCCCTCACCACGATCTCAAAAAGGGAAGCGTTTTAAAGACCATGAAATATGTAGGGGGCTTCCCTATGGAAGTGCCCGAAGGTAGAAACAGGGTAGCTTACTATTTGGAAGCTGGTTTCCAAAAATTAATGCCAACGAACCATAGGGTTCAAGAAGGTTCAAAATAATAGCAACGAAAAAGAAAATACAAAATGTCAGTTACAGAATTAAACATATCTCCGGTAGGTCGTGTTGAAGGTGATTTGGATGTTAAAGTCTATATCGATAACGGAAAGGTTACGCGAGCCCACACTCAAGCAGCTATGTTCAGGGGTTTTGAAAAGATTATGGAGGGCAAAGATCCACAATCGGGGCTCATTGTTACCCCAAGAATATGTGGTATCTGTGGAGGGTCACATTTATATTGTGCCTCTTCAGCACTGGATACAGCTTGGGGCACAAAGTTGACTCCAAATGCATTATTGCTTAGGGCTATTGGACAAGCTTCGGAAACCTTGCAGAGCATTCCCCGTTGGTACTATGCCATTTTTGCCACAGATTTGGCCAATAAGAAATATGCCGACAAGCCTTTATATAAAGAAGTGGTAAAACGTTGGTCTGCCTATGTTGGGGAAACATTTCAGATTGGATTGACTGCAAGTGGTTTACCTGTTCAAATTTACGCTTTGTTCGGTGGTCAGTGGCCACATTCAAGTTATATGGTGCCAGGTGGAGTCATGTGTGCACCTACGTTAAAAGATATTACTAGAGCGCATGCAATTTTGGCACAGTTCAAAAATGATTGGCTAGAACCAGTATGGTTAGGCTGCTCAATTGAGCGCTATATGGAAATCAAGACGTGGGATGATATGCTAGCTTGGGTGGAAGAAAATGAATCACAAAAAAACAGTGACTTAGGTTTGTTGATCCGTGCAGGACTTGAATTCGGATTAGACAAATTCGGCCAAGGGGTTGGTAAGTTTTTGGCAACAGGTACCTACCTTCATAAAGACATGTATAATAACCCAACAATAGAGGGCAGAAATGCAGCTTTGATTTCATCCAGTGGATTTTTTGATGGTGAAAACTATCATGAATTTGACCATATGAAGGTCAGTGAACACGTAAAACATTCATGGTACAATGACCAAGAAGATGGGCTTCATCCTTGGGACGAACCACTGCCCACTCCCGCAAAATCACAAACCTTGCACGACAGTAATTTTGATTCCCAATACAGTTGGGCGAAAGCACCACGTTATGACGGTCATGCTGCTGAGGCTGGACCATTGGCACGCGTTGTTATGAATGCCAATCCGGCTAATAAGGAACATCAAATTAGAGATCCCTTATTTGGAGATATCATCAAAAAATTGGGTCCAAGCGTATTTACCAGAGTTTTGGCAAGAGTGCATGAGGCTCCTAGAATCTATAAGTTCATTGAAGAGTGGTTATCACAAATAGATTTGGATGGCGAGTTCTATACCAAACCTGTAGAAAAAGATGGAAAAGGTTTTGGAGCAACAGAAGCCGCCCGTGGTGCGCTAGCCCATTGGATAGAGATTAAAAATGGGGTCATCAAGAACTATCAGGTCATGGCACCAACCACTTGGAATGTTGGTCCGCAGGATGGCAACGATAACCCTGGACCTATCGAAACAGCACTTCTGGGAACTACCATTGAGGATCCTCTTGATCCCGTTGAAGTAGGAATAGTTGCGCGTTCCTTTGATTCTTGTTTGGTATGTACCGTCCACGCCCATGATGCAGAAACCGGAGTAGAACTATCGAAGTTTAAACTTTAGGTTTTAAATACCGTTTTGAAAAGCTTTTCTGAAGGAAACCTCAGGGAAGTTTTTTCTTTAATAAAATCAAAGGGATATGAAGACGGCAATAATGGGATTCGGAAATCCAGTGCGTAGCGATGATGCAGTAGGCATTTATGTAATTGAACAATTGCGTAAAGAACTACCCAAATCTGGAAATATTAGCATTTTTGACATGGGTACGGCAGCCTTCGAGGTGCTCTTTGGACTTAAAGGACATGGTAAAATTATACTGGTCGACGCCGTTTTGAATAGCGATGAACCTGTGGGAACACTTTTTAAACTTCCGGCAGAAGAGGTAATGAAAGCTCCACAAGATGATCCTTTGGTTTTTCTTCATGGAATGAAATGGGATCAAGCCTTATCCTATACCAAGAAAATATTGCAGGATGAATATCCAGATGATATACAAGTCTATCTGGTAGCAATCGAGAATACCAAGCTCGAAATCGATATGAGTGATCATGTAAAAGAGGCAGGTGATAAAGTAGTACAACATATTCTCGAAGACCTAAGTCAATCCATTGTCAATTGAACACAAAGCTTGCTTTAAGGTCTTCGCATATTTATCTTGATAGTGAACTAGTTGCATCCGTTTTTGGAGAAGTCAATTTCGCATATGTCACCTTTGTTGAACAACAAAATAAGATTTTGATAACTCCTGTTACCAGTAGTTGGTTTGTTAAAATATACAAACCCACACAATTCTTATTAAAATCGCGTAATTTAAAGGGAGATAAGACACTAGCCATTCTGGAGATTTTAATAGATAATGATTTGGATGTGACTGATAGAAATTTAGAGTATGAGGTCATTGAAAATACCAATTTAATAAAGGTGAGCATTGTATGACGAATAAAAGAAACGACTGGCTTATTGATGCTGAGGTGCAATACAAGGTCATCCCGGTCAAAGGCCGTTGGGAAGTTTCGCTCATCTTTATCAATACCAAAGACCCCAATCAAATATTGGTTCAAACCATTGGAGATTATAGAACAGAACGCCTTGCGGAAATTTATGGGAGAAACATGCAGCAAACGGCCGCAAAAGACCCACGCGGCACACAAAGGGTAAACAAAGATGCTTACGATATTAACAACAATTAATAACGTCCCAAAGGTTGATGAGGCAATTGCATTCGTTGAACGGTTGAATGAATTGGTGACCGTAACAACTCAGCCGGAAACCATTCGGGATTTAAAAACCTTGGTTGTGGATGCCAACGAAATCAGTACTCCTTTGGATTGGTATGATTTGGAACCGCCTTACGTTTTTCCCTCGATACCTTTTACCCTAGATAATCTGCTGGCTTTTGTTTTTTATAAGTTGGGGAATCATCAAAAAGCTTTTGAATTTGTTTCTGAGGAAACACCTGAATACCATCATCTTTTGATAGCTACACATTTGCAATTTGGATATGAGATTTCTTCCAATATGGTTGATTTCTGCCGAAATACCTCTGCTCATAATTCAGCAATCTTGAATTACTACGGCGTTTCGGAAAATCCTCAGAATTATAATGCCCTTAAAAAGGGATTCTCCGAAGCTTTGTCGAAAGCTGAAAATGATGAGTTAAGGGTATTTACAGCAAAACATTATTTGAACTTGTTGTTGGATGTGGGGGAACTAAGGGTAGCCAAGCAATTGGTGGAAGAACAAAAAAGTATAGCCATTTCAGATGATGCCAAATTTGCGATGGACACCCACTTGGCTGCAATTTTGATGAGGCTGTTGAAAGTGCCTTATAGCGATGAAAAAATAGAAGAAGTATTTGATTTGCAACAACGAGCCATAACCTACTCTGAGGAAAGAGGCCTAACCTTACAGGCGGGAATGCTATTGGTCGACGCAGCTGAATTAGCCAATTTCAAAAGTGATTTTATCTCCTCTAAAGAACTTATAAACAGGGCGATTCAATATTTTAAACAAGAAGATGTTCCTGAGTTTTTGGGGGAAGCAGGGTTTAAAAAGGCAACATTGTTATACACCTGGTCCAAGAATGGTAGTCCGCAATATTATAAGGCAGCCATCAACGCTTTTCAAGATGTGCTAAAGGTGTTCAAAAGAGATACCCATCCACAGAAATTTGCGGATGTGCACCACAATCTGGCATTGATTTATTCCGAAATTCCCGTGAGTCCTGAAGAAAAACCCATGTGGACTGCATTCTGTGCATCCTCTTTTAAAGAAGTTCTCAAGTTTTATACCAAAGAGGAGTATCCCTATGAGTACGCTATGGCATGTCATAATTACGCCACGGCCTTGATGCACTTTCCTCCTGCGAAAATTCACAATAACCTAGAAAAAGCTTCTGGGCTGTTCCAAGAGGCTTTGGCAATTCGGACGACTACAGATTATCCTTTTGAAAGGGCCTTGACGCTGCTAAACCAATTGGAGTTGTGGTGGTTGACCCATAACGAGAATAGTTCTGAAGAATTACGGAAATATAAAGAAATGAAAGCCAAGGCGAAAGAGATTAAAAGCTTGGTCAACGACGCCGATTTGATTTTTAAGGCTAATGAGCATTTAACGGAATTAGAAAAGGTAAAAAGTCTGATTTAATGCACGAAACGTCGATTGTAAATAGTATTATGAGAACCCTTGAACAAGAATTTGAGGCTGAAAAATTGAATAAAATGAAGGCTATTCATTTGAAAGTAGGTATTCTGTCGAACATAGAACCCCGTCTTCTATATAATGCCTATAGTGCTTATCATTTGACACATCCACAGTACCATCACGTCAAATTACATGTTGAATCAACAAGTTTAAAAATTCAATGTGAAATCTGTAACCATATCACGGATGTCAAGAAGTATCGGTTTATATGTGAAAATTGTGAAAGACCAAGCAAGAATGTGATACAAGGAGAAGAAATGCTCATTCATAAAGTAGAGTTTGAAGATTGAAGCATTTACTGGACAAACGAAAAATCAATCGAGATTTTAAAAATTAAAAAAAGAAAAACTATGATAGAAAAATCAACAAAAGCTGCACGGGGAACGGTGCAGTGCGAAAACACTAATATCAATTTACTAAAGGCCAATGACTTTGTCGCTGATATCATCAGAAGGGAAATGGCAAGAACCAATACCCTTTTAATCAATATTACTTCCTCTGCCGGAAGCGGTAAAACCACCTTGATGCAAAAAACAGCAGAGAAGCTGAAAGACAAAATTAAAATAGCCGTTATGGTCGGCGACTTGGAAACCGAACGCGATGCAGACCGGATTAGGGAAACGGGAATTCAGGCTTTGCAGATAGTTACCGGAGGTATTTGCCATCTCGAGGCACAAATGGTACATCAAGTGCTTGATCAATTCGATTTAGAAACTATCAATCTCCTATTTATTGAGAATGTGGGAAATTTGGTCTGCCCTTCGTCCTTTGATTTGGGCGAAGATTTTAGGGTGACCTTAATGGCAACCACAGAAGGCGATGATAAACCCAAGAAATACCCAAAAATGTTTTTGACCAGTGATATGATGTTGGTTTCCAAGGCAGATTTGTTGCCTTATTTGCCTTTTTCAGTAGAAGCAGTGACCAAAGATGCGAGAGAGGTGAACCATGAATTGGAGGTCATTCAAATTTCTGCGCTCACCGAAGAGGGCATTGATGAATGGTGTGACTGGCTTTTGGAAAAGGTTGGACAGAAAAAAGGATAGGCTTTTTGTGTGAAAACCTTTCAAATTATAATTTCAGGGCAGGTGCAAGGGGTGGGTTTCCGCCCTTTTGTTTATAGACTTGCCAATAAAAACTGCCTCAAGGGAACGGTCAGCAACAATGAGAACGGAGTACTAGTTCATATTACTGCTACCAAAGAAAAGGCCCAGGTTTTTCTAGAATCTGTTTTGGAAAAGGCCCCAGCTATTACCCGTATTCAATCGCATACAATTTCTGAAGTTCCGTATCAAGAATATCCGGATTTCCAAATCGTTCCTTCAGTTGCAAATGACCGAATCAATATACCCTTAACTCCGGACTTTTCAATTTGTGAAGCCTGCAAAGCAGAAATCAGGAATACGGGCAATCGTCGTTATGGCTATCCCTTTACAACCTGTACCCATTGTGGCCCGCGTTATGCTGTTACGACTAGTTTTCCATTTGAAAGGGAGCATACCACGGTCACTGCATTTGACATGTGCGATACATGTCAACAAGAATATTCCAACCCAGAAGACCGACGGTTCCATTCGCAAACGAATACCTGTAATGACTGTGGCGTTCAGTTAAGGCTAGATGACGCAGAAGGGAAAACCCATAGCGGAACTTCGAAAGCTATTATAAGGAAGATGGCTTCCTTAATTCGAAACGGGAATATCATCGCATTAAAAAACACAAACGGCTATTTGTTGTGCTGTGATGCCAACAACAGTTCGGCTATTCAACGCTTGCGGGAAAGAAAGCAACGCCCTACTAAACCATTCGCCCTATTGTATCCGTCCATAGAAATGGTTAAAAATGATTTTAAAATCAACAGCGCCGAAACTCAAGCCCTTTTGTCTCATGTTGCCCCTATAGTCATTTTAAAGCCGAAACAACAAATTAGCAGATTGGCCCAAGAAGCCATTGCCCCAGGTCTACAACAATTTGGGGTGATGCTTCCGTCATCAGCCCTAGTAACGCTTTTGATGGATGCGTTGCAAATCCCAATAGTCGCTACAAGTGGCAATGTCCATGGTTCCCCCATAATTTCCAGAGAAGAGGATGCCATTAGCAATCTGACCAAGGTTGCCGATTATTTTTTACACCATAATCTGGATATCTCTTTTCCGCAAGATGATTCAGTAGTGCGATTTTCCGACGAACATCAGTTAATTTTAAGACGTGCTCGAGGTATGGCCCCAAACTATATAGGACATTCCTATGCTAATGGAGGAAAAACGTTGGCCATGGGGGGACATCTCAAAAGTACTTTCACTTTCATTCCCAATAAACTTAGCTACGTGACGCCATATTTTGGAAATCTAGATAACTATGAGGTTTCTCAACGATTTCAAGAAAGTCTCGATCAATTCATTGAGCTGTTTCAAATAGTACCTGAAGTTATTTTAATTGATGCCCACCCACTATATCAAAGCAGTATTCTTGGTAAGGAATTGGCCGAAAAGTGGAATGCCAAGCTCATCACGGTACAGCATCACATGGCACATTTTGCTAGTGTTTTGGGGGAACATAATTTATTCGATAGTCATGAAAAAATACTCGGAATAATATGGGATGGTACGGGCTATGGAGAAGATAATGCCATTTGGGGAGGCGAGTTTTTTAGCTATCAAAACCATGAAATCAAACGTTTGACTCATTTCGAGTATGTGGATTGGATAGCCGCAGATAAAATGGCGCGAGAACCGAGATTGTCGTTATTAAGTTTTCTTCCTGAAAACGAAAGGCATGGTGCCAAGCATAAATTCTCAGAAACGGAATGGAAAGTGTATACTAAGGCGTTAGAAAATAATACCCTCAAAACGTCTTCTGTAGGGCGTATGTTTGACGCTGTTGCTTCCTTTTTGGATATCATTGACGTAACTTCATATGAGGGTGAGGCAGCTATGCTTTTAGAAAATCTTGCAGGGCAATACAAGGGGAATACATACTTTGATTTTTTGGAAGGTGTTGAGTACGAAAAGATTCCTTCCAAAGTACTCATTGGCAACATTTTGCAAGCGAAAAGGAAAGGTGTTTCGGATTCACAAATTGCTCATAGTTTTATTCACACTTTGGCCTTGGTAGTACTTCGTGTTGCAGTGCAAGGTGGCGTTAAAACTATAGCAGGAAGTGGCGGTGTTTTTCAAAATGCTTTATTAATCGAAAAATTGCTCGAACTAGCTAAAAACAGGGGGATTGGGTTTAAAATTAATCGTATATTGTCAAGTAACGATGAGAACATTTCATTCGGTCAATTGTGCTATTATCAGCACATTAAAAATTAGCATATGTGTTTAGCAATTCCAGGAAAAATTAAGAGTATAGAAACCAAGTACGATGGGTTGGTACGTATGGCCAAGGTTTCCTTTGGAGGGATTACCAAAGAGGCAAGTCTTGAAATGTTGCCAGATGCAGATGTCGACGACTATGTACTGGTACATGTCGGGGTTGCCATTAGTAAAGTAAATGAAGAAGAGGCACAGAAAACCTTTAAATACCTTGAAGAGATTGGTGAGTTGGGTGAACTGGAAGATGTTGATGAATATTTGCCTAAATCAGAATAGCGATGAAGTATATGTCAGAGTATCGGGACCCCGAGTTAGCGAAAAAATATTTGGAAGAAATCAAGAATACCGTTTCACGGCCCTGGTCAATTATGGAAGTTTGTGGCGGACAAACCCATAGTTTGGTGAAGAACGGCATTATAGAAATGTTGCCAGATAAAATCACCATGATTCACGGACCTGGGTGCCCGGTTTGTGTTACCCCGCTCAACCTAATTGACAAAGCAGTTTATTTAGCCCTGGATAAAGGGGTAATTCTTTGTTCGTTTGGTGATATGTTGCGGGTGCCGGGTTCACAAAAAAGTTTGCTGGAAGCTAAGGCCGAAGGTGCTGATGTTCGAGTTTTGTATTCCCCCTTGGAAGCCGTAAAAATTGCTGAGGACAATCCTGATAAAAAAGTAGTTTTCTTTGCTGTAGGGTTCGAGACCACGGCTCCCGCCAATGCTTTATCAGTTATACATGCGCATAGAAGGGACGTGAAGAACTACTCCATTTTGGCCTCTCATGTTTTGGTGCCTCCTGCTATTAAGGCGGTCATCGATGACCAAGAAAGCCAGATTGATGGATTTTTGGCAGCCGGTCATGTTTGTACCATTATGGGAAATACCGAGTACCATCCGTTATCTGCGAAATACAAAGTACCTATTGTGGTTACTGGTTTTGAACCTCTAGATGTCTTACAAGGTATTCTGATGGTTATCCGTCAATTGGAACAAAGCAAATCAGAAGTTGAAAATCAGTATGCTCGAATCGTGCGGGAAGAAGGAAATACCGAAGCACAGAAGGTCATTGCTGAAGTGTTCGAAGTACGCAATCAAATGTGGCGTGGTATTGGTGAAATACCGAATAGCGGTTATGCCGTTCGAGAAAAATATGCCGCCTACGATGCCATCAAAAAATTTGAGGTTACCATAGAAGAAGCTCCTGAAAATCCCCTCTGTATTTCTGGTCAGATAATGAAGGGGATTAAAAAACCCTTCGAATGTTCACAATTTGGCAAGACCTGTAAGCCAACTAATCCACTTGGTGCACCCATGGTCAGCAGCGAGGGGGCCTGTGCAGCTTATTATCATTTTTCAGGAATGGTGGAAGCCTAATCAGTTTCAAATGTCGGAAAACGAAAAAATACGCATGCAGTTGCAATGCCCTATGCCCAAACTGGACTTTGATGTTATCACTTTGGGCCATGGAAGTGGTGGTGTGTTGACCAATAAGTTGTTGGATAGTGGGGTGTTTGACCTGTTGAGCAATGATATTTTGGACGAGCGTCATGATGGTGCTTTTCTTGAACTCGATGGAAAAACGGCCTTTTCAAGCGATAGTTTTTTGGTTTCCCCCATCTTTTTTCCTGGCGGGAATATTGGGGAATTAGCGGTAAACGGTACGGTCAACGATTTAGCGATGTGTGGAGCGATACCTAAATATTTGTCTCTAAGTTTTATTATTGAAGAAGGCCTCCCAGTAAAGGATTTCTGGGATATTCTGGTGGCCATAAAATTTGCTTGCGAAAAAGCAAGGGTGAAAATTGTTACGGGAGATACCAAAGTAGTGGAAAAGGGAAAGGGGGATAAGATTTTTATCAATACCTCTGGAGTCGGCCCTATTCATCCCAAAGCGAATATCAGTGCAAAAAATATTACCTCCGGGGACAAAATTATCATTAGCGGTAATGTGGCCTCACATGGCATGGCCATCATGTCCGTTCGAGAAGGTTTGGAATTCGATTCAGAGATTCAAAGTGATACCACTAATCTTAATCATACGATTTCCAACCTTATTGAAGAATTTGGCTCTGATATCCGTCTCTTAACCGATCCCACCCGTGGTGGTGTGGCTACCGTATTGAAAGAAATTGCACAATCTATCGATAAGGGTTTTGATATTTTTCAAAAAGACTTGCCGATAGCCGAACAGGTGTCCAGTGCCTGCGAACTGCTCGGTTTGGATCCTTTGTATGTAGCCAATGAAGGGCTGTTTATTGCTTTTGTTTCCAGGGAAAGTGCCGATGGCTTTCTTGAAACATTAAAACAGGATGAAAATGGGAAGAATGCCCAGATTATTGGCCATGTGGTAGAAGAACATCCGAAACAAGTAATACTGGAAAGCGCCATTGGTGGTAAACGCATCGTTAGCATGCTTCCTGGAGAACAATTGCCGAGAATTTGCTAGCATGAATTTCGAGACCCTCGGCCAACACGTTGCCAATTCCTATATTTTCAATGGATCTAGAAAAATGCCCTTTTTGGCACCGAGAGGGGTTTTTGCGGCAAAGAACCATCTCCTTGTTTCCGATACCGGCAGAAACCGTGTGTTTATTTGGAAAGATTTACCCACCTCAGAATTTCAAGAACCTGATATTGTTTTAGGGCAATCTGATGTGTCCGAGACTGGCAGGAATTCTGGAGGAGAGGTTTCCGCAGGCAGCTTTCAGTATCCTTCAGGAATATGGAGCAATGGTGAAACCATCGTAGTTAGCGACGCATGGAATCACAGGGTACTCATTTGGCATGCCATGCCAACTAAAAATGGACAACCGGCCGATGTTGTTTTAGGGCAGCCCAACTTCACTTCGAACCGTCCCAATGTGAAAGGTATTGGTAGTGACCCCTCTGCACAGACTTTGAACTGGCCCTATGGAGTTTTCTCCAATGGTCAATCCCTTTGGATTGCCGATACGGGCAATCGAAGAATTTTGTTTTATAAAACTATTCCCAAAACCAACTACCTCCCTGCCGACAAAGTTATAGGAAAGCCGAATTTTACCACCCGGGATTATGAAAATCATGAACCGATTTGGCCGTATTCGGTTAAGGTAAATTCCAAGAACCAGATGGTCGTCGCCGATACCCAGTTTTATAGAAATCTCTTTTGGACAAATGCAGAAGAAGCATTTTCAAAACCGTCGAATGTCATCATCGGTCAGCCTAATTTTGACGCCTGTGGACAAAATCAGTTTGGACTATTTCCTTCCCGAAAATCATTAAACTGGACATATGACGCTTGTTTTTACAAAGAAGGAATACTTGTAAACGACACGGGAAACAGCAGAATACTTTGGTTTGAAACCGTTCCGTCAGAAAATAGTGCAGAAGCAACAGCGGTTATCGGAAAACGAGATTTCAAATCGGGCAGTGAAAACAAGGAAACCTTAATGGGTACCTCAAGCTCTTTGTATTGGCCATTTTCCATTACCACCCAAGGGAATACACTTATCGTCGCTGATACAGGTAACCATAGGATTGTTATTACGCATTTAAAATTCTAAAAGCTTAAATAAATCCAATAGACTCCTACAGCAATAGCAAACAGCCCTCCAGAAATTCTTATGGTTGTATAAAGGGACGTATTGTTTTTGTGTTTTGAATAGCTGGTCAATAAACCAAGTAATAGCGTATAAACGGTCATGGCCAGTACGGTTCCAAGGGCAAAGCCTAAAATATATAGAACACTATCCATCGGCTGCTCAAAACCCAAGACGGGAAGCAATAAAATAAAATGAGCGATTCCTGCCAACCCGTGTAGAACCCCTATAGCAAAAGAAGACCACAAATTTTGTTTTATTTTTTTCCGATGGGAATGGCTATGGTTTAATTGGCTTTCACCATGTTCGTGCTCATGAACATGAATGTAAGGCTCTTCGCCAGCATGAATATGAGGATGTTTATGGCTTTTGCTTTTATGGAAAATACTAAATAGTGCCCAAAGACCTACAGCAATCAATACCGCTCCTACTAGTTGCTCACTGTATTCAGATATCTGCTCTAACGGAATATATTCTTTGAACAAAAGGAAGAGCAAACCAATTAATAGCATTCCCGTTAAGTGCCCAAAGCCCCAAAGTAAACCGATTTTCCAAACTTTGCGTTTGGTTTCAATAGCTAGAGGAGTAACCGCAGCAAGATGATCTGGACCTGAAATTACATGAAGTATTGCCGACAATGTACCCGCTATTAATGGAAATTGAAACATATCAATTGAATATAAATTAACTATTTAACTTTCGGAAAGAAAAATCAATAATTTTAAGAAAATTCAATCTACTCCAAATACTTTAATCCCAAATTCTTACCCCTAAACTTTGCGCATGGATCCTTTTCCGATTTTATGGCGTTCCGGGAGATAAGCGTGAAGTAAAATCGGAATAGGGCGCACTTGCTATTTTTTCAAAATTTTCTTTCTATTTCAAAACTTACTGCTTTTTCATCCTTCATTTAGTATCAAACAATATCAAATTAAATCCGTGAAAAAGGGTAATCTAAATGGTTACATTGCATAGCAAATATTATTTTTTGTGCCAAAAAAATCCAGTGTATACTGGCGTCCCCAGAGTTTTTGTGACAACTAGTGTTTTTCACGAAATCATTGATTATCAAACAACTAAAAATTGTAACATCGCGTTAGCGTGTTACCCTCTTGCTTTACATTCTTCGTCCTGCTGGCAGGACCAAAAATGTAAATACCTTGTGTACCTCTCATTCGTCATATCCGACCAAAAGATTCCGTAAATTATTGAATCTCAAAATTTAAAGAAAATGAGGTTATTAGAAATAAGATTTATTGCTGCTTTGCATTGATTAGAATCAAAATAGCGAATAAAACATAAAATTGTTAAGAAACCGTCCCAAAAAAAGTGAAGGAACGATACTACTAAAAAAGCCCAGAAATGGGACTGGGCCAATAATTGTAGTTTATTCTTCTGCGGAATTCAAAAATATTTCGGTTTTAATGGTCAATATAGATCTTTGTTTCTGGTTTGACAGATTTTGATATACTTCAATCCCAATAATCGAATATTCTTGTTCCATTGGATTAAATGGCATCCAAGAGTTCCAAAGATTCCAAAATGTTTCTTCTCACTTTTCTTTTTACCAAAGGTTCCAGTATCCGACCAAAAATGGACCATTTCATGGTCCAATATACCTCTACCTTAAGCTTGCAATCAATATCAGATATCGGGGTGATGATATAAATCTGGTAGTACTTTTTGAAAGGACTGGCGTCGGTTGTATGCTCACCATAGACCAACTGCGAAGGTTCTACCGCCTTTTTGATAGTGGTGAAACTTAGATTTTTCCCATTGATCACACAAAGGTGCCGTGTACCCATCCGATTTACCTTATTCCCGTCAAAAACAAACCGGTCCACCCCTTTTATCCATTGTGGGCGAATGGAAAAGTCCATGATTAACGAATGTAGTTTTGCCGCCGAACGGTTCATTCGCCTATGCAAGTGAATATTGGGCTTTTTATCCGGCACAAAAGTTTTTACCGTGGGAACAGGCTTTAGATTCAGTTTCAGGGGATCAATGAATGAATAAATATATTCCAGGTTCTTCCCGTCATATTTGTTTTCACCCTCCTTGAAATGAAAAATCTTGCTGAAATAATAAAACGACAGGTCCACTTCCTCCGCCAATTCCTTCGTGAGCAATGCATAGCTGTCACCTTTAACCGTGTTCTTCAGGAGCCGGTGGGCTTCAATGACCTTTCTGCCAAAGGGCTTTCGTTTTCCCTTCACCACAATATGTTCGACCTCCCCACAATGCGCAATGATCTTGAGTTTAAGGTCAGGGGCTTTAGCACAGGCATTGCAAGGGCATACCCTATTTTCCCTGAACAGGTCAAGGTGGCTATAGAACGCGGTGAACATACTGGTGATTTGGGCAAGTAGGATTTCTTGGGAGGGTATCGATTCTTCGGAATAGAAGAAAAGGGCATCACCTTCTATTTCGGCCAGTTCCATCTCGGCGATGTTCGACTCGATCAAGATTTCCAAAAGTTCTGCTATCACATGCTGGCTATGGTTTACCTCGGTCTCTTCCACAAACTCTGTAAAACCCGAAATATCTGGAAGGAACAAAATTGATTTGGCCATTTTAGCAACGCTGTCGTAGACTTTTATTAGTTATTAATTGATTATTTTCCTTTCAAAAGATTCTAATTATCTGTTATACTTTTCCAGCCTGGTATTTAAGTCACATAACCAGATATTCGCAAACGGTCTTAAAAAAAGGCAGTAAATATTTTGAAATGCACGATTGACAAAACAATGTTTTTTCCTTGAATTCCCATGGGCCAAAAAAACATTAACCTTAACTCCCTGGACAATGGATCTGTTTTCCGATATTTTGATTATTATGAACAGCTTTGTAGGTATGTTGAAAAACATGGGAGCCGCTAACCTGGCTTTGCAGGTACTGAAGGAATCATCAAAGGAAAATCTTTTGATTTTACCAGAGCTGACGTACAACTGGAAGATTTCTCTTATCCCAATTCGAACCAAATGTGTTGGGCCTTGAATATGGGCCCCGGTCAAATATTTCACTCCTTATAAATTTTGAGGGAATCGTAAAAATCTCCTTCAATCCGAACCCTTTATTTCGTAAGCAGGAAACCCAATACATGTTTCCATTGTCCGTTCCAGTTCTCAAAGTCATGTTGCCCGTTGGTCTCAATAGTAGATAGTATATGGCCCTTTGACCTATATGTCTTTTCCAGTTCGTCCACATATCGCTCCGCATCGTTCTTGCCCGTGGAAAGGAGAATCTTCAGGTCCTTGCCTGCTGAAAAGGATATATCGGCAATCACACCTTTACAGGGGTAGGTCACGGGCGAGAGCAGGGCGTAGTTTCCAAAAAGGTTGGTCTTGGCCGAAAAATAGGCGGCATTGAGTCCGCCAAAGGAAATACCCACCAGGCCTCTTTCAGAGGGAGATCGCAGGCTCCCATGTTTGGCTTCAACGAAGGGAATAAGTTCAGTCTCGAAAAACCTTAGATAGTCCGGATTACAAAAGAAGAATTGGTTGCGCAGGTCCTTTTGCGATACCCTTTCTATGGTACTCACCAGCACATAGATCGCCTCAGGGATTATACCCTTCCGTGTGAGGTTCAATATGGTATCCATGGCGCCATTATCGAGCAACTTTCTACCATCCGTCAGGTAAACAATGGGCTTTTCACTCCTATTGGAACCAGCACCGTAAATCTTCACGTCGACCGATAGTCCCAGGACCTCACTGTGCAATGATGTCCAATCCTGCTGTTGGGCTCCAAGTGAGGTCCAGAAGCCCAATAACAGAAAAAACGGTAAAACGGTGAATAACCTCGTACCCATTAACATGTCCTTACATTGGAGCGGAAGTGGCGGCCTCACTTATCTTTTGAAGGGTCTCTTTGGATGCCGAATCCATAAAGGCCATAAACTCATCTTCTGTCATATTGGGGTTTTCCATAAACTGATCAAAGTTTGACGACCATATGAGTGCACTTTTGCCGTAGCCAAGGTTCACCACTTTGAAGGTGTTCACCATACCCTTCACTGGAACCCCTTCCACCAAGGAATAGGAGTAGGTTCGGAATCTGTCATCAAAGGCCACGATCTTTTCCTTGAAGAACCCTTTTCCGTCGGCAGAAGTGCACAACCTTTCACCGCCGACCCCCTTATTCCCTGTAAATTCCACTTTGGCAATGGTCGAGGAATACTTGTCCACATCATCCAGTTCTCGCAACAAACCCCATACCCTGTCCGCGCTAGCATCAATGATAAGGGTCCGCGTCAACCGTGCATCCTCCCCTATGGAATAGACTTCGGTGTTTGGTTCATTCATATCCATGTCCTGTTCCATATCACCGTTCTTTTCGGATTTTTTACAGCCCATAAGCAGGATAGCGGCCATGGCGAAATACGTTGTCAATTTCATAATTTTAGTTTTTATTGAATATTATGTTTACCGCTTTGATTCCAATTTTGGCATGGTGTTACAAATTCGATGGAATTTTGCTTCTCGGTCTTGAAGGATGTCAATGCTTTTTTCTATCTTAAAGTAAATGTCAAAAGCGATGATATGACCGATTTGGGTTGTCCCAAGAAAATGAAATAGTCCAGTGGAATACACTTTTGTAACACCACGGTCCAAAATGCATCTAAACCATAAAGAACATATGAACCCACTAGGTGAAAACTATTCGGAAGACCGGAACATTGAATTGGTAAGGGCCTCCCTTAAGGGCGATAAGCACGCCTTGAACGAATTGATAAAATTACATCGGTCCTACATCTACAATATCGCCTGGAAATTCACCTTTGACCCAATGGACGCGGAGGATCTCACCCAAGAGGCTCTCATCAAGGTGATCACCAAACTATCACAGTTCAAGTTTGAGAGCCAGTTCAGGACGTGGCTTTACCGCATTGTGTTCAACGAGTTCCTACAGTCCAAACGAAGGAGGGGGGAAAAACAGTTCACCAACTTCGAGGACCAAGCGGAACGATTGGATTCCATCGAGAACACTGTCGTCAGCGAGCAAGAGGAAAGGGACCTTGAGGAGAAAATAAAGGAATTGCGCTACAGGTGCCTTTCGGGAATGATCATGTGCCTGACCCGAGAGCAACGGTTGTTGTTCATTGTGGGGGAGACCTTCGGTGTCGATCATAACATCGGTGCCGAGATATTTGATCTTTCCAAGCAGAATTACAGAATAAAACTCCACAGGGCCAGAAAGGACATCATCAACTTTATGCAGGACAAGTGCGGGCTCATGAATCCAAAAAACCCCTGCCGATGTGCCAAAAAGACAAAGACCATGCACCAAAGGGGATATCTTACCGATGACAAGCGCATGTTCAATGTCGGGTACAAAACGAAAGTGGCCGACTATGCGGAAAAAAACCTTGATATGGTCGCCGATATCGTGGACCATAAGCACCTGCAACTGTTGCGTGACGTTCCTGCCAAGGACAATTTTGACAGCACGACAGTTTTGGATGAAATACTGGGGGATAAGGAACTCCTTGATTTTTTTGAACTCAACTGATCTATCTCAGAATTCAAATAAAGGCCCGAAGATAATTTCTTCGGGTTTTTGTTTTGTAACACATGATCACTCTTTGCATCAAAGGGACAACTATAAAATTTAAACCTATGGAAATATTCAAAGAGATAATGGTGGACAAACCAATACAGGAAGCCTGGGACGTTCTCGGAAACCAGTTCAGCAATGCCTATAAATGGGCAAGGGGCCTAGACCATTCAAAGGGGTATGGGGAGCCCATCTTCGATGGGGCCAGCTGTAACAACCGTACTTGTGAAGTGCCCGGTTTCGGAACCATACAGGAAGAGATCCGAATGTTCGATAGTAAGAACCATGTGCTGTCCTACGAGGTCGTGAAAGGTTTTCCCGGTTTCATTTCCTCTGCCATCAACACATGGAAACTTGAGGAACTTGAGAACGGCACCAAGGTCAACATGCACCTAAAAATGGAGACCAAGGGGATTATGGGAATCATAATGGGGCCAATGATGAAAATGAAGCTGAACAAGACCATTGAGGGCGTCATCCAGGACTTCAAACACTATGTGGAAAGGGGCATCCCAAGTCCCGAAAAAGAAAAGGAACTGTTAAAACTCTCCAAAAAGGCGGCCTAGTTCTGTAACACCTCTTTGCATGGGGTATCAAAAGGGAGTAACTAAAATCTATTTAAAGAAATCATGAAAAAGACACTTGCTTTAATGTTGTTCATGACAGCGGGGCTCACCATTTCGGCCCAGAACATGGACAAGAAGTACAAATCGATAGAAGTGGCCATCGATATCGACGCCCCAGCCGAAAAGGTCTGGAAGGCGATGGTACAGGACTATGGGGCCATATCCAATTGGTCTCCCTATATCTATGCCGCCAATTACGAAAACGGTTCCCTATCCGGTGTAAAAGGGGCCGAGCGAAAATGTGACCTCAATGCCAATGGCACCCGATGGGTACATGAAAGGATAGCGGACATCGACAAGAAAAAAATGGAAATGCGGAACATCATTCTGGATGGGGCTAAGTTTCCATTGGACGCAGACAACACCCAGGCCTATTACCGTGTAAAGGACAATGGCAATGGAACCTCCACGGCCTCCTATCTCATGCAGTTCCGCGGAAAGCCGGCATTTATGACAGGTATGATGAAGGGAAGCTTCAAAAAGAGCTTGGCCAACAACCTAAAGGGATTGAAGCACTATGTGGAGACCGGGGAACAGGTGACCCCTTTCAACAAGAAAATCAAGGAAATTAGGAAAGATTACGAGGTAACATTTACAAAATAACAACTATGAAAGAGACAAGTAGAGGCTTTAAGATGGACGAAGCGCCCAATGAGCCCCAAGAAGTTAAAGAGGTTTTTGATTGGTACAAGGAAAACTTTGGCTTTGTACCCAATCTAACAAAGGTCTTGAGCGCCTCTCCGGCAGCTCTGCGTTCCTATTGGCTCACCCAATTGCAACTGGCGCAGCACGGGACGCTGACCCCAGAGGAACATAATATCATCCAAATGACCGTGGCCGTTGAGAACAGGTGTAAATATTGTACTTCGGGCCACCAAATGGCGGGTGGTGCGTTCTTTGGGTCGGACGAAAAGGACCTTGAGGCCATTAGGAACGAGAATATCATCCCAAATGAAAAATTCGATGCCCTCCGCTCCTTTACCCTTGATGTGTACAGGGGAAAGGGAAGGGTATCCGATAAAGTGCTCAACGGTTTCCTAACGGCAGGTTATGACAAGGCCCAGGCGATAGAGGTCATTACCAACATCGGGGCAAAGGTTATGTCAAACCTTACCAACCAATTGGCGATAACGGATGTGGACGAACCTTTTGCGCCTCTGGCGGATGGCCTTTTCAATACCGAGGCGGTATATCGGTAAACCTAAAATCATTTTTCAAATATTAAATAACAATTAAATAGTAGAAACAAAATGAAAATCAAAAAGACAATTTTTTCGTTAGTAGCAACAATTGCAATGGCCGTGGGCTATAATGGCGTCCAGGCCCAAAGTGCCGATGCCAACAAAACGTATACCAAAGTGGTGGATGCATCCGCGGATGCGGTATGGTCGGTCCTAAGAAAAATGGACGAGATCCAGAACTATTCCAAGGGTATTGTAAGATTGGAATGGAAAGGGCCAAAGGACGTAGGTGGACAAAGAGTATGTTATGCTCCGGACAACCAAGGGTTCTTTAAGGAGAACATTGTTGATTACAGCGATGTCAATAGAACTTACAGTTATTCCGTTATTGAAGGCGTACCAATCAAAGGAATGGTCAACACCTGGAACGTAGTGGATCTTGGGTACAATAAATCGATGATTGTATGGACCTCCAAGTTCGAGGAGTTCATGGAAAACCCTCAGATAACCAAAGAGCAGTTCTTTGAGTTCATTGATCTGAGTTTGAATGAGATGGTTGGGAATGTTATTGCAGAGGCCAAAATGGAAGCCAAAATGTGATCATAATTTTCTGGTCATACGAATGGACTGGTTTTTTCATTGATTAGTGTTTTGATATGATGGAATATTCTATGGCTATGAAAATGGTAGCGCAAGCCCTTGGGCTTGCGCTTTTTTTTGAATTCCTCTAAAAATCTTTTTGTTACGGAAGTCTACTTTCCCAAATTCAAGATACGAATCCAAACCTGCCCAATTGCTATGAACACAGCAATACTAAAGACAATAATACGAATGAGATTTTGGATGCATGAGGTTTCACGGTGTGGGCTCTAGTTCAAAAGAAAGCTGAAGATTAGGCGATAAATATATATTATTTGCAGTTTATTCGAAAAAGAATAGGGTTTGAAGTAATGGCGAATTTCAATTAGTCCTATAATACAAACGTTTTTTAGGAAGGACTTGCAGCAAAAATATTGACGATTTATGAACTCAAATAAGTGCTTTCAGACAAAGTCATTTGAAATCAAAAAACCGTAAATTAGTGTAAGTCTATCAATTAAGTAGTTTGAAGACTGTCTGGGAAGTTAAAAAGTAGCCCCGGCAAGAATCGAACTTGCATCTAAACCTGCCCGACTGTAATCTTTCAGGCGGGGTTTAGGAAACCTGCCTGCCGTAGTAGCCCTACCAGGACTCGAACCTGGATCTAAAGTTTAGGAAACTTTTGTTCTATCCCTTGAACTATAGGGCTTTACTAAATCGGCACGCAGGCAGGCTTCTATTCTATCCATTGAACCCTACTTCCACGATCAGGCTATGTGGCCAATTTATCAAGAGTGCAAAAGTAAAATTTTTTTTGGGAGAGTTGAAAATCGGCAACAACTTATTTGATGTAGATTTTGAGCCATTCCAATAGATAAAAGAATATTCCTATCATTTCTTTCCCGTACAAAATCATATCTTGTACTATAGTAAAACCAGAGGTATGAAGAACAAGACCAACCCAAGAAGAAACTTTATCAAAAAAAGTTCAATGGCATTGATGGCCGGTGGAATATTACCCCATTTCAGTGCCAAGAGCTATGCCCGAATTTTAGGAGCTAACGAAAGGATCCTTGCTTCGGTCATGGGTGTAAATAGTCGTGGTAATGCCCTTGCCCAAAATTTTGCAGGTCAGGATAACTGTGATGTAGTCCATATTTGCGATGTAGATCAAAGGGCCATCACAAAATGTATCGATGCCCTCAAAGCGCGACAGACCGTTAAGGCAAAAGGTTTTGGGGATTTTCGGAAATCCCTGGAGGACAAGGATGTCGATGCCCTGGTCATTGCCGCTCCGGACCATTGGCATGCCCCGGCTTCGTTATTGGCTATGCAGGCCGGCAAGCACGTTTATGTAGAAAAACCCTGTAGCCATAATCCCAATGAGGGTGAAATCCTGGTCCAAGCCACCAAAAAATATGGAAAGGTATTACAAATGGGCAACCAGCGTCGTTCATGGCCTAATGTCGTGGAAGGCATCAGTGCCTTGAAAGCCGGGGCAATTGGTCGTGTATATTTCGGTAAAGGCTGGTATTCCAACAACAGACCCTCAATTGGAGTAGGTAAAGAAACTGAAGTCCCCGATTGGTTGGATTGGGAACTTTGGCAGGGCCCAGCACCAAGAAAGAATTTTAAGGACAACCTCATCCATTACAATTGGCACTGGCACTGGCACTGGGGTACAGGAGAAGCTTTGAACAATGGCACACATATGATCGATCTACTACGATGGGGCATGGAGGTGGATTATCCATCAAAGGTAAGTTCCAATGGAGGGCGCTATCGCTATAAGGACGATTGGGAAACACCGGATACCCAAATTATAAATCTGGATTTTGATAATGGCATGACCATGTCCTGGGAAGGCCGAAGTTGTAATGGGAAAAATATAGAGGGAAGTTCCGTAGGGGTCATTTTCTACGGAGAAAATGGCAGTATGCTGATTCCCGGAGGTGACAGTTATACAATTTTCGACCTTCAAGGTAAAGTCGTAAAAGAGGTAAAGAACACCATGAAAATCGATGCGCGGAACAAAATGAATCCTGCAGAAAAATTAGATGCCTTTCATATTCAAAATATGTTCGAGGCCATAAAAAGTGGGACGGTACTGAATTCCGATATCGATTCGGGCCATAAGAGTACCTTGCTCGTACAGCTGGGGAACATTGCCCAGCGCGTGGGCCGATCATTGGAAATTGATTCCAAAAATGGCCATATCCTGAATAATACCGATGCCCAGAAACTCTGGGGCCGTTCTTACGAACCGGGATGGGAAATGAAGCTCTAGGCCCCCAAGAATACGATATGATTACAAGAAGATCTTTTTTAAACAAAACCGGGAAAGGCGCACTCCTATCCGCAGCTGCACTGACCACCCCCCTGGGATTGGTTTCACAACGGGCGAACCATTCCAAACCATTTATTATTGGCATTATAGGTGCCGAAAACTCACATACCGCTGGCTTTGGAAAGTTATTCAATACGGATAAGGCCTTCCCTGGAATGGAAGTAAAATATGTTTGGGGGGAAACCGAGGAATTCGCTAAAACGGCCATGGAAAAAGGTAATATTCCCAAAATGGTCAAAGATCCCAATGAAATGCTCGGAAAGATAGATGGCCTTATTGTCGACCACCGACACGGAAAATTTCATCTGGAGCCGGCCATTCCTTTTATAAAGGCAGGAATTCCCGCCTTTATTGACAAACCTTTCTGCTATCGTGCCGAAAAGGGAAAGGAATTTTTAAAAATGGCTCGCAAATATGGTACGCCGGCAACCTCCTTTAGTTCCATTGCCCACAGTTACGAGACTTTTGATATTAGGGAACAATTACAACATATGGGGAACCTCAACCAAGTGGTCCGCTATGGGCCCGTAGATTTGGAATCCAAGTATGGGGGCATATTTTTCTACGGGGCACACATTGTCCAGCCCTTGTTGTATATGTTCGGGAATACGGTAAAAAAAGTACAGGTACAAAAAAATGGGAAAAACAGTAGCGCCAGTCTTGTTTTTGAGGATGGGATGTTGGCCAGCTTGATTTTCACCACCAAAAAATACGGATGGCGCACCTTTGTTGAAACGGATGATGGCATACAGGAATTAAAAGCAAGGGTAAAAGAAAAAAAGCCTGCTAAAAACTATGTGGATATGGTTCGCATGTTCAGAACAGGTGAAGAACCTAGGAGCCACGAGAGCATCATTCATTGTGTGGCCGTGCTGGAAGCTCTTGAAAAATCCGTGGCAAGTGGAAAATGGGAAGATGTGGCCGATTAGGATTAACAAAAAAATAGTACAATGAAGTTTTTGACCTTATGCATCATCTTTATACTAGCACCAATGGTTCCTTTTGAATCCTCCGATACGATTACGCTCCAAGGCATTAGCTATTGGGATGAAAATCCAGTTTCGATTTCCTTGGAAAACGGAAAGATTACCGCATTAAAACCACTGGCGCCAGAAGCGGACAGAACCTCCTTGTATATAGCTCCAGGTTTGATCGATATACAGATCAACGGGTATGTCGGGGTCGATTTTTCCGGACCGGACCTAACCGTGGAAGGAGTTGTAAAAGCGACCAAAGCATTATGGAAGGCCGGGGTTACCACCTATTTTCCGACCATTATCACAAGTGACGTAGACCGGATCAAAAAAAACTTCGCCATTTTGGCTGAAGCCCGTAAAAATCCTGAAATAGGGCAATCCATTCCCGGATTTCATTTGGAAGGACCCTATATCTCACCTTTGGCCGGTTTTCGTGGGGCCCATTTAGAAAAATACATCAGGAAGCCAAATTGGAAGGAATTTCAAGAAATCCAAAAAGCGGCGGAAAATGGCATAAAGCTGATTACCGTTGCCCCGGAAATCGATGGGGCGATTCCTTTTATTCGCAAATGTTTGGAAAGCGGTGTTATTGTTTCCTTGGGACACCACAACGGCTCAGCAGAAGAAATACAGCGTGCGGTCGATGCAGGTGCCAAAATGGGCACACATTTGGGAAATGGATGTGCCAATGAAATCAACCGTCACCACAACCCTATTTGGCCTCAATTGTCTAATGATGCCATTACGATCAGTATAATCGCCGATGGCTTTCATTTGACCATGGAGGAAGTACGCACTTTTTATAAGGCCAAAGGGGTTGAAAATACCATTTTGGTTTCCGATGCCCTGGATTTGGCCGGTCTTCCACCCGGCGAGTATATCCGAGGGGAACGGAAATTACTACTTACTCCGGATGTCGTGAAACTTCCCAAGGAAAATGTTTTGGCAGGCGCCGCCTCCCCTATCAGTAAATGTGTGGGTGTGGTAATGGATTATACCGGATGTTCCCTAAAAAATGCGGTTCAGATGGCGAGTACCAATCCGGCAAGGTTATTTTCCTTGGATGGACTGGGGGAAATTGAAGTGGGCAAACAAGCGGACCTTGTTCTTTTTTCCATAAAGGACAATCAAATGGTGATTGAACAAACCTATGTTGGGGGGAAATTGGTATACAACCGGGAATAGTCCATGAAAAACAAACCCTTTTATAGAAAATTACTCTTGGCCCTGGCTGCCGTTGGTCCCGGTCTATTTCTTATCGGGTACAATATCGGCACCGGTAGTGTTACCACCATGGCCAAAACTGGGGCCGAACACGGTATGGGACTGTTCTGGGCCTTGGTGCTCTCCTGTATTTTTACCTACATCCTCATGGTAGCGTATGGTAAAGTGACCTTGGTCAGTGGCAAGACCGCCCTATTCAATTTCAAGAGGCAGTTCCGATGGGGATGGATCCTATCACTATATATTATCATTGCACTTATCATCGGGGAACTATTGGCTTTAATGGGCGTTATGGGTATTGTGGCAGACTTGGTTCAGGAAGGTATTCGCCTCGCTTTTGATGGACTGGTCATTAAAACTTTTTGGATCATTCTCTTTTTTAGCATCATCCTTTATTTTTTGCTTTGGTATGGTCGTTATAAGACGTTCGAAAAGGTATTGACGGTATTGGTCATCGTAATGGGTCTTTCATTTATCGTGGTTTTTTTCATGGTAAAACCCGATTTTTCGGCATTGGTGGAAGGCATTGTGCCCAATATTCCAAACACCCCTGGAGCCCTTGGCCTTATTGCCGCTATCACCGGAACTACCTGTTCTGCCGCGGTGTTCATTATGAGAAGTACAGTAGTATCTGAAAAAGGTTGGGGCATTAATGACCTAAATACCGAAAAGCACGATGCATTTGTATCCGCAACTATGATGCTTCTATTGAGCGGTGTAATCATGGCCGTAGCCGCAGGCACACTGCACATATCTGGGCTCAAATTGGAGAATACGATAGAAATGATCGAGCTGTTTGAGCCAATCGGGGGAAAATTGGCCGCTTTTATACTCATCATAGGAATTGCCGGGGCAGGGCTTTCTACTATATTTCCCATAGTATTGATCGCTCCCTGGCTGGTAGCCGATTATACGGGAAGACCCAGAAACATACACTCGGCACAGTCCAGATGGCTTATTTTTGGGGCTATGCTCTTTGCCTTTGGTACCGTTTTCCTGGAAGAAAGGCCACCTGCGTTAATGATTTTCTCACAGGCCTTTCAGGCTTGCATCCTTCCCGCAGTAGCCATTCCTATTTTTGTATTGATCAATAAAAAAGGTTTGATGCACGACCATAGAGCCAGCAAAAAATTAAATTTTGGAATTCTCCTGGTAATTCTGTTCTCCTTGATTACCACATGGTTTGCCATCGTTGAATTTCTATAACTCTTCAAAATGACAAAATCGTTCACAATTGACAAACTGCAGGTTGCCGTTTACGGTGACCCTACCGAAATGGGAGAGGCTGCGGCCGATTTCGTAAAAAGCAAGTTGCACGAGGCCATACAACAAAGAGGTGAAGCAAACCTTATTCTCGCCACCGGGGCGTCACAGTTTTCCTTTTTGAAAGCTTTACGGCAAAAAACAATCGACTGGAAAAAAATTACGGTTTTTCATTTGGACGAGTACAAAGGCATTTCAGACCAACACCCGGCCAGTTTCCGGAAGTATTTAAGGGAACGAATCCTGGATGCCGTAGTTCCTAAAAAAATCCATTTTCTGAATGGTGATGTCCCAAATTTGGAAAAGGAGATGGACAATTACACGAGGGCTTTGGAACAACATCCCATAGATATCGCTTGCATCGGGATTGGTGAGAATGGCCACATTGCTTTTAACGATCCTCCCGTTGCCGACTTCAACGACCCCAAATGGGTGAAATTGGTTTCTTTGGATGAGGACTGTAGAAAACAGCAATTGGGAGAAGGGTGGTTTCCGACCTTGGATGATGTTCCCGAACAGGCCCTTACACTTACCGTTCCAGCAATTATGCGGTGTAAGGCTATTAGTTGTGTGGTACCGGATGAACGCAAGGCAGTTGCAATCCACAATACATTATACGGGGAAATCGGAACAAAATGCCCGGCTACCATTTTAAGAACACATTCGGATACCCAATTGTTTTTGGATACCAAATCCGCTTCGAGGCTAGCGGACTAAACCGTTTTTAAGTAATCTATACTTACTTTCAAGGCGACTTCAGGCTGTTTTACAATATCCTGCTCTACGAAAAAGTGTTTGGCCCCATGTTCTTGGGCAGTCTTTATAATGGAATCCAAGTCCATATCACCGTCACCCGCATTGGTCATTAATGGAAAGAGTTCCATCCATTGTGGAGCATCGGAACCATCACCAGAAAAATGGGTAATAGGTTTCATATCCTTAATGTGCATCATATGATAACGCCCAGAGTACTTTTTTAAGTATTCCACAGGGTTTGCCCTTCCTGCAGTTGTCCAGAAAACGTCCATTTCCAAAAATACCAAATCCGGGTCGGTAGCATCCATCATCACTTCGAACGGTATTTGACCATCAACTTCATTTAATCCATATCCATGATTGTGATAAGCAAATTTAAGCCCAAGCTTTTTTGCATTTTCCCCTATGGTATTGAAAGTATCGGCCATCTTTTTATAATCGTCCATAGTTTTACGCCGGTCATCCGGTATGGCGGGTAGGGTTACATATTTGAATCCCAACGTTTCCATGACAGGGGCGAAAGCTTCCATATTGCTTTCCAAGGTATCCAAATCACTATGCACCGATGGCACCGACATTTTATTCTCACTTAGGATTGCCTTTACCTTATCAGCCGAATGTCCAAAAAACCCGCTTCCGGTAAAACCCAACATAGGAGTTATGGCCTCCCAACCTTTCTTTGCACTTTCCGCACTAAACTCGAAAGGCCCGAACATTTCCAATTCGGTATAGCCCATTTTGGAGAGCATCTGAATTCCCCCTTCAAAGTCCTTCTCCAACAAGGCGGGCAATGAGAACAATTGTATTCCAATTTTATCCATAGTATCCATGACCGGTTTTGTAAATGAATGGGCGATCAGTTGTTCCATTCCCAGAACGCCAGCGGCCGATAAAAGGCCAAATTGTTTAATAAAGTCGTTTCTTTTCATGATGCTATCCTACTACTAATTCATCATAAATATATCAAATAATAAAAGATTTACCTAAAAGCGACCCCAGTACAAAAACCACTACAAAACTTTGGCTATCTTAGGCGCAAAATCGGTCAAAGGCCATTAGAATTCAGCGAATTGTTCTCTGTTTTCATGGAGAAAAAAATGATACTTTAAAAATGCAAATCACCGGAACTTTCCTTGACGAGATAAGTCACGATATCCCCCATCAGAATTGGGGTTCTAAAGAATGGGATGCCGATTTTGCCCATATGAAAAAAATGGGTATCGATACCGTGATTCTAATTCGTTGTGGGTATCATCAATTTTTGACTTATCCTTCAGAATATTTGATTGAAAAACACAAGCGATTTCGTCCCACTGTTGATTTGGTCAAACTTTTCCTTGAGCTTGCCGAAAAGTACGGTATGACCTTTTATTTTGGCACCTATGACAGTGGCAAATATTGGGAGACAGGTGATATGCGGCACGAAATAGAGGTAAATCTTCACGTCATTGAGGAAGTCTACGAAACCTATGGCCACTACAAAAGTTTTGGCGGTTGGTATTTAAGTCTGGAATTAAGTCGTAAGACCAAGGGTGCAGTAGAATCCATTGCACGATTGGGTGACCATTGCAAGGCCGTAAGTAGCGGATTGCCCGTGTTGATCTCCCCATGGATAGATGGGAAGAAAGCAATAGCCGCAACAGAAGGGCAACTTATGAAAGCTTCCGGTATCTCACTCAAGGAGCATGAAAAAGAATGGGATGAGATTTTTGATGGGATTAAAAATAGTGTTGATATTGTTGCTTTTCAAGATGGCCATGTGGGCTACAATGAATTGGAGGGTTATTTGAGCGTAAACAAATCCTTGGCGGACAAGTATGGATTGCGATCCTGGACAAATTCCGAATCATTCGACAGGGATATGCCCATTAAATTCCTTCCTATAAAATTTGAAAAACTAATATTGAAACTGGAAGCGGCTAAACGTGCCGGCTGCGAGAAGGCAATTACTTTTGAGTTCTCCCATTTTATGAGTCCGCAATCAGCTTTTTTACAGGCCGGACACTTATATAATCGGTATATGGAGTACTTTAAAATGTAGTACGGATAGTTGGTACAACTGAGATTGATATGATAAAAAAAACTGAAATTCTTGAAACAGTACGCGGAGTTATATAAAAATGAACTGCTTGACCAGATTATTCCATTCTGGGAAAAGTATTCTTTGGACAAAGAGCACGGTGGTTACTTTACCTGTCTTGACGGCAAAGGAAACGTGTATGATACCGATAAGTTTATTTGGTTGCAAGCCCGCCAGATTTGGACGTTTTCCGCTATATACCAAAAAGTACAAAAAAAGGAGCCCTGGAAGGAAATTGCGCTTTTGGGGGCGGATTTTCTTGAAAAAAATGGGCGAGACACCCATGGCAACTGGTATTTCTCCCTAAATCAGAGGGGAAGACCTCTTGTACAGCCCTATAATATTTTCTCGGATTGCTTTGCTGCCATGGCTTTTGGTGCCTTGTACGACATAGAACCCAAGGAGCGCTATGCGGAGATTGCCCAAACCACCTTTGAAAACATTCTAAAACGCCAAGAAAATCCAAAAGGAAAATACAATAAAATCTATCCAGGTACGCGCAATCTCCAAAACTTCGCCCTACCCATGATTCTCTGTAACCTCTCCTTGGAACTGGAGCATTTGCTAGGTGCCGAACAGGTAAAAAATGTGACAGATTCCATAATCGATTTGGTCATGAACAAATTCTATCACCAGGAAAGCGGGCTGGTACTGGAAAACATTTCCGATACCGGAGAATTTGTGGACAGTTTTGAAGGCCGGTTGCTCAATCCAGGCCATGCCATTGAGGCCATGTGGTTTATAATAAACATGGGGATCCGCAAAAATGATAAAACACTAATAGAAAAGGCAGAAAAAATCATGTTCCAACAATTGGAACATGGATGGGATAAAACCTATGGGGGTATTTTTTACTTTATGGATTTCAAAGGTCATCCTCCACAGCAATTGGAATACGATCAAAAACTTTGGTGGGTGCATTTGGAAACATTGGTCGCCTTGGCAAAGACCTATGCCTATAACCAAAATCCCAAGGCAAAAATGTGGTTCGAAAAGGTACATGAGTACGCTTGGAATCATTTTCGCGATGAACAAAATGGCGGCGAGTGGTTTGGTTACATGAACCGGAAAGGGGAAATTCTATCCGACCTGAAGGGTGGTAAATGGAAAGGTTGTTTCCACGTACCCCGAGCACTGCTAGAGGTATGGAAAACCTTGGAAAATGGTTTCTAGCTTTATATTTAAAGTGAGGCTTGATCGGAAAGGGCCAAGCACAAACTCGAAATGGTCAAATCCCATGAACACGATTAGGTGTATTTCTATTTTTTGCTTTATATGTATGGGTTCCTTTTGCTTCTCTCAATCCCAAAAGGGTGTATGGCTTACCGATGTGGCCAGTAAGGCCCTGGATTCCGAGGAGGGTATACAAGAAGTGGTTCGGCGGTGCAAAACATATGGCATTGATCAGGTTTATGTGGTTGTATGGAACCGAGGTCACACGCTTTACCCCAGTGAAGTGATGCAAAGGGAATTTGGGAAAAAAGTCTCGCCTAGATTTGCGGACAGGGATATTTTAGAAGAGCTGATAGACATTGCTCATGCCGAAGGACTGAAAGTCCATGCCTGGTTCGAATTCGGATTTTCGAGCAGTTACCAAGAAGAGGATGGTGGACATATCCTTAGGGCAAGACCCAAGTGGAAAGCTCTGGATAACAAGGGGAAGCTGGTCTCAAAAAATGGTTTCCAGTGGATGAATGCCTTTGACCCAGAAGTACAGGATTTTCTACTTTCCCTAATTTCCGAAGTTGTAGAAAACTATGGTATCGATGGTATTCAAGGTGATGACCGCCTACCGGCCAACCCTTCTACAGCGGGGTACGATGAACTCACCGTTTCCTTGTACAAAAAAGAGCACAATGGCCAAGCGCCTCCCCAAGATTATAAAGACCCCGATTGGGTCGATTGGCGTGCCAAACGGTTGAATCTTTTTACCAAAAGAATCTATGAAACGGTAAAAGCCGTAAAGCCAGATATTGTGGTGACTATGGCCCCTAGTATCTTTCCTTGGAGCAAGGAAGAATATCTACAGGATTGGCCGACATGGGTCCAAAACGGTTGGGTAGATGCCATTATCCCACAGGTATATCGCTATAACTTAGAAGCCTATAGCAGCACCTTGGATGCCAATCTGGAATTCATGCCCAAAAATCGGCAAACCGAACTAATACCTGGGGTACTTTTAAAAGTAGGCGACTATACACCCTCAAAACGATTTTTGAGGAAAATGATAAAAACCAATCGCAAACTAGGCCTGGACAGTGAGGTCTTTTTCTTTTACGAGGGATTAAAGGAACACGAGCGGTTTTTTAGTAAATTATACCCAAAACTAAATGTAAAGCAGCAGTGACATTCAAATTAAACCAATTACTAAAGTATAGCACAATACAATACCTTTTGTTCCTATCGGTATTTTTTGTTTCAGGTCAAAAAAAAGTGTCGGGAAAACCCAATGTCATCCTAATTTTGACGGATGATCAAGGATGGGCCGATGTCAACTGCTATGGCTCCAAGGACCTCTATACCCCCAATATGGATAAACTGGCACAAGAGGGTATAAGATTCACGCAGTTCTATGCAGCTGCTTCCGTATGCTCCCCATCCAGGGCCTCCATGTTGACCGGGATGAATCCGCATGCAGCAGGTCTACCTGGGAATGCTTCCTCTACCAAAGGTGAGGAAGGTATGCCAACCGATCGTTTTACCTTAGCCGAAATGATGAAACAGGCCGGTTATGCTACAGGTCATGTGGGGAAATGGCATTTGGGCTATACGCCTGAGACCATGCCCAATGGGCAGGGATTTGATTATTCCTATGGCCATATGGGAGGATGCATCGATAACTATTCCCATTTCTTTTATTGGCATGGTCCCAATCGCCATGATCTTTGGGAAAATGGCAAAGAAATCTGGGCCGATGGAAAATATTTTCCCGATCTGATGGCAACCCAGGCAGAAGCCTTTATCGATCAACATAGCATGGAACCCTTTTTCTTGTACTACGCTGTTAATCTTCCGCACTACCCGCTACAACCTGATGAAAAATGGCGTGCGCATTATAAAGACCTGAATTCCCCCCGAAAAGAATATGCCGCATTCGTATCCACCATTGATGAACGGATTGGCAAGCTCCTTAAAAAACTGGACGACCATAACCTACGGGAAAACACGGTTATCATTTTTCAATCGGATCATGGATACTCCAAGGAAGAACGCACCTTTGGCGGCGGTGGTAGTGCCGGACCGTTCCGAGGGGCAAAATTTAGTCTGTTCGAAGGGGGTATACGGGTCCCGGCCATCATCAGCTGGAAAGGACATTTACCCGAAAACGTAAGCCGAAATCAAATGGCTCTTAATATTGATTGGTTTCCAACCATAGCAGAACTCTGTGGCATACAGGCACCCGCTAACCTAGAAGGAAGAAGTCTTGTGCCTATTCTTAAAAACAATACTATGCCTTCCGAGCACCAAACCTTTATCTGGCAAAATAATGGCTCTTGGGCCGTTCGTAAAAATGATTGGAAATTGATAGGTGACCCTTGGGATAGTTCGGATAAGGGGAGGCTTGATCCTGAAAAGGACAAACTTTTTTTAATCAATATGGCTATGGATTCTACGGAAATGACCAATCTAGCCACCCAATATCCAGAAAAAGTAGCTGAATTAATGGCCGAATATACCAATTGGCCTTATTCAAAATTAGAGTAATAAATGAAATCCCATGAAACCATGAAACCATGAAATTAACAATCATTTCCTTCCTCTTCTTTTGCTTGCTTGCTGCCCACGCACAAAATCAAGCGGATATTGTAATTATAGGTGGCGGTGCCGGGGGTACTTCTGCCGGCATCCAAGCTGCTCGCATGGGTACAAAAGTTCAGATTATCGAAGCGACACCCTGGCTTGGAGGAATGCTCACATCTGCAGGGGTTTCCGCTATTGATGGCAATCATGAAATGCCATCGGGCATTTGGGGGGAGTTCCGTCAAAAACTTAGAGACCATTATGGTGGCGCCAAAGCTTTGGCCACAGGGTGGGTAAGCCACACCTTATTTGAACCTTCCATAGGAAATC
This sequence comes from Ulvibacterium sp., assembly GCF_965248315.1. GTDB lineage: Bacteria > Bacteroidota > Bacteroidia > Flavobacteriales > Flavobacteriaceae > Ulvibacterium. Next base: position 1,221,960 of record NZ_CBDFIX010000002.1, on the reverse strand, counting down.
AAATCTTACAAAAAATGGCCGATATCCCTAAGCTGGATATTGCCTTTAACGCCCAATATACCGATATCAGAAAAGAAGGGAAGGGCTGGCAGGTTACCTATGTCCAAAATAGAAAAACATATACGACCCAGGCCAAAATCTTGATCGACGCTACCGAGATTGGGGAACTTTTACCCCTTGTAGGGGCCGACTTTCGTTTAGGAATGGATTCCAAAAGCGATACCGGTGAAAAGGAAGCTCCAGAAACGGCCAATAGCATTGTCCAGGATTTAACCTATGTTCTGATTTTGGAGGATGTTGGCAGTGCACGGGGAAGGCGTGGTTTGGTGAAAAAGCCAAAAAATTACGATCCAAAAAACTATGAGTGTGCCTGTAAACGCGAGGACGGTGAAATGTTTGGAGGGGTATCCAACTGCCAACAAATGTTGGATTATGGTAAACTTCCCAATAACAAGTACATGATGAACTGGCCTAATTGCGGTAATGACTTTTATCTCAATTGGCCTGAATTGACTTCCGAACAACGAACGGAAAGATTGCGAGAGGCCAAGGAATTTACCCAAGGCTTTGTGTACTACATTCAGAATGAACTAGGTTTTAAAAATCTTCGGGTCGCCAAAGAATTCCCGACTAAAGATAATTTCCCAATGATTCCCTACGACCGTGAGGCCCGAAGGGCAAAGGGGAAGGTTTTTTTAACCGTGGACCATGTGGAAAGGCCGTATGATTTTACCCTGTACTGTACGGGAGTGGCCGTAGGCGATTATCCCATAGACCACCATCATGATAAAAATCCCGACGCCCCTGAAATCGATTTTATCAATATAAAAGTGCCCAGCTACAACGTGCCTTTGGGTAGTTTAGTCCCGGCCGATTTGGAAAATTTTATCGTGGCCGAAAAGAACATTAGCGTTTCCAACATTGTAAACGGCGCAACCCGTCTGCAGCCCGTGGTTTTGGGTATCGGGCAAGCGGCAGGCACCTTGGCAGCGACCGCAATAATGGAGAACCAACAGCCCTCGCAAGTATCTATCCGGCAAGTGCAAAATGCCCTATTGAAAAGCAAGGCCTATGTTATGCCGTTCATTGATGTAAAGAGCGAAGATTCCGCTTTTGCCGAGATGCAACGTATGGGGGCCACCGGAATTTTAAAAGGGGTTGGTGTACCCTATAAATGGGCCAACCAGACTTGGTTTTACCCGGAACGCATCGTTTCCGAGTACGAATTAAAACAAGGATTACTCCCCTACTATCCCGAAATAGAAAAAATACATGGTTCAGGGACAGGGGCTACACCAAAATTTGTTCAGCAACTAGTTGAAAAAATAAATCCAGATTATCCTTGGGGTTCAGTCCAAAACCAATGGGAATCCTGGGATGTCTATCAGGAACATAATGAGAACGTAGAACTAACCCGCAGAAGTATAAGTATTCTTATAGATAGAACTCTGAATCCATTTGCTTTAGAAGTCGATTTTGAGGGTCAACTCATTTCAAATTGAGTTATTCCGTATCCATTAACTTGGATTTCTCATTGACAAAATTCAACAACAAAGGAATGGCGGGATACACCATATTATGACCATAACCATCTAATTCCATGAGTTCTATATCCGGATGTTCCACTACTTTCATCATTCTATAGAAATAGGCATTTTCTTCATAGCGACCCAATAGTTCCAATTCACGGTTACCAGTAATCAACAGCATAGGTGGGGCATCCTTTCGAACATGGAATAGTGGAGCGTATGGGTTTACAATAGGCTGCGTACCTTTGATTCCCATTTCTTTTCTAATGGTAAAATGGGCTATGGTATGTCCACTGAAAGGAATCAATCCTGCAATATCGTTTGCATCGACTCCATGTTTTTCGAGATATTGCTTATCGAGCCCAACCATACTGGCTAAATAGCCTCCCGCGGAATGTCCAGTAACGAAAATCTTTTTGGGGTTCCCGTTATATCGTTCAATATTCTTGAATGTCCATGCCACAGCGGCAGCTGCATCTTCAATATATATCGGATGTTTAACTTTAGGGTGCATCCTATAATTCACGGTTACGACCACAACGCCTTTTTCCAGTAAACCTTCAGGAATATGTTTCTCGCCAAATTCCAGTCCTCCACCGTGAAACCACACAACCGTAGAAACATTGACCGTATCCTGGGGATAGTACACATCCAGTTTACAACGCTCCTTTACATATGGGTCGGAAACTTGCGTTTTTTCATCATAATACGGAATATCCTTTTCAAGGACATGGGTTACGTTTTGCCCGAATACAAAGGTCCCGCACAGGATAAGAACAAAAGTCGGTATTTGAACCAGGATCCTTATCAATCGTAAACCTCAACGATCATCTCTACCTCTATGGCAATATCACTTGGTAAAGCTCCCATCCCCACGGCTGCCCTGGCGTGTTTGCCGTTTTCTCCAAAAACGGCCACCATTAAATCGGAATATCCGTTAACGACTTTGGGTTGATCTGTAAAATCAGGAGTGCTGTTGACCATACCCAATACTTTTACGATGCGCTTTACTTTATTTAGATTGCCCAATTCCGCCTTAAGTACGGAAAGTTGGTTGATTCCTGTAATACGCGCAGCCTCATAACCTTCTTCTATAGTGAGGTTGCCCCCCAATTTCCCGGTAATGTTCTCACCATCCGGCTTCAATGGGCCCTTGCCTGCTAAAAAAATTAGGTTTCCCGTCCGTACGGCATTTACGTAATTGGCCACTGGAGCAGAGGGCGTGCTAAGCTGAATGCCCAATTCAGATAGCTTTGCCTCGGGATTGTAACCATCCGGCACCGTATTTTCTATCTTAGTTTCGGTTTCAGCGGCTTGCTTGTTCTCCTGAACTGTTTGACAGGAAATAAGCAAGAGCAGGGCGGCGGTGGATAAAACTACTTTCATTTTAGGTTTTTTAGAAGTTAATTCTAAGCATTCTCCAGGATTTCCTTAACACGGGCAGCTACAATGCGTTCCTGTCCAGGTTCCATCATCCAAGTAGTGATTCCCACTTCTTCTTTGTTACCAACGGTCTCAATGGAAGGATGTCCATCGCGAAGTTTTTTCCGCATTTCATCCTTTGAGATTTTCACCACATTTTCATCCCATCGTATTCTTAGACTGGGTACATGATTGGCATGTGGCGGAACATGGATTTCAGTTTCTACTCCTTTTACGGATTTGGCATTATCACTGATCAGTTTAATCTGGTCTTCCCAAAGTTGCCATTCCTTTTTATGGTCTTTGGCCAAATAAAGTTCCAAGGCTACCAACATCCCTAAAACCTCTTCTTTATTAACTTTCATCCCTCGGGCTATGGTTGTGCCTCTAGGTGGGGTATGCATACGGGCAGCTTCTATATATTTTCTTTTGCCCAGTAATAACCCTGCACTTTGAGGCCCTCGGATACCTTTACCTCCCGAAAACGCTACCAGATCAAAACCCATTTTGGTAAATTTAAAGAGGTTCTCCACCGGTGGAACATCTGCCGCACAATCAATAAAGGTGGGGATGTTATGCTTCTTGCCAAGTGCCACAAATTCCTCCCATTTAATTTCCCCTTGCTCGGTGTTCGCGTTTAAAAACCAGAGCATGGCCGTTTTTTTAGAAATGGCTTTTTCCAGTTCCTTAGCCGTTTTTACCCGAACCAGTTTTGCACCGGTATTAGTCAAGGCTTGGGTATATCCTATGTTATGGGATTCCTGAAGGATGACTTCATTTTTCATGCCCTCAGTGTTGGGCAGTTGTTTCACCTTTTCCTGGTCCGTTCCACATAACACGCCGGCCATTCCAATGCTCATGGCACCAAAACACCCGGATGATACCGTGGCATATTCACAATCCAATAATTGAGCAATCCGCTCCCCGACCTTATCCTGTAATTCATCCAGGTTAACGTAGTCCGATGTACCATAAGTTATGGCATCGGTAACCTCTTTTGGCATCAATGACCCTGTCATTGAAGTATAGGTTCCCGCAGCATTTATAAAAGTGCGTATTCCCAATTCTTTGAAAAAATCCCGCGCCAAGGGTTTAGTAATGGTTTTTTCCACCACTTTTGCCCTGAGCAATTCAGGTCCCAATAGGCCACCGACCAAAGGAAGGGCAGATAACGTTTTCAATACTTTTCTTCTACTACTCATGATTTCTTTTTTTATTAGTCCACTGCCGCGATACAGTCCATCTCCACCAACGACTTACCAGGAACGCCGCCATAAGTGGCAACCGTTGTCCGGACTGGTGGGTTCTTTCCGAAACGCCCCCGGAATACTTCGTTCATACCCTTGTAATCCTGGAGGTCGGCCAGATATACATTTACCTTCAATACTTTTTCCATGGAGGAACCATTTCGTTCCAGTTCCTTCTGTAATTCCTGCAATACTATCTCCGTATGCGCTTTGATTTCAAAGGGTTCAACATGTGCCCCTTTTCCTGCAATATACAATGTATTCCCATGTTTTACGGCACCGGAAAAAAGTGGAATATCCTGATCGGTCACAATATCACCAACCACCTCTTTTGTTACTCTTGTATTCTTATCCATTGCGTTAACCGTGCCTATACCGAATAGTGCGGCAATACCCATTCCCATTTTTTTAAAGGATGCCCTTCGTGTTGTCTTTTTGTTCGTCATAATTCTGTCTTTATTTAGTTAATTCAAGATGTAGGATGGAGACCACCCTGCTTCGATTTACTGTAAGGATACCCTCCCTTTTTTGAGGAGATTAGCTTCCTTTGAATTTAGTGTTTTACCAAGTCCGTTTTTTCAATAATTCCTGTATTTGCTCCTTGGGTACGGGGAGTTCATCTATATGACTTTTAAGCCATTGTGAAAAATCCTTTTCTATTTCATCCGTCCACTTATTATCAATTTGTCCCGGAGTATACTTACCTTCTTTGAGCCTACCAATTCCGAACAAATCCCGCAAGCGCACTACTTCCGAAGTGACCACTATCTTTTCGGCCAAATGGGCCGGTATAAAAACGACACCCTCTTTTTTGGCCAAAACGATATCCCCAGGTAAAACCGTAGCGGCACCAATTCGGATAGGGGAATTAATACTTTCCAGCATTACCTCTTGCAAGAAAGATGGGTGCCAACCCCTTACAAAGGCATTGAAGCCCTCTATTTCGGATAGCCCTTCCATATCTCGGCTTGAAGCGTTGAAAACCACTCCGTTTTTTGACTTTGCATAGATAGAGTTGCCCAAATTATCACCGATCAACGTGCCGTCTACAATTTTTCCGAAGCCATCAGCTACATACACATCTCCCTCAACAAGCATATCGATCGGCCATGAATTCGTATTGCCAATCTGGCCCTCATCCAATCCCTTTTTCTTAATTTGATCTGAAACGTCCGGACGATTGGGCATGTATTGAACGGTAAGGGCACGACCTACAATGGGCACATCATCATGTAAGGGTTCCCACCCTCCTTCAAATTGATTGTGGTATCCCTCATTTCTAAGGGTTCCCCAAGCTTCCTCGATCGTGACACTTTTCATCCGTTCCAAAACACTATTGGGTACTTTGGGTCTCCCATCTTCAAAACGTTCTCCTTCCCATTGCGGGGTAAGGAACATCATGTAGTCCTTGGAAGCCGTTTGGCCACAGGTTAGGTGGCCTACCAATAGCATCAGAAATAAAGATTTAGTCCAGTTCATCCGTAATTAATTTTTAGTATCGATTTGTATTTCTTCCAGTGGTTTTTTCGTCTCTTTGGAGGCATCCTTATCCCGCCAATAGGTAGCTAGGGAAGAACCTGAAATGTTCATCCATGGGCCAAACACGGCCGGAGCCAGACCTACCGTAGCCACTTTTCCCATTTCCAAAGCAATGCCGGAAGCCAACCCTCCGTTCTGCATCCCTACCTCCAGAGCTATAGTCCTACAATCCCTCTCATTCATTTTGAACAAACGGCATCCCCAATATCCAAGAAAGTAGCCGGCAGCATTGTGGACAATGGCCGCTACCACAAGCAGCAAACCTATGGTTAGGAGATTATCCCTACCTGCAGCAGTTATGATCATGATGATTAAGGCAATACCCCCCATAGAGACTATGGGCATGGCCCTATCCAACCATTGCGCCTTTCCGTGAAAAAAATGATTAAAGAGCAATCCCACGATTATTGGTGCGATTACAATTTTTAATATACTCAGCATCATTCCCCAAAAATCAATAGGAACAAACTGCCCGGCAAAAGTCTCCATAAGCAAGGGGGTCATTAAAGGAGCCAAAAGCGTGGATACCGCTGTCAGCGTAACGGACAAAGCTACATTGGCCTTTGCCAAATAAGACATTACATTGGAGGCCAATCCACTAGGGGAAGACCCTATTAAAACAACACCTGCCGCAATCTCTGGGGGAAATCCAAAAATAGTGGCAAGACCAAGTCCTAGCAAGGGCATTATCGTAAACTGGCAGACAACACCGACCAAAACCCCTTTGGGCATTTTTACGACACCCCAGAAATCCTTGATACTCATGGCCGTACCCATACCGAACATAATGACCTGCAAAAGAGGCACAATCAACAATTTCATTTGAAAATCCCCTATCTGCCTTAAATATCCAGGATAGAACATGGCATAGGAAACAGCGGCAAATATTAATATGGTAAAGGAAAAGCCCTTAAAAAAATGATGGCCCCTAGCCGATAACGCCAATAATAATAGAAAAAGAATTAGGGAAGGCCCGGTCCGGTCCCCCATACCCATAATCAAGAGTATTATTGTAACCAATAGAAAAACCATAGCGGCTACAAATAGAATAATAGATGTCTTTTTCTTCATGAAGGCTTGTTTATTCGTTCCACGGTTTGCTGGCCAAACCGTTTAAATCGTACATAACGATACCGTCCTTAATAGTAAGTTCGCATTCCAATTTTTGATTGCCCATCATTTTCTTTTTTTGGACATCTATAAAACCGAAGTCCCCTTTGAGCAGGTTCAAAACGGCCACATCCGCCACAGCACCTTCAGAGAGATGGCCCAGGTCCTCCCTTTGGATGATCTGTGCAGGTCGCCATGTTGAAGCAGCAATAACCTCTTGTAGGGGCATATCCATATTCAGAAACTTGGACATTACATTGATTTGGCTCTTCATGCCCCCATTCATACTACCTGTGTGCAAATCTGTACTAATAGAATTGGGGCTTAGTCCTTGCTCCATAGCAGGGATGGCTTGGTCAAAACGAAAACTACCCCCGCCATGGCCAACATCAAATAGGATTCCGCGTTTTTGGGCCTCAAAAACAAAATCCCTAACCTTTCCGTTTTCATCCACAATTGGGACCCTGCCCTTTACATTTGCATAGGCATGTGTGAAAATATCCCCAGGTCTCAACTTTTCCAAGAACAGGGTCTTTATGGACAGTTCGGGTTCACTACCTCCAAAATCTATCATGACGGGAATTCCCGCCTGTTTACCAGCTTCCACTGCTCGTTCTGTCGGTGTCCAATCAAATCCGTTATAGTGTGCCAACTTTACCCCCACCACAATATCCGGGAATTGCTCGGCAACCATAGTCGTCAATTTGGGATCCATATCCGCCACATTCTGCTCAATAGCCCCTCCTTTCATTCCCAGACCAACGATATTCAAAAAGGCCAGTACCCTGGTCTTTGAACGGTCAATCACCTGTTCCTTGAATTTCCTAAAATCCTTCCAACCGGAACTACCGGCATCAGCCACTGTGGTCACACCACTACGGAAGGTAAACCCATCCGGGGGCAAGGCACTAAAGCTATTGTTCAAATATCCAAAAGGGACCGTACCGTGAAAGTTATGGGTATGGATGTCCAATAGACCCGGAACTACATAAAATCCTTTGGCATTCACCACAACCTCCGCCTTATCTTTTGGTATATTGGAGTCTACTTTGGCAATCTTTCCCTCCTTTATGGCCACATCCATCACTTTGTCGATATCGTTTTTGGCATCAATGACATGGCCTCCTTTTATAAGCATATCATAGGTTTGGGCTGCAAACGTCGGGGTTGTTAAAAGGAATACCCCGTAGCAAAACAAGAATTTTAAGACTGTTGATTTCATATTGGTGTTCGCTTTAATGTTCTCTATTCCGTAGTAACTTGAATCGGTGTAACTGGTGTTCCGGAGGCCTCTTGGCTTTTACGCATTTTGGCCACTTCCTCTTCGTCTATAGCACTTGCTTCATTTCCAAAACTGGACCGGATGAAAGTAAGTACTTCGGCAATCTCCTTATCACTTAAAAAACTGTGTTGCGGCATTACCCCGTTATAGACTTCTTCACCTATTTTAAGGCTCCCTTCCATCCCTCTTAGCATTACCTCAATAAGCCGTTCCTTATCCCCGGTAACCCAATCGGTCCCATAAAGCGGGGGAAACCTTCCCGGTGCCCCTCCACCCTGTTTTTGGTGACAGGCACTACAATATTGATAGTAGATGCGTTCACCGCCTGAAACATCTTCCTCCATCAAGTTATCCGTAATCTTATCGGGAGTCCTTATATGGGAAAGTTTTTTTCGCTCTTCCATTTGAGCCAATTCTTCCTGTCCAAAAGTCTCCCTGTCCCCATCATACGTCACTTTCCAAATTTTACCTTTTACCGAATCGGAAATGTACATTTCCCCATCGGGTCCAACGGCCAAACCCATAGGTCTATGTACGGCATCCGTAACATCTACTATAGGGTCTACCTGGGCAAATCCATCGGCAAAAACTTCGACTTCCCCACTAGGTTTGCCATTTTTAAAAGGAACAAACCCCACAAAATAACCCGATTGTGGATAGGGTGCCCTATTGGTAGAACCATGAAAGGTAATAAAAGCTCCGTTCTTATAACGTTCTGGAAATGTATCACCCTGATAAAATATCAAATCGTTTGGGGCCCAATGCCCGGGAAAGCCTATAACCGGATCATCGTATTCCGCACACCGGCCAATAATCTTTCCGTCACCACCATATTCCGGGGCCAATACCTTCTTGCCCGACATCTGATCGTAATAGCAATAGGGCCAGCCAAAATGGGAACCTTCCGTAACCCTCATAAATTCCTCCGAAGGAAGCATTGCGCTCTGCCAAGATGAAAATGTATTGGGCCACAAGCGCAAAAGATCATCCCGGCCATGCATGACTACATACAACTCCTCATCAACGGGGTTCCAATTCATGGCTACAACAGATCTGATTCCAGAGGCATATTTATATCCATCCTTTTGGGTCTGGTTTAATTTATTGGCATCAAAACGCCAAATGCCCCCATGGTCCTCAAGTTGAGGACACGGGTCCAAACCAGGTGCCCCAGGTGTTCTTTTGGGATCTTGACAGGCATTGGAAGGTGCCCCAAAGGGAACGTACATATATCCTTTATTATCAAATGCAATGGGTTTTCCAATATGTTCGTGCTTCCCGTGTTCATGATCATCTCTCATTACAATTTCGGCATCACCTTCCGGAATCAAAGTACCTGGTTTTAATTTATGCCTATAAACCACCAAATCAGAACTGTAATAAATATAGCCATTGTAAATACGCATGGCGGTTGCATAACTCCATCTCGCTCGCTGATGTTTGCCCCCAAACTTTTCCGTGATATCCGAATAGCCATCTCCGTTGGTATCCTTTAGAGCGATTACTGAAGCATTTTCATGCGCATTGCGCAACTTGGCATAAAGGATGTTATCATCCGTGACATCCATATGCCGGACGGTCTCGGCAATACTGTCGATAACAACTAGGGACGAAAAACCCTCGGGAAGAAATAGGCCACCATCCTGGCCACTTGGGCTACATCCTAAAAAGAATTGGAGCGTACTGAGGCATACGGCACCTATTTTTAAACGGTATATAAATTTAGTCATCTTTAGTGTAAGGCAGTGGTAGTTAGTTTGAACTAGGTCAAGGTAAAATTCTTTTATCTAGAAAACAAGCGAAAACATCAAAATGTGCTCGAGCACACCCTGAGTTCCAAAGGGTCAAATTGGTTTGTTTAACAGCCATAGCTTAAAAAGATATTCTAGCTGAATTTCATTCAAAAATAAGGGTTCCAAAAAATTCGGGCCGATGAAAATCTGGACGCTCCGTACCAACTGGGTTCCAAGAAAGATAGTGCTTTTCGGCCGTATCGTCCCCGCACTTATAAAAATTAGATCTTGATGTAAGCCCCGCAAGCTTAATTCCTTTATGGGACGTCAACAATTCAGCTGGCAAAACGATGGTCATTTCCCATTGATGGCCTCCGCCCTTTTCGTCAAAAGGTAAATCTCCCAGGCTAGATTCCTTTTTAATAAGCCGTTCAATTTTTTTGGGAGCCACGAACTCACGGGTATGGCGATCCGGTCCATAGGCCAGATGTGGCGTTCCAATACAATTGAATTCAAAGTTGTAATAGCTTCCGTCTCCTAAGGGATCAAAAAAGAACTCTACACAACTATCACGGGATACCGAACTGTTGACCTCCGTGCGCGCAGCCAGAATATTTTGTTCGTTCACATAATATTTCAGCCAAATTTGGTTGTTGCTATGTGCAATCCTAAACTTAACCTCCGGCAAATAAGGAAACTTCTCCCAATTGATCACATTTATTGATTGCAATTCGGTTTGTTCTTCCAACAAGCGGGAGACCTCTTCCAAATCTATATGCTTTTTACTTTCTATTCTTTTAACGACCAGGGAATTCATAGTATCCGTTTCGGTTTGACCGTATACCGTGAAAAAAAACAAAAAGAATAGGATAGGGACAAACTTCATTTTGTAATAGTTCCTTTTGGATAAGAAAGATACATAACTTTAAAGGCTTTTCCCGCTCTACTGTATTTTTTCATCAGATTAACGTTTATTCTTATTGGTCGATTCGCGGATGATCGGGTGCGAACTTAGGACTTTCCGGTTAATAGGCTTATATGACTATCATAGAAGGGCATCCCATTAAATTTCAGTAAATTGAGGTGTTATTCCCGGCGATTTTAAGATTGTTATGAAATTTTCAAAATATTTATTTCTTTGGACGATTCTTATGGGGTTTATGGGTTGTGGCCCTCAAATGCCGGAGACGCTAAAAACCGCTTACGAAAAACTTCCAGAGAAAATCGATTTTAACTTTCATGTACGGCCAATCTTATCAGATCGCTGTTTCGCCTGCCATGGCCCAGACGAAAATGCAAGAAAGGCCAATCTTAGATTGGATACCAAAGAAGGGCTATTTTCGATGCTCGAGAGCAAAGAAACGTTTCCGGTCGTACCGGGTAAACCCAAAGAGAGTGAGATAATTGAGCGTGTCCTTCATGATGATCCGGAAATCATTATGCCTACTCCCGAAAGCAATCTAACCCTGACCGATACCGAAAAGGCCACTTTGCTAAAATGGGTGGAACAAGGGGCCGAATGGAAAACCCATTGGGCCTTCACCGCCCCAGTAAAAGTCCAACTTCCCAAAGTAAACGAACCTTCTTGGGCCAGGAACGAAATCGATTGTTTTGTGTTGGACAAGTTGGAATCCTTAGGATTGTCTCCTTCTATGGAGGCTAATAAAGAAACATTGATTAGACGGCTCTCCTTGGATCTTATTGGACTTCCACCAACCCCAGAGGAAGTCCATGCGTTTAAGAGCGATACGTCACCCAATGCCTATGAAAAGTTGGTGGACAGGCTTTTGACCTCTCCGGGATATGGTGAACGATGGGCCTGGGAATGGCTTGACGTTGCCCGTTATGCGGATACCAATGGGTTTCAGGGTGATGCCACCCGTAATATGTGGCCTTGGCGAGATTGGGTAATCCAGGCATTTAACGATAATATGCCTTATGATGAATTCACTATTAAGCAACTGGCAGGCGACCTTTTGCCCAACGCCACCCGGAACGATATTTTGGCAACCGGCTTCAATCGCAACCATACCTATAATACGGAAGGTGGCAGTATACCAGAGGAAACCCGCGTCACCAATGTTTTTGACCGAGTAGAAACCACAGGAACCGCCTGGCTGGGGCTTACTATGAATTGTGCACGTTGCCATGACCATAAGTACGATCAAATCACCCAAAAAGAGTATTATCAGATGTTCGATTACTTCAACCAGACCTCGGAAGAAGGTGGAGGTTGGGGAGGAAAATTAAAGCCATTGCTCGATTTAAGTCCGGAAGAAGAATTTAGGAAAAATCAAAGACTTCAGGCCCATGTAGATGAATTGATCGCCAAGGTAAAAGTCTTTGAGGATGAAAACTATCCACGGGATCCTGGAGTACCCATGTCCGAAGCAGAGGCCATTAAAAAAGTTAAGGGACTTGATACGCGTATCTTGATAAATCCACCAGATAAAAGGGGTACTGGAGCTTATAAGCAACTGGCGAATTATTTTAGGAATGTGCACCCTCAATATGGTCAATTATTGAATCAAGTATACAAGGCCATGCAGACCTATGACCAGGCCACCGTCAACGCCACTCAGGTAATGGTTATGGACGACGCCAAAGAACCCCGAATCACCTATATTCTTGATCGCGGTGGCTATGATAAACCCAGGATGGGCGAACCGATAAGCCGGGATGTACCCGCAATATTGCCCCCAATACCAGAAAATACCAGAAATAACCGTTTGGCATTGGCAAAATGGATCGTGTCCAAGGAGCAACCATTGACGGCAAGGGTGACCATAAATCGGTATTGGCAAGCCTTTTTTGGAAAGGGTATTGTAAAGACCATAGACGATTTTGGTGTTCAGAGTACATTACCGAGTCACCCGGAGCTGTTGGATTGGTTGGCCGTGGACTTCCAGGAAAACGGCTGGGATCTAAAGGCCTTGTTTAAAAAAATCGTGATGAGTGCCACCTATAGGCAAACCTCCAAGTTTAATAGTGAATTGCTGGAAATGGATCCCGAAAACCGCTATCTGGCCAGGGCCACAAGAATGCGATTACCGTCCTGGATGCTTCGTGACCAAGTGCTATATATGAGTGGACTCTTGGTGGATAGTATTGGCGGAAAGCCCGTTAAGCCTTATCAACCCAAAGGAATTTGGGAGGAGGCAACCTTTGGGTTTATTGCATACGAACAAGACCATGGGGATGATTTATACCGAAAAAGCCTGTACACCTTTTGGAGGCGAATTGTTGGCCCTACCTTTATATTCGACAATTCCCCAAGACAGGTCTGCACCGTAAAAAAGCCAGACACCAACACACCTTTGCATGCCCTCACCACTCTAAATGACATCACCTATATGGAAGCTTCACGGGTAATGGCAGAAAAAATACTAACCGCAAAGACCACAGATGACGAGCGCATCCGTTATCTTTTTGAATGGGCCACGGCCAGAGCTCCAGATGCTGAGGAAATTAAGATTTTGAAAAACAGATTGATTGAACTTCGTTCGGATTATACCTCCCTTCCCGAAGAGGCCCGGAAGCTTATTGCAATTGGCGAATATCCCTTAAACCCTGACTTGGCCGTAGCGGATTATGCCGCTTACACCGCATTGAGTTCCTTGGTGTTCAATTTGGACGAAACGATAACGAGACAATAATGGAAAAAAGATGAGACATCCTTTTGAGGAATATCAAGCGGGCATGACCCGCCGGAATTTTTTTGGGAAAATGGCACAAGGCATCGGTGTGGCCGCCTTGGGAAGCATGCTAAATCCTTTATCGGCCTTGGCTTCAAACTCCAGCCGAGCAAGGTTAACAGGGAACGAATCGGGACTCCCCCATTTTGCCCCCAAGGCCAAAAGGGTCATTTATCTTTTCCAAAATGGGGCACCTTCACATATCGACCTTTTTGATTACAAGCCGATTCTCAAAAAATGGCACGGCACCCAAATACCGGATTCACTGACCGCAGGAAAGCGTTTCTCAACCATGACCGGAGAACAGACCGAGCGACCTGTAATCGCTGAAATTGCCAATTTCGCCCAACATGGCCAAAGCGGTGCCTGGGTTTCCGATTTTATGCCTGAAACAGCTAAAATTGCCGATGAGCTTTGTTTTATCAAGTCTATGTACACCGAATCGGTAAACCATGCCCCGGCCATAACGTTTTTCCTAACCGGTTCCGAACAACCTGGAAGACCCAGTATGGGGTCTTGGCTTACCTACGGACTTGGAAGTACCGCAAAAGACCTCCCTGATTTTGTTGCCATGACATCACGGGATAAAGAGGCCAGCTGTGGACAGATTTTCTACGATTATTATTGGGGTAGTGGGTTTTTGCCCAGCAAGTTTCAAGGTGTAAAATTTCGGGGCGGAGGCGACCCCGTACTTTATCTAAAAAACCCTGAGGGGCTGAGCCGCGAAATGCGCCGTAAGATTCTGGATGATATGCAAATCCTTAATCAACATAATCTTGAGGAGTTTGGGGATCCGGAGATAAAGACCCGTATTGCACAATATGAGATGGCCTATAAAATGCAAATGAGTGTACCAGAGCTTACCGATTTTTCCGATGAGCCCCAACATATTTTAGATATGTACGGCCCCGATGTATACCGCAAGGGTAGTTTTGCCTATAACTGTCTCATGGCAAGACGCCTTGCCGAAAGGGATGTACGTTTTATTCAATGCATGCATGCCGGATGGGACCAGCACCGGAACCTTAATTACCAACTAAAAATTCAATGTCAGGATACGGACCAACCCAGTGCTGCACTGATAAAAGATTTGAAGCAACGTGGTATGTTGGAGGACACTTTGGTAATTTGGGGCGGGGAATTTGGCAGAACCCCCTTTTTACAGGGAAACATCGCCGACTATCGCAATTGGGGCCGTGACCATCACCCTTATGTATTTACAATTTGGATGGCCGGAGCGGGTGTAAAGCCAGGTATTTCTTATGGTGCTTCCGATGATTTTGGTTTCAACCCAGTAGAGGGCAATGTACATGTACATGACTTTCAGGCCACGGTAATGCATTTGATGGGCATAGACCATGAACAATTTACCTTTAAACACCAAGGAAGACGCTACCGGCTAACCGATGTTCATGGCCATGTGGTGAAGGATATCCTAGCCTAGGGGCTATTAACAAACTATTGGAAAGGAATCGTTTTGAAACCCATATCAATCTTTGGACTTACTGCAAGATTACTAAATCAACATCAGGCACCGATAGCCACTGCACTATGGCAAGACCTTGACCATGATATCCTTATAATACACAATACTCTTCGGGTCATGTCCTTGTAACGCAAAGGTTCCGCCATTTAAGATACGGTGCTTGTCCCCTTCCCCCCTGTTCGGGTTTTCCGGTTCCGTATAATCCACAACTACGATATCATTTATTTTGACTATTATCCGTTTGCCTTCTACTTTGACGTACTCCGTATACCAGACATCGTCCTTTACATATTTTTCCTTGACATCTACAATGGCGTATAAGCTACCTGTTCTTCTCCAATCTTCCTGCGAATTATTGACCTGGACCTCATACCCGTGTGCAGGCCATCCATCTTCCTGATATCTTGTATGGATATAGATTCCCGAATTTGCACCAGGTTTGGTCATTACAGATGCTTTAAATTCAAAATTTTGAAAGTTATGGCCTTTCACATCGCCCGCATAAAACAAATGAGCTCTGGGACCGGCTACTTTAATGGCACCATCTTCCACAGAAAACGTAGAGGCATTATTACCTACTTTCCAGCCGTCGAAATCCTTTCCATTGAACAGGGAAACCCAACCTTTAGCGTTGTTGTTTTCCATTTTCTGGCCTAAGGCCATAGTAAAAAATCCTAAGCATATCAATCCCGATAAGGCATATTTTAAAGTGTGTTTCATTTGCTTTTATTTTTACTTATAATGTTTTCACAAAGTATAAAAAATAAATCAGTAATGATATAAGATCTGTGATGCAAATAGTTTTATAATGACATGGATGACCTTAGGTTTGTTTATGCAACAGTTCCATTTGAATCTATTTTGCCATTTTCTTTAGATTCTCATAGAGACTGCGTTGATTCTCCAGCACATTGGTATATTTGGGATCTGAGACCAGGTTAATTTCTTCCAGAGGATCATTGGATAAATCGTACAACTCTTCATAATCGTATTCTGTATATTTAATATACTTAAGCCCAGTACTTATTACCCCTTCCGATACAGGTATTTTTGGGCTTCCAAAAAAAGAATGTTCGTAGAAAAAAGAAGAACGGGTACTGCCGTTGTTCTTCATTATAGCAACAAGATCCAGTCCTTGCATGGATTCTGGTGGGTCAATTCCGGCAAATCCTAAAATTGTGGGAGCAATATCTACGTTCAACGCAATCTGGTCTTTTCTCCCTTTAAGGCTGCCTTCCCTTGGATCATATATAATGAGGGGAACACGAACCGATTCCTCATAGGGATACCATTTTCCGGCTAGACCATGCTCTCCCAGAAACATTCCATTATCCCCCATAAAAACAATGACGGTATTTTTGTCCAATCCTTTTTCTTCTAACTGCTGTCTGAGAGCCCCTACCACATCGTCCACTCCGGTCAGTAATCTGTAGTAGTTCTTAACACTACGTTGGTACTTTTCAGGGGTATTGAACCGAAGTTTCCAACGCTCGCGCCCAATATTTTCATCGGTACGGAAAAAGTCGGGGAAAGACTCCCAATATTTTGGGTCCGCCGTTTTTGGTTCGGGGATTTCGACATCTTTGTAATGGTCAGCATATACCGGATCGGGTATAAATTGCCGTTCATCGCCATCTTGCACATGGGGTGCTTTAAAACTAACCGAAAGACAAAAAGGCCGGTCATCTACTTCATTGATAAAAGTCTCAATGTTATTGGCAACCACATCCGTATAATGAATATAGTTTCCATTTTCATCGGTATTTTCATAATCGGGTTGACCTTTTTCAGTGCAAGCCCAAAAATCGAACAAAGCTTTGGGATGTACCTTGGCCTCCCCGACACCATATTTGCCAATAAAGCCAATTTTGTATCCGTTGCCTTTCAATACAAGGGGATAGGTATCCTCCAAGGCATCTGCGGAAAGACCCGTTTTAAAATCATGGATTTCGTGTCTGGATTCATATTGCCCCGTTAACATACTGGCACGGCTAACGGCGCAAATGGAAGTCGTGACATAAGCATTCTTAAAAAGTAGTCCATTGTTGGCCAATTCATCCAGATGTGGTGTTTGGATTATGGTATTCCCCATAGCACCCAGAGCATCCCAACGCTGGTCATCTGTAAGTAAATAGATGATATTGGGTGGGGCCGGTTTTACCTTTTCAGGCTTCTCGGAACAACCCAGGATAGCAAGTGCCAAAATAACAATCTTCACATGTCCCTTGAAAGATGAATACATAATGTTTTTGGAATAGAACTGTGGTGTGGTTTGTTTGTAAGATAAGAACATTTTGTATCCGGACAAAAAAGTATCTACATAATAAAACGTTATTTAGGAATCTGTATCGCGTATAAAAAACTACTTAATTCTGGTAATTTGATCAAAAAAATTCCGCCTCTTCTCTAAAATTGGCCTTATATTAACCAATAAGGTTTAATTCTAATATTGATGGGGATAAACAAGCCCAAAAATGTAAAATGCCACAATGAGCCAGAACAAATTCCAAAACCGGTTTCTATCTATCCGGATGTTTTTCTGGCTATTTTTCATTCTATTATTGGGAATATATATCTATTTCCGTAGACCTTTAATATCAAAATCCAATTATCAGGATATAAAGCCCCTTGCGACCCATTCCAATGGGGAAAACTATGTAGGTTCCGAAGCATGTAAGGAATGTCATGCGGATATTTACCACATACATTTGGAAACCGCCCATTACCAAAGTTCGTCTTTGGCCAATCCCGCTTTAGTAAAAGGGAGCTTTAAAGAAAATGAAAATCTGTACCGATTAAACGATAGTATTCAATTCAAAATGCTCTTGGAAGATTCAGAAATATATCAAGAGGCCTGGAATATAAATGCCCAAGAAAAGATGTCCAGATCCAAAATTGATGTGGTTATCGGTTCAGGAACCAAGGGACAATCCTATTTATCATGGGATGATGATAAGCTATATCAACTACAGGTTTCTTATTTTAACCCCACCAACAGTTGGACCAATAGTCCCGGTATTCCAATGGAACTAATGGAACACCGTCGCCCCGCTAATGCCAAATGTTTGGAATGTCATACCACATTTGCAAAAAATACGGCTTTATACGGTATGGGCAATTCCTATGATAAATCTCAAATAGTTTATGGCGTCGATTGTGAACGCTGTCACGGGCCTTCACAGAAACATGTAACTTTTCACAAAGACAATCCCGAAATCAGCGAAGCCAGATTCGTTATAAGTCATGATACCCTATCCCAACTACAGCGTTTGGATGCCTGCGCATTATGCCATTCAGGAGTTAGGATGGACATACAGCCTGCCTTTCTTTTTTTGACCGGGGATAAACTATCGGAATATTCCCTTCCGGATTCAAATGTAAAAGATTTGAAAGAAGTGGATGTACATGGCAACCAGTATGATCTTTTAAGAGCCAGTAAGTGTTTTAAACAGACAGAGCGCATGGATTGCACCAGCTGTCATGACCCCCACAAGAGTGAAAGAGGAGATAGCGTATCCTTTAACAAGAAATGCATGGAGTGCCATTCCGTGAACTCCGTTTTCTGTAATGTCGATTCCTCGCTTTCTAACCAGAAAAATACAAATTGCATCGCTTGCCATATGCCGCTTATCCCATCCAAATCCATGATTATGCAAATAGGCCGGGATAGTCTGAAAGTTCCGGTAAAGGTGCGTACACATTTAATTGATATCTATGCGCAATCCACTGCCGAAACAATAGATGAAAAAATGTAAAGAACTACTTTTAGCTTCGGTATTTTTTTGTCAGGTTCTACCCGTATTTTTAACTTTCAAAAATCATCAGAAAACCCATTGGTATTGCCCTTTCCATAGTACAAATTCAGTACCTTAGAGACTGCAAAAAAAATTGCATATGTTTAAAAATGTATGGGGGGTATTGTTCCTGATTTTCCTATTTTCAGGATGCTCCGAAAACAAATCCACACAAAGAAGATTCGTCCATTTGGATGCTACAGCCACGGGCATAAACTTCGTTAACCAAATTACCGAGAATGATAGTATTAACGTGGTAAACTTCCAATACTGCTACAATGGAGGCGGAGTGGGTATTGGTGACTTTGACCAAAATGGTCTTCCGGACATTGTATTTTCCGGAAACCAGGTTTCCTCAAAAATCTATTTGAACCGAGGTGACCTCACCTTTTCGGATATTTCGGAGGAAGCAAATTTTAGGACCTCCTCCTGGGTGACCGGAGTGTCCATAGTTGACATTAACTCCGATGGGTTGGACGACATCTATCTAAATGTTGGTGGAGCAGATTGCCAGAATAATTGCAACAATCTTCTATTTATAAATCAAGGAGTACAAGCCAATGGAATCCCCACCTTTACTGAAGAGGCAAAGGCCTATGGATTGGATGATAGCAATTACTCACAACAGGCAGTATTCTTTGACTTTGACCATGACGGGGACTTGGATGTTTATATAGCGCACAACGGCAATTCCAATATTGACAAAAACAACCCATTTCCTAAACAATATCTACCGCCCCATCTAAAGGATTTCCTGCTTCGAAATGACACCAAATCAGATATTCCACATCCGGTATTCACCAATGTATCCGACAGCGTTGGTATTACGCATAGCGGTTTTGGCCTGGGTCTGGGCATAAACGATTTTAACAAAGATGGGTTGACGGACATTTACGTGGCCAACGATTTCATTACCGAGGACCTCCTGTATATTCAACAGAATCATCCAGATAGCACAATGCCTTTTTTTCTGGAAAAGAGCAAGGAATTTCTAGGTCATGAAACTTACAACTCCATGGGCATGGATTTTAACGATCTGAACAATGACAGCCGTCCCGACATCCTGGTCGTGGATATGTTGCCGAAGGATTATGAAAGGCACAAGAAAATGTTGGGAATGATGAATTATGAAAAATATCTGCTTTCGTTAAAAAACGACTACAGCGCCCAGTATGTACGTAACACCTTGCAAATGAATAACGGCCAATTAAACGGAAAAACCATCAAATCCAGTGAAATTGGTTTTCTTAAGGGAATAGCCAGCACAGACTGGAGTTGGGCGCCCTTAATGCTGGATTTGGACAACGATTCCGACAAGGATATCTATATCTCCAACGGTTATGTGAAAGATGTGGCGGACTTGGATTACATCAATTATTCCGGTTTAAACAATATGTTCGGTACTACGGAGGAACGTATCGTCAAGCAAATTGAGTTTGCCAATAATCTGGATAGCATCTATTTACCGAATTTCATTTATGAAAATAAGGAATCAGCAGGTTTCTCTGATGTTTCTGCTAGTTGGATTACCGAAAAGCCTTCATATTCCAACGGGGTAGCCCATGCTGATTTGGATCTTGATGGGGATTTGGACCTGGTAATCAACAACATTAACGAAGCGGCCTTTGTATTGGAAAATAGGACTTCGGACGATTCTGATACACATTTTTTTCGGTTGCGACTAGAAGGAAACCCAAAAAACGTCCACGGCATCGGATCCCAAATAACCCTTTGGGACCAAGGCAAGGCACAGTATCAGTTTCAATCAGTTATTCGAGGGTATTTATCTTCCATGGAACCTATTTTACATTTTGGGGTAAAGGATACCCTTATAGACTCCCTGCAAATTGTATGGCCCAATGGGAAAGTCCAAATGATTCGAAATCTTCCAGCCGATCAAACGTTGACACTTAGCATAAAAAGTGCCAAAGCGAATCCTGTTCCGGATCGTGGAAGTGAGCTTTTGTTCAAAACCAATGATGGACTGTTGGAGCATACCCACTCCGAAAATAGCTTCAACGAATTTGACCGGCAACGTTTGCTTGTGCGCCAGTACTCCCGACAGGGACCCTGCCTAGCAGTTGGGAATTTGGATGGCAAACCTGGAGATGAATTGTTTGTAGGAGGAAGTAATGGTCAGTCCGGGACGATTTGGACGCAGGGTAATTCGGGTTCTTATCAGGTAACCCAGGAATTGGATTCCCAATATGAGGATTCCGATGCTGCTTTTGTGGATATTGACGGCGACGGTGATTTAGATTTATACGTTGCTAGTGGGGGCACAGAGTTTGGACAGGTTTCCCAAAACTATTTGGATCGATTGTATCTTAACAATGGCCAGGGGCAATTGGAAAAAACTGAAAAATGGCTTCCCGAAGTTCTTGAGAGTACGCATTGCGTTAGGCCGTTTGATTTTGACCATGACGGGGATATGGATTTCTTTGTGGGATCAAGAAATGTTCCAGATAGATATCCGGAGGCTCCCAAAAGTCGTTTGTTGATCAATGAAAATGGAGCAATGGTAGAAACCAGGAATACATCCATTTCAAGGGTTGGTATGGTTACCGATGCACAGTGGGTAGATGTGGACGGAGACAAATGGGAAGATCTGGTTTTGGTAGGCGAATGGATGCCTATTACTATATTTAAAAATGACGCAGGTAACTTAAAACCAATGGATTCTTCATTTAAAAGCGGCGAGAACAAATCAATGAACACAGCGGGGTGGTGGAATTGTATTGTCCCGGCCGATTTTGATAACGATGGAGATATGGATTTTTTGTTGGGTAATCAAGGGTTAAATGGGTTCATGAATCCTACACAGGACAAACCATTGTATATTTATAAGGGGGATTTCGACCAAAATGGAAGCCCTGACCCCATTCTGGCACAATACTTTGATACCGAAAATGAACCTCGTCTATTACCCATACATACGCGGGATGATATTGTAGCCCAGTTGGTCAGTTTAAAAAAGAGGTACCTTACCTATGATGCCTTTGTAAAGGTAGATTTCGCCAAGCTATTGAACATATCCAATCTTGAGGAGGAAACCCTACGGGCCTTTACATTTCAAAG
The DNA here is from genome assembly GCF_965248315.1 of Ulvibacterium sp. Taxonomy (GTDB): domain Bacteria; phylum Bacteroidota; class Bacteroidia; order Flavobacteriales; family Flavobacteriaceae; genus Ulvibacterium. The sequence goes on along the minus strand of NZ_CBDFIX010000002.1, from coordinate 1,200,045 downwards.
TAGTTATATGGAAAATTTGGGGAATGGAACTTTTGACCTCTCCCCGCTTCCGGAAATTTGCCAAATTGCTCCCGTTAATGAAATTTTAGTGGATGATTTTAATGATGATGGACAGCTTGATGCGCTTTTGGTAGGAAACGATTTTTCTTCCGAGACCCTGTATGGAAAAGCGGACGCCCTTACCGGACTGTTCTTAAAACAGGATAAGAGTCGCGGTTTTACCCCTATCTCTAGCTCTGATTCCGGTTTTTATGTTCCCGGACAATCCCATCATTTGGAGCAATTCTTGGATACGGAGGGATATCCTTGGATTATCGCTACACAGAATAATGAAGAGATAAAAATCTTTTCTTGGAAGTAGCGCGGCAATAAAGGTTCATCAAAAACAGATCGCCTTAATAAATATTAAATATACATTTCCCTGAAACTAATTTCACTAAGTGCCCAACCCTCCCCATTATTTCGCGAAATAAAATGGTTTTAGAAAATAATGGAATTTGCTATTCCAGGCAATAAATTTATCACTGTGTAGTTCAAGTTTTACAATCTGATCATTGAGGTAAAAATTCATTGTACTATCGATTGCCCTAACAAGACATCTTCATGAAAAAAGAGAGGATAATAGAATCTATTATCCTCTCGAAAAATCACTTATAATAAAACTAACTCAAAAAATTCTCATTAATATCCAGGATTTTGATCCGCATTGGTCAAATCCGGATTACCGTCGATTTCATTTTGGGGAATGGGCAAAAATTCATGCTTGCCAGTTTGGTAGTTCTCCAATACCTGGGATGCCAAGCCCCATCGTTGTAAATCAAAGTAGCGCACCTGTTCGCCTGCCAGTTCCACGGCACGTTCGTGCACTATGGCATCGAACACCTCTTGTTGCGAACCTACGGGATACCCTCTGGAATCCATTTCAGCCGTACCATAGTTAGGCATCCCAACCCTATCCCTAACTTGGTTAAGCAAGGAAATAGCAGCTGCTTGGTTGCCCAATTCATTTTCTGCTTCGGCCCACATCAACAATACATCAGCATAACGAATAACCCTAAAGTTAATTCCACTATATTCAAATCCATCCGTGGTTCTCGTATCCAAATTTTGATACTTTCTCCATGCAGGAGAAGCTATGGTAAACACCAAAGGTAAGTTTCCATCGGCGTCAGGATCTCCAAATGCCACTGGACCATTTATTGGTAGCTCCGATCCTGGGGGAAAGGTTTGGCCTCCAAAGACACTTCCATCACTATAGAAATAGGCATCAAAACGTGGGTCGTCATCCTCATACTCATCCAATAGATTTGGCCGTACAATAATATTTGCAAAATTCAAAGGGGAATATTCAATGCCACGGAATGTACTTTCGCGGACCCCATTTCCTGTTGCGTTCCACTGATCACCTCCAATTTCCTGGCTATAGTTTACTTCAAATATGGATTCCGAGTTGAACTCCCCGGCTATATTCCCATTGTCTCGGGGATTAACCCCTACTATGGTATACCCCTGGATAGCCTCAAACTCGGCCTTGGCCTCTGCCCACTGGCCTCTAAACAAATGGGCCTTCCCTTTAAGAGCTTGCGCTGCACCTCTAGTAGCCCTCCCTTGTGGCGTGCTGCCCACTTCGGGTAAATTGGCAACCGCAAAGGCCAAATCCTCAAAAATAAGATTATATACTTCTTCCTGAGTTGCTTTTGGCACTCCTCCGGTCTCCGAGGCTACCGTAGAAGTAGGACGTGGAATGCCTCCCCAAAGATTGGTCAACTTAAAGAAATACAAGGCCCTCAAGAAGCGAACTTCACCCAAACGTTGATTAATTTCACTTTCCGGAACGTTCTGTATCAATCCTTCCTCCGCGGCCTCAAGTACAAAGTTGCAACTATTGATTCCTCTATAGGCCGCCGTCCAAAAAGTAAAGAATTCCCCTAAGGAAGGGTCAAAAGTGTAGTCCATAAAAGCTTTTAGACCGCCTTGAAGCGCATCGGTACCCAGATTCTCTTGGGACAAATTATCGAAAAGGAAAAACGCAATTCTACCATACATTCCCTGCGACTGCAAAAACGAATAGGCTGAATTAACAGCAGATTGCAGTTCCCCGGAATTTTGGAAAAAGGTTTCTGGAACGATAACATTGGGGTCTAGGAGTTCCAACTCCTCTTCCTTGCAGCTTACCATACCCACAAATACCGCTACAAATGTTATAATTATTTTCTTTGTCTTCATCTCTAATTTTTTTTTTAAAATTCTATCTGTAATCCTGCCAAAACGGTCCTCGCCTGTGGGAAACGGCCCTGGTCCAATCCGATGGTGTTAATATCAGTGCCATTATCTAAAACTGGTACAATTTCTGGGTCATAACCCGAATAGTCAGTGAAAGTAATTAAATTTTGACCACTTACGTAAAACCGTAAACTGCTTATGGATCCATTGGCAAAGTTGCCCAAAACTCTGCTAGGAATAGTATACCCCAGCGTCATACTTCGCACTCGTGTAAATGATCCATCCTCGATAAAACGATCGGAAACCTGTTCATTCCCTGTAAATCCAGGGGTAGCTTTAGGGATGGTCTGGGAAGGGTTGGTCGGCGACCAACGATCTAAGACCACAGTACTCATATTAAATAATCTGGCCTGTTGTTCCAAAGTAAGTCGGAAACCATTATAAATATCCCTACCATATTCCCCAACTAGGAAAACTGAGAAATCCAAGTTTTTATATTTAAAATTGAAATCGGCCCCCAATTGGAAATCCGGATTGGGATTACCGATAACCACCCTGTCATCGGCATTAATGGCTCCATCATTGTTGGTATCCACGTATCGGACATTCCCCGGTTCGGCATTGTTTTGAGTAGCATGCGCATCTACTTCAGCCTGGTTTTGGAAAATGCCATCGGTTCGCAATCCAAAAAAGTGGAAGGGTGCCTCTCCTACCAAAAGTCTTGTGTGTAACTGTTGAAACCAACTTCCAGAAAAAATAGCATCTACACTACCTAATGAAGTTACCTCTTGGTTGAGGGTGGCAAACATGTTAAAGTTGGCTCCCCAAGTGAAGTCTCCTTCAAAATCCTTATAACCTACTGTGAATTCCAGACCTGTCAGTTCGGTACCACCTACATTCCGGGTCTGGTTGGCAGTGGTTGCACCCAAAGAGGATGGCAAAGGAACATCAACCAGAAGCCCATCACTTTCATTTTTGAAATACTCTCCAGATATAGTCAAGGCGTTATTGAAAAAGGCCAAATCCGCACCTATATTCAAAGAGGTCAGTTCCTCCCATTGCAATTGTTCATTAGGTATTCTGGCCGGCCGTGTACCACTGACCAAGGCACCATCAATAACGTAGTTAAAATCGGTCAACAGTCCCGTCTGAAACTGATAATTTCCAATGTTATTGTTCCCGGTAATTCCCCAACTCGCTCTCAATTTCAAGCTTGATAGGTCCTCACTATTCTGTAGGAAAGGGAGGTTCGCCAAATTGACCGCTCCAGATACTGAGGGGAAATAACCCCATTGGTTGCCTGGCGCAAATCTTGAAGATCCGTCCGCCCTTAAGGTACCGCTTAAAAAGAAGGTACGATCAAAATCATAACCAATCCTTCCAAATACGGAGTGTAGATTATTCTCATTCTCGGAACTGGTCAAGTTCTCTACCTCATTGGGATTAAGGTTCTGTACATTATCCGTCAAAGGGTTGATGGTAAAGGCATCGATCCGATCAAAGACCGTTCGGTTGCGCTCATAACCCGCCAAGACATCCAAATTGTGTTTGTCGTTAATAGTCGTATTGTAGTTAAGTGTATTGGTCACCACCGTGCTCAGATTTCTCCTCCTGTTATCCCGGGTCTCTGAAAACAGGCGTGTTCTTGAGCCCGTAGGAATGGAAGGTTCAAAATTGTCCTGATTGGTAAAGGAATGGTCCAGCCCAATGGTCAATTTATAAGTTAAACCTGGAATGATTTCATAACTACCAAAAACCGATCCGACTAAACTCGTCTGCGTGGTCAAGAATTCTCCATTTTCCCTAAGCCGTACCGGGTTTTCAATATCCTGACCGTTGAAGGAAGTGGTAATTTCCGAATAGAAATTGGTCTCCTCGTCAAAAACAGGTCGGGTGGGATCAAAACGAGTGGCATTGCCCAAGATAGTGCCCCCGTCACCCCCAAAGGTCCTGGATATCCCTAAGTTCAAAGTCTGGCCCATCGTAATCTTATCGCTCAAGTCTATAGTGGTGTTAAGACCCACGGAATACCTATCAAATCGGGATTCTATCAAGGCTCCTTCTTGATTCAAATACCCTAAACGAACACTGTAAGTAGCATTTTCGCTACCTCCGGAAGCTTCAATATCATAATTTTGCCATAGCCCAGTCCTAAGGATTTCGTCTTGATAATTGGTACTTACCGCTGGATCAAAATTGCCAGGCTGCAATCCAGGATAAATTTGGTTCCCTGGTACCACTGGATCCGCGTCATAAGCTTCCGACGCATATTGTCGGTACTGATCGGCATTTAGTACATCCAAGGTTTTGGGAATCGTGGAAAGACCTGCATATGTGCTGGCCCTAAAACTAGTCCTTCCCTTTTTACCTCCCTTGGTCTTGATCAAAACCACCCCATTGGATGCCCTAGATCCATAAATGGCGGCACTGGAGGCATCTTTTAGGATATCCACTGATTCAATAGCCTCTGCAGGTATATTATTCAGGTTACCGGTAGGTACTCCATCCACGATAAACAAAGGCTGATTGTTTCCAAAAGTTCCCAATCCCCGAATTGTTACCAAAGGTGCGGCTCCAGGAGTACCTCTATTGGTTACCTGTACCCCTGCTGCCCTTCCTTGTAGGGCTTGTTCCACACCAATTGCCGGAGTTTCCACCAGATCCTCATTGGTTACGGAGGAAATGGCATTGGTTACGGCCGCCCTGCTTTGGGTACCGTATCCTACCAGTACCACTTCATCCAATTGGCTGGCATCTTCCTGAAGCGTTACATTTATTGTTGCCTGTCCATTGACAGGTATTTCCTGAGCAGCATAACCTATGTAACTTATAACCAAAGTAGCACCGCTATCCACATTTATGGTATAGTTACCGTCAAAATCGGTTTGGGTACCATTGGTGGTACCTTTTTCTACAATACTTGCACCAGGTAGTGGTGCTCCGGTATCATCGGTCACCGTACCGGTTACCGAAGATTGAAATACTGCAGTTTTGGGATTGTCCAAATTTTCCGCCTCACTGGCCAAAGCCACCTGAAGGCCCAGAAAAAGCAGTAGGGATAAGAGCCACGATTTGAGAAAATCATGATTTCTCGCCTGTGGCCATAAAAAATGTTTCTTGTGTTTTTGCGTCATAATAGTTGAGTTGTTGGGTTAATTAAAACGTATTCTATTCTACCAAACCTAATACTAATCAGGAATCAAGTTCTCCCGATTTATAAAATTATAGTAAAAAGGGATTTTTGATTTCTTGTATTTTGTCAATTGCGAATCATAAAATTACAGATCTGTTTTATTAAAATATCCATCAAAAGAAGTTTGCTTTTTTATAAATATGCTATTTTAAGGAATAGTTTCATGTTTTAGGTCATTTCCAAGGTCAGAAAAATTTTCATGATTTTATTTCATCCCATCTTCATATAATTGCACTTTTATCTACAAATAATCTCCGAAACATTGGGAAAGTATACACGAATACATTTTGCCGATTAATGATTCTAAGGAGTCCTCAAAAAGCCGAATCCCAAAGAAATTGAGGGTAAAGTAGACAATCTCAGGGTGGACAAACTTCGGGCAGGTTATCTAAAGGTTGCATCATTCCACCTCAACTCTTACTTGGAACTATATAAATCCGTTTTCTCAACAATCAGAAGAAATTCGATATTCATGAGCTACGCAAAATTTTGCACGGACTCCACACTTATATTTTGACTTAAACAATTGTGATAGGCACCTCCTCATATAAATCATTTATTCCGATGCGGTCTTAATAATGGGGTTGAAAATTATGGTTACGGAATTTTGTTATCCTTATTGAAACTTTTGGTCATTTCTTTGCAATAACCAGTTGCTATCTTCAGTGCCTCCGAACTTTACGGATGTTGGATTCCCATAACCCATCAAATTTTATTTTTGCCTACATCTGGCATCCTTAATTTTTCCCATCTTAAAGACTCAGTGCACTGAAGGAAACCATAATATATATAACGATCAATACCACACCTACAGATGCGATAATATCCCAAACCGTATAGCTGTTCTTATTCTCAGCTTTTTGTTGGCTCGTCACCGTACCAAAGGTCAGTCCCGCTAATTGTTTTTGGGATGGGGCAGGATAGAACATACTAACACCAATAGCTATGGCAATACACAAAGCAAAGAAATAGGCTCCAAACACAAGCCAATTGATATCCGCGATTGTAAAAAGGAAACTACCTTCGGCAAAACTCGATTTTAAGATTTCCAAGGTCAATTTTGAAAAACCGATGATGAATCCTCCGATGAGTGTGGCTATGGCCCCATTGGCATTAATCCGCTTGTAAAAGATTCCCAGTAAAAACACTGCTGCAATTGGAGGTGATATATAGGCCTGTACATTTTGAAGGTATTCGTACAATCCATCTGACAGTGTAGTAATAATAGGAATCCATAACAAGCCCAATCCGACCACAAAAAAAGTGGCTATACGTCCTGTCTTTACCAATTCTTCCTCTGGTTTCTCCGGTTTCAGTTTTTTGTAAATGTCCAGGGTGAATAAAGTGGAACAAGAATTAAAAACAGAGGCCAAGGAGCTCATAAGGGCGGCCAGCAACCCTGCTGCCACAAGACCTCTTAACCCTGATGGCATTAGATTACTCATTAATACAGGAAAGGCTTCATCCGGACTGTCCCAATCCAATCTCCCTTGCATTTTTAAACCCAAGGCAATAACGCCGGGAATCAAGAATAGGAATACCGGCATCAGCTTTAACAAAGCACCAAAAATACTCCCCCTGCGACCTTCCTTGATATTCTTGGCGGTCAATACACGTTGTACTATGACCTGATCAGTACACCAATACCAAATCCCAACTACGGTACTTGTAATAAAAAGGGGCAGCCAAGGATAATCGGGGTCAGAATTGGGTCGCCACATATTGAAGTAATCGGCACCAACGGTTTCTTTGAGTTCGCCCCATCCGCCAACAGCATCCAAACCCAAGAAAGTTAGAATTCCGGCACCTAATACCAGTACGATAGCCTGAATGGTTTCGGTATATACTACGGCTCGCATGCCGCCCAAAACGGTATAGAGACCTGTAAGCACCACGGTGGCCACAGCGCCTATCCAAAAGGGGATTCCCAATAAAGCGGAGACCACTACCCCACCGGCATAGATGGTTACGGAGACCTTGGTCAAAATGTAAGCGATCAACGAAACTACGGACAGCACCCATCTGGAGCGTGCATCAAATCTTTTTTCCAGGAACTCCGGCATGGTAAAGACCCCGCTCCTGGCATAGAATGGAAGAAATACCCACCCTAACATCAATACTAGCCAAGCGTGGAGTTCATAAATTAATAATGGCATCTTATCTCCTGCCCCATTACCTGCAAGACCCACCACATGCTCGGAACCTATGTTGGAGGCGAAAATGGAGGCGCCTACCATAAACCAACCGATGTTTCGACCGGCTAAAAAATAATCCTCGGTGTTCTTTTGCTTCTGCATTATGACCCACCAAGCCACTCCTAGCAAGACCATAAAATAGCCGGTAATAACGACCCAATCCAATGTATCCAATCCTTTCATAAGTTTATTCTAGTTGGTTTTCAGTATTTAATTTCATTGGCTTTCAAATTGACAGTATTACCATTTTGTAAAACGAACTTGGCACGGGAATTCATTAAGAAGAGCATGTGATGTCCCCTTGTAAATTGACCGTTACATGGGGTTAATCCCTCTTATTAATCCAAGGCATACTGACGAAACTGGTCCTTTGAAATGTCACCATACCTTCTTGCTCCCAATGTCTTTGTTATAGTTTGTGGGGGAAAAATCAAGTTCCTATAGAATGATATTCTTCAATGCGGCCAATAACATATTCACATGGTTGGCATCGGAGCTTTCACCCATTAGACCTATCCGCCATATTTTCCCTGCAAAGGGACCAAGACCTCCTCCTATTTCAATATTGTATTCCTCCAACAATCTGCTCCTTACCGTTGAATCATCTATCCCTTCAGGAATACGCACAGCGTTCAACATGGGTAGACGGTATTGCTCTTCTACCAGAAATTCAAAACCCATACCTTCTAGTCCATCCCTTAATAGCTCATGGTTTCTTTGATGACGTGCAAAGCGGTTTTCCAAACCTTCCTCAAGAACAATACGTAAGGCCTCGCGCATGGCATACATGGACGATATGGGAGCCGTATGGTGGTACGCTCTCTTGGCCCCGGCCCAGTAATTTTTAACCAAGGACAAGTCCAAAAACCAGCTTTGTACTTTGGTCTTTCGTTTGTCCAATACATCTATCGCCATTTGGCTAAAGGTAACCGGGGATAATCCAGGAGGAGCGCTCAAGCATTTTTGGCTTCCCGAGTATAGGGCATCGATACCCCATTCATCCACTTTCAACTCCGCACCACAATACGAGGTCACCGCATCTACAACGAATAAAGCTCCGGCCGCTTTCGTCAACCTGCTAATTTCCTCCAAAGGTTGTAAAACACCTGTTGATGTCTCGGCATGTACAATAGCCAATAATTTTGGGTTGCAGCTCTCCAATGCAATTTTTACGTCCTCAATTTGAATTGGTTTTCCCCAGTCCGCCTCTACTTTAATAACTTTTGCCCCACAGCGCTCAGCAATATCGGCCATCCGGTTCCCAAAAACTCCATGTATACAAATTACCGCTTCATCACCGGGCTCCAATAGATTAACCAAGCAGGTTTCCATGCCCGCACTTCCAGGAGCGGAGACTACAAAGGTCAACGGATTTTTGGTTTGTAAGGTTTCTTGGGTCATAGACTTAATGTCGTCCATCACTTTCAAAAATTCGGGATCAAGATGCCCTACCAGTGGTGTGGCCATGGCCCTCAATACCCTTGAATGTACATCACTTGGCCCTGGCCCCATGAGTACCCTTGTACTCGTTTTCATTTCATCGATTTTTCCCATTGTGATAATTTTCGTTTTTCTAAGGATGGTTTATAACGTGTTCTGAAATATATCAATTATTTTTCACGGCCCGTATGGCCTCTACAAAATGTTTGGGCTTTGCCTCCGTAAAATGGTGTATCTGGTGACGGCAACTAAATCCGCAGGCCACAATTTCGTGGTCTTTTTGTAGCTTTTTTACTTCTGGAAACAGGACTTCGTTCCCAATTTTTTGGGAAAGGTCATAATGTTCTTTCTCATAGCCAAAAGAACCGGCCATACCACAACAACCTGATGGTATTTCCCGAATCTCCTTTGCCGAATCCCTTACCAAGTTTTTCATAGCATTGGTACCGTATAATGCTTTTTGATGGCAATGTCCATGAATTGCCATAGCTTCGGATATGGGTTCAAAACGTACATTCAAACGGCCCTTTTCCAATTCATCGTTCAAGAATACATCGATCATCATTATGCCTTTTTTCAACTGTTCCGCTGTATCCGTGTTGGCAATCATATCCGGCAGGTCATCGTTTAGCGCTGAAGCACAGCTAGGTTCACAAACCACCACCTTTAATCCTTTATCTAGGAACGTTTTTAATCTGTCTATTGTTTGTTCTCCTTTCCTTTTGGCATCCCGTAAAAAACCATGGGAGATTTTAGGTCGTTGGCAACAACCCACATGGGCCAAGATAACCTCATATCCACAGGAATTCAAAAGTTTAAGGGCGGAGATCCCTACTTGTGGTTCATGATAATTCAAATAGGTGTCTGCAAAAAGTACCACTTTTTTATCGCCCTTGTTGGTTTTATGAGCGTTTTTCGCAAACCATTTGTAAAAGGGTAGTTCTGCAAAATCAGGTAGTTTCCTTCGCTTATCAAATTTTGCGGTTCGTTCTAAAATGAATCGGAAAAGCCCTGTTTTTTGAAGGGGGTTGACCATACTTGCCTTCCACCCCGATATATTCGCTGCGGCCTTTGCAGAATCACGTATAAGCTTATCCCTGAGCGAAATACCATGTTCATCATAATACATTTGTAGGCTATCGCTTTTCATCTTCGCCATATCCACATTGCTGGGACATTCGGATTTACAGGCCTTACAGGAAAGGCAAAGATCCATAACCTCATGAAGACGTTGGCTGGCCAGACCTTCTTTTCCAAATTGATTGGACATCGCCAAGCGAAGTGCATTGGCCCTACCTCTTGTTGAATGCTCTTCATCCCTTGTGGCCTTAAAACTTGGGCACATGGTTCCACCCAATATTTTTCGGCATTCCCCAACTCCGGTGCACATATGTACCGAGGCCTCAAAACCTCCCTCTACTTGATATCGATATTCCGTCTTTACGGATTGGTCTTGATAGGCCGTCCCATACCGCAAATTATGCTCTATGGTCTGTGCCTCAACAATTTTACCTGGATTCATCAGATTCTCCGGGTCGAATAGCCTTTTGATATCCAAAAAGGCTCCGTATAGGGTTTCACCAAAAAAACGTTTGTTGTAGGCGCTCCTTACCAAACCGTCCCCATGTTCACCGCTCCAGGAACCTTTGTATTTCATCACCAGTTCAAAGGTATCATCGGTAATCGCTTTCAGCCTCCGGATATCCTCTTCCAATCTAAGATCCAATATGGGGCGTACATGGATTACCCCAACACTGGCGTGTGCATACATGGCCGCCTTGGTATCGTGCCTTTCACAAATTTTTAAAACCTTATCGATATACTCCGGTAAGTGTTGGGATGGTATTCCAGCATCCTCGATAAACGCCAGAGGCTTTTTGTTTCCTTTTAGCCCCAACATCAATCCCAAACCTTTTTTACGGATGACCCACACATCTTCATAGGCCTCTCCTTCCGGGAAAAGTGGATAGGCATACCCGAATCCATTGGTCTTTAATTGTGTTATCATTTGCCGGGGCCTGTCCATGACATCTTCCAAGGTATCCCCATAGAATTCCACAATCAATATAGCTTCTGGGTTTCCATCTAAAAAGTGACAATGATGCTTCGTAGTGAGGTTCTCCCTACTAAGGCCAATAACCGTTTTATCCAATATTTCAATGGCGGAAGGGCTAAAGGGCAACATGGATTCCACCGCGGATATGGCTTCCAAAATTTCCGCAAAATGCACTACACAGACCGATCTATACTTGGGCAGGTCTACAAGGTTAAGTTTAAGCTCCAAGGTGGTTGCCAAAGTGCCTTCGCTACCGCAGATCAATTTGCTCAAGTTCCATTGGTCGGTATATACGAATTCGTCTAAATTGTATCCCCCCACTCTTCGCATTACCTTGGGAAAGCGTTCCTTGATTTCTTTGGAATGGGCATCTACCAATCTTTTGAAAGAGGTATAGATTTCCCCTTCACGATCGTTTTTCGCCGCTTTTTCATCATATCCTTCCGGTGAGCAGTTTTTTAGGTGTAAGATGGTCCCATCCGCTAGCATTACCGTAGCCTCCAAAACGTGATCCACGGTCTTACCAAACAAAATACTTTTGGTGCCCGAGGAATTGTTGCCGACCATTCCCCCAACGTTTGCCCTGCTTCCCGTAGCGGGATCCGGTGCAAAATGCAATCCGTAGGACTTTAGTTCCGCATTAAGGTTATCCCTTACCATGCCCGGTTGTACCCGTGCCCATTTTTCCGATTCATTTATTTCCAGAAGAGCGTTCATGTATTTGGAAAAGTCCAAAATCATGGATTCCCCTACGGTCTGTCCGGCCAAGCTTGTCCCAGCTCCTCTGGGAAGTATACTGATCTTATTCTTTTGTGCAATGGCAACGGCATTTTTTACATCTTCGGCATCCTTTGGCAGCACTATCGCAACGGGCTTTATTTGGTAGATACTGGCATCAGTGGCGTACATGCCCAAAGAGTAATCATCTACCAGCACTTCTCCCTTTATCGATTTGTCCAAACTACCCAAAATAGCCTTCATCCCAATAGTGTTCTTTTATCAAATAAATATAAGTCCCAATATACCAACCACCAACAAATAATATAGAGTGGGTATAATGGTCCTACGTAGAACCATGCCTTCCTTTCCAAGAAAGCCTACAGTGGCCGAAGCCGCTACTACATTGTGAATGGCAATCATGTTGCCCGCTGCCGCTCCAACTGCTTGCAGTGCCAATACTACAAAAGACGGCATTGCCAATTTAGCCGCTACTCCGAACTGGAACAGTCCGAACATAAGGTTGCTTACCGTATTGCTCCCCGCAATAAAGGCTCCCAACGCACCGATGGTAGGAGCGAACATCGGATAAATATGGCCTACGGTATCCGCAACCCATTCCGCCATCGCAATGGGCATACCGGGAATACCGGCAAGGTTTGTCCCTGAATTGATATAGATACGAACCATGGGTACTGTAAAAACGAGCACAAAACCAGCGCCTAATAACATTTTTGTGCTATCCCTGAAGGCAATCCGAACCTTGTCCCATTTCATATGGTGTAACCCAATGGTAATCACTCCCGCCAAAAGTAAAATAGTACCGGGCAAGTAGAAGGGGCTACTGGACGCCGAGATAGAGGTGCCCAAAATTTCTGGCCATACTATCTTTATATTGCCAAGCCAACCCTTTAGAGGTAGCTGAGGAAGTCTTGACAATACCAAAAGGGCCGCCATAGTAAGATAGGGAATCCATGCTTTGGCCAATGACATCTTTTTCCCGCCGTCATCATCTTTCAATTTTACTTTCAAAGTGCCGAACCAAGTAGAAGGCCAGTCCTTTTGGGAATCAAATTCCCATGTCTTTTTCGGAATCAAAAAACCCCGTTTTGCTGCAAGCACTACGATGGGGATTGCGACCAATGCCCCTAATAAAGATGGAAACTCCGGCCCTAAAAAGAGACCCGTTAGTACATAGGGAACCGTAAATGCCAGTCCCCCAAAAATGGTGAAGGGCAGTATTTGCAATCCTTCCCTCCAAGATCTGTTCTTCCCAAAAAAACGGGTCATCATACAGACCATAAGCGTTGGCATGAGCGTTCCTGTTATGCCGTGTAGGAGTACTACTTCGGAGGTAACCAGTTGTATATAATCGGAAAGTTCCAGACCGGTAGCGGCCAGTTCGGCGTCAAATTCGGAACTTTGGACACCTCCACTTATCCCAACCAAAATAGGAGTCCCCACAGCCCCAAAGGACACTGCGGTACTCTGTACCATCATCCCCAACATCACAGCGCAAAAGGCCGGAAAGCCTAACCCTACCAATAAGGGTGCTACAATTGCCGCTGGTGTACCAAATCCAGCAGCCCCTTCGATAAAGGACCCGAACAGCCATACGATGATGACCACCTGTACCCTACGATCTTTGGATATATCGGCAAAGCCTTCGCGGATTACACCCAGCGCCCTTGAATACTTAAGCAGATTTAAGAGCACGATAGCACCAAAAACAATATACAGAATGTCGAAGGTGATGAACAAGCCTTGAATCGTGGAGGCTATGATATCGATAATGGCTATATCCCAGACTAAGAAAGCGATACCGATAGTGACCAAAAACGAAATAGGCATAGCCCTTTTTGCTGGCATTCTTAATCCTACCAAAAGTATAGCGGCCGTAAGAATAGGAACGACCGCTAGAAATGCCAATAACGATGGTGACATATCCGATTCAGTATTTGTTCTACAAGTTAAACCTTTGCGATTTGTTTAAAAATAATACAAATAGGTTTGGAATTGGGAAAGTCCTTAAGATTCTTTATTGGCCCCCAAGTTCAAGACAAAGAAAACCCGACTATCTTGGACATCCATTCCATGTGCAAACCTTTGCATAAGATCGGTACTGCTATCCTTTCCACAACCCCTATTTTTACATTGAATTGATAATAAAAAATTTCTTGAAATCGACCCCGCCTTGACCGGACGGACAGGTATCCCCGAGGCAAGGCCATCGGGGAATTATACAAATTAAAACTTATTTGAATAGGGCATGAACTTCTTAAGAAACATAAAATATCTGCTCCCATTTATTGTCCTAACAATCGGGATTTCTTGTGCCCCAAAAAAAAGCTTACGTCTCCAAGAATTACAGATTGCCGTAATTGCGGATGTACATCTCCAAGATGTTTACGGAGAATTTCAGGATAGTGAATATCGTGGCATAAAAAATCCTAAAAATGGGAATTACGTACTTATCAGAACCATGGGAAGTCAATTGAAGTCTACCCGGATTTTCAACGAAAATTACTTTGCATTTTTGGCCGCCCTTGATGATGTGGTCAAAAGAGGGGTAAACTATGTATTGCTCCCTGGGGATTTCTCGGATGACGGACAGCCTATCCATCTGCGCGGACTAAAACAAATTTTGGAAGAGTATTCCGAAGACCATGGGCTTTCATTCTACTTGATCCATGGCAACCATGATGTTGTACGGCCGTTTAACCGCAAAGATGGAAAAGTAGATTTCTTGGGGGAAGGCGGCAAGCGACAACCCATTATGTCACATTCGCAAATGCACGTAGCCGATACCATCAAGGAGCATCCTGTCGTCCTCACCAGTGATATTCAAAATTTAGGGTATTACGAATGTACGAACCTCCTGGCCGATTTTGGGTTTTTTCCTAAAGCGGACTATATCTATTGGGAATCCCCATTTTCCGATTATACTTACGACACCTACAGTTTCGAAATGGCCAAAGAACAGGGGTCGCTAAAAAAAAGAAGTCTTTTGCTCCCTTCAAATGATATTCCCATTCCGGACACCAGCTATCTAGTAGAACCCATTGAAGGGCTCTGGTTGCTCGCCCTTGACGCAAATACATATTTAAAAAAAGAAAGATCGGGAAAGAAAACAGATTCTAAGGATTACCCCAATACCGGAATTGGCCACGACAATCTCCTTGAAACTAAAAAATACCTCTTGGACTGGGTGGAAAGAGTAGTTAAAACTGCAGAAAAACAAGGGAAGACACTCATTGCCTTTAGCCATTATCCCATGGTAGATTTTACAAACGGTGCTACCTCTGAAATTGATGATCTATTGGTTGGCAGCCAAATGCAATTAAGACGGGTCCCCAATAACAAAGTAGCTCAAGTACTTGCCGATGCCGGCCTAAAGCTTCACTTTGGGGGTCACATACATATAAACGATACGGGAATCACCACCACGGAAAAGGGAAATACGTTGGTGAATGTTCAAGTACCTTCCTTGGCAGCCTATAAGCCGGCCTACAAATTGCTTACCATAAGGGAAAAGGAGATTATGGAGGTGGAGACGATAACCTTGGATTCCGTTCCTAGGCTTGATGAATTTTTCAACCTATACAAACAGGAGCACACATTTTTGAGAAGTATAGGCGACCAAAATACCTGGAATAAGGCAGTTTTAACTTCAAAAAACTATCATGAGTTTATGACATGGCACTTAAGGGAACTCGTTCGATTACGCTTCCTGAAATCCGAATGGCCATCTGAATTCGCTTCCTTCCTTTTACCTATTTCCGGTAAGGAATTGCTGGTGCTCTCGCAAACAAATACCTCGGAGCCTCTTGAAGAATCGTTAATAAAAATCAAGAATAATCATACCAAAGCTTCGGATTATTGGATAAAGGCACAAGAAAGTGCCAGCCAGGCAAATCTAGATTTTAATCGGTTCATCGATTGGTCAGGATCTGATTTGGTATTCGACCTATACCGGCTTAGAAGTGCCGATGAATTGGCCTTCAATGATATTGGCCAAGAACGGCTGGACCAATACCGTCTTATTATCGAATCATTCATACAACAGGGAAAACCAATTTCGGATAATGACCCAATGCGAAGCAGCATGCTCGAGTTGCTAAAAATGTTTCAAAAATTTATGACTGGGGAGCCCTCGGATCATTTTCAAATACAGCTAAAAACCGGGAAAGTGATACCACTGAATAACAAACGAACAGATTGAATCCGGTTTACAGGACAAGACGCCGAGCTATAACGGTTGTTGGACTTCAGAAATCAAGAAGGACCTAATCCCAACCTATTCAACAATATAGAATGAAGAACCGAGCGCTAAATGGGAGTTAACTGATCTCCGATATTTTTACCGGCCTATTTTCCCGAATGGACTTAATAGCGGCGAGTCCTATTTTTAGGGATTGCAGCCCGTCGTTACCATCAACGGGCATCATGGTACCGTTGGAAAGACCCTTAATGAAATCCTTCATTTCTGTTTTATAGGCCTCCTGATAGCGTTCCAAGAAAAAATGCAAGGGCAAAGCGGCGTGTATGCCTTGATTGTTGTACAATTTATGTGAATCATGGAAATTGTTGTTGGATTGTACCATGCCTTTTGATCCAAAGACCTCTACCCGTTGATCATAGCCATAGGACGCCTCCCTACTATTATCTATTATGGCCATTGTACCATCTGAATAGGTAAGTGTAACCACGGCAGTATCAATATCTCCGGCATCCCCGATGGCCGGGTCGATCAAAACCGCACCTTTGGCATATACTTCCTCTACTTCCTTATCTACAACGAAACGGGCCATGTCAAAATCATGAATGGTCATATCCAAAAATAACCCGCCTGATTTTTCAATGTAGCTTACCGGCGGAGCACCGGGATCGCGACTGGTAATCTTGACCAAATGAGGAATCCCTACGGCTTCATTTTTCACCAATTCCTTTACCTTCCTAAATTCCTTATCAAATCTTCTGTTAAAGCCCAACATCAACTTTATTTCAGCCTCCTTGACAGTCCTTAATACTTCAGAAACCCTTGCCAATGAAAGATCCAACGGTTTTTCGCAGAAAACATGTTTTCCCGCCTTAGCCGATAGCTCCACATAATCCGCATGTGTATTGGTAGGGGAACAGATCAAAACGGCATCGATCTGGGTACCGCCCAACATTTCCTCAAAAGTGTTGGTAGTATAGGGTACGCCTTTGTCTTTTGCATATTGCAGGGAATCCTTATCCGGATCTGTGGCCGCTACGACCTCTACATCCGGTGTTTGAAGCAGATTGTCTAAATGGATTTTTCCGATTCTTCCCAATCCTGCTATGGCTAATTTTAGTGTTGTCATATGTTCTTAATTAATTACAGTCCCAATGTTTTTATGTAGTCCCTATTGGCCTGTGCACATTTTTTGGGTTCTCCCATACCTGGAAGTATGTCCTGTTCAACAACGATCCAATCCTCGTAGCGCTTGTCTTTTAAAAGTTTTACAACCGTATTGAAATCTACCGATCCTTTTCCAAGCTCGCAGAACACTCCTTTTTTTAAGGCATCGAAATAGTCCCCGTTTTCTTGGCGGGATAGCCTGGCCGCTTCAGGGTCATAGTCCTTAAAGTGAACATGCCATATCCTATCTGAATACTTCATTATTGCGTCTATCGGATTACCTCCGCCAAAGGCGTAATGTCCCATATCCAGACAGAGTCCCAATACTTCAGGGTCGGTCAAGGCCATAAGGGTATCTATCTCTTGTGGGGTCTCCACATACCCGGCACAATGGTGATGAAAAACGGTGCGTAGTCCATATTTGTCCTTTACAGTTTTGGCTACTTTTTCGGCACCTACCGCATATACTTGCCATTGTTCTTCCGAAAGTCCCATTTCCGGAGTTATCCTGCCTGCGTATTGTGTCCTATCCAGGACGGTTCCATTGTCATCGGCCAAAACAATAAATGCATTCGTATACCCCGCTCTATGCATCAATTGAGCCACTTTCAATGCGGTATCGACTCCCGCTTCATGGGTGTTTTCATCCGCCAAGGCTACCGGAACAAAGGCCCCCAGCAACTCCAACCCTCTCTTTTCAATTTCCTGGCGCAAGAGATTCGGATCTGTAGGCATATATCCCCAGTCGCCAAGTTCCGTACCCATATAGCCCGTCTCCTTTATTTCGTCCAAAACTTGTTCAAATCCGATCTCTTCAGATTTTTCCTCCAGGTCAAATTCCAGGGCGCCCCAAGAACAAGGGGCATTTGCTATTTTAATCATCCTCTTTTTAAAATTTACGCGACCATATATTGGGCCATCGCTCTATAATTACTTTGGTTTGGGTGAAAAACTCAATGGCATGTTTTCCCTGTCCATGGAGATCTCCAAAAAAACTATCCTTCCAACCGCTAAAAGGGAATTGTGCCATTGGGGCCGCTACTCCAATGTTAATACCAATATTGCCCGCATCCGCCTCGTTTCTGAACCTTCTTGCATTTGCACCACTTCCGGTAAACAGGCAGGCCATATTACCATAGTTTCCACTATTGACAAACGATAAAGCTTCGTCTATAGTCGCCATAGAAATAAGGCTCATTACAGGACCAAAGATTTCTGTTCTTATCAGTTCCTTGTCCAACGCCACATTTTCCAGAATGGTGGGCGTAATAAAATTCCCTTTTTCATATCCGGAAATCGAGGCATTTCTACCGTCAAGAAGCACTTGGGCCCCTTCATCTATTCCCTTTTGAATCAATCCTTCTATTCTCGTTTTACTCTCCGGGGTAATCACAGGACCCATATTTATCCCATCCTCCCAGCCGTAACCGGTAGTCCTAGCTTTTACGGTTTCGTAAAGGGCATCCTTTATCTCTCGCCGCTTGTCATCTACCGTGATTATCGTGGAGGCCGCCAAACACCGCTGCCCTGCACAGCCATACACAGAGTCTGCAATAATTTTTGTAGACATCTCAATATCCGAATCGGGCAATATGACCACAGGGTTTTTTGCTCCTCCTTGGGCCTGTACCCTTTTCCCGTTGGCCGTTCCCTTGGAATAAATATATCGGGCTACCGGTGTACTACCTACAAAACTAATGGCCTTGATCTGTGGATGCTCTAAAATGGCATCTACGGAATCCTTTCCGCCATGAACCAGATTAACCAAGCCCTTGGGAACATCCAATTGATCGATGAACTCAAAGATCTTCATCATGGTCAAGGGCACTTTTTCGGAGGGTTTTACGATAAAGGCATTCCCGGTCGCAATCGCATAAGGCAAAAACCAGAATACGATCATACTTGGAAAATTAAAGGGCGTAATACAGGCCGTAACGCCCAAGGGCTGACGAATCATCATCTCGTCTATTCCCGTGGCAATATCCTCAATAACATCACCGGCCATGAGCATGGGCGTACCACAGGCTACCTCAACATTCTCAATAGCCCTTTGTATTTCTCCAAAAGATTCCGCCTTGGTCTTGCCCGACTCGTTGGTAATGATCTCTGCCAAAACCTCCGAGTTTTCCTCGAGCAACGATTTTAAATGATATAGCGCTTGAACCCTTTTCATTACGGGCACCTTGCTCCATTCCCTATATGCCTTTTGTGCAGCAATTACAGCTTCGGCCACATCATTTTTCGTGTCCGGACCATACGGCACTTTTGCTAAAACCTGCTGATCCGCAGGGTTTACTACATCAATCGTTTCCTTGGAGGTACTACTTTGCCAATTGCTATTTATATAATTCTTTAAAATGCTCATTTTTTAAATGCTTAAAACTTATTTGTATATCTGTAATTGTTGCAGTAGCTATAATAAGATGTTTGAAATGCGCTTTTTGCCACCTTGAGCGCAGTCGAAAGGTCGACAAAAACATCTCGACTACGCTCGATGTGACAGTTAGATTCAAGACTGGTACGATGATGTGGAATCATAAATTTCTTAGTTAAAAAACTGCTTTTTATCCATTGCTCCCCAATAAAACATAAATTAAAATCGTAATGGCACATAGCCCTATGGACATGATCTTGGTATACTTCCAGGACACCAAATTAACGGCACCTACATCGGTAACTTCATACAAGTTCTTTCTCGGGTAAAAATGGGAAACTCCATACATGATGGCTACATTCAATACAAACTCAATGCCCCATAAATGCACAAAATGAATACCATGACTTGTATAACCCCAGGTCATAAAGATGTAAAAACATAGGCCAAAAATCAAGGCGGCCTTGGCGCCCAAGGCCGAAACTTTTTTCATAAAGAATCCTGCCAATAAAATAGAAGCTATTGGGATGAAGAAAATACCGTTCAGTTCCTGTAATAATTGGTACAATCCATCCGAGGCATTGGCGACCATAGGTGCCGTGAAAATGGCCACGACAGCCAATACAGCTGATGTTCCCTTACCAATTCTAACCAGTTGGATGTCACTGATATTTTTATTGAGATGTTTCTTTACAATATCGACACTGAACAAAGTAGCCACCGAATTCAAAACTGAATTAAAAGTACTTAGAACCGCCCCCATGATTACGGCCGCAAAGAAACCGATCAACCAAACAGGAAGTACCTTTTTTACCAATTGCGGATATACGGAATCCTGTTGATCAAAATAAGTGTCCTGAAAATAGAAGTAACAGATAACACCGGGAAGCACAATGACCAAAGGAATCAATATTTTAAAAAGGCCTGTTAGCAATAGCCCTTTTTGGGCTTCCTTTAAATTCTTGGCGCCCAATGCCCTTTGGATAATGGCCTGGTTCATCCCCCAGAAATAAAGTTGATTGATGATCAATCCTGTAAACAGCACCTCAAAAGGCAAAACAGAATCGGGCTTGCCTATCACATTAAATTTCTCCGGAGCGAACTCATAAACCTTTACTAAACCATCAATAATATTGTTGTCGCCAATGGCCATTAGCGCAAGGATGGGTATCAATAGTCCCCCTATTAAAAGTCCAACGCCATTGATGGTATCGGAATAAGCTACAGCCTTTAATCCTCCAAAAATAGCATAAATGGACCCTATCGCTCCGATGACCACAATGGTAATCCAGAGTCCCTGGGTCGTATCGACACCTAAAAAATCGGAAACCCCGAACAGACTTTCAATACCGATAGCCCCAGAATACAGTACAATAGGTAAAAGGGTAACCACGAACGAGAAAATTAATATGGAAGCCACCATGGTTCGTGTGATGCCATCAAACCGATTTTCCAAAAATTGGGGAATGGTGGTGAGACCCATTTTAAGATATTTGGGCACGAAAAAGATAGCAGCGATTACCAGTGCTATGGACGAGGTAACCTCCCAGGCAATCACGATAAACCCATTGACATATGAATTTCCGTTCATCCCGATCAGATGTTCCGAAGAGATATTGGTCAACAACATAGATCCTGCGATTATGGTGCCGGTTAAACTTCTCCCTCCTAAAAAATAACCTTCGGAAGATCCTAAATTGGTCCTTCGCAGGCTATACCAAGTGAAGAGTGCCACTCCTCCCGTAAAAAGGATAAATGAGACCAGCGTGATAATCAAATCGGTATTCATTGAGTGGGTGATGGTTTAGAGATAATATTTTTGGGTCTTCTTATTTTTTTGATAGGTTTTATGGGATTCACTTACGGCCACTTTCTCGGATACTTCCGCCACGGCCACGTCCCACCATGCAAAACCTGGGACTCCTTTTTTACGGTCTACTTCAATATAAATCAAGGTAGTATGATCAATAGTCTTTGCCTTTTTGAGGGCCGCTTTTAGTTCTTCCACATTGGATGTTTTAATTACATGCGCACCCATACTAGCGGCATTAGCGGCATAATCGATAGGTAAAAGCCCTCCGTCCAATTGGTTGGTCTCCTCATTGCGATAACGGTAATACGTACCAAAGCCGTCACTTCCCAAAGAAGCGGACAGCCCTCCAATGCTGGAGTACCCATCGTTATTTAGGAGAACTATGGTTAGTTTTTGTCTTTCCTGAATAGAAGTAATGATTTCTTGAGACATCATCAAGTAACTGCCATCGCCTACCAGCACATAGACCTCGCTTTCTGGATGGGCCATTTTGGCACCCAATCCGCCAGCGATTTCATAACCCATGCAAGAGTATCCATACTCCAAATGAAAACCTTTTGGATTCCGTGTTCTCCATAACTTGTGCAAATCTCCGGGAAGACTTCCCGCGGCACAAATCATAATATCGTTGGCATCGGAAAAAGTATTTACGGCACCTATGACCTCGCCTTGAAAAGCCGGTGTTTCGTTCTTTTCCAAATAGATTCCTGAAACAAATTCATCCCAGCTTGTATTGAAGCTCTCCACTTTTTCCCGATAATCGGTGCTGACCTCATAATCGGACAAATGATCGTCAATTTCTTCAAGAATTGCCTTGGCATCACCTATCAATGGTAATGCCCCATGCTTAAAGGAGTCGAACTCGGTAACATTGATATTCACAAACTGCACCTCGGGATTTTGGAAGGCCGATTTCGAAATCGTGGTAAAGTCGCTATAACGTGTTCCTAGGCCGATGACCAAATCGGCTTCCTTTGCGATTTCAATAGCTCCCGGAGTTCCTGTTACACCAACGGCACCCAAATTTTGGGGTTCGTTATAATTCAATGACCCCTTGCCCGCAAAAGTCTCGGTTACCGGAATCCCTGTCCGATTGACCAATTTTTTCAATATTTCGGTCGCACCGCTATAAATGGTACCTCCACCTGAAACTATTAATGGTCTTTTGCTTTCCTTTATCCGTTCAATAGCCTTTGCCAAAAAGTTTTGATCTGGCATTGTTCTACCGATATGCCATACCTTTTTTTGGAAAAAGTCTAGCGGAAAGTCGTACGCCTCCGCCTGAACGTCTTGGGGAATACTCAAGGTGACGGCCCCAGTTTCAGCCTGAGAGGTCAATACACGCATAACTTCGGGCAAGGCCGTGATCAGTTGTTCGGGACGATTGATACGGTCCCAATACTTGGATACCGCCCTAAAGCAATCGTTCACCGAAATGTCTTGGGTCGAAGCAGATTCCAATTGCTGTAGAACGGGGGCAACATGGCGTGTGGCGAAAATATCGCCTGGAATTAATAAAACGGGAATCCTATTGATGGTAGCCGCAGCGGCACCTGTAACCATATTGGTAGCTCCCGGACCAATGGAGGAAGTACATACAAAGGTCTGCAATCGGTTTTTAACCTTGGCAAAGGCCGCGGCCGTATGTACCATGGCCTGCTCGTTTCGTGCCACGTAAAAAGGAAAATCCGGATTTTGGTGCAATGCCTGCCCGATTCCTGCAACGTTGCCATGCCCTAGAATCCCAAAACAACCCGCAAAAAACTTGTTTTGGATACCATCCCTTTCCACATATTGATTTTTTAGGTATTCTATGGTGGCCTGTGCAACTGTAAGTCTTTTTACTTCCATCTTGATCAAAATTTAAAATCCTCCATTTTTTTCTATAAAAGTCAACGATTGTTCCAAGGTCGGCATAAAGTTGGCGCATCCTTTTTGGGTCACCACATGCGCCCCACTGGCATTACCCATACGACAGGCTTTGTACATATCCCAACCCTTTAATACGCCATAAAGGAATCCGCTGGCAAAGGCATCACCGGCACCTAGAATGTTAAGCACCTCTACCGGGAATCCGGGAACATCTTGCATAGACCCATCCTTTCTACAGATACTTGCCCCATCTTTGCCCTTCTTTACGATCAGGGTCTCGATGCCCGTAGCCAGCAAACGTTGTATGGATTCGTTAATATCTCCCGAAATTTCCGGGGCCGATATTTGTTGATGCTTAATGGTAACCTGGGATGTATTTACCATAGTCGCCGCTAATATTTCCTCCTCCGTGCCTATGGCAGTTTTTACTTTGGGCAACACGGCACGCATGGTTATGCCATAAGCCCTATAGTCGTGCCACTGATCTGCCCTAAAATCTAGATCAAGAACTACGTCGACCTTATTTTGGTTAGCTACTTCGGCAGCATAAAAAGTAGCGCTTCTGGAGGGTTCCCTATTCATGGCGGTACCGTTGATCAATAAAATCCGGTAATCCGGAATACAGGCCCGGTCCACGTCATCAATGTCCACTTGGCTATCCGCGGCATTGTCCCTATAAAATACCAATGGAAACTTATCCGGAGGTTCAATACCCAGAACAACGGCACTACTACGGGCGGAATTCTTTACAGGAATGCATTGTGTATTGACACCTTCCTTGTTTAGAAAGTTTACAATAAACTCTCCTACTTTATCATTTCCAACAGCTGTTAAAAGACTGGTGTTAACGCCCAATCGTGCACAGCCCACAGCAATGTTTAACGGAGAGCCGCCCACAAAGGCATCAAACCCTTTAATATTGTTGAAAGTGGAACCGATGTTTTGGGAATAAAGATCTATGGAAGATCTTCCAAAGGTAATTACATCATATTTTTTGTTGGCCATGTTCCCTATTTATTCATTTCTGCCGTTACCAAAGGCAATCTTTTATCTTTTGAGGTCCATGAATCGTAAATCCATTCATGATCTGGATCGGTGGTATTGGCAAGGCATTGATCTGTTCCCGCCAAAAAGTTGAGGTAGTAGCAATGAAAACCATGTTCGGCTACAACCGGATGGAAACCCCTTGGTATCATAACCACATCATTATGCCGAGGTCTCGCAATCTCATCCAAAGACCGATCTTTGGTATAAACTTGCTGAATTGCATACGCTTCGGGCTTCTGAAATTTATAGAAATAGGTCTCCTCTTGAATGGGTTCCAGAACGGTGCCATCCTCTGCAAGAATGCGTTCATCATGTTTATGCGCGGGGAAGGAACTCCAATTACCTGAAGGAGTATAGACTTCCCGTACAACAATACTATGGCACCCAAAGCCTGGAGGCACTAGATCATTGAACTGCCGCGTAGCATTGTCCCCACCAAAAATAACTACGGGAGTCTCTTCAGGTGTAACAAACTTTGCCGGAAAATCCTCATCTGCCTTGCACCAACCATAGGCAATATCCAAGGCATCACTGGTAGCCTTCAACCTAAACTTTGTATGCCTTGGCAAGTATAGAGTATGGGCCACTCCGCTGAATACATCTTTACGTCCATTCAAGGTTTCCCAGTTTCCTTTATCGCTATCTACCTTGAAGTTACCGCTCAACAATACAATGACCATCTCATTTTCCTGCGTGTTCCATTCCCAGGTCTCGTCCCGGACCATTTCCCTAGCTTCAAAGGAAAGATATTCCCACTGGGCCGATTCAGGGGTTATTTTATGATAAACCCTTGATCCTGTTTTAGGCTTTACTACTAATGGAGATTTTGCTCCCATACTGTTATCTATTGGATGAATTGATTTGCTTTACCCGTGGCTCCTAAAAGTTCAAATTTCTCCAGCATAAATGCTTCGTTCGCCTTCATATACTCTTTCCCCGGAATTATAGGGTCAAAAAGTTCTGGGGTATCCTTAAAAAACTCCCTGTGCACCCTTGCCCAAAGAAGTCTGGTGTCCGTGGCTATATTAATCTTGCATACCCCATAAGTAATCGATTTGACTATTTCTTCCGGAGAAACTCCGGCCGTACCTTCGCTCAAGGCACCACCGCTACTATTTATTCTAGAAATCTCCTCTTTATTTACTGCCGAACCCCCGTGGAGCACTATTGGAAAATGGGGAAGACGCTTTTGTATCTCTTCCAGAATGTCAAACTGTATGCCCTGACCTCCAGAAAACTTATAGGCTCCATGACTTGTGCCCACTGCCACGGCCAAACTATCACATTGGGTCAATTGTACAAATTTTTCAACTTCGGAAGGCTTTGTATATCTTGCTTCTTTTTCATCGACCGAGATATCATCCTCAACTCCGCTAAGTACTCCCAACTCCGCTTCCACAAAGACATTTTTTTTATGGGCTTCCTTTACTATTGCCCTTGTTCTTTCAACGTTCTTATCAAAACTGTCATGCGACGCATCTATCATCACCGAATTATATGTATTGGAAGCTATAGCATCCAAAGCGTGTTCTTCGTTACCATGGTCCAAATGGACGGCGTAAACCGCTTTCGGATATATTTTGGACGCAGCCTGGACCATTGCCGACAACATCTCGGAATATGCATAATTCCGTGCCACTGGCGTAATCTGTACTAAAAAAGGTGCCTTGGCCTTCTCCCCGGCCCGAAAAAGTGCATGCACTTGTTCCATGGTAAATACATTTACAGCGGCAATCGCATATTTACCGTAGCAATTTGTAAAGAGTTCCTTTGGCGAAACAACCATATTAGTTCATTCTACGGAAATCGCTAGGACCTCCTAACATCATAAAAAAACAATAAAAAAACGATGTTGAAAAGCATGCTGGACTAAAATACTATGCAAAGGTTTGCATTTTCCTACAACTCTATTTTGTCATTTATCTTAGATGTACATTCCTTTGAAGATGCCCTTATAACAAGCTCCGGTTTAAAGACTTCTTGTCGAAAATTCTTCTGCGGAACCTCATCATTTAATCTATGTAGTATGATTCGCGCCGAGAGCATGCCCAAACTGTAAACCGGTTGCCAAACCGTGGACAAAGAAGGTCTAAAATAGGAAGAATGCGGTTCATCATCAAAACCTACTATTGAAATATCATCTGGTATTTTCAAAGCCATCTTTCTGGCGATATGCATGGCAGAAATCGCAATATTATCGTTCATAGCAAAAATTGCATCAGGTAAATCTCCAAGTTTCAACAGCCTTTCGGCAGGTTTAAGTCCATCATCATGGGAAAACCCGGGAACATGCTCAATGTACTCCTCTCTAATGGGAATATCAGCGTTTTCCAGGGCATCCAAATAGCCCTGAAGTCTATGTTTTGTGGTACTCAGATTTAAAGGCCCCCCTAGATGGGCAATTTTGGTACAGCCCGATTTAATAAGATATTCTACTGCTTGAAAAGCTCCCGCATAATCATCGACCAAAACTTTGTCCGCCTCCAATCCCGGGCAGTCCCTATCAAAGACAACAACAGGGATATCGTTTTTTTGAAGTGTTCGAAAATGATCGAAATTCTTGGTCTCTGAAGTAGGGGATACCAAAACCCCATCTACCTGTATTTTCAGTAGTTTTTTGATGATTACCGCCTCCTCTTCGTAGGATTCGTTAGAGAGACAGATCATAATATTGTATTCAGAGTCCCCTATAACATCTTGAATACCGGTTATTATGGCTGAAAAAAAGTGGCTTGTAATCTCCGGGACAATTACCCCAATGGTATTCGATTTCTTTTGCAAAAGATTCAAGGCAAGCAAATTGGGCTGATAGTCCAACTTTTTGGCCAATGCCCGGACGGCGTCCTTGGTCTCTTTCTTTAAGGCCGGATGATCCTTTAAGGCCCTGGAAACCGTGGAAGGAGCAATCCTTAACTCACGGGCAATATCGATAATCGTAACCCTACCCTTTTTCATGATCGGCGATTTTGAATCCTTTTCATTATATATCTGTCGACATCCAATGGCAGTATCCTATCCTGTACACGACCTTTACATGCTATTGAAACCCTCTTAGAAAAATACAAAAAAAACGTTGCCATCTTATCCCTTAAAAAATGAAGGTGGCCACGTAAAGGAACAACTAAAATTTATTGAACCGAAATAAACTATGTTTAGTTTTCTTTAAATTCCATGACCAATTCCCCGCCCTTGATAATCTGTGAATGCGGGATGGCCATTTTCTGAATCATTTCCCCATTTAGAAATGTATTTTTTATGGCCCAATTGCCTTCTTTATTGTTCTTGGTCTGGATTATGAAATACTCTCCTAGGTAATAATCGGGATGCAGGCTGATTTTGATTTCATCGAAAATAGGGCTACCCAATTGGTATACTGGGTCTTCTTCCGTACCTCCGTTCATTTGAAACAATCCTATTTTTAACAAGACTGATAAACTCCCCATAAGTCCTTGATCCTCATCGCCATTATACCCTGTTGATGGGTCTAAACCGCTAAAAACCGAGTCTACTACTTTCCGTGACCAATATTGGGTTAGATCTGGTCTGCCGAGTTGATTGAAAACAAATGCTGTTTGAATGGAAGGTTGATTGCCGTAATTGATCGGAACGCGACTATATTCCGGATGCATTTCAACATCATGCGAGTTCCCTGAGGTGAAATCCAGTTTCTCTGCAACCTGAAATTGAGTATTCAATTTTTCCGCGGCTTTAACTGGTCCACCCATCAATTGGGCCAAACCTTTTATATCATGGGGCACGAACCAAGTGGATTGTGCTCCGTTACTTTCTATAAATCCATTTTTATATACATAGGGGTCATAGTTTTCCATCCAATCCCCATTGGAATTCTTTGGCCGAATCCAACCGGATTGTTGGTCAAAAAGGAGTTTGTAATTGTTTGATCGATCAAGAAAATAGCGATAGTCCTCTTCCTGATCCAATTTTTTTGCAAGTTGGGCCAAGGTCCAATCTTGATAGGCATATTCCAAGGTGAGACTAGCCCCATCTTGATGACCTCCAAATTTTCCTTCGGGAATGGGGTAGGGTACAAAGCCTTTCTCCAGATAATGTTTAAACCCTCCACCCAAATTTGTGTTGTGTTCATAGCCTGCCTTTTCCATAATACCATTGGGCATATGGTTTTTCCTTACTGCGTTGTAGATGCTTAGCAAACTATCCTTTACTATTCCTTCTTGAATCGCGCTTATGATGAAAGGCGTGCTTGATGCACCTGTCATTACATAGGTATAATTTCCTCCCGAAGGCCCTCTTGGGACTAGTCCACCATCTTTATGATATTGCAGCAGGGAATGCACAAATTCTTCTTTAATATCAGGATAGACCAGACCCCAAAGTGTGTTCAAGGTCCATTGCGCTCCCCAAAAAGAATCGGAATTATAATGGTTGAACTTGGGTTTACCTTTAACATCCAAAGGCAATTGCCCTATCCTGAAGCTATCTCCCGTGTTGTCCGGGTAACTGCCGCTAACATCGTTGATGGCCCTTCGCCCCTGCAGGGCATGCCAAAGATCAGTGTAAAACCTACGTTGTTGGGTTTTGGTACCTCCGCTGACCTTAATTCTTCCCAATAAGCTGTTCCATTCCTCCTTGGATTCCCTGACTACCTTTTCAAAATCCCAATGATCCAGTTCAGTGGTTGAATTCTTTTTTGCGTTTTCAATCGAAGTATATGAAATCCCAGCTTTTAGCTTTATGGTTTTTTTACTTTGATCCGTAAAAACAAGGTGGTTGTTTGTCCCCTCGTCTTGAATGATAGAATCGATTTTTGAATCAAATTCCGCATGAAAAAATACCTTGAAAGGTTTGGGGCGTCTATGGGTAGGCGCCATCTCAAACTCACCCGTAAGTACATTGTCACCAACTTTTGATAAGGTGCCGTTCCTATTTTCACAAGGGCCCAGCACGCCATTTAAATTGAACAATATGGCAGGTTTCCCCTCGGATGGAAAGGAGTATCTGTGGAACCCTACGCGTTTTGTACTGGTCAACTCAGCCTTAACACCATATTTCTCGAGTTCCAATGCATGGTATCCCGGAACGGCCTTTTCCGTATCGTGGGAAAACTTTGAATAAAAATCGGTAAAAATAGTTTGCTTGTTCTCTTCCGAAATGGCGACCGGCATTATAGAAAGCCCTGAAATCTGCCAGCCGTGAATATGACTGAACCCTTTAATGGTATCAGTTTTGTACCGATATCCGCTACCCCATGCGCCACCAACCTGCGTGTCGGGACTGAGGTTGACCATGCCAAAAGGGCGACATGCGGATGAAAACAAAAACCAGCGGGAGTTTTCGGTATCCAATTGGGTATACACTTTGTTTACTGGAGAGGTATCGTATTCCACCATCTTCGAAGAACTTGTCCGTTCCCTATCACATGAGCTTATCAAAAAAAACACTAGAAATACTCCCAGACCTCTTAAAACAAAGGATTCATTTGGTTTCATACCATTTGGAAAATTAATCTTCATTGGCCTACCTTTCCCATGTAAATACCACTATCTGCATAAATATACGGTTTACACAAACAATTTAGGGCTAACAGCTATAGGCGGTCGATATTAAAATTTATACCAATTCTTAAAAATAAAGGCAAGCAAATATTTGCCTGCCTTTACTAAACTAACTCAAACTTAAACAAACTAATTACGAATAACCAACACTATTACCAGTGTCGTATTCTATTTCCAAACGAATTACCAGGTGGGCCGGAATCATGATGACATTGATCTCGCCCTAAATACAATTCGTTAATACCCTGGATTCTGTTGCAAGAAACCATCAATTCCCGAAGCGGCATCAACGGCGCTTTGCGGAATTGGGAACAATCTTTTATTGGGATCGGCATCTGTCTTATCGGTCCAAGAATCCTCATATTTTCCAAAACGAATTTGATCTCCTCTTCTAAAACCTTCCCAGTACAGTTCAAAACCTCTCTCACGGAATAGAATGTCCAAGTCAATTGCGGTCCATGCTTCCGGGGTTTGGTCTGGACGGGCGGTTCTTGAGGTCCTGACGATGTTAACGTCTGCCAAAGCACCCGCATCATCCCCATTTCGCAATTTGGCCTCTGCTCGCATCAAATACACCTCTGCCAGACGTAGTAATACCAAATCCACGCTGCTAAAGTTGTTGCCATTCGGCGACGTACGGCTAAATTGATACTTAGAGGGCCGATAACCCTTGTTGTGCAAGGAACCTTCATTGGTAAAGTCAACTTCCAGGGTATGGTCTACGTAGCCCACATCCCGATCCGGTCCGTTCCCTTTTCTTTGTTGTATGGGATAAATCCTAACACCACCATCACAGGTTAAAAAAGCTCCGTCATCACCTTTTCTAGGGCCCCATTGAATCCCCCGTAAAATTCCCCTATCCATTTCAAAGACTGTGGGTTCAACGCAGTAATAGCTATCTTCGGTTTCCGTAGCCAGTAAGGGCTCCCGATTTGCTAGGTCCTGTAGCTGTGCATCGGGAACTAACGTATTTCTTTGATAGAACCTTGCATCTGCTTCGGCCGGATCCACGGCACCATAGGCATCTACCCAAGTCTGGTAAAAATCCGATGTAATAGCGGGCCCGTCCGTACCATCCGCACTTGGGAATTCCGGTCTTGGAAACATGGAACCTGCAATAGGCCAATATGCCCATCTGCTGTGCTCCCTTCGTAACTGCCCCCGTTGATCCAAGGCAAAAATCAACTCTGGATTGCCATTGTTGTCATCATTGAACAAGTCAAAGTACTCCGGGGACAATGAAAAGGCACCGGAATTGATAATGTTGTCCGTATACTGTATTACCCGGCCCATGTCCTCGGTGGTAAAGTTCGGCGTACCATAAGGATCTCTGTACACTGCGGCATTTAAATACAATCTGGCCAAAAAGCCCCAAACGGCGGCCTGGGTAATTCTACCAGGGCCCCTATTCGTGTTGATGACATCCACAACCGCCAACAGTTCACTTTCTATGTAATCTATGGCTTCTTGCGTCCTTAAAACCTCGGATAGTTCGGCGGAAGACTCCTTTCTAAGCACCATTCCCCAACTATCCAACATCAACATGTTTAGATAAGCTCGTAACGCCCGCATTTCGTGCAGGGCACCAAGTGCTTCATTGTCACCGCCGTTCGCTAGTGGAGTCAAGACTTCAATAGCCGCCAAAGTTCTGGAAATATTGGTCGTGAGCTCATTCCAGCTATCACCGATCAAATCATTGGTTGGCGTAATGGTATGTGCATGGGTAGCTATATACTTGCCCCCATCAAACCAGTCCGTTCCCCCACGAAAGGGTAGGATGGCCTCATCCGAAGCTACCAATTGCATTCCATAGTAATGTGTATGTCTCCAAGTCCAGGAAACATAACCATAGGCCGGAGCAATGGCACCACTAATGGTTTCTGCCTGACCCCCAAATTCAGCTTCATCGATTCGTTCCTCTTCCAAATCGGTACATCCCCAATTGAACAAGGTACAAGAAGCAAATGTTAGAATTAAAATTTTATTTTTCATGATTGAAACAATTTTTTAATTAGAATGTTACGTTTAAGCCTAATAATAAAGTCCTTGGAGACGGATAGGTAAAACGGTCTATACCAAAGGTCTGGATTCCATCGATATCGTTTCCAGTATTGATTTCTGGATCAAAGCCCGAATAGTCCGTTATTACAAATAGGTTCTGTCCCGTTAACGTAAAGCGAAAATTGCTCACCCAATCGCTTAGCCCAAGTACTGCTGGATCAAGGGTATACCCCAAGGTGGCATTGTTCAATCGCAAAAAACTACCATCTTCCAGATAACGGGTAGAAACTTCGTTGGAATTGCTCAGGTCCTCATTTGGGAATTGAACGGCAAAATCCGTGGTATTTAAATTTCTACTCAATTGGCTATTGGAAAATATGGTCATGGCCGTATGATTATAAATCTTATTTCCGGAAACCCCATTAAAGTTAAGCCCTAAATCCCAGTTTTTGTAATTGAAATTCAAGTAGAAGGCATAAATAATATCGGGGAGTGCACTACCAACTGCAATCCGGTCATTATCCAAGGACTCCCCATCCCCATTAACATCCCTAAACTGGTTTAACCCATCGGCCCCGATACCAATAAATTCTTTCATGAAGAAGGTGCCTATGGGCTCATCATTGATATACCCATTAATAGTAGCACCTGTTTGCCCAGCCCCTACGGCAGCACCGGAGGTAAGAACGGCAAATTGGGAATCCAAAACCTTGTTATCCGTATAGGATATGTTACCTCCCACATTAAAGGTGAAGTCCTCAGTGAAATTGCCCCTATAATCAAGAGAAAGTTCAAAACCGGTATTTTTAATTTCCAAGTCGGGAATATTTGTCCAAACTTTTTCGGTAGGTTGAATGGGATCTATTCTATTTGCAAATAATACCACATCCGTCACCACCTTGTTGAAATAATCCAAAGTACCCGTTATTCTATTGCCGAACAAACCAAAATCAAGACCGATATTGGTTTGTGTGGAAACTTCCCATTTGAGATCTGGAAACGCCGTACGGACAGGAACTGTCCCAAATGGATAATCGCCTAGGGAAACCTCTGTTCCATTAATGGGATAGGTATCATTTTCTGTTCTGGAATCGATAAAACTTGCCAAGCTAACCTTGCTGGGAATTCCATCTTGATTACCTGTTTGACCCCAGCTTGCACGCAACTTCAAGTTACTGAACACTGCATTATCGGCCAAAAAATCTTCCTTGCTTATATTCCAACCCAAAGCTACGGACGGGAAATAGCCATACTTGTTGTTCGCACCGAAGCGGGACGAACCATCGGCCCGCATCGTTGCCGTCAACAAATACTTATCATCATACCCGTAGTTTACCCTACCAAAATAAGACTGTAGCTCATTTATAAAAGCTTCGGACCCTAAAGTGGTGGGGAAAGTCTCGGTACTGATCTGATCTTGATATCTAGGCTCTATCCCATTATTGGCAAATCCTTCCAATTCAAACCTTTTTTGCTCGAATTTTGTTTCCTGGTAGGAATGGGCCGCCAAAACCGTTAGGTTATGTTTGCCCTTAGTAAAGGTGTAGGTCAGCGTATTTTCTACCAAGGTGTTGGTATTTATCGTTGCCCTTGAGTCCAAAGTACCTTGCTCAAAGCCTTCCAACAAAGTATATGGGGTCTCTTGCACATCGCGGGTGGTAGAAGCATAATCCACCCCCAGATTCAACTTATAGGTCAATCCCTTAATGATTTCAAAAGAAGGTGAAATATTGGCCAAAATCCTGTTGCTGTTGGCCTCATCCGTAAAAATCTGGTTACGGACAACCGGATTTAAACGTTCATCAAAGAATGTAGGCTCCCCATTTGTAAAAACGGGAAAGGTGGGATTCAATTGCAACATATCCACAATAATAGCATTAGCGTCCGGCCTTTCGTTTACGGTACGGGAAGCGGTCAAATTAAAATCCACGTTAAACCTTCCCTGAAGTGCCTTTTGATTCAAATTTACACGTCCGGAATATCGCGTTAAGGAGCTGTTGTTCAACGTACCTTCCTGATCATCCACGCCGGCCGACACAAAATAGGAGGACCTGTCCACAACCCCACCGCTCATGGAGAAATTAACATTCTTGGAAATCCCGGTTCTGGTCAATTCATCCTGCCAGTCGGTATTTGCACCGCCATCGGCCAATGTTCCCCCTACAGCGGGAACTTGATTTCTAAACTCACTGGCGCTAAACACATCCATAGGATTTGCTATGGAAGATACGGCAGTGGAAACCGATAAATTCATCTCTGTCTTACCGGCTTTTCCTTTTTTGGTCGTAATTACGATAACCCCATTGGCGGCACGTGCTCCATAGATCGCTGTCGCGGACGCATCCTTTAAAACATCCATTGATTCTATATCCTGTGGATTGATGAAGTTTAGAGGGTTAGCGCCAGCTGCAACACCAATGCTTGAATTGTCAATTATAAAACCATCCACTACAAAAAGAGGAGTGGTCCCCGCACGAAGACTTCCGACACCCCTAATAATTATATTCTGGGCAGCTCCGGGTTCACCACTAACATTGGTGACATTTACACCGGCTATCTTACCTTGTACAAGTTGACCTGGGTTTGCAACAACACCCCGGTTGAAGTTTTCACTTTTTACGGATCCTATGGCTCCTGTTATGTCCGATTTTCTCTGAACACCATATCCTACAACTACAACATCTTCCAACTGAGTGGCATCTTCGGACAACTGAGCCGTTACGTTAGTTTGACCTTCCAAGGGTATTTCCGCAGTAGTGTATCCCAAATAGGAAACTTCTAGGATAGCATTTGGATCTGAGACTTCTATCGTAAAATTACCGTCAAAGTCGGTCGTGGTACCATTGGTCGTTCCCTTCTCTATAACACTTGCCCCGGGAAGGGGAGCATTTAGATCATCGGTGACCGTACCTGTCACCGTAGTCTGT
Source organism: Ulvibacterium sp. (assembly GCF_965248315.1). GTDB lineage: Bacteria > Bacteroidota > Bacteroidia > Flavobacteriales > Flavobacteriaceae > Ulvibacterium. Next base: position 1,165,267 of record NZ_CBDFIX010000002.1, on the reverse strand, counting down.
GCCCAAGAAACCGAAACGATTCCGAGCAGGAAAATCAGCATTAAAAATCGAATTTTCTTCATATCTGGCTGTTTTTGCGTTAGTTAATTCTTAAGCCAAATAACAATAAAAAAGCGATGCCTAAAATTATTCGCAGCCAAAAGTCTATGCAAAGGTTTGCATTGATTTACATGGACTTAAGCCTTATTTAAACTTTAGGGAACCTTATTCCCAAATAACTATTTAGGGCTTTTTAAAACTGGTAAAAAAGCAATATGTTGGGAAGAATTTCTTAAAAAATTAGAGAAAATGATTTGGGTGTGAACCTTAGGTATAGAGGGATGATTCGCTAAGAAAAAGGGGAACTGCAGACTGTTCGGCAAGCTTGTCCCAAAGTACGGACAAAACTCCTGATTTTTAGACTCTTCTCGATAGTAAGAACTCCTTACAGGAGGGGCAATGCTTCTTTATTTGGCACCTATGGCTTCCTTATGCAAACCTTTGCATAAGCTTCTCCTTATCGTTACCCCTTAGGAGTCCTATATTCGTATAAAAATAATGATTCCAATCCCGATTTTACCTATCCAAATGGAATTCTATAATTAAATCCTTTTTTGAACAACAATAGTTTAACAAGTTAAATCCCTGTCATGTCCAAAAAAAACCTCCTCCTAATTCTTCTACTTTGCATTTCGACCATCGCTTTAATGGCACAACCCGTGGATCGGGTAAAAATACACTCGCATAATGATTATGCTCAAAAAGTCCCTTTTTGGAGTGCCTATGCCAATGGCCTAAACTCCATAGAAGTGGACGTTTTTTTAAAGAATGACAAGCTTTACGTTACCCATGGGGAATCTGAAATTATACAAGACCGAAGCTTGGAGAATCTATATCTGCAACCCATTCAAAAAGCTATGGATTTAAAATTAGGACAGCCGCAAGAATTACAGTTACTGGTAGATATAAAATCAGAGCCCTATGCCACCTTGGAAAAACTGATATCCATCTTGGAAAACTATCCGGCCCTTACCAACAACAGAACTATTTCCATTGTAATATCCGGCAATCGGCCGAAAGTAAATGAGTATGTGAATTATCCTGGATACATTCATTTTGATTATCAAAAACTAGAAGATATACAGCGTGATAAAACTTGGGACAAAGTAGCTTTGATTAGCCTAAACTTTAAAAAGTTTTCGCCTTGGAACGGAAAAGGAAGATTGACAGCTGAGGATTACAAGAAAGTAAAGGCCATAATTGATAAAGCCCATTCCTATGGTAAACCTTTTCGATTTTGGGGTGCGCCCGATTCCAAAACCGCTTGGAAAGCATTTAGCGATATGGGTGTGGATTTTATCAATACCGATTTGCCATATGCATCGGCTTCCTATTTAAATACGATGGAGCAACGTGTCTATTACAATACGGTTTCATCAGAGGTTTATACCCCGACCTTCGAATCGGACCAGAAAGACAGGCCTGTTAAAAATGTCATCCTACTCATTGGTGATGGTAACGGGTTAACACAGATTTCGTCCTCTGTTTTGGCCAATGGCGGGGATTTGACACTTACACAATTAAAAAGTATAGGCTTTATAAAAACACAATCCGCTGATGATTTCACGACCGATTCAGCGGCCGCAGGCACAGCGTTGGCCACGGGGACAAAAACCAACAATCGCGCAATAGGAATGGATGATAGGGGCAATTCCTTGAAAAACATTGCTGAACTCCTAAATGAAAACGGTTTTAACTCTGGATGCATTACAACGGATGATATTACAGGTGCCACGCCAGCTGCTTTTTATGCGCATCGTAAAGATCGATCGGATGAAGCGGGTATTATTTCGGATCTATCAAAAAGTAAACTTTCACTGCTTGTCGGTGGAGGTTCAAATGCCCTTGAAACTGAAATTGATCAAATGGGTTTTTCTATTCTGGAAAATACGGGTGGAATGGCCCAAAGTAAAGAAAAACGAGTCGCACATTTTATCTCAAAGGACGGTGTTCCGGGTATTCTTGAAGGCCGTGGAGCGATATTGGCTGAGGTGACCAAAAATGGATTGGCTTTTTTAAAGACCAAGAACGCTCCCTTTTTCTTAATGGTAGAAAGTGCGAAAATAGATAGTTACGGCCATGAGAACTATGTACCCGGTATAGTTTCGGAAGGAATAGATTTTGACAGGGCCATAACCGAAGCCCTGAAATTTGCGGATGTAACGGGCAATACACTTGTGGTTGTCACTGCAGACCATGAAACATCCGGATTTAGTATGCCACAGGGAAATCTTGAAAAACGAATGGTGGAAGGAGATTTTACCACCCATGATCATACGGGTACCATGGTACCGATATTTGCATACGGCCCACATTCCCAAGAATTTCAAGGCGTGTATGAGAATACCGAGGTGTACGATAAAATCATAAAAGTGCTCAAAATTAAGGTAGATTGAGTTGGGCACGGTTTCTTTGTAATTTTGCTTAAATAAATATTGGCCCACCAAATGAAATACAAGTGTATTATTTTCGATTGCGATGGCGTCCTGGTAGACAGCGAGTTGATTACCGCAAAGGTTTTGGTGGCAATGGGAAAAGATTTGGGATTGCACATAGACCTGGACTTTGTAGTAGGTGAGTTTTTGGGAAAGTCTTTAAACGATATCATGCAATATCTCGATGTGCTTACCAAAGGGGGATTGCCCCCGGACTTCGAATCCGAATATCGGAAAAAAACCTTCAAAGCTTTTAAGAATGAGCTTAAGCCGATAGAGGGCGTCCGTTCAGTTATCGAGAGTCTTGAAATCCCCTTTTGTGTAGCTTCAAGCGGCCCTCTGGAAAAAATACGTGCCAATTTAGCGACCACCGGTTTAATCGATAAATTTGAAAATAGAATGTTTAGCTGCTATGAAATACAAAGTTGGAAACCCAATCCGGATATTTTCCTTCATGCAGCTAAACATATGGGTTTTAGGCCAGAGGAATGCGCTGTTATCGAAGATAGCAGCGTTGGGATTCGTGCAGCCTTGGCAGGAGGATTTGATGTCTTTGTATACTCTAAAAACAGTCATGATTACCCTGTTGGGGTGCAGGAGACCTTTGTCTTTCAAGATATGAGCGAATTGAAATCACTGCTTTCCCAGTCCTTATAATGTCGTACTTAAGCAATCCCTAATAACTTTGCAAAAAACTAGGGTCTCCATATTTCTCGAGGTTCTTCGGTCAACCATTTTTAGTTCAGAAATCTGGTGAAAAAGAATCTTTAAATTTGTTTTATTCGCTCTGTTTAAGGCCGGCTGTTTTTTCTTAATTTTAGTTCCGTATACTTTACTTGATGTTGGCCTGGATTAATTTGTCCAATGCTTACGTCTAAAATTTTCAACTTTTTATCCCCCGTTTGTTTATGGATTAATGCGTAAAATACTTACTTATTCTATCATTTTAATTGCATTTGTTTTCAATGCGTTATATGCCCAGGACTATACAATACGGGATATAATGGTCAACACCAACGGAGAATCCCATAAGGACATTAACGTAATACAGGTAGATTATGAGGGGTTCCTGTGGTATTCTACCTATAATGGAATAGTAAAGGACTTCGAAACCCACAGTGTGCTTTCTACCTTTGTGGATGAAGACGGAGGGAACCCGCCCAAAATAGGGTTTACAATTTTCATCGATAGCCAACAGCGGATGTGGGTTTCCACCCAGACCGGAATTTTCGTATCCGACAAAAATTTGGTCGATAGTTTCAATCATATAAAATTCAAACCTTTTTTAAGGGGAGAAAATCTTTCCGGAAATTCTTATATGGAAGATTGTGACGGAAACATTTGGATCGTTGGGGCGGACAATGTTATTTTAAAAGTCGACTCTTCCTTTGCGGTAGAAAAATATCAAATTGAAGCTCTTAAGCCCACCTATGCCCTATCTGACTATTACAAACGGGAGTTTTTGTTTTTTGAAAAAATAATCGACTGCGATAAAATCCTATGTAGGCAAGGGCGCAAACTGTTTATTCTCGAAAAGGGGGAAATCCGTTTAATTGCCGATTATACTTCCACAAAAAATTATGAAATGATGGGTTATTTCCATCCGGAATGGACCTTCAATGGTGGTGATGGAATCCTCATTACGTCTAATGGGGAACTCCTGCCTAAATCCAAGGAAATTCAATATACCTATGAAGGAAAAGTCTTTGAAAGCCATTTTGTTGAAGACCTGGATATACAAGTTACCAATCTACCTTTTCAAGAAATGATTCCTATTACGGAAAGGGGTAACCCGATACTAAAGGATTATGCCGATCTTATTGGTATCGATGGCCTTGGAAAAAATGTATCCCTATTTAAACTAATAGAAATCAACGGGAACTTCCAGCTAAAAAAGACCTATGAAATTCCGTTCCCCTTTTGGGTCGAGGACCTGGTCATCGATAAGAACGACGTAATCTATGTAAGCAACTATGACCGCATCAGCAAAATAAAATTTAGTACCAGCAATGTTGATAAGGTCCTGAATCATTACGAGAAACAAGACATGAATACCTATGGGTTTTTGGAGCTACCTAACGAGGAGATTCTTGCTGCGACCAATTCTGGGATTTTTAAGCTTTCACCCAATGAGGGCGCCGACTATGGAGAAGGCCCCTATGAAACTAAAAATATTTTTCCATCGCTTAATTTTCTTAAAGCTTTTGCAAAGACCAGCGATTCCAAGATGTGGTGTCTGGGAAGAAGCAAAGGGCTTTGGGAAATCGATTTTCTAAAGAATACCATCGAAGAAATCCACATCTTTAACTCGCATTGGGGATTGGCCAAACTGCATTACAATGATATTCTAAAACATTCGGACTCCACCCTATTGTTGGCCAGTAGTTTTGGCCTACAGGAATTCAATTACATACAGAAAAAGTTCCGCGAATTACCCATACTCCCTGTTGAAAACAATAGGGAACTTTTTATCCAAGACCTTCATAGGACTAGCGACAAACTCTATATAGGGACTGATGCAAACGGGCTTTTTATACAAGATCTGAATTCCGATAGTTTTGTGCACATAAGCAATAGAAAGGCCCACGATAGTTGGACCCTCCCCACCAATAAGATTCATACCATTTTTTTAGACCGATACGAGAATATATGGTTGGGCACGGATAAGGGGGCCGTACAGATTGACAAGGGTCTTAACAAGACCGAAGTGATAGATACATCAGACGGGCTTACCGATTCGAACGTAGTCGGGATTTTGGAGGACGCCGATGGGAACATGTGGTTCAGCACCTATGACGGGCTGTACCAGTATGGAAAGACCTCAAAAAAAATCACCGCGTTCTATGTGGAGGATGGCCTGCCTTTTAACGATTTCAACCCGTACTCGAATTACAGAACCTCCACCAACACCCTATTGTTCGGAGGGCTCAGGGGCCTGATTGCCTTTGACAGTATCGATAATCCTTCCCGATTCCAAGATGTCAGGATATTCCCCACCAAATTCGAGTACTACGATACCGATAGGGAAAAGGACGTGGAGCTCGACGCCCTAAACACAGGACGGTACGGTTTCGACCTGCCCTATTCCAAAAATTCCTTCTCGGTAACCTACAGCATCAACGATTGTTACAATACCGAGACCAACAAATATGCCTACAAGTTGGACGGGTTTACCGAGGACTGGGTGAACTTGGGAAGCCAGACCACCTTGAAGCTCCTGTCCATACCCCCGGGGGACTATGTGCTTAGAATCAAGGGATCCAATCCCGCAGGGGTGGAATCCGCCAACGAACTGAACTATGACATCCATGTGGCCCAGGTCTTTTACAAACGCCCCTGGATACAGGCCCTTACCCTATTGTTGCTCCTTGGGATAGTGGCGATGGTCTTGTACAACCATTCGAAAAGAGAACGGAAAAAACATGAACTGCGCCTTACCCTGGTGGAACTGGAACGCAAGACCCTGAGGGCGCAGATGAACCCCCACTTCATATTCAACGCCCTGAACGGTATACGCAAGACCGTTAAGGAAGGCAAGCCCTCCAAACTGGACGACTATATCACCAATTTCTCATCCCTTATGCGGTTGACCCTGGACCTTACGCGGAACGAGAACATCCTGCTCTCAAAGGAGATACGTTACATCCAGAACTATGTGGCCCTCACCAATACCAAGGGCGAACACAAAATAGACCTCATAGTCCAATATGGGTCGGACATCGATGTGGAGAATACCTTTATCCCCTCCATGCTCCTACAGCCCGTAGTTGAGAACTCCATCGTACACGGTTTTACGGACGGCCAAAGGGAAAAATCCATAACTCTGAGAATCGAAAGGTCCGAGGCAACAAAACAGCTAGTGCTTACTGTCGAGGACAACGGGATAGGGATTTCGGGGGCGAAAAAGAAAAGTGAGGCCGATCGGGGACATCAGTCCTATGCCACCCAGATTTTGCACGAGCGGTTGAAGCTCCTGAACCAGATCCGCAAAAAGGACCATGGCTATGAGATTGCGATAAAGGACATCATGGACGGAACAAGGACAGGGGCCGTGGTTACCATTAAAATTCCATATGAGAAGTAGTAAATGCATAAAATAATTACATATATCATCATTTTAAATGCATTGGTTTTCAGTGTATTACGTGCCCAGGATTATACGATACGGGATATTGAAATGAATCCCAATGGCGAATCCCATAAAGGCATTAATATCATACAAATCGATAATGATGGCTTTCTATGGTACTCTACATACAATGGAGTAGTAAAGGATTTTGAGACCCACAATGTACTGTCGCCCTTTATGGGTGAAAACGGAGATAACCCTCCCAAAATAGGGTTTACAATTTTTATTGATAGCCGACAGCGGATGTGGGTTTCCACCCAGGCCGGAATTTTCGTGTCCAACGAAAGCTTGGACGATAGTTTTAATCGTATAAAGTTCAACCTATTATTAAAAGGAGAGGAACTTGAGGCAAACTCCTTTTTGGAGGACTGCAATGGAAACATTTGGATAATCGCTTATAACAGTGGGGACAATATTATTTTAAAGGTAGATTCCTTCTTCGAGGTCAAAGAGTATCAAGTTCCGGGAATTGGACCAAGATTCTTGGAAGATAGATATTACAAAAGGAATTATCTTTTTTTTGAACGAAGAATCGACTGCGATAAATTTCTCGTTCGACAGGGGCGAAAGCTCTATATCTTTGATAACGGAACCACAACGCCCATTGCGGACTATTCCGACTCTATCAAACACAGTTGGGCGGATTACCTCTATCCCGAATGGCCCCTAAATGGCGGAGATGGCTTACTGGTTACGGATAACGGCGACATCCTCCCGGAATCTATTGAGACACAGTATACCTATAAGGGAGAAACATTTAAGACCCATTTTATAAAAGATATGGATATACAGGTGCTTAATCTGCCCATGCAAGAGATGATCCCCATTACCGAGGATAGCAATCCCATCCTAAAGAATTACGCCGACCTCATCAGTACCGATGGCCTTGAAAAAAATTTGATTCTATTCAAGCTAATAGAAATAAACGGGAGTCTTCATCTCAAAAAAACCTATGAAATTCCATTCCCCAATGTAATCGATGACGTTGTAATCGATAAAAACGATATCATCTATGTCAGCAACTATGACCGGATCAGTAAAATAAAGTTCAGCAAGAATAATTTTGACAGGATCCTATACGGGAACGGCAAGAGCGTTATAAGTACAAGGGGATTGCTGGAGCTTCCCAATAACGAGATGCTTGCAGCCACTTATTCGGGGGTTTTTAAGATTGCACCTTCCGAAAATGATTTTATTCAAAGCCCATACATTACGGAAAATGTTTTTCCTCAATTGTCCTACCTCAGGTCTTTTGTAAGAGCCAGCGATTCTACGGCGTGGTGCCTCGGGGAGAACAGAATGATAAGCGAAATAAATTTTAGGGAGAATACGATTATCGGACAGTACAACTTTGACAAAGATTGGGAGTTGGGCCAATTGCGATACTATGATATTCTAAAACCCTCGGACTCCACCTTGTTCCTTGCCAGCAACTTTGGTCTTCAGGAATTCAACCTCAAACAGAAAAAGTTCCGTGAACTAAACATTCCCCCTGTTGAAAATGCCAGAAAACTTTTCATTAGAGATCTCCATAGGACAGGGGACAAACTCTACATAGGCACGGATGCAAATGGGCTTTTTATACAAGACTTGAATTCCAATACCTTTTTGCACCTAGTCAATGATTCTATCAATAAAGGTTTGACACTTCCCACCAATAAAATCTATACCATTCTCACGGACCAAGAGGAAAATGTATGGCTGGGTACTGATAAAGGGGCGATTTATATTGATAAGGACCTGAAAAAAACAACCGTACTGGATGGCGCGGACGGACTTACCAATTTAAACGTGGTGGGAATTTTGGAAGATGCCCAAGCAAATATCTGGTTCAGCACCTATGACGGGCTTTACCGGTACCAAAAGGATTTAAAAAAAGTCACCGCATTCTATGTGGAAGACGGTCTTCCCTTTAACGATTTCAATCAAAATGCGTATTACAAAACCTCGAGCAACACCTTGTTCTTTGGGGGTGTTAGGGGATTGGTCGCTTTTGACCATATTGATAATCCCGTCCAATCCCACGACCTTCGGATATTTCCCACCAAATTCGAATACTATGACAGGGATGAAAAAAAAGATGTTGAACTTGAGGTTTTGAACAAGGACGATTACAGTTTCAGTTTACCTTTTGCCAAAAATTCCTTCTCGGTAACCTATAGCATCAACGACTGCTATAATACCGAGAACAACAAATATGTCTATAAGTTGGATGGGGTCACCGATGATTGGGTGGATCTGGGGAACCAGACCACCTTAAAGCTGTTGTCCATGCCTCCCGGGGATCATGTTCTGAGGATCAAGGGATCCAATCCGGCAGGAGTCGAATCGTCCAATGAACTGCGCTATAACATCCATGTGGCCCAGGTCTTTTACAAACGGTCCTGGGTCCAGGCCATTACAGTGCTCTTTCTCCTTGCCCTGGTCGTATTGATCTTGTACAACCATTCGAAAAGGGAACGGAAAAAACACGAAGTGCGACTTACCCTGGTGGAACTGGAACGCAAGACCCTAAGGGCACAGATGAACCCGCACTTTATATTCAATGCCCTGAACGGGATACGCAAGACCGTTAAGGAGGGCAAGCTATCCAAGCTGGACGACTATATCACCAATTTCTCCTCCCTTATGCGGTTGACGCTGGACCTCACCCGGAACGAGAACATCCTGCTCTCCAAGGAAATACGCTACATCGAGAGCTATGTGGCCCTTACCAATACCAAGAGCAAGCACAAAATAGACCTCGTAGTCCAATGTGGACCGAATATTAATCCCGAGGATACCTTTATCCCCTCCATGCTCCTACAACCCATTGTGGAGAACTCCATCGTCCATGGTTTTACGGAAGATCAAAAGGAGAAAACCATAATTTTAAAAATTGAAAGATCCGAAACCACAAAACAGTTGATATTGACCATCGAGGACAACGGGATAGGAATCTCAGGAGCGAAAAGCAAAGGCGGCCCAGAAAAGGGGCACCAGTCCTATGCCACACAGATTTTGCACGAGCGGTTAAAGCTATTAAACCAGATCCGCAAAAAGGACTTTGGTTACGAGATCGAAATAAACGACATAGCGGACAGAACTAGAACTGGGGCCGCGGTAACCATCAAAATCCCGTATTAAAGGTATTGAATGAATAAAATAGTTACGTATTCTATCATTTTACAAGTGTTAATCTGTAATGGGCTGTACGCCCAGGATTATACGATACGAGACATTGAAATAAATCCCAACGGGAAATCCCACAAATTTAGGAATTTCATGCAGGTAGATGATGATGGGTTTCTATGGTATTCCACAAATGATGCAATTGTAAAGGACTTTGAGACCCATAACGTCCTTTCTTCCTTTCTGGTCGAAAATCCAAACAACTTGGTCCAAGATATTTACGGGATTTATTTTGATAGGAAGCGAAGGATGTGGGTATCCGCAGACACCGGACTTTTTTTATCCAGTAAAAGCCTAGATGATAGTTTCAATCGAGTTGTGTTAAAACCGTTCTTGATGGGAAGGGAACTGCAACCGAATTCCTTTATGGAGGACTGCAACGGAAATCTGTGGATGGTGGCTTCCACCGCCGAGGACAATATCATTTTAAAGGTAGATTCCTCCCTCCAGGTCACGCAATATAACCTTGAGGGAATTGAACCCAGATATACAAACGATAGGTATTTTTTAAGGAATTTCCTCTATTTTGAACGAAGAATCGGCTGCGATACATTTCTAGTTCGGCAGGGGCGTAAGTTCTATATTTTTGATACTGGAACCACAACACCTGTTGCGGACTATACGAGCTCTATCAAATACAGTTGGGCTGATTATATCTATCCGGAATGGCCCCTAAACGGCGGCGATGGCCTGGTGCTTACTGACAACGGTGACATCCTTCCGGAATCCATGGAAACACGGTATACCTATGAAGGTGAGGTTTTTGAGACCTTCTTTATTGAGGAATTGGATCTACAGCTTATCAACGTACCCTTTCAAGAAATGATTCCCATTACGGAGGACAGCAATCCGGTACTAAAAAACCATGCCGACCTTATCGCTATCGATGATCCCGGAAAGACCTTGATGTTATTTAAACTAGTGGAAACAAAAGGGAGCCTTCATCTTAAAAAGACCTATGACATTCCGTTCGCTTTCCCGATTGAAGATTTGATTGTTGATAAAAACGACATCATCTACGTCAGCAGTTATGATCAGATCAGTAAAATAAAGTTCAGCCAAAATCGCTTTGATCGAATTTTATATGCCAATGGCGAACAAAACATCGATGCAAGGGGGTTTTTGGAACTTCCCAATAGGGAAATCCTTGCCACCACCGATCAGGGAATCTTTAAGCTTTCGCCAACAAACGATGCGAATTATGATGAAGGCCCTTATAAAACAAAAAATATTTTTCCAACATTGAATCTCCTTAGGTCTTTTCTAAAGGCAAGCGATTCCACGGTCTGGTGTATTGGGGAGCACAAAACGCTCTGGGAAGTTAATTTTTTAAGGAATACGATAGTTGATACCAATATCTTTCGCTCTCACCGAAGGTTGGCCAATTTACATTACTTTGATATAGCAAAGTATTCGGACTCCACCCTTTTGCTGGCCAGCAATTATGATATTCAGGAATTCAATGTCAAACAGAAAAAGTTCCGGGAGGTACCTATCCCTCCTCTCGAGAAGGCAATAGACCCTATTATAAGAGTTCTTCTAAAAACCAAAAACAAACTCTATATAGGAACGGACGTAAATGGATTGATCATACAGGATCTCCACTCCAATACCTTTTTACACTTTACAGATGATCCCGCAAACAACGATCTAACCCTGCCTACCAATAAGATCTATTCAATTTTCTTAGACCGGCAAGAGAACATATGGCTGGGTACTGACAAAGGGGCAATCCAAATTGACAAGTCTCTCAACAAGACTAAAGTGCTAAACGCAGCGGACGGCCTCACCGATTTAAACGTGGTGGGAATCTTGGAAGACGCCGAGGAAAATATGTGGTTCAGCACCCATGACGGACTATACCGGTTTGAAAAAAACTCGAAAAAAGTGACCGCGTTCTACGTGGAGGATGGCCTACCCTTCAATGACTTCAATGAGTATTCCTATTATAGGACCTCCACCAATTCCTTATTGTTCGGAGGGGTCAGGGGGTTGATTGCCTTTGACAGTATACATAGTACGGTCCAATCCCGGGACATCAGGATATTCCCCACCAAATTCGAATATTACGATTCCGATAGGGAAATGGACGTGGAGCTAGATGTTCTAAATCTGGATAATTATGATTTCAGTCTGCCCTACTCCAAAAATTCCTTTTCGATAACCTATAGCATAAACGATTGCTATAACACCGAGACCAACAAATACGCTTATAGGCTGGACGGGTTTACTAATGATTGGGTGAATCTTGGTGACCAGACTACCTTAAAACTGCTATCCATCCCCCCAGGGGATTACGTACTTAGGATTAAGGGATCGAATCCTGCCGGCATGGAATCCTCCAATGAACTGAACTATGATATCCATGTGGCACAGGTCTTTTACAAGAGGCCATGGGTGCAGTTCCTCGCCGTGCTCCTCCTTTTGGGTATTATGACCCTGGTTTTCGCCCAACGGACCAGAAACGAACGCAAAAAAAATACCCTCCGCCTTACCTTAATCGAACTGGAGCGAAAGACCCTCAGGGCACAGATGAACCCCCACTTCATCTTCAATGCCCTTAACAATGTACGCCATACTGCACAACAGGGCAAGCTTGCCAATTTGGATACCTATATCAGCAAATTCGCCACTTTGATGCGACAGACCCTGGACCTGACCCGTAACGAAAACATATCACTTGCCAAGGAAATAGGCTATATAGAAAACTACGTTGCCCTGAATAACACCAAGAACAAATACAAAATTGACCTAAAAGTCCAGTATGGGCCCGACATCGACGTGGAGGATACCTTCATCCCCTCAATGATGTTGCAGCCCATTGCGGAGAACTCCATTGTGCATGGCTTTACGGAAGACCAAAGGGAAAAGTCCATAACCATTAAAATCGAAAAGTCCACGGACACCAAACAACTGGTCCTTACCATAGAGGATAACGGGATAGGCATCTCGGGGGAGAAGAACGAGGCCCCGCCCGAAAAGGGGCAACAGTCGTATGCTACGCAGATATTGCGGGAAAGGCTAAAGCTCCTCAACCAGATCCGCAAAAAGGACCATGGCTATGAAATCGCAATAAGGGACATAGCCGATGGTACAAAGACGGGCGCCGTGGTAACCATCAAGATTCCGTTTTAGAGCGTATTATCATTCTCATGCTTTTCCTATTAATGTACTTAAAAGGATACTTCAGAGTCATACATTTCAGGTCAATTGTTAGCTACATTGCCCGACACATTGTTTGCAAAAGTATTGCCAGTCTGCGACAAACTATTACCACCTTGTACAAAATCAACGCCCCATCCACCACTATCGTTAATAGCACTGTTCTCCAGGGTTAGGTTTCCACTGCAATGGATTACAATATTACCCTGTCCTCCTGCATTGTACATCTGCTCCGCACCGCCTCCCGATATTTCACAGTAGTTGAAAAGGTTGGTACTGGTACTGGAATTAATCCCGATACCCAACCAGGTACCCTGCCCTTCGGAAGCGCCCCGGAATATAATCGGTTCCTCGGAAGTCCCTTGGGCATTTAGGGAACCTGTGGTAGGGATACAGTCCACCCCAGGGCTTCCCAAAACCAGTCCCGCTCCTGTTTCAAATTCCAGAATAGTTCCGGCCTCAATGGTTATGGCCGTCTCCACGTAGGTCTCTCGACCAGATTCCTCCGTTTCAATCCTGTAAGGTACTTCCAATTTTTTAATGGTAAGGTCGGCATCGGTAACAGCATCTCCTTCAACCTGAATATAAGACCTTCCATTGCCTTCCGCATAGGACGTAGCCGCATCCAGTTGGTCTACCTGTGGCAGGTGCATCCAAACCGGGGCCAATTCATTGTTTACGATTGTATTTTCCTCAAAATCGGTCAATTCGGCATCATCGTCCAACATGTAGATGCCAAATCCGCCACTATCGTCAACTGTTGTATTTTGGATAGTCAACCTACTATCACACTGCAAGGTAACGTTGGCCGCAAAGTCGGCACCATTGTAGATCTTGCTACTCCCGCCTCCGGAAATAGTACAATAGATCAAGTTGTTATTGGGACTGGACGAATTGAACCCGATACCCAACCAAGTTCCTTTGCCGGAAATCACCCCTTGGAAGGTTATGGGGTTCGCCATAGTGCCGGTAGCATTTAATGAACCGGTAGTGTCCGCACAATCCGAGGATTGTTCACCCAATCGAAATCCGGCTCCACTAGCAAATTCCAAGGTATTTCCCGCATCAATATTCAATTCGTTCTTGATGTTGTATCTACTACTCTCAACAAATCGGTACGGAACGTTCAGCAAGGCCATGCTTACCCCATCATCCTCAATTTCATTTTCCCAAACCTCAACATAATTATTTCCATTGCCCTGATAGTCCGACGCGGCATCCAACGCGCTCAACTGGTTGAAATATAGGCCCACAGGGGCTTCCTCGTTATTGGATATGACATTATTGGAAAACTCCTCCAAATCGCTTTCGTCCGTAATGAACACGCCGAATCCATCATTATCGGTAATGGTACAATTGACAATGGCACCCGAGGAATCTTCGTCCCTGGATAGTTGAACGGCACCCTTTTCGTCGGATTGAGTGGAAGCGGAGCGGCCCGCATGGCGTACAATTACATGTTCCAGACGATTTTCCGGATGATTGGAGCCAAAATAGACTCCTTTCCAAACCCCCTTATTCTCCGAGGTTCCCAAAAACTGTATGGTGTTTTCCGCCGTGCCCACGGCCTTTAATCCACCACCTTCCCCGGTAAAGATACCGCTGTTCTCGCCTTCAAAGGCGATGATGACCCCAGGTTCAATGGTCAGTAATGCATTTCCTCTTACATTAATTTCACATTGTATCACATAGTCCACAGCATCTCCCGGTTCCACATCTTCCCAGGTCGTATTTTCCAAAATCTCATTTTGATTACATAACGAAACATCCGCCGTGAGCACGGTGAAGGAGGCGCCAACCGCTGTTCTTCCGTTAACGGTTACGGACACTTGTCCGGTGGTGGCATCTGCCGGGACATCTACGACCAGCTGTGTGGCCGATGCAGATTTTACCGTTGCCGTTATTCCATTGAACTCCACCTCATTTTGGCTACCGGTACTGCTAAAATTGGTTCCCGAAATGGTGACTTCGGTGCCCACCACCCCACTGCTGGGGGATATCCCGGAAATTGTCGGGGACTGGATTTCAGGTTCCTCGTTCACGGTAGGGCCATCGTCTCCATCACTACTACAACTTATTACTAAACCTAAGGCAATAACGGTCAATACGCCTTTACCTACATTTTTGTGCACCTTTGTGAATACCTTTTTCATAATCGCATGTGTTTATTTTGAAGAGTGGGAAACCTTTGGAATTGAACCAAAGCTAGGTTTTACGCCTATCGGGGACTGACACAATAGTCCCAAATAGTGACACGGGAATACCAAATAATGTACTTCCCCTAAAAATCAGTACGAAGAGGGAGGAACCCCGTAGAGTGCCTTAAAGCATTTAGCGAAATAGGAAAGATTATTAAAGCCTACCTGATAGGCGACCTGGGTTACGGTATCCGCTTTTTGGGACAACAATTGGGCCGCTCGTTTTAATCGAAAATTTCGTAGCAGTTCCCCAGGGGATTCATTGGTCAATGCCTTTATTTTCCGGTGTAGTTGGGTTTTGCTCATGGTCAACGTCCTTTGCATTTGGGGTACCCCGAAATTTGCATCGGTGTATTCCTTTTCCAAGAGATCCAGAACCTGCTCGAGAAATTTTCTATCCAATGAGGTGGTCGTAATTTTTTCAGGATGTACGGTATAGGCATTATCCCTATAGTGCGCCCTTAGTCGTTGCCTTTGATCGATGAGATTTTTGATCCGTACTGCAAGTTCCTGGGCATCAAAGGGTTTCGTCAGGTAATCGTCCGCCCCGGTCTCCAACCCTTCGATCTTGTTCTGGACACCCGCTCTGGCCGTGAGCATAATAACGGGAATATGACTGGTTTCCAAATTGGTCTTCAGTTTTTTGCAAAGCTCCATCCCATCCATTTTTGGCATCATTAAATCCGTAATGAGTAGGTCAGGGAGATGTGTCATGGCCATTTTAAAACCCTCTTCACCATTTCTGGCCTCGGTTATCCTGTACTTTTCCACGAGCCGGGTCTTGATGAACTGGAGCATGTCCTCGTTGTCCTCCACAAGCAGAATTTCAGGGAGGTCGCGTACATCGGCCCTAGGCAGGTCAAAGGATTCCGTTTCAAGGGTTTCCTTTGTTTCCTTCGGTATTGCAGCTTGCAGAGAGGCCTTGGGGGTTTTAATTTTTTCAATCGGGATCTGTACCGTAAAATAGGTGCCCTTCCCTTCTTCACTGGAAACGGTAATGGTGCCATCCATCAATTCCACCAAGTCCTTGGACAAGGACAGACCAATGCCGGAACCTTCCCTATCCTTGGTGATACTCCCATCTACCTGATAGAAACGATCAAAGATAAAGGGCAGTTTGTCCTCGGAAATCCCCCTACCCGAATCCGAAACCTGAATGACCAAATCTGAATGGGTATGGGATGCTTCCAAAGCCACCAATTCCCCATCCTCACTAAATTTAAAGGCATTGCTCAACAAGTTGTAGACCACTTTTTCCAGCTTGTCCCGGTCAAAAGCCGCCCATAAGGTTTCGCTGGGGATTTCTACCCGATAGTCCATATTGCGCTGTGCCGCATAGGAATTGAAGGATGCCGCCGCAGTCCTAAGGCATTTAAAAACATCCCCTTCGGTCGATTTTAGCTGTAATTTGCCCTCATCGATCCTGGAAAGATCCAACAGCTGGTTCACCAATCCCAGGACCTTGTTCGTATTTCTTCGGATCATCTTCACTTCGTTACGGCCCAATTGCTCTTCTGGGTTCTGCTCCAAATGTTCAATGGGGCCCTTGATCAAGGTCAGGGGCGTCCGAAACTCATGGGAAATGTTCGCAAAAAAGTTGGATTTTAATCGGCCCAATTCCTGGAGCTCCTTATTGGCCTTTTGTTTAACGCGGTATTGATTGTAGAGCAAAATGGCCAACACCAGGATAAAAACCGCAAAGGCTATGGTACCGTTGCGTTCGTTCTTTCGCTTGCTCAACTGTAAGGCCTGCAGTTCCTTTTCCGAGGCCAACAAAGCGATTTCCTTGGTCTTTTCCTCATTTTGATATTGGGCTTCTATCTCCTCGGCAAGATCACGCTTTTCCAAGGTGTACAGACTATCCCGCATAATTTGGTATTCCATAAGTGCGGCATAGGCCTTTTCATGCTCGGATTGGGCCTGGTACACCTGTGCCAAGATCTTGTATCCATCCATTGTGGTGAGATCTACGCCTACCTTCTTGGCCATGGCAAGCGCGCGCCTGGAGTAGTAGACCGCACTGTCCCATTTTTTGGCATAAAAAAATTCCTGCCCCAAGGATTGGTTAAAAACGGCCATGTTAATGGAATCCGAGGTCTCGGTGGCTATGGACAAGGACCGATGGTAATTGTAGATTGCCTCGTTGGATTGCGATCTGTCCGAATAAATATTTCCGATATTCTCATAGACCTGGCTCATTTCCCGTTTTAGGTCCATTTGTTGATAGCTTTCCAGGGCTTGACGGTATTTTTCCAGTGCCGCATCGGGCTTTTTCTGATTTCGGTATACAACACCCATATTTTTTAGCACAAAGGCCCGGCCGGGCAAAAAATCGAACTTTTTAAAGAGGCTATCGCTTTTGGCATAGTAATCCAGCGCCCTATTGTAGTTGGTCAGTTTTTGGTTGATGAGACCGATGTTGGCAAAGTTGATGCCGGCATTTTTCTCATTGCCGATCTCGGTGTTCGTTTTTGCCGCAAAGGTATAGGCCTCCATGGCCTTTTTGTATTCCCCGGTTTCATTGTAGATATTGCCCAAATTATTGTGGGAACTCGCCAATCCCTCAAAGTCGTCCACTTCTTGGGCAAAGGCAATATTGCGTTTGTGGTAGACTTCGGCTTGTATGAGGTCGCCTTTGCTCAAATAGGTGTTGCCCAGTCCGATCAACGCGATACCTTTTCCTGAATCATAGGTTATATCCTCAGCTAAGGCCAAAGACCTTTGAAATACAGAGATAGCGGAATCGTTCTGGGCCCTGCCGTTCAAAAGATCGGCAAAAGCGTTAAGGGCCTTTACCTCATAGCGTTTGTCGCGGATTCCCTGGGCAATGTCCAAGGCCTGTTGGATACTAATTTCGGCCTTTGCCGGATCTTCATACTGATATTCGTCAAAGAGGTTTAAAAGGAGGTTAACTTTTAGGGAGTCTACCTTTTCCCGGTCCAGCCTTTTCTCCAAACTATCGATTTTGGATTGCGAGTAACCCGAAACCGAAATGAGCACCCCTATAAGAAACAAGAATCTGGCCATGTATAAATTTAAACGAATTAATTCAAATTTTGAACGACTCGTTTCTGGGAGGGCATGATGATGAGAACCTAACTTGCAGTAACCACTACTATGTTTAGGACAAGGCACTTATCCCATATAATCCTGCCAAGTGACCATAATGTATTTTTCCTTTCCGTTTTCCGTCTTCTTAAGATAGCCGAATTCATAGACAAACAAGTATATATCACTTTTTTTATTCTTCCAATAATGGGTGAAGAATCTGGGATCAAAGCCCAAATCCAGAAGCACTTGCGCCCTTACTATGGACGTGCCCGCTTTGTTGTAGGCTTTCAACAATTTACGGTTTAGGCGCAACTGATTATCCACTTTGTTATAAAACCTTTCGGGCCTTTCCTTTGTTTTTTGGTATTGATAGGCACTTTTGCAATGTAGGTCACAGTATTTCTTATCGGTACGACCCATTAGCTCCTTTCCACAATAGAGACATTCCTTTTGTATTCTCATTATGTTTTAAAAATTAGTCAAATGTGTATGCGAACATTATTCGATTAAGATACGATTAAATCATTTTTATTATTGAAATTGACAAAAAAAACCATCATGTTCAAGGGACGGAGTATTACTTTAAAGCATTTGTTGATTTCCAATAGAAAGCATATTGGGCTTCAGTTCAAATCCGACAGGGTCGTACAGGCTCTTGTGGAGAAACTTCCTCATGTGTCTTGGTCCGATGAGTTCGGCATGTACCATGTTGAGAACAACAAGACTAACTTAGGAATCATCTTCAACACCTTTAGGGGAGAGGTCTGGATAAACGGCAACTATTTTTTCGAATCTAAAAATGAATTAAACGCCGATAGGCCGAAAAACGTTGATTGGTATCGGACCCGCACTTTGGGGAAGGATATTAAACGGTGCCCGGATGAATACTTGGATAAGCTAGAAATAAAAAAATACGCCGAGAATACCGTTAAAACCTATGTGCATCATTTTGAGTGCTTCCTCAACCATTACCATCCTATAAATCCGGAAGATATTAATGAGAAGGAAGTAAGGCAATATCTTCAGAAGCTATCTCGTGATGGACGTTCCCCCTCCTATTTGAACCAAACCGTAAACAGCATTAAATTCTACTTCGAAACAGTCATGGGAATGCCCAATAGATTTTATGACCTTGAGCGACCTAGAAAATCGACACCATTGCCCAAGGTACTTTCGAGAGCGGAAATTCTCGCCATGATAGATAATACCAACAACCTAAAACATCGTTGCATTATTTCGCTGTTATACTCTGCCGGTCTTAGGAGAAGTGAGTTGTTAAGCCTTAAATTAGGGGATATAGACAGCAATCGCATGCTTATTCGTGTCCAATCCGCTAAGGGCAATAAGGACAGGATGACGGTGCTAAGTCCAACCCTGTTACGAAGTCTAAGATCCTACTATGTAGCGTACAAACCCAAGGATTATCTGTTCGAAGGACCTCGAAACAGACCGTATACGGCATCTAGCGTAGTAAAGATTATCTCTGAGGCCGCTCGCAGATCTGGTATCTACAAGAGGGTAACGCCGCATATGCTCAGGCATAGTTTCGCCACTCATTTACTGGAGGATGGTTTGGATATACGGCACATTCAGCTATTATTGGGGCATAATTCTACGAAGACAACGGAAATATACACCCATGTAGCGGAAACCTCCTTCAATAGCATAAAAGATCTCTTATCTTAGTTCCACATATAAAAGATGTATAGATCATTAACGATCTATACTCCTACGTTGCCTGACATGCAGGGACATTGGGTATAAAATAAGGTAAATCAGGTTGAAGAAATAGATAAGATTGAAAATGGATTGATCATTCTTCGTCGGGAAATCATGAATGTGAAAAACAGATGAAATTCTATTTGGGATTGAAATGTGATTGACTTTCTTCGTCGGGAAATCATGAATGTGAAAGACAGTTGAAATTCTATTTGGGATTGAAATGTGATTGATCATTCTTCGTCGGGAAATCATGAATGTGAAAGACAGTTGAAATTCTATTTGGGATTGAAATGTGATTGATCATTCTTCGTCGGGAAATCATGAATGTGAAAGACAGTTGAAATTCTATTTGGGATTGAAATGTGATTGATCATTCTTCGTCGGGAAATCATGAATGTGAAAGACAGTTGAAATTCTATTTGGGATTGAAATGTGATTGATCATTCTTCGTCGGGAAATCATGAATGTAAAAAACAGATGTAATTCTATTTGGGATTGAAATGTGATTGATTATTCTTCGTCGGGAAATCATGAATGTGAAAAACAGATGTAATTCTATTTGAGATTGAAAACGGATAGATCCTTCGGAAGGCCCTAGGGCACATCAGGCAACAAAGCGTATGCGATCATGCTGCCTGTATTACGAATTAGATCTTGATTGTGAATAGAGTTGATATTCGGCGAATAGATACCGATATTGAAAAATGGAAAAGGGCAGCACGTCGCATACCCGGCCCGTTGGCAGCCATAATCGGATAGGGTTAGCTATTCAAGAATAAGATCGCGATTTAGGTAAAGAGATGAATTATTTGAAGAACAAATTTTGGGCTTGATGGACATCATTTGTGTGAACAGATACATTTCTTAGAAAACACTTTATGGTGGGTTGAATAATGAGATTTCGGCGAATGATATCCTGATTAAGAATAGTTCCCGATTTGCGAAAACAGATATTTGAGTGAATGACATTCTTGTCGGCGAATAATAACCTGAGTGTGAACAAATCCTAATGCTTGAAAACAGCGTTTTGTACGAACTACTTTTTATATCGGCGAATAACATACTGAATGGAAATGCATTCCGATTTGTGAAAACAGATATTTAGGTGAATGATATTTCATCTTGGCGAACAATAACCGATTTATAAACAAAAATTGATTCCGAAAAGAATAGACGAGAATAAGATTTAGGGCAAGTGGTACGTCTGCCAACAAAGCGTATGCGATCATGCTGCCCGATGACAAAAGGGATCTTGATTGAGAATGAAGTTGATTTACGGCGAATAGATACCGATATTGGAAAACGGGAAAAGGGCAGCACGTCGCATACCCGGACCGTTAGGCACAAGTTGACCAAAAATGCGAACACAAGAATATAATAGAATAACGAAAGAAGGAAACGTACTTGATTTTGGAACGCTAAAAGAAACTAAAAAGCAACTCGGAATTAACAAATTGACCGAACTTGAATCTGAAATTGACCGAATAATAAAGGAAAACAAAATTCAAAAGCCCGAATTGCACAACCAACCGAATAGTACAGAAACTGACTTTTTTCTAATTGATTTAAACTCTGACCAAATTGAAATCATAGTTTCTATGTTTGGAGACTTAGAAGTTGGAAATCTAGGACTGAATTACGAATCGACTTATTCCGCTAACTTTTTTGCTAAAATGCTTGATAAGTGGAATGATTTACCAGATTACAGATAAAAAATGAGTGAAGAAAAACCACCACGCCTAAACACTGAACAAATTAGAGAAGGAACTCAAAAAGGACTAAAGAAATATGAAAACTTGAGTTTTATTGAGCAATACGCTATGTATATGGGAATGGCACAATTACTTGAGTTTGGACTGAAAAAGTTATATGAAGAGAAATTTGGAGGAAACCTTGACGATATGGAAAGATGGACTCTTGGGAAAACTAGAGTTGAACTTGAAAGAAAAGGATTGAGAGAAGACTTCATCGCTCTACTCAAAGGAGTTAAGGATTCAAGAAATCATATAGCACATGAAATTCTAGCGAATGAGGCACTTATGAATGGAATGATGAATAAATTAAATGTACAAGGAGGGCTTTCGAAAAACAAGAGAATACTTTGGAAAGCAATAAATGAACTTGAACACGTATGTTTTCTTTTTGATTGGACTAATGAAAATAATGGTTGGGATTAAAAACTAGTGCCTAACAAAGTATAACCGCAATTACGGCGGATTAGACTACGTCTGAATCCACTCGCAATTGAGAGTTATGTGCCAAACCGAAAAATACTAACTTAAAAAACCGTAACTGACGGTTATACGAGACCGTTACCTGTAATGCCGCAAACCCACGAACTCTAAATGAACATTTTTCTTAAATTAAAACATTGGCAAATTTTTTTAATTTGGATTGTCGGAACAATTCAAATGGTTATTTTCATAAAATCGGACTTATGGTTTTTATCATTCGGTCTGTACATCGGACTTTTTCTTGGTTGGATTTATTCAATTGGTAAGGTTCTGAATAAAAACGTGGAATTGAATAACGAAATGAAAATTTGGTGGATTTTATATCTGACTTCATTAATTCCATTCGGACTTAATGTTCGAGATATGCTAACTCAATCTTACGACAGAATTGACTCCTGGATTATTGCTTTGGCTGGAATTATCGGACTTGTAGCTATCACTAAAATTGTGATTTTTTCAGCAAAAACTCTAAAACGAGCTGAATCAAAAACTGAACACAAAACAACTGACTTAATTTTAGAAATATTTTTAATCTACTTATTCACAATTGGAATTTGGATTTTACAACCACGACTGAATAAACTAATGAATGAAAAATAAAAGCACTACAGGTAACAACGGTAACCGTTGCACAAGCCTTTGATCATAGAAGAATCAACTTGGAATAAGCCCTTTTACAGGGCTTTTTTGTTGATGTCCGGTTACGATCATTGAAAATCAAAAGTGCCCCAGGGGCTAAAAATGGCCTTATCAAGGTTGTCATTGCCGTTTCAAGAAAGCAAAGGGCATTTGCCCCACTTTTCGTCCGTTTTTCAATGAACCCCAGGTATTTTTTGAGGTTATAGGCCATGGCCGAGAGGTGCATGCACTTGTTGGCCTGTGCCAGACCTGTGGTGTTTATCTTCCTTAGTCCCATGAACTGGGTCAGGGTACCTAAAACGGGTTCTACCGTACTCTGGCGTTTGCCTTTCAGATACCTGCCCAAGGGAGTCTTTATGCGTTGGTTGTTGCGTTCATATTCCGCCCGGTAGTAGGTGACGCTGAATTTCTTCTCTTGGGCGCTCTTGCCCAAACATTGGCGACGGATGGGGCAATCCAAGCACACCTTTTTACTGGCGCGGTATTCCTTTTTCTTGGTGCCCGTACGGTGGTCGTTGAACACTTTGGTGAAGGGGATGACCCTGCCTTTCGGGCATAGGTAATGGTCGTTTTCGCCAGCATAGGTGAACCCATCGGGGCCACCCTTGTAGGTACCGTGGGGCGGTATGTAACTCCTAAGGCCAAGTGCTTCCAGAAAAGCATAGTTCTCGCCACTGCTGTAGCCCGTATCGGCAACACAGTGTTCCCATAACAGCCCAGCCCGCCAAAGTCTTCTGCCGACGCGCTTGACGATGTCGGGCAGGTGTTGGTTGTCCTTGCCATCGGCGTGATGGGCACCGATATCACTGATCACGTGATGGGCGGTGTCCACCGTTAACTGGGCGCAATAGTTGAGCTTTCTCGCCTTGCCGGGTTTTACGCTTATACGGGCATCCGGGTCGGTGGGGCTGTAATGTGTTTTGTTACTGGTGTACTTTGAACCTTTGTTGCCCGCACCCGGGCGTTGATCTTGGTCCTTTGCCCATTTCCTGTTGCGGCCCTTTATCGCTTGTAGTTCCCGCTCGTTGGCCGTTATGCGCTTTTGGCCGCATTCGGCCTTGTCGTCCTTGCTCTTGCGCCTAGGGGCTTCTCTGTCCATGGCGCTGATATGGCGTATCTTTTTCAAATGGGCATCCAACTCATCGGCAGGGACTTTTAGCTCCAGACTTTCCATACTTGCGTTGGCCTTCACCGGGGCACTATCGGTCACCTGGGTATGGCCACTGACCATGCCCTTTTCCACACAAAGGGAAAACACCTTGGTGAACACTGCTTCGAACACCGATTCCGGGAACAATTGACGCGTGCGGCTTATGGTACTGTGCCAGGGAAGCTCCTCATCGATATCGTAACCCAAAAAGAAAAGGATGTCCAATCGCATCGAACAATGGGAAATAAGTTTGCGGTCACTGATGATGTCCTCCAAATAGCCCACCAAACAGAACTTGAAGAACACCACCGGGTCGATGCTCTTTTGGCCGCTTGTGCCATAATACCCTTTGGTCCGGGAATAGAGAAAATCGAGGTCCAATGACCCTTTCAAGCGACGGTAGAAATTATCTTTCGGTACGCGTTCGCTCATTTGAAAACTGTTGAAGAGCTTTTCTTGACACTGTTTTTTGCCTTGCATACCTAAAACTACAACCATTATAGTCCCATGTCAAGATCTATTGCACTCTTTTTTGGTTAACTTGTGCAACAGGCACAAGGTGTATAGTGCATACCCTTCGGGATACGCACCATACACGGAACGTTGGCAATAATTTATCAAATCAAGGAATGGAGATAGTCGGCAGATTCTTTAAGTCCATTTTTTCTCAATACATCTAGAACTTCATATTCGTCTAAATCTGGATTTCGTCTATTTAAGACTAGTTTCTTAAATGCTTGTACTGCTTTTTCGTGATTCAAATCAATTATATCAGTAATAAAGTCATCAGCGGATTTAGCAGACAACCCAAATCTAGACAAATATTCCTTTGGAAAATCCTTAAGGTTATTGGTTACTATAACATTCGCATTGGTCTTAATAGCTGCGGCCATTACATGCCTATCCTTGGAATCAGGGAGTTCCAAAGTTTCGATTAATGGTTCATAGTTGGTAACCAAAGCGTCAGGAAATGCAAGATTTGCCCGATTTGTTCTCTTCTTTATTTCATCCTCCCCGACTCCTTTATTCTTCATTACTTTTTCCCATTCATCAAAAATATGATTACTCCATTTTGGGGTAAACAATTCAAAGTAAGCAAACCAAAATAGTAAATCTCTTATTTCAATTGGATAGATAATGTTTGTATCTAAGACACATTTAAACCGGACACTATGAATCATACAACCCTAACTCTTCATCTGACTTCATAATATCCATCAAAAGCTGTTCTTGATTAGATTTCATTTCTTCCTTGTACGCAACAATATCTTCAAACTTAACTCTTCGATGTTTTCCAACTTTAGCAAACGGAATTTTACCTTCTTCTAGTAGCTTTACCAAATGTGGTCTAGAACAACCCAAAAACTCCGCAGCAGCTTGTGTAGTCATTTCCGTCGCTATTGGAACAATAGAAATTGGATTACCCTGACTTGTCACTTTTAAAATTTTAGCTAACAGTTTTAAAACCCTCAATGGAATTTTAATCTTTTCCTTTGTTTCTTCAATCTCAATTTCGGGATTTTCAGATTTAAGCTGCTCCAGGACAGATGCCAAAGCATCATATGATTGCATTGCAAGTTCTTGTTCTTCTTTCGAAGGTCGTTTTATGTTTTTATAAGTTTCCATTATCTTGACGGTTATTAGACTTTACAATAATAAACGAAATAAACGAAACAAGCTTGCATTGGTTATGTTAAAATTGACAAAAAAACTATTGCCAACAAAACCTATAAACAATACGGGCTTAGGTTTTAAGCGCGGAGGTTTGCGTAATTTTATGAAGCCAGCGAAATCTTTGGGATTTCGCTTTGACACTAAAAAAAGAAAAAACAAAACCTGCCTCGCCGACAGGCAGGCAAAAAGATTTCGCTAAGTGCGTGGCAGAAAGCAAACGCTAGTTTGCCCCCGTACTGTTCGTAGCTAAACCGTTACCCAACATTTTTAAAAAGCATATAAATGACTAAAACAGATTTATTTAGAGTTGTCATAAAAACTTTAGGAATTTATTGTTTCGTTAATTCGTTGTTCCAGCTAATACCGAACATGTCATTCTTAGATGGATTTTATTCCTTTAGCTTGAGAGTAAGTTTAATTTACCTAGTAATCACTTTGCTAATTGCTTATGTACTGCTTTTTCAAACGGACAGATTGATTAAACTTTTCCGACTTGAAAAAGGGTTTGACGAAGATGGAATTGAAACGGGGAATCTAAATGAAAACGGACTTTTCAAAGTAGGCCGCTTTAAAAAATTTGAAGTAACCATCGGGAAACCAATGATCACTAATGGAGCTGTTCAATACGAACATACTTATTATAGAATAGTTGAACTGGAAACAAAAAAGAAACGGAGAGAAATGATTTGGGTTAAGATTGAAACAAATTGGTTCAAAGACACACAACTTGAATTTAAACCAAGCTTATCGGAAATTAAAAATAAATAACATTTGCTATAATTTATTGTAGTTTACCGGCATCCCCAAATGAACGTTGAACCCATGGTAGGAGCATTTGAACAAAGTTGGAGCAAAGGAATATCTAAACCATAACAAAACGTTTATTAGAAGAAGGAACCAATGACCATAGAAATTCTTGCCATACTAAATCTAATAATTGCCGTGCAAGCATTGTTTCTTTGTTTCCATTTCATTTTGAAATCAAAGGGAATTAGGACGTTAAATAGATTGATTGCATTCTTGTGTTTTTCATTTGCTACAATTGCATTGAACACCTATCTAAATCTTATAGGAATCTATCTTCAAAACTTCCCATTACAAGATATTTCGAACAATTTAATGTGGTTTATAGGTCCTGTTTTATACGTATATGTAATTTATAATGATAGGAAGTCAGAAAATCGCCTAATTTATTCAAACACATTCCCTTTTATAATTCTAGCTGGGATTGATCTTTTTTTTGAGTGGAAGCGGTTCACGGAAATTATCCCATTTGTAGCTTTCACCCAAATGAGTGTCTATCTGTTACTGTCCATAAAATACTGTATTGATCATTACATAAAAGCCAGGCAATATTACAATTGGATTTTACCATCTATCATTGTGTTCGCCATATTGATAACAATCAATTTTAGTTTATACATACTTGAGGCGATGGGAATTAAAATTGTCCCGAACAACGTGCTTCAAAGTTTCACATCATTATTGGTCGTACCCATTTTTTACTTGGCTTATAAAGAAATGAATAGTACCCATGATTTTGGTATTACGCCCAGAAAATACAGAACTTCACACATCTCAGAAGAAAAATCAAAAGAATATCTCGCTAACATCGAAGCGGCTATGAAAGATGACAAACTATATCTTCAGAAAAGTTTAACCCTCAAAACATTCTCCCAATATGTCGATATTAACCCAAAATATATCTCACAAATAATTAACCAAAATCTACATATGAGCTTTTCAGAGTATGTCTTTAAATTTCGTTTTGACGAGGTGAAGAAACGATTGGCGGATTCAAACAATAAAAACCTTACCATCTTCGGAATAGCTCAAGAATCCGGATTTAAGTCCAGCAGTAGATTCAATTATCTTTTTAAGACACACGCCGGGCTAACCCCAAAAGAATTTCAAAAACTTCATCTGAAATAGCATTTTGTGCTATATCATGATATAGCAAATAGTTGCTTTGTTGTATTTACCCTTGAAATTTAGGTTTGTAGAAAATTCATCAATCTATGAACGCTACAGAAGAGAACTCCAAACGGCAGCTTGTCCTATTTTTTGCTTTGACCTATGGATTATCATGGGCATTGTTTTTCCTTGGCCATCAAACGGACATTCTATTGATTACCTTACTAGGTATTTGGGCACCCTCCATAACATCAATAATCCTTACAGGTTGCTTTTACAAGAAAAAAGGGATTTTTCAATTATTAGGTCGGTTTAAACGTATCAAAATAAAGTGGTATTGGTGGCTATTGTTGTTATTACTTCCGGCATCGGTCCATTTCACTGGACGCTCATTATGGCAAATATTTTATTTTGGTGATCTATCCCCCGCAATACTTCCTATTTCGTATTGGTTGGGTTCAATAATTCCCTCTTTTCTTATTGCTGGTTTTGGGGAAGAACTAGGTTGGAGAGGTTTTGCACTACCAAGATTGCAACGTCATTTCTCTCCTATCTTGGCTTCACTTATTTTAGCTATAGTTCATTTACTTTGGCATTTACCTACCTACTGGATGGGACAAGGAATACATAATGTTCCATTTATTTATGTAATTGCCTTTATTTTTCCTTGGACATTCATTTTTAACTGGCTCTATAACAAATCTGGGGGGAGTATGCTTTTTGCTGTTGGATTTCATGCCATTTCAAACGCCTCACTCAGCATTGTAAGTTTTTTTCCAAGGGATTCCGAGGTTCCAATTACACCAGAGTTGCTTACCAATTGGTCTTTCCCAATAGAATTAGGTGGTCAGTATTTAATGGTATGCTTTGTATACTTTTTAGTGGCTATTATGGTTGTTCTCAAAGGAAAATTCAACCAAGTAAATATTGATATCCCTTAGTGCTATAAAAATGAATTTCTTCAAACTAAAAACTGATCAAAGACGCATTGAAAAATACTGGGAACAACAGATTATCTGTTTATGATGTAATGAAATCAGGAAATTAACTTCGCTCTAGGAAATCCATGGATATCCAAAAAAATATTCGAGAATAGCATTATAGAATAAAACTAGCTACCTGGAATAAGACCAATTACCCCTGAAAGCCTACTTACTAAAATCCTTGCAAACTTTCTATATATGATTTATTTGCTAATTTAAGTGCCAAACCATTCCATTGATTCTACACAAAACCGTTAGCACTAATCAATTCGAAATAAAATGAAAGTTACCGCCGAAAAAAATGAAAAGGTTGCCAACATGATATTTGCATCCATTTATCCACTTTATCTAAATAGATTGGAAAAAAATGGTAGGACAAAGGAAGAACTCAACCAAGTAATTAAATGGTTTACCGGTTTTGATCAAAATGCCCTGCAGGAACTTATTGATGCAAAAGCCACCTTTAGAACATTTTTTCAAAAAGCTAAAATACACCCAAACGCAAACCTGATTAAAGGCGTCGTTTGTGGTTATCGAATTGAAGAAATAGAGGATGAATTTGAATTGTATAGGCAATGCAGACGTTTGGAAAAGCTGATTGACGAATTGGCAAGAGGTCGTAAAATGGAGAAAATTTTGCGCGAGGCAAAAAAGTAGAAACTGGTGCCAACAAAACCTAAATTGCATTAAAACGCAGTTTAGCGAATACGATAGCAATACGTATAACATGGTAAATTTATATTCTTTTATAAAACAGAGTGACGACTTTATTAAGTTAGAGGCTAACGAATTGTTGTTTGTAGAGTACACCTGTGTCCAAGAGGAAACCAAATTCGGAATCTGGTCAGATAGTAACTATTTTGCCTTTGTTTTGTCCGGCAAAAAAATGTGGAGAACCATATACCATGACTATGAAGTTGAAAAAGGCGATATTCTTTTTATAAAAAAAGGAGCTAACCTTACGCATCAGTTTTTTGAGGATGAGTTTTGTGCAATTTTCTTTTTTATCCCTGATGATTTCATTAAGACATTCTTCTCAAAAAACACTTCTTTTTTAAATGCATCACAGAAACAACTGTCTAATCAAGATGCTGTCTTAAGGGTGAAGTCGAATCAATTGTTAGAAAATTATCGTGAATCTATATCTTCGTATCTCACCTTAGATCAAAAGCCTAGCAGTCAATTGATAAAATTAAAGTTTGAAGAATTGTTGTTAAGCCTATGCGTAAGTAAGGACCATCAGGATTTAGCTGATTATTTAGTTTCCTTATGTCAGGATCAAACTTATCACATGACACGTATAATGGAAGAAAATTTTGGCTATAATCTAAAGATTGAAGATTATGCAAAACTTTGTCATATGAGTTTATCAAAATTCAAAAAGGCATTCAAAGATCATTATAAAATAACGCCCGGACTCTGGCTTAAACAACGCAAGTTAGATTTGGCACTTCACCATCTTTTAAACACCGATCTTCCTATTAATCAACTGTCCTTTGAAAGTGGCTTTGAAGACCCATCCCACTTTATACGTGTTTTTAAGCAAAAATATAATACAACCCCCTTAAAGTATCGTAATCTGCAAAAAGATACATAAACCTTAAAGTCCATTTTTAAGACTTTTTAGCCTATCTAAAGGGCCTTTATCATAAATACTTTTGTCGCTGTAATTATTAATCATTTAAAATTAAAAACAATGAAAAGAGCTACAGCGGTACTATCAGTAAAATTCAACTCTTCGCATAGCCAAGAAAAGTTAATGCAAGTTTGCAATGAAGATTTGAATGTATTTAGAGATGTTCCTGGGCTTATAGAGAAGTATTACATAGCCGAGGAAACTACAGGTGCAATCAGTGGTATCTATTTATTTGAAACAAAAAGTTCAAGAGGTGCATTCTGGACTTCAGAATTGGCAGCTAAAATACCTGAACGCTATGGTGTTATCCCGGAGACCCTTAGGGTTGAAGAATACGACATGGCCATTGTATTGAACGAAACAGTCTTGTCTTAAAACCCGAAAAACCGGTCATGGATCGCAGTAATGACCGGTTTTCTTTTTGGAAATTCAATCTAGCACTAGAAAAAATGAATTAAGCCCTCCAATAGATTAACCCTATAAGTATTAGGTTTTGAAAATACATGAAATACAGAATCAACCTAAATGGTTTGGGTGGTACACCTACAAAACCCAGAATAAAAAAGGATGTTTTGAAAACATTGACAGCAAAGGGACCCACATACAACCCGATTCAATTCCATTCAAATAGACCAAAGGTTATTAATCCAATACAAAGTATTGGTTCCCAACTATAATGACCCAAATGATGCTACTGCCCATGCTTTGATTCAAACCTTGTATCCTTCTAGAATCGTTGCGGAATTGGCGTCAGGAATTGATACGAAAATGGCGGAATGATACATTTTGGAACACATCAACAACCAGTAGATCAAGGAAATTAAGACCACTAATATTGTACAGGTGAAAGCGGTTCTTATGTTGCCTATGCCATACAACTGTTTTAGAAAACTTATTCCTTTAAATAAACAAGTCTTTCCAGCCTTATAAGTTCCTTATCATCCACATACTTGCCAATTTCCTTTCTAAACTGCGCCATACTTGTATACGGCCGGTATTCCTCAAATTCATGGGCCATACGGTTCCCTACTCCTGGTAAGGCCTTGATATCATCTTCCGTGGCGGAATTCAATTCTACCGGCACAAATACATAATTTTCATAGCGGGATACCTCTTCCTCATCCACATATTTTCCAATTTCCCTTCTAAATTGCTGTATGCTGGTGTATGGCCGGTACTCTTCAAATTCATGAGCCATACGGTCACCAACACCTGGTATCATCTTAAAATCCGCCTCGGCAGTGGTATTCAAATTAAAGGGGACAAACACTTTTTTGTAGAGTTCCTCCTTAGTTTCATCACCGACCAGGGCATCAAAATCGTTCATTCTCAAAAAAGGTCTTTTATCCAAAATTTGGGCAACCATTTCTTTTGAAAGCCCTATTCCGTTTAAATCGGCCTCAGTGGCAAGGTTGGCGTTCAAAACTACTTTGGTTTCCAAATTTTCCGCTTTTTCACTGGTGCCGGTATCAGATCCTTCAACCGTGGTTTCTTTAGACGCATCCTTCCCTTTTGATTCTTTACAGGATACCATTACCGTTCCGACCAACGCGAGCACTACAATTAATTTTCCAAATTTTCTCATCGTTCTTGTTTTATAAGTATTACATATGAATAACCGATCAATGCCAACACGATCATGCTAAAGGGTGCGAGTGCAGGTAGGGCTCCAGATAAACTTTCTACAAAAAGATCCCAACCACCTGCCGTGGGTTTCATCTCTTGTTCAAATTCATAATTGGCTCGAAGATGCAAAAAAGCGCCGTAAACCCCACTCAGGGCCGTTAACACCAAAACTAATTTAAACAGTTTTAAGGTCATATTCGTTCTTCGAAAAAAAAGAATACATAGAATTAAAATTGAGCTGCCTATACAAAGGATCGGAATCAATTGTTGCGCTCCTTCATAATGATCTAGCAGATACAATTCCAGAACAGTACCGACCGTCATAAATACGAAAGCAGCTAAAAGAATCCGTTTTAAACCTAAGTATTGGGATTTGCCTTGATCGTTTTGCATTAGGGAATCAAAAATACACAGGAAAACTTGGCAATAAAAATTATTTAGATAAATTCTAAATAAAATTACAAATTGGATATCGGAATGCTATGTCGTAACTATCAAAATCCTGGCAGCCACCAAAGAACCGGATTAAAAAACAAGTCTTGATACGTTAATTTCGTACATAATTTTCATCAAAGTACAAACCGGACACAACCAAATGGCAATCCCCCCATCTAGAGTAATAGGAGATAAAATTGTACAAAGTGTAACATTGCTAAAAAAAATCAAATGAAAAGGAAAGTTATGTATTTGGCCCTTAGTATAATAGCAATCTTGGTTTTGAACGGGTGTTCAAAAGATGGAGATGACCCAACCCCAATTGAATTGGGAGTTTGGATATCATTGGACAAGAGCGACACCCTGGACTTTAGGACCGCCAACGATTTTTACAAATCGAACGGATTTATGCAAAACGATCATTATGATTATGAATTACAATCCAAGGACTCGATCCAAATTATTTATAGTGGAAAGCTTTTTATTGCGGTAGCACCAACAAATCACAAATATTCCGTGACCCAAGACGAACTGACCATAGATTTCGAAAGTCGATCTAGTTTTGGATTTGAGGACAAAGTGATAACTTATACAAGGGAATAAATAGGTGTATCCCTTCCCTTTCGTCCATATGCGGAATAGAAGGAGGCACCAATGATGACCCGATAGTGCTTCGTACAGGCGGGAATCACTACAAACCGTAGTAGCTGATTAAACCCACCAAACTCTCAAAAGGTGACAAAAGGGTTATTCTCGGCCAGTGCCTCCAAGGCGTTCACCGCAAGAAAGGCTACAATTTTTTTGACTGCTTTCCATTCATCCGAATCGGTTCCAGCGGTTTTCCCATTTTTTAGGTTTAAACAAGGGCAGTCTTATAAGATAGCAAAAATGGACGGCCTTACCAACAAATGAAGTGTGTGAGTTTGTCCTAGCGGGAAGATCCAATCTCATAAAAAAGACAATGCCAAGAAGTGGTAAAGCGGCTATTTTAGGTACTTTTCATAATTATATAGGACCGTCCAAATCAGTCCAAGGTGAGCCTGGGTCTTCATAGCTGTCGTCTGAAGGGTCATAGTTTGTAGGTGTTCCATCAGGTCCATAGGGATTCGTTTCTTCATTGGTATTGTGCCCCTCCTCTTGTGATAGGTCGTGCGGATCTGTGTCGACGTCGGCAACGATTCCCGAATTGTTGGAAATTGTGCGCGTATCGAATTTGTCCTTTTTATAAAACATCTCCTGGTAGCCCCCATCATCGAGCAATCTCTCGCAGATTTTGATAGGCCTCGGTCTCGGACTCGTTGGTAGCGTTTCCTAGAATTATGGACATATTTGGTTGGTTTCCTATGAGATATGGATTTTTAACAAGTAACCTGGAAAGGACGACCTCTATTCCCTATTTTTAAGGTCAACGAATATGATCCAAGCTATCAACATTGCGAAGACGGTGAGTATAATACTCCACCAATATCCCTCCGTATGGAAACTATCTTCTCCCGCAATTTGGTAGAAAACCCAAATATTTTTGTGCAAATCCACCTGTCAATATACCCAATAGCCAGGGCAGTATACTAAAACTATTGGTGAATGGGGATATTTATCGGACCAACCGCTTGAAGACCAGATAGCCCACAATTCCAATGAACACAAAGAAGCCCACCGGGACCAAAAGTTGCCCTTATTGGATTCCGTTTCTTACTTTTATCTTTAATCGAATTTTTTTGTCCTTTTTGTCCACAAGGTCCAGGGAAGTAAGGTCTATAGTAGTAGAAGCGCAATTTGTTTCTTCTTTTCCCGGAAAATATACCTATAGATCAGAGTCGAACGAAGACTGGAAATCTCTTATCTTAGTTCCACATATAAAAGATGTATAGATCATTAACGATCTATACTCCTACGTTGGAGGCCATTATAAATGCCGTGGGGGCATTTTTTCCAAGGTCTTTGCGGGGAAATAAAGCGGTCGTTCTTCTGTGAAGGGATGGCCGACTTTTGGGAGGTACCGTTCCAAGTAGTTTGGCTTTCAGCGTTGAGAGCCTGCTATCAAAACGTCGGAACGTTAAAAACTACTTGGGCCAAGGACGGTAAAATTTTTGACAAAGTCAATTTTATCGGAATCCATAACAGAAGGACGTGTATTGTGTTTCCCATAACAACGTTCCATGCCATTTACATAGAACATGGTTATGGGGAATCTTGGAAAAAAAGGTGTTGTGATGTTCGGCAATGAGAACGGTTCCCTTGTTTTATCCTTAATTTTGGAAAAGCCGAAAATTAAAATAAAACGGCCAACAACACGCTGTATAATCAATGGCCCGAAGCAAGGTCGTGAATAGGGGCCACAGATCATACACCTAACGTTGTACACAAGCTACCAAATGAAACGCAAACTGACTTTAATAATATTGACTTTGACTTTTACAAGTTGTTTTTTTAGCAATTATGAAAGTGAATCGATTAAGTCGCCAACTGGAAATTTTGACATTAAGGCTACTGTAAATCGGACCGACAAAAATGCGGATAATTACGCTGATGTTATTATTCACTTATTTGATAAGGAAAATAATAAACTGACTGAATTGAATACTGGAGCTGGAGATGCGAATAAATGGACAATTGGTTGGACTGAAATTGGGGATACAATTGTACTTCAAAGTAGCGATATCGGAAATAAAGCGTGGGTTTTGAATGGGGATAAACCGAATCAAATAAAAATGACGGACGAATTAAATGAGCGTGCTGAATTTTTGTACTCGGAAAAATATAAATAAAGCCAGTGTACAACAATGTATAACCGCAATTACGGCGGATTCGACTATGCTTCGACTGCGCTCAGCACAGGCTAGAATCCACTCGGAATTGCGAGCGTCAGTACTTAACCGAAAAACAGTAATTTAAAACCCGTAACTGACGGTTATACTCAACGTTGGAGGCCATTATAAATGCCGTGGGGGCATTTTTTCCAAGGTCTTTGCGGGGAAATAAAGCGGTCGTTCTTCTGTGAAGGGATGGCCGACTTTTGGGAGGTACCGTTCCAAGTAGTTTGGCTTTCAGCGTTGAGAGCCTGCTATCAAAACGTCGGAACGTTAAAAACTACTTGGGCCAAGGACGGTAAAATTTTTGACAAAGTCAATTTTATCGGAATCCATAACAGAAGGACGTGTATTGTGTTTCCCATAACAACGTTCCATGCCATTTACATAGAACATGGTTATGGGGAATCTTGGAAAAAAAGGTGTTGTGATGTTCGGCAATGAGAACGGTTCCCTTGTTTTATCCTTAATTTTGGAAAAGCCGAAAATTAAAATAAAACGGCCAACAACACGCTGTATAATCAATGGCCCGAAGCAAGGTCGTGAATAGGGGCCACAGATCATACACCTAACGTTGTAAGCAATTTGCGTGGAGTGGTAATACTTAAAGCAAATAGTAAAAAAGGTGAAAGATCGAACTGGTAGAAATAATTTGGTAAAAATATAGCTGATTTGGAAGAAAATCCCACTATATCGAAGCCTTGGAAGAGCTACCATAAAATTGGATTTCGATATGCTGTGATATTTTTTATCCTGTTCATCATTTTTATAGATTGGTCAGTCAACCCAATTTTATCCAAACTATATTATTATGGCCCCCTATCTTCGCTTTTAGATAGTACAGTTTCTTGGGTCGGAAAAACCATATTCAATATTCAATACCTTATCATATCCCCATATGATGGGGAACACAACGACAGAACTTACGTTTACTTACTCTATTTCACCATAGTAGTTATTGCGGCAATAGGCACT
Organism: Ulvibacterium sp.; assembly: GCF_965248315.1. GTDB lineage: Bacteria > Bacteroidota > Bacteroidia > Flavobacteriales > Flavobacteriaceae > Ulvibacterium. The sequence goes on along the minus strand of NZ_CBDFIX010000002.1, from coordinate 1,129,284 downwards.
ATAATTTGGTCTTTGCTCGATGGAAAACGTAAAAGCTATCAAGTTCTTTATTACTGGATTACCACTACTATAAGATACTACCTGGCATTTACAATGTTTCTATTTGCACTTTATAAATTCTTTAAAGTTCAGTTCCCCGACCTTGGATATTATACATTAACTGAGCGTGTGGGAGATATGTCCCCCATGCATCTAGCTTGGGCTTTTTTTGGCCATTCTTATGAATATAATGTTTTTATGGGTTTAGTAGAAGCAGGGGCATTGCTACTGCTTTTTCGCAGAACAACTGCCCTTGGTGCTATACTAACTATGGCGGCCCTTGCCAACGTAATAGTGGTAAACATTAGTTTTGATGTACATGCGAAAATGTACCCTATCGCTTTGTTTATCATGGCTCTTTTTCTTTTTCTAAGAGATGGGGGAAGTATTGTTCGATTTTTCTTAAATGGTCAAGCAAATTCACTTTCGATTATTAAAGCACCTTTGTATAAAAAACAATGGAAACGCATACTAAAAATGGCAATTAAAGTTGTTGTAGTTGGCTATTTTCTGATTGCCTCGATTAAAGACACCGCTGGTTATCAAAAAAGCAATGAAGAGCACTTAAATGCGAAATCCGGTTATTCCGGGCTTTATGACATCAATTCATTCACCTTAAATGAAGACACCTTATTAATTGACAATCCCTTACGTTGGAAGCAACTTATTATTGGTGATATAATGGTTGAAGCTATTAGATTTCAGAGTGATAGCATTACCTTCATAAATTTTAAAGTAGATAAAAAAGAACTTTTACTTTATGGAAATCCAACAGATTTATCTGAAAAAATACAGGAAGTTTACAACGAACTAGGTATTGCTGATAACATTTACTACGGGATGGATTCCATATTGATTGCTAGGAAAAAAATTAGCAGGCTTTATCTTGAAAAAATTGATTCGACAACCCTACAAATTTGGGGAAAGATAAAAAATGATTCTGTGTTTATTATCGCTAAACGCAAACCTGTAAAAATAAATGAATTTAGGTTGAAAAAAAGACGCTTTCATTGGGTAAATGAGTCAAGTTATTTTTATTAAAAATTGAATCTGACTGGATTGGGTATGAAACATTACTTACCAATAAAACTGCTTACAACAACGGTTACGATGGTTATAGCCCATGGCTTTCATTTGGCCATTTTTTCCTAACTTCAATCAACCAAAACGAAAGAAACCTTAAAATGGAAAATAGCTATCCGAAAATGTATTTGTACAAGAGAATAGTACAGGCGAAACTATTTATTGACAATAATTTTTGTGATAAGATTGACCTTGACAATATCTCTGACGAATCCCATTTTTCTAAATTTCATTTCATTCGACTTTTTAAGGACATTTATGGGAAAACCCCATATAAATATTTGACTTCCATAAGGATAGAAGAAGCCAAGCGGCATTTAAAAAAAGGAATTTCAGTTATGGAATGTTGTTTTGCCGTTGGGTTCGATAGTCCGAGTTCGTTTACAGGGCTTTTCAAAAAAGAAGTTGGTTTTACCCCTAAGGAATATCAATCTCGACAATTACAAAGAAAAGTGAAGATAGCCGAAGAACCTTTGAAATTTATTCCAAATTGCTTCGCAGAAACCAAAGGTTGGACAGAGAATAGCAATTTTCAAGAAGTGGTTTAGAGGTTAGTTGATGAGCTTTGAGGCTCACAATTAAAACTTGGAAAAATGATTACAAGATTAAACCACGTAAGCGTATTTGTACTAAATCAGGATAGTGCATTGGACTTTTATGTAAACAAATTGGGTTTTAAAATTCATACTGATGCCCCAATGGGTCCCGGTATGCGTTGGCTCACCGTTTGCCCGCCGGAACAACCTGAACTTGAAATCTCTTTGATGCCTATAGAAGATGGCACGATGTTTAAAGATGGAGCAGCGGAACAAATGAAAGAATTGGTCAAAAAGGGCACATTTGGTTTCGGCGTTTTCGAATGTAACGATTTGCTTGCCACGTATGAAGAGCTAAAAACTAAAGGTGTAGTTTTCAAGAAGGAACCGACCAAGGAGTTTTATGCCTACGAAGCTTTATTCGTTGATGACTCCGGGAACTGGTTTTCCTTATGTGAAAAAGAGAAAGAATGAGAGCTTCTTGACAAAAAAGGGTAAAAAAGAAAGAGCCACACAAGAGCGTGGTTCTTTCTTTTTTGCTCCCCCTCTTGGTTTCCTTCCACTTTGCTTTGGATAAACCAGGCCCAAGAGTCAAGCGAATTTCTCACCACTATGTGACTATCTTCAATCGATGAAAATCAATTGAACAAGGCCAATCATTTTGTCGCATATCATCTTTGATCTTTTGGTGGGTTAGCTTAAATAATCCAAAATCTTTTTTTCTATAGTATCTTTACTCAATAAGCTCATCTGTGAATGATTTAAAGTGTCGTTAGCACTAAATTACGCACGATAAGCGTCTTTTTTCTTTAGCAACCGTTATCTATAGCAATTCAATCCGTTTCATATGAAATACACCCGTTAAATAAAATCAAATGCAACCACTAAAAACTCTCCCCTTTTTTAGCAATGGGTACCCTATAAAAAACCTGTTGTTTCTTGTTATTTTGTTCTTTTTCTATTTGGGATTCTCCCAGACGGCCTCAATCGCTTCGAAAGGTCCCGGTCCGGTGCTGAACGAAATCCGGCTTGTTCGGCAAGTTCCTGTGCCCATGCGGGATGGAACCCTCCTCTATGCCGATATTTATCGTCCCACCAAACCAGGAAAGTATCCGGTCATAGTAACCCGCAGTCCCTATGGTTTGCAACGCATTGGTGTTCACCATGAGCGGATGATGAAATTTGCTCAGCGGGGCTACATAGGCATCGTACAGGATGTAAGGGGCCGTTACGAAAGCGAGGGAAAGTGGGAGCCTTTTCGTGATGAGGCCAAAGATGGCCACGATACTATCGAGTGGATTGCCGAACAGGATTTTTCTAATGGGAAGATTGCCATGCAAGGGGGATCCTACCTGGGGCATAATCAATGGGCCGCTGCCAGTCAGAGCCCTCCCAGCTTGGATGCCATCTTCCCCTCCGTGGCGTCGACCAACCTGTACGCCAACTGGATTACCATGGGGGGCGCCTTTCGGCTGAGTTTTAATTTTGGATGGGGTGCGGTACGTATGCCGAACCGTATCATGTTGCCCCAGATTTGGCACACCTCCGATTTTACGCCCGAGGAATTAAAATATGAAAATATCTTGATGCATCTCCCCCTGAAAAATGGTGACTTGCAGAGTGCCGGTTATGCGGTACAACATTACCGGGATTGGTTGGCCCATGAGAGTTATGACGGCTATTGGAAGGCCATCAGTGATGAAGAGCGTTTTGATAAAGTGATGGTGCCCGCCTATAACACCGGAGGCTGGTTTGATATATTTCTTATGGGCACCTTGAACGGGTATACGGGAATGAAAAAATACGGTGGAACAGAAGCTGCACGTGCCGGTACCAAGTTGCTCGTTGGGCCCTGGGGCCACGGTCCCGGAACCCGATTTGGGGACCTGGAATTCGGGGATCATGCCTATATCGATATTTTTGAGGAAGAGCTTCGCTATTATGATTTTCACCTAAAAGGAATCGACAACGGGCTGGATAAGGAACTCCCGGTAAAAATATTTTATATGGGCGAAAATTCCTGGCGAGAGGAAAAGGACTGGCCTATCCCTGGAACACAATACAAGGAGCTGTACCTTACAGCGGATGGACCTGCCAACAGCCTGCGCGGCTCCGGTAAGCTTACCTTCGATAAACCCAAAAGAGCCGGTACCGATGAGTATACCTACGATCCCAACCTACCCGTAAAGACCTATGGGGGCAATAATTGTTGTGGCACCCCCACCGTTACCGGGCCCAGGGATCAACGGATCATTGAACGTAGAAACGACGTTTTGGTCTATACCTCGGATTTTCTGACGGCACCGGTAACCGTGGGCGGCCCGATTACCATGAAGTTGCACGCCGCTACTGACGGTCCGGATACCGACTGGATGATCAAACTTGTAGATGTGTATCCAGATGGCGGTGCCTATCCCGTATCGGAAGGCATCCTACGGGCCCGCTTTAAGGATGGCCTGGATAAAATAAACCTGCTTACCCCAAACCAGGTTTACGAATTCGAAATTGAAATGACAGGAACCGCAAACGTATTTCTACCCGGCCACCGTATCCGGGTAGATATTACTTCTAGTAACTTTCCACAGTTTGACCGTAATCCCAATACCGGCAAACCCCTTGGAGAGGATGCGGAGGTGCGCATCGCTGAACAAACCATCCATCATGGAGGAAAGCGACCCAGTCATATTGTATTACCGCTTGTTCCTGGATTTTAAATCATGGCTTAGAGTCACGTGAGAAAAATACTGAAATGAAAATGGCCCTTCCTTAATGGGAAGGCCGCTTGGAAGCGGTATGGCTTTGGTTCCGTTTTACCCCCCCTCTTGGACTAGCCTCGACTACGCTAAGGATAAACCTGCCCGAAAAGTTAGGCGGGCTTCTCGCCCATAAACTTTATGGTATAAAAAAAACCTTGTCTTTCTTAAACAAGGTTTTCTCTGTTTCTGCTCCCCCTCTTGGGCTCCCTTCGGCTACGCTCAGGATAAACTTCTCGCCGAAAATGGTAAAAAAGAAAGAGCCACACTCTTGTGCAGCTCTTTCTTTTTTGCTCCCCCTCTTGGGCTCGAACCAAGGACCCTCTGATTAACAGCGTTGGCGAATGGGGTACAAGCAAATTTTAAAAATCACATATTTTATTGAATGTCAGTGTTTTAATAATTTTTGTTGTCAAACAAAGTCAATTGAAACCAACTTTTTGCGTGCAAATTGCGTGCAAATTTTTTTATAACTTATGTTCATGAACACGAGTATAAAACTAAGTTTGGACACCCGTAGAATGACCCAAAATGGATGTTTCCCCATCATTTTGAGGTTGACCCATTTTAGAAAAACTACTTCGATAAAAACAGGCCATTATGTGCCAGAGGAATACTGGGATCATCACAGATGTAAAATAAAAAGAAATTTTCCAGATGTTGACTCAGTTCACCTATTGAATACTCTTCTATTAAAAAAACAAGTTAAGGCGCAGGAGGTTATCAATAAACTGGCCGATAATGACCAACTAGATAGACTTACTGCCAAAGATATTGCAGATAAAATAGTTAACCGAAAGCGATTCAATTCCTTCTATGAATTTGGTCTTAAAAAGGCTGAAGAGCTTAAAAAAGAAAAACGAATTGGAACTTCCAGAAATTACTCGGGAATCATTGGCAGACTAAAAGGATTTACAAACAACAGGGATCTAAAATTCAATGAGCTCAACATTGAATTCTTAAAACGGTTTGAAAGACACCATTTATCAAAACCGGGTAATTCCGTTAATGGAATAGCATCTTACATGAGGACAATAAAGGCAATTTACAACAAGAGCATCAAGGAAGGCATGGTTGATGAATCTCTATATCCTTTTGAATACTATACCATTAAAACAAAGCCTACAGAAAAAAGAGCAATTAAAATTGAGAGTATAAAGAAAATATTGGAAATGAAAACCGAGGTAGGTTCAAATCATTTTCACTATCGAAATTATTTTATCCTCTCCTACCTCATGTTAGGCATGTCCTTTATTGATATGGCTTTTTTGAGAAGAGATAATTTTATCGATGGTCGCGTCAAATTTCAAAGACGGAAAACAGGAAAGCGCTATGATATAATTATTACAAATCAGATTAAACCCATAATTCAATACTATATGAATCATCCCAATCCATCTGGTTTTTTATTACCTATAATCTATAGAGACACTATAGAGCTACAGTACAAAGATGCTCAATGGGAACTAAGAAGATATAATATTGGGCTGAAAGAAATAGCTAAAAAGTGTGGTATTGAAGAACGTTTGACCTCCTACGTATCCAGACATAGTTTTGCAACACATGCTATGTTCAAAAAAGTTCCTTTAGAGGCAATTTCCGCTATGATGGGTCACAATAAATTAAGTACTACACAAATTTACCTTAAGTCCTTACCAAGCAACATACTTGATTCCTATCAGTTAGAATTGAACTCCTTATGATTTGATTATAAACCTTTCTTCTAAATATCGAACAGCTCGTAAAAAGAATTAATATCTAATTTTTAAGGCTCCATAAAACGTTCGATTTAAGGTACTTTGCAAAAATTATAATTTTAACGGTAGATAATCTGCGTTTTTTAGAACTGTTGGGCAATCCTTAGCAAACCATAATCATAAGTCTATCATTACTCTTGGAGCCAAGCCCAGCGCTTCGCCCAATCAAACAAAACATCACTACGCCACTTTAATACTGTTTTGGCACCTTGCCATTCATTATCGAACAATTCTGGATCGGAAGAATCTGAATACCAATTCGTACCTAGTTCGTAATAACTCTTTGAAGGTGCTCCGGGCCAATCGTTGTTTACAACCAATTGACCTTTCTGCTCAGGAAAACCTGGAATTTTTGAAGTAATCTCGTAGGTTAAGGTTTCGGACGCTTTTGGAGCATATCGTATTCCATATTTACCATCGCCCAGATAAAATCCTGGCCATTCTTGTTCGCCAACTCCTGCATGTACCGTCATTGTAAAACAAGTTGAATCTTTTGGGATATTAAGTTCAGGTCCATCGAAGTGGTATTCGACAATGGAATACACTGAAACCGTATCGGCAACTGTGGTATAACGGTCAAAGATAAACCTAGGGCTATGGCTGAATTTTTCAAAACTACCGCCCCAACTATCGTCAAGTGGATTATCAGGCTCGCCGTTCATCACATAGAGCAATGATGGGGTATCTCCCATTTTTATATTTCCATCGTAATACTCCTTAAAACTTTCTCCCAAATGCCCGGACTCTTGAATGTAGTTGTCGTAATAGTTTTCATTTAACAAACTGTCAGGTACATTGCTCTTCGAGAAAAAACCTCTATATGTTGCGTTTGCTTCAATGAACCAAAGATTTGGAAAATGCTCCACGATGTACATGTAGCTATTGGTACTCCATTTTTTATTTGGCCCACCGATCCAATATACTTTTATTGCGCTTGCGATTTCAGGCGCGTCGTGCAATGCCTGGGCCAAATCTTCAAGTCCTCCCCATACCAATACCCAAAGCACTCGTTCACTTTCCTCTTTTGCACATTTAATGATCCAATCAGAACCTTCGGTGGAAGTTGCATAACCTACATAGGGGGCGGCACCTTTTCTTCCTTGTTTGGTTACAAATCGTAACGAATCGGCGGATGGAAATTCATCACTATACTTTTTTAATTTTGATAAATCTTTTTCATATAATGCGATCGTTTCTAGAATATCCTGTTTAGTGCCAAAGCCATAAGAGGGCGAAGAAACCAAACCTTCCGTATCAAATTGGTCGCTATACATCAAAAAATGAATCATAGATTGATTATCATCAGGGTCGGTTCCACCTATATCGGTACTGATGAGAATTCGAGGCTTGACGGTCTTTTGCTTTTCTTTTTTTGGGGCGCAGCTAATAATAGTTAAGCAGGAAAGGACAAAAGTCAATTTGTTCATAATCGCTTTGTTTGATGTTCAAACGTCGGACGGTAATTGTCAATTCGCCCGTACCAGTTATTTTGGTACTACAGTAATGATTACTCGTTTATATCTTGAAAGGGAAGGTGTGCCTTTGTCGGACAGTTTTAAAATGATATGAATCGTTTCTTTTTTTTCAACTTCCGGGGCCTTAAAGTGTACTATGTGAACATTCTCCGCTCCTAAATTCACCACCTTTTTATATGAGCTTTCCTCTGGATAATGAAACCACAAATAACTTAGATTATCACCGTCAGGATCGGTAGACTTAAAAGCATCCAAGCTAATGGCTTCGCCCGACTTTACTGTTAACTTTTCGTGATGGGTCAACCCTGGAACTGGTGGATGGTTAGCTTCTTCAAACGACATTGTACACCAATCCATACGGGCTGCAAAATCGTTTTGAAAATCATCTCTCCAACGCCATAAAGTGGTTTTGTTGCTTTTGAATGAAATGGTATCCCTTTTCATTGTACGACCATATTCTTTGGTCACGTAGGGTGTATAGTTGTCATCGGTATTGGTCCAAATTGCTCTTGTTTCCGGCTCTAGTGTTACTATGGAGCCCCCTTTTTTGGCTTTTGAAAAGTCGGGTTTATAGAGGGCATAACGACCACCCCATGCACCCCATTCAGGATGTTCCGGTTCATTGAGGCCATTGGGTATCAATGACAAAAAAGCAGGTGTGTCGCCCTCCACTCCCCATGCAACATCAGGGTACTCTGCACCCAAAGAACCATGATCTTGTTGAATGTTTTGGGCAATCCAGCTATTACTAATGGTAGTGTTATCAATTCCTTTGATATAACTGTTGATTCCTGTCCAAGTTGCCGTGCCATAATAATCTCCCGGACTCACGATGTAAAAAAGATCAGGAAAACTATTTCGTATCCAAGTGCCGCTATCATCTTGGTCGGAAATGGTATAGACCCTCAATTTTGATATCAATCTTGCCGCTTCTTTCTTGCTTTTCGTGTTTTTTATTTTGTGCAGGGATTGAGCCAATGTGTTTACACCTCCCCAAACAGATATCCACAATGGTCTTTCATCATCCTCTTCCAACACTTTTATAATCCAGTCCGAACCCTCGGAATCCATACTGTCACCAACTCCAGTCATTCCATACTTAGGCAATCCACTTTTTACAAAATCTAACAACTCCCCTTCTTCCAGGAATCCATTTTCGTGTTTCAACAAATTTGGTTGAACTTTACCATAGGCCTTTATAACCCTCTTTATAGATTCTGGGTTTACCTTCGATTGAAGCCAACAAGAGGTAGTGGCGACCAACCCTTTAATGTCAATCTGGTTGGAATACAATAACAATCTGACCAGCGACTGGGTATCATCCGGGTCTGCTTCAATATCCGTGAGAATAATTACTCTGTGTCTTTCAACGGATTGCCCTTGAACGGATTGGAATGAAATAGCCGTTAGAAAAAGTGAACAAAATATTATTTTTCCTTGGGATAAAAAGGGTTTCATAATATGTCAAATTCTTAAAATTAAACTATATTTTTTGCAACTGCAGTAAAATTACCGAATGCGCCGGAACTTCGATTTTCAAAGCTTCATTTTTTATTTTTCCAACCTTGAAATCCGAAATAAAGACTTTCTCGGCTTTGCCGAAGTCGTTATAATCGGTAATTTCTTTGCCCGAGACTATTTCCCCTTTAGCCGATTTATAACGCTCGCCTAATTGGAGGTCCAAATTGATTACCTTTTTCGGATTCGCATTGGTAATGGTTATGCTTGTTACGCCATCTTTCTCTGAAGCGGATGCCGTCAAAGCCGGAATTGATTTACCTCCGTGCTCATAGTTCTCAGTTTTAAAGTCTATGGGAATGAGCTTGGCATCTTGATGTACATTGTACATTTTAAAGACATGGTAGGTCGGGGTTTTGACCATTTCGGAAGCTTTGGTCAGAACGACCGATTGTAGAACGTTTACGATTTGCGCAATATTGGCCATACTGATTCGGTTGGCATCATTGTTGAAAATATTCAGGTTGATACCCGCCACAAATGCATCACGAAGCGTATTCTGCTGTTGCAGAAACCCGTCTTTGGTGCCCGGTAATTTATCATACCAAGTTCCCCACTCGTCGACGATCAGCTTTATTTTTCCTTCAGGGTCATATTTGTCCATTACCTCCAAATGTTGTTCGATGTAACTTTTGATCTTCATGGTATTATGCAATGTTGCAAACCACATGTCTTCCCCAAAGTCGGTGGATGAACCTTTGTTGTCCCAATCTCCGGTCGGCAGGGTGTAATAATGTAGTGAAACGCCTTGGGCCAGATGGTTTTTGCCCTTTAATCCTGAAAGAATCGTTTCGGTCCAATGGGTATCGTCCCCGGAAGGGCCACAGATTACTTTTTGAAAATCCTCGCCCCGTATATAAGAGGAGTAATTTCTGAAAATATTGGCGTAGTAATCGGGGGCCATATCGCCACCACACCCCCAATTTTCGTTGCCGATACCCCAGAACTTGACATCCCAAGGTTCTTCACGTCCATTTTTCTTACGGAGATCTGTCATCGGGCTTTTATTGTTCGATGTTACATATTCAACCCATTCAACAGCTTCCTGAACGGTACCCGTGCCGACATTGATACTCAGATAGGGCTCGGTACCTATCAGTTCGCAAAAGTTTAAAAATTCATGGGTGCCAAAACTGTTATCCTCGGTTACACCTCCCCAGAACACATTTACGATTGAGGGCCGGTCTTCTTTAGGTCCTATGCCATCTTTCCAGTGGTAGGTGTCTGCAAAACAACCTCCAGGCCACCGTAATACAGGGACTTTCAATTCCTTAAAAGCTTCTACTACGTCTTTTCGAAACCCATCAATATTGGGTATGTCCGAGTCTTCGCCAACATAGATACCTTCGTAAATGCATGTACCCAAATGTTCGGAAAAGTGACCGTAAATCTCCTTATTGATCTTTACGTTTGCTGTATCCGGTTTCAATGCGAGCCTGTTTTGAGCGAAAAGACTTGTTACCAAGAAGATGCAGATGGGTAAAATTCCTTTTTTCATTTTTGCGCTTTAGTCATTGCTACAGTCAGCTTTTGTTCTATTGATATTCCAATCCAAAGCCAAATTCATACAATGGATTCTCTGAATCATGGGGAACATCTTCCAATTGCTCTTCAACCGCCTTAACGCTCGAAGGAATTTCAATCGGTAATTTGCCCTTAGGTTTAAATTTTCCGAAAACCAGTTCCGCCAAGATTTCATCTTGACACTCAAAGTCAACAATCAAGGCTTTACTCGCTTTATCTATATCAGGAATCACCGCAGGGCGTTTCATGGTAAAGATGGAAATAGTGGGTTTAGTATTAATCAATTTCAACAACCCCTTTTTTTCAGCTTCTGGAAAGTCTAATCTTCCTTGATGAAAGATTCGCTCTAAGAAAAATTTCGGGTCTTCTACTGGAGTGTATGGCGTTCCGAATTTTAGAACGATTACATCAGCTTCTTCAGGGGTTTCTACAATAGTAGCGTATTCACTAAACGCTAGTGAATCTATCCCTTTGGGAAATACTTTGATATTTTGGGATAGAGGCAGCATGTTAGCCTCATTCTTTAAAAGCACCAATGATTTTCGCTGAGCTTCCTTTCCTTTTTCCTTGAAAGTTTCGTTTTCAAAAACCTTGAGATTTTCCTTTTTTAAATACGGATTGTCGAAAAGTCCCAAAACAAATTTATCATGCAATATCCTACGAATGGATTCATTCAACCTGGCTTCCGTAATGCTACCCTCATTGACCAGTTCCACTACCAATTCAGCACAAGATTCCCCGCCTAACATATCCACGCCGGCATCGATAATTTTTTTGACGCGCTCTTTAGGGGAAAGATGTTCCACGCCCCAAGCGGACGCCGGTTTCGCTGGATTATCGGTGACCAATGCCCAATCGGTGCACACAACGCCCTTGAAACCCAATGAATCCCTCAGCAGCTCAGTTACGATTTCTTTGTTGTAGCCGAAAGCCACTTGCTCTTCGGTAATGCCAACCGGTACCCCATAATAGAGCATCAATTGCGCCGTACCTGCGGGCAAGGCTCCTTCGGTAAATGGCTTTAAGTGGTAGTCGAACATTCCACCGGGATACACCTGCTCCTTGCCTGATGGGAAATGTGAGTCCAAGCCATCTTTTTGTGGACCCCCGCCGGGAAAATGTTTCGTTTGGCAAAGTATACTATGAGTGCCCAGTTCTTCACCTTGAAAACCCTGGATATAGGCCTTGGTTAGCTTGGCAGACAGGTCGGCATCCTCTCCGAAGGTGGTGTAGGTTCGAAACCATCGCGGTTCGGTAGCCAAATCGGCCATGGGGTGCAAGGCCAATCGAATACCCAATGCCAAATACTCTTGCCGTTCTATGTCCCCAAATTCCTTTACCAATGCTTCATCCCCAATGGCACCAAAACCAAGCTCGGACGGCCACCAAGAATGAAATCGATTTTCGCCTGCCGCCTCATTATGACGGGTTCCGTGTCTTGGGTCGGAATAGAAAGTGATAGGTATCCCCAAGCGCGTATTTTCCGCTAATTTTTGTAGTTTATTGCTATGCTCTAAAATCTGTTTTGCCGTTGCCATAGCGGGCATGTCCAAGTGCTTGATGTTGACTTTTGAAATTAGGGAATCGACCCTTTCGATTCCTTCGCCCATTCCAACCCCGGAAATGGCATTGAACATCAGACCTGCTTTTTCTTCCACGCTCATCTGGGAAAGCAAATCATCTATTCGTGCTTCAATGGATCGCGTAGAATCTTCATAGACATCCAATTTGTCATTCTTGTTTAAATCCCTAAAGACAACTTTTTCCTTTTTTGAATTATCGCAAGACATCAAAATGGAAAGTCCAACTAGTACTAAAAATATTTTGTTCATTATGTTGATTTTTAATTGACTGTTACGGTTATAGAATTCCCGGTTTCCATATTTTGTTATGGTAATTTATGAATATTCCTTTATTTAAAGGTCCTTGTGCAAATCAATCTGAATAACAGGTATAAAATCTATGCTTGCAAATGTTATTACCGCTAGTGGACAACTTTGGAATTTTGGTAAAACATCGTTCTTAAATAAATATAAACAAAGTACTAGGTCTTCTAAAATGGCCATTTAAAGGCACAGTATGGCAAAATAAATTTCCGGATAATTGATGTGTCCTTTTCTTAGTCTCTTTTAATAGTTTCGTTAATTCGCCTTTTATGGGATAGTTCGATACCCGTATACTGTTTCCTTTTGTATTTTGATTTCAATTAATGTTAAACAGGTTTATATATTATTCCAATGGTCTGATTTTCTCTAAATAGTATGTATCAATGAAATTTGAATTGTTTTGGTTTAATATGATTGATGTGAAAGGCACTTTGTGTTTACAGTTTTTGTCCTGCCAGCAGGACGAAGATTGTAAAGCAAGAGGGTAACACGCTAAAGCGATGTTACGATTTTTAGTTTATTGATTTTCAGATAGTTGATGGAATTCAAAATTTCGTGAAAAATGGTTTTTGCGCCAAAAACCTTGGGAACCCCAGTAAACACTGAAAGTTTTTGGCGCAAAAAATATTATTCGCTACCAAATGTTGCGATTTGAGCTAGCATTTTTCATGGATTTTACTTGAAGCTTATTATTATTATTTAAAGAAGGTAGTTTAAGTTGATTTTGGAAAGGAAAAATAAATGTAATGGCATAGCAAGCGCGCCCTATTTCGATTTTACTTCACGCTTTTCTATCGGAACACTATAAAATCGAAACAGGATCCATGCGCAAAGTTTAGGGGTAAGGATTTGGGATGAATCACAAATAATCCTGGAAAATTTTGGATTGAAATGTTAAAGTTTGACTAGAAATAAAATTTTTCTCAATCTGCGTGCAAATTGCGTGCAAATAAAAAAGGCTCCAGAGTTGAAAATACTCTGAAGCCTTACTATGTCTGCTCCCCCTCTTGGGCTCGAACCAAGGACCCTCTGATTAACAGTCAGATGCTCTAACCAACTGAGCTAAGGAGGAAGGTGTTTTATCAATTTTTTTACAAAACGCCCTCAGAACTCTTATCTCTTAGGGCCTGCCCGCCGCAGCTACCTTTATTTTAGCGTAGGCGGGTGCAAATATAATCGTTTTTTTTATTGCCCCCAACAAAAAACGGCGTCTCTATTTAAAAAGCCATTTGTACACATCGTTGCCGTTGGCAAACAACAATAAAGCAATCAATAAAAAGAATCCGACCATTTGGGCGTACTCCAAAAATTTATCGCTAGGTTTTCTTCCCGTTACCATTTCATACAGCAAAAATGTAACATGGCCCCCATCCAATGCAGGTATGGGTAATATATTCATAAAGGCTAGTATTATGGAAATAAACGCTGTAGTGTTCCAAAAAGCGGGCCAGTCCCAAGTGCTGGGGAACAACCCTCCAATTGCCGCAAAGCCCCCAACTCCTTTATAGGCACCGGTCTCCGGATTGAAAATCTTCTTTAATTGTTTAACGTAACCCGAAAGGGTGGTAACGCCCTTATCTATACCGGCGGGGATGGCCTCAAGAAAGGAATACTTCTTGGTCTCGATTTTAAAGAGGCCCCTATCAGCTAAATCTTCCATAGTAAGACCTCCTAGTGCTACACCCAACTTGCCCTCGTCATTTACTTTGGCCGAAATGATTTCGGTAGTGCCATCCTCGCGTCTAACGGTCAAATCAAGGTTCCCTCCCGTATTCGCCTCCAGATAGGGAATGATTTGGTCCCTATAGGCAACAGAATTTCCATTAACGGCTACAACTTCATCCAGTTCCTTAAATCCAGAATCCAAGTTATGTGATTCCTTGGGGACTTGCCCGATTACAAAGGGTAACCTATAGCTTAAAAAACGAATCCTGTCCTCATCCTCCAAAAGCGTAGCTATAAAATCCACCGGAATTTCCTTTTCCATCCGCTGCCCGTCCCTTTCAATAGTTATGGAATTGCCATTTACAATTTCCATAAAAACCTTGCCAAACTCCTCTACCTCGTTTCCATCAACAGCAATGATTTTATCTCCGGTTTGGATACCTATCTCATCCCCAATTTCAGGTTCTATCACGGCTATGCCATCTTTCAGGCTATTCATGGGTACATATTGATCCCCATAGGCATAGGCCATACCAATATAAATTAAGACGGCCAATACAAAGTTTACCGTAACCCCGCCTAACATAATAATCAAACGCTGCCAGGCCGGCTTACTTCGAAACTCCCATGGTTTGGGTTCCTCTTTCATGGCCTCGGTATCCATACTCTCATCGATCATACCGGATATCTTTACATAGCCCCCCAAGGGCAACCACCCGATTCCATAAACGGTTTCCCCGATCTTCTTCTTGAAAAGCGAAAACTTGACGTCAAAAAACAAATAGAATTTCTCCACTCGCGTCTTAAAAAGCTTGGCCGGTATAAAATGTCCTAGCTCGTGCAATACGATCAAAATGGAAAGACTTAAAAAAAATTGAATGGTCTTTATCAATATGGGACTCATGGGTGTTTTCTAAAAATTTAATCGCACAAAAGTAAGCCTTTACCCTCTGTAAAAAAAAGAAAGCTGAAAAGGCCCTCCCTATTTAAGAAAGTTTTGGCAAGAAGACGGGGCATATTCCTTGAAAGCTTTCGGGACACACCCTATCTTTGTAAAAAAATTGGGATGGGTAATTTTTTTGGCAAGTTCAAATTTTTTGGAATAGTACTTCTTTTCCTTTCAGCCATCATCGTATATCTATTTTACAATGCGCTCCAACCCAATAAGGCCTTACCTGTTTATCAACCCTCCATGGTGAATCCGGAATTGGTGGATAGTACGGTACACCATGTTAGGAAATACCATACCATAGCGGATTTTTCGTTGACGAACCAAAATGGAACGACCATTACGCAAGCAGATTATAGGGATAAAATATACGTAGCGGATTTCTTCTTTACCACCTGCCCTACCATTTGCCCCATAATGACCAAAAACATGGCCGGAATCCAGGAGGAAATCAAGGACGATGACGAGATTTTGCTCCTGTCCCATTCAGTAACCCCCCAAATCGATTCGGTTGCCCAGCTTAAAAAATACGCTTTGGAAAAAGGGGTCCTAGACGAAAAATGGAACTTGGTCACTGGGGATAAAAAACAAATCTATGAGCTGGCGCGGAAATCATATCTAGCCGTTAAAACAGATGGCGATGGAGGACCTTTTGATATGATTCATACCGAAAATTTTATTCTGGTGGATAAAGAAAGGCGAATCCGGGGTTTTTATGATGGCACTGATCCCGAAGAAATGGATAAGTTACTGAGTGACCTTAAGGTCTTAAAAGAATTTTATCAGGAGTAAAAAGAGAGCTTGCCACTTTTCTGGAAAAGAGCGCCCGGAATTTTTTAAATTCCAAATAAAAAACAAGCATTTTCAGCTAGCCGTTACAGGGAACATATATACGAACTATGCCAAAATTGTTGCTTTTTTAGGTTGGAGGTGTAGCAAACCGAGAATTTTACGTTACTTTTGCCCTTAATTAAAATGAATCTAAATAAGGTTGGCCATTACCGTAGCACATCTCAAGAAAGGGCAAAAAGGAATCATCAAGGAATTTGAGAAGGATATCCTACCCATTAAGTTGCTGGAATTGGGGTGCTTGCCCGGAAATCAAATTGAATTGCTACAGGTAGCTCCCCTAAAAGACCCCATCTACATCAATGTAAATGGTTCACATATTGCGATACGCCGTTCAGTGGCACTTCAAATTGAATTGGAAATCTTGGATGATGTTTCTACATTATGAGCAAGCAGATCAAGGTAGCGCTTATCGGTAACCCAAATACGGGGAAAACATCAGTCTTCAATCAGCTTACGGGACTTAATCAAAAAGTAGGCAACTACCCAGGGATCACCGTAGAAAAAAAGGAAGGCATCTGTAAACTGCCCAGAGGGGTCAAGGCCCATATTCTAGATCTCCCTGGCACCTACAGCCTCAATACCACTTCCTTGGATGAGAGTGTAGCCGTAGAACTACTCCTAAACAAAAATGACAAGGATCATCCGGATGTGGCCATCGTGATTTCCGATGTAGAGAACTTAAAACGGAATTTGTTCCTGTTTACCCAAATCAAGGATCTGAAAATTCCAACGATACTGGTAATCAACATGTCCGATCGGATGTCCAGAAAAGGAATCAGCATAGACATTCCAGTACTTGAGGAAAAACTGCAAACCAAAATTGCCTTGGTAAGTACACGAAAGGGTACTGGTATTGATCGGTTAAAAGGGCTGATTGCCGATTTCAGAAGCTTGCCGTCTTCTCCCAATGTGGACATCAAGACTATTTCAAAGGACTATTTTGAACGATTGAAGAATGCATTCCCGAAGGAAGACCTATATAAACTCTGGTTGGTTATCACCCAGGATGTTAACTTTATGCCCATTGAAAAACGGTCCCTAAAAAATGCAGCCACTTTTGCGGTGAAATCAAAATCGGAGTTAAAGCGGCTTCAGCAAAAGGAGACCATCCTAAGGTATCAATTCATAAATGGTATCCTCAAGGAAACCTATAAAGTGGATAGCAATGCCGCCAAAGGCTTTCGGGCAACCTTGGATCGAATATTGACCCATAAGGTATTTGGGTATCTTATTTTCTTTGCCATCCTCTTGACCATTTTTCAGGCTATTTTCGATTGGAGCACGTATCCCCAAGATCTTATCGATGAACTATTTGCATCCGCCAGCGAATGGGTGAAAAGCACGTTGCCGGAAGGTGCCTTTACCAATTTAATAGCCGAGGGTATTTTGGCAGGCATAGGGGGCATTGTAATATTCATCCCACAAATCGCCTTTTTGTTCCTGTTTATTTCACTTTTGGAGGAATCAGGGTATATGAGCCGTGTGGTATTTTTAATGGATCGACTAATGCGCCCCTTTGGTTTAAGTGGAAAAAGCGTCGTGCCTTTAATTTCAGGAACCGCCTGTGCCATTCCTGCCGTTATGGCCACCCGTACCATAGAGAATTGGAAAGAAAGACTGATTACTATTCTGGTGGTTCCGTTTACCACCTGCTCCGCAAGATTGCCCATTTACCTTATCATCATTGCGCTCGTAATTCCAGAAGGGCGCTTTTTGGGACTGGGTTATCAACCCTTGACCTTGATGTTATTATATCTCATTGGTTTCGGGACGGCCGTATTTGCCGCCATGATACTGAACAAAATCCTAAAGATAAAAAGTAGAACCTTTTTTGTGGTAGAGATGCCCAGCTACAAAATGCCCTTGCTCAAAAATGTAGTATTTACGGTATGGGAAAAAACCAAAAGTTTTGTCTTGGGTGCTGGAAAGATAATTCTGGCCATATCCATAGTACTTTGGTTTTTGGGCTCCAACGGATATTCGGAGGAATTTGAAAATGCGGAAACCATAGTAAAGCAGCGCATTGAAAAAGAAGGATTGTCCGCATACAGTCTGGGGTATATGGAACGCAAGTTGAATGAATACAAAAATTCGACCCCGGTCAGTGTTATCGATACCGAACGCGCCATAAGCCTAAAGGCCATGCAGGATTCCCTGGCGGCCATAACCTTGGATCTGGAACAAAGGGCCGTTGAACAGGAAATAGCAAGCCATAAGCTGGAGCATTCCTATATTGGACAAATGGGAAAGGCCATTGAACCTGTTGTAAGACCGTTGGGATACGATTGGAAAATAGGAATCGCCCTCCTTACTTCGTTTGCCGCGCGCGAAGTATTTGTGGGCACCTTGGCCACAATCTACAGTGTGGGCAGTGATGAGGAGGAGACTATAAAAACCCGTATGGCCGTAGAAGTGAATCCGAGGACCAAAAAACCCTTGTTCAACTTGGCGTCAGGTATTTCAATCTTACTGTTCTATGCCTTTGCCATGCAGTGTATGAGCACCTTGGCCATTGTAAAACGCGAGACCAATAGCTGGAAATGGCCCATGGCGCAATTATTGTTTATGAGTGTTTTTGCGTATATTGTTGCTTTAATCGCCTATCAATTTATTAAATAAGGTTTCGGAAAATGGAGCATCTTCAACTCGTATTGGTCTATATTACCCTGGCCTTGGCGGTGGGCTACCTAATCTATAAATTCCTTTTGCCCAAGTCCATTTTCGCTTCAAAAAGGAGAAAGAAGAGCGCTTGCGGGCAAAACGATTGTGGATGCCATTAAGGGTGTCCATTCGCACTTGTTAAAAAAACAATAAATCCAGCCAAAAAAATCCTAAAAAGTATGGTTTTCCTAGGTACTATGCTTTAGTTTGTCTGAAAATTGATTCTGGATGGGAAAAGTTGCATTCGCATTTACCCTAATTTTTTTATTACTTGGTATAACCTATGCCAATGCCCAAGTCCTAAGTGCAAGGATTGTAGATTCCACTACTTCAAAACCTGTTCCCTACGTTACCGTGCAATTGAAAAAGCGGGGAATGATAACCAACGAGGAAGGACGCTTTTCATTCCGATTGGAAGAAAGCGTACAACCTTCGGATTCATTGTTTATTTCCTGTATCGGCTATGAATCCATAGGAAAACCCATTTCTGAGTTTAGGGAGAACATCATTTATCTAAGTCCCAAGGCTATAGAACTAAAGGAGGTCATCGTTTCCAATAAAAACTATACTCCTAGGGAAATTTTGGAGGAGGTAAAGAAAAATCTGGAAAAGAACTATCATCTAGAGCTTACCAAGAAGCGATTGTTTCTGCGGGAATCTTACCAGCAGAACATTTTAAAAAGTGATTATGTCCTGAAGAAATCAACTATTCCTGCATTTAATACCAATTTTTTGGACAGTGTAAACCATACGATTCCCAAGAACAACAGTTATTATACGGAAATGTTGGGTGATCTTTATGGTGGTAGCAAAGCGAAAGAACAAAAGTTGGATATCATAAAGGCATCCGAACTATATGATAAAAGCAAAACTTTGGATGCGGAGACCTTGGAAAAGAAGTTCAATTCCATAGTAAAGGAAAACATAAAAACGGATTCCTATTTTAAAATCAAATCCGGACTATTTGGAACAAAAGTGGATGCCGATGAACTTTTTGAGACAGAGGTAGACTCCAGTGACGTACAAGCTTTGAACGAGCACTTGAAAAAAACCCAGGAAAATGAACAGGAGCGGAAAAAGTTCTTTGCCAAGTATAAGCGGCGCACCTTAGGGAACCTTTATAAAAACTTACCTATATTCAAAGATTCGGATTACAATGTAATCTTTAAACCAAGGAGATACATGCTTACTCTGGAAGACTACACCTATTTGGGGGACGATGCCGTTTATGTGCTACGTTTTGAACCGGAAGGTTCCGAGAATTTCAAGGGCAGGCTGTATATCAACTCCGATGATTTTGCCATTATCCGAATGGATTTCGAAAACGTTGAGACCTTACGGAATTTTAAGCTTCTGGGAGTTTCCTTTAGTGAGTACCTTGCCCAGGGAAGAATGATCTTTTCAAAGGGGAAGGACGGTAAATATCAGTTGCGCTATTACGAAATAACCAAGGGAAACAGAATTGGTTTCAAAAGACCCCTAAAAATAATAGAGAAAAATAAAAACGTACGTGGCCGCCGAAAGCAAAATGAGCTTTCCTTAAAAATAGACGTCGCTGTTAGTGGCAAAAATCGTTATGAGCTGGTTGTTTTTGATGTTGACCCGCTAAGCGAAACCCAATATGAGAATATTAAGGAAAATAATTCCATACTTCCTACCTACATGCCCAACTACGATCCGGAATTTTGGTCCGGGTATGATATCATAGAGCCCAATACAGCAATCAAGGAATTTGTTTCAGAAGCCGAACTGGAGGATTAACAAGGTCTATACAAACAAACCTATCTCCCCTTTCACTCTCATTTCTCCATTCTCGGGAAATATTACTTGTAAAAAAAATTACTTCAGGATATGTAACCTTTTGTATTTTTCCTGCTATATAGTATTGAATGTCACCTAAAGACTTTCTCTTTTGAAAGAGCAAACAGACGAGATTATTATGGCCAAGGTAGCCCAAGGGGACCTGGACCTGTTGAAGATACTTTTTAAAAGACATCACCTTCATGTATATAATTTTCTATACAAGATGTGTAGGGATAGGATGTTGAGTGAAGATGTTACACAAGAGGTCTTTTATAACATAATGCGGTATAGGGCATCCTATAAGAATGGCCGGTTCGTCTCCTGGATGTTTACCATTGCGAGAAATAGTCTAAGGAAGCATCTAAAAAAAACGCGAACAAACCATGAAGATTTAGACGATGTTTCCTATAGATTGATTGAAAATGAAGAACCCAAAGAGGACTATACCCATTTACAAAGAGCTTTGGATAAGCTCAATCCCTCGGATAGGGAACTGTTGATCCTAAACCGGTTTCAGGAGATAAAATATGCCGAATTGGCCAACATAGTCGAAAGTACGGAAGGAGCCGTAAAGACCAAGGTGAGCCGGGCCCTAAAAAAATTGAAAACAATCTATTTTGAAAATTTATAACAATGGACAAAAAGCAGGTTATTGACTTACTTCCGGACTACCTTGATGGAGTTTTGGATCCCGTTCTAGAACAAAAGGTGGAGGCCTATTTAAAGGAATGTCCCGAATGCAGGGAAGAATTGGAGCGACTGAAAACCCTTTTTGATGCCTTTGCAAATGAAGAAATGGCTATCCCCTCGAATTGGGTAGAAGCCAATTTCCTAGAGCTTTTGGAGCAGGAAAAACGCGAAGTGGCCAAGGTGGTTCCCCTGAATTCCAAGGAATCTTCAATAAAATCAGGCTGGGGAAATTTCTTAAAAATAGCAGCCAGTATTGCAATGTTGGTAGGCTCGTTTCTACTGGGGCAATATCAACAGGAACGGGAATCCCACATCGAAATCGCTGCCTTGCAGAACGAGGGCCTGGAATTAAGGCAAACAGCCATGCTCTCCCTTATGGAGAGTAAGTCAGCCAGCAGGCGTATTCAAGGGGTCAACTATATTGACGAGTTCGGAAATCCTGATGAAAGCATTGTTAAAGCGTTGACCGATAGAATGCTACATGATGAAAATACTAATGTACGCATGGCCTCGGCCGAGGCCCTGGAAAAATTTACAGCTTCGGAAATCGTAAAAAATGCTTTCATAAAGGCTTTAAAAGTGGAGAAGGATCCAGGAATACAAATTACAATCATCCAGACTTTGGTCCGCATTCAGGAAAAGAAGGCAGTGATGCCGCTTAAAGAATTAATGCAACAGGACGAAACCCAACCCTTTGTTAAGGAACAAATTGAATCATTATTACCAAGTATTATATAAACACAAGTGCTTAGCCTTGTCGAAGCATCAAAAAACGAAACATCATGAAATTATTTAAAATCACATTTTTACTGAGTTGTATTTGCACCGGAATGTGGGCGCAAGAGGATTACACAAAATCCCTGAATGGAATCGAATGGGTAAAAGTTGAATCTAAAAATGACATTGTTGTCAAAACACACACCAGTGACCAACTTTTGATCAAGGGCGGGCCTTCCTATAAAATTCCCGAAAGGGCCAAAGGATTGCGCCTGGTCGGGGAGAGCGGTTCGGACAATACGGATGTCGGGTTTTATGTTATCCAGGAAGGAAATAACCTCTTGGTAAGAAACCTAAGAAAATCGGAACGCGCAGAAATTTATTTGCCCGCAAAACAAAACATTTCCGTTAGGACCAACTGGCAGGGCAATATTCGAATTTCCGGTTTCCGGGGGGAGATAGAGGCTACTGCAGAATTGAACGGAGGCATTAGAGTCGAGGATGTAAGCGGGCCTTTGACAGCCAATACGTTAAACGGCGAAGTAGAAGTCCAATTTACAACAGTAAGCCAGGATTCGCCCATAAGTATTTATTCAACCAATGGCGCTTTGGATATTACAATGCCAGAAAATACCCCTGCAGACCTAAGTCTAGGTACCGTTAATGGGTCCATTTATACCAATTTTGAAATCAGCTTACCGGATAAGGACGGTCTAAGGGCCATTGCCTCCAAAAAGGTAAAGGGATCGGTCAATAACGGGGGAGTGGACGTTAAATTGAAAACCACAAATGGAAATATTTATCTAAGGAAAGAATAATCAAAAAAATAGAACAGTCATGAAAAAAACAGTAGTCTTATTATTAGGCATCATCAGCCTACAGGTCGGTGCACAGAAAATCATTGAAGAAAATATTGATTATAAAAATCAATATATAGACGTGGATGTAAAATTCGCTTCTATGATAGAAGTAAAGTCATGGGATAAATCTTCGGTCTATTTTAAAGCTGAGATTCATACCGAAGACGAAAAATTCCTGGATCTCTACAATTTGGATATAAGCGCCAGCGATACCCGAATTGCAATTACTTCAGAAGCCGAACCTGTATTTAAGGCCTACCGTGAGGATTGTATCAAAAATAGTCCTAACAGGAAAAGATACTGCTATAACACGGGGGATTTATATGAATTCAATTACGTGCTCTATGTCCCTAAAAATGCCAGGGTCAAAATAAGTAGCATCAATGGGCATCTAAAATCCGAGGTTATTGAAGGCGATTTTACGGTTGACCTTATCAATGGGGATATCGAAATTGCCAAATATGCCGGAGAACTAGATCTAAGTACCATTAATGGGGAAATTGACCTTAAAATGATCGATGCCAATTTGGTTGCCGAGACCATCCATGGGGATATTTATGCTGATGAAAAGTTAAAGTTCAAATCTACCGACCGTCATGTAGGTCAGAAAATCTCCGGTCGCACCGCCAATGGCAGGAACAGCTTGCGCCTGAATACCATTAATGGAAATATGTATTTAAGGTTGTAACCCGTATGGTGAAACAAAGATTTGGCTCCTAAAACAGGTTTTGCACAAATGAGTACAAAAATAGACCCCATCCCAATACCAACAACAATCCTCCTAGTGGCGTGATGGGCCCCAAAAAGCGCCACTTTTTCCCTTTGGAGGTACTCAATGTAAGCCCGTAAATACTGAATGAAAAAAGAAAGGTGCCCAAAATAAAGCAGTAGGCCATATTTTTTTCCAAGGAGGTATTGAATGCAGAATTAAAGCCCAATATGATTAAGACAATTGCATGATACATCTGATATTTAACACCAGTTTCAAAGCTTTTCAATTGTTCTTCCGTAAAGGTTTTCTTTAGGGCATGTGCCCCAAAAGCACCAAATACAACAGCTAACAAACCATATAGGGCTCCCATAAATTGAACGAGCAGAATAGTCTCCATAAGATGCAAAGATAGCTCGAGAATTGGATTGATACACTATAAAAAGCCAGTTGGGAGAATTCTCCAACTGGCTTAGTGCAATAGTTATTATGTCAATATACTATTAGATTTGGCTCAACCCTCCATCAACGGACAACTCTATTCCATTTACATAACTGGCCTCTTCAGAAGCTAGAAACAAAACGGCATCGGCTATTTCCTTGGGGTTTCCGAAACGTTTTAAGGGATTTGCCTCGACAAAACCTTGTCCCATTTCGCTAACCACTTCCTGTGGCATTCCCATTTTGTCATAAATTGGGGTAGCAATCGGTCCCGGAGCTATGGAATTAATACGAATTTGACGTGGAGCGAGCTCTGTGGTCAGCACCCGGGCGTAAGCCCGTAAAGCTCCTTTGGTAGCGCTATAGACCGCTGCACCCTCAAACCCTTTTTGATGCACGATAGACGTATTGAAAATTATATTGCCTCCATCATTCAAATGGGGAATGGCATACTTGGTCAAGAAGGCAGGACCCTTGATATTAATATCGAATTGGGAATCAAAATGATCTTCGTCAATTTGATCCGCAGGTGCAAAAAAGGCTACCCCCGCATTTGCGAAGAGCACATCAATTTTGCCATAGGAATCAACGGCTTCTCGAATCAGTTTTTCATTGTCCCGTGGTTTGGATTGATCGGCTAGAACTGCTTTGAAATCACCTTCCAAGTCCTTGGCTACCTCATCCAGGGCTTCTTTTCTTCTTCCCGAAAACACCACCTTGGCGCCCTCGCTTAAAAAACCTTTAACGGCCTCCAAACCTATCCCGGAATTTCCTCCGGAAATCACTACTACTTTGTCCTTGAATTTACTCATCGTATTAAAATTTATTTTGAAACAATCGTTTCAAAAAAGGTTAAAAAAATTTACGCTAGTACTCTTAACGTGTTATCTATAATCTGTTGAAGCACATTTTTATCCTTAATCAATATTCCTGTCATTCTAAAGCCTTGGAAGGCATTGAACACAAAATAAGCATAACTTCTACAGTCTTGTTTCTTATTTATTATCCCCTGCTCCTGACCATCCCTTATCAAGCCCTGAAAAGTGGAAAGTGTATGTTCCTGTGTATCCAAAAGCCATTTCTTTAGGTCTCTGTCTTGATTGCCCATCTCGGACTTACAATTCATAACAAAGCAACCCTTGTCCTTTTCATCCCCTAATATCTCAGGCAAAAACCCCTCAAAAATGAGTTGTATGGCCTCTAAGGGATTTCCAGCCTCCACCAAGGCCTTTCGAAACATTCCCCCCGATTCCTTTTGATAGTAGGACAAGGTAGTTTGATAAAGCGCCAACTTTGAACCAAAGGAATTGTATATACTGGAACGATTTAGGCCGGTAGCGTCCACCAAATCCTGCATGGAGGTCCCGTTATAACCTTTTTCCCAAAAAACATACATGGCGCTCTTTAGTACCTTTTCCTTGTCAAATTCTGTTATCCTTGGCATTTTAAATTTTTGGATGGTCAAATATATATTGGAACAATCGTTTCAGAAAACTATTTAACAAATTTTTAATCTGCACTACAAAAAACCAACTTAGAAGTGGAAGGGCAGTCCCACTACAATTCACTAGAGTATAACAGTGATTTCCTTGTCGGACCGCAGCTCAAATGCGCATTCCGTAAAACTTGGAGGACCGAAGGTTTTCATTTTGGCATTGGAAAAACCTATCTTTTCCTTGGGTATGCCCAGCCAGTTACGATCAAGAACATCATTGCCATTCTCATCATGGAAAATGGCCACGGCATATTTACCTGGTGGAAGGCTCTCAATGGAAAGTTCGGTTGTGCCTTTTTGGGCTTTGGTACTATCAAACTTAAATACCCCTTCAAACTCCAGAAAGCCGTTTTCATTGGCATAAATGGCCACACTAATTTTGCCATTCGATGTTTTTACGCCTTCTATGGATATAGAAAGCCTATTTTGAGCCAAGCCAAACATTGGTACTAGTAGAAAAAGTAAAAACCTTTTTTTCATAGGTTCAAAAATAGGAAGTCCAATGCTTATAAACTCACTTTTTAGATGAAAATTGTAGGGGTAAGCTGTCCTTTTTGTTCTTTAGAAAAAGGTACATTTTTTCATTTTCCAAAGAATCCCTTAAATTCATGAAAAGCCTAAGCGAATCCCTATATACCAATTTTATCTTAGGGTTGGGAAAATGATCTACATATACGTACACTTTTTTGTCTGTTAGGGAGTCCTTGAACTCTCGGAACACACCTTTTTCCTTTTCCAAGGCAGAAAATCCATTAAGACGTTCCATAGGTGGGATTTTTTCTACCATCACTACACTGTCAAGCTCTGAAAAATCCACTTTGTTGTAGTAAAATCCAGAGAGTATTTGGATATCGTTGGCATTGGTCCTGATCCAATTTTTATAATGGGACGTAAGAGCCAGCAGACAGATGATAACGGTAATTACTACCAATACGTTCCAAAACCCATGTCTTTTTTTTGTTCCCATGTCGTCGCTTGCGGTCCCTAAATTACAAACGATCAAGGTGAATAAAAATTTTCGATCCCCCTAAATTATATTCTTAGGTAGAAAGGAGTCATTGTGTTACGCAGTATTGGGTCATCTAAATAATGGCAAATCCAAGAATCAACCGTGCAACTAGCTCCATACTCAACATTGGTTTTCAATACTATTTTCGATATTTCTGAAACCACGCCAGGGTATGCGCTATCTTGGTAATCAAATTGCTTGGCTTATTGGCAATGCCATGACTGGCATTTGGTATTTCTACCAAAACGGTTGGAATTTTTCGCAATTTTAGGGCATGGTACAACTGCTTGGCCTCACTAGGTGGCGTTCGCAAATCGTCCATTCCTACCAGAACCATGGTCGGCGTCTCTACATTGCCGACCAATGAAATCGGGGAAAACTTCCAGTAAGTCTCAAAACTTTCCCAAGGTTGTCCCGGGTAACGGCTGTTGGCATAACGGAAATAATTATCGGCGACCAGCGTTTTACTGATCCAATTCATGACAGGTTTGGCCACCACGGCCGCCTCAAAACGATTGTTCTTGCCTATCATCCAAGCTGACATAATTCCTCCGGCACTACCTCCTGTAACAAAAAGCTGGTCCTCATGGGCAATTCCTTTTTGGATACAATAATCCACTCCGTCCATGACGTCATTATAATCCTCTCCAGGATAATTACGATACAACAAATTGGCAAATTCCTCGCCATAACCGGTACTCCCCCGAGGGTTTGGATAAAAAACAATATACCCCGCGGCAGCGTACAATTGCATTTCGGCCGAAAAACGATCTCCATAATTTAAAATAGGGCCTCCATGATTTTCGACCAGGAATGGATATTTTTTAGAAGCATCGTAATTGGGAGGATATACCACCCATCCCTGTATATCCCGTTGGTCAAAACTGGAGGCATACCAGATTTCCTCCACCTTTCCCAAATTCCTAAAATCGAGCAACGCCTTATTAAGGGAAGTTATCCTTGCAGGAGTTTTTGCCTTGGATTTCAAAACTGCCAATTCGGAAGGATATTCCGGCCGGGTTTGGGTAAAGGCGATGGTCCCATTTTCAGATACACTGAAAGACCCTCCTGCATAGGGCCTACCAATGGAGGTACCCCCCATATTATCTGCTAATTTGGCAACCTTCCCGTTTAGGTTAATATGGCCAATTTTGGTATTTCCTTTATCGTCATAGGAAAAATAAAGGCCGTTCCCCTTGGAGTCCCAAACCAAATCCGAAACCGTCCTATCCAAATCTTGGGAGATTTCCTTTTGATCGCTGCCATCCTTGTTCATAATATGAACCTTACGTACTTGATAGGCCTGCCTCTTATCCTCAACACTTATATAAGCTATTTTTGTCCCATCCGGGGAAACCTTCGGATGGCCATCCGGCCCATCCCTATCCGTTAATGCTTTGATTTGCCCATCATAAACCCCAACCGAATAAATCTCACTATTTCTAAAGTCGTATTCCCAATCTTTGTTCCTATTCCCTGAAAAATATATACGTTGTCCATCCTTGGACCAGGAAAGGGTTCCTCTATGGTGAAAATCCCCAGAAGTCAATTGTCTTGGAGCACCACCATCTGCAGGAATCATAAAAATATGATTGAAACCCGGATCAATGTAACCCCGACCGTCCGCCTCATGATACAGCCTATCTGTGATTCTAGGTTTCTCGGCCCACTTGGCATCCTTAGGTTTTTTAGGCATTTTGGCTAAAACGGGCGGCTCTTTTTCAACGTTCATGGAAAAAGCGAGCTGTTGGCCATTAGGTGACCATGTTAAGGCACTAGGGTTAAAGGGAAGTTGTGTTACCTTGGCGATTTTGCCCGAAGCTATCCAGTGGATATAAATCTCCGATCCTTCGTTTGTACTGCTTACAAAGGCCAGGCGATCTCCTTGGGGGGACCAGCGTGGATTGGATTCGCTAACCTCCCGTGATGTTAATTTTTGATGTTTTGAACCATCGGTCTTTATCATCCAAAGATTTCCCGAAACTTTATCCTTCATGATATCAAAGGCCATTCTTCGGTAGACCACCCAATTCCCATCGGGAGAAATCTGTGCATCGGAAACATATTGGAGATCAAAAATATCGATATAGGAGAAATTCTTCTTTTGAGCCTTTATAGGTTGCCATAGGAATAGGAGAAAAAGTGAAAAAAGGAATCTTAGCATGGGAAAACGATTTGAATTCTTTATGAAAATAGCGTAAAGAGGTTAGATTAGCAAGCCTTTATGGGCTTTGTTATTCAAGGTAAAAAAGACATTTAGAAACAGAACACACTTAGTTTTCAAATCTAATATAGACTCCTCCTAAATTGAAAAGAGAATTCCAATTCCTTTCGCACCTCTTTATAAAATTGTATCTTTAAGAAGCCAAAAGATGACAAAACTTATTTCCATAACGACCTCCTTGCTCATTCTTTTTCAGAGCTTTAATATCCACATTAACGATTTGGTAGAATTGGATGAGCTCATTGAACATGCGCAATTTCATGCTGAGGAATATGGAGATAGCTTTTGGGTCTTTCTCTCCAAACACTATGGGGAACTTAAAGCTGAGCACAACCAAAAGCATCAGGAGGAAAAAAAGGAACATGAGGAGCTTCCTTTCCAACACCATTGCCATTCTTTGTCATTTTCGGCCTTTGTCCTGAACGACCCGGCACTCTATACTTCACATGTGGAAATAGCATCCCGTGATACTGGAAATTTCCATTATACCGATTCTTATTCTCCCCTACTTGGAGATGGACTCTTCCAACCGCCCAGAGACATATAATCCATACTGATATTCATCATTTTTAGGCGGGCCATTTCATATTAGTTTGCCATCAACCTTTATTCTATGGATTATGTTATCGCGCATCATCAAATTAAGTATACATAATAAGTTTATTGTTCTTCTTTCCACACTCTTCGTTATCTGTTTTGGGCTGTATTCCTTGACCCAAATACCTATTGGTGCCGTTCCCGATATTACCAACAACCAGGTACAGGTCATTACAACATCGCGTAACCTCTCTACCCAGGATATGGAGCAGTTCATTACCTATCCGGTAGAGTTGGAAATGGCCAACCTTCCCGGAGTTAAGGAAATCCGTTCCATATCCAAATTTGGACTTTCCGTGGTGACCATTGTTTTTGAGGATGCTATGGGCACGTATTTACCCCGTCAACTCATTGCCGAAAAAATAAAGTCGGCCTCTGAAAAAATTCCCACAGGTTTCGGCACACCAGAAATGGGCCCCATTAGCACGGGCCTTGGCGAAATCTATCAATATATCCTGGACATAAGGGAAGGCTATGAAGACCAATATTCGGTAACTGACCTCAGAACCATTCAGGATTGGGTGGTAAAGCGTCAACTCTCGGGCATACCTGGCGTAGTAGAGATAAATACATGGGGCGGTTTCTTAAAACAGTACGAGGTGGCCCTCAATACCGAAAAACTCAATGCCATGAATATTGATGCACGAGAGGTTTTTACGGCTTTGGAAAAAAACAACAGCGTGGCAGGTGGTGGATATATTGAAAAGACCGATCAAGCCTATTTCATTCGAGGCGAAGGACTTGCAGCTTCCTTAACGGATATTGGAAATATCGTTGTAAAAAATAGAAACGGTATCCCGGTTTATATCAAGGATATTGCAGAGGTAGGGTATGGTAACGCTACTCGTTTTGGTGCTATCACCGGAAACGGTGAAGGCGAAAAGGTATTGGGGCAGGTGATGATGCTGAAGGACGCCAACTCCAAAAAAGTTATTGATGCGGTGAAGGAACGGGTAGCCACTATTTCCAAAACACTCCCCGAAGGTGTCTATATCAATGCCTTTCTAGACCGTAGCGAGCTTATTTCCAAAACCACCTTTACGGTAGTCGAAAATCTGACCCTAGGTTGCCTTATCGTTATTTTTGTGGTGGTATTGCTCCTGGGCAATCTACGATCGGGATTTGTAGTAGCCTCTGTAATCCCATTAAGTTTGTTTTTCGCCCTTTCCCTCATGTACCTTTTTGGAGTAGATGCCAATCTGATGAGCCTTGGTGCCATCGATTTTGGGATTATTATCGATGGGGCAGTAATTATTGTTGAATTCATTGCTTTCCAAGTTAACCGGCAGCGTTCACAATTGAGTCCACTTTCCAAAGTGGAACAGCAAGAAAAAAGGGATAACATTACAATCAACAGTGCTTCCAAAATGATGAATTCCGCCATTTTTGGACAGCTTATCATCCTTATTGTCTTTATCCCAATCCTTTCCCTGAGTGGAGTGGAAGGCAAAATGTTCAAACCTATGGCGCTTACCTTCAGCTTTGCGCTTATCGGCGCCATTGTCTTATGCTTTACCTATGTCCCCGTGGCGGCAACACTTTTCTTAAGGTCATCCAAGGTCTCCGAAAAAAATATTTCTGTTCGGCTTATGAATAGGTTGCAAAGAGGATACGGGCCAATCATCGATTGGGCCTTAAGGAGCAAAAAATGGGTTCTTGGTATTTCTGGAATGCTATTGGTAATGTCAGGAATATTATTTAGTTCTATGGGAGGGGAATTTGTTCCCACCTTGGACGAGGGTGATTTTGTGATACAGCCCGTTTTAAAAACAGGCACTTCGTTGGAAAAGACCGTGGAAACCACGACCCAGATCGAAAAAATACTACTGGAGAATTTCTCCGAAGTAGCACAGGTAGTGACCCGTATAGGTGCAGCGGAAGTTCCTACGGATCCTATGTCCATGGAGGAGAGTGACGTTATCATTGTCCTAAAACCAAAAAGTGAATGGGTTTCTGCCAAGACCAAGGACGGATTGGCCGAAAGGTTCAAGGAAGCTCTTGCTGTAATTCCAGAAATGGAAGTAGAGTTTACCCAACCCATAGAAATGCGATTCAATGAACTTATCACCGGGGTGAGGGCGGATATTGCCATTAAAATCTTTGGGGAAGACTTGGATGTCCTTAGCAAAAAGGGTAACGAGATAAAGGAACTCATAGAAGATGTAGAAGGAGCGGCCGATATTTCCGTGGAAAAAATAGTGGGCCTTCCACAGATGAACGTCACCTACGATAGAGCCAAAATAGCACGCTACGGACTTAATATTGTAGACCTTAACGCTATGGTGGCCATGGGTTTTGCGGGCAGAAATGTAGGTAATGTTTATGAAGGGGAAAAGCGGTTTCAGCTTGTGGTACGGTTGAACAAAAACCAAAGGCAGGACATAGATAATCTTAAAAATCTATATGTAGATCTACCTTCTGGTGGAAAAATTCCTTTAAGGGAATTGGCCGATATCAGCCATCAAAAAGGAGCCGCCAAAATCTCCAGGGACGATACAAGAAGGCGTATTGTGGTAGGCATTAATGTTCGCAACAGGGATTTACAATCCGTAGTAAAAGATGTACGCCAATTAATCGATGAAAATTTGCGATTACCTGTTGGATACTTCGTAACCTATGGAGGGCAGTTCCAGAACCTACAAAGTGCGAAAGCGCGACTTTGGGTAGCCGTCCCCATAGCTTTATTGTTGATTTTCATTCTGTTATATTTCGCTTTTAAATCTGCCAGGGAAGCTTTGCTCATCTTTTCTGCCATCCCCTTGGCAGCAGTGGGCGGTGTACTACTGCTATGGCTAAGGGATATGCCTTTTAGCATTTCGGCCGGGGTGGGATTTATTGCACTTTTTGGAATTGCCGTACTCAACGGTATTGTACTATTGGAACATTTTAAGGAACTCGGACAACAATCTTTTGAAACCATGGAAGCACTCGTAAAACAAGGAACAAAGGACAGATTACGTGCAGTCTTGCTTACTGCCTCGGCAGCGGCCTTGGGTTTTTTGCCTATGGCGGTATCCACCAGTGCCGGTGCAGAGGTACAACGGCCTTTGGCCACAGTGGTCATTGGGGGCCTGGTCACGGCCACATTATTGACCTTGGTGGTCCTACCTGTACTTTACATCATTTTTGACAATCCAAAAAAAAGGTTGCCAAAAAAATGGATGAAGAAAAACAAAACAATACCCGTATTGCTCTTTGGATTCCTACTCCCTCTAATGACAAAAGCGCAGGAGCGACCGTTAGTATTAGAGGAATTGATATCTATCGCCCTGGAAAATAATTCAGGTCTAAAAGCGGCTAAATTAAATGTTGGCCAATCCGATGCTTTGGTATCCAGTGCTTTCGATTTTGATAAGACCGAGGTCTATTATCAATATGACGAAAACAACCTTACCTTAACGAACGAGCCTCTTCGTGTTTTTGGGATACGACAAGATTTTCTGTTCCCAACAGTATATTTTGCGAAAAAGCGACGGAACGAGGCTCGGGCCCTAATGACGGACAACAATTACGAGATAGCACAAAAAGCGGTAAAACGAGAAGTGGTCGCCGCATATTACACATATTTATACGCCGAGGAAAAGGAGGCCATTTTTAAAAGATTGGACAGCCTCTACCGAAATTCTTCCCGAATGGCACAGCGGCGTTTTGAACTGGGAGAAACCAATTATTTGGAGAAGATTACCGCACAGTCCAAAAAACGGCAGATGAGTATTCGTTTGGAACAGGCCATCCAGGAAATTGCCGCGGCCCGTACCAATTTGATGAAAATTGCTCAGGTAGACACTTTGCCCCCTATCGCCGAAATACCAATGAACCAAGTTGTTTTGCTTTCCCCGAACTTGTACAAAGCCCGGAACTAAAGTTTTATGAAAGCAATATCACCTTAATGCAGGCGGAACGTAGCCTGGCCAAACAACAATTGTTGCCGGATATCGGTCTTAACTACTTTCAAGGTACCACGCCTAATCTTACCGGTACGCTGCACGGGTATCAATTGGGTCTAAAGATTCCCCTTTTCTTTAGTGGACAATCGGCCCGAATAAAATCCAGTAAGATAGCCGAGGAGATAGCCGAAGAGAAGTCAAAAGACTATAAAATTCGGTTCAACGCGCGTTATGATGAGCTCATGGCCCAATATCGTGCACATGCAAAGGCTTTTGAATACTACGAAAAGGAAGGAACCCAGCTCTCCGAAGAACTTTTAAAGACGGCCGAATTGAGTTTTAAAAATGGGGAAATCGATTTTTTCCAATATATCCTAAGCCTTGAAAATGGCTACGAAATACAATTGGATTATCTGAATAGCCTTAACCAACTCAACCAAACAATCATTGAACTTAATTACCTAAACCTTTAAAATTCCACCTATGAAACGTTCATCTTATACATATGCCATAATCCTATTACTCTTAAACGTCTTGGCCTGCGGTGAAAGTAAAATTAATACGTCTTCCGAGGTTCATACGGAAACTCCCGTTGACGAACTTGTCATTACCTTGGAACAATTTGAGGAAAACGGGATGATGTTGGGCCATTTGGAGGAAAAACCCTTTCCAATAACCGTAAGTACCAACGGTAGAATAGATGTCCCTCCGGAGAACATGGCGGTGATAAATGCGATGATGGGGGGGTATATCAAAAAAACTCCACTTTTGATTGGAGACAGGGTAAACAAAGGTCAGCTTTTGGTTACCTTGGAAAATCCCGAATTTATTGCCCTACAGCAAGAGTATCTGGAAGTAAAAGAGCGATTAACCTATCTAAAATCCGAATACGATCGACACAAAATCCTTTTTGAAGAAAAAATTTCGTCACAAAAAAACTATCTAAGGACAGAAAGTGAATTTAAAACCGCCCAGGCCCAATATAATGGGTTACAAAAACAATTACAATTATTGAATATTTCCCCAAAGGAAGTGGAAAATGGCAATATCACCACAACCGCATCATTATACGCTCCTATTTCGGGAAGTGTCACCAAGGTATGGGTATCCAAAGGGGCCTACGTATCTCCTTCTTCCCCTATTTTGGAAATTGTAAACAATGAACATATTCATCTGGAATTGGCCGCTTTTGAAAAGGACATTATGCAAGTGGAAAAAGGGCAGCCCATACGCTTTAGAATTCCTGAAGCTTCTGACAAGACTTTTGAAGCGGAAGTATATTTGGTGGGGACGACCATTAATGAGAATCGTACAATTCAAGTCCATGCGCATCTAAAGAACGAGAAGGAGAACAGGTTTCTAATGGGAATGTTCGTGGAGGCAGATATTGTTACGGATCGGGTCCGGGCAACTGCACTACCCTCTGAGGCCGTTGTAACTATTGATGACAAAGCCTATGTGCTTCTTCTTGTTTCCGAAAACGACGGCAATTATCAATTCAGGAAACTGGAAGTACAAACCGGGCAAACCTATGCAAATTACATCGCTATTAAGAATGCGGAAAAATTGGATGCCAACCACCGGTTTTTGACTAAAGGTACTTTTGGGTTAATTGGGGAATGAGGTTTTATCCCAACCCTACGTCCAAGGTCATCATAATGATAAAACCACCGATGAAACCCATGGTGGCAATATCGGTATACTTATCCTGTTGTGTTTCGGGAATTACCTCCTCAACGACAACAAATATCATAGCCCCTGCCGCGAAGGAAAGGGCATAGGGTAAGATGGGCTGGAAGGTCAATACCGCCCATGCTCCTAAAACCCCGGCTATAGGCTCAACGATAGCAGAAGCCTGACCATAGAGAAAACTTTTATAGCGACTTAGGCCTTGCCTACGCAATGGCATGGCCACGGCAAAACCCTCAGGGAAATTCTGTAGTCCTATACCCAAGGCCAGTGCCACGGCCCCTCCGATACTTGCTCCTTCAAAACCAGCGGCAACACCTCCAAAAAGGACCCCTACGGCCAAACCCTCGGGAATGTTGTGCAAAGTAATCGCCAAGGTAAGCAAAGTAGTCCGGTGCCAAGGGGTCTTAACGCCTTCAGCTTCACTTTCCTTAAAATTTATGTGTAAATGGGGCAATATTTTATCCAATCCATAAATAAAAATGGCCCCTAATAAAAAACCAATGGCCGCGGGAACAACTTTAACAAAACCCTCGCCTGGGCTCATCTCTATCCCAGGTGCCAAAAGACTCCAAAAACTCGCAGCGACCATGACCCCTCCCGTAAAGCCGAGCATGCCGTCCAAAAGAGCCCTGTTCATTCCTTTAAATAAAAATACCAGGGCAGCACCACATGCGGTAAGGCCCCAGGTAAACAAAGTGGCATAAAGCGCTGCCAAAATCGGATTTATAGATTCAAAATAATCGATTACCTGTTGCATAGTTATTCCGTAATTTTAATATAGAGGTTGGCTGCAATTTGCTCGGAAATATGAATATCCTTACCCTTTATTTTTAGGTGCAGCGAACCGTCAAATTCTTCCTTGTCCAAAACTTGTATAGCATCACCCAAGGCAATACTGTTTTTATCCAAAAACTTTAAAAAGGGCGGTGTAGAATCTTTTACTCCCACACATATCCCTTCCGCACCTATGGGTACTTCGCTTAACAGTTTTTTGACCGCCTTTTTGAATTCACCTTCTTTTGAAGGTATGGGATCACCATGGGGATCCACTTGGGGATACCCTAAATGTTTGTCCAGTTGATCCACCAGCTTTTCGCTTTTTACATGCTCCAACTGCTCGGCTACTTCGTGTACCTCATCCCATGAAAAGTCTAGCTTTTCCACTAAAAACACCTCCCAAAGACGATGTTTTCGAACCAAGGTCAACGCCGTTTTGGTACCAAATTCCGTTAAGGACACTCCTTTATATTTTTTGTAGTTGACCAATCCTTTTTCAGAAAGTTTTTTGATCATATCCGTTACGGAAGAAGGTTTGGTTTCCATTTGTTCCGCTATGGCGTTGGTAGAAACGCTTTTACGTTCTCCCTTACCTAGATGATAAATGGCCTTAATATAATCTTCTTCGGAAAGTGTCACTTAAATTTCATTTTATACAAAAATACATTTTTATATGTAAAAACAAATTTTTAGTTTTGTCTAAATTTTAATTTACTGTGATGAAAAACAGATATGCTTACTTAGCTTCCTGGTCTTTCTTTGCACTTTGTACATTTTGTGTGTATGGGCAGAATGCTATTCTAACCGGTACGACGAGTTCCAATGGAGAAGCTGTTCCTTTTGTCAATATTCATTTGAGGAATACTACCCTGGGCACATCGGCGGATGATATGGGTGCCTATACATTACAAGGTATTCCTCCAGGGAACTATGAAGTACGGGCCACTGCCATTGGATACCTACCCTTTATTACACGAGTATCTTTATCACCAAATCAAATCAAAAATCTTCCTATACATTTGATGGAATCTTCAGAACAGTTGGATGAAATGGTGGTTACTGGTACGCTAAAACCAGTAAGCCGACTGGAAAGTCCGGTGCCTGTGGAAGTTTACAGTCCTACTTTTCTGAAAAAAAATCCGACGGCCAGTATTTTTGAGGCACTACAAAATGTAAATGGCGTTAGACCGCAAATAAATTGTAATGTTTGTAATACCGGAGACATTCATATAAATGGATTAGAAGGGCCCTATACCCTTGTCTTGATCGATGGCATGCCCATTGTAAGTGGATTGGGCACGGTATACGGACTTTCTGGAATTCCCAATTCGCTCATTGATCAAATAGAAATCGTTAAGGGCCCTGCCTCAAGTTTATATGGTAGCGAGGCGGTTGGCGGACTGATAAATGTTATTACGAAAAATACCTTGGAAGCGCCCGACTTTTTTGCGGATGGTTTTGCGACAGGTTGGGGTGAGTACAATCTGGATGTAGGCGCCAAAATTGAGTTCGGCACAAAAACTGATATGCTTCTGGGCATCAACTATTTCAACTATGATACCCCAATAGATAACAATGGTGACAATTTTACGGATGTGACCCTTCAAGATCGCATCTCCATTTTTCAAAAATGGAATTTCAGACGCTCGGAAAACCGCATTCTTTCCCTTGCCGGTCGCTTTTTTTATGAAGACCGCTGGGGTGGTGAAATGCAATGGACACCGGAATTTCGCGGTGGGGATGAAATCTACGGTGAAAGCATCTATACACGCAGGTGGGAGGTTTTAGGTAAGTATCAGCTGCCTTTTAAAGAAAAGTTATTGCTATCGTTCTCCTACAATGATCACAACCAAAACTCTGTATATGGTGATATGCCTTATTTAGCTGATCAGCGTATCGGTTTCTCCCAGCTAACATGGGACAAGGCTGTTGGAAAACATGACTTATTATTCGGAAGTGCCATTCGCTACAATTACTATGATGACAATACTCCTGCTACGGCTAACTTGAGAAATAATGAACCGGATGAAGTCTTTATTCCCAGTCTTTTTGCCCAAGACGAAATTCAATTGGCACAAAAACACAATCTTCTTCTCGGACTTCGCTACGATTATGATAGCAGGCATGGGAATATCTTTACCCCAAGAGCCGCCTATAAATGGAAATTGGGCGATAATGATATCCTACGCTTTAATACGGGAACAGGGTTTCGGGTCGTAAATTTGTTTACCGAAGATCATGCAGCCTTAACGGGAGCCCGAGAGGTAATCATTGCGGAAGAATTGAGACCGGAACGTTCCGTCAATTTCAATTTGAACTACATGAAAAAGATTTATGCGGACAATGGGACATTTATAGGTTTGGATGCTTCGATATTCTATACGTACTTCAGCAATGTTATCCTTCCAGATTATGATACGGATCCAAATCAGATTATTTATGATAACCTAGATGGCAAGTCCGTTTCCCAAGGTATAAGTGCAAATGTAGATGTAGTTTTCCCTATAGGCCTTAAAGTGCTCATCGGCGCCACCTTGCAAGATGTGAGTAATACCGAAGACGGGATTACCCAACGGCAAATCCTGACAGAAAGTTATACAGGTACCTGGAACGTTTCCTATGATTTTCGATCACTTCACCTAAGTGTGGATTATACCGGAAATTTATATGGCCCCATGCGCTTGCCCTTTTTGGGCGATTTGGATCCTAGACAGGAATTTTCTCCTACATGGAGTATCCAGAATATTCAATTCACCTACAAGGGTTTGAAAGATTTTGAGATTTATGGGGGTATCAAAAACTTATTGGACTGGACTCCAAACCGTGGCAATCCTTTTCTTATTGCCAGGGCCAACGACCCTTTTGACAGAAACGTAACCTTTGATGGAAACGGTGACGTGGTGGCCACTGCGGACAACCCCAATGCATTGACTTTTGATCCTACCTATGTCTATGGGCCCAATCAAGGTATTCGGGGATTTTTTGGAATGCGCTATCGATTGGATTGATGACCACCCGCCACAACACTCGTTAAAAAAAGCTTAGGAAATCCTTGCATTGCAATACAATCTATATTCCCTACTTTTAAAGGCAAGATTCGGCATTTGCAAAAAGATAGCACACCATATGATTATATAATTATTGGAGCGGGAGCTGCAGGTCTAATGCTGGCCGAGACTATGGGAAAAGACACCTTTTTCCAGGACAAATCGATTTTATTGTTGGACAAGGGTGCCAAAAAAACAAACGACCGCACCTGGTGTTTTTGGGAAAAGGGAGCTGGATGTTTCGATGATATTGTACACAAAACCTGGAACCATATTTATTTCGCCGGGCAACAATTTTCCCAAAAGTTCCCTATCGCACCCTATTCCTATAAAATGCTTAGGGGTATTGATTTTTACACTACCTATCTGAATCGGATTTCAAGCTGTTCCAATATTACATTTAGACAAGAAAACGTGTCCATCATCAAGGAGGATTCCAGTACCGCTACCGTTGTTACGGAAAAATCGGAATACAAAGGGAAGCAGGTTTTCAACAGTATATTTGACTACCAAATGATTGCTGGCCAAAAAAAGTATCCTGTGCTCCAACAACATTTCCTTGGATGGTTCGTAAAAACTGCTCGTCCTATTTTTGATATAGATCAGGCCACCTATATGGATTTTTCGGTTCCGCAAAAAGGGAATACCCGATTTATGTACGTTCTCCCTTTCTCCAAAACGGAAGCTTTAGTGGAGTACACCCTATTCTCGGAGGATTTACTTTCCGAGGATGAATATGAAGTTGCCATAGAACACTATCTGGAACACAAGCTTAAGAGTACAGATTTTGAGATTATGGAAACGGAAAAAGGCAGCATTCCCATGACCTGTTATGATTTTAGTGAACATAACACCCTTAAGACATACCATATCGGCACGGCGGGCGGATGGGCCAAACCCAGTACGGGTTATACATTTATGAGCACGTCCAAGAAGATTCCTGTTTTGGTGGAATTCCTAAAAACCGGTAAGCCGTTGATCAACTTGAGTTTTAAGAACCGATTTTGGTATTATGATCTACTGTTTCTGGATGTACTAAAGAAAAATAATGCCATTGGGTTTGAGGTATTTGAAGCTCTCTTCAAAAACAGAACGCCCCAACAAGTCTTTAAGTTCCTGGATGAGGAAACCAATTTTTGGGAAGACTTGGGCAATATTTGGGGAAGTCCAAAAATCCCCTTTACCAAGGCACTGCTTAAGCGATTGTTCTAGACCTTCCGGCGCATCAGGTTTTCGCCAAATTCTTGTAATGGGGCTTTTTTGTCGGCAGAAATATCTAACATTTTCAGACTATCAAAAGCTTTTTGGGTATAATGACCTATTTCCGCTTCTGTGCTTTTCGCCGCTCCGGTATCGGTAAAAATATCCTTAATGGAATTGATTTTGGCCGATGGGTCTTCAGGTTTAATGGAGTATAGGTCCAGTAACTCTTTTTTTTGTTCAGGTGTGCCTAAATCCAATGCTTTGAGGTATAAGAAGGTTTTTTTGTTTTCGATGATATCGCCGCCAACTTGCTTGCCAAAGGTCTCCGAATCACCAAAAGCATCCAAAAAATCGTCCTTTATTTGAAAAGCGATACCCAGATTAAGTCCAAAATCATAAACCGCATCCTGGGCATCCGAAGGAGCTTCGGCCACGATAGCACCCATTTTCAAAGTTGCCGCGACCAGTACCGCTGTCTTATACTCTATCATCTTTAAGTATTCGGAAATGGTTACGTCCTCTCTCTCCTCAAAATCCATATCGTATTGCTGGCCTTCACATACTTCCAATGCCGTTTTACTAAAAAGTTTCGCTAAATTCCGGAACATAGGATCCTCGTAATTTTCAAACAACTGGTAAGCCACAATGAGCATGGCATCACCCGACAAGATTCCGGTGTTTACATTCCATTTTTCATGTACCGAGGGTTTACCCCTTCGCAACGGGGCCCGGTCCATGATATCATCATGCACCAATGAAAAATTATGAAAAACTTCAACGGAAAGAGCGGCATCCAACGCCTTTTTATAATCAACTCCAAAGATTTCGGCGGTCATGAGCACCAATACAGGTCGCAAACGTTTCCCCTCCAAATTCAGAATATAGGTAATAGGTTCATATAGGTTTCTGGGTTCCTGAGCCTTTACTCTCTTTTCTAAATACGAAATGAACTCGGAACGATAGAATTCTATGGACTGCATTGTAAC
Organism: Ulvibacterium sp.; assembly: GCF_965248315.1. Taxonomy (GTDB): domain Bacteria; phylum Bacteroidota; class Bacteroidia; order Flavobacteriales; family Flavobacteriaceae; genus Ulvibacterium. The sequence goes on along the minus strand of NZ_CBDFIX010000002.1, from coordinate 1,088,449 downwards.
AAATTTCTCCAAAAATACACCTATTGCCAACATTTTGAGCGGTGGACAATGCAAATAGTAGTGAATTGAGTAAAATAAAGTGCAATAGATTTGAAAACCTACGTCTATATAATTGAAGTTTTCCAATAACTCACTTTCGAATGGTTTCGAATACCGAAAACTATACTAAATTAAAAACCTTTTTCAACGACGAATATCATTCGCTGAGATTCTACGTAAGATCGCGAATAGATAATGCTGCGGATAGGGATGCGGAGGATATCGTGCAGGACGTTGCCCTTAAGCTATTTTCCAGGGCCGATAGTCTTTCGCCGATTGAGAACATAGCGGGCTTTGTCTATAATTCGATACGAAACAAGATTATTGACCTGATGCGGACCAAGAAGTCCGAAAAGCATCTGGAAAGCGAAATAGAAGATCGATTTATTGAGTTTGCCGAAGTGTTCTATGGCAAAACGGATAATGCGTATTCCGACCATATGAAAAATGAATTGAAGCGGGCAATTTTCAATTTAAAACCGGATTACCGCGACATTTTACTCGCCGTTGATTTTGAGGGCTACAGTTATAGGGAACTATCCGATGAAACCGGTGTCCCCCAAGGAACATTAATGTCTAGACGCCATCGCGCCCTAGCATTATTATTAACACAATTAAAATCAGAAAAAAATAACAATAATTAAAATTTGAAAAAATGGAAGATCATTTAGAACGCGTCGTAAAGACCAGGGTTGAAAAAAAAATCACCAAAGCATTCAAAATATTTTTCGCAATCATAGCCGCAATAGTCTTTGTATTTCTCTTCGGGTATGTAATCATGTGGCTCTGGAATTGGCTTATGCCGGATATTTTCGGTCTAACACAGATTACCTATTGGCAAGCCGTTGGAATTCTTGCGTTGGCCAAAATTCTATTTGGAAGCTTTGGAGGCCATCATTCAGGAAGTAAATCAAAATCCAGAAAAAGCTGGAAATCCGGAAATTGCCGAAGTTCAAAAAACGATTTTTCAGAATGGAAGTATTATGACAGCTACTGGAAGGAGGAAGGTGAAAATGCCTATAAGGAATATGTGGAGCGAAAAAAACGAGAAGAACAATGATATCTGTCAGTGGCAATGTTAAATAATTGCAAAACCTTGGAAACTTTTAATGTGTTTTAAGTTTCCCGATGTATATTTGCGGCCTTATTATGAAAGAAGCAATCTTAGAAAAGGCTACGGATATGTTCTTGAACTTGGGTTTCAAGAGTGTTACCATGGATGATTTGGCCAACGAAATGGGAATCTCCAAAAAGACCATTTACACCCACTATGACAATAAGACTAAACTAATAGAAGATAGCACCTTTCACCTTTTTTGTGATGTTTCCAAGGGTATAGATTACATATGTTCCCTAGAAAAGAATCCGATTGAGGAAATCTATGAGATCAAAAAATTCCTTATGCTGCATTTGAAGGGCGAAAAGTCTTCCCCACAGTACCAACTGCAAAAGTATTATCCAAAAATTCATGAGAACATCAAGCAAAAACAATTTGAAATGATGCAAGATCGTGTTTTGGACAACATTAAAAGAGGTATGGAACAAGGCATATACCGTGAAAACCTAAACATTGATTTTGTTTCGCGAATCTATTTCTTTGGAGTCACTAGTATAAAGGACCATAACCTTTTTCCAAAAGAAAAATTTACGGCGGAATCATTAATGGACAATTATTTAGAATATCACCTAAGGGGTATTGTAACGCCCAAGGGAAGAAAAATATTGAATGCAATTATCAACTCAAACCAAGAATAGATGAGGAATCATTTTATAGTGTTCTTTGCACTTTGTGCCATTACATTTACATATTCGCAGGAACAAGTGGAACAAACCTATAGCTTCTCCTTGGAAGAGGCCATTGCCTTTGCCTTGGAAAACAACTATAGTTCCATTAATGCCAATAGGGACCTAACGGATGCCCAAAAACAAAAATGGGAAGTTATCGCATCGGGGCTTCCACAAGTTGATGGTACGGTTAGCTATCAAAATCAATTGAAGCAACCGGTCTCCTTGATTCCTTCTGAATTTTTCCCGGATGGAGAACCGGGGACATTTACACCGGTAGTTTTTGGCGTACCGCAGCAGATTATTGCAACCGGGACCCTAAAGCAGCAGATATTCGATGGCTCCTATATTGTAGGTGTGCAGGCGACTAAAGCTTTTTTAAGATACAGTGAGCATAACAAGGAGAAGACCGATTTGGATGTCAGAAAAGCTGTTGTAGAAGCCTATGGTAATGTTTTGCTCGCCCAGGAAAGCGTGGATATTTCCGAAAAAAACAAGGCTACCCTGGAGAAAAATTTGTTCGAGACTCAAAAGCTCTTCGAAAATGGTCTAGGTGACGAGGAAAGTGTAGAGCAGTTGGAAATAACCCTTTCCTCCGTGGAGAACCAACTTAAAAATGCCGTTCGCTTTGAGAAAATTACGTTGCAGATGCTGAATCTGATCATGGGTATAGACATAGATGCGCCTACCCAGCTAGAAGAAAATCTGGATAATTTAACGCAAAGCCAGATGCAGTTTAGGCTTTTGGAATCTGATTTTAATATTGAAAACAACGTAGATTATAAATTGGTCCAAAACCTCAACGAACAACGTTTCTATGAATTAAAATTGGCAAAAAGCAAGGCATTGCCAACATTGAACGCTTTCGTCAACTACGGTACATCTGCTTTTGGAAATAATTTTGAGTTTTTCAATAGTGATCAGGATTGGTTTGAGTTTTCAACATTTGGTGTAGACCTCACTATTCCCATCTTCAGTTCTTTAGGTAGAAGTGCCAGTACCCAACGTGCTAAAATTGCTTTGGAGAAAGCCAAAACACAACTGTCGGAGGCCGAGGAGCAAATAAGATTGCAGTGGGAAAGGGCAAAAAGCGATTTCATCTTCGCCACCGAAGAGTATGAAACAGCCAAGGAAAATTTAAGATTGGCCGAACGAATCGAAAATAAGAACCAAATAAAATACTCTGAAGGTATTGCAAGTAGTTTTGAATTACGACAGGCACAGACACAATTATACGATGCACAACAAGGGTACCTTCAATCCATGGTAGATGTAATCAATAGGAAAACAGATTTGGAAACCATTATTAACGAATAAGCATATAAAATAGCAACTAATAAACCTAAAAAAATGAAAAAAACAATATATGCACTAGCAACCTTAATGATAATTGTGGCCTGCGGGGGTTCTGGCCAGCAATCCATAGAGGCTTTGATTGCAGAAGGAGATCTTGAATCCCTACGTGCGGAAAAAACCAAAATTTCAGGAAAACAGAAAGAGCTGGAAACCAACATCAAACTTTTGGATTCCGTAATTGCCATTAAATCCGGTGAGGAAAATCTACCGTTGGTTACCACTTTGGTGGCTTCCCCGGAAAAGTTTAATCACTTTTTGGAACTTCAAGGCAACGTACAAACAAAACAGAATGTGCTGATCTATCCCGAGATGGCGGGAACACTACAACGTGTTTATGTGAAGGAAGGCGACAAGGTGAGAAAAGGGCAGCTGTTGGCCACTATAGATGATGGGGGTGTAGGAAGCCAATTGGCACAATTAAAAACACAGGCAGCATTGGCCCAAACCACCTTTGAGCGTCAGAAGCGGCTGTGGGAGCAAAAAATAGGTTCGGAAATTCAATATTTACAGGCCAAGTCCAACTATGAAGCAACAGAAAGCGCAGTTAATCAAGCAAAAAGTCAGCTGGATAAATCAACCATAAAAGCCCCATTTTCAGGAATCATCGATGATGTCATAAAGGATCAGGGTACAGTAGTGGCCCCTGGAGTCGGTTCCGAGGTATTCCGTATTGTGAACTTATCGGATATGTATGTTGAAGTAGACGTTCCTGAAAATTACCTTAGTGGTGTTCAAGAAGGAAAAGAAGCTAAGGTTTTCTTTCCGGTCTTACGGGATACCGTAGTGTCTACGATTAGACAAACCGGAAATTTCATTAATCCTGGCAATAGGGCCTTTCGGGTAGAAATATCAGTGCCCAATAAAGAAGGTCATATAAAGCCGAATCTTACTGCCAAAGTGAGTCTTAACGATTATACCAATGAATCGGCAATTCTAATTCCTCAGGGCATTATTTCTGAAAATGCCGAAGGGCAGCAATATGTATACGTGGCGGAAAAAATGGCTGAAGACAAAGCTACGGCCAATAGACGGATTATTGAAACCGGATTGGCTCAAGGTAGAATGGTAGAAGTGCTATCCGGGGTTACCGAAGGCGAATTATTGATCGAGGAAGGTGCTCGGAACATCAAGGAAGGGCAAAATGTAAAAATACTGAAGTAATAAAGCGATGAGCAGACAAAAGAAAAACGCCAACAAAGAGTTTAGGCTATCTTCCTGGGCCATAGACAATCCCTCGGTCATATACGTTATGATCGCCATTTTCCTATGGGTAGGTTTTAAGGCCTATCAGGCAATGCCACGAGAAGATTTCCCGGAAATTGTGGAAACCAAAATCTATGTGAGCACTTTATTCCCTGGAAATACTGCCGAGGATATGGAACGGCTTGTTACCGATCCCCTGGAAGACCGGCTAAAAAATCTGAGCAATGTTGTGGAGACCATTTCTACTTCACAGGAAGACTACTCCATCATTACCGTGGAATTCGATGAAGAGATTACGGTGGAGCAGGCGAAACAGAATGTAAAGGACGAAGTAGATGTTGAAAAGGCAGGTGAGGATTGGCCTACTTTCAATGGCGCCAAGGTAGAGCCCAATATCTTTGATCTTAACTTGGCGGAGTCCTTTCCTATAATGAACGTTAATTTTACAGGCGATTATCCCGTTGAAAAATTAAAGGAATATGCCGAGTATCTGGAAGATGAAATCGAGAATCTACAGGAAATCAAGGAGGTAGATATCAGGGGGGCACAGGAAAAGGAAGTAGAAGTTGCGGTTGACGTTTACAAAATGATGGCCGCAAGAGTAAGCTTTCAAGATGTCATAAACGCCATTGCCAATGGGAACATGACCATGTCCGCGGGAAATATCAAGACCAGTGAGCAGCGCAGGACCATTCGTATACTCGGGGAAGTCGATGATCCCCAGGAACTGAATGATTTTGTCGTGAAGTCAGAGGATGGCGCCGTGTATCTAAAGGACATTGCCACCGTCTCATTCGATGAAGAGGAAAAAACCACTTATGCCCGGGAATTTGGTGAAAGCGTGGTTATGCTCGATATCAAAAAACGATCAGGGAAAAACATGATCGAGGCCACGACCAAAGTCCGGGAACTGGTAAAAGAGGCGCAGGAAAACTATTATCCGGCCGATCTCAATATTTCCATCGCCAATGATTCTTCAAGCCGAACCTTGAACCAAGTGGATGATTTGGTCAACAATATTATTTTCGGGATTATCCTAGTGGTTACCGTATTGATGTTTTTCCTAGGATTTCGTAATGCACTTTTTGTAGGTTTTGCCATCCCAATGTCCATGTTCATTTCATTCACCATATTAAATCTATTTGGAAATACGCTGAATACGATGATTCTGTTCGGAATGATTATGGGTCTGGGAATGCTGGTGGATAATGGCATTGTGGTGGTCGAAAACGTATATCGATTAATGGGAGAGGGTATGTCCAGAATCCAGGCTACCAAGAAAGGTATTGGAGAAATCGCTTTCCCGATTATTATTTCCACCTTGACCACGGTCGCCGCTTTCGTGCCACTAGGGCTATGGCCTGGAATCTTTGGTCAGTTTATGATTTTCTTCCCGCTGACGCTGTCCGTAGTTTTAGGGTCCTCATTGTTTGTGGCCATCTTCATGAACTCCATGTTGGTATCCCAATTTATGGAGACCGGTCAAAAAGAGCTCGACATAAAGCAATTGATACGGACTACAGGCATTTTGGCCGCCGTCGGTATTTTTATTTTTATCGTTGGTGGCACTGTACGCGGACTTGGTACGGTAATCGTTTTTACGGCCATTATGTTCTGGGTATACAAATACTTCCTTAAGCCCTCGGCCAACCGCTTTCAGAATAGCATAATGCCACGTTTCGAGAACTTTTATGAAAAGCAAATAAAACGTGCCTTAAGGGGAGGAAATGTATACTGGTATTTTGGCATCACCGTTTCTTTATTGATCGTGACCTTTATGCTCTTTGGGATGTCCATTGGTGCCGGGCGGACCAAAATTGAATTTTTCCCGGACAATACCCCAAATGAAATTTATGTTTATATCGAATATCCTCAGGGGACCTCTATTGAAAAAACGGACGAACTTACCAAAAGTGTTGAAAAAAGGGTCTATGAGGTGGTCAATAGGCCAAAGTATCGGAATGGGGAAGAAAGTTATTTGGTAGAATCTGCAGTTTCCCAAGTTGGGGAAGGTGCAGGGAATCCCCAGACGGATGGAGGTTCCTCCGCCGAAATGCCGCATAGGGGCAAAGTAACGGTTTCCATGCGTGAGTACAAATACCGTAACGGATTGGACACCGAGGAACTACGTGGTGCTATTCAAGATAATTTAAAAGGGATATACCCCGGAGTTACAATTTCCGTGGAAAAGGATTATAATGGCCCTCCGGCCGGTTATCCGGTAAATATAGAACTAGAAGGCAAAGACTACGATCAATTGATCAGTACTGCCGAGGAAATCCGGAACTATATCAATACCAAGAGCATTCCCTTTATTGAAGAGCTAAAAATAGATGTAAACAAAAGCAAACCCTCGGTGCAGGTGGTTGTTGACCGTGAAAAAGCAGGTGAACTCGGTGTTGCCGTAGGGCAAGTAGGCACCCAGTTACGACGTTCACTTTTTGGCGAGAAAGCCGGCGTGTATAAGTTGGATGGGGAAGACTATGATATCAATGTCCGATTTGATGAAAGCATTCGATTTGATAAGAATGCCCTGTTCAATCAAAATATCATTTTTAGAGATCAAGCTTCCGGACAAATTAAGGAAGTACCGGTATCCGCAGTAGCCCAACAACGAAACTCTTCGGGATTCAGTGCGATTAAACATCGGGATGGAAACAGAGTGGTTACTGTATATTCCGGGCTCAAGGCCGGGGGTAACCCAGCAGAGGTCGTGGCACAGGTCCAAGAAGAAATGAAAAATTTCAACGGTATCCCGGAAGGGGTAAAAATAGACTTCACAGGTGAAATAGAAGAACAGAACAAGCAAATGCAATTCTTGGTAGGAGCCTTTTTCGGTGGTTTGGGATTGATAATGCTCATCTTAATTTTCCAGTTCGGTGGCATTTCCAAGCCGCTTATTATTATGATTGCCATTTTCCTAAGTTTTATCGGCGTCTTTGGTGGATTGATGTTGACCGGCTGGCCTTTTGTGATCATGATGACGATGATGGGGATTATTTCCCTTGCTGGAATTGTGGTTAACAATGGTGTGGTACTTCTTGACTATACCCAGATATTGATAGACCGTAAAAAGGTAGAGTTGGGTATGGAGGATAAAGATTTGTTAAGCATGGAGGATGTAACCAAAATAATTGTACAAGGTGGAAAAGCCAGATTACGCCCTGTAATTTTGACGGCTATTACCACGGTCCTAGGTCTTATTCCCTTGGCGATTGGCTTGAATATCGACTTCTTTTCCCTTTTCTCCGAATTTAATCCTAGGATTTACATGGGTGGGGATAATGTGATTTTTTGGGGTCCGCTGGCCTGGACGGTCATCTTTGGATTGATAGTAGCTACTTTCCTTACCCTGATTATAGTTCCTGTACTATTTAATATTACGTACCGCATCAAGGTACGTTTAAGGGGAAGCGGGAAAAAGACCGAGGCAAACCAAAAAGAGTTGGAAGCAGCTGCCTAGTCAAGTATACATTTCTTTATCTTAAATAAAAATGGCCCCGGTGTACACCGGGGCCATTTTTATTTATCGCAGTAATTTACTTTAATTTATAACAACGGGTTTTGCATTTGTGGATTCGACTACACTGGCAATCCTATTGTCGGCAAAGTCTACCTCCTTAAGCACTTCTCCTTCCCAGAAAAGCCATTTCCCGGTGCGCTTGCCCATGTCATATTTGCCCTTTGCTATTTTCTTACCGTCCTCATCGAACATTATCCATTGTCCGTGTAGTTTTCCTTCTGCAAAATAGCCGGTTTGTGCAATTTCACCATTATCGTGAAAATACGTGGCCTTAGTTAAATCACCCTCCTTCTCAAAGGTGGGTTTGTTTTCTTGGGCATTCATTCCTAACGTGAATGTAAGTGCCAATAGTATTGTGAATAATTTCATCGTATTGTGGAATTTAGATTCGTATTTACTTCTAATTAACGATACAAAGATACATTTATTTTACAAAAAATACATGTTTACGTAACTTTTAATTAACATTAAATTTACATTGCAAATGTAACCAACTAATTTAAAGACATTTATGACTTTTATCAGTTTATATCCTTTTACGCCCTTTTTCAGAAAAATCCGCTGAAATGCATGTTCTTTAAACCGCTATACTTCTTAACTTTGCCGTCCTAAACCAAAATATATGTACAGGACTCACACCTGCGGCGAATTAAGGGAATCCCATAGCAATACTTTGGCTACACTCACGGGTTGGGTGCAAAAAACCAGGGACAAAGGTTTTGTAGTCTGGGTAGATCTACGAGATCGTTATGGCATTACTCAACTCGTATTCGATGAAGAACGTACCTCTTCAGATATATTGGAAAGGGCAAGGAATTTAGGAAGGGAATTTGTGATACAGGTCAAGGGCACAGTCATCGAAAGGGCTTCCAAAAACCCAAACCTACCCACCGGTAATATAGAGGTCCTAGTGCATGAGCTTACCATTCTCAATGCTTCCAAAACACCTCCTTTTACCATTGAAAATGAGACCGATGGCGGCGAGGATCTTCGTATGAAATATCGTTATCTGGACATTCGTAGAAATCCAGTAAAAAACAATCTTATCTTCCGAAGCAAGGTAACCATGGAGGTTCGCAAATATCTGTCACAGCAGGATTTCATTGAAGTGGAAACACCATATCTCATAAAATCAACACCCGAGGGTGCACGCGATTTTGTGGTGCCCAGTCGAATGAACGAGGGACAGTTTTATGCCCTTCCCCAATCACCACAAACTTTTAAACAATTATTGATGGTGGGTGGAATGGACAAGTATTTTCAGATTGTTAAATGTTTTCGGGACGAGGATCTACGTGCGGACCGTCAACCTGAATTTACACAAATTGATTGTGAAATGGCCTTCGTGGAACAGGAAGACATTCTTAACACCTTTGAAGGGCTTACCAAACACTTGTTGGCGGAAATTAACGGAATTGAAATAGATGCTTTTCCCAGGATGACCTTTGACGAAGCCATGAGGCGCTTTGGAAACGACAAGCCCGACATTCGTTTTGGAATGGAATTGGGAGAATTAAATGAAGTGGCCCAACATAAGGATTTCAATGTATTCAACTCTGCGGAATTTGTTGGTGGTATGGCAATACCAGACGCCGCCGTCTATACCAGAAAGGAAATCGATAGATTAATCGATTGGGTAAAACGTCCGCAGGTTGGTGCAAAAGGTATGGTCTATGTAAAATGCAATGAGGATGGGACCTTTAAATCATCCGTTGATAAGTTTTATGATCAACAGGACCTTGGTAACTGGGCGAAAGTAGTTGGAGCCAAGGCCGGTGACCTCATCTGTGTACTGTCCGGCAATACCATGGAAACACGGACTCAATTAAGCGCGTTACGCATGGAAATGGCAGAACGTTTGGGGCTTAGGAAACCCAATGAATTTGCTCCTTTATGGATAACCGATTTCCCATTGTTGGAACTGGATGAGGAAACAGGTCGCTACCATGCCATGCACCATCCATTTACTTCTCCCAAGCCCGGACAATTGGAACTTTTGGATACCGATCCCGGAAAAGTAAAGGCCAATGCATATGATTTGGTCTTGAATGGGAATGAAATTGGTGGCGGATCCATCCGTATCCATGACAAAGAGGTTCAAGCCACCATGTTCCGCCATTTGGGCTTTACCCCGGAAGAGGCACAGGCCCAATTTGGGTTTTTAATGGATGCATTCCAATATGGTGCCCCGCCACATGGTGGTATCGCTTTTGGTTTGGATCGTTTGGTCGCCATTTTGGGCGGACAGGAAACCATTCGGGATTTTATTGCCTTTCCCAAAAACAACAATGGTAGGGATGTGATGATCGATGCTCCCTCCCCCATTGACCGTGAACAATTGGATGAGTTGGGGTTGAAGTTACAGAAATAGGCAATAGACCCATACTTAGGACAAAGTTGTACGTATTTTAAAATAGGACTCTTACAGTCATATAATGAAAATTGTTTTATACGTAGCATTTGCCATACTAGCTTTGGGTTGTAGCAATAATGGTACAGAGACCATACCCGCTGCTGAGGCTAGAATAGACCTGGAGGGATTGGCTTCCAGTATTGGCGAAATCACATCAACCTCGATAGCACTCCAATTTTCGTATTCAAATCTCACAACAAACGGCGGGGAACTGGTTACGGAAATTTGGTACAGGAAGATAGATGACAGTAATTGGGATATTTTAGAGGTTCCTATTGAAAATCAAAAGGTGTTGGAAATCACTGATCTTGAACGAGGGACTACCTATACGGCCAAGCCCGTATTTAAGGTAAATGATTTTGTAAAAGAGGGCGCCGAAATACAATTTAGGACACTTCCCTTTAATTACACTTTTGTACGAGAGGGAAATCCCAATAGTATATGGGTTACCAACATATTTGCCGATGATGACTATACCGAATTGGGGGATGATATAGTTTTATTCCTAAAAAGGGAAAATGACAGTATTCCCACAGAAATTACGGTTATCTCAAAGGATTCCTTATTGATTAAGGCTTTTACCGGGTTACAAACCTTATTTGATTCCTCGGACGTTTATGAAGAAAGGCTGGAAGCATCTTTGACACTCCAATTTAATGACTATTACAACGGTAGTTTTAGCACTATTGAGTTATTTAATCCAAATCCAAGAATCAACGCACTTAGTTTTCAAAAGACGGTATCCTGTAGTGATTTGGATAAAACAAAACTTCTTTTTCAGGGATTCTTTTGGGATTCATCCCTGCGGACGGAAACGGATTTTAATAAACCGGACGATTACCAGATTAGTATTACAAATATGGAAGACCCTTTAATAACAACACCTGTTTATACACAATTGAACCAAAGATTCCATAATACGGACGATATTAATTTGTTTTTGTCCAATAACTGCGAGGTGGGCTTTACCATCGTTGAAGACCCCCCGATCAGAAATTTATTCCATAGGGGAAGCTTTATGTGGGTTTCATTTCCAACGGAAATCTTGCCAGAAGGAACTTATAGGCTACAATTCAGCGTAATCAAAAATGGAGATCTCCTATCGGCGGAGCCGTTTGAGTTTTCTCTACAGTACTAGGCTTGCTCTAGAAATATTCCTTACGGTTTTCTTCAATAGAAATTGGATACCTTTGCCCTTAGTCAATGGCTGGATTCAATGCCTTATCCTAGGAAAAATCTTTTGAAACGTTTATTGGTCTGGAGATACAAGCACATTTCCAATAAAACGTTTATCCATATATTAAGTGTTGTTGTTGGCCTTTTAGCAGGTTTGGCTTCGGTTACCCTAAAGAACATTACCTATTTTATAGAGTCTTCCTTAGAAAGAGGTATCCTTTTTTCCAATTACGGAATGTATTTTATACTGCCCATAATCGGTCTGGCGCTGGTGTATCTCTACGTTAAATTTGTGCATAAGGAAAAACTGCAACATGCCGTCTCTTCCATTCTTTTCTCATTGTCCAAAAGGAAAGGTATTATTGCGCCCAAACATATTTATACCCAATTGATAGCCGCCCCTTTGACTGTTGGTTTTGGGGGTTCGGTAGGGCTTTTAGGTCCGGCCGTTGCATCCGGAGCCGCCATCAGTTCCAATATGAGCCGGTTGTTCCATATTAATACCAAAACGCGTTCCTTGTTGATCGCCTGTGCCTCTGCAGGAGCTATTGCCTCCATTTTCCAATCTCCCATTGCCGCTATTATTTTTGCCGTGGAAGTATTTAGCTTGGATTTGACCATGTTATCGGTATTGCCACTTTTACTAGCCTCCATATCAGGTGTGCTCACTTCATACTTCTTTTTGGGCAATGAGGCCCTTTTTAATTTTACGATTACCCAAGATTTTGAAGTGAAAGACACCTTGTTTTATATAATATTGGGAGTTGGCACCGCATTTGCCTCTATTTATTTCACCAAAATGTACTTTGGCATTCAGAAACTTTTCAGGCCGTTTAAGAGTCCAAAGTACAAACTGCTTATTGGAGGTTTGGCCATAGGAATAATGCTCTATTTTATTCCTCCCCTATATGGGGAAGGTTTTGGGTTTATCAATAGTCTATTGGATGGAGAACATGCCGTCGCGCTGGGCAGAACTCCTTTTGATGCTTACATTGATAATATTTGGGTGGTTATTGCCCTGCTCTTTGGTATTACCATTTTTAAGGCGGTAGCCATGACCACTACTTTGGCAGCGGGCGGTTCCGGGGGGATATTTATTCCTACCATGGTAATGGGTAGTGCCCTGGGCAATGTTGTGGCAAAAGTGATAAACCATTCGGGGCTGGGTTTCGCCGTCTCCGAAAGTAATTTTACGTTGATCGGTATGGCCGGTCTTATAGCGGGGGTATTGCACGCGCCACTGACTGCGATATTTCTAATCGCTGAAATCACCGGGGGTTACGCTCTTTTTGTACCTCTTATGATTACCGCCTCCATTTCATATCTAATTACCAAAAATGCAACCGATTATTCTATTTACACTAGGGAACTGGCACAACAAGGTGCCTTACTGACCCATAATAAGGATCAGGCGGTTTTGACCTTGATGCAGTTGGATGATGTTATTGAGAAAAATTTTAAATCGGTATCCCCTGAAATGAATCTCGGTGACATGCTGCACCAATCCGTGTCAAAATCCACCCGCAACATTTTTCCCGTAGTAGATGAAAAAAAGGCCTTGGCTGGCATTGTACTATTGGACGATATCCGGGAATTTATGTTCGATACCTCCATGTATAAAACAACAACGGTCAAGAACTTCATGCGAAATCCTCCCGAACATATTTTTTATGGAGAGGATACTATGCAAAAGGTAATGCGAAAATTTCAGGACAGTGGGGCGTGGAATCTTCCTGTAATCAAAGATGGGAAATACTTTGGTTTCGTGTCCAAATCGAAGCTCTTGACCGCATACCGTCGGGAGTTGATCAACTTCACAAAATAATGGATAAAACATTGTAGCTCTGGTTTATGCTCTTTTTGATAATTTTAGGTATATGAAATATGTTATCGCCCTTATTACCATTGCCTCGTTTATTTCAATCTTTTATGGGTTTTCCATCCAAGAGGAAGAACTTCAATTGGCACACAAATTCATTGGTTTCGGAACCGTTGGCCTTTTTCTTGTTGCAATGCCCCTTTTTTTAATAAAGGAGAGTAAAGGGAAAAAGATGAAAGATTATATGCTGAATGAGGAAAATATTCAAAAAATGCGGAAAAAAGAAAGGGAAAAGTCTGAAAACCAATGACTTTAAGAACATTTGACCGGCAAATTAAGTCTATTTTGACCAAAAAATAATACCTTAGTGAGACAAACATTTTTTCACAAATAATTTTAATTGAATGACCGGTACAGTAAAATTTTTTAATGACTCCAAAGGATATGGGTTCATTACGAACGATGAGACGGGAAAAGACATCTTTGTTCATGCCACGGCATTGAATGGAGTTGAGCTAAACGAAGGCGACAAAGTAGAATACGTTGAGGAAGAGGGCAGAAAAGGTATGGTAGCCGCACAAGTACAAGTGCTAGGATAAGTATTGTATTATTGAACAGAATTTCAACCCTGGTAAAATACCGGGGTTTTTCGTACCTCCACTTCAGTTTAAATTCCTTTTTTGAATAAAAAATCGTTTCAGAAGAACGGAAGCTTCATTTTCCAAAAGACCTCCAAGGACTTCAGTTTTTGGGTGTAATTTTGCCCCCATGGCCTTGAATCCCCTTTTGGGATCCTTGGCAGCGAATACAATTTTAGAAATCTGGCTCCAATACAAGGCGCCCGCGCACATTTGACAGGGCTCCAAGGTTACATAGAGCACACAATTGTTTAAATACTTGCCTCCCAAAAAATTGGCCGCGGAGGTTATTGCTTGCATCTCGGCATGGGCCGTAACATCGTTCAATTGTTCGGTTAGATTGTGGGCGCGTGCAATAATCCTGTCCTGGGTTACGATAACAGCTCCTATGGGGACCTCGCCCTTTTCAAAAGCCAAGTAGGCCTCTTCAAGGGCCTTTTTCATGAAATAGGCATCGTCAAAAGGTAAAATCATAAAACCAAATGTACAATTTTGAGTCAAATTGTGAAGAAACACACAGCCATTTTGCCGTACATTTGTCCCCGAAAATGAAAATCCTTTCCCAAATAGATTCTCCAGAAGATCTGCGCAAGATTCCCTTGGGTACATTGCCTCAACTTGCACAGGAACTCAGGGAATTTATAATAGACATCGTATCGACCAAGGAAGGACATTTAGGCGCAAGCTTAGGTGTTGTAGAACTTACTATCGCCCTCCATTATATTTTTGATACTCCAAAGGATAAGCTCGTTTGGGATGTAGGACATCAGGCTTACGGGCATAAAATTTTAACTGGGCGAAAGGAAATTTTTGATACCAATAGACAGTTGGGCGGTATTAGCGGATTTCCTAAAATTGGCGAGAGCGAATATGATGCTTTTGGAACGGGACATAGTTCTACCTCCATTTCGGCCATTTTGGGTATGGCCTTGGCTTCCAAGTTAAAAGGTGAAGCAGATAAAAGGCATATCGCAGTAATTGGGGATGCTTCCATTGCCAGCGGAATGGCTTTTGAAGGGTTGAATCATGCAGGCGTTACCGATGTGGATATACTCATTATCCTGAATGACAACGCTATTGGAATAGATCCCAGTGTTGGTGCCCTAAAAAAGTATTTGACCAATGTAAAAAAGGGCAAGGCCAAGGACGAAAACATTTTTGAATGCCTCAATTTTGATTACTCTGGTCCAGTTGACGGTAATGATTTACCAAATTTGATATCCGAATTAAAGCGCTTAAAAGCCCGTAAAGGGCCTAAGTTATTGCATATTATCACTACAAAGGGGAAAGGATTGCAAAAGGCGGAGGAGAATCAAGTAGCTTACCATGCTCCGGGGAAATTTGATAAATCCACAGGAGAAATACATATAAAGCCAGTCGAAACCGGAGTTCCTAAATATCAAGATGTTTTTGGACATACTTTGGTTGAACTTGCTAAGCAAAATCCAAAGATTGTAGGAATTACCCCGGCCATGCCAACGGGCAGTTCTTTAAAATACATGATGGAGCAAATTCCAGACAGAGCCTTTGATGTAGGTATCGCCGAACAACATGCCGTAACTATGGCTGCGGGAATGGCCAAAGAGGGCATAATTCCATTTTGCAATATTTACTCTACTTTTCTTCAACGCGCCTACGATCAGGTCATACATGATGTAGCTTTGCAGAATCTCCCTGTAATATTCTGCTTGGATCGTGCAGGTATTGTTGGTGAGGATGGTGCAACACACCATGGCGTTTTTGACCTAGCATACTTGCGATGCATTCCCAACCTGATTATTTTTGCGCCCAGGAACGAAATGGAACTACGCAATATTATGTACACAGCTCAGTTGGGGTTACCTAACCCCATTGCCATCCGTTATCCAAGGGGTTCAGGAACTACTGTAGATTGGAAGCTACCCTTTCAAGAAATAGCTATCGGATCCTCACAAGAATTAAAAAAAGGGAGTAAAATAGCTATACTTTCAATAGGACCCCTAGGAAACAGGGTTGGCAGGGTTATTGATAGAAACGAAAATAACCAACAAATAGGGCACTATGATATGCGTTTCCTAAAACCTTTGGATACAAATCGTTTAGATTACATTTTTCAAAATTACGAGCACATTATAACCATTGAAGATGGTAGCAAAGCAGGAGGGTTTGGTAGTGCAATCCTGGAAAAAGCCAATGAAATGAAGTATACCACCCAAATTCATATGCTTGGCATAGATGATGTTTTTTTGGAACACGGCACCGTGGATGAACTCCAACAGCTGGCAGAACTAGACGCAAATTCCTTAAGAAATCTTTTAAATAGAATTTTTGATGAGCAATAAGAACCGACGTAACTTCTCCTTTTTTCTGCTGTCTTTTGTTTTTCCAATTGGATTGTTACTGGCCCAAAACCCCATTGCCCCAAGTACACCCATAGATAGTGTGGCGGTGGATACCACCGTAGTGGATACCATTGTAGTCCGCCGTTTCCAGGAGAAGATAAAGAATATACCCAGAGGCGTAAATCTTACCATTCCAGAGGCGTCGTTCAAAAAAACAAAGGCCCTTACGGAAAAACCAAAAAAATTTCGTGTCCCCTCTTTTTGGACCAGATTGAATAAACTTGGGCTGAACCTAAGCGAGGTAGCTTTTGTTAATTGGAATGCTGGGGGAAATAATTCCGTATCTGCCCTGGGCAATGCCAGTTTTGCCCGAAATTATAAATTTAGATACATCCAGTGGGACAACGAACTCCGATTTAGATATGGGATCAATGTACAAGAAGGTCAACAAATACGAAAAACGGACGACCTCATCCGGTTTAGCTCCACATTTGGCTATCAAAGGGATACCATCAGTAATTGGTACTATTCCGTAAAGGCCAATTTTAACACCCAATTTTCCAATGGATTTAAGTATCCGGACCGGAGTACGCCCATATCTCGGTTTATGGCTCCTGGGTACTCGTTTTTGGGAGCGGGAACCTCGTATATAACCAAGGATCAAAGGTTCAATCTATACATCTCGCCCGTGACGCAAAAGGCCACCTTCGTGTTAGATCAAGATTTAGCGGATAGAGGGGCTTTTGGGGTACAAAAAGCTATTTTTGATGCTGATGGAAACATGATACAACAAGGTGAAAATGTTTTTTTGGAGTTTGGTTTTCTGGTCAACCATACTTGGGAAACCCAAGTCTTTAAAAATATGGGGCTCAAACATAGGCTAAACCTATATACGGACTATTTACGCAGATTTGGTAATGTAGATGTGGACTGGGAGCTCAACTTTAATCTTAAGGTAAACGAATATATCGTTACTACTATTGGCACCCATTTGATTTATGACGATGATATTTTATTCGATGAGCAGGTAAATGCCGATGGTGTTGTAATTGATCCTGGAGAACCAAAGTTACAGTTTAAACAGTTGTTGGGTGTAGGGGTCTCTTATGATTTTTAAAGTTGTTTTCCCATAATCTTGTTGTGTATATGAACGGCAGATCCATCTGAAAGACTGGCCACATAACAAGAGGTATTCAATAATATTTTGTATAAGGATGTTTCCGTCCGTTGATAAAACTCCGGTAAGGTCTGTATCATCAATCTATCGTAATTGGAAAACTTGCCCTCCTTTTCCCTAACAAGAGCACTGGTATAAACATCCAGAATATCGGAAATGATTCTATAACCGGCTATTTCCTTTTCCACCACCTCTTGGGAACGATATACTTTATGGATGCTCAACGAGATAATATCGGCTATTTGAGCTTTGTATTTGCTTTTGTCCAATAAGGAAGTCTCAAATGTACCATTAAGTATTTTCTCTTCGTTCTCAATGAAAACCTCAATGGCATCACGTATTAGGGTATTGATGGCCAATGCCCGTAGATAGCTTAGCCTGTCCTCCTTATATCGTAAACCATTATACTTCTTGGTACTTATGGTATCTTTAACCAACTTTATCAAATATTCCAAAGCAAATTCCTCGGAAATTAGGCCAAGATTAATTCCATCTTCAAAGTCTATTATGGTGTAACAAATGTCATCCGCGGCTTCCATGAGATAGACCAAGGGATGTCTCGAAAAGGAAATTCCTTCCCCAGTAGTAGTGGATGGCAGACCCAATTCCTGGGCAACTTCTTTAAAAAATTCTTTTTCGGACTGAAAAAACCCAAATTTCTTGTCCGCAATGTGTTTGGTAGGTTTCTTTGGAAGTGATTCCTTTGGATATTTCGTAAAAGCCCCTAACACCGAATAGCTCAACCGCAACCCACCTTCAACACCCTCTTTGGATTCGGACAATAATTTTAATCCATTGGCATTCCCTTCAAAATCAATCAAATCTTGGTATTCCTTTTTGGACAATACTGAATGGTATTTTTTTCCATTGCCATTTTTAAAATATTCCCCAATGGCCTTTTCCCCGCTATGTCCAAAAGGAGGATTGCCTATATCATGAGCCAAGGCAGCGGCGGCCACTATGGCCCCAAAATCGTTAAAGGTGTATCCATGAACCTCGTTAAGGTGTGGATGTTTCTCCAATATTCGTTTCCCGGCTATCCTGCCCAAACTGCGACCCACTACGGAAACTTCCAAACTATGTGTTAAACGGGTATGGACAAAATCGGTTTTGGACAAGGGAATAACCTGGGTCTTATCCTGTAAACTGCGAAAAGCGGAAGAAAAAATTATCCGATCGTAATCCACTTCAAATCCCAATCGGGTCTCATCCTGTTCCTTACGTAATCTTTTACCGGTATCACCAAATCGTTTTAAGGAAAGTAACCGTTCCCAATCCATGCCAATCAATTTGTGGCGCAAGATACATCTTTTCAGTGTTTACCTATATTCTATATCGTGGATTGTCCACGGATGGCTAACATTTAGTTAACCTTAAAAAGGCTTATTGATAATATCTCCGTAACCTTATGTTAAACTGGTTTTGTTTTCTTTGCGCAAAGAAAACAACATTATCAAAACATGATAAAAAAAGTAATTCTAATCATTCCCTTCCTTTTTTCAGCGATACTACTGGCTCAGGAAACTAGTGCCATATCCGGGAAGATTTTGGACAATGACCTTAATGGTGAGCCCATGCTATTTGCAGATGTTATGCTAAAAAATACCAACTGGAAAACACAGACCAATTTTCATGGTAATTTTGAAATTGACGGAGTGGATCCAGGGAACTATGTATTGGTCATCAGTTTTTTAGGCTACAATACCTTAGAAATTCCTATAGAGGCAAAACCCAATGGAGCACTTCAAATACAGAGAGGGTTAAGTTCAAAAACCATTGATCCAGAGGCAGTACTAGTTTCTAATAGCGAATCCCAGCCATACGGATCAATCGCATCAATGGAAAAAGCAGCCCAAAAATAGTCAGGATTAATTAATATCCTATGATGGCACCTAAGTATATCAGCCATCAGGTTCACGGTCTCGCCCCGCATATTTTATTATTAAAAACTTACGGCAACTGTATTGTGCAACTTCAATTGCTCCGCGATACTCTTTCTGCAAAGCATTTAGCCTTACATTTACAGAACAATTTATTAACATTAAATTTATATTTCTGGTTTTATGATAAACTCCCTACTACGGTTTTATCCTTCTTATTTCCTCAAACCAAGGCTATCGTATTCGATTCTATTCACTAAAACCGGCAATAACCCCCCCACCGGTACTAGGAGAATACGATTGAACCATTTTCCTGCCCTTCACTTAGAAATCTCGCAAACAACTTTCATAACTTTATTTTAACTTACTTAACAAATTATAATGTCATTTTTGTGCTTATTTGATGTTAATGGGCGAAAACATTTACCTTTTCATGATTATCGCTCTTGCGGTGCTTGCCATCACGGATTTGGTGGTAGGTGTCAGCAATGATGCCGTAAACTTTCTAAACTCCGCAATAGGTTCCAAAGCTATTTCCTTTAGGACCATAATGATTGTTGCCAGTATTGGTATTGCTTTTGGAGCAATGTCTTCAAGCGGTATGATGGAAGTGGCCAGAAAAGGAATATTTAATCCCGAAGAATTTGTCTTCGCTGAGATTATGATCGTGTTCATGGCCGTAATGATCACGGATATTCTGTTGTTGGATTTTTTCAACACCTTAGGTATGCCAACTTCTACAACAGTATCCATTGTGTTTGAATTACTAGGTGCAGCAGTAGCTATTTCATTGATAAAAATTACGGCAGCAGGTGGTGGTTTTGTGGATTTGAGCACCTATATCAATACTGAAAAAGCGACCGAGATTATTTTGGGCATCCTACTTTCGGTGGTGGTGGCCTTCTCCGTTGGGGCCCTTGTCCAATTTGTTTCTCGCTTGTTCATTTCATTTAAATTTCAGGAAAGGCCTAAATGGATCGGAGCCATTTTTGGTGGATTGGCCATAACATCAATAGTCTACTTTATACTAGTAAAAGGCTTAAAAAGTGCGGATATTTTTAGTCCCGTTATTCTTGAGCATATCGCCTCCAATCCCGTACTCTTTCTTCTAGAGAACTTTGTTCTTTGGGCATTTGTATCATGGTTGGTTACCTCTTTTTTTAAACTCAATATTTATACTTTGATCATCGTTCTTGGCACCTTCGCCTTGGCCATGGCTTTTGCAGGAAACGATTTGGTGAATTTTATTGGAGTCCCCTTGGCCGCACTTGAATCTTACACCAGTTGGAGCAATTCTGGCACGGTTGCGGAACAATATACCATGGAAAGTCTATCGCAGGCCGTAAGGACACCTACTTTGCTTCTGCTGCTTTCAGGTGTAATTATGGTCATTACCCTTTGGTTTTCTTCCAAGGCAAAAAATGTGGTAAAAACTAGTGTTGACCTTTCTAGACAGGACGAGGGAGAAGAACGCTTTCAGCCTAATTTTCTTTCCAGACAAATTGTAAAATACTCCATTAAAGCCACGGAAAATTTTTCAGGTATTTTACCGATTCCCCTTAGGGCCAAAATAGACAAAAGGTTCGAGAAACCTTACGTATACGTACCCAAAATCAGGACCCAGGATCTTCCTGCCTTCGACTTGGTAAGGGCCTCCGTAAACCTCATGGTAGCTAGCGTATTGATATCAATTGCGACTTCCATGAAACTGCCCTTATCCACTACCTATGTCACTTTTATGGTTGCAATGGGTACCTCTCTTGCCGATAGGGCTTGGGGACCGGAAAGCGCCGTTTATCGCGTGGCCGGTGTGCTTAATGTAATTGGCGGATGGTTCTTTACCGCCATTAGTGCCTTTACCGCCGCGGCACTAATAGCTTACCTCATTCATTTAGGAGGAATTGTGGCCATAGTAATTCTACTTATTACCGCATTTTTGCTCATCGGAAAGAATTACCTCTCCCACACTAAAAAAGTAAAGGAAAACAAAATTGAAGAAAAACTACAAAGAGCAGAAAGTAGTTCCATAAAAGAGCTAATCGAAGAAAGCGCAGACAACATTGCCCTTACCATGAAAAGGGCCAATAAAATATATACCTTTTGCATTGATGGACTGGCCAAACATGATATTGACCGATTAAAAAAAAGTAGAAGGAGTATCTCCAAATTGGAGAAGGAAGTGGAAGAGCTAAAGGACAACATCTTCTATTTTATAAAGAATTTGGACGAGTCCAGCGTGGGAACAAGTAATTTTTACATAACCATGCTAAATTATTTAGAGGATATGACCCAGTCGTTGGAATATATTTCAAAGGCAGGGTACAAACACGTAAACAATAATCATAAAAAATTACGTTTCAATCAAATAAAGGATTTGAAGGAAACCGATCAATACGTAAGTGGTCTTTTTTCCAAGGTCACCCAAATTTTTGAAACCAAAGAATATGTTGGTCTTACTGAATTGATAGTCCATAAGCAGAATCTGTTTGATCATATCAATAAGAAAATAGAAAAACAGGTTACCCGAACAAGGATCGATGAAACCAGTCCAAAAAATACAGCACTGTATTTTAGCCTCTTATCGGAAACCAAAGATTTGCTTACCGCTACGTTAAACCTGTTGGAAATTTATGACGGCCATGTAAATGGCGTTAAGATATAGGGGAAAGTTTCCTTAACGCGCCAATTCAACAAAACCTTTTAAAGTATCTCCATCTATTGCCCTTACGGTTATTTGATGGAGCATTTTTTCTCCCTCATTTATTTACTTGCTCCGTTCATCGAAAAATTATGTGCTTTTTGGGAATTCCTTCGTTTAAGGATATAGTTAAACGATTTCCGGCATGAACGTATTACTTCGCAGGTCATTTTTATTTTTTCTTTTATGCGCTTTAACAATTGTATCTTGTACCAAGGACACACCCTCACCCAACATTGATGACGGTACAGATAATGAACAATTTCCAGATGATGGTACCGACAATGGGCCATCTCCATCCGATACGGATAACTCGGCCAGATTAGCAGCCAAGGAACTATATGAAGATTATTATTTGGCCTCCGTTAGTACCGCTGAAGATGAGCCTTGGACCGGGGACGAACCTTCCTGCAACGCAGGATCCGTGCCTGAAGGCACAAAGGAAAAAATCTTTATGCGCTTGGCCTATTTTAGAAAAGCAGTAGGGCTGAACAATGAAATATCGGAAAATGCTACGAAGAGTGAAAAGGCCCAAAAGTCGGCTCTTATGATGCACGCCAATGGAACCTTGGACCACTCGCCTCCAAATAGTTGGAAGTGTTTCAGTGATGACGGTAAGGAAGGAGCTGGAAATTCGCTATTGGCCATGGCCAGAAATGCCCCGGCCATTGACGCATATATTAGAGATCAAGGATCCAACAACGGTCCGGTAGGTCATAGAAGATGGCTATTATGGCCACGTTTACAAGAAATTGGAATAGGGAACACGGAAAGGGCCAACGCTATTTGGGTACTCGGAAATGCGGGCACGCCTCCTGAAGACGCACCCGAATTTATTGCATGGCCCCCAGAAGGATACATCCCCAATAATCTAGTGTATTCACGATGGTCTTTCTCTATAAGAAATGCTGATTTTACCGCAACCAAGGTCTCCATGGAGGATGAAGATGGAAATTCCGTCGCACTATCTTTGGAAGAATTGGACAATGCCTTTGGAGATCGTACAATTGTCTGGGTCCCCGAAGGTGTAAATACAAATAGCACGGAAGATATTTCCTATACCGTAACTCTAGAAGATGTTAATCTTAATGGAGAAATGAGTGACTTCACGTACGAGGTTACACTTTTTGATATAAACAATTAGGGTTTAAGGTTATCTATAAAAATTCATTTCATCCATATACACCCAAACAGCTTCCGGGAGCAGGGGTCGAATATTTCTACCTGCATTATGGTTCTTACGTATAAAGGTCGAGGAGATTTCCATTACAGGAGCGTCTACATGATGGATTTTTGGGTGTCCCTTAAATCGATTCTCCACTGCTCCTTTTGAGATTCTTGGATAAACATAAAGGGCATAGTTTTCCAAGATGGCTTCATAATTTTTCCATTTATGAAACCCCTTGAGATTGTCCTCGCCCATTAACAAGGAAAATATATTGCCGTCTCCATACTTCTCATCCAAACGTACTAAAGTGTCAATCGTATAATTGGGTTGGGGTAAATCAAATTCAATTTTGCTAGGTTTTAATTTGGAGTATTCCTTAACTGCCTCAAATACCATTTGATACCGATGATGGTCATCCAAAAGCGTTTGTTTGGTCTTAAAGGGGCTCCTTGGGGTAATTACAAACCAAACCTCGTCAAGGTCGGAAAACTCTACCATATGGTTGGCTATAATGAGGTGGCCGATATGGATAGGGTTAAATGTACCGAAATAAAGGCCTATTCGTTTCAATTTCTCTTGATATTTAGGCTCCACTTTCTGATGAGCGTGTTATCCCGATAAATTCTGCCACAAGATTATGCGCTTCTGTCAAAGCCTTGTCCAAATCATAATTCTTGATAACCGTATCAAATTGTGGGGCAGTGGCCATTTCTACGGATGCTTTTGCAATACGCATATTAATCTTGTCGTCACTTTCCGTGCTCCGCTTTTTCAGTCTAATCTTTAGTTCGTCCACACTGGGCGGTTTTACAAAAACAGCCAGTGTTTTTTCGGGATATTTCTTCTTTATCCTTAGCCCGCCTACTACGTCAATATCAAAAATCACATTCTTGCCTTCGGACCATAACCGCTCTACCTCGCTTTTTAAAGTTCCATAAAAATTATCGCGGTATACCTCTTCCCATTCTAAAAAGTCATCATTTTTGATGTGCTTTTTGAATTCTGAAACAGACATAAAATAGTAGTGCTTTCCCTGCTTTTCCTTACCTCTCCTTGGCCTTGAAGTGGCCGAGACGGAAAAGGCCAAATTTAAATCCGGTTGCGCCAGAAGATGGCGTACAATGGTTGTTTTACCACTCCCAGAAGGGGCCGAAAATATGATTAATTTGCCCCCTTTCGTCATAAAACGTTCAACATTTGTTCCTTTATCTTTTCCAGTTCATCCTTCATTTGGACGACCAATTGTTGCATAGGGGCGTAATTGGCCTTAGAGCCAATGGTATTGATTTCACGACCGATTTCTTGACAAATAAAGCCTAGTTTCTTCCCATTGGAATCCTTAGACCCCAATGTTTTGGAGAAGTAGCCCAAATGATTGGCAAGCCGAACTTTCTCTTCGGTAATATCATATTTCTCCAAATAATAAATAAGCTCCTGCTCAAAACGGTTGGCGTCTACATCCGCCCTCAAATCGGTCATAGCTTTTTCAAGACGTTCCCGAATCGTTGATTGCCTTTCGGGATCCATAACCTTCACTTCTCCCAACAGGGATTCCAAAGTATTTATCCGTTCCACAAAATCCTTTTCCAATATTTGGCCTTCTTGGGTACGGAACTTCTGTATTTCTGAAATGGCATTTTTTAGTGCTTCAAGAATTGCCGAATATTCGGCCTCGTCTATATCGTCCTTGTCCGTTTTTAAAGCGTCCGGCAATCGCAAGGCCATTTCCATAAGTCGTACATCCTCTCCTTGGGCAATGGACTCCAATTGTTTCATATATTGCCTAACCACGCCTTCATTTATCTGTGCGGAGGTCTCATCACCGGTATATTCTATATAAAGTCCAAAATCAACTTTTCCTCGGGTCAGTTCATGGGCAATGAGCTTTCTGAGTTCCAGTTCCTTTTCACGATAGGCAGAAGGCATTCGAGCATTCAAATCCAAACTCTTGCTATTAAGCGATTTTAGCTCTATGGTGATTTTTTTCGTGGGCAGTTGTATTACATGCTTCCCGAAACCGGTCATGGATTGAATCATAGATATATGTCTAAATTAAGAAATACGGCGAGCCAAAGACCGGAATTACAGTTCCCTGACCCAAATATTCCTATAGCTTACCCGACTGTCATCACCATGGTCTTGGAGCTTTAGAGGGCCTTTGCCATGGGCGGGATTTTTTGGCCATCCTATATAAGGTGTAGTCCCCTTGATTTCTGTGTGATCTTGGATCAATACCCCATTATGAATAACCGTAACGGTACCGGATTTGATTTTTTCGCCTTTGGTGTTGAACTCCGGTGCATGGTAAACAATGTCATAGGTATTCCAGTCTCCGGTAGGTACCGAAGCCATAGCCAATGGTGGCCCTTGCTTGTAAATGGAACCCACTTGGCCATTTACATAAGTGGGATTGTCATTTTGATCCAGTACCTGTATCTCATAAAGACCACTTATAAAAATTCCACTATTACCTCGGTTTTGATTATCGCGCTGAACCGGTAACGGTGACCGCCATTCAATATGTAGTTGCATATCTCCAAACTTTTGTTTGGTCTGTATATCGCCAGTTCTATCGGCAACCGTCATACTTCCATCATCGTTCAAATGCCACGGGGCAGCGGAAGTACCATCTTTTGAACTAACCCAACCATCAAAACTTGTACCGTCAAAAAGAACGATAGCATCGCTAGGCGGGCTACCATTTTTTCCAGGAGTGACTTTGGGAACCTTGGGCTCATAGAATTCCGTGGCCTTGGGTTTGGTAGGTTCCGGGCCCTCATACTCGGGGTGTACGATTACTCCATCTCTTACTATTCCTGGAGTCTCTCCCAATATGGCTTCCTGACCCAATACAATGGAAAGTGAAAAAAGGGTAATTAATGTGAGTAGTTTTTTCATTAGTAAAGTGTTCATATCGTTTCAATCTTTGGTATTTCTTATTTCTACAGATACGTCCAGCAAATGGCCATATTTGCAACTCATTATGGCACTAGTAGTTCTGCACTATAGCTCCTTGATTTTTATATTACGGAACGCCACTCCGTCCCCATGATCTTGAAGTCCAATTTTACCAGTGGTATGTTTTCCGAAGTGCTCCCAATCCGCAAATTTTGAATCGGCAACCATAGTACTCCATTCCGGATCGTTAACAGGAAATTCAACAACCTTCTCCCCGTTTAACATAACACTTCCTTGATTCGTTTCATGGTTTATGGTTAACACACAGGTATTCCACTCTCCAACCGGCTTGGTAACATCCTTAGTTGGGGATACCATATCGTACAATGCCCCTGCTTGATGGCTCGTGCCATTTTTGCCATCTGGATGTTTCTCATTATCGAGTACCTGTATTTCAGGTCCGGTTTGATAGGGTTGTTTGAGTGAAGGCATTTCGGCAACGCCCCAAAAGATACCGCTATTACCTCCCTCGGCAATCCTCCATTCCAAGGAAAGCTCAAAATCGGCGAATTCCTTTTCGGTCACCAGGTTATAGCTCTCACCCTTTTTTCGATCTTTGGGAGGGTAAAAGACCATAGCCCCATCCTCTAATTTCCAGTGTTCGGAAATGTCTTCCTTTAGATATTCTTTCCAACCATCAAAAGAAGTGCCATCAAAAAGAACGATCCATTCCTCGTTCTCAGAGGTTGTAACATCAGCTTCCGAAATGGCCTCTGCGGCATCTTCCGCAGGTGTTTTCGCTTTTTCCTTGCAGCCCAAAGCGGATAGGGTTATAAGTACAATACATAAGAGCTGTTTCATAATTTAAGTTTTACGGTTTTTAGATTCCGAGTATGTTTTTAAGCACTTCCTTGTCCGTTTCGCCTCCTGCGAAATCATCAAAAGTTCTTTGGGTTGCTTCAATAATATGGTCTTGGATAAAGACGGCTCCCTCCCTGGCGCCCTGTTCAGGACTCTTAATACAACATTCCCACTCCATTACGGCCCAAACGTCACAACCGTATTGCGTTAGTTTGGAGAAAATTGTTTTGAAATCGATCTGACCATCGCCCAAGGAACGAAAACGACCAGCACGATTTTCCCAATCATTATATCCGCCATAGACGCCCTTTTTCCCGGTAGGATTAAATTCGGAATCCTTTACATGAAAGGACTTTATAAACTCATGATAGAAGTCGATATAGGCTATATAATCCAGTTGCTGAAGCACAAAATGGCTGGGGTCATAAAGTAGATTGACTCTTTTGTGATTTCCAGTCGCTTTCAAAAAACGCTCAAAGGTATCCCCATCATGCAAATCCTCGCCAGGGTGTATTTCATAACAGACATCAACCCCTTCCTCATCAAAATGATCTAGAATGGGCTTCCACCGTTTGGCCAATTCCTCAAAGCCCATCTCCACAAGACCAGGAGGCCGCTGCGGCCAGGGATATGAGGTATGCCATAAAAGGGATCCGGAAAAAGTGGCATGTGCCGTAATGCCCAACCTTCTGCTCGCCGTACCTGCTTTTTTAACCACATCAACCGCCCACTCCGTGCGGGCCTTGGGATTATTCCTTACACTGTCCGGCGCAAAACCATCAAACATGATATCAAATGCGGGATGTACCGCTACCAGTTGACCTTGCAGATGCGTGGAGAGTTCGGTAATTTCCAATCCATAGGAGTTTACTTTCCCCTTGAGTTCGTCGCAATACGTTTGACTTTCCGCAGCTTTGTCCAAATCGATCAAAAAGCTTTCCCAAGTAGGAATTTGAATTCCTTTGTAACCCAGATCGGCCGCCCATTGGCACATGCCATCCAGCGAGTTAAAAGGTGCCTTGCTATCTACAAATTGTGCCAAAAAAACGGCAGGTCCTTTAATTGTCTTCATCAGTACAGTATTCTATATTAATTTGATTATGATTTTAATATTTTACGGAAGTGTTAGAATAAATCCTATATTTAGTTCTCTAAATTTCCTCTAGGTTCTGCTTTACTTCGGGAAATCATAAATATAGGAAAACCATCAGAATTAAAATAAGAAATCCAAGATGAATCAAGAAGAAGTGTATGATGCCATAGTGGTAGGTACCGGCATTAGTGGAGGCTGGGCAGCCAAGGAACTCTGCGAGAAAGGATTGAAGACCTTAGTACTGGAACGCGGAAGAATGGTAGAACATATTAAGGACTATCCCACAATGAACATGGACCTATGGGACTTTCCTTATAAAAATGAACTTTCTGCAGAGGATAGGAAAAAATATCCCAAACAACTCCGGGTCAATTGGGCCCCCAAGGACGATGTAAAACACTTCTTTGTTAACGATTTGGAACATCCATATGTAGAGACCAAACGCTTTGACTGGATCAGAGGTTATCACGTGGGCGG
The DNA here is from genome assembly GCF_965248315.1 of Ulvibacterium sp. Classification (GTDB taxonomy): domain Bacteria; phylum Bacteroidota; class Bacteroidia; order Flavobacteriales; family Flavobacteriaceae; genus Ulvibacterium. Next base: position 1,059,924 of record NZ_CBDFIX010000002.1, on the reverse strand, counting down.
CCGATCCCTAACATGGGGGCGCCAAAGCTATCGCTGGAGTGACATTGATTTTGAGGCCAATAAAAAAGATGGACATGGTGTGGATTGGCCAGTACGCTATAGGGACATTGCCCCATGGTACGATAAGGTCGAGGAATACATAGGCGTAAGTGGGGAAAACTTGGGATTGAAACAATTACCAGATGGTAAGTTTCAACCACCCATGGATTTAATATGCGGTGAGGACGATCTAAAAAAAACAATGGCCGAAAAATATGATGATGGCCGTTTATTGACTATCGGTCGAGTGGCCCATATTACGGATAAACAGGCCCAGGTTGAAGGGCGGAATCCCTGCCAATATAGGAACAGATGCTGGCGCGGTTGTCCTTTCGGCGGATATTTTAGCAGTAACTCCTCGACACTTCCGGCAGCTGAGCGGACAGGAAATATGACGCTAAGACCTAATTCCATTGTTCATGAAGTGATATACGATGAGACCTCCAAAAAAGCTACAGGTGTTCGAGTTATCGATACGGAAACCCATGAAAAATTAGAGTTCAAGGCGAAGGTTATTTTTCTCTGTGCCTCTGCAATGGCCTCGGTGGGAATCTTACTAAAATCCAAGTCCGATCGCTTTCCCGATGGAATGGGCAACGATTCTGGGATGTTGGGCAAGAATATTATGGACCATCATTATAAACTAGGTGCCACCGCCAAAATAGATGGTTATTTGGATAAATATTACAAAGGTAGACGGCCCAATGGGTTTTATATTCCGCGCTGGGTGAACCTGGACGAAAAGACGAAGCGTGGTTACTTAAGAGGTTTCGGATATCAAGGTAGTGCCAGTAGGGAGGATTGGTCGGCTTCCATTAGGGAGATGGGCTATGGAAAAAGTTTGAAGGATTCTGTACTAAAACCCGGAAATTGGCAAATTGGAGTAACCGGTTTTGGGGAATTTCTTCCCTATGACGATAACAAGGTGACCCTAAGTACAACGGAAAAGGATCAATGGGGATTGCCTCAGCTTGATTTTGATGTGGAATTCAAGGAAAATGAATACAAAATGCGGGAGGACATTATACGTGAAGTAATGGATATGTTTGCCAAGGCAGGTTTTAAGGATGTTCAGCCCTATGACGAATCAACCGGCCCAGGTTTAGGTATCCATGAAATGGGCGGTGCCCGAATGGGGCATAATCCCAATACCTCTGTTACCAATAAAAACAATCAAGTCCATACAGTGCCCAATGTTTATGTGACCGATGGGGCGTTCATGAGCTCCTCAAGTTGTGTAAATCCTTCCTTGACCTATATGGCCTTTACTGTAAGAGCCGCCAATCATGCGGCAAAACAATTCAAGGCCGGAAAGTTTTCATAAATTTAGTACATGTTGGCAAACCCAAACATAACATATGACGCCATTGTAGTAGGAACGGGAATAAGTGGTGGATGGGCAGCCAAAGAACTCTGCGAGAATGGTTTAAAGACCTTGGTACTGGAGCGGGGGAGAATGGTAAAACATGTAACCGACTATCCCACCATGAACGATGATCCTTGGGATTATAAATTCAGGGGCGAACTAACGCGAGAGGAAAAGAAAACCTTTTCATTGTTGCCAAGGGGCGGTGTAAATAGACGGCGGGAGGCTATGCACTTTTTTGTCAATGCCTTGGACCACCCTTATGAAGAGACCAAACGTTTTGATTGGATCCGGGGCTATCAAGTAGGGGGCCGCTCACTTACTTGGGGACGGCAAAGCTACCGCTGGTGCGATATTGATTTTGAAGCCAATAAAAAGGATGGTTATGGTGTGGATTGGCCGGTGCGTTATAAGGACATTGCCCCATGGTATGATACTGTAGAAGAGTATATTGGTGTAAGTGGTGAAAATTTGGGGCTTGCCCAATTACCGGACGGTAAATTTCATCCTCCCATGCAACTCAACTGTGTAGAAAAGGAGCTACAGGCCAATATGTCCAAGAATTTTGACGATGGCCGTTTATTAACTATCGGCCGTGTTGCGCATATCACAAAAAATACAACCGACTTTGCCAATAGAGGGCCCTGCCAATATCGAAACAGATGTAAACGAGGTTGTCCCTTTGGTGGATATTTTAGCAGCAACTCTTCTACGCTTCCGGCCGCGGAGCGGACCGGGAATATGATACTTCGCCCTAATTCCATAGTCCATGAAATCATTTACGATGAAACGGCAAATAAAGCCGTTGGAGTTCGTGTCATTGATACAGAAACCCATGAAAAATTGGAGTTTAAGGCAAGGGTTATTTTTCTATGTGCTTCGGCCATGTCCTCGGTGGGTATTCTATTAAAATCCAAATCCGATCGTTTTCCCAATGGAATGGGCAATGATTCCGGAAAACTGGGAACCAATATTATGGACCACCATTTTAAGGTGGGCGCCAGTGCCACTGTCAATGGCCATCTAGACAAGTATTACAAAGGACGCAGGCCTAATGGCTTTTATATTCCTAGATTCACCAATCTTGGCGGGAATACAGAGCGGAAAAACTATCTGCGTGGATTTGGTTACCAAGGAGGGGCAAGTAGAAATAATTGGTCCAACTTAATTGCCGAGACGGTTTATGGGGATGGGTTGAAGGAAGCCATCCTTAAACCGGGACAATGGCAAATTGGGATGACCGCTTTTGGAGAGTTTTTGCCCTATGACGACAATAAGGTAACGTTAAGTTCCGTTAAAAAAGACCAGTGGGGATTACCTTTATTGGATTTTGATGTAGAATTGAAAACTAATGAGTTGGAGATGCGGAAGGATATGATGAACGAGGCCATTGCCATTTTTGAAAAAGCCGGATTTGTGGATGTAAAGGGGTATGATACAACTTCGGGGCCGGGATCGGCCATTCATGAAATGGGAGGCGCAAGAATGGGACATGACCCAAAAACATCAGTAGTGAACAAGAATAATCAGATACATGCCGTTAAAAATGTATATGTTACAGATGGAGCGTTTATGACTTCTTCCAGTTGTGTAAACCCTTCCTTAACCTATATGGCGTTTACGGCAAGGGCGGCCAATCATGCTGCCGAGCAACTGAAAAAGAAAACTATTTTATAGATAAAAATTATGCACGTATTTTGCTTGAACAAAACAGTTATTAATGGATAACGCTTCCGCTAGAAATATGTGGGGCGATTTTTTGGACGCCCATCTGGAATTTGCTTTTGTAGATGCCCCTAATGTTATTCATTTTTGCGATAACGAAACGGATGCCAATGAATGTGCAGAATTGGTAAAAAAGGGTGCTAAAAGGGCTACTTCCGATTCTTTGTTGGGACTTCAATATCGAAAAGAAACCTTGCCAAAGATTGGGGATTTTATAGTAGTAACCGATTGGGAGGGCAAAGCGCAATGCATAGTAAGGCTTACCAAAGTCTCATTTAAGCCCTATTTTAGTATTGACCAGGAATATGCCCAATTGGAAGGGGAAGGTGATAAATCGCTTGAGTACTGGAAACGTGTACATTGGGATTATTACACCCGGGAGTTGGAACCCTTTGGGCGTGTCCCAAGGGACAGTATGATCATTGTATGCCAAGAATTTGAGAAGGTCTTTTAATGAATGATTGCCTTAAATTTTAGGTGCCAGTCAATATTTTAAAATAAGGCCCTAAAAGTTAAAAACTTTTAGGGCCTTATCCTTTCCGTAGTCTTGCCGATAATGTTTTTGCAGAGATCAGTTCTCCATATCCACCCAGACATTACCTCCTTTATGGGATTCCACAGTAGCTTCGATGAAATTCATGCCGCGAACACCATCCAACATAGTTGGGAATTCTCCATCATTATATTGCTCTCCTCGTATGGCCCTAGCGGCCCCCAAATAGATGTTGGCCATGGAATCGAATATGCCTTCGGGGTGACCTGGCGGTAGTTTTGTGCCGTTTAGGGATAATTCGGAGTTGTAGGCATGCCCAGGTTTGTAGACTTGCGTAGGTTCGGTGTCACTCATTTTATAGAGGAAATTAGGTTTTTCCTGCTCCCAACGGAATGCAGCCTTTTCGCCATAAATGGCTATGGCCAGTCCGTTTTCCTCTCCGGTGGCCACTTGGCTTCCCCGGATAACTCCTTTAACGTGATCGCCCATTCGGACAAGAACAGTGCCATCCACATCCATCTTATTGTCTTCGTATAAATAGTTGAAATCGCACAATAGGGACTTTACTTGGAGTCCCGTGGTATATTCAACCAAATTAAAGGCATGAACCCCAATATCTCCCATACAGGAACTGATCCCCGCTTTTTCAGGATCCAGTCGCCACACGGATGATCGCTTCTCCTTATCATGTATAATGGTATTTATCCAACCTTGATAATACCGGGCATCTACTTTATGGATTTTTCCCAAAGCTCCTGATTTTATCATTTCGCGCATTTGACGCACCATAGGATAGCCGGTATAGGTATGCGTTAGGGCGAATACCGTTCCCGCTTTTGCATGAGCTTCCTGAAGTATTTTTGCTTCCTCCAAGGTAGTGGTCATCGGCTTTTCACAGATGACATGAAACCCATTGTCCAGCAATTTTTTGGCCATGGGAAAATGCAGGAAATTAGGGGTTTGAACTGAGCAGACCTGAATACGCTCTTCTTCGGGCAACTTCATTTCCCCTTCGATAAAGGCGTCAAAATCCTTATAAATGCGGTCGGTAGGAACATCTATTTCCTTGGCGAAACCTATGTTCTCCTCGTAAATCGGATTGAAAACCGCTCCCACTATTTCATAGTTATCATTGATATGGGAAGCGACCCGGTGCAAAACTCCTATGAGAGAATCCCCGCCCCCTCCTAAAATTCCTAATCTAATCTTCTTTGGCATAATGGTATACTTTAAAAATAGGTGTTGATTTTATGTGATTAATATATAGAAAATATCTAAGTTTTATAGGTGATTTTTTCATTCTTGAAGAAAATGAAAAACAGAAAAAATACCAAAAGGGCAAATGCCGCCGGATACAACCAAATAATTTCCCAAGCATGCGCGCCCTCCATGGAGACGTAGGTATCGGTGATTTTACCTGCGATCCAAAAACCAATGAGCATCCCAATGCCGTAGGTGGCCAAGGTAATCAATCCCTGGGCGGCACTTTTAATATGGGTTCCGGCCTTGCTATCGGTATAGATCTGTCCGGAAACAAAGAAAAAATCGTAACAGATCCCGTGCAGGGCAATCCCCAACAATAACAAAAATGCTAGCTCTCCCGGGTTACCGTAGGCGAATAGTACATAGCGCAAGGCCCAGGCCAACATAGCCACCAACATGGTCTTTTTAAATCCGTACTTTTTGAAAAAGAAAGGAAGTAAAAGCATAAAAAGAATTTCTGAAATCTGGCCGATGGTCATCTTTCCCGCGGGATTGGCCACCCCGATCTCCCCCAAAAACTGTCCGGCATGCTGATAATAGAAAGCCAGTGGAATACAAATAAGGACAGATGCCATAAAGAAAATCAAAAAATTCCGATCTTTTAAAAGTCCCAATGCCTCCAATCCCAGAATATCCGAAATACTTACTTTCTTCTCTTTGTCCATTCTCGGAGGTGTTTTCGGAAGGGTGAAGCAAAAGACCCCAAGTAGTGCCGATGAAATTGCGGCCATTAGAAAAGTGTTTCTTAAGATACCCTCCGATATGCCATCCTGGGAGTCCCAATTTAAATAGCTGATAAGAAGTCCGGCTGCAATCCATCCAATGGTTCCAAAAACACGAACTTGGGCAAATTCCTTCGCAGGATTCTTCATTTGGTTAAAGGATACAGAGTTCACCAGGGCCAAGCTGGACATATATAAAATCATATAGGCCAAAAGGTATGGAAAGAACAAGGTAAAGTCCGTGGTCTGGTACAAGAGGTACATTAATACGGCCCCTAAAAGATGTAACACGCCCAAAATACGCTCCGCATTAAAAAAACGATCGGCAATAAGGCCAATAATAAATGGGGCTAGAATAGCGCCCCAAGATTGGGTGGAATATGCCATGGCTATTTCGGCACCATCCGAGCCTAAGGTATTGGGTAGATAAATCCCCATGGTAACATACCAACTGCCCCAGACAAAAAACTCCAAAAACATCATTAAGGACAGTTGCAAACGAACTCCTACTTTCATAAGGCCTATATTTTCCGTTAACGTTTGTAATGAATATAATCCATGGGTAATGGCTCCAAATTGTTGTCCTTAAAATCCATGCTTATCTGACCCCGATGGTGAGAGGAATGATTAATTATATGAAACAGAATATCCTGTAGGGTATTGGCAAACAGACGCCCCTCCGTATTCTCATAATCGATCCGTTTTTCAAAATCATCCGAATTGGTGGTAATCTCGAAAGAGCTCCTTTGATTCTCGTAATGTATATCGCCCCAATCTTTAATATCTTGTGGTTGCCATACCTTATATTCTGGAGGTTTTCCTAGAATTCTGGCATTCCAAATATGATGGGCATTGAGGATATGACTAAAGAGTGTAATGCTTTTTTCGGGGACGGTATCCATGGCACTACATCGCTCAATAAGTTTTTTGTTGCAATAGAAATTGTAATCAAAAAGCTGGTTAAAAAACACTTTCATAAACTGTATCGCTTTGGTATCAGCTCAACTTCTTGGCAGCATTCAGCATCAATTCCCTAGTAGCCAAAATACCTTCCTCCTCACTGAGTTCGCTTCCTTCATACTCCACACCAATATAACCTGTATAACCGGCATCCTTTACAATTTGAAGCATTTTTGTATAATCTATTTGGGTTTCATTTCCATTGGCATCAAATTCGTGGGATTTGGCGCTCACCGCCTTGGCATGCTCCATCAATTCGGTTACCCCTTGATAAATATCATACATTTCGGCACAGCCCTTCCTATAATCGTCCGGATCGTTTCTTCGGATACAAAAATTACCAAAATCCGGTAGCGTACCACAATTATCCATGTTTACGGTTTCCATAACATCCGCTACCATGGCACCGTTGGAAGAAAGTCCGCCATGGTTCTCTACGATTACATTTATATTTTTAGCCTTTGCATAGGTTGATAACTGCGTTAGGGAATCCACAGAGGCCTCTTTCCAGGCCTTTGGATCTTCCTCTCCATAAAGGTTTACCCGTATGGCATGGCATCCCATGGCCGCCGCGGCATCCACCCATTTGTAATGGTTTTTTACGGTCTGCTTGCGCTCATCGGCATCCGGAACAGCCATGTAACCTTCTCCATCTACCATTATCAGTACATTTTCTACCCCGTGTTTTTTCGCTTCCGCATTACACTTTTCAACAAAATTGGCCATAGCCTCATCGGAGTAATTGGCCGCTTCCAATTCCTTATTATAAAGCTGATTTACATATTCAATCCCGGTAAAGCCCCATTTTTTGGCTTTTTCAGCAAAAGTGTAGGGATCTACTCCGTCTTCCCGAATCATTTTATGGATGGACCATTGGGCCAAGGATAGTTTAAAGAAAGGTTCTGTTTCTTCGATCATTGCATTTTCTTCTGTTTCCTTGGAATCCTTTTTCTTTTCTTCCTTACAGGCGTGTAGTCCTAAAAGGGATAGTGCTAGGCCCGCTCGGGAGCCATTTTGTATAAAATGTCTTCTTCTCATGATATAGGGTTAGTTGTTTGCTAATGAATCGCTGCTGATTTTCTAAAACGATATAGTAGACCATACTACAAGGAGTATGGCGTTTAAATGTAGAAAATTAATTTTATATTTAATACATTTAGGGCATAAACAATCAGGTACATGAGCAAATTTTATTACAACGACGAACAAGCGTCGTATGACGCTATCGTTGTCGGAACTGGTATCAGCGGTGGCTGGGCCGCAAAAGAATTGTGTGAAAAAGGATTAAAAACATTAGTTCTGGAACGGGGTAGAATGGTGAAGCATATTCAAGACTATGAGACCGCTAATTTAGATGCCTGGGATTTTCCCAATGGTGGCCAGCCCACCTCAGAACAAAAAGCACAACAACTTAAACAAGCTAGGACGGGATATACTACAAGGGCGGCCAGCCGTATGTGGTTCGTAAACGACTTGGAGCACCCTTATAATGAAACCAAACGTTTTGATTGGATGCGAGGGTATCATTTAGGGGGACGATCCCTGCAATGGGGCCGTCATAGTTATCGTTGGAGCGATATTGATTTTGAGGCGAACAAACGCGAGGGAGTTGGGGTAGATTGGCCGGTACGATATAAAGATATTGCACCTTGGTATGACAAGGTTGAATCCTACATCGGGGTGAGCGGGGAACTTCTTGAGCTTCCACAATTACCAGATGGGCAGTTTCTACCCATGATGGAACTGAATTGTGTAGAACAACATGTTCGGGAAAAAGTTGCCGAAAATTTTGATGGTCGGGTTGTTACCGCAGGCCGTGTTGCACATATTACTGGGGATAAGACGTTTGATGGGCGTACGAAATGCCAATTTAGGAATCGTTGTATCAGAGGATGTCCTTTCGGCGGGTATTTTAGTAGCCTTTCCTCTACCCTACCCGCTGCGGAACGCACAGGAAATATGACGTTACGACCGGATTCTATTGTTCATGAAATACTGTATGACCCGGATACCAAAAGGGCCACAGGAGTAAAGGTCATTGACCGTACCACAAAAGAGAGTTATGAATTCAAGGCCAAAGTTATCTTCCTTTGTGCTTCCGCGATGGCATCGACTTCCATATTGATGCAATCCAAGTCGGATAGATTTCCCAACGGTTTGGGCAATGACTCCGATCAATTGGGCCGTAACATCATGGATCATCATCTAAGGGTAGGTGCCCAAGGTAAGTTTGATGGTTTTGATGACAAGTACTATAAAGGAAGAAAACCGAATGGTATATATATTCCACGCTTTAGAAATCTTGGAGGAGACTCCAATCGCAAGGAATACAAAAGAGGTTTCGGATATCAGGGCGGAGCCAGTAGGGGCAATTGGGACGATAGCATTGCCGAGCTCGGTTATGGAAAGGCAATGAAGGATGCCATTCTAAAACCCGGGGGATGGACCTTCGGCATGGGTGGTTTCGGGGAGGTATTGCCTTATGAAGATAATAGATTTACCCTGGATTATGATAAAAAGGATCAATGGGGTCTACCGACATTAACCTTTGATGCAGAATTGCAGGAGAATGAATATGAAATGCGCAAGGATATGAAAGCTTCCGCAGTGGAAATGTTGGAAAAAGCCGGTCTACGTGATGTGGAACCTTTTGATAGCCCAGGTGCTTTAGGTCTTGGTATTCATGAAATGGGAACCGCCCGTATGGGAAGGAACCCAAAAACCTCGGTACTCAATGGAAATAATCAGGTCCATGAGGTACCCAATGTTTATGTAACGGATGGCGCTTTTATGACCTCGGCAAGTTGTGTAAACCCATCCTTGACCTATATGGCCTTCACGGCCCGAGCGGCCGATCATGCAGCAAAAGAACTTAAAAATGGAAATATATAATGGATAGAAGAAAAGCACTTAAAAATATGGGGCTCGCCATGGGTTATTCCGTTGCTACCCCTACACTGATCAGCTTAATGCAGAGCTGTAAAAATGAAACGGCCTTGGAATGGACCCCAGATTTCTTTTCCAAGGATGAAGGAGTTGCATTGACCAAATTAGTCGACATTATTCTTCCAAAAACGGATACGCCATCGGCATCCGAAGTCCAAGTACATATTTTTATTGATCGTTTTGTGGACCAGGTCGCGGAAAAGGAAGAACAGGATTTTGCAAAAATGTCCATGGGCCGTTTTCTTGATAAGGCTTTCCAAGATTCTGGAAAGGAAAAAGCAGGAGAGCTAACTTCCGAAGACTTGGAACCTGTTCTTGCAGAAGCCCTAAAGGTGACCAAAGATGATGAAATCAAAAACTTTGAGGCTATTCAACAATACAATGAAGCCATGGCAGAAGGAAAGGACGCAAGTCTGGATGACAGTATTTCTCGTTTTGCATTTGCCAAAAATCTAAGGGATATGACTATTTGGGGTTATAAAACCTCGGAATATGTAGGGGAACAGGTTTTGGAGTACCTACCAGTTCCCGGGGAATATATTGGCTGTGGTGATGTTCAGGAATTGACTGGGGGCAAGGCTTGGTCCATATAAATAAGTTCATGAAAAGACGAAGTTTTATACAGAAAACCGCATTGGGCAGTGGTGCAATTTCTATGAGTGGGGCAATGGTATACGCCAAAGATTACAAACTGAAGGCTCCCCATAAATTTAACCTAAAGTACGCCCCACATTTAGGCATGTTCAAGGAGCTTGCAGGCGAAGACCCCATAGATCAAATCAATTTTATGGCGGATCAAGGATTCACTGCCTTTGAGGACAATGGCATGATGAAGCGAGACGTTGCCTTACAGACCAAAATGGGAGAAACTCTTGCCAAACGCAATATGACCATGGGCGTCTTCGTGGTGGATAAAGGTGGTAATATGGCCAATACGCTTGCTGCGGGTAAGCAAGAATATCTGGACATATTCTTGGATGGCTGTAAAAGAGCTGTAGAAGTGGCCAAACGTGTAAATGCCAAATGGATGACCGTTGTTCCCGGTGGATTTGAAAGAAACCTTCCTATCGGTGTGCAGAATGCAAACGTTATTGAGGCCCTGCGCCGAGGAGCGGAGATTTTTGAGCCCCATGGATTGGTTATGGTACTTGAACCGCTATCCGATTCCCCAGATCTGTACTTGAGAACTTCAGAGCAGACCTATTTGGTTTGTAAAGGGGTAGATAGTCCGTCATGCAAAATATTGTACGATATCTATCATATGCAGAAAAATGAAGGCCACCTCATCCATAATATGGAACTCACTTGGGATGAAATCGCCTATATTCAGATTGGTGACAATCCAGGACGAAAAGAGCCCACCACAGGTGAAATCAACTACAAGAATGTCTTTAAGTGGATTCATGAGAAAGGTTTCGACGGCGTTTTGGGCATGGAACATGGAAACTCCAAACAGGGAAAAGGTGGTGAGCAGGCCGTTATTGATGCCTATAAACAGGTGGATAGTTTTTTATAGCCTTATGGCTATTTTAGGGTTACCTCTATAATTGTATCGACATCGTCCTTTCTGTTCTCTGGGATTTCTAGCAGAAGACCATACTTATCCAAACGATGGTTAACCTTGGTTTTGTCCTTATAGAACCTTACTGATTTAACTTTTTCCTTAAATGGGTTAATAAGTAAGACCTCCTTATCCCAATCCAGCACATGGATATAAAGGGTTTTTCCCTTTTGGGTGCTAACGCCCCAATCCTCAGGAGCTACAATTCCCTTTCGCGTTCCGTAAATGGTTTCTCCGTTTTTGGCCATCCATTCACCCATGGCCTTAAGCGATGCTTTATGTTCAGATTGTATTTCCCCATTGGGCATAGGTCCAACGTTCAACAACAAGTTAGCGTCTCTCCCGGCCGACTTAACCAGCATATGAACCAATTCCTTAGGTGACTTGTGATTATCGTCCAGAAGGTTAAATCCCCAGGATCCGTTGATGGTCAAACACATTTCCAGTGGAAGCTGACTTATAGGCCCTTTATTAAATCCTGCTGTATTCTCTCCCGGAAGATCTTGTTCAAACATTTGAAAGTCCTCCCCTGGATATGGGTTCACATGATGATTACTACCAATTAGAGCTCCTGGTTGAAGTTCATGAATCATTTTATAGGTTTCTACATGTTGCCAATCCGCATCTTTTTTGTCCCACATACCATCAAACCATATTCCCCCAATTTCGCCATAGTTGGTCAACAACTCCCTCAATTGGGCATTCATATATTCTATGTATTTGTTCCAGTTGCCGCTTTCCGGACGGCCCGTATAACCTTGGCCGGTTCTTCCATGAGGGTAATAATCTAGATGGTGCCAATCTAACTGTGAATAGTAAAAGAAAAGCTTTATCCCTTGTTTTCTACATTCTTCGGCCAGCATTTTAAGTACATCTTTACCATAGGGTGTGGCATCCACAATGTTATAATCCGAAATATCGGAATCATACATGGCAAAACCATCATGATGCTTACTGGTTATGGTAATGTATTTCATGCCAGAATCCTTAACCATCCGTACCCATTCCGCAGCGTCAAAATTTATAGGATTAAAAAAGCTGGGCAATTTTTCATACTTGGTAATGGGAATCTTTTTTTGCTCCATGAACCATTCTGCTACACCCGGATTTCCACCACCTCCCATAACGCTATAAACGCCCCAGTGCACAAAAAGACCGAATTTAGCATCTTGAAACCATTGTCGATTTTCTAAATTTTCTTTTGTTGGTTCATAAACCTCCTGGGCAAAACCCATACAGGTCATAATTAAAAAAACTGTTGCGAAAACTGAGTTTTTCATTGTCTTAGACATAGTCTTTTAAGGTATTTCGGGAGTGTTCAATTTGGCCAAGGAAGCATTGATTTGCTCCTGGGTCAATTCATGTTTCACTATTTTTCCTTCAAAATAATCATCATAGGCCTTCATGTCAAAATTGCCATGTCCACAAAGGTTGAAGAGAATGGTTCTTGAGATGCCCTCCTCCTTGCACCTATTGGCTTCGGCGATTACCGTAGCGATGCCATGTGTAGCTTCCGGGGCCGGGATTATACCTTCGGCTTTTGCGAAAAGTACTCCGGCATCAAAAACCTCCAAATTATCATGGGCCACGGCCTCGATCAATTTATCCTTTAACAATTGGCTTACAATAACCCCTGCTCCATGATAACGGAGTCCTCCTGCGTGTATGGGTGCTGGCACAAAATCATGTCCCAGAGTATACATAGGCAAAAGAGGTGTCATACCTCCGGTATCGCCAAAATCATATTTGAACACCCCGCGCGTTAATTTTGGACATGATGTAGGCTCGCTGGATATGCAGCGGATGTTTTTCCCTTCTTCAAAATTTAGTCGCAGAAATGGAAAAGCGATACCGGCAAAATTGGAGCCACCACCGAATGGTGCAATTACGATATCTGGCATATCCCCGGCTTTTTCCATTTGTTTTACGGCCTCCTGCCCAATTACGGTTTGGTGGAGCTTAACATGGTTGAGTACACTTCCCAGAGCGTATTTAGTTTGATCATCGCGCATAGCCGCTTCCACAGCTTCGGAGATTGCTATTCCCAAAGAACCTGGGCTATTAGGGTCTTGGGTCAAAATCTTCTTGCCCGCCTCGGTCAAATCAGTGGGAGAAGCATAAACTTTTGCCCCCCAGGTGTTCATCATAGATTTTCGATAAGGCTTGTGATTATAGGAGAGCTTTACCATATAGACTTCACAATCGATGTTAAAATGTTGGCACGCGAAACTCAACGCGCTACCCCATTGCCCGGCACCCGTCTCGGTAGTAATTCTTTTAACCCCTTCTTTCTTATTATAATAGGCTTGTGCAACAGCTGTATTGGGTTTATGTGACCCGGACGGACTTACCCCTTCATATTTATAATAGATTTTTGCGGGGGTATCCAATGCCTTTTCCAAGCCGTAGGCCCTGTATAAAGGAGTAGGCCTCCATAAGCCATAGATATTCCGTACCTCATCGGGTATGGAAATCCATTTTTCCATACTCACCTCCTGCTCAATAAGGGCCATGGGAAACAGTGGGGCCAAAGCCTCGGGGCCAATGGGTTCCAACGTTCCTGGATGTAGGGGAGGCAATGGTTTATTGGGCATATCGGCAACTATATTGTACCAGTTTTCCGGAATCTCATTTTCTTCAAGCATAAATTTTCGTTGTCCCATAGCTTTTTTATTTAGTTGGACTAATGTTTTAAATATAGCGAAAGGTTTTAATAAAAATCTTTTTGTTGAACTATAATGAGTCTACTTTGATACTGATAGCACCCCCGAAATAAATGCATTTTATCGAAAAAATTTGAGTTTTCGATAAACTACACACAGGTGACGTAAGTTTTGGTTTACATTTACGTTAAAATAGTATGTCCCCCTATATCTACCTTCTTGGCGTTTATGTGCTTTTGCTCTTGATCTCAAAGGCTTTCTATCTTTTTTATCTTAAGAAAAAGCTAGAATCTTAGATCTTATTGTTATCCTGTAAACAAAGTCCAACACTTCAATTCTACTTATCGAAACTTCCCGTGCAGCTCTAATACGGATTCTCTTGCTCAATTCTGAATGTAGTTAATTCCCTTGTGGCTTTAAAAGAGATTTAACAAATTTTTCACTCCGTTTGTAAAATTAATGTAATCTTTTTTCGTTTTTCTTGCGTACATATTAAAGTAAATCTTTTCTTGGGGCATGGACAACTATCTTGTTATCTTAATGATTTATCTTGCGGCCTATATGTTTTCTATAGCCTTGAAGCCGTATTTTAAAAAATAGACTGGTCCGATGACCACTCTTCACATTTTTTGATTTTTTTCTTGAGCATCCTGTATGCCCCTATATTCCATTGAACCCCTTTTAAAAGAATTGAAAAAGCCTTGGAATATATAATACCAAGGCTTTTTAATCAATAAACACTATCACAATGCCGAATCCTTATCGAAATGATAAGGCATTTCAACACAAATTATGATCCACACATAAGGCAATCATCATCTGCCTGACCTTCCTTGGCCCGTGCAATCATTTCCTTCATTTCTTCTGCCGTCATAGGCTGTATATCCGATTCTTGTTGTTGAACTATTGGGGTTGGTTTAACCTCAATCTCTTTTGCCTCTTCAGGGGCCGGAGGCATGGCCGCGGCTACTTCGGCTTCAGCAGCTACGCTCACGGGTATTTCCTTTTTCTTTGTATTGTCCAAAGTGAACTTAATGGCATCTACAGCTGCCTTGGTTCTCAAATAGTACATCCCTGTTTTTAATCCACTTTTCCACGCATAAAAATGCATAGAGGTCAATTTGGAATAATTGGCATTTTCCATGAATAAATTCAGTGATTGACTTTGGTCAATGAAATACCCGCGTTGACGGCTCATATCTATAATATCCTTCATACTGAGCTCCCAAACGGTTTTATACAATTCCTTGATTTCCTCCGGAATTATATCAATGTGTTGGATAGAACCATTGGCACGCATCAACTCCTGTTTTAGGTTTTCGTTCCAAATCCCCAGTTTTACCAAGTCTTCCAAGAGATGTTTGTTCACTACGATAAACTCCCCCGACAATACCCTTCGGGTATATATATTCGAGGTATAAGGTTCAAAACATTCGTTGTTGCCAAGTATCTGTGAGGTAGAGGCTGTAGGCATAGGGGCAACCAGTAGGGAGTTACGAACACCATGTTTCATGACCTGTTTGCGCAATTTGCCCCAATCCCACCGACCGGAAAGTTCTTCATCTTTGATGCCCCAAAGATTGTGCTGAAATTTGCCTTCTGAAATTGGAGAACCTTTAAAGGAAGAGTAGGCCCCATCTTCCTTAGCCTCTTCCATGGAAGCGGTAACGGCAGCATAATACAAAGTTTCAAAAATATCATGGTTCAATTCCTTGGCCTCATCACTAGTAAAAGGCAGGCGCAAGGTAATAAAGGTATCTGCCAGTCCTTGAACGCCCAGACCAATGGGTCTATGGCGCATATTGGAATTTTCCGCTTCCTTAACCGGGTAATAATTTCTATCTATAACCCTATTAAGATTCTTTGTAACCCGCTTTGTAACCCTGAATAATTCTTTATGATCAAATTTTCCTCCTTTAATAAACATGGGAAGAGCAATAGAGGCCAAGTTACAAACTGCCACTTCGTCCGGGGAAGTATACTCCAATATCTCGGTACAAAGATTGGAAGATCGGATGGTACCCAAGTTCTTCTGATTGCTTTTGCGATTGGCCGCATCCTTATATAGCATGTAAGGCGTTCCCGTTTCAATTTGGGATTCCAATATTTTTTCCCATAAATCCCTAGCCTTTACCGTTTTCCGCCCTTTATCCTCGGCCTCATATTTTAAATATAATTTCTCAAATTCCTCACTATGATTTGAAAATAGTCCCGGACATTCATTAGGACACATTAAGGTCCAATCCTCATTGGCTTCCACACGTTTCATGAACAAATCCGGAATCCACATGGCATAGAACAGGTCACGGGCACGCATTTCTTCTTTTCCGTGGTTCTTCTTTAATTCCAAGAAGTCAAAAATATCTGCATGCCAGGGCTCTACATAAATAGCAAAACTTCCTTTTCGTTTCCCCCCTCCTTGATCAACGTAGCGGGCCGTATCATTAAATACGCGCAACATAGGAACAATGCCATTGGAAGTACCATTGGTGCCGGCTATATAAGATCCCGTGGCTCGAACATTATGGATAGAGAGTCCAATACCTCCAGCGGATTGCGAGATTTTAGCAGTTTGCTTTAAGGTGTCATAAATACCGTCAATGCTATCATCCTTCATCGCCAAAAGAAAGCAAGAAGACATCTGTGGCTTGGGCGTTCCGGAATTGAAGAGTGTAGGTGTTGCGTGAGTAAAGTATTTTTTTGACATCAACTCATATGTCTCCAAGGCGGATTCCAAATCGTTCAGATGAATTCCAACAGCAACGCGCATTAACATATGCTGGGGTCTTTCGGCTATCTTGCCGTTAAGTTTTAGGAGATAGGACCGCTCCAAGGTCTTAAACCCAAAGTAGTCATACCCAAAATCTCGATTGTATATAATGGTAGAATCCAGTTTTTCGGAATTTTCGGAAATCACCTTGTAGACCTCATCGGAAAGAAGTGGGGCTTTTTTACCCGTTCTAGGATTTATGTATTCGTACAAATCCTTCATGGTTTCGGAGAAGGATTTTTTGGTATTCTTATGTAAATTGGAAACGGAAATACGAGCGGCCAATTTCGCATAATCCGGGTGTGTTGTGGTCATTGTAGCGGCTTGCTCTGCAGCTAAATTGTCCAGCTCCGAGGTGGTAACGCCATCATAAAGTCCTTCTATTACGCGCATGGCCACTTTTATGGGGTCTACCAATTCGTTGAGGCCATAACATAGTTTTCTGACCCTTGCCGTGATCTTATCGAACATCATCGGCTCTTTTCTTCCGTCCCTTTTTACTAC
Organism: Ulvibacterium sp.; assembly: GCF_965248315.1. Lineage (GTDB taxonomy): Bacteria > Bacteroidota > Bacteroidia > Flavobacteriales > Flavobacteriaceae > Ulvibacterium. The sequence continues at coordinate 1,042,912 of NZ_CBDFIX010000002.1, read as the reverse complement.
ATACATTTTCTTTACGTTGTTTTAGTGATGTGTTGGTAAATTGTGTTGGGCTTTCTAGGGTCCCGTAGCTATAAGCTTATCCGAGCAAACCTAGAAATCCTAATAATTGAATATTTAAAAATCGGCGTCAAAACTGATTTTCTGAGAATCCTCATCCTTTTCTTTGTTGAGGACACCAGCCTTTTGGTATTCTGATACCCTTTTTTCGAAGAAATTGGTCTTCCCTTGGAGTGAGATCATATCCATAAAATCAAATGGATTGGTAGAATTATATACTTTTTCACATTGAAGTTCCACCAACAACCTATCGGTTACAAATTCCAAGTATTGGGTCATTAGTTTTGCGTTCATGCCTATTAGGCTTACTGGCAAGGATTCAGTAATAAACTCACGCTCTATATCCAGGGCATTTGTTAGAATCTGTGTAATCCTTTCTTTGGGCACCTTGTTAACCAAGTGATGGTTATGCAAATGAACGGCATAGTCACAATGCATCCCTTCGTCCCTGGAAATCAGCTCATTGGAAAAAGTCAATCCGGGCATCAACCCCCTTTTCTTCAACCAAAATATGGAACAAAAAGCCCCGGAAAAGAAAATTCCCTCTACGGCGGCAAAAGCGATCAATCGCTCGGCAAAGCTGGGGGAATCAATCCATTTAAGAGCCCAATCTGCCTTTTTCTTAATGGCTGGAAAGTTTTCAATGGCTTGAAAAAGGATGTTTTTTTCTTTTTCGTCCTTTACGTAGGTGTCTATTAAAAGTGAATAGGTCTCGGAGTGAATATTCTCCATCATAATCTGGAACCCGTAAAAGAACTTGGCTTCGGAATATTGGACTTCATTCACAAAATTCTCGGCCAAATTCTCATTTACAATTCCATCGGATGCGGCAAAAAAGGCTAAAATATGCTTTATGAAGTAACGTTCATCTTCACTTAACTTATTGTTCCAATCAGATAAATCCTGATGTAAATCAATCTCTTCGGCAGTCCAAAAACAGGCTTCGCATTTTTTGTACCATTCCCACAAATCATGATGCTCAATAGGGAATATCACAAATCTATCCTTGTTTTCCTGTAAAATGGGCTCTTCGGCTGTCGACATAATTTGTTAAGCTTTTTAAGTTATTTGAAGATAAAATTACCTTTCGGGGGGAGTAACAAAGATTCAAAAATGTTATCAAATTGTAAAGGCTGTTTTATCAAAACCGGTTCAAAGTTTTTAACACAGGTTGTTGAAATCCATCCTCGCAAGTGATGAACATTGCCCTTATCAGAAATTAAAAATTTGGTATTTTATTTTATCGGTGTTAAACAAAATAAATAGACCGAAAAGTATCAAAAAAACATACTTTTCGGTCTATTGGACAATGTGTCCTTGGAAGTTTTTAAGAAAGCCTTCTTGTTCCATCGGCTTTCCTTTTCACTTTTTTATGTTTCAAACCGGAACGCTATAAGAACTTAGATTTTCCTACTATAAAAAAGCATTTACTAATACCGCCAAACCGTACGGTCATCTAATTACATCATTAACTGATGTTCGTCGCAAAGGATGCTGATTCAGGTAGTTCCCCCGAAACCTATAATCGAGCAAAACCAACGAGTTGGTTCGGTATCCGTTACGCAACGATTCATTAGAGCCGTACATACTGGATTGGCAGTGCTATTTAGTTCTTCATAATTTTTTCGTTTTCATAGAATACATCCCATATCCTTAAGAAAATACATTTGACCTAATGCTATTTATTAAAATAGAACATTGTACATAAATGAATTCAATTACGGTAAGAGGGGGCCAAAAAATAAATATAATTTGAAATTAAATGTAGGCCAAAATAACATTAGATTACCGTAAAAATAAGAAATTTCAATTCAACTACACCTTTGTTAAAAAATATATTGCAAGAGTAAAACATTTTACACTTGTGCCCTATGCGGATCATTGACAAATTTGATGCTGATCGTATGCTTTACTTTTTCACGGTCGACTTCCCACAAAGTTTCCTGAAATGGTAATCTCCTGGCCATCGGTGTTATACATGATAATCTCCAGAGAGCCTTGGAAAAAATCATCATGTAGCCCAGAAACTGTTATTGTGCCTTGTTTGGTAAAAAAGGGAAGTTACCCCGAGGGCTTTCAAGTTTGCATATCCAAAGATTCCATCAAAACTATCCATGAATCCGTCGATATTTTTGGCCACCTTATAGGTTCCAACGGGTAGTTCATTGGGGCAGTCCTGCTGAGAAATTAAAAATTCCACAGCTTGTTGATGGCCTTCCTCAACATTTTCTAATTTAAGAACCAAAGTAGGAGTGGGAATTCCGTTGTTTTCCTCCTCAATTAAAGTCTCAAACCTAACCTTGCCTTCAAAAACAGTATTTACAGCACCTGTAGCCTCCAGGATATACTTATTCCCCAATTCATCTGGATTCCCTAGGGGCACTTCTAACCGATAATTGGAGATTAGAAATAATGGCAATAACGCAAGTAAGCCTACTTTGGCTATTTTAATAATGAATTGAGGCGCGGTTACCACTAAATTATTTCTGAGTTTTGCTGGACGGCTCCTCCTTATAAGAAGTTCTTATAACTTGGCCTTCCTGGCTTAAAGCTGAATTACTCAAGGTAACTTCTGGATTGGCAAGACTATAACTCAATATCTTCTCATCCTTTTTCTCCGACATTGTGGCTATGACAATTGTAAGCACCAAAAGGATGAACATCAACATGCATTTTTTCATAACTCTGTTTTTGGTTCTATTGTTCGATTTTTACATCTAGTGGGGAGAACTTAAACAAATCTGAATTTTAATGAATCTAAAGTATAACATGGTGCCACATTCAAAAAACTATTCTGTATGAACGGTAAAATATTCTGTATGAATGGTAACCTTGGTTGTTTTACATATTAAATACGGTGCATTTAAAGGGTATTCCAAAATGGCTAAAAATCTACCATCCTTGTTTCTTTTTGGGCCAGCTACACTTAATTTGCCCCCATTAGTACATCTTTTTACTTTAAATTGACCTGTATTTTTATATTTGATTTAATTACCTTTAAAAGTTATGTTGGAAGCCGTAATAGTGGATGATGAAGCCAAAGCTCTCCAAAGTCTTTCCTGGGAGCTTACCAATTTTAGCGATGAGATAAAAGTTTTGGCCTCCTTTACCGATCCGTCCGAAGCCTTGACCTATCTGGGAAAAAACACCCCGGACTGTCTATTCTTGGATATAGAGATGCCCACTATGGATGGGTTTCAATTTATTCAAAAGCTCGGTAACAAAAGTTTTCCGGTGGTCATTACCACCGCTTACAATCAATATGCCATAAAAGCCCTGAAGAACGAGGCTATAGACTATCTTTTAAAACCGATAGACACGGACGATCTTAAGGATACCATCGTAAAAATCAAAAAATATAATACAAGGAGTTTTACAGCGGAAAAATTGGAAAATATTTTGCTTAATTTCAACGCCAATCCGGTTCACAAGAAGATTACCTTCAATACAGATGGGAAGTTGTTGTTCTTGGAAAGTGAGGAAATACTGTATGCCGAATCCGATGGGAATTACAGTACCATTTACTTGGTGGATGGGCAGAAGATAGTCTTGACCAAAAAACTTAAGGAAGTAAATGAACTACTCCCTGACGATTCTTTTTTTCGGATACACAATTCTTACATCATTAATCTAAACAAAATAAAGGAGTTCTTAAAAACAGATGGTTATGTTGTGCTAAAATCCAACCATAAAATTCCTGTTTCCAGACAAAAGAAATCCGATTTTTTGGACAAATTATAGGTCACTATATGCGGTCCAGAATCAAACAATTATCGCCTCTTGGTTTTTTTTTGGTCTCTGCCAGGCAAAAAATATGCTGGCTGTTATTCCTATTTTTTGTTTCCTATAGTAGTGTTTCACAGTTCGTTCCCGCAAGCTTCAAGAAAACAACGGATAGTATAATACAATCCGATCCAAATTATACCCAAATACATGTGCTGTTAAGGTCTCATCGAAACGATACTGTATTAATGTGGTATCTCGCAAATTCCGCGGCCCAAAGTGAATATATTAAAGGACAAGCCTATGCTCTAAATCAGCTGGGTAGAAGATATCGCAATCTATCGCAATACACCAAGTCTATTATACTACATCAGAAGGCTTTGGATTTGGCCACTGAATCCAATGATTTGGAGTTCAGGGTGTCCAGTTTAAACATGTTAGGGGTTGCCTACAGGAGAACTTCTTCCATACGAACGGCAATGGACTATAATCAAAAGGCGTTGGAATTGGCAGAAACCGTTGAGAATCCCTCCACGGGCTTGAAACGAAACATTAATGTGTCCCTGAACTGTATTGGCAATCTGTACCAACTTTTAAAACAATATGATCTGGCCATAGAACACTTTGAGAGATCCTTGACATTGGAAGAGGAATTGGGCAATACTTTAGGGCTTGCAGTCAACTACCAAAATATCGGGGAATGTCTAGAAGAGCAAGGCCAGTTGGGCAAAGCATTGGAGAACTATAGGACTTCCCTCTCTTATAATGAGACATTGGACAATGATATGGGGCGCGTTATCTGTAAGAATAGCATAGCCCAAATATACATTAAACAGGATAGGTCCGAAGAAGCCGTAGAAATCCTTGAGCCTACCCTGGTCATTGCAGAGCGCTTGGGCGATGGTTTTCTATTGTCCCCGGCCCGGATAAATCTTGGATGGGCACAATTATTGGCAGAACAATTTAAGGAAGCCAAAGAAAATATGTTGCTGGGGTTGCAAATTGCGGAGAAGTATAATCTGCGTAAGGAATCTGCTCAAGCCAGTCATCTTTTATCCGAATTATTCCAGCAAACCCGTGATTACAGACAGGCCTTGAACTACAAACTAAAAGCTGAAAATCTGGACAAGGAAATTCTGAACGAAAGTACCGTTCGCTATGTAAATGATGTTATTTTCAGGTATGACTCCGAAAAGAAGGGCAACCAAATCGAAGTCCTTGCGAAGGAAAACGAAATTGTTCGGTTAAAGCTTCGAAAGAATAACCAAACACTTTTAGCAAGTGGAATAGCCTTGGCCCTACTGGCCGGTATTTTCTACATTCTTTATCGCCAATATCAGCTTAAGAACGAGAAGAAGCTACTTACCTTGGAGCAGAGCATGCTTCGAAGTCAAATGAACCCGCATTTTTTGTTCAATTCCCTTAACTCCATTAAACTGTATATCATCAATAATGAACAAAAAAACGCGGTTCACTATTTAAACAAATTCTCCAAGTTGATACGCAAAATCCTGGAGGCATCTTCCCTAAAGGAAATACCGTTGGCCGAGGAACTGGAAACGGTAGAACTTTATATGAACATAGAGAACATAAGGTTTTCCAATGAAATTGATTTTAAAATAATGGTGGACGGAGATATTGATATACATCAGGTAAAAATTCCTTCGTTAATTTTACAGCCGTTCTTGGAAAATGCCCTTTGGCATGGGCTTTCTTCCAAAGAAGGGGAAAAAAAGATCGGTCTCCATATAAGTAAGGGAAAGGATGGTTTTGTGCACATTGCCATTATGGATAATGGCGTAGGAAGGGATGCCGCTGAAAAAATAAAGGAAGGCAAAGTGTTAAAACGTAAGTCCGTGGGCATTGATATTACCAAGGAACGTCTTGCCAATTTTTCTCGGGACTATCAAAATTCATTTGAGGTGGAGATAATAGACCTTTTTGATGAGAATGGAAAATCATCGGGGACCAAGGTGATACTGCACATACCTACTGTTTAAGATGTTCCTTGGCGATTACTTCCAACTCTGCATACCATTTTTCACCAAATTTTCGTACCAATGCCTCCTTTACAAATTTGTAAATAGGGATTTTCAGTTCTTCTCCTAGGGTGCAGGCGGGGTCACAAATCTGCCATTTGTGATAGTTAACAGCGGTCAGCTCCGTATATTCCTTAACACGAACGGGGTATAAATGACAGGAGACCGGCTTTCTCCACTGGGTAGCTCCTTTATTATAGGCTTCTTCAAGGCCACACTTTGCAATACCTTTTTCTGAATATATCACATAGGCACACTCACTATTGTTTATCAGAGGTGTTTCCCATTCACCATCCTCTCCCTTTACAAATGCACCTTGCTCTTCAATTGCAGCAATTCCATCTTCACGTAAAAAAGGCTCTACCTTCTTATAAATATCCACTAAGATTTCGGTTTCTCGCTCTTCTAAAGGTGCCCCGGCCTCACCATCAACGCAACATGCACCCTTACATGCCGTAAGGTTACAAACAAAATCCTTTTCCAATATTTCTTCGGAAATAATGGTCTTTCCCAGTTGAAACATAGCCTATTTTATTAGGGCACTCAAAGATAGGTTTTCCTAAATACTTCCAGCGCAATTATTTTTTGAAATGGTCATCCAAAAGCTACCGTTTCAACGTACATTTGGCACAAATTTGTCAACCATGTCATTACATTTTAATGTAAGGGAAATTGCCTCTGCTACGATGATACTTTTTGCGGTAATCGATATTGTGGGCAGCATTCCGATAATCATAAGCCTTAGGAATAAAGTGGGGCATATACAATCCGGAAAAGCTTCCATAGTAGCCGCATGCCTTATGGTCGCATTCCTTTTTGTTGGCGAGGAAATCCTTAATCTCATAGGCATCGATATAAATTCCTTTGCAGTAGCTGGGGCCTTCATCCTGTTCTTTTTAGCCATTGAGATGATTTTGGGCATTACCCTATACAAGGATGATGAACCTAAGAGCGCCTCTATTGTACCTATAGCCTTTCCCCTGATCGCCGGGGCTGGAACCATGACATCCATCCTTTCCATTCGTGCGGAATTTTATGTGGAGAATATCATTGTTGCCATTATTTTAAATACGATCTTTGTTTACCTTGTATTGAAGTCTTCCAAGAAAATCGAGAGGGTTTTGGGAAAGGGTGGTTTAAGTATTATTAGAAAGGTTTTCGGGGTAATCATTTTGGCGATAGCCGTAAAATTGTTCGCCTCAAATATTAATCAACTGTTGGCTTCTTAATTTGTAATCCCCATGAACAGGACTTTGATCATTATCCTAATTATCCTGGCCCTAGGTTTAATAGCTTATAATGTTACCCTAGTAGACTTTGCGAACCCGTTTCAGGGAGATAGTATTATAGCTTTGATAGGTATTTTGGCTTCTCTGTGCGCCATAGTTCTTTTGTTGATCTATAGTACCTCAAAAAAAATCCAAAAGAAAATCAACGAAGAAGATTAATTCTGTGCCTCTATCTTTTCAGCCTCACCTTGGCGTATAGTGGGTCTGTCCAGTTCCAATACTTCTTGTAGCATGGCATCAGCGGCGGCCTTAATTTTGGCATGAACATTTGGGCCGAATAATTGCTCACCCAAAGCTGCTTTAAGGTAAAGTTTAATGCGGTCTTCAAAATCGTAAAAGTTCATTTTCAGGTTTCGGGAGATGGAATAATCCACGAACTGCTCGAACAAAATATCATCGACCCTAAAATCGCTTACAAACCTTTCTTCGGTCCAATCCGTATAGCGCTGCCTATCCTCATCCAAATGTTCAAAAATAAAAAAAGATAGGAACCCCAGGCTGTCCATACTTTCAACAGCTTCCTCTTCATTTGTGCCTATAGGTACAAAAACATCCGGGATAATACCACCTCCGCCATATACTACCTTGCCATTTGGGGTGGTGAACCTAAGGGAATCTGCAACCTTTATGCTATCTACGGAAACCAATTCCCCATTATGGTAACGGTCGGTAAACTTCTTGTAGTAATCCTTGGTCCCGTTCTTGTAGGTCTTTTGTATGCTACGACCTGTGGGGGTGTAGTACCGGGAAACCGTTAATCGCACCGCTGAACCATCACCCAATTCCATTTCGCGCTGGACCAATCCTTTCCCAAAGGAACGACGGCCCACAATGGTACCAATATCATTATCCTGCAGTGCTCCCGCAATGATTTCACTTGCCGATGCGGATCTTTCGTTGATCAGTACAAAAATGGGTTTATCCTCAAAACTTCCATTATCCGTGGCGTAAATCTTGTCTATTTTCCCCTTTTTGTTCTTGGTAAAGAGAATTAATTTGCCGTCCTCCAAAAACTCGTCCGCCATTTGCTCGGCTATACCCAAATAACCCCCTGGGTTGTCCCTTAAATCCAATGTTAATTTCTTTGCCCCGCGCCTACTCAAATCCTTTAGTGCTGCTTTAAACTCTTTAAAGGTGGATTCTGCAAAACGGTTTACCTTTATATACCCCATATCGGGAGTAAGCATATAATAGGCCTGTACACTTTTAATGGGTACAACGTCACGTTTTACATCTACGGTAAACATTCTTTCCTCAGCTTTCCGATAAACCTTTAGCTGTACGTTTGTACCCTTTTTGCCCCTTAATTTTTCCACAATCCTATCACTAGGTAAGTTTCTACCATAAAGCGTATCGTCATCGGCCATTAAAATCCGATCTCCGGCTTTGATGCCTTTTAAAAAACTAGGGCCCTTCTCTATGGTGCGGATTACAGAAATGGTATCCCTATAGGAGTAAAAATTTACCCCGATACCGACAAAGTCCCCTTTCATATTTTCGGATACCTTGCTCATTTCCTGTTTGGGAATATAAACCGAATGTGGATCCAGTTTTTCCAGAATATTGTTGACGGTTACATCCACAATGCTATCCGTATTGATTTCATCCACATATTCATAATCGATATAATCAATTAGTCGGTTTAGCTTATCTTTCTTCGAATTTGTAGTGAAAAGCTTCTCCGGTGTGTCATTAAAATGAAGCTTGCCCCCAACAAAAATCCCAAGCGCGAGTGCTGCGGCGATAATGGTTGGCCAGATGTAACTATATTTTTTGCTCATTTGGTGTCTTTGCTTAGATAACCGTTTCAATTTGGTCCAGATGGACCAGTTCTACTCCAGCCCTTTTTAAAAATTCCAATCCGGAGTTGTCTTTGTATTCCGTTTGGTAGACTACACGTTTTATGCCAGACTGATGGATCAGTTTGCTGCATTCCTTACAGGGCGAAAGGGTAATGTACAAGGTAGCTCCTTCACAGGACTGTGTGGAAGAAGCCACTTTGCTTATGGCATTGGCCTCCGCATGAAGAACATACCACTTGGTATACCCTCCGTCGTCTTCACAGATATTTTCAAAACCTGTTGGCGTTCCGTTATAGCCATCTGAAATGATCATCCGATCTTTTACAATGATGGCCCCAACCTGTTTGCGCTTACAATAGGAAAGCTTGCCCCATTCTTGGGCCATTCGCAAATAGGCCTTGTCATATTTCTCTTGCTTGCTCTCCTTCATATTTGCTGAAAGGCACTAAGATACCTGCTTTACGAAAGCCCTACAACCTTAATTGGGTTAATTTTAAGTGAAAACCTATAGAGGAAACGTATTGACCAACATGGGTATTGTAATGCAGATAATCAAAATGGAAACTATCCCAACGAAAAGGGATTGACTTACTTTTAAACCTGACTGGAACAAATAGGCCAATACCAAAACGGAAAGTACGATCAATACCTGGGCTACTTCTATTCCAGTAGCAAATCCCAATAGAGGGGATAATTTTTCCTCTTCTTCGGCAATCAACATTTTAAAGTAGTTACTAAAACCAAACCCATGGATGAGTCCAAAAAATGCCGTGGCCAAAATGTGAAGCAACATGCTTTTGTTTTTTTGGGATGCCCCCATATATATGATATTAAACAAAGCCGTCAACAGAATAGTCACCGGAATCAGGAACTCTATCCAAGTGACATCCATGACCACCAATTCATAGGCTGATAGCGACAGGGACAAACAATGCGTAATGGTAAAAATGGTGGCCAAGAGCACCACTTTTTTCCAACTTTTAAAGGTAAAGGGAACTGCCAGGGCACATAAAAAAAGAATATGATCGTAGGCGGAAAAGTCTAGTACATGGGTTAGCCCAAGTTTTATATAGAACCAGAAATCTTGCATTTTTTAGGGTTTAGGGTTTAGGGTTTAGGGTTTAGGGTTTAGGGTTTAGGGTTTAGGGTTTAGGGTTTAGGGTTTAGGGCAAAATTACCGAATTGTGGCTACAGATGGATATTTTTTTGAATTCAAATCTACCCTCGTTTAAGTAGCAAAGTCGTGCCTTGGTTTTCCATATTTACAGTCCTTTTCCATACCTGATTCTTATCCGATTCCTCGCTCTGCCTGTATCTCTTCATAGGCTTTTTGTACTTGTTTGAATTTTTCCTCTGCCCCCTTCTTTATGGCCTCATCCTGAGTATTTACCCTATCCGGATGGTATTTTTTCGCCATGGTTCTATAGGCCTTTTTGAGCTCTTCATTTGTCGCGGACTTATCGATTTCCAAAATTTTATAGGCATTGTCGGCAGACTTGATAAACATCGCCTTGATACTTTCAAAATCCCGTAAGGCCACTCGAAGGTATCCTGCAATTTCACGTATTTTATCAATTTCGGGTTGGCTTACGGAACCATCGGCCTTAGCAATACCAAATAAAAAGTGGAGCAACTGTAACCTAACTTCATAGCGCGTACGCTGATTTAAATAGGTACAAATACGCTGGGCGGATATCTCCCTGTTCTTATTAATTTCGTTGAACGTTCTAAATATGGCATTGGCCTTTTCCTTGCCATAGGTACTCACAAAGTATTGCCTAACATAATCCAGTTCTCTTTGGGTAACATTTCCATCAGCTTTAATGACTATGGAGCAAAGGGATATTAGATTGAGTTCAAAATCTGCTGGGGAAACCTGCTGCCGCGAGATATCCCTAAAAATGGTACGGGCACCCCCACCACTGCTATTCAAATTATCGATGAAGCTACCCAGCAAGAACCCTAAGATGGCTCCCGGAAAGCGAAAAAGATAATACCCTAAAATGGCCGTAAACCACTTGATCATGTCCTTTTCCAATTTTGGCAAAGATAAGCCCCCATCCACTCCCCTACAAGGGGAAAACCAATTCGCCCAATAAAACGTTAACACTTGTACAAAAAGGTATGAATTGGTTATCTTTGCTTATCAACAAAAAAATGAGTCTATGTATCCAGAAGAATTGGTAAAGCCTATGAGAGATGACTTGGCATTGGCCGGGTTTGAAGAATTATATACCGCAGGTGCGGTCGAAGAGAATATTAACCAAGATGGCACCGTGCTTGTTGTGGTAAATTCCGTTTGCGGATGCGCAGCTGCCAACGCAAGACCGGCCGCAAAACTAAGTTTGCAAAACGATAAAAAGCCGGATCGTACGGTTACCGTATTTGCCGGGGTAGACACTGAGGCGGTAAATGCAGCACGAAATCTTATGGTTCCCTTTCCTCCGTCTTCCCCAAGTATGGCGTTGTTTAAGAATGGTGAATTGGTGCATATGATTGAGCGTCACCATATTGAGGGTAGGCCGGCAGAAGCCATTGCCGAAAATTTGACAGAAGCATATAATGAATTTTGCTAAGAAGTTCTAAGCTCAATAGTATAGCACTTTAAAATGATACGAAAAACCGTTTCCCTAAGAAGCGGTTTTTTAATTTTGTAGCATGCGTAAAATCCTGGCATATCCGCTTACCATTATCTATTTTGTCTTTTTCGGATTGGTTCTTTTAATTTTCCATCCCATTCAATGGATATGTCTAAACCTATTCGGTTATTCAGCCCATAAAGGGAGCGTAAGTATCTTGAACTGGTGCCTAATACGATGTACCCATATTTTGGGCACTACCTATTCTTTTAAAAATCCCTTTGACCTTCCTGAAAATAAACCCCTTGTTATCGTGGCCAATCACCAAAGCATGAACGATATCCCTCCCATTATTTGGTTTATGAGGAAACATCATCCCAAATTTGTGAGCAAAATCGAATTGGGTAGGGGGATTCCCAGCGTTTCCTTCAACCTAAGGCATGGAGGCTCCGTCTTGATCGATAGAAAAGATAGCAAACAGGCCTTGGCACAGATAGCCAAATTGGGCAAATACATACAGGAGCATAACCGTAGCGCGGTCATTTTCCCGGAAGGTACCCGAAGTAGGACCGGAAAACCAAAAAAGTTCCAACCTATGGGGCTTAAAATACTATTGCGAAATGCGCCTTCGGCCCATATAGTGCCAATAAGCATCAATAATTCCTGGAAGATGTTACGGTACGGTAAGTTTCCCTACGGCATTGGTAACCATCTTACTTTTACAGTGCACGCACCTATTGAAAACAAAGGAAATGCCGACGAGTTAATCGCCCAAACAGAGCAACAGGTAACCGCCGGAATACAATAAAATCCATGACGGACGCTGAAATAATAGAAGAGACCATATCCTTTGTAAAGGAAACTTTAATGGAGGCGGAAGGTGGTCATGATTGGTTTCATATTCAACGGGTATTCAACAATGCACTACATATTGCTAAGACTGAAAAGGTGGATGTACAGGTAGTTTCACTGGGAGCACTTCTACATGATATTGCCGATGCCAAATTCCATTACGGCAATGAATCTGTTGGGCCAACATTGGCAAAATCATTTTTGCAATCGCTAAAAGTCTCCAAAAGTACTATTGCCCATGTGGTACGGATCATTCAAAATATTTCCTTTAAGAACAGCTTGGCAAAAACTAAGGGACAACCCTTCAATTCAGTAGAATTGCAAGTGGTACAGGACGCCGACCGGTTGGATGCCATGGGGGCCATTGGCATAGCTCGCGCCTTTAATTATGGTGGGTTTAAAAACAGAAAACTCTATGACCCAGAAATTACGCCAAACTTGCAACTTACCAAAAAGCAATATAAAAACTCTAATGCCCCGACCATCAATCATTTTTATGAAAAGCTACTACTGCTCAAGGACAAAATGAATACGGATACCGGAAAACGTTTGGCGCGGGAACGGCATCAATTTATGCTTAACTACCTGGAACAGTTTTATAAGGAATGGGATCCCTTGGAGCCTAGATCCTAGTACTTGAGAATATGGATGCCTCTGTATTTAGTCGTTCATGCTTTCCATCAAAAAAATCTGATGGTATAGGTCTATTCGGAGGGTCAATTCTTTCCTTAATTTTTGTATCTTCCGTCACCATTTTATAAACCCAACAACACGATGCAAAGAAGAAAGTTCATCAAAAATGTAGCGGCGACCTCCGCCGCTTTTTCTATTGTTCCCAACCACGTTCTCGGAAAAACACATGTTCCGCCAAGTGACACCTTATATATCGGTGCCTTTGGTGTAGGAGGAAGGGGATCCGGAGTAATCCGTGGATTGGACGAGACCAAAAAAGTGAAGTTCGTAGCACTCTGCGATGTGGACGATAGAAGGGCTGCTGACACCTATAAAAAATACCCAAAAGCCAAACGTTACAAAGATTTTAGAAAGGTGTACGATCAGCACTTAAATGAAATCGACGCTATTATGGTAGCCACGCCCGATCATACGCATGCGCCCATCGCCCTTCCCTTTATGAAGGCAAAGAAACATGCCTATGTGGAGAAACCACTGACCCACAACATCAATGAAGCCCGAATGATGACAAATGTGGCCAAAGAAAATGGCATTGTAACCCAAATGGGCAATCAAGGGGCTTCCAGTGACGGGAGTCGTGAAGCCAAAGAATGGATTCAATCCGGTATTATCGGCAAGGTATATAAGGTAGATTGCTGGACCAACCGTCCCGTTTGGCCACAAGGCGTTCCCATACCTAAAGGCAAGGATAGTATACCCAAAGGATTGGATTGGGACCTATGGTTGGGACCGGCCGCCATGCGGGATTACAATGATTCTTATCTGCCTTTTAAATGGCGTGGATGGTGGGATTTTGGAACCGGTGCCTTGGGCGATATGGGTTGTCATATTATGGAAACTCCCTTTGGGGTATTGGATTTGGGGTATCCTTCGGAAGCAGAGGCCAGTTGCACGACCAATTGGGTGGGTGATTTTGTAGAGGCTGACTATAGCCAATCTTGTCCCGCTTCTTCCATAGTTCGACTGAAGTTCCATACCGAGGAACACGGCCATATTGCACTGAACTGGTATGATGGCGGATTGAAACCAGATCTGCCCGACGAACTGGGCGAGGGCGAGACTATAGGAGATGGCGGTGGAGGCAGTGTTTTTTATGGCACCAGAGGTATTCTAGTAGCGGACACCTATTCTCGAAATGCACGATTGCTGCCCAGTAAAAACATGAAATTGTTCAATGCACCTGCCCCATATCTAAAGCGAATAGAAGGCGACACAGGTGGACATCAGCGTAATTTCGTGGAAGGCTGTTTGAATGGCGTGGAAACCTCATCAGATTTTAAACGGTCCGGTCCGTTGACGGAAGCCGTTCTCATGGGAAACCTGGCCATTAGGGCTTTCCAGCTCAAAGAAAAGAGGGCCAATGGCCGTGGATTTGACTACCCTGGAAGACGTAAAATCCTTTGGGACGGAAACAATATGAAAGTGACCAATTGGGACAAAGCCAATGAGTGGGTCAAAGGAAGCTACAGAAAAGGTTGGGAAATATCCTAAAAAACGCAAGACAATGAAAAGTTCTTTATCTACCCCTATTCAATCAGGCCTTGCCCTAGTCCTTTTTTTGTTCTTCTCCCTTGGGATGTCATCGCAGGATTCCGGCCAAAGGCCTCCTAATTTCATTGTCATTTTTGCGGATGACCTGGGTTATGGTGATTTAGGTTGCTATGGTCATCCCACGATAAGGACGCCCCATCTGGATCAGATGGCCATTGAAGGTCAAAAGTGGACCAACTTTTATGTGGCTGCCAGTGTATGTACCCCCAGTAGGGCCGCATTGCTTACAGGTCGCTTGCCTGTACGCAGCGGGATGGCCAGTAACAAAAGTCGGGTACTTTTCCCGAATTCGGTCAATGGCTTGCCAGCGAGCGAAATCACCTTGGCAGAGCAATTAAAAAAGGTTGGGTATGCTACGGCATGTATCGGAAAATGGCATTTGGGACATAAAGAACAATACCTTCCGACCAATAATGGCTTCGATTATTATTTTGGGATTCCCTACTCCAATGATATGGATTTTGAGGGTAAAAAAGGGTATAGAAAGACCGTGGCCGATAATGATTTTATCAATACGGAAGACTTTAATGTACCCCTCCTTCGGAATACTAAAATTATAGAAAGACCTGCTGACCAGAATACCATTACCAAAAGGTACGCTCAGGAGACTGTTGACTTTATCAAAAAAAATAAGGATGAACCCTTCTTTGTTTACCTGGCCCATAACCTACCCCATATCCCTTTGTTCGCGTCCAAGGATTTCTTGGGGAAAAGCAAAAGAGGATTGTATGGTGATGTTATAGAGGAAATTGATCATGGTGTCGGGCAAATTTTAAACACGCTTAAGGAAGAGGGTCTCGCAGAAAATACTATTGTGGTCTTTACCTCAGATAATGGGCCTTGGCTCCCCTTTGATACCCACGGCGGAAGTGCAGGCCTGCTCTACGCGGGCAAAGGTAGCACTTGGGAAGGCGGTATGCGGGAACCTTGTATTTTTTGGGGTCCGGGTCGAATTAAACCTGCTGTTATTTCGGATTTGGGTTCAACTATGGATTTTTTTACGACCTTCAGTAAGCTGGCCGGAGCAGAAGTTCCCAAGGATAGACCTATGGATGGTGTGGATTTAAGCCGAACCCTTTTCAATGGGGAAGCTAGTCCCCGTAATTCGTTGTTCTATTACCGTGGTACGGAGTTATATGCGGCCAGGTCTGGGGATTACAAAGTTCATTATACTACACAAGGAGTCTATGGCCAGTTTGGAGAAAGGGTAGATCATACCGTGCCACTTTTGTATAATTTAAGTGAAGATCCTTCGGAAGCCTACAATATCGCTGAAAATCATCCGGAGGTTATTCAGGAAATAAATGCCTTGGTAAAAGCACATAAGGAGCATATGGTGATGGGAAAAGATCAGCTTGCTGAAAGGAACTGAGTGGGCACCGTTTTATTAAAATCGAAAAACAGCAGACCTAAATAAAAAATATGTTTGGTCTAATACGTATTCAATTTTTTGGAAAGATGTTTTTTCTCCAACAAGTTGGTCGTGAGGTGGATGGCTTTTTGTAATGCTTCTTTTGCGCTTCCGGAAATTTTCAAATCAGATAATAACTGCGCTTTAATGGCATAAAAAAGGGCATTGTTACTAAAGTAAGGGCCATTTTCAAAATTTTGAAGTTCTAACAGTGCCTTTCTCGCACCATACACCATGTAGTAAGGGACTATTCTGTTTAACCACACAATAGGGGAGTATTGTCTTTCCAATTGCAGGTCATATAGTTGCAAAATACCCTTCCAATCCGTATCCTCAAATTTTGCTGCCGTGCAATGATAGTAGGCAACAGCGGCCTGTAAATGATAATCCGATGGATTTGAATCTACTGCAGCCTTTTCCAGGTGCTCTATTCCTACCCTTATTAAGTCGAAATCGTAGGTCCTTCTATCTTGATGTTCCAAGTCCACCATATCACCATTTTGATCTATCCTAGCCTCAAATCTTGAGGTATGAAAGCACATTAGCGCAATTAAGGCATGGACTTCCGGCTGGTTACAATACTTGTTTTCGCATAACAGAAGCGCCAAACGTATCGCCTCAAGACATATGTCCTTTTTTATTAGGATTTCACCATGACTTGCCGTATAACCCTCGGTGAACAACAAATAGATTACCTTCAAAACGATAGCCAATCTTGAGCGCAACCCTATCTCTACAGGACTGTTCAGTGTTTTTACGTGCTCTTTGAGCTTTTTCTTGGCCCTCGTAAAAGATTTGGCTATGGCATCTTCTTTCTTTAAAAGTGCCCTTGCTATTTCCTTATTGCCAAAACCCCCGATCAGTTTTAGGCTAAGTATTATTTGGTATTCCTTGGATATCGATGGATGACAGCAGGCAAAAATCATTTTTAGTTGACTATCGTTGATACGGTTGTTCAAAAAGACTTCTTCCTGAACCGCATGTTGTTTTTCAAAACCGGAAATATCCTCCTTTTGGTCCATCTTGGTGTCTCTTCTCAACGTATCGATCAACATGTTATTCGCTACACGTAACAACCAGGATGTTGGATTATTCGGGGGATTGTTATAGCCCCAAAGGTTCATTGCCTTGATAAGGGATTCCTGAACGGCATCTTCTATCTTTTCTAGATGGGATGGGCCGAACTTGTGTACCAGAAAGGAGATTATTTTACCATATTCATGTCTGAATACGTGTTCCACTAGCTGTCCTTTATTTGGTTCCCCCATGCTATAAAAGTAAAAAGTCCGAATAAAACAATCGGACTTTGTGGCGATAGTCTTCTCTTAGAATCACATGTCCATGGACATTATCTCTCGAACCTCTACATTTCCATCGTGTTCAAAAATGGGACATCCCTTGGAAATTTCAACAGCCTCATTTTGGCCCTCCGCAGAAACAATAAGATAGCCGCCCACAACTTCTGCCCCCTCTGCAAAAGGACCATCGGTTATTACTTCTCCTGCCTTGTGGACTACATTTCCTTCCTTGGACAATGGTAAGCCGTCTACCAACTGTCCTTTTTCCTTTAATCCTCCCATCCAAGCGCCCCATTTTTGCATATGCTCTTGCATGGCCTCAGGCGATTCCTCCATTCTTGCCCGATTTCCTCCTCTAAATAAAAATAAAAAATTACTCATGATTGTTCTTTTAAAGATTATTATATGCTAAAGACGTATTCCTCCTTAAGGAATTGGACAAAAACTTAAAAAATTTCTAAAACAATTTCATCTGTCCTTTCTTATATCGCTCATGTAGTTTTTTGTTCAATTTAGGAAAAGGCGGTTTATCCTTAAAATAAGTGTGTCTTGCCAAGTGCACCAAATCATGGATCTGGGTGGCTATTTTACCTTCACCCCTACCTCGTATTCCAAAACGGCTATCGTTTAACGTTCCGTTATGGCACTCTTGAATCTGGTGCAATACTTTTTCGGCCCTATCCGGTAACGTTTTTTTTATCCAATCCGTAAATATTTGCCCTATTGCTCCATTAAGGCGCACTACTGTAAAGGCAAATGACAATGCACCATGGTCAGCGACAGCTTTGGCCAAATTCATGATTTCGTGGCTATTGATACCTGGGATAATCGGGGCCAGCATAGCGTTTACCGGAATATTGTTTTCGGACAAGGTCTTAATAGTGTCCAGTCTTCTTTTAATTGTGGCAGTTCTAGGTTCCAAAATTCTTCGTGTTTCTTCAGAAAGGGAAGTTATGGAAACGTTTATCCCTACCAATTTATTTTTTGCCAGTTCAGAAAGGATATCCAAGTCCCTTAAAATTAAAGCATTTTTGGTAATCATACCAACGGGATGCCTGTACTTTAAGAACACTTCTAAACAGCCTCTGGTTATCTTGAACTTTTTCTCAGCGGGTTGATAGCAATCTGTATTGCCAGACATCACTATGGTCTCCGCCTTCCAGTTCTTATGCTGCAGTTTGGCCTCGAGCAGTTTTGGGGCATCTTTCTTGATTAGAATCTTGCGTTCAAAATCGAGTCCGGCACCATAGCCCCAAAATTCATGGGTATTACGGGCATAGCAATAAATACAACCATGTTCACAACCTTGATAGGGATTCATGGAATACATCATTCCCACGTCCGGACTGGTTACCTTGTTCACTATAGTTTTGGGAAATATGGGAATGTATTGGGTCTTGTTTTTGTCCGCCTCCTCCCCTTCCATACGACAAAACTCCAGAAAATCATCCCGGGTTTCGTAAATATATTTAAGAAATCTGTTGGGCACGTTTTGCTGAGCCCCTCGGCCTTTGATGTAATCTTCTTCTTTCAAATTTTTTGGATTTATTCCAAATTTATGGATTTAATCCAAAATAGAAAACAACAAATTTGTTAATTAACAGAAAGTGTGATAAGGTAGTTGCAGATTAACGTCCTTCAATGGAAACCTTGGCGAGTTGTTTTTTGGAACCTCGCTTGGCGTAGAAAAGTAAGGCATCATCCGATTTGTTGATCAGCGGTTTGGACACCATTAAAGGCAAACGGGCTTCCTTGTCATCAATTAATTTTTCATAGCTGATATGCCCATTTGTATCCAGTTTAATGACAAATACATTTCGGTTACGACTAAGGCCTTGTTTGAACAAAAGACGTTCACCGCTCAAAAGCTGTGGATTCTCCGAAGAGGTACTCAAGAAAAAGTAGGTGTCTCCACTGTGAACATATGAACTATAGGACGCATATGCGCCATCCCCTTGGGTCACTTCGGATTTATTGATGTTTCGGGTCCAAACGACATCTCCATTGGCATCCAATTTTGCACTGACGATGTCATTATGATGGTAGCGCTCAATTTTAACACGGCCCCCGCTTGAATTGGCCTGAATACTAGAGGTCATAAAATACTCTTCTGCATTGAATAGTATGGAACCGTCCGGATTTATCGTGGCATTCTTAAAAACAAGGTTCTTTATTTCCTTGTCATCATCACGACCAAATTTGTCCATCATAAACTGTTCCGAGAAAGGATTGTATTTTTTGGATACAAGCTGTAGGCTTCCGGATGCAAGTTCAAAGTAAGCCAATCCGTTATAGCGATTGTTTTTACGGTCCGCATAAAAGCCTACACATAAAATCTTGTCCCCAGCTACAAGCGGTATCAACCCTTCCGAAAACTTTCCAGGGGAGTCAAAAGTCTGTGTTTTTCCTCCTTCCCGGGACACTTGAACAAGCTCGTATTGGAATTTCCGTTCCAAGGCATTGAACCTTCGTTTTTTGAAGTAGGATTTTCCAATTAAAAATGCCTTGTCCATATTCTTTGAAAATGCGATATTCTCAAAAGCATAATTCTTTTCCTCCACCTCAGCCGAAAAATCATGTTCCATTAATTTTTCCAAATTGGCATTGAAAACATGGATGAAATGTTTATTGTTTTTTCCTTTTTTAAAATGTGTTGTAATTGCAAAACCTGATTTTGCCGGATCAAACAGTACCGAAGTGGTAAATCCGGAGGAAAAGTTTCGATTGTAATAGTTTTTGTCCAATGGATTTCTAACCTCCTTGGAAGGAATGGAAATTAAAGTCTCTTTGGTAAAGTTATATTCGGATATAGGACTTCTGTGAATCGTGTAATCGTACGCCTGTGTTGCGTAGTTGTAATCTAGAAAAAGAAGGTATACCTGGCCGTTACGTACATAACCATCTACAAAATTGGCATTTTTAAGCTTGTAATTGTACTCTGAAACCAATTGGAGGTTCTCATCATAACGTTCCACAAAATATCCTTTGGGCCTAAGTACTATACCTTGATAATAGGAGCGTACTAAGACGGAGCCTCCCTCGCCATCCTTGGCGATTGTTAAAAGATTGGAGTATTTATATCTATCGTTATATTTTTCGCCCAATACGTGTTGTATGGGAATTTCCTGGGCTATGATGGTCAAAGCGAATAACAGGAAAAAGCAAAAGGAAAGACTTCTTCTCTTGATCATAAGTAGGATTTAAGATATACTATTCACCGGGGAAATCGGCCTTGCGCTTTTCCAAAAAGGCCGAAGTTCCTTCTTCAAAATCGGCAGTTCCAAAGCATGTTCCAAAGGCTTCAATTTCAACGGCATATCCATTAATAGTATTCTTAAAACTGGCATTTACGGCTTTTATTGCGTGGGATATGGCAACGGATGAGTTATTCGCTATTTTGTTGGCCAGTTTTTTACAATGGGACAAAAGCTCTTCTTGGGAGACCACATGGTTGACCAGACCAAATTCCACAGCCCGTTCCACATCTATCATTCCAGCGGTCATGATCATCTCCATGGCCCGTCCCTTGCCTACCAATTGCGGCAGGCGTTGGGTTCCCCCATAACCTGGAATCAGTCCTAATGAAACCTCCGGAAGCCCCATCCTGGCATTATGACTAGCCACACGAAAATGACAGGCCAAGGCCAATTCCAAACCACCACCAAGGGCAAAACCATTAATTGCGGCAATGACAGGGGTAGAAAGATTTTCGACAAAATTGAACAACAGTTCCTGGCCCTTCGCGGCCAGGTTGTTTCCCTCTTTTACCGTGAAATCCGCAAATTCCAAAATATCCGCTCCGGCTACAAAAGCTTTTTCCCCACTACCCGTTAGGATAATAACCTTTACTTCCTTTTTTGTATCCAGATTTTTGAAGGCGTCGTGCAGTTCCCGTATGGTTTCCTGATTTAGGGCATTCAATTTTTTAGGGCGATTGATGGTAACAATTGCGATAGGGCTTTCTTCTACAACTTTGATATTTTTATTGCTCATTTTAAATCAACTCATTAGTAAAACTTACAAGCCAAAATAAAGCTATAATTACGGTTAATCCAACAAGATAATTCGCAATAGCATGATCCATTCCCCGTAAAAAATCTTTTGGATTATGTATTCCGTGCACATAGTCCCTTAATTTATACTTTTGTTTCCGGAACAATGTCCGCCAAATTGTTCCGACAACCCATCTTGAAAATCCTCCTACGAAACCAATTAACCGCCCTATTAATCTCCGAAAGGAAAACATTAGGCCTTGGGGAATTTAACCGTAAACACTGTGCCCTTACCAGGCTGAGAAGTGAAATCGATACTGCCGTTATAGGTTTCCACAATATTCTTTACCATACCTAAACCGAGCCCCATACCACTGGTCTTTGTTGTAAATTTTGGTTCAAAAATCTTCTCCCGGAAACTGTCCGATATGCCTATCCCATTGTCCGCTACCGAAATCTTTACTGAATCTCTCTCCGAAGATACAGAGACCAGAATACGTGGCGTCTCAACATCCGGCAGGGCCTGTATGGCGTTTTTAACCAGATTGGTGACCACTCGAATCAATTGGGTACGATCTAATTTGGCAATGATTTTCTCCTCGTTCGAAATGAAATGAATATAATCCTCATTAAAAATATCCAGGGCGAGCTTCACAATGGCTACGACATTTAGCGTTTCGTTCTGCTGGGCAGGCATCTTGGCAAAGTTTGAAAAAGCCGATGCAATGCTGCTCATGGTATCTATTTGTTGAATCAAGGTCTTCGAAAATTCGTTGATCTTGTTTTCCATGTCCGGATCTTTGGGATCAAACTTACGCTGAAAACTCTGTACGCTTAGTCGCATGGGCGTTAGAGGATTCTTAATTTCATGGGCTACCTGTTTGGCCATCTCTCGCCAGGCTTGTTCCCGTTCGCTCCTGGCCAACTTGGCAGCGCTATGCTCCAGTTCATCAATCATTGCATTGTAGGAGGTCACCAATTTTTCAATTTCCTCACTGGGATCATCGATTAAAATTTTCTCGTTTCTTTTGTTCAGATCGGTCCTGCCCAGCATGTCCGAAATAGTCTCTAAGGAACGGGTTGTATACTTGGAGACAAAATAGGCGAAACCAATCGCCGTGACCAGCATGAGAAGGTACACCCCACCCAAACGCATTAAGAACTCCTGTAGTTCGTTGTCGTAAAAAGAGTTGTCCTCAAAATACGGTAAGTTCAAAATTCCGATAGGTTTGAACTTAAGGTCGGTGATATAGGTATATGAGGATTGATAATCGTCCCCGGCAGCCGAGTTCTCCTCTATGTAACGCTTATCGATACTTTCTATGAGCTGGTCCAACACCTCAACATCAAGACACATGGCTACGGAATCTACGACAAATTTGGGCCTTGAGCTTTTGATTAATTCACCGGACAGATCGTAAATATTAAAATTTTGGTTCTGGACGTCCGCTATCTGATAGATGTCTTCCTTAAAAATCAATCCTAAATTCCCAGTTGTGATGGGATAGGTGGTATTCTGAAGGGTGTAGTTTACACTTTGCTTGATCTGCCCTTCCTTACGGGCAAGCCTCACCTTGTGATAATCTTTCCGTTGTTCCCGATATTGAAAGATTGCAACAGCGGTAATTAATCCGGATGGAATAACAACCAAGAGAATCATGGCCACAAAGATTCTTGATCTTAGGGAGAGTTTTTTGAACACAGATACCGCGTTTAGACAAAGTTAGCAAATATCGCACCAAGCTGGCTTTGCCAAAATTTCAAATTTCCAAAAAGGGCAAATTCCAAAAGGATTAATCTGAAATTTATACTTTGAGGCTTTACTATGCATTTGGGTTCTTGTCCCGTATCCTTTTATAGAGCTTAATGCCCAGTATCAAAAAAATACCCAGCCCTAAAATACCGACCAAACCAAAAACCCAACTAAACGTGCTCTTTAAAATGGCCAAAAAAACTACAGCAAAAAGAATCAAGGTAGCTCCCTCGTTCCAAATGCGCATAAATTTAGAGGTGTACTTTATTTCGTCCCTTTGCAGTTGCTTAAAGATCTGATGGCATTTAAGTTGATACACAAACAACAATAGGACAAAGACAAGTTTTATATGCATCCAGCCTTGTTCCAACCAGCCCGGTATAATCACTAGCAACCAAATTGCGAACAAGGTACAGAGCACGGCAGAGGGCCAGGTTATGATATACCAAAGACGTTTGGTCATTAGTTTTAATTGATCACTGAGGATTTCCTTTTCAGGAGATGGTTTTAGAGAAGCTTCAATGTGATAGATGAACAAGCGCGGAATATAAAACAGTCCCGCAAACCAAGTAACCACAAAAATAAGGTGAAGCGCCTTGATGTAGTTGTAATATTCAGACACGGGAGAATACGGTTTAAGGTTTAAGGTTCAAGGTTCAAGGTTCAAGGTTCAAAGTTAGGGATTTATGCATATCCGCTCTGCGTGACATTGAAGTAATAAGACATATTGTTTTTTATCGAATTCGTTCCATTTCTACCCAAAATGGAAAAATACGCTTGCCACCAATAGCGTAAAAAGGAATAAGATCACATTCCATATTCGGTAGAGACACCCCAGTCATTTCAATGCTATCCGTTCCATTTATATCGTTTTCAAAGGTATTGATCAAGGAACCCGTCTCCAAAAACATCTTGCCTCCCTTTTTAATGGGTTCTACAAACTTAAATTTGATGTTATATCTGCCCTCTTTCAATACTACGTTCCATTTCCCAAAAACTTCCTCCTGATTCCAGATACCCCGTTCTCCACCGGCATCATTTCTATTCAAAAAAATTGGGTTCTCATTCTGGGTTCCCACAACAATGGGCGGTGGGTTCAATAAATTTTCTGAATTGATCAATTCCTCATAGGTTTCGTCCATCTTATCTTTAAGCAGCTGTGCCGTGTCCGTTTTTTCCTTGGCTAGGTTTTTTAGCTCATAGGGGTCGTCCAAAACATGGTATAGCTCAAAATCCTGAAGCGAAGCATTGAAATTCGTCTGAGCTACTAATTTATAGGGGCCTTGCTGCAAAGCCATGTTAATATACCGTACGGGATATTTTCGTGTCCAGTAGAAAAAGAGGGGGCGTTGCGGCCAATTTGCCTTTTTCTGAATCAAGGGCAAAAGGCTTCTCCCATCCAGCTTTCTGTTCTTGGGTATTTCCAAACCACAAATCTCCGCAAGTGTAGGAAGCACATCAATATGAGCAGTTGTGGTTTCAATGTCCCAATTTCCCTTTATTTCTTGAGGATACCTGAGGTAAAAAGGGACTCTTACCCCGCCTCGGTAAACACTACCCTTTCTACCTTTCATTCCGGCGACATAGCGCACTTGTTGCGGACCGTTATCGGTCATGAAAATAACGAGGGTATTCTTTTCGAGCTTTAATTCTTTCAATTTTTGGAACAACTTGGCCAGGTTATCATCAATATTACTGACCATAGCGTACACTTTACGCGCGTCTTCCTTGTCCTTTTCGGTCATCTTCGTAAAAGGTCGGTCATCATTTTCAAATCCTGAAGAAGGGTCAATGTCCTTATACCGATCATAGTATTCTTGTGGGACCTGCAAAGGGGTGTGGGGGGCATTAAAGGAAAGATAGCAGAAGAAAGGATCAGATTTGCTCTTTTCTATAAAACGAATCGCCTGATCCGTAAAAATATCACTGCAATAGCCGGTATATGCCTCTTGTTTTCCATTTTGCCAAAGAACAGGGTCAAAGTAACTCCTATCACCCCTAAAGTAAGTGGTAAAATCCCCTACTTGACCCATACCGCCTGCTAGGTGGATAACAGATTCATCAAAACCCTGATCCTGAGGCCTGCTGGGATAGTTATCCCCCAAATGCCATTTTCCAAAAATCCCGGTTCGGTAGTTGGCCTGTTTCAGCATTTCTGCAATAGTAACTTCATTGGAGGCCATTATCGCCCCGCCGTTATAAGTATCCCTAATCCCGGTCCGTAAGGAATATCTCCCCGTCATTAAACTGGCCCGGGTCGGAGCACAAACCGGGGACACGTAAAAATTGGTAAAACGAACGCTTTCTTTGGCAAAAGCATCCAAGGTAGGTGTCTTAACATGTGGATTGCCCGTAATTCCTAAATCCCCATAGCCCTGGTCATCGGTAATAATCAGAATCACATTAGGTTTTTCACCGCGCTGTGCCGTGGATAGCATAGGCAAAAAATGAATTACAACAAAAAGTAGTAAAAGGCTTATTGGTTTCTGCATAATCTTAATCTTCTACAAATAAATAATTCAATTGCAAACTATTGAAAGCTGAATTAAAGGCCTTGATTTCTTGGATAATCAAGGCATCAAAGGCTTCAAGTTGAGCATTGATCTTGGTGGTCAACTCATTTTTCACGGCAATATCCTGATCTGTAGGCGGAAAGTCGTCCAGAGTCACCAGACTGTTCAAATGTCCCAATTTGTTGGTCAATTTAATAGGGAGGTTCAATGGATCCTGAGCACTACGATTTTTCGTTTGATATAAGGCCTTTTCCACTTCCCCGAATTTCTCTTTCATGGTTTTAGCTTGCTCAACCAATTTTTTTATTTGTTCCCCATTACTTGCGCTGAGCGGAGTGGAAGCGTATTGTTTTGAAAAGGCTTCCAACTGTTCATTGATCTTTCGGATTTTCTTGATAGATTCATGGGCCTTGTTCACATTAGCGTTTATATCACTTACAAAATCGTATTGCTTTTGCATATCGGCTACCGAAACCTCTGCGCGAGGATCGGGCAGTATCGTAAACGGCTGTGACTGTTCCAAACCATTGATACTCAAAGATACTTTATAAGTTCCGGGAACGGCTTTCGGTCCATCAAGATTGGCCCACCACAAGACCATACCCTCAAGTTTCTCGGCTCCTTTGCCCTTGGTATCCCAAACATGGGTATTTCCCCCTTTCTTGATTTCCAGTTTTTCATCTTTCCCTTTTGCCGAATTTTTAAATACTGCCAAGGTGTCTCCGGCACTATTCAAATAGGTTAGCTGCACACTATCCTTTTCCATCAAGTCTTGTATATAAAAGTGGGTGACTACCCCATTGGGATGATTTTCTCCCTCGGTAAGGGAAGGCTTCTCAATAGTACCGCCCTTGGTCCGGTAACTGTCCTTGGGTCCAAATAGGTATGCCGCCTTGTTCTTAATATCATCCTGCAATTGATGGAGCACCGTTAAGTCATCCATAATCCACAGGCTACGGCCCTGGGTGGCAACGATAAGATTGTTGTCCTTTATGGTTAAATCCGTAATGGGAACAATAGGGAGGTTGAGTTGAAACGGTTGCCAGTTAGCACCATCATCAAAGGAAATGTACATGCCGGTTTCCGTACCGGCATACAGCAAGTCCTTTCTTTTTGGGTCTTCCCGGAGTACACGAGTAAAATGTTCATTTTTTATACCATTTGTTATTTTTTTCCAAGTCTTTCCAAAATCCGTGGTTTTATAGAGATAAGGCTGAAAATCTCCCAACTTATAACGCGTGCCTGCCACATAACAGGTGCCTACTTCAAAAGCAGATGGTTCAATACTATTTACCATGGTCCAATCCGGCATCTCTGCCGGGGTTACATTTTCCCAGGTTTCTCCTCCATCTTGGGTAACATGAATCAATCCGTCATCGCTACCAACCCAAATTAGGCCCTCCTTTACCGGGCTCTCATTGGCCGCGAATAGGGTGCAATAATATTCCACCCCGGTATTGTCCTGGGTAATCGGCCCCCCACTACTGACCAATTTTGAAGAATCGTTTCGTGTAAGGTCATCACTCAATAACTCCCAACTTTGACCTTCATTGGTACTCCTATGTACATGATTGGAAAACGTATATAGTTTTTTGGGATCGTGCTTGCTAAAAATAATGGGAAAGTTCCATTGAAAGCGATATTTCATCCCCTCTGCCCCATACCCCATAGGATTATCTGGCCATACATTAATCCCCCGTGTTGTGTTCTTCTTATGGTTTACCCTTGTCAAAAACCCTCCGTAGCTTCCGCCATACACAATATCATTATTGGTCGGATCCACCGCAATATGTGCGCTTTCGCCACCCGCCGTTTCTTCCCAATCATCCTCGCCAATGCTGCTTCCATCACTTCTATGGTTAATGCGAATGGTAGAATTATCTTGCTGAGCCACATAAATCCGGTAGGGAAATGCATTGTCCGTAGTTACCCGATAAAACTGTGCCGTAGGTTGATTGTAATAGGTACTCCAAGTATCTCCCCCATCATAGGAAACCTGGGCGCCGCCATCATCTCCAATAATCATTCTTTTCGAATTCTCTGGAGCTATCCATAAATCATGATGATCCCCATGAGGGGCATTGAAAGTGCTAAAAGTTTTACCTCCATCGGTAGACTTGTGATAGCGTACATTCAATACATAAACCACATCCTCATCTTCGGTATCGGCGTAGACGCGAGTATAGTACCAAGCACGTTGGCGCAGTTTACGTTCATCGTTTACCTGTTCCCATGTTTTACCCCCATCATCGCTTCGATACAGACCGCCTTTTTCCTTTTGCTCTACAATGGCCCAGACCCGTTCGGAATTTTTAGGTGAAACCGTCACCCCTATAATGCCCAAAGTATCTTTGGGAAAACCTTCGTTCTTAGAAATTTCGGACCAAGTTTCCCCGCTATCCGTGCTTTTCCATAATGCCGAACCATCTCCTCCACTGCTTAAGCTATAGGGTGTTCGTTTGGCACGCCATGTTGAGGCATATACTATTCTGGGATTGTTTGGATCCAAGGTTAGGTCCACAGCCCCGGATTGGTCATTTACAAAAAGTATTTTCTCCCAAGTCTTGCCACCATCCATACTTTTGTAGACTCCTCGATCTTGGGTAGGCTTATAGATATTGCCCAAAACTGCTGCATAGACTATGTTGTGGTTTTTGGGATGGATACGAATCCGTGGTATATGTCGACTTTTTTCCAGCCCTGCCGATTTCCAGGTTTTTCCGGCATCCTCGGTTTTCCAAATTCCATAGCCCGAAGAAACATTGCCCCGAAGGGTCTTTTCACCTCCTCCCACATATATAACGTTGGGGTCGCTTTGAGCTACTTCCACCGCTCCAATGCTTCCTCCGAAATAACCATCCGAGATGTTTTCCCAAGTACGGCCGCCGTTCACAGTCTTCCAAACACCCCCGCCCGTTGCCCCAAAATAAAAGAGATTGGGTTTACCCGGCACTCCGGTTACCGCAGCAGATCGGCCACCGCGAAAAGGCCCGATTAAACGGTACGTTAAACTGGAATAGAGTTTCTCGGGAAATTGAAGTGTTGGTTGATCGGTTTTTCTTCTTTTTTGAGCTTCCACTTTAGGAACAAAAAAGGAAGATAATACCAGCCAAAAGCCCGCTTTTAAAAGCAATGTTCTCATTGTAAGTTTTTTGAAAATCGATGAGTTTAAAAGTAGGGAAAAAGAAACAAGTTCAAAGCGATTTATTAAAAATTTGGAGGGTTTTGCGCGGGTCTTGAAACAGCGTTGGCACACAGCTTTATTTGTTTTTTCCCTTTCGGTTTTTGCCAAAAAGAAAACCCAAATAAAAAGGAATTCCCAAAACCGCAACAATAATAAGCAATAGGTAAAAGAGCGTGCTGGAAATGGTTTTTCGTACTTCCGTCATTGCGTTTTTGACTCCGATTTCCGCAAGGGTCCTTGCTTCCTCGGTCAGGGCCAAACGTTCGCGTTTTAGTAGTGAATCCAAGGCTATGCGCTCTCGTTTTACCATTCGGTCTATGGCGACCCGATCTTCGGAGAGGCTTAACATCGCCATTCCCAGTTCATCATTTAGTGATTTGAACAGAGGGTCTACGCGTTCCACAAAATTAACAACGGCCATTTCCAAGGTCTCTGGAGAATTTTCCGCTATCTCCAATAAACGATTCACCTGCGTATTAAAATTGGCTATTCGCTTCTGGATCTCCATGGAATCCATTCCCTTATCCTTCATCCAAAGTTCGGTACGCCATTTGAGCTGTTTCCCCAGGAGGTCCGAACTAAAATCCACTTTACTGGAAACATCGGCTACCACTTCGGACAAGGTGCCCACTGTTTGTATCCCAAGGCTATCCGGCACATCCCTAAACTTAAGAAAGTCCTGCTTTATGGTTTGATGCTTCAGTTTTTTACGGTTTATGGGGTGAGTTTTTGAGTATTCCGATACAAAAGCTTTGTATGCCATAAAATCCCTTGTGCTAAGTACACTTTGGGCAATCCTTTCAATTTCCGTTGCATTTTGGGATGTTGTTTGGATGGCAATGTTTTGATAGGGACCAAATAGGAACAAGCTATCCTTTTGACCCATAAGGTTTTGCAGCTCCAACATATAGGACCAAACATCCGTAAGGGCTACCTTGGGAGAGGTTTGGAATCCTATATGTTTCAACTCCTCCCCGGTCCTTATTTTCCATAATAATGTATTCTTCTGAATTTCGATGTCGCCCAAGGCCATTTTGGCAATACTATCCGCAGCATTTTCAGTTCGATCCATGGCCTGGGTAACAAAAGACTGTGTTAACAGCCGAGTGTTTAAATCATTAATGGACAGGGGTTTTTGCTCACTTTCAATCCGTAACAGCGAGCAGGAGGCGTAAAATTGGCATACAACAAAGCATAAAACCAATGCTTTGCCTAAACGGTAAAAACTCCATAAAAACCCGATCTTATTCACTTCTTTTCTTCTAAAAGTTTTAAGGTATAGCCCTAAGAAGGATTTTTTATTCCTTTTGAACATCCCAACTAGTTGAATAGGCAGATAAAACAGAGATTTCCTTACCCGGCCTCTACTCAGTACGTCAACCCAATGACTGGATTAATTTACTATTCTTTTTTTGATTATCCTATGATGGTTCAAGGTTCAAAAATCTTGTTGCGAATCGCGTAGAGGACCAAACCAATCCGGTTTTTAATATGTAGTTTTTCATGAAGCGCATCCCGATAACCCTCAATGGTTTTAGGGCTTAAGTGCATGGCATCCGCAATTTCCCTATAGGTCATCTCAGAACAGGCCAATTGTAAAAATTCCAATTCCCGGTCCTTTAGGTCCACAATGGGTTCCTTTTTCTCCAGGGTACCTACCAGGATTTGGGTTACCGTATTGGTATGGTAGTAGCCTTTCTGGGCAATATTCAAAAGGGCTTCTTCCAATATCTCTCGTTTGGTATCCTTCATGAGGTAACCCCGGGCACCGGCACGAAGCATTTTTAGGATGGTCCCTTCGTCTTCCTCAATGGAAAGTGCCAATACTTTTGTTTGTGGGAAATCGGTCTTTAGGATTTGTGTGGTTTCAATACCATTGAGTATGGGCATGTTAATGTCCATTAACACTAGGTCCGGTATGTTTTTGGGGCTTGTAAAACGATCCAGTAATTCCTGTCCGTTTTTGCAGTTGTACAATACCTTGAATTTGCCAAAACTGTCCACGAGCCCGGCTATGGCCTGTGAAAGTAGGGTATGGTCGTCCACAATGACTACGGAGTAGGTCATTTAATCCACTTTTTGGAAATGGGGATAGAATCGCTTCGCTCAGGGAAAAAAGACCTAAGACGTTCAAGGGGAACTTTTTTATGTCCTGGTAAACTCATTATTGTTCGGGGTTCAATCTAACATGCTCCAACCCTCCGAATTGGTCCAATTTTAAATCAAAGCATACAAAAAGGAGGACTGGCGCAACTTGCTAGGACCATCGTCTTTCGCAAGAACGTTCAATCTACAAAATTATATGTCATCTTTAATTGGGTGCCCTTATTTTTTTCTGAGAAAAGTTCCAAATGGGCTTTGACCAACTTGGCCCGATTTCGCATATTTTTTAAGCCGATACCGGAATAAGCATCCACTTTCTGTTCAAAACCGACGCCGTTATCCTTAGCAACAATCGCCAAGGTGCTATCCGTATAGTT
The DNA here is from genome assembly GCF_965248315.1 of Ulvibacterium sp. Classification (GTDB taxonomy): domain Bacteria; phylum Bacteroidota; class Bacteroidia; order Flavobacteriales; family Flavobacteriaceae; genus Ulvibacterium. The sequence goes on along the minus strand of NZ_CBDFIX010000002.1, from coordinate 1,011,696 downwards.
AAGCAAGACCTGAAGTTCGGTGGCCTTTGAGTGTTTTACCGTATTTGAAAAAAACTCCTGTAAGATGCGAAACAATATGATTTCCTCTTTGGGATCGAGAGGATTTGGGCTCCCCTCTACCTTAAGCGAAGCTTTTAGGAACTGCATTCGGTTAAAGCGGTCCATTTCCAATTGTACTGCCTCGGCCAGGGAAAGGCTTTTTAAGGCCTCTGGATTAATAAGCTTGGAAAGGGCACGTAGCTCCTGAATGGCCTTGCCCATGGTTTCCGTGGCTTCTTCCAATTGAGGGGTTTTACTCCCTTCCATTTGGACTTGAATCTTGGCCAAGGTCATCAATTGGCCGATATTATCGTGAAGCTCCCAGCTGATGTTGCGCAAAGTCTCTTCGCGAATCTCTATCTGGGTTTCGGAAAGTTCCTTTTCAAAAGCCTCCTTGTCCCTGGCCTGTTGTTTTAAAAGCCGATTCTTCCGTTTTTGAAACAGGACAAAGAGAATCACCACCGTTACCGCCAAGCTTAAAGCGATAGCGGAAAAAACGATCAGGAACGATTGTACTTCTCCTTGGTCCATAAAAATCCGATACTATAACATCCGTAAAGAATAAAATTTAAAGTAATAATAAGAATATAATATTGTATTTCACTAAAACTAAAATGATCAGAAAGCAATACAATAGGTATTATTCCTATATTGAATAATAGTAGTCCGGTAGATATCCAAAAACTAAGTTTATACTTTATTTCCAAAATCTCATCGCTATTCAACAATTGCCAAAAATGAAAAACGGTACACACCAAAGTTAGTAGTGACCCTGTCATGAATGAATATTTATGGTATATCTGCCAACCTTGAAGAATGAAATTTAGCAAAAAGGCACAAACAAAAAGAGCGACAAAAACCAATATAATCTTCCTTAAATCTATTCTTTTCAAAATCAAGTAATACCAATAAAAATAAAAGAGAAAGCTTACCAGCATATATAGATTATATATGGGATAAGTCTGCACTTCATAAAAGTCTGCCAGTATATCTCCAATTAGGTCAACCCCGAAAGTAAACCACAGGAAATGTAAAAAATATCTTTCTTTAGAATTTTTAAATTTTTTAAAATGTATGAAGGCAAGCAGTGCGGCGATGAATTCCAATAAATGAGTAATATAAGTAAGATCCGATATTCGCATTATTTATCGGACCTTCTTGGGAGGTTTTCCTGCGCCCCCATAATTATATGCCCGGATACCACCTGAAGTAGATTGCACTGGTGGCATTGGAAAAAATCCATTGCCCAAACTTGGTTTCCCATTGGTAGGTACAATAATAACCGTAGAGAACCCTGGATCAGGCCATTGCTCTTTTCCTCCCTCAGGGTAAGCGGCATAAAAAATACGTAGTCCCAAATCTTCAAGCCCTTGCTTTGCGCTCTCACTGCGGACATAACGGATATACTGCTCCAAACTATCCAGGGAGAACCAAAAGTCACGGGTATCCTCAAAACCCAGAGTTTTGTTGACGATTTCACTTCTGGTACGCACGTATTCCTCCTGTAGTCTCTGTGCTTGGTCCAAGCTAATGGTTTGGGAAGGGGGCGGTATCTCCTTTGAAGAAGGGCGATCTGTACAATTATTGATGAGTAAGGCAATAATAATCAAGATTAAAATCGCTATAAAAATTCGCGCGTTTCTGTTGGTTTCCATATTCGATGTTTTAAAGTTTAGTGTGTTGTTCGGTTTTGTTAATTTATCCTAAGCTCATTTCATGAGACTTGCCGATAAACTTTGCCTCTTAAAGATACATAGAATTCTTCTAGAGACATCCTTTCATCCCTGTCTTTAGAGATGGGTAAAAATACTGGCACATATTAATATAATACCAATAATAGCTACCGCAATGATTAATCCATAATGGATTTTCTGAAGTAATTTTTCATCCAATGTTGCTTCCATGATTTGTTCTTTTAAATTCAAGGCTAATGTAGGAGAGAAAAGCATTCGAAAAAAGCAAGGAAGATATGGCCGTGTCATGATGACTATTTTATTTGTATGAATATCAAATAGTTAAGAATTCAGGACTACAGGAAAACGGGTCGAGAGACGGTGGAAAAAGGGGTAAATACCCCTCTAAAAATCAGGTGGATTTTGAACCGGGAAAGGGCATTGTACCATAGGCCATTAGGAATTTTCCAGTATTATATGTTGACATTTTCATAATTAAAATTGAATGATTCGAAAGCTCTCTTTTCAAGGCTATCTTTCCCGAAGAATAGGTGAAAAAAGCTTCGAATGGCACCAAAAATGACCAAGTCATTTTTGGCGAAGTTTTGACACCGGTTTTGCGGAGCAAAAATTCCTGCGGGAAAGTGTCCCTTTCTTTGGTTCGTTTCTTTGGGCAGACAAAGAAATGAACGAAAACATATCTCCCCAATAAGAACTATTAAAAGTGTTAGGTGATATATAAGAAGTGACCAATAAGCCTGCGACCTTCATTAGATAAATCGGAAAGAAAACAAATTACCCAATACAACTTTTTGTACTTTAGAGCGATTCAAAAAAATTGCCGGGATGAGAACTTCTTTACTTTGCGTTTTTACACTTTTAACCACTTTCAACCTAAGCCATGCCCAAGATCGGGTAACTGGCCAACCCTTTGCGACCCGTTCTGAAGTATTGGCGCAAAACGGGATGGTGGCCACCAGTCATCCCCTAGCCACCCAAATTGGGGTGGATATCCTGAAAAAAGGAGGCAATGCCATAGATGCTGCTATTGCGGCCAATGCCGCCCTTGGACTTATGGAACCAACAGGATGTGGTATCGGGGGTGACCTGTTCGCCATCGTTTGGGACGGTAAGACCCAGAAACTCTATGGGCTCAATGCCAGTGGGCGTTCCCCCAAAGATCTAACCTTGGATTATTTTGAAAAGGAAAAAATGGAGAAAATCCCTGCTCTTGGGCCCTTGCCGGTAAGTGTGCCGGGGGCCGTGGATGGGTGGTTCGAGTTACATGGCAAATTTGGTTCCAAGCCTATGGCCGAGCTTTTGGGTCCGGCTATCGACTATGCGGAAAAGGGATTTCCGTTAACGGAACTGATTGCTTTTTATATGCAACGTTCCATCCCGTATTATGAATCGCAAGGGTTCCTCAACATCGAGGACACCTATATGGCACAAAATAACGGGCGACTTCCTAATGAAGGGGAAATCTACAAAAATCCTTATCTCGCCAATACCTACAAGAAAATTGCCGAAGGCGGGCGCGATGCCTTTTACAAGGGGGAAATTGCAAAAACTATCGGAAAGTTCATCAAGGAACAAGGTGGATTCCTTTCCTCCAAAGATCTTGCAGCGCACCGATCCGAATGGGTAGAACCTGTTTCCGTCAATTATCGTGGATATGATGTCTGGGAACTCCCCCCCAATGGCCAAGGTATTGCCGCCTTACAAATGTTACAAATCTTGGAAGGTTACGATTTCTCCGATATTGAATTTGGCAGTACGGAGCATTTACACTTATTTACCGAGGCCAAAAAATTGGCCTTCGAGGATCGGGCCAAATACTATGCGGACATGGATTTCGTAAACGTCCCTATCGCGGAATTACTGTCCGACACCTATGCCGAGGAGCGAAGAAAATTGATTGGCGAACGGGCCAATAGCTATGAAGCAGGTGAAATTAGTGCTGGTGAGACCATCTATATGACCGTTGCCGACAAGAATGGAACGATGATTTCCTTAATCCAAAGCAACTATCGGGGTATGGGTTCCGGGATGGTACCCCCTAAACTTGGTTTTATGCTGCAAGATAGGGGAGAGCTTTTTAGCCTTAAGCGTGGACAGGCCAACACCTATGAACCTGGAAAGCGACCTTTTCATACCATTATTCCCGCCTTTATCACCAAGGATGGCCAACCCTTTGTAAGTTTTGGGGTTATGGGAGGTGATTTCCAACCACAAGGTCATTCCCAGATTGTCATGAACCTCATCGATTTCGGCATGAATTTACAGGAAGCCGGTGATGCCCCGCGTTGGGACCATACCGGAGGCAACAGTCCTACAGGGGAAACTCCTGAAGGTACGGGACAGGTTCGTGTGGAGTCTGGCATTCCATATTCCACTGTTCGTGGATTAATGGACAAAAGGCATAAAGTAGGGTTTACGCGTGGTGCCTATGGTGGCTATCAGGCCATTTTATGGGATGCAGAAAACCAAGTGTATCACGGAGCCTCTGAAAGCCGTAAGGATGGGCAGGCGGCCGGATATTGAAGTTATTCGTGCCTAGACCAGCTCTTTGCATTTTTGTAACAAAGCCTTCATTTCTACTACCAATAGTTAAATTAACACTACAAGATCATGGCAGGAGGAGGCATCGCAGGGGCTATTACAAGTTTAAAAAACAACCGAAACCTTTTAAAAAAACGCAAGCTTCGCGATAAGGGAGATGTTTTCGGGCAAGAAGGTGTGACCAAACTCGATCTAAAGGAGTCTACAGATCAGGATATGAAGCGCATTCGTCAAAAAATCAAGGATTACAAGCGCGAAGCACGTACCGTTTGGTTTTTGGCCATCAGTGTCACTGCTTTTATCCTGTATTGCCTTTGGTGGGCAATCTCTTGATTATGGGATGGTCCCATTAATTCACAATCCCTTAACATAGGCTTTGCCAAGAATGTTCTACTTTGAGGTTCATCTTTCAAAAAGCCATTCGTAATGCACTATTCCAGACGAGAAATTTTAAAACTCTCTAGCCTTGCCGGATTGGGCCTGACCACTTTGCCTTCCCTATTTTCATTCTCGATAAAGGAAAGCATCCACCAAAGGGCTATTCCCAGTTCTGGGGAGCAATTGCCCATTGTTGGGTTGGGTACCTGGCTCACTTTTGACATTGGGAATTCCTCAGAAGCGTTGAAGGTAAGACAGCAGGTATTATTGGAAATGCACAAATTGGGTGGTAAGGTCATAGACTCCTCGCCCATGTATGGGAGTTCGGAAGCCACCGTGGGCAAGGTGTCGGCAGCGTTGGACAGTCAAAACTCCTTTTTCTATGCCACTAAGGTCTGGACCTCGGGTAAGCAGGCCGGCATTGATCAGATGAACAGCTCCCTTAAAAAAATGCGGCGTTCCACGATGGATCTGATGCAGATCCATAACCTAGTGGATTGGCAAACCCATGTAAAGACACTACGGGCCTGGAAGGAAACCGGTAAGATTCGGTATTGGGGATTGACGCATTATGTGAATTCCGCCCATGAAACCCTAGAAAAAATTATCCGTCAAGAAAAACCGGATTTTGTACAGTTCAATTACTCCATCCTGTCACGTCATGCAGAAAAGTCGCTCTTGGATACCTGTCAACAAAACCGGACCGCAGTTATCATCAATCAACCCTATGATAGTGGTTCTTTATTTCGAAAAGTCAAGGGACGATCGTTGCCCGGGTGGAGTTCGGATTATGATATTAAAAGCTGGGGGCAATACTTTTTAAAATTCATTCTTTCCCATGAAGCGGTTACCTGCGCCATTCCCGGTACTTCCAAACCCCATCATGTCATCGATAATATGATGGCAGGTTATGGAGCCCTTCCCGATACCTCAGGTAGGGAGAAAATGGTATCCTATTTAAAATCATTGTGATTTAGGTTTAAGACCGAACAGTAACCGGGTAACTTTCCATCTTCGAATAAGGAATTCATAGAGCACCCAACATCCACCGAAAGTCCCTACACTCATTACTATGATTTTTGCAAACAGGGACCAGGATAAATCCATTACATAATACCCGATGATAATGGTTAGGGTCTGATGTAGTATATAAAATGGGTATACGGCCCGATTACAATAGGAAAGCAACTCGCTTTTTTTGTTGAGGTAGGTAGCTGCATATCCAAAAAGGACCAAAATCCAAGACCACAGATTAAAGACCTTCACAAAGGCCTCCGTAAAGTGAACCAACGTTGTATCCTCCAACAGCAATCGGATACACAACCATACCGAGAATCCAAAAATACCGCAATACAGATAATATCTTCGGTACCGGCCTACCATGTTCCAAAAAACCTCTTGAACAGAAATCAATACAAAACCAAAAAAGAAAAACAACAGATAATTCACAAAGGTAAACCAGTCATCCACCAAGGCATGGGTAACCGGAAAGAAAGGCTCCATAAAGGCCTCGGCCAAATATAGAGGTGGCAAAAACAAAAAAAGACCAAATGGTTTTTTTATCCTTTTTTGTACCCACAGGAGCAGTCCGTTTTGTGGATTGTTCCGTAATCTGAGGAATATAGGTAATAAAATTAGGGAGTATACCAACAAATAGGGAAGGAACCAGAGGTGATGCCAACTTAGGTTGCCTTCCGGATAGATCCAGGTAAAGGCATGTTTTGGCCAAAAGGCAAAAAAGCTTCCGCTAAACTGTCCATTTATAACACGTTCCAAATACACCTGTGGAGGCACGATCAATAACATCCCAAAGGCCAAGGGAATATATAACCTTCGGATTCGTTCCGAGGCAAACTGTTTTCCCGAACGTTTACCCAACGCATAATAGGTTCCCATTCCCGAAATGACAAAGAGGATGGGCAAACGCCATTGATTTATAAACAGCATAGGATAGGTAGGCCATTCATAGATGACATTATTCTTTATATGCCATCCCCAGGGGACAAAAAACATCCCTACATGATAAAAAATGAGGAGGGCAAAGACCCCAACCCTCAGCCAATCCAAGTCGTACCGTCGTATCATAATTGTTCGTTTTGTGCCAAAAGTAGGGTTTCCCCAAAGGCAGAAAATTGTCCTGGGATGAACGACAAGTTTTTGTTACGGACAACAAAACCCCTTTAAATTTTTTGCAGTTGCTGTTCAAAACGATGAATCGTTGTACGTGATACAGGAACGATATCGGGAACATCCTTTAGCTCCAAACGGTATCCCTGGGCATTCCCGGAAACTTTAGCTACTTGATGAAGATTTACGAGATAGGAACGGTGTGTTCTGGTAATAAAGGAAAAACAGGACAGCTTTACATCCAACTCCTTTATGGTCATCCGTTTCACCTGTTTTAGCAATTTTTCTTCTTTCTTCAAGAAAATCTCTAGATAATTCTTGTCCGAGCGTGCATAGATGAACTCGTCCGGATAAAGTTCAAAATCATCACTTTTAAGCTGTGTCTTGATAAAAATCGAAGTGAGGCCTTCTCTTCTTTTAGTGTCCAAAACCGACCTGGATTTCTCCTGAAACAGAGCAGCTCTTCTTTGGTTCCGGAGATACAGACGATTGAAGTTTAGGGGGATTAAGATGAGCATCAATAAGGTACCTACGATAAAGGTGTTTCGAATTTCCTCAAAAAAATAACCCCATGACCAGTTATTGGGGTTATCATAAATAAGGTCCCGAATCAAAAATTGCCCAATCCCGGTAAAAAGAAAAAAGCTTAGGAGCAAAAAAGTTTCCTTTTTTATGTTCCATGAATCAATCCATACATTCCTATAAAGTAAGGGCCCAACAAGTAAAAGCAAAACTAATATAGGAACCAGGGAATGGATAACCGAAATCCAAAAATAGTGCATAATGTGCTCATCCCGATTTACATTGAATGGCTCTACAAAAAAGTTGAAGAAAATCACGAATACGAAAATTGCAAAAACCACTATGGACAAGTCCTTTCCTTTATAATAAAAGGGGTAAGGCTGTGCAAAAAAATGAGATATCGATTTCAACTTAATCCCGGAAAACATAATCCAAATTTCCTCTAACCCAGGAAAATCTTTTAAAAGGTTTCGTCCCAAGTCCTTAAAGATAGCCGTTTCAAATTGGATATCTAAGCCTAGATGATTTACCCTAAAATCTTTCCTTATGTAGTGCATCATATGGTCCAATGACTTTACAAAAAAATCATATAAAAGACTTGCCCAAAACAAAATGGGCTTCTATATTTGTTATCTATTTAGAATTAATCTAATTAAAAATAATATGAAAACCATACCAATTATCCTTCTCTCTTTTTTCGCCTTATTAAGTAGTCAAGCCCAAACTGGAACGGTTACAGGAACTATTATGGATGACAACAACCAACCCATAGCCTTTGTAAATGTCCGTGTAGAAAGCACCAGCTTAGGAATCGCGTCGGATGCCAAGGGTCGCTATGTTCTGGATAATGTTCCAGCCGGCGAACAGGTTATAATTGCTAGTAGTATCGGTTTTAATACGGTACAAAAAACAGTAACGGTAGCTGCTGGACAAACGATTACTTTGGACTTTATGCTTACTGAAAACGTAAACCAATTACAATCCGTGGAGATTATCGGTAGAAAGGAAACGGGTTACAAGAATACCTCCTCTTTTATAGGGACCAAATCGGCCACCTTGTTACGGGACGTTCCCCAGGCCATCAGTTATGTGACCAAGGAATTAGCCCTAGATCAGGCAGCCTTCCGGGTAAACGATGTGGTAAAAAACATCAGTGGAGTAAACCAGTTTTCATTTTACAACGATATCACCATACGCGGGTTTCGGGTATCCGGCCAACGTACATCCGGAAACTTGGTCAATGGTATGCGGGCCTTTACCAGTTTCTGGAAACAGCAGCTAATTCCACACATAGAAAGGGTAGAGGTCATTAAGGGTCCGGCATCCGCCCTTTTCGGGAACGCTTCCCCGGGAGGTACCATTAACCGTGTGACCAAAAAACCCTTGGACGAGGAGCGGCAATCCATCACGGCTACCGTGGGCAGTTTCAATACTTTCCGCACCCTGGGCGATTTCACCGGCCCCATGACCGAAGACGGCAAGTTGTTATATCGCATTAATCTGGGATATGAGAATTCGGGCAATTTTAGGGATTTGCAGTTCGACAAGAACTTGGTAGTGGCCCCTTCCTTTTCATTCCTCCCCTCGGATAAAACCCGATTGAACGTGGATATCGTTTATCAAGGTTCCGAAGGACGTTTGGATCGGGGTCAGGCCGTTTTTGGAGATGGCGATCTTTTCTCCGTACCTATCACCAAAGCATTGAACGCGGCCAATGATTTCCTAAAGGAAGAAAGCATCAATGCCACACTTTCCTTACGTCATGAGTTTTCGGATAGACTTAGCTTTAATAGTATTTATATGCGAAGTAGCTACCGCGAAGATCTTCAAGAACATAGGACGGCCAATACTTTTGCCAGTTTGGGAGATGGCACCCGGGATCCCCAAAAAGTGGAAATGCGGGTATTTATCCGTAATCGTAAATGGAACAATGACAACTTCAACAACTATTTCAATTACAATTTTGACATAGGTGAGATAAGCAACCAATTGTTGGTGGGATACGACTATTTTCAGCAACTTTTGGAGCCCGGGGGATCCCAATTACAAGCCAGGGGCTACCTTCTGGCCGATGGTTCAGGAACCTCCAATAGCTTTGATCCGGACAATGCCGATGCCTTTGTGCTGGATGAGGATGGTAATCCGGTGCCCAATGTGCCTCATTTTGACTTGACAGATCCCACGGCCAATCAAATTCGAAATTTTGCCGACTACACGTACGCTACCAACCAGTTCCCTACAAGTCGGTTGAGCTCCCATGGTATCTATATTCAAAATCAGGCCAATTGGGGCGATTTCAGATTATTGTTGGGTCTGCGCCAAGAATATTACATAGACGACCTCAATTTTAAGACCAGTGAAGAGGAAAAAATAGAGCAGGATGTGCTTTTACCCCGCGTGGGACTGGTCTATTCCTTGAACGATAACATCAATCTTTATGGCACTTATGTTGAGGGTTATCAACCCCAAACAGCTAGTGTTATAGCAGATCCCAATGCCGGGGGACCTTTTGATGCCCTAACCAGTGAATTGATAGAGTTCGGTGCCAAAACCGATTGGTTTAATGGTCGATTGAGTGCTTCCATCGCTCTATATTATTTAACCCAACAGGGAGAATTATACAATGCCAATGACGCTACTAGGCCCGATTTGCTAATACAGATCGGAGAAGAGGAATCCAAAGGAGTGGAATTTGACCTGGCCGGAAAAATAGCGCCCAATTGGAGTTTGGTAGCCAGTTATTCCTTTAATGAAGCGACCATAGCCGAAAGTGATGACCCCAGCGAAATTGGACGGCAAAAACCCAACGCCCCAAGACATACCGGAAATATTTGGAGCAAATACGTCATAGACCGAGGCGCTTTTAAAGGGGTCGGTTTTGGATTGGGCGCCAATTTTGTTACCGAGCGGTTCGGATCTATCGTACGTACCCCGGAACCCCCACTATTTCCGGGTTACGAATTGTTCGATGCGGCAATTTATTACCAATTGGACAAATTCCAGATTCAATTGAATATCAACAACATCTTTGATAAAACCCATTGGGTCGGCGGTTATGACTTTATCAGGGCCTTTCCGGGTGCGCCCCGAAACGTGATGACCACGGTATCCTATACTTTCTAAAGAGGCATGAGCCAAAAAAAGTCCCGTTCCACTAAAAAAAACCTGTTATGGCGTATCCATAGTTGGGTGGGACTGTATGCTGGGGTGGTCATTGCCTTTTTAAGCCTAACGGGAGCAGCGGCCCTCTTTCGCATGGAAATCGATGAAGCCTTGAATCCTTCATTGTACGTGGTAGAAAAAGAATCGACCAAGATGGCCCTAAACGATATTGCCGCCGCAGTGACCAAGGCCCATCCGGATAAGGAACTTTTTGAGGTATATATTCCAACAGAAGCGACAGGAACCTACAATCTACGGTTAATGGCCAAAAGTGCGCCCCGGATTTTTCCAGTATTCTGGGAAGTTTTCGTAAATCCGTATACAGGGGAGATACTTGGGGAACGCAATTACTACAAGACCTTCAATTATTATTTGCGCAACATCCATGTGCGCTTTTATGAAGCCTTTTGGGGGCGGCAAATCGTTGGGTTGGCCGGTCTGGCCCTTTTAATCTCCACGATTACCGGTTTTTTGATTTATGGGCGATTTATGAAAAAGCAATCTTTGGGCGAAATCCGGAGCAAAAACCTAAGGATGCGTCAGGCCGATTTACACAAGTTTATAGGTGTCCTGGCATTGGCGTTTAATCTGATGATTGCCGTCACCGGAACCTGGTTGGGCCTTCAAAATCAACTGCAAAAAACCTTCTCTATAGAGCGACCCAATATTTACAAGCGAGCAGAGAAACCATTGACGCCAAAGGAAGATTTGGCGATGACCGCCGATTTTGATCAAGCCCTGAAGAAATCATCTTCTATCTTCCCCAAATTGATACCAAAAACCATACGTCCCTCAAGGGATGGCGCACGGACCATAGAAATTGTAGGCGATGTCCCCGGACAGGTCTATGAACGGTTAAGCAATAAACTGGTCCTGGATAAAAGAAATTTAAACACTTTGTTGAAGTACAATATTAGTGAGGACAACTTTGGTGGAAAATTGTTCTATGTTCAGGAGTCCTTTCATTTTGGTGATTTTGGCGGTATTTGGTTGAAAATACTCTATGCTTTCCTTGCTGTTACCTCCGGGTTTTTGGCCCTAAGCGGATTTATCATCTATCTAAAGAGAACCGAGAAAAAAAGGACGGAAAAGCCTTCGTTTATTGAACTTAGACCTTTGTTATACCGATGGGTATTTGGGATAATCACCTTCTGCACGGTCGTTGGAATTATGAGTGTCATCTGGGGTATTGGTGTTCCCTCCTTAATGGTTATTATCCTGTTTTATGGTCTTTTGACATTTCTTCTACTGAAAGCATTATTTCTATGGCTTCGTTCCCGACTTTTCAAAAAACCTTTGCAAACATGAAACGGGCTTCCCTAAATCAATATGTTGCTATCCCAATGGTTTTGGCTTTAGTATTGTTGAATGCAGTACTTATCCTGTACTTTTATAATGAATGGCGGTTAGTTTCCCAAAATGCCACTGAAGCTTCCTTTTACAATCTTGATGTTGAAATGAAAAAAGCCTATATCGCTTCAATGCGAAAAGTAATGGGTCTGTTATTGGTCATTACGAGCTTTGAGCTCTTGGCTCTTTTTTTTAGGAAGGGCATTGTGGCTATCAGCTTGTTGATCTTCATTAATATCCTAGGGTACTTTTATATTTTCTTTTAAATAAGAAGAATCTAATCTTTTCCTAAATGTAGCTGGTGATAGAAAATCTATAAATCCAAAAACTCCAAACATACCGGGCTTGACAATTTGGTTTCATGGAGGTATGTTAATTCACCGGTCTGCTTATCCCTTTGAAAAACGGTAATGTTATCGCTCTTTTGATTGGCCACCAAAAGAAAGCCGTCTGTAGGATCCAACGCAAAATTACGAGGCCAATCACCACGGACGCTTTCCCGGCCCACCAAATTCAATTTTCCGGAATTTGCATCTACCTTAAAGATGACAATGGTGTTTTCCCCTCTATTTGAACCATACAGAAAACGGCCATCCTTGGACAAATGGATATCCGCACAATAGCTTTTTTCATCAAAATCCGAGGCCAACGTATTTTGGGTTTCCACTTCTTCGTAATCCCCGTTGGCCTTTTGTTCAAAAACGGTAATCGTGGAATTCAACTCGTTAATAACGTATAGAAACTTCTCATCAGAACTGAATGTAAAGTGCCGAGGCCCCGCTTTTTCAGGCAAATCCAAGGAAGACTGATCTGCTGGGGCAAATTGTTCTTTCTCTTCCGCATATCTTTTTACGGCATCCAGTCCCAAATCCGCTACAAAAAGTCCGTCCGAGGTAAACTTAGCGGCATGTGCATGTGACGTCTTCGTTGTATCGATTATTTTGTGGTCGATATACTGTGGGTCCGGAAGTAATTTCCCCTTATCATCGATTTGAAAAATGGAGATACTTCCGCCTGGATAGCTCGAAGCTGCCAATGTACGGCCATTCTGTGAAATCCCTACATGGCAAAATGGTGGGCCACTAGTAACTTCTGAATTGATTTCCTCCAATGTCCCGTCTTTTATGCGATATCCCGTAACTGCCCCTTTTCCTTCCGGTGCATCCTTTACAGAATATAGATATTCTTTGTTCGGGGAAATCTTCAAAAAAGAAGGGTTGACCAAAGTGGCGGCCAATTGGGTATCTTCCAATGTTCCGGTATCCGTATGAAACGTATATCTATATATTCCCTCACTTTCTCCATTGGTATATGTTCCTATGAAGAGGGAATAGGTCTTGGGTGCCTCGGAGGTACAGCTTAAAAAAACAAAAACTAAGCAGTAAGCGGAAATGAAAGTCTTCTTGGTCATGGAAACAATTTTAAAAGAACCTTAAAAATAGGGACTAAATATGACATGGGCCGAAACCGGGAAATAAAAAGTTAAGGCTTCAACACATTATATTCAAAAAATAATCGGTGAGCAGTGGCCATTTTTTTAGTCGGATGTCTTTTATGTACTTCTGGACAACAAAGTGTTCCTGACCTCTTTCCTCAAATAAAAGCCCGTAACTATGGTAGCCAATACATCCGCAATTGGAAATGAAATCCATACCCCGAGTTCACCCAAAAAATTCGGTAAGATTAAAATCAGGGGAATAAAGAAAAAGCCTTGTCGTAGGAGTGTCAACAAAAGTGCTGGTACCGCCTTACCAATAGCCTGAAAATAGGCGGCCCCTATTAATTGTAAGGCGATTATGGGTGTTGCCGCAAAGACCCAACGCATGGCAAAGGGCGTGTGTTCCAGAACGAAAGCATTGGCCGCCAGTTCAACCGAGGACATATCCGGCTTATCACTTAAAAAGAGGGCCGCTATTTCCGAGGGAAAGACCATCAAAAAGATAAAGACCAAGGTGGCCATAAACGCAGCATATTTAATTGCCGTGTTGATACTTTCCCGTACCCTTGGATATTTTTTGGCTCCATAGTTATATCCTGCTATGGGTAAAAAGCCCTGGGTTACCCCAAATACCGGGAAAAAGGCGAACATCAACATCCGTCCTATGATGGCATAGACCGCTACCATGGCCTCTCCTCCCAAACCAAAAAGAATATTGTTCATCAACAAATAGATGATGCTGATGGTAGCTTGGCGCGATAAGGTCACAAAGCCCAAAGATCCAATTTCACGAAGTATGGACACGTTCAGCCCGAAATCGGTCATGCGCAGTTTCAGTTCCGAGTTTTTGGAAAGAAAGAACCAGACGATGTAACATAGACAGAAAAAATAGCCCAAAGTAGTCGCCCAAGCGGCTCCGTGCATGCCCCAATCCAATTCATAGATAAAAATATAGTCCATTAACAGGTTGCCTACCGAAGGAATAATCATGGCATTCATGGCAAACTTGGGCTTTCCCTCTGCGCGAATCACCGTATTGCCCATCATACAGAGTGCCAGCATAGGTACACCATAGACCACAATAACATAGTAAATCTTGGCAGGCTCAAAGATAGTGCCCTTGCCTCCAAATGTAGGGATAAGGTCATCCACGAAATAAAGACCCACCACCACCATGGAGATAGTAACCAACAAGGTCAAGGTAACCTGGTTCCCAAAAACCTTCAGTGCCTTTTCCTTGTTTTCGGCTCCTAGGGCCCGTGAGATAATACTGGAGCCTCCTATGCCAATGGCCATCCCCAAGGCCCCAATAAAAAATGAAACCGGAAGTACCACATTGATGGCCGCAATGGCAATGGAACCGATCCAATTTCCCACAAAAATAGAATCGACCAAGATGTTGAGCGACATTACCAGGATACCGATACTAGCAGGTACTGCTTGCTTTATCAAGAGTTGACCTATAGGTTCGGTACCCAGCTGTTCCGATGAGACTTTTGCCATTTTTGCTTTATTGCCAGCTTTCCAAAAGTGGAAAGGGAAAGCAATTTGATATATTGTTATTCTTTTGTAGCGGTTTGTCTGACCGCTATGGAAACTTTATTAAACCGGCAACACATCGGATGCCTGCCATTCATTTATCCACTTTGCCATTAACCCAACCCATGATTCACTATCATTTAGACAAGGGATATGTTTGTAATCCGTCCCGCCGGCTTCTGTAAACTGTTCCTTGCCCTCCATGGCGATTTCCTCCAGAGTTTCCAAACAATCAGAAACAAAGGCCGGGGTAATCACGGCCAAGCGTTTTTTGCCCTCCTTGGCCAGACGTTCAAACTCGAAGTCGGTGTAGGGCTTGAGCCAAGGGTCTCCGGCCAAACGGGACTGAAAGGAAGAACTTGTTTTGTTTTCATCTAACTTCAGGTAGGATTTGACCAACTCTGTGGTATCATAGCACTGATGGCGGTAACAGGTATGGTGAGCTACCGAATTAATGTAGCAACAGGAACCATCAATCTTACAATGGAACTTGGTAGGATCGCTCTTTCGAATATGTCTCTCCGGAATACCGTGATAGGAAAACAAAATGTGGTCGTACTCAAAATCCTTTAGGCCCTGCGCAATGCTTTCTGAAAGTACTTTGATGTATTCAGGACTTTTATAGAAGGCGGGCAAGGTTGTTAATTTCATTTTGGGGAAATGTGCCTGTTTTTCCTCCATCGTCTTTACCACCACCGTCTCATATGAGGACATGGCATAATGTGGATATAGGGGAACCAATAATACCTCATCCACCCCTTTTTCCGAAAGTTCCTCCAATGCCTTTTTAATGCTCATACTTCCATATCGCATCCCTAAGGCCATTGGAATCTTCAATTGCTTTTGAACCTTATCCGCAAAACGCTCGGAGATGACAATCAATGGCGAGCCTTCGTCCCACCAAATTTTGGCATAAGCACTGGCCGACTTTTTAGGCCGGGTCTGAAGAATTATCCCACGGACCAAAAGGGTACGCAGCCACTTAGGTGCATCAATAACCCGCTCGTCCATTAAAAATTCATCCAGATATGGTTTTACATCCTTAGGAGTCGGGCTATCCGGAGAACCCAAATTGACCAATAAAACGCCTTTAGCCATAGAATTTTTTTAATGCCCGTAAAAATAAGGCTTGTAACAAAACTTCCCATCCTTTCCATCGAATGTTTTCTGATTTTGTTATAGAAAAAATCAATATTTTACATCATCTTAACAAAGTCTATCATAAAACCTTTATGTTGGGATATGTACAAATGAAAATCCACTTTGTATGCTTGACGAGTTATTAAAAAACACAACCTATGAATCCATCCTCTTCTTGGCTGGGGGTTGTATACTTCTTTTGGTGGTTTATGTGCTAATTGTACGAATACTGAAACGATATGGCAAAAACCCTAAATATCTGATTCCTACCGATACGGTAAAAAAAGTAAGCCTACCACTCTTCCTAATTCTGTTCTCCTTGTTGCTACGTATGCAGTCTCTGCGGCAATTATTAGGCTTCGAAGAATATACCTATTGGTTTAAAAAAGCCAGTGCCCTACTCTTTATTTTTGCTTTTACCTGGTTATTAATCAAAGTTTTACGTGTAATTAAATATTTGATTCTCAACAAATATGATGTTGCGGCCTCTGATAATTATAAGGCCAGGAAAGTATACACGCAATTTAACATTCTGGAACGTATCATAATATTTATCGTGGTCATATTGGCCATAGGCATTGCCCTTATGAGCTTTGAAGGTATCCGAGAAATTGGGGTGAGTATCTTTGCTTCTGCCGGGGTGGCGGGTATTATTATAGGGTTTTCTGCCCAAAAAATGATAGGGACTATTTTAGCAGGTATCCAAATTGCCATAACACAACCTATAAAAATTGATGATGTAGTAATTGTGGAAGGCGAATGGGGCCGGATAGAAGAGATAACCCTTACCTATGTGGTCATAAAAATTTGGGATAAACGCCGTTTGGTGGTCCCGACTACTTATTTTATAGAAAGGCCTTTTCAGAACTGGACCAAGACCTCTGCCGATATCTTGGGCACCGTTTATCTATACTTGGATTATCGTGTGTCATTTGAGGCCATTCGCAAGGAACTGACCCGCATTTTGGAGAATAGTGATTTGTGGGATGGGGAGGTAAATAATATCCAGGTTACCGATTCCAAAGCTGAATATGTCGAAGTAAGGGCCTTAATGAGTGCAAAGGATTCCGGTACGGCATGGGAGCTTCGCGTATGGGTCCGAGAAAAATTGATTTCCTTTCTGCAACAAAACTATCCAGAGAGTTTGGCCCATAACCGCATTTACCTAAAAAAAGAAGGACAAGGTAAAAATACCAAAGGCTAAAAGACGTTATACTCAAACTCGTTGCCCGTTTTAACGGTTTATAGGGATAGGACACCGAATACTCTTTCCTAATTTTGTATTGGTATTCTAACTTGCATGATACATAAATCTGCCAACATATAGATAAAAGGTAGGATACAGGAAATGGGCAAAACTAAAAATAGCAATGCATTACTTTTTCGCTTTTCTTCTAGGTATTTCTTCTTTTTCCACTTTTTCACAAGAGGAAAACAGCCTTCTTTGGGAGATATCCGGTAACGGGTTGGAGCAAAGTTCCTACCTCTACGGAACTATGCATGTAAGCAAGCGTATCGCATTCCGGTTGGACGATGTTTTCTACCAAGCGTTGGACAAAAGTGAGGTTGTGGCCTTGGAATCCGATCCGGATACTTGGTTGGAAGCAGATGAGAATATCGGTTTTACGGCAACGGGACAAGGCAGTAGCTTTAACCCTAAAGGTTTTTATAGGTATCCCTTTACCATTAGAAACCCAAGAAAAGAAGAGATAGCGGGTTATTTGGCCTTTGAGGATCAACGGGTCAATAACATCCTCTATAGAACCAATGCATATTCCCAGAATTTTGAGGAAGAAACCTATCTGGACATGTTCATTTACCAGACCGGGAAAAAATTTGATAAGAAAGTCATTGCCTTGGAAAATCTTGAAGAATCCACTGCATTGGTGGGCCGTGCAAGTTTAAATGCCATGAAGCAAAAACCGGATGAGTGGCTGCAAAAGAAAATGCAACAACAGGACCCCATGACCTTATTGCAGGATGCTTACCGCAACCGGAACATAAATCTTTTGGATTCCTTGGACAAGGCCATGTATACGGACCATTACTTAAAAAACATGCTCTTTATCCGCAATCGCAATATGGCCAGGGAACTGGATTCCGTAATGCGTAAGGCAAAAGTGTTTACAGGTATCGGAGCGGCCCACTTGCCCGGACGACAAGGAGTCATTGCCATGCTTCGGGAAATGGGGTACACCGTTCGTCCCCTTACCTCCCGGTCTACAGCCAAAGGCAGAAGATTAAAGGAGAAGTTTGAAAAATCGATAAAGGAAAACGAATATGCCCCCTTTTCACCAGATGACAATTTCTTTAGTCTGGTCCTGCCGAACAAACTTTACCCCATTGCAGGTTATGTAAACACCACCTACATTTCTCCGGATTTGGCCAATGGGAGCTATGTTATGGTAAACCGTATTCCCACTTTTTCGCATCTAAAGCAAGATGCCACCTATACGCTCGAAGACCTGGACAAACTATTGTTCGAGAATATTCCCGGAAAAATATTGGAGAAGACCCGAATCAGTAGAAATGGATTCCAAGGCTTGGATATCAAAAACAAATTGAAAAACGGAGATCATCAGCGTTATCATATTTACGTGACTCCCTTGGAAATTCTAATTTTTAAAATGGGTGGTCAGGACGACTATGTCACCCAATATTCCGACACTATTTTTAATAGTATCCAGTTTAAAAAGGAAAATGCTAAAAACATTAAGGTTACTTCGGGCTATGTCGATTTTCAGGTCAAAATGCCACCCTTGTACAGTTTTCCCAATCGATATCGAAAAGGAGACCGCCTCATCCAAGGATTTGATTCCATAACCGATACCTATTATTTCTTACGGAAAGCCACTTTAAACGATTTTAATTTTATAGAGGAAGACTCTTTCGAATTAAAAAAAATACAACAACGGTTCTATAAGGAATTGAAACTGATCCCCACTTACCAGAAAATCAAAAACAATAGTTTGGTATCCAAATCGGTTTTGGATTCCATTGCCAAAAAGGAACTTTATTTAAAAACCGTTTTTAACCGAGGTGATTATTATTTAATGGGCTGCCTTACCAAAAGCCCTGAAAAGGCAAATATATTTTTTGACTCTTTCCGGTCAAAGGAAGTTAATCATAATAAACCCTTTAAAAAGATTAGGGATACGGCATTGTTCTTCACAACGGTCACCACGGTAAAACCACCAAAGTTTGTGGAAAACAGCAAAATGTACCGAAACGGACGGCATAAGCCCAAGGCTTATGAAGGCTACACGAAAAAGACCATTTACCAAAACAAGAACAACGAAGCCATCACTTTGGAACTGAACAAATCCCACGATTTGATGATGTATTCCAATATTGATTCCGTATGGGCTTACCGAAAAAAACTCCAGACCAAAAATGGACTGAATATTCTAAGCGCAAAAGACACCCTCTACAATAGTGGTCATTATGAACTAAAAATGGTATTAACGGATACGGCCAGTACGCGTGGTATCCTAGTTAAAAACATAGTAAAAGGAGGTTTGTTCTATGAACTGAAAGCACAGACAGATACCGTACTAGGCCCCACCCCCTTTGTTGCCAAGTTCTTCGAACATTTTGAACCTTTTGATACCCTTATCGGAAAGGATATATTAAAGGACAAGACATCCACATTTTTTGCTGCATTACGTGCCAATGACAGTATTATACTGGAAGGCCATAAGTTTGTCAAATTCCAAAAAAAGCACATTGATTCCCTGAAGTATTATATCTCGGAATTTAAGTATCCTGAGGACAAAAAATATATTCAATCCTATTTGATACAGCAGTTGGGAAAGTTGGGCGACCCCAAAGTGATACCCTTCTTGACCGATTTTTATGTAGGTTCCTATAACAATTCCAGTGCCCAGACCAAAATCTTGCAGGCCTTGACGAAAAAGGTGGATGAGGAATCAGCAGAGGTTCTGCTGGAACTTTTATCAAAAGATTTGCCTCTGGTGTCCAACACCTTGGAAATCCATAAGATATTTAGACCTTACACGGATAGCCTGCCTTTGGCTAAAAAGTTGTTTCCGGAACTATTGGATTATAGTGCCATAGCCGAATACAAGCCCAGTATTTTTTCTATGCTCGCAAAATTAAAGGCCAAAGGTCTGATCAAACCTAAGCGTTACAAAAAATACCGAAAACAAATCTTGAACGATGCCAAAATACAATTGAAACGACAAATGGGTTTGTCCGGTACAAACCTACAGAACACTTACCACAAAAAAATTCGTAATCAAAGTAGTGGGATTCTAGAAAACTATGCCATTCTGTTATTTCCTTTTCGCAAGGAAAAAGAAGTGGCCGAGTTTTTTGAACGTCTGCAATGGGTAAAGGACCGAAGAATTCGCACAACCTTTGCCATGCTAATGGCTCAGGAAGAATCTCCAATTCCCCAAACGATGCTAATAGGTTTGGCCAAGAACGTTAATAGTAGATTGTTGCTTTTTAATAAGTTTAAGGAAATTAACAAGTTGAATGTATTTCCCAAAACATATAAAAGCGAAAAGTATCTGGCGGAATCCCTACTTTTTGAACAGCGGCCCTACTTGCAAAACCAGGATTCCGTTCTTTTTGTAGCGGAGCTTACATTGCAATATCGCGGTAAGACCTACAATGGGTATTATTTTAAGACTCGGAACAATCAGGATTATGACACCAACTTTACCATGCGCCTAGTTGTCTTTGAAAAGGGAAAGGGACTTACGGCAAAGCCGTTTTATAAAAACGAAGGATTGCGTATTGAGGACACGGACACGGAAGAGGACGCGATCAACTATGCCACGGAAGAGTTTTTCCTAAAGGATCGGAAACGTGCCCAGGTTTACCGGCCTACGGGTTATGGCGGATATGGGTATCACGGATATTGATTTTCTGTTTACCGCAAAAATGTGCCATATCATCCAAATACTGTTTTCAATTCCTACAAAATCCTTTACTTTTACGGCTTAATAAATATTAAACCCCCGATAATGCGACTATCCCAACTACTTGTGCTCTCCTTGGTATTTGTATTTACCAATTGCTCAAAGGACGAAACTCTTATTCCCGATTCCGATTCGAAAGAAGAACCCAAACTGGAGGAGCCTAAACCTGAGCCCGAGGACCCAAATGAACCAGAAACCGAAGTTTATTTTACCTATAGCAGCTATCCCTCGGATGCCGATAATTGGATTATTATCCACGATTCCGAAGGCCAACTTATTGATTATAAAATGATTGAAGATGGTGGGCCAGTAGAATTTTTGGGAATTAAGGACTCTATTCCTGAGAAGATTAGTATTACTGAGTTCTTTTATTCCGTTGATGGGGGAAACAATCCATTTCATTCATTGCTGACCTACACGGATATTGAGCCGGGAAGTGTCTGGAACAATTTTCACAATCCTCCCCAAGGGAATCTTATGGGCAAGTTTAGTCTTAGGATTGAAAATATTCCCGGGCTTAAGTCAAATACCCTATCAACGCCGAGAGGATCATTGAATGCTTCGGACACTCAAGTTGAAGGTGATTTCAATAACTCAACCTTGAATTTAATTGATATTCCATTATATGAGAACGAGGATTACCTCTTAAGCATTTATGACAATTCCGATGGCCATAAGTATGTTTTCTTGCCCAAACCACAAGATGGCCTAGATAGCATCATAGACTATTCGCAATTTTTGGAATATGATACTTATTTGGAAATTGATTTGCCTACTAATGATTTTGCACTGTTATATATACAGGGTTATTCAAGTGATGACCCCAATTATTTCTGGACTGGGCAAACTTTAAGTTTTAATCTTGATTTTAGTGCTCCGACTATGACAAGAGCTGGCTATTTGGACATTTATGAAAAGTATAGAACGGAATTCAGCATAAGGTCGGATGGATGGTCATACAGCTTTTCCCAAAGCGGTGCAATGGTGGAGGATATTGCTATCCCTATGAGGCCCTCTTTTACATTGGAAAATGCATCTTTATATGATCTTAGCTTTGCAAGTGATAAAAACTTCATTACCAAAAACACTACGCACTCCCGTAACTTTACAGATGGTGACGGAATTTATTCCGAAACAATATGGTACGTCCGTTCATCTGGAAATACATCACATAAAGTGGGAGAATTGCCCGAAGAAATCCTATTGAAATATCCTGCTATGAATCCGGAAAGCTTAGAACTTCAATCGATCAATCTGATAACTCAAGGGTTTTCCCAACAAGAGCTATTTAATCAGATGACCAATAAGGAAAAAAAGGGAGATTTTATTGAAGAAGGGTTTGTTTTCACCAACTTTTAAAGCTAAAATAGCTATGTCCAGATACGTAAGAGTTTTATTTTTTCTATTGACCTTATTAATTAATTTGAATTGCTCAAAGGATGACACCCCTGCTCCGACCCCTGATTCCAGGGAAGAACCTAAACAGGAAGAGCCCAGCGAATCTGAAAGTGAGGTTTACTTTACCCTTAATGTAGATAATGCTTATGAATCCGCCCCTCCAGGCTCGGAGGAAATTAACAATTGGATTTTTATTCACGATGAAAACGGAGGTTTACTGGATTATAAAAAGTTCGAAAATGGGAGCAACATCGTTTTCGAAACTTCAGATTTACAGATGCCAGCTAATCTTACGGTTACAATCTTCCATCATTATTTTAGGCTCAATGAATTCAGACATGAGTTTGAGACGTTTCCAGGAATTGCCAAAGGAAGTGAATGGTTTCTTAATACCTACAAACTGGAACCAAGTGGGGCCATTTTGAACGGGACATTTAATCAGACCATCAACAACATACCAAATCCAAATGTAGGCATCCCCTATTTTTCGTTATCTACCAACGTTGCACCGGCATTGCCCGAAAACGTGTCGGTATCATCTCCCATTTCCGGAAAGACTTCGATGGAAATACAGAATATCCGTCTAATTCAAGACAAGGATTATCTGCTTTTTGTAGAGGATGGGGAGAATAAGAATCTAAGGTATACGTTTTTCGCCCCTTCTGATATGGGCGACACTTCCCCTATCAATTTTGAAAATCTTGAACCTGTCAATTTTACCGCCAAAATCATATCTCCACCAAGCAATCTGAAATTCTTTTCGGCCAGGGCCTTGGATGAGGGCCAGACATACCGCAACTCAGGTTATAGCCTTATCGAGCCCGGCACGATTAAGTCTCATCCACTGAACATTTCTACAGATCAATCTTACATACAAATTCCCATTTTGGAACGCTTTACAAAATATCAGATTACAGCACAAGTACAGCTTCCAGATTACAAGTGGTATTATGTTAAGCAAGGGGAAAACCCTATGGATGTTTCTGTGCCTGACAAACCTATGGTGACTTTTTTAAATGATGCCATTAGTGATTTTGAGATAATTACCGATTTGGAATATGGTCATAAAATAAGTTCATGGTCTGTTAGAAATGATGAAGGCGATGGCACCACTGGGTTAACTTTGAGAAAAATCCATTCCACCTCAACTGCATATCCAATTTTGGGAGAAATTCCCGAAGAATTCGTTTCTATGTATCCAAAAATTGATTTGGAAAATATGGTATACGCCTTTACGGATTTTTATCTGCGTTCAGAAACCTATTCAGAATTTATTTTTAACTCTTATGAAGCCAATCAAGATAGATGGAATCAGGATTTAGAACTGGAATACATAACCCTATTCAAGGAATAAAGACCTCAAAAGCATTTTTGTTCATAGTCTGAGTTATTTTATGAACCCAAACAAAGGGTTATTGATATTTCTGCATTTTAACACCATCCGTTAGAAAAATCATACCAGATATTGATTATGAGGAAGTACTTCAAAGGTTAATTTTTATGTAACAAAATAGTTGCTTGACTCCTTAAAAAGTTTTAAATCCTATTGAATATTGCTCAAGTAGTTTTAACTTGCTTTTGAAAGATTATCAGACTGCTAAATAGTAAATGTTCAAAAAAAATCTTTTCATATTAATAGCTTTTTTTAGTTGGCCTATAGCTGCACAACAAATCACCTGTTCCCCGGCAGACAAACAAGCTTTTGAAAACAAGACCATAGCCATTGATGGATTGCTGGAAAATGATTTTGGAAAGACCATGGTGGCCATTGGTAAAACCTTTATGGGCACGCCCTATGTGGCCAAGACCTTGGAAGTGGGCGATATTGAAACCCTGGTCATTAACCTTCATGGGTTGGACTGTACTACTTTTGTAGAAAACGTGTTGGCCTTTGGTAAACTGCTAAAAGAGGGCCAGGGCGACTTTGACGATTTCACACAAGCCTTGGAAACCATTCGGTATAAAGATGGCAAGCTGGAGGGTTATGCATCCCGTCTGCACTATTTTTCGGAATGGATCGCCAATAATGAAAAGAAGGGGTTGTTGAAGGATATCACGTCGGAAATAGGAGGAATGGAAATTACTAAGGATATCAATTTCATGAGCACCCATAGGGATTTATATCCATTCCTAAAGGATGATGCGAATTTCAAGAAAATACAAGCTTCAGAAAACTACCTGAACGACCAATCCATCTGTGTTTTACCCCAAGACAAAATTGAATCCAACGAGCATTTGATTCAATCCGGAGATATCATTGCCCTGGCCACATCCATTAATGGTTTGGATGTTACCCATACAGGCATTGCAACGCGTGAAAAAGATGGAAGAATTCATTTGTTACACGCCTCCACAGGCTCCATGGAGGTTGAGGTTACCGAACTCCCGTTATCCGATTATTTAAAAAAAGTAAAGAAAAATACGGGCATTATGGTGGCAAGACCAAACCCTTAGGCATTCGCCAAGGACATTACATACTTCTTTGGAGTTGTTCCATATTTCTTTTTAAAGGCGGCTATAAAATGGCTTGCCGTGCTATAACCGATTTTAAGGCCCACTTCATTAACATTGTTTTGCCCAGTTTCCAATAATCGCCGTGCATGTTCCATCTTATAATCGAAAAGGAAACTGTAGACGGAGTCACCGTAAATCTGCTTAAACCCTTCCTTCAGTTTTTTTAGAGGCAACCCTATCTCCTCTGCCAAAGCTTGCAAACTAGGAGGTTCGGCCATTTGGGAAATGATAATTTCCTTAGCCTGGCGAATACGTCTAACATTATCCTCGTCCACCAAAAAGGGACATTGCTCCACATCGGCATCCGTATTTCTATTGAAATAAAGCGAGACCAATTCATATACCTTGCCGTGGATATACAGTTCCTTTACGGAGGGATGGAGATTATAATTCATTATTTGGCTCAAGACCACTGCTATGGCGGGAGATACCGCTTCTTGGGAATAATACTTCTTTTCCTGGTTTTCGGGGCTCAGGAAGGGAATGTAATGGGCCTCTTTTGAGAAAAGGGAATGAAACTTGCGTATGGTCATCACAATGGAAACCATCCAGGAATTGGGGTCCAACATTACGTTCATAGGCAAATCCAATTGGGTATTATAAAGTAAAAGGGAATTCTCTTCGGAGACTTCCAGCGCATAACGGCCCTCATTGAAAATGAACTTGGCATGCCCTTTAAGGCAAAAATGAAACTGTATAAAAGAACTATCGATTTCACGGGTAAGTTTTTGAAAATCAGCGGTATCATTTTGAATTTTCAATACGTAAAATCCATTTTCTATAAGGACTTCATCATAAGAACCTTGAACGACATTTTTTTGTAGCATAAGCTAGTATCATTTTGTTATTCTATTTAGAATTATTCTAAATAGCATAGGTCAAACCTCCTTTATTTCCTACAAAAATAAGGGTTTTGGTCGGATTACTCCTGAATTTGGCCCAAAAACACTTCAAACGTTATTAAAAGAACCTCTGGCGTTATTTTTATTGAGGCTATGCTTCTATTTTTGCTTTCGATTCTTTGGTTTATATGAAAGACTACCATATTTCCAGACACAATTCATTTTATACGATCGGCCTAAATTATAAAAAGGCCGATGCCGAGGTACGCGGTAAATTCAGTTTGGAAGAGACGGCCATGGATAAACTTTTAGTGGATGCCAAGGCAATAGGCATTGATGGTCTTCTTGTAACCTCAACTTGCAATCGCACTGAACTGCACGGTTTCGCACAACATCCCTTTCAATTGATAAAATTGTTATGTGACAACACCCAGGGGACCGTTGAGGAGTTTCAAGAAGTGGCCTATGTTTATAAGAACAACGACGCCATAGGTCACCTTTTTCGGGTAGGCACGGGGCTTGATAGTCAAATCCTTGGTGACTTTGAGATTATCAGCCAACTTAGAAAGGCCTTCAATCGTTCAAAAAGGCACAATATGGCAAATCCGTTTGTTGAACGGCTCTGCAATTCGGTTATTCAAGCCAGTAAACGGATTAAAAATGAGACAGAGCTTTCATCTGGTGCTACATCGGTGGCCTTTGCCTCCGTACACTACATTCTAAAAAACGTTCCCAATATCTCACAGAAGAATATTCTCCTTTTTGGTACTGGGAAAATTGGTAGAAACACCTGTGAAAATCTGATCAAACACACAAAAAACCCTCACATCACCTTAATAAACCGTACAAAGGACAAAGCGGAAAAAATAGCGGGCAAATTTAATCTAACCGTCAAGGACTATGGGGAGCTGCAAAGTGAAATTCGGAATGCGGATATACTGGTAGTGGCAACTGGAGCACATCATCCTACCGTTTCCAAGGAACTTATTTACACCAAAAAACCATTGTTAATATTGGACCTCTCCGTTCCCAAGAATGTGGCGGATGATGTTGTGGAATTGGACAATGTTACACTTATACATCTAGACCAGCTTTCCCAAATGACCGATGAGACCCTTGAGCGCAGGAAACAGTTTATCCCTCAGGCGGAGGCCATTATTGAAGATATTAAATGTGATTTTATCCAGTGGTTGGAAACGCGCAAGTTTGCTCCGGTAATCAGTGCACTTAAGAAGAAATTAAAGACCATGAAGGATGAGGAATTGGATTACCAAGCTAAAAAAATGTCGGATTTTAATGAAGAGCAGGCAGATGTAATTACAAATCGAATCATCCAAAAAATAACCAAACAATTTGCCAATCATCTCAAGGAAACCCATACCGATGCTGATGATAGTCTGGAACTCATCCAGAAAGTGTTTCAATTGGAAGTGAAATCGTAATGGGCAAAATCATCCGAATTGGAACCCGCGATAGCGAACTTGCGCTTTGGCAGGCAAACACGGTAAAGGAAAAGCTGGAAAATCTTGGTCACCAAACTGCACTGGTTCCCGTTAAATCCACAGGGGATTTGGTACTGGACAAACCGCTTCACGAACTTGGGATAACAGGAATTTTTACCAAAACCTTGGATGTGGCCTTATTGAAAGGTGAAATAGATATTGCGGTGCATTCCATGAAGGATGTGCCCACCATCTTGCCCAACGATATTGTACAGGCGGCTGTTTTGGAACGAGGTAATTTTCTGGATATCCTGGCGTATAAGACCAATCAGGAATTTTTGGCCCAAAAAAATGCCGTGATTGCAACGGGGAGTCTCCGAAGAAAGGCGCAATGGCTCAATCGTTATCCTACCCATACCACTACGGATTTACGAGGCAATGTGAACACAAGAATCGAAAAGCTAAGAAACAGCGATTGGAATGGTGCCATATTCGCCGCGGCTGGTCTGGAACGCATTGGTATAAAACATAAAAATACTATAGGGTTGACCTGGATGTTGCCAGCACCAGCTCAAGGGGCCATTGTAGTTGTTGCCAGAAAAGGAGACGTTGAGATATTGAACGCTTGTACGGAACTCAATGATGAGCCAACCGAAATTTGTACCACGGTTGAACGTCAATTTCTGAACAAGTTGGAAGGCGGTTGTACCGCCCCGATCGGAGCTTTGGCAAAAATAGAAGAAGATCGTGTTGTTCTACAAGGTGTTCTGCTAAGTACGGATGGCAGTAAAAAGTTGGAGTCGGAACTTTCCGCAAGAGTGGGCGAGCATCACAATCTCGGTCGCGACTGTGCCAATAGTATTCTGGCCCGTGGAGGGAAACGTTTAATGTCAGAAATACAGGGAGGTTTAACAAAGAGCCCTACCGTTTTCTCTACAAAAAAACTGACTTCAGATCAACTTTCTCGGTTCAGGGAATCGGTAACCGTAGATTCTGAGGATTTTATTCAAGTGAATCCTTCCAGGATTCCCTCGGTAGTCCTAAAATCAAAGATTAAAAATGTCATCATTACCAGTCAAAATGCCGTAGAGGCAATTTTGACCCATAATACGGCGGATACGTTACAGTTTGAAAATATTTATTGTGTGGGCCGTAAGACAAAGCGCCTTATTGAAAAACGGATAGGCCCTGTAAAACATCAGGAGAAAAACGCCATTAAATTGGCCCAACACCTAGTGGAGTATATGGACGGCTTGGAAGTAACTTATTTTTGTAGCCATCAAAGATTGGATGACCTACCGACCATTCTATCAGAAAATAACATCACCGTAAACGAAGTGGAAGCGTATAGAACCAAATATTCTCCTACAGAGATAGCCAATGGAGTAGAGGGAGTATTGTTTTTTAGTCCCTCTGGCATAGAAAGCTATTTGTTAAAGAATCCGGCCGATAAAATTGCATATTGCATTGGCGAAACTACCGCCAAGTTTGCCAGAAAGCACTTTGCCGACGTCCATCTAGCTCGAATACCTACCATTGAAAGTGTAATAGATAAGGTGAACGAAAACTATGACCAAAAATAGGGCTTTTTTAAATGGCGCTCGAAAAACATTGGATTAGGAAAGCGAACAACAAAAGCACCTCTGGATCCAGGCTAAAAAAATGAGCATTTGGTTTTAAGCCTTACAATGACCAACGAGTTGAAAATATGAGTGTTACCAATGATTTATTTTTAAGAGCCTTACGCGGTGAAGCCGTAAATAGACCACCCGTATGGATGATGCGCCAGGCTGGGCGATATTTACCGGAGTTCATGGAAATTAGGAAAAAGTACGATTTCTTTACCCGCTGCCAGACTCCCGAATTGGCCTCTGAAATTACGGTACAACCCATCCGAAGATTTGGCATGGATGCCGCTATTCTTTTCAGTGATATTTTGGTAGTCCCCCAAGCCATGAATATTGAGGTACAGATGAAACCCAATTTCGGGCCTTACCTGCCCAATCCGATTCAATCGCAAAAAGATGTGGATGCTGCAATAGTTCCCGATGTAAATCAGGAATTGGATTACGTAATGCAGGCCATTCAAATGACCAAGGAAAAATTAAATAACGCAGTTCCATTGATCGGTTTTGCGGGCTCACCTTGGACCATATTATGTTATTGCGTACAAGGACAGGGAAGTAAAACCTTTGATAAGGCCAAGGCATTCTGTTTTACTCAACCGAAGGCTGCCCATGAAATGTTACAAAAAATTACGGATACTACCATTGCCTACCTCAAGGCCAAGGTAAAGGCCGGGGTTAACGCCGTTCAAATATTCGATTCTTGGGGCGGTATGCTTTCTCCTACCGATTATCAGGAACTTTCCTGGCAATACATTCAGCAAATTGTCGATGCCTTAAAAGACGATGCCCCCGTAATCGTCTTTGGAAAAGGATGCTGGTTCGCCTTGGGGGAAATGGCAAAGTCCGGAGCTTCGGCATTGGGTGTAGATTGGACCTGTTCAGCAAGAAATGCGAGATATCTTAGCGGAGGAAACATTACCTTACAAGGTAATTTTGACCCTGCCCGATTATTGTCGCCTCCATCGCAAATTAAAAGTAGGGTTACACAGATGATAAACGAGTTTGGGAAGGATAAATATATTGTCAATTTGGGGCATGGGATACTTCCCAATATTCCATTGGAAAATGCAAAGGCATTTATCGATGCCGTAAAGGAATACTCAAACTAAAAAGAGGGTTTAGAATAAAGCAAAAAGTGGTATTTGATTTTGACCATTATTTTATTGAACCTATCCAAGAAAAAGATTCTTGGAAGTTATGCGATTTTGTCGTCTCCAATGCCGATAGACTAAAACGATACTTCCCAAGGACGCTTGAACAAAATCTTACACCTGATCTGTCCAAGTATTTTGTAGAAAAGAAAGTAAAGCAATTCCTAACAAAGGAAGAACTGCTTTTTAAGTTAAAACATAAAGAGCGCAGAACGATTATCGGCCTGGTGTATATAAAAAAACTGAACCAAGACAAAAGACAGGCCGAACTGGCCTATTGCATCGGCTATCAATTTGAAGGAAAAGGTTGGATGTCACAAAGCATACAAGCATTATCAAATTATGCTTTTGAGGTTCTGGATGTGGAAACCCTTCAGATTATTGTACATAACACAAATAAAGGAAGCATCAAAGTAGCGGAAAAATGTGGCTACACATGGCAAACGACATTGAAGAAGGAACACAGTCCCCCGAATGAACCCGCATTGGATATGGAGTTGTACGAACTAAATTGTTAACACCTAAAATCCTTTGGCCTTGCCCCAAGGGGACAAGAATTGTAATATGAAAGATACATTCTACGCCTACATTCAAAATCTTCAAGACACCATAACTTCCAAACTTGAAGAGATAGACGGCAAATCCAAATTTAGGGAAGATCAATGGATTCGTCCGGAAGGAGGTGGAGGTCGTTCACGGGTCATCGAAAACGGAGCGGTTTTTGAAAAAGGGGGTGTAAATATTTCGGCAGTTCATGGGGAATTGCCCCAGAGTATGCAAAACTATTTTGGGGTTCAGGATGCGGATTTCTTTGCTTGTGGACTTAGTTTGGTCATCCATCCAAAAAGTCCCATGATACCAACGGTACATGCCAATTGGCGTTACTTTGAAATGTATGACAAAAAAGGGGAAATTGTAGATCAGTGGTTTGGAGGAGGTCAAGATCTTACGCCCTATTATCTATTTGACGAAGATGCCGTTCATTTCCATTCCGTTTGCAAGAAAGCGTGTGATGCACATCATCCGTCGTTTTATCCAGACTATAAAAAGAAGTGCGATGCCTACTTTTGGAACACCCATAGGAATGAGGCCCGTGGTGTGGGCGGACTCTTTTTTGACTATTGCAAAACTTCGGAGGAAATGTCCATGCAAAACTGGTATAATTTTATAACGGAAGTTGGCGATAGCTTTTTGGAAGCCTATATACCAATCGTTATAAAAAGAAAAGGGCTTAAGTACACCAATAAACAAAGGGATTGGCAAGAAATTAGACGGGGGCGTTATGTAGAATTCAATCTCGTTCACGACAAGGGTACCTTATTTGGGCTAAAGACCAACGGCCGTATTGAAAGCATTTTGATGAGCCTTCCCCCGCACGTGCAATGGCGTTATGATCATCATCCAGAAGAAGGCAGTGAGGAAGAGCGTTTGCTTAAAATTCTTCAAAAGCCCAAAGAATGGGTCTAAAGCACATCTTCACCTTTTTTCTGGGGCTATGTTCCTTTGTGTCACAGTCACAGAACGATAGCTTGTATATCCGTAGATTTCCGGAAAAGGTCACTTTGAGGCTTGGCGTACAGAACACTTCCAATAGTTTTATAGTAACCGATACAGAGACCAACCAACAAACCGAATTCATCCCCAATGATAAGACCTATCTTGGGCTTTCCGCGTTATTCCGTTCCGTTGAGGTGGATTTAGGTTACGCCCCTAATTTTTTCTCCGAAAATCGGGACAATAGCGGATCCAAACTCTTTACGTTAAACTTTAGAATGTTCTTGGGTCGATGGATGCAAACTTTGGATTTCTATAGACAAAAGGGATTTTTCACTCCATTTAATGACGAGTTTCTGCCCTTTCCAGAACTACGCACCTTAAAAATTGGTGGAACCACTAGCTTTATTTTTAATCGGAATTTTTCGTTTAGAGCCATAGGGTTCCAAAATGAATGGCAGAAAAAAAGTGCCGGCAGTTTTATTCCCAGATTCACCTTTTACTATACCCGTTTTAAGTTGGAGGATACAAATGTTCAAGTCGGTGATGACCACTCCTTTAATCTAGCCATTGGGCCAGGGTATTATTACAATTTAGTTATCGGAAAACACTATTTACTCTCTGCAGGTGCCACGATAGGGTTAGGGGCCAATTTTACACGTTCCGAAGGAGAAACATTTACCTCCAGTCTCGCCCAAGTAATTTTTAGAAGTGCCATAGGTTATAATTCTGAGCGGTTTTTTACCGGAATTAATTTAAGCGCCCAAGTATTGGAACATGGAACGGACCAAAACACGCAATTGGATGACATCATTACTTTTGTTGAGTTGTATATCGGATACCGCCTTAATGCCCCAAAAAAATGGATTCAAAAGGCGGATAGGTTTAATCGTAAATTCGGTCTGGACTGAAGGTTATAGTCCTTATCATGTTGGATATTTTCCTAAATTTAACCCATAAGGCCCTTCAACATTAAAAAAGCTTGAATGTTAAAAAAACCAAGATTGTTCCTTGCTGGAGTTTATTTTACCTATTTCAAAAAGGTATTTAAAAATGATGGCCTAACCATTCATGTCCCCTTTCATTTGACGGATTTTAAGTTTCGTGGAAGGTTTGTCTTGGGCACCTATGAAGAAGAGGAATCCCGATATTTAAAGGAATATCTTTCTCCGGATGCTAAAGTGTTGGAACTTGGTTCCTGTTTAGGTTATGTTTCTTGCCTCACCAACAAATTGCTTTCGGACAATTCGGCACACGTGGTATTGGAGGCCAATCCAAATTTAATTCCTTGGATAGACAAGAATAGGCAGGAAAACGGTTGCGAATTCGCTATTGAAAATTGTATTATATCCAATGAGGAAATAAATGATTTTTATATACACCACCTTATCGTTGGAGGAAGTGCTAAACGTAAGACCCCGAACAGGATTAATATAAAGGGAGAGACGTTTCAGGGACTGCGGAAAAAATACGGGCTGAACTTTGATACATTGATCATGGATATTGAGGGGGGAGAACTGGATTTATTTCGAAACTATCAGAAAGGTATTGCAGAATTTAATCAAATTTTTATGGAAGTACATCCTTTTGCCAATATATTGACCCAAGAGGAAGCCCAAGAATGTGAAGATATCCTCCGCTCTATAGGGTTTGATATTTTGGTAAGGGACGGAAATTTTCAAATTTGGAAGAAAAGGAAAATGTCCGCTTAAATTATGAAACTCAACATATATCAAATAGACGCTTTTACTGATCAGGTTTTCTCAGGAAATCCAGCTGCGGTTTGCCTCCTAGAAACTTGGTTGGCTAATGAAACCATGCAACGGATAGCTGCGGAGAACAATCTAGCCGAAACCGCATTTCTAGTAAAAAAAGGTGATGGGTATGAAATACGATGGTTTACCCCATCCATTGAAGTTGCTTTATGCGGTCACGCCACTTTGGCCTCCGCTTATGTATTGTTCAATTACTACGATGTTACCACAAACAAGATTATTTTTTATTCAAAAAACCGGGGAGTCCTATCCGTAGAAAAGGGAGAGAATGGCCTTTTAACCTTGGATTTCCCTGTAGATTCCGTCGTAGAAGTCCAACCCTTGGCTATATTGAACGAGGCTATAGGAAAAGCCCCTGTACAGACCTTTAAGGGGAAAACGGACTATTTGTTAATTTATGAAGACCAGCAGGGTATTGAGGACATTGAACCTAACTTTTACTTACTTGGGAAGGCCAATGTACGAGGAGTCATCGTCTCCGCCAAAGGTATGACAGTTGATTTTGTTTCTCGATTTTTTGCGCCAGGCTCAGGAATTGATGAAGATCCCGTTACCGGATCAGCACACACCACGCTAACACCGTATTGGTCCAAACGGTTGGGAAAAACGAAACTGAGCGCCAAGCAATTATCCAAAAGGGGCGGTGACCTTTTTTGTGAAGACCTTGGAGAACGCATCAAGATATCTGGAAAGGCAGTACCCTATTTGATTGGTGAAATTGAAATCTAAGGGCAATCTACATGGAAACCTCTTACGTGCTTGTAAAACCTATGAAGAAGAAAACTTCTCTATTTTTCCAGTTTCTTTTTAGGAGCAAAGGTTCTATCATGGTGATAATGCCAAGTGTGTTTTTGCTATTGTGCTGTAAAGAAACCGATACAAAGGACCAAGGGGCAACTATTTCCCTATGGTATGGAACCGAACAATATTTTGGAAATATAGGTCACCCACAGGCACAAATCAATGTATTGGGCAACATCCAAACGGATAGTGTTGGGATAACAGCATACTATATGCTTAATAATACTCAAGAAAAGCATGTGCTTACCTTAGGTTCCGACCTTCACCGATTGGCTGCCCAAGGTGATTTTAATATGGAAATCTATAGGGATAGGCTTAAAAAAGGCAAGAATACCATATATCTTCACGTCACTAAGAACGGGAAGGAACTCACATCAAAGGAAATTAGTTTACATTACAACCCGGAAACAGAATGGCCCTTACCATATTCCATAAACTGGGCAGAAGTAAAAGATATTCAAGATGTTGTTCAGGTAGTGGACGGTCATTGGAAAATAACCCCCAAAGGTATTCGCACCCAAGATGTGTATTATGATAGGGTATTGGCCATTGGTGATACTTCTTGGCGAAACTATGAGGCAACCACTACTGTGACCTTTCACGGTTATACCCCTCCGGAAGAAGGTCCGCCCACTTACAATGTGTCCCATGCAGCCTTGGCCACCTTATGGCCCGGTCATGACAAGGACAGTTTGCAGCCTAATCGGAAATGGCATCCTCTAGGTGCTACAGCTGAATTTAGGATTACCGACGGTTATAAAGATTGTAGATGGCGTATTTTTGATGGTGATAATTTTTATGAGGAGCAAAAAGAAGATCAATATCGCAATATTGTGGAAGGAGTACCATACGGGATGAAGCACCGGGTACAAGACCTTCCTGATAATAGCATACAATATTCGGTAAAGCTTTGGGAAGCAAGTAGGGAAGAACCTGAAACATGGGATTTCCAAGCCATAGAAACCTCCAAAACAAAACACCTGGGAGGTTCTTGTCTACTTATTGCCCATAATACGGATGTCACTTTTGGAAATGTAGATATAATTCCATTGAAAGAAATGGCGGCGCCTAACGATTAATTATCTTTGGAATTCCGAACTTGAAATAAAAGCAGTACCATGCATCCATTGATACGAAATAGACGCCTCCGAAGCTCTGAGACCATAAGAAGAATGGTAAAGGAGACCGTTCTCACACCTCATGATTTTCTGGTCCCACTCTTTGTGGTAGAAGGGAAAGGTATAAGACAGGAGATTCCTTCTATGCCAGAGTATTACCGACTTAGTTTGGATAATTTGGAAAAAGAGGTCAAAGAACTTTGGAATATGGGCCTATGTGCCGTGCTTCTCTTTGTAAAAGTACCGGATAATCTAAAGGATAATAAAGGTTCCGAAGCGTTGAATCCGAATGGACTCATGCAGCTCGCCATACAACATGTAAAAAATGCTTGTCCGGATATGCTGGTGATGACAGATGTGGCCTTGGATCCCTATTCTTCTTATGGTCATGATGGAATTGTTGAAAACGGTCGGATTTTAAACGATGAAACTTCAGAGATTTTGGCGGAAATGAGCGTTAGTCATGCCCAAGCGGGAGCTGATTTTGTAGCACCGAGCGATATGATGGACGGCCGTATCCTTACCATACGAGAAGCCTTGGAAGAAGAAGGATTTACAGAAACCGGCATCATGAGCTATAGTGCCAAATACGCCAGTGCCTTCTACGGACCGTTCCGCGATGCACTGGATTCCGCTCCCGTAGACATGAAAGATGTACCCAAGGACAAAAAGACCTACCAAATGGACTATGCCAATCGCTTTGAGGCCCTAAAGGAGACCCAAATGGATATTGATGAAGGTGCGGATATTGTTATGGTAAAACCCGGATTGTGTTATCTGGATATTGTTCGGGAAATACGCAATGATGTGGAGGTTCCGGTAGCGGTGTATCAAGTTTCTGGGGAGTATGCCATGCTTAAGGCCGCCGCTGAAAAAGGTTGGTTGGAGCATGATGCCATACTTATGGAACAACTGATTGCCATTAAAAGAGCCGGAGCGGATATTATTGCCAGTTACTTTGCCAAAGACGCCGTGAGGTTAATGTCATAATTATTCGGACAGACATGGGGCCAATATTGTTTAACTGCAGATTTTTTTCTTTTTAGAATGAACCTATATTACATATGAAAAAATTGTTATTTATCTTTTTTGGTTTACTTCTTGAAATCGCCTTCGCTCAAGAAGGAGCTTCCAAAGCTTTAAATATTCCCCAGCCAGGGAAACTCACCTATGATATCCCATCCGAAGTAGGCCTTGATTCATCATATATACATACCAAAGTCGATTCCATTATAACGAATGGTATAAAAATGAAGGCCTTTCCAGGTGCACAGGTACTGGTAGCCAAAAATTCTAGGATTATTTTTCATAAAGCCTATGGGTTTCATACCTATGACAGCTTACAACCTACAGCTCTTAGCGACATTTACGACCTTGCCTCTGTCACTAAGATAACCGGACCCCTACCTGCTCTTATGAAATTGGTAGACGAGGGGAAATTGGATTTGGACAAACCCTTTAGCACCTATTGGAAACCCTGGCGCAATATAAAGGACAAAAAAGATTTGACGCTACGGGAAATCTTGGCACACCAAGCAGGGTTGGAACCTTACATTATTTTTCTCAACGAGGTCATCAAAAAAAATGGAAAACTTAAAAGTAGATTCGTAAAGAGAACGAAGCAAAATCGATTTCAGAACAAGGCCTACGAGGGACTTTATGTAAATAATCGATTTAATCGGAAAATGTATCGTATGATCAACCACTCAAAGGTTTCCGATGAAAAGAAATATCGTTACTCGGGACTCACTTTTTTAATATTTCCTGAACTTATTGAACAATTGACTGGGGAGTCCTATGAATATTATCTGGAAAAGAATTTTTACCTGCCTTTGGGAGCTGCTACCTTAGGGTTTAAGCCCAAAACAAAAAATTTCCCCAACCAAATTGTCCCAACAGAACTAGATACCTTGTTCCGCCATACACTGACCCAAGGTTGGGTACATGACGAAAACGCATCACTTTTAGGTGGAGTATCCGGCAACGCTGGTCTTTTTAGTTCGGCCCCCGATCTGGCTAAAATCATGCAACTCTATCAAAACTATGGCAGTTATGATGGTAAACAATACCTGTCCGAAGCCACGGTGAAGGAATTCATAAAAATACAGTATCCGGATAATGAAAACCGACGTGGCCTAGGTTTCGATAAACCGCTACTGGACAATGCCGAACTATCATTGGATGAAGCCTACCCGGCACCTGAGGCAAGCTCCGAAAGCTTCGGACACAGTGGATTTACAGGGACTTTTGTCTGGGCAGACCCAAAAAACCAATTGGTATTTATTTTTCTTTCCAACAGGGTCAATCCCACCAGGGAGAATCGTAATTTGTACACACTAAATATCCGATCCGCTCTCCAACAGGTGTTCTATCAGGCTCATTTGCCATTGAATTAAAAATCTTAAGTATAGGGATTGAGATAGGTGACATAAATCTGGGGCACCAAATGATGGGTCAATTCGGCCATAAGTTTAACAACCAAATTGCCAGCACTTCTAAAAATAGGTTTCACTAATTTAATTGGTATCTTTGATTTGGTAAAACTTCATCCATGGGATTGTTACTCTTTTATGCCCTTGTTTCCATATTTTTTTCCTTTCTGTGCTCCATATTGGAGGCCGTGCTTTTGAGCATTACGCCTACCTTTATCAATCTTAAGAAAAAGGAAGGCAAGTCCTATGCCTTGACCTTGGAGGGGCTCAAAAAGGATGTGGACAAACCATTAATAGCTATACTAACCTTGAACACCATAGCCCATACCGTTGGGGCCATTTTGGTAGGGGTACAGGCGAAGGTAGCCTATGCAGACCTGTATGGCAGTACACAACATTCGGTTTTGGGGATAACGTTTACGGAAGACCTTATGGTAGGTGTAGTTTCAACAATTATGACCATCTTGATTTTGGTGGCCTCGGAAATCATTCCAAAAACCATAGGCGCAACATACTGGCGGCAATTGGCCAACTTTACGGCTAGGTCGCTAAAAATAATGGTATTGGCCTTAAAATGGACAGGGCTCCTTTGGTTGTTGCAACTTTTTACCAAATTGGTAGGCGGTAAGGGTCATCATGGGAGTGTGCTGAGTCGGGAAGACTTTACGGCCATGGCCGATATTGCCCAGGAAGAAGGTGTCTTCGAAGAATCGGAGTCTACCGTTATTAAAAATCTACTCCGTTTTGATGAGGTATTTGTGAAAGACATCATGACTCCTAGGGCAGTTGTTAAAATAGCTTCTGAGCAGAGTACGGTTCAGGAATTCTTTCATGAAAATCCCAAACTTCGATTTTCCCGTATTCCTGTCTATGACACCAAAGTAGACAATATCACCGGTTTTGTTCTCAAGGACAATGTATTGGAGGAAATTGTCAATAATAATGGAGATATTACTCTTTCCGAAATTCGTAGGGACTTATTGATTACCAAAAGGGATACGCCCATTCCCAAGCTATTTGATACTTTAATCGCAAAACGGGAACATATTGCGCTTGTTGTGGACGAGTATGGATCAGTAAGTGGTATTGTAACTATGGAAGATGTTATTGAAACGCTTTTGGGCCTCGAGATTATGGACGAAAGCGACAATGTAGCCGATTTGCAGCTTTTGGCCCGAAAGAATTGGGAGCACCGCGCCAAACAGAGCGGTGTAATTGAGCAAATCCAGCCACCTGATTCCCAACCGGAGGAATAATCCGTCTCTATAAAGTGCTATTAAAGCTATGGAAAAAGCATGTGTAAAAACACCTTTGGGTGTTGCCAAGTTGGAAGGAGATGCTATGGGACTATCTAGCATTACCGTTCTCGATACAGATGAAAAAACAACAGAAATAATCCCAGAGCTTCTTGAGGATGCCGTATATCAACTTGAGGAATATTTTGAGGGAAAACGAAAATCCTTTAGCCTAACCCTAAATCCGGAAGGAACCAATTTTCAAAAAAAAGTTTGGGCAGCACTTCAGAAAATCCCCTATGGAAAGACTGTCTCCTATTTGGACCTTTCCAAGACCTTGGGTGACGTAAAGGCCATTCGTGCCGTAGCCGCGGCCAATGGTAAAAACCCGCTATGGATAATCGTACCTTGTCATAGGGTAATCGGAAGCGATGGCTCCCTTGTCGGTTATGCCGGTGGTCTACATCGAAAAAAATGGCTTTTGAACCATGAGAGCCCTGCTAAACAGCAATCGTTGTTTTAATTACTTCAAACCGTTTGGTCGGTTGATTGATTAATGTTCAATGTTGTTTGGAATAGATTGCATTTCATCGATCTAGTCATTATTTTAAGGGAGGTTTTAGGCTTAATAAATTGTTCTTTGAACAAAAAGACCGACCACAAGGTCGGTTTTCGGTTTTTCTCCAAGCAAATTTCTGTTAAGAGCTTTTTGAAAGGCCAAAAGATATCATAGTTCTAGCCTTTGCAAATTTGTTTGTATCTTGAGTTCAAGACAATTTATAATGAAGTTCCCCTCCCTCATAGATATTACGGGTAAGGCCCAAAATGCTTTTAAGCGCTTTCCGGTTACCTTGGTTTGGGTAATTCTTGGTTCGTTTTTCTATATTTTCCTTCTAGAGGAGAACTCAAGTGTATTGCTAAAAAAGTACTCCGATGTTCTATTAACTCTATTATTGGGTGTAAGCTGGTTTATCGGGACCCAGTTCTTTCTGGAACAATTGAAAAGTCCCAAAAAATGGATGGGTCTAAAGCTGGTTGTTTTGGCTTTGCTATTCCTTTTTTATTGGCACCTACCAGATTTGGGTAAATCCGATGTAGATCCAACCTACTACATCCGATTCTTTCTATACTTCATAGCAGGGCATTTTTTCGTGCTTTTTGCTCCCTTTGCTATAAAATGGAACAAAGAGGCGTACTGGAACTATTTAAAATCCGTGGGATACGCCATTATCCGCAGTGCCTTTTTTTCAGGGGTACTGTATTTAGGTCTTGTCCTGGCTCTGTTGGCCATAGATTCGTTGTTCAACATTGATATTAAAGGTGAACGTTATGGCCAGTTATTCGTCTTTTGCTTGGGAATCGTAAATACATGGATATACTTATCAGATTTTCCAAAAGAAATATTGGGGAACAGGATAATAGCATTTAACAAGGCCTTGGAGGTATTTGTAAAATATATATTGATCCCCCTAGTGCTCCTATACATCTTAATTCTGTATGCGTACGGCCTTAAGATTATAATGCAATGGGAACTACCCGAGGGTTGGGTATCCTATTTGGTCACGGCCCTGGCGTTATTGGGTTTTTTGGTCCAAGTGATCATCAACCCTGTTCAAAAATCCATCAAATCATGGGTGATAAACCATTTCTATCCGTGGTTTTACATTTTGTTGCTTCCTCTAATCCTATTACTCTTCGTAGCCATTTTTAGGCGCATTGGGGATTATGGGTTTACTGAAAACCGATATTTTGTTTTGGTAAGTGCATTCTGGATTTTGGGCATGGCAATTTATCTTCTTCTAGATCAAAAGAAACGTTTAAAAGTTTTGCCCATATCACTTTTTATCTTGGCAATTCTCGCTTCGTTTGGTTTTTGGGGGGCGTTCAGCATTTCAAAAAACAGTCAAGTTGGGGAATTTCAAAGGGTATACAAGGATGTTGGGGCCAAAGATAATGTAGCAAGTTTCAAAGAGTATGAGCAGTTAAAATCTGTTCTTTCTTATTTGAATGACAGAAAAGCGCTATCCCATTTGGATGATATTACCGGTATATCCATTCAAGGGATTCTTAAGGATACCACAAATGGAAAATTAGAAACTTACAGTTGGCTCGATACCGAAAAAATATTGGATTCCCTGGGTATTACACTTAACCCAGAGGATTTAAAACAAGAAGGGGCCTATGGGAACTACTACAATTATTACGGGCAAGGAAATACAGGTCAGAGTTTGGATATCACGGATTATTCCTCTTTTGCTCCCCTAGAAATCCATGGGAATTCGCCTGACAGCATCCGGCTGGAATCCTATTATATCAAGTATCGTTCAAAATCTTCAAAATTAACCTTACACGGTATAGAAGATGGCAAGGCCTTCCTAGAAATTCCCTTGGGACCAAAGCTAGAGGAACTTACGCAATATGGAAAAAACCTTCATTCCATTGATCCCGATGAATTGATTATGGAATTCGAGAATGACAGTACTTCTGCCAAACTTGTATTTAGCAATTTGGGGTTTTATGTTAAAAAGGATTCCATAGAAATTAGCCATTCCAGTATTTACCTTTTCCTAAAACAGCCTTAGATGTTACAGAAAATAAATTTGGAACATGTTTTGTTCCTGGATATAGAGACCGTTCCCCAACAAATTGCTTTTGAAGAGTTGAACGATACGGAGCAAGAACTTTGGGAGCAAAAATCCCAATACCAAAGAAAGGACGAGATTACGGCCGAGGAGTTCTATGAACGTGCTGGTATTTGGGCAGAATTTGGAAAGATTATATGTATTTCCGTTGGCTATTTTAATCTAAGGGGGGGCATCCGTAGTTTTAGGGTGACCTCCTTTCATGGAGATGAAGTAAAAATCCTAAAGGACTTCAAAAACCTTTTGAACGATCACTACAGCTCGCCAAAACATCTGTTGTGCGGGCATAATGGAAAGGAATTCGATTTCCCCTATATCGCCCGGCGCATGATTGTCCACGGCATTTCATTGCCCTATAAGCTGGACCTTTTTGGCAAAAAACCTTGGGAAGTACCTCATCTGGATACTATGGAACTATGGAAATTTGGGGATTACAAACATTATACCTCCTTAAAACTGTTGGCCCATATTTTGGGGATTCCATCACCCAAGGAAGATATAGACGGTAGCAAAGTACGCGAAGTTTACTATGAGGATAATGACTTGGACAGAATTATTTTGTATTGCGAGGGCGACGTGGTTACTACGGCTCAAGTTTTTTTGCGCCTACGGAATGAGGATTTGTTGGAACAAGCGGAGATTAAAAAGGTCTAAGGTAAGATTATCATCCATTGTACTTCAATTGTATATATACAGGAAAATGATCGCTATACCCGCCTAGGTATTTCCGCCCAACATAGGTTCTATAGGGACTGCCTTTATATTTTCCTGTCCACTCGGTCAAAAAGCGGTCGTCAAAGATATTGGCATGGGCAAAGCTGTGGGTCCCTTTTTCATAATTGAAGAAGTTGTGCGAGACCATAATCTGGTCAAAAAGACTCCAACTTCGTCTATAATTAGCACTACCCCTTTCTGGTGAATGCAGCTTTTCCATGGGATTGTACAAGGTGCTGGATTTCATTAAAGTCTGTATACTTTCAGAAGTAGGGTCATCGTTAAAATCCCCCATAACTATATAATTGGGGTTAGGGGTTTCCACTTCCAGGGCATTCATAAATTCCCGTATGGTATGGGCTGCCTGTACCCGTTTGTATCCTGTTTCTACCTTACCGCTCCTACGGGAAGGCCAGTGGTTTACAAAAATATGTACTTCCTCTCCGTTCAACTTTCCATGTACATATAAAATATCCCTAGTAGTATCACGTGATCCGTCCAATTCATAAATCAGCAAAGCGATTGGTTCGGAATGGAGTACCTCAAAACTCCCTTTGTGGTAAATTAATGCCGTATCTATACCACGTTCATCCGGTGAGTCATAATGTACATATCCATAATCGATATCTTGCAAAGGTTCGGAGGCTATTAGATCGTCCATAACTGTTTTGTTCTCCACTTCTGCTACTCCTACAAGAACAGGTGGGTTTTTGGCAGATCCGTTCCCAATCTCAGAAATGGTCATGGCCAATTTGTTTACTTTCTTTTGATATCGCCTAGGGGACCACTTTTTAGTTCCATTTGGTGTAAAGTCGTCATCCAAGGTGTCCGGATCATCTATAGTATCAAATAGATTTTCCAGATTGTAAAACGCAATGGTATGTAGCTGTTTGCCTTTCTTTCTCTTAAATAATGAAAAAAGCATGCATTCTTTTTTTGGGGAGTTCAATTTACGAAAATAGCTTGGTCCTTATTGCTTAAATTTGCACTTTACAATTTCATATGTTAGAAAGACAGCACATAGAATATGAGCAGGCCGTTTTGATAGGTGTAATCAATAGGGAGCAAAATGAGGAAAAGGTAACCGAATACCTTGATGAACTGGAATTTTTGACCTATACGGCGGGTGGGGAAGTAACCAAACGTTTTGTACAACGTGTGGAGGTTCCCAATCCCAAGACCTATATAGGCAGTGGAAAAATGAAGGAGGTTGAAGCCTATGTTAAAGAGCATAAAATCGGGTCCGTTATTTTTGACGATGAGCTTACCCCCGCCCAGCAAAACAATATTGAAAAACTCTTGCGTTGTAAAATTCTAGACCGTACCGGACTTATTCTGGATATTTTTGCCCAGCGTGCACAGACTAGCTATGCCCGTACCCAAGTGGAACTCGCACAATATGAATATCTTTTACCTCGACTTACCGGCCTATGGACTCACTTGGAGCGCCAACGTGGAGGCATTGGAATGCGTGGCCCAGGGGAAACGGAAATTGAAACCGACCGCCGTATCGTCCGGGACAGGATTTCCTTATTAAAAAAGAAACTTGTTAAAATAGACAAGCAAATGGAAACCCAGCGTGGCAATCGAGGTTCCTTGGTCCGTGTGGCACTCGTAGGTTATACCAACGTAGGGAAATCCACCTTAATGAACGTGATAAGCAAAAGTGAAGTATTTGCCGAGAACAAGCTTTTTGCCACTTTGGATACCACGGTACGGAAAGTGGTCATTGGCAACCTTCCCTTTTTATTGAGTGATACGGTTGGATTCATTCGGAAACTTCCCACCCAGTTGGTGGAGAGTTTTAAAAGCACCTTGGATGAGGTACGGGAGGCGGATTTGTTGTTGCACGTAGTGGATATCTCCCACCCCCAATTTGAGGAGCATATCGATTCCGTAAACCAAATTCTGGATGAGATCAATAGTGCTGAAAAGCCCATGATAATGGTTTTCAACAAAATAGACCAGTATACCTTTGAAACCTTGGATGAAGACGATTTGGTCACCGAAAGAACTTCAAGGCACTTTACCATGCAAGAGTGGAAACGGACATGGATGCAGCGGCTAGGTAATAATGTTCTCTTTATTTCCGCCTTGAACAAGGACAATTTGGAAGAGTTTCGGAGCAAGGTATATAATGCCGTCAGGGAAATCCATGTAAGCAGATTCCCTTATAACAACTTCCTCTATCCAGAGCATCTAGATCAATACTAAAAAGCCACTTTTTATATAAAAAGGGTGTCATTCATCGATGAAATGTGACCGTTAATTTTTTCACCACAAATTGGGATCGGTTCACAACAATAATTTAGCACAGTCCCTTATCTGTACTACATTTACATTGTAATTAAGTGATAGTGTTGACCCAAAACCGACACCTTGAGCTTAACCGAAAAAGAATAGAGGTTTCCCCAAAACCAAAATTCGAACCTACAAGGCTTAGACCAAATTTTACAACAACCTACTTAACTAAAAAATAGCCCGAACCCCACAGTCCGGGCT
Organism: Ulvibacterium sp.; assembly: GCF_965248315.1. Lineage (GTDB taxonomy): Bacteria > Bacteroidota > Bacteroidia > Flavobacteriales > Flavobacteriaceae > Ulvibacterium. Next base: position 967,129 of record NZ_CBDFIX010000002.1, on the reverse strand, counting down.
TTTTTTTTCTCGAAAACATCAAAGTGCTTTCTATGCATTTCATCGATGATACAACGCATTTTAACGTTGTTCACAACAAATAATATTCCTTTCACAACAAAAATTTAAGCATTGCAGTCCATGAAGCTACATTCGCAATGTATTTAAAGGTTTAATGATTGTCCCAGAAGAGAACGTAACTTAACGGAAATTGGTCCCGATAGCTATCGGGATGGCACCGCCTAAATCTTTACCGAATATTGAGTTCGATTTTATTTGACTGTGCAAACAAATTAAATGTATCCTACTTAACAGAAAAGGCCCGACAATTATGTCGGGCCTTTTACTTTATACTACAAAATCCTACATTTTAAAAGGAGTAGTTGAGTCCAAAGATCCAGTAGGTCTGCAAGTCATTGTCAATGCTATCAAAAGTGGCGTCCGGATCTGGGGTAGGTGCCTTGTTTATGGCATAATCCAAAGCTTCTTGTTTGTTATTCCTAAGGCCGAATTCAAATCCAAGGCCTATACCGTTCCATAGCGTATACCCAAAGGAGTTGACCCATGTCCAGTTAGAAAGGTCTCCACTTTTATAGCTTTGGAAGGTGGAAAAATTGGTCTTGAAATTTATATCCCCTATTTGTCGGGTATAGTCTACCAAGATTTTGGCCCCGGCCGATGATTCATAAATATCGTCCTCACTACTGAACACAAAGTTGTAGTTGAGCGGATGTATAACCACTACCATATCCGTAATGGGTGTCCACGTAGCCCCGATTCCCAAATCCAAATAACCAGGATCGTTGAAATTGTTTATAATGGTGGTCCGATATTCTCCCAAAGCAGAAATTGCAAATTTTTCGCTCAACTTATAACCATAAAGAGAAGTAAGGTTAAAAACATCCGTAGTACCGTTGAAGCTTTCATCATCCGTATCACTATCCTTATCGTCCAACTTTACCCATTGCAGATTAATGTTTCCCGAATTCCTCCAAAAAAACTTTTCTTTGTTCAAATTGGCAAACGCATTAAGGGTAGCACCAATATTCCCGGAAGAGTTATTTGGAGTTCCTTGGGCATACCAGTTGTTGAATCCTGAAATGTTGGCCCCTATGGTTCCAAAAGCGCCCTTTTTCCAACCTGGAAAGGCATCTATTTGTCCTTGTAGGGCATCTACCCTACCTTGTATGGCCGCGATGGAATCTTTTTTAATGGCCTGTTCCGTCTTAAGCTCCTCAAGTGTCTGCGCCGAAGCAACAGAAACCATGAAGGCTGTTGCCAGCCCAAATACTAACTTTTTCATAATGTCTAGTGTTTAGTAATAGTTTATGAACTACAAATTTAAACATGTAAACAAATAATGAACAATGTTGTCAACAATTATTTGCGCTTAAAAAGGGGGACAGAAGAACAAGCTTCGCCATACATTACACTTTTGGCGACCGTTTGTAGTTTAGCAGTTATCCACAAATAGGCATTCGGCGGAACGGGTTTATTGGTACATCCTTTGATAATTATCGGTTTGTCCTTAAAATCATTAATATCCAAGTTTTCAATTACGGAATGGAACAAGATTGTTTCCAAATCCGTCAATGTTCCTTGGACCACTTTTATGGCATAAGGCTGCAAATGGGTCATTACCAGCATATAAGCCCATCCTGGGACGATAGCATCCGTTGAGCAAGTTAATGCAACATAAGAATTTTGATACTGCTCCCAAGAATGGCTTGCAATCTGGGCCCTAAATTCCTTTTCTTTGAGGATGAATCCCTCATGCAACCAATCCTTGATATCCAAAAGAATCCTTTTGCCTTCCGGATAGTGATCTTCCAGGTCAAAAGTGACCAATTTGCTTTGGGCCACGCGATTTACTATTTCAGACATAAGATTTCAGATTTAAGTGGTCAAGTTTAGCACGTAGAGCATTATTGCTTTTTCTCAAGATGTTTTATTAGCCCAAAAATTGTTTTGGATATTTCATCACAAATCGCAAATGAGTCACTAAATTCAGATTCCGTAATATACTCAATATCCAAAGCTAAATATAACTGAGATTTTACTTCATAACATGAAGCTTGGGCGATATTCAAAAAGTATATAAATTCCTTATTCGATTTTCTTCCAAATCCTTCGGCCATATTTGAAGAAATAGATATTGATGCTCTTCTTATCTGGTCTCTTAGGGCAAAGTCTTTTGAAAATTCAGAATCCTTGGTCAAGCGATAAATTTCCTTATTAAGCTCTCTTGCTTTCTTCTATGAAACTACTTGTTCAAATCCCTTATTAGCTGACATCTGATATCCCACATCTGAAATCTATAACAACCCCAATTCCAGCTTGGCTTCTTCGCTCATCAAATCCTGGGTCCAAGGAGGGTCAAAGGTAATTTCTACCTCCGCATCACTTACCATATCCAAGGACTTTACCTTTTCCTCTACTTCAACGGGTAGGGTTTCGGCCACCGGACAGTTGGGTGATGTTAACGTCATTAAAATCTTTACCTCATTATCCTCATTTACGAAAACATCATATATCAGGCCCAGTTCATAAATATCAACCGGGATTTCAGGATCGTAAATGGTCTTGAGAACCTTTACTATTTTCTCTCCCAATTCCTGGGTATCTATTTTGGTTATTTCCTCGCTCATTTCTCCTAGTTTAATTGTGTTTGATAGGCCACTGCATACAGTTTTAGCTGCTTAATCATACTGACCAATCCATTGGCCCGTGTGGGTGATAAATGCTCTTTAAGACCTATTTCATCGATGAAATGTGTATCTGCATTTATAATATCCTGAGGTCTTTGATTACTGAATGATCGTATTAAAATGGCTATGATACCCTTGGTAATAATGGCATCGCTGTCCGCGGTAAATACCAATTTGTCATTCTCCAACTCGGCATGCACCCAGACCTTGCTCTGGCAACCCTTAATTATATTATCCTCGGTTTTGTATTTCTCCTCTATTAAAGGAAGTGACTTCCCCAGTTCTATCATATATTCGTAACGTTGCATCCAATCATCAAATAGGGAAAACTCATCCACAATTTCCTCCTGAATTTCTTCAATGGTCATATATTGATTTTCGGTAAAAATACAACAAGAATGGATGGTTATCAACAATTTAAGAGAATGATAACTTGGCTTGTTTAGAGCAACATGGATTTCGCCCGTTGAACACCTTCCACCAAAACATCAACTTCTTCCTTGGTATTATAAAAGCTAAAGCTGGCGCGTACTGTTCCGGGTATTTTATAAAAATCCATTATGGGTTGGGCGCAATGATGACCCGTACGTACCGCAATGCCTAATTTATCCAAAATAGTTCCTATGTCATACGGATGAATACCCTCAATATTAAAGGAAATTACGGAAGTCTTGTTCTTGGCAGTGCCATAGATTTTAAGCCCATCGATTTCCAATAATTTCTCGGTAGCATAGTCCAATAGTTCCTTTTCATACTCCGCTATGGACTCAAAACCAATGGTGTTCATATAGTCCAGAGCTGCTCCAAAGGCAATTCCACCACAAATGTTGGGTGTGCCGGCCTCAAATTTATGAGGTAAATCTGCGTAAGTCGTCTTTTCAAAAGTAACCTCGGCTATCATCTCCCCACCGCCTTGATATGGAGGCAGTGCATTGAGCCATTCTTCTTTTCCATATAACATCCCAACCCCTGTTGGCCCACACATCTTATGGGCGGATACCGTATAGAAATCCACATCCAATGCCTTAAGATCTGCTTTAATATGAGGAGCTGCCTGTGCACCATCGATCAAAACTGCAGCACCAACCTCATGGGCCTTATCAATAATTTCCTGAATGGGGTTTATGGTTCCCAAGGCGTTGGAAACATGATTGCAAAAAACAAGCTTGGTCCTGTCCGAAAGCAATTTTTCGTATGCGTCCATTTCCAGTTCCCCATCCAGGCTCATGGGGATTACCTTTAGAATCGCCCCAGTTCTTTCTGCTAGCATTTGCCACGGCACGATATTGGAATGGTGTTCCATGGCCGAAACCAATATCTCATCCCCTTGTTTTAAAAAGGAAGAAAATCCATGGGCCACCAAGTTTATGGCATGGGTGGTACCCGAGGTAAAAATAACCTCATGGGACTTTGTGATATTAAAGTGCTCCTGAATCTTTTTTCGCGCCTCTTCATACTTGTCCGTAGCTTCTTGGGACAATGCATGTACCCCTCTATGAATGTTGGCATTGTAGTTACCATAATAATCTACAATAGCATCGATTACCTGCTGGGGAGTCTGTGATGTCGCGGCATTATCCAAATAAACCAATGGTTTGCCATTGACTTTTCGGTCTAGGATAGGAAAATCCTGCCTAATTGTTGCTATATCCAAGGAGGTCCGCAGCATCTACAGTATATTTTACAAATCGAATCCTAAACGAACTCCCAACTTATTGGCAATCAATTTATTGATTCTTGTTTTTAACTCAGGGATCCGAACACTTTCCAAAACATTATTGGCAAAAGCATACATCAACAAGGCCCTGGCTTCCTTTTTGGGAATACCCCGGGATTGTAGATAAAAAAGTGCCTCTTCGTCCAATTGGCCTATGGTACAACCATGGGAACATTTTACGTCGTCCGCGAAAATTTCTAATTGGGGTTTTGTGTTTATAGTGGCTTTGTCGCTGACCAGGATATTATTGTTCTGTTGGAAGGCATTGGTCTTTTGAGCTATTTTGTCCACGATAATCTTTCCGTTAAAGACTCCGGTAGAATTTTCACCATAGATACCTTTATAGTCTTGATGACTTTCGCAATTCGGTTCTATATGATGTACCAAGGTATGGTGGTCCACATGTTGCTTTTCCCCCAATATGGTAACTCCTTTCATGGTAGAGTCTATATACTCCCCATTTTGATAGAAGTTAAGGTTGTTCCTTGTAAGCTTTCCCCCAAAGGAAAAGGTATGTACCTTGACCACGCTTTTGTTTTTCTGATGGATATAGGTATTATCAATCAATGAAGATGAAGCCGTATCGTTCTGAACTTTGTAGTAATCTACAATAGCATTTTCCGCAGCATAAATCTCCGTAACACAATTCGTCAACACTTCATTGCTCGTTAAGCTCTGATGTCTTTCTATCACCTGCAGTTCGGCATTCTCTTCTACAACGATCAAATTTCGTGGCTGCAACATCAAGGATGCTTCATTTCCAGTAGCGAAATGCACGATTTCTACCGGTTTTTTGGGCATTTTGTTCTTTGGAATATAAATATAGGCCCCCTCCCTGCTGAAAGCAGTATTCAAAGTAGTCAAGGATTCGTCGTTGGACGCCACTTTATTGAAATAAACATCGATTACAGGTTTGTACATGGGCTTGGTAAGGGCGGAGCTCATTAAGCAAATATCTACGCCATCATGAGTGGTCTCGGATAAAAAAGAGCTATAGATACCATCTACAAATACTATTTTATAGGTGTCGATTTCATGTAGGAAGTATTTTTTAACGTCCTTATATTCCAAGGCATTGACTTCCTTTGGAAAAATACTGAAGTCCACCTTCTGTAGGCTATTCAACGAGGTATACTTCCAAGCTTCCAATTTTTTGTTCGGAAATCCCTTCATCTCAAAATTCTTCATCGCCTCAACACGAACGTCATGAACAGGATGATCAATATCCACATTACTTTCGAAAGCCATGAAGGATGATATGAGTTTGTCTTTTAAATCCATTTTTTAGTATTAAGTAGATAGTATTCGATAAGCAGAATCTGATGTCAGCTTATTCCCCAAGGAAGACTATCAATTAAACCACAGCTTCATTTTTGATCCAATCATACCCTTTTTCCTCCAACTCAAAGGCCAATTCCTTGGAACCGGACTTTACAATCTTTCCTTCATGTAGCACATGTACATAATCCGGTACAATGTATTCCAACAAACGCTGATAATGGGTAATCACTATAACCGCGTTATCCTTACTTCTCAATTTATTCACACCATTGGCCACGATACGAAGTGCATCAATGTCCAAACCTGAATCCGTTTCGTCCAAAATGGCCAATTTAGGCTCCAACATGGCCATTTGAAAAATTTCGTTTCGCTTTTTTTCACCCCCGGAAAAACCTTCGTTCAGCGATCTGGACAAAAACTTTCGATTTATGCCTAGCAGTTCGGATTTCTCGCGAATCAGCTTTAGCATTTGATTGGCAGGCATATCTTCCAAGCCTTTTGCTTTTCTAGATTCGTTAATGGCGGTTTTCATAAAGTTGGTGACAGTTACGCCAGGAATTTCAACGGGATACTGAAAAGACAGGAAAATCCCCTTGTGTGCACGTTCTTCCGGGGCGGAGTCTTCCAAATCCTCCCCATCCAAAACGACCGTACCTTCCGTAACTTCAAATTCCTCTTTGCCGGCAATCACTGCAGCTAGAGTACTCTTCCCAGACCCGTTTGGGCCCATAATGGCATGCACTTCTCCTGCGTTTACCTCCAGGTTGATACCGTTTAATATCTCGTTTCCTTCTACACCTGCATGCAGGTTATTTATCTTTAGCATTGTATTTCTTTTTTGATATGGTTTATCCTACGGAACCTTCTAAACTTATTTCCAACAATTTTTGGGCTTCAACGGCAAATTCCATGGGTAATTTGTTCAATACCTCTTTACTGAAACCATTTACAATAAGGGCGATGGCCTTCTCGGTATCTATTCCCCGTTGGTTACAATAAAAAATCTGATCTTCCCCAATTTTACTTGTAGTCGCCTCATGCTCTATTTGGGCCGATTTATTCTTCGCTTCGATATAGGGAAATGTGTGGGCACCACATTCATTGCCCATCAAAAGGGAATCGCATTGTGAAAAATTCCGTGCATTTTCCGCCCTGCTATTTACCTGTACCAATCCCCTGTAACTGTTCTGTGACTGTCCTGCGGAGATACCTTTTGATATAATGGTACTTCGGGTATTTTTGCCCAAATGCACCATTTTGGTCCCGGTATCCGCTTGTTGGAAATTGTTGGTTACGGCAATGGAATAAAATTCCCCGATGGAATTGTTCCCCTTTAAAATACAGGATGGATATTTCCAGGTTATCGCCGAACCTGTTTCCACTTGGGTCCAGGAAATCTTTGCGTTTTTCTCGCACAATCCTCTTTTGGTCACAAAATTGTAAACACCCCCCTTGCCTTCCTTATCCCCAGGAAACCAGTTTTGTACCGTTGAATATTTTATTTCGGCGTTGTCCAAAGCAATAAGTTCGACTACAGCTGCATGTAATTGGTTTTCATCACGGGACGGGGCGGTACAACCTTCCAGATAACTAACATAACTACCTTCATCTGCTATGACCAATGTCCGTTCAAATTGGCCCGTACCGGCTTGATTTATCCGAAAGTACGTGGAGAGTTCCATTGGGCATCTTACCCCTTTGGGTATGTAGCAGAAACTCCCGTCCGAGAATACAGCCGAATTCAAAGCGGCATAAAAATTGTCCTTTTGGGGGACGACGGAACCTATATATTTTTTGACTAGTTCCGGATGTTCCTGTATGGCTTCTGAAATGGAACAAAAAATAATTCCTTTTTCAGCCAAGGTCTTTTTAAAGGTAGTGGCTACGGAAACGGAGTCCATAACAATATCTACCGCAACCCCAGCCAGTTTTTTCTGTTCATCAAGGGAAATTCCCAATTTTTTGAAGGTCTCCAACAATTCGGGATCTACCTCGTCCAAGCTATTGTATTTGGGCTTTTTATTCGGGGCCGAATAATAGGAAATATCCTGAAATTCAGGTTTCTTGTAGTGAATATTGGCCCATTCCGGTTCAACCATTTCCTTCCAGTACCGGTAGGATTCCAAGCGCCATTGCGTCATCCAGGCGGGTTCCTCCTTTTTCTTGGAAATGGCTATAACAATTTCCTCACTGAGCCCTTTGGGAAAAGTATCCGATTCAATATCTGTATAGAAACCATACTCGTATTCTTTGGTTTCCAGTTCTTTCTTTAATTCCTCTTCAGTATATGCCATGTTCTTTTTTAAGTTAAAGGCTAAAAAGTAAAACAGCGAAGTTCAGCTATTTCGTTTTTTAACATACTTAATATAATTTGCGAGTTGTTTAGATATACCAACAATACCATCCTTATAATGTGACAACTCTTTTGCGTCAAAATATCCTATTTCCTCCATTACATTAAAAAGATTTCGAACTTCTCCTGCCGAACCTTTTGAAAAATACAAGAATCTAATTAGTTCCCTATCCGTTTCTCTTTCAAAACCTTCAGATATGTTATTGGAAATTGAGATGGTTGCCCTTTTTAATTGGTCTACCATAGCAAAATCATTTTTCAGTGGTTTCTTCTCCAATAATTTATATATGCTACCGGTAAAGCTTATGGTTGCTTTATAAACTTCCAAATTTTCAAAGGAGCTATACATGCACTTTGCTTTTTCCCCTTTAACTCTTTAACTTATTATAATGAAAAACTCTCACCGCATCCACATGTTCTTTGCGCATTAGGATTGTTGAATACAAAGCCCTTGCCGTTTAATCCACCCGAGTATTCCAAGGTTGTGCCTACGAGGTACAGAAAACTCCTTTTGTCCACAATGATGCGAACATCGTTATCCTCAAAAACCTTATCGGCTTCATCCACCTTATTATCAAAATTCAATTCATAGGACAACCCACTGCATCCTCCGCTTTTTACACCTACGCGAACATAGTCCTTGGAAGCATCAAAACCTTCCTCTGTCATTAAGGTGACAACTTTTTGCTTGGCTGTTTCCGATACTTGAATCATATCTTAATTGGATTTATTCTAAATAGTTTACAAATATAAGGTATCGTGGGGTTTTTACCACATTTCCTAACATTATTATAACGTATTAAAGTATAAGGGTAACTTATGGTGAAGTACAATCTTAGGAAAAGAAAATTACTTGATTTTAATTAAGACTAGATCTGTCATTCCCTTCCCTTGAAGTTCCAAGAAGCCAGGGTCATCCATCTCGCCAACCAAGACAATACCTCCATCGTTACTTTGAAGGGCATCAAATCCAAAGTCCAACCCGGCCCCTCCATAGCTATCTTGCCAGATTAAGGTACCATCGGCGTCGGTCTTAATTATCCAAATATCATTCTCGCCTTCGTTTTTAGTGACGTCGGCATCTGAACTTTTGGAATTCCCCGAGATTATGAATCCGCCGTCCTTTGCCAGACTCACATTTTCCGCGGCATCAAATTGGGTCCCTCCCAAAGTGGTTTCCCATAACAAATTTCCGGAATCATCAATTTTTATCATCCAAACATCTGATTCCCCATTGTTTTTGGAAACATCGGTATCGGTACTAAAGGTATGTCCCGTAACAACGTAATTCCCATCCTCCGTTTTTACGATGTCCTGTGAAATTTCAATCCCTGTTCCTCCAAATGAGCGCTCCCAAACCAAATCGCCTTGAACATTGATTTTTAGAACCCAAAAATCATAGCTCCCCTTGGTATTTGAGATATCAAAATCATCGCTTTCCGAAAACCCGGCCATAACAAAACCACCATCATCTGCCTGTACCACGGCATGGGCTCTATCATTGTTGGTCCCGCCAAAATATCTTCGCCACTCTATGTTGCCCTGTGCATCGATCTTGGTTCCCCAAAACTCACCAACGCCATGGCGTGTAAGGGAATACCCCTTTTCTTCATATCCATCTGCCCTGGCAGCCGTTATGTCTAAAAACCCAATGAAAAAATAGCCTCCATCACTTGTCTGTAGCACATCATAAGAATGGTCATGCCCAGAAAATCCATAACTCCGTTCCCACTCCATATTTCCAGTAGCATCCAACTTAACGATCCAATTGTCATGAAAACCTTCATTGTTACTGCCATCTCCATCGCTGCTCATCGCGTAGCCCGTTATGGCATAGCCTCCATCCATGGTCTGCACCACGGATTGCCCCCTATCATCCATGCTACCGCCATAGGTTTTACTCCATTGCAAATTGCCGTCCACATCCAATTTCAATAACCAATAATCGTTTACCTCCAAAGTCCTATCCGTAAGGTCTCCATCTGTACTATTGGTGTATCCCAATATGGCATAACCTCCATCAGAAGTTGTAATCATGGCTCTAGGGGTGTCCGCTCCCGATCCGCCAAAACTCCTGACCCAATCAATTTTGCCCTGAAAAATATTTTCCTCTTCTCTTTCCAAGGGCTGGTTTTCTAAATTGTCATTTTCAGAATCTGTAGAACAGCCCATTAGGACTATTAAAAAAAACAGAAGGAATATCCTCTTCATTGTGACCTATTTTTAAGATATAGGTGATTTTCCCTAATCCGATTTTCTAATTACGAAAAGTCCGGAATTTGTATCACTAACAACTATTTTTCCACTTTCAAAAAAGGGGTAAACGCTCCAAACACCATCAAAACCCGGAGTATCGCTTTCAGGATAAGTATCGAAAAAACCTTCTTCAACGATATTACTATTTGCTATATCCGAAATGTCGAGAACGCGGATTCCGGCCGTATAATTGGCCAGAAAAAATTGATCCCCCTTTACATACCCATTATGATCTGTTGCACTGGTCGGTCCTAAATACGTATGATGTAATACGGGTTCATCTAAATCCGTAAAGTCAAAAATCAGGGTCCGTGATTGGAACCCGAAGTTGATTTCATCTGTTTCGTCCCCAAGAATAAAATAAGTATGATCTTCCGTGAACCAACCTTGATGGGTATAGCCAATATTGCCGTACTGAACGGTGGCTATTTCCGAAGGATTTGCCTTATCCGTAACATCGGCTACTATTATTCTGTTTTCGTTAGCGCCAATGTAGATTTCCCTACCGCTATAATCCGGGTCCGGTCCGTTATATGTAACCACCTGCGCATCATGTGAATATCCATTGGCGCCATAACCTCCTGCCGGAACTGGATTTTTAGGGTCTTGGACATCTACAAAATGAGCCCCTCCGTTAAAAGCATCGTCCCGGGCCGTGCCTACTGGATAGGCAAATCCGGTATCCTCATTGATCACAACATTGTGTGCATTTCCAAACCCGGTATATATCGCGTCCTCTTCAAAAGTCTGTGGTGGACTTGCCACATTGCGTAATCTGGTAAGATCAAAGACCTGCATACCATGTCCATTGGCTTCGGAAACAATAAATGCATGGTCATTAAAAACCTTTACATCGCGCCAAATGCTGGCTACCGTTGTAGTGGGCAATTTTCCTAAATATATCAAATTTTCGGTATCCGATATATCTATAAAGGCTGTTCCGTTGTCCAACCCCATTAAGGCATATTCCTTGCCTGTGGAGCTATCTGTCCATCCCCAAATATCATTTCCTGAATTCGCTCCAAAATCCGATAGCGAAATTCTCCCAAGCAGATCATATCCATCACACGCGAACGGTCCCGCCGTTCCATTCTCACAAGGGGTAAATCCGACTGTATCATCAATGTTGCCCTGTGGTGCTTGATTATCCATACTGCCGTCATCTCCATTGCCATTGTCATCGTTGGAGCAACCAAAAAATAGGAAAGTGCCAAGTAGGAAAGCGAAGAACCTTTTCATAGCCTAATTATAAGTTCTTTTCTAGTAAAGATACTATTTATATTATATCCTCCTTATTTTTGCAGCATGCTGGAAAATAAGAATCAGGAGCGCACCTCCTTGGAGCAATTGGGGGAGTTTGGATTGATAGATCATTTGACCAAGGACTTTCCTATAAATCTAAAATCGACCATAAAAGGTATTGGCGATGATGCCGCCGTGCTCAATTTTGAGAATACAAGAACAATCGTTACCAACGATTTGTTGGTCGAGGGCGTTCATTTTGACCTCAGCTATATGCCCTTAAAACATCTGGGATACAAATCAGTAGTGGTAAACCTGTCCGATGTCTATGCCATGAATGCCAAGGCCACCCAAATTTTGGTTTCCATTGCGGTCTCCAATAGATTTCCTTTGGAAGCGCTCGAAGAACTTTACGAAGGTATTGCCTTGGCCTGTAATTTTTACAAGGTGGACTTGGCCGGAGGGGATACCACTTCCTCTACAAAAGGCATGCTCATTAGCGTAACCGCGATGGGAGAGATTAGGGAGGAAAATATTGCTTACCGCAACGGGGCGAGACCAAACGACCTGCTTGTGGTTACCGGAGATTTGGGCGGAGCGTATATGGGGCTACAGGTGCTTGAACGGGAGAAAGAAGTTTTTAAGGTAAATCCCAATAGCCAACCTGATCTAGAACCGTATTCCTATATTGTAGAACGGCAATTGAAACCTGAAGCACGAAAGGATATGGTAGCGCTTTTGAAAGACCTACAGGTAAAACCAACTTCTATGATCGACATTAGCGATGGCCTGTCTTCTGAGATATTACATCTCTGCAAACAGAGCCAAGTAGGGTGTAAGTTGTTCGAGGATAAAATTCCTTTGGATCCCACCGTTATTTCAGCCTGCGAGGAGTTTAAGATGGACAGTACCTTGGTAGCGCTTAGTGGTGGCGAGGACTATGAGCTGTTGTTTACAATAGACCAAAAGGACTTTGACAAAATCAAAGGCAATCCAAATTTGACCGTCATTGGGCATATGACGGATGATTCGTTAGGTGCCAACTTAATTACACGAGGCGAAAGCCAAATTCCATTAACAGCACAAGGATGGAATTCTTTTAAGTCTTAGGAGAAATTTAAATCGCAAAAAAAAATTCCCGAAAATCAAGGGCAATCCCTACTAAACTGTTGTGGGGCAAACGACAGTGGAGAATAAGGGTGCTTACTCAATTTCCAGGAATAACTCATAATTCCGCTTGCCCCTTGGGCACGGAACCTTCTTGCCAAAGCATAGTTAAGCTACCTGCTGTGCAGCTCTATGTCTTTTTTGATAAAGACCTTCCAAGGTCTTGTTAATATCCTGTAATTCCGGAGTCAGGGTAGAAAGGTTTCCGCTGACATCCGTGGTGACTTCTTTACCACAATGGATACATTTATATTCTTTAATGTGATGGGTAATTTTTTTGGACACAACATAATGATGGCCAAAAACACTGCAAAAAAACTTTTTCATACTTGTAGGTTTATCAAGTCGTACTCGATGATTGGGGTTCATTAAGAATACGAAATTCTGGATTTGGGTCAATTGCTCACAATGTCCGTTGAACATTATATAGCATACAACGCCTTAGCATTGTTTTTTATTGGGTATAGCAGGCATTTCTTTTCAAAAAATCGACAAAGTGCAACTTTTGGTAAAATCTTAAACATGGCCTGAAGAAGCTGTACTTAGTACAAAGCGCAATTTTGGGTTAACTTTCCAGTCTCAAAAAATCGACAAAGTGAAAATGACCAAAGTAACCTATGTAACCGCATTTGCCTTATTCTCGCTTTTCTTTGGGGCCGGCAATCTTATCCTACCACCTTTGTTGGGCTTTCGATCTGGAGAACTTTGGTGGTTGGTCGCCCTGGGATTTTGTCTCTCTGCAGTTTTAATTCCTATTTTGGGTATCTTGGCCCATGCCCGTTTGCAAGGAACACTTTTTGATTTAGGAAAAAAGGTATCCCCCACTTTTAGTTGGGTTTATTCTTTTTTGATTTATGCCATCGCTATTAGTTTACCCTCTCCCAGAACGGCTGCTGTTACTCATGAAATAGCCATTGCACCTGTGTTCCAAACTCCGGCCATTTTGACCAGCTCTATCTATTTTATGCTGGTCTTCATTTTTGTTATGAACCGGTCCAAAATCCTAAATGTGATTGGAAAGTGGTTAACTCCGGCCATTATTCTTATCCTTTTGGTAATTATCGCTACGACCTTCTTTTCGTTCGAATTCGATTTTGGAAATATCGACTTTAATAATCCTTTTGCCGATGGCGTCTTAGAGGGTTATCAAACGTTCGATGCCATGGGGGCCGTTGTTGTTGGTGGAGTGATCATCGTCTCCATAAACCTTAAGATGGCCGATGCCACTTACGATGAAAAGAAAGCCCTAATTGCGAATGCCGGATGGTTGGCGGGATCAGGATTGTTCCTTATATATGCAGGGCTTATTCTTACCGGGGCCCTGATGCACTTCGAATTCGATGATACTATTACCCGAACTGCCTTATTGAGTGGTATCGGCAAATATACCTTGGGTAGTACGGCCAATCTTTTTCTTAGTCTTTTAGTGGGATTGGCCTGTTTTACTACGGCCGTGGGCATCATTACGGGAACGGCAGATTTTGTTAAGTACCGTTTTAACAATTCGCAAAAGGCTTATACCCTAACAGCAATAATAGGGTGCGTTCTTGGAGTGGTCATGGGACAATTTAATGTGGGCTATATCATTGCCGTGGCCTTGCCTGCTCTCATGTTTATTTACCCGATTACTATAGTTTTAATTCTACTTAATGTAGTTCCCCGGAAGTTTGCATCAACAAAAGTCTTTACATGGGTGGTACTTACCACGATACTTTTTAGTATTCCTGATTTTTTGAGAAGTATTGGTCTTGGGGAATCGATTGCCGGTATTTCCGAATGGATTCCCCTAAGCCAATTTAGTATGGGTTGGGTGTTACCTTCCGCTGCAATTTTCACTCTAACCAATTTTATAAAAAAGAGTCTGTGACTTCCATTTCCTTTGTCTATGTGAAATCTATTTTTTATGGTTGAAGGGTCTCCTTGCCCGACCTAAGACTTAGGGAGCATCCCCATAACGACCTTTGGGGTCGAAGCTATGCCTTTTAGGAAGCACTTTCCTCAATTGATATGTCTGTCCCGGTCAATACATTAATCGGGAATATATAAAACCGGGAAAATGCCCTAGTGAAAATCAAATATTTCCCATCCGCCGTAATAACCGGAAAGTTTTCCGTTTCTGCGGTGTTTATTCCATAATTCAACTTTTTCGGCCGGGTCCAATCATCATTTTTAAAATAAGAAATATATAAATCCGTATTCAAGGTCCCTTTTTTGGATTCTTCCTTAATACAAACTATGAGATAATCCTCGTTGGGGCCCATGGCGAATTCGTAGATTGTTAAGCCCAGCTGGGACCTCCATCGATTTATCGGTTCAAATGGTTTCGGCTCGTCATATTTGTCGTTATCGAGCAATTCCATCTTATAGGAATAGGTATGTGCCCAATCGGGTGTATCCGAGGTAAAGAAAATCGTGCCCGTTTTCGCCATAGAAGGCTGGGAATTATAATTGTACATAAGGGTTTTTGGTCCCAATTCTTGGGGCCATCCATAACCGCTGTCAGATCGCTTTATCGACCAGAAATTATAATTCGGTCGATTCGTTGTATCATTTTTGGTCCGCATGTTGGACAGAAAAATAAGCTTGTTTTCTTTCGGAACATTAAGTTGGTATGTAAACGAATAGTCCTCATCATAATACTCGGCCACCTTTGGTACGTTCCATTGGCCTTTTTCAAAGGTGGATTGATAAGGTATATATTTTTCCTGGTCCTTTGTTTTCTTTCGAAAAAAGAAGAAGGTGTTATAATCGTCCGAAAAAGAGCCTTTGTATGTATTTCGCTCCATAGCCAATTCAGGGGCAAAGATGGCCAAGGAATCAATGTTTTCATATTGAGTCAAACCGTTGGCACTTTTATAATTCGAGCAACTTGCCGCCAAAAAACCAAATATACATATGGCTATTCCAATTCTTTTTCCCATCGTTTTCATTCATTAAATGTGTGTTGATTCCAAATTAAATATTGCTTCTTTGTGTACGAGAGCCAACCCAACTATTTTGCCATAAGAGATTCGATTTCCTCCAACTCAATCGGGATATTACGCATTAGATTAAACGGTTTCCCATTCTCCTGAATGACCACATCGTCTTCCAATCGTACCCCCATTTTTTCCTCAGGAATATAAATGCCAGGCTCAACGGTAAAAACCATATTGGCCTTCATAGGAGTCTTAAGCTCCCCATAGTCATGGGTGTCCAAGCCAATATGGTGACTGGTGCCGTGCATAAAATACTTTTTATAAGCTGGCCAATTTTTATCCTCGTTCTGTACATCGGCCTTGTCCAGAAGATTTAGGCCCAAGAGTTCGGAAGTCATCACCTTCCCTACTTCCTTGTGGTATTCCGCCCAAATTGTACCGGGAACCAACATCTGTGTCGCCTCTTTTTTAACACGCAAAACGGCTTCGTACACTGCTTTTTGGCGTTCGTCAAACCTGCCATTTACGGGAACTGTCCGTGTAAGATCACTGGAGTAGTTGGCATATTCTGCAGCAACATCCATTAAAATTAATTCCCCATCCTTACACTGCTGGTTGTTTTCTATATAATGAAGCACATTGGCATTATTGCCCGAAGCGACTATGGGCGTGTAGGCAAATCCTTTGGAACGATTTCGTACAAACTCGTGGAGCAATTCGGCCTCGATTTCATATTCCCAAACACCCGGCTGTACAAAATCCAAAACCCGTCGAAAGCCCTTTTCGGTAATATTGCATGCCTTTTGCATAAGGTCTATTTCCTCGGGTTCCTTAACACCACGAATATGTTGTAATATGGAGTTGCTTTTGGCAACGTTATGTGCCGGGAATTTTCGTTTGCATTCTTGAATAAATCGATCTTCTCGGGTTTGGGTCTCTACGGCTTGCCTGTAATGTTCATTGGTATTCAGGTAAATGGTGTTGGCCTCGGTCATGAGGTCAAAAAACACCTTGTCGAAATCGGACAGCCAATAAATGGTCCCGATTCCGGAAACTTCCGTGGCCTTTTCCTTGGTCAATTTGGCTCCTTCCCAAACGGCAATATGAGCATTCGTTTCCCTTACGAAGAGAACCTCACGATGTTTTTTGTCCAGAGCATCGGGGAAAAGCACCAAAATCGTTTCCTCTTGATCCGCGCCGCTCAGATAGAAAATGTCTCGATGTTGCTGAAAGGGCATTGTGCTATCTGCACTAATGGGATATACATCATTGGAATTGAATACCGCTAAACTTTTGGGCAGCATTCGGGTCATGAATTTTTTACGGTTCTTTACAAAAAGTGTATCAGGAATTTGGTCGTATTTCATTTTGACATGTGCTTTGATCAAAAATAGCGATTTCCACGAAGATCTAAGTCATCAAAATAAAGAGACCCCAAAGGCTTTAAAGCCTTTGGGGTCAGAGTTTACGTTGGTTATGTTATCGTTATTATTTTCCTATCGCATTTTTGATAGCGCCTATAATGGCCATGAGAACACCGCCGCCTACTCCACCTCCGGCTACACTACCTAAAATGCTGGCCATATCCATTTCACCACCACCGGTTTCCAATCCCAGCATTCCCAAAAGTTGGCCTCCAAGACCCCCTCCCAAAATTCCTAAGACAGAGTTTACCACGGTTCCTAAGGACAGGTTGTTCATTAACTTCCCAGCCAAGTTGCCTCCGATGGCCCCTGAAATTAATTGAATAATTAACGGTAAGTATTCTTCCATTTTAAAAGTTTTGGTTGGTTATTGTCAATAAATTAACAAAAAATTAGGTTAATACGCAACTAGACATCATACTATTTATCATTTTATCATTCTAGTGCCTGTTTTAAGATTGGCGATCAACTAAACTTGAGTTAATACGATTTCTGGCGAAGTTTCCTTAACTTTCCCAATATGATTTTTAAATACTGAATCTTATGCGTGGATTTGTCATTACAAGTCTATTACTCTGTCACTTTTGGATTTTTGGGCAACCTTCTTCCACTACATCGCAAAAGGTAGTAGAAGCGCTTCGCCAAAAAAATCAGATGGCCCATAACACATTGGTAAAGAATATTCAGCTGAAAAATGTGGGGCCTTCCGTGATGAGCGGTCGGGTGGTAGACTTGGACGTAAATCCAGAAAATCCTTCGGAGTTTTACGTGGGCTACGCTTCAGGAGGGCTTTGGTATACCAAAAATAACGGCACCTCGTTTGTTCCGGTATTGGATTCCTCGGAGACCCAGAATGTAGGGGATGTTGCGGTAGATTGGAATTCAGGTACTATTTGGGTAGGCACAGGCGAAAACAATGCATCCAGGTCTTCATATGCGGGCATTGGGATACTTAAATCCACAGATAAAGGTCAAACTTGGCAACATATGGGCCTGGCAGACTCACATCATATCGGGAGAATCCTTTTACATCCCAACAATCCCGATGAAGTTTTGGTAGGGGTTACGGGGCATTTGTATTCTCCCAATTCCGAACGGGGTGTGTTCAAGACTTCGGATGGGGGGAAAACTTGGCAAAAAACCCTTTTTATAGACGATGAGACAGGAATTATAGATTTGGCCTACACACCAGGTAATTTCAATACTCTTTATGCGGCGGTATGGCAGAAAGATCGAAAAGCATGGAATTTTACCGGTAGCGGCAGTGCTTCGGGTATTTACAAGAGCACGGATGGGGGAACCACCTGGAATAAAATTTCGACATCGGAAAGTGGGTTTCCTACCGGTGATGGCGTGGGCCGTATCGGCCTGGCCGTTTTTGATGAGAACGTCATATATGCCGTACTTGATAACCAATTTCGGCGTAAAAAAACAAAGAAGTCCGCAAAGAAATCGGACAAGTTGGACAAAGAAGATTTTAAGACCATGTCTTCTGAACGCTTTTTGAAACTGAATGACCAAAAACTTAATGATTTTCTCAAGACCAAGAACTTCCAGGAAAAATATAGGGCGGAAAATGTAAAGCAACTTGTCCGAAGTGGATCGGTAAAACCTACAGACCTGGCCAAATATTTGGAAGATGCCAATGCGCTCCTCTTCGATACGCCGGTAATTGGGGCCGAGGTCTACAGAAGTGATGACGGTGGCAAAACTTGGGCCAAGCAAAATGAAAACTACATTGATGATCTTTTCTATAGCTATGGGTACTACTTTGCCCAAATACGGATAGATCCCAATGATAAGGATAAAATCTATTTGGGTGGTGTCCCGATACTAAAATCGGAAGATGGGGGCAAGACCTTTACTTCCATCAGCGGTAAAAATGTACATGCCGATCATCATGCTCTTTGGATCAATCCTAAACGTTCCGGCCATCTGATTAACGGGAACGACGGAGGTGTAAACATCTCCTACGATGATGGGGAACATTGGATAAAAAACAACTCCCCGTCCGTAGGGCAGTTCTATGCCATAAACGTGGATAATGAAGAACCTTATAATATCTATGGTGGATTGCAGGACAATGGTGTTTGGAAGGGGCCGCACAATGCCGAAGAAAACAGTCTTTGGCATCAAACTGGTCACTATCCTTGGAAATCAATCTTGGGCGCTGATGGTATGCAGGTGCAGATAGATAATCGAAATTCCAATACCGTATATGCCGGGTATCAATTCGGAAATTATTATCGTTTGGATTTGGAGAAAGACCAAAGAATCGGGATAATGCCTAAACATGAATTGGGGGCTCCACCATATCGTTTCAATTGGCAAACCCCAATTCTACTGTCCTCCCACAATCAGGACATTGTATATATAGGAAGCAACGTACTACACCGCTCCATGAACCAAGGGGATGATTGGGAACCTATTTCGACAGACCTTACCCAAGGCGGTCGGAAAGGCAACGTTGCCTATGGTACCTTGACTACGATTTCAGAATCTCCATTTGCCTTTGGACTATTGTACACCGGAAGTGATGACGGCCTAGTCCATGTTTCCAAAAACGGAGGGGGCAGTTGGGAAATTATATCCGGCTCTTTCCCCAAAGATCTATGGATAAGCCGTGTTGCCGCTTCCAAGCATAAAAAGGAGCGGGTGTATGTAAGTTTAAACGGGTATCGCTGGGACGATTTCACTCCCTATGTTTTTGTAAGCGATGATTATGGCAAAACCTGGAAAGATATTTCAAAGGGTATTCCGGTTTCGCCCGTGAATGTGATTCTTGAAGATCCAGAAAATGAGAACCTTTTGTTCACGGGTACGGATAATGGACTTTATGTTTCTTTTGACCGGGGCGAATCATGGGAGGTTTTCCAAAACGGAATGCCCAATGTTGCGGTACACGATTTGGTTATTCAACCAAATGCCAGGCATCTTTTGGTGGGAACCCACGGCCGAAGTATTTACAAGGCAGATATTGCCCATATGCAGCAACTGAGACCAAAGGTATTGGAAAAAGACCTTCATGTTTTTGAAATTGAACCTATAGTACACTCTCCAAATTGGGGTAATTCTCCAGGAGCTTGGTCAAAACCATCCACCCCCGGGTTGGATGTTGTTTTTTATAGTTCCGATCCGGCTACTTTTTCAGCCACCATCAAGACATTGGATGACATTGCCGTTAGTAGCACTGATATCCAAGCGGATGAAGGCTTCAATATCTTGTCCTATGATCTGGCTTTCTCGAAATCCGGGAAAATGGCTTACTTGAAAAAAAACAAAAAAGAACTGAAGAAGGCCCAGAACAGAAAGACCTATCTGCCCAAAGGGAAGTATCTTGTGGAACTTGAGGGGAATGGTCAAAAAGCGAAGGTGGAATTTGAGATAAAGGATGCTTCCAAAATGAAATGAATGAATTATTTTAATTTAAAAATATGAAAACAATGAGGTTCAGAAGTATGGTTTGTGCCGGTCTCTTTATCATCCTGACCGGAAACCTCTATTCCCAAACAGAATCGAAGAAAAGCAAAATTAATGTTCTGATTGTTGATGGTCAAAACAATCATAACCAATGGCCCAAAATTAGCTTTATGCTCAAGCACTACTTGGAGAATGCAGGTTTGTTTGAAGTAGACGTGGTTAGGGCAGCCTATACATGGGAGGGCGACGACTATTTGGAAGATTTCCACATTAATGGAATCGGAAAAACTACGGCCATGGAGAAACCCAAACCCGATTCCAATTTCAGCCCGAATTTCTCCGATTATGATGTAGTTATTTCCAATTTTGGTTGGAATGCCGCTCCCTGGCCGGAATCTACCCAAAGGACATTTGAAAAATATATTGAAAATGGGGGCGGACTGGTGGTCTTTCATGCAGCGGACAACTCTTTCCCAAAATGGGAGGCCTACAATAAAATGATAGGTCTTGGCGGTTGGGGCGATCGAACGGAAAAAGACGGTCCCTATGTTTATTTCAATGATGCGGATGAGCTTGTTCGAGATACTTCTCCCGGAAAAGCCGGGGCACATGGTCCCCAGCATGAATATGTAATCCAGGTTAGAAATACGGAACACCCTATAACAAAGGGCATGCCGACCAAATGGCTACATACCAAGGACGAACTTTATGAACGCTTGCGTGGCCCCGCCGAAAAAATGGAAATCTTGGCAACAGCCTATGCCTCTCAAGAAATGAAGGGCTCCGGGCGACATGAACCTGCCTTAATGGTACTAGACTATGGTAAGGGACGTATCTTCCATAACATTATGGGACATGCGGATTATTCCGTAGAATGCCTTGGTTTCATTGCTACAATGCTTCGGGGTACGGAATGGGCCGCCACCGGGAAAGTAACACAAGAAATTCCCGAAGGTTTTCCAACTGAAAACAAATCCAGCTCCCGGGTGTTCAAAAAATAAGCTACCATGCAATTGACCCTAAGTATTCCAGCCTTACTTTTTCCTGCCATTTCATTGACCATGTTGGCTTATAATGCTCGTTATTTGGCTATTGCCGCCCTAATTCGTCAATTGCACAAACAATTTGAGGAATCCTCCTCGTCCCCGCTAAAAAGACAAATCCATCAATTGCGTAAACGCTTGGGTATTATAAAAAACATGCAGGCCAGTGCCATTGTCAGTTTTTTGTTATCAGCGGTAACCATGTTCCTAATTTACGTAGAGCAAGAGATTTTGGCTAATGTTATTTTCGGCATCAGTTTGGTGTTTTTAATGGTTTCCCTTTTACTTTCGCTAATAGAGGTACAATTATCCACCAAGGCTTTGAGCATTCAATTGAACAATATGGAAAAATAGTCCCCACTATTCACTAAAAAAGAACATTAGTCCATGGCCATCACTTCGAATGGGGTCAGAAACTTCATAAGTAGCGGTCTTCTTTTCCTTGCGATGAAAAACCAAAAATAATACTATATTTATGCTTTATACCTCATACGTAAATTTTGCTATGAAACGTGTAAGAGACCTTGATTTCTTTAAAAATATTCGGGAAATACGAGAATTCGAATTCGGAGTTTTCTATTACTTCGAAGGTTTGGTCATTTCTGAAATGAAGGAAGGTGCCTTCTTCAATTGGAAAATGGCCAAAAAAGCCATTAAGGCGGCCCATGAAATCTTTGGGGAAGATCAACCCATCGCGTACATATCCAACCGAATAAACAGCTATACGGTAGTACCTGCAGATTGGGTGAAGTTTTATAAGAATAGACACCAGCTCGATTTTTATTCCGTTGTGGGAAGTACCCAGGGTAGCTTTGCCAGCCTAGTTCTGGAGCGGATGTTTTTTCAAAATTCCATCAACCAGTTTTCCGACTTGGAAAGTGCCGTGGAATGGAGTGTGAATAAAATCAAAAGCAGAAACAAAGAAATTGGTATAGTACCACAATAGCCGATACATCTGAGTATGCCAGAAACCTTTGAATCGTCCTGCATCTAGAGGTTCAAAGTCCTTGTTACAATTAGGTTTTATAGTTTGTATGAAACAGGACTTCCTAATATTTCGTATTTTTAAATGTGATCGTCGATATTCAACAATACTTCAGGAACAATCCAAACTTCAACAAACTTGTAGGTGACAATTATCTTTTTGTTGAATATAAGTGTCCCATAGATGTTGAAAAATTCCAGTTGTTCGCGGATTCGCATATCATTAACTATGTAATAAGTGGAAAGAAGGATTGGATTGCCCCCAACAAAACATACCATATACAAGGTGGTGAGGCCCTATTCGTAAGGAAGGGTATTTACACAACGAGACAACATTTTGAGGTAGATTTTTGTGTCATACTTTTTTTTATCAATGATGACTTCATCATTAATTTTCTTAAGGAGCATCCTTCATTACAATTCCTATCGGAGAAAAATGAGCATAGCCAAATTTTCGAAATTAATGTCAATGACACTTTTAGCTCCTTGATCTATAGCGTCTTTAACTACTTTAAGCAAAGAGGAGGCGTCCCCAAAAGTTTGGTGGAAATAAAATTTAGGGAATTGCTGTTCAACATTATTTTAAACCCAAGGAATAGATCGTTGGCCAAGTATCTGAACTCTCTTTTGGAAACCGAAAAAACAGATTTGGAATATACCATGCTCAAGAATTTTCAACATAATATTGGCCTAGACGAATTCGCCAGACTATGTGGTAGAAGCTTATCCACTTTTAAAAGGGACTTTAAAGAACACTTTAAAGAGACTCCGGGAAATTGGATCAAGAATAGGCGTTTGGAATGTGCAAAAGCACTACTTACCCGTTCCTCGCTTACGATAAATGAAATCTGTTATGAAAGTGGGTTCAAAAACCCTTCACACTTCAACAAGACGTTCAAGGAAAAATATAATCTTCCTCCCCAGCAGTTTCGCGCTGCAAAAAACAAATAGGAAATAAATATCCCTTTCTTTTCCAACAGGTTAGGCTGACCTTCAGAACAAAGCATTTGAACTTTTGAGAAAATTACAGCTGAAAAAGTTGGTCCAATTTTGCATGGTAAACAAATTACAATACCATGGAAACAAAAACACCACAAACAAAAAATTGGATTCTACAAACGCATGAACTGGGAAAATCATTTGCTGAAAAAGCAATGGAGCATGACATTAATGGCACATTTGTTCATGAAAATTATGCGCTTCTAAAATCGGAAGGTTATTTCTCCGCACTAATTCCTATTGAATTAGGCGGTAGTGGAATTTCATATTCTGAAATGTGCGACATTATAAGGATTATTGGGCGTTATTGTGGTTCTACGGCGTTGGCATTTTCTATGCACCAACATTTGGTGGCTGCAGCGGTCTGGAAATACAAACATAAAAATGAAGGGGCAGGTACACTTGCCAAAATAGCGGAAAGTCATTTGGTTTTGGTTAGTACCGGAGCCAAAGATTGGCTGGGATCCAATGGAGAGCTTACAAAACTTGATGGAGGCTACTTGTTTTCAGCCAAAAAACACTTTGCCAGTCAATCTGTTATCGGTGACATTGCGGTTACGAGCTCTATCCTTAAAAATCCGAAAGGAAACAACTCTGTATTGCACTTTTCAGTTCCTCTAAAACAAAAAGGGGTATCCCTTATGGATGACTGGGATGTTATGGGGATGCGAGCCACAGGATCTCAAACCATTCTTTTTGATGAAGTCTTCATTCCGGAAGATGCCATCGCCTTGACACGAAAGCAAAATGAATTTCACCTTGTATGGAACATTGTCTTAACTGTGGCCATGCCCCTGATTATGTCAGCTTACTTGGGCATAGCTCAAGATGCTCATGAAATAGCTGTAAAAAGTGCACGACAAAACAGACAGCAACATTCAATCTATAGTATTGGTCGGTTGCATAACACTTTGCTCTCCGGACAAGCACAATGGAAGGCTATGCTGGAGCTGACCAACGATCTGGTTTTTAAACCTTCGGAATTAGATACAGCGAACATGTTAGCCTATAAAACCAATGTTTCGGACTTGGCTAGAGAGGTAGTAAGCCTTGCCATGGAAATTGTTGGAGGCCAGAGTTTTTATAAACTACATCGTCTTGAAAGATTATTTAGGGATGTTCAGGCATCTCAGTTTCACCCACTACCTAAATGGAATCAATATGAATTCACAGGAAAGCAAATTCTTGGAAGAGAATAGATCGTTAAAAGCAAGTAATCTAAAAATCAAAAATTATGAAAAGCATAATTTCTTCATCGGTTTTTCTTTGCATTATCCTAAATATGCAAATAAGTAAAGGACAGGATGCACAGCTAATTGCATCCCATAATAGTAAGACAAAAACAAACACTCCCTCAAGATCAATAACAGTGAAAAAAATTAGAAACTATGATTATCTAAAAAGAAATGCCCAAAATGAACGGTCATTGGAAATAGACAGACTACAGCAGGAAGCAGCTAATTTTAATCTCAGTTCTTTGGCCATTTATAATCAAAGCGAAAAATCAAAATACAATGTGGTCATAAGATCCCCATATTCCACATTATATATTAAATATGATCCTCTAGGAAACATTATAAGTAGCGCTGAACAGTATAAAAATTTAAAAGTCCCATTAAAACTAAGTCAAATAATTGCTAGAAAATATCCGGGATGGGGTTTTGAAAAATCAACCTATTCTGTGAAATATAGAAATGGAAAACCACTTAAAGGCAAATACAATATTCGCCTTAGGAAA
Organism: Ulvibacterium sp.; assembly: GCF_965248315.1. GTDB lineage: Bacteria > Bacteroidota > Bacteroidia > Flavobacteriales > Flavobacteriaceae > Ulvibacterium. The sequence goes on along the minus strand of NZ_CBDFIX010000002.1, from coordinate 941,900 downwards.
GGGGGAAAATATAAATCTGTCCAATTCAATGTTTTATAAAAACATCTAGTTAATGGTTTAACTCCCATGAGCGATTTTTTATCCCCTAATAAAGAACATTCAACCATTCGATATTAAGGTTATTCGTATCTTGTTCCAAAACCTACCGATCTATGAGAGTTCTTTTATTAAGCCTTATAGTTATTGGTCTTTTTCCCTCTTGTAAACAAGGTGAAAAGGAGCCGATAAATCCACCTAATATCTTATGGATATCAACGGAAGACATTAGCCCCGCTTGGGGTTGTTATGGGGATAGCATGGCGACGACACCCAACATAGATGCATTGGCAAGCCAAGGGTATGTTTTCACCCAAGCCTTTTCCAATGCGCCCATATGTGCCCCCGCCAGAGCAACATTGATTACGGGTATGTATGCCACTAGCACCGGTACCCAAAACTTAAGGTCTGCCATCCCAATGCCGGAAAATCTAAAAATCCTCCCCCAACTCATGTCGGAAAAAGGTTATTTTACTTCCAACAACTCCAAAACGGACTATAATTTTAGCCCTGATGACAAGTGGGACGATTTAGGCAGAGAAGCACATTGGAGGAATAGGGAAAAGGAACAACCATTTTTTAGTGTGTTTAATTTTATGATAACCCATGAGGGCCATGCGAATAAATTTGTTCCCGAGGATACCAAGTCGTTAGAAGAGAAACATAATCCAAAGGATATGGTGGTTCCGCCCTACTTTCCGGATACGCAGGAATTCCGCAACATAATGGCGCATCAATATGATCTCATCACTGTTTTTGATCAAGAAGTAGGAAAATTGATGGCACAACTAAAGGAAGACGACCTTGATGAAAACACGATTGTTTTTGTTTTCTCGGACCACGGTTTTGGGTTGCCCCGTTACAAAAGATGGCTATATGATACCGGGCTGCGCGTACCTTTTGTATTGCATGCCCCAAAGAAATACAAGCATTTGGTTTCCAATCTTAATGCAGGAAATGTGGATAAAATGGTAGGTTTCGTAGATTTTGCTCCAACTGTGCTGGGCCTTGCGGGAGTAGATACTCCGGAAATCATGGAGGGAAAGAACTTTTTGGGGGCCAATTCCCAAAACAAAAAATATATCTATGGCTATAGAGATAGAGCAGATGATGTTTTTGACGTTAGTAGGTCCGTTTTTGATGGCAGATATTTATATATCCGAAATTATTTGCCCCATAGGGCATACATTCAAAATGCGCAGATATTCAATACAGGGAAAAGGTCTTATAAGGAGCTGTTTCGAGTAAAGAACTTAGGGGAGCTTTCCGAAGAATCCTTAAAAATGTTTAAACCTAAGGCTCCGGAAGAACTGTATGACTTACAACAGGATCCCAATGAATTGCACAACTTAATCGGTAATCCTCAATATGATGAAGTTAAAAATAAGCTTCATGAAAAAATCAAAGAGCATATCCTTGAAACAAGGGATACAGGATTTATGGCAGAGGGTCAAATGATGATCTCCGGTGAAAATAGTTCGGTGTATGAGACGGCTAGGGATACCAGCCAATACAAGCCGGAACTTGTATTGGAAGCTGCTGAATTGGTAGGGAGAATACAGAATTTGGATATATTAGAAAAATACATTCAAAACGAGGATCCGTCGGTTCGTTTTTGGGCGCTCAATGCGATTGACGCCTTTGAGGGGAATATAAGCTCACAAAAGGAAAATGTATTAGCCGCATTGGATGATTCTTCGCAACCCAATCAGGGGTTGGCTGCGGAAATCTTGATCAACAAGCTAAATCGACCCAAGGAAGGATTAGAAATCCTAGAGGATTTACTGCAACACTTCGAAAATGAAGTTGTGCTGCTTCATATTGCGGTAAATGTGAGAAACCTAGGGGAAAAAGCTGCCCCATTGATTCCGTTAATCAAGGAAAAAGTATTTCCAAAAATAGCTGGAGACGTATGGGGTCGCTACAAAAATTGGTCTTATCCCATGTTTATTGGAATGGCCTTGGACCAAACCTTGATCAATTGCGGAGAGACTATTGAATAATATGTGCCGAATGGAACGACCATGAGAACCTATTTTGTTATCTGTCTTACTTTGATTCTAACGGTTTCCTGTTCGCACCCTTCCCGGAACCGTGAAAACTTGTCCAAAGCGGATAGCTTAGCCCTTGAGCAAGCAGAAATTAATGGCCTATTGGCCAATGAAGGTCTTCGTCGTTGCCATCGGTTTGTTACAGATTGGCTGGCCAAGGCGGACTCAAACACCGGTCTCATTCCTAGAAATTTGGACGAAAGTTTGGATATCTGGAACGCCCAAGATGCGGCTGCGGATAACTATCCTTTTATGGTCTTAACAGCCGCCTTAACGGATTCGAACCTTTTCCAAGGACGGATGTTGGACATGCTGCGAACGGAGACCCAAATGACCTCCCGTTTGGGAAATCTTCCCGACACCTATTCGTTTCATAAAAGAGATTTTGAGACCCAAGAATATAATCTGAATAATTTGTTGTTCGGATCTTCCGAGTATATAAAAGATGGCCTTTTACCACTTACTGAATGGTTGGGCCCAAGCCCTTGGTCCGAAAGGATGATCGCCATTTTGGATGATATCTGGAAATATGCACCGATAAAAACGCCCTATGGAAATATTCCCTCCACCAATGTAGAGTTAAATGGTGAAATGTTACAGGTGCTTTCACGAATTTATTGGATGACTGGAGAGGGGAAGTACCTGGAATGGGCCACAAGACTTGGGGATTATTATCTCTTGGGAGGCCATCATCCTACTCGAAACTTTGAGGTGCTCAGGCTCCGAGATCATGGTTGTGAAATCGTATCCGGATTATGCGAACTCTACGCCACCTTAAGTAAAGCAGCCCCTGAAAAAAAAGAGGTATATCAACCTCATATACACGAGATGCTCAACCGGATTTTAGCGGTTGGCCGAAATGATGACGGCCTTTTCTACAATGCCGTTGACCCCAGAAACGGAACTGTAAAATGGGAAGGAATAGCTGATAACTTTGGGTATACCCTAAACGGCTTCTATACAGTTTTTCAAATCGATTCCGTAAAGGCCTACAGGGAGGCAACGATAAAGGCACTTGAAACACTCGATCAAAAATACCGGAAATATGATTGGGAAAATGGGTCTTCCGATGGATATGCCGATGCTATTGAGGGGGCCTTAAATCTTTATGCACGGGAACCTCTTTCATCTACAAGGGATTGGATCGAGAGTGAAATTCAGGTTATGTGGTCCCTACAGGATTCCAGTCATCGAAAAAGTGCTCAAAAATGGAAAAGATCCGGGATTATTGAAGGTTGGCATGGGGATGGTAATTTTGCCCGAACCACAATAATGTATTGTCTATGGAAAACCCAGGGCACCACTATTCAACCCTGGCGATCGGATATTACATTTGGGGCTATTGAGCATGGCGATGGGATAATCCTACGCATTAACGCAGAAGAAGATTGGTATGGAACATTAAAATTTGATGTCCCTAGACACCGGACTATTATGCAAATGCCAGCTGATTGGCCAAGAATCAACCAGTTTCCAGAATGGTTTACCGTAGATACTAATGAAACCTATGAAGTAAAAGATCTGACCAATGGTTTGTCAACAAACTATACAGGAAAACAGCTTCTGGAAGGAATCGAATTTACCCTAAAGAAAGGTGCCGAATATGCGATTAAGGTAAGACCTATTTGAATGTCAACCATTGACTGGCCCTGGGTTATGAAAATACATCAGCTAGCAGTTAGGAGATACCCTTTCCCAAATGAAACAAGGCATCCCCTTGATTGACCACTGCCTGATGATTCACGCTAATGACATAACCATCAAAAGGGCACTTTATTCGCTTCGTATGTTTGGCATATGTGTCCGTTACGATGCCCATTAATTGTCCTTTTTTCAATTCGCTACCATTGATAATCTCTGGAATGAACATTCCGGCCGTGGGTGCACGAAGCCATTTTCGATCTTTAAGAAGAATGGTTCTCTCACGTTCCACAAAGAGTGGGTCTTTTTTAGTTACCATCCCGAAATGTTGTAACACATTTAAAATGCCCTGTATACCTTCCAAAATAGCATGATCATCAAAACGCATACTTTCCCCAGCCTCAAAAACAATAGCTGGTTTTCCCATACGATACGCCGCATTTCGAAACGAACCCTTGATCAATCGTGATGCAAAAGAAATGGGTGGGCTAAAAATCTGCGCTAAATCTTTACTCTTTTCATCCTCTTCGGTAAACCGAATCTGTGGGTAGTTATGCCGCTGGGCACCCCCCGTATGCAAATCTATGGCGAAATCCATTTGGTGCATAATCTCGGTAACGTAATGATAGGCTATCCTACTGGCCATGGATCCTGTCTTCGTCCCCGGAAAGCTTCGGTTTACATCCTTTCCATCCGGAACATCCCTGGAAAAGTGGATGAAACCAAAAATGTTGAGGATGGGTACAGCGATGACCGCACCCTTCTTGACCTTAAATTCCCTTTGCTTAAGCATTCGCCTAACAATTTCAATCCCATTGATTTCATCGCCATGAAGCCCAGCTTGTACTAATAACACAGGGCCCGGTTTTTTGGCGTTGAAAACATAAATGGGAATATCAATTAGGGTTCCGGTGGGCAAGCGGTCAATGCTAATTTTTAAAAGTTTGCTTTCCCCGGGGACAACGGTTTCACCACCTATGATGATTTCCCTATTTCCTTCTTCTACGTCCATTTCTCTCAACAAATAAAATGATTTCCTTGGCAACATTAATTCCAGTGGCAGCCTCTATGCCCCGCAACCCAGGGGAGGCATTGACTTCAATTAGCAAAGGTCCCTTTTTGGAGCGAATCAAATCCACTCCGGCGACCCCAAGTCCCAAATGTTTTGCAGCATTTAAGGCGATGAATTGTTCCTTTGCCGTAGGTTTAATAGATTCCGTTGTACCTCCCCGATGTACGTTAGATCGGAATTCACCAACTTCACTAATTCGTTTCATAGCGGCTACAATCTTGTTACCGATTACGATAATCCGTATATCCTCACCATTGGATTCCTCTATATATTTTTGGATAAGAATACTGGTATCCATTTTATAAAAGGTATCAATAATGGATTTGGCCGATTTTTTGGTCTCCGCCAAAATCACCCCCAGACCCTGCGTTCCTTCCTGAAGCTTTATAATCACCGGTGTACCTCCCAAAATTTTAATCTGTTCCTCTATGTTGTCCGGGTTTATGGAAAACAAGGTCTCTGGTATGGGAATGCCTTTTCTGGCCATTATCTGCAATGTTCTTACTTTGTTTCTAGCTCTTGTAATGCCCAAGGAACGAGCGGTGCTGAACACCCCGTTCATTTCAAATTGCTTTACTATGGCTGCCCCATGCCGGGTTACCTTAGCCCCGATCCGTGGAATTACGGCATGGAATTCCTGTGTAATGTTTTCATCCCGTAGATAAATCTGGGGCTTGCCAGAACCTAATTTTACCGAACATTTGGTGTGGTCTATAAGCTCAATATAGTGCCCAAGCTTTTCCGCCTCTTCGGCTATCCGCTTTGTTGAATAGACGTTCATACTGACGGAAAGAAGTCCAATGTCCATTTTAAAAATCGTATGGTATAGTGTTCTAGATTGTAATATCGGGCAAAAAAAAGATTTCCGCTAATTCAAGATAAACATTCTTGTTGCTATCCCAGAGAATCGCATTAGCTGTTCGATATTTTTGCAGAAAACATCTCATTTCAAGGGACAATATTCTACACTTTTTTTAAGTAGATCAAAACGCGTCTAAATACTCTATTAAACCCTCTTAAAACTTGTTAATAACTCCCCTGTAACCTAAATTTGTAGTTAAAACCAGCTACTAATGAGTGGATTGATAAAGTCTTCAATTGCCCGAAAAGTTGTGATGGCGCTCTCGGGTTTATTTTTAGTGATTTTTTTAGTACTACACGTAACCATCAACCTTGCCTCAGTTATTTCTCCAGAGTTTTTTAATGAAGCCTCCCATTTCATGGGATATAATCCTCTGGTACAATTTATTATGCAACCCATATTGATCGCCGGGGTCGTTGTCCATTTTATTATGGGGTTTGTCCTGGAGTTGCAAAACAAGGCGGCCCGGGGCATAGGCTATGTGAAATACAAAGGTAGTGCCAACGCACCTTGGGTCTCTCGGAACATGATTTATTCCGGTTTGGTGATCTTAGCTTTTCTGGGTCTTCATTTTTACGATTTTTGGATTCATGAAATGGCATACAAATATGTTGAGGCAAACCCTGAAGATCCTTCCCGGTACTATGCAGAGACGGTTGAAAAATTCGCTCCGTTTTGGCGAACTATTCTCTATGTGGTTTCCTTCGTGTTGCTGAGCCTTCATTTGTGGCATGGCTTTGCCTCATCCTTGCAAAGCATGGGTGTAAACAATAAATACACTCCTGCCATAAAATCATTTACAAAACTATTTGCGGTGGTCGTTCCCTTAGCATTTGCATTCATTGCTATCTACCATCACCTTAACCCAATAACACATTAATTATGGGCGTATTGGATTCTAAAATTCCATCAGGGCCATTGGCCGATAAATGGGTCAAGCATAAAAATGAGATCGACCTTGTAAACCCTGCAAATAAGCGGAATATAGATGTTATTGTAGTAGGAACAGGTCTGGCTGGAGGTTCTGCGGCGGCGACCTTGGCAGAACTCGGTTATAATGTAAAGACTTTCTGTTATCAAGATTCCCCCAGAAGGGCCCATTCCATTGCGGCTCAAGGTGGGGTAAATGCTGCAAAAAACTATCAGGGCGATGGGGACAGTGTATATCGCCTTTTCTATGATACCGTAAAGGGAGGGGATTATCGCTCTCGTGAAGCCAACGTACATCGGTTGGCCGAGGTATCTTCCAATATTATTGACCAATGTGTGGCCCAAGGCGTCCCTTTTGCCAGGGAGTACGGAGGTCTTTTGGACAACCGTTCCTTTGGTGGCGTACTGGTATCCCGTACGTTTTATGCCAAGGGTCAAACCGGGCAGCAATTATTGTTAGGTGCCTATGCCGCCATGAACCGGCAAATTCAAAGAGGAAAAATAAAATCCTATACCCGACATGAAATGTTGGATTTGGTACTGGTTGATGGCAAGGCGCGTGGTATCATTGCAAGGGACTTGGTAACCGGAGATATTGAAAGACATTCGGCACATGCCGTAGTCTTGGCCAGTGGGGGTTATGGTAATCTATTTTTTCTGTCTACTTATTGTATGGGAGCCAATGTTATGGCTGCTTGGAGAGCACACAAAAAAGGAGCATTCTTTGCCAATCCGTGTTTTACACAAATACATCCCACCTGTATTCCCGTTTCCGGAGACCATCAATCCAAATTGACCTTGATGTCGGAATCCCTGCGAAACGATGGTAGAATTTGGGTGCCCAAACGCCTGGAAGATGCTCAGGCCATTCGGGAGGGTAAATTGAAACCGACCCAATTAAAAGAAGAGGATAGGGATTATTATTTGGAAAGGAGATATCCGGCATTCGGAAACTTGGTACCCCGTGATGTTGCCTCTAGGGCAGCAAAGGAACGCTGTGATGCAGGTTATGGTGTAAATAAAACAGGGGAAGCCGTTTACCTCGATTTTGAGGCCGCCATCATGCGTTATGGCAAAGAAAAAGCCTATACCTCCGGTATTAAAAATCCGGATAAGGAAACCGTACGAAAACTAGGTAAGGAAATTGTCGCCGCCAAATACGGCAACCTGTTTCAGATGTATGAAAAAATCGTTGACGAGAATCCTTATGAGACCCCAATGATGATCTATCCAGCTGTGCATTATACCATGGGCGGACTTTGGGTGGATTACAATCTACAGACCACCATACCGGGTTGCTATGCTGCTGGTGAGGCCAATTTTAGTGACCATGGCGCCAATCGTTTAGGAGCGTCCGCATTGATGCAGGGCTTGGCGGACGGATATTTTGTTTTACCCTACACGATAGGTGATTATCTCTCCGACGATATTCGTACGGGACCCATTTCCACGGATACCCCAGAATTTGATACGGCTGAGGAGGAGGTCAAGAATCGAATTACGAAATTAATGTCGGCCAGAGGTGAAAACTCCGTGGACTACTACCATAAAAAATTGGGCAAAATCATGTGGAACAAATGTGGTATGTCCAGAAATGAAAAAGAATTGAAGGAGGCCATCACCGAAATTGCCGAATTACGTAAAGATTTTTGGGAAAACGTAAAAGTAACCGGAAAGCCGGACGATAAAAATCAAGAACTTGAAAAAGCAGGACGTGTGGCCGACTTTTTGGAACTTGGTGAACTCTTTGCCAAAGATGCCCTACACAGAAATGAATCCTGCGGTGGGCATTTCCGGGAAGAATACCAAACACCCGAAGGCGAAGCCCTGCGGGATGACAAGAACTTTAAGTATGTTGCGGCTTGGGAATATGTAGGTGAGCCCAAGGATGCCAAACTGCATAAGGAAGATTTGGTCTATGAAAATATTAAAGTGAAAACAAGAAGTTATAAATAGGTTATTGTGTTAGTGGGTTATTAAGCTATAAAATTGGGTAGTCTTAAATCTTTTGAGGAATTAGCTTGTTGGAAAGAAGCTCGGATCCTTCGGAATTTTGTCAAAGATTATATTATTCCCAAGCTTCCCAACTCTGAAAAGTTTGAGTTAGCAAGTCAAATAAGACGTTCTTCTCGATCTGTAGGAAATAATATTGCCGAAGGATTTGGTAGGTTTCATTATCAGGAGAATATCCAATTTTGCAGAATAGCCAGGGGCTCTTTAAATGAAACATTAGATCATGCCATAATAGCATTTGATGAAAATTACATCTCCAAAAAAGTTCTACAGGAACTACGGGATGTTCATGATAGGACTCAAAAAATTTTAAATGGTTATATCAAATATTTGAAAGATTCCAGAGTCAGTTAATAAACAAACTCAGTAACATAATAACTGAACAACAAAGTAACTTTTAAAGCATGAAAATATATTTAAAAATATGGCGTCAGAAGGATGCGAATTCCAAAGGGAAAATCGTTGATTATACCTTGAATAATGTAGAATCGGATATGTCCTTTCTGGAAATGCTGGATGTCCTTAACGAGGATTTGGTGGCAAAAGGGGAAGAGCCGGTAGAGTTTGATCATGATTGTAGGGAAGGTATCTGCGGAACATGTTCGCTTATGATCAATGGGCAACCTCACGGTCCGGATCGCCTGATTACCGTTTGTCAGCTACATATGCGAAGCTTTAATGATGGGGACACCATCGTAATAGAACCGTTTAGAGCCAAAGCTTTTCCGGTAATCAAGGACTTGATCGTTGATCGAACTGCTTTTGATCGTATTCAGCAGGCCGGAGGGTATATTTCGGTGAATACATCTGGCAATCCCGTAGATGCCAATGCCATTCCGATTGAAAAGCACATTGCCGACAAGGCTATGGATGCAGCTACCTGTATTGGCTGCGGTGCCTGCGTTGCGGCCTGTAAAAATGCCAGTGCCATGTTGTTTACCTCTGCCAAGGTTTCCCAATTTGCCCTATTGCCACAAGGTAGGGTGGAAGCTCCTGAACGGGTACAGAATATGGTACGCCAAATGGATCTTGAGGGCTTTGGAAACTGTACCAATACCGGTGCCTGCGAAGTGGAGTGCCCCAAGGGAATTTCCTTGGAAAATATTGCCCGTATGAATAGGGAGTATTTGAGTGCCTCCGTGGAAGGATAAAAACATTTCAAGTTTTAAGAAAAAAACCCGGATTCCATTGAATGGAATCCGGGTTTTTTTCTTTTACTTGACCGGGATACAGATATCCACAAAGAATACCCCCTCGGGGTGTTGTTTACCATTGTTATGATAAATTTCATGGTAATGGCCTTCTCTTAATTCAAAGTTGTTTTCCGGAATCCATAGCGTCATACTATTCCACGCCTTTTCGAACTCCTCCACTTTGATTTGAAAACTGCCAACAGCAAACCTTCCCTTAGGAATGGCAAGTTTGCCTATTTCACCGTTTGTTTCCACATCCGTGTCAACCGTCAAACAGGCACTGGATTGCATTTTTGATTCGTCCGTTACTCTTGGACTATCATAATAAATTCCCACCATTTTGGTTTTGGGAAAGTTTAAAAGACCCCTAGGGCCGGCCCATTCCATCAATCTTTCGTAAACTTTTCCAATCCCGGAATACGCTCCCTGATGCCGGAGGTGGACTAAATTCAATTCAGGCATTTCCTTTACTTCTACTTTTGTCTTCATTTGTAACCAGTTTTTTAGATTATCCATGCTGTAAAAGTATTTCTGGAAGGACACTTTGGTTTTTCCTTTCTTGCTTTCGATTTTGCCTATCTTGCTAAACTCGCTTTGCCCCTTTTTCTGAAACTCGGTAGCGCTCATTCCATAAAATTTCCGAAAGGCCCTTGAGAAGGAATGTATGCTTTTGAAACCATACTGATGGGCCAATTGGGTCAATGATTCGTTCTTCCCTGGATAGAATAACCGGCCAGCAATCTTTTCTATGCGCCTTCGGGTTATATAACCGTTCGGGGTCTCACCCAATAGGGCGGAGAAAATACGATGGAAATGAAAAAGTGAGAAACAGGCAATTTTAGAGAGTTCTTCCAGGGATAAATCTGCATCCAGGTTGTTTTCAATATACTCCACAACCTTGTTGATCCTATGGATATACAGTAGCTGTTGTTGATTCCTATTTTCCATTACCCATGATTTTTTTCTAAAAATAAGGGGTTTCCCCGGAGAAAATCAAGCAATTATCAATGTCGCAAGATTCGTTAAATTTCCTGGATGTTTTCCTTTACAAAACACTTTTGGTATTTTTAAGCCATGCCAAAAAACTATCCGGAAGAACGTATTAAGGTACCTCGATTCAATGAGGAATCAGGGTTCTATACTACCCCGGAACGTTCCAAAATCATGGGCAAGATCCGAGGCAAGAATACCAAACCCGAGCTGGCCTTCCGAAAGGCGCTCTGGGCTGCAGGATATCGCTATAGAATTGACTACAAGAAATTGATAGGCAAACCTGATATCGCCCTAAAAAAATACAAAACGGTGATTTTTATCGATGGCGAATATTGGCATGGTCATAATTGGAAGGAACGGAAGCCAAAAATAAAGACCAATCGGGAATTTTGGATCGCCAAGATAGAACGAAACATGCAACGGGACAAGGAGGTAAATCTTGAACTAAAAAAATCCGGTTATATGGTTTTTCGTTTTTGGGAGAGCAAAATAAAAAAGGAACTGGACGTCTGTGTGGATCAGGTTATTTCCCATTTAGAATCTGTAAAAAGCTCCTGGGACTAGTCTCGGTATTTCTTCATTAAAAACACAAGACCTCTACCCGTATAAGATAAAAATTATTGGTTGATCCTTTCTTTTTATATATGGGCGGTCTGTTTCCCCAAAATGGTATACAACTGCTCTATCTCCTTAATCTTTATCTCAAAATCGGTATACTCCGGGGAATCCTTAAGACTTTTGCATACCACGGTCTTGTTCCTTCTGTTGTAATCACCGATTACCTTGCACATTACGTTTCCCTTGTATACCAATATCGAAAGACTTTCGGGATTGTTCTGTATATGGCCTTGTAGCTTTTCATGGGGTATCAACTTGCCTAAAACTATGGACTTGAACGGGATACCTTTCAAAGAACCATCATCCATGGAATCATTGGAAATTTCAAAGGCCATGTACTGTGCTACGGACACACGATCAACAATAAATCCCGTTTTGGGCAAAGTATGTACAAATACTTTTTTGGGATATTGCTTTGAGAATTTGCCGTATTGTTCGGTAAGCACCAAGGGAGCCGAAATTAAATATTTGCCCGGGGCCAACTTGGTTATGGTGTGTCCCTTTTCAATCGTTTCAGGAGTATCATATGCCGCACCCTTTTCATTGAGGTTTTCATTGGAATATAGCTCTGCAATAGTGACATCAAAATATTGCGCAATTTTTGTAAGATTTTTTATGGGAATATTGGCATCTTTTTTTTCATACAGCTGAATTGTACGCAAACTTACCCCTATGGCCTTGGCCAAATCGGTCTGATTTATATTTTTTTTACGCCTTAATTGCTTTAATATAAACATAAGTTTGTATTATTGTGTAATAATCCTACATATTTTGTAGAAAAACGAAATTAAACTGCACTATTTGTATGTCGTTTACAAACAAATATAACAAAATACGCAACAGCACTATACAATACTCAAACCACACCCCTGGAACATAATTGGGAAAAGAATCAATGTATCATAATACTATAAGTTTATTAACCCCCTAATACACTACAACCCATGTTTACAGATCAGGAATACGGAAAACCCATTAACGAGAAATTATCGCTTACGCTAAGAAGAAACACTACCAAAGATGATTTTGCCAATGTGGCCACCACTACAGGCGTTAGCTTTTCAACTATTAGAGACGTAATCTATAGAACCAATAGTCTAACAAAATCAAACTCCAAAGCCATTGAAGAGCTTCTGCGGATCGCCTTTGACAATTCATTGGCAAGACAGCTTTTGGCCGAGGGAGATAAGCACTATCTGCACAAATTTTTACAAACTCATGGGTAAACATTCCCTTTTGCCCAATCAGTAAGTGCTAAAATTGTCTATTTTTAGGGCAACACTCCTGTTCATGGCTATTTTTAAGACCAATATCCCTTCTAAACTCCCTAATGCAAAAACAACCATTTTCACCACCGTGGGCAATCTGGCGAGAAAACACAAGGCTATTGATCTTTCCCAAGGATTTCCCAATTTTGAAGCCGATAGAAAGCTAATGGGTTTGGTATCCGATGCTATGCTACACGGCCATAACCAATATGCCGCTATGCAGGGCTACTATGGACTTCGGGAAATCATCGCCGAGAAAATAGAAAAGCTGCACCGCCGAAGTTATGACCCCGAAAAAGAAATTACGGTAACCGTTGGGGCCACCCAGGCCATTTTTACAGCGATTACTGCATTTGTCCACCCAGGCGATGAGGTTATTGTGCTAAAGCCCGCTTACGATTGCTACGAGCCGGCCATTGAAGTGAACGGTGGCGTTCCTGTCACTGTTCAACTGAAAGGGAAGGATTATCATGTGGATTGGGAAGAATTTAGAACCAAGATTACCCCAAAGACCAGGATGGTCGTCATCAATACCCCGCATAATCCCAGTGGACGGATTTTCTCCAAAACCGATATGCTACAGCTTCAGGAAAGTCTACGGGATACTAATATCATTTTGGTTAGCGATGAGGTATACGAGCATATTGTTTTTGATGGAAAGGAACATGAAAGTGTTTCCCGCTTGGATGATTTGGCTTCGCGAAGTTTTGTCTGTGCTTCTTTTGGAAAGACCTTTCACGTTACCGGATGGAAAATGGGTTACTGTGTCGCACCTGCCGAACTGATGCACGAATTCCGAAAAACACACCAATTCGCCGTTTTCTGTGTAGATCATCCCGTGCAGCGGGCTATGGCGGAGTACCTAAAAAATGAAACACATTATTTGGATCTGAAGGACTTCTATCAACAAAAAAGAGACTATTTTTTAGGTAGGCTCGCCGGTTCTAAATTTAGGTTTACACCTTCGCAAGGTACTTATTTTCAATTGCTGGACTATACCGCAATAACCGATGAGCCGGACGAGGTTTTGGCACAGCGATTAATAGTGGATTACAAATTAGCGAGTATTGCAATATCCTCTTTCAATTTGAATAACCGGGACGATAAAGTATTACGATTTTGTTTTGCCAAAACCGAAGAAACTTTGGAAAAAGCCACCGAAATTCTAAGGCGCGTTCAATAATGTTGTTTTACTTCAGGGTTGTGTTCAGCATGGTCATAAACTCACCTAATTTACTAGGTTCCAACCAACGCGTTACCACTACCAAATCGTTCTCATGGTCAATGACGATGTAGTTGCCTCCAAAGCCTGCGGCATAATAGATATTTTCCGAAAGTCCTTCCCAGTGCCGATCGCCTTTTTTGTTCAGCCACCACATATAACCATAATTTACATTGGGTTTAGAAGGTACAATGGCTTTTTTTATCCAATCTTCGCTAATAAGTTGTTGATTCTCCCATTTTCCTTGATTGAGGAACAACAAACCAAACCGGGCCATGTCTTCGGTGCTAATAAACATTCCGGCCCCCGAGTGTCCGCCTCCCGTAACCGATTTCATCCGAACACCATCAATCTCCGTCCATGCATGGTCATACCCGTGCCATCTCCAAGTGGTCGAAGCACCAATCTTATCCATTAAGTTCTCTTTGAGCACCATGGGCAAAGGTTTTCGCCATACATGGGTCAATGTATAGGCCAAAACATTAACGCGTACATCATTGTATTCCATAACGGTTCCCGGTTCATTAAGCTTGCGGAATTTCCAATCGTCTAAATCGCCCTCCCGAGGTGGACGGTCGGCCCAATCTTTTCCTCCCCAAAGTTCACCGGACCAATCGGAATTCTGTTGCAACAAATGCTCCCAAGTAATTTTTCCATTGTGTTCCCCATCGAAAGTGCCATCCCAGATATAGTTTGCTGCCCTATCACTGGTTTGGGCAATTAAACCACGGTCCACGGCAAGTCCGGCCACCGTGCTTAAAAAGCTCTTGGTAACGCTAAAGGTCATGTCTACCCTTTTTGTGTCCCCCCATTGGGCTATGATATAACCGTTTTTCAAAATCATTCCGGCCGGGCCACCTCTTTTTTTGGTGGGACCCAGAATTTCATGAAAAGGTTCACGTTCAAAACCTTTTAGAATAGCGATACGGAGATCCCTGGAACCGGAATATTCATTCTCCTTGGCAAACTCCACAACTCCTTGAAGTTTATTTTCATCAATTTTAAAAGTATTTGGAGTCTTGATTTCCCATAAGTCATTTCTTTCCGGAAAATAATAGTCCTTCTGGGCGAAAAGGGTACTCAGGGAAAAAAGACAGAAAAGAATCAGAGTGGAATACTTCATTTCAAAAGAATTTATTGAGAATCCAAATTAATCAAATCAAACCGCATTAACCAATCGGTTTGTTTGTCCTTTCCAATGAAATAGGGGTGGGTCCCGAATTTTATAAATCCATGCTTTTGATAAAATCGAATAGCCTTGCGGTTCTTCTCCCAGACCCCCAACCAAAGAAAGTGTTTCCCTTTTTCAGAGGCAATTCGCTTTGTTTCGGCAAGCATCCATGCCCCTATTCCTGAGCCTTGAAAGGTATTTAGAACATAGATGCGTTCCAATTCGATACTAGTAACTGACTTAACTTCGGTCTGGGCCAAATTTTCATTCAGCTTAAAATAACCCGCCGTCTCGGTACCGACCTTAACAAAGTAGAAGCCTACATCCTTATCTTGCAGCTCGGCCAATATGGCATCCCTATGAAATGCCGTACGCAGGTAGTCTTTAAAGTCTTCTGGGTCGTTATCCGCTTCAAAGGCGTCCTTGAATGTTCTTAGAGACAGTTCAACAAGTTCGTCCAAATGGTTTTGATTGCATTTTTGAAGAAGCAAATGCCTTTGGTTTGGGCCCATACCCAAAATTAGAAAAAAGAAAAGGAGCAGTGTAGGTTATACTGCTCCTTTTTCTAGAATTTTTACCAAAATGCTATAGCATAAATAGTTTCTTGGTCAACATGACAATACCGCTAAAAAAATCGCTTTTGTACACTTGAATTTCTTCTTTGGTCGGAGCATGGTTAATTTGGGCTTCCATAGATCTGTGGGTTTTGAAAAAAATCAGATTTGGGGTCTGAAACTTTTGAATTGATTTGTTTGGTAAAGGTACTTTAGAGACTAGCCAAATGGAAACTATTGTTGTGAAGTCTTCACAAAATGTTGTGAAAGGGATGAACGGTCATTTTCTTCGATAAAATGCCTCGACGAATGGCATGACTTCCAAAAAAGTCTTGGAAATACTGGTGAAAATTCAAGGTCGATATTCGGAATTTCTTTGAACAAACTTACTTCGTTCCACTGCTTGGTATTTATAAGTAATCGTGAACTTTAAAGTGTCATTTCCGGGACATCGCCTTCAAGGATCAAAGCACCCTCCGTGGCTTTTTTTATATCCTCTACATCCACTCCCGGTGCCCGTTCCAGCAATTTGAACCCTTTTGAAGTGACTTCCAATACCGCTAGATTCGTCACTATTTTGGTAACACAACCTACCCCTGTAAGCGGAAGTGTACATCGTTTTAGAAGCTTGGATTCGCCGGCCTTGTTGGTGTGCATCATGGCGACAATGATATTTTCCGCACTTGCTACCAAGTCCATGGCACCCCCCATGCCCTTTACCATTTTTCCAGGAATCTTCCAATTGGCAATGTCACCGTTCTCCGCCACTTCCATGGCACCCAAAATGGTAAGGTCCACATGTTGGCCACGAATCATCCCAAAGCTAGTGGCCGAATCAAAAAAGGATGCTCCGGGCAAAGTGGTAATGGTCTGTTTTCCGGCGTTGATAATATCCGCATCCTCTTCACCCTCATACGGAAAAGGGCCCATACCCAGTACTCCATTTTCACTTTGGAACTCTACATTGATATCATTGCGTACAAAATTGGCTACCAAAGTAGGAATGCCTATCCCTAGATTTACGTAGTAACCATCCTTGACCTCCTTAGCTATTCGTTTTGCTATTCCTTCTTTATTTAACATCTTAAGTTAGTGTAAAATTTAATCTGAAATTTGTACGATTATGCTATCCTCAAACTTTTAAATGTAATAATAAAACAATGTATCAATAGAGCTGTATTCTAAAGTTGGGGCCTCCAACTACTTTTTGGATTTCTTCTTACTAGTACTCACTATTTTGTACAAAATGAGTCCCAATTCGTCAATCCTTGTCCTTAAATCCATATTGTGCGGATATGATTTTGCCTTCTCACATAGTTCAAGCCAGTATTTGGTTTCTTCCAATTCCTTAAGGGCAATTTTCATCTTATGGATAAAGTCAGCCATGCTCTCGGCATTTTGTGCCTCATGTACATTAGCTCCGATACTTGTTCCCGACTTTAATAGTTGATTGGCTACTGTGAATTTTCTCTTTTCTTCTAGAAGTTCACAAAATTCAATAATCATAAGTGCAAAATCAATGGATTTCTCCAGAACGGGATTTTCCCTCTTCGACATTGCTTCATTATTTAATTGAGCCATTAATCAATTTTTGACACGAACCGTTCGTTGCTCAATTCGCTTTTCATAATGTTCTCCTTGAAATATCCGTTGCACGAATATTCCGGGAACGTGAATCTGATCCGGGTCTAAACTACCAGCGGGAAGCAATTCCTCTACCTCAGCTACCGTAATTTTTGCGGCTCCGCACATACAGGGATTAAAGTTGCGTGCCGTTCCCTTGAATATAAGGTTTCCGGCCTCATCACCTTTCCAAGCTTTCACAAAGGCAAAATCTGCAGAAAAAGCTTCTTCCAGCACGTACATTTTTCCGTTGAATTCCCGAGTTTCCTTTCCTTGGGCCACTTCCGTTCCATAACCGGCCGGGGTGTAGAACGCCGGAAATCCAGCTTGGGCCGCCCTACACTTTTCAGCCAGGGTTCCCTGTGGTGTAAGCTCTACCTCCAACTCACCGCTCAACATTTGTCGTTCAAACTCGTCGTTCTCCCCCACATAGGAGGAAATCATTTTTTTAATCTGATGCTTTTGTAACAATAGTCCCAAACCGAAATCATCCACTCCCGCATTGTTGGAAATACAGGTAATATCGGTGACCCCCAAACGTACGAGCTCAGCAATAGCGTTCTCTGGAATTCCACAGAGCCCAAAACCTCCAAGCATAAAGGTCATTCTATTTTCTACCCCCTCCAAGGCCTCTTTTGCATCAGTTACGGTCTTACGTATCATGCTGTAAATATTAAGTTATGAAGTTACTCGATATTTGGGAAATAGGAAAGCACAAAACCCCAAAGTAATATCCATTTTTGAACCGAGCGGCTACCTTAATTTAGAAGTCCAGATCATCCAGGTCGTCCTCGGAATCGACTTCCTTTTGCAATTCTTCCTTAACCTTAGTGCAATCCACATTAATGGACAATTCTTCGGGTTCCAGAAAATCCTCCTCGGATATTCCCAGTTCCTTATTGGTGTAGTTTTTTCTCATATAGAGGCCCCAAATAGGGAGGGCCATGGAAGCCCCTTGTCCGTACTTGAGGCCTCTAAAATGGATGGAGCGTTCTTCACCACCCACCCACACGCCAGTGACTAAGTTGGGCACCATCCCCATAAACCAACCATCACTTTGATTTTGTGTGGTCCCGGTTTTACCGGCTATAGGATTGGCAAATTCATAGGGGTATCCTGTGACAATCTCTTTATATACCGTTTGGTTTGTTGCAAAAGTATGGCGCAACCGAGTTCCTGAGCCTCCTTCGGTAACCCCTTTCATTAAATCCACCATGGCATAGGCCACATCCTTACTGAGCACATCCTTGGTCTCCGGCACATACTCGTATAGCACTGTCCCATTTTTATCCTCGATACGGGTAACCATAACCGGTTTTACATACACCCCTTCATTTACAAAAGTCCCATACGCCCCTACCATTTCGTACACGTTAAAATCCGGTGTTCCCAAGGCAATGGATGGAACTTCTGGAATTTCCTTGGTAAGTCCCAAATTCTTGACAATAGATACTACCGATTTGGGACCGACCCGATCAATCAATTGCGCCGTAACCGTGTTGACGGAATTGGCCAAGGCATGCTTCAAGGTATACATTCGTCCCGAGTATTTTCCATCGGAATTCTTTGGACACCAAGGCTCCATATTCCCATGTTTTAAGGTCTCAATGCAATATTGGGTGTCCGGTAACGAATCACAGGGCGATAATCGAAGTTGGTCAATGGCAGCTGCGTAAACAAAGGGCTTAAAGGTGGATCCGGCCTGCCGAGCCCCTTGGATGACATTGTCATATTGAAAATGTTTGTAATCGATTCCTCCTACCCAAGCTTTTACATGGCCCGTTTGGGGTTCCATGGACATCATAGCTGCTCTTAGAAAGGTCTTGTAGTATCGTATGGAATCCAAGGGCGTCATCACGGTATCTTTTTCTTGGGAATCGCTGTTCCAATCAAAGACCGTCATTTCAGCTGGTTTGGTAAACGACTCCCTGATCTCCTTTTCCGAAGATCCCGCTGTCTTCATTTTCTTCCATCGTGCCGAATTTTTCATGGCTTTTTCCACGATTCCATCAATTTCCTCTTGGGAAAGCTCTAAAAAGGGTGCCGTCGGGTTCCTTTCGGGTGTATTCTGATGAAAAAACTCGGCTTGTAGATTTTTCATATGTTCCGCCAAGGCATCCTCGGCATTTTGTTGCATACGGGAATCTATGGTCGTATAAATCTTTAGGCCATCCAAATAAATGTTCCATTGATCTCTTTCATCATCCAAGGTCGGTTTTGGATTTTTCTTTATCCATCGGTTCATGAAGCCTTGTAGATACATTCTGAAATATGTGGCAATTCCTTCCCGATGTGATTCCGGGTTATAGTTAAGATTTATATCAGAAGTTTGAAGCGAATCTTTTTCAGATTCACTGATGTAATCATACTTGGCCAGTTGTGACAATACAATATTTCTTTTTTTCCAAGTGAGTTCCTCACGGCGCAATGGATTGTATAGCGATGAATTCTGTAACATCCCCACCAACATAGCTGATTCTTCGGTCTTTAAATCTTTGGGCTCCTTTCCAAAGTATATTCTGGACGCGGAGCGAATACCATCGGCATTGTTACCAAAATCATAGATGTTGAGGTACATCTTAATTATTTCTTCTTTTGTATAACTTCTTTCCAATTGGGTAGCGATGACCCACTCCATTGCTTTTTGCTTAATGGTCTCGAATTTGCTTCTGGATCTTACACCTACAAAAAGTTGCCGGGCCAATTGTTGTGTAATAGTACTGGCACCACCCCTTTTTCCTAAAAAGAATAGAGCTCGTAATGTTCCATACCAGTCTATGCCAGAGTGCTCATGAAAACGAATATCTTCACTAGCAATTAGAGCATCAACCAGGTTTTTGGGCAAATCATTGTAGGAAACATCCGTTCGGTTATCGTTTAGATAAAATTTACCCAGAGTTCTACCATCCGAAGAAATAATTTCGGACGCTAAATTCGTTTGTGGATTTTCAAGAGTCTCAAAAGTGGGTAATTTACCAAAAGCTCCCCAAGAAGCCAATAAAAAAAGTAATGCCACCGAAAGAATTCCAGTCGCAAAGAGTATCCAGAACCATTTTATAAACTTAAAAAATCCTTTGTCGTTCTTTTTCTTTACCGTTTTTTTTGCCATTACTTATGGGTCACTTTTTTCTATTTGGAAACCAACATCCGTTATTCCCTGCAAGTTTACGATTCCCTCTACCTTTCCATTTTTCCGCATAGCATGGGACAAGCGTAAAGTATATACGCCAGAAGAAGGGAAAACGATGTTCTCCTTGTACCATAATTTATTTTCCTTTACGCTGCCGTAACCTTTTCCCAGCCAACTCCCATCCGGCCTAGCCATTTCATATTCCAAAGTGTCCCCAATTGTGCGCCCAGAAGGAAAATCGAGTTCGGCTATCAAAAAAAGGTTGCCGTAAGGGAAGGTCTCATCATTTCTTACATTGATAAACATATTATGGGAACGCAAGGTGTCCATTTCGGAAAACGTAAATTCAATGATGTTTTCCTTGTTCCAGGAACCTTTGTCCGTAGCCTTGTATTCTGCTTTTATCAAAGCGTCATTGCAGGAAATAAAGAGTAGTATAATTGTTAGGGCAAGTAAACTCCTAAACATTTTTTGAACGTCTTTTCTGGTTCTTTCTTGATTTCCGATTCCTTTTCTTTCTTCGCTTTGGCCTATCAAAACGGGTAAGACTGTCCTGCCCTACAACATTTTCAAAGGCCATTTCTTCCTGAACGGAATTATCGGCCACATATTCTTCCAAGCTGGCTACTTTTTCCCTTTTTTTATTCTTCTGAATAATTTCCAAGACCTGATCTTTGGAAAGTGCATGCCAATTGGAGGGTTCATTCCGGTAAGAGAACCATAAGGTAGATTTAAAGATGTCCGCTTTTTGGCAGAAAGCCAATCCTTTTTCGGTTTGGAGCTTGGTATCTGATGATGGGAAATCTTTTAATGCCTCCAAGTACATGTCCAATTCATAGTTGAGGCAACATTTGAGCTTGCCACATTGGCCGGCCAATTTTTGGGGATTTAAGGATAATTGTTGGTAACGTGCGGACGAAGTGCTTACTGATCTAAAATCGGTCAACCATGTAGAGCAGCATAGTTCCCGGCCACAAGACCCGATTCCTCCAAGTCGTTGGGCTTCTTGCCGGTATCCTATTTGGCGCATTTCTATACGTATTCCAAACGCCTTGGCCATATCCTTTATCAGTTGACGAAAATCAACACGTTCCTCAGCAGTATAATAAAAAGTAGCTTTTGAGCCATCTCCCTGGAATTCAACATCGGAGATTTTCATCTGAAGACCCAATATTATTGCAATTTCCCTAGATCTTTTCTTAATTTCCTCTTCCCTGGACCTACATTTCTGCCATTTATCGATGTCCTTCTGGGAAGCCTTGCGATATATTTTGGGAAGGTCAGGGGAATGATGGTCTTCCTTTTTCTTTTTCATCTGAACCTTTACCAACTCACCTGTAAGGGTAATCATGCCAATATCATGACCGGATTGCGCCTGGGTGGCAACAATATCTCCAATGGAAAGTGTTAGGTTCTCCGTATTTCTGAAGAATTCCTTTCTACTATTTTTGAATCGGACTTCTACACAATCGAACGGCTTTGCACCATTGGGAAGCGACATATTGGAAAGCCAATCGAAAACCGTTAATTTATTACAACCATCCGTGCCGCAAGTCCCGTTGTTCTTACACCCACGTGGCTGTCCGTCCTTAGCGGTCGAACAACTGCTACACCCCATATTTAATATCTTGATTTGACCGAACTTGCTCCCATAGCATTGGGATTAGGAGGATTATCGATCAAAAAAGGTTCATATTTAACTTAAATGTAAAGGTAGTGATTTTTTAATTTGATGAAAAGTTATTCAATTTAGGCCCATCCCTTCTGTAGGCAAAAAAATAAGTTTGAGCCAGCTACAATTTCGGGTATATTGTCCCCTATATCTCAAAATTACTCGTCATCTTTTGAATTTTAGGACCTCTGAACGCCCTTTCTTAAAAATTTTGTTACTTACTACCTTTCCCTTGCGTAGTTTCTTTTGTTCTTCGTATGGAAGGTTATGCACTTCCTTACAGGTGTTCGAACAACAATTATCCATTTTCTCGGCGCATTCATCGCACTGGATGAACAAAAGATGGCAAGCCTCATTGGCACAATTTACATGACTGTCACAGGGTTTACCACATTGATGGCACTGAGCGATAATATCATCCGAAATACGTTCGCCCCTACGATGGTCAAAAACAAAATTCTTACCAAGGAATTTATTCTCAAGCCCCTTTTTCTCTACCTGCCTGGCATAATCTATAATGCCTCCCTCCAACTGATACACTTGCTTAAATCCTTTGTGTTTATAATAAGCACTGGCCTTCTCACAACGAATGCCCCCCGTACAATACATAACCAATTTTTTGTCTTCCTTATGGTCTGCCAAATCCCTCTCTATAATATCCAGGGAATCTCGGAAAGTATCCACATCCGGGGTAATGGCATTTTTAAAATGTCCTATTTCGCTCTCATAGTGGTTGCGCATATCTACTAACAGCGTATCCGGGTCATCAATGAGCTGGTTGAACAGCTCCGCGTCCACGTGTATGCCCTTATCGGTAACGTCAAAAGTATGGTCGTTGAGGCCGTCTGCGACAATTTTTTTACGGACTTTAATTTTTAGCTTGAGAAACGATTTGTTGTCCTGTTCTATGGCAATGTTAAGACGTACATTTTCAAGGAACGAAATACTGTCCAGATGTGCCTTGAATGCATTGAAGTTCTCGGCCGGAACAGATAGCTGGGCATTGATGCCCTCATGGGCCACATAAATCCTGCCTAGAACGTCCAGCTCGTTCCAATGGATGAACAGGTGGTTTCGAAAAATAAGCGGATTGCCAATATGTGCATAGGAATAAAAAGAGATGGTCAGCCGTTCCTGTCCGGCTTTTTCTATAAGAGCAGCTCTTTCCTTTGCACTTAAGGTATTGTACAGTTGCATGCTATACCAATAGTTTAAGTTAAAAGAATGATTTTGATGTACAAAGGTAAGATAATATGGAAAACTCAAAGACGCTTCGAAGAGACTCCGTTAGGGAAAGAGTAGTGACATTATCCATGACTATGAACAAAAAAATACATAGTCATCAATAAAAAAGAGCCTTGAACTGTTCAAGACTCTTCATCGGCCATCCCATTTTTCTTTTTCATAGCATTCTTTAAAAAAATGCGAAAAGGAAATGACCACCACTGCCCATTGCCACTAAAAACAATGGTTTATATATTGAGTTAGTACCGGCGATTTTTAACTAGATGCAGGTTTTCCAAAAAGGTTGCGTCCCCATTGCGATATGCAAAAAGAAATGGTATTTTAGCGTCCTTAATCAAAGATAGCATGAGCTCCGAAAAAGATGCCAAATTAAAGGCTTTAAAACTTACCCTGGATAAACTGGACAAAACATATGGCAAAGGTGCCGTAATGAAAATGGGCGATAGTGTGGTTGAAGAAGTTGAGGTAATCCCTTCCGGTTCCTTGGGTCTTGATATTGCATTGGGCGTTGGGGGCTATCCAAGAGGAAGGGTTATCGAAATCTATGGCCCCGAATCATCTGGAAAGACCACCCTAACGCTACATGCCATTGCCGAAGCTCAAAAAAATGGGGGGATTGCGGCTTTTATAGATGCAGAACATGCCTTTGACCGCTTCTATGCCCAGAAGTTGGGGGTAGATATTGACAACCTCATCATATCCCAGCCTGATAATGGAGAACAGGCCTTGGAGATTGCCGATAATCTTATTCGTTCCGGCGCCATAGACATTGTAATTGTCGATTCTGTTGCTGCACTTACCCCAAAAAGTGAAATTGAAGGTGAGATGGGGGATTCCAAAATGGGACTACACGCCAGACTGATGTCTCAGGCCTTGCGGAAATTAACAGGATCCATAAGTAAGACCCATTGTACGGTTATTTTCATCAACCAATTACGGGAAAAAATCGGAGTTATGTTTGGCAATCCGGAGACTACCACGGGAGGCAACGCATTGAAGTTTTATGCTTCCGTTCGACTTGATATTCGTAGATCTACCCAGATCAAGGATACCGACGGTTCTGTACAAGGTAACAAAACACGGGTAAAAGTAGTCAAGAACAAGGTGGCCCCTCCCTTTAAGACCGCAGAGTTTGATATTATGTATGGCGAGGGAATTTCCAAGGTTGGGGAAATCATAGATTTAGGTGTCGAATACGAAATCGTAAAAAAGAGCGGTTCGTGGTTCAGTTATGGTGATACCAAACTGGGTCAGGGACGAGATGCCGTAAAATCACTGCTCATGGATAATCCCGAACTTTTTGAGGAATTGGAAGGTAAAATACGGGAAGCGATAAACGCCTTAAAATAGTATACAACTTCTCTTTTTTGCAAAAACGCATAGGGATTTTTCCTTAATGTCTTAAGCGCATTGATGCTAAGGCGTTGGATTAAACGCAATTTTAGTACATCATAACGTATATTTACGCAACCTTTGTCTTTTCTTTACATCTTAAGAAGAAAACCCAATTGCCAATGAAAAGTTATCGTATAATTTTTTATTCCCTTTTGGTGGTGCTTGGCCTTAGTTCTTGCAATTTGGGGGATGATGGGCCAAACTTTCATTTTACGGCCTTACAGATTACGAGTGCGGAACTTCCTGAATCATTTAATCTCAACGAGACTTATGAAGTAAAGGTGACCTATGTAAGACCGGATGGTTGTACTTTTTTTGAAGGTTTTGACCTTGGCAAAGAAGATGTCACAGTACGCAATGTGGTAGCGGTTGGTTCGGTAAGGACGGACCAGACCTGTACCACGGCCGTAGAAGAGGAAGAGGCCACATTTTTATTTGTTGTACTGTTCGATGAACCGTACACCTTTAGGTTCTGGCAAGGAAATGAAAATGGCACGGATGAGTATTTTGAAGTGGAAGTACCTGTCAACTAATTAAAGCAACAAAATCTAACCAACATTTTGAGTCTGGAAGAACTCATAGCCAATTGTAAAAAGGGTAACAGAAGGGCACAAGAACAACTATATAGGAAGTATTCCGATATACTGTTCGGTATATGCCTTAAATATTCCCGTAATAGAACTGAAGCAGAAGATAGTCTTCATGACAGTTTTATTACCATTTTTGACAAAATTGGTCAATACCGCTCCAAGGGTTCCTTTGAAGGGTGGATAAAACGTATAACCGTGAATACCGTATTGCAAAAGTATCGTAAGGAGGAACACCTCAAAGTGGTTACCGAAAATATTGGCCAAGAAGTAGAATTTGAATCCGATGGTTATGCGGACATCGGCTTACAGACGCTATTAAAATACATCCAAGAGTTACCTAATAAATACAGACTAACCTTTAATTTATATGTGCTGGACGGCTATTCCCATAAAGAAATCAGTAAACTATTGGGAACGTCCCCCGGAACATCAAAATCAAACCTTGCCCGAGCAAGGACCATTTTAAAAGAAAAAATTGAAACCGAAACAACCCGGTCAATAATCGGCATTTTGATTATTGCAGTAGTGGGCACCCTATAAAGAAACTATAAACCAGGTTCGGAAAAAGAAAACATGAACATTGCTTAAGTCATTGTAAAATGGACAAAAAGAACTTAGACACATTGTTCCAAAGAAAATTCAAGGATTTCAAGGAAAAACCGGATGAGAAAGTCTGGGAATCCATTGAAGCCTCATTGGACAAAAAGAAAAAATCCCATAAAGTGATTCCCCTTTGGTGGAAATTGGGTGGAGTGGCCGCCGTATTGGCCCTACTTATTTATGTTATTAATCCTTTGGAGGATTCCCCTGAACAGGATATTATAATCACGGATATTGAAAATACCGATGTTCAAGATGTGGAGCAAACCAAAGGAGAAAAGGAAACTGATTCCACCACTCCACAGGGTTCCATTGAAACCGAGGTTGCGGACGTTGATATGGATAACGACGAAGAAAGCATAGATACAATCGATCGAACAGAGGACATAAATACGGCCGTTGCAGATACCCAGGAAAATGCGGTGGATTCCCGTTTAGACAAATTCAATAAAGGAACAAATGGTATCATCTCGGAAAAAAATCAACAAGGCGAAGCCGTTCAAATTACAGATTTCCAAAAAGATAAGCGACAAAATCAAGCGGATTCAGATAATTTCCAACTTAAGAATAATCCTAATCTTGTTTCCAAAAATGAGAATGAAGCCGTTGTTATTTCCAATACTGATTTGGATAGCAAAAAAAGAGAAGAAATGGAATCCATCCCTGATTCTGAAACCAATCCTGCCAAAGTGTCGCCCAAAGACAATCTAAAGTATACATCTGAGGAAGGTATTGCAAAAACAGGAGAAGAGGTAACGAAGGAAGCTGAGCAGGACAATGATGGAAAATCAATTTTCGATGAAATTGAAGAGCAACAAGAAAATGAGGCCATAGCAGAGGTAAAAAGTAGTAAATGGTCCGCAGGACCCAGCATTGCTCCCGTTTATTATAATGCTATCGGTGAGGGGTCTCCCGTACACTCCATTTTTGTTCCCAATTCAAAGTCCGGGGATATTAATTTAAGCTATGGTCTTACGGTGGCCTATGAAATCAGTGATAGGTTAAGCATTCGTTCGGGGCTTCATAGGGTAGATTATGGTTACGACACCAACGATGTAGAATTTTCCTCCTCCCTTCAGGCTTCCGCTGAAGGGCAAATTGATAATATAGATTATACCTTGACTTCAAAAACCTTAGTGGTACAAAGTAAGGCTAACGGTATTTCCAATGCCGTGGCCGATCCAGAAGCCGCACTTTTGGATATAGCGGCCCAGAATCCGGCAAGAAACGGAATAATGGCCCAACAGTTCGGATATCTTGAAGTGCCCGTAGAACTTAACTACGCCCTTCTGGACAGGAAATTTGGTATAAATTTAATCGGCGGGGTAAGCTCCTTGTTCCTAGTAGATAATGCGGTTACCCTTACCTCAGAGGGGCTTACAACAGAAGTGGGCGAGGCCAACAATGTCAATAATGTAAACTTTAGCACCAATGTAGGTTTTGGCCTTAATTATAGATTTACGCCTAAGTTACAATTTAACCTGGAACCTATTTTTAAATATCAACTGAATACCTTCTCAGAAACTGCTGGGGATTTCCAACCGTTTTCGGTAGGTGTATATAGTGGATTGAGTTTTAAATTCTAATAATGTTGGTTAGGTAAGTCGTTGTTCCCTCAACGACTACTAATTCGCCTCGACAACTTTGTCGAGGCGTTTTCATTTTTGCAAATCCTTTAAGATTAGGCCTCGAACTTGTTCCCTTAATTTCCCTTTATCTTCCTCGGTCAAGGATTGCGTCTCAAAAAAGGGATGTACTTTTACCCGTAGCGCACCTGGGCCTCCGCTAAAAAAGGTAAAGGGGAACCGTTTTTTACCATCAAAAAAGGTCATGGGCACAACAGGAATATTATGGGCAATGGCCATTTTGAACGCCCCATCCTTAAATTCATCCAAAATAATGTGCTCCTCGGGGACACCTCCTTCGGGAAAGATGCAAATACTAAGCCCCTGATTCAAACGCCGTTGTGCCCTTCTATAAACACCTGTTCTACTTCGTGTATCCTCGCGATCTACCATGATGCAGACCCGCCTATAAAAAAAACCGAATAGCGGAATTTTAACCAATTCCTTTTTACCTACAAAAACAAAGGGACTTTTGCTTACCTGAAGCATAAGCATAATGTCCAACATACTGGTATGATTGGCCACAAGCATATGACTTCTACCTTTTTCCATTTGTTGTTCGCGGATAATTTGGGGAGGGCAGCCCATACCATAAAGAATAGGGGTAGCCCATAGATTTCGGGCCATCCAAAAAAATTGGGGATAGCTTCTCTCTGAAAAAGTAAAAACTAAAAGGAATGGAAAAAAGATAAAAATGGGTATAGCCACCAAAATGTAGAACCAAATACGGTACAGCGTCTGGCCTATTTTTTTAAGTAACGTAAGCATACGGCCAAAAGTAGTTATTTTGGCCTTGTTTTTTCTGATTTCTTTTACCTTTGCTTTTCTTTGAACTAAGCTTATGGCGCGAATTTTAACGGGTATACAAAGTACTGGAACCCCACACTTGGGAAATATTCTTGGAGCGATAATTCCAGCTATAGAGATGGCCTCCTATCCCAAGAACGAATCCTTTCTCTTTATTGCGGACATGCACTCGCTTACCCAGATAAAGGATGGGACCCAATTGCGCAATAATACCTATGCCACTGCCTCAGCTTGGATGGCCTTTGGGCTTGATTTGGAAAAAACGGTTTTTTATCGGCAAAGTGATGTGCCCCAAGTGACCGAGCTGGCATGGTACCTCAGTTGCTTTTTTCCTTATCAAAGATTGACCTTGGCCCATTCCTTTAAGGACAAGGCAGGTCGATTGGAGGATGTAAATGCCGGACTCTTTTCCTATCCCATGCTGATGGCAGCTGATATCTTGTTATATGATGCCAACATTGTTCCTGTGGGGAAGGACCAATTGCAACATCTGGAAATGACCCGAGACGTTGCTTCACGCTTTCATGCCCAACTGGGCGAAACCTTTGTATTACCGGAAGCCAAGGTCCAGGAAGAGACCATGTATATTCCCGGCACGGACGGGGAAAAGATGAGCAAGAGCAAGGGGAACCTTATTGATATCTTTCAGCCGGATAAAAAACTACGCAAACAATTGATGGGTATTGTTACCGATAGCAAGGCGCTCGAAGAACCCAAGGACCCATCAACGGACAATGTATTTGCATTGTATAAAATATTGGCCAGCGTGGAACAAATCGAGGAAATGAGCGCCAATTATCTAGCAGGCGATTATGGTTACGGGCATGCCAAACAGGCCTTATTCGAACTTGTTCTACGGAAGTTCGGTGATGCCCGCGAAAAATTCGATTATTATATGGCCCACCTGGAGGAGGTAGACGAGGCTCTTGACCTCGGTGCGCAAAAGGCCAAAAAAGTAGCGGATGAAGTTTTGTACAGGGTTCGTGAGAAATTAGGGTATTAATTCGTATCTTAAAGCGTCCGTCAACGCTTTAACCATGTTTCATAACATTCTCCCCCTTACAAAGAAAATACAGCTTGGTTTCTTCGTTACCCTTCTGTTCCCCGTACTTCAGGATTCCGATCTCTATTCGCAACAGAACGAAAACCCTTACCACCAAACCATATTGGAAGAATTACACAATTATGCGGCCACGGAAGGACCGGAAAAAATCTATGTTCAAACCGACAAGGAGTTTTATGGCCGGGGTGAGACTATTTGGTTCAAAGCTTATTTGGTGGATGGCATAACCCATATTCAAAGCGCCAAGAGCAAAATTGCTTATGTGGAACTTTGGAGCGAAAAAGATAGTCTAATTGCCCAAAGGAAACTCTACATAGAGGATTTGGGAGCTGCTGGTGACATCAAAATCGGTGATAGTCTAAGCCCGGGCACCTATACCTTAAGAGCCTATACCAAGTATATGTTGAACGAAAAAGAACCGCTCTTTTTCCAAAAACAGATTCCTATTTGGGACTTGCCAAAGGCCATGAATACACCGGAACAGCCAACTGTTGAAGAAGACACAGGCGATTTATCACGATCAAAAATAATCCGACCGCAAATCGAATTTTTCCCCGAGGGAGGATATTTGGTCGAAGGACTGGAAAACGTTATGGGCCTAAAGGTCACCGATGGGGACGGTAACGGTCTTGCATCGCAGGGCAAAATTTTGGATGAAAACCACAATCCTGTGGCTTTCTTCAGAACTTTTAATTTTGGGCTGGGAAGTGTGAACTTTACTCCGGAGGCCGGCAAAACTTATTTCGCCCGGATAGATAATGGGGAAATCAGTGTGTCTTTTCCCCTACCAAAGCCCCTGCCGAAGGGTTATGTGCTCAACCTTAAAAACAAGGGAGGCCATATTCTTATAAACGTCACTTCCAATCACGAAAGTGGGCTTCAGGGTCTGTTCCTATTGGGCCATCTAAGGGGCGAGATTATCTACAAGCACCATATTGACCGGTCTAACGCTAAGGGCAACGCCGTTTTTAAACTGTCCACTGAAGGGCTCAGAGATGGTGTGGCACAGTTCACCTTATTCGCCGAGGACGGGGAGCCGCTCTGCGAACGTCTGGTATTCCTGGATTCTCCCGAAAACCTGGAACTCACCATAAGCACGGAATTCATAGATTATGGCACTCGTGAACCAGTATCCACTATGATAGCGTTAAAGGACAAGACGGGGGGACCCCTCCAAGGTGAGCTTTCGGTAAGCGTGGTCAGTGGTGATAACATTCCCCACCGTAACTGGGGAACAAATTTTAAAAGCTGGTTGTTATTGGATTCGGATCTTGGCGTTACCGTTGCGGATCCCGACTATTTTTTTATGGACGAATCATCTTCCAGAAAACAACTTTTAGACCTTTTAATGCTTACCCACGGCTGGCGTAGGTTCGTATGGAAGGATTTTCAAGATACCTTAACGACCAAAGTATTGGCACACGCCCCGGAAAAAGGAATCGTAATACGAGGCAGGACTACGGCATTCTACAATAGCAAAAAATCGTTGAAGTCCCAGGTGAAGTTTACCATCCTGGATGCGGGTGCCTATCAAGAACAAAGTCCGACCAACTCCCATGGAGAATTCAGTTTTGGTCCGTTTATCTTTCAAGATAGTATTCAAGGGGTTCTTAATGCTTTTGCCCTAGGGAAAAAGGGAAAGCCAAAAGTGGCCATTTATACAGACTCCACTATTTTTTCGGTACCTTTTAAACATCCTACTGTACAAAAGGGTGCCTTAAATGTTACCCAAAACATACAAGACTATCTAGAAACAGCTCGGAAAAAGAAGGAAGCCGATTTTATAAATAATCCCAAGATAACCCGGCTAGAGGAGGTTACCGTAATTGGAGAAGAAAAGACCAGGGCACAGCTAATACAGGAAAAGGCAACTGAGTATGCGATATACAAAGAGCCTACCATGCGGTTGTTTACGGATTCCCTTCCAGGGGTCCAAGGAGCCAGTATGATGGATATGCTGCGCCGGGTACCTGGCGCTCAGGTCTTTGGAACATATCCCGACCAGGTAGCCATTCTAAGGGTTACAGGCACCTTTGGAGCACCTCAGCCCCTTTATGTTGTGGATGGCGCTCCGGCTACTTGGGAATTTGTCAGATTTATGATGGCTAGCCAAGTGGTCTTCCTGGATGTCCTTAAGGGAGGTGCAGCGGCCATTTATGGTGCACGTGGTGGTACCGGGGTCGTGGCCATCTACACAAAAGGTTCTTTGCTCATTCCACCGCCCAAACCCAAACGCCTTCCAGGGGTGGCCAGCTTTAACGTTTCCGGGGTTTATAAGGCCAGGGAATTCTATTCCCCCAATTATGCAGTACCCAAAGAGGAACATGAAAAACCAGATTACCGCACTACCTTGCATTGGGAACCCGCTCTTCAAGTAACGGAAAAAGGCTCTCCTTCCTTTTCGTTCTATACAGGTGACAATACTGGGGAATATGTTATAAAGGTAGAGGGAATGACCCAAGACGGAAGACCGGTTGAGGGACTATCCCGCTTTACGGTAAATAGTGAAGACTCCAAAATGTAAATAAATCAAATTTTCGCAAACCGACCCTAGGGTCAGTTCAATGGATTAATCTTTTGTTTTTCCGATTTACCTACTAGGTCGTTAAACTGTATTTCATCGATAAAGTGCCAAAACTTTTGGCTCCTCCGTTTCTCTTCTAGCTATACAGACCTATTGGTCGGTAAAATCTTAAATGGCTTCGAACAGTTTTCCGGGAAGTGGGCGTATTATACCTTTCATTTCCATATTCAATAAGGTGGAGGATGCCTTAAAAACAGGCAAGCTGCATTCCAGGGCAATGCTATCCAATAGTTGTTTGCCTTCTTTCTGCAAATAGGTGTAAATGGATTTTTCCGTTTCGTCCAATTCTATAAAAAGTTGCTTTTGTACCGTTTTGGTCTCTTCTTTTTCCAGTTCCCAATCCAGTAGATAGATCAAATCCGCAGCTGAGGTAAGCATATGCGCTTTTTGTTGTTTGATCAAATTGTTACATCCCGAGCTAAACTTGTCCCCAGCACGACCCGGTACCGCAAAAACATCACGGTTATAACCATGTGCCATATTCGCAGTGACCAAACTACCTCCTCTCTCTGCAGATTCTACAACTACAGTTGCCTCGCTCATTCCGGCAATAATCCGATTACGTTTTAAAAAGTTTTCACGGTCTGGATTTTGGGTGCTCCAAAATTCGCTGAGAAATCCCCCGTTCTTTTCAACATCGGTCATGTATCTGGAATGTACTTTGGGGTAAATTTGATTTAAGCCATGTGCCAGGCAACCTATGGTCTGTAATCCATGCTTCATGGCCGCTTTTTGAATACAAATGTCCACACCGTAGGCAAACCCGCTTACAATAATAGGATTTAGTGGAGCAATGTCTTCGATAAAAGCTTCACAAAAGGCCATGCCGTAACTTGTTACGTTCCGTGTGCCTACAACACTGATAATTTTTCTTGCCTCCAAATCCAGATTCCCACGCATAAAAAGTAAAATAGGGCTATCTATACAGTGCTTTAGATAAGAGGGATAATCGGAATCCATGAAATAGGAACATGTAATATCGTTTTCCAGAATAAATTGGTATTCTGCCTGGGCGGCTTCCAAATGTTCCGAATCGAACAGTCCCTTGAGCTTGGCCGTACCAATGCCGTCAATTTTTTTCAGGTGATGTAGCTTATCATCAAAAACAGCTTCGGGGCTCCCGCAATGCGCTATAAGTTTTTTGGCCGTGACATCTCCAATATATGGGGCGTTCTGGAGACGGAGTACCGCAATCAATTCGCTATTAATCATTTACAAAACCCTTTTAGTTATCCACAAAACGCCTGAAATACAATGTTAATAAAAAGTTATGCAGGTGCTTTATATGGCTATGTTTTTTTTTAATATTTGTCCCATATGGCATTGGAACACTATATAACCGAGTTGCTTTATAGATATAATTGCGTGGTGATACCAGGCTTTGGGGCTTTTTTGGCCCAAACCAAATCCTCTGTTCTCGATACCACTACCCATACATTTAGCCCACCTACAAAAATGCTTTCCTTTAATGAGCAACTCACTTCCAATGATGGGCTTTTGGTTTCCTATATTTCCAAGGTTGAAAAGACTTCCTATGAAGCGATGTCGCAAAAAGTCGACCGTGTTTCGGAAGAATGGAAAACCCGCTTACGAAGTAATGAAAAACTGGAATTGCCCCATATTGGGGAATTATGGTTGAACGAAAGTGGCAAGGTTCAATTTCAACCTTACGAACAGGTCAATTACCTCACATCTTCCTTTGGCTTTTCATCATTGCCTTCTTCGCCCGTACTTCGGGAAAACCTAAAAGAGCGTGTTGTTGTTTTGGAGCAAAAAGTACCCTTTGCTTTCACACCTGAAAAACGAAAGGAAAATTCCTTTAGGCCTTATCTTAAATATGCAGCGGTATTCTTGTTGGCACTTGCCACCGGATTGACAGGTTTTCGTTCGTATCAGGAAGTGCAGAACCGAGAACAGTTGGCAAGACAGGAAGCACAGGAACAAATCTCCAAACGTATTCAAGAAGCTACTTTTTTTAGCAATAGGCCTATGGAACTGCCCACGTTTACCTTGGATGTTATTACTAAAAAAGGCCTTGAAAAAGGTACACATCATGTCATTGCTGGTGCCTTTCGATTTAGGGCCAATGCAGATAAAAAAATCCAGCAATTAAACCAACTTGGGTTTAGGGCTTCTTATTTAGGGGCCAATACATTTGGATTACATATGGTGGCCTATAGCAGCCATAATGACCCCAAGGAGGCTTTGGAAGCTTTAAAGCAGGTGAGGCGAACCCATTCCAGTGATGCTTGGTTAAAGTCCGTAAAATAAGCTCCAGTCCTTTATTCCCCTTTAAATTGAATGTATCTTTGCTACATAATTAGGCGCATAGCCTTAAATTTTTGCAGATGCAGTCCAAAAAACCCTCTGATTCCCGAACCATAATGACCGATATGGTACTCCCCAGTGAGACCAATCCGTTGAATAATCTTTTTGGAGGCGAATTGTTGGCTCGAATGGACAGGGCCGCCAGTATCGCCGCCCGTCGTCACAGCAGACGAATCACCGTTACGGCTTCTGTAAATCACGTAGCTTTTAACCAATCCGTTCCCGTAGGTAGTGTCCTTACCGTTGAGGCGGCGGTGTCCAGGGCCTTTACGACTTCCATGGAGGTCTACATTGATGTTTGGATGGAAGACCGCTATAACGGAAAGCGCAGCAAGGCCAATGAGGCCATTTATACCTTTGTTGCCGTAGACGAAACCGGAAAATCTACCGAAGTACCCCCACTTGAACCGGAAAGTGCATTGGAAAAGGAACGTTTTGATGCCGCATTGAGGCGCAAGCAACTTAGTTTGGTATTGGCCGGCAAAATGAAGCCCAAGGACGCCACCGAGTTGAGGGCATTGTTCATGGAATAGACGCTGGGCCTTATTAAAAAATCTTAAAAGTCGAAATTATCCGGATCTGGACCTATACGTTCCCCACGGTCAAAACTATCCAAATACGCAATTTCATCTGCCGTAAGTTCAAAATCGAAAATTGCGGCATTGGCAAGGATGCGCTCCTTTTTGGCCGATTTGGGAATGGTAACTACTCCTTTCTGCAAATCCCACCTTAGTATAATCTGGGCCGCAGATTTATTGTATTTCTGTTCCAATTCTTTGCAAATGTCCAACCGAAACAGCTTTCCTTGCATAAATGGAGACCATGCTTCGTATTGTATCCCTTTTGACGTACAGAAATCAACTAAGCCCTGTTGCACTAAATAGGGATGGAATTCCATTTGATTGACCATAGGTACAACTTCGGCGGTCTGCAATAAATCTTCCAAATGATGTTGCAGAAAATTACTTACCCCTATGGCCTTTATCCGCCCTTCGGCATACAATTTTTCCATAGCACGCCAAGTATCTTTATAGTTTCCGGCAACCGGCCAATGTACCAAATAAAGATCCAGATATTCAAGTTTCAATCGCTTTAGACTATCCTCAAAAGCCCTTAACGTACTTTCATAACCCTGGTCGGAATTCCAGACCTTACTGACCACGAAAACCTCTTCCCTGGCCACCGAACTCTCCTGGATACCTTGGCCTACACCTTCTTCGTTCTTATAGACCGCCGCAGTATCCACATGACGATAACCGGCATCCAATGCCCATCGCACTGCATCGACAGCCTCTTGGTCGTTATCCGACTGATATGTCCCCAATCCGAAATAGGGCATATGTACCCCATTATGTAGTTCAAAAGTTCCTTGTATATCGGTAATAGTGCTCATCCTATATAATTTTAGTTTTTATAATCTATATACCCAGTCTTCGGGATTTAGTTTTGAAGTATCCTTATACAAATAAAATTTGAGACGGGTCTGTCCATTTGACCGATTGGTATAAACCGTGCCCAGTTCCGTTTTTGCAGCAACTCTGTCCCCTTTCCTAACAAAAAGATCGGAGAGGTTGTAATAGGTACTAATAAAATTCCCATGTTTTATTTGAACCCCTTTATTCCCTCCGGGAACGGAAAGAATGGCAATGACCTCACCCTCAAAAATCGCCCTGGCCTTAGCACCTTGTTCCGTAGTTATGATTACTCCATTGCTCTGATGTTTTATCCCCGGATATACGGCATCCTTATAAATCCCAAACCCTTGGCTCTTTATTCCCTTTTCTACAGGCCAAATAAGTTTCCCCTTGTTGGCGGAAAAATTATTGGCCACAATTGTGGCTTCCGGGGTTAAGACAAATTTGTTGATGCCCGTACCGGTTTTGCCAGCCCTTTTGTTGGATGCGGCAATCGCGCTCCGTATCAGTTTTTCAATCTGTTTATCTATTTTACGGGCCTCTCGCTGCTTACTTTCAATAGCGGCAGCATATTTACTTTCATTCTTTCGAATTGATCCCAATAGTTCCTTTTGGGCCTTTATCTCACGCATTAATTGATTCTTGGCCTTTCTATTTTGTGCCAAGAGCACCTCCTTCACTTTTCGTTCCTCGGTAAGATCTTTATTCAAACGGGTTAGTTCATCCGTTTTTTCGAGTATCATTTCTCCCTGTTCCCTACGATAATCGGTATATTGTTTCATATATTGCAACCGCTTAAACGCCTGAAAGAAATTCTCCGCGGAAAACAGGAACATCAATCGGTTCCGTTGGGCCCTATTTTGATAAGACTTCCGGATCATGGTACCGTATTCCTGTTTTAAGGTTTGCAGATTGTCTTTAAGTTTGGCAATATTCCGGATATTGGCGTTGATTTTTCGATTCAACAAATTAGATTGCTGATTGGTCACCTGGATCAACTGTTGGCGCACATTGATTTTTTTGTCCAGAGCTTCCATTTGGTCCAAAACCGTTCCTCTCTGCTTCTTCTCGGCGAACAATAGGCGATTTATTTCCCGTATCTCATTTTGAAGTCTTTCCCGCTTTGCCTCCAATACCTTTTGTTCATTGGTCTGGGCATTTGTCGGCACCATGCAGAGAAGCGAAAACAATACTAAACAAATCCTATATAGCCCGCTATATATCATTCTTGTTCAAAACTATTTCTGTAAAACCTTTTGGTATTTTGTAAGGGAAGTTTAGCTGTTTATTGAATTCCATATTTCGGTATTCAATGTCAATACTACTTGTCTGGGCACTATCAACGGCGGCGACCGTCAACCTTTTAGGTAAAATCCAAGCGCTTACCTTTTGATAGTCCTTGTAGTCTATTTCCAATAGCCGTCTTTTTGAAGGTTGGGACAATTGTTGCGTGGCTATCTTAAAATTTGTGGGTTCTACTTGAAATAATGTTTTGAAGACCGGTAAAGCCTGCTTCGGCTTAAGCTGATAGTTTGCTCGAGCAATGGAAACGTCATATTTTTCCCTACGTAAATCAAAAAGTGCATGGCCCAATAATAGGTTCTGAACGTTGTCAAAATTCAACTCGGTTCCCAGAAGCTCACTTAGATATGAAAAATCCCCGTCAAAATACTCATTCTGTAATTTGTTATAAAAAGAAACCCTAGTGGGCGTAATATAAGCCTTTACCAAGCCTAGGGGAGCACTCATCCATATGGCCTTGTCCTTTTGTATTCGAAGGCTTACATTGACACTTTGAGTAGATTCTCCGTCCGAATAGTCTATTTTGGCCTTTCCACTTAGCGTATTGAAGTTTGTTTGGTTTTGATAATGCTTACGGATTACATTCTTCGCCGATAACTTCTCGTCTATGGAGCCATCTCCAACCACTTTGGCAGATTTGCAGGAAAGTACTAAACACAAAATCACCATAAAGCCTACTCCTGTCCGTGACCTCATCAATTGCAAATTCATAGCTAAAATCCGGGTTTTATCTTACGAAGATACATATTTGCCTTAGAAGTATCGTTCAAAGCGGTGTATGCGGTAACCAACTCTTCATAGAACTTATTGGCCAACGCAACATCATCCAAAATATAGTCCAATGCGGATTCCAATTCCTCTGCTGCCCGCATATGTTCTCCCTTTTTGTTTAAGGCATGGGCCAAGGCATAATAAAAATAAGGTTGTAACGGATAGCTTTCCAAAGCCTCATTTGCCATCTCCTCTAGAGGCAACAAGTCATTGGCCTGAATAAGGGCCTCTATCTTAGTTTTATAGTCCAGTAACGGATCCGAAATAACCATGTTTGCAGTTGCTAGAGGTGTTTTGGCTTTATACGACTTTTGCTTTTCGATCGAGTCTTTAAGTTTAGAGCGCAGTTCTTCTGAAAATGCCGACACTTGGATTTCATCCAATACCTCCAACGCGCTTTCGAAGTTTTTTTGCTTGAAATAGATTAGAGCCAGGTTTTCCCTTAATTGGTTGTTGGCATAGGGAATATTCGGTTTTATGCTTTTTATTGAGCTTCCCTGCTTCAGGATAATATTTACCAAAGTATCCAAATACCAAAGATTTTCAGGTTTTGCGTTCAGCGCATCTATCCCATATTCCTCGGCCAAAGTATATTGTTTGTCAGCTAAGTATACCTTGGCAAGTTCATGATCTATCACGTGACCATCGGTATTCATTTGTCTACACTCCAAGAAAAGGTTTATGGCCTTGTCATAATTCTCGATACTTTTCTGCTTTAAGGCTTCAAAAAACCTCTCCTGGAAAGCATCAGAGTATTCCTCTAAGAATACTTCAGCACTTTCTTCAACTTCTATGGGTTTTTCTTGTGCATAGATTAGAACTGGCATCAAAAGAAGCCCCGTAAAAATCATAGTTATGGACAATACATATTTCATATATCAAACTTCTCGTTTGGCGTATACAGGAAGTAAAAACGATGCTATGTTCTGCATTTCGGTATGGTTACATTCTCAACTTGTTCAATTGGGCTCTCACTTAGTTCCTGTACTTCCAAAGCCCCCGGCCCCACGAACGGTTTCAGATAATTCCGCAACCTTGATCCAATCCGCTCGTTCATGTTTGGCAACAACCATTTGTGCGATTCGTTCCCCATTTTCGACAGTAAAAGGAACATCGGAAATATTTACAAGAATCACGCCAATTTCTCCCCTGTAATCGGCATCAATTGTTCCCGGGGCATTTAATACGGTTATCCCCTTTTTTGCGGCCAATCCGCTTCTGGGACGAACCTGTGCCTCAACCCCTAGGGGAAGTTCTATAAAAAGCCCTGTGGGTATAATGGCCCTCTCTAAAGGTTGTAACGTTTTTGGTTCTGAAATATTGGCCCTTAAATCCATTCCCGCCGATGCTTTTGTTTCATAGTGGGGCATTGGGTGAACCGATTTGTTAATAATCTTAATCTTCATTTTTTAAAAAATATCTGTTTTAATTTATCATTTTCCATCTTGTAAATCAAGCCTAAGAACAATATGAGTAAAATTGATCCCAACAACAGGTTTCTATTGAAAACATAAAAAGACAATGCGGAAAACAGGATAGACAGTCCTAGATAGAATATAATTTTTCTGAAGTTATAGGGGATCGGATAGTACATACGTCCAAAAAAGAAAGACATCATCATCATAGAACCATAGGCTACCAAGGTCGCCACCGCAGATGCCACATATCCAAAACGAGGAATAAACGCCATATTAATTACAATGGTGAGCAAGGCACCTATTAATGATATGTAGGCCCCAATCTTTGTTTTATCAGTTACCTTATACCACACGGACAAATTGTGATAAATTCCCAGAAAAAAACTGGCCAGGACAATAAGGGGTACAATGGACATGGCTTCCCAATAGGCCTCATTACGAACGAAAATAACTTTTAACACATCCGCAAAAACCACTACGGACAATAAAATAATACTTCCTAAAACCACAAAATAATTGGTTACCTGCGCATACGCCTTTTGAGGGTTTTCGGTTTTAAAATGATTAAAAAAGAAAGGTTCTATTCCCATACGAAAAGCGGTGGCGAACAAGGTCATAAAAAGAGCTAATTTGTAGCATGCAGAATACTTTCCCACTTCGCTTTTAGCTATATCCTCCGGTAACAGCCATTCTAAAAGAATACGATCAAAGACTTCATTGATGGTAAATGCCACTCCAGCGATCATGATGGGCAGGGAGTACCGTATCATCTTGTGCCATAGCGCCTTATCAAAAAAGAAAGGCTGTTGCAAATAGAGATGGGACATTAATATAAGCGTTATGCCGCTCGCCACAAGATTGGATATGAATATATATGAAATCTCGAAATTTTCCCGGTACAATCCGCTAAGTAGACTTTCAGGATTGCCCTGGACAATTTTGGGTAGTAACAGAAGAAAGAAGATATTCAATCCAAAGTTTAGGGATACGTTCAAAATTTTTATAACAGCATATCTCGTTGGCCTCTCGTTAGCCCTAAGCCATGCAAATGGAATAATGACCAAGGCGTCCAAAGCAAGAATAAAAATGGCATAGCGAATATATTTGACCTTTATCCCAGTAATTTGAGCCATGCTCTCCTGAAAAAGCAATGCGGCAAGAACAAAAAAGCCTGTGGTTCCCAAGATGGAAAGCAAAGATGTGGAGATAACCTTGTTCTTATCTTCCTCTTGACTATAGAACCGGAAAAAGGCCGTTTCCATGCCGTAGGCCAACAATACATTGAATATGGCGAACCATGCGAAAATAACAGAAACCTCGCCGTAACCTGCAGTATTCAAAAGTGCAGTATAAAGAGGCAATAGCAGAAAGGAAAGCATTCTTGGCAATACAGTGGCCAAGCCATAGATTGCAGTTTGCTTAAATAGTCTTTTAAGTGGATTCAAGGAATCGATGATTGAAATTCAAAAGTACCTATTTCCCTTCTTGTATAAAAGGCCCAGCTTTTTTATGACCATATTTACCCAATCACTCGAAATTTCGCAAGGATAGCGATGAGTAGGACATAATTGGATTCTGCCTAATACTCTCGATTTTAAAATACTTGATTTCACCGTCCTCAAGATATGTCAAAGCGGCTTGTGTCCTCGATATTTTAAAAGGTAACAAGGATTCGTCAAAAATACCTTCATTGCCGTTAGGTGGGCTATCTCCTATACTTGTAGCTGTTTTATGTATGGGGTACTCAGCTATGGCTACCGCACCAATTTTCCGAAGCTCAATTTTCACATTGATTGCTTTACCTCGGTGATACAGCTTTTGCAGGGTAGCTCTTCTTGTATTTAAACTTCGAATGGGTATTATTACATCATACCCTATTTCCTCTGGATTCTCTTCTATAATCCATCTCTGGGCGTAAACCTGCCCCAATCGAAAGGGCAATTCAGTCTTTAACTCCTTTTTGGAGGCACATCCAAATAGAATAAATACAACCGTAATCAAACCATAGATTGGACGTTTCATAGGTACATTGGCAATCGACCTATATATTAATTTTAACAATCAACATACGGACATACCATAAAAAAGGTTACAAAAAAGGGAAACCTCACAAATATAGGGTTTCCTATTTTTTTGAGTTCTTTATACGTAGAAAATATAACTCGCTGCGCCTAATTGTCGGGTGCTTCCGCACTGATGCATTTGGCTCCGCTATCGCTGCGCCTAATTATTGAGTGCTTCCGCACTGATGCATTTGGCTCCGCTATCGCTGCGCCTAATTGTCGGGTGATTCCGCACAGAGGGAATTTGGCTCCGCTAACGCTTCGCCTAATTGTCGGGTGCTTCCGCACAGAGGGAATTTGGCTCCGCTAACGCTTCGCCTAATTGTCGGGTGCTTCCGCACAGAGGGAATTTGGCTCCGCTAACGCTTCGCCTAATTGTCGGGTGCTTCCGCACAGAGGGAATTTGGCTCCGCTAACGCTTCGCCTAATTGTCGGGTGCTTCCGCACAGAGGGAATTTGGCTCCGCTAACGCTTCGCCTAATTGTTGAGTGCTTCCGCACCACCAACAATTTCTAAAATTTCGTTGGTAATTGCCGCCTGTCTGGCCTTATTGTAAGTAAGTTTTAATTGGTCACGTAATTCGGTAGCATTATCCGTGGCCTTATGCATAGCCGTCATACGCGCACCGTGTTCACTAGCAAAGGAATCCCGAACCGCTTTGTATAATTGCGTTTTCAAGGATTTAGGAATCAGCTCTTCCACGATTTCCTCCTTGGAAGGCTCAAAAATGTAATCTGTAACGGATGTCTCGTCCTCCTCGGCAGGGACAATAGGTAAAAACTGCTCCGTCATTACGATCTGAGTGGCAGCATTCTTGAATTTATTATAGACCAATTCAACCCTATCATAAGAACCGCTGGTAAAGTGCTCCATGAGTTCTTCCGCGATAAGGGTTACGCTGTCAAAAGTCAATGTATCATAAACCTCACTATGGTTGGCTATTACATTGAACTTTTTTCCCAAGATATCATTGCCCTTCTTTCCAATGGCCATGAAATCTACCTGCTTGTCCTCATACATGCCATGCAATAAGGAAACGCACTGCTTGATAATATTGGAATTAAAAGCGCCACAGAGTCCACGATTGGAGGTAATGGCTACCACCAATATTTTTTGGACCTCCCTATTATCCGAGAACTTTCCCCCGGCATCAGCATCCAAGCTTGCACTCAAACTTTGCAAAAGCTCCGTAAGCTTATCCGCATAAGGTCGCATTTGGGTAATAGCATCCTGTGCTTTCTTCAACTTGGCCGCCGATACCATTTTCATGGCACTGGTAATTTGCATGGTTGAAGATACCGTCGCTATTCTACTGCGTATTTCCTTTAAGTTCGCCATTATTTAAGTTATGGGTTCGGAGTACTAGATTATCGGATTTAGTATTACCACTACAGTCCGTACGGGCACTCCACACTTCTACTTCACTAACTTCTATATTTTCCGGACAAATCTTTGGCCAAGGTCGTTAACGTATCCGTTACCTCATCGGTTAATTTACCTGCCTTAAGGGTATCCAGAACATCGCGGTGCTTTGCGTTTAGAAGTTCCAGGTAATCCCTTTCAAACTCTTTTACCTTTTCAACGGGTACGTCACGCAACAAATTCTTGGAACCTATATAGATAATCGCTACCTGATCCTCGACAGTAAATGGATCGTTCTGGGCCTGTTTCAATATTTCAACGTTTCTACGCCCTTTTTCGATTACGTTTAAGGTAGCGGCATCCAAATCAGATCCAAATTTGGCAAAAGCTTCCAATTCGCGGAATTGCGCCTGATCTAATTTCAAGGTTCCAGCTACTTTTTTCATGGATTTTATCTGCGCCGAACCTCCAACACGGGAAACAGAAATACCCACGTTAATTGCTGGCCGAACTCCTTGGTTAAAAAGGTCTTGTTCCAAAAATATCTGTCCATCCGTAATGGAAATTACATTGGTAGGGATGTATGCGGATACATCTCCTGCCTGTGTTTCTATTATCGGCAATGCCGTTAAGGAGCCTCCCCCCTTTACCATTGGCTTCAGAGGTTCCGGTAAATCATTCATGTTTTGTGCGATCGCATCATCATTGATGACCTTGGCGGCACGTTCCAACAATCTGGAATGCAAATAGAATACATCCCCAGGGTAGGCCTCACGTCCTGGTGGCCTTCTCAACAATAGGGAAACTTCCCGATATGCTACGGCCTGCTTGGAAAGGTCATCATATATAATCAATGCGGGACGGCCGGTATCCCTAAAATACTCACCGATAGCTGCTCCCGCAAAAGGTGCATACACCTGCATGGGTGCCGGGTCGGAGGCATTGGCGGCTACAATGGTCGTATAGGCCAAAGCGCCTTTATCCTCCAAAGTTTTCGCTATAGCCGCAACCGTTGATGCCTTCTGCCCTATGGCCACGTAGATACAATACACAGGTTCACCGGC
Organism: Ulvibacterium sp.; assembly: GCF_965248315.1. GTDB lineage: Bacteria > Bacteroidota > Bacteroidia > Flavobacteriales > Flavobacteriaceae > Ulvibacterium. The sequence goes on along the minus strand of NZ_CBDFIX010000002.1, from coordinate 898,219 downwards.
GTCATAGAACTCTTTCTGGTTAATAATCGTATCTATACAAACTGTGGTTTTACCAGTTTGACGGTCGCCAATTACAAGCTCCCTCTGTCCTCTTCCGATAGGTATCATGGCGTCAACCGCCTTGACCCCAGTTTGAAGAGGTTCGTTAACCGGTTGTCGGAAAATAACCCCAGGTGCTTTTCTTTCCAAAGGCATTTCATAGAGCTCGCCGGAAATAGCGCCTTTACCATCAATAGGTAATCCCAAGGTATCCACAACCCGACCAACAATGCCTTCTCCCACATTAATGGAGGCGATACGCTGGGTACGTTTTACTGTCGCACCTTCCTTGATTTCCTTTGAGGGACCTAATAATACCACCCCAACGTTGTCTTCTTCCAGGTTCAAAACGATGCCTTCCAATCCACCTTCAAATTCAACCAATTCTCCATACTGAGCATTGGAAAGCCCATATACACGGGCTATACCGTCCCCTACCTGTAGTACAGTACCCACTTCGTCCAAGGTAGCGGTAGCTTCAAATCCTGATAATTGCTTCTTTAATATCGCCGATACTTCAGCGGCTTTTACTCCTGCCATTTTTTTTAGATGTAAGAGGTAAGACAAAAGACGTTAGCATATCCGTTGCCTTAACTTCGTTTTATAGACTATTCGTAAATTCTCGTTTAATATTGTTCAATTTATTGGCGATACTGGCATCGTATTGCAAATCGCCTACGCGAAGGACAAACCCTCCAATTATGCTATCATCAACTGTATTCTTAAGGGTTACCTTGTTTCCTGTAATCTGACCAAGCTGTTTTAATACTTTCTTTTCCAGTGTTTTGGTCAATGGAACCGCAGTGGTCACAAAAGCTACATCTTCACCTTTTAGCCTCTCATTTAAGATGATGTATTTAAGCGCGACTTCATTAAGCATATCGATTCTCCTATTGTCCACCAACAAGTTGATCAAACCTTCCGTGATAGCGTGACTTCCCTTAAAAACGGCCAATATCACTTTCTTTTTGGCATTGCCCCTAACAATAGGGCTACCCAATAAGTCTTTAAGTTCTTTGTTCTCGAAAACGGTCTGCGTTATTGTACGCATATCCTTTTCCACGGCATCCGTGGCCTTATCCTCCACTGCCAAATCCAAAATTGCCTTGGCGTATCGTATAGCCGCTCTAGAATCGTTCATTCCGGATTAGTTCAATTTAATATCGCCCAACATATCGTCAACCATCTTCAATTGCTTGTCCTTGTTGGAGAGTTGTTCCTTAATCACTTTCTCGGCAATTTCAACGGATAGCTCAGCTACTTGATTTTTGATATCGGCTACCGCTGCTTTCTTTTCACTTTCAATTGTTGCCTGGGCCTGCTTAATCATCTTATCCCCCTCAATCTTGGCCTGCTCTTTGGAATCAGCAATCATCTTATCCTTAATTTCCCTTGCCTCTTTCAACATGGCCTCCCGTTCATTTCGGGCATCTTGTAAAAGCTTTTCACTGTCCGCAGTTACATTTTGCATTTCCTTTTTGGCCTCTTCGGCAGCGGCCAATGCATTTTTTATGCCTTCTTCACGATCGTTGACCGCGTCCAAAATCGGCTTCCATGCATATTTGCGGAGCAATAACAACAATAGGATGAACAGTAGGGTCAACCAAACGAACAATCCCAGCGAAAACTCATTTATCAATTTCTCCATAATCTTGTTTTAAAGCAATTTTTAAACTTAAAGCTTAGGCCGCAACCAACCGTTACGGCCTTTGCAAGATTTGTAGATTTACACCGCAAATAATGCAGCAAAACCAATACCTTCAATAAGCGCTGCTGCAATCAACATTGCCGTTTGAATTTTTCCGTAAGCTTCAGGCTGACGTGCAATAGCCTCCATGGCAGATCCACCGATCCTACCAATACCAAGACCAACACCGATAACTACCAAACCTGCACCTACCATAATTGGAATTTCCATAATCTATCTAGTTTAAAAATTAAAAATTCAATTTAAAGTTCCCCCGCTTATAAGGGAGCTACATATTACTATTTACAAATGGGCCAACTCCGGCTCATCTTCATGCTCATGATGATCATGTTCCTCAGAGGCAAAACCGAAATACAAGGCCGACAACATAGTGAAAATATAAGCCTGTAGCAATGCCACAAGAACCTCGATCAATGAAATGGCAAACGCCAAGGCAAACGATAATGGACTCCCCAACCAACTTTTGAAAAGGAACATAAGCCCGATTAAGCTCATTAAAACAATATGGCCTGCCTGCATATTGGCATACAAACGAATCAAAAGCGAAAAGGGTTTAATAATCAATCCCAATAATTCTATGGGCACCAATATGATATACAAGGGTACTTTTGCATACCAGGGCATGGTATCCCCTAAAGGGTCGAATAGGTGTTTCCAATAGTCCTTTGTTCCCGTAAAGTTTGTAATCAAGAAGGTCAACAAGGCCAATCCAAAAGTTATGGCTATGTTTCCGGTTACATTGATTCCTAATGGGGTTAAACCAAAAATGTTCAGGAACCATATAAAAAAGAATATGGTCAATAGAAAGGGCATATACTTTCTATAGTGCTTCTCCCCAATATTGGGTCTCGCAATATCATCCCTTATATACAATACTATAGGTTCAAAGAAGCGACCTACTCCCTTGGGAATCCCCCCATTTTTGGCGTAAGACCTCGCCAAGCTGGTAAACAGCCAAAACATCAAAAGTCCCGTGATAAAAATCATGGCCACATTCTTGGTAATGGAAAAGTCCAGGGGTTTTATATTGGTGGGATGTTCTTCCGCATCATAATTAATGGTTCCCTGGGCATCGGTCCTATATATTTTGCCGTGGTAAAGCTTATAATAGTTTCCGTCCGCTTCGGCAAGCTCTTCCCCATGATGAAATTTGGAGGACGAGAATACTTTAAGCCCATCATCCCATAAAATGACCGGCAATGGGAGGCCTACATAAACATGTTCCCCATTTTCCTTAGTGTAGGAGAACAGAGAAAAATCATGGGAATCCAGTAGGTGATGTTGAATATATTCCTTAATCTCGGTCTTAAGGTCTTTCTGTGGTTCGTCCGAGTGTTGCTCCTTGTCTTTTCCGAACATGTTCGCACTCAATAAAAGTGCCGTGGCCAAAAGAAAATTTGCAAAGTATGTCTTTTGCATAAAGCTCTAAAGTATCGGTCTCTAAAAATCGGTGCAAATGTAAGGTATTCCATTAAAAAGAAAAAAGCTTTTAAGCGTTTATTTCGGAGTGTATTAAGAAAAGAAAATCAAGACATTTTTTGAAGCATTTTGGCCGTAAAAACAGTTTCCATAATTAGACAAATCGCATAGGGCACAAAGAAAGCGGCGAACTCCAATTTGTCCATGTCACCATCAATCTTATACGAGGGATAGAAGACAATAAAAAAAACGATGAACTTTAAGAAACTGCCCGCCATAAAAAGAAAACCGATGCTGTTCTTTAACTTTTTTCGAAAGACGTAAAGTAAAATGAATATTGCTGCCGCCAAAAGGCCGTTAACAAGATAGGACCATACCAACATATTGCCATAAGGAGGAAATCCCGAGCTGCGTAGAAGGGCAACATGTACAAAAAAAAGAAGTCCCAATACTGCTATTAGGACTATAAGAAATTGAATTATGGGATTGGTTTTGGACATAATCAATATTCGATCCGTTTTAATTGTCGCAAAACTATCCAAATTGAAACAGCTACGCCAAAAATTGTGGATATGGCTGTAAAAATTCTTTTCTCGGTCTCGTAATGTTGATCCAACCAGATACCGCCTTTGGCAGCCAGAAAAATAATGGCCCCCATTTGAAAGGCAATACCTGAAAGCATTGCTACATTCTTTAGGGTGTTTTTCTTTTTAGGAAACTTTTGCCCGCTCATTACTGGTGCTGGAACTACCTACTGAGGACTTATAGCCACTGGAGGCTGTACTACTTGTACTGGAACTGCTACTACTGGAGCTAGGGCTACTGATGCTACTTAGGGAACCGCCCTTTCCTTTCATGCTACAAGAGGCATTAAAAGCAGCTCCGGGCTCTACGGCCAATTTGGAAACGGAAACCGTTCCTTCAATAACCGCCGAGGATTTTAGTGAAAGTAGATCGGAAACAAGAAGTTCTCCATTGAAGCTTCCTTCAATATCCGCATTTACACATTCCACTTTCCCTTTAATGAGACCGTCTTTTCCAATAACCACTTTTCCGGAAGTTTTTACATTTCCATCCAATTTGCCATCGATCCTAAAGTCTGCTTCGGAAACGATGTCTCCTTTGATCCTGGTGTTTTTTTCAATTCTGTTGGGCTGTCCACTGATTTCGTTCATAGTTCTAGGTTTTTTGTTGTCTGAAAACATTGTTGTTCATGGTTTTGGGGTTAACAATTTATTTCTATATTCCTCTACATTTTTATGTACTTGAAGGATTTTATAGTTGGAAGATAAAATTACAAAATTCTCATTATCAACCTTGTAATCCTTGTTAATATTTAGCAATTCCACATAGCCTAAGGCAAAATCCTTGGATTTAAAGCCATGTACTACTACAAATTGATCTTCTAGATTGTATACATCTTTGGAAACAATGTTCCTGTACTTCAAATCCTTGATCGATTTCTTTAACTTCTCCAATAGTTTTTGGGCCGCTTCGTCATTTTTCCTTTTGAACGGAAAAACAACCTTCCAATTTCCAGCACCCGAAGATCCAATTTCAGGGGAAAATTCCTTAGGCTCCAACTTGGGCAATTGTTCGGCTACCATTTGTTCCGCCTTTTTACCCTCTGGATTATTAGGGTATGTTAAGGCAACATAATTCAATGCCTCCTTAAAGGGTTCATATCCTTGCAGCCTGCCTATGGCATTGGCCTTGAGCATTTCAAATTTTGGCACAATAGGGTCTCCGGTATATCTATTGATATTCTCTTCCGCCCCGGTGATTACTTTTAGGAATTCCTGATTCTTATACTGTTTGTATAAGTCGGCATAGCGGGCATCCGGGCTATCCGAACTGCCAGTCAGAATGGCTTGCGGATTCAACAAAATCTCGGCATATCTGGAATCCCCATGGTTTTGAATAATATTCTGTTTCATTTCGGCCGCCAACGTGCTCCCTTCTTCTTCATAAATCTTGTACAAGTTGTACTTTGAAGGAAGAACCAAACGTTCCTCAGGATTCGACTTTAATACATCCTCCAACTTTCCGGCAGCTAATAGATTCTCTTTGAACTTTTCCTTGTAAATAAGGCCCAACTGATAATTGGCAAAGTTCCTTTCACTACTAAGACTATCAATAACCAAAACATCCTTGGGAACCCGCTCCATATAAAAATCAAGGTCGTATTTTTCATCTCCAATGGGTTCATCGGAAATAGCTGTTCCGTCAGCTAACAGTTCACCTGTAGCCTCCGACGGCAGGGCTCTACTTTTATTGCTCCAACGCCAGTCATCCTCTAATTGGCGGTTACCCCATTTGGTGTTAAAATCGTTCTTGCCGTAGCCTAAACTCGTTATATTATAAAAATAGAATTTTCCTTTGTTTTCCTTGCCGCCCTTACTTTTAACAAAGGAAGCAAAACCAGCTGTTATCCGTTCCTCTTCCTTTTTTGCCGCCTCCTCTTCCGCTTTTCTTATCTCGGCGATGTAGTTTTCAAAATAGGCTATCTGTTCATCCTTGGGCATCTTATACAGCGTGATGACACTGTCCGCATACTGTACTATGTCTTCATAGGTAATGACATCTTCCAAATTGTCCAATTTCTTTTTGACGGATCGATACTTCTTGGTGTTTTCCGGCAGATTGGTCAGAACACTATCGTAATATGCCCCGGCTACCTTATAATTGTTGCCATCAAAATTATATTCCGCCAGGTTTTCGTAGTTGAGCGCATTCAACTTTGGTTCGTTTTGTGTGGCACGAAGCGATTTGTTGAAGTACAACAGGGCAAGGCTATCAGAACCCCGATCCAAATGAAACTCGGCAACCTGTCTATAAATCTTGTCTAGAAATGGTCTGTTTTCCCTATTCTCTTCCAAATCTGTTAGGTACTCTAAGAGCTCTTCCTCGTTTTCCGGATTGATTTCTATATTTCGGATTTTCTGGATTTCAGCATTGATCATATAGACCCTTGGCGACTTTCTATTCAATTCTATGACCTTGTCAAAAGCGTAGTTGGCACTATCCTTATGGCCTAATTGATTGTATAACTGTCCAATAATGTAGTAATAGCGTCCCTTTTCAGGGTTCTTTTTGGTATAGTAGGATGCTATCTTTAGTTGTTGTATGGCCGTATCCGGTGCATTAAGATTAATATAGGCCTGGGCCATCATTGCTCTTGCATCGGCATAGTCCTGGTCCTTAAGCTCCTCCAGTTTCATTAAACGTTTTAGGTTCTTTATGGCCAGCTCCTCGTTTTCTAGGCGAATATTGACTTTTTCCCGCCAAATATGGGCTTCGTTCAGCTTATCGCTGTAAGTATACTTTCGTATCACATAGTTGAATGCCTCCAAGGCCGGAATATATCGCTGATCAAAATAACGGGCTTTGCCCAATAAGAGAAAAGCTTCGTCCGTTTGTGGATTGCGCTCCTCATCCTTAATGTCCATACTGTGTTTCTGGATTGCCTTGGTTGCCTTGTCCTCGGCTATGATGAAGTTGGGATTGTTGTCCTCGGAATCCAGTTTTATTTCATCGGTAACTTCCAAACGTTCAATGGGAAGAATTTCCCAATAGTCGTCCTTATAACTTGCATTTAGCTCTTCCCTACCTTGTTCGAATGCAATATTGCCATTGTACAGCACATTGTATTTTGTATTGAGTGCATGCCAATTACGATTGATAAATGCATCTTTTTTGGTAGAGCAAGCGCTAAAAACCATGCCCCCCAGCAGTGTAAAAAGAATAAGCTTATAATGAAGTTTCAAAATTCCGATTGTACTTACATAAGGTTAACTTAAAAACAACGGGATTATTATGTAGTTGGTCGATAAAAAGTAAAAAAGAAAGGGGCTGGCCCAGATTGGTAAATCCTCAGTATTAATCAAAAAAATAAAGGATATTCCCTTACATGAAGGAAAACAGGTGAGTCATAACAGACTATACGGTCCATACCATTACGGAGTTGCCCGGTGCAGGATGCCTATATGAATTGTTTATAGGTAATTTACAGTAGAACATCGGGGGAAACCACATTGTCAATATCAAGACCAAATTTAGAATGAACCAGGTGGTCTGTTTTTAAAAAAAATGTCTTCTACAAAAGATTTCAAGATTCGATTGCTCAATATGTCCCTTACCACGCCGTAGGACTACGGAAATCAGAGAAGTTTCTATTGTATTTATTCTTATACGCCACTGGGGAAAGTCCCACATACTTTTTGAAAATAGTCCGAAAGGCCTTTTGATCGGTATATCCCACTTGGTACATAACCTCGTTTACGTTATTTTGGGTAGATTCAAAACTCCGTTTTGCCCACTCTATCTTAACGCGTTGAATATACTCCAAAGGGGTGTTCTGTGTGGCTTTTTTAAATCGACGTACAAAATTACGTCTACTAATAGCATGTTTTTTTGCCAAATTTTCAACCGAGATTTTCTCCGCCACATTACCTTCAATATATTTTTGGGCTTGCCGTATGGCTTCATCCTCATGGTCTTTCTGGGCTTGGAATATCGCAAACTGATTTTGATTTTCCCTGTCAAAATCGATTTCGAAAAATTTGGAGATGTAGATTGCCGGCCCCCGGCCACAGTACTTTTCAATCAAGTGCAACATCAGGTTCAAAAAAGAAAATGCCCCTCCGCTCGTATAAATCCCATCTTCATCGGTTACTACTTTATTTGAGACCAAATTTACTTGGGGATACATCTTTTTAAACAGATCCATTCCCGCCCAATGGGTTGCACATTGTTTGCCATCCACCAATCCGGTCCGGGCCAATACAAAAGCACCCATACACATGCTGGCCACCTCAGCCCGGTGTTTGTTGCGCTGTTCCAATATCCACGGCACAAAGTCTTGATTTTGATCCAAGTCTTCATTCAACTTGTCCGGTCTTAACGCGGGGATTAAAATCAAATCTGTCTTTTTAATATCATCTATTGTACTATCGCAATGGATACTGAACAATCCATGGTAGAGCGACAAGTCTTTTTCGAGACCTACCAAATGCACTTCAAAAAAATCATCTTCCCGGGCGCCGGTCTGTTTCAAAAACTGGTTGGTGGCCAACAACACCTTAAACGTTCCTATTACATTACTCAAAATAGCATTGCCCTTTGGGACCAAAATACTTACGTGTTTCATATGTTATTTTTTAGCGATTTCCCCTAGTTCGGTAATTCCGTGTTAAAATTTAGGTCGTATCAAATCCTTATCCAAGTTCATTTTGTTTTTACCGATTCCAATTCTATAAATGTAATGATCCTGCTTGGCACAAACAACCCTTAAAAGTGGCGGATTTTACCTCATCCGTATAATCATTGCTTTTGTAGCTTTGATTCCTATGGAGTTGGAAAAATTCGAGGAAATTAGAAATCGTTTCTGTGCCACATACACAGATGTGACCGAAGGTAAAATGATGAGCTCCCCAGCAATTCACTATAAGAAAAAGGTGTTCGCCTTCTTATCGAGAAAAAATAAAATGGTGTTCAAGTTCGGAAAGGATTATCCCATTCATCATCTAGATGTCCAAATTCAGGAATTCAGCCCTTTTAAAACCAAGAAACCTTTAACAGGTTGGTATGAGGTAGGTTTTAGTGAAAATCAGAAGTGGGAGGGTTTTACTGAGATAGCCCTACGGCTAATGGAAGAAAAAAGTTGATATTATGAATTACTCCGGCCGTTTTGTCCATAAAGCAAAAACACGATCGTCATTAACATAAGAAACTATAAAAATTCTAAGAATGATTACTCCCGCTTACACCTCTTTTTTTAAGGAACTGCAAAAAAACAATCATAAGGAATGGTTCCATGCCAACAAAAAAAGGTATGAAGATGACGTTAAGGCCCCGTTCATAGGTTTGCTCGAGGAAATACTTCCCCTATTGGCACAATGGGACGACCGCATTCTACCGGATCCCAAGAAAGCGATGTTCCGTATTAATCGTGATGTACGATTTTCAAAGGATAAATCGCCTTACAATCTCATCATGAAGGCCGGGTTTTCCCCTAATGGGAAAAAATCGGAACTACCAGGTTACTATTTGGGTATTGATGCGGAAAACGTACATGTGGGTGGTGGCCTTTTTATGATCAGCACCCCCCAGCTCAAAAAAGTAAGAAATCAGATCGCTTCGCGAACGGACGATCTTCTTAACATTATTGAACATCAAGATTTTAAAAATGCCTTTGGTCAACTTAAGGGCGAAAAAGCAAAACGCTTGGATAAAAGCCTGATGGCGACTGCGGAACAAACAAAACATATTTACAACAAACAGTTCTATGCCTTTGCCGAATTTCCAATTGAGCCATTCTTTGGTTCTGATGCATTAACCAATGAGATTCTAAGCCATTTTGAGGCCATAAAACCTTTGAATTCCTATTTAAACCAGTCGTTTGACTAAAACCCAATTTATTAATCAAAAAAAGAAGACAAATGAGTACACAAGAAGTTGCGGACAAGTTGATAAGCTTCTGCAGGCAAGGACAATTTTCAGAAGCCATTAATGAGCTCTATGGACAGGACATTGTAAGCGTTGAACCGGATGGGGCTCCCGAGAAAGAAGTTCGTGGGCTAGAGGCCGTAAAACAGAAAACGGAAAATTTTAACAATATGGTGGAGGAAGTACATGGAATGGAAATATCCGACCCACAAGTAGCGGACAAATTCTTTTCATGTACCATGAAAATGGATGTTACCTTCAAAGGAGCACCTAGGACCACTATGGAAGAGATTTGTCTCTATAAGGTTGAAGATGGAAAAATTGCCTATGAGGAATTCTTCTTTACGCCCATGAACCCGGGTGGGTAGTCCAAAATATCGACGAAAACTATCAAAAAGGGGCTTTCTTCCGACAGGTATGAGAAGCCCTTTTTATGATTATCCTGCGAAGAAACGTTCCAATTCCTGTAAGGTCTCGGTTGAGGTTTGGATATCCTTTACTTTTTCGCCTTTGTCCAGTACTACGATGCGCTCACAGACCTCCGTTATATGAATGAGGTCATGGCTCGAAATTAAGACCGTAGTTTCCCTATTGTCCGTTAAGTCCTTAATAATCCCTTTTAAACGAATCTGGGTGGTCGGATCAAGATTGGCGAAGGGCTCGTCCAATATGACCACCTCAGGGCTTCCAATAAAAGAGGCCACAATACCGGCCTTTTTTTGATTGCCTTTGGACAAATCCCTTAGGTACTTCTTTTGTTCCAGAATTTCGCCCTTAAAGAAATTATCAAATTTGGACAAAAGCGCATCTACATCTGCTTTGTTCCAATGACGAAGCTCCCCGATAAAATAGAAGTATTCCTCTGGCGTCAAATACCCGATTAAAAAGGTTTCATCAATAAATGAAGTGGTAAAGGGTTTCCATGCCTCACTCGTATCTACACGAACATCATGATTTAGAATATGACCTGTAGTGGGTCTTATTAAATCCAGTACAATACTAAAAAATGTCGTTTTCCCAGCCCCGTTGTTGCCGACCAATCCGAAACTTTGCCCTTTGGGAATTTCCAATCGTTCCAAATTTAAAACGATTTGGTTTCCGTATTTTTTGGTCAGATTTTGTGCAATAATCATGGGGCAAGTATCTTGTTTTAACTAACTATTTTTTTCCTTAAATCCAGCTATCATACCGTATTTCTTTTTTCTATAAAGCTCAGTAATGCCATTCAAAAGCTTTTTTCGGAGGACAAAACCCAATAGGCCCAATACGGTCATAACGGTAAGCCCAACCTCAAAGGAAACTAAAAGCTTAAAGAGGGCGAAAATTAGCACAGGAAGCCCCAATAAAGGTACAATAACCAAAAATTGTGCGGCTCCGGTGCCCTGCATGTTGGAAAAGGCGCTTTTGTCCAAATCGATACGCTTTTTGTTCAAAGAACCAAAAAGTAGTATTACCGGAATATTTACTCCTAGGTTATAGATTGCAGCACTGAGGTTAATGGCCAAAGCTTGCCAACCAAAATACACGTATGGAATAGATAGTAGAAACATGATAACAATGCTAAACGAAATCAATCTTGCCTTGGACTCCAGATATTTCCGCAACGGTATGTTCTGGGACATTAGCATGCCGTAGTATGCACTATCCCAAGCCGGGACAAATTGGCCAAAATTGGCCAAAAAAATACCCGTAATAAAAATACCTGCAAATACCATCATACTAGAGGTAAGTGCAAAATCACCCATTGTGTAAAATACCAATCCATATAAAATCATGGCCAAAGATATAAACACTTGCGTTTTTGTTCTTTTATTGCGCCATATCATCCTTAGATCCAGTTGCAAAAATGGGGCGATACTTCCAAAATGTTTGGTCCATGTCAAATCTGAGGTAATGACCTCTTTGGCTTTTTCGCCAAGGGAGGCATCCAAAAAAATTCTTCCCTTCAAAAACCTATAATTAATACTATAAGCCAATATAGAAAGGAATAGAGGAATGATAAAAAGCAATTGATATTCATAAAATGCATAAAAGATAGTTCCTATATAATCGGCAATGTGAAGAATTCCAAAATATTCCAAACCAAAGAGTGAAATCAGTAGTACCGCCAAAATAATAAATGCCCTATCGCTCTTATTGATGATAAAATTAATGTAGTTCACCATTAGGATTAGAAATACAACTGAAAGCAACCAAAAGCCCACATTTATAGTGGGATATCCTTGGGTTAAAAGCACTATGGAAAAAGGAACAAATATGAACAGGCCCATAAAATTATAGAACGACATTCCAGACCTACCCAAGATGTAATGGGTGATGGCACTTTTCTTTATGGGCAACACAAGCAAGGGCTTTACTTCCATTACTGGAAGTTTTTGCATGAAGTACCGGATAAAAAGTTCAGTGAGCAACCAGTAGGGCATAAATTCGCTCAATTTGCGCAAAGGATCCGTCTCCGGAAAAATCTTCTGTAAAAGGAAAAAAAGGCCAGACCCCGCCAAGATTAGTGAGACCATCATGTAAATACCAAAGAAAAGCATCAAAATTTTTAGGGCAAGCCCCTTTCCCAGGGAGGCCGACCTAAAAAATGACTTCCATTGCAGATTGATGAAGTATTTGAACATCTCGAGTAGGGTTCTTTACAGCAAGTTAGTGCAGCGAATACCATATTTGTTACTATTAGTTGTTATTTTTTTAACATTCCGGTCCAAAATGGGAATTCCTTTATGTAGTTTTGCACAAATTTTTTTGAATATGCCCAATTTCCATCCTCTAACTGTAAAGCATATAAAATCATTAACTCCCAATTCGGTGGCAATTACCCTGGAAATTCCCAAGGACTTATTGCAGACCTTCGATTTTGATTCGGGACAATACATAACCATCAAAAAGGAAATAAAAGGAAAGGAATTACGAAGGGCCTACTCCATTAGTTCATTGCCAAAAAAGAATACTATTACCATTGGCGTAAAAAAAGTGGACAAGGGTGGGTTTTCGGATTATGCAAATACTAAATTGACCGAAGGAGAAGTGCTGGAAGTTATGCCTCCTGAAGGCCGTTTTGTGTTTAAAGCTTCGGATACTCCAAAAAATATTGTTGCCTTTGCCGCTGGCAGTGGGATTACACCTATTATGAGCATTGTTCGTACGGTCTTGGAAAGCCATCCCAAAAATCAATTCGTATTGGTCTATGGGAATCGATCCTATGAAGAAACCATGTTCTATACGGATCTAGTAAAATTGCAATTGGATTATACCAATCGTTTTTTTGTCTACTTTATCAACAGTCGTGCCCATGAGAGCGATTCCCTATTTGGACGTATCGATGTCTCCACCGTTAACTATGTATTAAAGAACAAGCACAAAAATGTTGATTTTGATGCCTATTATCTGTGTGGGCCGGAAGCTATGATCAATCTTGTAAGCGATACACTTAAGGAGAAGGAGGTACCTGAGGGAAAAATCCATTTTGAGCTATTTACCACTACGGAGATTTTGGATGAAATACCGGAAACCGCCGAAGGGCAGACCCAACTTACCGTAGTTCTTGAGGACGAGGAATTTGTATTATCCATGGATAAAAAAACCCTTGTGTTGGACGCTGTTCTAAAAGAAAATATAGATGCTCCCTACTCGTGCCAAGGCGGTGTATGCAGCAGTTGTATTGCAAGGATTACCGAAGGGAAAGCGGAAATGGTAAAGAACCAGATTTTAACGGACGGTGAAATTGAGGAGGGGTTTATCCTTACCTGCCAGGCACATCCCACAACCCCAACCCTAACCGTAGATTACGACGATGTCTAAAAATAACTGGATGTCTATTTCTTTTAAGAAGTAAAAGGCAAAAAAAAGGAGTAGGCTCCTAAGATTTACGTTCTAAATCTGACTTTGGCAGAAAAATCAAGTCCAAACCCCTTGCTTTAAAAAAGACCATTTGGTTGGTAAGCAAGATGTATCTGGTATTCTTTGGTCAGTTATGTGCATTTTATCGAACCCTTTGGTTAAATCCCCTGTTTTTCAAAAAATCGTAAAGGTCTAATGATTGTTTTAAGGGACGATTTAGTCGGTTTGCTTAAGTTCCCTTTCCAGGGTTTCCATGGCCACATCATATCCCATTATATAGGCCTTTTCAATCCCTGTACGGTCCAGCACGCCTATTTTTTCTAATTCCTTGTACTCCAATAGCAAATCACAGGAGCGTAATTTTTTCTTGTTAATGGCATAAATCATAAGGCTCGTTACCCTGCCTGTAAGCTGTATGGAGTTTTTAAGGGCATTTTTATGAAGTTCTCCCACGACCGATACATTACTTCCGATTACATAATCCGCACTGTACTGTAGGGGTTCTGAAGGAAAGTTATTCATTATGCCCCCATCCGCGTATAGTCTTCCCTTAAGCTCCACAGGACTAAAAACCGGAGGCAAGGCCGCGGATGCCAATAAGGGCCGTATCAATTCGCCTTCAGAAAAAAATTGTTGCTCTCCTTTCTGAAGATCGGTGGCCACTACATGTAAGCCCTTTTCCAATGAGTCGAAGGTGTCTTGAGGGAAGTATCCCTTAAAAATTTCAAAATAGCGATCCGTATCGATAAATCCTGGTTTAAGAATGGTCAAAAAATTGTACTTGAACAAAGGGGTTTCCTTAAAAAAGGAAAGCATATCCGAAACCGAATTTCCATTGGCATACAAAGCCCCGACCAAGGCCCCTACACTACTTCCACTGACTACTTGGGTGGAAATTCCCAATTCTTCCATAGCCCGTATAAGTCCTATATGCGCCATGCCCCGTACGCCACCTCCTGAGAGTACCAATCCAATAGTTAGATCGTTCGTAAGCAACTTCGTTCCCAAAACCCCCATTTTATATGCAAAGCTACTTAAAAGTCATATGCGTTACATTTAACCTAAAACAAAATATTGCTTATTCCATTATCCAGAATTCCTATCTATAAGTCCTACCAGTTGTGCCTTCTCCGTTACTCCGGAATGCCTCCAGATTACCTCCCCCTTTTTGAAAAGTATCAGCGTGGGTACTCCCTTTACCTGAAATCTGTTGGCTATATTTTGGTTTTTGTCCACATCAATTTTTATAATCTTGGCCTTTTCCCCCACTTGCGCGGCTACCTCCTTAAGAATAGGGGCCTGCATTTTGCAGGGTCCGCACCAATCTGCATGGAAGTCGACCAAAACTGGCTTTTCCGATTGTATCAAATTCGCAAAGTTTCCTTTCATTGTTTATCGCTTTTGAGCCTCTAACGGCTATTTTGAATTTCCCTTAACAGTTCCTTTTGTCTGGGGGTAAGCTGCCTAGGCAGTTGTATATTGATAGTTACGAACAGATCTCCATATTGTCCCGGTTTCCCATATTTAGGCATCCCTTTGCCCCTTAAACGGATGGTCTTGCCATTTTGGGTACCTTCCTTGATCGGAATCTTAACCTTACCGGATAGGGTTATCACATCTTGTTTCCCTCCCAAAAGGGCTTTGAAAACATCCACGGACAAATTCATATGTAGATGATCTCCTTCTCTCCTGTAGATGGCATGTTCCCGTACCCCAATGGTAACATAAAGATCTCCGGCCTGTCCCCGGCTTCCTTTTTGACCTTTGCCCTTGGCCCTCAATTGCAATCCCGTATAGGCCCCAGGCTTAATTTTTAGTTTTATCCTTTGCCCGTCCCATTCAAGTACCCGTTCCGTTCCGTGATAGGCTTCGGTAAGATCAAGGGTTACCTCGCCCGATACATCACCGCCTGGGAAACCATATGAACCTCCGTTCCGGGCACCATTACCGAAAAAAGCTTCGAAAAAATCCGAAAAACCACTTCCACCACCGAAACCGGAATCTGCATTCGCATAGGCATATCGTTGTCGATTTCTATAGTGTTGGTATTGGCTACGTTGCTGCATAAATTCATCATAGCTGGCGCCGGACTTTTGAAATTGTTCCCAATCTGAACCTAGGGCATCATATTGTTTCCGCTTTTCGGCATTTCCCAACACCTGATAGGCCTCGGAAATTTCCTTGAATTTTTCTTCGGATGCCTTATCTCCCTTCGTTTTATCCGGATGATATTGTGTAGCCAATTTGCGATAGGCCTTTTTGATATCCTTATCGCTGGCGTTCCTGTCTACATTTAATATGCTGTAATAATCCTTAAACTTCATATATCTCCTATGGATTTATCGGCCAAAGTACCTTATACTTTATATCCCAACCTATGACCCCCATCATATCGGAAAATTAAAAAGGGGGCGTTGTTCGCCCCCTTTTCATTATGACCCCATTCCAAAGGCATAATAGTGTTTTCCGGGACGGTCTTCGTAAACTCCCTCCAGCATTACGCCGCCCTCCTTGTTTTCCAAGGCTTTGGCCACGTCTTTTATATCAACTACTTTTTTACCATCAATATGTGTAATAATAAAGCCTTCCTGCATTTGGGTCTCCTTGCGCAACTTTCCAGTGTAAAGATGGGTTACTTTTACACCTCCATCCAAATTCAGTTTTTTGGCTTCTTCCTTTCCGAGGTTCTCAAAATCGGCACCCAAAAGGTTTAAAACTTCTTTCTTTTCCTTTTTTACAATTTCGGTACTCCCTTTGGCATTTTCCAAAACCACATCGAATTCCTTCATCGTACCACCTCTATTGACCGTAACCATAACCTTATCCCCGGGCCTATGACGGGCAATGATTTCCTGAAGTCTAGGGGAAGTCAAGGTTTCATTTTCATCTACTTTTATAATAATATCGCCCTTTTCGATACCTGCTTTCTCTGCGGCACTATCCTCACCAACGTTTTCCACCCAAACCCCTTTGGTGAAGTCTACATCTTTTTCCTTGGCCAAATTACCGTCCATAGTCCGTATGGAAACCCCTAACATACCTCTTTGTACGCTTCCATATTTCAAAAGATCCTCCACTACTTTGGATACGATATTGCTGGGTACTGCAAATCCATAACCGTTATAGGTACCGGTTCTACTGGCAATGGCTGTATTGATACCGATAAGATTGCCATCCAAATTTACCAAGGCACCTCCACTATTCCCAGGATTGATGGCCGCATCTGTTTGGATGAAGCTTTCCACCGCAAATTTTTCCCGGTTGATGTTAATATTTCGGCCCTTGGCACTTACGATTCCTGCAGTTACCGTAGAAGTAAGACTAAAGGGATTGCCCACGGCCAAGACCCATTCCCCAATTTGAACATCATCGGAGTTTACCAAGGCCAAAGGATTTAAGTTATCCGCCTTTATTTGGATAAGGGCCAAATCCGTCGTTGGGTCTGTCCCGATTACCGTTGCCTTATAAGTACCATTATCATGTAAGGTAACCTCTATTTCATCCGCGTTGGCAATTACATGGTTGTTGGTTACGATATACCCTTGATCATTGATAATAACACCAGATCCGGTCCCATACATGGGCTGGGGACGCGACCCCTCACCTCTGGGTAAATCCTTGAACATATCCCCAAAGAAATCCTTGAAGGGATCGGGCAATTGGCGATATTCCTCTTCTCCCCCATATCTTGCTCCGCTTTGAGTGGATTTAATGTTTACCACAGCATCCAAGACCTTATCGACCGTCACTGTAAAGTCCAAGGGTTTTAGATTACCCTCTTTGTCTGCCGTATACAATACATTTTTCCCTTCCGTTCCCTGTACCTGCTGAATGGTCACCGGTTTCTCCTTGACCAAAAGATAACCTCCAATGGCGCCAAAGCTTACCATCAAGGCTATCAAGGCAGCGAAAAAATAAACTCTTATTTCTGTTCGATGATGATTTCTATTTTTCATAATCCGAGTTTGTTTTAAT
Source organism: Ulvibacterium sp. (assembly GCF_965248315.1). Classification (GTDB taxonomy): domain Bacteria; phylum Bacteroidota; class Bacteroidia; order Flavobacteriales; family Flavobacteriaceae; genus Ulvibacterium. Next base: position 880,788 of record NZ_CBDFIX010000002.1, on the reverse strand, counting down.
TACTTGTTCGTATTCATTGTTATGACCCGACTACCCTTATTTCTTCTAGGACATGGACAGACATCAGCTGAAAATCGGTCGTTTTTACATGACAAAATGTCAAAGGGTTGTTTTGGATTTATTCCCTACCTGTTTGTCGGCTCCGATGAAAACCAATCTTCGATCATTCATAATATCCTAAAATATCTTTTTAGCCATGAAGCCTAAAAAAGTGAGCCCTATAAACATCAGCAATGATACATCAAACGTGAACTTTTCCATAATCCAATAGTTTAAAAGAACATAATAGTCGGAGTGGAAGGGACAAATCCTATGCCAGAAGCCAAAGTCATATTATTAAAATTTTTCTAAAATTTTATTTGCCCATAGGCTTCCCAAAACCGACTATCAAGTCCTTTTGTCTTATGTGTAATCACATATTTGAAATATTCCTGCATTTGGTCGTTCATAAAGCTCATTTGTCCTTTCATTGCTCTTTTGTATTCCACTTAGAATAACTCGGACAGACTATCCGGTCCAATAAAACATTTAAAGTGTTGTAATTAACCTTTTCCCTTTTCGACCGATAACACGAATACTATTTGTTGTAATTTTATTACCATAAATTAAATAATGGTACGTGATACCCATCAAAAAACAGCGATACTTCTCTTTGCCAATTCTGGTAGGGAAGAGTTGAAGCACAAACCTGTTGAAAATGGGGCGGGCCTTTTTGATGAACTGACAAAATACACTTTGGGCGAGGTCGAGAAGACGGGATTGCCTTTTTTCCATCTCACGGAAAAGCATCAAAAGGGAGATTCTTTTGGGGAGCGTTTTGCCCATGCCATTCAAGCAATTTTTGATAAAGGCTATGATAGTATCATTACCCTTGGGAACGATACTCCGCATCTTCACTGCACCCACATTCAAGAAGCACATGCACAGCTCAAATCCAAAAAGCTGGTCCTTGGGCCTTCTGTGGATGGCGGGTTTTATCTTATGGGCATACCCCGGTCACAGTTTCATGCCGTTTCTTTTGCCAATTTACCCTGGCAGACCTCCAAGCTGTTCAAAGCGATTATCGATTGGGCGGATATTGGGGAAGAGGAATTGACCCGGTTACAGCCTTTGATCGATTTAGATCAACTTCATGATGTACGGAATCTGCTATCCCGTTTCCGTACTTTCCCGAAAGCCGTTCTTCGGTTGCTTATCCAAATCTTATACCGAAGAGTACAAAAGTATGGCTTCGTACCTACTTCGATCGATTCTCATTTTCTTCACATCCCTTTTAATAAGGGTTCTCCCGCTCCGCTAACAGTTAGGGTTCGATAAGCGTTACGGCGCTTGCATCACCAAAAAATCATTCTTAAATAAAATTATGGGTACAGGTTTATGGCCTTGATTGGCCTATTCCGGGTTCAATATTCAATACATATCTATATAAAAAATTATCATGGCAAATACGTATTATGACGCAGCGGATTTAAGAAAATTCGGAAAAATTACGGAATGGAGCGAAGAACTGGGAAACAAGTTTTTTGAGTATTACGGAAAAGTGTTTGAGGAAGGTGCCTTAAGTGCACGTGAAAAATCATTGATCGCATTGGCCGTTGCACATGTGGTCAAATGTCCCTATTGCATCGATGCCTATACAAAGGATGGTCTACAACGTGGTATCACCAAAGAAGAAATGATGGAAGCCGTACATGCAGGGGCGGCCATTGAAAGTGGTGCCACCTTGGTACACGGTGTGCAAATGATGAACAAATACAATAAACTAAGCATGTAGAATGGTTGGCTGTTGTTAGTTGAAAGTAATCTTACCCATGACCTAACAACACGTAACCGGTGATTAAGAACAAAAGTATGGCTACAAAATCATTAAAAGCTAGGCAAAAGGACCTTGCCAAGACCAATAAACAGTTGGAAATTCTGAATGGCGGTATCTTTGCCGAAGGAGAGCTTCCCTATTTTAAGGACAAGCTTGCCAACATTGGACATTACCCATTGCGACCCAAAAAACTGGAGATTTTACAAATCAACGTGGGGTATATGTGTAATCAGATTTGTGAGCATTGCCATGTGGACGCCGGCCCTGACCGAAAGGAAATCATGACCCGTGAGACCATGGAGCAATGCTTGGAAGTTATTCGCAATACAGGTGCCCACACCCTAGATCTTACGGGAGGAGCCCCAGAAATGAACCCGAATTTTCGATGGTTTGTTGAAGAAGCTGCCGAGGCGGGGATTCAAGATTTTATTGTACGATCCAATCTGACCATCATTCGTGCGAACAAGAAATACTATGACCTACCCGAGTTCTTTAAGAAGCATAGTGTGCATGTGGTCTCTTCCATGCCGCATTACACCCGTGGAAAGACCGATAAGCAACGCGGCAATGGTGTTTTTGACAAAAGTATCAAGGCATTACAGGAATTGAATGCCGTTGGATACGGCATGCCCGGCCGGGATTTGCGATTGGATCTAGTGTATAATCCATCGGGAGCTTATTTACCCGGAGACCAAGCAGCATTGGAAAAGGACTTTAAAAAAGCGCTGGATGAAGATTTTGGTATCCAGTTCCATAATCTGTTTGCCATTACAAATCTGCCCATCTCCCGTTTTTTGGACTACCTCATCGCCTCTGAAAACTATGAGGATTATATGTATGCATTAGTAGAGGCTTACAATCCTGCAGCGGTAGAAAATGTAATGTGTACCAACACCATTTCGGTAAGTTGGGATGGATGGCTGTATGATTGTGACTTTAATCAAATGTTAGGACTTAAAGTTGATAGCAGAATAAAGCACATCAAGGATTACAATGAGGACATATTGAATGATCGAAACATCATTATTTCACAACATTGTTACGGGTGTACCGCCGGAGTGGGGAGCAGTTGCCAGGGTACCGTGACCTAGGAAATCTTTCCTCCGTAACCATATTCAATAATAAAGCTTCGCGAAAGGCGGAGGATATTTAAAAAAGAAAATTTTATGAGTTATTTACAAGCTACGAACGACCTTTATAAAGAAGCGGCACTGACGCCTGATGTAGGCCTGTGCTGTACCACCAATCCTATATGGGAATTACCGGAACTGAGCATACCAAAAATCATGCAGGAAATGAACTATGGCTGCGGTAGTACGGTGCATGCCAGAGATCTCGTCAACAATCCAAAAATATTGTACGTTGGAGTCGGTGGTGGAATGGAGTTATTACAGTTCTCATATTTCAGTCGTCAAACATCAGGGGTCATCGGCGTGGATGTCGTTGATGAAATGCTGGAAGCCAGTCGAAAAAATTTTACGATTGCCGAAGAAGAAAACGATTGGTTCAAATCCGAGTTTGTAGCGTTACGAAAAGGAGATGCCCTGAATCTTCCGATAGAAGACAGCAGCATAGACGTAGCTGCCCAGAATTGTTTGTTCAACATCTTTAAGGAAGACGACCTAAAACGGGCCATTGAAGAAATGTATCGTGTGTTGAAACCACAAGGCAGGCTCGTGATGAGCGATCCCGTTTGCGAGCAAGGGATGAACGAGGACTTGAGAAACGATGACCGGTTAAGAGCCTTGTGCTTAAGTGGAAGCCTACCCATACATAAATATATTAAGGCGTTGACCGATGTAGGTTTTGGTACCATTGAAGTAAGGGCCAGGAAACCATACCGCATCTTGGATCCAAAAAATTATCCTACCGATGAATTGATTTATATCGAGTCCATTGAGGTAGCTGCAATTAAAGACCCTATACCAGATGATGGCCCTTGTGTATTTACCGGAAAGGCGGCCATCTATTATGGTAGCCAAGACTATTATGATGACAAAAAAGGGCATATCCTATTAAAAAATCAACCCTTGGCAGTTTGTGATAAAACAGCGGCCACTATAGCTGCTTTGGACAGGGACGATATTTTCATCAGTGAGTCAACCTATCATTATGATGGTGGAGGCTGCTGCTAAATAAGGACTATTCCTGCGTTTTAAAGGCTACTGGTTTCAATTCAGATTCCCATGTGTGTGTTGTTAAACTGATATTCATTGCACTTAAACCGACTGCTTGGTCGGTTTATTTTTTTTGAAAAGGGTGCGTTCATCGAGATTTTGTCAATTGAACGATTTTTTCTGTGGCTTTGTCCTTAAATATTGAGCCAAATTGAGGTTCGAAGGTTCTTTGTCCTAGACTCAACGGTCTTTTTAACCCAAAACACAAATCTTATGGACAAAAACCTAAAACGTATGGCTACCATGCAACGTATGCAAGTCACAGGCTTGGAATTGTTTTACAAAAAAGGATATTACAATACCAGCGTAGATGACATTCTTAAAGAACTTTCCCTTTCCAAAGGTGCATTTTACTATCACTTTAGTTCTAAGGAGGATTTCTTCATTCAAATCGTGGAGAATCTCGTGGTTCGAAAAATTTATAGTATGCTCATAGAGCCCATTGAAGGACACGAAAACCCTTTGGATCTTATAACCAATTGTTTTGAGGACGCCTTGGAGACTGCTGTTCATAACGAGCTTGATTATGGTTTTGTCTTGAGCAACTTTATCAATGAGTTCAATGGAAGGAATCCGAAAATCATGAAACATTTGAGCGATATCCTTAAAATATGGGAAGTAAACTTGGTTTCTTCTATACAGAAGGGTAAGTTTAATGGTCATATCGATAGGCATGTGGACGCCGAGGGTGTAGCAATTTATTTGATGAGCTCATACATCGGTATCCGTACCTTAATGGTAGAAATGGCCCCTAGTGCCCGTAAGTACCGTTTTATGACACAATTGCGTCAGTATTTTAAATCCATTCAAACCAAGCCACAGACGGTATAACGGAAAACTACTTCTTAAAGCATAAGGATTCTATTTTTTCCACAACCGTCTTAGCTGAAATTGTGCGCATGACATCCTTATACTCTGTGGGACACTTATTACCATAGACGGAGGTTGGAATAAAAGGGTACTCATCTCTATTGGATAGCAGCGCATTATCGCTATCCTGACCAAAGGGAGCAAACCCTGCATGGGGGTGGGTAATGCCCCAAAGCGTAATAACCGGTATACCGTACATGGCAGCCAGATGACCATTTCCACTATCCATAGAAAGCATAATATCCAAGTTGGAAATCAAGGCCAATTCGTCCCCAAAGGAAAGCTTTCCTGCCACATTGATGCACTGATCAAATGAGTTTGCCCAGGTATCCAAAAACTGGATTTCTTTTTGGCCGCCACCAAAAAGCATGATTTTATACCTATCGGTTTTTAAGATTTGACATATAACATCCTCCATTAAATCCAATGGGTACTGTTTTCCCGAAAAGGCGGCAAAAGGAGCTATTCCCAACCAGTTCCGTGTTTTGGGATTTATAAGTTCAATGGTTTTGTTCGATAGTTTTTCTTTATGTAATGGAATGGGATTGGACAAATCCAACGAAAAACCATGTCTTGCAAATACATCTGCATAACGTTCATGAGTTGTCTTCAAGGGTAGGAAGACTTTGTTCTTTTCCCGAGTTAAAGCTTTTTTTTCCTTTCTTCCTTTGTCTATCTGATAAAAGGGAATTTTACAAAAAAAAAAGAATCGTTTTAAAACTTGGGTCCTCAAAACATTGTGAAGATCGGCTACCGCATCTATACTTTTTCCTTTCAGCTCTCCGTATAACCTCCACAATCCCAGAAATCCTTTATGTTTTCCTTTGAAATCCGCTTCATGGATTTTCACATTTGGTAATGAAGCGAACATAGGAGCAAAAAAAGTACGGGTCAATACGGTTATCCTTAAGTTAGGATATTGCTGCACTAAAGCGGAAAGAACAGGAACGGTCATCGCCACATCGCCCATGGCAGAGAGACGGATTACCAGAATATGTCGGGTGTTATTTTTGGGCACGAAGGACCGGGTTTAGTTCCTCGTCATTGTACATCTTCATCTGTTTGTAGACCTTCATAAATTTTCGTCCCGCCTCTATATCGGCCAATAATTGGTCTATTGCCATGGAAAGGTCCTTTTTCTGCTCCTGCAATACCATCAATTTAGCTGTACATTTTTCAACATGTTCCGGTGTGGCGTCCGTACGTTCCACCTCGACCTTCATATGATAGATCTTAAGCGCCAAAATGGAAAGCCGATCGATTGCCCATGCCGGACTCTCGGTATTGATAGTTGCGTTCTTCAAGATTTCGGCCGATCGGTATTTATTCAAAAAATAACTGTCGATATACTCTACCAAATCTGTTCGGTCCTGATTACTTGCATCAATCTTTCGCTTTATTTCCAAGGCCTGGTTTGGTTTAATGTTCGGATCGCGAATAATATCCTCATAATGCCATTGTACGGTATCTATCCAGTTTTTTCGGTATAATAAATGAGCGATATCATCTTTGGGGTATCGATTTTCAAAAGGTTGGTCTACCTCATCTTCAATATGATAATTTCGGATACTTTCCTCAAAAATTCCGAAGGCGAATTCACTGAACATAATTTGATGCTTTTTTCAAATATACCTCATTTATTTTAAGATCAAACCGATAAAAAAGACCATAATCGGAATGAAAACCGAAAGCATTAAAATAATCTCCTTGACGTTCGGTCGCTTTATGGATTCCAAGTAATTGGTCATGAAAACTACAGCAGGAAAGAAGGTTAAAATTACCGGGTATGTATTTTCGGAGGTAGTCAAGATTTTTAGAACAATGCCAATACCAAACGAAAGTGCTATGAGACGCATAGTAATTATTTTACCCAATCCGGACTTGCCTAATTTTATGAAGGCCAACAAGGCGGCCAACGAAGTCGCCAAAATATAAATAATCAACCTAGTGCTATTGTTCCAATCAAAAAAGTACTGCGAATTGAAATTAACGGAAAATTTATAATGCTCGCCCAACAGATGAGGTTTTTCTATCAAGATCAAAACACAGTAGGCAATAGCAAAAACCGTAAAAATTCCGGCAAATGGCACTAACCAATTCCTGATGTTCTTAGGTTCATAAATATATATTGCCGCTAAAACAAGAAGTAAATAAAGAATGGCCCAGTTGTAGAACAGACTAGAAGTCATAATCCAAATTGTAGCGTCAAAAATCTTCAATTTTATATTTCTAAGGGACTTAAGGCTTATTATTCTTCGAGTTGCCAGAAGCAAAAAGAAGCTGCAAAGTATGGCACTACTATCGGTCATAGTTTCCGGAAAAATCAACATAAGCATGGCATAAAACAGCAAAGCATAGGAATTTGTGCCGGTGATTTTATTTCTATGACAAATAAAATTGACTACAAACAAGCTGAACAGAAGCGCCCCTAAAACAAATAGCTGCCAAACCAATTCCTCAGGAGCGTGGCCCCTGCTAAATAGTAAAAAATGTGCAAGCCAGTAAAAAACAGCTAGGAAACCAAATACAATGACGTAGTTTATAGGTTTTGTTTTTTCAAAAATGCTTGAAATCATCCCGGCTTTTTATACTTTTGTAGGTAAATATACAGCAAGATGACTTCATTTTTTAGAGGGATAGAGACTTTGTTCGTTGATTACCTTTTTGCCCCGTATGATATACTTCGCGGATTGGACAGCTGGTGGATGGCAAACATCGTGAATTGGTTATTATTTATCATTGGAGCCGTAGCTTTCGTTTACTGGATGTTACAGCTAAAGAATTTCAATGACAATGACGAAGAGGACAAGAGCATTACCTCTCACTCCTATCTATAGATCAAAACCGATATCTTTTCTATAGTTTAGTCTATCGAAGCCTATTTTTTTTATGCTTTCGTAGGATTTGTCCAACGCATCCTGAAAATTGGTTCCAAAAGAAGTAAATGCCATTACCCGGCCTCCATTGGTAACTACTTTGCCATTCTCTAGTTTTGTGCCGGCGTGGAAGATCAAAGAATCCGAAACGTTCTCCAAACCAAAAATCTCATAACCCTTTTCATAGGCTTCAGGATAACCCCCGGATACGGTCATAACGGTGGTAGCTGAATTCTCATCTATTTCAAGATTAATGGTGTCCAAGGTTTGATCGGCGACCGCTTGGAAGACTTCTGCCAAATCATTTTTGACTCTTGGAAGCACCACTTCGGTCTCGGGATCTCCCATCCTTACATTGTATTCAATAACATAGGGATCATTATCTACCTTGATCAATCCTATAAAGATGAAACCTTTGTAGGGTAAATTATCTGTTTTAAGCCCTTCTACGGTTGGTTCAATGATTCTTGCGTGCACTTTGTCCATAAAATCTTTTTGGGCAAAGGGAACAGGGGAAATAGCGCCCATACCCCCTGTATTGAGTCCAGTGTCGCCCTCGCCAATGCGTTTATAGTCCTTGGCAGTAGGCAGGACTTTGAAATTCTTTCCATCCGTTAGTACAAAAACGCTTAGTTCTAGCCCGGATAAAAATTCCTCTATGACTACGGTTTTGCTTGCAGCTCCAAACTTTTCATTTTTTAGCATGGAGGTCAGTTCTTGTTTTGCCTTCCCCAAATCATTTAGAATCACCACTCCTTTACCGGCGGCCAGGCCATCTGCCTTTAATACATATGGAGGGGATACTGTTTCCAAAAAAGTCAAGCCCTTTTCCAACTGCGCTGCAGTAAAGCTCTGATAGGCTGCAGTAGGGATATTGTGCCGTTGCATGAACTGCTTTGCAAATTCCTTACTGCCCTCCAAATTTGCCGCTGCCTTTTGAGGACCTATTACTGGGACACTTTTAAGCTCCGGGTCTTCCAGGAAAAAATCGTGAACTCCATTGACTAAAGGGTCTTCCGGTCCGACCACGACCATATCTATTTTATTGGACAATACTATATCCTTTATGCCTTCGAAGTCATTTACACCAATTGGTATGTTTTTGGCAATGGAAGACGTTCCTGCATTTCCCGGTGCCACAAAAAGCTTATCCAGTTTAGGGCTCTGGGACAACTTCCAGGCGAAAGTATGTTCGCGACCTCCCGAACCAAGAATCAAAATGTTCATAAAATCTCTTTGCTTATGTGTAAATCAAAAATAGTCTTTTCCCCTTTGTACTACTAATCCCTACCCAGAAAAATGAATCTTCTCCGAAGTCTTTTAAAATTACCTCTTGGTTTTTAGTGGTATGACTTTTTCGGTGTTCCTAATTACCCTGCCTCCTAGGATACTCCGCTTCTTTAGGAGTAAAGGAACTACAATTGAAAAGAACACGATACCATTGAATCGGACCAGCATAGATTCGACCAATATGGAAATGAAAAGAATCAAAAAAACCGAAAATTCATGTCGGCTGCTCTTTAATCGTAAAGCCAAAAGCGCAAAAATGCCCATTAAAACTGCAAAGCCAATGACCCCTATCTGTAGATAGGTCTGAAAAAATTGATTGTGAGCGTTATACTCGTTTTTAGAATTGAAGCTATACCCAAGCTCATTATATTTTTTGAACAAGGCCGCATTTGCGTCCCCAGTTCCATATCCCAATATAGGGGCCTCCTTGATCAGTTCTATGCTGGTATGCCATGACAAAACCTTTGCCTTTCCCAAAAGGATGACCTTTTGATCATCGGTTTGATGATACTCCTTAACAAGTGTACGAAATCCGGATGCTCTTGGATTATTTAGAAATACTATGGCACCTAAAAGGAAGATTAGGAATCCGGTATATTTCTTTTCCCTGTCTGTCTTATCAATAATTAGTAAAATGGACATCAAAGCCAAAATTAGATAGGCGGCAATGGAAGCCAGTAAGAAGATATAGATAAATAGTAGTGTTACTATTGCCAAGCGTTCTATGGAAATCAATTTGTTTTTAAGATAATAACTTAGTACCAGCAGTATATAGATGGAAACATAATTGGGGTTCACCGATTTTGAAAGTGCCGATCCCAAATAAAATCTATCCCATTCTTCAATAACCAAATCAAAAATCGAAAATACACCAAGGCTGGAGGTATTCCCGGAAACATATGTTACGAGGTCTAGGGTAGCAACAATAAAATTAACACAAAATGAGACTAGAAGCCCTGCAAGCAAAAAGTCAAACAACCTTCGCACCGCCGCCGCATCCTCTTTTACGAACATAAAAATGATGGGAAATAGAAATAAGGATAGAGAGCGCTGCACCAAATCTAACCCCACATGTAAATTCTGTGTATATATAAGTCCAAGACACATAAGTATGAAATACAATGGAAAAAGAAGTAGGGCCGGTTCAAAAACAAACTTTTTCCTATACCTCAGGACTATGACCAACCCAAAAACCATAGAAGCAATAAAAAACGGAGAGGGCAAATTAATTCCACAAGGCATTAGGAAAAAAGCAACGAAAAGGCTATTCCAAAAGGTTTTTGTTACCCAATCCCCTTCCGTGTAGAACATATCAAGCCCCCTGTAAATCCTTAATTTTTGCATTTGGGCAATAATCTTGTGAGACTAAATCATTTCTATATTTCTCTTCCAAATTATCCTTTGGAACTAATAAAGAGATGACTTTCTGACGACTCAAAGCATATTTCGAAGATTCATTTGCATAATCTAGAAGCCTACTTAAATCTTAATACTAAATAACCCGAAACTTTTCGGTATATTTTAAACGGTCAAAATTCAAAGTTGCAGCTCCTTCAAGTTCATTCAGTAAAGATTACCTTTGAAATGTGAAAAAAAATGTCTTCCTAGGGTGTGGTGGGTTGTGAAAAATCTCTATGCTCTTTTTTTTGTAAATCCTCTGGGGAAAGAGATTTGAAATAATCGTATACGATTTTTAATCCCTCCTCCCTCTTTACTTTTGGTTCCCAGCCTAAAACTTCTTTTGCCCGAGTAATGTCAGGTTGTCTTTGTAATGGATCATTTTGAGGTAGCGGCTTATAAATAATTCTTTGATTGATTCCCGTTAGCTTAATAATCTCCTCCGCAAATTCCTTAATGCTAATTTCGTGTGGGTTTCCGATATTGACAGGCTCCGTAAAATTACTAAATAGCAACCGGTATATTCCTTCGATTTGATCATCGACATAACAAAAAGATCGGGTCTGGGAACCATCCCCAAAAATCGTCAAATCGTCCCCACGTAATGCCTGTCCCATAAAAGCCGGAACCACCCGACCGTCGTTTAGGCGCATTCTGGGACCATATGTATTAAAAATACGCACAATTCTTGTATCCAATCCATGAAAACGATGATAGGCCATAGTTATTGATTCTTGAAAGCGTTTAGCTTCATCATACACACCTCTTGGCCCAATAGTATTTACATTCCCATAGTAATCCTCACTTTGTGGATGTACCAAAGGATCACCATAAATCTCAGAAGTTGACGCAATAAGTATTCGCGCCTTCTTTTCCTTTGCCAACCCGAGCAAGTTATGAGTCCCCAAAGCACCTACTTTAAGAGTTTGTATGGGTATTTTCAAATAGTCGATAGGACTTGCGGGAGAAGCAAAATGCAAAATATAGTCCAATTTGCTGGGGACATGAACAAACTTCGTCACGTCATGATGGTAATATTCAAAGTTTTCCAAAGGGAAAAGGTGCTCGATATTTTTGATGTCACCAGTAATGAGATTGTCCATTCCGACAACATGAAAACCTTCTTTAATAAAACGATCACATAAATGAGATCCGAGAAAACCGGCTGCGCCAGTGATGAGAATTTTCTTCAACTTATTCTGATTTTGTTTGGATTATTTATCTTCCAATAGATTCGTAATGGAATCCTTCTTCTTTCATTTCTTGGGGGTCATATAAATTTCTTCCATCAAAAATTACATTATCCCTTAATAGCTCCTTCATAACATTAAAGTTAGGGTTTCTAAAAATCCCCCATTCAGTACATATGACAAGAGCATCAGCATCTTCCAAAGCGCCATACATACCATGGGCAAATGAAATCTTATTTCCTAATTTTCGTTCTACATTTTCCATAGCTTCGGGGTCAAATGCCGTGATGGTTGCTCCTGAAGCCAATAATTCATATATGATATACAAAGCCGGTGCTTCTCTAATATCATCGGTTTCAGGTTTAAAGGCAAGGCCCCAAACTCCTATTTTCTTGCCTTTTAAATTATTGTTAAAATAATTCTTGATTTTGGGGATAAGTACGGTTTTTTGTTTTTGGTTCACCTTTATCACGGAATCCAATATTTGAAAATCATAACCAGAATCCTTTCCAGATTTATGGAGGGCCTTTACATCCTTAGGGAAACAGGAGCCACCGTATCCTATTCCGGGAAAGAGAAAACGTTTACCTATCCTGGAATCCGTCCCCATCCCAATCCTTACCTTATCTACATCCGCCCCTACTAGTTCGCAAAAGTTTGCAATTTCGTTCATAAAGGTAATCTTGGCAGCCAAAAATGAGTTAGCCGCATACTTCGTTAATTCCGCAGACTTCTCATCCATAATAATCACAGGATTTCCAGATCGTACAAAAGGTTTGTACAATTTTTCCATTAATCTTGTTGCCCTGTTCGAATTTGAACCCACAACAATTCGTTCTGGTTTTAGAAAATCATCAACCGCAAAGCCTTCACGAAGAAACTCCGGGTTGGAGACCACATCAAAATCACATTTTGCATTTTTGGCAATGGCCTCACGGACCTTTTCAGAAGTTCCTACTGGAACGGTGCTTTTATCAACGATTACCTTATAGGATTTAATCAGTTTACCTATTTCATTGGCAACACCTAGGATATATTTAAGATCTGCGGAACCGTCTTCATCCTCAGGCGTTGGTAATGCCAAAAACACAATATCACCATGACTCAATCCTTCATCTAAAGAAGTGGTAAATCTTAATCTTTTCCCTTGGATATTTCTTTCAAACAGCACATCCAAATGAGGTTCGTAAATTGGAACTTCCTCATTTTGCATTTTTTGTACCTTTTTAAGGTCTATATCAACACAAACCACTTCGTTGCCCGTTTCAGCTAAACAAGTTCCAGTGACAAGGCCGACGTATCCTGTGCCAATTACCGCTATTTTCATATATTTAATAAATGATTTTGACTATCTAAATAATTGTTTTTATTAGGCTTAGATCATTCAAAACTCAATAAGCCTTTTCCTCCCCTTTTGCAATATTGATTATAGTTTGCATTACTATTTTGACATCTAAAAACAAAGACCAATTTTCAACATAAAAAATATCAAGCCGCACTCGGTTCTTCATATCCATATCCTTTTCAATTTCACCTCGATATCCTTTTACTTGGGCAAGCCCAGTTATGCCGGGCTTAACATGATGTCTTAACATGAATTTTTGAATTTTGTCAACATAATCATTAGTATGCTTTATCAAAAGAGGTCGAGGCCCAACAACCGACATATTGCCTATTAATACGTTGTAAAATTGAGGAAGCTCGTCCATGCTCGTCTTCCTTATAAATCGACCCACCTTGGTAACCCGCATGTCATTTTTAGTAGCTTGTTCGTGGTCTTGGTTTTTGTTCGTCGCCATCGAACGAAATTTCCAACATGCAAAAAGCCTAAAATCATACCCCTTTCTATGCTGTATGAAGTAAACTGGACCCTTTGATTCAAGGCTTATAACAATTCCTATTAAAGGCGCTAGCCATGACAACAAAAGAACAATTACCAAAGAAGAAAAAACAATGTCGAATGCTCTCTTAAGTAAATAATTGGTTCTTATTTTTAAAGGTATCTCTTTTAGAGATAAAACAGGTACATAACCGTAATATTCAAAATTTAATTTCTTAGAAAAAATCTGTTTGTTGTCTGGAACAAATTTTACAGTCTTGAATTTCTTATCAGCAAAATCTATCAGTTGCACTATATGGTTATCTTCTAAAGCGTCTATTGAACAATAGATTTCATCAATTTTGTGGTCCACAACGTAATCGAGACATTCTTTTAGACTAAATTCTCCCTTCGAAGCAGGAAATTGCTTGCAAAACTGATAGCCATAACCTTTTTCGTTATTAAATACTTCAACCAGCTGATTCGTTTTTTGATTTTTGCCAATGACTATTACATTTCGTAAATCGCTTTTGCTCTTTTTCCGGTAGTAACTTAAGAAAAGGTATTTGGAGAACTTAAGTGCTGAAATAGCAACAACCATTAACAGAAAAAAAAATCCCAAATACAGTCTACTTACATTGGGTTGCTTAAAGAACCCTATGTATGCATATAGGGCAAGGAACATGAAAACAAACTGTCTGAAAAGAAGCACCAGGATGTGTGTGACCTTAGTATGTCTATAAACGTCATAAAATCTGTTCCTATGGGATATTAAAATCCACACCACGGATATGTAGGGATAAAACAAAATTGGATTATGGAAATACACTGGTAGGGAGAATGCCAGAAGGTTAATGGACAATAAATCCAATCCGTATTCAATGGTTCTCCTTAAACCAAAAAACTTTCCTCGATTTATGGCCATGTTTATTGATAGAATAAATGATATTCTCGGCAAAGAAACAAAAATAGCTGTTAAATAGTTTTATTTTTACGCCTGATATTCTGTAGAATTTCTTGAAAAGGATTATAGAAGATGAAGATTAAGAGCCAATCATTGCTAGTTAATTTTAGTGGATATACAATCATTAATCTTCTCAATTCACTCACCCCTTTTATCATTTTGCCAATTCTGACAAGAAATCTGAGTAAATCCGATTTAGGAATAATTGACATATTCACAACATCTTCTCTTTTTTTAACACCTCTCATTGGATTGTGCCTAATACAATCACTCAGCAAATTCTATTTTTCAATTAAAAATCGAAAAGCATATTTGTCCACCCTATTTTCTTCGGCATTAATTTTTTCAGCAGGCTGGTTAATTTTGGTTGCGGTTTGTCTGTTTTCGCAAAATTTTATTGAATTACCTTCCAAAACGAGATGGCTCATTCTCTGCATCATTTTTTATGTATGCCTAAATTTGATTGTTGAAGGTTTTTTATTGCTAAAAAGAAATGAGGAGAATCTCCGTCAGTTCGCTTCTGTCAGACTTTTAAAAGCCTCTTTGGACATTGGCCTTACAATATTCTTACTTTTGTTTATTGATGATTATTTCTTGAGAGTATTGGGAATTACTGTTAGTACTGCTATTGCTTTTTTAATTGTCATGTACAAACTAATCTCCAAAAAAGCTATCGTTTTCGAAGTAAAAAAAGAGATTCTAAAGAAAATTTTTGTTTTTTCATTGCCTCTGATTTTACACACAACATTTGCCAATATTTTAAACTATGCCGATAGATATTTTATACTTGAAATCCTAGGGACTGCCACTTTAGGCAAATACTCCGTAGTTTACCAATTATGCATGGTCATAAGCCTCATAATTAATTCATTTAACATGGCGTGGGCGCCTTATTTTATGAAAAATATGACAAGAGACCATGCAAAGTTCAGATTGAAGATGAAATCTTGGTTTTGTTATTACACTGGTTTTTTAGTTTTATTCGCTTTAATATTGTTCATTCTAATGCCTTTGATATACAAAATCTATATTGGTCAAGGTTATGAGGTCAACCACTGGGTGTATGCTGGTTTATTGACAGCTTATTTTTTTAATGGAATGTACAGATTCAAGATCAACTATCTATTTTACTATGAAGACACCAAGGCAATCGCGAAACTTTCGTTCATTGCAGCTTTGGCAAGTTTGTCATTGTGCTATATTTTAATCCCAAGGTTCGGTTTGATTGGTGCAGCTATTTCAACATTAGGATCATATTTCTTGCTATATGCACTACTTGAGGTTCAATTGTTAAAGAAAAGGCCATATGAGGGTACTCTTAAGAATAATTAAGTCTATTCGAACAACGTATTGCACCACCTTAGCCAAATGGACTTTGGGTGATAACGGGGATATTAAGGCAAATAGGTTGACCATTCTGACCAAAAGAACCAAAGTTGGCAGGAACGTTCATTTTAACGGGATGAGGGTTGTGGGAAAAGGTGAGGTGTACTTTGGAAACAACTTTCATTCAGGTAAAAATTGTCAAATTATTACGGATATCCATAATTATCATGGTAGCAAGTTGCCATATGATGAAAAAATAATTTCTAAAAATGTTATCATTCATGACAATGTTTGGCTTGGAAACAATGTGATTATTTTGGGAGGTGTAGAAATTGGCGAAGGTGCAATCATTCAGGCAGGGAGCGTAGTTGTTAAAAATATTGATACGCTTGCCATTGCAGGAGGTCACCCCGCCATGCAGTTTTCCATGAGAGATGCAGAACACTACTTCAGGTTGAAAGAGAATAAGATGTTTTTTTAAAATGGTTTTACTATTACTTTTTATCTATCTGCTCAACCTCTTGGTCATCATTAAAAAAAGGCTCTATCGCAGTAGTTTTATCATGCACTTTTTTTTTATTTCACTCATATTTGTTGGTCCATCCATTTATTACAATTTAGGTTTTACCACCTATTCCCATACATTCGAAAATCAAGACCTGATTTCATTCGAGTTTTATGGAATCTTTGTATTTATCTGCACTTTTTTTTATTGGTATTTTCTTAACAGAAAGTTGCGGATTCCTTTGAATCGTTACCTTCTAAACCATAGCAATAAAAATTTAAGTATAACTGCCATATATTTTCTCTTTTGGTTTGCTGTAGTTCTTCTTTATATTGTCTTTTATGTAAGGGAATTGCCCATTTTCAAATTCTTGCTGACGGGCACATTGCCTGATAGACTAGACCAATCGGATGCCGTTCAGTTTTTTTATACATTTTCTTCCTTTTTTATGGTTTTTATTCCATCTGGATATTTTTTCTTTATCCGATTTTTGAGGGGAAATCTCAAGAAATTTTTACTGCTTCTGTTAGTTGTATTCATACTGACATCCGGAGGGCACAAAGGTCTAGTTGCTTTTTTTATAATATTTGCGCTGTTCTTTTCGGGTTATAAGTTTAATTTCAAATATATCGTCGTCACTTTGGTTGCTTTGATCGGATTGTTGACAATTTATACTGTCACCAAGGGAAAGACATTGAACAAGGAAACATTGGCCTATTTGATGGAATCTCCTCCTCGCAGATTTTTTGTCACCCAAGGTTCAGCCTTCATTACCCGAATATCAATGGCTCGAAGAGACCTATACCAAGGTGATGTACATGACTATCAATTAATAAAAAGGGAAACATTCCAGGCCATTTATCCTAACACCAATGACCGCGGAGCGGCCCCAACAATGTTCTTAGGAGATATGCATGTGAGATATGGTATGGTATTAACTTGTATTGGTTATATTGGTTTTTTGGTTTTTTCATTGCCCTTTATAAAGGGAGTAGATAACATGCCTGAGCGGAAATTGCATATCTGGTGGTCGCTTTTTATCTATTTTTTTCTACTGGGAGTTGCTGAAGTTTCCTATACCAGTTCTTTGCGGATACTTTTAGCTTTGTTCAATTTGATGTTTTTAGTCGCCGTACCCTATTTCAGAATTGCAAATGCCAATAAATAAAAAAATAGAACAATTTGGGTCTTGGGCAATTATCATGGTTGCACTATCACTGTTTGCCAAAGAGAACATTACTACAATATTCTATATGCTAGCGATAGTATGGGGAATTCCTTACATTATCTCTAAAAAGTTAAGAACTCTACCAAAAAAGTTCGGACATGGTCAATTACCTTTTATACTTTATTTTTTGCTGGGTATTGTTGGGCTTCTTGTAAATGCCGATTCAAATTTAGATTATCAAACAAGGCTTATTCCTTTTCTGTTTGTACCCCTCTTTGCCATTATTTTCATGACAAATGAAAAGTTCAAAAAAAAATTCCTGCAATTCTTCATTGTCGGATGCATTGCCCTATTGGTTTTTCTTGATTTATGGGCTATTTATGATATGGTCAGTGAAAGATCCTTATACGTAAAAATCAATGGTCGGATGTATTATCGTTTTTTGTATACGAGATATACCGGAGGTGGCTATTTCAGTCATATTTATTTAAGCTCGTATTCTGTTTTTTCAATAGTTGCACTTTTTCTGCTCAAAAATGTAAATAAATCACCAAAATACTTTGCTGCCATCTATTTGCTTCTTCATCTATTTATGCTGGGTTCAAGGGCTGTTGTGATTGCGTTGCTGCTTGCAGGCTTTGCTCAATTGGCAATTTCTGCATTTAAAAGTAGAAAGCATTTTTTAAGGCTCATAATCTTTACCGGGATTGTTCTAGGACTTTTTACAAGCGCTTATATTTTCAGGGACACTGTTCTTTTTAATAGATATTCGCAGGTTTTTGAATGGACGGAAAAAAGAGACCTGTTGTTGGAAAGAAACAACTCAATAAACAAAAGGGTAAAGATTTACGTAATTGGAGCAAGTTTTTTTGACACAAAGAGTTTTGAAATTGATGGGACGGGAATAGTAGACAAGGCTATTGCCAATCGATATGAGTCTACTTTTAAAGATTACTTTAGTTTTAAAACCGAAACTTATAATGCGCATAACCAGTATATTCACAATTTCGTCGATTGGGGATACTTGGGCATATTCCTGCTAATATCATTACTTTTTGTTTTATTCAAGCAAGCCTCTATCCCAGGGTCCGCCCCTTTACTATTCTTTTGGATATTTTTTGTTTTTTTGTTATTAATGGAAAGCGTTTTGATTCGTCAAAGGGGGATATTGCTTTTTGTCTTTGCTAGTAGTTTGACCATGGCTAATTACCACTTGGATAAAAGGAAGAATTCGTGAAAAAAGACCCTCTCGTATCCATAATAGTTCCCAATTTCAATGGAGCCAAATTTTTGGGGCAATGCATTGATTCAGTGCTAGCACAGAGCTATCGCAACTGGGAGTTGCTCATTTGCGATGATAATTCAACTGATGACAGTCTTGAGGTAATAACCTGCTTTGACGATGCCAGAATACCCCCGCCCATTATATTGACCGAAAACAAGGGAGCTGCTGTGGCACGAAACGAATGTATACAAGCTGCAAAAGGGGAATACATTGCTTTTTTGGACAATGACGATTACTGGCATCCAAAAAAGTTGGAAAAGCAGCTGCATTTTATGTCCCGCAACAACTACCATTTTACGTATACCGATTATATTCAGTTTTCCGAACACTATGAGAAGAGTGTGGCCTGCAAAAAACATGTATCCCGAAGAATTATGTTGCGAAACAACTATATTTTGACCTCAACGGCCATGTACAAAGCAGCCGCGATTGGAAAAATATATATGTCGGATATTCGAAAAAGACAGGATTGGAGTCTTTTTTTGAATATTTTGGACCAAACCAAAAAGGCTTATAATTTATCCGAGCCTTTAGCATATTATCGGAAACATTCCCGATCCCTTTCCAGCAAAAAACTTGGGCTTCTTAAATATACCTACGACTTCTATCATAAGGTGTTGGGCTTTGGTAAATTCATGACCATAATCATGGTCATGCAGTATTTAATGTATTACTTTGTTAAAAAAATCAAGGAACGCTTCCTTTGAAATCAAGGGTGCCATAGTCTCCGAAATTGACAGTTTAACCCTTTGTGTATCCTCTTTTTGGCCTGAAACCTCATCTAAGATTCCTACTATATCATCCGCACTGCTTGCTTCATAATTGTAGGTATTGGTCCCTATCAACTTTTTTAAGTGTTCAGTATAAAGCCCATCTACATCCACTGAGATTGTTGGGGTCCCCAGTGCCAGACTTTCCAAGGCGCAGGTCGAGTAAATGGTCAAATGCAAGTCGCAAAACTTAAGAAGCATATAGGTGTTGGCCCGTTCCCACTTAATGAGATTCCGTAGAGCTTCACATAAAATACCGTTATTCAAGTTCCTTGGCTTATAGATGAAGCAAACCTCTGGGCGTTTTTTGGCGACCTGTTCAATGAGGGGAAGCAATTTTTTGTCCGTATTGATGAGTTGCCCCGTAATGCAGACAACCGTCTTGTAGCGTTCCTTAAGTGCCGCCAAACCTTCTGAGAGTTGCGCCTTTTTTGAGACCTCATTCAGAAAGGAATATCCATAGACCAAGGTATGGGTTTTTGGCACAAAGTGTCCTTCAGCTACTATTTGGTTGAAGACTCGCCCATAGGTCAAAAAATAATCAGGTTTAAAGGCCTGGGCATAATCCGCTTTAAAACCGTAGGCACGATGCTGGGTGGTTATCAGCCCGTGTTGCAGTTCAAAAACAGGAACACCTTTTTCCTTACAGGCTTTTATTAGCCCATACTTGGTATAATAGCAGACCACAAAAACCGCTTTGGGCTTTCTAAAACTGAACAAAAAACGGTACAATTTATACTCGGCATGGTAGCGTTTGATGATGCCCAGTATTTTGTTTTTATGCACTCCTAATAGGTCATCCAGCTGCTCTAGGTTTTCAATATGCACGGAGCCGGTAGCCTTTATAATTAGACTTTGTAGTAAAAACAACCAGGACAGGCCTACCCAACGTTCGCCTTTTTGCAATTTCTTTTTGGGCGATTGCCCTTTGGGAATGGGGTTTTCAAAAAGCACATAGCTTGGGAAAAACTGCAAAAGCCCGGAGGCTACTCGATCAAAATATGAGTCATTCAGGCCATAGCGCCGTTCCGAATTGGTAAAAACCCATATGTTAGATTGAAATATTTTAACAAACCAAAACGCATCGCGAAATAGGCCCTTTAATAATATTTTTATGGTGCCAGCATCTTCCCTTTTGACCAATTCATTGTCTTTATCCAATAGAAGAGGTAGATAGTTTTTAATGATGGGCCAAATGCTATTATCTTCATGAACTATTTGTTCAACACTTTTAGACTTTTCTAAATCAGAGATAATATTCAAGACTTGTTTTACAAATTTATAAACTACTTTATGTTATTTTCGGCAATCTGTTTGGCAATTTCCCAATCCAATTGGGTGTCAATGTCAAATGACGGTATTTCTCCCATTACATATTTTTTGATTTTCTTAAACGAAGAAAAGTTTCCTTTTTTCAAGGAATCTACATTAATCAAATAAATGGCTCCATTGTATTCCCACACTTTGGGAGCATCTTGTCTTCTCTCATAATCCGCCTTTTTTGATTTTTCCAAATACCCCTTATTGTTTTCTTCAAACAGATTAAAATAAGGATTTGCCTTAGTCTCTTTTACCGAGACCACCATGTCTAGATTTGGAGTGTATAGTTCCAAACATTCCCTTATGTGATTGGCTTTTCGAAATGGAGAAGTAGGTTGCAGCAGTACCAAAACATCTGCATGATATCCCTTTTTTTCGAAAAACCCAATGCAGTGCATAATTACACCATAACTTCCTGAAGTGTCTTTTGCCAAATTTGTAGGTCTCAAAAAAGGAACTTTTATACCAAAGTTCTCCGCCACAGACTTTATTTCAGGGCTATCAGTACTCACCACTATTTGCTCGTATTTGAATACTTTTTGAGCCTCCATAATCGTATGGCCCAACAAGGGTTTCCCGGCCAAGACTTTGATATTTTTATGGGGAACTCCTTTTGAGCCTCCTCGGGCAGGTATCAGAACCAAAGGTTGCATTAAAACTTGATTTGTGTTATATCCTTCTGTGCTTTTTCAAAATCTTCATGCTTGCCAATATCCAACCAATAGCCAGACATGGGATATGAAATCACCTTTTGGTTTTCATTAATGAGCTTTTCCATCAAGTCTGTGGTGTTGAAAAAAGCATTTTTGGGGATATGATGAAATGCACTTTTTTTTAAAAGGTAGATCCCTCCATTGGAATAGTATGTATAAGTGGGTTTTTCCTTAAGGTTCAATATATGCCCATTACTGGTTTCCAAAACCGCATAAGGAACATCAACCTTATAAGGAATGGTGACAACCGACATATCCGCTTCCTGATGTATGAAGTCCAAAAAAAAGTGCTCGTAATCTAAATTAGTCAAGATATCCGAATTGGTCAGTAGGACATACTCATGGTTAAAATTGTCGATTTGTGCAGCAGCTCCTATGGTACCTAAGGGCTTGGTCTCCCATAGATAGTTAATGGAGAGGTTCGCTGCATGGCCGTTACCAAAATAGGCCTCAATTTGTTCCCCCAAATAATTAACAGATATCCAAAAATCATCAATTCCGTAAAGGGCAAGTCTGTTCAAGTTGTGTTCCATTATCGGAAGCTCTCCTACTTTTAACAGGGGCTTAGGAACCTTTTCGGTAAGTGGTCGTAATCGGGTTCCTTTACCTCCCGCCATTATAACCGCATCAATGGGCAGGTAGGAACGCATGTTCCTAAAGTTGACGATGTTCACTATTTTATGCTGAGCATCGACTACAGGAAGTACCTTGTAGTTTTTTTCTCTGTATGTTATTATTTGTTCAATATTCTGTTTCCCCTTTGAAATATATTTCGGGTTTTCTTGGATGACATCGTCAACAGCCTGTTCAATGGTAACCCCTTTGATCAAGCCTCTTCTCACATCGCCATCGGTAAGGGACCCAATCAATTTATTATCGGAATCAACTACAAACAAAATCGCATCGGCCGCCAATTTATCAAGCATCATCAGGGCTTCCTTAATCGGACTACCCTGTAAAATCAAATGTTCTCTAAAGTTTCTCAATCTATGGGAAATTTAACATCATAAAATTTCTTTTGTATTTCAGTATAGTCAAACGCTAAAAGCTCATGCATAATTTTCGATGTGGCTTGACCATTACCGTACAGCTGTTCCTGATTTTGAATCTTGGTTTTGAATGGTTTGCTCATTGCGAACTTGATCGCTTTTACAATATCATTCCTCATAGGCTTACAATTTATGACACTCTTTGCCATTATCCTACCCTTTTGCCGGTCGCCTATATTTATGGTTGGAACATTAAAATAGGGCACCTCTGAAATACCACTTGAAGAGTTTCCAATTACAAAAGTGGCATGGGATGCCGCAGATAGATATCGCAACTGACCGAGAGACGTAAAAGCAACTGCCTTTTTAGGGTTTTGAGAGACGTATGAATCAATTAGGTCAACAATGGCCTGCCCATCTTTGTCAGAATTCGGTTTGGTGAAAAGC
Source organism: Ulvibacterium sp. (assembly GCF_965248315.1). Classification (GTDB taxonomy): domain Bacteria; phylum Bacteroidota; class Bacteroidia; order Flavobacteriales; family Flavobacteriaceae; genus Ulvibacterium. Next base: position 857,865 of record NZ_CBDFIX010000002.1, on the reverse strand, counting down.
AAAGTGGTCGCCTCCAAAGTGTCAAGAGCCTGAATCAATTCTGAAAATTGCTCTTTTGCCGTGGCCTTTTCCAAGGTGACAGGGTGAAAGGTAATCAAGACAAAATTTCGGTCAATTTTATGCGCTATCGAATCTTCAAACTCCCTCTTGGTTAGCAAAGTCAACTTTTTAATACTATCAATTCCAATCTCCCCTACATTGAACGCCCGGGATGGGTGTTCCCCCATTTGGATTATTCGTTTCCGATAAGTCTCAGTGGATGCAAAATGTAGGTGGCTCATTTTTGTAATGGCATGTCTAATAAACTCATCATAAGCTCCTTCTGTGGTTTCTCCGCCACGAATATGTGCAATAGGGATGTTGAAAATTATTGCTGCCATCACCACCGCCAAAATTTCAGACCGGTCTCCAAGCACCACGATTAAATCAGGTTTATGTGTTTCAAATACAGTAGAAAAGCCTTCTGTAACCTTAGCCAAAGATTGTACAATGGCTTTAGAAGAGTCCCCTGAAAGATCATCATAAACCTTGGCGGCGATACTAAAACCATCGTTTTCAATTTCCTTGTACGTGTTGCCAAATTTGGGTAGCAAATGCATCCCAGTAACAAAAAGCAGCAGTTGGAAATTCTCGTGCTTTTCCAATGCTGAGATAAGCGGTTTTAACAATCCGTATTCTGCTCTTGTGGCCGTAACGACCGCTATTTTTTTCATATCAAATCATCGGGTTGATAGTTTTTTTTTGCTCGGGTCCCAATTAGCTCGCGCCATCTCATAGGCGAAATACCATTTCCGGGCCTTTTGACCGTTAAATTTTTTGTGGTAAAAACTTCACCCTTTTTTATGGGATTATTTGCCACAATACTCTTTCGGGCAATCACCAAATTTTTTTGCTCGCTTTTACTGGGTGTTTTTTCACTAGAGCCTAGCGCTACGTCTACGTTTCGAATCGATTGTACCATTTGCATCAACTCTTTGGGCTCAAGAGACGCCAGATGATCGGGGCCCTCCATGTTACGATTCAAGGTAAAGTGCTTTTCGATAACCGTAGCTCCCATGGCAGCTGCCGCTATGGGAATTTCGATGCCCAGGGTATGGTCAGAGTATCCGAATCTTACTTGGAAGGTATTCGCAATACTCAACATGGCCCGTAAATTGACATCTTTCATAGGCGTTGGATATTCCGTATTACAGTGCAATACAGTAATACCCGATTTTTTTGCCCCTGCTGACATAAGGACCTCAAGAGCCTCCCCAACCTCAGCCATAGTAGACATGCCAGTGGATAGTATCAAAGGTTTGCCCAAACTTCCGACCAACTCAAGGTAGGGAAGATTGGTAATCTCTCCCGAAGGGATTTTAAAAAGGGCCATTCTCAATTGGTTCAAGTATAAGATGCTTTCGGTATCAAATCCAGTTGATAGGAATTTAATGTTCTTTAACTTACAATAAGCTATAAGGTCATCGTGCATTCCGGGTGTTAGTTCCAGTTTTTTGAGCATCTCGAATTGACTCTCTCCTGAATCTTTGGTATTGGTCTTTTGGTACTCCGCTTTTTCAGCTTTTACACTAGCAAGTTTTGACGCCTTGAACGTTTGAAATTTTACATAGTCGGCCCCTGCTGCTACCGCGGCATCAACAAGCTGATAGGCCAATTCAATCTCACCATTGTGGTTGACTCCCGCCTCTGCAATTATCAAGGTTTTTTTCATTTCTCTGGGGTTTTAAGCACTTTTCCTACCCTTAGTTTTCCTTCGTACTCCAAAACCTCAACAAAGGAATCTGCGGTTTTTACCAAAAAATTGCCATTCTTATTCTTGCAGAGTACCTGGCCTGGCTTTCCAATATAGGTGGGGGCATTATCAATCAAGCGTACACGATTGATTTTTATCTCCTCGCCATCGGAAGTACATCTTGCAAGTGGACCAGGACTACATATAGCCCTTACAAAATTAAAAACTGCTCGTGAGCATTGGTTCCAGTTCAAAAATTCATCACCATAGGAACGAACCCCACAGTACATGCCAACTGGATGAATAGTCTTTTGGTCATTTCCTTTTGCAGGACCCTCTTTGAAAAGGTGTAGTGCATCATATAGGATATTAGCGCATTCTACATAGGCGACCTCTAGTAAGCTTGCATAGTCGTCTTGGTCTGTAATAGGAAAAGTTCTTTGTAAAATGATATCACCAGTATCAATTCCCTCATCCACATAATGGACAGTGATTCCAAATTCTTTTTCATCATTGATTAGGGCCCAATTAAGAATGTTTCTTCCCCTATAAAAAGGAAGCTTGCCGGCATGACAATTAATTATACCATATTTCGGAAGATTAATGACTTCAAATCTGAAGATTTGATTAAAGCTCATTGAAACAAAAAGATCGCAATCATACCCTTTGGCCAATTCCAGGAAATCGGGCGCATTCACATTCTTAGCTAGCACATAGTCAATACCGTACTGCTCCGCGTAATCTTTTAATTGACCATCTGCAGTGTCAAACCTCGGAGTTATAAAACAAACCTCTACAAACTCACTGGCAATGATTCTCTCAAAAGCCAAATGAGACCAAGGGCCATCTGCAAAATATCCTATTCTAAGTTTGTCCATGTAGTAGTATTATTTGCTTTCGTAATTGGCATCCAAAATTTTATCAATTTTACTATTAAAATATTTTCTATCAAAGTAATAGCTTATTGCATTTCTCAGCGTCTCAGAATGGTGTATTTCTTCCTTCAAGAAAAGTATCTGAAATGAGCTCTCCTCATTGACCTTATCCGTGAGGTCTTTCATATTGAATTTGACAGAATGGGACAAAATACTAGTTAGATTTTTGTTTAGCTTTTGGTAGCTTTTTCTAGATATTACCAATAAATCCTGCCTATCTAAAGCTTTTTTGAAAATACCGTTCAGTTCATAAAATGTATATACGCGTTCCGTAGGATTAAATTTAGCATTTAATCCTTTGGTAATAAAAATGACTCCTGAGGTGTCAATATTCAATCGCCCAATTTCCTGTTCGAGCGCTTCTTGCTTTATCCAGCCCCTTAAAAAGTTGAAGTTTGCATTAACTGTCATTGTAATAAAGACCGTGAGAGCGATTGATGAGAGCACCTTTCTGAAGTGGGATGGAACCATCTCGATAATGGCGAACAGCACGAAAGCTACCCCAAAAGGAAGCAATATCTGATGCCTCGTGTTGAAACCAATAAATGAAGGTAGTTTATTCACCGTTGTATATGGATACGTGGCAACAAAAAACAAGAAAATACCCAATAGCAAATAGATGCCTAATTTTTTCGGCCTTTTATCAAATTTTATAGGTTTAAGCACACATAAGGTTGTAAACAGAAAAACTGCAAAGACTGTTATTCCGAAAACTAAATTCTCTGTAAATACGGCTCGGAACTCGTGATGAAGCCCAAAAATGTTGTCGGAAAATATCTTTTTGTATTGTTTCGGAAGTTTTTCTAATGAAAAGTTGATAACATTATATCCCCTTGCTGCATACAATCCTGTGATTGCAAAAAACGTTTTTTTCAAATACCAAAAAATAAATGGTAAGACAGCCAGCACCATATAGTAGGGAAACTTATCACGCCAGCTATTTTTTATCCGCTGTACTGAAAACCCATGATGATGTAGGAAGGATAAGCCCAAAAGAAAAAGAAAGAGCAACAGCAGAGAGTTAAGGAAAAAACTCAACAACAAGAGCATTGACCCCAAGAATAGATCTCGCCTATTCCCCCTACTTCCCAAAAATCGAAAAACCAAAAATGCACCAGCACCAAACAACGCCATAAACAGTCCATAGGACATGCATATTGCCGTGTTCTTGGTCTCAAAATAAGGGGCTACCATAGCTAAGGCAGCAATTAGAAATGCCGTATCCGCCTTAAAGCCAAATTGCTTTAGTATATTATAAAAGAAAGCATAGGCCAGAAATAGAAAAATAAAGGACAGCCAATGGTAAAGCATTGGCGCATACTTCCCATCATTTAGTGCGTCATGCACATAGGTCATAATCCACATGCCGTTTTCACCAAATTGTTGATCAAGCCCAAGCCTTTCCATTCCTATTACGGCCCAATCATCCCAGAAAATTCCATTGTTAATAAGCATTACGCCGTTTGTCATAAAATAGAGAAGTAGTAAAATGTATATTTTTTTATCCTTCATTTAAGACGAAACTACATATATTCTGAACTTCAGGAACAGACAATTCATAAAATAAAGGGAGCCTAAGCAATGTATTTGAGTAGAAATCACTGTTTACAAGCTCCCGCCCTCGATACTTGTCCTTATAGAAAGGGCTGTCATGCAATCCTTGATAATGGAAAACGGCATGGGTACCATTTTTTCTTAGACGACCAAGCGTATAGTCCCTATGCTTTTGAGAGTCACAACACACATAGTAGATATGAAAATTATGGTCGGCATAGGCAGGTATTTCAAGGAGTTTAAAAGCATTTTCCTTACCCTCAAATTCTTGGTGATAGGTGTTCCATAAGATTCTTCTTTTTCCTTGAAGCTCTTCCATGCATTCCAATTGAGCGAATAAAAATGCAGCTGTTATATCGGAAGGAAGAAATGATGATCCAATATCGATCCAGCCATATTTATCAATTTCTCCCCTGAAAAATGCCGTTCTATTTGTCCCTTTTTCCCATATGATTTCTGCTCTTTCCAAAAAACGCTCGTCATTAACTACCAACATTCCGCCCTCACCCGAACTGATGTTTTTTGTCTCGTGAAATGAGAACGTCCCCAAATGCCCAATGCCCCCTAAAGGGCGACCCTTGTAAAAAGCATTTACGGCCTGAGCCGCATCTTCGACCACAAAAAGTCCATGCTTTTGGGCAATCCCCATTATTTTGTCCATGTCGCAGGCGACCCCTGCGTAATGCACAACAACAATGGCTTTGGTCTTAGGAGTCAACAATACTTCTATAGCCTCGGCGTCAACATTGGGATGGTTGTACATGCTGTCACAAAAAACGATTTGGGCTCCACGCATCACAAAGGCATTGGCAGTTGAGACAAAGGTGTATGCAGGCATGATAACCTCGTCTCCGGGGGCAATGTCCAGTAAAATGGCACACATTTCAAGTGCATCAGTGCAAGATGTGGTGAGTAACGTTTTTTTGAACGCATAGTTTTTCTCAAAGAAGTTTTGGCATTTTTGCGTAAACATTCCATTGCCAGATATTTTCCCTGAGGAAATTGCCTGATTGACATAATGCTCCTCATTTCCAGTAAGGTAAGGCCTGTTAAAGGGTATTTTCATGTAAACCTGGTCTTAATCGATTTTAATGGGAAAATACTTTCTCCGGAGTCCTCGTATATTGCGGCAAGTATTTTCACCAATCCCGATCCGCAGACGATGCAAGGGCATCCTTCTTCAAAAAAAAGTACTTTTCCCTCGCCCTTTCCTTCAACAATCACCCCTTCCAAAATAGCAACGTCGAATATTCGAACCTTTCTTCCATTAATAATGCTATATGCCCCTTTATATGGCTCGCCCAAACAATTGATAAATAATTGAATGGCCTCAGCTGAACGCGTCCAGTCAATCTGATAGTCCTCTTCATCCCTCCATAAACTATAAGTGGCCAGTTCATTATTTTGGGGTGTGTTTGGTATTTCTTCTTCACTCACAATCATTTGGAATAGCTCTAAGGCTATTTCACTGTAACAAGTGGCCATCAAGTCAATGGCGGCTTTGATTTTTATGGGATAGCTTACGTCAAAACTTTTTTGCACCAAGATATCGCCTGTGTCGTATTGTTCAGTTGCCCAAATGGCTGTGGCACCAATTGTTCTTTCTCTATTTAATAGCGCATTGACCAAAGGAGCGAAGCCGCGGTATCTGGGCAGCAAGGAATCGTGTAAAACTATAAGATTCTTAGCTTCTTTCATCATCCAACGCCATCCTATTGCCAATGCATAATAGGATTTTTCAATGGCTTCAAAATCTCCTTTAAAAAAGTATGGCAATGCGCTATCTCTACAAAGCCTTTCTATCTCATTGGAAAAATCTTGTTGGTTCTTATCCCTGCCTATGATAATCTGTCCGATATTTTTTTGAAAACCCGCTTCAATAAGTGCTTCAAGGACCCTAAATCCTTTTTTGGTGATCAAAAAAAGAGTAACCCGCTTATTGCTCATAGATTCGCAACTTTATCGATAATATAATTTGGCCGGTCTTTGGTCTGGTTGAATGTCTTACCGATATAAAGACCGATTACTCCTAGTATGGAAATGATAACCCCACCCAAAAACCAAATGGAAATAATTACCGAGGGAAACCCAGGTTCATCAATTTTGCCCTTGAGGTACATTACGAAATAGTAGCCCCCCAACAAAAAGCTCAAGGTCGAAATAATTACTCCTAGTCTTATTGTCAACAACAAGGGTTTTGATGAAAACGCAATGATGTTGTTAAACCCTAGTCTAAATAGGCTCTTCCAATTGTAGGAGCTTTTTCCAGAAATGCGCTGATTGTGGTTTACGTCAATATAATGTGCCGAAAAACCCACCCATTGTGTCATAGTGGGAAAATACCGAACCTTATCCTTCATTGAAAGGATTGCATCGACCACCTTTCGATTGTATATGCCATAATTTGCTATTGCAGCGTCTTGTTTGGTGTCCGTAAGATAGCCGAAAAGGGCATAAAACCATTTTGACATGGTGCGCTTAATAAAGGAGTCGTTGCGTAATTTCCGCCGTGCCAATACCAAATCATGGCCTTTTTGAGCTTCATTGAATAGGTTATTTATTTCTTTAGGATTGTCTTGCAAGTCACAATCCATTACGATTATCCATTCTCCCGTGGCAACTGATAGCCCAGCTGTTATGGCGTAGTGTTGACCGAAATTTCGACTTAATTTTACACCTTTAACCCTTTTGTTTTTTTTACAGTTTTCGGCAATGCGATTCCAAGATTGATCGGGGCTTCCATCATCTACCAAAACTATTTCAAAATCACCGTCAATATCTTTGACATTTAAGATAATCTGTTTGACCAGTTCATCCACTATGTCCTCTGCCCTATAGACAGGTGAAACAATTGACAACAAAACCTTTGTTTTCATTTGGCTTTATATCTATGGCATCTTAAATTCTTTGTGGGAACAAATTGTTCCCTTAAACTAATTTAATATTACACTACTCGGAATGTTTACCACTCTTTTTTCAAACCACTCTGAATTCTCAAGATTCCCTGCCTGTGCCCTTGCAAAAATGCTTAAATGATTCATCAATTTCCAAATAGGCCTCGTCATAACTCCTTTTTGATTTGTTCTGGTCAAGAAAGCATCTCTTTCATCAACATCGTTCAATACAATCGCATTTAACCAATAATTTGATTTCGAATGCTCCGGCTCAACTACAAAATTATATGGTGATCGGTTAAAGAAGATCTCGTATTTTTTGGCAAGTGCTCTTTTTTTAACTAAAAAATCGGGCAGACTTTCCAATTGGGCGCAACCAAGGGCCGCATTAATGTTTGGAAGTCGATAATTGTATGCAACTTGATCATGTTCGAAGTGCCAGGGGTGGGGTACTTTCGCGGTGGTTGTGATATGTTTTGCTTTTTTTGCCAAGGTTTCGTCATTGGTTAACAGCATTCCTCCACCTCCGGTGGTAATGGTCTTGTTTCCATTGAAGCTCAAGACACCTAACAGGCCAAAGGTCCCTGTGTGTTTGCCCCTATAATAACTCCCCAGTGATTCGGCAGCATCCTCAACCAATTTAAGACCGTACTCTTCGCAGACCGTAACAATTTCCTCAACTTTGGCTGGACGGCCAAAAGTATGCATAGGCAGAACTGCCTTAATTTTTTTCTTTGATATTTTATTGTAACAAAATCCATTTTTTATTTCTGTATTATTCTTTAAAAAATCATTTAGCTTTTCTGGTGAAAGGCCCAATGTCTCTTTGTCAACATCGATAAAAACTGGGTGTGCGCCCAAATAACTTATGGCATTACATGTTGCAACGAATGTAAGTGGTTGTGTAATGACCTCATTATCCCGTTCAACGCCAGCAAGCATAAGCGCTATATGGAGTGCTGAAGTCCCATTAGCAGTGGCTATGGCATACTTGGCCCCGGTAAAGGTGGCCATGTTATCTTCAAATTGGTCTACAAACTTCCCCACACTGGAGACAAAAGTGGAATCGATACATTCTAAAAGATAGTTCTTCTCATTCCCAATAAATCTAGGTTCATGAAGAGGAATAAAGTCGTTTGTGCCATATAATTCTCTTATAAATTTAATGGTCTCCCCAATCATACTGCTTACATCTTTGCATCTAGGTATTTTCCTGTTTCCTTATGATCAAAATTGGGAAGTATTTCATGGAACAACGCGACCAATTGTTCCTTTTTCCAACTTCCATTATCTTTTAATAAGGATATTGTCCTCTCAAATTTTTGAAGTTTTTCTTTTTCAACATTGAGCGCATTCTTTATAATTCCAAGGTTTTCAAAGCGGTCCATATCAAGTGTCTCGTTGTGCGTATAGAACTCTTCAAAGTCTTTCTCTCCGGTGGTATCACTTGTGGTAAAAAAACAGGGCCAAATTTTGTTTTGAGGCAGCCTTTGGGCCATTTCCCTAGCTTCATCCTCTGTTTTGCACAGGTATGGTTCATACCCCAAAGCATTAAGGTACCTTATCGCTATGTCAGCAAAAGTTATTAAATGCAGCCTTTCATCAAGTTTGGGAAAGAAAATATCTCTGTTGCTCCCAAATACACAGGACATCAAACAAAGTTCTCCCGACTCTTTGGGAACTACGAAATAGCGTTTGATGTCATTTGGAGCCACAATAGGTTGCTTTTTTTCAATTCTATTCCTAAAGCTATACAATAGCGACCCATCAGAAAAAGCAACATTGGCAAATCTAGCTGTTGAAATTTCCATTTGTGTGCTTCGGCTCATTAAAAACATTTCCATAATGCGCTTTGAAGCACCCATCATATTTACCGGATTAGCCGCCTTATCTGTAGAAACACAAAAGTACTTTTTCGCTCCATAATCGATGGCCTGCTGAATGGTTTTGTCTATATTTAATATGTTGACATCAATCATTCGCATGAGTGTGTAGGGGTCTTTCTCGCTACGAACATGCTTTAAGGCCGAAAGGTTCAAAACGTAATCATACTCCCCATCATTGGCAATGAACGCGTCATACTCTCTCGAGCCTATATCGAGTGCGAACGATTTAAAATCACCTTTGATATATCCTTGAGAGCTTCGAATATCACGAACCAATTCAACTAGGTTATTCTCGCTAATATCGACAATATGAAGTTTTTGTGGATTCCTTTTGAAAATTTCCTTGGCCACGGCTTGCCCAATAGATCCAGCACCACCCAAGACTAGAAATTTGCTGCTCGAAACAATTTCCCTTAGTTGTGAATCAAATTTAGTGACGTCATTAATAAAAAGTTCTTTTTCTCTTCCAATCAGTTGAAGTAGGTCCATATGTGCTTGGAATAATTCTTTCTAATTAATGCTTGGACTTAATACCGAACCTTTAGGTCTTTTAGCAAAAGTACAATAATTCCTGTCCTTAACAATTCCTATTGCCTAACTCTTTTTCTTTTAAGTTCTTTGGCGAAACCCTGTCTTGTAATTGCTTCCCCATCCGTAAAATGATAGATGCCAGATTCTTTGCCTCTTAAACCCAATTCCTCGACAAATACTCTGACAAGGTCCCCGTACTGGTGAGACATCTCCCCTAGGCATCTATAACCTTAAAATCTTGTACTTCTTTAGCTTTTTATAAAACGGTCTTGTAAAATTATAGTCATATTTTGTGTTTTGTAGTTATGAAGTTCTTACGATAAATTAATTTTCCCAGATTTATCGAATATGTTCTTTCCTCTTTACTAGGACAATCCGTACCGATTAATTGGATTGGAAATGCAATCGTGTAAATATAGAATGCCTTTTTCATCATCAAACATATAATCCGTTGAAGTGCAAATAAGCGTCATATTATTCCTCTTGCAAACCAAAGTCAAGTTATTTACGTTCTCGAAATTTACTTTATACACTATTTCAGGTCCGATCTAAGCCTGTTCAACTTTGGCATAGGCAATACAATTGACCCAGAAATCATATCGGAGCTTTTCAAAAGTCTTGTCGGCCTCATTGTTATCGGTAGTATTTAAACCTTTTTTTGCTTAAAATCAAAAGCAATCGACTGATAATCGGGAGCCAATTCCTGAAGTGTCATTCCCAATTGCCCATTGGTATCAGGTACTAAGGATTTAGTCGTTGTTTAATGATTTAAAACTTGGGAGGTTTTTATCTTTTTCGGACAGAATCATATCTTCCTTTGGATACTCCCAATCTATTCCCAGGACAGGATCGTTAAAAGCTATCCCTGCCTCCGCTTCCGGATTGTAGTAACTATCGCATTTGTACGTAAAGACCACATCATCAGATAACGCCAAAAACCCATGCGCCATACCTTTTGGTATAAAAATAGAGCGGTTTTCTTTACCTACCATTCTCAATTTTACAAATTCGCCGTAGGTTGGGCTTTCCTTTCTCAAATCAACAATTACATCCAATATCTCTCCTTTTACTACCCGAATCAATTTTGCTTGGGCAAATTCTCCTGCCTGGAAATGAAGGCCTCTGAGCACCCCTTTTTTGGAAAATGATAAATTGTCCTGAACAAAATCTATGTCCAATCCGGTGGTCTCCAAAAAACGGTCTTTATGGTAAGATTCCAAAAAAGCACCCCTGTAATCTATGAATGTTTTTGGTTCCACTATAAAGCAACCGTCCAATTTTGTGCGAATAATTTTCACCTTTTTTATTAAAGTTGCACTAAATATTTACCTTCCCATACTTTAAAAAGGGTTGGCCGACAAACGTAATTGTTTTTTGGCAATACAACCCAATTTATAGGTTACTTCCGATGGCTTGCATTTTCAAACCTTGTCTTACCTCTATATTACCTCTTCGCATTGTGGTTCTGTCGCCAAGGAGGTAAAGGCTCCCTTTTCCAAGCGAGCAGTTCCCCAACCGAAATTCCAGCCTTTAACTCTCATCAGTGCCGATAAACTCAATGTATTCCTGTTTAACTTTTTTACAAGGTTGTAATTCCCTTTGGTGATTTTTACTACTTTATTGTCGAAAAGTAGACGCCAATAAAACCTGTACCCCTGGTAACCAAAACGAAATATCCATAATTTTAGTGATATCGGGGTTTGTCTATTTCAGTGGATTTTTTGTTCAAATACTTTACTATGGACCATAAAAAAAATGTGGCGATTAAAATAGTAGGAAGCAACACTATGTTCTTGCCAAAGAAAGCTTTCTGTACTTGCTGCGGTTTTCCAAAATTAATAATGCTTATTACGTTTGTCTGCTCCCGAAGTTCAAGTTTTTTTCGTTCGGTATCCCTGATTAAACTATTTTTCAATTCAAAAAGACCTTTCATATCAAGGCTCTCTTCACTATCCAGTACTATTCTGCCTTTTTCAACGGAATTCTCTTTTTCTCCTATTTTTTCTGAATAATTAGTGATTAAATCATCCAATTGGCTTATTACGGCTTCATTCTTTTCTATCCGCTCCTTGGCATTTTCTTGATAAATTTGGATTAAACCATCAAAGTAAGAGTTGGAATTGATGTAGTCCATCAACTTTTTTGCGCATTCCTGACCATAAGCAGCATCTTTATAGAAAAAACTTATTCGATGATTCAGTGAACTATTATTCAGGATTTCTGTACGAATCACCTCCGAGATGATAGTTGTATTTTGAAAGCTCTGAAGCGTTTCCAAATATTTCATTTGATCCTCCAAATTCTTGCCATTCTGTCCTCCTTCAATAGGTTCTATCTCAACCTCAAACTTTTTAAGTCTATCAAAAGATATTCCCAGGGGTTGGAAAAAAGAAGTGTCCTTAGCTTTAATATTGGCCTTTATTTCGTCAATCACATTATATAGATAGTTTTTGCTTTCTAAATTGGGTTTAACAATTACTTCGGTCTTCATTCCTCTGGTTACAATTTGATTGAGACCAAACCCTATTGCCACTCCCAAAATCGCCAATCCAATTAAAATCAAAGCATTTTTTTTGAGGTACAAAAACAGTCTAAGGAAGCCTCTAAAGATTCTGTCAAAACCTTTTTGAATCATCTGGAATAATTGCCCCAAATCTATTTCATCCGAGGAGCTTTGATTGTTTTGTGGTTGTTTATCCGCCATATATTTATGAATTGAAAATCTGTTTTAAAATCCTATCTGTAATTAGGTACGTAGGTTTTACGCCAGTGGTGCCCAAGCCTCCGGAAGCCAGGGTACTGCCAGTTTCCAAGGGATTGTCCGAGGCATAATAGGCATAACGTACTTTTACATTTTCCCTTATACTATTTCTTATTTTAGAGGCGGATTGAATAGCCTTTTGATAGTGCACACCTTCCATTTCCAAACCTATAACGTTCCATGTAGATTGATGAAAAAACTTGAGAATATCCTTATTCTGAAGGGATGTGCCCAAGACCGTTACCATCGCACCTTCAAAAACTTGTAATCCATACCCTTCAAAATCTTTCTTGCAAAGTTCATTCTTAAACGGATAATTATCCGCAGTTCCTTCAAAAATATGTGCGGACGGAATCATTAAATCACCTTTGCCCCCTTCCAATATGCCAGCTTTCCCCATAATGGATATTGATGCAATGTTCAAAAAAACAATCTTCTTTTTCTTTGCCTTATAGGGTTTTAAAAACTCGTCTATGGTCTCATAAGCTTGTTCCCCAAAGGCATAATCCATCACAAAGATAACAGGTTTTTCTTCATCCGGAATGTCCCTGGCCAGTTCATAACAACAAGCATCGGGGCCCAATCTGGCCAAGTCAAAAATCTGGACGTCCACGTTTGTTCCCGATGCATCATCTATCACGAGCATTCCATTTTTTTTAGCTATGGTAGTTACTTTGTCCCTTAACTTCTGGTTGGCGGGCAAGCTCAAAGCTTCATATATTTCCAAGGAGTTGCTAGTATTCGGAAACTCTTTTTTTAGGGCATTACCCGCAAATAGCGTGTTCATTACACTATGCATATTGGCACTGATAATATGAATCGGTCTTCCCAAAAGGGATTGTTTTGCCAGAACTTCCTTAATCGTATGGGCCCATTGCTCTCCGTGGATGTGATGGCCCAGTCTTTCCCTTAACAAAGCACTGAAAGTAATGGTGCGTTTGTTGCCGGTTATTTCTTCTTCGATGGCCAATTTTCCCAACCAGTATACAATTTTCAAAAATCGGTTGGGATTTTTACTGGTTCCCAATTCTTCATAGACCTCAAGTATCTCTTCAAAGGAACGGCCCAAAATTTGTGCAGTGTGAATTAAAGCTACTTCTCTTTCTACTTGGGTCAGCTTTTCCTTTTTAACCGCTTCCTCAAGTTTTACCCAATCACGAACGGTCTTATCGGTGTCCTCTATCAAAACGCGCTTGCATATCTTTTCGGATTCTATGAAAAGGAAGGTGAGATGGGTAAGGATATCATAAATATCGGAGCGACCACGAGTAATCTGGATATTCATCTGTTCGTCATCGATACGATAGCAATTTCGCCTTCTCTTTGGGGGCACTATGGCCTTGAAGTGGGATTTTCCATAGCCTTCGTCCGAGGTAAGATTTATAAATCGGCATTGTTCAATGCCCTCGGGTAAACGCTCCAAAACATAAATAAGTCCATCCAATTCTGCCTTTTCCTCGGCAATGGAACCATATATTTCTGGTCGTAAGAGCAACAATGCATTCTTTAGAGACTCTCCAGAAACACCACCGGGTTTATAAAAACCTCGGTTGAACAAATGACGCATGGTGATGTAGAGCCGTTCTATGGCGTTTGTTGATTCTTGAGCTCTGGTTGTAACGGTTGTTTTGCCCATTAAAGAATTTCAAGCAAAATTACAATTTAAAATTAATGTGGGATTAATTGTCCTAGGCTTTCTTATAGGTGGATAACACATCTGCAACCTTTCGGTCATTGGCCAAACGCTGTACCTTGTTTTGGCCTCCCAATTTTCCAATGGATTTCATGTATTCTTGAAATCCCCCTTTTTGGATTTGGGTGATTTTCAAGGGCTGAAGGATTTTCCCATCGATCAGGTCAAAATAATAACTGTTCTGTTTTTGTAGTGATACATCCAAAGTTTCAATGAACTTTCCCATTTCGGATGGTTCGTTCTCAAACTCGATCAACCATTCGTGATAGGGGAGTTCGTCCTTTACAGGAGTTATTTGTGGCGCTACGGTAAATTCATTTATTCTGGCATCTGTGGCGACAATAGCTTGTTGCATGGCCTCTTCCACCTCCTTGGCTATGACATGCTCCCCAAAGGCAGATAAAAAATGTTTTATACGCCCCGAAACAATTACCTTATAGGGGTCAACAGAAATAAACTGAACGGTATCTCCTAGGTTGTAGGCCCATAACCCGGCATCGGTCGAGACAATCATTACATAATTTATACCAATTTTTACGTCTTTAATGGTAATCCGTTTTGCTCCTTCATCAAAATATTCGTCTGCCTTTACAAACTCATAGAAAATTCCGGAATTCAACAGAAGGAGCATCCCTTTTTCTTTTTGGGAATCTTGATAGGCAAAAAATCCCTCGCTGGCAGGAAAGAGTTCTATGCTATCTACCTTGCGCCCTATCAAGTTTTCAAATTTTGCCCTATAGGGCTCATAATTCAACCCACCATAAATGAATAATTGAAAATTCGGGAACAAGCTACCGATATCCTGATTCGTTTTTTCATGGAGCCTTTCAAAATACATCTGTACCCAAGAAGGAATACCAGCGATAACGGTCATGTTCTCATTAACCGTCTCTTCCACAATAGCATTTACCTTGGTTTCCCAATCATCTATGCAATTGGTTTCCCAACTGGGCAAGCGGTTCTTTTGAAGATAGTTGGGAACATAATGGGCGGATATTCCGGACAACCTTCCCAGTTTTATACCATTCTTTTGCTGAAGTACTGGACTTCCTTGTAGAAAAATCCACCGGCCATTCACAAAGTCGGAGTTTCCGGTTTCATGAACATAATTTAAAATGGCATTTCGAGATGCCTCAACTTGATTTTTAATGGATTCCTTAGTAATCGGAATATACTTCGCCCCAGAAGTAGTACCTGAGGTTTTTGCAAAATAAATGGGTTTTCCAGGCCATAGGACATCTTCCTTCCCCTCTATCACTTTTTCTACATAACCTTTAATTTGCTCGTAGTCCCGAATGGGTACGTTACGGACAAAATCCTTATATGAGCCAATATTTTCGAAATCATGGTCCCTGCCAAATTGTGTTTTTGAAGCTTTCTGGATAATTTCTTTAAATACCTTTTCTTGCGTAGCTATCGGATGGTTGACCCAATGAGCTGTTTTCTTGGCCACACCTCTAGCAAATATTTTGGCAGCAAAAGATTTTAAGGACATTTGTATTAATTAAAATCTATGAAATTCATTGGGTCTACCGGGGTTCCATTATCCCAAATTTCAAAATGTAGATGGGGACCTGTAGTGAATTTACCTGTATTTCCGACGGATGCAATGACCTCTCCTGCCCTTACAATATCGCCCTGTACCTTACTTAAGGACCCATTATGTTTATAGACACTAAGAAGGCCATCCTCGTGTTCCAAAATCATAACGTATCCCGTGTCCGCTGTCCATTCTGAAAAAATGACCATCCCATTGGCAACTGCTTTCACAGGGGTATCCTTAGGTGCCACCACATCAACCGCAAAATGCCTTTTCTCAGCGTCATATTGCGCTGAAATTGTACCATTGACTGGAGGGAACAATACCAAATCCGATTTTTCCATATTCCTCTCGAACAAGTTGTATTTATCCTCTAGTGCCACCTCCGCCCTAAGCATAGAGTCTTCGCGAATCGGTGTAAGGTTTATCGTTGATGGATCCAATTTAAATTGCTCAAAAAGCGAGTCCCTATTAATTTCATTGTTTTCAATATCTCCTCTGAGAACCATTCGGATATTATTCAAATACCTATTGGTATAATCTAGTGTTCGGACCAAAGAATCCGTTTTATAGGTAAGTTCGGTGGCCTGTCGTTTAAGCTTGGTGGAAGAATAACCAGGTATATACTCGCGTAACGGAGTAAAAGCAATAAGCAGGGTGGTAAGGCCTATTAACCCGATGATGCATAGAGATCCTGTCACAAAAACATTAAGTCGGCTTAATTTGAAGGATATCTTCTCCTCAAAAGTACTTTCATTAAGTATCACCAAACGATACTTATGCAGTAGCTTTCTTCTAATTTCCTTACGTTTTTTGACTTTTTTGGCCATAGTATACAAAGATAAGGATGCAAATGAATTTTGTCTGGTTCCAATCTAAAAATTGGCTTCACCCTTAGATACGGAAAAAATTGGATAAAAGTCCATGCAATTTAATTATGCCGCTTTCGTTGTTATTAACAATAAACTAATTACATTATTTCGTACATTTGTTATCTATCTAATTCATAAACTATGACAGCTTTACATATATTTCTGGCCATTGGCCCATGGCAGATAGCCATAATTGTTATGGTAGTACTTCTTTTGTTCGGTGGCAAAAAAATACCGGAATTGATGCGTGGTCTCGGTAGCGGCATTAAGGAGTTCAAGGATGCTTCCAAGGAAGATGAGAAATTGGAAGAGAAAAAAGAGTAGAAAATTATATTCAATATGCATTCCAAACCCGGTGAATTCACCGGGTTTTTTATCTCAACTGTATTTTATATACCTTTTGGTTTTTTTAACCTTCCTCTTTCTCGTTGTTGTTTCCAATTTCACTTTCTCGTAAAAAGTGTTAGGAAACTATACTAATATTCCTCTACACGACAAAAAGTATGTCTTTCACAACAAAAAATCACAAGGGCATACAGGAAACACTATTTTCAACGTTTACAAGCATGTGCGCATGTTATATCATTACATGACATATTTGGAAATAGCAATCAACCCATCCCCCTTTCCCATGAAAAAACTGATTTTGGCTTATGTGCTTTTGCTTTCCCTTGGTTTAATCGCCCAAAACGATTCCCAAGTTGGTATAGCAGGCATCAATCAGGAAATCGGCCAAGACTCTTATTTGGACACAGATAGCGCGCCGCCCATTGCCTTCAGCGAAACCTTTGAGGAAGCAGCAAAAAGGAACAATATTGCCCATAGAAAGATGACTAACCTAATGGACATTGAGGACGGTTATTACATTATTGCGGGTATCTTCAGTAGAAAGGAAAATCTTAAAAAAACGATTAAAAAATTTACCAGAAAAGGGTTTGCCGCAAGATCCATAGCCAATTCCGAAAACGGCCTTAACTACGTATATCTAGAATACCATCCTTTTGGACTGGAAGCGGTTGATGCCTGTGCATCAAAATTAAATGGTAAATACAAGGGAGATGTTTGGATATTGGAAGTAGAAAAAGAAGTCTTCGCAGAAGAGCCTATAGCCTTGGAAAAGGTAGACTATGAAATGCTGAACACTAAAAGTGCCGTTACCTCAGCCGTCGTGCAAAAGGAAATCCACAGCCCTGGAAAAAATTTACTTATTCAAAAGGCAGATCAATATTTTGAGAAAATGTGGTATGCAGAGGCGGCGGATCTTTACGAGGAAGCCCTGAAAAAGGGAAAGGAAAACTATTCTTTTGATATTATCCAAAAAGCTGGAGATGCCCATTATTTCAATACCAATATGGAAAAGGCTTTCCATTGGTACAACTTGCTTTATAAGAACTATAAGGATGAAATGTCCGCCGATAACATCTTCAAATATGCACATTCCTTAAAGGGGACGGGCAAATATGCCCGTTCCAAACGACTGATGCGATTGTATAACCGTAAAATGAAAAAAGGCGATTTCGCAAAAATTACGGATACCGCGGTACAAACCCGTAATGAAGTGGTTTTGGATAAGATTTTGGGGACAGAGGAAAAATTGGATATCCATAACTTATCCATTAATTCAAAATATTCCGAGTTTTCCCCTATGTTCTTGGATTCAAACCAAGTTGTTTTTGCTTCTTCTGCAGATTCATCGTTTTTTACGACCAGAAGATACAAGTGGAACAATCAACCTTTCCTGGATCTTTATGTTGCCAAAATGAATGAAGAATCCCAAGATCTTCGTAATGCTGTAAAATATTCAAAGAAAATCAACACGAAATATCATGAGGCTTCCGTAACCTTTTCCCCGGATAATTCCACCATGTATTTTACGCGAAATAATTATGGGAAAAAACTAAAGCGCGATAAAAATGGAGTCAACCATTTAAAAATATATATGTCCAAAAAAGTCGATGGAGATTGGATAGAAGCCGTGGAAGTCCCATTTAATAGCGATGATTACTCTACCGGACATCCGGCATTAAGCCCAGACGGTAAACAGTTGTACTTCGTCTCCGATATGCCGGGAAGCATTGGCCAAACCGATATTTTCGTTGTAGATGTATTGGGGGATGGAAATTTTTCAGAACCTAGGAATTTGGGCCCTACCATAAATACAGAAAGAAAGGAGATGTTCCCTTTTATCAATTCCAATAAACTGTATTTCTCTTCCGATGGTCATGTTGGGCTTGGTGGATTGGATGTATATGAGGCAACGTATAACGAAGAGGAAGGCTTTGGAGAGGCAACAAACCTTGGCAAACCTATAAACAGCAATAAAGACGATTTCTCTTATATCATAAACGAAGAGACCCAAGAAGGCTTTTTTGCTTCTAATAGGCCCGGGGGTAAAGGAGATGACGATATCTATTCCTTTAAAAGGTTAGTCGTAGAAGAGATTCCGGAAAATCTTAATGTCATAGCTGGTGTGGTCACCGAACTTATTACTGGAGATGTTATGCCGCAAACTATGGTAGAATTATTGGATGAAAATGGAATCAAACTCAAAGAAGTTGTGACCGGAGATGATGGAACTTTTGTTTTTGAGGATTTGGACGGAGATACCAAATATACTCTGAAAACAACACGAGAGGAATTCTTTGAGAATGAGCTAAAAGTGAGTACCAGGGATAATGAACGTATGGAAGTTGACATTTCCATGCGACGACTAAAGGAAATGATTGCCATTGAAGACGGAATCAAGAAACTAAAGACAGAAATGATTCATTTCGACTTTGATAAGTCCTATATACGAAAAGATGCCGCCGAGGAATTGGATAAACTGGTAGAGGTCATGAACGAGTACCCAAATATGGTCATCAAAATAGAATCCCATACCGACTCTAGAGGTAGTAAAGTGTACAATGAATACCTCTCTGACAAAAGGGCCAAATCCTCAAGGAATTACTTAGTTTCAAAAGGAGTTGCACCGGAACGTATTGAAAGTGCCAAAGGATATGGAGAAAATCGATTGCTCAACGAGTGTGACGGTACTGTTAGATGTACCGAAGCCAATCACTACCTTAACCGTAGATCCGAGTTTATCATTGTAAGCATGTAGCAAAGACATAGAATACATATTAAAAAAGGCCGATAGCTGTTACCCATCTATCGGCCTTTTTTATTGGTCAATGTAATGCGAAATGTAAGTCAAAGGAGATTGGAACAAAGTTCTGTTTTCAAAAAAGATGAATTTCACAACACCCCTTAGCCCCTTTACAACAAAAGGTGTTCGATGAAATACAAAAAATATGGTTTTTGAGTTATACCTATAACCTATTTAACTAAAATCCCAACATCATGAAAAACATCCTACTTATTAGAGAAATCTATTTGGAAGCTTTTAAAAACCTTGGCCATTATTTAGTGAAATCCTATTTTAAAGCTTTTTCCTGGTTTTGTTTCGCAAGCTTCTTAATCGTACTTTATGCTTTCTTGTTTAGAATCTCAACTGGCTTTGCCTTTGACTAATCGTATAATACCAACCTAACTTTTGATAAGAGCGTCCTTTAGGGGGCGCTTTTTTTGTATCGCTACAAAGCCATGGCCCATTGCAACAACTCACTATTTCAGAAATACACCTTTTGTACATGCCTTACGGAGGTTCTTAACACCTTTCACCGAAAAACAAATACCTTTCACCGGGCCGTAACAATACCGCATTTTACACAACTATAATTTAAGGGCTTTCATCCAAAAAGTTTAAGGTTGCCTTGACAAATTTAGAACTTAGCTTTCTAGTTAACTTAAAAAAGAGAAAGCATATGAATAAATTACTACTTGTAAAGGAAATTTATGTAGAGGCATTTAAGGACTGGACCTATAAAATTCTTAATCGATATTTTAAGGCTTTTTCCTGGTTTTGTTTTGCGTTGCTTGCAATTGCAGCCTATGCCCTTATTTATAGAATATCCACGGGCTTTGCCTTTGTTTGATAAATATAAATTCACAACAAAAAGGCCCCTACGAATTGGTAGGGGCCTTTTTTATGCTAGGTGTTTGCAATTGCGTAACACTCCTACTGTGTTTCAAATTTTAGTGTTTTCAAAATAGCCTCCAACTCAAACATATAGTCCCTTTTTTCAGTTGCGGGGGCAAAAGTAAAGCCTTCCAAGACTATTTTTCTTGAGTTTTTGGTATCGTCAATGATATAGGTCACAAAGGGACCAGCCATCGGATAATTTTTGATATCCCAAATACCTCTTACCTCAATTACATTTTTTCCAATAATTGTGGCATGATACACGGAGGGGGAAAATGCCGGTTCTGTTCGCATATGTGTTCTTTTTCCTGGCACATCGGGACCAGGAATATATTTACTGCCAATGGAATCTCGCATACTTACGATGTCCCTTACCAATGTAGAGTCATTTAAGAAACTATTGTAAGGCATTTCATAAGCAATAATATTCATCGTGCCCTTAGGGACCTGCCTATCTATCCAAACAAAATTATCTTCATGTTTTCCTACTTTGTATATGGATGGAATCGTCAAGGAAACACCAAATTCTTCCTGTAAAACCTGTTCCCGGTTTAGGGAACGTAAAAATCGTTTCTGTGTTTCCTTTACTTCCAGATTCTTGAATTCAGCAATAATCTGACTTGATTTTTCGCTTAAATTTTCAATAATCTCGTCCTCTGTCCTCCCTTTAATAACGGCAACTTTTTGGGGAGTAGCATACATGTCGGTCTTTATATGGGCGATGTCCAAGGAATCCTTTTGAACGTACAATGTGGAACGTCTATAACGTGTAGTGCCTGTAAAAACACTAGGAGGTAAATGTTGGATGGTAAAAAGCGGCTCGTCCCAAATAAGGCCTACTACTGGGGCTGCAAAATGTTTTCTTACCTCATCTCCCACCTTTCCCTTCCATAATTCGTTGTCCATTACCACGGCCAAGGAGTTTATGGCACCAATAGAGGTAGGTTTATAGTCGTTCTTGTTGGTGTTCTTGCACGAATTGACCAACAAGGCCAAGAAAAGCAGAAATAGTGCTTGAAGTTTTTTCATTTTATGTCCAGATTATTCTCTTGTGAATGTTCTCAATATAGGAAAATACCATGTAGCAAGCCACTAAAATCGTTCCATAATTGTCAAACTACCACAAGAATTTACCTTCTTTCTAGGATTAGGAAGGGCATTCACAAAGTTTGAGTTTGGTACCCGGCTTTAGACTATTGCTATTAAGGCCGTTCCATTGCTTTAACTTGTCAACACTTACTCCAGGATATTTTCTGGATATCGTCCAAAGGGAATCCCCACTACGCACCGTATGTATCTTTGCGCCCGGTGGAAAATTTTGGCTTTGTGCTTTTGAAGTAGTTTTAGTTTGGTTGGAAGCCACAGCGGCCCCAGGTGTTCTTCTTGGAAAAATGGTCAATCGTTGTCCCACTCTTAAATTATTGCTTCGAAGACCGTTCCATCGCTTAATTTGGCTTACGCCAACCCCATATCTTTCAGCAATCTTTCCAAGGTAATCACCGCTTCTCACCCGGTAGCGGATTCTGTTGTTGGACGCTGCCTTCACCAATTGCGGTAAAGGGCTTTCCTTGCTTTTCAATTCTTTTTCTACGTGGGCATAAATGGCTTCCTCATTAGCTACAAACTTGCCCATCACGGATTTAGGTAGGCGAAGAATATGCGGCTTGCCCTCAATATAAGGTATCACATTAAGCTTATAGGAGGGGTTTAAAATTTTTAGTTCCTCTGTACTTATTCCAACAAGTTCGGAAATCTGGTCAAATGTTATAAGGCTTTTTACATGTATGGTATCGGTTTCAAAATAAGGTCGTTCTATTTTCCTGCGGATAAGGTCGTGTTCCTCCGCGTATTCGAAAATGTACATAGTGGCCAGGAATGCAGGTACATAGCCTGCGGTTTCCCTAGGAAGGTTGCGCCTTAAATTCCAATAATTTTTATAGCCTCCGGATCTTCGTATGGCCTTGTTTACATTTCCGGGGCCTGAGTTGTAGGCCGCTAGGGCCAAGTCCCAATCACCAAAGATATCATAGAGTTTAGAGAGATATTTGCATGCAGCTTCGGTAGATTTAATGGGATCACTTCGTTCATCTACATAACTGGTTACATTGAGCTTGTACATTTTTCCGGTTCCATACATGAATTGCCAAAGACCTGTTGCCCCTACACGTGATCGTGCTTTGGGGTTTAAGGCAGATTCCACAATAGACAGATATTTCATTTCCAAAGGAATATCATAGTTGTCCAATTGCTGTTCAAAAAGAGGGAAGTAGAACTGGCTTGTGGTAAGCATACGTTGCATCAAATCCCTTTTGCGGGTCAAAAAAGATTTTATGACATTTTCCAAAGATGGATTATAAACTACGTTGAAAGGCGTTTTTTGATTCAATTTAGCTAGCCTTGCCTTTAGGCTATCCGTTGGCAGGTTATAGGTATATAGTTCCTCTTCCTCTGGTGCCACCTCCAAACGCTGTGTAGATACCTCATCGTACATTTCATCAAAAAGCGCTGCATTTTCATAGAGTTCCTTCATCCAAAGACTGTCGTACCTAGCCGCCGCCGCATGGTCTATTAGATTATATTTGACCTTGCCTTCTTGTTTAATTATGACAAGAGGATTATCCACTAATTCCACTTTGGTATCCATCCGTTCCATCTGCCCAACACCCTTTAAATCCAAAGTGGTAGTATCTGTAACCGTTATAGGTTTCTGAATGCTATCTGTTTCTTGGGAGGCTAGCCAATTAATACATAGGAAGAGGGTTAAAAAGGCGAGGCGACTATTTCCTTTTGTTGTCATGGATTAAGCTAAATATTAAGGTGGGGCTAGCTAAAATCGCTTTTTTTTCTCAAAGAATAAAATTTTGCAATGTTAAAGCCGGTCCTTCGGACTTTGATGCCCGTTAATCGATAACGCCTTTATGCTCCGATTATTGCAGCTATTCCCGGTAAGGTTTTCCCTTCCAGGCTTTCGAGCATAGCGCCTCCTCCTGTAGACACGTAACTTACTTTGTCCTCAAAACCAAATTGCTTTACCGCGGCCACGGAATCCCCGCCACCGACCAAGGAAAATGCACCATTTTGAGTGGCCGCATCTATATAATTCCCAACAGCTATGGTTCCCTTTGCAAAGTTCTCCATTTCAAAGACCCCGACAGGGCCGTTCCACAAAATAGTCCTGCACTTTTGAATGACTCCCCCAAAACTCTCAAGAGTCTTGGGCCCTGCATCCAAACCTTGCCATCCGTCAGGTATTTTATCTACGTCCACTACTTGTGTATCGGCTTCATTGGCAAAATCATTTGCCGCCAAAACATCCGAGGGAAGATGCACTTCCACTCCCTTTTTATTGGCTTGCTCCAAAATTTCCATTGCGAGTTCCATTTTGTCGTCCTCACAAATGGAATTGCCAACTTTCCCCCCTTGGGCCTTTACAAAGGTATAGGTCATTCCGCCGCCAATAATCAAGTGGTCTACCTTGTCCAAGATGTTTTCTATAATGGTAATTTTGCTGGACACCTTTGCGCCGCCCAGGATGGCCAAAACGGGTTTTTCACCGGTCTGCATTACCTTTTCTATGGCATCAATTTCCTTAGCTAATAAATACCCAAAACATTTTTTGTCTTGAAAAAACTGAGCAACTATTGTGGTAGAGGCATGTGCGCGATGTGCTGTCCCAAAAGCATCGTTCACATAAATGTCCCCAAGCTTTGAAAGTTTTTCCGCAAAACCTTGATCCCCTTTTTCCTCTTCGGCATAAAACCGAAGGTTTTCCAATAGAAGTACTTCCCCTGGTTGTAATTCCGAAGCTGCTGATTCTACATCTTCCCCTACACTATCATCCACAAACTTTACCTGCACTCCAATTATTTCGGAAACCTTGGAGCAGATATGGTTTAGCGAAAGGTCAGGATTGCGCTGCCCTTTAGGTCTTCCTAAATGGCTCATTAGGATTGCGCTGCCCCCATCTTCAAGTACTTTTATAATTGTAGGTTTGGCCGCTTCGATCCGGTTGGTGTCCGTAACATTAAAATCAGCATCCAAGGGAACGTTAAAATCTACCCTGATCAGAGCTTTTTTGTTGTCGAAGTTAAAATCATCAATAGTCTTCATGTGCAAAGGGTTTAGAGAGTGGCAAATGTAAAGATTTCTATGCTTCGGATAAAGGGCTCCCAGTTTTATTTAGGTTAACTATGAACCACCAAACTTCAATTCCTTGATTTGTATCCGAATGGCTATATTTGAACTATGCTGTTCAAGGATATCTTAGGCCTTTCCCATATTAAAAGCCATTTGGCCAAAAGTGCAGATGCAGGCCGTATTCCACATGCTCAACTATTTGTTGGCCCAGAGGGATGCGGAACTTTACCTATGGCCTTGGCCTATGCACAATATATTATCTGCTCCAATAAAAATGGCGACAACAAAGAAGGCCAAGACAGTTGTAATTTAAAGTTTGAGGCATTATCACATCCCGATATGCATTTTGCCTTTCCCGTAGCAAATACGGATAAAGTAAAAACGCACGCTGTTAGTAATCACTATTTGGAAGAATGGCGTAAATTTCTATTGGAGCAACCATATGGAAACCTTTTTGATTGGTATCGTCTCATAGGCATAGAGAAAAAACAAGGGCAAATCGGAGTGGACGAAGCTCAGGATATCGTTAAAAAACTATCCTTAAAATCCTATGAGGGCGGTTATAAGGTAATGCTCGTCTGGATGGCGGAAAAAATGAATACGGCGGCCGCCAATAAATTGCTTAAACTCATAGAGGAGCCCCCACTAAAAACCGTATTTTTATTGATTACGGAGGACGAGGAACAGATTATCCAAACCATACGTTCGCGGTGCCAAATTCTTCATTTTCCTCCACTTGCGGAGCAAATCATAGCAGATGGTTTAGTAGAAAGAGGACTGGTACGGGAAGAAGCCTTACAACTGGCCCATGAATCCAACGGTAATTTCAATAAAGCTTTGGACCTTAAAAACCGTGATTCTGAAGATTTAATCTTTGAGAAATGGTTTGTACAATGGGTTCGAAGCGCTTTTAAGGCAAAGGGCAACAAATCAGCCATCCATGAACTTATTCTCTGGAGTGATGAAGTCGCCAAGACAGGTAGGGAAACGCAAAAGAAGTTTCTATTGTATTGTCTTTCTGTAATGCGACAGGCCTTGATGATCAATTATAATGCGGAAACATTGGCCTTTATGAAAATTCATGTGGACGGATTTCAATTGGATAAGTTTGCCCCTTTTGTCCATGAGAACAATATCCAAGAAATCGTTGAAGAGTTGGAAGACGCGCATTTTCACATAGAGCGCAATGGTAATTCCAAAATTATTCTTACGGATCTTTCCATTAAACTTACGCGCTTGTTGCATAAAAAAGCGGCCTAAAATCTTATATTATGCAGGGTATCCTTAACTACGCCACGGAAATTCTTTTATTGCTCTTCCTGATTATCACGTTTTTGCAAAGTGGAATCGATAAGGTATTTGATTGGAATGGCAACCTTACTTGGCTTAAGGAGCATTTTGCCGGTACGCCTTTGCAAAACTTGGTTCCTGCGCTGTTAGGGGTTGTTCTATTATCTGAAATAGCGGCCGGAATACTATGTGCAATCGGGCTTTTTCAAATTGTGGTCTTGAGAGATGGCACAGTCGCATTTTACGGGGCCATTATGTCCTGTATTTCCCTATTAATGCTACTTTTTGGACAACGGACTGCCAAGGATTATGATGGTGCCAAAACTATTGCCATTTATTTTGTTCCGGCAATCTTTTTGGTCTTTCTGTTACAGAACTCATAGACCTCGATTAAAAACTGCGACCATGGCAGTCGTGGACTATTTCTTGTACTTATCGTTTAGGATTTTGATAATCTCATCTGTAAGGTCGTTGGCATCAACGCCATATAGCACGCTGCCGCCGTCACCACCACCAAGGATATACGTATAGCCCTGCGTTTTGCCATAAGCCTTAATTTCTTTCTTTACCTTGCTTACAACACTATCCATTTCGGTCTGTCCCTCGGCCTGTAGTTGTTGGTCTTCCTGCTGTAATTGCTGACCTATAAACTGGCCGCGTTGCTGCATTAAAGCATATTCTTCCTGGGCCTTTTTTTGTGACATGTTTTGCGCCTTGGTTTGAAAAGCTTGGGCCTCCAGTTGAAAAGCCTGAGAAATACTGTCTCTTTTCTTGGTCAATGCCTCCACCTTGGTCTTGAACTTCGATTCAATATCTATTTTCTCTTGATATTCGTCCATCAATTTCACATTATCCACGAATCCAATTTTTTCTTGTTTGCATGAAACAACAACCAATGCGATACACACAAATACTATTTTCTTCATATTGCTATATTTCTCTTTTATCAAATTTACTTCCCCAAATCAACATCTGAGGTGATTTTTAGGTTGGGCAAAAATAGGAAAGCTTTTTGATAAAAAGGAGAATATTTAATCGATTACCCGTGGCCACTATTTACGGTTGTAATTGTCTGAAACTAAATAATAGAAAAAATCTATTTGATATTGGTTTTGCAATTGATTAAAACTATTGATTTTCGCTTGAAATGGATGGGCCTTAGCATTAAAAATAAAAGCGCATGGCACTATTATGCCTATTATCGCAAAAGACCGTAAAATCTCCTTAAAATGCGTTTTAGCTCTTTTGAATAACATAGATAAGCGAAGAATACTCCCCGGAACCTTGAGCTTTAATATTGGACCATAGCCCTATCCAAAAGGCTTTAAGAAAGTTGACTCTACCCGTTTTATATTTTTCAGAAAGCATGGCCACATAAAACGCATCAAAAATCATTGGTTTTATTTTTACGATTTTCATCTTGTGCTTGGAAAACAACTTCTCCATTGTTGTTCTGGAAAAATGCCAAAGATGCCTAGGGACATCATAGGCCGCCCAAAATTCCCTATAGTACTTCGCATCATAAGACCGGAAGTTTGGAACAGCGATTACAAGAATGCCCTCTTTTCCCAACTTGGAAATTAGCTGCGAAATTTGCTCTTCTAAATTGGGGAGATGCTCCAATACATGCCAAAGTGTAATAACTTGGTATTTATTATCTTGAAGTGTTTCCATTTTTGGATAGAGGAGTATTCCTTTTGCTTCTGCAAGTTCCCTAGCTTTACAATTAGGTTCGACTCCGGCAACTGACCAATTCTTCTTTTTTGCCATCACCATAAAGTCTCCCGTTCCAGCACCAAAGTCCAAAAGGTTCTTTTCCCCTTTCGCATATCGGCCTATCAATTTCATCTTCTTATAAAGGCTGTATTTTTTAATTATCTGATAGAGCTTGTCAAAAAAGTTCTTGTTTGCGTCCGTATGCGAAATATAGGATTCACTTTGATAGTACTCTTCCAGCTTTTCAGGTTGGGGATGGGTAATGAGCATATCCATGTCGGCATCATGACTTAAATGAAACTCTTCCTGTGAAACAGAGTAATCCTTAGTTTTTAAAAACAACTTCATTATAGTTATACGTGGATAGATATTCTTGTTTTATGGTCCGAAGATACTTTAAAACAGCTTCCCTTGAAAGGGAATCTTCTTGAAGACAATCCTGCTCAAAATCCGCATACACCTCAATTGCAATGTACCAATTGCCTATTCTGGAAGCATAGGCATCCTCTAAAACCGGGTCTATATCCGCACTGTCCAAAAGCCCATCGATTACCACAGGAATCAAATTGATCGTTTTAGTTGGTATTTCTACTTCGTAAAAAGAAAAGAAATATTGTTGCCCAGCAATTTTAAAAGGGACATCATCATATACATTCGTGTCGTCCAATCCAAATTTGATGTTTATATAATCATAAAATTGATTTGCATTTTTTGGGTCCTCAAAAATGAACATTTCACGTTTGGGAAGCCCTCTTTTGAATTTTTTTCCCTTGGTTGTTTTGTAATCATCAATGCTTGGCGCAATGCGAAGTGGAATACATGAATATAAAAGAAACAGAATTCCAATAAACGTAATTATCCGGAACATATGGAGTTGGTTTAGTTCGATATGAAGATTATCAAACACCACGCCAATTTAGTCGTCAACCATTTGAGTTTGCAAAAAAGTGCAGTTCGGTTATAGGTTTCTATGTAAGTCGCTCTAAAATGTTCCACGTGGAACATTTTGGTGTGTTAGCGCCCTAAGAAAACCAATAATACACTGATGTCTGAAGGAGATACACCACTTATGCGCGAGGCCTGAGATATAGTAACAGGACGAACAAATTCTAGCTTCTCTCGGGCTTCAAAAGAAAGCGATTTTAATTCAGAATAGTCAAAGTTGTCTGGGATTTTGACATTTTCCAAACGATTTAGCTTGTCGGCATTGTTCTTTTCCTTTTTAATGTATCCCGAATACTTTACCTGAATTTCTGCTTGTTCCAAAACCTCGCTGTCCAAATTGTTCTCCATAACAAAATCTGAGACAGCATCTAATTTTAGCATATGATCCATGGTAACCCGGGGCCTAGAAAAAACTTTGAACATTTTATCGGACTGTTTAACCAAGGCGGAATCCAAACTGTCCAGTATGGGATTTATTTCCTCAGGCCTAACACTAGTATCCTGAAAAAATGAAACAAACGCATTTGATTTTTCCAGCTTCTCTTCCATACGCCGCAAACGATTTTCCTTGGCAAGACCAATTTTGTAGCCCTTAGGTGTTAACCGTAAATCTGCGTTGTCTTGACGCAGCAATGTTCTATACTCCGCTCGTGAGGTAAACATACGATACGGTTCTTCGGTTCCCTTCGTAATCAAATCATCAATCAAAACGCCGATATATGCTTCGTCTCTCTTTAGCACAAATGGCTCCTTGCCATTGATTTTTAAATGAGCGTTTATTCCGGCCATAAGACCTTGAGAAGCTGCTTCCTCATAACCCGTAGTTCCATTAATCTGTCCGGCAAAATAAAGGTTTTCGCAAAGTTTGGTTTCCAAAGAGTGGCGCAATTGCGTAGGGGGGAAATAATCATATTCTATAGCGTAACCCGGTCTAAAAAACTTAACCTCACCAAAACCCGGAACAGACCTTAACGCCTTAAATTGTATATCCTCCGGCAAAGAGGTTGAAAACCCATTAACATAAACCTCCACGGTATGCCACCCCTCCGGTTCCACAAAAATTTGATGTCTGTCTTTATCAGCAAAGCGATTGATCTTATCCTCAATAGAAGGACAGTACCTTGGTCCAATACTTTTGATTCTTCCATTAAACATGGGAGACCGATCAAAACCCTCGCGCAACAAATCGTGCACTTCTGGACTAGTATAGGTCATATGACAGTCCCGTTGTTCACTCAATACTGGGGTATCCAGGTATGAAAACTTTTCTGGATTGGAATCACCTGGCTGTACTATCATCTTGGAATAATCCAAAGATCTACCGTCAACCCTAGGAGGAGTTCCTGTCTTCATTCGTCCACTACCAAAGCCAAAGTCCGTTAATTGTTCCGTTATTCCAGTTGCGGCTCTTTCCCCTGCACGTCCACCACCGAATTGCTTATCCCCTATATGAATCAAGCCATTAAGGAACGTTCCGTTCGTTAGGACAACCGCCCTTCCCTTAATGTCGATTCCCAGAGAGGTACGCACCCCAACCACCTTCTTTTCTTCAACCAAAAGACCCTTTACCATTTCCTGATAAAAATCCAGATTAGGCGTGGCCTCCAACGCCAATCGCCAATCTTCCGCAAACCGCATTCGGTCGCTTTGAGCTCTAGGACTCCACATTGCCGGACCCTTAGACTTATTCAACATTTTAAACTGAATGGCCGACTTATCCGTAATAATTCCACTATAGCCCCCAAGCGCATCTATCTCACGGACAATTTGGCCTTTGGCAATGCCGCCCATAGCAGGATTACAAGACATTTGTCCAATGGTTTGTAGGCTCATGGTAACTAATAAGGTCTTTGAACCCATATTGGCAGCAGCAGCAGCGGCCTCTGCTCCAGCGTGGCCCCCGCCCACAACGATAACATCATACCTCTCTTGAAACATAGTTTATTGGTGTTCCACGTGGAACAATTTCATCTTTTCCTCTTCTTTTGCTTTCATTTGTTTAGAATCTTCATCCGATTTGTCATTATAGCCCAATAAGTGCAACACACCATGAGCCATTACGCGCCTCAGTTCATCTAAAAAAGTAACGTGGTATTTATAAGAATTTTCCTTCAATCTGTCAATAGAAATAAACACCTCACCTAATACAACATCATCATTGGAATAATCGAAAGTTATAACATCTGTAAAAGTATCATGATTCAAAAACTTTCTGTTCAGCTCCAGCAAATACGTGTCATCACAAAAAACAAAAGAAAGTTCCCCTATCTCTCTTCGCTCAGATTTTCCTATTTGTACCACCCACTCCGCATATCGACCCTTCTCCTGAAGATCCAACTCTGTCTCGAAGTAAAACTCAATCATTGCCATTAAAATACTCCCTTACCCTATTCTGAAAATTGCGCCGCAAAGGTAAGGTTTGGCGATTTAAAATTTCAACTTCATTTTGATAATTGTCCAATACTCCCGGTTTAGTCAGTATTGGATTCCGAAAATTCTCCGTATTCACATTACTTTCCCTTTCTTCCTTCTTACCCTGACGCATGGCAGCGTTTTCCAATTTGAGTAATTCGTATTCCAAAGTATTCGCCCTATCCACGGTCTTTTCCGTAACCCCATTTTTTAAAAGTTCATTTTCAAATTCCTCCATCTGCTTCAACAGTTTCTGCCCCAACTTTCTATCGCTACTATCAATCATATCCTCCAATTGCTTCTCCAATTGCTTCCTTAAAAGTTGTTGCTCCTTATATATTTCATAAATTTCCCTCAGCTCTTCTTCGCCCAATCCCCCATCTCCTTGCCTACTATTACCATTAGCTCCCTCTCCATTACCACTATTGCCATCACCCTGATTTGAATTTGACTTCGAATCCTTCCCTTCACCCCCAGATTCAGCATCCCCTTCTCCTTCCTTTTGTTTCCCTTCCCCTTGTTGTTTTCCCTCGCCACTTTGTCCTTGGCCTTCTCCTTGTTGCGGCTGACCTTTACCCGACTTTCCCATTCCCTTCATTTTTTCATTCAACTCTCCTTGCCCCTTGATAATATCCGGTAACTGAAAGTCATTCCCTTGTCCGGAACCCGAACCTGACATCATACTTTCCTGCATACTATCCAATAGTTTTGCCAAAAAATCCGCAAGACCATTCGAAGCATTCAAAACATATTTTTGATAGGAAACCCCCTGATAAATCTGATTCTCCGCAATACTCTCCAAGGACTTGTCCATATTATAGTATATCTCCGTAATTTGTTCATTAACAAACTCGGATAGCTCGGCTCGCCGTAACGAAAGTGCAAAAAGACTATCATCCACATGTTCAAACAAATTCCGCAGTTCCTGTTGTTTTCTAACTGTGCCCCCAAACTGCGCGATTTCCGTCTCGGAGTCTTCCAAATTATCATGCAAACTTTCCTGCTTAAATGAAAAAGTTACCA
Source organism: Ulvibacterium sp. (assembly GCF_965248315.1). Taxonomy (GTDB): domain Bacteria; phylum Bacteroidota; class Bacteroidia; order Flavobacteriales; family Flavobacteriaceae; genus Ulvibacterium. Next base: position 825,920 of record NZ_CBDFIX010000002.1, on the reverse strand, counting down.
AATTATCTAAAATCTGGCGTAGCATCTCGGCATCCTCAGTAATAGTAGACCCGCCAGTTCCTGAAGCCGATTGCCCTAACGACTCACTCATTTCCTTCATCTTGCGCGCTGCCGACTTTTGTTTCTGTTTGGCATTATCGGCATTTTCCCGATTTGAGTCTTGTTGACCACGCTCATTTTTTTCTTCCTCTTTGCCTATTTCTTCCAGGGCCCCTTCCTGGTCCTTCCTTATCGAGTTTTCATCATTTTTGTCGAAGTTCAGTTTTAAAGGTTTCTTTAAGTCCCTATTGTCCTTCCCCAGCTCCTTCATTTCTTCAGCAATCTTATTAAACTTCTCATTCAAATTCTGCTGGTCCTTAGCCGAATAATCCTTTCCAATCTCCAGCTTACTAAGTGTGTCCTGCTCCTTGGCCAGTCTCTCCAGTTCCCTTGCCAATTGCCTCACCTTTTCAGCTACATAATATCGTTTCGTAAGTTCCAATAACTGCTCCAGATTCCGCTCACTGTTCTGTTGCTTTTTACCCAATTCCTCCAAACGTTTGGTTAATTCTTCTTTTTTCAATTTGTCGGCAACTTTCGAAAGCTCTTCCAGCAACTTTTCGTTTCTCTTAGCCTCCATCTCTTGCCTTTCCAAACGTTCTTTTAACAGCTTTTTTAATTGATCATCCTTGTCGTCCCTATTTAAATTTTCCTTCAGCTGTCTGCTAAATTTTTCCATTAGAGCTTCCTGCTGCTCTTGTTTCTTGAGAAAATCCCGTACTTGGTTCTGATCGTTAAAGTTAAGCTGTTGTTTTTCCTTTTGTTCCCTGTTAATCTCCTTTAAGGTTTCCTTTTGCTTTTTAAAGTCCTCTAGTGAGCTGTCCAAATTGTTTATTATGGCCTGTCTGGATTCCAACTCCCTATTCCTTAACTGGTCCTCGTCCAAAACCTTAGTAGAAAAAATCTGGCTTTTTGTGGATTTACCCTTGTGAATAGCATCATTGTCGGTAGCTTCAAAATAAAAGCTATAGGTCTTACCCGGTTCTAAATCCAACCCAGATGGAAAGGTGTAATAAAACTGTTCAAAATTGGAATTTGGTTTAACAAGTTCTAACGCCTTTCGACCGTCCACCTCGCCAGACGGATAATACACCAAAGAAATGTCCTTTATTTTATAGTCATCCGAAGCCTCGCCAAAATAGTACGAAACATTAGGGTTAAGCGAATCTAATACTTGCTCAACTTTAATCCCCGGATAGGCATCCTTTACAACTTCAAAACGATATTGCAGTGTTTCAAAATTACGAACATTGGCATTTGAAGTTGAAAGCTCATAGGACATATTCCGATATACTCTTTGGGTTAAATCAAAGCTGTTCGCCGACTTTGAAAAAGTAACTGTGGTATCCGAGAGATGCAATTGCATCTCTTCCGTATTTTCCGAGACAATACTCCATGTTACTTTGGTTCCCTCCGGAAAAGTAGCATTGCCGGTACTTTTCACCGTTTCGGAGGCCTTGCCCGTATAACTTGGATAGTTCAATACCATTTTAAAATCCTGTATTGAAGGGACTTCCAGAACATTAAGCGTGTACGTTATGGACCTTACATCATTGGCCACAAGGTAAAAATCCATTTGCCTCAAAGGAGGACTGAATTCAAAACGGAACATGCCATCAATATCCTGTAATAGCATTTCTCTTCCGTCCACTACCATATGCACATTTTCCGGCCTAACGTCTCCCTCCGTACCCACTAGTAAGGTAAAAGCTTCATTTTCCAAAACGTTCAAATCGTTAGAAAACATCTTGAAAATAAAGGGCGCAGGAGGTTCATAGGCCACATCATAGTTGACCACCCTTTCATAGGATCCAAAAAAACTGGAAAGATTACCGGAGAGCCAAATCAACCCAAAAACAGCGGCTGGCAAAAACAAATACTTGGCGTATTTAAAGCTTTCCCTAAAATTCAATGCCGCTACAAAAGGTATCGGTCTCAGCCGTTGAGATCGTTGCTCTATACTTGCCAATAAAAGTTCTGATTGGTTCCGGTCCTCGGCTAAATCCAATAAATTATGCAATTTATCATCTACGTCCGGAAAATGCTTTCCAATCAATAAAGAAGCCTCCTTATTACTGATACCGTTCTTTAGGCGCAGTAAGTACAGCAACGGTATCAACATAAACCTGTAAAATAGAAAGAGCTCTATTCCTATAAAAACAAAAAATAAGATAAGTCGGCCAGTAGAACCAAGCCATAAGAAATATTCCACGGCCAAAATCACCAAAAAAAATAATAAGCCCAGTGCCAAGAAAACCAAACTGCCTTGTACCAACATTTTGGTGTAGAACCTTTTTATGAACTGGTTCAGCTTTTGCAGTATGTTGTTATATGTGTTCAAAAGAATGTATATATACTACCAAGATACTTGTTATCCGAAATTTTGTCATCAAAAATTTGTTAAAAGGTAGGGCATCACCGATTCAAGATGCCAAGCCCACCAAAATATCAATTGTTCCAAGCGCCGTTCGCAATCACTTTAGGTCTACCACTATGCTCAAAATATTAAACCTAAACTTTTGTATCCGCATCAGGCACACCTTTGGCGACTAACCCGCTTTTTATACCTTTGGCGCATGGAAAATAAAGTACGGGTGCGCTTTGCCCCTAGCCCCACGGGGGCTCTTCATATCGGCGGTGTACGTACTGCCTTATTCAACTATTTGTTCGCAAAAAAAAATAAGGGCGATTTTATCCTTCGGATAGAGGACACGGATCAAAATCGGTATGTAGAAGGAGCAGAAGACTATATTGTAGAGGCATTAAATTGGTGCGGTATCCCTTTTGACGAAGGTCCGGGCAAGCATGGCAACTTTGGTCCTTATCGACAAAGCGAACGAAAATCCATTTATAAAAAGTATGCCGAAGAACTTATCACAAAAGGAAAAGCATATTATGCCTTTGATACATCAGAGGAGTTGGATTTTCATCGGAAAGACCATGAAGCCCGGGGAAAGACATTCATCTACAATTGGCACAATCGTCTTAAACTCAATAATTCGCTATCCCAAACTCCGGAAGAAGTTCAAAAACATTTAGTTTCAGGAAAGGATTATGTGATTCGGTTTTTATCACCTCCTAATGAAAAACTTATATTGAAAGATACCATTCGTGGGGAAATTCAGATAGACACCAATATTTTGGACGATAAGGTTTTGTTTAAAAGTGATGGGATGCCTACCTATCACCTGGCGAACATCGTTGATGATCATTTGATGGAGATTTCCCATGTTATCCGTGGAGAGGAGTGGTTGCCTTCCTTGGCTTTACATGTACAACTGTATGATGCCTTTGGGTGGAACCCTCCACAGTTTGCACATCTACCTCTAATCATGAAACCCACAGGTAAAGGAAAGCTCAGCAAAAGGGACGGTGATAAGATGGGCTTTCCCGTTTTTCCACTGTCCTGGAACGAATCTGTTGGCTACAGGGAAGCGGGGTATTTTCCAGGAGCGGTAATTAATTTTTTGGCCCTATTGGGCTGGAATCCTGGCACGGAGCAAGAGCTTTTTTCTCTAGAGCAATTGATAGATAGCTTTAGCTTGGAGCGCGTAAATAAATCCGGGGCTCGCTTTGATCCGGAAAAAACCAAATGGTACAATCAACAATACCTCCAAAAAATGGAGGATACGGAATTGGCCGGTTTATTCCGTGGATTGCTTGTAAGCACAAGGGGTTCGGACTTTGGGAAATCAGAATTGTACATTCAGAAAGTGATTTCATTAATCAAGGTGCGGGCGACCTTTGTTTCCGATTTTTGGGAACTTGGAAGTTACTTTTTTGAAACCCCTTCCCAATACAATGAAAAAGCGGTAAGGAAGCAGTGGAAGGAAAACACCCCTGAAATAATGAGCCAATTGGTTTCCTTACTTAAGGAAATTGATGATTTCGTTTCTGGAAACATAGAAGCTACCGTAAAAACTTGGATTGCTAATGAGGGGGTTTCCTTTGGTCAAGTGATGGCGCCCTTACGTCTTGCCCTTGTGGGAGACTTAAAAGGCCCACATTTGTTCGATATTATGGAATTGATCGGAAACGAGGAAAGTACGAGGAGAATCCATATTGCAATTTCAAATTTGTAGTTTTTCTGCCTTAAATTTTTATGGTTTCCGATTAGAAGTCCGATTTAGAATTCGAATCTTCAGAACCAAATTATAGTTTGTAACAATCTTCACGAAAAACCTACTTATATACAAAGCCTTTTCTTAAATTCAATCCATTAACTAAAATCTACCACCATGGGCAGTTTCCTTTTAATTCCGTTAGTATTTGTTGGACTCATTATTCTTTTTTCATCCCTTTTCATCGTAAAACAGCAGACTGCAGTTATTATTGAGCGTTTTGGTAAATTTCAAAGCATTCGGCATTCAGGACTGCATATAAAAATTCCTCTGGTAGATCGCATTGCGGCACGATTGGGATTAAAAATCCAACAGCTGGACGTCGTTGTAGAGACCAAGACATTGGACGATGTTTTTGTGAAGCTGAAGGTGTCCGTACAATATGTAGTCTTGCGGGAAAAGGTATATGATGCGTTCTATAAGCTGGAATATCCCCATGACCAAATAACTTCCTTTGTATTTGACGTGGTAAGGGCCGAGGTGCCCAAAATGAAATTGGACGATGTTTTCGTGAAGAAGGATGACATTGCCATTGCAGTTAAGCGTGAACTTCAGGAATATATGTCCGAGTATGGATATGACATCATTAAGACCTTGGTAACCGACATTGATCCGGATGCGCAGGTAAAAGAAGCCATGAACCGTATTAACGCCTCCGAACGGGAAAAAATCGCGGCACAGTTCGAGGGAGATGCCGCCCGGATATTAATCGTTGAAAAAGCCAAGGCCGAAGCAGAAAGCAAACGATTACAAGGCCAAGGTATTGCGGATCAACGCAGGGAGATTGCACGAGGTCTTGAGGAATCAGTTGAGGTACTGAACAAGGTGGGTATCAATTCACAGGAAGCTTCCGCACTCATCGTGGTAACACAACATTACGACACATTGCAGTCCATTGGCGAGGAGACCAATACCAATCTGATCTTATTGCCCAATTCTCCCCAAGCTGGTAGTGACATGCTCAATAATATGGTGGCCTCTTTTACGGCCAGCAACATGATCGGGGAGCAGATGAAAAAGACAAATCCCAAGAAGGGACCGACAGGTAAATAATGTTCCTTAAAAAAGGCAGGGTAAACCCTGCCTTTTTTATTGCCCAGTCAGCTTTCAAAAATATTGGCCGATGCCGAATACAATTCCGTTAGTGGCATTATTTCCAATGCCAAAACCGTAATCCAACCGGAATACCGCATTGAAAATCCGCTTGTGAATAAAACGAATGCCCAGTCCAGGATACAACCTTGTGGAGGATCCATCGAACAACTGTGAGAAATCCTCTCCCGGAGTTCTCCAGGAACCCGCATCCACAAAGGCATTTCCCTGTACCACAAACCAGCCCTTTTCGTAAAATGTATGCCTGTACTCCGTATTTAATACAATGGCCGCAGTTCCTCTATCCACAGTATTTCCGACTCCACGGATATTAAGTTGATTATCCAAGGTAAAAGGGGCAAAGGGAGAATCCTCATTTCCAATGGCTGCCGCCAATCGAAATCTACTCGCCCAATTCCCACCTTTTCCCAGTTTTTTATAGTATATAAAATCATTTCTAAGAGATAGAAACGATTTTAAAAAACTCTCGGCCGGTTCATCTCCGCTTAAGAATTGAATATACTGTCCAGTAAACTCGTTCAACACCCCATCAAAATATTGATAGTCAATATCCAAATCAACGTATCTGTACGCCAACCTATAATTTATTTTGTCCGCTTCCAATTCCAGAGGTCTATTGGGTATGGGATCTTCCCCCTCAAATAGATATGATTCCTTAACCAAACTGGCGCCAATCTCTGCTTCGTGGTTAAAGTTAAAGGAGAATATGAACTTTCCTTCGAACATCTCCGAATTGAATCTGTAGTTCTTATCGCCTTCCGCAAAAAATATAGGTTCCTGGGTCGTTACGTCTTGATAACTAAACCCAATACCTATCTTATCACTGAACAAAAATGGATGCTCCCAGAAAAAGCCATAGGAATTAAAAACGTTCCTTTCATAAAACCCTCCCAAAAGTTGATTGTTTCCAAAAAGATTGAACTCAAAAGCAGAGACTCTATAGGCAAAACTGCCATCGTTCGCGGTGGCTATCCTAAGACCGGGAATAAGTGTAAAGTTTTCTTCAATGTTATATTTTACAATCACATTGTCTTTTTCCTTTCTTAATTCATGGGCGGCATTGGCAATACCAGGAAGACGTTTCAAACGCTCAATATCCCCAACTACTTTGAGCGAATCGTAGGGAGTCCCGGGCCTCACTTTTACCAAACGTCTCAAGAAGGACTCCTTGGTCCGTTTTAATCCCGTAAACTCAAGTTCCGTCACCATTATCTCTTGGGTATGTCCCAAGGTTGTGCCCACCAAAAAAAACAACACTAGTAACTTCTTCATCTGCAAGGGATATACATCGATAGCTAAAACGATGCATGGTCATGTATCCCTAAGACGAGTAAAAAGGGCATTCCATACAAAATTCGGAAGATTTTAATCCAATCCCGAATATAAACTGCCTAGGAAGGTTATTCTGGGATGGGCCAAGGAAAACTACGGGCAAGTTGAAAAATGGCTGTAAAACCCTTTAAAACAAGTCGATTTCAATCGAAAATACCGATTGATATATTTGATAAAATAAGAAATATTTATACTACTTATTCTGATCAATTTTGGCCCAGGTATCGCGTAAAGGAACTGTTCGGTTGAACACTAATATTTCTGCGTTGGAATCAGGATCCACATTAAAATAGCCCAAGCGTTGAAATTGAAACCTATCCCCGGCCGTTGCATTTTTTAAGCTTGGTTCCAAATAGCCTCTTACCTTTTGAAGTGAATCGCGATTAATGAATTCCATAAAATCCTTATCCTTTTGAGTATCCGGACTCTCGTGAGTAAAAAGGCGATCATATAAGCGCACTTCGGCCTCTATGGCATGTTTTATTGAAACCCAATGAAGTGTGCCTTTTACTTTTCGCAAACTCTCCTCGGTACCGCTCCCACTTTTACTTTTGGGGTCATAAGTGCATTGAACTTCCGTAATGTTCCCGTCTGCATCCTTGGTGCAACTTTCTGCCTTGATGATATATGCATTTTTAAGGCGCACTTCACCCCCAATTTTTAGTCTGAAGAATTTTCGGTTGGCCTCTTCCCGAAAATCAGCCTTCTCTATATAAATCACTTTTGAAAAAGGCACCTTTCTACTTCCCGCAGATTCATCCTCAGGATTGTTCTCGGCATCCAACCACTCTTCCTTGTCTTCCTCATAATTGGTAATCACCACTTTTAAAGGATCCAAAACCGCCATAACTCTTGGTGCAATTTTGTTCAGGTGCTCCCTTACATGAAATTCCAACAAGGATACATCTACCAAGTTATCCCTTTTTGCTATTCCAATGGTTTCCACGAAGCTGCGAATGGACTCTGGAGTATAGCCACGCCGACGCAATCCGGAAATCGTGGGCATTCGGGGGTCGTCCCATCCATCTACCACGCCTTTCTCTACCAATTGCAATAGTTTTCGCTTGCTGACCACTGTATGACTCAAGTTCCTACGGGCAAATTCACGTTGTTTGGGGCGGACCTTTTTGGCATCTACTACTTGATCCAAAAACCAATCATAAAGCTCACGATGCGGCAAGAATTCCAAGGTACACAAGGAATGGGACACCTGTTCCACATAGTCGCTCTCCCCATGCGTCCAATCGTACATGGGATAAATACACCAATCGGTATTTGTTCTATGATGCGCCTTTTTCAGTATTCGGTACATAATCGGATCCCGCATCAGCATATTAGGAGAGCTCATATCTATTTTTGCACGAAGCACATGGGTGCCTTCTCCAAAATCCCCATCTTTCATTCCACGGAACAACTCTAAATTTTCCGCGACCGACCGATCGCGATAAGGACTATCGGTTCCTGGTTCCGTAGGAGTCCCTTTTTGAATGGCAATCTCTTCTGAAGATTGACTATCTACATAGGCCTTTCCCGCTTTTATTAGTTCAACCGCCCAATCATATAATTGCTGGAAATAATCAGAAGCATACCTTTCGGTATCCCAAGTATAGCCCAGCCACTCAACATCCCGCTTAATGGCATCCACATACTCCTGTTCCTCTTTGGCGGGGTTTGTGTCATCAAATCTTAAATTAACAGGGGCATTGTAGCGAAGTCCGAGTCCAAAATTGAGGCAAATGGAACTTGCATGTCCAATATGGAGATACCCATTGGGTTCCGGCGGAAACCGAAAGCGCAAAGCCCCATTGGGAAAGCCCTTGTCAAGGTCTTCCTCGATGATATGCTCTATGAAATTCAGGGATTTGGTCGTCTCGTCCATACCACGCTCATTTTGGAAGCACAAAAGTAGGAAAAATGCCTTTAGTACAGGGCACTAAAAGCGATCACCTTGCGAATATCCAGTTTCACAACATATTTAATCCACCCTACAACATTAAATTCCCAGCGACTCAATTATATGACATATTTGTTGTTGAATACTATGGAATTGTCAGAAATACGGGGCATTGCCAAGACCATTGTTTTAATAACCATGGATACAGTGAACTTATCGAACATTACATAAGACGATAAGCTCCAAAGTCCCTTAAACGACAACTACTTATGAAACTTAAACTTTTGTCCCATCCGTACAGCCTATTGGCTTTGTTTCTTTTGCTTTGTGTATCGCAAGTTTCTGCACAAATTGCAATCAATGCACCGGAACCTGCCGACAACCCCAACCTACCAGGCGACTCTAAAGGTTACACCATATGTGCAAACGCCGGTTTTAACCAATTTTACGCAAATGTTAGCTGGGCCGGCAATCCCAATGCAGGCAATGAATTCATCTTGGAACTTTCCGATGCCAGTGGTGATTTCGCCAATCCCGTAGAATTAGCCCGGAGCGCAGATGAAGTTGCGGTTCAAAATCCTGGATTTGAATTTTCCATTCCAACAGATACCAGAGGACAGGGGTATCGTTTACGAGTAAGGAGCACCAATCCCGAAAGTACCAGTCCCGCCTCTGACCCCTATAATATGTATTATATGGACTTTACGACCAATCTTCATATAAGTCCTAACGGGGATGGTACAACGCCGGGGACTCTACAGGTATGTAATGGGGATTCCGTGACATTCACAGTGGACAACATTCCATTGGCCGTTCGTGATACCTACCAGTATATTTGGTATCGTAGCGGATCACCCATCATTGGCGAAAGAGGTGCTTCTTTGACTACTTCTACCACGGGAATATATTTTGCTTTAATCGATTACGGGCCAGAATGCTCAGGTGCAGCGAGCACCGAATCCAATATTATTGACATAAACACCGGTACAAGCACTAGTATCGCTATAAATCCGCCATCAAAAACAGCCTTGTGTAGTGGGGAAACAGAAACCCTGACTTCTACTATTACCGATGGAGCCTACTCCTATCAATGGTTTAAGGATGGTGTGGTAATAGCGGATGCGACATTCACTTCATATACCGTAGACGCCTCTGGACCAGGTTTTGAAGGGGATTATCAAATTGAAGTTTCAGGATCCGGAATTTGTACGGAATTATCCTCATCGGTCACCATGACCAATGTAGGGGCATTTACCGTTACAAGGGATAACCCGGCCAATATGGTCATTCTGCCAGGCCAGACCCAAACCTTAAGCGTAACTACGGATGCCAATACCCCTACATTTCAATGGTATAGGAACAGCAATCCAATAGGAGGTGCTACAGGCAGTTCCTTTGATGCCACTGAGACCGGAACCTACTATGCCCAGGTCACCCAAACGGGCGGTGCATGCACCTCCACGACCATAAGCAGTGCCTCTACCACCATAGTCTCTCCTATTTCCTTTGAAGCGACAATCGACTATGCCGATGCCTATACGGCCTGTGAAAACACCAGTATTGTGTTGGAAGTCAGTAGCATTAATGCGGTTCTTGCCGATAGTAGTACCCTAGATGTCACCTCACAATTGGCATCCCAATTTATCTATCGCTGGCGTAGGGATGGTGCGTTACTCTCTGGAGAGACCTCTGGGAACATCAGCCTTACCAACCCTTCGGAAAATGGAAGTTATACCCTGGAAGGAGCTTTGGAAGATAATACCATCTTCACCGAAGCTCTCTCGGTGCAGCTGTTATCTTCGGAAATCTTGGAAATAAGCACAACAAACACCGTTTTTTGCAGCGGCTCGGAGCAAATTACCCTGAGTACCACAACCGACCTTACCGGAGAAAGTTTTGAATGGCAAAGGGATGGCGGCTCAATCAATACCACAGATACTTCGTTGGACATTGATCAACCAGGGACATACCGTTTGGTACTCAGCCGTAGCGGTTGTCCGTTGACCTCCAATGAAATCACAATTTCGCCTTTGGACCCAAATCTAATTGCCTTGGATCCTTCCGGTGACATTATTTTCCCCGAAGGAACTTCGAGAACGGTTACGGCGAGTGGTGGTACCGCATATCGCTGGTACGATGCCAATAATGTAGAAATAAGCAACGGCGCTTCAGCAACGTTTACTACTGAAGGGACTTATATGCTTATAGCCAATATTGATAATTGTGAAGTGGCGCGGGAAATCAATGTGGCGTATTTGGACACTTTCAAGGTACCCAATGTTATAACCCCTAACGCAGATGGATTTAATGATCAGTGGATACTGCCTAATTCCTATTCAAATCAATCTGACGTAAGTGTCATCATATACAATGACAAAGGAATAGAACTCATAAACGAGATTGGTTACCAAAACGATTGGCCATCATCCTCAATGAGTTTTCCAAGGCAAAATATGGTTTTTTACTATATCATAAAAAACGCAAACGAGACCCTTAAACAGGGTACGATAACCGTTATCCGTTAACCGCAAATGAGAATTAATAGATTATTTGTATCATTTCTGATAGCCCTACTGGCGTTAGCAAAAATCAATGCGCAAGAAGAGAATCCCGTACTAACGTACGAGGTGCCTTCCCAAAACTTATTGCGCTTCAATCGATTTTTAATAAACCCAACTTTCTCCACGGTTAGGGAGGATAAATCATACATTAATCTATTGCACAGAAACCAATCGGTACAATTCGATGATAACCTGCAGAACTACTTTTTAAGCTATAGCGGTAGAATCAGTGATCGTACAGGTTTAGGTCTAAGTTTATATTCTCAAAGGGTAGGGCCCATAGATAACATTGGGGTCTTGGCCAACTATGCATACGGAATAAAATTGAGCGACAAAAGCAACTTTACTTTTGGTGCAAACGTGGCCTACTACAGTAGTGGTCTAAATCGAAATAGGACATCCACCGTTGAGGATGATCCATTTCTTAATGGGTTCCAAGATGAAAGTCTGCTATCGTTTCAACCCGGATTCAATATTTCCTATGGACAATTTGATTTTGGTGCCTTTGCCGAAAACCTTTTTGACTATAACCTTAAAACGAACACCTCCGTAACGGAATTTAATGAAAAAACCTATTCCGGGCACCTGCAATATACCCATGAGTTTAAAAATGGCGACGGGGTTTTTGAGAACGGGAGACTTATGCCTTTGGCGCGGACACGCTTGGTAGGTGGGGAAGACCTCACTTTTGGAGGTAGCCTAATCCTAGATTTACCAAGAATCGGTTGGTTACAGGGAGGCTACGATAGTTTTTATGGAGCCTCTGCAGGAATTGGGTTTAATTTAAACCGTAGGCTTTCCCTGGGGTATACCATGGAAAAGGGACTATCCACGGATTTTGATAATTTGGGAGTTACCCATGAAATCTCCTTCGCCTATTCCATTACCCCAAATCTAACAGAAGACCGTGTGATGTTAGAAGACAATGGAAATGAGCTAGTAGAGAACGAAGAGCCACAAGTAGAAGACGTGGCCACCAGTGATGAAATTAATGAGTTAAAACGAAAGCTTGCTGAAAATGATGCCATCATTGAGGAATTAATGTTCCGTCAAGACTCCTTGGAGGCCGGCCGACAAAAAGACTTGGAGCGTCGCTTTGAAATGGTCATGCGGATGGTACGAAATGAGACTAAAGGAGAGCGTCCGGACTTGGAAAAACGAGCTGAAGAACTATTTCTGACAGGCCGTGATAGACCTACTAGTGTCACGGGCAACACTGAGGCCACCCAAAATATACCGAATAGCACAAATATCCAAAAATCCCAACCGACCGGTGCTGTTGCCCTAACGCCGAACAACTCATCCAAAAAAGATGTTTTGGCAAGCACGACCAAACAAGATAAGACTCTAATAGTTGGTTCTGGAAAAACACAAGTCAAACCCAATTCCCCTGTGACAGGTAAGGAAAGTGTGAAAAGTCGAAAATTCAACAATCTGGACGGCGTTTCGGACGGGTACTATGTAGTTGCTAATGTTTACAAGGGTACTGCTTATATGGAGAAATTTATGGATAGGCTCTCTGAACAAGGTCTTGAACCGGACTATATAGACAATCCCAATAACGGACTTAAGTACGTATTCCTAAAGCGTTATGACACATGGGATGATGCGCTTGCAGCTTACAATAACAATTTGAACGGAGAATACGATCAAGCAATGTGGATAATGAATGTAGACAACCGCTACTCTAACGAAGCGTACGCAGAAAATGTAAATAAAATCAAGGAGAAATCATCCCAATATGGGACGGATGTCCTTCAAAAGAATGTGGTGGTCAAGGACAACATGGCCACTAACGAAACTTCCCCCAAAACCCTTAGAACCAAGGGTATAGGCGCTGGCTATTACCTTATAGCCAATGTGTTTTCCAATCCGAAAAATGCCAATCGGTTTGTTAAGCTTTTAAATTCCTATGGACTTAGTGCCAGTTATTTCATCAACCCGGAAAATAACTGGAGGTATGTATACCTAAAACGACACGAGTCCTGGAACAACGCCTTAATCTCTTATTATTCCAAACTGAACGATTCGTATGATGACAAAATGTGGATTATGCGCGTCACCCCAAACTTAATAACTTAATGAGCCAAAAGTTTTTTCTTTATAAAAAACTTCTACCATTTTATTACTTCTTTTTAGGCGCGTTCTTTTACACGAATGCCCAGGAGGCAGTACCTTTTACTCCTAGATTAAATGGTGGAAATATTGAAATAAGAGGGGATATCATTTTTGTGGGAAACAATATCCTTAACCGGGCAACGGAAACTAATCCTGGCCAGGCCAACACTCCGTATAATGGTTCGGCGAACAACAACTCCCTTTGGATGGAGTATATTGATATCGATAGCGATGCCTCAACCTTTAGTTCCAGTAGTGCGGAATTAAATATTGCAGATCCCGCTTGTTCACAAGTAAGGTATGCCGGATTGTATTGGGCCGCAACCTACCCCAATGAACGGAGTGATAGTAGCCAGCCTTTCAATGGAACCCCCAGAATAGAAGATTGGTTCAATATTAAATTCCAAATACCCGGGGGTACATATGTGGATTTAACCGCTGATACAGCCGCCGATCCCGTAGGACAAGAAGACGACATTATTTTTGATGGATATAACTACACTAACATCAACAATTCTTTTAAGGATTCACCCTATATCTGTTACAAGAACGTAACGGATCTGGTGCGTTCCAACACCAATCCCAATGGTGAATATACCGTAGCCAACGTAAGAGCTACTAAGGGCCGAAGAAACGGATCCAGTTCAGCCGGTTGGGTCATGGTCATAATTTATGAAAACCCCAATGAATCCGGCAAATTCATATCTACTTTTGATGGTTATGCAGGTCTTTCCGGATCTGTGGGTAACGTGGATGTGGCTGTAAATGGCTTTAGAACTTTACCTGCTCCCTTCCCTGTAAGGGCCCGTGTTGGAGTAGGAAGTCTTGAAGGTGATAGGGGTATACGGAATGATAGATTTTTTATTCGGGCCAATTCCGTTGGGTCTTTTACGAATTTGTCCACTGGTCTCAATCCTGCAAACAATTTTTTCAATTCAACAATTACCACCAATGGACTTGAGGTTCCCACTAGAACGCCCTACGGCACAAATACATTGGGAACGGACCTAGATCTCTTTAATCTGAACAATCCCAATGAATCTGTTCTTCCCAATGACGAGTCGGGTGCAACTTTGAGATTTACCTCTACAGGAGATGGCTATGGCGCATTTTTGGCCTCCTTTTCCGTAGAGATTATTGAGCCGAACATTGTTCTGGAAAAGCGGGTAGAAGATATAGGAGGGAACGACATCACAGGCATGGGCGTTAATCTAGGCCAAACCTTGGATTATGTGCTTTCCTTTAGGAATCTAGGGAACGATAATGCCACTGGGTATACCATACGTGACGTTCTCCCTGTAAATACAACCTTTGTGAGCACTGACTTAAGTGGGGCTCCCGGGGTTACACACTCCCATGATGTGGCTACCAACGCCGTAACTTTTAATGTTCCAGATAACCTTGTGGAGATCGGGGATCCTGTGTATACAATTCGCTTACGGGTAACCGTGGCAGAAAATTGTTTCGACTTTGTGGATGCCTGTACGGATCTTATTGAAAACCTTGGATACTCCACCTATCGCGGAGATATTAACAGTGCCGTTATTTCCGACGACCCAAGTGTTTCCGATTTTGACAACTGTGGTTTTGTAACCCCAGGAGCCACCAATTTTTTGTTGGACGACCTTTCGGATTGTAATTTTAACCGTACCGTTGAACTTTGTGGGGCTGACGTCCTTTTGGATGCCGGGGACGGATTTGATGCCTACATCTGGGTTAGGGATGATAATGGAAATGGCCAGCTGGACCCCACAGACACTATATTGAACGATGGTGACCCTGATAATGATCCAAGTACGCTATTGGTGGATGATATCGGCACTTACATTGTGGATAAACAGGTTGCCGACCCTTGTAAGGGATTTAAAGAAATCATTACCGTAGAACGTTTTGGAACCACTCAGACCAATCCCATAGTAGATTACTTTAATGCTCTTAATAATGACACGGACCCGACCAATGATGTACAGGGAGAAATTGTACAATGTAGTATTGACGGGGATTTTTTGCCCAAAATATTCCTTTGCGGTTCCAATGATTCACAAGCCATACAAATCAACATAACGGATGCCCAAAGTTTGGTTTGGGAACAATTGGATGAAGGAAGCTGCACCGCCGCACCTGACGATTGTGCAAACAAGAACCTCACCTGTACTTGGAATCAAGTAGCCACGGGCAATAACTTTAACGCAAACGCCGAGGGAAAATATAGGTTGGTCATCAACTATCAGAACGGATGCTTTAGCCGTTTCTATTTTGATGTATTTCAGAATAATCTGGACATCCAATACAATAGCAGCGATATTGTTTGTGCCACCGACGGGAACATTACTATCACGAATCTGGGGAACAACTACGGATACCAATTGATAGACCATGCCAATAGTTCCATTTTAGTTCCTTTTGGAACAAATACCACAGGGAGCTTTGACTTCACCTCTGGTCAGAATGGATCCTATAGGGTAGAAGTGGTACAACTGGATATTGCCGGTGATCCGATTCCGGGCGCATGTATTTTTAGCACACCGCCCATAGGGATTCTAGATCGTAATTTTACCGTGGATATAGAGACCACACCAGCAAACTGCAACGACCAGGGCACTATACAAATAGACGTACTTAACGTTCTTCCAAATTATAGCTATGTATTGAGAAGGTCGGATGGAACGTTCATAGATGACGAAACCGCTCAGCCCGATAATACGCATACTTTTACCGTAAATCCAGGGGATTACATCATAGAGACGTCCACGGATGACGGTTGTTCGGATATCCAAAACGTAACCGTTGGCAGAATCCCAGATCCAACACTTTCGGCTCTGACTACTGCAGATATTGGATGTACGGCAGGAACCATAGAATTGACCCGTACCGGAGGACAAGGAAACCCTGATTTCCTGTATGCTATCTGGAGCAAGGACGGCGTGGATCGGTATTCGGATATAGCCTCCATTCCTGCAGATGCCTATCAGGTCGGCGCTACTTTTTACTTTGGATGGCGTGATGATGATGGCGACGGAACGGATGAATACATCCCCAATGAAGATGGGACTTATGAATTCATAATTATCGATGCCAATAACTGTTCCGCTATATCCAATCCCGTCACCATAAATGACCAAGGAACAATGACGGCTTCCGTGCCAACACCAGTGGATGTTTCCTGTGGAGGGGGCAGTGATGGCGAAATCAATATTGTTGCGCTCAACGGGATACCGCCTTATCAATACAGTATCGATGGAGGAACCAATTTTGGGGCCACAGCCTCATTTGTAAACCTTCCTGTAGGAAACTATGATGTAGTTGTTCAGGATGATTCAGGGTGTGAGGTAACCTTTACACATACCATCAATGAGCCTTTTCCGTTATCCGCCTCAGCGGGAGTCTCCCGGGATGCGACTTGCGACCCTAATGGTGCAGAGGTCCGTGTAACGAATGTTACCGGCGGAACTTCTCCTTATGAATACAGTTTTGATGGGGGTGCCAACTATGGAGCCACTAGTATTGCTGTTTTACCTCCCGGAAGTTATACGGTAATTGTGAGGGATGCCAATAATTGTACCTTCCCCATGGCAGTAACCGTTGAGAATGAACCAATGCCTCCAGTGGTCACCTTGACCCCTGCAGTGGACTATAACTGTAATGGTACCGGAAACATTACTGCCACACCGGATATTGCCACCTACGATTATACGTATGAATTGGACGGTGTTCCAAACACCCCGCCTACGAGCAATGTTTTTCCGAATATAGGCCCCGGGACATATACCGTAAGAACTATTTATACCTCTCAGACCCCACCAACACCTAGTCTGCTATTAAGTGAAGATTTTGGAGCAGGGGCAACTATTCCAAGTCCCAACACAAATGGCTATAACTATGAGGATCAAACCAATAATCCACCTGGAGATGCCAACAGCAATATTAATGATTTTGAGTATTCGGTAACCAGTGATGTTGTTGCCCCATTCGGGACTTGGGTAAGTCCAATAGATCATACTACCGGAACCAGGGCTAGTCAAGGACGGTATTTGGTTATGAACGTGGGAACGCCAACCCCGACCCAGATTATCTATTCAAAACAAATCAATGACATTGTACCCAATCGGGATTTAACCGTTTCGTTGTACATCATGAATCTTTTGAGACAGGGAACTTCTGGACTAGATCCCGATCTTACTATTGAAATACGCGAGGTGGGAACAGGTACTATTGTTCAATCTATAAGAACAGGAACGATTTCCAAGAATACGGGCAATACGGACTGGAGGTTTCGTACAGTAGACTTGAATCCTGGTGCAAATACTTCCTTGGAATTTGTTATCCGGTCCGAGATTTCAGGGAATGGAGGAAATGATTTTGCATTGGATGATATCGAAATTTTCCAAGTACCCGAAGTTTGTTCCCAATTTGTGGAGACCCCGGTTACAGTTGTCGCCGGCAACATTTTTGCCGCCAATGTAACGGCATCGGTCAATGCCAGTTGTAATGGGCTGTCCGATGGGACTATAACTTTTGACGTCGAGAATTTTGACGGTACTGCAGGATTCGATTATTCCGTAGATGGCGGCACAAATTGGATCAACTCAACTACCTCTCCGGTAACTACAGCAGCTATTTTCGGAGTTGGCACACATCGCATAGATATTAGAAAGGCGGATGAAACGACCTGTACCACCTTTGTGGAGGAGACCATTACAGAGCCCAGCTCTGTTGTTGCCAGTGCCAGCATTACAACTGTCCTGACCTGTACAAACGGTGGGGCTACTATTACGGCCAATGCATCCGGGGGAACACCTAACTATGTATATCAATTGGAGGATACAGGTGGTTCAGTAATCGGGGCCTTTGATTTTGCTACAAATGGTGCCAATACTGTTTTTTCCGGTCTTTCTGCAGGAGATTATATTGTTCGTGTAAGGGATACCAACAACTGCGAGGATGCCATTGATACTGCCCTAACCGTTGCGGCCACTAACAATGTAGTGTTCAACCTTACCCCAACAGCTTGCTACTCTGGAAGCAATGATGCCACCATTCAAGTGGATGTTACCGATGGAAATGGCGATTATCAGTTTAGCATCAACAGTGGGCCCTGGTTAACTCCTTCGCCAACGACAGCAACTTCCTATACTTTCCAAAACCTGGCCAATGGAACCTATACCGTGGATGTACAAGACGGCTTTGGTTGTGCCGGGGTACAACAAAATATTACCATAGACCCTCAATTAACCGTTACCGCATCCGCTCCAAATATCACGGCCTGTGGAACGGATACCGATATTACTATTTCCGCCAGTGGAGGGGATACCAATTACGTTTATGCTGTGGTTACCAATGGAACTGCCGTTAACGATGGTGATTTTGGTTCGACCAATCCGGTTACGGTCACAACAGCTGGTGCTTATGACATTTATGTGAGGGACAATAACGGGAATCCTGGATATTGTTCGGCCACGTACCCCTTGACCATTGTACAAGATCCGGCCATGAACATTACCGCCACACCAACGGCCATTAGCTGCTTTGGTGGAACGGATGGTGCTATTTCGATTGTTGTAAATTCAGGAGGAAGCGCTCCTTTTACCTATAGCATTGATGGCGGTACCAATTATGTAATTGGAAATAGTTTCCCAAATTTGGCCGCTGGCACTTATCCTGTACGTGTTCGCGACTCCAATGGATGTGAAACGCCTGTAATCAACACCGGGGTAACCGAACCTGCCCAACTTGCTGGGGAAGCAGCTATAACACAGGTCTTTACCTGTGCCCAATTGGGTCATATTACCGTGGGAAGTGTTACGGCCACTTCCGGCGGTTCGGGAGATTATCAATACAGTATTAATGGAGGGGCATGGACCCCATCTACAACCGGAGGCCATACTTTTACCGATTTGACCGATGGAACATACAGTATACGTATTCGGGATGCCAATGCAATCCCCTGTGAAATTACCCTTCCGGATGTAACCATCGATCCATTGCCCATAGAGCCTGTTTTAAGTACTTCCATAAGCTACAATTGCGATGGTAGCGGAAATATAACCATAACCCCTTTTGACGCTGCGTACACTTATATTCTTGATGGTGTTTTGCCAGGACAAACAGGTGCAGGAAGTAACGTGTTTAACAATGTAGCGGTAGGTAGTCATACCATTACCGTTGATTATGGAAGTAGCTGTTCAGTTGATGCAACAGTAATCGTTGCGGATGGAAATGCTTTTGAGGCTTCAATCATAGCGTTTGATAACCTGGGTTGTAATCTTGACGCTTCCGGTACGATTACGTTATCGGCCAACAATTTTGGTGCCGGCGGATACGAGTACAGCTTGAACGGGGGAGCATTTGTTGGTCCTTTCACGGCAGATGAACAAATTACCGGACTCACCGCCCAGGCTTATGCCATTGTAGTTCGCGATGTGGACAACCCGATTGCAGGTTGCACGGTTAACCTGAGCCAGACCTTAACGGAACCAGCACCGATAGTCGCCTCAGCAAGCATTACGGAGCCCCTTACCTGTGCCAATGGTGGGGCTACCATTACGGCCAGTGCCTTAGGCGGGACGCCAACCTATGTTTACCAATTGGAAGACAACGGTGGAGTGGTAATCGGTAGCTTCGATTTTGCAACAAACGGGGCCAATACCGTCTTTTCGGGTCTTGCCGCAGGTAATTATATTATTCGGGCAAGGGATACCAACAATTGCGAGGATGCCATCAACACAGCGCTAACGGTGGTTGGTACTACTCCGGTGACATTCAATCTTACACCAACACCTTGTTATTTAGGGGACAACAATGCCACGATTCAGGTAGATATTACTGCTGGAAATGGCAATTATGAGTTAAGCATAAATGGCGGGCCATGGATTGCGCCTCCTTCGGTCAATGCCACAACTCACTTATTTGAAAATTTAACGAACGGCTCGTATACCATAAATGTTAGGGATGCCTACGGATGTATCGGCACTCCTCAAAATCTGACCATAAATCCCGTAATAAATGCAACGGTTGATGTTGTGGATATTAGCTCCTGTTCTAATGGAATTATTACCGTAAATGCCTCGGGCGGTGATGGCAATTTGGTCTATGCTTTTGTGTCAAATGGAACTCCTGTTGCCTCAGGTGATTTCGGACCAGGCAATACCTACACGGTTACTACAGGAAATGACGGTATGTACGATGTCTACGTTTGGGACAATAACGCCGCAAATCCACATTGTGAATTTCTGGAAACAGTGACCGTTGATCCTGCAGTCCCACTGACCTTCACGGCAACGCCGACTGATCCGGAATGTCACGACGGAACCGGTTCAATAGCCGTTTCCATAACCTCCGGAGAGGGTTCTTATACTATTGAAATCATCGATTTGGACAATGGGGGCGCTTCCAATCAAACCAATACCAATGTGGTTACCACAAACCAGACCTATTTCAATCTGGCTCCGGGAGACTATACGATCAATGTAACCGATGCCAACGGATGTCTGGTCGCCGACACACCAATCTCTATAAACAATCCCGATGAACTAACGGCAACCGTTCAGGGTATTGTCCCCGGAAATTGTACGGGAAACATCAATGATTTTGGAATTGAGTTTAGCGGCTACCCGACCACCTTGGGAACCATCCAGTTTAGCGCCGATGGCGGAACATCATGGCCAGCGGATAACTCCGTTCCCGGAACATCGGATCAGATTACAGGATTTAATCCCGGAGACACTGTATTTCCGTCGCTTCGAACGATTGATGGCTCGTCAAATACCGTATGCCAAACAGATTTACCTCCATTTATCATTCCCTATCCGTTGGATGATTTGGACATCAATGTGATACCCATAGTAATAGATTGTAACACCTTGGAGGTAGCCGTACAAGGTACTGCCGGTTTGCCGGGATATGAATACGCCTATTCCGAAGATCCCGCAAATTTTGATCCTACTACAGCGGTATGGCAACCTGGGGGAACATTGGACACCTCCAACAATCCCGTACCCGCTGGACATGGCAGGTATACGTGGACGGGGCTAATCCCTGGAAGGACCTATGTGTTCTATGTACGCGATTCATCCGGACCTCCGGCATGTGTTCGCCAAAGTAGCGTAAATGTTAATGTTGAGGCACCGCCGCCAGTTCAAATAGATGCATCAGTTACGCCAACTTGTAATGGACAGACCAATGGTCAAATAACCTTTACGGTAACAGAAACCAACCCTGGAGAACTTGGCGGTAGTTTTAATTGGGAGTTGTTCCGGGTGGGAACACCGGCACACACTTCTGTTGCCACAGGTAGCGAACCCACCTTTACTACCGGTGACTCATTTACCGCGCCAAGCACGGCAATTCTAGCTCCTGGGGAATATTTTGTGGAAATTACCGGTCCGGCTCCTAATAATTGTGTAATCGGTAGCGAGAATGTTCTTGTAGAAGAATTGGATCCTATAACCGGAACTCCTAATGTATTGACAGATATTACCTGCGCGAATCCCGGTTTGGTAGAAATCCAGTCCGTTTTCGGAGGAGGAGGAACGTATACCTATACCTTGACCAGCACCAATTTTGTATCAGATATCATAACTACGGATAATCCTGTGGAGGTACCTATTTCCAATTTGGTGGACGCAACAGCCACTCCGTTTAATGTAGATGTAAGTGTGGCCGATCAATATGGCTGTTCAAATGCCTTGGGAACCGTTTCAATGACCATATCACAAAATCCAAGTATAACCAGCATAACCACTTCAAATTGTACTATCCCATTTTCGGTTACTATAAATGCCAGTGGTGGAACCGCTCCATATCTCTATTCCATAGACGGTGGCACTACTTATGTAAGTAACGGCGGTGTTTTCACTAATGTGACCCCTGGGACCTATAATGTGGCCATCATAGATAGTGATGGTTGTACGGATACGGATACCATAGATGTGCATCCCGTATTGGAGGCTGATGTTGACCTCACCAAGCTTCTAGATTGTACAGGTACGCCAGATGCACAGATTACGATCGATGTTACATCCGGTTCGGGAAGTTATGATTACGAAATCACAGACGGTGGAGGAACTGTTGTATCCAGAGCCGCCTTGCCGAGCAATCCCTATGTGTTCAATACCACGGTACCCGAAGACTATGTAATTACGATTTATGATAATAATACTTCTGGTCCTGAATGTAGCAGAGTGTTCCCTATAACTGTTGAACCTGCGGTGATACCCGTCTTTACTGAAACGCATACCGATGTTTCCTGTAATGGTGCTTCGGATGGAACCATCACACTTACCGAAACCCCCAATGGCATCAACCCCTTAACATATACCATTTCGCCTGTTGCGGGAACCTTCAATGCGGCCACTCAAACTTTTGAAAATCTGCCCGATGGTACGTATACAGTAACCGGTACAGGTACTAATAACTGTCCATTTGATATTTCTGGAATCATCATAGGTGAGCCCGCTCCGATTAATATTACGCTAGACCCTGTGGTAGAGTTCGTATGTGCCACCGGCAACAACCCGAATAATGCCAGTATAAGGATCAATGCCGTAAATGGTGGATCCACCACCTATGTAAGGTATGAGTTTATCAATGACCAAGGTACGGCAGGTACGGGTGACGACGTTGTTGTGCAGGACGGAACCAACACCACCTATATAGAAACCGACACCGCCGGAGGTTCCTATATCATTAATGTTTATGATGATAATGGTTGTGTGGGAAGTACAACTGCCGCGATTGCGCCTTTCGTTGAAATTTCCGATCCGACTATTAGTATTACCCAAGATATCACCTGTAACCCTGGCAATGATGCAGAAGTTACTTTGGGCATTACCTTAAACCCATTGGCCGCTACTCCCAATTTACAATATTCGGTTGTTGGAACAGACAACGCCTACAGTGTGCTTAACCAGCCCACGAATGTATTTACGGCATTAGGTGTAGGTAATTATGAAGCTACTGTGACCAACACGGATACAGGATGCTTTGTACAGACTACTTTTGAAATAGAAGATCCGAACAATTTTGAAATCGTTCCGACTGTAGTAGATGTCGTTTGTTTTGGAACCGATGGTTCCGTAAGCTTTACAGTCAATGATCCCGTAAGTCCCTATGCAGGAGGATTTACTTGGCAAATTTATGATTCCCAGGGTACGGCTACCTTGGTCGATGACGCTATAATTGTTGGTGCAAGCGGTACCTCGCTCAATGTAGGGCCTACTACTCCGTTTAATATTGGCGCTGGCGAATATCGTGTAGAAATCACTCAAACGACCGACCCCAACTGTGTCGGCAATGAGCTCTTTACTATCGCCGGACCTAGTGCAACAATTACAGCAAACACGGATATAACCCCAATTACTTGTATAGGGAACGACGGCGTTATCGAAATTATCGATGTACTTGGCGGATGGGGCGGTTATAGTTATTATGTGGGTACTTCGGCTCCGACAGGCGCCGGTGACTATGGGGTTAATCGCCGATTTGAAAACCTTCCTCCAGGCACGTATGAGGCTTGGGTACTCGATGCAAATAGCTGCCAACAACGTGTGCAGAATAACATTGTGCTGGCGGATCCAACACCAATTAGTGCATCCTTACAAATCAATCAACCCAATTGCACCGACTTCGAAGGTGAAATTGAAATCATAAGTGTAGCAAACGGTCAGGGAAGCAATTATACGTACCAATTGATCAAAAACGGGACGCCTACCGGTATCATACAAAACACTCGGGTATTCTCCGGTTTGGATGCCGGAAGCTATCAGGTTCAGGTAACCGATCAATGGACATGTACCTTTACAACAACTCCTGTAGTGTTGTTTGCACCTATCGTCCCCCAAGCGACCATCGTAAAGACCAGGGATTGTTCCGTCTCTCCAGAAGGTGAAATTACGATAACGCAAACTGGAGGTTCAGGTAATTTTGATTACGATGTTACCTATCCTGACGGATTCACTACGGACAACAACACTACAGGCGTCTTTACGGGATTGAACCAAACCGGTGACTATGTATTTACCATTACCGATCAAACCATAGGTCATGCCTGCAGCACTACAATAACACAACGATTGGAAGACCCTGTTTTACCTATTCCAGCTATCGATACCTTTAGCGATGTAACTTGTAATGGTGCAGATGACGGAACCATCTCGGTAAGTGTTATAGATAATGGTGTGGGACCCTATGTTTTCCAAATAACCGCATTGAACGGAGCACCCTTGGGTACTCCTATAAATCCAACTACAAATACCAACTTTACTGCCATTTTTACGGGCTTACCGGGAACTAGTGCGGGCAATGATTATACCATCACGGCTACAGCCGCCAATGATTGTTCAGCGACTATAAATCAGTCGATTACCGAACCGGATGCTATAGTAGTGAATCCTATTGTTCCCGTACCATATGGTTGTACCACGGGCAATAATACCGACCATGCCACCTTAACATTCGCTGGTGCCTCAGGGGGCTCCACTAACTTTGTGCGTTTTGAGTTTGTACGGGATGGAAGTGTTGTTCAAGATGGTACCAATACCACCTATACGGAAACCGACTTGGCGGGTGGAAACTACGACATCAATGTCTATGATGAGAATGGTTGTGTAGGAAGCACAACAGCTACTATCCTGCCATTCGAAGGCATAAGTGACCCTGTAGTCAACACCGCACTTGACGTGACTTGTAATCCGGGGGATGATGCCCAGATTGAGGTTGGCGTTACCGTGAATCCCGGGACCGCCACTCCAAATTTTGAATATACCGTAACCGGAATTAATGTGGTCTACAACCATACCATCACTTCTACCAACAACCCTGAAACCTTTACAGGTCTTGGTGTTGGTAATTATAGTGTTTCCATAACCAATTTGGATACGGGTTGTGTGTTGGAAACCGTACACACTATTGAAGATCCGGACATCATTGAGGTCATTGCAACCAAATTGACCGATGAAGAATGTTTGAACAATGGGGTGGATGATGGAAGCTTTGCGGTTGCCATAAATAATTATACAGGGAATTACGATTATCAAGTATTTGACCAAAACGATATCGCGATAACCGGTGTATTCAGTACCAATACCGCTACTCCTTTAATTATTTCCAATCTTGCAGGAGGCATCTATTATGTAAGTATCACGGAAACGGATGCCCCATTCTGTGTGGAAGATTCCAATAGGATTACCATAACCGCGCCAGATGCCCCAATTACAGCAACCGTAACAGAAGAGGCTAGCGTATCCTGTTCCAATGACCAAGGAAGTATCTTGGTAGACCCAGAAGGTGGTGTAGGCCCTTATACCATTACCATAACTTCTCCATCCCAAACATTTATACAATCGGGGGTAGAGGCCTTTATTTTTGATGGGTTATCAGCAGGTGCTTTTAACATATCGATTACGGATACCATGAGCTGTTTGTATACCGATACCATTACCCTGATACAGCCAGATGACATTAATGCCACCATAGCCAGCACGCCATTGACCTGTTATAATGAAAATACGGCCAGCGTGACAGCTTCGGTGAATTTGAGGAATGTAACCCCAGTTTATGAGCACAGATTAAATCGATATGACGATTTGGCTGGAAGCAATCTTCTACAGACTTCCTCTGCACAAGCTTCGGATACTTTTGTTGGACTTTCTGCAGGATTCTATAGCATTACGGTAACCGATGATGTAGACTGTAGTGATGAAACGTCCATTGTTGAGATTGTTAACCCAACTGAGGTAGAGGCATTTTTAATACGAACCGATCCTTTAACCTGTGCTACAGGTGTAGAATTTGAACTTTCGGCAACCGGCGGTAGCGGTACATATGAATACAGTGCGGACAACATCACCTTTATTCCCATGGGAGGAAACAGCATAAATCTACCCCAAAGCGGTGTATTTGGTGCCGGAACATATCAGTACTATGTGAGGGACGCCATTAATGGATGTGTTTCCGTAGCTTCCAATGAAATAGAGGAAGACCCTATAATTCCATTGACATTGATGCTGGACCAAAGTGCGGCATACATCAACTGTAACGGAGAAAGTACGGCCAGTATTTATGCGGATGCAGATGGAGGGTTGGGCAATTATAGTTATGAACTCTATAGTGATTACAATGGAACGGCCTTAAACCTTGCGGATCGCATTGATGGGCCCAGACCCGATGGTGAATTTACCGGATTGGGTGTAGGCACCTATTGGGTAAACGTGACCAGCGGCGATTGTACAGCGGAACCGCAACAGGTAAATATAACCGAACCCACACCTCTTACATATACTGAGAATGTGGTGGATGTAAGCTGTTTTGGCGAAGATGATGGTACCATAACCGTAACACTTTCCGGTGGTTCCGGAGGATATCAATATGCCATTTCACCTAATCTAAACCAATTTGATACCGAAAACACCTTTACCGATTTGGCACCGGGCACTTATACCGTAATCGCCCAAGATCAAAATGGTTGTTTTGAACAATTGGAATATGTCATCTCCGAACCTACTTTATTGGAAGTTACGGCCATGGCTACTCCTGAAGTATGTGAAGGTGATATGAACGGAATCATAGATCTTACTATTCAAGGTGGTACGGCCCCTTATAGTTCACGATTAAGTAGTGAAACCAACTTTACCTTGGATCAGACCTCGATTACAGGTCTGGCTGCAGGAGGTTACATCATCTTTGTACAAGATGCCAATGGTTGCGAGGCTAACGTCTCCATAACTGTGGATGCAGGGGCCAACCTCAATGCCACTGTGGAACCTGTTTATGAATGTACAGGAGACACACCGAACAATTACGTGAATATTACCTTGGAAGACTCTTCCGTCCTGGGTGACATATTATATGCTATGGATTCAACAGATCCGTTGGATATGCAATTGAACCCGGATTTTAGGGATATTCCTCCTGGGAGCCATTACATTGCCATAGCCCATGCGAATGGTTGTATACGTACTATAGATTTTGAAATTGAAGGTTTTGAGCCATTAACGTTGACGCTGGAGCAGAATAATATTAATGAAATCACGGCGATTGCCAATGGTGGGCTTGAAAATTACACCTTTTATTTTGGTGATGTGAACAATGGAACGGACAATACCTTCTATATAAATAGGACGGATACCTATACTGTTACCGTTATAGACGAAAATGGTTGTGAGGTAGCTGCAGATATCTTTATGGAATTCATAGATATTGAAATACCGAACTTCTTTACGCCGGATGGCGACGGTCTTAATGATTTCTGGACCCCAAGGAACCAAGAGGCCTTCCCCCAGATACTAACCATCATATTTGATCGTTATGGTAGAGAGGTTTACAGAATGGGCCTCAATGATGACCCATGGGATGGGATTTATCAGCAAAGCGAACTCCCGACCGGTGATTACTGGTATGTAATAAAACTCCGTGGGGAGACTGACGACAGGGAGTTTATTGGACATTTTACCCTATATCGATAATCTTAACCTACAAACATATGCATAATAGATTTTTGACCTTGTTATTTTTGTTGGGTGCTATTACCTTAAAAGGTCAGGAGTTGAATTCACCTCAACTTTCCCAATATTTGGCGGACAATCCTTTTGTTTTGTCTCCGACCTATGCAGGAATAGGGGATCATGTAAAAATTAGGGTCAATGGTCTAGCACAATGGGTGGGTATCAAGGATGCCCCAAGGACACAATCCTTAGCCGCGGATATGCGTTTGGGAGAAAAGTCCGGTATTGGAATGTTCCTCTATAATGATAGCAACGGATATACCAAACAACAAGGCGCAAGAGTTTCTTTTGCGCATCATTTGACCTTAGATCGTTACGATGACGAATTTCTTTCTTTAGGGATTTCCTATAATTACAACCAGTTCAGAATAGATACAAATGAATTTGACCTAATTAATTTCCCTGAAAATGGTCAATTGAACAACAGACAAACCACTAACCACAACTTTGATCTTGGTGTTATGTACCGTTATGACAAGTTTTATTTCAGTGCCAATGCCTCCAACCTTTTAAATAAAGATCCCCAAGATCTTACTTTTGATATAGACGAGCCCAACGAACTAAGAAATTATTATGTGTATACAGGCTATAGATACACAAAAAGTAAAAATAGCCGTTTAGAGATAGAGCCTTCCGTGCTTTTTAAAGTTTTTGAAAGTGATGGGCGTTCTGAAACAGATTTAAACGTAAAATTCCGCTGGTATGATTTTGAGGACTATTATTATGCTGGTTTGAACTATCGCTTTTTAAATGACCAAATAGGCAAGCCTTTATATGTTGCGCCTTTTGTAGGATTAAAAAAGAACAACTTCTATTTTGGGTACTCTTATCAAATTATTCTTAATGAAATCCTTGGTTATAGTACAGGAACACATGTGGTAACTCTTGGGGTAGATCTTTTTCAAGGCATTAGCAATTGTAGGTGTACCTATTAAAGAGCAAAGGCTACTTTTAATAGTATACCTCTCCAGTCCATTTCTCAATGGATTACTTTAAATTTGCGTCCATTTCAAATCTATCTCATTGGGAAAAGTAAAAGTAGAAAACATAAGGGTATATAGCCACCATGGTTGTTTAAAGGAAGAGACTGCCATTGGCAGTGAATATCGTGTGGATGTTTCGATTGAGGCAGACCTTTCCAAACCTTCGTTGTCCGACCGTCTTTCAGAGACTGTGGATTATGTTCATATTAACCGAATTGTAGTCGAGGAAATGAAAGTTCCATCCAAACTTTTGGAACATGTGGCCATGCGCATGTTAAAACGTATTTTGAAGGAATTGCAGATGGTACAGGAAGTTACCGTTTCCGTATCTAAAATCAATCCTCCGATTGGAGGTGATGTGGAAATGGTTACGGTAGTTTTGACCGAAAAAAGAAGGTCTTAAATTTTTCAATAGTCAAAAACGTATTACCTTTGCAATCCTTATTGGCATCGTGGCCGAGTGGCTAGGCACAGCTCTGCAAAAGCTTGTACAGCGGTTCGAATCCGCTCGATGCCTCTCCAAAAACCCTCCTGTTGATAGGAGGGTTTTTACTTTAAGTATAAGTGGCTAATTTCTTTATAACTTTATGCTTTTAATGCTCCTGGTTTTAGGGGTTATCGGATTTGCTCTATCCTTTCTATCCCTTTTTCTATATCGAATTTGTCCTTAGGTAAAAAGCCTTTTATAATCAATATAATGGCACAAAGAATCAGTAGGATTCCTAGACCTTTTTTTATCAAATGAATTCGTTTGTGTGTAAGTTTTCTTTTTAGTTGTTTGGCCAATAAAATCTTGAAAATATCCGTAATTAAATAAGCCGTTAACATAGTGGCAAAGAAAATTAGAATCCGGTTAGGATTATTATCCAGGGTTGGGCCTACAATAATAATCACCCCAAGCCAAAAAATCAAAACCCCGATATTGATGAAATTCAACAAAAAGCCTTTTACAAAAAGGCCCAAATAATCGCCTTTACTAACCCTAAAATTTGGTTTTGCCTCTTTATTTTCTCTTTTGACAAATACTATAATACCATAAACCAGCAAAATCATGCCTCCAAAAACATATAGACCAGGTTGGTTACTTAAGTTTTCCAATAATTGAAAACTACTAAAATAAGCTATGATAAGAAACAGGATGTCGGCTACGATAACCCCTATATCAAAGAAAAGAGCCGCCCTAAAACCTTTTATGACGCTTGTTTCCAAAAGCACAAAGAAAACGGGGCCAATCATAAAGCTCAATAGAAAGCCCAAAGGGATTGCCGCCTGTATGTCTTCGAACATGAAATTTGATTACATTCTGGTTATCTTCCCGCCAAATACTGTTTTTTCGTCCATTTTTGCCGGATCTCCATGGACTAGTACCTCTCCTCCCGCCTTTACAGTGGCCTTTACGTAATTTGACGCATATATCTCCGCTCTTGATCCAGCATTGACATTAACCGTCGAAAATCCCGTTTTTAAATCCTTTCCCTCGTATATTCCTCCGGTGTTTATGGCAACATCTTGTAAATCCGATGAACCGTTAGCTTCAATAACACCGCCGGTTACCGCCTTTACGAGTAGTTGCTCTACTTCGGCATTTATGGACAATTCTCCTCCTTCCTGCGCCTTAAGCTCCAAAACATCTTGCTTTATGGTTTCCTGTGAAGTGATTCTTGCATCTTCGTTTACATCAATAACAACCAAATTCTCTGTATAATATAAATCTACAAAAGTTCGATAACCGCTAAAAATCTTATCTATTTCCATGCGCAGCTTTAATGTCCCTCCATTATTAACAATAGCTACTTTCTTAGTATTGGCTCCTGTAATAATCGCTCTATTTACATCTGATTTGATAAGATTTACAGATAATCCATCAAAGGCCTTTATCCGTACAAATTTATTTAATTCTTGCGTAAGCTTCTCATTTTGAGCACTTATCAATTGAAAACTACATAATAGTACCGTTAGCCACATCGACTTTTTCATGATATCCGTTTTTAGGTACGATAGTATTTCTTGGAACAAAATTTATTCCAGAAACTACTAGTGTTCATGTTTACCCAGAAGTGAGAAATCCAGGTGCCTCTTTATCAAATCTGTTTTTTTCACCATTACTATTACTTCGTCACCAAGTTGATACATTTCCTTGGTACGCTCTCCCACCAATGCATACTGCTTTTCATCAAAGATATAATAATCACCTTTTATATCACGTATACGCACCATTCCCTCACATTTGTTCTCGATAATCTCAACATAGATACCCCATTCCGTTACCCCACTGATTACGCCAACAAATTCTTGATCTTGATGATCTTGCATAAATTTAATCTGCATATACTTAATGGAGTCCCTTTCCGCATTTGCCGCGAGGTTTTCCATATCCGAAGAATGTTTACAACGTTCCTCGTAAAGCTCGGTTCCCAAAGATTTACCTTTATCCAAATAATGTTGTAAAAGCCGATGCACCATAACATCCGGATACCTCCTGATTGGTGATGTAAAATGGGTATAGTAATCAAAGGCCAAACCATAATGACCGATATTTTCAGTAGTGTAAATCGCTTTGCTCATGCTACGTATAGCCAAGGTATCTACTAAATTCTGTTCTTTTTTACCTTTTACATCTTCCAAGAGTTTGTTTAATGAGGCACTAATGGATTTTTTGTCCTTAAAATTAAGCTTATGTCCAAATCGAGAGACGATACCGTTCAACGCCAACAATTTATCTTCGTCTGGATTGTCGTGTACCCTATATACGAAAGTCTTTTTTGGCTTTTGTTTTCCTATATATTCAGCTACTTTCTTATTGGCCAATAACATAAATTCCTCGATAAGCTTGTTGGCATCTTTTGCTTCTTTAAAGTATACACTTTCAGGTTCATTATTTTCAGTAAGGTTGAATCGTACTTCTACCTTATCAAATGAAATAGCGCCCATTTCCATCCGTCTTAGTCGCATAATCTTAGCCAAATCGTCCAAAGCCAGAACTGCCTCTACAATTTCATCAGAGACTGTATATGCATTTTCTCTAATCGATATTTCCTTGGGAATACTGGCCTCTTTGTTTTCTATGATATGCTGTGCTTCTTCATAGGCAAAACGTTCATTGGAGTTTATTACAGTTCTACCAAACCATTGATTTTTAAGCTCTGCCTTTTTATTCATTTCAAAGACAGCGGAGAAAGTATATTTTTCTTCATTGGGACGAAGGGAACAAGCATTGTTGGACAAAATTTCCGGTAACATTGGCACTACCCTATCTACCAAATAAACCGATGTAGCCCGCTCATAGGCCTCATCATCTAGTATGGTATCTGGCTTTACATAATGGGAAACATCGGCGATATGAACACCTATCTCATAGTTTCCATTATCCAAAACCCTAAAGGATAGTGCATCATCAAAATCTTTGGCGTCCTTCGGATCAATCGTAAAAGTAAGGGTGTCCCTCATATCCCTTCGCCTTGCTATTTCCTCAGTTTTTATTGAGGTATCCATCTTTTTTGAAAAGTGTTCCACTTCCTTGGGAAATTCATAGGGGAGACCATATTCGGCCAAAATAGAATGGATTTCCGTATGGTGTTCCCCGGGCTTTCCCAATACATCAATAATCTTTCCGTACGGAGAATCCGCATCCTCCGGCCAATCGGTAATTTCAACAATTACCTTATCTCCATTGTCTACCCGTAAATTCTTGAACCGTTCTTTAGGTACAAAGATGTCCGTATACATACCTATATCCTTGGGCCGGACAAAGGCAAAATTCTGCTGAATATCTACTATTCCAACAAATTCCGATTTGAAACGGTTCACTACCCTAATAATCTCACCTTCTAATTTCTTTCCTTTTCTGCTTGGGAAAACGTAAACCTCCACCTTATCCTTGTGAAAAGCCCTATTTAGTTTATTATAGGGAACAAAGACATCTTCGTCCATTCCTTCTATTATCACATAGGCATTTCCCCTTCCTGTGATATCTACAATTCCATTATGATATGACTTCGAGGCTTCAATGGCCTTGTAACTTCCTCGTTCTACTTCTAATATTCTCTTTTTTTCTCTTAACTGCCCCAATCTTTTGATCAGTAAATTTCTATCCTGGGTATCCCTAATTCCAATTTTGGAGGCTATTTGCTTATAGTTAAAGCTTTTCTTGGGTTCTCTTTCAAGCACGGTAAAGATACCTTTCGTGATTTCATTTCTTCTGTGATTTCTTGCCTTTTTCTTTCTCTTTGACATTCATTTTTATTTGCGTCGAAAATTACGAATTATAATCCACTACCAACTTTTTCTATGTACCCAAAAACATTTTAAAAGCTTATCAACAGTATTACATACTATTAATTTCTTTCCTTTAAATATTAAAATAACAATGATGATTATAATAGTATGTTAATAGTGGGCAAAACTAAAATGTATGGAACTTGTTTTGAACCGAATTAATTTTTTGTCGACAATCTTTACCATTGCCTAGCATTTTAAAATCAATGGATTATCCTAGTTATTAAAGTTGGTTGATAAACTATCTTAACATGTTTTTTTTGAAAAGTTAATGTTACTTTAATGTTAATTAGCATATGAAATAGATACAATAGAAGGCTATTAATTTTTTAAACATTATTTAATCGTTTTGGGAATTGTTTCGTAAGACAAATTCCAAATTGAATCGGGAAATTTTAAATCTATCTTTTTTGAGAATTTTATCAACAGATAATGAATTGATAATTACATATAATGAACAAATGGCAAAAAGGTTAAGATTTATTATGCTAGCTCCGTATTTCGTACATTTGTTGATAAATCAAATCACCACACTATGAAGATATCCATAGGAAACGACCACGCCGGAACCGAGTATAAGTTGGCAGTAATCGGGCTCTTAAAATCAATGGGTAAAGAAGTGATAAATCATGGTACGGATGGAGCAGATGGAGTAGATTACCCAGATTTTGTGCATCCTGTGGCACAAGACGTTGAAAGCGGTAAGGCGGATTACGGTATTGTTGTTTGCGGTAGCGGTAACGGAGCGTCCATGACGGCCAATAAACACCAAAAAATACGTTGTGCCCTTTGTTGGAACAAAGAAATTGTGGAGTTGGCCAGAGAACATAATGATGCCAATATCCTTAGTTTGCCTGCTAGGTTTATTTCGTTGCCACAGGCATTACAAATGGTAAAGACTTTTTTTAATACAGAATTTGCCGGTGGACGTCATGAAAGGAGAATAGAAAAGATTCCTTGTAAGTGATTGATTAACTTAGAACCTTCATATTTCCATTTTTGGAACATAAACAATGGGGCATAAACATCACAGTCACTCCCACTCCCGTCCTGATGTAAAAGGTAGAAACCTAATTATTTCCATACTTCTCAACGTACTTATTACGGTTTCACAGATTATCGGAGGATTGATTTCCGGAAGTCTGGCACTACTTTCGGATGCGCTCCATAACTTTAGTGATGTAATGTCACTTCTTATAAGTTACATTGCCAATGTACTTTCCAAAAAGGAAGCTTCAACAAATAAGACATTTGGTTATAAACGTGCCGAAATAATCGCTGCGTTTGTAAACTCGGCGACACTTATTGTTGTCGCCATTATTTTGATAAAGGAAGCTGTAGAGCGCTTCTTGAATCCACAAGAAATAGAATCTGATTTAGTGATTTGGTTGTCCTTATTGGGAATAGCCGCAAACGGTTTTAGTGTTTTTCTTTTGAAAGGTACCGCGAGCAGCAATATGAATATGAAATCGGCCTATTTACATTTGTTAACGGATATGATGGCTTCAATTGCCGTTCTTATTGGTGGGTTGCTCATGAAATTTTATCAAGTGTATTGGGTAGATACTGCTCTTACACTGGCAATAGCGTTATATCTTATTTATATGGGATATGATCTTCTAAAAAATTCAACAAGGGTGTTAATGTTGTTTACACCCCATACGATTCAGGTTCAAAAAATTGTAGAAACGATTAAACGGATAAAGCCCATCAGAAATGTACACCATGTGCATATTTGGCAATTGAACGAAGATGAGGTACATCTTGAAGCCCATATAGATTTCAAGGAAGATATAAAATTATCCGAATTTGATATTATTTTGGAACAAATAGAAGAAGAGATGTACCATGAGTATGGTATCAATCATGTAAACATTCAGCCGGAGTTTGGTAAGTGCGATAGTAAAAATGTAATTGTTCAGGACTAATGCTACATATTTCTGTTAAAAAATTTCAAGAACTTTCCAATACAGAGCTATATGGAATTTTACAACTACGTTCCCAGGTTTTTGTTGTTGAGCAGCAATGTGTTTATCAAGATTTGGATGATAAAGATCAAAAGGCACTTCACGTAATTGGTCATAATGGAGGGAATGTCGTGGCCTATACTCGAATTTTTAAACCTGGTGATTACGTGGAAACCGCCAGTATTGGTAGGGTAGTAGTCAGGGCATCAGAACGCAAATACGGTTATGGAAAGGAAATTATGAAGGCATCTATCCAAGCAGTTGAAAAATGTTTTAGTGAAAAAATAATACATGTTTCCGCACAATTATATTTGGAACGTTTTTATCACGAACTGGGATTTGAACAAATAGGGAAGGGTTATCTGGAAGATGGGATACCACATATAGCAATGTTAAGGCAATGAACGACACTAATAGTACTAAGGAGGTAGCTATTGGCCGGGGTGGTTTAGTTTTCTTAAATCTTTATAGGCTCCTTGTTGGTGAGATTGATCTCCTCCAAAAGTGTATCCGTAAACTTGTAATGTCCTCTTGTGGTTATGATTCTAAACCGATCGGATTTCATGCGGCTTAAGGCGTCCAGAAACAGCCATTTTGTTTTTAGCAGACGTGGTTTTTCCGATTTTAGACTAATGTCAAAGAAATATTTCATACCGTTTTTAACGGCAACAATATCCGGTGTAATTCGATTCCCACTCTCTTTTCTAAGATAGGATTTTGGGCATTCATAACCCTCTAAATCAGCTTTGATGTTCTCAAAACCTGTAGCCTCTAAGTGATGGATTGATTTTTCTAAAAACTCCCTGTTCTCTAACTTTTCTAAGCTTATCATAAACGATAAAATAGAAGAAAAAAACTACAATTCCAAATTTTAAACACTGATTAACAGTAGTTTATGAATTATTACAGTACAAAATAAATGGCTATTCGTCTTTGCTTTTCACTATACGGGAGTATCAGGAGCATACATCAATCAACCAATAAGGGTCATTTCATGTAAAGTAAATTCTTCAATGGCATCTTCTGTAGCTTTTCTGTAATCTGATATATGGGAGCTGTTAATATGCTTTTGCCACAATTCTCGAGAACCCCAATTCTCATAGAATAGGAATAGATTCTCGTTTTCGTTATCCTGATGTAGGTCGTAGTTAATACAACCCTCTTCCTTTCTGGTGGGTTCGATTAATTTAAGGAGTTCATTTTTAACAAATTCCTTCTTTTTGGGTTTGACCAAGATTCTTGCAATAACAGTTAATTGATTGTTATCCATAACGTTAAGTATATTAAATTTTTCATTTTTTTAGGCCTTCCTAAGTGAATTAGCTATTTGATAATTAAGGGATTCTCCTATTTTATTTACTACCCCTACCACAAGTGCGTTACCCATAAAAAAAGCCCTCTTGGTATCGGAAATGCCTTCCAGCTTGGTATGATTATCCGGGAACATATTGAGACGTTCCAATTCTATTGGGGTCAACCTTCGTAACCCTTTTGGGGTATGTACTACGTGCTTAAATCGAGACGGGCTTTTTCCGCCCTCACCCGTAATGATGGTACGTGATGCATTGTCCAGAGCATCTGGAAAAACCATTCCTCCCTCGCTATAATTATATGTAAATCCATTTTTGGCCGTTCTTATTTCTTTTTTGGCACCTTTAAGATATTGCCACTTTGGAAAGTCTTGTTGGGAAAGAAAGAAATCCTCTGTAACATCTCCATTTTGAAGCACATCTCCTAGGAACATTCGTTTTCCATGGTAACTTGGGACGGCTTTAATCGTAAATACTTTGCCATTTATAAAGACCCCTGTATTTTGAAAAGGCGATAATTTCTCACCTTTATTAAAGTTATTGGAGATTGAAATGAGGTTTCCATCCAAAACAAAGGAATTAATCGGTTGGGCTTGTTTTTCGATAGGAAATGCCTGGGCCATTGTTCCGGTTTGGTATAGCCATTGGCACCTATCCATAGTTTTCAAAGATTTAAAGATGGAAGATGACTTGTGATAACCTAAGAAGAAAACCCTTCGCCTTCTTTGGGGCATTCCATAATCTGCCGCATTGATGATGCGCCATTCTACAGCATAACCAAGTTCCTCCAGGCTTTTGAGCATAATAGCAAAATCCCTACCCCGCTGTGAAGACGGAGATTTTAATAAACGGTCCACATTTTCAAAAAATAAATATTTGGGCTTGTTTTTCTTCTCCGAAAGTATTCGATGGATGCTCCACCATAAAACCCCTTTTTTTCCAATAAGGCCTTTGGAG
This sequence comes from Ulvibacterium sp., assembly GCF_965248315.1. Taxonomy (GTDB): domain Bacteria; phylum Bacteroidota; class Bacteroidia; order Flavobacteriales; family Flavobacteriaceae; genus Ulvibacterium. The sequence goes on along the minus strand of NZ_CBDFIX010000002.1, from coordinate 788,752 downwards.
TTTTGTAATGTAGTTGCTACGGAATAATCTTGGCAGGGAAACCCTCCGACCAACATATCGGCATCAGGAATGTTGGAGGTAGACACTTCGGCAATATCCTCATTACTATGATTTTTGCTTCCAAAGCGCGCTTCATAGACCATAGAAGCATGTTGCGCTTTTGTGCCAGGCTCCCATTGGTTGCTCCAAACCACGTCATAAAACCCTGTTTTTTCGAGACCCAGTCTAAATCCACCCACCCCGGCAAATAGTTCTATGACCTTAAGTTTTTTCATCGAGGTTAAAAGTAGACAAAAAGGAATAAATTAATAATCTAAAAGACTCCTTCCTATTGAAGAATGAACGGATAGGACAATATCCTTATTTTTACCAAAAATTAATCCAATGAACCTCAAACGCAACTTCTTTTTAATCGTGATGGCGCTTTGTTTTTTAACGGCTTGTGAAGTAAAAAATGAGGAGAAAGCACCACTTCAAGAACAAATATTGGCCGTTAAATCAGAATTTGCACCGGATAAACGCGTTGCTTTATTTGATATTGAGGTATTGAGAAAGAACGGCAGCCACGTTTTAAAAGGGGAGAGCAATCTGCCCGAGGCCGTCGAAGCGTTTAAAGAACAACTAACCAAGGAAAACATTAAGTTTTTGGATAGTATACAACTTCTACCAGCTTTGGATTTAGGAAAGGAAACCCAAGCTATAATCAATATTTCGGTGGCCAACCTTCGAAGCCATCCTAAACATTCGGCCGAGCTGTCGACTCAGGCCACATTAGGTACTCCGGTAAAAGTATTGAAAAAGAAAGGGAGTTGGTACTATATACAAACACCGGACAAATATCTGTCCTGGGTAGATGATGGAGGTATTGAATTGATGGATCCGGAACGTGCGGATCAATGGATGGCCAACGACAAGATTATTTATAGGGAAATCTATGGGCATTCGTACAAGGACACCGACAAGAAACAAGTGGTATCCGATTTGGTGGCCGGTAATGTTTTGGAAGTTCTAGGAGAAACGGATGAGTTCTATACGGTGGCCTATCCGGACGGAAGGCAAGCCTATATTCCAAAGGAAGAGGCACAAGATTATGAGAAATGGTTGGAAAATCTGAACCCCACAGTAGATGACCTAGTGAACACTTCCCGAACCTTTATGGGAGTCCCATACCTATGGGGTGGCACCTCCACAAAGGGGATGGATTGCAGTGGCTTTACCAAAACGGTTTATTTCCTTAATGGAATGGTAATTCCCAGGGATGCTTCGCAGCAAGTTCATACCGGGGTAGCCATCGATTCCACCCAAAACTTTGATACGCTACAAAAAGGGGATTTGCTCTTTTTTGGAAAAAAGGCTACAGACTCCACTTCGGAAAAAGTGGTACATGTAGGAATGTGGATAGGCAACAATGAATTTATCCATGCATCGGAAATGGTTCGTATTAGTAGTATGGACAAAGATGCCCCAAATTTTGATGAGTGGAACCTTAACAGGTACCTCCGTACCCAACGCGTTTTAAAGGAAGAGGATGAAGGTTTGATAAACTTGACCCAGACCCCTTTGTTCAAGGATTAAGGGCTTCTATAGGAGCTGGCAAGAAGAAACTCATTGCCATTTCGGCGCACTCATACTGAAGAACCAAAGATTACTTTCAAATGTTCTCTGTCGGGTTGTCTTTTTTTACTAAGCAGGCTTACTACAATATAGGTGAGCATCGAAACTACGAATGCGGGAATAATTTCATGGATATCTTCCCAACCCTCAAAATTGAATCTAAAAGCAAAACGCCAAACTACATTTACTACCATTCCTGTGACCATAGAGGCCATTGCCCCCAAATCCGTGCCCCATTTTAAATATAGCCCACCAAAAATGGCAGGAAAAAAACTTGCCGCGAATACGGCGCCCGCAAAAGCGGTTAACTCCACGATACCCGCCATTGGATATAAGGTCAAGGTGTATACTAGAACACAATAAAAACCCATAAACCATTTGGTTCGAGGGATAATTTTTGTTTCGGACATGGGTTTTACCACATGCCAAATATCCTTTACAAAAGCGGTTCCTATGATAATTATTACGGATGCTAATGAGGACATTCCCGCCGCAAACAGACCGGCCACGCAAATACCACTGACCCATTTGTTGTCAAACTTGTCCAACATAAAACCAACGACCTCATCCGTATCCTTAATCAGATATGCGGCTTCTTCTGTTGATGCCATTCCATGTACAAGAGCACCCAGACCCATTACACAGACCAAGGAAATTCCGAGAAAAACAGGGGTCCATATCATGGCAAAACGCATACTTTTTGCATTGTTCACGGAATAAAATCGAATAAGATTTTTAGGTTCGGAAATTTGTTTCATCCCAACGGCCAGACCTATACCTAAAATATACAGGAACGACACCAATTCCCCGAAAGTGACCAGCCCGGATTTCATAGGTATCCCTTCCTTGGTCAAATGGTCTGTTTGGCTAATGGACGCCATCAGGTTGTCCAAACCTCCAACATAGAAAAACGGAATGGCCAACATTAAAATGGCAACTCCGAACATGATAATGCCTTGAATGGCATCTGTCCAAAGCACGCTGTACATTCCTCCCCAAATGGTGTAGGCACAGGTAATGGCGATAATGGCAAAAGCCCCATATTCATAGGGAATATCCAAAACGGAAGTAAGCACATGGGCACACCCTTTGGCAATGCCTACCATATACCATAGCGTGGCAAATAGGATGATGAATGCTGAAAGCACCCGAATACTTTTGGCTAGCGTACTCTTGTAACGCAAATGAAAATAATCCGGGATGGTAAACGACTTTAAACGGGCCGTTTGGAATCGCATCCTAGGCCCTAACAATTGCCAGGAAATGATACAGAAAAAGGTCCATATCAATCCCATCCATGCCCATGAAAGCCCATGCTCAAAAGATTTTCCTGCTTGGCCGATATAGGTATTGGTACTGGCCGAAGTAGAAAAAAATGCCAAAGAAATTACCCATCCCGGAATTTCCCGCTTGGCCACATAATACCCCTCGATTCCTTGATTGGCTTTTTTCTTAAAATACCAGCCAATGTACAAACAGCCCAAGACATAAAATATCGTGAGGAGTAAGGTTACATAATGTTCTTGAAAATAAGCCATCAGTGCTGGGGTGTATGGTCGCTCTCATCTACGGTGATATCCCGCTTTAACACCAATAAAGCATTGATAACCACTAAAACAATGATTCCAATGTAGGGGAGAAGGGTCAGGAAATCCATAGTGCAATACGGTTTTTTGTTTAAGGAACTTAAAACATTTTTTTCAACTCATTCTTGGTTACCTTGCCCAAAACATTTCGGGGTAAGGTATTTCTAACGATATAATTTCTGGGAATCTTGTACCTGGGTAATTGCTCCTTCAACCATTCGGAAACTTTTTTGGTATCTATGGCCTCGTCCTTGGGAATCAAACAGGCAGAGACCACCTCGCCCCATTCTTCATCGGGCAGCCCAACTACGGCACAATCCCGAACCATAGGGTGTTTTCGTAAAACATCCTCAATTTCCAAGGCCGATATTTTATAACCACCGGATTTAATAATATCCACACTATCGCGACCGAGAATTTTATAGGATCCATTATTCAACATGCCAATATCCCCCGTAATAAACCAGCCATCTTTGGTAAAAGCCTTTTCTGTCGCTTCCGGTTTTTGCCAATATTCCTTAAAAACACTAGGACCCTTGATTTGAAATTCGCCCGCCTCATTTTCGCCCGCCGTCTTATCATCACTATTTACCAATCGCATTTCAACACCGGGCAAAGGCAACCCAATATGCCCGGGCCTCCTTTCCCCGCGATAGGAATTTGAAAGTCCCATTCCTATTTCGGTCATCCCATAGCGCTCCAACAAGGTTTGCCCCGTTATTTTCCGCCACTTTTCCAACACGGGTACGGGCAAAGCTGCAGAACCGGAAACCATCAACCGAAGTTTTGAAGCAGCTTCGGACATTTCTTCTTGTGCCGTTTCGGAAGCGTCGTCCCAAAAGGCGATTAGTTTATAATAGATGGTAGGAACTGCCATAAACAAAGTCAATCGACCTGATTTGATACTATTCCAGACGCTTTCAGCCTCGAATTTGGGCAAAAATTCGCAACAGGCCCCGCTCCATAATGCACAGCTCATTACATTGATAATGCCATGTACATGATGAAGAGGAAGTATGTTTAGGATATAATCGTCCTGTTGCCATTCCCAGGCATTTACCAAAGTGGTAATTTGAGCTTGAATGTTGGCATGCGTAGTGACCACACCTTTGGGTTTGCTTGTGGTACCACTTGTATAAAGAATCATGGCCCTTTGTTCCGTACGGATATCAGGAAGTTCTGCAGAACGATTTTCCAAAACGGGCGTCAAGGCAACTATAGAAACACCATTTTCTTTTTCCAAAGGAGATAGGAAATCCATATAATCCGGGTGGGCGATTACCATTTTGGCTTGGGTATCCCTTAATACATATTCAATGGAGGGTAACGGATGAAGCACACAAAGTGGAACAGCAATGCCCCCAGCCATCCAAATGCCCCACTGTATAGCCGTGTATTCAAATGATGGGGGTACAAGGAAGGTAATGCGAGCTTCTTCCAAGTCAGCTTTTCCGTTCAAAAGATGTGCCGCAACATGCTGAGCCGAGTCCAATAATTGACCATAGGTATACGAGGTTCCATTAGAGACCAAGGCCACTCGTTCCGTAAAGCCTTTGGCTCTTTCAATAAGTTGAATCATCCATTAAATATAATAGTAGTGACTGTCCTATCTGCCTTCTTTCGTAGATGGCAACACCTCTCTCTGAAGACGGATTCGACTTTTACAATTCGACTGTTTTCCCAGTTCGAAACGATTCATCTGCCGCCAGCACAATACGCAGACTGTTTACGGCATCGCGTAAATGATTGTCCAAATCCATATCTTCGGTAATGGCCTTTAGAAAGTATTCCTGTTCCAAAAGGCAGAGCCCATCATGATCAGGCTCATCCGAGGTGTCTATTATTTCGTCCGCCTTGGCAAAATTTCCGTTTTCATCTGTAGCTGCATGATGGAGTTTCAAGGCCCCGGTCTTAGAGTGATCATCAACACTATCACTATCCCCTTTGGCCTCGTCCACAATAGAAACACACCCTTTGGGTCCGATTACGTCCTTTACAAAAAAGGCGGTCTCGCTCATCATAGGTCCCCAACCGGCCTCGTACCAACCGACAGAACCGTCTTGAAATCGTACTTGTAGCTGTCCGTAATTGTACATTTCGGCATCGATTTCATCGGAAAGCCGAGCTCCAATTGCGCTAACGCTAACGGGAATGGATTCTGTCATCAAGCACATAACATCTACATAGTGAACTCCACAATCCACAATTGGGGACATACTGTTCATCAATTGTTTATGAGTGTACCAGTTGCTACCGGAACTTTGTTGGTTCAGGTTCATGCGCATGACCAGGGGTTTTCCAAGGGACTTGGCCACTTCCACAAATTTTGCCCAGGCCGGATGTACCCGAAGAATATAACCAACCACCATTTTCTTTCCTTTTTTTTGGACCAGACCCACCAAACTTTGGGCTTCCTCTACCGTTAAGGCCAAGGGCTTTTCCACAAATACATGGGCGTTGGCGTTCAAGGCCATCCGAATATATTCGCCATGTGTATCCGGATAGGTGTTTATCGATACAGCATCCGGTTTTGCTTCGTCCAACGCCTTGGCATAATCTCCATAGGTAGGATACCCTCCTAATTCTTGGGACAAGCGTTCCCTACTTTCTGGCTTTCTACTTACCAGACCAACGATTTCAAAACCCTGTAGTTGATGATAGGCGCGGGCGTGGCTGGTTCCCATATGGCCACAACCCACGACCAAAACTTTTATTTTGTCCATTTTTCGATTTTTGAGTACTATATTTATTGGAAAGTTAACAAACCTTATGAAATTGACAATCCCTACCGTAAGTAAGTTTTTGGGAATCGTTTTGGTTCTCGGAATGGCAGTACTGTCTTTCGGAGCAGCTTTTCCTACAAAGGAGAAAGTGGAAACACCCCCGTCAAAACCAAATATTCTTTTTTTGATTGCCGATGATTGGTCCTATCCACATGCTGGGGCTTATGGTAATTCGGTTGTCCGCACACCCACATTCGATTTTTTGGCAAGCGCGGGAGCAGTTTTTGAAAACGCCCATTGTGCCGCACCCTCCTGTTCTCCTTCGCGGGCTAGTATTTTGTTGGGAAGATACCCCCACCAATTGGAAAGTGCCGGTAATCTGTGGTCCGTAATTCCAGACAAATTTACCAATTGGATGTCGTTGTTAAAAGAATCCGGATACCTCACGGGAAAGAGTCGCAAAGGCTGGGGACCAGGAGATTTTAAAGCAGGGGGATATGAACACAATCCCGCGGGGAAGGATTATCCCGACTTTAGGACTTTCTTGAAGGACAAAAAGAACAATCAACCTTTCGCCTATTGGTTCGGCAGCAGTGATCCGCACCGGGTTTATGAAACGAATACCGGAGTAAGATCAGGAATGGATCAAGAGAGGGTTAATGTTCCAGGATTTTTGCCCGATACGCCTTGCGTGCGAAATGACATCCTTGATTACTATTTTGAAGCGGAACGTTTTGACCGGGAATCGGGAAACATCATCAACATATTGGAGCAACAAGGTTTATTGGACGACACCATTATCGTTATGACCAGTGATAACGGAATGCCCTTCCCCCGAGCGAAGGCAACGCTATATGATTACGGTACGAGGATGCCATTAGCAATGTATTGGAAAGATCATATAGAAGGCGGAAAACGTATTGGCGATTTTATGAACTTTATCGATTTTGGCCCTACTTTTTTAGAGGCCGCTGGATTGGATATCCCTAAGACGTTTAGTGGAAATAGCTTGTTGGAACTTTTTGAAAAGGGAAACACTACAAAATCCGACCGAAGTAAAGTCTTTTTGGAACGGGAACGACACGCCAATGTTCGCAAGGGGGATTTGAGCTATCCATCACGGGCAATTCGCACCAAGGATTTTCTATACATCAAGAATTTTGAACCTGATCGTTGGCCTGCAGGAGACCCGGAAGTACATCAGTCCGTAGGGCAGTATGGGGATGTGGACAATTCCATTTCCAAATTCCAGATTATGGCTATGGAAGGAAAACCATCAGACCAAGACTATTTTCAATTGGCTTTTGGCAAACGTCCCATGGAAGAATTATATGTATTGGCCGATGACCCCTATAATTTAAAAAATGAAATCGAAAACCCGAAATACAAAAAGGTGAGAAACGAATTGAGCAAAGAACTCAAAAACTGGATGGAGCAAACCAACGATTTAAGGGCCAAGGAACCTCAGACCGCCTATTGGGATAATGTATTGTACACCCCGGATTACCAAATGGAAAACTATGATTTAGACGAAAAGATCGGCGCATACCGGATGTTGGTACGGAATAGGGGCACATTTAAGGAGTCCCCATGCATTAACTAATCTTAAATCACTTTAAAGCAAAGGCTATAATCTGATTTCCTTTTTCTGTTCCCAATTTTTCGCCCCCACAAGCAATGGCGATGTACTGCTTTCCATTTACCTCATACATGGCAGGCGTTGCAAAAGCCGCTGCGGGCAGTTTGTATTCCCAAAGCAATTCCCCGGTATATTTATTAAATACCCTAAAATACCCGTCTCGGGTAGCTCCGATAAATAAAAGTCCGTTTTCGGTTACAATTGGGCCGCCATAGTTTTCAGTACCGGTACCAATTCCTTCATCCCCTAATTCTGGTGTATTGCCAAAGGGAATGGACCAAATAAAATCCCCTGTATTTAGGTCAATGGCATGCATAGTGCCCCAGGGAGGAGCTATCGCCGGCAACCCATTACTGTCTAAGAATTTATTATAGCCTGCATGTTTGTAGGGAATAGCAATGGAATCTTTTTGGTCAGATTCCTCGGCAACGCTATGTTGTACTTCCTCATCAAATAGAAATCGCAGAAGTGCATCCATTTCTTCCTTTGGAATCTGTGGGAAGCCCGTCATCATGCCCTTACCCTGAGTAACAATAGTGGAAACTTCATTTTTTTCCTTTCGTAATTGCAGGTCGATTAATGATGGAAAACCACTGGCCACCACACCTTTTCTATCAGCCTGATGACATGTTATGCAATATTTGTTATATACGCCTTGACCTAAAGGCAATCCGGCATAGTCATTTTTAGCAATGCCCATTTGTAGCATACGAGGCATTTCGTTCGAATTTACATAGAGAATCCCATCTTTGGGATCGGCGCCCGCTCCTCCCCATTCAGCGGCCCCATCATAACCTGGCAATAGAATTGTGGGCTCCAAACTTGGAGGGGCGTAGATGCGTTTATCAGCCGTTCTTAAAAGCTCCCGCAGTTCCTCCTGGTTTTCCGCGTAGGGGCTTACACTGTTCTCGGACAGTTCTGTAGATTGACGTGCAAAGGGCTTTGGTTTTATGGGAAAAGGTTGGGTAGGCCAAGTTTCCTCACCTTCTAAGGTTGAGGTGGGCACGGGTCGTTCCTCAATATCGAATAAAGGCTCGCCCGTCATTCGATTAAAAACATAGACGTAACCTTGTTTTGTTACTTGGGCCACGGCCGGAATCTTTTTACCGTTACGTTCCACCATCAAAAGGTTGGGTGGAGCAGGAGGGTCACGATCCCAGATATCATGATGTGTAAATTGAAAATGCCAGATACGCTCGCCCGTATCGCCATCCAGGGCCACCAAACTATTAGCGTATAGATTGCTCCCTTTTCGAACACCACCATAAAAGTCGGGAGCTGCCGATCCCGTAGGCACATAAATGATTCCTTCCTCCTCGTCCACGGCCATACCAGACCAGTTGTTGGCGGCACCAACAAGCGGACTCTTCCTCGGGTCTTCATCTCCCCAGGAATCATAACCTTCTTCATCCGCTTGGGGAATGGTATGAAACACCCATTCCACGGATCCGGTAATTACATTAAAAGCCATAACATCCCCTGGAGGAGCACCCGGACCTTCGGATAATCTAAGAGGCATCACAATAATATCCTTATAAATGGTTCCTGGGGTATTGGAAATTACAAATTTGCTTCGGTCGGACTCTGGTAAACCAGTACGCATATCTACCTTACCGTTATCTCCAAAAGTCGGAATCGGTTGTCCTGTTAAGGCATTCAAGGCATATAAATCCGAACCACGGGTATATAAAATACGCTTGTCCCCTCCTTTCTCCCAATAGGAAACACCTCGGCTTGTGGAATGCCACACTTTTACGGAATCTCCAAATTGCCATATTTCCTCGCCCGTAGCGGCATGTAGGGCTACTACCCGCATGGCTGCCGTCACCCCATATAAAATCGTATCCGCAACGATGGGATTCATTTGCATCTGGCCCCAATCAGCCGCTTCATAGGACCAGGCAACCCCTAGGGTTTTTATGTTTTCCAGTGTAATCTGTGATAGGGTGGAGTAGTGGCTCCGTCCGGGATCTCCCAAATAAGAAGACCATGTTACGTATTGTTTATCGGATGAGCCTCTTTTTTCAGAAGGCTCACAACTTGTAAAAAGAACCAATGGTATAGTAATTATGGAAAAGAGGGAACAAAGAAGTTTGGATGGCATGGATTAACAGGGATTAGTTTTTCTAAAAATACGGAAAAACAAAATAATTTCAATCCTCCATGGATTATTGCTATGCCCATTTATCAAATTACTAACGTGGCCGTACTTGATGTACTAGAAATAACGTTTTAAAATGGACCGCACCGACCCATAGTACGATCTACCGAACAAATTTAGATGGACAAGCAAATAATAAAGTTGATATATATCTGTGCGTTCGCTCTCAAAAGGCTCCTTGGGAAAATGTTCCCCATAGGCATGGTAAAAGGAGGAATCAAATCCACCGAACAATCGGGTCATGGCAATATCCACTTCATTATGGCCATAGTAGATGGCGGGATCTATCAAATAGGGTCTCCCGCCTTGTGAAACGAGATAGTTTCCACCCCAAAGATCACCATGTAACAGAGCTGGTTCGGTTTTTGGGAAAAGGTTTTTGCAAGTAACGGAAAGTTGCGATTCGGATGGAATATCCGATACGCCAAGCCGCTTGTTGACCATTGCCATTTTAATCTGGGGGAGGAGACGTTCATGAATATAAAATTCGGGCCAATTGGAACACTGGTTATTTTCTTGAGGAAGGCTTCCGATAAAGTTGTTGGTCTCCCATCCGTAGAAATCGGATTTTGAAAACTGATGTAACATCGCCAATTGATGCCCTAATTGCTCCATCTCCGTTTGGGAAGCCCTACCGGGTTTGATGTATTCCATAATCAAGAAAGCACCTTTTTCTAAAGGCTCACAGAGTAGGACATTGGGTGTGGCTATAACCTGGGTATTGGAAATTGCCTCTAAACCAACCTTTTCTGCTACGAACATTTTGTAGGCATTATCGTCATGATTCACTTTACAAAAGAAATGCTCGTTTTCCGTTTCCAAGAGATAGGCTTGCGAGATATCGCCACCTGAAAGTGAATGGATCTTTTCAATGCTTATGCAGAGCAGATATTCAATATGGGCTTTTAACGATTTTTGCAATTATTCCAGGTTTTGGTCATTGTGGTTTAGACTATTTATTACTTATCCCAATGTCTTTGATTTTCTTTTCATAGGCCTTTGCGTATTGTTCCATCCCCAAATCGGTCGGATGCGTACCATCAACAAAGGCGTCATTGGAAAGATTCAATTCTTCCTTCGTCAGCATGTAAAGATTCAGAACCCCTTTGTTTTGAAGGGTCATGTAAGTTTCTTCCACCCAAAGGTTTAGAGTTTTGTAGACTGATGCTCTTTTACTTTCCATGATACCATCGGAATACCCCATATGCTGTACCAATACAATTGGGGTCTTGGAATGTTTTTCCCGAAGGGACAAGATACTGTTGCGAATTCGTTTCTGGATTTCCTCCTTGGTGTTTTCCTCCCCTGGGCGCAGATTGGGTAGACAATCCAGAACGTAAACCGAGGCATCAATTTCATTGATCAGGTCTATGACCTCAGGTTCCAAACGCCCGTTTCCGGAAAAGCCTAGGTTTACCACGGGGTAATCCAGCCTGCGTGCCAAAATGTTGGTCCAGGCCATTCCAGGCCGGGAAGCACATGCTCCTTGGGCGATGGAGGTACCATAGACGACTATCGGCTTTTCCAATCTTACCGGAAGGATTTTAAAGGAACTCCCTTTTTGTACACCGATTTTTAGATTCTTTACAGCATTGTAAAGGGGCAAAAGCAACTGATGTTCGTGCATAGCGTGTGACAAGGCATCCAAGGCAAAATCATATTGAATGATGTCATCAAATTTTCTTCGGCCCCTTACCCATAGCCAAGTTCCTTTGGCTTTCACATACATATCCACGCCACTGACCCCAGTTGCAGGCATATGGTTCATGGCCAGGTTGCCATCCACTTGGTAGCGAACAGAAATGGAATCGGCATCCGTTTCAAAACGCACTCCCAATCCAGCTGTATGTTTGGAGAGCCCCCAAACTTTGTTACGCACTGTTTTTTCTGCCTTATCGGGCAGACGATGGTAGACCATATTTTCCCAACCTTGCCCTTCCAAACGATTTATGGACTCCAAGGGATCATACCAGATATAATCATCATGCTTTTGAGAGGAAACAGCTGTTAGGACAAAGGCAAGGATTGTAGTGCATAGCAAGCGATTTTTCATCTAAGAGTTCTTCTATTTGCAATTTCTAAGATAGAGATAAAAGCCATAAACGGAAATCATTTGGAGCAGGTTTTCAACAAAGGGATCATGGAATTATTGACTATATTGTATGTCCATAAAAACCAACCGATGTCACAATTTGCCGAAAATGTATCAAAACGTCTCTTCTCATTGGATGTTTTTAGAGGGCTTACCATGTTTCTTTTAATCGCCGAGGCTGCAGGCTTCCATCATAGTTTTGTGGAACTTACGGAGGGCACCGCTTTTTCCGGTCTTGCCCATCAATTGGAGCATCATCCATGGAACGGTCTTCGGTTTTGGGATTTAATTCAACCTTTTTTTATGTTTATTGTGGGGGTGGCCATGCCATTTTCCCTAAGGAAACGATTGGCTTCAGGAAGCCGTGGTGCCGTAAACAGGCATATCTTTAGACGCTGCTTTTTATTGTTCAGTTTCGGGGCATTATTGCATTGTGTTTATGCACATGCCCTAGTTTGGGAGCTTTGGAACGTTTTGGTGCAATTGTCTTTTACCATTTTAATAGCCTATGCCATTATGCATCTTCCACATAGGTTACAAATTGGCATATCGATTTTGCTGTTGATCCTGACCGAAGTATTGTATCGTGTATATAATCTGTCAGCTCCGTATGCCCAGGGTCATGATAGTTTCGGTTCCTTTGTGGATATGCTGGTGATGGGCAAAACAAACGGAGGCTACTGGGTTTTTGTGAATTTTATCCCGACGGCGGCACATACAATTTGGGGTGTAATCTGCGGGCAGGTACTACTGTCCAAAATTCCTGAAAAGGAAAAAATAAAAGCTTTTTTGATATTTGGAACGGCTATTCTCATTTTGGGATTTGCCTTGGATTGGCTCAATATTACCCCTATAATAAAACGTATCGCCACCTCTTCCTTTACTTTGGCCTCCGGTGGGTTCGCCATTCTCATCTTGACCCTTTTTTATTGGGCTATTGATGTGAAGGATAACGATAAAAAGTGGCTGAGGATTTTTTCGGTGGTGGGGACCAATTCCATTTTCATTTATCTATTTGCAGAAACTGTGGGCCATCAATGGTTTCGCGATTTTGGAAAAATATGGACGGAAGGCCTCTTAAGTCCTTTAGGAGTATCCCAAAATTGGATTATGGTAATCAATGCTATATTCGTTCTTTTTATCTTCTGGTATCTCACTTATTTTCTGGATAAAAAGAAGGTGTATTTTAAGATATGATGATATGGCAGCAAAATTTTTTATACCAACAAGAATATCAAAACATATGTAATGACCCATCATATTTCAAGTATCTCCTGTTTGCTTTTTAGTTTTTTTCTATTTACTTCCTGTGCCTCACAAAAGATGGCAACTTCTGATGAAGACTGGAAAACCCTATTCAATGGGAAAAATTTGAAGGGCTGGACTACGAAGATCCATCACTATGAGGTAGGGGACAACCATGGCGACACCTTTCGTGTAGAGGATAGCATTATAAAAGTGCGTTATGACCAATATGAAGGGGATTTCAATGACCGTTTTGGACACTTGTATTATGATACGCCCTACTCGTATTTTCATTTACGGCTCGATTATCGCTTTGTAGGGGAACTTCACCCCGGAGCACCTGATTATACCTTGAAGAATAGTGGTGTAATGTACCATTCGCAGAATCCTAGGACAATGCTTAAGGAACAAAACTGGCCCATTTCCGTAGAGATGCAATTCTTGGCAGGTATAGAAGTTGGGCAATCCAGACCTACGGGCAATATGTGCTCGCCAGGTACCGAAGTGATTTTTGAAGGGGAACGCTACCCCGGGCATTGTATCAGTTCCAGTTCCGAAACTTATTATGGCGATCAATGGGTAAGGGCAGAACTTATTGTACTTGGGGATTCCTTGGTTACCCATATGATTAATGGCGAAAAGGTATTGGAATATACCCGACCTCAGATAGGAGGTGGGGTGGTGGAGGGATTTGATCCGAAAATAAAGAAGGATGGACAGCTTTTAAAGGAAGGTCTTATTGCTTTGCAAAGCGAGGGCCAACCTATTGATTTTAAAAATATCAAGATAAAGAATTTAAAAGGGTGTATAGATCCGAAGGCCAAGAATTTTGGGAAACACTATATTAAGGCGGACAATAAAAAATGTGTGTATTAAATTTGATTTAGCACAGGTCTTCGGGATACTTACCGGCCGTCATCCAACCACCATCTACGTTTATCGTTAGGCCATTGATATGGGAAGCTTCATCCGAAAGGAGAAAAAGGCAGGTTTTTGCAATATCCTCCGGAGTTCCTACGCGACCATTTGGATTCAGCTGGGACCAAGTCCCTTCATAGTCGGGTTCTTCTTCCTTGGTCCGTTCCGTTAAGGTGGCCCCAGGAGCTACGGTGTTTATCAGAATGCGATGTTCCGCGAGCTCATAGGCCAAGTTAATGGCCATCATGCGCAGGGCGGCTTTGGTCATGGCATAGGTGGTCAAATGGCGATAGGCCCTTATCCCCACTTGGGACGACATCAAAACAACTTTACCACCTGTCCCTTGTTTGATCATTTCCTTGGCCGCGCGTTGAACCAAGAAGAAGGCGCCCTGCATATTGAGACGAGTTACCTTTTGAAAAGATTCCGGTGTAAAGTCCAAAAAATCCCCGAAAAGCGTAATGCCTGCATTTGGTACTATAAAATCTATTTTTCCGAATCGCTCTATGGTAAAATCAACCATTTCATTTATAAAGGCAATATCTCCAGCATCACCGGGAAATGGAAGGCAGCTATAGGGGTATTTGGCATTAATTTTGTCCGAAGCGGCCTGGGCCTTATCTTCATCGATATCATTTAGGATAATCCTTGCATCTGCCGCGGCCAAAAGCTCTACAATGGCACGGCCAATGCCCTCACCTGCTCCGGTCACAATGGCTATTTTATTTCGTAAACCCGAATATTTCATGTGCTGTCCTTAAAATAGCTGATGGGCGTACCCTTAACTTGGGATTCATATACAAAAAGCCCGCCGCTTAAAGGAAAATTTTCCAATTGACTTTGGGAAAGCCCGCTTCTTGCCGTAGTAATATACAGAGTTTTTAAATCATTTCCACCAAAACAACAGGAAGTTACATGGGGGGCGTCAACTTCTACCGTTTCCAATACCTTGCCGGTATTTGGATTCCATCTACGAATGCAATTCCCGCCCCAATGGGCGATCCAAAGCATATCTTCGGCATCTATACTCATGCCATCCGGCCCACCAAAATCTGGGGGAATAGAAAAGGCAACCTGTTTGTTCCTGATTTCACTGGTTGCAATATCATAGTCGTATCGCCAAACTTCATATGTGCTGGTATCAATATAATAAAATGATTTTTGATTGGATGTCCATGCCATACCGTTGGAAATGGAAGTATCTGCGATATGTTGGGTAGTATTCATTTTAGTATCCACCCGATAAAAGTTACCCATTTTGGGAGTAGCTTTTTTATGCATACTCCCTATCCAAAAATTACCATTAGGGTCTACCTTGCCATCGTTATAGCGCATTGCGGGATTCGAATTTTTGAGTACAGGAAGTCTAATCAACTTTTCGTTGGTCAAATCAAAAGTAGCCAATCCGTATTCCAGAGCTAAGAGCACAGTTCCATTATCGATGGGGACCGCTGCTCCCAACATTCCATCGAAAGTCCATTGTCTGTGCTGCTGCTTCCTTGGGATAAATAGATGTAGGACATTCCCCTCGATATCCACCCAGAGTAAATGCTGTTTTTTCCAATCCCAAACGGGACCCTCTCCCAAAATGGATTTGGTATCCAGCAATAAGTCGGCTTTAGAAATTTTCATAGCAGATTTTAATATTAGGAGGGATATAGCAATATTTTTAGCGATTTCTTTTGTTCCATCAAGTCAAACCCTTTTTGCCAATCACTGAGCGGCATACGGTGAGAAATAGTATCTTCGAAATTAATGTTTCCTTGATTAATGATTTCTACCGCCCGATCCCATGTGGCTCGGGTATAGCCTACAGAACCTTTGATGTTCAATTGTCGAAAGGCCGTCAAATCAAAAGGGATGGTAATTTCTTTGCCAAAATGGCCCACTTGCACGTATTGGCCCAATGGCCTTAAGGCAGTAAGGCAATTGGCCACAGAACCTTGGGCCCCGGCAGTTTCAAAGGCAATGTCAACCCCTTTTCTTTTGGTCTCCTGTTGTATAACTTCCTGCAAGTCCTCAACATCGACCATTACGGTAGCATGTGCGCCCCACTCCAAAGCGGTTTTTAGTTTATGCTCGTCCTCACGAGTCCCCGCAACAATGGTTTTTAAACCTTGGGCCAATAACAATTTCAACAAGAGCATCCCGATAGGGCCGGGACCGGAGAGCAGAACGGTATCCCCGAATTGCACATTGGCGATTTCGCCCACGGCGTGTACGGCAACGGCAAAAGGTTCTACTAAAGCCGACACATCATCGCTTACATGGGTTGCCGTGGCATATAATTGATCCGGACGTGCAGCTACATATTTAGTGAAGGCACCATTAACACCATGTCCCATACCGCGTCTGGTCCTACAGAACATAAAGTCACCGCTATGGCAATACTCACAATCATTGCAAACAACAGTAAGGGCTCCAAGCACACTAAAGCGCCCCCCGAGATCGATACCATCGGTATTAGGCCCTTTTTCAACGACCCGTCCGGAAAACTCATGGCCCAAGATTACGGGAGGGTAGTTTTTAAAAGTGTCATGGTAGACGTGTAGATCTGTTCCACATACACCACAAGAATTCACTTCTAGAACCACTTTGCCCTTTTCCACTTTTGGGTCCGGCATATACTGGAGGCGAACATTGCCTTGACCTTTGTCATACTTTACAAGTGCTTCCATTACTCAAGAATTTTAAGTGCTTTTTCTACAATATCTTTCGCCCTTAGGCCATACAGGTCCATCAATTCTTGACTTTGACCTGATTCTCCAAAAGTATCCATTACACCTATACGATGCACGGGGCAGGGGTGGTTTTCCGCAACAACACCGGCAACCGCTTCACCTAAGCCTGCCAAGATGGAATGTTCCTCTGCGGTTACAATGCCCTTGGTTTCTTGGGCCGCCTGGATAATGGCGGACTCGTCCAAAGGCTTAACGGTATGCATATGTAGCACTCTTGTAGAATACCCTTTCTTTTCGAGTAAATCGGCAGCTTTTAATCCCTCGCTTACCATAATTCCTGTGGTGACTATAGTGATATCCGACCCCTCCCGTAATAATTTTGCCTTTCCAATTTCAAAATCTTCGTGAATCTCGGGAACTACTGGATATTTATCCCGTCCGAAACGAAGATATACGGGACCATGCATAGTTGCAGCGGCATGGGTGGCCAATCGAGATTCTTCGTAATCCCCAGGAACGATTACGGTCATATTGGGTAATGTCCTAGCCATTCCGATATCTTCATTGGATTGATGTGAAGCACCATCGCCTCCAGTAGTGATTCCACAATGTGTTACCCCGATTTTGACATTCAACTTGGGGTAGGCTATACTGCTGCGCATCTGGTCTCCCGCCCTACAGGTGGCAAACACCCCAAAGGTCGAGGCAAATGGAACAAAACCTTCCAATGCCAGGCCCGCGGCTGCGGAGAGCATATTCTGCTCTTGAACGCCACAATTAAAAAAACGATCAGGAAATGCAGCCTCAAATTGTTCGGTCAAAGTGGCTTTGGCTACATCTGCGTCCAGCACCAATACCTTTTCGTTCTTCTTGCCAAGTTCTATGAGGGCATCGGCATAACCTTGTCTTGTTTGTTTGTATTCCATGTTTTAATTTACTCAGTAACTCGTGTATTGTGATATTTTTTAAGATTTGGAATTTGGAATTTCTTCAATCTATCCCAACTCCAGCAATGCTCTTTCAAAATCATCTTTCGCGGGAGGTTTTCCATGCCATTCGGCCTTACCTTCCATAAAGGACACCCCTTTACCTTTAGTGGTGTTTGCAATTATCATTACAGGCTTATCCTCTTTTTTTGCCTTTTCAATGGTATCGGTGATTTCCTCAAAATCATGCCCGTCGATTTCGAAAACTTTCCATCCAAAACTTTCCCATTTGGGCACCAAAGGATCTAGGGGCATTACTTTTTCGGAATATCCATCGGTTTGCAAATAATTACGATCTACAAACCCGATAACATTGTTCAACTTATATTTGTTGGCGAACATGGCCGCTTCCCAAACCTGCCCTTCCTGGATTTCACCATCTCCGCAGAGGATGTAATAATATTGGTCTTGCTTTTTAAGTTTGGCTCCCAAAGCCATACCTACTCCGGTAGAAATACCGATACCCAGTGTTCCTGTACAGGCATCTATTCCGGGTGTTTTGGGTTGATAAGGGTGACCCTGGAGATGACTCCCCGGACGACGGAACTCCAGTAAATCCTCTTTGGGGAAATAGCCACAATCCGCCAATACAGCGTAAATTACCGGAGTACAATGCCCTTTGGAAAGGATAAAACGATCGCGTTCCTCCCATTCGGGATTTTTCGGGTCGTGTTGCATAACATGGTAATACAGGGCGGTAAGGATATCCGTAGCGCCAAGACTACCCCCTACATGCCCGCTGTTGGCCCGATGTACCATGGATACAATTTCCTTACGGATTTCACGGGCCTTGTTTTTAAGGAGTTCATGTTTTTTTGGATCTAGCATAGATGTAATTTCTAGTTTTAAGGCCTCTGGAAAATCATAGGGTTATCCACTTTTCATCTTGAGCCGATTTGACCACGGCATCTAGCACTTCTTGGCATTTGAGCCCGTCATAAAAACTGGGTGCCACAGGTTTATTTTGGGCAATGCCGTCAATCAACTTGGAAAATTGGTGTACGAAGGTATGTTCCCACCCGATGATATGTCCTGGGGGCCACCAGGCATCAATATAAGGATGACTATTTTCTGTAACCAAAATGTTTTTAAAGCCCTGCTCTTCCTTGGAATCGTTCAAGGAAAAATACTGAAGCTCGTTCAATCGTTCCAGATTGAAAATGAGACTGCCCTCACTCCCGAAAATTTCGAGCCCCATATAGTTCTTCCGCCCGTTGGCAAAACGTGTTGCATTGAAGGAGCCTACCGCTCCATTTTGAAATCGGGCCATAAATAAAGTGGCGTCATCTGCCGTTACCGTACCTATACCCTTCCCGTTGGCCAAGGGCCGCTCCTTTATGAATACCTTTTGGAGTCCCGTAACGGCCTCGAACTCTCCTAAGAGAAACCTGGCCAAGTCGACGATATGAGCGTTCATATCCCCATGGGCACCAGATCCGGTAGTTTTTATATCGTGCCGCCAAACCATGGGGAATTTTGGATCTACCAGCCAGTCTTGAAGGTAAACCGCATTGAAATGGTGTATTTTTCCCAATTTCCCATTGCTGATCAACTCTTTTGCGAGGGACAGAGCAGGTAAAAAGCGGTAATTGAAAATCATCATGTGTACGATTCCTGCCATTTCGGCCTCCTCGTACATTCGCTTGGCCTCCTCCACATTTAGGGCCATGGGCTTTTCGCACAACACATGTTTTCTGGCCTTTATGGCTCCCAAAGCGACGGGAGCATGTAGATTATTAGGGGCACAGATATCCACTAGATCTACTGCATCGTTCTGTACCAGCTGCTTCCAGTCAGGCTCCTGGTTTTTCCACCCATACTTCCGGGAAAATTCAGCAAGTTGTTTTTCATTGATGCTAGAGGCGGTATGTAAAACGGGAGTACCTTGTAAGTCAAAAAAATGGGGTAACCGTAAATATCCATTTGAATGGGCCTTGCCCATAAATTGAGTTCCAACGATACCGATGTTGATTTCCTTTGCCATTAAATACCTAAAATAGTTTTGTTGAGGTCTTTATCTGTTTCACTTTTTGCAAAATCATCAAACGAACGTTTGGAAGACTGAATCATGTGTTCTTTGATAAAGGGGGCTCCCTCCTTTGCCCCTTGCTCAGAACTTTTCACACAACATTCCCATTCCATAATGGCCCAACCATCAAACCCGTTCAAACTTAGTAAAGTGAAGATATGCTTAAAATCCACTTGGCCGTCCCCTAATGAACGAAACCGCCCGGCACGCTGTTTCCAATCCTGATACCCTCCATAAACGCCCGTCATACCATCGGGCAAAAACTCGGCATCCTTGACGTGAAAAGCCTTAATTCGATCCTTAAAGATTTTAATAAAATCAATATAATCCAATTGCTGTAGCACAAAATGACTGGCATCATAAGTAAGACAGGCAGAGGGGTGTCCTTTAGTTTCTTCCAGAAACCGCTGATAGGTGGCACCATCATAAAGATCTGAACCTGGATGTAGCTCATACCCGAAAGTAATGCCATTTTCGTTTGCAAAATCGAGGATAGGCAACCACCTTTTGGTCAATTCCTCAAAAGCATCATCTATAAGGCCCGCCGAGCGTTGGGGCCATGGATAGATGTAGGGCCAAGCCAGGCCACCGGACATTACGGAAATGTTGGTCGTACCAAAATGAAGCGAAGCCTGAACGGTTTTTTTCAATTGCTCTGTTGCCCAAGTCACACATTCCTTGGCATTTAATCCTTTGGGATAGAACCCTTGAAATAATTTTTGATAGGCTGGATGCATGGCCAGCACCTGCCCTTGGAGATAAGAAGCCAATTCACAGATTGAAAGCCCTTTTTCGTTTAGCTTGCCTACATATTCATCTGCATAGGTTTTGGACGCGGCGGCATTATCCAAATTGAACAAACGCTTGTCCCAAGTTGGAATTTGGACGCCTTTATATCCCAAATCCGATGCCCATTGCGCCATACCTTCAATGGTGTTAAAAGGAGGGGTGTCATCCGCAAATTGGGCCAAAAAAATTCCAGGTCCTTGCATATAGGCAATTTACCTAGAAGTTACGGAATTTGGAAATACGATTTTGTCGGAAATACAACGGATTATTAGGAACGTTATGAATGTGACAGGCGGGAATCTGGTGCCAAAGGGAAATGGCCTAAAATAATTTTGAAAGCAAAGCAAAGTCTTGAAACTCCCCTTAACCGTATTTAAGAAAACGGCTAAAGTTCTTTTATACGGATATTGCGATAATAAACCCTTTGGCCATGGTGTTGAAGCATAATATGCCCTTCTTTATCCGAGTGAAAGTCCGGGTTTTCCTTAAACTTACTTTGTGAAAGCAACGCTCTCATTTCCAGGCTGTTCATTTCGAATTCAACCACTTTGTTTCCATTGAGCCAATGCGCTACATAACCATCCTTATGCAATAATTTGGCCTGATTGAACTGTCCAATGGGCTTTAATTTCTTGTTTTCTGGTGCTATCAGATCATAGACTGCTCCTGCGGAACGGACAGCCAACGTATCATAAAAATGTTGATCGTCCAAGACCTGTAGCTCAAAATTGTCCAACCAATTGGGACTATTTCCGTTATTCGATTCCATGGATAGGTCCTCCTGCATATGAAAGAAAACACCGGAGTTGGCTGCTGTATCCACCGCCCATTCATACTCCAATTCAAAATCCTTGTATCGTTTCCTTGTAATTAAATCCCTGTTGGGCACATCAGGATTGGCAATTAACACCCCATTTTCCACATTCCAAACACCCTTTGGAAATTTTTTTATCCCATAACCTCGAAAAGCATCCGTGGTGGTGCCATCAAAAAGCACGACCCAATCGGTTTCAGTTTCGGTAGTGTTTTTTGATTTTTTGGAATTGTTACAGGAAACCAACAGCAGTGTAACAAGGGCAAAGCATATCGTCTTTTTCATTTTGATCAAAATTCTAATCAATGTTGACTACTTCAAAAGTAGCTACCATTAATATATTGAATTGTTTGGACCCAAACATCATTTTTAGCGTATTAAACGTGAAATACCGCGGTGAACATTTGTTCACTTCTTATTCTAAAATACTGCGATATTTGTCTTTATTTCCCAATAATTCCGTTGCCGCCAAAATAGCTTCATCGTGACTTAGATAATAATCGTACAGCCCTTCGCGATAGAAATAGCGCTTTATAATCTCATCCTCCAATTTCTTCTGGATTTCATTTTGAAAGGTCTCCAAAGCCGCAATTTTACTTTTTTCAATATCTACCAAAAGTGTTTTGAAGTCGTTCTCTATGGTAGTATTGTAAACTGTCTCTTCACGGTCGGTCATAGCTCCTTTCAACACTTTTTCCGTTTTGGTCTCAAAGGAGAAGTCACTTTGTTCTACGTAATTCTTAAAAGCTTGGTAATCGGAACCGGAAAAGGTAAACGCATTCACATTGTCTACTTTGTTTTTGTAGTAATAATCAGTGGCAAAGTCAAAGATGACATTGTTACCTAAAAGGGCGGAGGTAAGTTCATTGGCTTTGGTGGCTGCAATCTCTACATCGGGCATTACACCGCCCCCGTCCTTTACCTTGCGGCCGTTGCGTGTAGTAAATTCATTGAAGGTGGTATTCCTCACGGCATTACCGGCCTCGTCCCGGTTCCAGTAATCCAAGGATTGGATGCACCTTCCGGAAGGGGTGTAATAGCGGCTTATGGTCACTTTTAACTGCGTGCCATAGGTCAATTTCAATGGACGTTGTACCAAGCCTTTACCAAAACTTCGGGCACCCATGATGACGGCCCTATCCAAATCCTGTAACCCTCCGGAAACAATTTCGCTCGCAGAGGCACTGCTGCCATCTACCAGGACCGCCAACGGAATTTCGGCATCTACAGGTTTGTTCTTCGTTTTGTATTCCCGGTTGAATTTTTTCACTTTGCTTTTTGTGGTTACAATGAGTTCACCCTTGTCCACAAAAAGGTTGGTTACATTAATGGCTTCGGAAAGCAGTCCACCAGGATTACCTCTAAGGTCCAAAATAATTTTTTCTGCGCCTTTGTCCTTTAAATCAATTAAGGCTTCTTTTGTTTGAGCTGATGCCTTAGCGTTAAACTTGGCCAGAACAATATAACCGGTTTTATCATCAACCATTTTGTGAAAAGGTACGGCATCTACTTCTACGGCCCCTCTTTCTATGGTAGCGGTCAAGGTTTCTCCCTGTCTTTTATAGGTTACCTTAACGGAAGTGTTGTTTGCCCCCTTTAGAAGCTCACTGGCATTGTCATCAAAGTCCGCAACAGTGATGTCGCCAATCTTTACGATTTCATCACCGGCCTTAAGACCTGCCTTATCCGCAGGATAACCCTTGTAAGGTTCAACCACCAATAACTTGTCCTTATACGAACGCACCAAAGCCCCAATACCGGAATACTCCCCTGCATTGTTAATTTTAAAGGCTTCCACGTCCTGCTCGTTTAGGAATTTGGTATAAGGATCCAGTTCGTCCAACATATTTTTGATGGCCGTATCCATCAATTCTGCCGGATTGGTTTCGTCCACGTAGTTCATGTTCAACTCCTTGAACAGGGTGGTAAAAATTTCTATTTGTTTCGCGATTTCGAAGAAGTCGCTTTTAAAACTGCTTCCCGAAACCAAAATAACCACGGCCAATACCGGGATCAGGATTTTCTTTTTCATCAATTTATTCATCGATAATTGTATTGTTAAATTTTTGAAGTATTGTCCGTATACTTTGTTCTACCGTTTTATAATTCGGCATTTCTTTACCAAGGTATAAAAATAGAAACGCAAAGTTTCCCTCACTATTGTTAAAAACAATGGCTTTGTTCAACCTGTAGGCTTCCCGTAGCAATCGTTTTATTCGATTGCGCTTAACAGCGCTTTTGAAGCTCCTTTTAGGGACGGCCACTGCCGTTTGGATTTTGGCATCATTGGGTAATTCCGTTTTAAGATAAATTAATTTTACCGGGTATTTGGTAATAGTCTTACCTTGAGCAAACAAGATATCGAACAATTTCCTGCTTTTTAGCTTTTCTTTTTTTGGGAATGCGAAGGACATAATCCTGTAAATGTAAAAAGAAAATTTACAGTCTATAATTTTATGACATTTGTCATACCCAAGGGTAGGAAAGGGTCTTATATTGTACTACTTTTACTTATTTGTGCGGCTATGTTGCACGCCTAAAATATATACTAATGGGAGAATTACAGGTAGAAAAATTATTGGGAAACCCCGATAAAATTCAGTACATAAATCAATTGATAAAGGATATTCATGCTTTGGAGAAGCTTTTGGAAAATAACTCCTTTGAAAAAAACGTAACCCGAATAGGCGTTGAACAGGAATTTTGTTTGGTCAACAAGCATTGGGAGCCGTCCGATAAAGCCCTGGAAATATTAAAAGAACTGGACAACAACTATTTTACTTCTGAACTCGCCCTATACAATCTGGAAATAAATTTAGACCCCTTGGAACTAAAGGGCGCCTGTTTTTCCGAGCTACATCAAAATCTGAAGACACATTTGGAAAAGGTTAAAACGGTTGCGGAAAAGTACGGTAACAAAGTGATGCTGACCGGCATTTTACCCACTATTGAAACCCAACATCTTCAGCTGGAGTATATGACCCCCCTAAAAAGATATAAGGTGCTCAATGAGGCCATAAAGGACATTCGCAATGACGATATAGAACTTCATATCAAAGGGGTGGATGAACTGAACCTCAAGCACGATTCCATACTTTATGAAGGGTGCAATACCAGTTTTCAGGCTCATTTGCAGATAGACCCTGACGATTTTGCGAACACATACAATTGGGCGCAGGCCATTGCAGGTCCGGTGCTGTCCATTTGCACCAATTCCCCATTGCTAATGGGCCGAGAGCTTTGGGAGGAGACCCGGATTGCACTTTTTGCCCAGAGCGTGGATACGAGGGCCAGTACATTTATCTTAAACGAAAAGGAGGCTAGAGTAGGTTTTGGAAACGACTGGGCCAAGGGTTCCGTTGCCGACTTTTTTAAGGACTCTGTCATCCGATTTAGAAGTCTTTTGACCACCTCCTTTGAGTCCGATAGTCTTGCCGAGATCGAGGCCGGCGAAGTGCCCAGACTTAGGGCTCTAAAGTTGCATAATGGCACGGTTTATAAATGGAACCGATTATGTTATGGCACCAATGAGGGATTACCGCACATCCGTATTGAGAATAGATATTTACCGTCCGGACCTACCACAGAAGATGAAATCGCCAATATGATGCTCTGGGCGGGACTAATGATGGGAAGGCCTAAGACATTTGATGATATTCACACCAAGATGGACTTTAAGGATGTAAAGGGCAATTTTTTCAATGCTGCCCGATATGGAATGGCCGCTCAGTTTTATTGGGACGGGGAGCGGATATCTAGTCATGACCTGTTATTGGATCACCTATTGCCCATGGCTTTTAGGGGACTTTACAGTATGAAAGTTGAACCTGCGGACGCGGAGCGTTACCTTTCCGTAATCGAAAGGAGGATACGCTCCAAAAATGGTTCCCGATGGATGGTAGAGGGATTTCGAAAATTGAAGAAAGATTATAAGACTCCCGATGCCCTAAAGATACTAACGGCCACCATGTACGAACGGCAAGAGAAAGGATACGACATTGATGCGTGGCAACTTCCTCGTGGAGATGAATATAGAACCCGAAAGAAAAATAGGACAGTTGGGGATATTATGAGTACCAAGATAATCACCGCCCAACAGAGCGATAGTGCTGAGCTGGTGCTTCGAATGATGCAATGGAAGAATATTCACCACGTCCCGATTTTAGATCCGAATATGGATATATGTGGATTGTTGACCTGGACAGATGTGGGACACTTTCTTGATGAGCCGGAGAAACTTGAAGAACGGATAGAAAGTATTATGGAGCGCGATTTGATTACGACCACTGCGGATACCCCGCTAAAGGAGGCAAAAAAAACGATCAAATCCAACCAAATTAATTGCCTACCCGTGGTTAAGGGCAAAAAATTAATCGGTATTATAACATCCAATGATTTATAATCAATGATTCAAGTCCTTAAACCGGAACATAATATTAAGACAAAAAGGATTATTGGCCATATTGAAGGAGAGGAAAAAGGACCTACTCTTTTATTTTTTGGTGGTATACATGGTAATGAACATTCCGGAGTTCTTGCACTGGAGCATGTTTTCCAAAAATTGGATAAGGAATCGTTCCGCATCAAGGGCAATTTGTTTGGTATCCGGGGCAATATTCCAGCGTTGCTTAGTGAAAAACGATACATTGAGAGCGATTTGAACCGAATGTGGATCAAATCTAAAATCCTTAAGATTCAGCAAAAACAGAAAGCGGAACGGACAATCGAGGAGAAGGAGCTCTTAAAGGTATTGGAGGTAGTTTCCGATATTCTCCTTGCCAAGACCCCTCCCTTTTATTTTGTGGACCTCCATACCACCTCTAGTAAGACCCTTCCCTTCATTACTATCAATGATGCCCTGATTAACAGAAAGTTTTCGAGACTTTTTCCAGTTCCGATTATCCTGGGTATAGAGGAATATTTGGAAGGCCCCCTTCTGAGCTATATCAATGAAAAAGGCTATGTTTCGTTGGGTTTTGAATCAGGGCAACACAACGAGTTGAATGCCATAAAAAACAGTATTTCCTTTCTTTGGCTTTCCTTGGTATTCAGTGGGTCCTTACATAGGGATGCTGTACCGGATTTCGAGGAGCATTTTAGGCAATTACAAAAAAGTGCTCGAAACAACACGGATTTTTATGAGGTAATACATCGACATGCCATACGTAAAGCGAATGGATTTCACATGAAAAAGGGGTTTCAAAGCTTTGAAGAAGTGCCCAAAGGAACACTTTTGGCCAAGGAAGGGGAACGGGAATTAAAGGCTATTAAGGATACTATTGTTTTTATGCCCCTTTATCAGGAACAGGGGGAGGAAGGCTTTTTTCTTATCCGTAAGATTCCAAAATGGGCCATGGCCTGGTCCGCCTTTTTGCGAAGAATACAGATGCAGGCATTTTTGACCTACTTACCCGGTATTTCTTGGAAAGATGAACAAAAACAAATTCTTCTGGTAAACCTTAAAGTAGCTAAATTTTTGACCAAACCCTTTTTTCATCTTCTAGGATATCGCAATAGGACATTGGACAAAAACCGTATTCTTATGCAGAACAGGGAGCGCACGGCTAAAAATGAAATCTACAGGAACGAATGGTGGTATAAAACTATGGGATAGCATCAAAACTTTGTACTATCCCATGCTTCAGGTCAAGGCTATGCATTTATTCTAGGGGGCATCGGCCGTCCAAACATTGTTTTCGCCATTTACATCCGCCATCAATTGTGATGGGTCTATCATAACTCCCTTGATAGAAGAGATTGGCTTGTCGATGGTGAATTCATAGGTCGGAAAGGCCCAAGGCCAATCTGGGAGAACGTTTCGATTCAGATGGGCATAGGGATTTTCTTTTTCACCCCGCATGATTCTAAGAGGGGCATAGAATGTTTCTTGTGTTTCGTCTGTATACACGACTAGAATATCCAAAGGCATAGGCATATTGCCGATGCGCTCCAGAATTATTTTGGCCTTTCCATCCTCCTCGGTTACACCTTTTATGCCATAGTCGATGGTATTCGTTGTTTGCGTCCAGTCTGTTAAATACCAATCTAGTTCTATACCCGATACTTTTTCGGCTGTTCTTTTGATATCATTGGGAAACGGATGCTTAAATTTAAAATCAGTATAAAATCTTCGAATCGTTTCCATCAATTTATCCTGTCCGATAATATACCCCAATTGGGACAAGAATACGGAGCCCTTACTGTAGGCAGAAATGCCATAAGCATAGTTAATGTCATATCGGTCGGCATGGGTAGTCTGTGGTTGCTCCTTACCGGACAGGGCCAAGCCGTAATATCCGTTATATGAGTCTTGAAGCGGATTTTCTTTTTTTGGGCCCAAGATTTCATTCATGCACAAGGTTGAAATAAAAGTGGTAAAGCCCTCGTCCATCCACTCGTATTTGGACTCATTTGTGGCCAATGCATGTTGAAACCAGGAATGTGCCAACTCATGTGTCATAACCCCTACCAGGCTTCCAAATGCACGTTTCCCCGTTATTAAGGTGCACATGGCATATTCCATACCTCCATCACCACCTTGTACTACGGAATACTGATTGTAGGGATATGCCCCGATATTTTTATTGTAAAAATCCATGGCCTCTGCAGTTTTGGACTGTAGCTTTTTCCAATTTTCGAGGATTTCATTATCATTTTTGTAAAGGAAATGCAGCGTTGGCCCATTTTCCATTGGGAGGATGTCATGAATATAATCTGGATCGGCCGCCCAGGTAAAATCATGGACCATGGGTGCCTTAAAATGCCAAGTAAGTGTTTTGCCTTTTGTTCTGTGCACCTTTGTGCCGGGCGCTTCATAACCATGGCCTATTTCCTGGGGATTCTGTAAATATCCTGTTCCCCCTACTACGAAGTCCTTATCGATGGTCAGTTTAACATCAAAATCGCCCCAAACCCCATGAAACTCCCGTGAGATGTATGGATCGGCGTGCCAGCCTTCAAAATCGTACTCCGCCATTTTGGGATACCATTGGCTCATGGAGAGGGCCACACCCTCTTTACTATTTCTTCCCGCACGTCGAATCATGACGGGAATCTGACCTTCGAATTCCATTTCAAAAGTCGTCTTCTTACCCGGGAAGACAGGTTTGACCAAATCTACCTCCAAAATAGTCCCTTCCTCTTTATGCCCTACCTCGGCCCCATCCTGCTTTAACGATACCGCGTGTAAATAACCCATTTCACTTTCGGAAAGCGTTGCAATACGGCTTTTTTTATCTGTTGTGGTCATTCTACCATCTGGATCTTTGATGTTTTGAAGACGTATATCCATTTCACTTCCTGGCTGAAAAGCATTGAAATATAAATGGTAGTAAACCCTATTTAGGGTATCGGGAGAATTATTGGTGTACACCAGTTTTTGGGTGCCGGAATATTGGTAGTTTTCCACGTCCATAGCCACATCCATGGCATAATCCACATGCTGCTGCCAATAGCATGACGAATTCTGAGCGAGTGCAAAACTTCCGGGAAGAATTAGAAAGAAAAGTAAACCAATCAGCCGCTCCTTTTTATTCACTGGTCGTCTCATAGATTAATTTTTCCCTTGGAAACCCCTTCGGCCATAATTAAGGCATTGTAGGCGTTCGCAATTTTTCCTGAGGTTGAAATTTCCTCCAGTTTGCCCGATTTCTCATTATCTCCACCAAGAATTACAGCTGTTTTTACGGGAAGGCCGGACTCCAGAATGATATTTTTTACTTGACCGGCCTTCAATTTCGGATATCTGGACCGAATCAAAGCTGCAATACCTGCCACGGCGGGAGCGGCCATTGAAGTACCCCCGTTGAAATCATACTCGTTGTTTGGCATGGTAGAGTATATTTTACCTCCTGGGGCAAAAATGTCTACATTGCTTTTGCCATAATTGGAAAAAGAAGCCACCATTTCTGAACCGTATTCGGGATTCAGTGCACCCACCGTAATCATATTATCCGCCATTTCGGGGCCATTCCCGATTTGATCATTGGGATAGTTAGGATTGCTTGGGTTATCCAAATCGGCACCGTCGTTGCCCGCGGCATGTACGATCAGCACGTCGTTTTGTGCTGCATATTTTATGGCGTCATATACCCAGTCGACCTTTGGTGAAAAAGACTTTCCAAAACTGGCATTTATGATTTTGGCCCCGTTATCCACAGCATACCGTATGGCCAAGGCAATATCCTTGTCGTACTCATCACCATTGGGCACGGCCCTAACACTCATGAGCTGTACATTGTTGGCTACCCCGTTTACCCCTTTTCCATTGTTGCGTTCCGCTGCAATGATTCCGGCCACATGGGTACCATGGCTTTCATCTTCCGCCCTATTTTGTGGATTTCCATTTCCATAGCCACGATCATTAATGTTGTATGGATTATCACCTACTACTACTCTTCCGTTAAAATCCTTGTTTAGGTTATGATTTACCTGATCTGTAAAATGCTTTATGCCGTCCTGTAACTCTTCCATTACATCTGGGATACTATCCCCATAATTAAACATTTGCATAAGGATGCCCACACTTTGTTTTAGGGTCTCGTCTTCTGTTTTTATGGCTACAACATCCTTTTTTGTATAGGTGCTTTTGTTCAAATGTTTTTTTATGGCCTCATCGGAGTTTTTCACTGCCTGGAAAATCTGTTCATAGCGCTGTTTGTTTCCCAAGGCTTCTTGGTATTCCCCATCCAATTTGGTTTTGGCTTTGGCCTGTAGATCGGGGCCACCAATTTTGAGCCTGAGGATACGGGCAAACTCCAATTGTTCATCATAGGATTCACCTAAAAAGTTATATCCGTGAATATCGTCTATATAGCCATTGTTATCGTCATCTTTGCCATTTCCCGGTCTTTCACCCGTGTTCACCCAAAGAACATCATCCAGATCCTCATGCTTTAAATCCATTCCCGAGTCCACAACGGCCACAATTACCGTCTTCCCTTTCTTATTTCTGATGATTTCTTCATAAGCTTTGTCCACACTCATGCCCGGAATGGTATCCGTGACAAGATCTGCATGGCCCCAAGTCTTTTTTTCCTGTTCGGAAAGCTCCGAAATCTTAAGAGGTATGGTATCTATATTTTCGATCGGCGTGGATA
This sequence comes from Ulvibacterium sp., assembly GCF_965248315.1. Lineage (GTDB taxonomy): Bacteria > Bacteroidota > Bacteroidia > Flavobacteriales > Flavobacteriaceae > Ulvibacterium. The sequence goes on along the minus strand of NZ_CBDFIX010000002.1, from coordinate 758,377 downwards.
CCATATTGGTGGCGCCACAGCCCATAATTAAGGTTGCCAGTGAAAACCCTAAAATGGATTTTGAAAAATTAATAGTCATATATTTAATTTAAGTTAGTGTACTTTATCTTTTATTTTACGTTGTAAAATCCTTGTTTTTGAATCCATGCGCGCCATATGCAAAAACGGCTCCATAAAATCGAAAAACCCTCCTTATTCAAAAACGTCATCAAACGTATATATTTTATCCAACCGTATCCCTTTTTCCGTGGAACGCAAGGTACAAATTTCATTGTGCGCATCATGTTCAAAGAACAAATAATAGCCCATTTCCGCGGCCGTTTCCAAAACGCTTTTCTTTTCCTTTAATGTTAATAAGGGCCTAGTATCATAGCCCATGATGTAGGGTAAGGGGATATGGCCTACCGTGGGAATAAGGTCCGCTGCAAAAATCAAAATTTTATCCTTGTACTTAATATGTGGAATCATCTGCTTTTCCGTATGCCCATCCACAAAAAGGATGCCGAAACCAAACTCTGATCGGGAAGTGAATTTACTTTTATCATGCCGAACAAATTGCAATTGACCACTTTCTTCCATTGGCAAAAGGTTTTCTTTTAGAAAAGATGCCTTTTCCCTATCGTTAGGTGCTATGGCCCATTCCCAATGCCTTTTGTTGGTCCAATAAACCGCATTTTTAAAAGACGGTTCATAGCCCGTACGGTCCTTGTTCCATTGAATACATCCGCCACAATGGTCGAAATGAAGATGGGTCAAAAAAACATCGGTAATGTCGTCTCTATGAAACCCTAGTTTTTTTAGGGATTTATCAAGGCTATGGTCGCCCCAACGATAATAGTAACTAAAAAATTTGTCGGATTGCTTATTGCCCATGCCAGTGTCTATCAAAGTCAATTGATTGTGATCTTCGATCAAGAGGCTTCGTGCTGCAATATCGATCATGTTATTACCATCGGCAGGGTTGGTCCTGTTCCAAAGTGATTTTGGTACAACCCCGAACATGGCACCACCATCCAATTTAAAGTTTCCCGTTTCTATGGGGTAAATTCTCATTAAACTAAATTTTCCTGACCATTTTGTCTGACCTTCTTTTTAGGATTGGATCAACCTTTTGAGTTTAATTGTTCCTGTTTGTGCTTTTGTGATGCCAAAAATAGAAAACTTCGGCATAATAGGATGCTAGAAATACCGATTAGAATTATGGCATCACTATATAAATGCGTATTGGTGAACCAGATATGGGATGAGGGGGCCTTTTTTCCTTTATGGAAAGGTTAGTTATGGGATAAGAGATTCCACTTTGGACGATAAAGTTTATGGGTTTCCTGCCGTATAAATTAGTATTTTAGCCCAAAACCGTTTGAATGCTAGAACTTGCAGGGATTATCATACTAGGAATCATTGCCCAATGGGTAGCTTGGCGTCTAAAATTGCCAGCTATTCTTCCCTTGATTCTTATAGGTCTTTTAGTAGGTCCTATCGCTACGTTATTTACGGAAGACGGTACTAAGCTCATTGAACCTATTTGGAACGGGAAAAATGGACTTTTCCCCGGTGAGGGCTTGTATTATTTTGTTTCATTGGCCATAAGTATTATCCTTTTTGAAGGGGGGTTGACCTTAAAACGTTCCGAAATAAGAAATGTAGGCCCCGTAATCACAAAACTGATTACGTTGGGTTCCACCGTCACCTTTTTCGGTGCGGGACTGGCAGCGCATTACATTTTTGACCTGAGTTGGCAAATTTCATTTTTGTTCTCTTCATTGATCATTGTTACGGGACCAACAGTTATTACACCGATTTTAAGGAATATTCCCTTAAAAAAGGATTTATCCGCCATTCTAAAGTGGGAAGGTATTTTGATAGACCCCATTGGGGCCTTGGTAGCCGTTTTAGTGTTTGAGTTTATAAGTGTAGGTGAAGGACAGGCATTTACGAAAACCGCGTTGGTGGAGTTTGGAAAGATTCTCCTTTTTGGGTTTACCTTCGGATTTACATTTGCCCATGGCCTGGCCTTTGCCATTAAGAAGAATTTTATTCCCCATTATTTACTCAACGTTGTCTCTTTGTCCGTGGTGCTTTTGGTTTTTGTTGAATCGGACATTTTTGCACATGAATCCGGGCTTTTGGCCGTAGTGGTCATGGGCATGGTCATGGGAAACATGGATCTTCCCAATTTAAAGGAACTGCTTTATTTTAAGGAATCTTTGAGCGTTCTTTTGATATCCATTCTCTTTATTCTGTTAGCCGCGAACATTAATATCTCCGATATGGAGCTGATCTACAACTGGAAAACCGCGGCCCTTTTCTTGATCATCGTTTTTGTTATAAGACCTTTAGGCGTTTATTTGAGCACTTTGGGATCCAATTTGCGATTAAATGAGAAGATGTTCATCGGTTGGGTAGGGCCACGTGGAATCGTAGCGGCCGGTATCGCTTCCCTTTTTGGATCTAAACTAATTTTTCGTGGAGAACCCGGAGCGGAATATATTACACCTCTAGTGTTTATGATTGTTTTGGGAACGGTATTGCTCAATGCCACCACCGCGCGACTTTTTGCCAAACTGGCCGGTGTTTTTCTTCTGAAATCAGAAGGTATCCTGATCATTGGATCATCTAAATTCTCCAGACTCATTGCCAACTACCTACAAAAAAACAATAGGCATGTGGTGCTTATAGATAATAACCAGACTAATATAGAAAAAGCTAAAAAATCGGGTCTTGAAGCTATGGTTGCCGATATTTTTTCGGATACGCTTACGGACAACATCGAGTTGAACGATGTGGGTTATTTAATGGCTTTAACTGGAAATTCCGACATTAATAAATATGCCATTGAAAAATTCAAAAAACAGTTTGGTGAGAATGGATCATTTCGTTTGGTAAATACCGACGAGATGAACGATCCCGAGAGCAGTCCCAAGGAAGGGCTTTTTTCGCACACCGATGATTTCATTAAACTCATGGAAACGGCCAGGGAATATCCGGCCATCCAAGAAATAGATCTTAAAGACCAGGGGCATTATGAAGGTCTTATAGAGATTACAAAGGCAGATAAACATATTGTCCCTATTTTTTTAAAGACACCGGATGGCAATCTTCGAATTATATCTTCCTATAGCAAAGAAGAATTCAACGACGTAAAAAAGGGATACAAATTGGCTTATCTGGGTAAAAAGTTTGATGCTGAACCAAGTATTGTTGCGGTCAGTTCTCAGTAATGATAAGCACCCAAGGATTTTTGCTAGGTGCTTTGAACGTTGCCTTAGCAGCCTTGCCAAATAGCTTTACAGTTCCTGTCTTAGGATTTACCCATCTATAATTCAAGGTATTGGGAATATTCGAAATTTGAATTTCCCCTCCCTCGTTCAAATAAGAAATATACAACCGACCCTCCTTGGCCAATAGAGGTTTACCGTTGGCCAAATCCCATCTTTTTTGGATATCCGTCATATTGAGCCCATGAAGTATTTTTCCAACCAAGCCAACATATTCCGAACCTTTTAATTTCAGTGCCCCTTCCCAGGATAAGGGTTGGTCCGTCCAAGCTTCCCAGCCTTCCTCGTCGGGGGTAACTTTCCATTGCCAAAGACTGGCCGCCCCATAAACCACGCCCATGGTACCCCCATGCATAAGCTGCATCCAGGCCTCTTCGCCTTGCCACCAGGCTAGCCCGTTTTGCCCTGCATTCATACCCTCATAGGTAGGTTCTCCATTGGCCACTGCCTTGATGGGGAGGTTTTGGTACATGCGTTCTACTTTGTGGTACAGGTGTTCATCGTTGTGTCCGGTTTGGGCCCATTGAAAATCCAGCCACTCTTCCGCTTGATGGGTCTTGTTGTAATGCATGCAATGCCTATCCGGATCATTTTTGGCCCATGTGGCAATGTAATCATCACACGGGTTGTAATGCAGACCGGTAGGTTGCCGGTAGCAATCCCAAAGCTGAAGCATTTCCCCACTTTCCTTTACTCCGGGGTCGTTTGCATCATGATCTCCGGCAATCAGCCAAAAAGCCGGATAGCTTCCATAGCGGGCCAATAAATATTTTACATAGCGTACATACTCCTCTGGATTTATTTTTGTGCCCAAAACCTGTTTTCCCTTCCAACCGAAGCCATGAAAAACAGGCTGATAGACGGGAACTATTTCATGGTCCAGGAGCACTTGTATAAGACTGTCATAATACTGAAAGTAATCTGGGTTCATTTGATTGATATGACCTTCGGACAAATCTTGGAACGCACGTTTAAAACCTTGATCTGTATTGCGCGCATCTGGCCCTTCAGCCTTCATGTCGGGTTGAACCGTCATCATAAGGGCTGTATTGAAGCCCTTTTTCTGTCTATCCTTGGCAAAGATCTCTACCTGCTCTTTGGTAGCCCTAAATGGAATGCCCCAAGGCGTATCGGCCACTACTAAAAATGATTTTCCAGATTGGTGGACAACATTACGATAACCCTTGGACATTTTGAGAAGTCCATTTTCCAAAAGTCCGTTATCCCCTGTATAGGGAACCGAAACGAAGCTTCCCGTTTTACCATGCAGGCCCTTGTCCATTTGGTCAGAGGTATATGATTTCCACTGCCAAACGACATCGGTATCAGGTGGGGAGAACCGTATTTTCCAAGTATTGCCCCCATCCCAAAAAGCTGGCCTTTTAAGGGAGTCATTATTTTGATTGGTAAAAACACCCCACACCTCTACTTCCGTATACGGGTTTGTATAGCTCGCTTCCGATGTTAAGGTGATTTCATGTGTAGTCCACTGCTGGACGGGTTTTTGCGCCTCCTGGGCATTTAAGACAATAACGAGGAGCATTTGGAAAACAAGTACTATCGGGAGTTTCATACCAATGATTTTGCGGTATGAAGTTATAAAAAAAGAGAGTCACTTTTATCCGGAGAAAGGCTGAACTTTCCAAGTGGTAATCGAAATATCCTCAAAAGATATTTCATAACTACCCCCGGAAACCATCCTATAGAAATGTATAGAGGATTCCCGTTTTATCTTGTCCTCCAACAAGGATTCGTCTATTTCACCACCTTCCTGACGCCAGGTAAATATGGAATTCTGCTCTATTTGAATAAGGCGATGCTTTGCTGTAAACTGTGCGATATAGGTAGTCATGATTGGGGAACATGAATTTAAATTTTGTTTATTAAAAACAGGGATTCAAAGCAAAAATTGCAACGCACAATGTTAAATGTTGACAAAAACACTTAAGTTGTTGTATGATTGAGAAACCTGAAGTTAAGCGTAATTGGCTAATCGTTCAGTTTTAGCACGGCCATAAACGCTTGCTGGGGAATTTCCACATTGCCCACCTGCCGCATGCGCTTTTTCCCTTTTTTCTGTTTTTCCAACAGTTTTCGCTTTCGGGAAATATCACCGCCATAACATTTGGCGGTAACATCTTTTCGCAGTGCCTTTACGGTTTCACGTGAGATAATTTTGGATCCTATGGCCGCCTGTATAGGGATATCGAATTGTTGTCTTGGGATAAGTTCCTTTAGTTTTTCGCACATTTTTTTTCCAATGTGCTGTGCATTGTCAAAATGGATCAATGCGGATAGGGCATCTACGGGTTGGGCGTTCAAGAGAATATCCACTCTTACCAATTTGGAGACCCGCATACCTATGGGAGCATAATCAAACGAAGCATATCCTTTGGAAACGGTTTTTAGGCGATCATAAAAATCGAACACAATTTCGGCCAAAGGCATATCAAAGGTTAACTCAACACGTTCGGTGGTCAAATAGGTCTGATTGGTAATTTGCCCCCGTTTTTCTATACAAAGGCTCATAACATTGCCCACAAAATCGGACTTTGTGATTATGGTCGCTTTAATGTAAGGTTCCTCCACCCGATCTACAGTGGAGGGATCTGGCAAATCTGAAGGGTTGTTTACGATAATGGGGGTTTCCCTGTCCTTTGTCGTAAAAGCGTGGTAGCTTACGTTCGGCACAGTGGTAATGACGGTCATATCAAACTCACGTTCCAAACGCTCCTGGATGATTTCCATATGGAGCATGCCCAAGAATCCGCAACGAAAACCAAATCCCAAGGCAGCACTGCTCTCAGGGGCAAATACCAGGGAGGCATCGTTCAATTGCAATTTCTCCATGGAAGAGCGCAATTCCTCAAAGTCCTCGGTGTCCACGGGATAGATTCCCGCAAAGACCATAGGTTTTACGTCTTCAAAGCCTGCAATTGCATTTTGGGTAGGGTTAACGGCATCCGTAATGGTATCGCCTACTTTTACCTCACGGGCATCCTTTATGCCAGTAATCAAATAGCCTACATCACCTGTTTTTATAGTTGGTTTCGGCTGTTGGGTCAGCTTTAAGGTTCCTATCTCATCGGCAAAATAATCCTTGTCCGTGGCAACAAACTTTATTTTTTGTCCTTTTTTTATTTCACCATTTATAATCCTAAAATAGGTCTCCACTCCTCTGAAAGGATTGTAGACCGAATCAAATACCAAGGCTTGCAAGGGTTCGTTTGGATTTCCTTCCGGAGCCGGAACACGTTCAATTACCGCATCCAGTATGTCACGTATTCCAATTCCGGTCTTGGCACTTGCCGGAATTACTTCTTCGGGCCTGCAACCCAATAGGTCTACGATATCATCGGTTACTTCCTCCGGATTGGCACTTGGAAGGTCTACCTTGTTCAAAACCGGAATAATTTCAAGATCGTTCTCCAATGCCAAATACAAATTGCTAATGGTCTGGGCCTGAATGCTCTGGGCGGCATCTACGACCAACAGTGCCCCTTCACAGGCCGCAATAGATCGAGAAACTTCATAGGAAAAATCTACATGGCCAGGGGTGTCTATCAAATTTAGAATGTAGTTTTCGCCTTCGTACGTATATTCCATCTGAATGGCATGACTTTTAATAGTAATGCCACGTTCGCGCTCCAAATCCATATTGTCCAGCAATTGCTCCTTTTTTTCGCGCTCGGTTACGGATCCTGTAAAATCCAATAATCGATCCGCCAAAGTGCTTTTGCCATGGTCTATATGCGCAATGATACAGAAGTTTCTAATGTGCTTCATTTAAGAGGGCCCCTAAGCAATCGGGGAATTTTAGAGATACTTTTTCTTTTTTCATCCATATGGGTAAAACAAGCCCAAAGCAGATGCAAATATAGCTTAATTTATACAGCTTGATTCATGCGGTCTACATTAATTAAAGAGGCTGTATACCAGTTACAAAGGGTACAAAAGATTCTGTTTTTTGTGAAGTAGAGTACAATATTTTAGTAGATTTGATATTCAACCCAAACTTTAAGTGAGACGTGTATTCCTTCTTCTGATATTGTTTCTGTTGTGCCCTATTGCGTTAATAGCGCAGGTACATTCCGTTTCCGGAACGGTAAGGGACGGGAATGGCCAAATGGTGTCCTACGCCAATGTTTTTCTTTTGCGACCATCGGATTCTACCCTTTTAAAGGGAACTTCTGCAGATGAGAAAGGCCAATTTGTCTTAAGCGAGGTATCTCCCGGGACGTACCTTCTAAAGGCAAGTTATATCGGAAACGCCTCCAGGGCCATAGGAATAGATGTTTTAAGGGACGTTAAAATTGGAGCGCTGATTATTGATCAAAATGTTGAAGTTTTGCAGGAAGTAGTCGTTACTTCCAAACAACCGGTAATCGAACGCAAGGCGGATCGTTTGGTCTTTAATGTTGAGAACACGGTGGTATCCCAAGGAAGCTCTTGGGAAGTACTACAACGGACTCCGGGCGTTATTACGGTACAAGAGGAACTCCAGGTCCGCAATCAGCAGGCCGTAGTATACATAAATGACCGGAGGTCTCGTTTGGCTACCGATGAACTTAAAGACCTATTGGAGAATTATCCGGGGCAGCATATACAATCCGTTGAAATTATCAATAACCCTCCTGCAAGGTATGATGCGGAGGGTGGGCCGGTCATTAATATTGTGACCAGCAAAAACATATCCCTGGGCTATAAGGGGAATGTCAATGGCAGTTATACACAGGCAGTTTTCCCTAAATATACCCTAGGGACATCCCATTTCTACAAAACGGAAAAACTCAACATCTTTACCTCGTATTCCATAAATCCCAGAAAAGACTTCAAGGGCTTGGAAAACCAGATTAATTTTATTGATTCCAATGGTATTTTTTCTAGATGGGACACGGATTTTGACCGAATCTCCGAGGTTACCACACATAACGCACTTCTAAATGTGGACTATAACATTGATTCCCGGAACGAGATAAGCTTTGCCGGGTCTTTTTTAAAATCCCCGGATAAGAGTTTTGATAATTTTCAACGTACTGAAATACGGAGCACTGCCCAGGTTTTGGATTCGACCTTTACCACTCAAAGTGATTTATTGGAAAACCAGGACAATTTTTCGGGGGATTTGACCTACACCCATAATTTCAAAAATTATGGGAATTTTAAACTGAATGGTCATTATACCCGGTTTAGTTTGGACAGGACCCAAGATGCACAGTCGGATTATTTTGACCCTCAGGGACAGTTTATCCGTAGATTCTCTTTCTTTACCGATGCGGAACAGACTGTAAAGATCTATACCGCACAAGCGGATTTGACTTCCACTTTGGGCACCGTTAATTTGGAGACAGGTATAAAAGGATCTTTTATCGACTCCAAAAGTGGCCAGGAATACTTTGATATCTTAAACACTATCCCAACGCCAAATACTGGATTATCGGATAATTATCTCTATGATGAGAAGGTATATGCGGCTTATTTGGATTTGTCCAAAGATTGGGAAAAATGGAGTGTAAAATCCGGATTGCGTGCAGAACATACCCAGAGTTCCGGTTTTTCGCGTACCCTTTCCGAAATCAACAATTTGGAGTACTTTGAGCTTTTCCCCTCACTGTATGTCCTGTACACGGCGAATGAAAATCACAGTTTTGCCTTTGATTACTCGCGAAAGGTAAACCGACCAAGATATGAGGATTTGAATCCCTTTAGATATTTTATTAATGAAAATAATTTTATTGAAGGAAACCCGGAATTGATACCTAGCTTTAGCCATAATTTTAATGTAAACTACACACTCAAGAACGAGTTTTTCTTTGATGTCTATTACCGTGACAATGGCCGTTACATTTCTACGTTGAGCTTTCAGGACAACGAAAACTTGATCTTAAGGGATGTAACGCAAAATGTATTGGAAAGTACCTCTTATGGATTTGATTTTAACTATGGCAAATCCGTATTGGACGGGTGGTATCTGTATAGTTATATTTCAATTTTTCATGAAGATGAAACCTTTGTAGCCCTGGAAAGCGACAACCAAATTGTGGTGAATGAGGTAGATGGTTTCTATATAGACCTTACCAACTACCTTACCCTTTCCAAGGATGGGACTTTTAAGGGAGAATTGGGACTCACGTATTTGTCCGGGTTTCTACAAGGATCATATCAACAGGATGAAAGTACGCTCCTAACCTTGGGGCTTAGAAAATCATTTTGGGAAAAAAGAATGTTGCTAAGTGTACAGTTCAATGATATTTTGAATAAGTTCAATAGCAGAGTTACCTCCAGATACTTGAATCAGGACAATGGTTATTTTGCACGGCCCGAGACGCAGTACATCCGTTTGGGACTTACGATCAACTTCGGAAATTTTAGGTTGGAGGATAACCAAAGGGAAATCGATAAAATGGAGCGAGATCGGTTGGCCCCAAAGTAGGTAGGGATATAGTATTCCTGGTATTTCGTATTTTTGCACGTCTAATACTAAAAGGATTTGCCCAAAATAGGAGACACACAGTTACCGGATTTCCCGTTGTTGCTTGCCCCCATGGAAGATGTAAGCGACCCGCCCTTTCGTGCGCTGTGCAAGGAGCAGGGAGCCGATGTGGTGTATACCGAATTTATTTCATCCGAAGGCTTGATTCGTGATGCTGCCAAGAGTGTCATGAAGTTGGACATCTACGAGAAAGAGCGCCCTGTAGGCATACAGATTTTTGGGGCCAATTTGGATTCCATGCTACGATCCGTTGAGATTGTGGAAAAGTCAAATCCGGATATTATCGACATAAATTTTGGATGCCCGGTAAAGAAAGTGGTTTGCAAAGGTGCTGGGGCGGGCATTCTTAAGGATATTGACAAAATGGTCTCCCTTACCAAGGCCATGGTACAGCACACGAAACTTCCCGTTACCGTAAAGACCCGTCTGGGCTGGGACCATGATTCCATAAAAATAGTTGAAGTCGCGGAGCGCCTGCAGGATGTAGGTTGCCAGGCCATTGCCATTCATGGGCGTACCAGGGCACAAATGTATAAAGGCGAGGCGGACTGGAGACCTATTGCCGAAGTGAAGAACAATCCCCGAATGCATATCCCTGTATTTGGCAATGGAGATGTGGATTCTCCCGAAGCCGCAGTACGTATGCGGGATGAATTTGGCCTGGACGGGGCCATGATCGGGCGAGCCAGTATAGGCTATCCATGGTTCTTTAAGGAAGTAAAACACTACTTTAAAACAGGAACACATCGCTTACCGCCCACTATGGAAGAGCGTGTGGATGCCGCTCGTCGGCATTTGCAAATGGCCATAGACTGGAAAGGGGAGAAATTGGGGGTTTTTGAAACCCGCCGTCATTATACAAATTATTTTAGAGGGATTCCCCATTTTAAGGAATATCGCATGAAAATGGTGACCAGTGATGATTCCGCTGATGTCTTTGCCGCATTTGACGAAGTACTGGAAAAATTTGCCGACTTTGAGTTTGCCCACTAAGGTGAGATAAGCTTTTTGGTAATTCGGCTGCTGGCAATTTTAGAGGCAATGATTCCCAAGACCACTATGGTGGCCAAGACCACCAATACGTTCATCATATTATATTCTACAGGGTATGCCAGCGATGGCGTAATTTTCAGCCATCCAAAGAGGAGCTGGGACCAGATTAAAAGGGACCCGAATAGCACACCGATAAACCCGCCTGCCGCGGTTACGATGGCACCTTGTACAAAATAGATGCTGCGAAGCTCCTTAAGGGTAGTCCCCAAACTGAATAGGGTCTTTGAATTTTGTTGCTTGTCCAAAATCATCATGATAATTGCGCCCACTACATTAAAAAGTGCAATGATAAGTACCAAGGTAAAGATGAGATAGGTAGCCAAATTCTCTGTATTAAGCATTCGGTGAAGGGTGGTATGCATTTCCTGGCGGTTCTTCACAACGATTCCATTGCCCAAAACCTCAGTGATTTTCTTACGTAGAACAGCAACGTCGGCATTTAGGTCCAATTTAAAATTAACGCCTGAAATTTGTGTACTGTCCTTTTCGAAAAGTGCTTGGGCCAAGGAAAGGTCGGCAAATACATATTTTTTGTCCAGATTTTCTTCAACACTGTAAGTGCCGCTAACGAGAAAAGGTAGCGCATTGTACAGATTTTCTGGTCTCGATTGTGATATACCCCCTTTTCCAGGTTTAAAGGCAATGATTTCCATGGGGTTCCTGAACTGATTTGGAGTCACGCCCAAAAGATTCACGATTCCTATTCCGGCCACGCCCCGTTGTTGGTCAAGGGCCCACCCCCCATAATAGACTGTACTGTCCACGTCCGTTACTTTGGTGTAATTGGAATCCACTCCCTTAACGGAGGCCGTGGTGAATTTTTCCTTGTGGGTCAAAAGTACCTGCTCTTCCAACTCTTTTGAGAAAGCTACAATCCCATTGATTTCTCCCAAGGCCTTTTCCTGTTCGGGAGAAATTGAAAAGAATTTCCCATAGGCGGGAACCGCTTTTAAATCAGGATCAAAAGTATCACTGAAGGAAAGGCTAAAGGTTTTTAAGCCCGCAAAACCGGAAAGCACTATAAACAAGGCCGCGGAGCCGATGACAATAACAAAAAAAGTAATGAAATTGATGATGTTCACCGCATTTTGGCTGCTTTTTGAACGTATGTAGCGCTTAGCGATATAGAGCGGAAAGTTCAAGCTTACAATTTTTTGCGCTTATCCAATAAGTCCCTATTTTCTATGGGATTTTTGCCACTTTTAAGGGATTTGTCAATGTTCTCGATATAATCCAGGGAGTCGTCAATAAAAAATTGCAGCTCCGGAATTCGTCGCAATTGATGGCGGGTACGTTGGGCCAATTCATGTTTGATCAAGGGTTCGTTGGATTTAATCCCTTCCAGCAATTCCTCGGAATCCGTGTTTGGAAAAATGCTCAAGTATACTTTAGCAATGGAAAGATCCGCCGTAACGGACACTTTGGTTACCGAAATTAGGATGCCGCTCAACCCACCATCCTTGGCCGCACGTTGTAGGATATCGGCAATGTCCTTTTGAATGATTCCTGCAATTTTTTTCTGACGCTGTGATTCCATGGTGCAAAAGTAGGCCTTTTATGACTTTCCTCATCATTTGGTACCTTTAGAACCCATAATTTTGGCCTCTAGAACGAGAAAAGCAATCATTTAACAAAAGTATTTGTAGTATGATGGACAAAATAGAGCATATTGGTATAGCAGTAAAGGATTTGGACAACTCCAACGAACTTTTCGAAAAACTTTTTGGCAAACCGGCCTATAAGCTGGAAGAAGTGGCCTCGGAGGGTGTTCGGACCTCCTTTTTTGAATCGGGGCCCAATAAAATTGAACTGTTGGAGGGAACCAACGAAAACAGTCCCATTACCAAATTCATTGAAAAAAAGGGGGAAGGGATACATCATATTGCCTTTGCCGTGGGCGATATCGTTTCTGAAATAGAGCGATTAAAGGAAGAGGGGTTTATTGTTTTGAACGAAACCCCAAAAAAGGGAGCGGACAATAAACTGGTCGCTTTTTTACATCCCAAGACTTCCAATGGGGTTTTGGTGGAATTATGCCAGGATATCCCGGGTTAGCCCATAAAAATACCTTGCAACCCTTAAAAATAAGTAGTAATATTGCATCCGCAATTTGCGGATTCTATACCTGCCCGCTTGGCAGCATGGCAGGCGGGGCTCAGTTGCCCGCCCGGATGAACGAGTTCACCGTTCGGACGGGGTTACCTGCCTATCTGGCGCCCGCCTACTGGCCGAAGGCCGGCAGGGAGCACCTACGAGAGGATTTGAAATAATGTTTGTTTATGTTCTTCGAAGCGAGATAGACCAAAGGCTGTATGTCGGAATGAGTTCTGATGTTGAAAAACGCTTGAAGGGCCACAACGCAGGAAGAACAAAAAGCACTAAAGGGTACAAGCCTTGGAAGTTAATTCATAAGGAGGCTTTTCCTGATAGAGCAGCCGCTAGACGAGGAGAGCTATATCTAAAAAGTGGATATGGAAAGCAGTAGCTGAAGAAAAAATATTGAAATACTACAACGGTCCTATAGCTCAGTTGGTTAGAGCACCTGACTCATAATCAGGGGGTCCCTGGTTCGAGCCCAGGTGGGACCACATTAAAAATCCGTAACAAGCTATTAATTAGTAAGTTGCGGATTTTTTGATTTGTAAAATGTACGGTTTCTGTACGGCTGTCTTAATAAAGGCATTACTGACTTTTGTTTCTTCACTTTCTTCAATACGAAAGCACTGTATTACTTTTATAGCTAAATCGTTCAAAGAATGAAATATAACCTCGACGACTTACATTGGCAAGAATTTGAAGTTTTTTGCTTTAAGGTACTTCAAATTATGGTGTCCAATGGAGTTCAGTTTATAGATGGAGGCGCTGACAAAGGAAGGGATATTGTTTACACAGGAACATCTGTTCAATATAACCCAAGTTGGAGGGGAGATTGGTTATTTCAGGTTAAACACAAATCAAAAAATTTAGAGACGTCAAAACTGTTGCAGAAACTTACTTTTGATTTAAAAAAGGAATTAAAAAAAGTGTTTGTCGACAATGAGTTGAAGTATCACAACTATGTTCTAGTCACCAATAAAACTATTAACGGGAGCTTGTATGATGAGCTGCAAGGGATTTTTAATGATTTTGTTGACGAAAACAATATTTCATGTAAAAATTTTAGCATTATTAGCTATCATCATATCGAATCATGTGTTGAAAAAAATGATTCATTAAAATGGTCTTATCCTAATATTATTTCTCATCCGGATTTTAAAAAACTAATGATGGATGTAGCTAACCGAGGTTTGAAGGTAAGAAACAAGGGTTGGTTAAATGGTCTTGCCAAACAACGGGATAAGTTTGTCTACACTAGGTTTTTTCAGAGCGCGAATAGTAAATTAAAAAAGTATCCTGCAATTATTTTATCAGGTCCTCCAAAAAGCGGTAAAACATTTAACGCAGAAATTCTTGCCCTGAACTATTACCTATTTAATGACTTCCAACCGTTGGTAATTGATCGCCCAGAAGAGATTGAAAATTCTTTCGATGAAAAAAGAAAGCAAATTTTTATTTGCGATGATTCATTTGGCAAATATTCGTTGGCCCATAAAGCCGAAGATTGGTTTGATAAACTGGAAAGAATTTTTAACCTGGCTGACGAATCCCATTTGTTCATTTTTACTAGCCGAGAGTACATTTTTAGAGCTTTCGTTAATCAAGGCAATGATGAAGCTCGACAGCTTCTAGAAAAGATTATTGTAGAATCCCATGGTTATGATAACCAAGAGAAATTGGCAATTCTTCAGAGATACACAAACCTGTCTCCGCTTTCTGGATATGAAAAGGTGTCGATTCTAAGTAATGAAGATGACTTAATTAAAAACAAAAACTTTTCTCCTGAAACAGTTAGAGCATTTTTTAGCAATATTGACCAGCGAGAAGAGGGAGAAAGTGTTTTAAAACAGTTTAGAGATCACTTAGCTCAGCCTGACGCATATTTATCCGTAGTATTTTTAAGCTTATCACCTGTAAAGCAAGCCGCGCTTCTATCAGTTCTTTGTTCTTTGACAAATGACGAGAACAATATTCATAAAAGTTTCCACAGTATTTGCAAGGACTTAGGCTTGTCAAAAATAACAAGTATAAAACTGGAATTTGACGAGCTTGATGACAGTATTTTGAGAATATTTAGATCAGATATAGTCGAGCAAATACAGTTCTACCATCCTTCAATGCAAGAGTTCTTAATAGGGAAACTTGTAAGTGAAATTGCTGGAAGTTTTAGAGAAGTTGTTTTGAAAAATACAAATACAGAAATTCTCAACTTCAGTCAAGTAAGAGCAGAAGGTAATAGCATGTTCAATGAAAAAAAGGAAAGCTTAATTAAGTTACAGAAAGAAGATGTAGAAAATATTTCTAATGGTCTATACAGATTAATTGACAATAGGAGCGTTAAAATTTTAGATATAATTGACATTATAAAATGGTTTTGTTCTAAGTATCATTCTTTAGAGCTAAAAATTTATGATCAACCCATGTTTTCAACTCTGAAAAAAATACTGGAATGCATATTCGCAAAGATATTTTCGAAGGACTTTTTTTTCTATCACCAAAGCGACTCTACCCAAAATTGGGCAAATATGTTGTTCAATATGAATGCAGCCATAACGACATATAATTTTCAGATAGAACAGTTTAATTTTGAATATCCCAAGGCTCTATTGAAGGCCAAAACTGACGAAGAGAATTATTGGATTTTGGTTTTTAGAGTACTACGGTTTTCAAGCGATGACTTTATTATTGAAAACATTGGAAGAAAATGGTTGAATGATTTTTATGTTGATTTGAAGGAATCTATCTATGAGCTTGGTGTCGAATTATTTAGTTATGATTTTCCTGATTTCAAGGAACATAAAAAAAGGTTATTAGTTGATAAAAAAGCCGTCAAAAGACAACATAAACCTAATAGTACTTGGTATCCTAGATTCCTTAAAGTCAAAAAAAGAATCGATGTTTTGAAAGAGGTTAAAGGTACAGGTATAGGAAATAAAATTTTAGACCCATTAACAATCTCTTATAATGAAATAAACCAAATAAGGGATTATGCTAAAAACAGACATAGGTTTAATATAGAGAAAGGTTGGTGGAATGAGGATACATTATAGTTAAATATTTACATAAGTAAGAATTAGTGCATATTGCATTGTTGAATTACATTGTCAAAAATTAAGGAAATGGCGAAAAAACAAACCCGAGAGCTTATTTTACGCCTTAACACGCTTAGGTTTGAGCCATATGCCGAATTTAAAATTGTCAGTACCCACTGTATCCTTTAGCTACTTATTGTACTTTGTAGTTGCTGCCATCGTATTTATTGCAATTGTCTTATGGAGAAGTTTATTAGTTCTTTCGGGTTTTCTTTCCGTGCAGGACAAAAAAAAGAAATAGAAGGTTGATATAGGTAAGAAAACCATTAAGTTATTTCGCGCTCATTTACATTTGGTTGCAATACGTTGCGCACCGAATACCACAAACACTTAAGCCAGAGTTTAATTTTTGTAGTTTAATAAGGTTTGGCCAAACAGGTTTATTATGCCTTTTTCAAGGCCATTGCCGTTTTCTGGGAGGATCAAAACCTAAAAGAAAGGTATGCTCCGGCCCCTTCCTGATTCACAGTTGGGGCGATCAGCAGCCTATCTGATTTCTTGAAAGGATTCCAAGAGAAAAGATAGTCGAAGTGGTAGACTAGCTTGGTCACTGCAATGCCCAGGGCGGAGCCCAGGATTACATCTGAAAGCCAATGTTTATTCTTAGCCATACGTAGGTACGCCGTACTTATAGCAAAGGCATAACCGGAATAGGCTAAAATGGGTTCGGTATTTTTGAATTCCTCATAGAGCACGGTTGCACTTGCAAAAGCCAGAGAGGTATGCCCTGAGGGGAACGCTTCCTCATTTGAGCCATTAGGTCTTTCCTTATCGATATTTATCTTTAGGCCAGTGGTAATTGCCTGGGTAAGCAGTAAGGACAGTCCTGCATTCTTTGTTTGGTCAAACCAATGGTTCTCAGCTTTTGCGCCCAAACCGTCAGAGATATACATCACGGCCAGGGGTGCAAACCTGGTGTAATCATCGATATTCGTTCTTAGGTTACGATTGACCTTAGGTTGTAATTCCTGCTCAAAATCACCGTTGGTCATTAGCAATGCGGTAACTGTGAGCCCAGCCGGAATTGCTAATTTTTTTAAGGTAAGCGGCTGCCTTTCTATGCGCTGATCAAAGGAGGTGGAATCGAGAATTACTTCATATTGCCCGAGGCAAAGGATTGGAGAGATAAGGAGTATGAAATAAATGCTAAATAAACACTTCTTTGCGAACATTCGTATCTTTTTCTAGAAAGATACCCATATAACGCAATAAGTCAGGAATAAATTTTACGTTGGGTCTATTTCCTTATTTCGTTGGGAACATTGGGAGCGGTAAAAAAGAAAATTCGCCAACTTTCATTGACGCATTCCTCCACTATTTATTGACAGAGAATAGCTCTTTCAATTGTTTTACCATACCTCCATTTCCGGAGACGGTAATCTCACCAATTTTATCGGCGATTTTTCAACGTATTCCATCTCCTTCAACTTGAAGAGTATCTCGTTTTCTTCCATCAGCTTTGCTGCGAAGGAGGAAGTGGAACCAAAAGCCTCAGCAAAAACTTTAGCTTTTTTATGTAACAAAACCGGGATGAGAAGTCTGTCTGTCGGCAGACAGATTTATCACAAGTGCATCTTCCTATGTTTTTACTCCAGTTATCGGACTCGGTATTGCATTCATTATCTTGTGCTTCGGCAGGGTAGGGATAAAATTGGGCCATTAGCTTTAAAGAAGAACTCCTTTTCTTCTTATGGTTTAATTTTAATGATCACTCCGTGAAGAAATCTCCAAATTGAGACCTGTGGACATTTGAGAATTTGTTCTTTCCAATTTGTTCAATTATTTTGTTATGGAGCTTTCTAAATGGACGTATTTTTAATACGTACTGTAGCATAAAAGCTGAAAATTTTCCGGATTCATTAATTCTATACCCGGGGAAGGCACCAGGGTAACTATCAACTATAAAGTTGGCGAAGCTATGTTGGACAATTCATAAATAAGGAAGAATATGAAGATAAGAATCAAAGGCAATTCAGTACGGATCCGGTTGACCAAACCGGAGGTAGCGACTTTTTGCCAAGAAGGCCGATATGAGGAAACAACGAACTTTGGCGCAAAAACCCTAATCTATGCTCTTGAGGGCAAAACGGGAATCAAGGAATTGGAGGCTGATTTCGTGGGGGACACCATTACCCTTTACCTTCCCCAAGAGGAACTCTTAACTTGGGCCAACAACGACCGCGTGGGCTATACCAATTCGGTGGAATGGAACGATAGCGGCGCGCTTTCCCTTTTGGTGGAAAAGGACTTTACGTGTTTGGACAATACCATAGAAGACCAATCCAAAAACTATCCGAATCCGAAGTTACTTTAAAGAGCTCTAGAGCAAACGGCCACCAAACAATTTTTTAATATTTGATGTGAAACAAATGCATTAAAAATCCGAAATGATTTTGGTGCGCTTTTCGATGCATAACACATCTTGTATATTTTAAAACCTCCAAAAAGTTTCAAATACCTTTTTGTATACGTAATCACTTATATTTTTGGACACGTTCATCGTTGATAAGCCCGTTCCAGTTCAGTCCAAACGAAAAGTCATAGGTGTTGCCCTCGCCATCAACATAAGGCACCATATCGCGGGGAACGTCCTCGAATTGGGTCTCTACGGTTTTCATATCTGCAGGCATTTGAAATGGAAGAAGCGCTGAGGGTTCTGCTTTACCTGTCAAAATTTGCATTAAGGCATCATCCTGCACACCCATGTGGACCAAGATTGCGGAAGCATTCTTCTCGATTTCGGAAAAAACCATGGGTTTAGCAACGTCTACTATAACAATTACGGGCTTTCTTCCCATTTTTGACTTGGTCTCGTTTACCAATTTCATGTCGGAAATATTTGATGTGGTGACCGATTTGTTCTTATAAGACCTATTGGTGAAGTCCTCTAATGGGCTTCCGCCGGCCAAGCTCTTGGCTCTGGCATCAACTGCCTTGTATGGGCCATATTGTAGGCTTATGGGTATATAGCCGTTGCCGCCCTTTGCCACATCTGCCCTGTCATAACCTACACCTCCGTCCGGACTTTTGATTCCAACCAATGCAAAATTTGCATCAGCAGGATTTTCTACCACCTCAAAATATTTTCTCACGACCTCCAAATTGAAAGGGGATTCCTCCTTCGCAGGAGTTTCCACGCCCCACCAATTCCTACTTGCGGGAATGTAACGTTGTGGCACATACACCTTTTGTCTTTCCTTGAAGGGAAGCGTAGCGGACTGATTTTTGAGCATCACAATTGACCGTAATTGAGCCTCAAAGCCAGCCTTCATATATTCAGGATTACCGACCAATTTTTCGGTCTCCGCGATATCCAAATAAGGGTTTTCAAACAGCCCGACCCGGAAAATATTAGTTAATAACCGTATGGCCGATGTTTCAAAACGTTTTCGCATATATTCTTCGCCATGTTGGGCAACACCCATTTTGTAGGCTTCCAAAACAGGATCCATATCGTTATTGCCACCAAATTGATCCATCCCGGCTTCGATAGCCTTATAGTGCCTTTCAATCTCGGTCAGATTTTCCACGCCCCAACTTTTTCCTTCGAACTTGTCCACCGCACTTACATCGCGGGTAATACCCCAATCCGTACAAAGTACCCCGTCGTAACCATATTCCCCTCGAAGAACATCCGTAATAAGGTATTTGTTGAAACCATTTCCTACCAAGTCGTTGTCCTTGGTATCTTGCCCAAACGAGATGGTATAATAGGGCATTACCGCTGAAGCCAATTTAGTTGGGCCGTTTAGTTTAAAGGCACCTTCCGTAAAAGGTTGCATGTGGTCCTTAATGTTCTTGCCAGGGTATACCGCATAGGCGCCATAGCCAAAATGACCATCTCGACCTCCTTCCTCGGGACCGCCTCCGGGCCAGTGTTTTACCATGGCATTTACACTTTGAAAACCCCAACCTCCCCGGTCATCGGAAGATTGGAAACCATCTACATAGGCTCTTGCCATATCTGTCGCCAAATCGGGATCTTCCCCAAGGGTTCCGTCGAAACGGCTCCATCGCGGTTCGGTGGCCAAATCTATTTGAGGCGATAATGCCGTAGCGATGCCCAATGCACGATATTCCTTTGAAGCGATTTGCCCAAACTGAAGCATTATTTCAGGGTCGAACGAAGCACTAATACCTAGGGATCCGGGCCACATAGAGATGCTACCACCAGCTCCCTCATTGTACTCGGCATAAGAATCACTCCCATGCCTGGGATCTGAACTGGTATTTACGGGAATGCCCATTCCCAGACCTTCCACTAATGCCTGTGCATTATTGTTCCATTGAGCGGCAACCGCCGGGGATTTTACACGTGTAATCAATACGTGTCTGAGATTATCATTGGTCAGGAAGTCCTTCTGGTCATCGGAAAGGTCACCTGGAGATGCACCACTTTCTGCATAGGGTTTGCCATTATAGTTTGACGATCGTCTTCCGCCGGACGGAATGGATTGATGGGCGCTATACAGCATAAGACCGGCCATTTGTTCCAATGACATCTTTGAGGCAAGATCCTCCGCTCGTTCCCGTATATCCAAACGCCAGTCTTCATACAAGTCCAATGATCCATTTTTGTTTAGATCTTTAAATGCCAATCCATCTACCGTCAATAGCTGTACTCCTGATTGCAAACTATACCCTAAGGTGGCCCCATTTAGATTTTTTGCCAGATTAAAACCTTCCTTTGTCTGCTCGGTAAACAGGGGTTCTAATTTACACCCATAAATAGCCAGGGCCACCGCAACGTATAGCAAATAGTAATACTTTCTGAGAATTTCCATTTTGATGATATTTATTGTCGATTGTATTCGATTCAGATAGTTGCCGAGGTCATATACCCCTCAATAAAAGGTTTTTAAGGGACTAGAGGATTACAAAATCCGCCAACGACTAAATCAGCCCTGTAAACAACAATCTAAGACCGATTTCCCATGGGCAACCGTTTAAATCCTGTATTTCGATTTCTCCATTTCGGACCTAAAAACCTCTATATTTCCCATTTTGGTGGGCCAGCGTACATTTGTGGTTACTAAACCTGGGCAGAGTTGGGGTCAACATTTTTTATAATCCGTAGGGGTTTGGCCCGTAAACTTTTTAAAGGCCCGGTTGAAAGAGGCCTTGGAATTAAACCCACTTTCAAACGCTATCCCTAAAAGGGTTAGGTTTTGATAGTCTCCCAGCCGTATTTTTTCCTTTGCAGCCTCTACGCGATACATATTTATAAAATCGAAAAAGTTCTTTCCCTCAAGACTGTTGATTACTTGGGACAAATGATTGGGTTGTACCTTTAACCTTTCGGCCAGATTGTACAAAGTGAGCTCCTTCTCCAAGTAAGGTTTTGTGGTTTTTATCAGCTCCAACAAGGCTTGCTGTATCTGTTTGGATCTTTTTGTATCCAAACCGGAATTCCGATATTTTAAAGAATCGGCCTTTGCTATTTCTCCCTCCGGGCGCCCGTTCATTTAGAGGTTTCAACGAAAAGGGAGAATCCCACTTTGGTCCTGCAACAGGTAATAATGCCCCTATTGAACTCCCTGGAAATTGGGAACCATTGACCAATAGGCTCAACAAGACAAAAGCTGTCCGTGACCATCATTTTACCCACCAAAATATCCTCTAAGGCATTTAGGTTCTTTGCAAAAAGACCATCACAATATCTATGTACTTCGCTGGTTTCATTGCGATTTTAAGGCCTTCTGACTTAAGGCAAACCAGTACTCATTAAAAAAGTTAATATATCACATAATAAATATAAATATAAATTAATGTAAAAAAATAATAACCTTTGTACCAAAGTTTATAGAAACCTGTCAAAAAACAAATTAAAATGGAAACAAAAGAATTGAGCAAGGCGCAAAAAACGGAACAAAAAATTCAACTGGTCAAAGGAGAGTTCACCCGATCCGAAGCCTCTTTTGTAGTGAATGCCCTATTAGATGAAAAAATCAACTTTCACAAAATTCAAAGACTTCAAATCTGGGAAGGAGATCATGGACGGGAGACCAACCAACTTGATGGTCGTATCGCGGAGCTTGAGGAAGAAAAAAGAATCGCAAAGGCGTTTATCAAAGAGGCATCCAATTTGGGGCATACCTTCAAAATAAATGGCTCCCTTGAAATTACCATCAATTCTTAATACTGTTTTAAGCACACCAATTCTAGCACCTTATACAGATAGTAATCAACTTTAAAGAATTTAAAATGCAGCTGAAAAAGAAAATTTTTTTACCCATTTTGGGCATGGTTTTTCTAGTACTTTTAAACTTGTTTTCCTTTATGAACGGGGCTCTTTTCCTAGATAAGCTCCTAGCTTGTAGTTTTATTCTAACCATTGTTTTTGTAGGCAAAGTCCGTGAAAGCCTATTGCAACCTTCACAAAAAGGGAAGGTCAAACAAATTAAGCATCAAAGCTATAGGGAATCTCACCCTCCTCTTGCCAGAAGGGCATTGTAGTTTGTTTTGCTGGGGACAAAAGTAAAAGGAATGCTGGTTTGTACATTCCAAGAATGGTATGATGGAACCAAAAAGGAGGCGAATTTCGCCTCCTTTTTTTATATCAAGGAAAAGGTTGACCTAAAAAAGTGCTCTCGAATTTGTCCATTCGATAACATTGACCAGCTTTCCATTGGAATAGGTAACTTCTCGTAGGGCTTCCCCATTGGGTTTCCAATAGAACCACTCCCCGATTCTTTTACCTTCCTTGTATTCGCCTATTGCGATTTTCTTGCCATTTTCATTGAACATGATCCATTCTCCCTGGAGTTTTCCATTTTTAAAACATCCAATTTGGGAGATTTCCCCATTGTTATGATAGTATATGGCTTTTAACATGGTATCGCTTAAAACTTCAAATTTAGGTTCCTTTTTTTGTGCATGTGTAAATGCGGTATATAGGAATACCAGTACTACAATTGTCTTTAAAAGTCTCATTCTTGTTTTTTAATAATAGGTTTTGATTCTAATTTCTTTGTAATGCTTTCTAGTTAAAGAAAGATGAACAGTCATATCTCCTTTGTGCTACCCAATGGACCCTTTTACTCTCGGATAACTTGGATAATGTTGAGATTCTCTTTTCGCGTGTAGGCATTTTCCTGAACGTTGTTTTCATGTTTTCGCTTTTTATTATGTATTTACTGGATGAGTGTTTTGAAGCACAAAGGCTTGTTTATTTTTCGAGGACAAAGGAATAGCAGGCACTATTTTTTTACTATAAGGATTTGAGCAAAAACAATGACTCTTGTCGCTTGGGAAAGTCTAAAAAAGAAAAAATGTAAACGATGTCGCAAGAACTATCAATGAGGTCTTACGGCCTATTTTTATGGATGTCCTTTGGAGGATAGCCAAATTCCTCAACGAAACATTTGGTGAAATAAGAAGGACTGGAGAAGCCTACTTGAAAAGCAATATCAGAAACCCTTCCGGAATGTTTTTCGAGTAATTGCTTGGCACGCTCCAACCGATATTTACGAATAAAAAGACTAGGGGTTTGGTCTAGGATGGAAAGCATTTTGCGATGTAGTTGGGATCGACTAAGGTTTATGGCATAGGCCAATTGCTCAACACCAAAAGTTTCGTCACCCATCTTTTTTTCGATTTGATTGATTAATTTTTCCAAAAAAGCCTCTTCCATTGAGGTAACCGCAATCTCTTTGGGACTGATTAAAGTACTTTGGGCAAAGCGTTTTTGTAATTTTTTTCGATTTAGGATCAAATTTTTTACCCTCACATAAAGCTCTTCTTTGTTGAAGGGTTTGGCCAAATAGGCATCTGCCTCAATACTCAATCCTTTGATTTTGTCCTCTTCGGAAGCTTTTGCAGTAAGGAGAATTACCGGAATATGTGAAGTTACCTCTGTGTTTTTAATTTTTTGGCAGAGTTGGGTACCGTCCATTTTTGGCATCATTACATCGGAAATGATAAGGTCCGGGACTTCACTTTGTGCAATTTCAAGGCCCATTTGTCCATTCTCGGCCTCCAGTATTTTGTAATGATTTTGCATCTGGCCCTTGATGTATGCCCGCATTTCGGAATTATCCTCGACTACAAGGACCACTTCTTCAAAACCCCTGCTTTCTTGATCCGAAACTTCTTCCACCAACAATGTTTCGGCGATATTTGTTTTTGATTCCGAAGGGATGGGTTTCAGTTTGGCCAATTGATGTTCCTCAAAATGGGCCTTCCCCAAAGGCAGAACAATCTGAAAAACAGTTCCTTCCCCGGTCTTGCTTTCAACATGTATTTTCCCGCCATGTGCTTCTACCAATTCCTTGGTAAGTGAAAGACCAATACCCGTACCTTCGTGTTCCCTGGATTCGCTATTGTCCGCCTGATAAAAACGGTCGAAGATATACGGCAACTGTTCCTC
This sequence comes from Ulvibacterium sp., assembly GCF_965248315.1. Taxonomy (GTDB): domain Bacteria; phylum Bacteroidota; class Bacteroidia; order Flavobacteriales; family Flavobacteriaceae; genus Ulvibacterium. Next base: position 733,996 of record NZ_CBDFIX010000002.1, on the reverse strand, counting down.
ATTAATTCCGATACCGGAATCCTTCACTTCCATCAAACATTTGTTTTCTTTCTTTTTGATCGAAACCTGAACTTTACCGTCTTCCTTGGTGAATTTCATCGCATTTGAAAGCAGGTTTATTAATACTTGTTCCATTTTATTCACATCATAAAAAACATAGAGCTCTTTTAATTCCGATGAAAATTCCAATTTTATTTTTCTTGAAATGGCCATTGAATCAAAGGACTCGGTCAACATGGAGACCATTTTGATAATGTTTTGTTGACTCACCTTCAAATCCAGTTTACCGGCTTCTAATTTGGATAGATCTAGCAATTGATTGATCAATCTGAGTAATCGCTTGGAATTATTGTTTATAAAGGTGAGCTTATTTTTCTGTATGGGCTTAAGGCTATCATCCTCCATTAAATCCGAGGATGGACCTAAAATTAGAGTTAAAGGGGTACGGAGTTCATGGGAAATATTTGCAAAGAAACGATTCTTTACCTCGTAAAGCTCCGCTATTTCATCGGCCTGCCTTTGGGTTTCGGCTACTGCATTGTTGATGGTTTCTTGTAACCGGAGATTTTTTCTTTTCAAATTTTTGGTGCGCCATTGACTATAGAGATAGGTCATCAAACCTATCAAAAGTATATAGGCGGCTATTGAAACCGTATTCCAGTACCACGGATAGTTTACCTTAAAACCTATGGATGTCACGGGGCTCTGGATGAAATAATCGTTTAATGCCTTGACCTTAAAAGTGTAGTCACCGGGGGGCAGGCTTGTATACTCCTTTGTATGGCTGCGAGAAGGTTCGGACCAATCCGTATCAAAACCTTCCAGCAGATATTGATATCTTTTGTTTTCGGCATCCTTGTAGCTTGTAGAGGAGAATTCGAAAGTTAGGGCCCTATTATTGTATCCAATATTTTCGAGTCGCCCCGATACTGGAGGATTGAAATAGGTGGTATCCGAAGTCGACATTTTGGTAATATGGATATTGACCTGGTTAGCTATGTTGTTCGCTTTTTCGATATCATATTCAACTACACCCTTAATGCCCCCATAGTACACTTTTCCTTTTTCGACCTGAAAGGTTCTTGCCCCCCTTATATCCCCAAACCGGGTCGTATAGGTGTTCAACGGATATAAATAATGTTCGTATTTGTCCTTTACTTGTTTGGAATTCAATAAAAAGGGGTTTCCGTCTTTCTGGATTTCGATCCAGGAATTCGACTTTTGTCCATGCTTCCAAAAATCGGTAATGGAATCATTTTTTCCTTCATAGCCCATAAATCGCCAGATTTCGGTTGTTTCCTCGAACCTGTCTTTTCCTGTATTGTAACTCAAGAAGAGTTCCTCGTCCTTTGTGACGATCAGTTCCCCATGAAAGGGATACATTGTGGTCCTACCGTTTGGAATGCCGTCTTTCAAAAAATAATTCTTGACCGTTGCATTTTCAAAATCGAACATACCGGAATCGGTAAGGGAGTATGTTATGGCATAGAAGCCATTTACCCCAGTGTCTACCCAAATTTTACCGGGCCTTTCCTGAACCAGGTGTTCGGCATCTTGGAAAAAACCAGTCAATTCCTGTTTTAAAATCCATTTGCCTTTTTCATACTTTATCTGAAAAACACCCTCTTCGTAAAGGCAAATAAAAGAATTATCATCTTCTGCCGGCCTAAGGATTTCGAGGAATATCCCCTTTGATTCGGTTTTTGAATGGTCTATAGCGGTTATTCTTTCGTTAGTATCAATAGCATATAAGCTGTCCCTACTCGTTGCGACAATAAGGTGGTTTTGAATAGTGTCCAAATCTTGTATCAAGGAAGTTATGGAACCTACATAATTAAAGCTCTTTGGCCCCAAAATCTTTAAACCGTCCGTTGTGCCAACGAACAATTTGTCATTGAACCTTTGAATGGCCGTAGTGGTACCGTCCAGACCCATTTCCGAGTCATAGTATCGTAAAGGAGCTGATAGATCTAATCTGGATATCCCGGTATTCAAGGCAAACCATATGGAACCCTCACTGTCCTCAAAAAGATTTCGGACAATTTCATTGCTAAATCCATTTTCCGAGGTCAAATGCTTTTTTAATCTTCCTTTCTCATCTAAAATGACCACTCCTCCCTTTTTCCGGGTCGTTAAAATTAAATCGCCTGAAGCTGTTTTTATAGCGTTATCCAGGCCATATTCACGAAAAATTTCAGAAGCCTCATTTTTGAATTCTTTAAGTTCTTTACCATCAAATAACCGAAGTGTATCTCTTTTCTCAATAACCCATCCTTCGTCAACAGGGAGCAAAAACTCCATTCCAACGAACTTTAGTTTTTCTCCGTTCGGAACAAGTTCAAACTTGTCTTCATTGTTTAGGGCTAAAAGCCCTTCCCTAGGCACATCGACATATAAAGTTCCATCTAGGAGCAAAAGCTTCCAGACATTGTTTTCGGTAAATTCCCAGAGTTTGGATTTTCCATTGAGCGAAACCCGTAGGACGAAGGTGTCTGTTTGATAATAGACGCTTTTTTTAAATACCAGGGTCGTCCAGACCCTGTCAAAATTTTTCAGGCTATCGGGGACGTGTTTCAAATGAGAGGTAAACTGATACGTGCCCCCCTGCTTTTTAAAGAACCCCAATTCATTGTTTCCGCCTACATAAATTTTATCATGCCCTGTGGCCAATGACCTAAGGGCTCTTTGATTGGGAACCATATCCAAATTCCAATCTTCTCCGTTGAAGCTCAAAAGACCCTCGTTGGCGAAGTACATATTGCCTCGTTCATCTTGGGCAACGGCCCAATTTTGACGATGACCTTTGTATTCCTGGGGTTCATATACGCGGTAAAACGGCATTCCGCTTTCTTGGCCCATTGACACCAAGGAAATGAAGAAAAATACAGCGGCAAAATAGATTCTCATCATTGCCAGGGTTATGCATTTGAATTCTGTGGTGCAATCAAAAAATCGGGAGATGGTCGAAAGATAATGAGCCCTTAGCCATGCTATTGTTAACTTAACGTTATAATTTCTAGGGAAGCCGCATTGAATCGCAAGGGTATTTCATTTTAGAATTACACTAAGGCACCTGGATATGTGTCCATGGGAAAACCCTAAAAAGTAAGTAGAAAGGACGTTTCCCTATTCGGTACCGAACGTACTTTTATATTTCCGCCATGTAAGTGCATGATCTGTTTGGACAGACTGAGACCAATACCGGTCCCCGCATTTTTGGTAGTAAAGAAAGGCACAAAGATTTCGTCAATAAGATCTTCAGGAATTCCAGGGCCGTTATCCCATACCTCGATAAACTTTTTGCCTATTTCGTTGGTACCGGATAAAATTTTGATGGTTCCTTTTTCCTTGCCTTCCAAAGACTGCAGGGCATTCTTGCAAAGATTGATCAATATCTGGGAAATTTGTTTTTCGTCAATGAAAAGCTCTAGATTTTCAGGATTTGCCTTTGCTTCAAAGTAGATGGCATTGTTTTGGCTCTGTTGATCCATTAGGGTTTTTACGTTGTCCAATAACTTTTGTGCGGGAACCAAAGCCTTGTCCGGAGGAGGCAAACTCAAAAAACTACGATAGGAATGTACAAAATCCATGAGGTTTCTTCCTTGCTCCTGGATTACCCCTAGACCCTTGGCGGTATTCTTTACCAGATCTTCGGTAATGTATTCGGAAGGTGCCAAACCATCTTTAAGCTGATAATACTTCAAAATGGACTCTGAAATAGAGGTAATGGGGGTGATGGTATTCATAATTTCATGGTTCAATACCCTAATAAGGCGTATCCATGAATCGGTTTCCTTTTCGTCCAATTCTTTATGGATATCCTGAACGGTGACCAGCAAAAGGGATTGCCTATCCAAGGACATGGAAGTCGCCTTTACGGCCAGATGGGTCTTTTCCCGTTCGTTGGTCAATTGAACAAGTTCCCGGTCAAAAGGCTCCAACTTTTCAAAAATTTCATAAAGGCTTTGATCCACTTGGGCCAATTGTTTAATATGATTCAGCGGTTTATAGTTCAACAGCTTCTCCAAAGTTGGGTTGGAAAATAGAATATGGCCCTTTTTGTTGAAGGTCATGATACCAATATTGGCCTGTTTTAAAATTTGTTGGTAGTACTGTTCCCGAATCTGCAGTTGAAGATGAACTTCCTGGATAAGTCCATTTACCCGGTTTAGACTTCGGTTAAGTTCCTTAAAGGATTTAATGGAGACCCGTTCAGGGAAGCGTAAGGTAAAGTCCTCATTTTTTATGGCATCAAAAAAATAGGCGATTTTTCGATTGGTGGAATTAATGAACGTAATCAAAAAATAGGTCTGGGATACCAAAAGTATAGCTAGAATACCTGTAGCAAGGTACCATTGGTTCACATATGAAATGGCCAAGGCAATGGCAGTGAAGGTAATGAGCAGTACCCTTAGGATTAGTTGAAAATAAAAATTGCGACTTGCCATTAGCTGCCCAATTTTTTCAGTTTATTATAGAGGGTCTGCCGGGAGATTCCCAATTGCTCCGCTGCTGCACTGTAATTCCCATTGTTTTGTTTTAGGGCATTGTTGATCATCAATAGCTCCATCTCCTCCAGGGTGTTAGGCCCGGTATCCATGGAAATGGCAGTTGAGGCGGTCAATAAAAAATCCTCGGGTTTTAATACGGTGCCCTCAGAAAGGATGACCGCTCGTTCCATAGTGTGTTGTAATTCGCGAACATTCCCCGGCCAATTATAGACCATTAGCTTTTCTTGGGCGGCTTGGTTGATACGTAAACCCTGTTTCCCATACTTGGACATGAACCTATTGAGATAAAAATCGGCCAAAACCAAAATATCCCCTTCCCTTTCACGTAGGGGCGGAACATTAATTTGAATCGTATTGATGCGATAGAGCAAATCCTCCCTAAAAAGGCCATCGGCCACCATTTTCTCCAAATCGCTATTGGTGGCACATATGAGCCGGATATCCACCGGAATAGATTTGTTGGATCCTACGCGCACTATGGTCTTATGCTGAATAGCGGATAACAATTTGGCCTGTGTCTGTAGGGATAAGTTTCCAATCTCATCCAGAAAAAGGGTGCCTCCGTTGGCGGCCTCGAACTTTCCGGCTCGGTCTTCCTTCGCATCCGTAAATGCTCCTTTTAGATGCCCAAAAAGCTCGCTTTCAAAAAGGGATTCGGAGATGGAACCCATATCCACGGAAATGAATACTTCTTGGCTACGGTGAGACGTATGATGGAGTTCACGGGCGATCAATTCCTTACCGGTTCCGTTTTCACCTGTAATCAATACGTTTACATCCGTTTTGGAAACTTTGCGCGTTAAGTTAAGAACGGAATGCAGTGCTTTGGAATTTCCAATGATGTAATGTTTCTTTTGGTTGATAACCTGTTTTAGGTTGTCCTGTTTCTGCTTTAGTTCCTTAACCTGTTTTTGGGACTTTCGCAAAGCATAGGCCGATTTTACCGTGGTCAGTAACCGCTCATTGTTCCAAGGCTTTAGAATAAAATCGGAAGCTCCCTCCTTAATGGCCTTTACGGCCAAGTCCACGGCCCCATAGGCGGTCATCATGATCACGGAAATGTGGGGCGCTTTCTTTTTAATTTCCTTTAACCAAAACAACCCTTCGTTACCGGTGTTTACTCCGGCGGAGAAATTCATATCCAATAGAACGATATCCAAATTCTGAAATCCAGGGAAGGAAGATATCTGGTTGGGATTGGAGATAGTCGCTACATTCTTGTATTCAAATTGAAGCAATATCTCCAGGGCGCTCAGCACGCTTTTGTTGTCATCGATTACTAAGATATTGGCGTCCAGCATGGAAAAAAATAATATGCCCCTTGTCGTAGGGTATGAATTGAAATATAGATTCGAATCCCTGCGAATATGGGGGAACCAATCCGGCAAAACCATTTGCAAAAAGGAACGGATTACTTCATGCCTCGCAAAGACCTAATAAAACTACAATTTGAAATTGAGTTTTTTAAATCAGTGTCAATTTTTTGGACACTATCTGTATAACTTTTTTACAGTCTAAATACCAATCAACATAAAAATAAATTGTAAAACACTGTATTTCAGCACTATAAATATTTGGCACAACAATAGCGTACATTTTGGCACAATGAATACCAAATGAATTTGAAAGTAAAAATCATCATGTTCCTCATAGGTTTTATTTCCGTACATCTGTCGGCCCAACAAAAATGGTCACTGGATGAATGCGTATCCTATGCCTTGGAGCACAATTTACCGCTCAACGATTTTGAATATACGGCCCAGTCCAATAAGGAGACCTATAGGCAATCCATTCGAAATCTGCTACCGGATATAAGCGCACGCACAAATTACGTCATCAACTTTGGGCGTAGTACAGATCCGTTTACGAATGATGTAGTAACTACGGAATTTTTCTCTAACAGTTACAATTTGGATGCTTCCATAGATTTGTTCCAAGGTTTCCAAAAGCTAAACTCCATCAAGGCGTCTAAATTTTTGTATAAGGCCACTCAGGAAGAAGCCTTGCAGCAAAAATATCTATTGGCATTCCGGGTAATGCAGGCCTTTTATGATATTCAGTTTTTTGAGGGATTGGTCGCCATTTCCAAGGAGCAGGTGGCCGTGTCCCAATCCAATTTGGACTTGGTAAAAAAACAGATTGAATTGGGCCTTATGGCGGGTGCCGACCTGTATGAAGCGGAATCCCTTTTATTGACCGATAAATTGAACCTTACCCAAAGTGAAAATCAGCTGGTAACCGCAAAGCTACAACTGATTCAGGAAATGAACCTGGAAGATGCGGACGATATCACCATACAACCCGTGATGGCAAAAAAAGAGAGCCCTGATGGATCGGTACAAATCCAATCTGATTCCATCTTTGCGGAGGCCCAAAGCTTTTTACCCTTGATCAAGGCACAGGAACTGCGGGCAAAGGCCGCGAAAAAACAAGTGGCGGTGGCCAGAGGAGCGTTATCTCCTTCGTTGAACTTGTTTTGGGGTGTAGGTACCGGATATTTTGAGACCACCACGGATTCTTTGGGAAGTACCATTCCCTTTCGTGATCAATTCCGTGATAATACCTTTCAATTTGTCGGGGTAGGCCTTAACATACCCATTAGCAATAGATGGTCCAACCGATCTAGGGTAAAGCAAAATAAAATCGAACGGCTTAGGGCAGAGAACAATTTGGATGTTCAAAAACAAGTGCTCTTTCAGACCATTCAGCAATTGGTTCAGGAATACAAGGCCCTTCAGGTAGAATATGAGCAAAGTGGTCAAAACGTAGAGGCCCAGAACCTGGCCTTTACCATTGCACAAAAACGATACGAAAAAGGATTGATCAATGCGCTGGAACTGTTTACCGCAAAAAATTTGTTTGCCAGCGCCCAAAATACAAACTTACAGGTTAGGCTCCGTTTGGAAGTCAATAAGAGCACATTGGATTTTTATAGGGGCCTACCGGTATTTGACATTAACTAAAGGAAATACGATTTATGGATATTCAACTTGAAAAGAAAAAAGGACTACGACCAAAACACTACGGCTATATTGCCCTAGGGGTATTGTTACTTTTTACGGCATATCAACTACTGTTCGCCAGTTCCGTTTCCACCTTTCGGACAGAAAAGGACAAACTTTCCATAGCGGAGGTCACCCAAGGAAAGTTTGACGATTATATCACCATCAATGGTTTTGTGGCACCTATTGCTACCATCTATATGGATGCCTACGAAGGTGGCCGTGTAGAGGAAAAGTTAATTGAAGAAGGAGCCATGGTCAAAAAAGGCGATATCATTCTGAAATTGGATAATATAAATCTTTATGAGCAGATATTACAGAGTGAAAGTGGTTTGGCATTGAAACAGAACGATTTGCGTTCTACGAAGTTGACTTTTGATTCACGCCAGGTAGAAGGACGAAGAAATTTAGCCACCGCCCAAAACGACCTGACTCGGACAAAACGGAACTATGAACAGAATAAGTCCCTTTATGAAGAGGAACTTATCTCGCAAGAAGACTATTTGGTTTCCAAGGAGAACTATGAACTGTCGCAAAAACAGTATGAGATAGTAAAGGTGCAAACGGAGAACGATGATGAATTGAGAAATAATTCCTTGCCGGTCTTGGAAGCCGATTTAAACCGTATGCAGAAAACCTTGGGCATGGTCTATCAGCGCTTGGATCATTTAAATGTGAGGGCACCGGCAGATGGCCAATTGGGCTTTTTGGATGCTGAGATTGGCCAGAACATTTCCCAGGGACAGCGTATCGGGCAGATCAATGTGCTTACCGATTTTAAGATAGAGGCAGACATAGATGAGCATTATATAGATCGGGTACAACGCGATTTGACCGCTATTTTGGAGCGGGCCGGCAAGGAATACCCGTTGCGTTTGCGTAAGGTCTATCCTGAAGTACGGAATGGAAAATTTAAAGTGGATTTGGTCTTTACAGAAGAAAAACCGGAAACCATACGGACCGGGCAGAGCTATAATATCAAACTGCAATTGGGGGAATCCTCGGATGCCCTGTTATTGCCCAAGGGAAGTTTTTTCCAAAGCACGGGAGGTCAGTGGATTTTTGTCGTCGGTAACGGTGGCGATGAAGCTATAAGACGTAATATCCGAATTGGAAAACAAAATTCAAGATTCTATGAGGTGCTTGAAGGATTACAGGATGGCGAAAATGTAATCACCAGTAATTACGACAGCTTTGGGGAAGCGGAACGGATTGTGTTGAAATAGCTCCCGGAGCCTAGCCTTAGCTACCCTTAAATAGAACAGGTTCAGGGGTAGGAACGGAAGTAAACGGGCATATATAGAAAAAAAGAACCAAAAACTGTCACCAAAATAAAATATAGAAGTCCTTAATTATAACGCGTAAAACCCAATCAGGAAATGATGATACAGATTAAAGAATTAAAGAAGAGTTTTAGAACCGAGGAAGTGGAGACCCTGGCTTTGAACAAAGTAAACCTAAAGGTGGAAGAAGGTGAATTTGTAGCCGTAATGGGTCCTTCCGGGTGTGGGAAATCCACCCTGTTGAACATTGTAGGGATGCTGGACAATCCTACTGAAGGTAGTTACCAATTTGCCGGCCATGAGGTGGCCGGACTCCGGGAAAGCCAACGAACCCAATTGCGAAAAGGAAACCTGGGTTTTGTTTTTCAAAGCTTCAACCTTATCGATGAGCTCACGGTCTTTGAAAATGTAGAGCTTCCGTTGATTTATCTTAAAATGGGCAAAAGTGAACGCAGGGAAAAGGTAATGAAGGTACTAGAGCGGATGAAGATCGCACACCGCGAGAAACATTTTCCACATCAATTATCCGGAGGGCAGCAACAGCGTGTGGCCATTGCCCGCGCCGTGGTAACCAATCCTAAATTAATATTGGCGGATGAGCCAACAGGTAATCTCGATTCCAAAAATGGACTGGAGGTTATGAACCTGTTAACGGAACTCAACCAAGAGGGTACTACCATAGTTATGGTAACACACTCTGATCACGATTCGCATTTTGCACATCGCATTGTGAACCTTTTCGACGGACAGATCGTTACGGAAAGCCAGAATAGGGCTATTGGCGCCACGGTCTAGACTTGTCCGGGGCCTAATAGCCGCGGATTAAGGAGTTTATTCATCAATCAACGGATACTGAAAAGAACCAATATGTAAGGTCAGTATCAAAAGGCTAGAGGGCCATGTTTAAAAACTATCTGAAAATTTCGTTGAGGCATATCTGGAAGCATAAAGGGTTGTCCCTCATCAAAATTGTTGGTCTGGCCACAGGTATATCAGCTTTCTTTTTGCTTGCTATATATCTGAAACATGAGCTCAGTTATGATAATTTTTATCCTGATAAGGATAGAATCTATCGGGTTACCACAAAATACTTGGAGGAAGGTTTTTATGGGGTCGATTATCCAGCACCTTTTTCCAAGGTATTGGTGAACGACTTTCCCGAAGTGGAAAAAGCGGGAAGGTTTATGCCAATAAGTTGGTTCAACCAAATAAGACCAGGCCATCAGCAAGAAAATTATTTTGAAGAAGGATTTGCCTATGTGGATTTGGATCTTTTGAAAATATTGGATATCCCCTTGGTAAGTGGTGAATATGAAAATTCAATGGGGGAACCCAATACCATTTTAATATCTCAAAGTAAGGCCCAAAAATACTTTTCAAATATAAATCCTATAGGACAAAGGCTTATCCTAAACAACAGTGAAGAAACTCTTTATCATATAGCCGGTGTATTTAAGGACTTCCCCACCAATTCCCATCTTGATGTTGACTTTTTGGTTTCTTTGGCCGGAGTAGAGTTTTGGCCTGGCGAACAAGAGTATTGGGGAGCCAACATGTACGATGTTTACTTAAAATTAAATCCCAAGGCCAATGTTACCGAGTTTAACGACAAACTATCCAATGTAACCACAAAGTATTTTCTGCCAAGTTGGATAGAGCGGGATTTCTCCAATCCTCAGGACATCGCAAATAACCTAAAGCATGAACTACAGCCTATAGAGAAAATTTATCTGGGTTCTGAGGAAGTTAGGGACAATCTACCCCATGGCAATAGGCAATTGTTATGGCTGTTTGCTTTTTCCGGCCTATTAATAATTGGTATTGCATGCGTAAATTTTATTAACCTATCTACCGCCCGCTATACCCTAAGGTCCAAGGAAATCGGGTTGAGAAAAGTAATTGGAGCAAGTAAAAAACAAGTGGTTTCCCAATTCTTGGTAGAATCGGTATTGTTTAGCATACTGTCATTGATAATAGGGGTTTTCTTGGCCTATGCCCTCCTACCCTTTGTCAACGGGATTACGACAAAATCATTGGAATTTCCGGATTGGACCATTGGGGGAACCTCTATTCTGGTAGCGAGTGCAATTTTTCTTGGCCTTATTACCGGCTTGTATCCGTCTTTGTATTTGTCAAAACTAAAAATAGGTTCAAACGGAAAATCAAATTCTTCCGGTGTAAAAGGAAACGCTTCCTTTAGGAACTCCCTTGTAGTGTTTCAATTTGTGATTTCCATAGTTCTGATTATTTGTACCCTAGTGGTTTACCAGCAAATGAAATATGTTTCCGATAAAGATTTGGGATTTGATAAGGAACAGGTACTAGTCATAAAGGGAACAGATGGTCTTGGCCCAAAAATCTCCACTTTTAAAGAACAGATTTTGCAATTAAATGATGTGGACAATGCTTCCATAAGTGATTATTTGCCCGTGGAAGGAGCAATGCGTTATTCGGATTCCTTTTGGAAACAAGGCAGACAAAGTATTGAACAGGGTATAAATTCACAAATATGGGGGGTCGATTACGATTACATCCCAACCTTGGGAATTACAATGGTCCAGGGACGAAATTTCGATGAGAAATTTGTTTCGGATTCAACGGCAATACTTGTTAGCAAAACGTTTTCAGAGAAGTTGGGCGTAGACGATGTCATCGGCGCTAGGATTACGAATAAGGAAAAATCTTGGAAAGTTGTTGGCGTGTTTGAGGATTTTCACTTTGAATCCTTAAAACATCAAATCTCCTCATCGGCGTTGATTCTAGGCCAATCCAATTCTATGATTTCGGTCAAAACGGGGGATAGCAACCTAGAGGGAACACTATCTTCAATAAAAAAAGTATGGGATGCTATGAACCCTACATCTCAATTTCGCTATGATTTTTTGGATGAGAGTTTTGTAGCAATGCACAAAGAGATCGAAGGTGCTGGAAAACTGTTCAATGCATTTGCCCTACTGGCTATTGGAATAGCGTGTCTTGGCCTATTTAGCCTAACCACATTTATCGCGGAGCGACGTAAGAAAGAAATAGGGATCAGAAAGGTTTTGGGCGCCTCCGTGACGAGCGTAACTGCTCTGATATCAAAAGAATTTCTTGGCCTCGTTTTAGTTGCCATTACCATAGCGGTTCCAATAGGAGGGTCTATTATGAGTAGGTGGTTGGAAGATTTTGCCTACCATATAGATTTAAGCTGGACCATATTTTTCATGGCAGGATGTATAGCCATTTTAATTGCACTGATAACAATAACCTATCAAAGTATAAGAACGGCGCTTTCCAATCCAGTAAAAAGCCTGCGTATGGAATAAACCCCTTTTGTCACCCTGGGCGCAGTCGAAGGGTAGTCAAAGAAATGAGACCTAACAAGTCTTAAGTTAAAAGAAAAGAATTTGTCATCAATCAATATACATCATGCTTAAAAACTATCTAAAAATCGCTTGGAGGAGCCTTAAGAAGCAACCTTTTTTTACCTTTCTAAATACATTTGGACTGGCCATTGGCATGGCAGGCGGACTCCTAATCGCCCTCTATATCCATGATGAATTGAGCTACGATACCATGTTCCCCGATGCGGATCGTATACATCGGGTCAATGCGGATATCAAGTTTGGAGGGGAGGACCGCAAATTTGCCGTTACCCCGGCCCCGATGGCGGAGGCCATGGACAATGATTTTTCCGAAGTGGAGCTTGCCACGCGATTTCGTACAAGGGGGAGCATGCTGATTAGAAAATCAGGTACCGAAGTCAATGTTAAGGAATTGCAATCCACTTTTGTGGACTCCACCTTTTTTGAAATGTTCGATGTAGCTCTTTTGGTGGGTGACGTAAAAACTGCCCTAAAGTCTCCCAATACCCTGGTATTGACCAAATCGGCCGCCGAAAAGCATTTCGGTATCCAAGATGCCTTAGGGCAAAACCTACTTTTGAACAATACGGAAACCTATACGGTTACCGGAGTGATAGACGATTTCCCTAAAAACTCGTTCCTCAGGGATCACTCAATTTTTATGGCCATGGCCGGCTATGATGATTCCCGTGTGGTGAACTGGGGCAGTAACAACTATCAAACGTTCATCAAGTTGATTCCATCGGCTGAGGTCGAGAATTTGCAATCTCCGTTACGCGACTTTTTGGGCAAATATGTAATTCCCGGGGTACAACAATTTATGCCGGGCATTACCGAGGAACAGTTCAAGGCTGCGGGAAACCACTTGATCTATAGTACCATTCCGTTGACCGATATACATTTGAAGTCCGATAGGGTGGCCGAAATAAGCGGCAACAACAATATTAAGAGCATATACATACTTTCTTTTATCGCGATATTTCTAATCGTTTTGGCCAGCGTAAATTTCATGAATTTAAGTACGGCCCATTCTTTAAGGAGGGCCAAGGAAGTTGGTATACGAAAAACGCTTGGGTCTAATCGGAGAGCGCTGATCCGTCAGTTTTTGATTGAGTCCGGTCTGGTTTCTTTCGGTTCACTTTTGGTAGCTTTTGTTCTGGCCATCCTGGTTTTGCCCTATTTTAATATTTTGGCGGATAAGGATATTTCCATGCCCTTTGCCAATCCTTTCTTTTGGTTGATTTTGTTGGTTTCGGGATTTGTCCTGGCACTGTTTTCCGGAAGCTATCCGGCCTTTTTCATCTCAAAATTTGTTCCGGTGAAAGTGCTAAAAGGCACCGCAGGCAATAGTTTGGGGGGAGGGGGCATACGAAACGGGCTGGTAATATTTCAATTTGCGATTTCCGTTTTTTTGATAATCGGCACCTTGGTCGTTTATCAGCAATTGCAGTACATACAGAATAAGGACCTTGGTTTTTCCAAAGACCAAGTGCTGATAGTTAACGATGTTTTTACTGCTGGAAATCAAGTGGCTTCTTTTAAGGAAGAGGTGAAAAAACTAGGTTTCGTCAATAATGCAACTCTGAGCAGTTTTTTTCCAACACCTTCCGGCAGGTCGGATAGTGTTTTTGCTCCTGAGGAAGGGGCCACCAATCAAGAAAATGCCGTAAGCATGCAAACATGGGAAGTTGACCATGATTATGTATCGACCATGGATTTTGAGATTATCGCAGGAAGGGATTTTGATCGGGCGTTCAAAAGTGATTCAACAAGTATAATAATCAATGAATCCGCAGTCGCTACCATCGGGGGTTCCCCGGAAGATGCCATAGGCATGCGTTTTACACAGGATTTAGGTGCGGAAAGACCTAAGTATTTCACAATTATTGGAGTGGTAAAGAACTTTCACTTTTCCCCCTTTAGGGAAGAAATAGAAGCCTTGAGTCTTCATTTGAGCGGTTGGGCGAGTTCAATGGCCGTAAAGTTGGAAACCGACAATTTTTCAAATGCAATAGCAAGTATAGAGGGGATTTGGAACAAAGTTGCGCCCGGCCAACCCTTTGATTATTACTTTATGGAAGATTCATTTAATGACACCTATAAATCCGAACAACGCCTGGGCCGCATTTTTATCATATTTACTACCCTGTCCATTTTAATTGCGTGTCTTGGATTATTTGGATTGGCTGCCTTTAATGCTGAAAAAAGAACCAAGGAAATCGGAGTCAGAAAGGTACTGGGTGCCAGTGTGGGCCAAATTTCATATCGACTCACCGTGGACTTCATAAAGTTGGTTGGAGTAGGCATACTCATTTCGTTGCCGATAGGGTGGTATGCCATGGATCAATGGCTTCAGGATTTTTCCTATCGCATTGAAGTCAGTTGGTGGATATTGGCCTTTGCAGCCTCATTGGCCGTGGGGATTGCCATAGTAACGGTTAGCTACCAAAGTATTAAAGCGGCCGTAGTAAACCCTATAAAAAGTTTACGTACGGAATAATCAAAAAAACGAGCAATTATGTTTAAGAACTATTTAAAAATCGCCTGGCGGAATTTAAGGAAGAATAAAATTTATTCGGTCATCAACGTAGGTGGGCTGGCCATTGGAATGGCGGTGGCCCTAATGATCGGGCTTTGGGTAGCGGACGAATTGACCCGAGACCATTACTATGGGAACAAGGACCAAATCGCCCAGGTGTATCAGAATCGCATGAGAAATGGAAGTATCGATACCGGGAATGCCGTTCCCAGACCCTTGGAGTTTGTGCTCCGGGAACAATATGGAGACCATTTTAAACATATTGTGATGGCCTCATGGGAATGGAAGCAAAGCCTGGAATATAACAACAATGTTGTTTCCCGTATGGGGAATTGCATGCAAGCCGGGATCACCGATATGTTGGACTTTAAAATCGTGAACGGCCAGAGAAATGGCCTTCAGGATATTGAAGGTGTTATGTTGGACGAATCCACCTCCCAAGCTCTTTTTGGATCGGAGGACCCCATAGGAAAAGTCGTCCGGATAAATAATGAAATTGATGCAACCGTAACCGGCGTGTATGAAGATATCCCTTTTAATAATTCGTTCCATGGCCTTCAATTTTTGATGCCTTGGGAAAGGTATGTGGTATGGCGCGAATGGGTTGCCGAGGCCAGGGATAATTGGAACAACAACTCGTTTCAGATGTTCGTACAAATTGCGGATAACATGAACATGGATGAGGTAACCGCTACAATCAAAAATGCCAAAAAAGATCAACTTCCCGAGGCCCAAAGCAATCCACAACTCTTCCTTTTTCCTATGAAGGATTGGTATTTACGGGGGAATTTTGAAGAAGGTCGGCAGGTAGGTGGTCGGATTACCTACGTTAAGCTATTCGGTTTTATAGGGATTTTGGTACTGGTACTGGCCTGCATCAATTTTATGAACCTCAGTACGGCACGGTCCGAAAAAAGGGCCAAAGAAGTAGGACTTCGGAAAACGATAGGCTCCAACAGGCGCCATTTGATACATCAATTTCTTGGGGAATCTTTAATGGTCACTCTTTTGGCTTTCTTTTTGGCGGTTATCTTGGTTTTGGTCTTCTTGGATGGCTTTAACCAATTGTCAGGAAAAGAGGTTCATTTTCCATGGGAAAGCCCAATATTCTGGATGGCTTCTTTGCTCTTTATCTGTCTTACAGCATTAGTATCCGGGAGCTATCCGGCCTTGTATCTGTCTTCCTTTAAACCTGTGGAGGCCTTTAAGGGCAAATTCAAAGCTGGTCGACTTTCGGTGCTACCTAGAAAGATTTTGGTGGTAACACAATTTGCAGCTTCGGTGGCCTTTATCATCGGTACTCTTGTGGTACTACAGCAGATACGGTTTGTAAAAGACCGACCTGTTGGCTATGATAAAGAGGGACTCATACAAATCCCCGCAGCGGGACAGGAGTTCTCGGAAAAAAGAAATCTTGTTCGCACTGAATTTCTGGCATCAGGTGCCATAACCGAAATGTCCACCGCCAGTGCTCCTACCACCGAAATATGGTCCAACACGGGCAATTATACCTGGGACGGAAAACCGGACGATTTTCAAGTAAGTTTGGCTTGGACCTTCGTGTCCCCGCAATATGCCAAATCCCTTGGTTTGGAGGTTGTCATGGGAAGGGATTTCTCCCAGGAATTTCCAACAGATTCCAATGCCGTCCTTATCAATAGGGCAGCTATGAACTATATGGGCTTTACCGATCCGATCGGCAAATTCCTGAGGGACACGGATAGCGAGAATCCCGGTCCCCCCTTGCAAATTGTTGGGGTAATCGAGGATATGATCGTACAATCTCCTTTTGAGCCGGTAAGACAAGGGGTGTATGCATTCGATAAATACGGCATAACCAATTTCTACAATCTTCGGCTAAACCCACAAAGAAGTACAGAGGAGAATCTTGCCAGGATAGAAGAGGTGTTTAAGGAACACTTTCCCAAAACCCCTTTCGACTATCAATTTGTGGACAACCAATTTGCCATCAAGTTCCAATCAGAGGAGCGTGTGGCAAGTTTGGCGGGAATCTTCACGGTTTTGGCCATCTTCATAAGTTGCCTGGGACTCTTCGGCCTTACGGCCTTTGTGACGGAACAGCGAACCAAGGAAATAGGGGTGCGCAAGGTTTTGGGCGCTTCGGTATTTGGTTTATGGAAAATGCTTTCCAAGGACTTTATGGCCCTGGTCCTTATTGCATGTACGCTAGCTGTGCCCATAGCCTTTTATATCATGCGGGGATGGTTGCAAAATTATACGTATAGGATCGATCTTTCGTGGATGCTATTTGCGGCGGCGATTTTCGGGGCCCTGTTCATCACGGTCATTACAGTAAGTTTTCAGGCCATAAAGGCTGCCAATACCAATCCTGTAAAGAGTTTACGGATGGAATGAGACAAGTGACACATTATAGCATCGAAAATGAATAGGTATGTTAAGGAATTATTTGATAGTTGGGTTTAGAAATATTGTTAGGAACAAGGCGTTTTCAATAATCAACCTCTCGGGCCTTGTATTGGGAATGGTAAGCTTTCTCCTGATTTTTTTATGGATACAGGACGAAAAAGCAGTAGATGGTTTTCACGGAAATTCCGATACGCTCTATAATGTCTACTATACAGCGGTTTCCGAGGGTAAAACAGATGGAACCTATACAACACCTACGAATTACGATGCAGGACAACAACGTTATTTTCCCCTATTGGAGGGAATGCAACAAGGTATAGACGGTATAGAACGTTCCAATTTCTATGTGACGGGCTATGAGCTTCCCTGGGGATATCCGGAAACATTTGAAGTTGGGGATAGAATGTATAAAATGGAGGGGGCAAGGGCCGGGGAGGACTTTTTTGAAATGTTCGATTACCCCATTATTGCAGGCGATACTTCTATGCCCTTAGGTGAAATAAATACCATTGTCATTTCTAGGAAAATGGCGGAACTATTTTTTGATGGCCCGCAAAATGCCGTAGGCAAAACGATTCGATACGAGAATAACCTAGATCTTAAAGTTACCGCTGTTTTTGAGGATGTAACAACAAAGAGCTCTCTTTCCTTCGACTTTTTGATCGATTGGGAGTCCTATGCCAAATCAAGATTACTTATTGCCTCTCATAATGTACTTTCAACGGTTCAAATTTCAACTACGGCAGACCCTTATCAGGTTGCACAAAATATCAATACCTACCTACAAACTCGGTTGGATCCCAATAACCCTATTCGGATGGAAGCCCATTTACAGCCCTTTAAGGACAAATACCTCAAGGGGCGTTTTGAAAATGGCAAGCCGATCGATGGGCGTATGGAATACATCAAACTTTTTGCCGGGGTAGCCATCTTCATTTTGGTTATTGCCTGTATCAACTATATGAACCTTGCTACGGCCAGATCGGTAAAGCGGGCCAAGGAAGTCGGGGTACGGAAAGCTGTAGGCTCCCTAAAGGGACATTTGATCCGTCAGTTTATATTGGAATCGATTTTACTTTCGTTCTTTGCCGTTGTTGTTTCAGTACTTTTAACAGGATTGTTACTGCCTTTGGTAAATTCCTTTACGGGGAAGGAAATTGCCTTGCCGTTCCATAATGTTTACTATTGGATGGTGGTACTAGGCTTGATTGTCTTTACCGGTTTTTTTGCCGGTAGTTATCCCGCACTTTTTCTGTCTTCATTGAAACCTGTACAAGTGTTGAAAGGAACATTTCGGTTTACGGGTTCTTCGGAATGGCTAAGAAAGGGACTGACCATTTTCCAATTCGGGCTCTCCATTTTGCTATTGATAGCGGCTATGGTCGTTTCACGTCAAACGGATTTTGTGCAGCATTCCAATTTGGGATACAATAGGGACAACTTGATATACATCCGTATTGAAGGAACGTTGGCCAATGCCGAAAAATATGCCGTGTTCAAGGATGAGGCTTCCAGATTGCCCGGGGTGGCCTTGGTAGACCGCAGTAGTGAGGCCCCACATGCCATGGAATTTGAAGTAGCGGATCCCATCGATTGGGAAGGTAAGGGCGAGGGGGTTTCCGTTGGATTTATGCCCAAATCCGTAGGGTTTGATTTTTTAAGCATATTGGACTTAAAAGTTGCGGATGGCCGGGGGTTTTCAAAAAAGATTGCTTCGGATTCCACGGATGCCTTTATGGTGAATCGAGAGGCTGTCCGACAAATGGGAATTACCGATCCCTTGGGGAAATGGGTCTCCGCCTGGGATAAAAAAGGGCGTATTATTGGCATTTTGGAGGATTATCATACCGCTTCTCTTCATCAGAGGATAAAGCCGGTTATCGTGGATGTAAAGGAAAATCTCAATTTCGGATTTATCCTAATTCGGACCAAGCCGGGTAAGACCAAGGAAGCCTTGGCCCAATTAAAGACGTTGTACGCAAAAATAAATCCTTTGCGCCCTTTTGATTATCAGTTTGCCGACAGCGAATATCAAGCGCTATACAAAAGCGAGCAGGTGGTTGCCAAGTTGTCCAATATCTTTTCCGTTTTTGCCATCATTATTTCCTGTTTGGGACTATTGGGGCTTGCCATGTTCTCGGCACAACAACGTGTTAGGGAGATAGCCGTACGGAAAGTATTGGGTGCCTCGACCACTGCGATTATCAATTTGTTTTCCAAGGATATTTTAAGGCTTGTAGGTTTTTCTTTTTTGATTGCCGCCCCTGTAGGATGGCTGGTGATGGACGGCTGGTTGGAGGGCTTTGCCTATAAAATAAACCTTTCTTGGTGGATTTTTGCCTTAACAGGTGTCATAGCATTTGGTGTGGCTTTTTTAACGATCAGTTCACAATCGTTTAGGGTGGCCCGGGCCAATCCCGCAAATTCATTACGCTCTGAGTAAAAATAGTTGTCGATTAAAAAAGAAAAATCATGCTTAAAAACTATCTAAAAATCGCGTGGCGGAGTTTACTTAAGAAAAAAGGCCATTCATTTTTAAATATTGGTGGCTTGGCACTGGGAATGGCCGCTACACTGCTTATCGGTATTTGGGTCTATGATGAGCTTTCCTATAACAAAGGCTTTGAAAATTATAATTCCATTGCACAGGTAATGCAGACCCAAAACTTCAGTGATGGGATAAAGACAGGGGTCAATCAACCTATGCAACTGGCCCCGGTGCTCCGAACAATGTATAGAGATCATTTTAAACATGTGATAACCAGTTCGTTTACAAATAATGAACTCTTGACCGTAGGCGAAAAAGATGAAACCAAAGTTACCCGCACAGGAAATTTTATGGAACCAGGTATTGCCCATATGCTATCCCTTAAGATGTTAAGGGGAGAAAGGGATGCCTTAAAAGACCCAACCTCCATGCTGTTATCGGAGTCCACGGCCATGGCCTTGTTCGGAAATTTAAACCCGATGGGCCAAAATGTAAAGATTGGTACTATGATGGAAGCCCAGGTGGCCGGGATTTATAAGGATCTCCCTCGGAATTCGGATTTTGCGGACCTGAGCTTTATAGCTCCTTGGGAACTATTAAAGACCACGGCTAATTTTGAGGAACGTGTGGGATGGGGCAACAACTGGTTCCAAACCTATGTGCAGTTGTCGGAAGGAGCGGATTTGGCCATGGTTTCCAATTTGATCAAAGATGTAAAGTACAATCATGAAAAGAATGCGGACGGAGGTGCAAAAACCAAACCTGTGATTCATTTGCATCCCATGAAAAAATGGCATCTGTACTCCCGTTTTGAAAACGGCATAAATACAGGTGGTGCCATTGAACGTGTCTGGTTGTTTGGTATTATTGGCATTTTTATAGTACTGTTGGCCTGTATCAACTTCATGAACCTCAGTACGGCCAAATCGGTCAAGAGGGCCAAGGAAGTAGGTATTCGAAAGACTATTGGCTCGGTCAAAAACCAATTGATTTTTCAATTTCTGAACGAATCTTTCCTAGTGGTTTCCCTGGCCTTTGTAATTTCTTTAGTCCTGGTTTTGTTGGCCTTACCGTTTTTCAACGACCTTACGGATAAGGCCATGTCAATACCGTATAATAACCTTTGGTTTTGGGTATCGTGCCTTTTCTTTATGTTATGTACCGCATTTATTGCGGGAAGTTATCCGGCCTTTTACCTCTCGTCCTTTAATCCCGTTAACGTGCTAAAAGGAACCTTTAACAGTGGAAAAGGTGCTTCTGGCCTACGCAGGGCCTTGGTTGTATTCCAGTTTACTATTTCCGTGGTCCTTATTATTGGCACCATCGTTATTTATAACCAAATACAATATGCAAAGGAAAGACCGGCCGGGTATGACAAGGAAAGATTGCTTTATGTGCCCATCAATAATCCCGAAGTGCGTAACAGTTTTGAAGCAATACGCAGCGAAATTTTACAATCCAATGATATTAAGGAAGTAGCGGCTTCCGATGTGTTGGTTACGGGCACCTTTGTTACCAATAGCGGTTTCGATTGGAAGGGCAAGGACCCTGCAATGAGCGAGGAGTTCAATACCTTGAGGGCAACGCACGGCTTTGGGGAAATGATCAATTGGGAAATCAAGGAGGGACGCAACTTTTCGCGTGACTTTAAGAGTGATTCCTTGGCCTTTATCATCAATGAAACGGCAGCACGTTATATGGGATTGGAAAATCCTGTGGGAGAATTTGTAAAGTGGGGCAAAAATGGTTCTTTTAAAATTGTTGGTGTGGCCAAGGATATGGTAACGCGGTCACCCTATGAACAAGTTAGACCTACAATTTTCACGCTACATTATGGGGAGTTTCTAAGTTTCATCAACGTAAAAATTGATAAAGGGGGTAATACCAAAACTGCACTGGCCCATATTGAAAAGGTATTTAACAGGCACGACCCCAAGAGTTTGTTCACCTACAATTTTTTAGATGATGAATATGCCCGCAATTTTATTGATGAGGAGCGTATGGGCAAACTGGCCGGCTTTTTTGCACTATTGGCCATTTGCATAAGTTCTCTGGGGATCTTTGGGCTTTCGGCCTTTGTAGCGGAACAGCGAACCAAGGAAATAGGTATACGTAAAGTTCTGGGAGCATCAGTCTATAGCTTATGGAAATTGTTATCCAAGGATTTTGTAGTGTTGGTCTTTATATCCTGCTGTATCGCTATTCCCATCGGATATTATTATATGAACGGGTGGATCGGGAAATACTCCTATAGGGCTGAAATAAGTTGGTGGATTTTTGCTGCCGCCATACTGGGTGCCTTGGCCATTACTTTGCTCACGGTAAGTTTTCAGGCCATAAAAGCGGCCATAGTAAATCCGGTAAAGAGTTTACGTATGGAATAAAAGCCCCTCTTGGAACCCGTAGTGGAATCAAAGGGAAGGTCTTTAAATAGTAATGAATTAAGAAAACGGAAATCATGATAAAGAATTATTTAAAAATTGCTTGGCGGAACCTTTTAAAAAACAAGGGATTTACTTTTATCAATATCGTAGGGCTTAGTATTGGGGTTGCGGCCTGTATCCTCATTTCCATCTATATTCTTCACGAAGTAAGTTACGATAAACAGGTGCCCAATTCCGGAAATGTGTATCGGATGATCGGCACTTATATCGATGACGGTCGGGCGCAGACCGGAATTCATTTTTCCGCCAACACGGCACCCACTGTTCTAGAGGATTTTGCGGAGGTGGAGAACTCGGGAAGGCTTATGGCCAACGGCTTATTCTATGGGGCCGGAAGCAATGAGATCCGTATTGAGGGCAAATCCATGCAACATCATGAAGAAGGCTTTGCCTACGCCGATCAATCCATATTGGACATCATGGGTATTCCCATGGTTCATGGCGATGCATCCACGGCACTTTCGGAACCCAAGACCGTTGTAATTTCCGAAACTATGGCCTATAAACACTTCAATACGGAAAATCCCGTAGGCAAGGTCATGTATTTGAATGGGAACAATGAAGATCCCTTTAGGATCAACGGGGTCATGAAGGATTTTCCAAGCAATTCCCATCTGGATTATGATTTCTTTATTACCCTGGAGGGGGTAGAATTTGGTGAAGGGGAGCAGACACGATGGTTTCAAAACAATTACTTCACCTATTTGGTCTTACGGCCGGACACGGATGTGGCGGACTTTGAAGAAAAAATGTCCAACACACTTATCCATACCTATATGAAACCCGCGTATCTCGGTGCTGGATTCGTACAGGGAGAAACCTTGGAGGACCAATTGAGTATGTCCTTACAAAAGTTGACGGACATCAACTTATATTCGGCACAAATCGATTTTGAATCCAGTTATCGTAACGACATAAAGATTATCTGGATTTTTGGCATCATCGCCCTTTTTATCCTGATTATCGCGAGTATCAATTTTGTGAATCTATCCACGGCCAAATCCGTTAGTCGGGCCAAGGAGGTAGGGGTACGCAAGGCGGTGGGGTCCTCCCGTAGGTATCTGATCGGGCAATTTTTAACGGAATCCGTTCTCATTACCATCATTGCATTTGTTATTGGGATTGCATTGTCTTGGTTGTTAATGCCCCTATTTAGAGAAATGTCCGGCAAGGCCTTAACCCTGCCCTGGGATAGTCCGGTCTTTATCCCATTGGTTTTGGTGGCGGCCTTTTTAGTAGGCACTTTGGCAGGCCTCTACCCCTCCTTCTATTTGTCCAGGTTCAATCCGGCCAAGGTGCTTAAGGGGATGATGGGCCAAAGTAAAAAGACCAGTGGACTTCGTAGCGGATTGGTCGTGTTCCAGTTTACCATCTCCATTATCCTTATAGTAGGGACCCTTATTGTAAACCAGCAAATGGATTTTATCCTAAACTCCAAGATTGGTTTTGAAAAAGAACAGGTGGTACAGTTGTATGGTACCAATATGTTGAATAATCGCGTGGAGACATTTAAAGATGAACTTGAAAACTTGAATGGGGTAAGTGGTGTGAGTATCAGTGATTACTTGCCTATCGAGGGGACCAAACGGAATGGCAATAGTTTTGTAAACGAGGGGAGGGACAATATTGATGAAACTGTTGGTGGACAGGCCTGGGTCATTGATGAAGACTATTTGGAGACCTTGGGTATGAAACTGGTGGAAGGACGTAATTTTTCGGAAGAGCGTAGCTCGGACGATGAAGCGACCATCATCAATCAGGCTATGGTAGAGAAACTGAACCTGGATAACCCTATAGGTAAAAGAATATCAAGATACGGGACCCTTTACGAGGTCATCGGAGTAGTGGAAAACTTCAATTTCAACACTATGAAGCAGGAGATACAGCCGTTGTGTTTCTTTAGGGGAATTAGTCCGTCAATAGTATCGGTAAAGGCGGATACCGGGGATATGCCCTCGCTTTTATCTTCCATTGAGGCCAAATGGCAGGAGTTCATGCCCAATATGGCCTTTCGCTATGCCTTTATGAACGACTCCTTCGCCAAAATGTACAACAACGTAAGTCGTATCCGAACCATTTTCCTGGTCTTTGCCATTCTGGCCATTTTTGTGGCCTGTTTGGGTCTTTTTGCGCTTTCCGCATTTATGGTAGAGCAACGAAAGAAAGAAATCAGTATCCGGATGGTACTGGGAGCGTCCTTTCAGAACATTTATAAGTTATTGAGTATTAACTATTTAAAATTAGTCGGGATTTCCATATTGGTAGCATTGCCTATTGGATGGTATATGATGAGCCGCTGGTTGGAGGATTTTACTTATAAAATCAATATGGGTTGGGAAGTTTTCCTAGGGGCTACGGTAATTGCTTTGATTATTGCACTAATCACCATTAGTTACCAATGTGTTGGGGCCGCTTTGGCACCCCCGGTAAAAAGTTTACGTAACGAATGAAATAATAACATCAAACGCCGGAACAAACTTGGCAGCTATCAAGGGCGGCACTAAATAAAGGAATCATGTTTAAAAACTATCTAAAGATTGCATGGCGGAATTTCATACAACAGAAATGGTATTCCTTTTTGAACATGAGCGGGCTTGCCATCGGGATGGCCTGTAGTATCCTTATACTTCTTTGGGTGCGGCACGAATCAAGTTATGATACCTTCCATGCCAATGCGGACCAAATTTATAGGCTTACGGCTATTGCCAATGAAGATTTCAAGGCAGCGGTAAGTCCAGCCGGGATGGTTGAGGAACTTCCACAACTAATGCCCGAAATAGAATCCAGCGTAAGGCTAGGCCATCCTTTTGAGGAACTGTTCGAGGTGGATGGCCAAAAATTCAAGGAGGATTTCGTCTTTTTCGCGGATACCAACTTTCTGGAGGTATTCACTTTTCCCTTGATCGAGGGGAATCCCAAGACCGCACTTTCCAGACCGGACGGGATATTGCTTACCGAGACTACGGCCCGGAAGTTCTTCGGTTCCGAAAGAGCACTGGGCCGAACCATTAAGATGAACAATACCGATACGTTTACGGTTAGCGGAGTAATGGCGGATGTTCCCTCAAATTCGCACCTACAGTTCAATGCCATTCTACCCATGACCTATCATGCCAAGACCAATTCGGACTTGATCAACAAGGTATGGGATGCTTTCAATTATTATGGGTACTTCCAATTTGAAAAAGGGGTAATTACATCAGAGGAAGATCTTTCGGCTGCCATTGAAAAAATCAACCAGATTTATGCCGCGAGGATGACGGAGTTTGAAATTACCTTTAACCTGCAACCCCTAGCGGATATCCATTTGCATTCAAACCTACAAATTGATATCCCCGGTCATGGGAACATCCAATATGTAAACATCTTCTTTGTGGTGGCCTTTATCATTTTGATTGTTGCCTGCATCAATTATATGAACTTGGCCACGGCGAGGTCTTCCCGTAGGGCCAAGGAAGTAGGATTGCGAAAAGTAATTGGAGCGGGCCGAAACCAATTGATATTTCAATTCTTTGGGGAATCGTTGATGATAGCCTTCTTTTCCTTGATTCTCGCTATAGTGATGGTGTATTTGGCATTACCAGCCTTTAATGATCTGGCACAAAAACAATTGGAATTACATTTAGGGGACGCCAACATCTGGATCGGGTTAATGGCCATAGCACTGATTACAGGCCTTATTTCAGGGAGTTATCCTGCCTTGTTCCTTTCGGGTTTTAGGCCCATAAAAGTTTTAAAGGGGAGAATGAAGCTCTCCGGTTCTAACCTTTTCTTTAGAAACGGATTGGTAATTTCCCAATTTGTGGTTTCCATTTTATTGCTCATCGGTACAACTGTAATCTATACCCAATTAAATTTTATCCAAAACAAGAATTTGGGATATGACAAATCCAACTTGATCTACATTCCCATGGAAGGTGAGCTTTGGGGTAAACAGGAGGCATTGAAAACGGCTTTGGAACAAAACGTATGGACCAGTGATTTTTCCATAATTTCCGACCTGCCTACCAATTTGACGACAGGTGATTTTGATATCCATTGGGAGGGCAAGGACCCTAATTCCCAGGTACTTTTTCCACATATTAATGCAGATGAAAATTTCTTGGATGTCTTTCAAATGACACTTTTGGAAGGGAGAGGGTTTTCAAGGACCTCAATAGATAACCATGACTATCTGATTAATGAGACCGCTGCTAAAATAATGGGGATGGATGTGGAAAATGCAGTGGGTAAGAGCTTGACCTTTAGGGAAAACAAAGGGACAATTATCGGCGTAGTAAAGGACTTTAACTACAAGCCGCTTCAGTATGCCATAGAACCTTTGATTCTTCAACATAGAAAAGAGGGATCTTTGGCCGTCGTCCGGACCGCTCCAAAAAGTACCGAGAATACTATAGCTGCATTGGAAGAGATTTATGGATCCTTGAATCCTGCCTACCCCTTGTCTTACAATTTTGTGGATACCAGTTTGGACGCACAATATAAAGGGGAACGACAGATGGGAACCATATTCAATGTTTTTGCCCTATTGGCCATTATTATTTCCTGTTTAGGATTATACGGTCTGTCCTCATTTATGACCGAACAACGCTTCAAGGAAATTGGTATTCGAAAGGTTTTGGGGGCCAGTGCCCTTCTCTTGGTTAATATGCTTTCTCAGGATTTTATAAAATTGGTCATTATAGCTTTTGTTCTAGCCATACCCATATCATGGTATGCTATGAACAAATGGTTGCAGGAATTCGCCTTTCGCATCGATATCCAGTGGTGGATGTTTGGCCTAGCCGGTTTTTCGGTTCTGTTAATTGCCTTGTCCACTGTAAGCTTTCAAAGCCTAAAGGCCGCTAATGCCGATCCCGTAAAGAGTCTGAGGACGGAATAACCAAAGAATGAAAACAGAAATTAAACTGGAAGTGGGACCTGACAGGTCCAAACCAAAAAACAAGAATCATGTTTAAGAACTATTTAAAAATCGCTTGGCGGAATTTGATTAAGAACAAAGTGTATTCCTGGATTAATATTGGGGGATTGGCCATTGGAATAGTGGCGTGTTTGCTTATTCTGCAATATGTGGCCTTTGAACACAGCTATGAGAATTTTCATGAAAAGAAAGACCGTATTTATCGGGTACAACAAGACCGGTATGACAATGGAAAACTTTCCACCCAATGGGCAGCTGGGGCGTATGCCGTTGGAAATTCCTTTAAGGAAGCCATTCCGGAAATAGAGGAGTATGTAAAAGTCTCGGAAACTGCAGATATCATTGTTGAAGTAGATAACCGACCTCTAAAAATTGAAGAAGTGTACTTTGCTACCAGTTCTTTTTTTACTGTTTTTTCCTATCCGTTGCTCCATGGTAACAAGGAAGGCCTCTTGGACGAACCCTATACCGCCGCTATTTCCGAAAGTACAGCACGTAAAATATTCGGGACCACGGATGTGGTAGATAAAGTCTTGCCCATTAGCGGGAACAAAAACTATAGAATTACCGGAGTCTTTGAGGATATGCCTGCAAATACGCAGCTCCAACCCAAATTTTTGGCATCCTATGCCAGTTTTGTGGAACAGGTAAAGACGAACTCCGGTGGAACGAACGACCCTGATGAAGCATGGGCCTGGGACGGTTGCTTAACCTATGTACTACTTCAAAAAGGGGTAGACCCAAGCCAAGTTGAGGCAAAATTTGCTCCTGTGGTCGAGGCAGGAGTGGGCGAACTCTTACGGCGTTTTAATGCATCAGTGACCTACAAGCTACAACCTTTGACCAACATACATTTGGAGGCGAATTATATAGACGAGCCTGCCCCGAACGGGGATGCCAAGACCGTACTTCTCTTGTTGGGAATTGCCTTTTTCATAATCGTAATTGCATGGGTCAATTATATCAACCTGGCCACTGCCCGGGCCGTGGGGAGGGCCAAGGAAGTGGGTGTCCGCAAGACCGTTGGATCCAACCGCAAACAATTGATTACCCAATTCTTTTTTGAGTCTGGATTGTTCAATGGTTTGGCACTACTATTGGCATTGGTTATTATGATTATCGCGCTACCGGCCTTTAATAAAATTTCAGGCCAGCCGGTATCTTATGAACTGTTTGCCAGGGCCAGTTTTTGGTTGGGCCTTGCCGCCCTTTTCCTTACCGGAGTGATATTGTCCGGGTTATATCCAGCTATTGTACTTTCCAAGTTTAGACCGGTGGAAGTACTCAAGGGAAATATGGGGGGTACCCAGCAAGGAACATTATTACGAAAAGGGCTTGTTGTACTTCAATTTACGGCCTCCCTGTTTTTGCTGATAGGTTCCCTGGTTGTATACCAACAAATACAATTTATGCGCAATCAGTCCTTGGGCATAAATATTGACCAAACCTTGGTATTGCGGCCACCCATTGCGACCGACTCTACCTTCGTAGCCCAAAAGAACGCTATAAAGGAAACCTTGTTGCAATATCCGGCTATAAAAAATGTAGCCGTTTCCTCGGTGGTTCCCGGAGAAGGTACAGGAGACAATGCCGGGGGTATACGGTTGGTGACCCAAGACGACTCAGAACAAAAGCAATACCGGTTTATTCGGGTAGACTATGATTTTTTGGACCTGTATGATACCCAGTTGATTGCCGGCCGAACGTTTTCCAAGGATTTTGGGGCCGATGCTGTCAATGTTGTTTTTAATAGAAAAGGAATTGAGCAATTAGGTTTTGACGACCCAGAGGAAGCCATTGGCAAGCAAATTGAGTTTTGGGGCGATCAGTGTACCATTGTTGGGGTCGTGGAGAACTTTCACCAGCAATCGCTTCGTGATGCCTATGAACCGCTTATCCTTACCCTAAACCCTGGAGTATATGGGTATTTCTCCATAAAAACGGATATGACCCAAATATCTCAAACCCTTGCCCAAGTACAAACAGAATGGGATACTTTTTTCCCAGGTAATACCTTCGAATACTTTTTCCTGGACGAACAATTTGACAAGCAGTATAAGGCCGATCACCGGTTTGGACAAGTATTTGGACTATTTACATTACTGGCGATTTTTGTGGCCTGTTTGGGCCTTTTCGGCCTTGCCTCGTTCACCACCTTGCAGCGCACTAAGGAAATTGGGATACGAAAGGTTTTAGGTGCGTCCGTACAGGGTATTTTGCAGTTATTATACAGGGAATATGCGCTTTTGCTGGCCGTAGCTTTTTTAATTTCCATTCCCTTGGCCTGGTATATGGCCAGCAACTGGTTGCAGGGATATGCATTTCATATTTCCATTCATTGGACATTCTTTGTATGGCCTTTTGTTGCCATTGTGGTCATTGCATTGGTAACGGTAAGTTTTCAATCGATCAAAGCCTCTTTGGCAAATCCGGTAAAGAGCTTGCGTACGGAATAATTCATCAATCAACACTGAACCTGTTTCAGTATAAAAACCAACATCATGTTTAAAAACTATTTAAAAATCGCTTGGCGAAACTTAAAAAAGAACAAGGGGTATTCTGCCATCAATATTGGGGGTCTTGCCCTGGGAATGGCCGTAACCCTTATTATTGGGTTATGGATACAGGACGAGCTTACCCATAACAGCTACTTTAAAAATAAGGACAGAATAGCCCAGGTATTCCAGTCACAGACCTTTAATGGGCAAATTGGCACCGGTCCGGCCATACCTAGGCCTTTGGAAACCGCTCTTAGGGATGGTTACTCGGATAGTTTTAAGCATTTGATCATGTCTTCTTGGACCTATAGCCAATACCTGAAATACGAGGATAAGAGCCTCTCACGCTCCGGGAATTTTATGCAGGCCGAAGCCCCGGACATGCTTGATTTGACCATTTTAAAAGGAGAAAAGGACGGTCTACGCGAGATTAACTCCATTATGTTATCGAAGTCAGCTACGGAGGCATTGTTCGGCACGGAAGATCCCATCGGAAAAATAGTTGAGGTGAATAACCAGTATAACATGATGGTCACTAGTGTTTATGAGGATATCCCAATGAACAATTCATTTCATGATACCAAGTTTATTATGCCTTGGGAAAAATATATCACTACCCAGGAATGGGTCAAGAACGCTATTAACTTTTGGGGAAACAACTCTTTTCAGATGTTTGTTCAAATTGCGGATAATACCTCCATGGAGAAGGTGACCGCCAACATTAAGGATGTAAAAAAGAATGCAGATGAGGACAACGCCGAATTTAATCCTCAGCTTTTTCTTTTTCCGATGACAGAGTGGTATTTAAGGGGCAATTTTGAAAATGGCAAACAAGTAGGGGGGAGAATAAAGTACGTTTGGCTCTTTGGCATCATTGGGGCCTTTGTTTTGCTTTTGGCATGTATCAACTTTATGAACCTAAGTACCGCCCGTTCCGAAAAAAGAAGTAAAGAGGTAGGAATACGAAAATCAATAGGCTCGCAACGCAATCAGTTGATCAACCAGTTTTTGAGCGAATCGTTCCTAGTGGTTTTGTTTGCATTTTTCCTGTCTATTTTAATCGTGCTATTGTCATTGAACGGCTTTAATGAATTAGCCAGAAAGGAAATCGAATTTCCCTGGAAGAACAGCGGATTTTGGCTCATTTCCATTGCCTTTGTTCTGTTTACGGCGCTTTTGGCAGGTAGCTATCCGGCGCTTTACCTCTCTTCCTTTAGACCGGTGGATGTATTGAAGGGGACCTTTAAGGCCGGCAAATATGCCGGATTGCCCCGGAAGATCTTGGTGGTTTTACAATTTACGGTCTCTGTGGCCTTTATTATCGGGACGGTCATCGTAATGCAACAAATAAACCATGCTAAAAACCGACCTGTAGGGTATGACAAGGAAGGACTGGTACAAGTACCCACATTTAGCCCGGATTTCGAAGGAAAGTATGACTTGATGCGCAACGAATTTTTGGAATCGGGTGCTGTTGTTGAAATGTCTTCTTCCAGCAGTCCCACTACTCAAATATGGTCCAATCGCAATGGGTTTGATTGGGAAGGCAAACCGGAGGGATTTCAAGAAGACCTGGCCTGGACAGAGGTTTCCTGGGAGTATGCCAAATCCCTGAATTTGAAAATTGTTGAAGGGCGCGATTTTTCACGGGAGTTTCCTTCGGACTCCAATGCCGTACTGCTCAATCAGACTGCTGTAAAATACATGGGAATAATAGATCCCATAGGAAAATTCTTGAAGGATAACGACGACGAGGATCCGGATCCACCATTAAAAATTATCGGTGTGGTAGAGGATATGATTGCTCAGTCGCCTTATGAGCCGGTAAAACAAGGTGTTTATGTTTTTGACAAAGGAGGGAACAGTAGTTATTACAATCTTAGGCTAAACCCTAAACAAAGTGCAAACCAAAGTTTGGCAACAGTTGAAAGGGTTTTTAAAACCCACTTTCCGAACGTCCCTTTTCAATACGATTTTGTGGATGACGAATATGGTGAAAAATTTGCGGCGGAAGAGCGGATTGGAAGCCTATCCGCCATTTTTACCGCTTTGGCCATACTCATAAGCTGCCTTGGACTGTTTGGGCTTACCTCTTTTGTTGCCGAACAGCGCACCAAGGAAATTGGAGTAAGAAAAGTACTGGGCGCATCAGTATTCAATGTTTGGAACATGCTTTCAAAGGACTTTTTAAAACTGGTTGCCATTTCAAGCTTTATTGCTATACCCATCTCATACTATGTTATGAACGGTTGGTTACAGGAATATCCGTATCGGGTAATCTTGGAGTGGTGGATTTTTGCTCTGGCCGTTATCGGCGCATTGGCCATTACGATTCTTACGGTAAGTTTTCAAGCCATTAAGGCGGCGAATGCGAATCCGGTAAACAGTTTACGTACGGAATAACATAAGTCGGACCTCACAGGTCTTGAAAAGAACTGGAAGGTCCAAATTCAAAATACAAGAATCATGTTAAAGAATTATCTAAAAATTGCTTGGCGAAACCTGACCAAGAATAAACAACAGACCATAATTAATCTATTGGGTCTTACTATTGGTACGGTCAGCTGCCTTACCATTCTATTGTATGTCTTTGCCCAAACGGGCTATGATGAACATCATGAAAACGCCGAATCCATTTATAGGATACAAACCAATATAGAAGGGACAGGATCCGGTACGGATGGCGCACGTGTTGCGGGATCATCACCTCCAATTGCCTTTGCGGCCAAAGAGGACTTCCCAGAAATCGAGGAGGTAACTAGAGTAGTTTTGGTAGACCTCTTCAATGTGGATATCATACGAGCGGCCGGTGAAGAGAGCGGATTTTACGAATCCAAGGCCTACTTGGCCGATTCCACCCTTTTTAAGGTGTTTAACTATAAGTTGTTGGAGGGCGGTCCTACAGCCCTGAACGAACCAAGTACCTTGATTCTTTCTTCAACTTTGGCGAAAAAGTTGTTTGGAGGTCAAAAGGCCCTGGACAAAACAGTGGAGATTTCAGGTTATGATGGCGATCCTCTAAAGCTTACGGTAAAGGGGGTTTTTGATGAGACTTTTGGAAAATCACATTTGAAGCCCAATTACATTATTAGCATGAACACCCCAGGTCTGGGCGAGTGGGTAAAGGGTAGCGATAACTATGCGCAGAACAATTTTGCCTATTCCTATCTGAAGTTAAAACCGGGGACCAGTGCGAAGAGTTTGGAGCGAAAATTTCCAAATTTCTTACAGGAACGGGGAGGTAGTGATCTTGAGGACATAAACATGAAGAAAGAGCTTCTACTTCAAAATGTGACGGACATCCACTTGCATTCTCAGGGAATAAATGGACAGATTGATCGGGTTTCCGATATCCAATACCTTTATCTGTTATTGACCTTGGCCTTTTTTATTCAGCTTGTAGCCTGCATTAACTTTATTAATCTGAGCACGGCAAGGGCCAATAAGAGAGCTAAGGAAATAGGGGTTCGAAAGGTAGTTGGAGCGGATAGGAAATCCCTGGTGTCACAATTTTTGGGGGAATCGCTTTTGCTGTCCTTTTTCTCCATTTTGGTGAGTATCCCCATTACGTTGGTATTGTTGCCCTTTATCAATGAATTGGCACAGAGTGATCTTACCTATGTAGACTTATTTCGACCGGAAATCGTGTATTCCCTTTTGGGCATAGGGTTTCTCACAGGACTAATAGCCGGGATTTATCCCGCAATGGTATTATCCTCCATAAAACCGGTATCGGCCATAAAAAGTACCATAAGCCTACAGTCTGGAAATAGTGGACTACGAAAAGGTTTGGTCGTTTTTCAATTTGTGATATCCATCACGTTGATCAGTATGGTAATCATAGTTATTCAACAATTTAACTATACCCAACAAAAGAATCTTGGGTATGAAAAGAATAATTTGATAGGCATCCAATTGAACACGCGCAACGCCCGGGACAAATTTGAAGGACTAAAATCGGAATTTTTAAAGGTTCCTGGAGTTACCGAAATTTCTGGAAGCAGGGTTTCTCCCTCGGAGGATATCATTAACGGTGCGAATTTTTATCTGCCAGGACGGAATCCTGAGGACCGTACACAGGCACAAGTGAATCTTGTTGGGAAGAACTATATAAATACCATGGGGATCGTTCTTTCAAAAGGCAGGGATTTTAGGGAATCGGATAGCACCCAAATTATTGTCAATGAAGCTACACTTAAAGCCTTTAATATTGAACCAGAAGATGCGCTGACCTCCAGACTGCTTACAGGAGGAGAGAACGAATTTGAAATTGTAGGGGTAATGAGCGATTTTCATTTTTCCTCCCTTAAAGAGGCCATTCAGCCTTTGGTACTTTTTAGGGATGGTGACCCGCATCGGTTGTTGCTCCGTTTCGAGACATCCAACTACGGGGAATTGATGGCCAATTTGGAGGGCATCTGGAAAGCAAATGTCAAAGATTCACCGTTTGTTCCGGCATTTATCGATAAAGAGGTAGAAAAACTATACGAGGAAGAGAAGCGCGTGGGCCAAATTGCCGCGTTGTTTACTATCCTGGCTATAATCATTAGCTGCTTGGGGCTGTTTGGACTGGTATCCTATATAGCGGAACAAAAGAAAAAGGAAATCGGTATTCGAAAAGTGTTAGGGGCCAGTATCAATTCCGTGGTACAACTGTTAACCAAGGACTTTCTAAAATTGGTGGGAATCGCCTTTCTGATCGCCTCGCCCATAGCCTATTATTTTATGCAGCGCTGGCTTGAGGATTTCACTTATAAGATTCAAATTAACGTATAGGTATTTGTCCTGGCCGGAAGTTTTGCCCTGGTCATCACTTTATTGACCGTTGGCTTTCAATCCATAAAATCCGCTGTTGCCAATCCGGTGAAAAGTTTGCGTACGGAATAGATCATCAACCTGTCCGCCCTCGGCGGATCAAAAAACGATAAGACCATGTTTCGAAATTATCTAAAGACCGCTTGGAGAAGCCTTATTAAAAATAAGCTTCAAACCGTAATAAATCTTCTGGGGCTAACCGTGGGAACGGTTTGTTGCCTTAGCATTTTGGCTTACGTGAATGCGCAATTCGGGTACGATACCCATCATGAGAATGCTTCCGACCTCTATCGGGTTAGAACAAAAAACAAGAGCATAAAGAACAACAGTATAGATTCTGATTTTGGCACGGCCAGTCCCCCTATTGCGTTTGCCTTAAAAGAGGATTTTCCAGAAGTGTCCGAAGTATGTCGCATTGTTTATTTTGGAGAGGGCAATGAACAATTATTGCGGGTCTCGGACAGTAATGAAGGATATTATGAACCTAGAGGCTATGTAGCCGATTCTACCTTTTTTAGACTATTTAAATATCCCCTTTTGGAAGGTAATGGGAACGAGGCCTTAAAAGCACCGAACAGTATGGTACTTTCTTCCACCTTGGCCCAGAAACTCTTTGGTACCGAAAAGGCATTGAACCAAACCTTGGTCTTGGGAGCAGGAGAGCAGCAAATGAACATTACGGTTACCGGAGTATTCCAAGAGAGCATACATAAAACCCATCTCAATCCGAATTATATTCTAAGTATGACCTCGCCTGGATTAGGGGCCTATGTAAGAAGTGTAGAGAATTATGCCACGCAGAATTTTGTATATAGTTATTTAAAACTCGTTCCCGGATCTAATGCTATAGCTTTGGAGAAAAAACTCCCGGATTTTTTACAGGCCAGGGGATCAAGCGATTTGGCCGCGGCCGGGTTTGATAAAACACTGTTACTGCAACCCGTAAAGGATATTCATCTGTATTCCAAAGGGATTGAAATGCAGATCGATGCCGTTTCCAATATTGAATACCTATACGCCCTCCTGTTGTTGGCGGCGATCATTCAACTGGTCGCTTGTATCAACTTTGTGAATCTCAGTACGGCAAGGGCAGGCAAGCGTGCCAAGGAAATAGGGGTGCGCAAAACGGTAGGAGCCGAAAAAGGATCGCTGATCAAACAGTTTTTGGGAGAATCCGTACTGTTATCCTTGATTGCGGTGGTAATCTGTATCCCCATTACCATGGCATTATTACCATTTATGAACACTTTGACAGAAGGTAGCTTGGCTTTTTCAGATGTCCTGAACTTCAGGATATTGATGCTTCTTTTTGGTGTTGGGATGGTTACCGGGCTTCTAGCTGGGTTTTATCCGGCCCTTATCTTGTCTGCCATAAAACCGGTAAAGGTACTCAAGGGAATAATCGATGTTAAGTCCGGGAACGGAAATTTTAGAAAGGCCTTGGTGGTGTTTCAATTTGTAGTTTCCATATCCTTGGTCACCGCGGTTATTATCGTCACCCAGCAATTAAAATACGCCCAGACCAAGAATATGGGCTTTGATAAGGAAAACCTGTTGGCCGTACGTCTGGGCACCCAGGATGCTCGGGACAAGTATGATGCCATCCAGTCCCAGATGACATCCATTTCGGGGGTCTCTCAGGTGGCAGGCACCAATACCTATCCTTCCGGTCTGATTATGAGGGATATGGGTATGCATTTGCCGGGAATGGATGATACCAATCAGACCGGGGTCTTTTATAATGGCATAACAGAAAACTATTTCAACACAACAGGTACAAAATTATTAGCTGGTAGGGCATTAAGGGCAAACGATAGCAGCCAAGTGGTAGTGAATCAAGCCACTTTGGACGAGTTCAACATTAAACTGGAAGATGCCTTGGCATCAACACTAGTACAGACCTATGAGGGGGAGAGCTCCACCTATGAAATTGTGGGTGTTACCGAAAATTATCATTTTGCAACCTTAAAATCGGCCATAGATCCTATTCTCCTTTATAATGATACCAGTCCGGATTGGGTCGTCCTAAAAATGGAAACCAAGGACTTTAGAACCTTGCTCGCAAATCTGGAGGATACGTGGAAATCTATTAATCCAAGTACCCCTTTCGTCTATACCTTCATTGATAAAGAAGTGGAGAAATTATTTGCCGAAGAAAAACGTCTGGGTCAAATTTCCTTGGTGTTTACCTTATTGGCCATATTGATCAGTTGTCTTGGACTTTTCGGTTTGGTGTCCTACGTTGCCGAACAGAAGAAGAAGGAGATCGGAATCCGAAAAGTTCTGGGGGCTAGTGTCAACTCCGTGGTACAGCTCCTGACCAAGGATTTTCTAAAACTGGTCGGGATTGCCTTTTTGGTCGGCTCTCCTATTGCCTATTATTTTATGCAACGCTGGCTAGAAGGTTTTACCTATAAAATCGAAATTGAGTTCTGGGTATTTATCCTCGCCGGAGGTTTCGCCTTGTTCATCACCTTGCTCACGGTCGGTTTCCAATCGATAAAATCCGCCATTGCCAACCCTGTAAAAAGCTTGCGGACGGAATAAAACTGCCCTATGAGGAATATACTGTTTACAACCTTATTTGGCATCTGTATTTTGGGAGCAATTGCTCAGGATGGGACCAAAGTGCCCTATGGTTATAATGAAAGTGCCGGCAAATATTTTGAAGCCACTACAGATACAAAACTGTATTATGAGATTTACGGGGAGGGCCAGCCTATCCTTATGCTCCATGGAGGTGTTTATGGTTATATAGATGAGTTTGAATTTTTTATCGATTCACTTTCAAAAAACTATCAAGTTATCTGTCTCGCGACCAGAGGACATGTAAAATCCGATATTGGATATGAGCCTTTTACCTATCAACAGCGGGCCAGGGATGCCAAGAAGCTCCTGGAGCATTTGAAAATTGAAAAAGCCAAGGTCATCGGATTTTCAGACGGGGGCTACGCAGCCTACCGAATGGCTGCCGACTATCCCAAAGCGGTTGAAAGGATGGTCGTAATAGGGGCGGGTGATAGTCCCGAGGGATCTGGGGTAAATTATGGATATTCCGAAGAGAAATTAATGAAGGAAGCGGGAGGATATTTCAAAAAACGCCTGGCCGCCATGCCGGAACCGGAACGGTGGAACGAAAGCCTACAATGGCTCAATGCACTTTATGAAAATGAAGTGGTCAGTGAAAAGATTTTCAAAAAAATTGAATGTCCCGTATTGCTTATGGCAGGGGATACGGACCAGTATTCAAATCCGGAAACCCTGTTAAAGGCACATGGACTCATAAAGGAATCGAATTTATCAATCATCCCTGGATGTGGCCATGTAGTTTTCTATTGCAATTGGAACGGGGTTTGGGCCGTGGTTAAACCATTTTTAAATAATTGATTATGTTCAAAAACCACCTTAAAATCGCTTGGCGGAACCTTCTAAGGAACAGAAGCTTTTCAACTTTGAACATTGTAGGTCTTTCCATTGGGTTAGCCATAACAGGGCTAATTGCAATATGGATAGATTTTGAGCTTGGGGTAAGTCAATTCCACGAAAATAAGGATCGCATTTATTTGGTCTATAATCAATATCCAGTTGATGGAGAAATCTGGACATGGGAAGATACTCCAAAAATTATGGCTCCTACGATTAAAAAGGATTTCCCTGAAGTGGAAAGAGTGTCAAGATATAATCATGATAATACCTATTTGTTTTCCGTTGGCAGTAAGAGGATAAAGGCCACGGGTACCACAGTTGACCCCGATTTTTTGTATATATTCAGTTTTCCGCTTATCAAGGGAGTGCCCGAAACCGTTTTGGAGGGTGTCAATTCCATTGTCATTACGGAATCATTTGCCAAGCAACTGTTTGGTAATGAAGAGCCAATGGGACGAGTAATAAAACTTAATGATCGAGATGTCTTTGCGGTTACTGGGGTGCTTAAGGATTTACCAAAGAATAGCCTTTTTGACTACCAGTTTTTACTGCCATGGAAATATCTTGAGCAACAATACGGTGTGGATGAAATTTGGGGCAACAACTCAATTGCCACATTTCTTCTTCTTCAAAAAGGAGTGGATTATACTTTGTTTTCGGACAAAATCAGAAATCTAAGGGAAAATTATGACAAAGGTGATCCTGAAACAGTCACTTATTTATATCCTTTTTCAAGGAAATACCTGTATGGAAGTTTTGAGAACGGCATAGAAAAAGGAGGGTATATTACCGTAATCCGTTTATTTGGTATAATTGGATTAATCGTTCTCATAATTGCTTGTATCAATTTTATGAACTTATGTACGGCACAAAGTGAAAAGAGATCTAAGGAAGTAGGTATCAGAAAAGTTGTTGGAGCCCAAAGAAGGGCGCTTATTGTTCAGTTTATTGGAGAATCTATCTTAATTACTTGTTTTAGTGCTATCCTGGCTTTAATCCTTGTTGTATTGACCTTGCCTCGCTTTAATCGATTGGTAAACAGGGATTTGAAAATTGATTATGGAAACCCATTATTTTGGTTGGTGATACTTGGCATTGTTGTTTTCACGGGTTTGTTGGCAGGAAGCTATCCTTCTTTATATTTGTCTTCTTTCCGCCCGGCCTCTGTGTTAAAAGGAACGTTCAGAAAAGTTAACACACTTCTAAATCCACGAAAAGTACTTGTAGTGACTCAATTTGCGGTGGCAATTGTTCTTATTACTGCGACCATTATTGTTAAGAAGCAATTGATTCATGTACAAAATCGACAAACAGGATATCAAAAAGAGAACCTCATTTATACCGCTATGGAAGGGAGAATGGATGAAAATTACAACCTCATAAAGCAAGATCTTATTTCATCGGGTACGGCTACAGCAGTTACAAGAACTATGTCACCAATTACTGAAAATTGGAGCAATTCTTGGGGGATGAATTGGCCGGGCAAAGACCCTGATGACCATGTTTTGATATTTAGGTTTAGTGCCGATGATGATTTCATAGAGACTTTTGGCCTGGATCTGGTAAAAGGGAGGGCTTTTAACCATAGTGAATTTCCTACCGATTCTACCGCCATGATTATCAATGAGACCGCGGTTGAACATATGGGTTTCAAAGAGCCCATTGGGCAGGTTATAAAGGATATGGGTGAAGAATGGCATGTGATAGGTGTGGTAAAGGATTTTGTTATGACATCTCCTTTTCAAAAAATCGAGCCAATGATAATACATGGTAAATGGGGAAGAAATTTTATTGATATTAGGCTCAATTCAAATCGTTCAATTGCCCAGAACTTGGAACAGGCCGAAGCTATTTTTAACAAACACAATCCCGAGTATCCCTTTAATTACACATTTGTGGAAGATGAATACGGACGGAAGTTTGCAAGTCAAAAGCGTACAGAAACGCTGGCGTCGCTGTTTACCACATTGACAATATTCATTTCCTGTTTAGGGCTGTTCGGATTAGCAAGTTATATGGCCGAAAATAGGGTGAAGGAAATAGGCATCCGCAAGGTTTTAGGGGCTTCAATTGGCAGTATTACCTCATTGCTGTCCAAGGACTTCCTGAAATTGGTTATGGTTTCCATTGTGATTGCCGTGCCTATTTCGTGGTATTTTATGAGTAAATGGCTGGAAGATTTCGCATACCGAATAACCATTACCTGGTGGGCCTTTGCCGTATCCGGTATTTTGGCCCTATCCATCGCGATGGTCACCATAAGTTTTCAAGCGATCAAAGCTGCAAATACCAACCCCGTTAAAAGTTTGCGTACCGAATAGATAGTGTATACATTGAAACCAAACAATTTGAAAACACAAAATAGTAGAAGATGAAAACAAAACAACTAGCCACCTTTTTATTGGTCTTTTGCGCGATGGGACTCAAGGCCCAAATAACCTTTCCCGCCGATGGGAACAAGAAAGCATCCGTTTCTGAGTTTGTTGGGATTACCGAGATAAAAATCATGTATTCCCGGCCCGGGGTAAAGGGTAGGGAGGGCAAAATCTGGGGTAATCTGGTCCATTACGGATTTGCGGATCTAGGTTATGGTACCAGTAAAGCTGCGCCTTGGCGTGCAGGGGCGAATGAAAACACCACCATTGAATTTTCCTCGGATGTATTTATAGAGGAGCAACCCTTGCCAAAAGGAAAATATGGATTTTTTATCGCCATGGGCGAGGAAAAAGCCACCCTGGTCTTTTCAAAATTCAATACAGCCTGGGGTAGTTTTTATTATAAGGAAAAGGACGATGCCCTAAGGGTTGAGGTTCCGGTACAAAAGTTGGACGAAAGTGTGGAATGGCTAAAATACGAGTTTACTGATCAGACCAAAAATAGTGCCATGGTCTCCTTGCAATGGGAAAAGGTAAAGATTCCCTTTAAAGTCTCCGTAGACTTGAATAAAATTCAGGTAGAAGCCTTTCGAAGGGAGGTAGACTCCGGTATTTTCTACCGGTATTGGCAGAACTTGCACATGGCGGCCAATTATTGTTTGGTAAACAACATCAATTTAGAGGAAGCTCTTAGTTGGGCGGATCGCTCCATCAATTCTTACTTTGGGGAATCCAATTTTAAGACACTGTCTACCTATGCCGGGTTACTTGGAAAACTCGATCGGCAGAAAGAAGCCGATTCCATTATGCAGAAAGCCCTTCCTATGGGCACGGCCCAGGATTTGTTTTCATATGGCATTGGCTTGAATAAAATGGAACAGCATGGGGAAGCTCTAAAAATCTTCAAAAGTAACTATGACCAAAACCCAGAGGATGTTTATACCCATTTGGGGATGGTGAGTGGACACTATCATTTAGGCGATAAAAAGAAGGCTTTGAAATTTTGCGAATCGGCGAAAGAAAAAACCACGAATCAAATGTTTCTGTCCTATATAGACGGGCTTGTAAAGGACATCAATGAAGGCAACGAAATTTTCAAATAAATAGGAGGGATTATGCTAAAACATCATATAAAGGTTGCCTGGCGAAATCTCTTGCGAAACAAAGGCTATTCGGCCATAAATATTGGTGGCCTGGCCTTGGGCATGGCTGTGGTTATGATGATAGGGCTATGGGTGATGGACGAATTTACCTTTAACAACTACCATACAAACAACAATCGGATTGCTCAGATTTATGAACGTGCTGAAAATCAGGATACAGGAGAGATTCAAGTAAGCAATGCCATGATGCATGTGACAGGAACCGTTCTAAAAGAAAATTACCAGGACCACTTTAAGCATATCCTAAGGGCTTTTTGGGTGCTTGATTACTCACTGGGTACCAATGAGAAAACATTTACCCAAACTGGGGAATTTATAGAAGATGGGGCCTTGGAAATGCTTTCCCTTACTATGGTTCAGGGAACCTATGCCAGTCTGGAAAAAACCAATGCATTGGTATTGTCCCAATCCGCGGCTTTGACCCTTTTTGGGGAGGAAGACCCTATGGGGAAGCCTTTAAAAATAAATAATAGTATGGATGCCGTAGTGACCGGGATCTATAAGGACTTGCCTAAAAACACCAGTTTTGAAAACGTACAGTTCTTTGCGAACTGGGCTTTATTTGAAGCCCAGGATCCAGGTATCGCAAGCTCAAGGGACACCTGGGACAACTATTCCTATAATCTGTATGTGGAACTGAAACCCGAATCCCATTTTGAATCGGTGGATGAAGCCCTTAACAACTTCTTTATCGATTATGCCCCTAAGGAATTTGCCCGATTGGAGAAATATCATCCCAAATTGTTCATGCATGCGATGAACAAATGGCACCTTTACTCTGAGTTTGAACAGGGGAAGGCCACTGGGGGTCGTATTACCTTTGTTTGGCTTTTTATCGGGATAGCTGTATTTGTCCTCTTCTTGGCTTGTATTAATTTTATGAACCTCAGTACGGCGCGATCCCAAAAAAGAGCTAAGGAAATTGGGGTCAGGAAAGCGGTAGGATCTGGGAGAAAGCAGTTGATACATCAATTTTTGGGAGAATCCCTTTTGGTCTCCGGAATGGCCCTTTTAGGGGCGTTGCTATTGGTCTTCATTTTTCTTCCTTGGTTTAATGAAATTGCGGATAAGAACATGGGTATTCCATGGGGAAATCCTTGGTTTTGGTGCATAATCCTGGGCTTTACATTCTTAACAGGTCTATTGGCCGGAAGTTATCCCGCGTTGTATTTATCCTCATTTACACCCTTAAAAGCATTCAGGGGAACATTTAAAGCAGGCTCGTATACCTTCGCACCGCGAAAGGTTTTGGTGGTATTTCAACTTTCGGTATCCCTTGTACTTGCCATCGGTACTCTTGTTGTCTTCGGTCAAATTAAATTTACACAGGATAGGCCAATTGGATACAATAGTAGCAACTTGCTTACTGTGGACATGAACAATCCCGATTATAGCGGAAAATACAATTTACTCCGTACCGAACTAAAAAATACGGGAGCAGTAGAGGAAATGTCGCAATGTTCTTCCCCACTTTCAGCATCGTATACAAGCTGGGGCGGGTTTGATTGGCAAGGCAAGAATCCGGATAGGGATACAAGTTTTAATGTTTTTCAGGTAACCCATGATTACGGAGAAACTATAGGATGGGAGTTTTTGGAAGGTCGGGATTTTTCGAGGGAATATGCCTCGGATTCAACCGCCATAGTCATCAATGAACGTGCTGTGGAGTATATGGGCCTGGAAAATCCGGTAGGGACCTTTATTTCCCGACAGGGCCAACCTTTAAAAATCATAGGTGTTACCAAGAATATGATTACGGATTCTCCCTATAACCCCGTAAAACAGGCCGTGTTTTTCCTGGATTATACAAGCACCAATTTTATCCACATAAAGCTA
The DNA here is from genome assembly GCF_965248315.1 of Ulvibacterium sp. GTDB lineage: Bacteria > Bacteroidota > Bacteroidia > Flavobacteriales > Flavobacteriaceae > Ulvibacterium. Next base: position 690,960 of record NZ_CBDFIX010000002.1, on the reverse strand, counting down.
AAGCCTAATGTAGGTGCGCAATCTGCCATTGCGCAGATTGCCTCTGTCTTTGCTGAAGTAGTTTCCTCAGCAAACTTTGATTACAAATTTGTGGACGAGGAATACGGTCGCAAATTCGAATCCGAACAGCGATTGGGAAATTTGGCCGGGGTTTTTACCCTTTTGGCCATTTTCATTAGTTGTCTGGGACTTTTTGGTCTGGCATCCTTTACTGCGGAACAACGCACCAAGGAAATCGGGGTACGGAAAGTTCTCGGGGCCTCCGTATACAACTTATGGCAAATGCTCTCCAAGGATTTTGTGGCATTAGTACTGGTTTCCTGCCTCATTGCCATCCCTATTGCCTATCATTTTATGGGGCGATGGTTAGAGGGCTATGAGTATCGGAGAGACATTTCATGGGAGGTATTTGGTCTGGCCATTTTGGGGGCATTGCTGGTTACCTTGTTGACCGTTAGTTTTCAGGCCATAAAAGCGGCAAATGCCAATCCCGTGAAAAGTTTACGAACGGAATAAATAGGGACGTAAGATTATAGATTTAAGACGTAAGACCGCAGGTTTGTCATTTGGGAATAAAGGTAAAGTACAATTGGGGGACCTAGGAAATAAAAACAAGGAGTATGTATAGAAATTATCTAAAAATTGCTTGGCGCAACCTTTGGAAAAACAGAGGGTATAGTGCATTGAATATTTTTGGTTTGGCCATTGGAATCACCTGTGCCGGCTTGATATTGCTTTGGGTGGAGGACGAAATAAACTTCGATAGTGTTTTCCCAAAACAGGAACTTGTGTACTACGTGCCCACAAACAATCGGTTTGAAGGTCAGTGGCGTACATTTTATCAATCCACCCCTGGACCTTTGGCACAGGCAATGAAAGATGAGATTCCCGGAATAGTAGGTAGTGCTAGGACAACTGGGGAAAATCTTTTGTTCACGGTTGGTGAAAAGGGCATTAACAGGTTCGGTAGATTTGTGGATTCCGATTTTTTGGATATGTTCAGCCTTTCCTTTATTGAGGGGGATGCCGCCACCGCCTTCGATGATTTTGATGCCATTGTGATTTCCAAGGAAACGGCCGAGCAACTTTATGGACGGAATACTACTGCCCTGGGCAGAGTGATCCGGGTAAACAAAGACACAAATTATCGTATTACAGGGGTTTACGAAAATTTGCCCAATAACGTGTCCTTTGGTTTTCAATGGGCGGCTCCTTTTGAAAGGTATGCGCTGGGCAAGGAGTGGATGAAGGAGTACCGGAACGGTTTTGCCGATACTTTTATAGAGCTTTCGCCGAAAGCCGATTTTGAAAAGGTGGATGCCAAAGTACGCGAATTCATTCCCTCAAAAATAGGGGAAGAGGACAGATATGCCTTTCTCCATCCCATGAAGGATTGGCGTTTAAGATCTAATTTTGAGAATGGGAAAAAAGTAGGTGGTCAAATTGTCTATGTCCGGTTGTTTTCCTTTATCGCCCTGATTATTTTATTGATTGCCTGTATCAATTTTATGAACCTTTCCACGGCAAGAAGTGAAAAAAGAGCCAAAGAGGTAGGGGTTCGCAAAGTGTTGGGTTCTGGTAGGAGGAAGCTAATGGTCCAATTTATGGCCGAAGCACTGATTACCACATCCTTGGCGGCCCTGGCCAGCATCCTGTTCATTTGGATCCTGCTGCCCGAGTTCAACACACTCATTGGAAAACAACTTCAACTTCGGCTGTTTGATGTAGCCCATTTACTTCCGCTTTTGGGCATTACCTTTATTTGTGGCCTCATTTCGGGCTGGTACCCGGCATTTTATCTATCCTCTTTTAAGCCTGTTGAAACCATGAAAGGAGTGAAAGCCCGGGAAGGAAGCGCTCCCTTGCTACGTAAAGGACTGGTCGTTGCCCAGTTTACAGCTTCCATAGTATTTATTATTGGCACCATCGTGGTATACCAACAAGTACGACACGTAAAAAGTAGGGAAATGGGGTATGAACAGGAGAATCTTGTTCAACTTCCGGTAAATGGGGATGTACTAATGAATTTTGGACCTATTAGACAGGAAATGATATCCACCGGTGCTGTTGAAAACGTAGCCTTGATGAATAGTAACATACTTTTTGGTGGTAATAACAGCTCCGGCCTTCAATGGGAGGGCGGCAAGGATACCGAGGACGTACTTATTTCCCAAAGATATATAAGTGCTCACTTTTTCGATACCGCGGGAATAGAAATTTTGGAAGGTCGTGGTTTTACCAACGATGTTGGAACGGATAGTGAAAACGTCTTGATTACCCAATCCTTTTCAAAACTAATGGGCACGGGAAGTGCCATTGGCAAGCGAATACGCAGGAACGATACCGAATACACCGTGATTGGGGTAGTAAAGGATTATTTATATGGGGATATGTACGGGTCGAGCGATCCGGTCATGTTCTATAACAATCCTGAATATACCGGGAATATGTACGTGAGAATCAAGTCCGGTGTTCCTATGGCCAAGGCCCTTGCAGCAATGGAAGAAGTAATGAAAAGACAGAACCCGGCCTTTCCCTTTGAATATGAATTTGTGGAAGACACCTTTAATGCTATATTCACTAGTGAACAACTTGTAGGCAATCTTTCACGATCGTTCGCTCTTCTTGCTATCATCATTTCCTGTTTGGGTCTTTTTGGATTGTCGTCCTATACGGCTGAGCAGCGACGAAAGGAAATCGGAGTACGCAAGGTCTTGGGAAGTAGTGTTGCTGGAATCGTCAAATTGTTATCAAAGGATTTTATAGGGCTGGTATTTATAGCTCTGCTTATCTCCGGACCATTCGCCTGGTGGATGATGCAAAAGTGGCTGGAAGGGTTTGCTTACCGCATTGAAATCGATGGATGGGTGTTTTTGATTGCTGGTTGCATTGCCATTTGTATTGCACTATTGACCGTTAGTTTTCAGGCCCTAAAAGCGGCGAACGCCAATCCCATAAAAAGTCTGCGGACGGAATAAATCCCTTATCACCCTGAGCGCCCGCCTGAACGACGCTGTCGGGCAGGCAGTCGAAGGGAAAAGGGGGATTATACTAAAAACTAAAGATTGGATTTATTAAGAGAACGAGAGCCATGTTTAGAAACTATTTAAAAATAGCTTTTAGAAACCTATGGAAAAATAAGGTGTTTTCCTTGATCAATATTGTAGGCCTTTCCATTGGGTTAAGTGCCGCTTTTGTTATCGCGGCAATCATCTATTACGATTTAACCTTTGATAAATTCCATCCAGATGGTGACCGGATTTATCGGGTTACCACTGAGTTCACTTCGCCGGACGGCAATTTTTACAATCCGGGCGTATCGGTACCATTGGGGCAGGCCCTTAAGGAAAAGTACACTGGCATAGAAACCGTAAGTCCGGTATACACGATTTCCATGCATCAAGTGGAGAATACCGAAACCGAGAAAGTATTTAAAAACCCCGAAAATATAATTCATACGAACGGCAATTACTTTCAATTGTTCCAATACAAATGGTTGGCCGGAGATGCAAAGGGAATCCTATCAAATCCAAATGAAGTAGTTTTGACGGAAAACAGGGCCAAAAGGTATTTCCCGGACCTATTACCCAATGAGATTATCGGTAAGGTATTAACATACAATGACACCGTACCTTTAAAGGTCAGTGGTATTGTCAAAAATTTTAAATATCGCAGCGACCTCATTTTTGAGGAATTCATTTCGTATGAGACTATAGGGGACATTGGACTTAAGAATCGGTTAGGGAGCACAAATTGGGACAGTACAAACAGTTCATCCCAACTATTTGTAAAACTAACCGAAAAAGCGGATGAGGTATCCGTCCAAAAACAGCTGGACCATTTGGCCGCCGAGCATCTCGATAAGGAAATGGTCGCGTTCAGCCAGAAAAGGAGATTTCATTTACAACCTTTGGCCGATATTCATTTTAATCCCAAATATGGAACATATGACTATACTAGAAGTCAGGCCAGTAAGCCAGTCTTGATTAGTTTGGCCTTGGTTGCTTTGTTCCTACTCCTTTTGGGTTGTATCAATTTCATTAATCTGAATACGGCACAAGCGACACAACGCGCCAAGGAAATCGGGATTCGTAAGACCCTTGGAGGTTCTAAAAAGCAACTGGTATTCCAATTTTTGGGAGAGACTTTTCTATTGACCGCCACCGCCGCTCTTGTATCCTTGTTTTTTTCGTCTTGGTTGATTCGGGTATTTTCCGATTTTATTCCCCAAGGGGTGAGCTTTGGGCTTTTTAAAAGTCCGGTATTGATCGTTTCGGCAGTCCTTTTAATGTTTGTGTTAACCTTGTTATCCGGATTCTATCCTGCCCTGGTACTCTCGCGCTTTAAGCCTGTGCGGGTGCTTAAGAATCAAATTTTGCAGGGTAACGACAAAACTTCCCTGCGAAAATATCTGACCGTCTTTCAATTCGCGATCGCACAAGTCTTTATCATTGCCACTGTATTGGTCGGCAAACAAATCCACTATTTGATGACCAAGGACATGGGATTTAAAACCGAGGCCATTGCATATTTGAGAACGCCTTATAATGAGCCTTCAATCGACAAAAGAATCCGCCTTTTAGAAAAGCTAAAAACAGACCCTCATATACAGGACGTTGTCTTGGCAGGAAATCCACCAGCTTCTCGAAGCACTTTTTCCTCCTCAGTTGTTTATAGAGACGGGGAAAATGAAATGCAGGCCAGCATACAATGGCTTTACGGCAGCAACGACTATAGGCGGCTCTATGAAATACCTTTACTGGCAGGGAGGGATGTGTTGAACGATACCATTAAGGAGTATGTCATCAATGAAACCTATATGAAACTTTTAGGCTTTAAGGAACCCATGGAGGCGATTGGCAAATCCTTGATATTGGAAGGGGCGGCATATCCAATAGTGGGGGTGATGAAAGATTTTTACCAACGTTCGTTACGAACCGCCATTAAGCCCATGGCCTTGATCGGTGATTGGGAACGGGGCAAATATTCGCAGTTCAACACAATCCATTTTTCCATTGGAGGAAACCAATCATCGGATTTCACCAAGGACATCGCCTTAGTCGAAAAGGCCTGGAAATCCATTTATCCCGATTACGATTTTGACCCTCGATTTATCGATGACACCGTTTCAAGGTTCTATGAACAGGAACGCAAAACCTCGGCCCTATTAAAATGGGCCACTGGCCTTGCTATCCTAATCAGTTGTTTAGGCCTTTTGGGTCTGGTGATTCACACCACGGAGCGCCGAACCAAGGAAATAGGAATTCGGAAAGTACTGGGTGCTTCCCTGGCGCAGTTGAATCTATTACTTTGTAGGGAATTTTTGATCTTGGTCGGTATTGCCTTCGCCATAGCTACACCCTTAGCTTGGTGGGGCTTGGATTATTGGTTACAGGGCTTTGCTTATAAGACGGGCCTAAATTGGTGGGTCTTTTTTCTAGGTGGAATCACTATGCTCCTCGTTGCGTTGGGAATTATTAGTATTCGGACGATTGCCGCCGCGAATGCCGATCCCGTAAAGAGTTTGCGAACGGAATAAATTAATCGTAATCCTTTCAGGTTAAACTTATCTGCCCAATTGCCTAGCTTAATCAAGGCATGGGCGGAGAACCTAACTGGTCCAAAACGAAAATTAGATAGGGGATGTTTATAGCTACAAAAATAATCCGGAACCTGAACGGGATACTTAGCGGATAGAACTTACTGATTTCTTTTTTACTACCCCTGTGCCAAATAGCTATTTTGAAAGCCTATTCCAAGAAAAGTAACCTGACCGATTAAAAGATGAAATACGCCGTTCACTTGACAATACATATAGAACGGAGATTTTGCCCCTAATTTAGATATCGAAATAACATAGGCTACAAGTGAAACCCAGCAGGAGTACACTTGAACTAACTACTCAAATACATTTCGATATGAAACCCCACAACTACACTCGCTTCGTATTCGCACTGATTCTGGTGCTTGCTTTTTCTTCAATCCATGCACAAATCACGTTAACCCAAAATATTGGGAAAACAACAGGAGCGTCTTCCTCGTCCTGTGAAAATGGTATTTCATACGGCAGGGCTTTTGTTCTCCAGGACTTCGGTGTTACCGAAAATGATCAATTTATACTTGATTCGGTCGAAATAGCATTTAGACAATGGTATGGGCAAGACACATTTGGCATGCTCCGCATTAATGTATATGAAATCGATGAGGATTTTCCAAACTCCTTTGACGCTACTAAATTGATAGGGTCGAGTCAGGATGTCTCCCTATCCGAGATACCTACACCTTTTACAAAGCCAACACCCATACAAACGTTACGGATTAATTTTGATGCCCCTATCGTTATTCCTTCCGTTATTGAAAGAGTATTTGTTGAAGTAGCTTCCCCTGTCCGGGAAGGGCATTTTCTTTATGCCGCTTCTACCAAGGGGGAAACAGATCCGGCCTACTTCAAGGATTGCAATACCTTGGAATATACTACGGCAACTTCCCACCATGGAATTTCTTCCAGTTATTATTTAAAAGCTTTCGGCACGCCAAATAGAATTTCTGACTACCGCATCAATTATATTTCCGCCTGCTCCGATCTTTCGGCAAGTTTTGATCTTACCGATAGTCATCAGATCGCTACCGTGGTTTGGGATTTTGGCGATCCCGCCGCAGAGGCAAACAATAGCTCAACTGATCTTTACCCTAACCATGAATTTTCAGCAGGAGGCACCTATACCATTACGGCCAAAATTACAACGAAAGCATGGCGCGAAGTGAGCATCACAACAACCCTGAGCGTTGCGGACAGTATTGCAGTATACCCCGTGGATGACCTGTTTGCCTTTGAAACCACTTCCGATACGGGAACCTCCTATACTTTTGATACCTCTCTGGTAGAGTCCACCATCCTTGGCGGACAGAACGGTCTGGTGATTTCCTATTTTGATGAGAAGGGCAATCCACTCCCAAGCCGCATGAGCAATCTTGATATTGGCAAAGAAACCATTACGGCCCGGGTGGCCCGTCCAAAAGATCCGAGTTGTTATAAGGAAGTGGCTTTCAACCTCATTGTACAGTCTCCATCTTTGGCCCTTTCCTCCCAAGAAACTGTTGGTTTACGAAGATAATTTGACGGGATTTTTAGGTATTCCAACATCTTGCGCATTGGCAAACGGGTCCCGATAATCAGGTCGGAACTTAAATCCCGTATTTCGGGGAGAGCACAAATCTGTTTCCTATCCCTTTTCCAAATCGTATGACGAACATAGTCCCATGTCACGGGACTATTTCTTTTGGGGTTATTAATCCAACTATTCCAATTGCTTTGATCGGCTTCGCCCAAAGCCATGTAAATATATTGTACACCTCCTGTCCAAATATTTTACACCCAATTGCCTTTTTCTCGAATTTTATCATATAATATATTGAATATCAAAATATTAAATATGTGGCATGAAGATCGAAGGAAAAGTTAAAGGCTTCGGTCTCACTACTTTATAGTACGTCTTGAGAAAGGGGTCTAAGATGAGCCTTCAACAGCATTGGAAATAACCACAATTACGAAACAAACGGGCTGTTTCATACACACAAATGCCCTAAAAGGAAAATTATCAAAAAACGGAAATCATGTTGTTCAACTTCATCAAAATCGCACGTCGAAAATTATGGAATAAAAAAGAAAGCACTTCTACCAAGCTATTTAGCCTCGCCGTTGGGATAGTAAGTCTGTTTTATATTGCCATCTATCTGTATCAGGAGTTGAATTACGATGTTTTTCACAGGAATTATGCACAAATCACCAAGATCAATACGACCATTGAGTCCCCTACAGGAAACCTCTCGCTGGGTCTTAGCGCCGTTCCGGTAGGTCCTTATGTGAAGTCCCAATCCCCTGCGGTAAAGGAATTTGTCCGTATCAACAAAGAGTATGGGAGTCATGCGATTAAACATGGTGACAAACTCTTTTCCGAGAGCGAGAACATTTATTATGCGGACCCCACCTTTTTTAAAGTATTCGATTTTGACCTGGTTGCTGGAAATCCATCAACTGCCTTGGACGGCCCGGATAAGATAGTTATTACAGAAAATACGGCCATGAAGTACTTTGGAAGTGTAAACGCCCTAGATGAAGTATTGCTCTATGACGATGTGCCATTTACGGTTTCCGGTGTTATGCGCAATATCCCTTCCAATTCGCATTTACAGTTCGATTTTTTGGTTTCGATGGCTACTTTTCTTAAAGATAGGCCCAATGTGAACGAAAATTGGGAGTGGTTCCCTATGAATACATATTTCTTGTTAAATGACAAACATAGCCATGCCAATTTAGAGGAAATACTTCGGACAGTTCCACAGTATCTTGAAAGAAGCGTTACCAATGATCAATACATACTTTCCCTCGAATCATTAGACGGATTGCATTTCAGTTCGCCAAAACTGGGTGAACTGGGATCAAAAGGGAAGCGTTCCAATGTGTACATCTTATTTGCCATAGGAATTATGATACTCTTATTGGCGGTCTCCAATTTTATAAATCTGACGACGGCACAACTTTCAGTAGAAGCCAAGGATGTTTCCGTTAAAAAGACCGTTGGGGCCTCTAAACGTGATATTTTCAAACAGTTTTTTGTAGAATCACTACTGCTCACCCTATTGGCAACGGTATTGTCCGTAATGCTGACCCTCTTTACGTTTCCATTTTTTGAAGACCTTATGGGGGGCCACTTCGATGTTACCTTTCTTTCGAATCCCTTTTTTATTGTATTGCTTCCCTTAATTCCTTTAAAACTCACCTTATTGGGAGGAATTTATCCGGCAGTAAAGTTTGCCAGGATTTCAACCATCCATAAACCCAAACCGGATGGCAAGTATACCAATGTCCTAAATACAAGGACATCATTATTAATATTTCAGTTTGCCATAACAAGTGCCCTAGTTATAGGATCATGTATTATTTATTATCAGTTGAACTATATCCAAAATCAGGATTTAGGGATGGATACCGAGCATAAAATCGTGCTGGATTATGGTCCAAACTCTACAATAGGAACAGCACATGAGTCCCTAAAACAAGAACTAGGAGCTATTCCCGGAGTGGAGGCGATAACTTTTAGCTCACATGTCCCCGGCCAGACGCCGAATGGGGTGGCAACGCAATTATTGGATGTAAATGGACGAAGTAGTAATGGGGAAATAAATCTAAATCTCGTGGACTACAACTTTGTGCAGGACTATGGACTACAGCTTGTCGCGGGTAGGAATTTTAGAAAGGGACCAGCGGACGAGACCTCGGCGCTTATCTTGAACGAGGCCGCCGTAAAGGCCTTTGGATATGAAAACCCAGAGGATGTCCTTGGGGCCTCCTTTGAACAATGGGGTGGCAATGGCACGGTAATCGGGGTTGTGAACGACTTTAACTATTTATCCCTTCATGAGGACGTAGGTTTATTATCCTTAAAAGTATGGCCGGAGCAGTTTATGAAAATCACGTTGACGCTTGCACCGAACAATGTGAAGGGGACATTGGAAAAGTTGGAAAACAAATGGGCTTCGCTGTATCCCGGTATTCCCTTCAATCATTATTTCGTGGATGACAATTTTAAGGCCCAATATGACAAGGACCGACAATTTGCAACTATTATAAATGTATTTACCATCATCTCTATTTGTATCGGTATTTTAGGATTGATCGCCTATGTCCGGTTCTGGTGCGAGAGACGTAAAAAGGAAATGTCCATACGCAAGGTTTTAGGTGCCAGTGCCGTACTGCTCGTTTGGAAGCTCTTAAAAAGCTTTAGTATTCCGGTATTGATCGGTTTTGGTATCGCCGTTCCCATCTCCTATTATTTGGGTGGGCAATGGTTACAGGAATTTGCCTATCGTTTTGACCTAAACTGGTACTTCTTTGTCTTACCCTTGGCACTTCTCTTGGTATTGGTATGGTTTTCCGTAGGCACTCAGACATTGCAATTGGTCTTGACCAATCCGGTCGATAATTTAAAAGAAGAATAAAAGCACGCAAAATGTTTAAGAACTATCTAAAAATCGCTTGGCGTAACCTAATAAGGAATAAAGGCTACTTCTCCATTAATGTGTTGGGGCTGGCCATTGCTCTGACCGTATCGTTTCTCATGTTGCTTTGGGTACAGGATGAGTATGGTAAGGATAAGTTTCATGCAAAGGACGATCAATTGTATCGTGTAAAACGTACTATCCCATTGGAGGAAGGCGTTTTGGATGTGTACGCTGGGATATCCTATCCATTTCTAAGAGCTGCCAAGGAACAACTGCCGGAAATTGAAAAATACATCACCTTGGCCCGTAGTTTTGAGGACAATCTTAGGCTGGAGAATGTTGATTTTAGGGCTTCCGGAACCTTCGCCAATGCGGATTTCTTTTCCAGCTTTTCGTATCCGATATTACTTGGGGATATTACCCAACTTGATGAAAAACCGGAAGCCTTGGCCATTTCAGAAAGTTTGGCAAAACGTTTTTGGGGGTCGGAATGGTCGAAAAAAGCCATAGGAAGCAACATAACTATTTTGGACAATGGGGATTTTACCGTTGAAGCGGTCTTTAAGGACTTTCCCAAAAGTTCATCGATTCAAAACGACTTTTATTACAGTTTTGAAAAGTACCTAAACGACAATGATTGGATGTTGGAATGGGGCAACAACGGAATTCAAGGGGCCTTTTTGCTGCGACCCGATGCCGACCCTCAAGACGTTTCCTCAAAATTGAACAAGCTGTTTCAGGCCAATATAAAAGGTGAACTTAAAGAAGGCTGCTTCATCCAAAAATTTTCCGACGACTATCTGTACAATCAGTTTGATAAAAAGGCCCAGGTAAGTGGCGGTCGCATAAGGTACGTTCGGATATTTACCTTGGCTGCTATTTTTCTATTGATTATTTCATGTATCAATTTTGTGAACCTGTCAACGGCCCATGCCACCAAAAGAGCAGGTGAAATAGGGGTACGCAAGGTAATCGGTGCAAAAAGGAACAACCTCATGGGGCAATTTTTAACCGAGACAACCCTGATTACGGGAATATCGTTTTTAATAGCGTATATATTTACCCTGTTGCTTTTACCCAGTGTCAATAGTCTGGCGGAAAAACAACTCGCGTTGAATTTTACTGAACCGCTCGTTTGGCTAGGTATTTTCGTGGTTTTTGTATGTACTACCCTACTATCCGGAATCTATCCGGCCCTGGTTATTTCATCTTTTAGGCCCATTGCCGCTTTAAAGGGTAAAGGTCAGGAACAGAAAAACACCATATCCCTAAGAAAGGCCTTGGTAGTGCTGCAGTTTGGATTGACGTCCCTTCTTATCGTGGCGGCCTTGGTCGTGAGATTACAGATTGAGTATATCAATCAAAAGGATTTAGGAATTGCAAAAGAACAACTGGTATCCATCCATCAGGACAAAATATTGACCGCTAAGTACGAGGTACTGCGCAACGAACTGCTTGCCTCCAATGCCATTGAAGATGTGACCTTGGCCGGTCCTTCCCCGCTTAACATGGTGGCGTCGTCCAGCGGTGTCAGTTGGCCGGGCAAGACCTTGGAACAGGGAAATATCGAGTTTTCCCTGCTTTGGACGGCCCATAATTTTATTGATGTGTTCGATGTTCCATTAAAAGAGGGCAGTTATTATCGTGAGGGGAGCACCGATACTTTGAACATCGTTCTTAATGAAAAGGCCTTAGAGATTATGGGTATTGAAGACCCCATAGGAAAAAGCATTCAACTATGGCGTAAACCCCGGCAGATAATCGGAGTACTCAAAGATTTTCATAACCGATCTTTATACGAACCCATACAGCCTGCGGTCTTTCTTTTGGATCCTGACAATGCCGGGAATATGTTTGTAAAATTGAAATCCGGAAGGACCAAGGAAGCTTTAGCTTCGTTGCAAACGGTATTTACAGAAACCTTACCGGACCTACCCCTGCACTATAATTTTGTGGATGAGGAATACGCCACAGAGTACAAAAGTGAAACTCTAACCGGAACCTTGGCCTATTATTTTGCCATCATTTCCGTACTCATTTCATGTTTGGGTCTTTTTGGCCTAGCCACCTTTATGGCCAAACAGCGAACCAAGGAAATAGGTATTCGAAAAGTGCTTGGCGCAAGTGTAACAAGTATTATCACTTTGGTCTCCAAGGATTTAATGAAACTGGTGTTGTTGGCAGTATTGATAGCATCCCCGGTTGCCTATTACTTTATGGGTACTTGGCTACAAGGGTTTGCCTATAAAATCCAAATTCACTGGAGCGTATTTGTAATAACTGGAGGGTTTGCCATACTCATCACCTTACTGACCGTAGGTTGGCAGTCCATAAAATCGGCCAATGCCGATCCAGTAAAAAGTTTACGAACGGAATAAAACACATGCAGGTCTGGCAGGTTTTCCGCCAAAAAGGGTGGACAAGCCTAAACCTGACAGGTCTAATAAACAAAAATAGAAAGCAGAAAGCATGTTCAAAAACTATCTAAAAATTGCCTGGCGAAGTATTCAAAAAGAGAAGTTTTTTACCAGTATAAAAATTGGTGGCTTTGCCCTGGGGATTACCACCTGCTTACTAATTGCGCTATTCATAAGGGACGAATTAGGCTATGATACGCACTACTCCAAATCAGATCAAATGTATAGGGTGGTTTTGCAAGCTGAAATTAATGGGGAAATGAAAAAGAGCACCCATTTTCCATTACCCATGGCGCAGACACTGGAAGCGGATTTCCCCGAAATTGAAAAAGCCGGCAAAATATATGGTTCTGCCCTTTCCTCTGGAGGAAAAAGAGCCTTCCGTTCGCATGCGGAAACCCAGAATGTTTTTGAACAAGGTTTTTTGTACGGAGACCAGAATATATTCGAAATATTGGAAATCCCACTCCTACAGGGCAACCCTGAAGAAGCATTGATAGGGCCGAGAAACTTGGTTATCTCGGAATCAAAGGCAGTAAAATACTTCCCCAATGGAAAAGTCTTGGGGCAGACCTTGATTTTGGACGATAATGCTTCAAGACCGTATACCGTAACAGGTGTGATGCCTGATTTTCCCAGCAATTCACATCTTCATTTTGATTTTCTGTTGCCTATTGATGACTCCAATGCAAGTTGGACTTCGCAAAACTATTTTACCTATGTCGTTTTGGATGAAAAAAGCGATGTAATTGCCTTACAGGACAAAATGCGTTCCATACTAAACAAGTATGTTATTCCCGCACAGATAAAAAGGGGTAGGGATGCCTCTTTTATAGAAATTTTAAAGAAGATAACCTATAAATTACAGCCAATTGGCGACATTCATCTAAAATCAGACATCGAAATGGCCGACGGATTACCGCACGGAAATCTCCGCTTTGTATATCTATTTGCAGCTATTGCAGGGTTCATATTGCTTTTGGCATGTATCAATTTTATCAACTTGTCAACGGCAAGATCTGCTAATAGGGCAAAAGAAGTGGGTTTGCGCAAGACCGTTGGTGCGTTCAAGAGTAACCTTGTGGCCCAGTTTCTTACGGAATCCGTTTTATTTAGCCTAATATCCTTTGTTCTTGGTGTGTTGGGCGCATGGGCGTTACTTCCTCTTTTCAATTCCATTACCGAGAAGACCATAGAAATGCCTTGGACCGCAGGACCGTTTATACCCGTTCTACTTATCTCGGCGTTGATTATTGGTATTATCTCAGGATTGTATCCTGCGTTTTACCTCTCTGCTTTTAGACCGGTGAATGTTTTAAAGGGAAGTTTAAGCATAAGGGGTAAAAGTGGCAGATTACGCAGTGGACTGGTTGTTTTTCAGTTTGCGACATCGGTTGTTTTGATTATAGGAACACTGATCATCTACAAGCAGATGAATTTTATCCTAGAAAAGGACTTGGGGTACGATAAGGAACAGGTCGTGATTTTGGAAGGTGCCAACATATTGGGGAGCAAGGCAGATAGCTTTAAGGAACAGCTCTTGCAATTGAACCAGGTACAGAAAGTTTCCGCAAGCGATTATTTCCCCGTTGAAGGTTCTAAACGAAATCAGACCACCTTTACCGTGGTAGGCGAGGGAAGGGAAAACGTCGGTGTTTTGAGTCAGACCTGGCGTATAGACTATGACTATATTAAAACCATGGGCATGCAAATAGTGGACGGGCGCGATTTTTCAAGGGAATTTGCCTCCGATTCGGTCAACTCGATTATTATCAACAAAAAAATGGCACATGATCTGGGGCTTGAGCTACCCTTGGGGAAACAGATCGATAACAACTACCAGCATTGGAACATTATTGGGGTCGTAGATGACTTTCACTTTAAGTCCATGAAAGAAGATATTACCCCTCTAGCTTTTTGCATTGGTAGCGATCTTGGAACCATCGCAGTAAAGGTTAATCCAGGGAACATTGCGGAATCCCTAGCTTCGATTACAGCCATTTGGAACCGCAATGTGCCCAACCAAGTTTTGAGCTATACGTTCTTGGATCAAAGATTTGCCCAAATGCACAATGACGTACTACAGATGGGCCAGATTTTCAACAGTTTTGCCTTCTTTGCCATTTTCGTTGCATGTCTTGGTCTTTTTGCCCTGGCCGCCTTTATGGCGGAGCAACGTAAAAAAGAAATTGGTATTCGGAAAGTACTTGGTGCAAGTATTTTGGGAATTACCCAATTATTGTCCGGAGACTTTATAAAATTGGTGCTGATAGCGATGATTATTGCCTTTCCCATCGCTTTTTGGATGATGGACAATTGGCTGCAGGATTTCGCTTACCGCATATACATCGACTGGACGGTTTTCGGTATTGCCGGGTTAGTGGCTTTGGCAATTGCATTATTTACTGTGAGCTTTCAGTCTGTGAGAGCTGCATTGACCGATCCGGCAAAGAGTTTACGGACTGAATAAAAAAAATAAAATATGTACAAACTATTCCTAAAAATTGCGACGCGTTACCTGTTAAAGAACAAGCTCTATTCCTTTATCAACATTTTTGGGCTGGCCCTTGGGATTGCCTCCTTCGTTTTGATTATGCTCTATGTGAATTATGAGCGTAGCTATGACAAATTTGAAGGCTCTGAAAATGTGCAGCGCGTATATATGGACTATCTAGAGGGAGGGAAGTACGTTCCGGGAGACGCCAATACCTATATTGTAAGTGGCCCTACATTGAAAGAGGAATTCCCCGAAATATTGGATTTTGTGAGGCTCAGACGTTTAAACGAAATTGTGCTCATCCAGGGCAATACCATTTTTGATAAAAATACAGGATCCCTGGCAGACCCCTCATACTTTGAAATTTTCAACCGGGACTTAAGCAAGGGAGATGTAAAGAAAGCACTGAGCCAACCTTATTCCATAGTCCTGACAAAATCATTGGCCGAAAAGGTATTCGGTAATGAAGACCCCGTGGGTAAGACCTTAAAGATATTTGATGGAAGAAGTCCAAGCTTTACTGTAACGGGAATCCTAAAGGACAATCCGAGAAATACACATATGAAGAATGACTTTTTGGTCTCTTTTACTTCTTTTTATAGCTGGGAGTCGTTCAAGGGCGATTGGGACTATACCTGGAACCAGAACATGTATTTCACCTACCTGAAACTGGATCCCATAGCCGATGCAAATCGGTTAAAGCAAAAGATTATGGATTTTAAGGTGGAAGCCCTTCCCTATGAAAGACATAATATAGAACCTTTAGAGGACATTCACCTCTTTTCTGATAAGCCCTATGAGGCGGAGGCCAATGGGAGTGCGAGCAGGATACGGTTTTTAATGGCGATTGCCTTGATTATTATCGTTCTTTCCTGGTTGAATTACGTCAACCTTTCAACGGCCAAATCTTTGGAACGGGCCAAGGAAACAGGAATCCGAAAAGTAGCCGGGGCGCAGAGACCACAAATTATACTGCAATCCCTTTTAGAGTCGTTTTTGTTGAACTTTATTGCCATAACGATAGCGACGGTGGTCATATTGATTGTACTACCTCTATTTAACAGTCACGTCGGAAAGGAATTGACCTTGGACCTTTCAACTATCAAAGCATTTCTCCCTATGATTGGATTTATTCTTTTGGGGACTCTGGTATCGGGCCTTTACCCGGCCTTTATGCTGAGTAGCTATACGCCCACCAAGGCCCTAAAAGGAAAAGCCCGCACTTCCAAAAGTGGTGTAACCATTAGAAAGGCTTTGATTACAGGCCAGTTTTTGGCCACCATTATTTTGCTTATGGGAACCATTGTGGTAACGCAGCAGATTAAGTTTTTACAAGACCAACCCATTGGCGCGGACCTGAACCAAGTGGTCGCCTTTAACGGGCAAGTATTGAATACCATGCCGGACTCCCTGTTTGTGAATAAACTAAGAACTTTTAAAAACGAATTGGAAGACTTCTCATTTGTTAAAAGTACAGCTGGGGCACGCACCTATCCTGGAGGAGGATATGACGCTTTGAACTCAAGTGTCGGAATTACATTTCCGGATGGAACACGGGATGACAAGAGAATAACCTATAACTATAGTGTGGATCCCGCTTATTTTGAATTGATGCAACTGCAATTTGTTGCAGGGGGACCTTTCAAAAAAACGGCTATGGGTGAGAGCCAACAAATTGTTTTGAATGAAAAGTTTGTAAGACATATGGGGATTTCCAATATGGAAGATGCCGTAAATAAAACGGTAAAGTTCGGAGGATTGGACTGGATGATTTCTGGGGTAATCAAGGATTACCATCATTTTGGCTTAAAGACCGGGATTGAGCCCATGATGCTGATGTACGAGTCCAATGGGGACAATCTTCTTGTGAGATTTAATGATAATGTATCGACCACATCGGGCATGAGAGCGGCAATTGCCCAAATTGAGACCAAGTGGATTGAATTATTTCCTCAAAGTACTTTTAATTACACCTTTCTGGATCAGAAGTATGAAGCACAATACAACGAGGATAGAGCCTTTGGCTCCGCCTTTCAAATCTTTACCATTCTGGCAATACTCATTGCGTCTATGGGCCTTTTTGGATTGACGTCCTATACTTGTATCCAAAGAAAAAAGGAAATAGGTATCCGAAAGGTAAATGGTGCAACAATAGCTCAAATTCTATCACTGCTGAACAAAGATTTCATAAAATGGGTCGGTTTGGCCTTTGTTATGGCCATACCTATTTCATGGTATACCATGAACCAATGGTTAGCAGGGTTTGCCTATAAAACGAGTATCAGTTGGTGGATTTTTGCCTTGGCCGGACTGACTGCGCTTACCATTGCATTGCTTACCGTAAGTTGGCAAAGTTTTCAAGCCGCTGTGGCCAATCCTGTAGATACCTTAAAGGACGAATAAGGATATTTTTCCAAAAAACAGTACTTCAAGAAAATCCAATAAGAATCAAGAAATCCTGACCGTAAAATATTTGGACAGTCCTTGTCCAAATATTTTACAGTTAAAGAAATCAAAAACTTCCCTTTTTCAGCATAAGGTTTTGACTGTTAACTAGTTGTGTTTTTGGCACAGAAATCGATTTGGTTTGCAACGTAGTTGCAGCCTAGGTTCTGGACATTCAAAAAACGGTCGTGTTCAGGAAAAACAAACGTACCATGTAGACCTTTAAATTAAAGACACATGCTAAAGCAGAACGTATTACTATTTCTTCGAAATGTTAAAAGGAACAAAAGCACTTTTTTGATCAATACAACGGGGTTGGGTATTGGAATAGCTTCATTTCTGGTCTTGGCTCTATTTGTCTACAATGATCTCACATACAATCAATTCAATGAAAATTTGGCCAATATTTACAGGGTCCGTGAAGGGAAAAGTATCCAGACCAAAGGACCTTTGTTGCCCAAAATATTGGAAGATATTCCTGAAGTGGAAAACGGGACGCGGATTTTTGATTGGGACTGGTTTCGGCTAGGTTATGGGGATGTGGCATTTCAGGAAAACCTACTTTATGTGGATGATGGGTTTTTTTCGGTATTCACCTTTCCCTTTGCCCAGGGGATGGCATCCCAAGTGCTTCATGAAAAATACAGTGCCGTTATTAGCAAGCCTTTTGCCAAAAAATATTTTGGAGATGCCCCGGCCGTCGGAAAAGAGTTACGGATAGGCTTTGAGGATATGTTCCTTACCGTAAGGGGTGTAGTGGACATTCCGGAGAATTCGTCTGTAAGATTTGATATAGTTACCTCTTATGAAACAGGAGAGGAAATCTCACCCTGGATCAAGGATGTACATGATTGGTACAATACCTTTTCGGAAACCTATCTTGTTCTTCAGGATGGGATTTCGCCAAAGAGCATTCAACCCAAGCTGCAGGACATCGTTAGGGAAAATTTTCTTCCCGTAGGTGAAAACAAAACGGTCCTTGATCTTTTGCCCTTTGCCGACTACCATTCCGAGGTAGAGTCCAACAAGGCGTTGATCATAATTTTGGTTTTGGTGGCCTTGGGAATTCTTGGAATAGCTATCGTAAACTTCATCAACCTCACAATTACCCAATCCCTGTCCCGCACTAAGGAAATTGGAATCAAAAAAGTACATGGGGCGGCCAAAAGGCATTTGATGTACCAGATTATGGTCGAATCATTTTTTGTGGGTCTGGTTGCCTTGGTTTTTGGAGTGGTACTTGTGATTACTTTTTTGCTCCCTATGTTTAATGCGTTGTTTGACGCGGGGTTAAGTTTTCAATCAGTTTCTATCCTTTATTTGGGAAGCCTTTTACTTGGGATTTGGGTTGTTGTAGGCTTGGTTTCGGGTGTGGTACCGTCCCTTCTGTGGGCCAAAGGAAAGTTGATAGATAGTCTAAAGGGAAAGGTTTTTTCAGGGAACAGGCCCATATTTTCAAAATATTCTTCGATAGTCGTTCAATTTGTCATTGCCATTGTGTTGATTTCAGGCACACTTTTGATTCGGAAGCAGATCGATTATATGGTCGAAAAGGATCCCAAATTTGACAATGAAAATGTTATCGTGGCCCGGACGGATTATTGGCAACACCGGGATTTGGACGTTGCATCCCAAAACTTGGAGGTAATTTCCAAAGAACTGAATGCCAGCCCCTATGTGTTATCCGTAGGTTTTACAGGAAGTGTTCCCGGGGAATATGATGAAAACTACAACACATTTTACCCCGAGGCCAAAAGCACAGTGCCCAATATACATCTTAGAAAGGCTTACGTAGGGAAGAACTATTTTAAGACTATGGGTATTCCGGTGTTAAGTGGTCACGGTTTTGACCAACCTCCAACCTCCTTGGGAAACACCGTTGTACTGAACAAGACGGCAATGAAGGCGCTCGGCTTTGAAAAGGCGGAAGGACAGATTTTGCGCGAGGGTTCTGAAAGTGGGCAATCCTACCGTATCATAGGGATTATTGATGATTTTAGTTATCAGGGGTCACAACATGAAAATCAACCCCTGGCCCATTTTTATTCGGAACGGGAGAACTTTATGGACTGGGACTACCTAACGATAAGGGCAAAAAAAGGTTCCGGCCTTCAAGTAATAAGGCTGTTACAAGAAAAATGGAAGCAAATGCTGCCTCAAGGAACATTAAGCCATTTTTTTGCCGATAGTAAACTTAATGAATATTACAAGGAGTACGAAAGGGTGAACACCCTGATTACTTGGTTTTCCATCTTGGCCATTATCCTTTCCTGTATCGGGCTCTTTGCACTTTCGTCTTATGCTATAGCTCAAAGAACCAAGGAAATCGGTATCCGTAAGGTAAATGGTGCGACCATAACACAAATTCTCTCACTCCTGAACAGGGACTTTTTAAAGTGGGTAGTGCTCGCATTTTTAATCGCCGTTCCCTTGGCATGGTATGGTCTGGAGAAGTGGCTGGAAGGCTTTGCCTATAAAACGAACATTAGCTGGTGGATATTCGCCTTGGCAGGGGTCACCACATTTACCATTGCATTGCTCACGGTAAGCTGGCAAAGTTTTAAAACAGCTATCACCAACCCGGTAGAAGCCTTACGTGAAGAATGAGTGCTAAACACTATTAAATCAATTGAAGAACGAAAAACATAGAAAATGAAAAATGGAACCACACTTATCGCATTAATCGTTTGTATTGCCATTACCCATGCCCAACGTGGCAAAAAAGTTAAGGGTAATGGCCATGTTGTAACAGTTGAAAGAACCACAGATACCTATGACGGTATTTCTGCAAGTGGATTTTATGATATTGAATTAATCGATGGTAAGGAGGGGCAATTAACGCTCAAGGGCGAGGAGAATATCCTGGATAATATTGAAACCGAGGTCAAGAGAGGTACTTTGGTTATCAGATCAAAAGATAACAAGCACCTGATTCCTTCTCGTGGCGAAGGTGTTTTTATAACAGTTTCTGTTGATGAAATCGATAAGATCCGCCTATCCGGATCTGGAGATTTTATTGGGAAGAAGACACTTAGAACCCGTGATATGGATATTCAAGTATCCGGTGCAAAGCATATCGATTTAACTATCGATGCCACCGATATTACTATCGCAACATCAGGTTCCAGCAATATTGATTTAAAAGGAAATAGCGAAGAACTTACAATACGGTCTTCAGGCTCTTCCAATGTAAAGGCCTATGAATTGGAAGTGGATGAGGCAACATTGGAACTCTCCGGTTCCTCCGATGTTGAGGTGACGGTAAACGAATCGTTGATGTCTAGAGTTTCCGGTTCGGGGAATATCCAATACCGAGGTAATCCCGATAAAGTATTTAATCAGATTTCTGGATCGGGATCGGTATCCAAGAATTAAAGGAGTATTTGCTTTCCTTCCAAACGGCGCATCGGGCGAGTTCCATAGCATGTCCAAATTGAACGGAAGGGAAGAAGGATCCAATGACCATTGGGGTAGGAAGGAGCAAACCAAAAGTTGAGTACATGATGAAACTACCCCGGTGGTTATTTGGGCTTCACAATAAAATAACAAATTATGCTAAAACACAATCTAAAGCTGTTTCTCCGAAATATAGGAAAGCATAAAAGCACCTTTTTGATTAATATCATCGGACTTTCCACGGGGTTGGCCTGTGTACTGTTGATCGCTCTCTGGGTGAGGGACGAATTGAATGTGGATAAATTTCACGAGAATCACCACCGCATCTACCAGGTCATTGAACATTTGGAATTTAGCGATGGCGTTCAAACCTTTGTCGAGACTTCGGGACCTATGGCCGAGCTTTTGGCAGAGGAAATGCCAGAAGTAGCATATGCCACAGCAACTATTCAACCGGATTGGTTTGGGAAGCATGCACTCTCCGTAGGCGAAAAAAACCTTAAGGCGGTAGGACAGCTGGTAGGCGAGGACTACTTCTCCATTTTTTCCTATGGGTGGCTACAAGGGGACAGGGCCCAGGCGATGTCCGATCCAAATTCGATCGTACTTTCCAAAAAGCTGGCCATGAACCTGTTCAATACAACGGAAAATATCGTCGGAAAGATGGTGGAATTTGAGAAGGACCGGCAATTTAGGGTATCGGGTATTTTTGAGGAAACACCTTCCAATTCCACCATACAGTTCGATTTTGCCTTGTCTTCCGAGGCCTCAAGGGAAGCTTCTCCATGGAATTCCTTACATACCTGGAACAGCAGTGGCCCCCAGGTGTATGTATTGGTCAAAGAGGGAGCCGATGTGGCGGCCCTTGATGCCAAAGTCCGCATGATTCGAAAAAATAGGAACGAGAATACCATTAGAACCGCTACCCTAGTACCCTATTCGGAACACTATCTGCATGGAACCTACGAAAATGGAAAACAAGTTGGGGGAAGGATTGAGTACGTACGGTTGTTCTCGATCATTGCCTGCATTATCCTGGTCATTGCCTGTATCAATTTCATGAACCTATCCACTGCAAGGGCTTCCAAGCGGCTAAAGGAAATTGGCGTAAAAAAGGCGGTGGGTGCAAAGCAGGACGCATTTGTTTCCCAGTTTTTGGGGGAATCCGTTTTAATGGCCTTTATGGCGTTGACTCTGGCCATACTACTGGTGGCTCTTTTCCTCCCTCGGTTTAATTTGATCATAGGAAAACAATTGGCCCTTGATTTTGACCTCGGTTTTAGCTTGATAATAGTGGGGGTAACCCTAGTGGCCGGACTGTTGGCCGGGAGCTACCCTGCCTTGTATCTTTCTGGATTTAAGGCCATTACAGTACTTAGAGGAAAATTGAACCGTTCTCTGGGAGAGTTATGGACCAGAAAAGGCCTGGTGGTCGTCCAGTTTGCGCTCTCCATCATATTGATCGTTTCCGTATTGGTCATCTATCAACAAATAGAATTTACCCAAAGCCGAAATTTGGGATATGAACGGGACAATGTAGTGTATTTTAAGTTGGAAGGTAAGGTTAAAGATCAACTGCAAACCTTTATGTCCGAAGTCAAACAACTGCCAGGAGTAAAGAACGCTGCAGGCACTACCCATAGTATGATCGGACATAACTGGTCCACAGGCCTGAATTGGGAAGGAAAAGATCCCAATGATCAAATCTCGTTTCAAATTGTAGGCGTAGACTTTGATTTTATCGAGACCATGGG
The DNA here is from genome assembly GCF_965248315.1 of Ulvibacterium sp. GTDB lineage: Bacteria > Bacteroidota > Bacteroidia > Flavobacteriales > Flavobacteriaceae > Ulvibacterium. Next base: position 668,449 of record NZ_CBDFIX010000002.1, on the reverse strand, counting down.
CATGAAAATGAAAACGGGCCGTGGTTTTAGTCGTGAATTTGGTGCGGATAGTACAGGAATCATATTTAACGAGGCGGCCATAAAGGCTATGGGAATTAAGGACCCCATAGGTAAGGTTATCGGACCAAGAAGGATAATAGGTATCATAGAGGATTTTCACTTTAAATCCTTGCATGATAAGGTAGAACCCTTGTTCCTGATTATGATGCCGGATGTTGTAAACAAGGCCATGGTTCGTATAGAGGCCGGCAGGGAAAAGGAGGCGATAGCGGCGCTCCAGAATTTTTATGGTACGTTTAATCCCGGCTTTCCCTTTGAGTTCGAATTCTTGGATGACAACTATAAGGCCCTTTATGAATCCGAACAACGCGTGGCCACGCTGTCCAAGTACTTTGCTGGGATGGCCATTTTGATTTCCTGTTTGGGACTGTTTGGGCTGGCCATTTTTACCGCGGAGCGTCGGCGTAAGGAAATCAGTATCCGAAAGGTATTGGGGCAAAGTGCAACTCAGGTTATGGTGATGTTATCCAGTGAATTTGCAAAGCTTGTTTTGGTCTCCATATTGGTTGCCTTGCCTTTGGCTTACCTATTGGTCAAAAACTGGTTATCCGGATTTGCCTATCGTATTTCCCTGGATGTTTGGTATTTTTTGGCAGCCGGATTGGTAGCCTTGGGGATTGCGATGCTTACGGTAGGTAGTCAGGCTATTGGGGCGGCGAATAAAAACCCCGTGGAGGGATTACGGGAGGAATAGAACTAATCAAAAATGAATATCATAAGAAATTGCTAGTACTTTTCTCTGAGCTTTTTGAGGTCTCGTTCTTTAGCCCAAAGAGAAGGGGCCTCGTATCAATCAAAATTGAAAATTAAATTTATTCAGTATGCTTAAAAACTATCTAATCATCGGTTGGAGGAATTTAATGAAGGATAAGACCTTCACTTTTTTAAATGTATTGGGGCTTTCCGTAGCTTTTGGCGTGGCCATTCTGTTGTCGATGGCCGCCTTTTTTGATTTGTCCTATGATAAATTCCATGCGAATGCAGAAAATATTTACAGAATATATTCTTCGGAACAAACCGCCAAGGGAAAAGATGCAAGTGTAAGTCATCCTGCTCCCCTGGCAGAAGCTCTAGAAGCTGAAGTACCGGGCGTGGAGAGGATTTCCCGCCATGTTCAAGATGACGCATTGACCACTTATGGCGATACCGAATTGAATTTGGACGCCGTTTGGGTCGATAAGGACTTTTTTGCAATGTTCTCTTTCCCTGCCTTGAAGGGTAACATGGACAATCCATTGGAAAATCAATCTTCAATTGTAATTACAGAAAGTACGGCGGATAAGTTATTCGGGGAAGGGGAAGCGATTGGGCAAACCGTAAACATCCTGATCAGTGGCGGGGAACAACCTTTTACGGTGTCAAGTGTAGTAGCGGATAATCCATCCCAAAGCACTTTGGAGTTTGACCTGGCCATTCGTTTTGAAAAACACTACGAATATAGCGGAAACCGAGAGTCATGGGATAACAGATATCACGATATTTATGTACAATTGCAAAATGGCGTTTCCCCCGAGCAATTTGAGAAAAGTAGTCGCCCATTAATTGCACTTCGCTACCAGGAACAGATTGAGAATGCAAAACGCGATGGCGCACGTGCCAATGCGGATGGATTGTTTTGGCAAATTGGGCTGCTTCCCATGACCGATGTCCATTTTGCGAGTTTTCCCGATGGATTTTTAAAAGTAAGTCGAACGGAACCCTACCTCATTTTAGGGATTGCCTTCCTCATTCTCTTCATCGCCTGTGTCAATTTCATCAATATGAGTATTGCCAAGAGTGCACAGCGCTTACGTGAAATTGGAATGCGCAAGACCCTGGGCGCTCAGAAACCGCAACTTTTCTTTCAATTTTGTAGTGAGAGTTTCTTTGTATTCATGGCTTCGGCGGGCATAGGGATTGTTACGAGTATGGTATTGCTCAATGATTTTAAGACTATTTTCCGTACCGATGTTTCATTGGACATGGTTACCTCGCCATGGGCCATATCAGGTTTTTTGGGTATTGTACTCCTCATTACATTCATCGTTGGCGGATATCCTGCCTTGTTGATGAGTAAATTGGGCACCATACAATCCTTGAAGGGCAAGTTGGACGCTTCCGGAAAAAATAGGGTTCGGGATATTTTGATGGTGGTTCAGTTTAGCATCGCCATTCTATTAATAAGCGGTACTTTGGTACTATGGGGTCAATTGGATTTCATGCGTAATAAGAACCTGGGCTTCAACAAAGAACAGGTGATTTCCTTTCCTTTGGATGGAAAAAAGAACAGTTACGAAGCCGTTCAATTACTTCGTGATGAATTGAGGGGTAATCCCGATGTCTTGAATGTGACGGCAGCCGACAATAATTTGGGATATGGTCTGGACGGTAGCTCATCAAAAAGTTTGTATGGATATGAATACAAAGGCCGTATGGTAGGGACCAATTTTTTGACCGTGGATTACGATTATGTAGAGACTTTGGGCCTTCAAATGGTAGCCGGAAGAAATTTTCAAAGAGGTTTTGCAAATGACAGTTTGAGTGTAGTCATTAATGAGGCAATGGCGAAGGAACTGGGCGAGGACGATCCACTTACCGCCTATGTGATGATGAACGATAGTATTCAATATCCTGTAATAGGGGTGGTCCAGGACTACAACTTTGAACGATTGGACAAGGCGATTGAGCCCCTAACCATGTTCATAAATAGCAATTGGGATCTCTATTATGCCTATGTAAAGGTCGCTCCTAGAGATATGGTAAAAACTATGGATGCAGTACAGCAAGCTTGGGCGCGTATTGAGCCCAATGCTGAATTCCTGGGCTCTTTTTTGGATGAAAATGTGGATAGGACATTCCGTAGGGAAAAAGTTATGGCGACCTTAATAACCAGTGGCTCGGTCATTGCCATAGTGTTGAGTTGTATCGGTCTTTTTGCCATTTCGTTACTAGTGGTCAATCAACGTACCAAAGAAATCGGTATCCGAAAAGTGATAGGCGCCAGTGTTTCCTCCATAACATTTATGTTAACCAAGGATTTTCTAAAACTGGTAATCATAGCCTTTTTAATAGCTTCCCCCATAGCATGGTGGTCTATGAACGAATGGCTCAAAGGGTATGCATTTCGAATAGAATTGAACGTATGGTTTTTTATAGGTGCAGGAATGTTGGCCATGGTCATTGCCTTTTTAACCGTAGGAACGAGAACGGTAAAGGCAGCATTGCAAAACCCCGTAAAGAGTTTGCGAACGGAATAATTAAGATAGGAATACTATGCTAAGAAACTATTTAAAAGTGGCGTTACGGAACATTTTAAAACACAAAATGTTTTCCTTGATCAATATTTTTGGTCTCTCCGTTAGTATAGCGACTTGTCTGCTGATAATCCTATTGGTATATGGGCAAAAAAGGGTTGACAATTTTCATGAAAAAGGTGATCGGATCGTTCGTGTTCTGAGTGAGGAAGACAATGGTTCCTTTGCCTCAACCCCCTTGCCCCTTGCCTCAGTTTTATTGGAGGAGTACCCCCATGTGGTAGAGGATGCCGTACGGGTAAAATCCAGTTTTGTAGGAGGAGATGTGCTATATGGCGATACTAGAATTCCTTTAGCAGGACGTTATGCGGATGATAGCTTTTTCAAGATATTCAGTTTTAATTTGATTGAGGGAGACGCTGCAACGGTATTGGAAGCGCCCTTTTCCATAGTGTTGACAAAAGAATCCGCCGAGAAGATTTTTGGAAAGGAAGATCCTATCGGAAAGTCGGTAAAACTCAATGATATTGGCCTTAATACCATGGACATAGATTTGATTCCCACGGAGAATACGGAGACCTTACTTGAAGATTTGGTGGTGACCGGTGTTGTGGACAATACCTTGCCCTCCCATATTCAATTTGAATTTTTAATCTCCATGTCTACCATTCCTTCTTTGGTAAAACTGGGTAAGAGCAAAGCTACTTTTAATGATTGGGGAAACTATTTTGACAGCTACCTCTATGTATTATTAAGGGAAGGTAGAACTGCTCAAGATTTAGCCCCTATTTTAGCAGACATCTCCAAAGAAAAGTATGTGGCTTTAGATGATGTGAACATTTCCTTTGAGTCGGAACTCCTTTCACAAATTACTCCAGGAGCATTTCGACAAAACCCCATTAGCCTACGAATGCCAATCGAGGTTATCTATTTCCTGTCGTTCTTGGGATTGGTAGTACTATTTTCGGCATGTTTTAATTATGTAAACCTTTCATTTGCGCGGTCTCTGACCCGCTCAAAGGAAGTTGGTGTACGAAAGACCATGGGAGCCGCACGCTATCAGGTGTTTGTGCAGTTCATTACTGAATCTGTTATCATTGCAATCTTATCCCTGGTGGTTGCCTTAGGGATACTTCAAGCACTTAGCATTGTCTTTTTAGGCCTTTGGATAAATCAGTTTTTGACCCTGGATTTTACACCGGACCTGATGCTCTTTGTACTATTTATTGGATTTAGTGTTTTGGTCGGTGTTCTGGCCGGATTGCTACCCGCATCTTTTCTTTCTTCTTTCTCACCCATTAAGGCATTACGGAGTTTTTCTGGAATATCACTGGGCAATGGCAAACGTTTTATGTTAAGAAAAGGGTTGGTTCTAGCACAGTTTTGTGCCTCCCTATTTTTTATCATCACCACACTTTTGATTTTTGCACAGTTGAATTATCTACTGGAAAAGGAATATGGTTTTGATCAGGAAAATGTGGTCAATGTAAAGCTTCAGGGTATCGAATATGAGACCCTTGCCAATGAGCTTAGGCAAAATCCGGCCGTTCAGACCATATCAGCCAGTTCTTTTGTTCCAGGAACGGGAGGCTATAGCGGAAGTACAAAGATTAAAACTCCACAAATGCGGGATGCCGATCTATCATCCAGTTACATAGGAATAGACCAAAATTTCATTCCTAATCTAAAGTTGCCATTGATTGTGGGCAATAACTTTCCTGCTTCTGTCCCAAAGAAGGATGAAACTATGGTCATCGTCAATGAAGCGCTTGCCCAATTATTGGGACATGAGGAACCTAAAAGTATTGTAGGGGAAACCATTTTAATCGGGGAGGATCAAAGTGCAGTGCAAGTTGTTGGCCTTACCAAAAACTTCATATTTGATTTGCTGACGGAGGCAGATCAGGATGAACCCCTTTTAATGCGCTACCTTCCCGACGAATTTGCCTATATGAACATGCGTTACCGCCCCACCTCGGATATTGGTTCTATGCTTTCATTTATGGAGGAAAAATGGAAGAAGTTGAATAAGGTGCATTCTTTTAAGTACGAAATCTATGAAGAGCAATTGAAAGCGACAAATTCCATCTTTGCCGATATGATGTACGTTTTAGGATTTATTTCATTTTTGGCCATTACCATTGCATCACTGGGCCTTTTGGGAATGTCTGCCTTTACAGCTGAGTCAAAGAAAAAGGAAATCGGAATCCGAAAAGTACACGGCGCTGGGGTCAAGCAGATAACCCTTTGGTTATCCAATAGTTATCTATGGTTGTTCTCTCTGGCGATTTTGATTACAATTCCCATTGCCTATTTTATAAATACGATATGGCTAGAAGAGTTTTCGTACCGCGTCAACTTTAGTATGTGGATAATAGCTGCCGGAATTGCAATTATGTTTATTCTTGGGTCAAGTAGCGTCTTGTCCCAAACGATCAACGCGGCCATGAACAATCCCATAAAAGGTTTAAGGGAAGAATAAAAAGGAAAAGATTATGCTAAGAAACTATTTTAAAATTGCCTGGAGAAATTTAGTGAAAAACAAGCTAAGCTCTTTTATCAATATCGTGGGATTGACCCTGGGAATCAGTGCCTGTATGGTAATCCTAATTTTTGTACGATACGAATCTACCTTTGACAGCCATCATGCCAATGCGGACCAAACGTATCGGGTAGTCCAACACAATACCCTGCCCGATCAGAAAACGTATTGGAATACTACGGCCTATCCCTTAGCGGAAGCGTTGCGCAATGATTTTCCTGAAATTGATGAGGTTACCCAAATCTCCGGGCCCGTTAGCCGGGTGTTTCAAGTAGAGGATAATTTTGGGAACGTAAAACGATTTGAAGAATCGCAGGTGTTATTTGTGGATTCCTATTATCCAAAGACCTTCGATGTAAAATGGTTGGCCGGTGATTCAAATTCCGCGCTTTCGGGGATAAATTCCGTAGTGTTGACGGCTGAAATCGCCAAAAAGTTTTTCGGACTGGAAAAAGGGAATTACAGTTCGATTCTTGGGCGGACTATTCTTTTGCAGAGTAAGGACCCCTTAACGGTAACAGGTGTTGTGGCGAGTCCTCTGGGAAATACCGACTATCAATATACCATACTTATTCCCTACGAGTTCTTTAAGATCAATAACGAATACTTTTCTACCAATTGGTCAGGTAATTACCAAGGGACTACCTTCGTCGTTTTAGGGGATGCCAAAATTAAAGGGCCCTTGGAGAAGAAGATTGCGGGTTGGAAGAAAAAATACCTGAACCCACAGGACGATAAGCGAATCTCATATGCGCTTCAACCTTTAAAGGAAATCCATAATGAAACTCTATATGGCAATAGTCCAGGGGGGTATATTATGCCGGCAAATATCCTTAACACCGCCTCAATGGTGGCATTGTTTATTCTTCTTATCGCCATCATCAACTTTGTAAACCTGTTAACGGCCCAGTCCAATTCGCGATCAAAGGAGGTAGGTATGCGAAAAGTAATGGGAGGTGGGCGTTTTGATCTGATCCTTCAATTTATTTTTGAAAATAGTCTCGTTATAATTGGCATTCTGGCACTTTCGGTCTTCGTAGTGCGGATTTTGTTGAATTTTCTCAATGGGAATTTATCGGTTATCGACCTGCAACTTGAACTGGGTTGGAGCCATGTGGGCGTACTTCTTTTAATCGGTGGCCTCACCTTGGCATTGGCAGCGGTTTACCCTGCACTTATAGTTTCCGCATTTAAACCGATACAAGCTTTGAGGAATAGTATACGGTTTTCCGGAACAAATCGATTTAATCTTAGGAAATCGTTGGTTACCTTTCAATTTGCCATAGTACAGCTTTTTATAATCGCCGCCATTGTTTTGGCGATGCAAATGAATCATTTTAAGGGGATGGACCCTGGTTTTTCATCCGATGCCGTAATCATTACAGAGACACCGGAATTTGAAAAATTGGAAGTGTATAGGGAAAGGCTTTTAGGGGATACAGGGGTCAACAAGGTAGCTTTCGGTTCTGGTCCCCCAATGGCCGTGGATGGCTTTCAGCTAGGCACCAACTATCGACTTCCCGAACAACCTGAGGAGGATGTAATGGCTGCTGAAATGAAAATTGCGGATATCCACTATTTGGATTTTTATGACATGGAATTGGTGGCCGGGCGAAATTTTCTTGGCAATAAAGAGGCATTTGACGAATTTATTGTAAATGAAACGCTTTTAAAGTCCTTTGGCTGGAATGCAGAGGAAGCTATTGGGAAAAGAATCCAAATAAATGAAGGACAAGCGACGATTGTAGGGGTGGTGAAAGACTTTAATAATAACTCATTGCAATATGAAATTTCGCCATGTATCCTATTAAATTGGACGTACTATCAAAGCAACGCTTTTATAAAAATCTCGGATGCCAACCATTTTTCATTGGGAACGATTAAAAATATCTGGGAACAGACTTTTAGTAACTCTGTATATGACTATAATTTTTTGGAGGATTCTATGGAAAAGGAGTACATGGTAGAAAATCTGGTGTTTACCGGTTTTTGGATTTTTTCGATTTTGGCCATAAGTATTGGATGTTTAGGGCTTTTTGGATTGATGTCTTTTATGATATCGAAAAAGGCGAAGGAAATTGGTATACGAAAAGTCCTGGGTGCAACCCTATTCGAAAACCTTTCCCTTTTTACAAAAGAATACATAGGATTGGTTGCTTTGGCCTTTCTAATTGCCGCACCTTTGGTGTACTATTTTATGAACCAATGGCTGGAAGGTTTTACGTACCGCATTGAACTATCATTTTGGATGTTTTTAAGTGGGGGGTTTGTAACCTTAATAATCGCTATATTAACCTGTAGTTTTCAATCCATAAAAGCCGCATTGGCCAATCCGATACTTGCCTTACGCGAGGAATAAATAAATCATAAATTAAAACGAATACTATGCTGTTACAACTAAGAAACATCTTTAAATGGGTAAACTCAGGAGGTCAACGTCTCTTCTTGCTAAAGGATATTAATCTCAATGTGGAGGAAGGGGAATTTATCTCGGTCATGGGGCCATCGGGTTCTGGAAAATCTACCCTGCTCAACGTTATTGGGATGTTGGATAATTTTGATGAAGGAGAATACGAATTTCTTCATGAATCGGTACATGCCCTAAAGGAAAAGCATCGGGCCAATCTGTATAAGGAATACATTGGTTTTGTATTTCAATCCTATCATTTATTGGATGAACTTACCGTTAAGGAAAATCTGGAAATGCCCTTGTTGTATAAAAAATTCAAAGGCACGGAACGCAAGGCCATGGTTGCGGATATGTTGGATCGATTTAATATCGTTGGAAAAAAGGATCTTTTCCCCACGCAATTGAGCGGAGGCCAACAACAACTCGTAGGTGTGGCCAGGGCATTGATCGCCAATCCTAAACTGATCTTGGCCGATGAACCTACGGGCAATCTGAATTCCGCACAAAGTGAAGAGATCATGGGGCTTTTTAAGCAACTGAATTCCGAGGGCGTAACCATTATCCAAGTAACGCATTCCGAAAAGAATGCGGCCTATGGATCAAGGATCATTAACTTATTGGATGGAAGGATGATCAAGTAATTACCAAAAAAACCGGCGCGCGAGACACACCGGTTTCAACAAACTAACTCAAACTAGACTAACTCAAATAATCACATTGCAAAACTCGTGGTTCAAGTTGTATTGAGGGTTAATATAATATGAAGTAAACATCATAAAAATCCATTTCTTAATTATCCATAATTTGAATAGGATTTCCCGCTTTAGTTTTTTCCTTTATCTGTAAGATTTTCAGAATGGTAGGCGCTGTTTGGGAGCTGAATGGTTGTTCCAGGATTTTATTTTTCCTCTTGGTTTTTTCATTTTTGTCCGGTTTTAAACGATGCGGTTTCGGACCAGTCGCTCCAATTCAAGTTTTGATCTCGATAACGTACCCGCCAATAATAGGTGGTATTGGGTTTCAATCGGTCTGTTTTTTCATCGGTGAGGTCATCATCCTTTTGCCTATTCTCCTCATAATACCAATTCTCATGTTGTTTCCAGCGGTCTACTATAGGTTTTTCAAAATCTTCAGTGGTGGCCATTTGCCATTGGGATGCGGCATGGAAAGCTCCCTTAAACTGGCTTGTGAATTCATTGGCCTTTAGTACCACATGGGTAATTGTTTTTATCTCATTCCCAATGGGCGAGATAGGCTCTGGTGGTTTTGGTTTTTTCTCGTTCTTCCATACGGTAATACTATCACGAAGCTCGTTGGCCCTAAATTTTTCCTCATTCCCCCTGCTTATCCTTTTAATGGTAAACCTCGGATTTTCAGGATTTCCATCGACCTCTACCATTACGAACCCGTATTCGTCCTGGGTTACGCTAAACTCGTCATAATCCCTACCTTCAAATTCACCCCAATTATCAATAGCTCCGCCAGCTGAGGCTACATTGATCCAAAGATGTTTATGGTCTTTGGATTGCCCCCTGGAATATCCGTGCGTATGTCCAAAAAAGTGAAGACTGGGCTTTCCTGTCTTGGTAGAAAACTCTTCCAATAGCTTTACCACCTTTCCAGTGGACTCCCGTTCCCCGGGAATCCAAAGCTCGGATTTGTGGGGATGGTGCAGTTGGGCAAAGACAAAATCAATATCCGGATTTTTGGCGGTGTCCTCCAATAGGTCCTTCAACCAACTGAACTGCTCTTTAATATCCCCATACCCGTCGTTGGAATTAAGGCCTATAATCCGGATGTTGCCATAATCCTTGTACCACCAATGTTCTGCATAGGCCGGAGTACCATTTTCGGGCAGGCTAAAATATTTAAAATAGAAAGTGGAATTCCTTTCATGATTTCCCAATACCGGATACACGGGCACCTCGGCAAATAATTTTTGTGCGGGATCAAAAAAATGATCCTTCCACTGGTAATATTTGCTTCCGTTCTCAACCAAATCACCGGGAATCATCACCAAAGCCAAATTATCCGAAAGTGCTCCCCCATGTTCATTTTGCAAATAGGCCAAAAGCCCGTCATTGACAATTTCATGGAACTTATCGGGGTAGTTATGGTCGTATTGCATATCGCTCATGGCGACCATGCTAAAGGATTCGTCATCGTCGGCAAAGGGAGGGGTTTTGAATTGAAAAATATCGGAGCGTAAACTCTGGGTCAGTACCCTGTAATAATAGGTAGTAAAACGCTTTAACCCGGTCAATTCTACCTCATGTAGCCGTGAAGGACCAAAATTGACATCAAAGGCCTTTCCCTTGGACTTTTTACCCAATTTAGGTGTGCTGCCCCACTCCACAATACTTTCGTCGCCTTTATCGGTTTCCCACATGATTTTTATGGAATTCGGTTCGGCATCCTGAATATAGGGTTGCACCAAAAATTGGATTTTATCCTGCGCCGTGATACCACCCCATAAAATGCAGCAAATCCATATTAAATTCACTTTTCTCATTATGTTATGCTGTTTAGTTTTAAAATCGCTTCATTTAGTATTCGTATCGCCTTTTCCAATTCGGGTTTGGAAATGGTGAGTGCCGGGGCCAATTGGAGTACGTTGCCCGCAGATACTTTAAAGCTCAAACCATTTTTAAGACATTCGTACATTACTTTTTCTGCTTCAAGAATGGCCTTTTCCTTGGTGTTTCTATCCTTTACCAGTTCAATGCCCCATAGGAGTCCCAAACCACGAACATCACCTATGCAATGATGTTCATTTTGCAATTGGTTCATGGCCTTACACATAAAAACCTCATCTTCCCTTACTTTTTCCAGTATCTTTTCTTCCTCCAAAATTTCCAAGGTAGTCAGTCCGGCCATAGCGCCCAAAGGACTCTTCTCGTGGGTATAATGCCCCAGGGAAATAGCACCGAAACGGTTGTATTCGTCCCGGGTCACAATCGCAGCTTGTGGAATAATACCTCCTCCAAGCCCTTTCCCCAAACATAAAATATCCGGTTCAATACCATAATGTTCAAAAGCAAAGCGTTTTCCCGTTCTTCCCAGTGCTATGGGGATTTCATCCAAAATCAATACCACATGATATTTGTCACATAGATTGCGTGCTTCTTTCCAGAATTTCTTAGAAGGTATCTGGACATCCGTGTTGCGAACGGTCTCCGCCAAAAACGCCCCAATGTCCCCCTCTTTGGCAAATACATATTCCAAATGCTCCAAACATTTGGATTCGTTCCCTTCAAAGATACCGCGGTAGGAGACAGGTGGTGGTATGCGTTCCACACCAGGCATTAAGGGACCCATATGCTCCCGAAACACGGATTCGCCACCCACGCTAATGGCATCCAGGGAGGCACCATGAAAGGAATCCCAAAAGGAGACCACTTTATGTCGTCCGGTTACCGCACGCGCCAGTTTCAACGCAATGCCAATGGACGAACTACCGTTGGGGGTCAATAGCACACGATTTAGGTCCGAAGGCAATAAAGAAGCCAATTTTTCAGCAAAGTTGATGGCAATCTCGTTCGTATAGCGTCGTGTGGAAAAGGTCAGGGAATTTAATTGTTCCGTTAACCGTTGTATCAGTTTTGGATGGGAGAAACCGATTTGGTGCACATTATTGCCGTGAAAGTCGAGATATTTTTTGCCGGAAACAGTTTCAATATGGGGACCCGAACAGGTTTGGAGGACATCCAAACAAGGCGTGGAAAGGGCTTGGTGCAGAAAGTAACGGGCATCTTTGGCCAATAATTCTTTGGTGGTATCGTCCACTTCGTTTTCCAACCATTCGTCACGTGCGGGTGTACTATTGATATCACCTTCGGTACGTTTGTTGACATTTATGTTTTCCGGATTATCTGGATGCATAGGGCCCGTGTTTTGAAAGAACCTCCCGTTCTTCGGTAGCATCGTTCAAGATATAGACTTTATATGAACTTCCATTGTCATAAACCCTTACTACAATATGTCCGTTTTGACTTTTGTAGGTATCCAACCGGCCTCCTATAACATCTTTGTTCGGTTGCAACATCACCGTTGAAAAAATATCACGCTCACCGGGATATAGGGATGTAGATGATATCCTGCGCAATACTTCCTCCCCAGGATGGTCCGATGACCAATTTTGCTGTATCCAGATACGGGGTCGTACGGTACGTACGTAAAAAGGATTTTGAGAATCGCGATTGCCGTGGTGGTTCAAGGTGGCGACGTCAACGGGCCCAATAACCGGTGCGATATGTGACTCTACGGAATTTATATCGGCTCCTCCAAAACCGTCCATGCCACTAACATCCCCTCCTGTAAAATAATCGAACTTGCCATAGGAAATTTTGATGCACGTACTGAGCGAATTCTCACCGGGATAATTGCCTTCCGAAAATAATGGGAAGCTCCCTGAATCTTCACCAGTCCAAACCTCACCGTTTACGGCGATGTTCCGAATGTGGAAGTCGGGATAGCTTTCCATAGATTTTCTGAGATGGATCTGGTCAAGTTCTCCGGTCACTAGAGTCTCATGTACCATGCCATTTAATTCGGTTTGACGGGCAATGAATTTCCAATAATTCCTTAAAGTGGTTATCATACTATAGGAATCGTTGGCTCCCAGCTTCGCCTGGACTTTTGGATCCTTTAGATTAATAGGAAATTGGCTTCCCCTATCTAGTAGAGTCCTTATGGGCAAGAGGTTGCCTACCTCGGTAATTCCGGTTAAAGCATATTTTCCGGTTTCGTCCATTTTCCGATGCACATCCATTTCACCGAAATGGTCATCATGGTAATGGGTAATTAGGGCATAATCCAGTGCCTGGGAATTGTCTTCGGGAAGGAATTGTTGGATATAGTCCACAATCCATTCCGGTGCAGACCTTGACCTATTGGGCATCAACTTTGCATTTCTTGGAGAGAGTGTGCGAGGATGCATTTCGGACATATCCCCGGCATCTACCAGCAGGGTGGTCCCATCGGGAAATATAAGAAAAGCGGCATCGCCACGACCGGTATTGATATGATGGATGTCCAAAAAACCCTTCTCCCATTTGGGCAGCGTTTGTTTTTGTGAAAACCCTATCAAGATTCCAAAAAAGGCAATGATGCAAAACGTATATTTTTTATGCGAAATACTCATACAATTATATGGGGAATAGTCTGTTCGCCGGAATGATTTGTTTGGGTACTTGGGCCCCCTTGTACTTGACATCCAAATGATAACCTCCTCCTCCGTTGTAGAATTCCACCCGTACTAAATGACGGCCTTTTTCCAATGTGACACTTCCACTACGTTCACGAACCCCATGGTTGCCATCATTGTCCACGACCAAGATATCATTTACATAAAGTTTGCTGCCGTCGTCGCTATTGGTAAAAAAACTATACGTGCCTTTGGTATCGATTTCCAGGGAACTCTCCAAAACCAAGGCTATTTGATCTTCCTTGGTCTCATCGTGGATAAGTTCTTTATGGGAGAATTCCGTAATGAATCCTTCTTTGGCAGGTTGCATCGCGGTGGAAAAATCAGGGAGCATCTCTAGTTTTTCACCATGATATACCTTAAACTTTACAGGGGCCTTTTTATCCTTTGGAACAATTCTAAAACTACCTTCGGCAACGGTCGTAGCTATTTGGTCTTTTTCAAAAATTGCCGCCTTAATGAGCGTTGTTTCCTTTACATAAAATGTATCACGATATAAGATACCGTTTTCCAAACTAGGTAAACTCGCGTCCGTGGTATAATGGATTTCACCTTTTCCATTGGGATTTTGTATTACAACTGCGACGGAATCCGCTCTAAAAATCCCCCCCGCAGGTTCAAAATAACCTGCATCGGGAAGGATTTTTGGTTGGGTCATTTGGTTTTTTCGTTTATAGGCCAATTCGGGTTTTTTGTTACCAATGAAAGCACTCTTTACCGCTCTTCCAATCCAAGCCTGAGGTGTTTTTAACCCCATGGCATATGCTACCGTGGGAGCATTGTCGATTTGGTACACCGTTTCTTCGATTTTGTATCCGGATTTGATTCCAGTCCCATATAGTATAAAGGGAATGTTCATTTCCGCTGGACTTTCACCACCATGTCCAAAACCTAATCCGCCGTGATCTGAAGAAACAATGAACATTGTTTTTTCGAACATTCCGGCAGCTTTGGTCGCGTTTACGATTTGGGTAATTAGGGAATCGGCTTTCTGAACCGATAGATAATATTCCGGGCTTCCATGTCCCATACTATGCCCGGCGTGATCTACATGGTCCAAATGGATAAATGTAAATTTTGGGGTATGCTTTTTTAAATAGGCTACTGCGTCTTCTGTAGTGCCGTCCTCATGATCTCCATCAATATCAAAATCAACATCGCTCTTTTCGAACAAGCGGCCAAAACCATCCCAATCATAGATGGCCCCCACATGGGCATTAGGTTGCTGATCTTTGAACAATGTAAAGATGGTGGGGAAGGTACCCTCTTTGGTAGCAACTACGGGGGGAAGCCTATGGTCAAATTTTTCCCATCCGTTTGATGTAACCCCATGCTGTTCGGTATCCGCACCCATGATCATACTTGCCCAATTGGGGCTTGAGCTTGAAGGTAGTACAGCTCTTGCATGAAACGTTGATGCCCCATTTTGTACCATAGTATCTAGCATGGGAGTACTGGCCTTTTCAACACCGTCAGGACTTAGGCCATCTATTCCAATGACCACTACATACGAAATGCCTTGCGGGATTTCCTGCTTGGAAGTACAAGCTAGGAAAAAAAATGGTAGTATTACAGAAAGTAGTTTAATGGATCTCATGGCATTTTCAGTTTTTTGACAATATGTTTAAGCTCCTAATAGGTGGGTTGGCCCCAACCAAAGTTAGGGCAACCTTTTTAACTTTAATCACAAAATACTAGTATCTAGTACCTGTCTCCCACCAGCCCTTGGTATTGATGTCATCACCTCCAATGGCTTCAACTGCCCTATTATAGTTTTCTTCGTTTAAGTTTTGCTCGGAGGAAGGATATAAAAAGCGCACGGGATACCTATCTTGGTTAAGATTATCCTGTCCTGCTACCAATTCGGGGACACCTGTTCTTCTGTAATTGAACCATCCCTGATAATCAACGTTCCACAAAGCCAGCGTTTTTTGGGTCATCAATAGCTCCAAAGAACCGTCATATGCCACTTCATCCTGTGTCAAATAGCCTTCTATATCCGTATCGGCAACTCCCCAGTAAGACATACTGGCCCTTATCCCGTCATTATAATATGTTTCCGCATCACCGGGAATAAAACCTCTTTCGGCAGCCTCTGCCAGAATGAATTGAACTTCCGAGTTCTTTATGATAAAGGCTTGGGCACTGGTTCTGGAAAAGTAGAATAGGTTAACATCCAATCGGCTGGGACTGTTGGCGTCATCAAAAGCACGGGCATTGTCCTGGTTCAATCCTATGGGGATACCCACCCAATCTCCATCGCTATTACGATCAAACCAGATGTCCAATCGAGGATCGTTGAAGCGGGTCAAATATTCCAAACCGGTCGTACAAAGACTTTTTTCGTCAAATCCACCAATACGTCCAGTGCTCTCTGGCCAAGAATCGGTGTTGGAAGTACCGCTGTATTGTAAAACGGCATTGTCCGCATTGGAGGAAATGTAGTTTCCCGCCGTTACAATGGCCTGCATCTCGGAGGAAACATCCCGCTGTTTGGAGATACGCAATAGGTATCGCAGTCGAAGCGAGTTAGCCAATTTTCTCCATTTGGTCGCGTCCCCATTGTAAATGACGTCCCCGGTAGAACCTATAATGCTTTCCCCATTGGCCAAGGCCGAGTCCGCATCGGCCAAATCTAGAAGGACCCCGTTATAAACGGTTTCCTGATCATCGTAAATCGGGGTAAAGATTCCTTCGCTTTTACCTGTTAGGGCTTCGGTATAAGGGACATTAATGTAAAGGTCGGTCAGGTTGGCAAAACAAAGTGCCCTAAGAGTAAGTGCCATGCCTTCATAGGTGCTATTTCTTGTGCCCTCTGCCCTGGATATTTCCAGGATATCGTTCACTTCGGGCAATATTCCATACATGAAATCCCACACGCCTTCATCGTCCCAGTCGAATTGGCCAAAACCAGGGAAATTGTTCTTGGCCATTAATTGGGTGATAGTATTACCATCCGAATAACCCTCTTGGGTAAGTCTACGGGTTATCTCCGAAGTTACTGTGGAAGCAAGAAGGTTTGCGCTAACGGCTTCCGGTGCATTGGGATTGGTATTGATTTCCTCAAAGTCGTCGGTACAGCCCATTAAGAAGGTACCTGTAAGGAAAAAGGAGAATAATATCTTTGACGTTTTCATCTTTTTGTTTTCTTAATTAGTGTATTTAGAATTCTAGATTGAGGTTTAGACCAAAACTTCGTGTGCTAGGCAAAGCCATATCCTCTACGCCGGGTACAATGGTGCCTCCGGAAAAGGAAATGGTTTCTGGGTCTACGTGGTCATTTTCTGTCCAAAGGGCCAAATTACGACCTACCAGGGCAATGGTGGCCGATTTAATAGGCCATTTATCAAGCAACTTTTTGGGTAGACTATATCCTAATCGCACCTCCCTGAGCTTTACATAAGAGGCATCGAACATAGAGCTTTCTTCGTTACTTCTACTGTATACATGGGAATAGTAGTTAGAAGCCGTTACACTCTGGGTATTTGGGGTATAGGTTCCATCGCCATTATCGATTACTCCTTCTGCTACAATGCCGGTTTCGCGTCCTGGAACGGTAAAGTCCAACATACCGGTAGTACCGCCGATGGCTACCGTCCGGGAATGGAATACCCCACCTTGCCTCCAATCAAAAAGAACACTAAGGTTGAGGTTCTTATAGCGGAAATTATTTTGAAAACCTATCATAAAATCCGGGTTGTAGTTCCCCAAGTTTCTAAGTTCATTAGCCCTTCGAATGGGAAGCCCCGAACCTTCATCAATGATCCACTGGCCAAAGAAAGGACTATTTCTATCCGTCACCTTTGCAAAACCGGTTCCGTAAACGTCTCCCATACGTTCACCAACTTCGGCCCCGACGATGAGATAGTTGTTTTTGATTTCATAAAAATCCAGACCATCCGTTAATTCCACAATTTTACCTCGGTTCATGGTATAATTGATATTGGTGTTCCAACTAAAGTTTTCAGTTTGGACCGGGGTGGCGGTCAACGTAATTTCAAGCCCCTTATTTTCTACCTCGCCGGCATTGATGACCCTTCTACTGAATCCGGAAGTATTGGAGACCGGTAAGGAGATGATTTGGTTCTCTGTGGCCGATTTATAAGCTGCTATATCCAATCCTAAACGATTGCCCAAGAAACGCAGATCTGCCCCTATTTCAAAAGAGTTGGTACGTTCCGGTTTTAGGTCTGCCAACTTCAATTCCGAAGGGGAGTTTACCCTGGAAAAGCCATTGAAGGGATCGGACGAACCATAGGTGGCGATTAAATTGTAGGGATCGGTATCGTTACCTACACTGGCCCATCCTGCCCTAAGTTTGGCGAAGCTTATAGATTTTGGAAATTGAAACATATCCGACAAGATTACGCTTAAACCTGCTGATGGATAAAAGTAGCTCCAGTTTGATGCCGGCAAGGTAGAAGACCAATCATTACGGGCTGTAATATCTAGGAACAAATAGTCCTTATATGCTACGTTGGCAAATGAGTATAAACTATTTACCACAAATTCGCTATCCGTATCCAGGGAGGTCAAGGGTTCCGCGGCAAAATCAAAATTGTATACCTCTGGTATGGAAAGGGAATTGGCACTAATCCTTTGATATCTATTTTTGGTCGAACGGTGATTACCTCCCAATGAAAGCCCCAAATCAAAGTCCTTACCCAATTCCGTATTATAGGACAACAAGAAATCTGTATTCTGCTCAAAGGCATAAATGTAGTCCTCTCGGTATTGTCCCCTTGGGAAGCGTTGGGTGGAATATGCTCTTTTTCGCATATTGATTTCATTGGAATAATCAAATCCCGTACGAAACATAAAATCGAGTCCCTTGGCCAATTTAAAATCTGCCCGCATATTGGTAATTACACGATCTTTATTGAAAGCGTTTGTGTTTTCGAAAACCGTGAAGTAGGGGTTGTCATGGTAATTGTAGTTGTAATTAAACTGTTGTACCCCTTCCAGGCCCGGTTGCCAATAATCACGAAGCGAATTCATATCGATGTGGCGCCCGAACCAAATCCAAAGATACATGATGTTTTCGGTGCCATAGGAGTTGTTGGGACGGTTACGCGATTTACTATTGATGTAGTTCATGGATGCCGTCACCTTTAACCAATCCGTAAGGTTATAGGACCCGTTTACGGCATAGGTTCGCCTTTTGAAATTGGAGTTGGGGATAACACTTTCATTTTGCAGGTCTGTAAAAGATACCCTAAAATTTCCATCTTCATTACCTCCTGTAAGGGCAATGTTGTTGCTTAATGTAAAACCCGTCCTGAAAAAATCACGGATATTATCCGGATGTGCCACAAAAGGTGTGGCTATTATCTCATCGGCAAAGGTACCATCATCGTTTCTTGGGCGTAAGTTTACGTCCCCGGCCCGGAAACCACTGGTAGTGGGGCTATCATGTTGGGCAATCAATTGACCATCCAAGGCAGGGCCCCAGCTTTCGTCTACATGGTCGTTGATGCCTCCAGTAATGGACCGGTTCTGGCCTCCATCTCCAAAGGCAAACTGCCCATTGGAACCTTGCCCATAGCGATCCTGGTACTTGGGGAGGGTCAAAATGCTCTCATATGTGGTATTATTGGTATAGGAAACACCTATGCCCCGAGTACCCCTTCCGGATTTGGTCGTAATTAAAACAACACCGTTGCCCCCCCGAGATCCGTATAAGGCGGTAGCACTTGGCCCTTTTAATACGGTCATGGTCTCCACATCATCCGGATTGATATCCATAGCGCCGTTTCCAAAATCGACCTCCATGTTTCCTTCAGATCCCACACTGCTGACATTGTTATTGATAGGAATGCCGTCTACTACAAAAAGGGGTGAATTGGCATTTGGGTTGGGATTCAAGGAACTCTCCCCACGAATAATAATTTGGGAGGAAGAGCCTACCCCTGAGTTTCCCCCGGTTACCTGTACGCCTGCCATTTTACCGGCTAGGGAGTTAACCACGTTGGTTTCCTTTGCCTCGGCAAGCTCCTCTCCGGAAACTTTTTGTACGGCATAGGCCAACTTTTTGGCTTCCCGTTTTATTCCCAAGGCCGTTACTACTACCTCATCCAATTGTTGTGAATCGGGTTGGAGTACGATATTGGCCGTTGCCTTTCCGGAAGCGTCAAATTCCGCGGGGATGTATCCAATATAGGACACGATAAGGATTTCGTTTCCTTGCGGCAGTTCTATACTGAAATTACCATCAAAATCAGTTGCTACACCGGTATTACTTCCTTTTATTACAACCGATGCCCCGGGTAGGGGAACGTTGTTTTCATCCGAGACCGTTCCTGAAAAATCAACTTGGGAATAGCCTGCAAAACTTACTAAAAAAGCAAGTAGCAATAACAATTGTGTTCTCTTCATTTTTTTCGTATTTGTAAACTTTGGTTAATTATTACGAAACAAATATCAAGAGGTGAAGTTAGGCTAACTTCCTTTTAAAGTTAAATAATCGCAAGGATTAGATTAAAAACATTATGAAATGGTTACTTATATATTATTTACAAATATTCAAATTGTTAGTTAATCGATCTAAGGGTTTAAATTGCCAATGTATGTAGGAATACAGGGTTGTTTTAACATTTGCAATGTTAAAAAGCGATATAAGTACTATGTTTGCAACATTATTTCTTGCTATGGAGGACTATCTTATTGGGATTGGGAAACGAATTAAGGAAATACGAAAAAACAGTAATAGCACCATAAGTGATATAGCCCAAAAAGCTGGTGTTACCAGTGGGTTGATTTCCCGTATTGAAAACGGACGCACCATACCTTCCTTGCCCGTGCTTTTAAAAATCATTAGTTCGCTGGAAACTGAAGTGACCGAATTTTTTAAAGGGATGCCGCAAACAAACGGTGCCGGGTATATCGTTTCCAGAAAAGAGGAGAACAGCATAATTGAAAAAGAAGATGATGCCCTGGGATTTACCTATACCTATATTTTTGGAAAACAACTGTCTTCCTTAGGTTTTGAAACAGTCCTGTTGCAAATAGAGCCTAATTCCAAAAGAGGAAAGGTCACCACGGATGCTTTTGAATTTAAATACGTTTTGTCCGGGGAATGTCACTACGTTATTGGAGAGGACGAGATTTGCCTTAGGGAAGGGGACTCCATTTTCTTTGATGGACGAATTCCCCATGTTCCCGTGAATCGCGGAAATATTTCCACCACCATGCTGGTCCTTTATTTTTTTATATGAATTCGTATGTATCCGGTCTTATTCCGAAGTAAGAATCTCTTCCAATTCTACCAACGAATCCAGAACATAGGTGGGCTTTGCGGAATTTAACTGTTCCCTAGTATGTGCGCCTGTGGTCACTCCTATGGTCATACCGCATCTGGCATTTTTTCCTTCTTGGATATCAATAATCGAGTCCCCTGCTTTTAAGACTTTGGAAGGGTCGTTTATTTGTAGAATATCCATGGCCTCAAAAATCATATCGGGATCTGGCCTACCTCTTTTTACATCGTCCGCAGTAATCAATATATCATAGTGAATCCCCATGGCCCAATTCATTTTGTCCAGTAGTAACTGTGCGGTGTTCTTATCGTAACCTGTATTTAAGGCCACTTTAATATTTAGCTTTTTAAGGGTGTCAATTAAATCTTCAACCCCCTCATATGTGGTTACGCTCAAATCCTGATAGGCATTTCCCAACATTTTTTTGAAATTCTTGAAAATTTCCTTTGCAATCTCATCTTGATCATAACCCTCCTCCATCCGAAGGATGTCCTTTATTGCTTGATGTTTTTCTTTCCCCGCTCCATGTTCCAGCACAAAGTCCAAAGTCAAAAGGTATCCCTTTTTGTTGATGGCCTTTTGAAGTGTCTTATATACTACATTGTCCTCGTTTACTACTGTTCCTGCCATATCAAAAACGGCCAATTCTATCTTATGCATGCTTAAAATGAAATATTGAATTTATGTTTTCCTTAGCGAACCCTGCACTGCCGGTCATTCCCTTACCGCCTATTCCGGTTACGATGTGGATATTTTTGTCTATTGTCTTTTGATAAATATCGGAATTTTTGCATTGGGAATACCGACCTGTCCAACGATTCTGAATTTCATAGGTGGGAAGATCCATTATTTTTTGGGCCTCGGTTAAAATAAAACGGTCTATGTCCATCTTGATATCGAATCCAAGTTCGTCCATATGTTCTGCAGGGGCATATTCATGGGAATCCCCTAAAATGATAGAGCCATCGACAGCCTGTTTAAAAAGAATATGAACACCCCACTTTTTCTCCAATGAATCGGGATCCTCCTTGGCCTTGATTGCATCGAATGAAGGACATTCGGCAAATGCCTCATAACGCCTAATGGAAAGCCCGGTCAAAACGGAACCTTTTAGACGATAGATTCCCTGGGACTTGGTCTGCATCATTTGCAATTTTGAGACCTCCAGATTACTCTCATTGAACAGCAACGGATATAAGGTCTTGAAATCGCTGCCATTACAAATGATTACCTCACCGGCCGAAAAAGTATCCCCTTTGGCGGTATGTACACTGACATAATCGACTAGGCTATGGCATTCGATTGCCTCGGTATTCTTGTATAGTTCCAAACCGATGCCCACTAAATAGGCGTGTAGGCGATTAATCATTAATCGTGGTTCAACAATTACTTCTTCGGGAAAGAAGAGTCCTGCTTTTACATAATTTTCCCTTAGACCGGGATAGTCCCGCAAACACTCTTTCTGGGTCAATAACCGGGAGGGATAGTCGTTATGATTATTTATTTCAGAAAGCTCCTCGAGCAACTGTATCTCTTCCTCGTTGGAAGCCAAATAGACCGTGCCCTCTTGCCGGACCGAAACATCAAATTTTGATTGAATGTCTTTGTATATTTTAAGACTTTCCCTTCCATAAACTTGCCATTTACCGTTCATTCCGGAAGGGACTACCTGGCCAAAATTACGTACCGTAGCCCCTAAGGGAGTCGCATCTTTTTCAATGAGGGCCACTGCCAATCCTTTTTTTATGGCATGGTAAGCATGAAAGGTACCCAACACACCTCCGCCTATTACAATTAAATCATAAACGTTTCTCATAGTTCAACAATGGAGATTTTAGGAGGGGGTCATGGACCCCGTTATTGTATTTTCTCTTAAAGTAGGTCAAGGATAAAATCGATACTACAACACCTATGACGGCGACAATATAGGTTCCTTGAACAAAGAATTGTAGCCAAGATACGTCGGTACTTCCAAAATTCTTATAGAGCAAGACCGCCACACTTCCCAAATAACCAAAAGCGTCGGCAATGTAAATGAGAAAACCGGCATTTCCGTTTATGCGAAAGGTAGCGATCATTCTATCAAAAAAAAGGCAGTTGAAAGGCACATAACACGCGTATAATCCCAACCCTACACTTATCATCCAAAAGACGGGACCAACCATATTGTTCTGATAAAGCAAGGTAGAAAGGCCAATGAACAAGCTTCCACCAATAAGTAGGTAATGATAGGAAACAAAGGCGCGGTAATTCTTTTTAATGAAAACAAAAAGGCCTATCAAGAGCAATACCAATAAGGCTACCGGAACTTCGGACAAGGTATAAATCGAAGCATTGTCCCGGAGACCTACGGAGTCCCAAATCTCACGGGAAAAATTATCGCGAAAATCGCGTAAGGCCGTGAGGCAGATATAGAAAAAGACCAAAATGACCAAAGGGAGAAAAAAATTCCGAACCGTTTTTATACGGTCTTCCCTATTCATAGGCTTTCTTTCCTTTCGCAGCAATCTGTCTTCTGCATTGGGTTGGGGTACTTTTTCCAGAAGTATGGCAAAACCAAGGAAGGGAAGCATAAATATAAGCCCGGTCATTGCGGGCATCCAAAACTCCGAAACACCAAAATACCGCATAACCAAAAGCCCGGCCGACTTTACCGCACCGCTGGAAACTATAAAACTGGAACATAGTGCTACTCCAAGAATTTCCGTAAACCTCCTCCCTTCCAGATATGAAAATACCACACCCCATATCATACCGAGCGATAAGCCGTTTATGAACATAAAAATAGAGTTATGGGGATTGGGTATTAGTCCGAATAAAACAAGACTTAACTCTGCCACGGCTATCATCCCGATGAGGTACCCAAACCTGCTTTTTGCCCGTAGACCCGAAATCACTTTTATACCGACAAACTTGGAAAGCATATACCCCAACACCTGTACAATAATTAGCATAATTTTGTAATTCACTCCCCATAAAAAATAGTCTTCGTAGGTGGCTACCGTAAATGGCTTTCGAAATGCATACATGCAAAAGTACACCCCAAAAGAGGCGAACGCCCCCAAAAACAAAACGCGACTATCTTTTCTGCTAAGTTTCAAAAGCTCAGGATGAGTTTACAAATGGTAAATTTTTATAGACAATATTCAATAAATTTTTACCATATGTAAATCTTTTAAGGTTAAGAAATGCTTACCAAGAATTTATGTAATTCTAAACATGTTCTTTAAATGACCCGAAATTCAACGAAAGGAAATCGCCAAAGATGATTTTTTAGATTTAGTACATTTGGGCGTATCAAGGATTTAATTCAATATTAGATGAAAAACGTGTTCATTCTTGTTTGCTTTCTCCTAGTCATTATAACATGCAAGGAAGCCCCAAAAAACGCCAACGTGGAGGCGGTTCAAAAACAGGTCGTGGAACCCTCATGGCAAGCGGTAACTTCCAAGGATGGTAGTGAACCGGTACAACGACATGAGGCTGCTTTTGTAAAGGTTGAAGACAAGTTTTATCTGCTTGGTGGTCGGGGTATACGGCCTGTAAGTGTTTACGATGTGCAAACCGAGGCATGGTCTAAAGGTACGGCACCTCCTATAGAGATACATCATTTTCAACCCGTTGTCCATAAAAATAAGATTTACATAGTGGGAGCATTGACCGGGGGATGGCCCAATGAAACACCGGTAACGAATATTTACATATACGACCCCGCAATAGATAGCTGGTCCAAGGAGGACGAAATTCCTTCGGAGCGCTTAAGAGGATCCACAGGGAATGTAATTTTCAACGGAAAGCTATATGTTTCCTGTGGAATAAAGAATGGCCATATCGGGGATCATAAGAATTGGATGGACAGCTATGATTTGGATACAGGGGAATGGCAGGTTCTGGCCGATGCCCCGAGACCACGGGATCACTTTCAGTCCGTTGAGGCTAACGGAAAAATTTATGTACTGGCCGGGAGAAACACCGGAGCTTCCGATGAGCCTTTTGGAAGTACCTTGGGAAAGGTTGATGTATATGACATTGCCGATAATAGTTGGACGACCTTGCCCCATGAAATACCTACTCAGCGTGCCGGTAATATGGCTATTTTAAAGGGAGATGAGGTTTTGGTACTGGGAGGAGAATCCGGTACCCAAGAAAAAGCGCACGCCCATGTGGAGGCACTTGATATTGGCAATAATAGCTGGCGTTCGCTACCCTCAATGCTAGAAGGAAGACATGGTACTGGGGTGCTGGAACATGACGGGAACTTGTATGTTGCCTCCGGTTGTGGAAATCGAGGTGGAGAACCCGAGTTGTACACTATGGAGAAATATACCAAATAGAAAACCGACCAACATGCTTTACAAATGCTTGGGATCCGTTAAAGGGAATTCATCCTTTAGCATTTGAATGGTATTCACCAAAGCCCGAATGTTGTGATAGTTGACTTTCCAATTATGGGCCTTTGCATCGTATTTGGCTTCCGGATCCGTATCCAATCCCTCGTGAAACCAACCACCGTATTCGTGGTCAATCATGTGAGTAACTATGTGGTCCCATTGTTTTTCAAATAAATCCAGATACCGCGACTCATCCGGAAACAACTTGGAAAACAGCAAAAGGGAATTAAGCCCTTCCGCTTGCGTCCACCATACTTTTGCCTCTTTTTCAATGGTATGCCTGCCCTTTTTATCCCAATAAACACCCTCGTAATAGAATCCTCCAGTCTGTATGTCCCAACCCCATTCCAGGGCATGATCCACCATTTTTTTAGCTTTTATTAAGGTAGCGGAATCCTTTGTTCTACCGAGTATATGGGAAGCCTCCAACATAAGAAAGGCCGTTTCCACATCATGGCCAAAGGAAACATGATCCACCCACAGATTTTGCTTTCTATAGCTATCCGTGGAATCCCGTAATGATATTGGTTTCCAATCCCGTTCCAGGTATAGGCTGAGGTGACCCTTTGGGGTAGTAATGGTATCCCTTATCAGTCCCAACATTTCCTCAAGGCGTTTTTTTAATAAGGGATTTTGCCATACCTCGTACAGGGCGGTAAAACTTTCCAAAAGGTGAATGGAGGAGTTTTGATCTTTCCAATCCTTTCGAATGAAATTGTCATAATCGGCATCATTTGTATTGACATCCAAAAACCAGGAGCCATTGGGTTGAAGGACATCAAAATAGCCTTTGTATATAGAGTCATGGGCATGTTCCTCTAACCACAGAAAAGTTTTCTTTGCCAGATTTAGCGCAGCTGAGTCCCGGGAAGCTTTGTAATACGTGGCGAGTCCGTAGATGGCAAAGGAGTTGCCATAGGTGCTTTTGGTATTGGAAAGTACTTCCAATGAATCATTTTTTACATGTAATAAGGTATGGAACCCACCATTGGTTTCGTCCCACATGGCATCCCTAAGAAAGCGATATCCATGCGCCGCGATTTGTTCGTACTTCTTATCTTTATAAAAAAGGGCAAGGGTAGAAGCTGTCCAGACATGACGCGCCTGACTTACCAACATTTTGTTTTGCTTACCTTCCCTTTCCCATTTGTAATTGAAATCGGACCAAAAACCACCATTAACGGTGTCCACGGTTTTTGGGTACCAGACCTGAACAAGAGTATCCAAGGAGGCCTCGATTTCAGAAAGTAGTCCCTCATCTTTTAAGGGTTCTGTCCTCTCCGTTTTGCAGGAAACGAACACTAGTACATACAAGAACAATGCTAATGTTATAGGTACGGAACTTTTGGAAATCAGGTTAGGCATACACTTTATCCATTTGATATAAAGCTACTTATATTTTCCGAAAATGGATATGGATTAACGGAATAGAATCAATACGGCCCCAAGGGCGGTCAGGATCAATATCATTTTTCGATAAAAACTTTCCTTTATAATTTTTACCAAACGTACCCCGACATATAAGCCTACAAAAATCCCTGGGACCAATCTTAAATCTATACCTACGGATTCCCAGGTAATGGTTCCCCAAGACCAAATATGAAAAGGAAGCTTAAACACGTTGATAATAAGGAAAAGCCAGGCGGCAGTCCCTATAAACTCGTTTTTGGGCAAACGCATGGCCAAGAAAAAGATATTGGCAAAGGCTCCCGCCAAATTTCCGATCATGGTGGTAATTCCGGCCATAACACCCATGAATCCAGCAAATGCCCAATGGTCAGGAACCGTTTTGGATTTTCTACGATCCCACCAGTACATCATTATGACACTTCCTAAAATAATGAAGGCCATCCCGATTTTGAAAGTATCTTCATCCAAATCCTTTCCTATTAGGACACCTATAAGAACACCAGCCATCATCCAAGGTAGAAAACGTACAATGTATTTCCACTGGGTATGTCTATTATAATAGATTACGGCAAAAATATCGCCGACAATTAGGAGGGGGACAATTAGACCGGTAGAGTTCTTGGCACCAAAAGCCAAGGCCATGAATGTTACGATGATAATGGCGATTCCCTTTATGCCACTTTTAGAGACACCGATAACAAATGCCGCAATATATGCCAAGGTCCAGGATGTAATCGGAATTTCTGATACTAGGGTTGGTAGCACTAAGGTAGTTTAACAGTGAAACCACAAAAGTATCCTAAAAAATAATATCTTTAGCCATTAACCAATAACCAAACTATGGAACTCAGCACCCTGGATTATAGTTTTATCGTCGTTTTCTTCTCAATCGTTTTAGGGATTGGGATTTATGTTTCCAAAAAGTCGGGAAAAAATTCCTCGGAGTTCTTTTTGTCGGGAAGAACAATGCCCTGGTGGCTGTTAGGTCTTTCCATGGTGGCCACTACCTTTTCCACGGACACGCCCAACCTGGTAACCGATTTGGTGCGCACCAGTGGAGTATCGGGCAACTGGGGCTGGTGGTGTTTTTTGCTTACAGGGATGCTCACGGTTTTCGTTTATGCCAAATTATGGAGAAAATCAAATGTTAAGACCGATCTTGAGTTTTACGAGTTGCGTTACGGGGGTGCACCAGCAAGTTTTTTAAGAAAATTCCGTGCCGTGTATTTGGGTATTTTGTTTAATGTTATTACGATGTCCGCCGTAACATTGGCCGCGATTAAGATTGGGGGAATTATGTTGGGACTTGAACCTTGGCAAACTGTAATCGGGGCTGGTTTGATAACGGTAATTTTCAGTGCCTTGGGAGGATTTAAAGGCGTAGTCTATACCGACTTTTTACTATTTTTTGTAGCGATGGCCGGGGCCATAGGAGCTGCCTATTATTTGGTAAACATTCCGGAAGTTGGAGGAATACAGGCAATTATTGAAAGTGAAAATGTAAAGGATAAGCTTAATATTCTTCCAGATTTAAGCGATACAAAGGCCGTGGTTACCATTTTGGTAATTCCATTGGCAGTTCAGTGGTGGAGTTCCTGGTATCCCGGTGGGGAACCCGGAGGAGGGGGCTATATTGCACAGCGTATGTTGGCCGCAAAGAATGAGAACCATGCCATTGGCGCAACTTTCTTCTTTAATATTATGCACTATGCCCTACGTCCATGGCCTTGGATTTTGGTAGCTCTAGCCTCATTGGTCGTTTATCCTGACGTTGCAAGTATTTCGGAAGCTTTTCCGAACGTGCCTGCGGATAAATTGGGGCACGATTTGGCCTATTCGGCCATGTTGACCAAATTACCCAGCGGATTGCTGGGCGTTGTATTGGCTTCCCTGATAGCAGCATATATGAGTACCATCTCTAC
This sequence comes from Ulvibacterium sp., assembly GCF_965248315.1. Lineage (GTDB taxonomy): Bacteria > Bacteroidota > Bacteroidia > Flavobacteriales > Flavobacteriaceae > Ulvibacterium. Next base: position 640,019 of record NZ_CBDFIX010000002.1, on the reverse strand, counting down.
CCAATTGAACTGGGGGTCATCCTATATGGTCTTTGATTTTTACAAGCAGCAGATAAATCCAAATGCCACCGAAAAACAAATGGTGGCCGTAGGACGTTTGTCAACGGTAGTTTTGATGATTTTGAGCGCCTTTTTAGCCTTGGCTATGCAAAATGCCATGGGCATTTTTAATCTTTTGTTGTCGTTTGGTGCCGGTACCGGGCTAATTTTTATTCTTAGATGGTTTTGGTGGCGGATTAATTCGTGGAGTGAAATTTCCGCCATGTTCTCTTCCGGGATTCTCGCTATTTTGTTGGAAACAACTGCATTGAGACCTATTTTGTTTGACTCTGAATCGGGACTATTGCCGGATTGGGGGGAACTACCTTTTATAATGTTGGTAACCTCGGTAATTTGGTTATCGGCCACTTTTATGACCCAACCAGAATCGAAACAAGTGTTGCGGGATTTTTATAAGAAAATACAGCCAGGAGGCCCTGGATGGTCAAAAGTTGTCAAAGAAGCTCGTGAAGATAACGATGAGGTCGTCTTGGAAAATGAAAAATGGAGTGTGCCCTCGGGCATAACGGCCATGCTTTTGGGAGTTGTACTGGTCTACTCTACCATGTTCGCTACAGGCTATTGGATTTATGGGAAGACCACTTTAGCATTGATTTTAACGGGTGTAGCGGCACTTTCCGGTATTCTGCTAATAAGAGCATGGAACCGTATGAAAGATAATATACTATAGTTTTTACCATGAAGGATAGGATTATTTCAGTAGACATTTTTAGGGGACTTACCATAGTCCTAATGATTTTAGTAAACACCCCTGGAACGTGGTCTGCCGTATATGCGCCCTTTCTGCATGCCGATTGGCATGGTTATACACCTACGGATCTGGTATTTCCCTTTTTCCTTTTTATCGTTGGGACTTCCATTGTATTTGCCTATAAAAACAAGCCCGTTAATGCTAAGAGTTACAAAAAGATTACGATTCGTGCCTTAAAGTTGATTGGCCTCGGCCTTTTTCTTGGAGCGTTTACCATCACCTTTCCCTTCATAAAGGATTTTGCCGAAATCCGGTTTCCTGGAGTTTTACAGCGTATAGGTGTTGTATTCTTTTTTGCTGCGATTTTATTTCTGAACGTTAACTGGAAAACCCTTATAGGCATATGTGCCTTTCTTTTGATCGGCTATTGGCTGTTAATGGGTTTTGTACCCGTAGGTGGGATGGAATCCACTTTTGAAAGGGCTCCCAATAATTTGGCGAATTACGTGGATTTAAACGTTTTAGGGAGCCATATGTGGAAGGAAGATTATGACCCCGAGGGTCTATTAAGTACAATACCGGCAATTTGCAGCTCATTGTTAGGTATTTTTACCGGATTGCTTTTAACATCAAAACTGCCCAAAAAAGTAACCCTTATGGTCGGTATTGGAGGTTCGTTGCTGATACTTGGACATTTATGGGATTTGGTCTTCCCTATAAATAAAGCACTTTGGACCAGTAGTTTTGTTTTGGTTACGGCTGGCTGGGCCAATATGTTGCTGGCATTGATTTACTACCTGACAGATGTAAAGGGGATTGAATTCGGAAGTGTTTTTCGCTATGCCGGTGCCAATGCCATTATCGTATATTTTTTGTCGAGCTTCATCTCCAAGGTTTTTGGTATGATCAAGGTGGGGGATACTTCATTTCATGGATGGCTCTTTGAAACCATTTATGTCCATGATTTTATGTCCATGCAAATGTCCTCCTTACTTTATGGTCTTTCGGTCGTTGCATTTTATTGCCTTTTGGCCTATGTTTTATACCAAAGGAAGATTTTCATTAAGGTTTAGAATGCAGACTCAATAACTTGGTCACGTACTTTCCGATAACGTCAAATTCTAGGTTTACTTTAGATCCAACCTTATAGGCATGAAATCGAGTGTTTTCATAGGTGTACGGTATAATGGCCACACTAAACGTATTTGTTCCGGAATCGACCACTGTTAAACTTACCCCATCAATAGTTATAGACCCCTTTTCAATAGTTGGATTGTTGAGCGAAACATCATACTCGAATGAAAACAGCCAGCTGCCATCCTTTTCCTCGATTGAGGTACAGGTCCCAGTTTGATCCACATGCCCCTGAACAATATGGCCGTCCAATCGGGAACCCAGGATCATAGCACGTTCCAGGTTCACGGAATCACCGATTTTCAAATCACCGAGATTGGTTTTTTGAAGTGTTTCGTCAATAGCCGTAACTGTATATTTGTCCTCTCCTAAGGAAACTACGGTTAGGCAAACACCATTATGGGCCATACTCTGATCTATTTGCAACTCCTTGGCTACCCGGGAAGCTATTGTAATGTGAAGGTTGCCCCCATCCTTTTCCAATTGTGATATCTCTCCTAAGGTTTCGATTATTCCCGTAAACATGTTCCGCTTAAATTGAGTAATTTTGTGCGATAAATTTAGGGATAAAGCCAAAGAAAATATGCAGGAAAATCGAAAAATACGGCTAGGGATTTCCATAGGTGACCTAAACGGAATTGGATGTGAGGTCGTTCTTAAGACTTTTGAAGATTCCCGTATGCTGGATTTTTGTACACCTGTAATTTTTGCTTCCAATAAAACCATTTCCTTTCAGAAAAATGCTTTGGGCATTGCCATTAAATACCATGGTAGCCATGAAGCTTCCAAGATTATTGAGGGCAAGATCAACGTGGTGAACATTTGGAAGGAAATTCCTAAAATCGAGTTTGGAAAAGAAACCCAAGAAGCTGGAAAATATGCCTTAAAATCATTACAGGCAGCCGTAAAAGCCCTAAAAGAGGAAAATATTGATGCCCTGGTGACCGCTCCGATCAACAAAAATAACATTCAGTCAGAAGACTTTAAATTTCCTGGGCACACAGATTATCTGGCCCAAGAATTGGAGGGTGAAAGCCTTATGTTTATGGTTACGGATACATTAAAAGTGGGACTGCTTACGGATCACGTCGCCGTAAAGGATGCCCCTACGGCCATAAATCCTATCTTGGTCAGGACCAAGGTGCGTACGATTGAAAAATCCCTACAGATGGATTTTGGGATACGAAGACCAAAAATTGCGCTCCTAGGGATTAATCCGCACAGTGGGGACAACGGTGTTATTGGCAAGGAAGATGATGAAGTTTTGAAACCCGTCATTAAGGAAATGTCAGACTTGGGCCACTTGATTTTTGGCCCCTATTCAGCAGATAGTTTTTTTGGCTCGGACTCCTATAAGAACTTTGATGCCGTTTTGGCGGCCTATCACGATCAAGGATTAATTCCCTTCAAGACACTTTCCTTCGGCAAGGGGGTCAATTATACCGCAGGTCTTTCAAAAGTCCGTACCTCCCCCGATCATGGCACGGCCTATGAGATTGCGGGAAAGGGCAAAGCTGACTATAGCTCATTTAAGGAGGCGGTATTTACCGCCTTGCAAATTTTTAAGAACAGAACGGAATTCAAGGAGCTGAATGAGAATCCATTACAAAAGCAAAAAGTAAGGCGATAAATCAGCGGTCTTCCAACAAATTTTATAAGGTGTTGACGTCCTGAACATTTGGGGGTCAAATATTGGCTTTTATCAAAATAATAGTATCTTTGCACCCGCCAGAATGGAAACGTTTTGGTATTCCCATATCAAGGGCATAGGTCAAAAATAAGTGTTGGTACGATGAAGCATAAGGAATATAATATTCCTTTCTCTGGATTGAAGCAAGGAAAACACGGGTTCACCTATTCAATTGATAATACGTTCTTTGATTCTTTTGGGTATGAAGAGTTCAACGAGGCCAGAATAGATTTCTTGGCAGAGCTGAACAAAATGAGTACTATGCTAGAATTGCATTTAAGGGGAGAGGGGATAGTAAATGTAGATTGCGATTTAACAAGCGAGCCTTATGATCAACCAATTTCCGGTGAATTGGAATTAGTGGTCAAGTTCGGAGAGGATTTCAATGATGAGGATGATGAAATATTGATTATTCCCCATGGGGAACATCAAATCAATATAGCGCAATACATTTATGAAATGCTGGTGCTTGCCGTTCCTCAAAAACGGATACATCCGGGAGTATTGGACGGCACTCTAAAATCTGATGCCCTAGATAGGCTCAAAGCACTGGAGCCCAAAGAAATTAATGAGAATTCAGAGAAAAATGACCCGCGTTGGGACGCATTAAAAAAGTTTTTAACGGATAAATAAGATATAAAATGGCACATCCTAAAAGAAAAATATCCAGAACTAGAAGGGATAAGAGAAGAACCCATTATAAGGCTGTCGCCCCTACTTTGGCTACGGATCCTACAACAGGAGAGATGCACTTGTACCATAGGGCTCATTGGCATGAGGGCAAATTGTATTACAAAGGCCAGGTTTTAGTAGACAAGACCGAGGAAGCAGAGGCTTAATAAAGCAAAATGATATTTTTTAAATTCCTGTCCCTATAAGGACAGGTTTTTTTGTAGGCGTTTGTTTTTAAAAAATGAAAATCACATTTGTGTAAGGACGAAGGACAGTAGCAAAGATTACTTCAACGTCCCCGGTAATATGATGCCGGACACAATTAAAATCGAATCATATAATTTTCAGACTCTCTAAATCCTTTTAATTTGAAAAAAGTCGCAGAAAATCAGTATTTTTCACGAATTTTGATGCATTTTAAAAGGTTTTTGATGCAAAATCAACTTTAGGATGGGGAAATTGACGGCAGCGATTACAGCTGTAGGAGCTTACGTTCCAAATTTTGTATTGACCAATAAAATGCTGGAAGGCATGGTAGATACCAATGATGAATGGATCGTTACTAGAACCGGCATCAAGGAAAGGAGAATATTAAAACCGGAGGAAGGAGAAGGAACGTCCTATCTGGCCATTAAGGCGGCAAAAAACCTTTTGGAAAAGAGGAATTTGGATCCCAAGGAAATCGATTTGGTTATGATAGCCACAGCCACGCCAGATAGTCTGGTTGCATCTACCGCGGCCTTTGTCGCCTCAGAAATTGGGGCCACCAACGCCTTTTCTTATGATTTGTTGGCGGCCTGTTCCAGTTTTTTGTTCGGAATGTCCACCGCAGCAAGCTATATCCAATCCGGCAGGTATAAAAAAATTCTATTGATCGGAGCAGATAAAATGTCTTCAATAATCGACTATACGGATAGAACTACCTGTATTATTTTTGGAGATGGTGCGGGAGCTGTTCTCTTTGAACCTAACACGGAAAACCTTGGGCTACAAGACGAGTATCTCAGGGCGGATGGTTCAGGAAGAAAATTTTTAGGAATGGATGCGGGAGGGTCACTATTGCCAGCCTCTGAGGAAACGGTAAGGAATCGGAAGCACTTCATTTATCAAGATGGAAAATCGGTTTTTAAATTTGCCGTGTCGAACATGGCCGATGTGGCCGTGAAAATCATGGAACGGAATAATTTGAGCCATACTGACATATCATGGTTGGTTCCACATCAAGCCAATAAACGAATTATTGATGCAACGGCAAAAAGAATGGGTCTGGACGGTTCCAAGGTGATGATGAACATACAGCGCTATGGCAATACAACCGCCGCGACACTTCCACTTTTGTTGAGAGACTATGAAGACCAACTGAAAAAGGGCGATAACTTAGTTTTCGCCGCTTTTGGAGGAGGCTTCACTTGGGGATCTATTTATTTAAAATGGGCCTATAACTAAAACTAAAACTAAAATGTAATGGATATCAAGGAAATTCAAAGCCTGATCAAATTCGTGGCAAAATCCGGTGCCAGTGAAGTAAAACTTGAGACAGATGATATAAAAATCACCATTCGTACCGGAGCGGTCGGATCTGGATCGGATACGACCTATGTACAACAAATTCCCGTCCCACAAACCCCGCTGGCACCAATTCCGCAAGCTCCTGCGGAGACTCCCGTCCCATCCCCGGAAACAAGCACTAAAGAGTCCCCGGAAGAGGATGCCAAATATATTACTATAAAATCCCCGATTATCGGAACCTTTTACAGAAAACCCTCGCCGGACAAACCGGCATTTGTGGAGGTAGGTTCCAGCATCTCAAAAGGAGATGTTCTCTGCGTTATAGAAGCAATGAAGCTTTTTAATGATATAGAGTCCGAAGTATCCGGTAAAATTGTGAAGGTTTTGGTAGAGGATTCCTCACCGGTAGAATTTGATCAACCCTTGTTTTTGGTAGATCCATCCTAGGTTAAATCACAACGCCAAATTCCAAATACCAAAATCTTTTTGGAATTTGGAATTTGAGATTTGAAATTTGGTAGCATTATGTTCAAAAAAGTATTGATTGCAAATAGGGGGGAAATCGCCCTTAGGATTATCCGAACATGTAAAGAAATGGGTATCAAGACCGTTGCGGTCTATTCCAAAGCGGATGAGGAAAGTCTACATGTTAGATTTGCGGATGAGGCGGTCTGCATTGGCCCGGCCCCTAGTAGCGAATCTTATTTAAAAATCCCCAATATTATTGCTGCTGCTGAGATTACCAATGCGGATGCCATTCATCCTGGATATGGATTCTTGTCCGAAAATTCAAAGTTTTCAAAGATCTGCGCTGAACATGAGATAAAATTTATAGGTGCTTCTGGAGAACAGATTGATCAAATGGGAGACAAGGCAACCGCCAAGGCTACAATGAAAAAAGCTGGGGTACCTACCATTCCTGGCTCTGAAGGCCTTTTAAAGGATGTTGCCGATGCCAAAAAGATAGCCAAAAAGATGGGCTACCCGGTTATGATCAAGGCCACTGCAGGTGGCGGAGGTAAGGGAATGCGCGCTATCTGGTCCGAGGATCAAATGGAAAGTAACTTTGAAAGCGCTGTTAAGGAGGCTACTGCTGCCTTTGGAAATGGGGGTATGTACATGGAAAAACTGATAGAGGAACCACGCCATATCGAAATACAAGTAGTAGGGGACCAATATGGAAAGGCTTGTCACCTCTCAGAAAGGGATTGCTCCGTTCAACGTCGTCATCAAAAGTTGACCGAGGAGACCCCTTCACCCTTTATGACGGATAAGCTACGAGATGAAATGGGCAAAGCCGCTATAAAGGCAGCAGAATTCATTAAATATGAAGGTGCCGGTACTGTAGAATTTTTGGTGGACAAACATCGCAACTTCTATTTTATGGAAATGAATACCCGTATACAGGTGGAGCACCCCATAACGGAGCAGGTTGTGGATTATGATTTGATTCGGGAACAGATTCTAGTAGCCGGAGGCGTACCTATTTCAGGTAAGAACTACATCCCAAAGCTACATTCCATAGAATGTCGTATCAATGCTGAAGACCCTTATAACAATTTCAGACCTTCTCCAGGGAGAATAACCACCTTGCACACACCAGGAGGTCATGGGGTTAGAATGGACACCCATGTGTATAGCGGTTACGCAATTCCACCAAACTATGACTCCATGATCGCTAAATTGATTACCACGGCGCAGACCCGTGAAGAGGCCATTAACAAAATGAAACGTGCCTTGGACGAATTTGTAATAGAAGGCATCAAGACTACCATCCCATTCCATAGACAGCTCATGGAACATCCTGATTATTTAGCGGGAAACTATACCACCAAGTTTATGGAAGATTTTGAGATGGAACCGCTGTCCGAAGCATGAACGGACAAGATCTGATAGGTCTTACAAATTCCGGATATGAATCTCAGTTACTGGGAATACAAAACATGGTTGTCCCATATCGATTTTGCTATTGTAGGAAGTGGGATCGTTGGACTCAATTGCGCAATCCGATTGCGGGAAAAACACCCAAAAGCCAAGATTGTAATATTTGAAAGAGGCGTTTTGCCCCAAGGTGCCAGTACTAAAAATGCCGGTTTTGCTTGCTTTGGTAGTCTTTCGGAAATTCTGGCGGATCTAAGATCCCATTCCAAGGATGAGGTATTTCATCTTGTATCACAAAGATGGAAAGGAATACGGCTGCTCCGAAGCACCTTGGGCGAGAAACAAATCGATTTTCAACAGAACGGTGGTTATGAACTCTTTTTGGAAGAACAGACGGCCCTTTATGAGAATTGCCTTGATCGCATAGCGGAAATCAATCACTTTCTAAAACCGATTTTTGGAGCTGAACCTTTTAGCTCCTGTCCAAATTCTTTTCATTTCAAACAGATAAAGGAACACTATATCAGGCATGTTTTTGAAGGACAATTGGATACCGGCAAGATGATGATGGGACTCCTTCAACTAGCACAACAAAAAGGCATTATTATCTTAAATTCAATAACCGTCAATGATTTTGTGGAAAATCAGGGAAAAGTATCGCTTCAAACGGATGCTTTTGAATGCCAGGCAAGGAAATTGTTTATAGCTACCAATGGATTTGCATCCCAATTGTTGAATGAAAATGTAAAACCCGCCCGCTCTCAAGTGTTGATTACCAAACCTGTACAAAACCTTGCAATCAAAGGGACATTTCACTTGGACGAAGGGTATTATTATTTTCGGAACATGGATAATCGTATACTATTGGGAGGGGGTAGAAACCTTGATTTAGAAGGAGAAAAAACGGTTGTTTTCGGTCAAACCAAATTGATTCAAAATCGATTGCAAGAACTTCTGGAACAGGTTATTCTCCCGACCACCTCCTTCGAAATAGACCAAAGATGGAGTGGTATCATGGGAGTGGGTAAAGAAAAAAAGCCTATTGTAAAACAGGTTTCGGAAAACATAACTTGTGGCATTCGTTTAGGGGGCATGGGGGTCGCAATCGGCAGTTTAATCGGGAAGAAGTTGGCTGATCTAGTCTAGAGCCCCGTGGTAATGAGAGAGCAAATTTTGATATTCTTGCTCTGGCGATACCTCAATAAAGCCGTTGGTTTTTTCTTTGCAAGTGATATTTTCTTCCTATATTGGTAAGCTTACTTTTTTATGAGCTTCCCCAAAGCTTATTCCAAAATTTTTATGAACTGAACACTCGTATCCCCTACTCTGGGGTATTCACACTATTTGCTTTGGTAGCCACCCATATCGCTCGATTTTTTAACAACCGGCGGTAAGGATTAAATGGGATGCTAAAACTATGATTTTATGAAAAATGGTATTGTGGGGAAATTTGGTTTAAGTTATATGGTAATGCTCTTAGCGTTCTTTTGTATGGGGTGTTCCTCATCCAAAATGAACTTTAAAAGGGAATATAACAAGGTATGGAAGGAAATGGTAAAATCCGAAGCTTGGAAGAATTCCTTATTGGCGGATAGGACTGTAAAACCTGAGGAAGAAATGGATTTTTACACAAGCATTCTAGATGTGGGAATAGATAAGAGAGATAGTTATAACTCATTGATGGAAAAAGAAGTGGCATTCGAGGAAAAATACAGCACCCTTGTTTCCAGGGCGTATTTTAAAATTATCGCCGAAGCCGAAAAGGCGGATTATCGTCTAAAGAAAGAATATGAGGATTGGAACGCCAAAAAATCCGAAGCGGGAAATAAAGGGAGCAAAACGTTCAAAAAGCAACTCAATTTGGTAAATCGGCGTTACGCTGCACACCAAAAAATGCTCAAGGGACTTAAATCATGGAATATTTTAAGCGAATACAGATCGGACGATCTTCGATTCTTTAAAAATGAAAACAGAGATGAGGTCCAGCAAATGTTCAATACGGGCAAAGACGAAAAAGCCATCGTAAATCTTTTGATATACAAATTGGCGGATCTCTATCATTTTGAGGATTAAGCCTTCAGATTTACTAAACTCCTCCAAATTGAATAAAATTTGGACATTCCTATTTTCTAATTATTTCTTCAATGCCAGGTATATCCAAAAAGGATTTGTTCGAATTTTGCGAGACTTTTGTTACAGATAGAATTGCACGCGTTCGGAAGAATATGGTCGATATACAGGAAGCATTGACCTCGGAAACCAAAAGTAGTGCTGGCGACAAGCATGAAACGGGTAGGGCAATGCTGCAGTTGGAACGTGAAAAACTCGGCCATCAATTGGCACAGGCCGAGGGTATGAAGCTGGTCTTGACTAGGGTGCTTTTACAGGAAAACATACAAATCATAGGCCTTGGTAGTTGCGCAATTACCTCAAAAGGGAATTATTTTTTGGCTATATCCGCAGGGGTATATGTAAACAAGGATATATCCATTTTTTGTATCTCCATGGGAACGCCTATTGGAAAACTGTTGTTTGGAAAGCGTATTGGCGATGTTGTTGTTTTCCAGGGAGAGAAAATCGAAATTTTAGAAATAAAATAGTGCAATATGGCATATGATTTTTTAACCTCATTTGTACCCCAAATGTGTTACTTTATTCACCAAGCAGGGTCATAAAGGTTAAGAATAGCTTTTTAGGCATGATGAGGCGACCGAATGTTTCATAGCCTGTTACCAATATTAGAATTCATAATCAGAATCTTATTCTTATTTAACCATAATATAAAACAAGGTTCCTCTATTCTTTATAAATTTAAGAGTATTAAACATTAAAAATTTTAGAAATGTCTACACAAGAAGTTGCTGATAAATTGGTAAGCCTTTGCAGGGAGGGAAAGTACGTTGAAGCATATGATCTTTATGCTGATGATGCAGTGAGTATTGAAATGGCAGGAATGCCCGGGGATGAAGTCACTATGGGTAAGGAAAACATTGTTGACGCCTATAATGAATGGGCTGAAACCATTGAGGAAATGCACGACGGTTCCGTTGGCGATCCGATTGTAGCGGCAAATCACTTTGTAGTTCCTATGTCCATGGATGCTACATTTAAGGAACAAGGTAGGTGGGCCATGGAAGAATTATGCATGTATCAAGTTGAAGATGGAAAAATCCAGAAAGCCCAATATTTTTATGAGGTGCCCAGCATGGGTTAAAGAATTATTCCAAAGCGGGTTTCCCGCGACCCGCCTTTTTCTGCGAAGTAATTTTTTTGGCCTTTAGCCTTTTTTCCACCGAATTTTTGGAAGGCTTTGTTCTTTTCCTTTTTTTAGGGGTTTTCAGTGCAGACTCGATAACGTCAAAAAAACGAAGGACGATAAGTTCCTTGTTCCTGTGCTGACTACGGGTTTCATCACATTGTAAAAGCAATAGGCCATTGTTGGTTAATCTGGGCTTTAGTTTATCTAGAAGACGTTCTTTTTCCGTATCCAAAAAGGCAAAGGAGTTTGCCAGATCAAAAGTCAATTCAATTTTTGTGGAAACCTTGTTCACATGCTGTCCACCGGCACCACCACTGCGAACGGCCTTAAATTGAAGTTCCTTTATAAGTTGCCCCTTATCCATGAAGACTAGATATTTAATCGCTGATTTATGGTATCTATGGAAATATTCAGAAAAACGTTCTTTCCATCTTCCAAAGCAGAATGGTGGTTAAAGTAAATGTTTTGTTCTTCATAGGTTCCTACTATCATATAATGCCCTCCCATATAGTACGATCCTTTTACGATGACTTCCAAACCTGATTTTTCCGAAACCTTGAACTCATGGGCATAGACAATAATGCGTCGTTTGGTATCTGCATATGATTTAATAACATTAATCGGAATTCTATTGGCCTCACCGAATAACGAGGCAATGTAAAGGTCTTTTGGATGTTCGTACAAGTTTTTTGGTGTATCCTTGGCGATAATTCTTCGGTCTTTTAATACAATTACTCGATCGGCAAAGGGGAGCATATCATTATGATCATGGGTTGCCGTTAAAACAGTAATACCTTCTTTTTTTAAAAAGGAGAACAAATTCCTCCTCAAGGTGTTTTTCCTGAAATTATCGATATGGCCAAAGGGCTCATCCAGCAATAGAATTTGGGGCTGTTGCGCTAACACTCTGGCCAAAGCTACACGTTGTTGTTGTCCTCCACTTAAATAACGCACTTTAGTTTGGGCCATGTGGGCCATTTCTATCATTTCCAAAAGCTCCTCGGTGCGGGCTTTAAGCTCCTCTGGCTCAAAAACAGAAAGGTACTGGCTCACATTTTCGAAAACGGTCGTATAGGGCATCAGGTCGAAATCTTGGGCCAGATATTTCATATAGGGTTCGCCAGGGACCAAATTATACAAAGGGCCCATTATTTGGTTTTCATCCCAATAGACCTCGCCCACCTTTATGTGCAGCAAGCCGTAGATGATTTTGAGCAAGGTGCTTTTTCCACACCCACTTTCCCCAATAATGGATACATGTTCGCCTTTGGAGACTTTCAGGTTTATGTCCTCCAACACTGATGTTTCGTCATAGGCAAATGAAACGTGGTCTACTTGAAGCATATAAAGTGTCGTTCTAAGGGGGAAAATCAAAAATCTGCCCTAAATTAAGAAACGGATTTTCCGATAAAATATTGATAGTCGCCCGTATTAATCCTTAAATTCTTTAAGCACGTTTTGGTTGGGCAGTTCCTCAAAGCCCATATTGTAAAGGGTAAATCCAAAAATATCGGCATACTGTGCAATAGTCTTGCTTACTGGGGTGCCTGCACCATGTCCTGCATTGATCTCTATCCGGATCAAGGTAGGATTTTTCCCGGTTTGTTTTCTTTGTAACTCTGCCACGAATTTAAAACTATGGGCGGGGACTACGCGGTCATCATGATCTCCAGTGGTAATTAGCGTGGCTGGATATTCCGTGTTTTCCTCTATATTGTGTAAAGGGGAATAGTCTTTTAAATAAGCGAAGATTTCCTTACTATCCTGGGCTGTGCCATAATCATAGGCCCATCCGGCACCTGCTGTAAATGTATGATAGCGTAGCATGTCCAAGACCCCAACGGCCGGAAGCGCAACCTGCACAAGGTCCGGTCGTTGCGTCATGGTCGCTCCGACCAAAAGACCTCCATTAGAACCGCCTCTAATGGCCAAATATTCTTTGGAAGTGTAGTTGTTGTCAATAAGATATTCAGCGGCTGCTATGAAATCATCAAATACATTTTGCTTTTTCATTTTTGTGCCGGCAATATGCCACTTTTTCCCGTACTCGCCACCACCTCTAAGGTTGGGCACGGCGTATACACCTCCCTGTTCCATCCAAATTGCATTCACAATGCTGAATGCAGGCGTAAGGCTAATATTGAATCCGCCGTAACCATATAGGATAGTCGGATTTTTCCCATTACGTTCAATTCCTTTTTTATGGGTAATGATCATGGGCACCTTAGTACCGTCCTTTGAAGTATAAAATACTTGTTTGGACTCGTAATTAGAGGGGTCAAAATCAATTTCCGGTTTCCAGTATTGATTATATTTTCCTGTATCCACATTATATTTATAGGAAGAACTTGGGGTGTTGTAATTGGTAAATGAAAAATAAAACTCCCTGTCTTCTTTCTTGCCTCCGAATCCACCGGCACTACCAACACCAGGAAGCTCCACTTCTCGAATCAGATTCCCTTCGTAATCATATTGTAAAACCTTTGAGATGGCATCCACCATATATGCGGTAAAGAAATATCCGCCTCCGGTCCCTGCGGTCAACACATTTTTCGTTTCCGGGACGAAGTCTTTCCAATTATCTGGAACAGGATGGGTAGCATCCGTTGCCACAATTTTTTTATTTGGGGCATTGCGGTTAGTGACCAAATACAATTTGGTTCCAACGTTGTCAATGACATGGGTATCTGATTCTGTATCATCCAGTATAGTGACCAATTTAGAAGCAGGGTCTTTTAAATCCTTCAAGTACAGTTTATTGCCCGAGGTGGAGGTCGAAGCGGAAATAAAAAGATAGCGCTCATCTTCGGATAGATAACCGCCCACATAACGATGTTTTTGTTCTGATGTTCCACCAAAAACAATTCTATCTTCAGCTTGCGGAGTACCCAATTTGTGATAGTACAATTTATGTTGGTCCGTTTTTGCGGAAAGTTCACTGCCTTGGGGCTTGTCATAGCTGGAATAGAAAAAGCCGTCATTACCTTTCCAGGAAATACTGCTGAATTTGATATCTATCAAGGTATCCTCCACAATTTCCTTGGTCTCCGTATTAATTACAATCCCTTTACGCCAGTCGCTCCCCCCTTCGGAAATTAAGTATGCTGCTTTTGAACCATCTTTAGTGAAACTTAGGCTCATCAAAGAAGTGGTTCCATCTTCGGAAAAGGTATTTGGGTCTAGAAAAACTTCTTCTTCATCCCCTTGTTTTTTACGATAGACCACATATTGATTCTGCAAGCCATCGTTCTTATAGAAGTAGGTGTAGTCACCTTCTTTAAAAGGGGAGCCCAGCTTTTCATAATTCCAGAGCTTTTCAAGACGGTTCTTAAGGTCATCCCGAAACGGAATGCCATCCAAATAGCCAAAAGTAACCTTGTTCTGGGTCTTTACCCAAGCTTCGGTTTCTTCACTCCGGTCGTCTTCCAACCAACGGTAAGGGTCTTTTACTTCCGTTCCGAAATAAGTATCTACAGTGTCAACTTTCTTGGTGACGGGATAATTCACAATACTCGGATTTCTTTCTTGGTTTTACAGGCAGCAAAGATAAGCACTAGCAAAAAGATGCCGATTTTTCGCATATCAACTGGGATTAAATCTTATAAAAATATCCCAAAAGTGTATGAAATCAATACGTTTAGAGAGATTTAACTTTGTTTTAGGGAGCTCATGAGAGGTGTGCAAAATTTGGACACCATACCGATTTACAGATGGGTTGCCTACACCAGCTGATTTTCCACTAAATACTCTGCAATTTGGACGGCATTGGTCGCAGCTCCTTTTCTAAGGTTGTCGGATACGATCCACATGTTCAATGTATTGCGCTGGGTTTCGTCCCTACGGATACGACCTACAAAAACCTCATCCTTATCATGTGCGTAAATGGGCATAGGATAGGTATTGGTATCCGGGTTGTCCTGTACCGTAACTCCTGGAGTATCGTTCAATAACTTTCGAACCTCATTAAGTTCAAAATCGTTCTCGAATTCTACATTTACGGATTCCGAATGTCCTCCCGCGGTGGGTATACGTACAGCTGTAGCACTTACCGAGAAAGTACGGTCATCCAATATTTTTTGTGGTTCGCGGGCCAGTTTCATTTCTTCCTTGGTGTACCCGTTTTCCATAAAAACATCGCAATGTGGCAATGCATTTCTATTAATGGGGTAGGGATAGGCCATTTCGCCCTCAACACCGGCCATTTCGTTTTCCAACTGTTTTACGGCTTTTACACCTGTTCCCGATACCGATTGATAGGTAGAGACCACTACCCGTTTCATACGATACTTCTGGTGCAAGGGTGCGAGTGCCATAACCATTTGGATGGTGGAACAATTGGGGTTGGCAATGATTTTGTCCGTTGCCCTCAATTCATGGGCATTGATTTCAGGAACTACCAACTTTTTGGTTGGATCCATACGCCAAGCGGAAGAATTGTCCACAACCGTAGTACCGACCTCTGCGAATTTTGGAGCCCATTCCAAAGAAGTGTCTCCACCTGCTGAGAAAATGGCAATGTCTGGTTTTGCGATTACGGCCTCGTTAAGTCCAATAACCGTATGTTCCTCCCCTTTATAGGTCAATTTTTTCCCTACGGAGCGTTCCGAAGCTACCAATAACAATTCGGTTATGGGGAAATTTCGTTCCGCCAATACCTTTAACATCACCTCGCCAACCATTCCCGTGGCACCTACTACAGCTACTTTCATTACCTGTCAATTTGGAAAGGCAAATGTACTTCAAGAACCGGGACTGTACAAGTAGATTCATGTATATGTAAAAAATATAACAAAATGTTATAAAAACGAATCTTCCTTTTGGTAAAAGAAAAACCCCTGTTTATGCAGGGGTTAATGGTTTTAATTGTGATGTAGCGGATTAGCCTTTATAAGGCTTGATATCGTTTATTGCTTTTTTAGCAAATCCCGGATTTCGGCCAAGAGTTCCTCTTGGGTAGGTCCGGATGGGGCGGGTTTTGGCTTTGGAGCCCGTACTTTGTTATATGATCTTACGATCATGAACAAAACGAAACCTACAATGATCAGATTGATAATCGTGTTTATCCAAGCTCCATAGCGGATGGCACTTTCTGGCTTTTCTACAGTTCCGTCGGCCGCCATTACAGCTTCAGAAAGTATTACTTTCATATCCGCAAAATCCATTCCGCCGGCAAAATGACCCACAATGGGCATCATAATGTCATTGACAAATCCGCTTACGACAAGTCCAACGGCTCCTGCCAATATAACGGCTACGGCTAAATCTATGACGTTTCCCGTCATGATAAAATTCTTAAATTCTTTCCACATGGTTTTAGTGTTTTAGTTACTATTTGTTTGTGCTTGTCCGCAATATAACCAAAAAAACAATGTTAACGAAACGTTAATTATCGAATCAATCACCAACGAAAACACGCTTTACCCTATGGGAAATGCTCGTTAAAAGTTCATAGGAAATGGTATTTGCTGTAGAAGCAAATTCCTCGGCGGTCGGATTTTTCCCAAAAATGATGACCTCATCCCCTTCTCGACAATCAATTCCGGTAATGTCTACCATAATCATGTCCATACAGACATTTCCAATTATGGGCGCTTTTTTTCCGTGAACCGTTACACAAGTACTGCCATTGCCGTACTGCCTGCCTATCCCGTCGGCGTGCCCCAAAGGAAGTGTGGCCGTTATCCGGTATCCATCAGACGTAAAAGCCCTGTTGTATCCTACAGTTTCGTTGGGTTCTATTTTATGGATTTGTGAAATAATAGTCTTAAGGCAAGCTACGGGTCTCAATTGTACATCGATATTCCTTTCATTGCCATAACCGTACAGACCGATCCCGCTTCGGACCATATCCCATTGGGATTCCGGGTAATTGATGATACCCGAAGTATTCAGTAGATGTTTAAAAGGTGAATAATCCAATTTTTCATCTACCTTGGCGGCAATTTTTTGAAACGTATTGATTTGGCCATGGGTAAAGGCTGCTTCCCCCAAATCCTCAGATGCCGCTAAATGGGAGAAAATAGAAACTATTTTGATTTCATTTCGTCCGACCAATCGTTCAACAATGTAATCTACATCGTTCTCCCAAAATCCTAGACGATTTAGACCTGTATTGAATTTGATATGTACCGGATAATCCTTTTGATTATGTTTTTTGGCGACTTCAAGAAATTCCCTGAGAATTTTTGGGGAATACAGACTGGGCTCTAAATTTTTTTGTATAAGCGTTCCAAAATTTAAGGGCTGTGGATGCAATACTAGAATAGGAACCTGTATACCTCCATCCCGCAAGGCCACGCCTTCGTTTACATAAGCTACTGCAAAATAGTCGACTCCCAGACCTTCCAACTTTTGGGCAATTTTTATGGCATCACTACCGTAGGCGAACGCTTTTACTACTGCCAAGAATTTTGTGGCAGGTCGCAATCTGGATTTCAAATAACGATAATTGTGCTCAAGCGCACCCAAATCGATTTCAAGAATGGTTTCTTTGGTTTTAGGCATTAGGTTTTTTGGAGTTTGATGGGAGCTCTTCGACCTCCACATCCATCTTTTTTACCTTTTCCCGTAACATTGCCTTAAAAAAAGCGGCCCTGCTTAGGGGTTCATATTCCTCGACCTCCCCAAGCATGACCAAGTTATCATTATTGGATTTTCGAAAACTATAGTTGGCCAAGTTTCCCGTACGGGTACAGATTGCATGTACTTTGGTAACATATTCTGCAGTGGCCATTAAGGCAGGCATTGGCCCAAAAGGGTTTCCCTTAAAATCCATATCCAGCCCCGCTACCACCACCCGAATACCCTTGTTGGCCAAATCGTTACAGACCGTAACTATTTCATCATCAAAGAATTGGGCCTCGTCAATACCAATAACATCACAGGTATCCGCCAAAATGCGAATGTTTGCCGCTGCAGGTACGGGAGTGGAGCGGATTTCATTGGCATCATGGGAAATTACTTTATCCTCATGATACCGATTGTCCACAATAGGTTTAAATATTTCCACCTTGAGCTTGGCAAACTTTGCACGCTTCAATCTGCGGATAAGTTCCTCGGTCTTACCAGAAAACATCGAGCCGCAGATGACCTCTATCCAGCCGAATTGTTCTTTGTTATTAACGGTATTTTCGAGAAACATTTTGTAATTTTAGACGAAAATAAGGGGTTTCTTCGTTCCTGTTAACAGGGAGCATTAAAATTACTAAAAAAGGAACACCTTTTCCGAAAGGATAAAATAAAAGCAATGAAGCGAAAACTGAAGGAGGAGTTGCGGAAACTGTCTACGGACATCATTACCTCCAGGGATTTAAGGGAAATCACCGACCTCTATGAAGCGGCCAAAAATCTTTATGAGAAACTTGCCGTATTAAAGTTTATTGAAAATGAGCTGAACGATGTGGAAGTAGACGTTTCAAAAAACGCAATGGCGTCCAAGTTTGAAAAAATGGCAAATGCCGTGCTGAACGCCAATTCATCGGTGCCAGAGAGTAATCCACATAGTGAGGATATTATGACCCCGGGAATAGACACTATAAAGGATATGGTCTCGGAAATGCCCAGTGAGGCACCGGTAGATGAGGTTTTGGCCGAATTTATGGCAAAACCGGAATATGTGAAGAACGATAAAGAGCTTTTTATGCCTCCCAAAGAGAATGGGGCAAAGCGAGAGACTAGACCAAAATCCCTAAACGACAAATTTGGGAATACGGACATTAAGGTAGACCTTAACAACCGATTGGCCTTTGTGAAACATCTTTTTAATGAAAGTACGGAGGATTTCAATAGGGTTATCTCCCAGTTAAATACCATAGATTCTGAGGAGCGATCTATTTCCTTTATAACCAACATGGTAAAACCCGATTACAACAATTGGGCGGGAAAAGAGGAGTATGAAGAGCGATTTATAGCACTGATTCAACGCAGGTTTTCGTAAAATCCCTTATAAAATCATCAAAATAAAATGCCGGAAGTTGTGAAATCAATTTCCGGCTTTTGATTTCTTCGAAAATGGGAAAGCTTTATATTGTACCTACGCCGATAGGCCATCTGGAGGATATCACCTTAAGGGCTATCAATATTCTAAAGAAGGCGGATATCATACTGGCCGAGGATACCCGGACAAGCGGGAAGCTTTTGCAACATTATGAAATTACCACTCCAATGCAGTCCCATCACATGCACAATGAGCACAGAACGGTGGATGCCATTGTAAAGAGGATAGTGTCCGGCGAAACCATTGCCCTAATTTCCGATGCTGGTACGCCGGCCATTTCGGATCCGGGGTTTTTATTGACTCGGACCTGCATTGAAAATGATATCGCCGTAGAATGTCTTCCGGGCGCAACCGCCTTTATACCGGCACTGGTAAATAGTGGACTCCCTAATGATAAATTTGTTTTTGAGGGTTTTCTTCCAGTAAAAAAAGGCCGTCAGACCCGATTAAAGCTTCTGGCCGAGGAAGCCCGAACCATGGTATTTTATGAATCGCCGCATAAATTGGTCAAGACCTTGGGCCAGTTCGTGGACTATTTTGGAGAAGACCGCCCTGTTTCCGTTTCCAGGGAACTGACCAAAATATATGAGGAAACAATTAGGGGAACTGCTGCTGAAGTATTGGCACATTATTCCGATAAGCCCCCCAAGGGCGAAATTGTTATTGTGGTTGCGGGGAAAAAGTAGTGTCTAGTAGCGGGCGGATTTTCGAAGTCGGCTAAACGTTTCCGGTTTCATATTTAAGTAAGAGGCTAAATATTTTTGTGGAATTACTTGTAATTCCTTGGGACAACGCTGCATGAATTGTATATAACGTTCTTCAGCGGACAGGGTAAGCAACTCTGCTTCCCGATACAATCGGCCCATAAGGATATCCCTAAAAAAATGATGCCCCCAAGTCTGAAAATCCGGATCAAGTTCAAAGAGACTTTGATAATTTTCCCAGGTGATGGCCAACATTTTGGAAGGCTTTAGGGCCTCCAAAAAAGTAAATGAAGAGGTTTTATAAATAAAGGAATCGAAAACACCGGAAGGGCTCCCGGAATACGAAAATCCCAAAACTACTTTCTCCCCTTTCTCATTTAGGATATAAAGGGCCTGTACCCCTTCCAATACAAAATAAAAGTAGCGCTCGGTATTACCCGCTTCGGTAATGAGTTCGGAGCGATTAAAGGATTTTGGAACCCATAAAGAGCGGAATTTTGATTCGCTCTCCGAACCCAAATGAACCTGTGGGAAAAAGTGTTTCAGTTTTTGATATGTCGTATCGTCCATAGAAGGTGCATAACGTATGGACTATAAAAATAAGGTTTACGATAGGATTTATGCACTATAGTAATAATTAGGATAATGAATCCAAGGTTTCCTCAATTTGAACAAGGTGTCGCTCTGCATGGCTCAATAAGAACTCAAAACATTCAGGTAAATAAAAAGTGACTATAGGACCTATAGCCGAGGTAATTTTAGTTTTGGAAACCTCTTTTTGCCGACTGCTAAGCATAGCTTGTTTTAAATGGCTGTATAAACGGCTAAATTTTTCAAACACTGTATGAATCTGTTCATGGGTCATATGGTTGGAAAAAATCGGTTCAAATTTTCGTAACGTCTTCATTTTCCACTTTCGCCTACGATCCTTGGGACGTTGCCCCATGATTATGATTTTTTGCCAAGCCCTGGCCTTAAATGGTTCATTCATCGAGTTATGATCGGTTGACTTTGCCAGGGCGGCATCAATTTTTTCAACATAAAATGTATACGCAATGCTTAAATGTTCGATAATTTCCAAAACACTCCAAGCCTTAGGTTTTGGTGGGGTAGTCAACTTTGAGATATCCAGTTCCTGAAGTTCGTTTATGCTCTTCATCAATAGATTCAAGCGTTGAATTTGATTTTCCGGAGTAATTAATAAGGTAGGCATGAATAATGGATTTTATATAGTACAAAAGTGAGGCTTTTGCCAATCGGAAAAATTGATTTGTATCAAGAAATGGGATGGAGGTTCCAGGATTCTTTTTGTTAGTTTACCTTTTGACTTTCGACAATTTACAAAGTATCCATGGAAGATTTACTTACGGAAATACGGAACTGCGAGGTATGCAAGGCGCATTTGGCCTTGGGCCCAAGACCTATTGTTGCCGCAAATCCGGAATCTAGAATAGCGATAATCGGACAGGCTCCCGGAACCAAAGTTCATAAGACAGGTGTTCCCTGGGACGATCCCAGCGGCAAGCAATTGCGAAACTGGTTGGGCGTTACGGACGGCATGTTCTATGACGAAAAGAAAATTGCGTTGATCCCTATGGGTTTCTGCTATCCAGGAAAGGGGAAAAGTGGTGATTTGCCGCCACGTTCGGAGTGTGCTCCTCTATGGCATATTCCGCTCTTTGATCAAATGCCCAACCTACAACTGGTTATCCTGATCGGGCAATATGCGCAGCACTATTATT
Source organism: Ulvibacterium sp. (assembly GCF_965248315.1). Lineage (GTDB taxonomy): Bacteria > Bacteroidota > Bacteroidia > Flavobacteriales > Flavobacteriaceae > Ulvibacterium. The sequence goes on along the minus strand of NZ_CBDFIX010000002.1, from coordinate 618,681 downwards.
TGGGCGAAAAAATGGAAAAGAATCTGACCGAAACGGTGAGGGCCTATAAGAACTATCTGCCACATTATTTTGTATTACCCCACCCTTCGCCCAGAAATCGATTTTGGTTAAGCAAAAATCCATGGTTTGTAGAGGAAGTTATCACCGAATTGCAATGGCGAATAAAAGATGCACTTAGATAACTATTTCTTCAGTGTTGAGAAATAAACCCACAGGATAAAGAACAACTGCAATGGAATTCTAAACCACAAGTAGGATATCCCTTTTCCATTGAGCTCCCCAGTCTGGTAATTGATGTTCTCCAGGGCCGCTTTAATGTTCGCCGGAAGAATCAAAATAAAGAAAACGATTAGGACCCAAGCTACGGTGACCTTATATCTCGGCATAAGCAAACCTATGGCGAACCCAATTTCCATGAAACCCGTGAAGTAGACCAGTTCTTTTTTTGCAGGAATGAAATCGGGGAGCATTTGTGCCATTCCATGGGTAAAGGCAAAATGGCCGATTGCCGTAAATACCAGCATTGCGGCCATGGCAATTTGTGCTGCCAGAGCCAGGGACAACTGCCCTTTAATAAACTTGATCAGGATTAGGGAAATAAGAAAAGTTCCTAGTAAGACGATTAATGTTTTCATAGGGCAAAGATTCCCATTAAAAAGATGCCGTGCAATGAACCTAGGTTAAGAAATCTGCCGGCGAATTCGGCTCAGGGCCTGTGGGGTAATGCCAATATATGAGGCGATATACTTCAAGGGAATTTCCCGAATCAGTTCTGGCCGTTCCGAAAACAATTCCAAATAGCGTTCTTTAGCCGATTTGTTCAAGAGTGCCAATTCGCGCTTGGATTTTATCAGAAATAGGGTTTCCGCATTTTTTCGCCCAATCTCATTGCCGATGGCCGTTTCTTTATATATCGTTTGTAAATCGGCATAACTTATCCGCCAAAGTTTCGTAGGGGTTATGGATTGGATTTGATAATTACAAGGGGATTGTGTCAAAAAGGAATCATAGGCGCTCACAAAACTAGAGGCGAAGACAAAGCCAAAAGTGAGATCGTTGTCAATTTTTGGAATATACAACCGTACCACACCGGATTCTATAAAAGACAAGTAGTTCTCCGTCGTTCCTTGTTTGAGGATTATACCGTTTTTGGGATAATTTTGGAGGACCAGTTTGGATTTAAAAACATACCAATCATCATCGGAAAGGGGAGCAAAGGATTCCAGATGTTCTCTAATGTGTTGCATTTTTAAATTTCCTAGAGATTTTTAATACATTTCACCACCATGTTTCCCTTTCTCCCAACCGTGTTTTCCCAAATACTGTGTGGCACTTTCCACGGCCCCGTCCTCAATAGAGGTACCCATGGAGTCGTTCCATCGGTTAAGATACCCGAACAGGGAAATAACACCCAACATCTCCACAATTTCCCCTTCGTTCCAGTGTTCGTATAAACGTGATTTGATTTCCGCATTTACCGTATTGGGTACTTGAGATGCGGCCAGGGAAAAATCGAGGGCGGCCCGTTCGGCTTCGGAAAAGGCAGAATGGGTCCGGTAATCCCAAATATTGTCCAATTGTTCCTGTTCCCCGCCATAGCGCTCGGCCGCACGTATAGCATGGGCTTGGCAGTAACGGCATCCTGTGGCATTGCTACTGACCCAGGCAATCATTCGTTTTAGGGCCGAGGTTACCCTACCCTCATTGGCCATTACGGCCTTGTTCAGGTTGATAAAGGCTTTGGAAATGGCCGGCCTATGTTGCATGGTCAACACGGAATTGGGACAAAAACCAAGCGTTTCATTGAAGAATTCGGCCAGTTTTTTGGTCTCGATATCATGATTGGGATTAAGAGGGGTTACTAAGGGCATATACTAAATTTAAGTTACAAAATACGGAGACGCGAAACGAGAAAATCCTTATAATCGAATGTTTTGAAAGGCATCTATTTGTCGTACTTTTATAGCCTACAATAAACAAAAATTTATGGGCACAACAAATCATATCACGACCAAATGGCTGGGAAATATGGCCTTTGAAAGTAATAATATTTCCGGGCATGATATAAAAATCGATGCAAGTCCCGATGATGGCGGGGAAGGCGATGGACTGCGCCCCAAGGCTTTGATGCTTTCTGCTTTAGCAGGATGCTCCGGACTAGATGTAGCGGGACTTTTTAAAAAGATGAAACTGGAGGTAGATGATTTTCAAATCGAGACCATTGCCAACCTTACGGACGAGCACCCCAAATACTACGATAAGGTTACTATAGAATACCATTTTTACGGGAATAATCTCAACGAGAAAAAACTGGACCGAGCGGTAGAACTCTCCGTTGAAAAATATTGCGGTGTTATGGAGATGTTCAGAAAGTTCGCAAAGTTGGAAGTAAAAACGGTATTTCACAGATAAAGTCAGACACAAAATACAAATACAAATACAGTTTGATGCTAAAAACCTATGACCTCGAAGAAAGATTGGTGAATTTTGCGGCCGAGATAGCACTGTTTTGCAAGACAATACCCAATGATTTGACCGGTCAGTACTATGGCAATCAGCTTCTACGCTCTGGGGGTGGTTCTGCACTTAATTTTGGAGAAATGCAAGGGGCCCAATCGGACAAAGACTTTAAAAATAAGGCAGCAATCTCTCTGAAAGAGCTCAAGGAATCTCGAATTAATCTCAAGATTTTAGCAAAGATCGGTTATGCTGATAGCTCGAAAATAGAGGAGCTTTTGGATGAAGTTGAACAATTGATAAGAATTATGGCCACAATTATTAAAAATAAAGGTTAGCTATTCGCTTAGCTTTGAAGTTGAGCTTGACTTTGGTTTTTGTATTTGGGTTTGATTTGTTGTAGGAACGCCAACCGAAATGTTTTCGATGGTATTGGCAGATATGGGAAAACAATAAAATTTCATAGACTATAATCTATATTTCAAAATAATTGCCTTATCTTTCTCTTTAACCTGACCCAACGTAATAGTTTTATTTGAGCTTGACTTTTATTTTTGAATTTTAGGACATGCGCTGGACTTTGAAACCCAAACCCGAGCAAGACGATATCCAAAGGCTTTCGGATGCCTTGCAGGTGGATGGTCTTATCACCCAACTTTTATTGCAACGTGGGATTACCAATTATGAGGAAGCCAAGCGTTTTTTTAGGCCACAACTTTCCCATTTACACGATCCATTTCTGATGAGGGATATGGATGTGGCCGTAGACCGGATTGAAAAAGCCATAGCCCATAACGAAAACATTCTGGTGTTCGGGGATTATGACGTAGATGGCACTACCGCGGTAGCATTGGTATCTTCTTATTTGTTGGAATACTATCCCAATGTAGCCACTTATATTCCGGATAGATATACCGAAGGCTATGGGGTCTCTTTTCGAGGTATCGATTTTGCCGAGGACAACGATTTTTCATTAATTATTGCCTTGGACTGTGGGGTAAAAGCTATTGATAAGGTAGCCTATGCCAAGGAAAAGGGAATCGATTTTATTATTTGTGACCATCATAGGCCCGGGAATGTATTGCCGGAGGCCATTGCTATCCTTGACCCTAAAAGGGAGGACTGTGATTATCCCTATGATGAACTTTGTGGGTGTGGGGTAGGGTTTAAACTGATTCAGGCCTTGGCGTCCAAGAATGGGCAGGCAACAGAAGACTTGGTACCATATCTCGATTTGGTGGCTACGGCCATTGGTGCGGATATTGTACCCATTACAGGAGAGAACAGGGTTCTGGCGTTTTACGGATTGCAGGTCATCAATTTAAATCCAAGGATTGGTTTTAGGGCCATTATCAATCAAATCAAAAAAGAAGAACTGACCATTACCGATGTGGTCTTCATCATTGCACCCCGGATCAATGCGGCCGGGCGTATGAAGCACGGGCAGCATGCGGTAAATCTATTGACCGAAACTGATTTGGGGCAAGCTCGCAAGTTTGCTAAAGAAATAGAGCAATTTAATCTGAATCGCAGAAATTTGGATCAAGAAATTACCCAAGAGGCTCTTATACAGATTAAGGAAAACAAGGAGGAAGAAAAGTTTACATCGGTAGTCTATAAGGATACCTGGCATAAAGGCGTAATCGGGATTGTTGCCTCCCGACTGACCGAAACCTACTACCGCCCCACCTTGGTCTTTACCAAAAGCGGGGATAAACTGGCAGCCTCTGCGCGTTCCGTAAAGGGATTTGACGTGTATAACGCTTTAGAAGGGTGTTCCGATTGCATAGAACAGTTTGGAGGTCATAAATATGCCGCTGGACTCACACTTTTGGAAGGGCAATACGAAGCTTTTAAACAACAATTTGAGAAAGTGGTTTCCGAAACCATAGATCCTAATTTACTTACTCCGGAAATTAAAGTGGATGCCCGAATAGAGTTTACGGATATCACCCCCAAACTGCTACGGATTATCAAACAGTTTGCCCCTTTTGGACCAGGCAATATGACCCCGATCTTTATGACGGAAAATCTTCATGACACGGGCTATGGCAAAGGGGTAGGCGAAAATGAAAAGCATCTAAAATTATCCCTTGTCCAAAATGGTATGGGCCCCATTGGGGCCATAGGATTTAACCTTGGCGAAAAGCTATCCCTAACGGCCCATAAGAAATCCTTCGATGCCATTTTTTCATTGGATGAAAACGAGTGGCAGGGCAGGGTGAGCTTGCAATTAAAATTGAGGGATTTGAGGGGATAATTTATGACACTTGTTCAAACTTCTCCAATGTAAGTTTTTCTCCATCAAAAATCCCATAGGTAAAGTATGAGATCCAATCTCCCAAATTGGTATAGGTCGATTTTCCATTTAAATCGATTTCCAAAGGGAGATGACGATGACCAAAAACGAAGTAGTCATAATGTCTTTGCTCCAGTTTTCGTTTGGCATATTGCACCAACCATTCCTTGTCCTCACCTAAGAATTTGGTATCCTCGTCACCGGAAATCAACTTGTTCTTTACCGAAAAGTATTGGGCTATCCGAACCCCCCAATCCGGATGCAACCAGCGGAAGAACCATTGGGCCAAAGGATTGGTAAACACTTTTTTCATTCGCTTAAAGCCCTTATCCCCAGGGCCCAGTCCGTCTCCATGCCCAATAAAAAACAACGTATCGTTCAGCTTAAATTGTTGTGGCCTATGAAAAACGGGAATATTGAGCTCTTCCTCAAAATAGCCGTTCATCCACAGGTCATGATTACCCACAAAATAGTAGATAGGGATTCCGGAGTCCGATAATTCGGCCAATTTCCCCAGGGTTCGGGTAAAACCTTTGGGAACAACGGTCTTGTATTCCATCCAAAAGTCGAACAGATCGCCCAAAAGAAAAATAGCGGCAGCATCTTTTTTTGCTTCGTCCAACCAAGCTACAAATTTTTTTTCGCGGGGCAGACTTTGTTCCCGTGTAGGCGCACCTAAATGGTTGTCACTGGCAAAATAGACTTTTTTGCCTTGTGGAATGTTTATGGTAGTCATTTGGTTGTAAAGATAGGAAAAAGCACCAATCGGCCTTTGTTAAGGGAGAAGGCCATTATCTTCGGCATACCATTCCGCAAAGGCAGTTTCGGTTTCCCTAAGCTTTAAGGAATGAAGGTTTATATCTTTTGGAAGTCTCGACTTTATTTTTTCTGCAAAATCAATAACCATGTTCTCACTAGTCGGTTGGTAATCGGTAAGTATTACTTTGTGCCCCTCGTTTTCCAATATTTTGGCCAGTTCTCCATGAGGCGTGTTTTTATTGAAAACTGAAGCGTGGTCAAAAGGGTCTACAATCTCTTCCTTCACGATTTTTTTTAGGTCCCCAAAATCAATCACCATTCCCAATTTTGCATGGGCAGTATCCGTAATGGGTTCGCCTATAACGGTCACCGACAATTTATAACTATGCCCGTGAATATTTCGGCATTTACCATCATGCCCATAAAGGGCATGGCCCATCTCAAAAGTAAATTGTTTCGTGATACGTATTTTACCCATCTCCTAAATTAATTGGACAAAGGTAGGAATTCTAGAAAAGAGAACAGTGTTAGGAAATGGGTTAATCTACCGTAATGTTAGGATTACCATCAATCAATAGCACATGGCAACAATCGGCCCCTACTTTATAGCTGTTATTTACCACTTGCTTACCCTCTATGAACCCCTTAAAACTGATTACTTCGGTCTTATTTCTATATTTTTCTGCAAATTCATCCCCAAAGAGGGGATAGGTTCCATTTTGCCGGAAGTTTTCAAATTCCTGACCAGACACTTCACGGGTAATATCTTCACCGGTTGCGGTTATTATAACCTCAAAAGCATCCAAGGGAATAACAACCCCAGAGGCGTCCCTTACATTAACAGTGAGCGTTACAAATTGTTCCGTACAGCCTATCCTTTCGCAATCTATTACCGTATCATCATCATCGTCAGAGCAATTCACCAAAAGCACTAAAAAGGAGAACAACACAAAAATTAAGCGCATTTTATACATAACATTTTTTATAGTATAGATATGTATTTTATAAAAAGTTGCGTGTTTGTAGGGAAGAAAATGGTTTTTGATGATATTGGAAATAGAGGTTTAACTTTTACCCTTTTATCTCTTAAACTTCCTTCTTGTCCTGACCCGGTTTACAAAATAAACGATTACTACAAAAAGGGCCAGCAACGGAAAGACCAAATCACCATTCAGAAAATTTAGAATATCCATAGAAATTAATTTTGAGAAATAGAACGTACTATTTTAAGCATTATTGGAATTTCCATCCACCAATTTTGCAGAGCGACTCGTTTTGATGTCTCTCCCTGTGCCTCCGATTTTTTAGGGGTTATCCATTTTAAGTACCGGTTGGGTCCACGCCATTTCATATAAAATACTCTCAATAGGATTGTCCTGCAATTTGGACGAAATTATTTTACAACGTACAAACAATATATCATCAGTAAGTTCAAAATCGCCCCTGGTTCCTTTAGTGGAAACGAACTCTTCCGGTTGTGACTTTCCTTTTCTACAACCGATAAATGTTAGGGTATAGTTTATTCCCTCTTCTTCCAATACTTCAATAGATAACTTGTTTTTAGCATATTCCACTTTTTTAAGTGACACCCCCGTACTGGCATAAAAGTCCCCCGATTCCATAGCGTCAATCAAGGAAGTAGCGGTGAGAGAGTCGGTCTGCACCATTACCCAGCCCCGTCCCGCATTGCTCCATTCACTGCCTTTCTTATGATAATGATGGGAATCGTCCGTGGCCAAACCGTAAAGTAGCGGTTTTTTCTTTTCCAAGTATGAAATATTAATGAGGTCCCACATTTCCTCTGTTGAAATATGGACCGAATCACCCATATTGTGAACCATAGGATGCCCATTGTATACTTCAAAAAATCGTTCCCCATTTAATGCTATCATATCGTTGAGGTCAATGGCATAGTGAAAATTTGGATGGTTTATGTGGGGCATAATAGGTACTCCTGTTTCTTGTCTTTGTTTGATTACCTCGTCAATGTTGTTCTGTAGCACTTGCAACACACTGCTTCCGCCCTGGGGTTCAATTTTGTTTTGAATGTTGGTCGCATTCATATGCAGGGGTTTGTTCTCAAAACTATCAGTAATTTCTTCGGATGGGATAATCAGGAATTCACCTTCTTCCTCGGCGTGTCCTTTATACTCTTCGTATGTTTTTAACCGGACCAAAGTTCGCCCTGAATCTATCTTATGTTCCACCCAATGGGATCCATAGTTTTCCAAATAGTTTTGAAACGCTTTTTGATAAAGGGAATCCTCGGAAATCTCGATCCATTTTTCACCTTCTGCCAAGATATTATGATCGGATAAGGCGATGAATTGATAATCCTTGGCTTTGTACCAATCCAAAATCACTTCGGGAAATTCATCACCATCACTCCAATAGGAATGGGTATGTAGGTTTCCCTTATACCATTTTGGGGATGGACTGTCCTTTGGCGTGGCTTTATCTTTTTTACAACCATTTGTTATAAAAAGGAGCAGCAATAGTATCGGGATAATTCTTTGTTTTTGCATTCTTTTCATGGATGGTTACCGTTATTTTTTAAATTTTGCCAAGGCTTTTTTTGTAAATTCTGATAGCACTAATTTTCCGGTTATCGCTGCCCGTTCCAGTAATAATTTATCCCAATGTGAGGTTCCTTCCCAAAGCGTTTTTTTCCATTCTTGAAGGGCTTCAGGATTATATCCCGCAAGCTGACTTACGGAAAAATCCAATTCTTTGTCCATTTCCCCAGGGGTATCAAAGACTTTGGAGAAGAGCCCCTTTTCATTCGCCCAGTAGGCATTTTTCCATTCAGTAGGGGAGAAGGATAGTTCTGCAATGGCAGCCTTTCCTATTTTTCGCTCCACGACCGGTCCAATTACCAGAGGGGCAATTCCAATAGAGATTTCAGAAAGTCGGATGGAGGCGTTAACGGAGGCAAAAACATAATCACATGCCGCCGCTAGGCCTACGCCCCCACCTACGGTCTTGCCTTGAACGCGACCGATAATCGGCTTTTTACAGCTGCGCATGGCATTGATTACATGGGCAAATCCGCTAAAAAATAGTCTTCCCTCTTCTATATTTGTGATAGCGGTCAGTTCGTTAAAGGAAGCCCCTCCACAGAAAACCCGATCACCTTCCGACTTTAGGACGACAACGGAAATATTTTGATTTTCGGAAAGGGCATGCAACTCATTGGTCAGCCGATTTAAAAGTTCGGCCACAAAGGAATTTCCGGCAGGATGCCCAAATTCCACTGTGGCCACTTTGCCATCTATCCTCGTATATAGACTCCCGTTTTCCCTATTCGTGCCCATATGGCTTTGTTTTACCTAAAATTAGTTGTTTTGCGCCAGTGGCCGAAACTTTTGCCAAAATTTGACGACCAAGGCCCCGCTGCGGATAACCATCCAAAAGGTAAGGGCGATCCAAATACCATGTAACCCCCAACCTAAATACTTGCTTAAATAGAGTATAGGGACAAAGCCCAAAAAAGTGGCAAGGAGTAAAACATTTCTCAAGTATTTCATTTCTCCCAACCCTTTGAAGAGACCATCCAATACAAATGCCATGGAATTTATGGGCAACCCTATGATTACTATAAAAAAGACGCTGTAAAAAGTTTCAAGAACAATTGTGTCATTGGAAAAAATATCACCCAAGGGCTTATAAAAAAGAGAACTGATAAGGACCAGAACGAAACTAACTGCGAGGCCATATTGGGTAATTTTTTTGGTCAATCTCCATAATCCATGATAATCCCTGGCCCCTAAAAGGCGTCCTCCCATAATATTGCCGGCCGCTGCATATCCATCAATAAAGAAGGCGGAAAATAGCCAAAGATTGATGGCTATGGTATGGGCCCCTATATATCTATCTCCCAAATTGGTCGCCTCACGTACGGCCAAGATTAGGGCAACGTTTAAGGCTATTGCCCGCACAAAGAGATTTAGGCTCATACCAATTAACCTTCCCAGTTCTGGGTGTATCGGTAATTGAAGTTTTAAATGAATATCCGTTTTTGCAATCAAAAGGACGAATGCCATTAGGGCCATTGTGCCTTGGGCAATAAGACTGGCCCAGGCCGCTCCTTCCAAATAAAGTGGATCCAAAATACCGTCTATGCCAAAAACCAGGATGAAGTCCAGTACAATATTAAGTATTGCTCCGGTTATGGCGATCAACATAGGCCAAAAGGTGTTTTGAAGTCCTGTAAAAATCCCTATTACCGCGAAGACGAAGAGTGTTAAAGGAAATCCCCAGACCCGAATTGAATAATAGGAGATACAGTATTCCAATATCTTGCCTGAAGCGTTTAACAATCGAAAAATATCATCTACCAAAAAGATTGTTGAAAGTAAAATAAGAATGCTGAGAGTAATGTTTAAATAGATGGCCTGTGCAGGCAAGGTTTTTATATCTTCCAAACGCCCTGCACCCAAATATTGTGCTATAAGGGCCGAAATTGCGCTGCGCGTTTGTCCCAAGACCCAGATTAGCATAGATAAAAAGGACCCTACAATACCAGCCGCGGCTAAAGATTCCAGTCCGTCCACAGGAATGTTTCCCACAATGGCAGTGTCCGTTATTGATAAAATAGGTTCGGCAATTCCGGCAATGGTTGCTGGAACTGCAAGCCTATTTATGGTCTTAAAACTAATTGCGGTTTTCAAAGATAGGTTCGAGAATTAGAGAAGTAGTTCATAACAATGGAAAGGATGCTCACTTTGTTTTGGAAAGTAAATATCCCCTAATTTTTGATACCCCCTTGTTTCATAGAATTTTTGATTGCGCTTATTTTGGCTAAAAGTGTCAAGACGTACAGAAGTGAAGTTATTTGTCTTGGCATATTTTTCAGCAAAATCCATGAGTTGCTGTGCATATCCCTTTCCTTGATACTTTGGGTGTACGGATAACCTATGGATATAGAGATTGTTCCTATTGGAAGACAACCATGTTATGGGAACATACTCTTCGTCCATCAGAGTGGAGATTACAATGGTGCCTATTATAGAGCCATCCAATAGCAGTACAAAGAGCTCCCCCCTTTCAATATCCTTTTCAAATGCATTTTGGGAAGGGTAGTGTTCATTCCACTGGAAAATCCCCTTTTTTATCATATAAGTGGCACAGGCTTTGGTTATGGCGAGTATTTCAGGGATTTCCCCTATTTTTGCACGTCTTATCACAGTTGCTTTATTTGTTGTAAATTTAGAGTAATAATCATAATAGTAGGAACATGGACAAAATTCTGGTGCCAATAGGCACCTCTCCTGATTCTCATGAAACACTGCAATACGCTGTGGATTTCGCCGTAAAGTTTTCTTTTGACATCTGTGTTATGGAGGCTTTCAATGTAAAGACCAAAGCAGGTAGTCTAGGAAATGTTAAGGAAAAAGTTGCCGAAAGTGGCAAGGAACGCCTAAAAGAAGTTGTGGCAAAGGTAGATGCCAAGGGAATTTCCATACAGATAGTTACTTACAATGGGGATATAATTGACGGTATAAAGGAAATTGATTCGGAATTGGGCATTGACTTTATTATTATCGCTCCGCGAAGTTCTGATATTCAGGAAGAATTGTATTTGGGCAATGTTTCGGGACGTATCATTAAAAGAACTGACATTCCAACCCTGATTATTCCCAAGGGAACCCAATACAAACCCTTTAAAAGGATAATGACTGCCTTTAAGTCGGGAATTTTGAAAAGAAACAGGATTTTGGACCCGCTTATTGCGATAAAAAGGAAGCATAGGTCTAAAGTGAATTTGCTGTTGGTAAAGACTCCGGGGTATTCTGATGAGGATTTGCAAGTAAATACGGCTTTGATGGATATTTGCTCCAACTTGACCGTTACGGAGAATGCCACCACCTATCATGGTGTTTTGGAGCATTTTCAATCCTTGGATCCAGATTTGCTCTGTGTATTTAGAAGAAAGAGGGGCTTCTTCAAAAAATTGTGGGAGAAGAATACCATCTTGAAATCGGAATTTTCCGTTCCTATTCCGGTATTGGTATTGAGCGTTAAGAAAGATTGATTTGCATTTTGATACTTTCTCAAAAAGTAGTTCCTTTGGGGCCTAAAATTTCGGGGGATTAGCTCAGCTGGCTAGAGCGCTTGCCTGGCAGGCAAGAGGTCACCGGTTCGACTCCGGTATTCTCCACCAAAACCACCGCTTTAGCGGTGGTTTGTTTTTTAAGAAAACAATAACGCTTTCCATTGCCATTTTAATCGTTGGAATGGTATTTTTTCAGAAAATTAATTCGATGATGAATTTAAAAAATAGAGTAGCCTATATTACGGGAGGCTCAAAAGGAATAGGATATGGAGTGGCCGAAAAGTTGATTGCGGCAGGCTTAAGGGTTGCCATTAGCGGAAGAACCTTGGAAACCGTTCAAAAAGCCGCCAAAAGGTTAGGTAATGAAGAAAACGTTTTGGCCCTGCAATCCGATGTAACCAAACATGGCGACGAAGAGGGGGCCATACAGAAGATCTTGAATCATTGGGGACAGCTGGATATTGTGCTGGCCAATGCCGGAGTAGGTCATTTTGCTCCTGTGGACGAAATGTCCGAAGAACACTGGCACCAGATGATAAATACCAATCTCAATGGTGTCTTCCATACATTGAAGGCGTCGGTAGAGGCATTGAAGAAGTCAAAGGGTTATTATATGACCTTGGCCAGTTTAGCCGGGACCAATTTTTTCCCGTCAGGTGCCGGATACAACGCAACTAAATTTGGGGTGGTCGGGTTTACCCAGGCCGCTATGTTGGATTTACGCAAATATGATATCAAGGTATCCACTATTATGCCGGGATCCGTGGCTACCCATTTTAACAACAACGAACCAGATGAAAAGGATTCATGGAAAATACAACCCGAAGATATTGGGGAATTGGTTCTAGACCTGCTTAAAATGCATCCGAGGACATTACCCAGTAAAATTGAAGTTAGGCCCAGTAGACCCGATAAAAAGTAATATTAAACCTCTTTTTCTATAAAAGGCACATCGGGATTACATATTTCAAATACTAATTTTTCCAGTTGTATTCTAAAGACCTCCAAGGTTTTTTGGGTGATTTTCCTATCCTTATTTCTACTGTTTTTGGTTTCTTTGGTGGCAAATTGAAGAAGTCCGGCACCTAGGTTTTTAAATGAAATGATACCGGCTTGTAGCATGTCCAAAGGATTTTTTTGGTGATAAAGCAGGGAATAGCACAGTAACTGAAAGGCCTTGCTATATTTATAATCTTCGATTATGTTCTGCCAAGTTGTTATTTCTACTTGCGACGATATAACCGTCCCGGTCTTATAATCGATAATTCGGACAGTACCATCAATTTCATCTACACGATCTAGCTTTCCTTTTAAGACTACGGGAAAGCTGATTTTAGGGATGTCAAGTTGGGCTTTCAGCTTGATTTCTAAGGCAATAATTTTAATTTGATGATGATTTAGTTGTTCAATTTCAAGGTTGATGAAGTTGTTAATGTATCTTACCATTACCTTAAAGGCAATGAGATTCTTCCCTTTGGTAATATCACTGCCGGGATAGCTCTTCGCAAAGTTGAGTTTCACTAACCTTTCTATATTCGGTATGGCCGCCTTGAGATGTGGAGCAGACAAATATTTGCCAACAAAAGGGGTGTAGATATGTTCTAAGGTATCGTGAATAATAGTTCCAAAAGTATTGGCGGCCACGGTTTCCTCAACTTCCATTACATCATTGATTCCGAGCAAGTTTCTCTTGTAAAAATCTAAGGGATTTCTAATGTAATTACTCAAGGAGGTAGGTGAGAATCCTCTGCTAGCCTGACTTTTTATAAGATTTAGCAAGTTATCATCCTTTATGATGGAATTTATGTTTTTGGGAGGAGCCATTACTAATGGGGCAGCTGTTTTTTCAAGAATGTCATCTTTTTTATGTTCATCCGTTAAAAGTTGCATAATCAATCTACTCCTTTCCCCTCCTTCAAGGACATCCGGTTCCGTATTGTATAGAATAAAAATTTGCTTTGCCCGTTGTAGCAATCTGTAAAAATGATAGGTATAAACAGCATCCTTCTCCTTATACGTTGGTAAACCGTGATATACTTTAAGATCGAAGGGGATGAAGGAATTATTGGATTTACCCGAAGGGAGAATACCCTCATTGACCGAAGTAATGATTACATTCTCAAAGTCCAAATTTCGGCTTTCCAACATTCCCATTACCTGAAGTCCTTCCAAGGGCTCGCCCTTAAAATCCAGGGTTTCCACTGATAACAAATCTTGATAGAGGCCTTGAAGCGATTCTAAGTCCTTTATGAAGTCATATTTAGCCAGCATCCCCAATATTTGGTTGAAAAGGTTGTAGAACCTATAGAGGTATTCCAGGATGAGCTTTTCATTGGAGTTGTACAAGCTGTCCTTTAAAAGTTTAATAATGGCCAAACAGTGCTTTATAAACTCTTCCGGGGTAGGTGTGTCATGTGAAAATAGATAGGAAACCACATCTTTTTTTGTGCCTAATACCGATGTGATTTTATTTGTATCCAGATAGGCCCAGTTTTTTTTCTTTAATTCTTCGGGCAAGGAAACCACATTGCCATTTATATCCTGACCCAATGCCTTTTGAATATAGGGATGGGAGAGCAAATCCAGAACATCCTGATAGTACCATCCTGTATTGGTCCTATGGATATTAAGATTCAAGAGCTGTGAGAACAAAGTTGCGACCAATGTTTTTTGCAAAGGATAGCCCATCGTGATATTTACGCGCTCAATTTCTTGGGGAATAGAGTTTAATAAAGGGTTGAGGAGGGTCTCGTCCGAAAGCACAACCGCCGTATTCTTTAATCCGTTTGAGACTGGTTTATTCAATTCGTTTAAAAGCTGTCCTACGTATTTGGCTTGGGCTACATTTTTAGGAACACCTATGATTTGAATTTTCTTTTTGGAGTTGTAGTTCGTTCCGATGCCTTTTGGAGCGTTGTTCTGGAAATAGGGCCACTTTCGAAGATGATACCTAATAAAATGACTAGCATCATGTACGGGGTCATTTAAAAAGTAAGTATCTAGATCCCAATAAATATCGGACTTAGTGGTCGAAAGAATTTTTTGGATAATCTGGCTCTCTGCTGTATTTAGGGCATTGAATCCTATGAAAATATGTGCTTGGTGCCCAATGGCGTTAACATAGTCATCCAACCGTTCACAAGCCTGTCTATATATTAATCCTTGATGGCCGAGCCCTTTTTCCAATAATGTTGAGTTAAATACATCATAAAGTTCCTGCAAGCCATCCCAAAACTTGAGATATTCCTTCATGATTTTGGTTTTTTCCGCACCCAATGACCACTGGTTTAATCTCTGAATTTCGGATAAACTGGAAAACAGTTCTTCCGTGTTAATTATGTAGCGGTCTATTTCATTAAAATCTTGGAGCAAGGTCCTTCCCCATTTAGAAAAGGCGAAAAAGTCGTCTTTATTCGGATACGAACTTTTTTTATAGGCACTATAAAGTTCAAAGAGCTGTTGTGTGGACTTAATGGAAGTGAGGCCGGAAATCTTTTGGATAAAGTCCTCAATGCTATATATTTCCGGAACGAAAAGCGGCTTATTACTTGTTGTTGCTATACTATGTTTTAGAAAGGTTCCGGCCCGTTTGCTGGGAAGTACGAAAACAATATTTTCAAAGGTACCGTGCTTCTGCCATATCTCATTAATGACTTCTTCCAAAAAACTCTGCATAGCTAAAAATAAAAAAAGCCCTGACATAATTGTCAGGGCTTTTAACTTAATTTATCTCAGTACTTTGGAGAGCTTATTTTACTAAGTTAATCTCTACCCTTCTGTTTTGCTTTCTACCAGCTCTAGTATTATTAGTAGCTATTGGCTTGTCTTCTCCATAACCAATGGCTGACAATCTGAACTCATCAATACCTTTTTCTACCAAGAACTCTTTTACGGAAAGTGCTCTTTTTTCTGATAGACCTTGGTTCAATTTAGCACTACCTACACTATCAGTATGTCCTTCAACAGTAAACTTGGCATTAGGATACTCGTTCAAAATTTGAATAATATCAACCATTACGGAAGTAGATTCAGCTTTTATACTAGCTTTACCTGTATCGAACAAGATAGTTCTAGCGTAGTCGTTCAATTGCTTTTGAACTTCTTCGGTTACTTCAGGACAGCCTTGGTTGGCTACGGTACCGGCAACATCAGGACATTGATCATCTTTGTCCAACACACCGTCACCATCTTTATCTGGCCATGGGCATCCTTTGTTTTCAGCAGGACCAGCCTCATTAGGACACTCATCATCCTTATCGGCAACACCGTCACCGTCAGCATCGGGACAACCGGCTAAGGCCGCAAGACCTGCTTCGTTAGGACAAGCATCATCTTTATCGGCAATTCCATCTCCGTCAGCATCGGGACAACCGTTCATTTCTTTAGATCCAGCTTCATTAGGACAGCTATCCTTGCTATCTTCTATTCCATCTCCATCAGCATCGGGACAACCGTTGAAAGCCTCAAGACCTGCAACTTCTGGACAGGCATCGTCTTTATCGTATATACCATCACCATCTGTATCGGTTCCTCCGAATTTAACGGAAATACCGGCCAAATGCTGCCAGTGAGTAACTCCATAATCCTCAAATGCATGCTTATACTGTGTTTGAACAGTAAGGCCCAAATTTTCCGTGAACCAGAAATTGATACCTACACCACCATTTGCAGTACCGGCACCTATTTCGTCTACCCAGGTATAACCACCGCCAACTTCAATGAAGGGGTCTATGAAAGTGTTTGGAGAAAAGGCATATTTTATGGTACCATCAATCGCATAGTGAGAGAGATCATCTACCCTAGTATCCCCAAACTTGCTAATTTTGTTCAAGGAACCTCTAGCTCCAACGGAAAACCCGCTACCTACCGACTTGGATACACCTACGTAGGAGATAGATGGAAGGACATTCCAGTGATCGTTCGCATTGAAGAACTCATTGCCAAAGGAACTTACATCACCAGTTGGATATACGTCTATGGCATTTACCCCAAACTGAACCTGCCAAGGGTTATTCTCGTCTTGCGCTTGTATGCTGTTGAATCCTACTGCAAGTAGGGCAACAACCAATAATTTGCTAAGATGTTTCATGTTCAAAATTTTAAGTTTAAGTGTTTATTAGCTGCAAATGTAAGTTGTTAAATATTATTAACAAAATCAATTTTCTATTTTTTTTAACGCAGTTTATAGAAAAAATAACACCTTTAAACGATTTTTAATACCTCTCCAACCTCCTTAAATGCGGCAAGTGCCCGATCCAAATGTTCCATTTCGTGGGCTGCGGATAATTGCACCCTAATTCTTGCACGCCCCTTGGGTACCACTGGGTAAAAGAAACCAATAACGTAGATTCCTTTCTCTAGTAACATGTTTGCCATTTGTTGGGATAGTTTGGCATCATAGAGCATTACCGGTACTATAGCGGAATCTCCATCTATGA
Source organism: Ulvibacterium sp. (assembly GCF_965248315.1). Taxonomy (GTDB): domain Bacteria; phylum Bacteroidota; class Bacteroidia; order Flavobacteriales; family Flavobacteriaceae; genus Ulvibacterium. Next base: position 601,673 of record NZ_CBDFIX010000002.1, on the reverse strand, counting down.
TATCAAAACCTGCCTCTTTCATCCCTTTCTTGAAATATTCGGTATTCCTTTGAAGTTTATCGCGCAATGAAGTATCCTTTTCCAACATCTCAAAGACTTTTATGGAGGCACCCACAATAGCAGGTGCCAGGGAATTTGAAAAAAGATAGGGCCGGGACCGTTGCCTCAGCATTTCAATTATCTCCTTTTTTCCCGTTGTATAACCACCCATGGCACCACCAAGGGCCTTCCCAAGGGTGCCGGTAATGATATCGATACGATTTATCACCCCTTTCTCCTCTAAGGTCCCTCTACCTTTTTCACCTATAAAACCTGCTGCATGGCATTCATCTATCATTACTAGAGCATCATATTTATCCGCCAAATCACAAATCTCATCCAAAGGAGCCAAGAGCCCATCCATAGAAAACACGCCATCCGTTACAATAATTTTAAATCGAGCTCCATCCGTATTGGCCTGTTTCAACTGTTTCTCCAAGTCGTTCATGTCACTATTGGCGTACCTATATCGCATTGCCTTACAAAGACGAACACCATCTATTATTGAGGCATGGTTGAGGGAATCTGAGATAATAGCGTCCTCTGCGGTGAGCAGGGGCTCAAAGACTCCGCCGTTGGCATCAAAGGCTGCCGCGTATAATATGGTATCTTCGGCACCATAGAATTGTGCTATTTTACGTTCCAACTCTTTGTGAATGTCTTGGGTGCCACAAATAAAACGTACTGACGACATCCCAAAACCATGCGAATCCAAAGTTTCTTTGGCGGCCTTAATTACTTCCGGATGGGACGATAGCCCAAGATAGTTGTTGGCACAAAAATTAATGACTTCCTCCCCGGTGGAAATTTTGATTATTGCATCTTGAGGTGTGGTAATAATACGTTCTTCCTTAAAGAGCCCTGCCTCCTTTATAGCATTCAATTCTTCGCTTAAGTATTCTTTTATCTTTCCGTACATAGGTATTGGTTTCTAAATGAATTCTGGGTTTATTTCTTTTTCAATGTATACAATGATTTTATTTTCTATATCATATCCCATAAGCTCCAAGGTATCCGCATACATATATAGTTGTTCATGATGCTTAGGATTCTTCTTTCCGGTTTTATAATCTATTATGGTGGCTTTGTTACCCTTAAGCACCACTCTATCCGGCCTCAAAATTATACCATCTTTTGAAATGATATCCTTCTCGTTCTTTATGATGTTTCCCTTGCTGTAATAGTCTCGCAATTTTGGGTGGTAGATGATCTTATGGATTATGCCTTTCAACAAATTGGTTTCGTTCTCTTCAATGTCCCCATTTTGGATCAAATGATCAAAAGAAATTTCCACATCCTCCGATGTTTCAATTTTGCCTAATATATAATGTATAAGGTTCCCTCTTAAAATGGCTGCTTCTCTTTCCGTGTCCCATAGCATACCAGATTTGGATAAGATTTGAAAACCTGTCCTATCTTTGTGTGAATAGGTGTAAGGGATAGTCTCTTCCAAATATTGAGGGCTACTTTTGGGCGATGGTGAAGGTAGGGTACCAAATTGATATTGGGAATTGTTTTCCTGCCATATTCCTTTTTCCCTTAAAAAATGGATAAATAGCCCCGAATACCTATCCGTTTTATAGTCGCCTTTTGAAGTGAAATCCTTTTCAGAGATAATATATAAGCCCTTAATGGCACGGGTAAGGGCTACATATAATATATTAAAGGCATCTAATTCCAATTTATATTGTTCCTCATTGAATAATTCAGCGGCCATTTTACTGTATCCGCCCATTTCTTTTTTCTTACTGATCAAAACCTCTGAAAACCCGTTATAGCGATCCCTTTTAACAGACAGCCATAGTTTGGGGTCTATCTCTTCATATATATTGGAATTGGCATATGGAAAAATTACAATGGGGAATTCCAGTCCTTTGACCTTATGTATGGTCATTATCTGTACCGCATTGTAAGCTGTGGGGGCTGTTATGCTTAACTTTTCCTTCTTCTTTTCCCAATGTGATAAAAAAGCCGATATACTACCTTCTTCCTTATGCTCTGTTTCCAAAGCAAAATCCAATAGATTCACCAAATAGGCATCCGATTTTTCTGCTAGGCGAAACTGCCTTATGGCGTATTCCAAGCTATCGTAAACCGATAGTCGATTCAACTCCTCCAGATTAAAATCGTGTTTCTCTTGAAATAGGGATATGGGATTTTCTAAATGAGTTACTATAAAGGAATGTTTCCCAGGTATGTCGCCGGCTAGAAAATTTAAAATTTCAAAACTCGTTTCCAAATCCCCTGGTTGATTGACGTAGGTAAGAAGGTTTATGAGAAAATCTACTTTAGGACTTTTTTTGAGCAATAGGGTTTCTGACGAGACAATAGGAATATTTTGGCGCATTAAAAAGTCCGACAAAAGAATCCCATGCTTTCTTTTACGGGTAAGAATACAGATATCCTCAAATCGATATTCCTTTTCCAATAATTCCCCAATGTGTTCAAAAACTTTATGACAATACAACTCGTCAGGGTTCCGGTCTACTCCATTTTCCAAAAAAGTGATTTTGACCAAGCCTTCATTTTGTGAATTGAACTCCTGTTCGTTGCCCTTTTCAAATAGGACGTTATACATTTTGTTGTTAAGGAAAGGGCTTGTGCTTTTAAAAAAGGAGTTGTTGAACTTTACAATTTCCTCAAAACTGCGGTAATTTTTTGGGAGAGTCTCTAGAGTTGGAGAAACGACAAACGGATTGACGGTTAAATTCATAAGGTTCAGAAACTGTTCCGCTTTACCTCCCCGCCAACGGTATATGGCCTGTTTGGCGTCCCCTACCAAGAAGAGAGATCCGCTTTCACTAGCCAGGGCATTGTCTATAAGAGGGGTAAGGTTGTTCCATTGCATTTCTGAGGTGTCCTGGAATTCATCAATAAAGTAATGGCGATACTTTTCTCCCAAGCGTTCATAGATAAAAGGGGCCGGCTGATTTTTAATTTCCTTGGATATTATGGAATTAAACTCCGAAATGGACAATTGATCACGTTCCGTTTGGAGGTTTTTCACTTCCCGATGAATGGCATTTAGCAAGGTAAGGGGAACTATGTTTGCGTAAATGTTTCTTAGAAACGCCCTATGGTGTAGGATTTCTTTTATTTCTAGATATATTGTAAGAAGATTTGTAGCAAATTCCGGTGAGGGAAGTTCAATGCCAGACTTCAATATTTTTCCCTTCGAAAGGGAGTCTTCCAACCTATTGTTGTAGAGCTTGTAAAGATTAAACTCCGATGCGCGGATTTTTTTAAAATGATTGGGCAGCGTTTCCCTTGGAAAGTCATGGGCTTCCAATCCTGAAGCATTGATTACTTCCAAAGCATCGTATGCCAATAACAACGCCTTCTCTTCCAGTGATTTGATTTCAGAACGAATATGTTTTTTTAACGCCGTAAAATCTTCCAGGGTTCTGTTTTCCAAATTTTTAATGTAATAGGCGTGGGTCTCGTTAAACAGAAGTGTTCCTACTTTATTAAGGTCGAAGGCTATATCCCAACTCTTGTTATCATCTATTTTTTCAAGTGCAAATTCAATAAGCACCTGGGTCAATTGTTTCTCGCTTCCTGCTTTGGCAATAAGACGATCTACCGCCTCACTCAGGACAATGTCGTTGTCCAAAACTACCTCAAAATTCTGGGGCAATTTTAAATCTCGCGCGAAAGTCCGAATCAAACGGTGTGTGAATTTATCTATAGTAGAAACATCAAAAAAGGCATAATTATGAAGTATGTCCTTAAGTGTGAGCCTTGAACGATTTCGTAAGATCTCTTGATTTAATTTCAGGTCGCCCATAACATCCAGAAACAATGAGGTTGCCTTTTTTATATCCGTTGTACGACTAAAATCAAATAGGTTGTCCAAAATACGGTTTTTCATTTCGTTAACCGCTTTGTTGGTAAATGTAATGGCTAAAATCTTCTTGAAACTTTTGGGTGAGGAAAGGGCAATTTTTAAATACTCCCTTGTAAGAGTATATGTTTTGCCAGACCCTGCCGAAGCGTTGTATATTTTGAAAGAAGTATTAGACATTCCAATTGCAAAATAAGGAATCTGAAATGGTTCTTAACAAATAATTATGGGAATATGTTTGTTAAAAAATGTAAATTTGAGTTGCAATATTTATTAACTAAAAACACTATAAAAAATGGCTTTTGAATTACCTAAATTACCTTATGCCTACGATGCATTGGAACCACATATTGATGCCAGGACCATGGAAATCCATCATACAAAACACCATAATGGTTATACTACAAAATTGAACGGGGCGATAGCGGGGAGTAATCTTGAAAATAAGAGTATTGAGGACATTCTTGGAGAATTGGACATGTCCAATTCAGCTGTTCGAAATAATGGCGGAGGATATTATAACCATGCGTTGTTTTGGGAAATTATGTCGCCCAATGGAGGAGGAGCTCCTTCCGGGGAATTGGCGAACGCGATAGATAGTGCCTTTGGTTCTTTTGATGGCTTTAAGGACGAATTTAGCGGTGCTGCGGGATCAAGGTTTGGATCGGGCTGGGCTTGGCTATGTGTACATCCGGGAGGAGAGTTGAAGGTTTGCTCCACCCCTAACCAAGATAATCCGTTAATGCCGGAAGCGGGCTGTGATGGTTATCCTATTTTAGGATTGGATGTTTGGGAGCATGCCTATTATTTAAATTATCAAAACAGAAGACCTGATTATATCAATGCGTTTTTTAATGTGATCAATTGGGAAAAAGTAAGCGAGCTGTATACGTCCAATAGTTAGCGGATGACATTAGATTGATTAAGAGTTGGAGATAATCCTAAGTTATGGAATCCCGCGTTTTCGCGGGATTTTTTTATGTCTTTTTTAAAATAGAAAAGGGTGGAGAAGCCTCCACCCTTTTCGTCCCAAATCTTACCATAAACTTAACCTACTTATGCTATGGCAATACTAAATTACTGGTATTGTGGGAAATAAAAAAGAAATTTTAAGAAATTTTAAGGGATTTAAACTGAAAGAACATGGATTAATACAGATAAAAGTGGGTTAAACCTTGTTAAATACTTGACTTTCAGCAATAAAAATGGCGGAGCTCAGCTCCGCCATTTTTCCCCAAATCTTACCATGAACTTAACCTACTTATGCTATGGTCCTCCAAACATAGTGCAAGGATTCTATTTTGAAAAAGGTTTTGGATGAACGCCCTTATCCTTGGTTGAAATGCCTCCTAAAGCACATTGTTTTATTAAATACTGTGAGAAAAGAAATACGATTAAAAATTTGGGTGTAAATAAAAAGGCGGAGCTCAGCTCCGCCTTTTTCCCCAAATCTTACCATGAACTTAACCTACTTATGCTATGGTCCTCCAAACATAGTGCAAGGATTCTATTTTGAAAAAGGTTTTGGATGAACGCCCTTATCCTTGGTTGAAATACTTCGCAGGGGTTATTGTCCTATTAAATAGGAGGAAAAGGAATACAAAATACATTTAGCAAAAATAAAAAAGGTGGAGAAGCCTCCACCTTTTTTGCCCCAAATCTTACCATGAACTTAACCTACTTATGCTATGGCAGACCTAAAATAGGTTGGCTGTACTCCTTATAGGCCATAAACCCGACGAAAGGCAACAATGATCGATGAAACGCACAAATTTGTGCGTTTCATCGATAAATGCACTTAGTAAGCTCTTTGGTTCTTGCCTTCAAAAAAGTTGATAAATGCCTTATTTACTACCCTATTTCCTCCTGGAGTGGGATAGTTGCCGGTGAAATACCAATCACCCAAATTTTTGGGGCAAGCTTCGTGTAGGCTTTCAATAGTCTGGTATATAATCTGTACTTCGGACCTAATATCTTTTGGGCTTAGCAGTTGCCCAATCTTATAGGATATCTCTTCAGCCGTAAATGGCGCATAGAATTCTTTCACGTAATTGATGACATCCTTATCCTTGGTTTGTAATTGATCAACACATTTCCTATATATATCTTCTACAACAGAGTAGCTGCCATGTTCATTATGTAGTGCCAACGCGGCGCGAAAGGCAATAAAATCCTCTAATTTTGCCATATCGATTCCATAACAATCGGGATACCGGATTTGAGGGGCTGAAGAAACCACAATTATTTTTTTGGGAGATAAACGATCTAAGATTCTTAGGATACTCTTCTTTAAAGTTGTGCCCCTCACAATGCTATCATCTATAATAACAAGGTTATCCCCTTTTTCGACCGAACCGTAGGTGATGTCATAGACGTGGGTTACGAGATCGTCTCGGCTACTGTCCTGGGTAATAAAGGTCCTTAACTTTGCGTCCTTGATTGCAACTTTCTCGATTCTTGGCCTTACTTCTAAAATTTCATGTAGCTGCTCACTTGTTATTTTGCTGCCTATGGATAAAATTTGTTCTTCCTTTTTTTTGTTAAGATAGTTTTGGGCTTCTTTAACCATTCCCAAAAATGAGGTTTCGGCAGTATTTGGTATATAGGAGAATACCGTTTTTTTGATATTCCCGTCAATGGCGGTCAAAATTTGTGGGAAGATTTTTTTTCCTAATTCTTTGCGTTCTTGGTATATTTCCTTATCACTTCCCCTAGAAAAATAAATGCGTTCAAAAGAACAGGCTTTTCTTTCTGTTGGTTCAAGTATTTCCTTTATGTCGGAAACTCCGTTCTTTTTTATAATAATGGCATGCCCAGGTTCAAGCTCCTTCACATCTTCATAACTTACGTTGAAGACGGTCTGTATGGCGGGCCGCTCCGATGCTACCACCACAACTTCATCATCTCTATAATAATAGGTAGGACGAATTCCCGCGGGATCTCTCAATACAAATGCATCCCCATGGCCTAACAACCCTGCCATGGCGTAACCACCATCCCAATTTTTTGCGGCACGTTTTAAAATCTTGGAAACTCGTAATCGTTCAGCGATTAACGGAGAGGCCTCCTGTTTTGTATATCCCTCTTTTTTAATTTGTTTATAAAGCTTGGCAACGGCATCATCCAAAAAGTGACCTATTTTTTCCATAACGGTAATCGTATCCGCCATTTCCTTGGGATGCTGTCCCAATTGCACCAAATTATCAAATAACTCATGTACATTGGTCATGTTGAAATTCCCTGCGACTATGAGATTACGGTGCATCCAGTTATTCTGCCTCAAAAAAGGATGTACGCTTTCTATGCTGTTCTTGCCAAAAGTTCCATAACGCACATGGCCCAACAAAAGTTCCCCTACATAGGGAATGTTCTTTTTTTGCCAAGCCACGTTATCCACCTCTTCGGGATGTGCTTTGAAAGCCGAATTAATACGATCTGTAATTTGCGCAAAGATATCCTGTATGGGCTGCTGTTCTATGGACCGAACCCTGCTCATATACCTTTCCCCGGCAGCCATATCCAACTTAATACTGGCAAAACCTGCCCCATCTTGCCCTCGGTTATGTTGCTTCTCCATCATTAGGTACATTTTGTTTACACCATAAAAGGCCGTACCGTATTTTTTATGATAGTATTCCAAGGGCTTCAACAGGCGTATTACGGAAATTCCGCACTCATGTTTGATGGCGTCGCTCATTTTACTTTTAAATTAAAAAAGCCCCGATTTATCAGGGCATGTACTCATTGTAATTCGATTTCAAATTGTGTCAAGGCTTTAAATTGATGTAACCTTTTGCTCACCTCCGCCTTTTCCAAGTCCCGCATCCGTTCCGTTCCAAAACGTTCTACGCAGAACGAAGCTAGATTGGAACCATGGATAACGGCATTTTTAATACTATTGAAGGAAGTATTTCCTGTCGCGGCAAGGTAGCCTGAAAATCCTCCTGCAAAGGTGTCACCGGCCCCCGTAGGATCAAAAACCTCCTCCAGTGGAAGGGCGGGGGCATAAAACACATTGTCCTTATAGAACAGGAGAGCACCATGTTCTCCCTTTTTTATGACCACATACTTTGGGCCCATTTTCTGTATTTCCTCCGCTGCCTTTACCAAAGAGTGTTCGCTTGTAAGTTGTCTGGCCTCCTCATCGTTAATAGTGAGGACATCGATCATTTTAATTGCTTCCAATAATTCTTGCAATGCATTGTCCATCCAAAAATTCATCGTATCCAAAATGATTAGATTTGGTCGTTTTGTCATTTGGTTTATTACGCTGATTTGGATATTAGGGTGCAGATTGCCCAACATGACAACCTCAGAATTCTTGTAATCGTTGGGGACAATAGGATTAAAATCAGCTAATGTATTTAACTCCGTTATCAGGGTATCCCTGGCGTTAAGGTCATTATGATACTTGCCTTTCCAATAAAACGTCTTTCCGCCCTTAACAATTTCCAGTCCTGAAAGGTCAATACCTCTTCCGGAAAGCATATCCAGGTATTCTTGGGGCATATCATCGCCTACTACGGATACAATGGCCGAGTCTACATTAAACTGTGATGCCGCCAAGCCAATGAAGGTTGCCGCTCCGCCTAAGATTTTGTCAGTTTTCCCGAATGGTGTTTCAATGGCATCAAAGGCGACTGTGCCAACAATTAGAAGTTTACCCATTTAACATTTAAAATTTGCTGCAAATATACAGTTTTGAAATGCCAATAGCGAGTATGTGACAAATCAAGTTATTAAAACTCTTCAAATGGATGGCACTAATCTTTTGGAATGTGGGAAGGGCCTTACTTCCTACCAAAATCAGCTGGGATTTCGCCCCAAGCCTTGGTTTCCCATTTTACAATAGGAGTGCTGTAGGAGTTACTTTTCAACCAGGAAACCGCACGGCGGATAAGGTCAAAAAGGGGTTTGTTCTTTTCGGTCTCTTTCAATTGGGTGTTACAGCTTTTTTTCCTAACCCAACTGATTGCGGTTCTGGAGTCCGAGTAAATGAGGCGATTACTTCTACGATCCTTTAAAAACGCCAACCCATGTACAATGGCCAAAAATTCCCCAATGTTGTTGGTTCCTTCCACAAAAGGACCTTGTCTGAATAGTTTTTTACCGGTTTTGGTATCCACGCCTTGGTATTCCATAACCCCTGGGTTACCGCTGGATGCTGCGTCAACAGAAATGGAGTGGTAATTGGGATTTCCAATTTTAAGAAGTTGTTGTGGGGTTAATCCTGGACTATCCTTCTTTTTACCTTTATGTTCCTCATAACTATCATTATAGGCATCTTGGGCAGCCTTTAAGCTGGGAAAGGATTTGTATTGCGCGCCCTTATAACCCGATATGGCATCTTTACACTCTTCCCAACTAGTGTAGATACCTGGTCTTTTCCCTTTCCAGACCGTATAAAATTTCTTTTTTTTGGCCATTACCCTTCATTCAGAAGTTTCTCAATGATTCTTGGAAAGTATTCGTACTCCAGTGCTTGTACCTTGTTAGCTATGGCCTGGATCGTATTTTCGGGTGATATGTTGGTCGTGGCCTGATAGATGATGGCGCCTTCATCATAATTTTCGTTTACAAAATGTATCGTTATCCCGGTTTCGGTCTCCATATTGTCTTTGACCGCCTGATGAACATGATTGCCGTACATACCTTTTCCTCCATATTTGGGCAACAGGGCAGGGTGAATGTTAATAATTCTATCTGGAAAATCTTGAATCAAGTCCTGTGGCATCTTCCATAAAAATCCGGCCAATACAATAAGATCTGGACTTAATGTCCTAAGAATTTTACGAACTAGACCTTTTTCATAAAAAGAAGTCTTATTAAAATACAATGCGCTAATATTTAGTTTATTACATCTTTCCAAAACCTTGGCATCCTTATTATTGGAAAGAACTGCCGTTATGGTAACCTCCGTATTGGATTCAAAATATTGTACAATGTTTTCCACATTTGAACCGGAACCCGAGGCAAATAGGACTATATTTTTCATGGGGTAAGTTAGCGTTAGAAAGTGATGTGCTTATTTACGGGCTAAAATACCATTCTTGTATCTAAATTTCTTAAATTACGAGACATTTTGGGCACAAATGGCATTATTACACCAAAGTTTTTTATTTTTGCCAACAATTTAAATTTTTAAAACCGATATTATTATGTCAGACATTGCATCAAGAGTAAAAGCTATCATCGTCGATAAATTGGGAGTTGATGAAAATGAAGTGGTATCCGAGGCTAGCTTTACCAACGACTTAGGGGCGGATTCATTGGATACTGTTGAGTTAATTATGGAATTCGAAAAAGAATTTGACATTCAAATCCCTGACGATCAGGCTGAAAATATTGCAACGGTCGGTCAGGCCATAAGCTATATAGAAGAAGCGAAGTAATCGTATGATTTTTTGAACAAGATTTGAAATTATCCATGTGGTAAATCTATCGCATGGATAATTTTTTTAATTTACGATTTGCTTACGGATTGGGGAAATCCCGACCATTTCCTAAAAACAAAAATTTGGTTCAATGCAATTAAAGCGAGTTGTGGTTACCGGATTGGGTGCGTTGACACCTATCGGCAACAATATAAAGGAGTATTGGGAGGGCTTGGTGAATGGCAAGAGCGGTTCGGCACCGGTTACCTATTATGACACTGAAAAGTTCAAGACTAAATTCGCCTGTGAACTTAAAGGATATAAGCCAGAAGACTTTTTCGATAGGAAAGAGGCACGTAAACTAGATCGTTTTTCACAGTATGCCATTGTTTCTTCGGATGAAGCTATAAGCGACTCAAAATTGGATTTGGATGCGGTAGATAAATTTCGTGTCGGAGTAGTTTGGGGAGCTGGAATAGGAGGCTTGGAAACCTTTCAAAATGAAGTGATGAACTTTGCCGCCGGTGACGGTACACCAAGGTTCAACCCCTTTTTCATTCCAAAAATGATTGCGGATATAGCACCTGGGAACATCTCCATAAAGCATGGATTTATGGGACCTAATTATACGACGGTATCCGCATGTGCTTCTTCGGCGAATGCTATGATAGATGCCCTTAACTATATTCGTTTGGGGTATTGTGATGTAATAGTTACTGGAGGAAGCGAAGCTGCCGTAACCATTGCCGGTATGGGTGGATTTGGTGCTATGCATGCCCTATCTACTAGAAACGATAGCCCGGAAACTGCCTCTAGGCCTTTTGATGCAACCAGGGATGGTTTTGTATTGGGCGAGGGAGCTGGAGCGCTTGTTCTCGAGGAATATGAACATGCGAAGGCCCGAGGAGCAAAAATATATGCTGAACTCGTTGGAGGAGGGCTATCCAGTGATGCCTATCATATGACCGCCCCACATCCCGATGGAATAGGGGTGGTAAAGGTTATGCAGAATTGTCTTAATGATGCCGGTCTTAAAATCGATGAAATAGACGCTATAAATACCCACGGGACATCCACGCCCTTGGGAGATGTGGCCGAACTTAAAGCCATCTCGGAGATATTTGGGGAACATGCGCCAAACATAAATATCAATTCAACAAAGTCCATGACGGGCCATTTGTTGGGTGCGGCCGGGGCCATAGAAGCTATTGCGTCCATCCTGGCTATGGAGAATAGTATGGTTCCCCCGACTATAAATCATAGCGTTATAGATGAAAATATAGACCCAAAACTAAATTTAACATTGAACAAAGCCCAAAAGCGAGAGGTAAATGTGGCTATGAGCAATACCTTCGGATTTGGAGGTCATAATGCCTGTGTGGTATTTAAAAAAATCAGTTAAATTCCGAGATGAATTTTCGTTCCAATATATTCAATTCCCATTCCAAAGAGGATGGGGATTTTTTTTTGGGGATAACAAAAATTTTAGGATTTAAGCCCAAGAAGCTGGAGGTATACAAAAAGGCCTTTCTACATAGATCCATTAACAGAAAGGATGAAAATGGGAACCCCCTGAACTATGAACGTTTGGAGTTTCTGGGCGATGCCATGTTGGGAACCATAATTTCAAAGTATCTATATAATGAGGTTCCGGGAGGTGATGAAGGATATCTCACAAAAATGCGCTCAAAAATAGTAAGTAGAAAACACCTCAACGAATTGGGAAAGGATCTGAATCTTATAAAATTTGTTGAAAGCAGGATTCCAAAGTCCCATTTTGGAGACAATATTCATGGGAATGTTTTTGAAGCTTTGGTAGGAGCTATTTATTTGGACAGGGGCTACAAATATTGTGAAAAGTTTATAAATGATAGAGTTATTGAGCCTTATGTTGATATTGAACAATTGGAAGGAAAGGTAATAAGTTATAAAAGCCTTGTTATTGAGTGGTGCCAAAAGCAAAAAAAGACCTTTAATTATAATGTTTATGAAGATACTGGCAACGATGCGTTAAAACATTTTGCGGTTAAACTATCCATTGATGGAAGGGTAATGGCAAAAGCTAGGGCCACATCAAAAAAAAAGGCTGAAGAAAGAGCTTCAAAAAGAGCGTATTACGCCTTACAGGATAAAATGGAGAACCGGAACTAATTGAAAAATCAAAATCTCTTTTTTAAAAAATTCTTTGCCTTCCCCAGCTTAGGCTGTATTCGTTATTAATCCTATATTTACGTTTTGTACACCCATGGTAGCAGTACATAGAATTACAGAAGATTTATGTGAGGATTCCTTCGAACTAATAGCGGTTCATAGCAGTTTGGAAGACTATGCCCTTGTATATAAATTAAATTTTCATTTGAAGTCCAATTTTAGAAGAACCTCTAAAGACCTGGAAACCATGGAGCATATATCTTTCCCGTTTTTTGAGTGGAAGGACCGGGTCAACGATGGATATTGGAATTTAATCAATAACAGTAGCTTAATAGAAGAGAGTATGACAAGGGATAATCTTTTTGAAGACGAAACCTCCGTTGTTACCTACCACTTTTTACCAGAATATAAAGAAGTGGATTACTTTCTTAAAATTGAACAGGAAGATATTGATTTGGGGGCTAACATCGTTCGGATTTTGAATACAATACCACAGATAATGGCAGCTTATACCATAGAGGCCGATAAATTAAAATCTAAAAAGAACTTAATCTTTTAAGGGAATGCCAGGAAAGAAAAAGACAAAGATAGTAGCCACTCTAGGTCCGGCAACGAGCAAAAAGGAAGTACTTAAAAAAATGATCGAAGCCGGCGTAGATGTCTTCAGGATAAACTTTTCCCACGCCGATTATAAGGACGTTAAGGAACGTATTCAAATGATAAGGGAACTGAACAAAGAGCTTCACACCAACATATCCATACTTGGGGATTTACAGGGCCCAAAACTTAGGGTAGGGGTTATGGCCGGTGAAGTAGTAGTTGCGCCGGGAGACGAAATTACTTTTGTTACCGGAAAGCCTTTTGAAGGCACTATGGAAAGAGTGTACATGAACTATGAGACTTTTCCAAAAGATGTGAATCCCGGGGAACGGATTTTGTTGGACGACGGGAAATTGATTTTTGAGGTTCTATCATCAAACAGAAAAGATGAGGTAAAGGCGAAAGTGGTTCAAGGCGGGCCGTTAAAATCCAAAAAAGGAGTGAATTTGCCGAATACGAACATCTCCCTTCCCGCGCTTACCGAGAAAGACATTAAAGATGCCATTTTTGCTGTATCACAGGAGGTAGATTGGATAGCACTTTCGTTCGTTCGTTTTAGCCAGGATTTAATTGACCTTCAAAATTTGATTAAGGAACATTCCGAACACAAAATCCCGATTATTGCTAAAATCGAAAAACCGGAAGCGGTAGAGAATATTGATAAAATTGTTTCCTACTGCGACGGCCTAATGGTGGCCAGGGGTGATCTTGGGGTGGAAGTGCCGGCCCAAGAAGTTCCATTAATACAGAAACAATTAGTTTTACGGGCCAAGCGAGCACGGATTCCGGTAATCATTGCAACCCAGATGATGGAGACCATGATAACCAGCCTTACCCCGACCCGGGCGGAAGTGAACGATGTGGCCAATTCCGTTATGGACGGGGCGGATGCGGTAATGCTTTCCGGTGAAACCTCTGTGGGAAACTATCCCGTTCAGGTAATTCAAAAGATGTCCAGCATATTGCAGAGTGTGGAAGGATCGGAACTTATACAAGTACCTCAGGAGCCACCACATATCCGCACAAAACGATATATTACAAAATCTGTCTGCTACCATGCGGCGATTATGGCCAATGAGATAAAGGCTAAGGCTATTTCTACCTTGACCAACAGTGGATACACCGCCTTTCAGATTTCTGCTTGGCGACCTGGTGCCCATATACTGGTCTTTACCTCCAACGAGCGAATCTTGACCCAGTTGAATTTACTATGGGGGGTAAAGGCGTTCTATTATGATAAGTATGTGTCTACGGACGAGACCATAGAAGATGTAAACAAAATTGCCTGTCAAAAAGGATTTTTGGATACCGGGGACATGCTCATTAGTTTGGCGGCCATGCCCATTAAGGACAAAGGAATGGTAAATACATTGCGGGTTACCGAAATTGAAACGTGTAGTTTTTAAGTGAAACGATGGTTATAAAAAAGAAAAAACCCCAGGGAACCTGTCCTGGGGTTTTTATTTGAACAGAACTACACTTAGGCAACTTCTTTTTCATATGCAATGAAGTTCACTACTTCACCGTATATATTATATATGGGTTCCCCTTTGATCCAGCATTTATACGAAGAACCATTTTTTCTATAATTTAGCACTACGGCCTCAAACGGTTTTCGTTGTCTTACCGCCAGTCTTATTTCCTCAGAGGTTTGCATACACGTATCCTTACCTTGGAACATTTTAGGTTTTTTACCTATAATTTCCTTAGGCATATATCCATTCATTTCCAGGATGTTTTGGGTGGCGTGCACAATTTTTAAATGGCTATCGGTCACCACGATAACATAATCCTCTTGTATCAATTTGTCATCCAATTCCAAAGGGGTTGACCACTTATTGATTTGGGCCAGCTTTTTAAGTTGGAACACATCCGCATGGTCCTTACAGACTTTTTGGAAATGTGTAGCATGGAAGTCCCATGAAATTAGCGGTAGACTGGATATAACTTGAGAGTTATAGAACTTATGCGCCGCCGCATCGTAATTTTTGATTTCGTCCATGTTTAAGTAATGCTTAAATACCTTATCTTAAAACCGATAAAGAACAATTTCAAATCAATACTACAAAAACCCTTTAAGGGTTAAAAATTTATGGGCCCCATTAACATTTTTGTTTAATAAATACTTCTTTTAAAGCACTTTAGCTCTCGTAAGGATGAACAAAAAAAAGGGACTAACAGTGCATTATCGCACAAAATCAAAGGATGAAGTTTGAGTTTCATGACCCTAAAATCGGTTCGCTTTTTGGACTGACTAATGATATTAAGCATACAAAAGATCAGTTTTCGGTCCGTACCGGGAATATTAATGTTCTATGGAACATGAACGAGAACCCTGTTACCGTTGAGGTAGATGGAATTGCTTTTGAACTCCTTCCTAATCAATTGATGACAACAACATATCTTCAACACGTTTCCTATGAAAAAGCAGAAATTCCAATTACCGCTTTTCTTTTTAATCGGGAGTTCTATTGTATCCGGGATCATGATAAAGAGGTTTCCTGTAATGGAATTTTGTTCTTTGGCACACAGGACATCCCCATAATTTCCATTCCGGATGATCAGAAACCTAAATTTAATTTGTTGTACCAGGTGTTTGTTGAGGAATTTTCCACGCCAGATAATATTCAGGGCGATATGCTTCAGATGTTGTTGAAACGTTTGATAATTATTTGTACCCGTTTGGCCAAGGAACAACATATTGTCAAAAAATTGGATAACGAGCAGATTGATGTGGTCCGCAAATTTAACGTGTTGGTGGATACCCATTATAAAACCAAAAGAAAGGTGAGCGATTATGCGGACATGCTGTACAAATCTCCGAAGACATTGTCCAATTTGTTTGCCATCTACAATCAAAAATCGCCCCAACAGATTATTTTGGATCGTTTGGCCTTGGAAGCCAAACGACTTATCAATTTTACGGATAAGCAGAATCAAGAGATTGCCTATGAACTCGGGTTTAACGACCCTGCCCATTTTAGCCGGTTCTTCAAAAAAATGATAGGTCAGTCTCCAACGAAGTATAGGGAAACAAACACGATTTCTCTATAAAGGGAAATTTCTACAAGCAGCCGGGCAATTCTTCCTAACCCCACCCCCTTTTTACGTCGCATCTTTGTAATGTAATTAAAAAACAGCGAAAGATGATCAGCAAACAGACTTCCCTTTTCAATCTTATTGAAATATTCCGTCAGCCTAAAAAACCTGTACTGAATACGATAAATGCGAAAACGCACTGTGAACAAAAGCAGCATCACGATTTCTATTGTGATACGGAGAAATCCCTTAAACAAATTTAATACTAGATAAATAAGTAATAACCGTCATTCCTGGAGAGTGACCTAAAAATGTAAAATCATGAGCACATTTAATGTACCTAAAAGAGAAGAAATAAGTGCCAATAATCAGGCAATTTTTGACAACTTGGAAAAAGCCGTAGGCTTTGTACCTAACCTCTACGCTACCTATGCACATTCAGAAAATGCATTGGGCAACTATTTGGCATTACAAAATGCAAAGACTTCCTTAAAGTCCAAAGAAAAAGAGGTGGTTAATCTAGCGGTCAGCGAAGTAAACAATTGTATCTATTGTTTATCTGCCCATACGGCCATTGGAAAGATGAACGGATTTACGGATGAGCAGATTCTTGAGCTAAGGGCTGGATACGCTTCATTCGACAATAAATTGGATGCTTTGGCCCGTTTGGCCAAAAACATCACTGAGAATAGGGGTGGTACGGACGAAGAAGTCGTCGAAAATTTCTTGAATGCAGGCTGGACTAAAGAAAACTTAATCGATACCATTGTCTTGGTCGGTGATAAGACAATCAGCAACTATTTGCATAAAACCACTCAAGTACCTGTGGATTTTCCAGTTGCTAGACCACTTGAAGCAGTAGGAGCATAAGTTTAGAGCATAAATAATATTGAATAAAAAACGAAGTATAATCAAAAGATTCCCTTTTTGGGAATGAAAAAAACAAAAATCATGAAAAAAGTAATCACGACAGTAGTATTTGCAATCGGCTTGGTATTTTCAATGACCGCCCAAGACAAAATGATGAAAGAGTCCACAAAAACAATTGCTTTGGAACAAACTCCAGGGGAATTCACCCAAAAGCAATTGTCCGTTCCGGCGGGTACCTATGTCTTTGAAATATCCAATAAGGGAGTAGGGCATGATGTGGGTTTTGTTTTGGTGAAAAAAGGGATGGACGTTAGCAAACCCGAAAATCATATCAAGACTGCCTATGTGACCGAGGTAGTAAAAACAGGTGAAAAACAACAATCCAATCCTACGGTCCTGGAAAAAGGAGAGTATGTATATTTCTGTCCGATGAACCCAACAGCAACGGATAACACATTAATTGTGCAATAATTTAGGTTTGGTTTAAGTGGTGTAGGCCCGATAGGTTTTTAAAAACTTATCGGGCCTTTTTACTGTATTAATTTCTACCTGCCATTACCCCGCCATCGGTGTCCCAAATGGCTCCAGTTACCCAGGCCGCATCGTCCGAGAGCAAAAAGATAATTACTTTGGCTACATCTTCTGCCTTGCCATTTCTGCCTATCGGATGGAAACCATTAAATCCTTCCAAAGCCTTTTCCGCTTTTTCACGACTTCCGAAAACCGAGTCATATACCGGTGTTTGCACTACTGCTGGGGAAACAGCGTTAACCCGTATCTGATTATCCGCCAGTTCCATGGCCAAATGTTGGGTAAGACTATGAAGGCCTGCTTTTTGCATGGAATAGGCCGATGATGGTGTTGCCTTAACGGATTGTTTCGCCCACATGGAACCCACATTAACAATTGAGCCCCCGCCAGTGGCTTTCATCTTCTTGGCAGCAGCTTGGGTAATAAAGAAAAACCCTTTGTTTAGATTAAGATAGGAATCGTAATCCGCTTTGTTGTGTTCCAAAAAGGGTTTGGGGCCGAACACTCCAGATGCATTTACCAAATAGTCCAGGCCAGGCATTTCATCTATTTTGGCAACCAACGTATCTACTTCTTCTACATTGGTTATATCCACTTTGTGGGGAACAATACCTTTGGTGCCTGAGAGTATATCGGCACTACGGCCAACTACATGCACAATAGCCCCTGCTTGGACTAGGATTTTGGTGGTCGCTTGGCCTATACCGCTGGTACCACCGACTACAATTGCTGTTTTGTTTTGAAAATTTGACATCATATATATTTATATAGGATTAGTAATAGACAGACAAGTCTGTCTGGTTAAAATTAAATTTTTTTTAAGCTATCAATTGAGCTCCGACGTCCCTTGCCGAATAAATCGGCCAATCACTTTGGTGTAAGTGGCTTTCGCTAACGGCACTTTCATATAATAGATATAATCCATTGGTTATTTTTTCGGCCTCGGCATTTGAAAGATTTTGAATGTTGTTGGTAACAACTTCCCTTAAAAAGGTCAACAACTCTTGTTTCTGATTTTGAATTTCATTTCGGATTTCCACATTTTCCGCTGGGATTTCTGCAACCGTTCTTATACACCAACAACCGTTAAAAGAAGCTTCCCGATAAAACTCCTTTAAGAAGTCGAAAATTCCCAATAGTTGGAATTTCCCTTTGGGTTTCCCTTCAATGTAATTACGCAAAGCTACCATGAAATAGGTGTGTTTGTATTTTAGATAAGCGATGCAGATGTCGTCTTTGGTTCTAAAATGATTGTATAAGGTTGCCTTGGCAATGCCTGCCTTGGCTATAATTTCATTTATACCCGTAGCGTTGTAGCCATTGGCATAGAACAGGTCGGATGCCGTGTTAATAATATGTTGTTTTATTTCCGAATGCTTCACAGGTCAAATATATTAAAAAATGAACAAGTCTGTCTGTTTTTGCCAAAATGTTTATTAGTAAAAGTCTATAATCAATTAAAAATCAAACTTTAACTGTATGGAAACCGAATTTTCCCTGGGCTCGGCTTTTTTGTCTTCCGTATTCAGATTTGCCAGTGAGATGCCCAATAGGCGTACGGAATTCTGTAACTCCTCCTGATACAGTAATTCTTTTGCCATTTCAAGAATCAATATCTTATCTGCGATGAAATAAGGAAGTGTTTTGCTACGGGTCTGAAGGGTAAAATCGCTATATTTTATTTTCAGCGTTATGGTTTTTCCTGCGATATTGGATTTCTTTAACCTTCGTTCCAGTTCATCTGCAATATGTTCCAGGCGCTCCAACATAAAGATTTCGCTACTCAGGTTTTCGCTAAAAGTGCGTTCCGCTCCTACCGATTTTGGAATACGGTGCGGCTTAACCTCACTAGTATGGATTCCGCGTACCACATGGTAGTAGTGACTTCCACTTTTTCCAAAGTTTGAATCCAAAAACTCCAGTGTTTTCTGTTTGAGGTCCTTGCCTGTAAAAATTCCCAACTTATACATTTTCTCTGCGGTAACCTTGCCTACCCCGTAAAACTTTCGGATCTCCAAATCCTCTAAAAATTGAATGACCTCCTCCGGATTTATGGTCTTTTGACCATTGGGCTTGTTTATATCACTGGCCACCTTAGCAATGAATTTGTTTATGGATATTCCAGCTGATGCCGTTAAACCTGTTT
Organism: Ulvibacterium sp.; assembly: GCF_965248315.1. Taxonomy (GTDB): domain Bacteria; phylum Bacteroidota; class Bacteroidia; order Flavobacteriales; family Flavobacteriaceae; genus Ulvibacterium. Next base: position 582,079 of record NZ_CBDFIX010000002.1, on the reverse strand, counting down.
CCTCAAGGATTCGTTGGCGGATTTCTTGGGCGATCAAGGTGGCGGACGGATTCCCCTTTTTATTGTGGGTAACATCCAAATAGGCCTCATCTAAGGAAAGCGGCTCTACCAAGTCCGTATATTCAAAAAAGATGGTACGGATACTATTTGAGATTTCCTTGTATCGATCGAATCGGGCTTTTACAAAAATGAGTTCTGGACAATTCCGTTTAGCCAATACACTGCTCATTGCGCTACGGACGCCAAATTTACGAGCTTCGTAACTGGCCGCTGCCACAACGCCTCTTCGGGAACTTCCGCCAACGGCAATAGGTTTTCCCTTAAGCTCTGGATTATCCAATTGCTCCACGGAAGCATAAAAAGCATCCATATCAACATGGATTATTTTTCGCAAAGAGATTTCCTCGGGCATATCACAAAATTAAGGGTCTCTTGGTTAAAGTCAACAATTAAAGATGGTCATAGAACCTATGGGCAGTTAGCTTGTTCGGTTTAGCCATGCAAAAACTAATTGGCCAAAAAGTAGGGGTGATTTTGGACAGTTTATGTCCAAATAGATGGAAACAATTTTACAGAACGTTAAAGGCATATGGTATGGAATGGGCTATAAAAGATATTGGTAGTTGGAATCCATTATTCATAAAAGGCTATAGCTTAATGCTATTAGGTTGTCAATGGAATCTTAGGTGCTTTAAGCAATCCCTAGTGGTAAAACTTTATAAAGTTTCAAACAACACAAAGAGGGTGGCAAGCCATATGAACTTTTGTAGAGTCATGGTAAATTAGAGAATCGAAGGAGTACAAGAATTTATAATCCTTATCTTATTTTTGTTGGGACGCACATATTCTGGATTACGAATATCTAACGGGCACGGGAAAATAGTACAGAAGGAGATGAAAAAAATAGAAATGAAAAATGAAATTGCCATTGGAGTAGATGTCGGGGGAAGCCATATTGTAAGCGCCGCGGTAAACTTAAAGAAACTACGGATTCTGCCTGGAACGACCTTTAGCGTTAAAGTGGATAATAAGGCTACAAAGGAGGTGGTATTGGAAACTTGGAGTACTGCTATTAACAAGACCATTTCCCGTATTCCTGATAAAAAAAACGTGAATATAGGTTTTGCAATTCCCGGGCCCTTTGATTATGACAGAGGTATTGCCCTTTATGAAGGAGAAAATGACAAATACACCAATATGTATGGGGTATCCGTTCCCAAGGAGTTGATACGATATCTGGATAGCGAAAACGTGAATTTCAGATTTCTCAATGATGCTACTTCCTTTGGTGTTGGGGTCGCCACCCAGGTAAGTGCGAAACAATATCCTAAAATTATCGTAATTACCTTGGGCACAGGTTTTGGTTCGGCATTTGTTAAGGATGGAATTCCCCAAGTGAACCATACCGAGGTCCCCAAGGATGGATGTTTATGGGACAAACCCTTTAGAAATGGCATTGGAGATGATTATTTCTCTACGCGATGGTGCATAAAACGATATCAAGAACTTTCCTTGGAAAAAGTAAAAGGGGTAAAGGAAATTGCAGAGGCCAACAATATTCATACACAAATTGTTTTTGAGGAATTCGGTGCCAATATGGCCGAGTTTATGATACCTTTTATTCAAAAATTCCGCCCCCAATTATTGGTCCTAGGGGGCAATATTTCCCATGCCAGTAGATTTTTCCTGCCTACGCTAAAATCCAGAATACAAAGTGCAGGACTCAACATTAATTTTGAAATATCCTTGCTCATGGAGGATGCTGCGATACTGGGTAGTGCCCAGTTGTTCAATATTCATTTCTGGAATCAAGTAAAAAATGATCTGCCCAATATTTAGCACTAAAATGGAATCACTTAAAAGTGATCCAGGACAAGAATGTAGGCCAACTTTTCCATAGCCCATTGGATTTGATTATTTTTAGGAAATCACGGATGTTCCATGGCACTAGAGATAGAACGAAAATTCCTGGTTAAATCGGATGCTTTTAAGAAAAAGGCTACTACCTCAACAAGATTAGTCCAAGGTTTTTTAAATACCCATCCAGAACGTACGGTACGTGTTCGAATCGATGGTGATTTTGGATACTTGACCGTAAAAGGACTTTCCAATGAAACCGGAACTTCCCGTTTTGAATGGGAAAAGGAAATTACACTGAAGGAAGCCGAGGAGCTTATACTTTTATGTGAACCAAGGATATTGGAAAAAACCCGATACAAGATTCCTTCCGGAAGCCATTTTTTTGAGGTGGATGAGTTTCATGGAGAGAATGCCGGATTGGTAATGGCGGAGATTGAATTACAGAACGAAAAAGACATCTTTGAAATACCGGAATGGCTCGGAAAAGAGGTTACCGGAGAGATAAGATACTATAATTCACAATTAAGCAAACAACCTTTTAATACTTGGGAGAAATGAAAAAATACGCTGTAGTGCTCTTTGTTCTCATACTACTTGGTGCTTGTAAGGGGAAGGCCGAAGCTCCTAATGAAACTACTGAACCTGTAGAGGAAAAGATAAAAAGGTCCACAAGGGAAATCAAGGAGGAGCTGACTGACAAGGGATATAAAATCTTTGATTATGTAGATGAAGAAACCAAGGACACGGTCATCATGCAACAATATTTTATCGCCTTTTTAAAACGGGGACCCAATCGTTCATCCAACAAGGAGGAGATGGACAGCTTGCAAACGCTACATTTGGCCCATTTAGGAAAGATGTATGAAGAGGGACATGCGGATATTTCGGGTCCTTTTGGAGATGATGGAGAAATCCGCGGGATTACCATTTATAACACCCCTACCCTGGAGATTGCCGATAGCTTGGCCAATATGGACCCTATGGTAAAATCCGGACGATTGGTCATTGAAATGCATCCGTGGTGGGCGGCCAAGGGCTTTCCTCTACGATAAGGGTATTGCAAAAAATAATATGTATTTAGAAAGACAGGTGTTGTGGTGTGAAGGTAGAACAATTTATAGCGCACTCTTAAACTGCTCCAAAAAACGTATGTCATTCTCGCTTAATAAGCGAATATCGGAAATTTGATAGAGTAAAAGGGCAATTCTATCAATTCCCATCCCAAAGGCAAAACCTGAGTATTCCTTGGAATCAATACCACAATTATCCAGTACATTCGGATCTACCATCCCACAACCCATAATCTCCAACCAGCCCGTTCCCTTGGTCATTCGATAATCGGTTTCCGTTTCCAGGCCCCAATATACATCTACCTCTGCACTGGGTTCGGTAAATGGGAAATAGGAGGGACGTAGCCGTATTTTGGACTTTCCGAATAGTTCTGTCGTGAAAAATTGTAATGTCTGTTTTAAGTCCGCAAAGGACACGTCCTTATCAATATATAATCCCTCCACTTGGTGGAAAAAACAATGTGAGCGAGCCGAAATAGCTTCGTTTCTATAGACTCTTCCCGGGGAGATAGTCCGAATGGGAGGTTTGTTGTTTTCCATGTAACGTACCTGTACGGACGAGGTGTGGGTCCGTAAAAGAATGTCTGGATCGGTCTGGATGAAAAATGTATCCTGCATATCCCTTGCCGGATGGTATTCAGGAAGATTCAGAGCGGTGAAATTGTGCCAATCATCCTCAATTTCCGGACCTTCGGAAACGTTGAAGCCTATTCTTGAAAAAATCTCTATGATTTGATTTTTAACAATGGATATGGGGTGGCGTGCGCCAAGTGGAATGGGCTCCCCTGGCCGAGTAAGATCCCCGTAAATACCTTTTTCCTCCTGCTTGTTTTCCAACGCTTCCTTTAGGGTATTTACTTTTTCCGTGGCGACCTGTTTTAGCGTATTTACAGTTTGTCCAAATTCTTTTTTTTGTGCATTGGGGACATTCTTGAATTCAGCAAAGAAATCGTTCAACAATCCTTTTTTGCCCAAGTATTTTATTCTAAAAGCTTCAATGGCTTCTTTTGAATCTGTCGTAAACTTTTCGACTTCTTCAATCTGTTCCTTGATTTTATCGATCATTTTTTTTGGACTAGAAATGCAAAATTAAGATTTTATGGATAGCAAATGGGGTACGAGGCAAATAAAAACCGTGCTTTAAAATGCACTATGAATCAATAGATGTCCTGTACATGCTGTTTTATCCAAGCGTTACATTCCTTAAAGTTGTCGAATATTTGTTCTTCGGGGATAAAGTCAGGAATGATATCAATACGCTCCATCATGTACCTTGGCTGTTGCTGCAAATCGACAAAAAGAACAGTGACCTTGTTCTTGTTAAGTTCCTGTAATACATCTTCCATGGCATAGAGACCGGACTGATCCATATATTGCATTCTGTCCAACCGGATGATTACATAGGATGCCGTTTCCGGAATCTGATCGGCCAATAGTTGAAAATCATTTGTCGAACCAAAAAACAAAGGTCCTTTGATATGCTTTATGAATACTTCCTCTTGAAGGTTTCTGGGAAAACTACTTTCATCGGCCCAAGCTTTCTCTTTTTCCAAGGATTTTATGTCAGAACGTTCGGCGGTAAGATCACCTATCTTTTTCATGAACGTAAGCGATGCGATAACCAAACCAATTCCTACGGCATAGACTAAATTCCAAAAAGTGGATAAAACCAATACCACAAGCATTATGACCACTTCTGAACTTAATTTTAAAGGACCTATCTTAATATCCTTGGGCAAATTAGGAATAGCTCTTAAACCTTTATAGTCCATTACGGCAATGCCTACGGTAATTAAAATTCCAGCTAAAACTGCCGCTGGAATCTGAGAGGCAATGGGCCCCATAGCCAATAGAACGATCAATAGTAACACTGCGGCAACCATCCCGGAAAGTCTGGTTTGCCCACCGGAGTTGATATTTACAACGGTCCGAATTGTGGCACCAGCTCCTGGAAGCCCTCCAAAAATAGCAGCTATGGAATTTCCTATGCCTTGCCCAACCAATTCCTTGTTGGGTTTATGTTTGGTTTTGGTCATATTGTCAGCGACTACCGAGGTCAACAAGGAATCTATTGCTCCCAATAGGGCCAAAGTGAGCGCGGTAAAAATATACGGACTAATGGCCCCAAATTTAAACCCTGTGAAAACCTCCCAATTTGGAATGGGAAACCCTTCCGGGATTCTTTCAATAGGTCTATAATCCAAACCAAGTACATAAGCTACACCAGAAACCAGTAATAAGGCAACTAGGGTACTTGGAATGGCAGTAGTGATGCGCTTAAAACCATAAATAATTACAATGGTTATCAATGTCAAAGACAACTCTAACCAATTTATATTTTTTATGGCCTTTGGTGTTACTTTGATGGCACCAATAACCCCCGAGGCTTCCTTTGCAGCCAATGTTTTAGCCTCTTCCAAGATAGTTTCTTCGGTAACTTCGCCCGATCTTGCAATGGTTTCCTTGAAATCTTCCAACACCAAAATACCTTCACCAGCTTCTTCCCTTAAGATATTTTCCAAGATGAGCTCCTCTGCCTCTGGCTTAAAAGGAGTTACCCATGCCATATCTTCCCTGGGGTAGTACCCCAAGGCCGGAAGTATTTGGGTTATGATAATGATTACCCCAATAGCGGTCATGAATCCGGATACCACTGGATAAGGAATGTACCTAATATAACGGCCTATCCCTAATAATCCAAGCCCGATCTGCATAAGTCCCGCTAGCAAGAATACCGTTAAAATAGCAGGTAATGCTTTTTCTACGCTACCGTCATAGACCGCAATTATATTTGCGATTATGACCATGCTTACGGCGGTCATCGGGGCTGTAGGTCCAGATATTTGTGTGTTTGTACCCCCAAAAAGAGCGGCAAAAAAACTAATGAAAATCGCACCATAAAGTCCGGCGCTTGGACCAAGGCCCGAGCTTACACCAAACGCCAAGGCCAAGGGCAAGGCAACAATTCCAGCAGTTATTCCACCAAAAAGGTCACCCTTAAGATTAACAAATAGTTTTTTCATAAATACACCTAGCTTTTGGAACGGCCAAGGTAGAATTTTTTTATAAATAAAAAGCCAACACTCAAGTGCTGGCTTGCCCCTAACAACATTATTTCTAAGCTATAAACGTCACCTTTCCATTGAGCACATCGTACATTGCCCCTACTATCTTTATCTCTCCATTTTCCTCCATTTCCCTCAAGATAGGACTCATCCTACGGGTATTTTCAAGGGTCAGTTGTACGTTTTTTTCGGCTACTTCATTTACGAAGCCCAAGTTCTTTGAACTGCGAAGGTCGGCCTCGGCAGGTTCTGTTACTGCTTTAACAGCAGGCTTTATTTTGTTCAAAAGAATTGTAAGGTTGCCCATTTTGGCATCATCACAGGCCCCCTTAACAGCACCGCAAGCGGTATGGCCCAAGATGACGACTACCTTTGTACCTGCTAGTTTGCAGGCAAATTCTATACTGCCCAGAACATCTTCATTAACTATATTTCCCGCTACGCGGGCACTGAATATATCTCCGACGCCTTGATCAAAGATCAATTCCGCCGACACCCTTGAATCGATACAGCTTAGGATCGTGGCAAATGGATATTGCCCAGAAGCTGTATCCCGAACCTGCTCCAACAAATCGCGATTCGCCTTCTTGTTTTCTAAAAATCTCTTATTGCCTTCTCTTAACAAGGATATGGCCGAATCTGGTGAAATGGCCGATTGTGTTTCCTTCGTATGCGCTTTCATAATAATGTGGTTTTAAAAATTGCGCTTTATTTGTTTATTAAGCTCAATTGTTATGCTTAGGTTTTTACTCACCCGATATTAAAAGTGAAACATTCAATTTTCCCATTACTTCTTTAACATCGGAAGTCGTTAGATGACTTGTTGTACTGGAATGCTTCGTTAATCTATCCATACATAATAGATTAATATTGTTTTTGGACAGATAAGTGGAAAAGTTTTTGATAATATTGTCGCTATACTCAAAAACGTATTCAATTGTCTTCCGGTTCTCTGGTAAAGGTTGTTTAGAGGGTGATGAGGTGTTCTTTACAATTGTAAACGATTTTAAGGGTTTATGGGCGTACTGCATTAAATCTTCCGCAAACTCAAGATTATTAGAAGGGTCCGGGTTATTTAACATCCCCAAGGTAACTTCTTTATTGGGTTCTAGCGGCTTAATATGAGGTACAATCATTATTGCCCCACTGTGCCGATTTAAGATGAAATCCGTAATACCATCACCCATAAGGTTGAACGTTTTCGATTTTCTCTTGCCCAATATAACCAAATCCGGCTTTTGATCTATAAGATACTCTTCGATTTCGTTTTTTACATTCCCGAACCCGAACGAATAGGTAATGCGTATATCGTACGCTTCGGAAAGAGAATCCGCAAGATTTCGCATTTTCTTATTTATGGTCTTGTGTTCACTATTAATGGTTCGCATGGCCGATAATTGATTGTCCATCTTTACAATATCGGTAGGTTTTTTTACGGAAAACACTTCTATTCGTCCATTGATCATCTTGGCGATGCTAACGGCACTCTTTAGTATTGTGGCCGAAGACTTGGTCAAATCCGAGAGAACGACGATTTTATACTGTTTTTTTTTCATGACGTTCAGCTCAAACTTAAGTTTGACTTTGGTCTTCTTTCAAAGAATTCGATAAAACTGGAGGGGTTTTCTACTGTGCCTCGTTTTGAGACCAACTTTATGTCAATATTCCTTTCCTTGGCCTTGAATGCAAAATCTTCCAAAATTTCAATAATGTCATTGTCCAGGTATCTGGTGTTAAGAAGATTTATCTCTAAATAGGTATCCCTTGGCAGGCTGTCCAACTCTTTTAGGATAGCCCCTTTGTTGAAGAATGTAACTTCCTCGGCAAGGGTCATTTTAATCTTGTGTTTTCCATTACTCTTATCCTCAATATGTAGAAAATGTGAATTTTGATAGCTTTTTAATAAAATAACCACGATACCCACGCCTAGCCCAAGACCAATTCCCACAAGCAAGTCGGTAAATATGATACCCAATACGGTTACAAAAAATGGAATCGACTGTTTCCAACCCAAATTGTACATCTTTTTAAACAACGCAGGTTTTGCCAGCTTGTAGCCTACAATAAAAAGAATTGCGGCCAATACCGAAAGCGGAATCATATTAAGCAATCTAGGAATTAGTATCACCGAAACCAATAACAAAAGACCATGTATTATTGCGGACATTTTTGTTTTTCCGCCAGATTGTATGTTGGCGGAACTTCTTACGATAACCTGTGTAATAGGTAAACCGCCGATCATTCCCGAAAGGATATTACCTGTACCCTGGGCCAACAATTCCCTATTGGTGGGTGTAACCCTTTTTTCGGGATCCAATCTATCCGTGGCTTCTACACATAGCAGGGTTTCCAGACTGGCAACCAATGCTATGGTGAATGCGGTTACCCATATCTCTGGATTTCCGATTTCACCAAAATTCGGAAAACTGAACTGCGCCAGAAAGGACGAGGCATCCTCGGGCACGGGAACACTTACCAAATGATCCGTAGCTATTCCCCAGATTTCACTGTCCTTGGTCAGTATATAAAAAACTATTCCTGTTACAACGGCCACCAGAGGCCCCTGTACTAACTTGAAAAATTTACCTTTTTTGGAAAGGACATTGTCCCAAAGTATTAAGATAAAAAGCCCTATAATGGCAATTAATGTAGCTCCAGGGCTAATATTGTTGAAAGTATCGAAAATTTCGGAAAAAGTATTTTTCCCATCCACCTGGAAAAAGGCAAAATCGCCCTCTGGGTCGGGGTCGTAACCAAAAAAATGAGGAATTTGTTTTAGTATTATAATAATCCCGATACCCGTAAGCATACCCTTAATAACTGAAGAAGGGAAATAATAACCTATGATACCCGCCTTCAAAAACCCGAAGACCAACTGAATGAACCCACCGAGTACTACGGCGAGCAAAAAATTCTCAAAACCGCCCAAAGCGCCTATGGCCGTAAGAACAATAGCCGCCAAACCGGCCGCAGGACCACTTACTCCAATTTGGGATCCGCTTAAGGCACCAACTACCGTACCACCTATAATACCCGCAATAAGACCTGAAAATAAGGGTGCTCCACTCGCCAGGGCAATACCAAGACAAAGAGGAATGGCCACAAAAAAAACTACAATACTGGCGGGCAAGTCATTTTTTAGATGATTGAACATGTTCTTTAAGATGTTGTGTCCTCAATACATATCGAAGACCGGTTATTAGGTATTAAATGTAATATGCTGAAAGAAGAAATTTTAGTTCTTGCGTTCAGGAGGAGGGAGGAGAATTTCCAAGTTAAAATCATTAGGGCCCAAGGAATTGTGCGTCCGGGCCGTCCATGTTTCTGATTGTGCCATTAGCGAAGAAAAATTATAGGGCTTGTCGTTTATAATATCCTCTTCGGCCTGTATTTTTTTAGTGCCTTCCTGTTGCTCTTCCTCATTTAGGTTGATAACGATTACCGAGTCATCTCCGGTTAAGGTAACCACACTTGGCATGAGTATGCCAAATAGCCATATGGAAAGCATTAGTGTACGGGCAAAAATCTTCATCTTGGTGGTCGTTAAGACAAATATAATAGTAATGCTATTGCTAGATTGTTAAGGAAAGTTTAAAAATCCTTGAGCATCTTAATGTCCGTATCCATGAGCCATCCCGTTTTCCCATCCTCAATACGTATCTTTTTCCATTCGTTAAGGGAATCCAGGACATGGATTTTTGTCCCTTCATGTAAAGTAAATACTTCTTGGCTTCTGTTGTTCGGTTCTGATTTTATGATTACTTCCTCCGAAAATACGATAGCAGGCCTATCCTTCCTGAAATCATTGTATTGAACAAAGGCAAAGACCATGGAAATTAGGGCAACGATAAGAGAAATTATACCAGAGATAAAAGCGATGCGCTTACGGGACGCGTATCTAAAATAAAAGAATGCTATGTACAGGGCAACAAAGAGAATTGTAAATACAACCGCAGAGATAGCCCATTGATCAAAGGACAAAAATCCGGTTATCTTGCCATAAATTTTTGAAAATCCTGTTTGTGGCATTTTCTCAATTGCGTCCAACGTCATGTTTTGGGCATAGGCGAGATTATTCCGTATTTCCGGGTCATTGGGCTTTAAAAGCAGTGCTTTTTCATAGTAATATATGCTGGGTGCAATTTGATTGATTTTGTAATATGAATTGCCCAGGTTAAAATAAAGCGACGCCGAGTGTTCCCCATTATCCAAAATTTCCAAATAATGGTTTATGGCCTTCTCGTAATCTCCATCATTATAGGCTGATGTGGCTTGCTCGAAAATGGCCTCATTTTGTGCATATGACCAAAGACCGGTCCATAGTAGTATTAGGCTTGCCCATCTTTTCATCCGCATTATAATTGTTTGTCCAAATATGAGATTACTTCGCTGGCCTTATTATAATCCTGGTGCATCTGTACATCCGAGAAAGGGCTGTAACGAGCCATTTCACAGTTTGTGAGTAGTCCAATAAAGCCGTCCTTGGTGGTTTCATCCACATTTTTTTGAGCTAACAAAGCCTCTATTTTATCCTTACTGAATTCCGAGGTCTCTATTTTAAGCTTGGCTTTTAAATAATGATGCAAAGCTTTTTCAAGGGCAATATAAAAATCATCTTTGTTTCCTAATTCCTTTTTGGCTTTGGAAAGATATTTTTTTGCCAACTTATTTCTACTTTTTATCCTATTCCCAATAACATCGCTTGCTATGGCCTCACGTTTTTTTCCAAAAATCACCGCGGAGGGAATCAATAAAAGGGGTAATAATAACCAGAGGTAAAAGCGTGTGGACCCAAAAAAATAATCAGTGCCAATGACCTTTAGATCGGGTTTAAGTTTTATAAAGTTAAACTGACTTCCTGTAGCGATAACGTTTTGTTTATTTGTTCCAACGACCCCAATATTTCCGGCAGCTATACCGGTCGGACCTTGAATGACATCAATAAGTATTTCATCCGAATCCAGTCTTCTATATTTTTCGGTCTTGGGATCAAAATAACTAAAGGAAATGCTCGGAATGGGATATTTACCTTTAAACGAGGGGACTATTATGTAGTTGTTACTAACCTTACCCTGCATTCCGGAAAGCGTGGTACGAACCTTTTCGTCAAATTCTGGTTCATATACTTCCAATGAGCTAGGGAGGTCGGGTTCGGGTAATTGGAACAGTTTTAGATTTCCCTTTCCACTGACCTCTACTTTGGCTTGTAGGGATTCCGAGGCATTCAGTTTGGTCTTACTGGTAGATACTGAAAAATCAAAGCTTCCGACGGCACCGCTAAAATCTGCAGGTCTCCCTTCAACAGGTAGCTCTTTCGCATTTATGGTGCGTCTCCCCGCCGAAACGTTCTTGTTGGCCTGTGAGTAAATACGGTCCCCAAAGAAACCACGTTTATTTGTAGGCACTTCCAAGGAAACTTCCAAAGATAGGGGTTCAATCTCCAATTTGCCTACCTTTTGCGGATAGAGCACCACTCTTTTCAGTACTACATATCTAAAGGCTTTTCCTTTGTAGGTCCCATTTTGTGGTACAGGCCTGGAAACCGGAATATCCTGACTCCAGAAGTTGTTATATTTTGGATTATCCAACGGTCTGTAGTTGGTAATACCGATTGTGGAACTAAAATATAATTTGTAGACAACGCTTAGGGGTTCATTTAGATATGGACTGGTCTTGGAAACCTCTGCTACCAAAAACAAACTCTCATCGGCAATATCATCAACGGTCATCTGATCGCTGGGTTTGTCCACGGCAGCCGTTACTTCAACTTGCTTTGGAAGTGATTTATAGGTTTTGCCATCAATTATAATGGTAGCTTGTTTTATCGTAAACTTTCCCCGAGCCGTTGGTGCCAAGGTATAGGAATAGGTTTTGGAATAACTCCGTTTACCATTGATCCAAGAGGAGCTTATAGATTGGGACGGCCCCATGAGCACCCTAAAATCCTCAAAATCAGGCGGATTGAAGTTGTCCCCATCTTTGTTCATTTTGAAGTCTACACGCAAGCGCTCGTTGATTCCCAATTTTTCCTTGCTGAGAATCATTTCAAAAGTTACTGCATCCTTATCCTGGCCTTGTACAACAAAGACTGCACTTAAAAAAAATAAAAATGAAATATGTTTAAAGTTTTTGGGCATTACCAATCCTTTTCATTTTTCACTTTGGCGCCTTTTACCTTTTTGGCGTCAATTTTTTCCTGTACTTTTTTCTCCTCGTTCTGCATAGCTTCCAACAGGTTTTGTACTTGTTGTTTGCTCAATTGACTGGGACGTGGTTGTTGCTGTTCTTCGGGCTTATCTCCTTGGTCGGGCTGTTTTTTTTGTTCCTCCTTATTCTCCCCGTCACCTTCTTTATTATCTTCCTTTTTTTCATCACCCTCGTCTCCCTTATCATCCTGGTCTTTCTGTTCTTGATCTTTATTCTTTTCTTTATCGTCCCCTTCGTCCTTATTGTCCTGATTCTGATCTTGTTGATCTTTGTTGTCCTGATTCTGGTCGTTTTGCTCCTGCTCCTTTTTCAAAAGTTCTTTGGCCAGGGCTAAATTGTAACGGGTTTCCTCATCGGTTGGGTCGTTCCGTAAGGCTTCCTTATAAGCTTCCACTGCTTTTTGGTATTCTTTACGTTTCATGAACACATTACCCATATTGTGATAGGCCCTATGTTTGTCCGGTTTGTTTTCCGCAACTTCCCCAGCTTGTTTAAAACGCCCAAAAGCTTCGCTATACGTTTCTTTGTTATAGTAAGCATTGCCTAAATTATAGGGCGCTGCTACATTTTTATCGCTCTTGGAGATGGCCTTTCTATAATCTACCTCTGCGGTAATGAAATCATTTTCGGAAAGCTCTTTATTGGCTTCCCAAGTAAGGTTTTTAGATTCATTTAGGGCATTCTCATCAATTTGTTTTTCCTCTTGGGCAAAGGAAAACATTCCCAAAACTAAAAACACATGTGACAAAAAATGCTTCATAATAACTTTATATATTCACTTTTATTAAATAAAAAAAAGCAGAAAAAAGAACATAGAACCTATGATTTAGAAAACTTTAATAGTGCTTTGGAACCATGTTACCTTGGTTCTTCTTCATTTTCATTGAACAAATTCAACTTTTTAAGCCATCTCGTTTTTCTGTCCAGTACAAAGATGTCCAAAAATAAAAATAACAATCCAGCCCCTAAAAACCATTGAAATTGATCCTTGAATTCCGCAAATTGTTTGGCTTCGAATTCGGTCTTGTCCATTTGGTTCAATTGTTCCCTAATAAATTCCACAGCTTCTTCCGTATTGGAACCGTTAATATATTCGCCGTTGCCTTCATCCGATATCTCTTCCAAAATCTCTTCGTTTAATTTGGTGATGACCACCTCTCCCTGAGCATCTTTTTTTAAACTTTCTACAACCCCTTTTCGCTTAAGGGGGATAGGGGCACCTTTATCTTTACCAACCCCGATGGTAAAAATACGTATGCCTTCTTCAACGGCCTCCTCAACCGCTTCCAGGGTAGAATTCTCGGAATGGTCCTCACCGTCGGAAATAATGAACAAAACCCTATTGGTCTGTTCGTCATCATCGTAATAGGTAGTGGCTAACTCTATGGCTTCATTGATGGCCGTTCCCTGGGAAGTAAGCATATCCGTGTTCATATTTTGCAGGAACATTTTTGCAGCACCGTAATCCGTGGTGATAGGCAATTGGGGAAAGGCCTGCCCTGCATAGGCTATAATACCTATACGGTCACTTGCCAATTGGTTGATGATTTCGGATACCAACCGCTTGGATTTCTCCAAACGGTTTGGGGCAATGTCCTCCGCCAACATGCTCTTGGATACATCGACAGCAAAAACGATATCCACACCTTCCCGCTTTACGGTCTCCAATTTTGAACCAATTTTAGGGTTCACTAGCCCCAGAGCCAAAAAGGAGATGCCAAAGGTGAACAGCAATAATTTTAAGTATGACTTGAAGTCTGACTTTTCCGGGGTCAATCGTTTTAACAAGGACAGATCCGCAAATTTTTTCTGGGTTCTTTTTTTCCAGAATTGCAGCATAAGGAATAGAACGATCATCACCGGAATGATGAACAAGAGATAAAAGTATATTTTTTCGTCTAACTGAATCATTTTTTATTATTCTGCTTAGACCGAAAGGTTTCAAAAACCTGACGGGTCCTGCAACTACTAGATAAAGCTTCTAAAAAGGGTATTTCGTAAAATCCATTCCATTATAAGCAATGCCCCTGCCAAAAGAACCCATGGCCTAAATTTTTCTTCGTACCTATAATATTTGAACTCTTCTATTTCGGTTTTTTCCAATTTGTTGATTTCGTCATAAATGGCCTCTAGCTTTTCGTTGTTGGTGGCCCGAAAGTATTTTCCCCCAGTGGCCTTGGCAATAGTATTGAGCAAGTCTTCATCAATTTCCACTTGACGCATACCATATCTAAATGAACCATCCGAATTATACGCAATTGGAGACAAGGCATTGCCATTGGTTCCCAAACCTATGGTATATGCTTTTATACCAAACTCTATGGCAAGCTCGGCAGCTGTCTGTGGCTCGATAAATCCGGAGTTGTTCACCCCGTCCGTTAGCAATATAATCACTTTGCTTATGGCCTTACTCTCTTTTAGGCGATTTACCGCCGTAGCCAGTCCCATACCAATGGCAGTTCCATCATTTAGTTGTCCATAAGTAATTTCGCGCAATGCACTTAAGACTATGGATTTATCACTGGTAATGGGCGTCTTGGTATATCCCTCGCCGGCATAAGCTACCAAGCCTATTCGATCATTGGGCCGTTCTCTGATAAAATCCGCCGCCACTTCCTTTAGGGCCGAAAGCCGATTTGGTTTTAAGTCCCTTGCCAACATGCTTGAGGAAACATCTATGGCCATGACAATGTCTATACCTTTTGTTGTTTTGGTTCTTGTGGATATATCCTCGGTTTGGGGGCGTGCCATAGCAACTATAATGGCGGCCAGCGCAAGTAGACGAAGGGCGAAAAGCGCAGGCCTTAACTTAGGCAATATACTATGTACCGTGAAGCCCTTAATACTGGAAATTTTTAGGGAGGCAACCTGTTGCTTTCGTCTAAAAAAGTACCATAAAAGAGCCAAAGGAAGCAGTGAGAGCAACCAAAAAAACTCGGGATTCGCAAAGGACACATTGTCTAACATCTATACCTCTGTTTTTACTTCCAGTGTTTTTAATACCCTATCCACAATTTCTTGAGCATAGGTATCATCATCCAACCAAGTTAGGAGAATCTGCTGTTGAAAGCCTTTACCCCCAAAACTTAGAATTACATATTCGCCCTTCACCAAATCCTCGGATTCCGGGACCTTGAATTTTCCGCTTCCATAGGTCTTTATTCCTTTAATTCCGCTGATAGTGGTAAATTCTTCCTGTTTGGTGATTATATTTTTTGCGCCATTACGCTCAAAGTTTTTGATCAGCTGTTCAATGGTCTTTTCAAATTCTGGTTCCGCAGGTTGCGTAAAGCTCGTGGAAGTGGCAGCTATGGTAAAAAGCGCATCCTCATCTCTGTAGGCAAAGGTCTGTAACTCTTTAACTTTGTCCTTGGCTTCGGGTGGAATCTTGGTTTTTTGACGGACCAATACTTTTGGAGCTTCCAAATTTATGGGAGGGTATCCATACGAGCTGGATATCCATTCACCTTCCAAAAGTTTTTTTGAAGGATGCCTTGTAACGGTGTCCCAAACGTATTTTGGGCCATAAAAAGCGGATAGGGAAGCTATGGAAATCAATAGTGCCCCTAAAGCCATGCCACCGGCTAAGATCCACTTTTTGCGATACGCCTTACGGGCAAGTTCTTCTTGGTATTCTTCTTGCTCCATAAGTTCTTCCTCAGTAGGTTCAGGGAGTGCATCATGGGTTTTTATGACAATTTGCTCAATGGATTTTCTATCCTGCTCAGCTACAGAGGTAGGAGGTTTTGAACGAGCAAATTTGACCAGATCGGCAGTCTGTAGTATTTTTTTGAAATGCCCTAAGGTATCATTGTCTATTTTCAACTCCCCGGCATCCTTCAACATCTCCAACTTTGTAATAAGCTCATCCGTTGTACTTTCCAAAGCGGTGACATGAACATCTTCTTCCAAATAGGACCGAACGATATTGGTCAATTCCGAGTAGTATTGTTTGTATTCGTCCTGAATGAGGTATTTGGAATTCTCCAAGCGTTTCAACTCCAAAAGAGCCCTGTCATACGGAGGCAACAAAGCTTCTTTTTCGGCTTCGGTCAATGGTTTCTTGCGAAATATGAACCAATAGACAAGCCCACCAAGCACTACCAATATCAAGAGGACGATCATAAGTATTTTCCAGAAGCGGGCATTGTTTTTTTCCACGACCATCAATTCTTTGATGTCGTACATTTTTTGTGCTACGGTATCTACCGGAACTGTGGCCACTTCAATACGTAAGGAATCCGTAAAATAACCTTTGCCATTAATTTCTATGCGCTGGGCCGGAAGTTTGTAGGAACCTGAATCAAATTGGGTGAGCGCATATGTCTTTTGCAGGGTAAATCGATTTTTTTTCTTAGTAGTATCCGTTTCAAAGGCCTCAACGGTCTCCAAGGGCGAGAAGGTCTGCCCTTCCGGAAAAATGACTTGAGCCATTGTATCCGCTTCAACGGTAACGGTAAACCGAATCTGTTCCCCGATTTTAATCGAGGTCGTATCTATTTCGGAACCGACCTTTGGATCAGTTTGAGAAAAGCCGCTAAGGGAGAAAACAAAAACGAACCAAAGAAAAAAGCATCGCAGCAAGTGCGATGTACAATTCTTCATATGTAATTTTTCATTTTTCATTTCCTTACCCTCTTCTTTTGAAGTAGCCTAATAATTTCTTTACGTAGCTTTCATCTACCCGACAGCTTAAAATACCACAACCGGATTTGGTAAAGGTTTCCTTAAAATACTCTACACGTTCCTTGTGATATGTACCATAGGCCGCCCGTACTTTTTTGGACTGCGTATTGATCAAGGAAACGGCACCCGTCTCGGCGTCCTCCATTTGAACCATCCCAAGATTGGGAATGTGCTCTTCGCGCTCGTCGTAGACTCGAATACCGGTCACATCATGTTTGTTGCCCGTAATCTTCAAGGTTCTTTCATAATCGTCCGCCATGAAATCCGATAGTACAAATACAATTGCCTTTTTCTTTAACACATTGGACAAGTATTTCAAAGCTTCGGCAATGTTGGTCCTATTACTTCCCGGTTTAAATTCCAACAATTCCCGTATAATCCGGAGCACATGGCTCTTTCCTTTTTTGGGAGGAATAAAAAGTTCTACCTCATCGGAGAAAAGTATTAAGCCCACCTTATCATTGTTCTGAAGGGCCGAAAAGGCTAAAGTGGCGGAAATCTCGGTAATAATTCCTTTTTTGAATTGATTGGTGGTTCCGAACAATTCCGAACCACTCACATCTACCATAAGCATCATGGTCAATTCACGTTCCTCCTCAAATACCTTTACAAAAGGTTCATTATATCGCGCGGTCACGTTCCAGTCAATGCTCCTAACATCGTCCCCGAATTGATACTGCCGTACTTCGCTAAAGGTCATACCGCGGCCCTTAAAGGTAGAGTGGTACTCCCCACCAAAGATATGGTCGGAAAGACGACGTGTCTTTATCTCTATCTTGCGAACCTTTTTAAGTAATTCCTTGGTATCCATTTCTCCAGTTAGCCATAAATAAGTTGGCAGAAAGCAGTCGCTATAAGGGAAGTTTTCAGAAATATCACCAACTGCAACTGCAAGCTGTCAGCTAGTTAGGGTACTTCGACCTCGTTTACGATCTTGTTGATGATTTCTTCGGAAGTGATATTCTCGGCCTCGGCCTCGTATGTAATACCGATACGATGACGTAAAACATCATGCACCACGGCCCGCACGTCTTCGGGAACCACATAGCCCCGGCGCTTAATAAAGGCAAAGCATTTGGCAGCATTGCCCAGATTTATACTTCCTCTTGGTGAAGCGCCAAAACTGATTAATGGTTTAAGGTTTTCTAAACCATATTTTTCAGGGTACCGAGTGGCAAACACAAGGTCAAGAATGTATCTTTCGATTTTTTCATCCATGTAGACCTCGCGTACTGCTTTTTGAGCGCTAAGTATTTGTTTTAAGGTAACTACAGGGTTAACGGCATCGTACGCACCCGCCAAGTTTTGGCGCATAATCAATTGTTCCTCGTTCATTTTTGGATAATCGATTACCGTTTTTAACATAAAACGGTCTACTTGCGCTTCGGGTAACGGATAGGTACCCTCTTGTTCCACTGGGTTTTGTGTTGCCATTACCAAAAAAGGCTTGTCCAGTACAAAGGTCTCATCTCCTATGGTAACCTGTTTTTCTTGCATGGCTTCCAAAAGTGCGGATTGTACTTTGGCCGGAGCACGGTTTATTTCATCCGCTAGTACAAAATTTGCAAAAATTGGACCTTTTTTAATGGAGAAGTCATTCTCCTTCATGTTGTAGATTAGGGTTCCTACCACATCCGCCGGTAAAAGATCGGGAGTAAACTGTACGCGGCTAAAACTTCCCTTTACCGCTTTGGCCAAAGTATTTATGGCCAAGGTCTTGGCCAGCCCGGGAACACCTTCCAAAAGAATATGACCCTGTCCCAAAAGTCCGATAAGCAATCGTTCTACCATATGTTTTTGGCCAACGATTACCTTGTTCATTTCTAATAGCAATAGGTCTATAAAGGCACTTTCCTGGGCAATTTTCTCGTTCACAGCGCCGATATCTACGGTAGCATTTTCTTCCATAAAGCTTTATTAGTAATTGTTTATCAATAGGTTGGTTTTAAAGCATGGCGCAAATTGAAAATTTATTTATTCATTGCCTGTTAACGATTGGTTAAAAATTACGTAAACCCCCAAGTTTTATGAAGTATTTAGGGATTTCTTTTTAATTTCATCGCTTATGAAAAATACGACCAAGAATTCCCGTATTATAGCGGGGGCCATGACCTGGGGCCAATGGGGGAAACAACTTTCAAAGAATGAAATAGCCGATTTAATACACCATTGTCTAGAAGTTGGAATAACTACCTTTGACCACGCTGATATTTATGGCGGATATACCAATGAAACCGATTTCGGACAGGGCTTCGCTAAAAGTGGAATTATCCGGAATAAAATACAGCTTATTACCAAATGCGGTATCCAATATGTTTGTGATGCAAGAAGGAACCGGATAAAGCACTACGACTATTCATCCGAGTATATCATATGGTCGGCCGAGCAATCGCTAAAAAATCTGCGTACAGACTATGTAGATCTTTTTTTGCTACACAGGCCAAGTCCATTAATGCATCCGGATGAGATAGCAGACGCCATAGGTAAACTTAAAAAAGAAGGTAAGATCAAGGAATTTGGTGTGTCTAATTTCACGCCCGCGCAAATTGCAATACTGGAAACCCGCATTCCGGTTTCGGCAAATCAAGTTGAGTTTTCGCTTACCGCCGAAAGGGTAATGTATGATAGTACTTTGGATGATTGCTTGGCCAACCAAAGAATGGCGATGTCATGGAGTCCACTGGGAAGTTATTTTAAAGAGACAAACGACCAAACGGAACGCATAAAAAGTGCAGTGATGTCCATGCTGGAAAAATATAGTGCCACTGAAGACCAATTGCTATTGGCATGGATTATGGCCCATCCTGCTAATGTACATCCCGTGGTCGGTACCACAAAAAAGAAGAGATTGGAAGATGCCCATAAGGCCAGTGAAATACAATTGGATTTAGAGGATTGGTTTATACTTTTGGAAGCAAGTCAAGGACATAAGGTGCCTTAAAATTTAAATTATGGATAAAACAGTACTGATAACAGGTGCCACAAGCGGTATCGGAAAAGCTACGGCAGAACTTTTTGCGGAAAAGGGATTTCGTCTTATACTATGTGGGAGACGCAGAGAGCGTTTGGAGAAACTAGAGAAAGAATTAGGGCACAAAACGAAAGTGCATATCCTTAGTTTTGATGTTAGGGAAAGAAAGGCGGTTTTTGATGCTATAGGTTCATTGCCCAAGGATTTTGCAAAAATAGATATTCTTATTAATAATGCAGGTAACGCCCATGGTTTGGACACCATTGACCAAGGCAGTATTGACGATTGGGATGCCATGCTGGATATTAATGTGAAGGGGCTGCTCTATGTGTCCAAAGCGGTAATGCCGCAAATGGTCGAAAGAAAATCTGGGCATATCATAAATATTGGATCCATTGCCGGAAAAGAAGTGTATCCCAAAGGCAATGTGTATTGTGCCAGTAAATATGCCGTAGATGCCCTAAATCAGAGTATGCGAATCGATTTGAATCCCCACGGAATACGGGTAGGTGCAGTAAATCCGGGAGCGGCGGAAACGGAGTTTAGCAATGTGCGGTTTAAAGGAGATGATGAAAGGGCGGACAATGTATATAAAGGGTTTGATCCCCTGACCCCCATGGATATTGCCGAAACAATACTTTTTGTAGTCACCAGGCCGGCCCATGTTAATATTCCAGATCTTGTTGTTACCCCAACGGCACAGGCTTCTGCCACTATTTGGAATAAAAAATAATTTCGAGTTGTGGGTTGCTTTTTATATTTGAAACATGTTTAATTTCTTAAACCTTAAACCTTAAACCTTAAACCTTAAACCTTAAACCTTAAACCTTAAACCTTAAACCTTAAACCTTAAACCTTAAACCTTAAACCTTAACGGTAACGTGATCAACAAACGTCTTTTGGTAAAAAACCTTCTCGCCCATAATGACGAGAACAGTTTTTATGACAAAAAGCGTATTATCGATATTGGTCAAAGAGAGGGCAAGGCCAAGTTTCTAAAACATGTCTGTGCACTGGCCAATAGTAACCCCAAGAATAATTCCTTTATCGTCATTGGGGTAGAGGACGAGGACAACAAAATTGTTGGGGTCGATTTTTTTGATGATAGTAAGATCCAAAACCTGGTCAATGCCTATTTGGATAATCCGCCCCTAATTTCCTATGAAAACATTCCCTTTCCGCACTTGCCCGAAGACAAAGTGGTAGGGCTGGTAACGATTAAATCCAACGGCAAGGTGTGCGCACTCCGACGGAATATTTGGAAATATTATGGGGGAGCGGTTTTTTTCCGCGAGGGAAGCATAAGCCTTCCCAAAGCCTTCGACATTGAGCTAAAGAATATCAATTCGGAAGCCGTGGCTACTATAGAACAGCATGCCCGCAATAATATTGAGCTTACTTTGGACGGGGTCATTGATTTCATCAATTACAGGCATAAAGATTTGGAGAGTGATTACAAGGTTTTTAAGGAACAGTTTGTGGTTTGCTGGGCAGGAAACAAAAAAAAAGTAAACCGTAAAACATATTATTCCAGGGTGGACATTGAATTGATCAACGAACAAGTGAAGTTGTTTTACTCCATTTTCGATGAGGTGACCCTTGCCTATGACGAAAACTCCTTTACCACCATGGAGTACGTACAATTGGGGCTAGGTAAAAAACAAACGTACTACCCTTTGGAGAAAGTGGTTATCACCTTTGAGGAAAATGGCACCTATCAAATTCAAAGCGACCTTGTTTTTGAGCCGCCACAGTATAATAAAAAGACACTCTTCCATATCTATAATACAAACAATGCGCTACTTCAGAAAATAGAACGGAACAGCAGTTTAAAACCATCCGAGGAAATCGATTTAAAACATCTGCCCGACACCTATTTGATCTGTTATCTCAATGGGTTTGAGGAGGCCAAGGAAAAAATGGAGGCTGCCCGCCCCTTACTAAAAAAACAAGACGAAAAAATTTATCGTTCTCTAAAGGAATCCCTACGTATTTTGAGAAAAGTAAGGTATAGCTGATTTTGTCTAAAGATTATTTCTCAAACTTTCGAGGATTGTTTAATTATCAATTAAAAACCTGACCGTAAGTGGGCAGCGAGGGGATGGCCCCAAAGCCTGTGGTAGTAATTGCCCCCGCCACATTGGCCTTTTCGACCATTTTTGTCAATACGTCAAAATCGTCTAAAACCGCCAAAGCCTTATCTAAAGTAGAAATCTGATATAAAAGGCAACCGATAAAGGCATCACCGGCTCCTGTGGTATCTAACGGAGTTACGGAAATACTGGGGATGGTTTTCTTTAAACTATTGGTGCTTAAAAGCGTGCCTTCACCTCCTAGGGTTATGGTAATAACTTGGGTACCAACTTCATGCAAAAAATCGCAACAGGCCTCCAAATCCGTTTGTCCGGACAGTAGCCGTGCTTCTTCCAGGCTAAATTTGCATAGGTGCGATTTTTCTATGAAAGGCATACATTTTTTAACGAAGGTTGCTTCGTCATCACGCCACAGGTCTCCTCTGTAATTTGGGTCAAAGCTGATAAAGGAATCCTGGGTGAGTGCATCAAAAAAATAGCGCCCATAAGCTTCTTCCAAGCCACCGCCTAGTAGAGCGGTTGCAGCTCCGAGATGAACCATATTTCCTTTGAACCCTTTTTTAACCGAAGAGTCGTATTTCAGTTTTTTATCGGCTCCACGGCTAAAAACAAAATCGCGTTCCCCATCCTCGGCTAGGGATACAAAGGCCAATGTGGTGAAAGTTTTACTGCGTTGTGCCAAAGAAACATCTACATTATTTTCCTTAAGCACGTGTAACAAAAATGTTCCAAAAGGATCTCGGCCTACGCTACCAATAAACTTACTTTTCCCACCTAATTTGGAGATGGCACAGGCCACATTTGCCGGGGCGCCCCCAGGCTTTTTGACAAAGGTATTTGCTTTGGACAGGTCATTACCCTGACCTTCCGCCACAAAATCGATTAAAAGTTCCCCGATACAGTAAATGGATTTCATCGTAGTCAATTGGAAGACCCAAGGTAATGACAAACGGTCGCTTGGCCCAAAGATTTAGTAGGATTTTCAAGTTAAAATATAAACCATCAATATCCTGACCTGTAATTGTTCCAAAATAAAAAGCGCATATTCAAGTAAAATACGCTTTTTGTTTTTATATGTGGATATTGGTCAACCACATTTGGAAGACCCACAATCCTTACAGGTAAGACAACCTTCCTGATAGACAAGGTTTGTAGATTTACAATTATCGCATTTTTGTCCTTTGGCCATGGCGCCATCGGCCACATAACGTTTTAGGGCCCTGGCCACACCATTTTTCCAAGTATTTATCTGTTCACTATCCAATTGTAGGCTATTGATCAAGTCCACAACTTTTTCTATCGCCATGCCATGGCGTAGTGTGCCGGAAATTAGTTTGGCGTAATTCCAGTATTCCGGGTTGAACTTATAGGAAAGACCTTCAATAGTGGTTTTGTAACCTCGTTTGTTTTTATATTGGAAATCATAACGTGAGGTGCCGTCCTCATTTCTGTTTTTAATGATGAGGCCATCCTCTACCCAACGGGGAAGTAATATGCCGTCCTCATCATCGGCAAGACCTGTAAAGATTTCATAGGGCCTTTCTTCTATTAGACCTATAAAGGCAATCCACTTTTCCTTGTTGTTTTGAAATCGGACCACATCCGCTTCCAGTGTTTGGGGACGTTTGGTAGGAAAAGGGCTTAAGGTCTCTTCCTCCTCCTTTTTCTCGCTGTTGGAAATGAGGACCCCGGACCGTGAGCCGTCCCGGTATACCGTAACACCTTTGCAACCTTCGCGCCATGCTTCCAAATAGAGTTGGCCTACCAACTCTTCTGATACATCGTTGGGGAGATTAATGGTTACGCTTATGGAATGGTCCACCCATTTCTGTACGGAACCTTGTAATCGCACTTTGCTCAACCAGTCCACATCATTGGAAGTAGCTTTGTAATAGGGCGATTTTTTGACTAAGGCATCGATTTGTTCCTGATCATAGTTCTTTTGGGTATCAATACCGTTAACTTCCATCCATTGTTTGAAACGGTGGTGGAAAACAAGGTATTCTTCCCAAGAGTCCCCGACCTCGTCCACAAAATCTACCCGAACGTCATTATCGTTGGGGTTTACTTTTCTACGTCGTTTGTAGACCGGGAGAAATACCGGCTCTATCCCGGAGGTAGTCTGGGTCATTAAACTGGTAGTGCCTGTTGGAGCTATGGTCAATAAGGCAATATTTCTTCGTCCGTGTTCCAGCATTTCGTAATACAGTTTTTCATCGGCCTCCTTTAACCGCAGGATAAACGGGTTTTGCTTTTCCCGATCGGCATCAAAAATCCCAAAGGCACCGCGATCCTTGGCCAAATAAACGGATGAACGGTAAGCCTCCAAAGCAAGGGATTTGTGTACAGAGATAGAAAATGCATTGGCTTCTTCGCTACCATACCGTAGCCCTAGTGCGGCAAGCATGTCGCCTTCTGCAGTGATGCCTATTCCGGTACGGCGGCCTTCTTTTGCCTTTTCACGAATTTTCATCCAAAGATTACGCTCTACGGCCTTGGTTTCTTCCAATTCCGGGTCAGCGTCTATTTTAGCTAAGATACGATCTACCTTTTCCAACTCCAGATCAATAATGTCGTCCATAATCCGCTGTGCGGCAGCTACATGCTTTTTAAACAGTTCAAAATTGAAACGGGCCTTTTCCGTAAATGGCTCTTCTACGTATGAGAAAAGGTTTATGGCCAAAAGGCGACAGGAATCATAAGGACAAAGTGGAATTTCACCACAAGGATTGGTGGAAACTGTTCTATAGCCCAAATCCGCATAACAATCTGGTACCGATTCCCTTATAATGGTGTCCCAAAATAATATTCCCGGTTCAGCGGACTGCCACGCATTGTGAACAATCTTATTCCATACTTGCTTGGCCGTTATTTTTTTGAACGCTTTTGGTTCAGCCGAGTGTACTGGAAACTTTTGAACATATTCAGAATCCTTTTCCACAGCCTGCATAAAGGCATTGTCCATGCGTACCGATACATTGGCCCCGGTTACTTTGCCCTGCTCCATTTTGGCATCAATGAAATCCTCGGCATCAGGATGGTTTATGGATACCGATAGCATCAATGCCCCCCGTCTGCCATCTTGTGCTACTTCCCGTGTGGAATTGGAATACCGCTCCATAAAAGGGACCAGCCCCGTAGAAGTTAATGCTGAATTCTTTACCGGTGAGCCTTTGGGCCTAATATGGGAAAGGTCGTGGCCAACTCCTCCACGACGTTTCATTAACTGCACTTGTTCCTGATCTATTTTGAGCACTCCACCGTAAGAATCGGAATCACCATCGTTTCCCACTACAAAACAGTTGGAAAGGGAGGCTATCTGAAACGGATTGCCAATTCCGGCCATGGGGCTTCCCTGAGGTACAATGTATTTAAAACCTCGGATAAGGCCATAAATTTCTTCTTCGTTTAATGGGTTTGGATATTTTGCTTCTACACGTGAAATTTCCTTGGCGATCCTTCGGTGCATATCGTCAGGAGTCCGTTCGTAAATGTTGCCTTGGGAATCTTTTAGGGCATATTTGTTTACCCAAACCCTTGCGGCGAGGTCATCATTGTTGAAATAACTTAGGGAAGCCTCAAAAGCTTCCTGCTGGGTGTAGTTTTTCTGAGGGGTTTCCACAGTTTTTAATTGCATTTGTGATATAATAAGGGTTAGGAATAATTGAACAATTGTGTGTAAAATTACTCAAAAGAGAAATAATCGAAAACTGATAAAAGTCATAAAGTGTACAAAAAAAGGTATTTAATAAATTGAAAATCAATACAATAAAAATTTATCAACAGCAAAAAGTTGACAAAAAAATTAAATTCTAAAGTTTTGGGATGTATTATTCGCTAGTCGATGGTATGGAGAATTATGTAGATGTTTGGCGTATTGGCCCACCTACCGAAGCTGTTGTTTTGAGTTTGTTCCAAAAGCGGAGTTTGTTTTATTTTACACTTTGTACGTTTGTAGGAAATCTGTACCTTCTTAAAAATTTTGAAACCTTTAAAATATGGATCTTTTCAACGAAATAAAGAAAAAACTCAGCCATGAATTTATAGACATAATAGAGTGGTTGGACAATACTAATGATACCATTGTACATCGTTTTGAGCGTTACCAGAACGAAATAAAGAACAATGCAAAATTAATTGTACGAGAGGGCCAGACAGCGGTCTTTGTGAATGAAGGCCAATTGGCAGATGTCTTCACCCCAGGCACTTATACCCTAAATACGAAGAACTTGCCCATACTCACTACACTTAAGGGCTGGAAGTATGGATTTGATAGTCCGTTCAAGGCCGAAGTGTATTTTGTAAACACCCGTTTGTTTACAGATGAGAAATGGGGTACAAAAAATCCATTTATGCTGAGTGACGAACGATTCGGTCTTGTTGAGATTCGCGCTTTTGGAACCTATAGTTTTCGAATAAACGACCCAGGCAAATTTGTAATCGATGTTGTTGGAACCGATGGCCATTTTACCAACTATGAGGTAAACGAACATTTAAAAAGCTTAATCGTAACCCGTTTTACGGATACGGTTGGGGAAGCCAATCTCCCTGTAGAATTATATGCTGCGAACACCAGTGAACTTTCCGAAACTTGCCAGGAGGTAATGCAACCGGAATTTCAGCGTGTGGGGATTGAGTTGGAGAAGTTTTATATTGAGAATGTATCCATGCCCGAGGAGCTCAAAAAGGAGATTTTTGAATACAGCCGTTTGGACAAATTGGACATGGCCAAACTTTCCCAATTTAAGGCGGCAAAAGCCATGGAGGCCGCCGCCAAGAACGAAGGAGGTACTGCCGGTGCCGGTATGGGCATGGGTATGGGTTTTGTCCTTGCACAGCAAATGGGGAACATGATGAACCCACAGGCCGTACAACAACCTTTTGGCAGTCAAGCTGTTCAGGGTACGGCAGTTCCTCCACCTATGCCTGCGCAAATACTTTATCATTATGCGGTAAATGGACAACAAATGGGCTCTGTTTCTTTTGATAGGTTAAAGGAACTCTTTGCTGCCAGGGCTATTAATAGGGATTCCTTGATTTGGAAACCCGGAATGCAACAATGGGCCGCTTTGAAGGATGTTGAGGAACTTAAAGGATTCTTGGGAGGTGCCACCCCTCCACCTTTACCAACAGAATAAACCTTTTGTTGGGAATGACAAATCCCCTTCATGGAAGAAACCCAAAAATCGGAATTTAAAAAAGCCTGTGCCAATTGCGGTGCGGAGCTAAAGTTTAAGCCCGGATCACATCAATTGAAATGTGAGTATTGTGGCTATGAAGAATTCATAGAACAGGCCAAAAGCAGTTTTGAGGAACTGGAACTTCAACATTATCTAAAAGTGGTTGGGGAAAATGCCTATACGGAAACCATAGAACTGCTGCATTGCAAAAACTGTGGGGCTAACCAACATGTTGAGGAGAATTATAAATCCCTGGATTGTGTGTATTGTGGGGAACCCCTGATACGGGAGGATATTGAAAAGGAAGGCTGGATTTTGCCAGGGGCACTGGTGCCATTTCAATTGGACGCTGTTAAAGCGCGAAATATCTTTAAGAAATGGGTAGGTTCGCTCTGGTTCGCTCCGAACAAATTGAAGAGAGCTGCTTTAAATCCTGAAGGGCTCCATGGACTTTACGTACCCTATTGGACTTTTGATGCCGATCTCTTTGCCTCATATCAAGGCCAACGTGGCGATTATTATTATGAAACCAGAAGGATACGCACCAAAAATGGGACACGTACCCAAAAGGTAAGAAAGACACGATGGTCTCATGCATCGGGCAATGTAAAAGGCTTTGTAGACGATATATTGATTAACGCTTCCCAGAAAAAAAGAAGGGACATCCCGGCCAAAATTGCCTTTTGGAACCTCAAGGAACTCACAACCTTCAATTCAAAATATTTATCGGGCTTTGTTACCGAAAAGTATACCGTTTCCTTAAAGGAAGGACACCATCAATCTTTTCAAAAGGCCAAAGAAATTGCCTACAACTGGATTCGGAGGGATATTGGTGGAGATACCCAACGTATCCATCACGCGGATATAAAACTCTCCGAAGAAACCTTTAAACATATTTTGCTCCCGGTCTATATAAGTTCTTACAGATATAACGGTAAGGAATATCACTTCTATGTAAATGGGCAGAGCGGAGTTTTGAGCGGGACAAGACCATATTCATTTTGGAAAATCTTCTTTTTGGTGCTTTTTATCCTTGTCATCATCGCCATTATTGCGATTTTTGCACAATGAGTACAAGGAGAACACTGGTCATTGGGGATATACATTCCGCGTTAAAGGCTTTGGAACAGGTTTTGGAAAGGACCGAGGTGACTTCTAAGGATAGATTGATCTTTTTGGGAGACTATGTAGACGGATGGAGCACAGCCGCTGAAACTGTGAATTTTTTGATACAGCTTTCAAAGACCCACGATTGCATCTTTTTGAGAGGTAATCATGATGAGCTTTGTTATGATTGGCTTGTAGATGGGGGCGATAATCCGCTGTGGCTACAACACGGCGGGAGGGCCACCATGGCGTCTTATCAAAAAACGGATACCGAAACCAGGAATACCCACATAAAGTTCTATCAAAACCTGAAAAACTTCCATTTGGATACAAGAAACAGACTTTTTTTACACGCAGGCTTTACGAATTTGAAGGGTATTGAATACGAATATTTTAAACAAACCTATTATTGGGACCGCACCTTATGGGAATTGGCCAGATCCCTTAATCCTAAGCTAACAAAAGATGACCCGGCCTATCCCAAAAGATTGACCCATTATCATGAAATATACATTGGGCATACCCCTATTTCCAAAATTAAGGCCGTTGAGCCGCAAAAGGCAGCCAATGTTTGGAACATTGACACAGGAGCGGCATTTAAGGGCCCGCTTACGGCCTTGGATGTGGATACCAAAAGAATCTGGCAGAGCGATCCCGTACATGAATTATATCCGAATGAGAATGGCCGTAATTGAAAATCCCTCGTTAAACCACCCAGTTCCGTATTTTATAACGATCTTTACAAAAAAGTAGAATATGCCCGAAAAGAATATTAGGTTGGAGGTAATGCAGGCCATAGAGCCACAGGTAGAGGGATTTATGGATTCTTTTTTAATTCCTATAGAAGAGATATGGCAACCTTCTGATTTTTTACCGGATTCCCAAAACGACAATTTTCAGGATGACATTGAACAATTACGTGAAGAATCCAAGGAATTGGGGTATGATTTTTGGGTGACCATGGTAGCGGATACCATTACCGAGGAGGCCTTGCCCACTTATGAATCCTGGTTAATGGATGTTGAAGGTATAAATCAACATGAAGAAGGCGGAAACGGATGGTCCAAATGGGTAAGAGCTTGGACCGCCGAAGAAAACCGTCACGGAGATGTTCTGAACAAATACTTGTATCTCTCAGGAAGAGTTAACATGCGCGAGGTAGAGATAACCACCCAACATTTGATCAGTGACGGTTTTGATATTGGTACGGATAGAGATCCCTATAAGAATTTTGTATATACTACCTTTCAGGAATTAGCTACCAATATTTCCCATAAAAGAGTTGGTCAAATGGCCAAGAAAAAAGGTAATGCTTTATTGGGAAAGATGTGTACGATTATTGCCGGGGATGAGATGCGCCACCATTTGGCCTATCGCGAATTTGTAAAGACCATTTTTGGTGAAGATCCCAGCGGAATGATGTTGGCCTTTACAGACATGATGAAGAAGAAAATAGTAATGCCGGCCCATTTTTTAAGGGAGTCCGGGGGGGTGATAGGTGAAGCCTTTGAAAATTTTTCAAATTGTGCCCAACGTTTGGGAGTCTACACTGCAATGGACTACATAGAGATTCTTAAGAAACTGAATTCGTATTGGCAAATTGATTCTGTGCGCGGACTTTCAGATGATGCACAACGGGCCAGGGACTATCTCATGAAATTACCCGAAAGATTACAGCGTATTCAAGAACGTATGAAATTTCCTGAAGACCAATACCGATTTAAATGGGTAGAGGCAAATGGAACACTTTAAAAAAATCCCGCCAACGCGGGATTTTTTTGTGCTCTTTTTTTGAAGTGATTATAGCTTTCCGTGATCGTGTTCTTCCTGCCACTTAAATAGCTCCTTCCACTTGCCTTCGTATGCCATTTTTGCTTGCATGGGCCAAGAAGCAGGGTCATGGACTTTATAGCGTTCGCCACCCGTTTCGAGAATTTCCTTGCAGCGGGCCACCGGTGTTTCGGATAAATCCTTCCAAGTCTTTATGCCGGCATCCTGGAACATTTGCATTATTTTGGGACCAATGCCTTCTACTAGTTTAAGATCGTCCTGCTTAATGGTTTTTCCAAAAACAGCCTTTGCCTTGGCTGCATTAAAGGGAATGGGAGCGGGCGTATGGGCTTCCTTTAATTTGTTATTACAATCGTTCAGATCTGACTTTAGTTTTGCATTGCTTGCCTGCAAAGCTTGGATTTCCTTGGAATTGTCCTTTCCCTTTCCAATAAGATAACCAAAAAAGGCACATAATACCCCTACAAGTAAGGGGATTAACAGGCACCAGATGTTCATAGTTGAAAAATCCATATTCTTAATAATTTATGGTTAATGACTTAATTTACGATAATTACCGTTCCATGGTTTTTACTTCTCCTTAATGAATGTCTAGCGACTATCGGGGGAGCATGCTATATTTTGGAAGCGGCGTCTGTATGTAATGACCATTCGCCCTTTAGTACCTTAGTCTAAAGAATGGGGCTACATTCGCTGCAGAGCATCATAAAATACCAAATGCCTGCCAGAATTGTAATAATGATTCCTAAGAGGTTTGTTGTTCTCCTTGTCATAGTCAATGTGTATTTAAGTGTTTGGACTACAATGTATTAAAAAAATACTAAAAAATGTTAAAATGCTTTAAGTAAATCCTAAGGGTCAGTACGACAAGGATTACAAGATATGTTCATTTCGAATCAAACCACACGTTTTTTTCGACCACTTATATAAAGTAAGGTGATAGTGGTGAAAATATTTGGGAGATTTGCTAAAAGTAAAGCAATGCAATGCAACCCTACCTCTCCCAACAAGGTTCTGGCATTGGGGTAGGGTTTTAAGAATACGTTGAGTTAGTTAGTTTGGTTTTTAAACCCGCTACAGTTCCAGACTTGGATTTAGCGGGTTTATTATTTGGAAGGGAATACTCCTTTATTCCCAGTATCCAAAATCTACCAACTTTAACCGATAATGATAGGATTATACAGAAAGTTGGGTAATATGTACAATATTGTGGGGAATTTAAATGTTCGTGAAGTAATTTTATATAAAAGGCAAATAACCTTATGGATATGAAAACTGAAATCGTAAAATTAGCCACCTTTCTGTGTATGTTCGTTGTTCTAGGTCTACAATCCTTATTGCACGGAAGCTGGAACATAAAAGAGCCCAAACCGGTAGAACCTGAAAATAAATCAGTTATATGAGCCTAGCTGACTAATTTGGCACAACTGTTTGGCCAAAAGTAAATGTTTGAATTAGTTTAGTACGTGTCTTTAATCCCGCTGACCCTTTGAGCCAGTTCGCCTATAACGAATGAAGGAGCTGAAGGGTCAGCGGGATTTTTCTTTTGCCAATCAAATGATATACCTTAATCCCCGTCCACAGGCGAGAGAATAAAAGAGTTTTTATAGTTCGAATGTTATTCCTTGGGCCAAAGGTAATTGATCGGAGAAATTAATGGTATTTGTCTGCCTTCTCATATAAACCTTCCAGGCATCCGAACCACTTTCCCGACCACCACCAGTTTCTTTCTCCCCTCCAAAAGCGCCCCCAATCTCTGCACCAGAGGTGCCGATGTTTACATTGGCAATACCACAATCGCTTCCTGATGCTGAAAGAAACCTCTCGGCTTCCCTAAGGTTGGTTGTCATTATTGCGGATGAAAGCCCTTGGACTACACCATTCTGAATGGCAATGGCATTTTCTACGTCTCCGGAATATTTTAGCAGATACAAAATTGGCGCAAAGGTTTCATGTTGAACAATTTCAAAATCGTTCTTGGCTTCCGCAATGGCTGGCTTTACATAGCAACCACTCTCATAGCCCTCACCTTCAAGAATACCGCCATCCACTACTAACTTTCCACCTTCTGTAACAACCTGTTCCAAAGCCTTTTTATACATTTCCACAGCATCAGTATCTATCAATGGGCCAACGTGTTTGTTTTGATCCAAAGGATTTCCGATACGTAACTGCTTATAGGCGTCGACTACCGCATTTTTTACCTGGTCGTAAACGGATTCATGAATGATTAACCTTCGGGTAGAAGTACACCGCTGTCCACAGGTTCCCACGGCTCCAAATACCGCTCCGATAACGGTCATTTTTATATCTGCATCGGGAGTAACGATAATTGCGTTGTTTCCTCCTAGTTCCAATAGCGATTTTCCCAATCTTGCAGCGACCGCTTGGGCCACAATTTTCCCCATTCGAATAGATCCTGTGGCCGAAATTAAGGGAACTCTTTTATCAGTTGTAATGAACTCTCCTACTTTGTAATCTCCATTGATCAAGCAGGAAATTCCTTCAGGCAAATCATTTTCTTTAAGTACTTCAGCGATAATTTTTTGACAGGCAACACCACATAAAGGTGTTTTTTCCGAAGGCTTCCAGACACATACATCGCCACAAACCCAGGCCAAGGCTGTATTCCATGCCCAAACGGCTACCGGGAAATTAAAAGCGGAGATAATGCCTACTACACCCAATGGATGGTATTGCTCGTACATGCGGTGCCCTGGACGCTCCGAATGCATAGTGAGGCCATTCAATTGTCTGGAAAGTCCCACCGCAAAATCGCAGATATCTATCATTTCCTGTACCTCGCCCAAGCCTTCCTGATAGCTTTTGCCCATTTCATAGGATACCAATTTTCCCAGGGGCTCTTTTAGTTGTCGTAGTTTTTCACCAAATTGTCGAACAATTTCCCCACGTTGCGGGGCCGGGATTTTACGCCAAGATTTAAAAGCTACTTCAGCAGTATTTATAACTTTCTCATAATCCTCTTTGGTAGTACTTTTTACATTTCCAATTAATACACCATCAACAGGGGAATAGGAAGCTATAAGTTCTCCCGAACCAAAATTCTTGGAACCGGTTGAGGTTCCCATATTTACGTCCTGGATACCTAATTCATCCAAGGCGGTCTGTATCCCAAAATCAGTTGCAACTATAGACATTTTTATAACTTTTTAAGCGTGGATTGTTAGAATTTTGACAAAGCTACGAATATTAACCGTTTTCCTGTCTTAGAAAGGGTTAATGTTAGTAGTACTTAAATTATTTCACAAAGATTAGTAGGATTGCCACCAGAGCTGGTAAAGCCTGTACAAAGAATATTTTTTTATCTGCGGTCAATGCACCATAAATTCCGGCTATGGAAACACATCCCAAAAAGAAGAGGGATATGCTATCTGCCCAAACCTTATTTTCAATGAAGAACGTCCATATCAGTCCGGCGGCCAAAAAACCGTTGTACAGTCCTTGGTTTGCGGCCAGGGGTTTGGTGGGTTCAAAAAGTTCAGGGGGGAAATTGCGGAATATCTTTCTGCCCCGGGTGGTCCAGGCGAACATCTCGAACCATAAAAAATAAAGATGGAGAAGGGCAACCAAACCGATTAATATCTTGATTATTATTTCCATAATCTAGTCCTTGGAGATAAACCGTTCATCTACAGGCATCACGGTACCACAATTGGAACACGTGCGTAATTCTTCGGAGCCATAAAAATATTTGAAATGGGCCAAAAAGTCTTTTTCAATATCCTTTAGGGTAAAATAGGCTTCATAGAGCTTATGATTGCAATTATCGCAAAACCATAGGAGTCCGTCATCTACATTCATATCTGCTCGTTTGCGTTCCACTACTAGACCAATGGACCCTTTGTGTCGCACTGGGGAATGGGGTATTTTGGCTGGATGTAGGTACATATCCCCTGGTCCTAACTTGAATGTCTTCTTCGCTCCATTTTCTTGAATATGAACTTCGATATTTCCCTCTAACTGGTAAAAAAGCTCCTCGGTCTCATTATAGTGATAATCCTTCCTGGCATTGGGACCGGCAACTATCATAACTATATAATCTCCAGCATCTTTATATAAATTTCTGTTGCCCACAGGAGGTTTCAGGGTATCTCTATTTTCCTCGATCCATTTGTTGAGGTTAAAGGGAGGTGGGATTGCCATATTTCTTTGTTGATAGTGTATGATTGTCTAAAGGTTATCTGCGTATTGGAACGGACAACCATCCACTGATTACATCAAATTTAAGAAAAGATTTTGGCTTTATCGGAAAGCTAACGGTAGAAGAGCTGAGTGAAGTAGAAGTTACCGTTGGCATCTTTTTTTACACTTACCGCGGTATGGGTAAACTCGTCTTCCATGGTCTTTTTATGGCTACTACTATTTAACCATCCCTGGAAAGCTTCCTCAGCGGTGTCATAGTCCTTGGCCACATTTTCAGCTACGTATTCCGCTTTAACCTCAGAAGCAATACCGGATGCCCGTGCACTAAAATTATCGTGGCTCAAATCGCCCTGAGCTATCATATAGTCATTATGCTTATTGGCATAATCATGGGCTATAGGACTATATTGTAGCGAAGAATAGCCCAAGGATATTCTATGGTCGTTAACTACACCCATAAGTTCCTGCTCTACCTCAACAGCATTTTCCGCTTCAGGGATATCCGGTATTTCAGTAGAGTCCTGGGCTTCCTTGGTACAGGCCATAAGTACCCATACAAAACATACCAAAAAGGTATAACCGACCTCTCTGCGTACAGAGTTCAACTTCAATTTCATACAATGTTCTAAATTGTAAGTAGGTATTCTCGCAAGTAGGTCTGAATAAGTTGGGGTGTTATTCCCGATATAAAGCGGAAATGAAAGTTGAACGGGGAAGATTCAACGGGATAATGATAGATAAAATTATCCAAATCAACTTTCTTAAAAGCTCTTTTTTCGATGAAAGACACTTTTTAACCTATGTCGGTAATTTTAGAATCTACCATCACCCTTGGACATTGAAATTTGTGACATCAATGGAAGGCTATCATATACTACCTGATGTTGTTCTGGCTCCGCCTCATCCGTCGAATTTCCCTTTAAAACTTTTGAGAAAACGAAAGCCCCAATTTCCTTAATGGGCTCATAAAGTATGGAGTTTTCTAAAGTTTCTTTTTTAACAAAGCCCGAAGAAGAATTGACCCGTTCAAAAAAAACAAGAAGGGCCCCCAGTATTACGGCCACTTTTAGCGCTCCAAAAATTCCTCCGGCAATTTTGTTCAGTAGGCCCAACATGGCAAAATCCGCAATCTTGGTCAGGAATTTTCCCGCTATATGTACAACCAGAACAATGGCAATAAAAGTAATTATAAAGGCAGCTATGTTGATATAACGTTCATCCCATTCCATGTTTTGGGAGAGATAATCGCCTGCATAGTAAGAAAAGTGGATTGCTCCGAAAATTCCGGCGACGAGGGCAATTATAGAAGCTATTTCTAGAAAAAGGCCATTTTTAAGACCCTTCCAAAGCCCCCAAAGTAATAATAGTCCCAAAACAATGTCCAAGAAACCCATACCGGAAATGTTTTGACAAAAGTAACATTTTTGATTTGTACCTTTATCTTCTCTAATTTCTAAGAAGCGAACGCGAAATACGAATGTCAAGGGATTTACAACTTAAGGAACGCTGGGGAGTACTTGTGGAAAAACTTTCTACCCAATTTGCCGATGGGGATCTTTTGGAATTGGATGCCATAATTTACTTGATCGGTGTACAGGAGTTGGGACAATATCACAGGATTTACAAAAAAGATGAAAAGCTTAATTTAATGCACATCGCCATCTGTCGGTTATTGGAACCTTATGGGTACTATGAATTCGATTTCTTTGACGAGGACGGCTGGCCTCATTATACCATAAAGGAGACATTGCCGCCTTTAAAGGCTGGCGAGCAATCTGTATTAATGAAAGAGGCCATAGTCAATTATTTTGTAGAGAAATCCTATATAAATTGACCTATCGGGTGCCCCAAATGGATTGACTGTCTAACTCAAAAAAGGGAAACCTAAAAACATCATATCAAATGTTAAAATACACTCCCTATTATGCCGTAATCTTTACTTCAACCCTGACCGAAAATGATAGCGGCTATACGGAAATGGCCGAACGAATGGAAAGCCTTGCCAAAAAACAGCCAGGGTTTTTGGGATTTGAAAGTGCAAGGAGCGAAGTAGGTATCTCTGTGAGTTATTGGAAAACCTTAAAATCCATCGCCGATTGGAAGACCCAGACCGATCATCAGTTTGCACAAGAAAGGGGAATCCAAGATTGGTACAAATGGTACAAAGTACGTATTTGCAAGGTGGAACGAACGTATGATTTCTCTAGGTAAGCTTCTTGAAGCAAACAAAATTTTAGCTCTGGTAACAGTTTAAATTCAGGAGATGGGATGTCCATATTTAAAGTTTCCTTACTACAACGATAGAGTGTTTGTATCCCTTTGCCATTCATTTTTAAACAAGTATATTTATATATCTTTTCTATGCTACATTATGCTACTTTTTTAGGCTTGGAGCAATAAAATAACCACAATATGGAGTATATCATTTCGCTAGATCAAGGAACTACCAGTTCACGGGCCCTACTCGTTGATAAAGAAGGTAAAATAAAGGGGATGGTACAAAAGGAGTTCAGACAGATTTTTCCAAAATCGGGATGGGTAGAACATGATCCCATGGAAATTCTGGAATCCCAGATTGGGGTACTCAGCGAATTGATACAAAAAGAAAATGTAGTTGCTTCTGATATTAAGGCCATAGGTATTACCAATCAGCGTGAGACGACCATGGTCTGGGACAGGAATACTGGGGAACCGGTGTACAATGCTATTGTTTGGCAAGACAAGCGTACGGCTGATATCTGTGAAGATTTGAAAAATGACGGTTACACCGAGCATGTCCGAAAGACTACCGGTCTTGTCATCGATTCCTATTTTTCCGGAACCAAGGTCAAATGGATTTTGGATAACGTTGCCGGTGCCAAAGCGAAGGCCGAAAACGGTGATTTACTCATGGGTACGGTAGATACCTGGTTGATATGGAACATGACGAACAAGAAAAATCATGTTACGGATTATACCAATGCCTCTAGGACCATGATCTATGACATTGTAAATTTAAAATGGGATGATAAACTATTGAACGCCTTGGGAATCCCAAAAAATATGTTGCCCGATGTACAGCCATCGGCACACCACTTTGGGGATTATGAAATTGATGGGGTGCAGATTCCGATCGCTGGAATTGCGGGAGATCAACAGGCCGCACTTTTTGGCCAAGGCTGTTTTAAAAAGGGAACTGCAAAAAACACGTATGGTACCGGTTGTTTTATGTTGATGAACACTGGAGAAAACCCACAATTTTCGAAAAATGGACTCTTAACTACCGTCGCTTACGGATTGGATGGCAAAGTGAACTACGCTTTGGAAGGAAGTATCTTCATAGCTGGTGCGGCCATACAATGGCTGCGTGACGGATTGGAGTTAATCAAGGATGCCAAGGAAACGGAAGCATTGGCCAATTCCATTGAGGGAGAAAGTTCGGTCTATGTCGTACCTGCTTTTGCCGGCCTCGGGGCACCCTATTGGGATATGTATGCCCGGGGTGCCATATTTGGATTGACTCGTGATACGGGAAAGGCGCACTTGGCAAAAGCGACCTTGGAGTCTTTGGCCTATCAGACCAAGGATATCCTTAAGGCCATGGAGGATGATTCCGGAATTCAATTGGAAAACCTTAGAGTAGATGGCGGGGCTTGTGCCAATAATTATCTGATGCAATTCCAGGCCGATATTTTGGACACCGAGGTGCATCGTCCAGAAGTTATTGAATCCACCGCCATGGGTGCTGCATTTTTGGCGGGAATTCATGTAGGGCTTTGGACACAGGAAGATATTGATCAAAGCCGACCCATAGACCGTGTTTTTCAGCCCACTTTTGATCGTGTAAAACGAAAGCGATTGTATAAAAATTGGCAAAAGGCCGTAGATCGCACCAAGGGTTGGGAAGGGTAAATACCATCAACTGAATTTATCTTTTGGAAAACGAAACTCTGGGATGTGATAGTACTTAAATACTTCATTTTGCTAAGAGTTTAGATCATTATAAAATATTGAAACAAGTTCAACATGAACATAAAATTCTCAAATCTAGATAGAACAAACACCGTTGGAAACCTATCCAAGGGCCAATTTGATTTAGTTGTAATTGGAGGAGGCATTACAGGAGGTGGTATTGCTTTGGATGCAGCTTCACGAGGGTTGAAGGTCGCTCTGGTGGAAAAGGGGGATTTTGCCTCGGGGACAAGTAGTAAATCCACAAAATTGATTCACGGGGGTTTGCGCTATCTGAAACAATTCGATTTTTGGCTGGTGAAGGAAGTAGGTTCGGAACGGGCCATTGTCCATAAATTAGCACCACATTTGGTACTTCCGGAAAAGATGTTGCTGCCCTTGATCGAAAATGGCTCTTATGGGAAATGGTTGACTTCCATCGGATTAAAGGTTTACGATATTTTGGCGCAGGTCTCTGGTGATGACAAGCGGAAGATGCTTGAGAAAAAGGAAGCTTTAAAATTAGAGCCCCTGTTACCCAAAAAGATACTGAATGGGGCAGGCTATTATGCCGAGTATAGAACCGATGATGCGCGCCTTACCATTGAAAATATAAAGACAAGTCTTCAATTTGGGGCAATGGCCTTAAACTATGCAGAAGTCGCGGACTTCTTATATGCCGATAATCAGGTTTCGGGGGTAAAAATTAAGGATGGTATTTCGGGAAAAGAATTCGATATCAGATCGAAATATGTAATCAATGCAGCAGGCCCTTGGGTAGATGAACTTCGTGGGATGAACAATTCCAAAAAAGGAAAACAGTTGCATTTGACCAAGGGCGTCCATCTGGTATTTCCACATGAAAAACTTCCTGTAAAACAATCCGTTTATTTTGATATTCCAGACGGACGCATGATGTTTGCCATTCCTCGGGGAAAAATAACCTATATAGGAACTACGGATACCAACTTCAACAAGGACAAGGATAACGTTCGCACGGATTTGGCCGATGCTATTTATTTGATATCGGCGGTCAACAATATGTTCCCGAGCATTAATTTGGAAATGGACGATATTATCTCCTCTTGGGCAGGCTTACGTCCTTTGATTCATGAAGAAGGTAAATCGGCCTCGGAGCTTTCAAGAAAGGATGAGATATTTACCTCGGACACCGGTCTCATCAGTATCGCCGGTGGAAAGTTGACGGGATACCGAAAAATGGCTGAACGTGCTGTTAACCGAATCGCTAAAAAACTGGAAGAGGACCACAATACCGAAGTCGAGGAGTGCTCCACGGATACTATTCCTCTATGTGGCAATGTGGGCTTTAAAAAGTTCAAGCATGTGAAAAAGTATATTTCTGAAATACATAACCGTATAAAAGAAGATGGGTTCACGGCTCACGATGCGTGGTTTTTGGTGACCAATTATGGGAAACAAACAGAGACGATTTTAGATACTTATGCCGAACTGAAGGATAAGGATAATCGGGTAAAAATGGCCAAGGCCGAGCTTCGTTTTGGTATTCAATATGAAATGGTCCAAAATCCTATGGATTTTTTCATCCGTAGGACTGGCAGGTTATATTTTGATATTGATAGTGTACGTAATCTCATGGAGCTTGTTCTAGAGGAATTTAAACTGATTTTTAAGGTGGATGATGTTCAAATCCTGGCATGGAAAGAGGAGCTTTTGCATGAGATTGAAGAGCATTCAAATTTTAGTCTAGAGCGGGTCTAAGGTTGTAAGCCTACCATTTCCTGTGCCCATTCTATGATGGCCAGAATAGTCCCTTCATCCCATTTTCCTTCTTTACCCTCAAAGGAATCCTTGGCCGTTTCATGTATGGTGTTCCAGTGATCCAATCCGGGATACTCCAACAATTCGTGATTAGAATGCCCATTTCTTTTCAAGACTTCCAATATCATTTGATTATCAAAGGCAGACATGATCCAATCATTGGTTCCTCTCAATATTCGTACGGGAACCTTAAGTTTTTCCCATTGACCGGCCAAATTGAAATCCTGTAGTTGTTGATAGTAACTCACTGGTCTCCCGTACATATGTGCCGGGCCATGGTAGTTGAGTTCGGCCAAGGCAGGATATGCGTTTACGACTTCTTGATAGGTTTTCTTATCAATGAGCATCCCATGGTATAAGGGAATGAAATAGTTGTTCATTTTTTCTACGATTTCTGCTTCCGTATTCCCTTGAAACTGTAAAATCCTACGTTCAATTTCAAGCATGTGCTCAAACCATGTCTTAAAAAAAGTCCCGTCCGAAATTACCCCGGCCAAATTGAACTCATTGGCCAACAAAGGAGCGAGTGCGCTTCCCATGCTAGAACCATAGACCACAATCTTATCGGCGTTCACGTAGGGTTTGGATTTTAAACTTTGGATGGCCGCCCGGTACCCCTCAAGATCCATAAGAAAATCGGATTGGCCACAATCTCCATCACTATCTCCAACGCCAGGTTTTTCTATGCGCATGACCACCATTTCTGATTTTTCTACCAAATCGGTAATGGTTTGTACCCAGTTTCCTTTTCTTCCGGGATAGGTTTCAATACTCGAACAACTAAGGCCACCGATTAATATTATGGCAGGTTGCTTCCCTCTTTTCTGCGGTTTGGTAATTATGGTCCTCTGTGTAATGCCATAGCTACTGGTGACCTCCTCGTAAAAAGTCTCCAGATCCTTATGTGACTCCATTTCAAGAGGATCAAAACGCACCTCTTTCTTAATTAGTGAAC
This sequence comes from Ulvibacterium sp., assembly GCF_965248315.1. Classification (GTDB taxonomy): domain Bacteria; phylum Bacteroidota; class Bacteroidia; order Flavobacteriales; family Flavobacteriaceae; genus Ulvibacterium. The sequence continues at coordinate 541,200 of NZ_CBDFIX010000002.1, read as the reverse complement.
CGTTTCTTACCGCCTCTATTTTTATAGGCATATCTCCTCGAAGTCCATAGAAAATATTGCTCCAGATTTCTTTGTCCAAAATAGAAATCCCATTTACTCGGATTAACCGGTCTCCTGGCAAAAACCCTTCCCTTTCCAAAGGGCTATTCTTTTGAAGCGATTGTACTGTTACACCTGGCCCTCCTTCCGATGGAGTTATCTTTGCCTGCCATAGTGCCCTTCTCCCCAAATTTTGTGCACTCAACAAGCCGCCGGTAAATAGAAAAAGAATAAGGAGTAACTCCGGTTTTTTAGCATCAATTTTCATGGCAATACGATTTTAAGGTTTCTTTAAAATTAGATTGCCTAACTTTAAAATTCCTATGAATTATACGTTTCCCTGTTCTTTTTATGTGAAAAGAGGTCTACGCATGATTTTAATTTTTTAGGAAGATGAAAAGCACACACGATTTCTACCTGTTTAACTCCAGAATAGCTACACATATCCTGTTTTGGGTGGCATATTACATTCTGTTTGGATTACTTTGGGCGGGCCAGGAGGGATATATGGCATCCTTTTATTTGGAATTTGTTTTACTGCCCATCCGTATTTTGGCGGTATATGCAACCATTTACTTTTTGTTGCCTAAATTCCTTTTAAAGCGTAGGTATACCCGGTTTTTAGTGGGTTATGCGATTATTTTGTTATCTGCTGGAATGCTCCAAAGGGTATTTATTCATCTTTTCTATGAAGAACTGTTGCTCAATGACTTTAGCACGGGCCTATTTAGTTTTAGGATGTTCATACGGGCCATGGTCCTTATCAATACCACGGTTTTGTTCGTAATGGGGGTGAAGCTTTTTCAATTATGGGTAATAGAACGGGAAAGGAATGAGCAGAACAACGAAAAGATGCTTGAGCTAAAAGCCAACCGAAGAATTCATCGGGTCTCTACGGGCCACATTGTATATATAGAAGGTCTGGGCAATTATGTAACCTATCACCTTTTGGACAATTCCAAAATAACGGTCTATGGAAGTGTAAAAAATACGCTATCCACCCTTCCCAAGAACTTTAGAAGAATACATAGATCTTATATTGTAAACAAGGACCATATAAAATCCTATGACCTAAATTCGGTAGAGGTACAAAATCAGTTTATTCCCAGGGGAAGCAGTACAAATGATGACTTGCTTTTAGGTTAAAGACTACAACGAAATTAGTTCAATTTGTTGGTCAAGGCCTTAAAGGATTTTTTGGCATTTTTCCCTTCGTAAAGCACTTCATAAACAGCATCGATAATAGGGGTCTTTACCTTCTTTTTAAGTTTTGATTTAATTTCGTAGGTACTCTTGGTCGCGTAATATCCCTCCGCTACCATATTCATCTCCATCATGGCACTTTTTACGGTATAGCCCTTACCGATCATATTGCCGAACATTCGATTACGACTAAAGATAGAATAGCCTGTGACCAAAAGGTCTCCCAAATATGCTGATTCATTAATATTACGATCAATATTGTGAATACGTTTTGTAAAGCGTTTCATTTCGCGGATGGCATTGCTCATAAGGACACTCTGAAAATTATCGCCATAGCCGAGTCCATGTGCAATTCCGGCCGCAACGGCATAAATGTTCTTGAGCATGGCCGCATATTCCGTACCGATAATATCTTTGGTAATCTTGGTTTTGATATAATGGCTATTGAGATTTTTGGCTATCAGTTTCGCCTTCTTCCCATCCGCGCAAGCTATGGTCAAGTAAGAAAGTCGCTCTAGGGCTACTTCTTCCGCATGGCAGGGCCCGGTGATGACCCCTATATTCTCAAATGGGATACGGTATTTTTCATTAAAATGTTCTCCAACGATTAATCCGGTCTCGGGAACAATACCTTTTATCGCTGAAAAAATAATCTTATCCGTTATGGGAACTGTTAATTTTAGCAACTCACTTTCCAGAAAGGCAGAAGGGATGGCAAATATTAGGATATCCGCTTCAGATACGGCCGTATCAATGGTATTGGTCAATTGTAGCTTGTCTAGGTCTAATGCTACCGAGGATAGATAATTAGGGTTGTGTCCTTGGATCTTAATGTATCCGATCGCATCCGGGTTTCGCATATACCAAATAACGTTATCCAAGTTTTCGGTGAGCATTTTTATAAGGGCCGTGGCCCAACTTCCTCCACCGAGTACGGCGAATTTCAAGTCTTTATCCATGTATCTTTTTTTGGACCAAGTAGGTTTTAATGTACGGGCCAAAAATACCTAAAATAAAAGCCTTTCCCTTAAGCATTGATTATCAAATGGTTAAAAAATTTGGCACAGGGATTGTTTAGTATTAATCAAATTGTAATACCATAGGTTATGAAAGCAAAACTACTTTTTGGAATAGTGCTAATAGGAACTTTAATGAGTTCCTGTTATACGGAAGTAATCGTAGAGGATGAATTTATAGAGGATTCCGCTCTTAATACAGATTTGGTTTTACAATCGTATGACCTCTGGTATGTAGATATCAACCAAACCCGCGGCAATGGCGAAGTTCCTTTCCTGCAAAGAGCCTTTACCATTTCTTTTGAAGATGGGGTAGTATATGCCAACAATAATATTGTGGGGATAGGTAAGACGGGAAATGGCCTGGGAATAGACGTTGGGTATTATTCCACTTTGCGGGGTGCGATAGAAATAGATCATGATGTGGACGGACCGTGGCTTTTGGAAGTCTTTGCCGTAAATGGAAATGCTATTGAGTTGTACGATGGTCGTTCTAATACCTCTTATTTACTGAGGGGATACCAGCGAAACAATTTTGACTATGACCTGGTCTTTTATGACAATATCAACTACTTTATACAGGAGTATGATGCTTGGGAAAAAGTATACACCAGCGAGGAAGGAGCTATCAATGATTTTGACGATGAAAACTTTTTACAGTTTCTACCGAACTTTTTTCGGTCTTCGCTTGATGCTGTAGGAACACCAGTTTCGAATCTTCAATGGGATTTTGAAGGAGATTATCAGTTGTATGACGTAGAAAACGATGAAACGCTCAAAACTTTAACACTCGCTTACGACTTTATGGGCAATGATTACTTTGAGTTGTACGTTATCAATGATAGTACAATTGAATTGTATCACCCGGATAGCGGAACCATATATGAGTTCCGTGGAAGAGGGTACCAGCAATACTTAAAATCTGGTAAAGGCTCTGAAGCTAAAAAGAGAACCAAAACCTCCAATCCGGTTATGAAGGTAAAACGCAAAAGAAATAAATAAAGATTTTTGGTTGGTTATTTAGTTAGGAATCGCTCCAGTCCCAATGTGTGGATTTGGGGCGGTTTTTTTATGAAGACCGCGTTATGTGCCTTTGTTTAAATTCCGAGGGATTTTCTTGCGTTACCTTTTTGAAAATGCGATTAAAATAGGAAAGGCTTTCAAATCCACATTCATAGCAGGTTTCACTGATGTTTTTGCCAATTAGCAATAACCGTTTTGCCTGACTGATGCGGTATTGGTTTAAAAAATTGGTAAAAGTAGTTCCCGTAGTTTTCTTAAAATAACGACAAAAGGCCGGTTTGCTTAAATTGCAGAGAGAGGCAACCTCCTCCAACGGTATTTTATTTTGATAGCGCTCATCTATCAAGGCGTAGATTTCACGAATTCGTGCCTGTTCCTTATGGCTGTACCTATTAACAAAAGGTTTGCTATGGAGCAATTCAAACTCCTTACTTCCTGCTAGGAACCTAAGAATGGAAAGGATTTCCATAAAAAACTCGAAAGAATCCAACAAATGAAGTCTCTTCATCCGTTTACCAGCTTCCGCTTTAGTGGCACCGGTAAAGGCCAGCCCATACTTTGAAAGCTCCATAAGACGGTCCAAGGATTGCAGCTCGGGCATTTGGGCTGTTATGGACTTTTTGAACGAAGGTTTTATGTGCAACACTTCTTTTCTGTAGGAAGTAGTAACCCCATGATCAAAATTAAGATGGGGAATATTGGACCCGATCAATACCAGATCGTTATTCGTAAACTGTGAAATGTGGTCACCTACATGTCGGGTTGCACTGGCCCCTTCTATATAGACCAACTCAAACTCCGGATGAAAATGCCAGTAGAAAAGATGGTTCAACTTGGGATCGTGCAACAGTCGAAATGGACTTTTGGAATCTGAACGAATGTCTTCCAGCTGGATTTTCATCCTTAAATATAACAAAATTGCCCTGTTTAAGTGATTTTGGCAATTAAAAAATCAATATAGTTCAAATAATGGTCAATATGAAGGTGGATTTTTGAAATGAACCGAAGTAGTTTTACCCTATCAATTAAGTTACATAACTAAACATATATATCATGCAACAGACAAAAACAAAGATGGAAATGGCCAATAAGGCCCATGAAGAAATTCCAGGAAATCCATCCACGGCCACAAGCAGTAAAATCAAACTAAGCGACAGATCCAATGGAAAACCTTTACGCGTTTTAAGTGAAGAGGATTGGCAATTTTGGATACACAACGGTTATATCGTTATAAAAAATGCGATTCCCGAGGAGCAGGCAAAAGCTACGGCAGACTTTATATGGGAGTTTGATGAAAAAGATTCAAATAATCCGGAAACTTGGTATGCCCCTGCTAGGGTCGAAATGCAAATGAAGGAATTAACCGGTACGGGAATGGTTGAGGTCTATAATAATCAACATTTATGGAACAACCGTCAGGCTCAACGCGTCTATGATGCCTTTGTAGATGTTTGGGGTACGGAAAGACTTTGGGTGACCATAGATCGGGCCAATCTCAATTTTCCTTTGCCGCCCGGAGTGGATAAAAAGGGTTTCATCCATTGGGATTACGACCCGGAAACCAGACCACAGAATGTACAGGGCGTATTGGCCCTGGCCGATCAAACGGACGAAAACATGGGAGGATTTCAATGTATCCCCTGGCTCTATAGAAATTACGATAGTTGGAAACTTACCCAACCGGAGGACCGGGATAGATTCCAACCCGATATTTCGGATTTGGAGGACAAAATTGTAAAGGTAAAGATGGAAGCAGGCGACCTATTAATCTTCAATAGTACAGAACCTCATGGCATACGACCCAATAAATCCAAGGACAAAGTACGTATTGCCCAATACATTTCCATGATGCCCGCAGAGGAAGACAATACGGCACTACGGGAATGGCGTATCAATTCGTGGAAAAATAGGGTGGCCCCCGAAGGTTATGCATTTCCGGGTGATCCAAGAAATTGGGAACAGACCAAATACGAAACCGCTAAATTATCGCCACTCGGGGAGCGATTGTTAGGGCTTAAAAATTGGTAATCCTTATTTTGGATTACTCCAAACTACCTCTGTAAAAAGGTTGAAAGGGATGGATTTCAACACGAAATAAATTATTCTGCACAGCAATATCCTCCAAGAGCAAACTTTTGGCTTCGGCCAAATTTTTGCTTTTTAGGATAAGCATCCCGGTATCACTATACCTCGCCCCAATAACGATAATACTGTCCGACCTTAATTTGGAGAGATGCGCCGAGTGTTCCTTAAAATGGGTCTGTTCTCCAGGGGATTTACTGGAATCCCAACTATCCCCCAGAGTATACAGTGCAACAAAGTAATTGTCTTCGTTCTCCTGTGAATAGTTTAAAAATGGAAAGACCAATAAGGATAGAAAGATAAGAGCCTTTTTCATTATCGTTGATATTTTCAGAAGCGGATTATTGTATTCCCAATATTGGGAGTAATCTTAAAATAGTTCTTTAAAAATAAATCAAAACTTCAATATAAAAATGTAAAACCTGCGGAGGAAGTATAATTAACCTTATTTTTGCGGCCTTAAATTCATAAGGTTTGAAGAAATATCTAAATCTTTTTGATTTTTCACAGGAGGTAAATTACAAAACGGAAATCCTTTCGGGTCTTACCGTAGCCTTGGCTTTGGTACCAGAGGCCATTGCCTTTGCCCTTATCGCTGGCTTGTCCCCATTAACAGGATTGTATGCTGCGTTTGTCATGGGATTGGTCACATCAATTCTGGGAGGTCGTCCTGGAATGATTTCCGGGGCTACTGGGGCCGTAGCTGTTGTTATCGTTTCCTTGGCCAAGGATTTTGGGGTAGAATACGTCTTTGCCACAGTCATATTGGCCGGTCTTCTTCAAATGGCAGCAGGATTCCTTCGATTAGGTAAATTGATGCGTTTGGTACCTCATCCTGTTATTTTTGGTTTCGTAAACGGTTTGGCCATCATCATCTTCATGTCTCAATTGGTACAATTCCAGGATACGGAGGGCCACTGGCTTACAGGTACCCCGCTATATATTTTGTTGGGATTGGTATTGCTAACAATGTTTATTATTTGGGGACTTCCAAGGCTAAGCAAGGTGATGCCATCCTCATTAGTGGCTATTCTCACCATTTTTGGTATCGTAGTCTTTTTTGATATTGATACTAGGACCATTGGGGATATTGCTTCCATAAAAGGTGGGTTTCCCCCTTTTCATATACCGGAAATTCCATTTTCATTTGAGACGTTACAAATTATTTTTCCCTACGCTGCGGTAGTAGCCGGAGTAGGCCTGATAGAAAGCCTGTTAACCTTAAATATCGTTGACGAGATTACGGAAACTAGAGGCCGCGGTAATAAAGAGGCCGTTGCACAGGGTACCGCCAATATTCTTTCCGGGTTCTTTTCCGGAATGGGCGGGTGTGCTATGATCGGACAAAGTTTGATCAACACCTCCAACGGGGCCAGGGCAAGACTTTCGGGGATTGTGGCCGCAGTAATGCTTTTGGTGTTCATTATGTTCGGCGCCCGACTCATTGAACGTGTTCCCATGGCCGCTTTAACAGGACTTATGATTATGGTTGCCTTGGGCACTTTTGAATGGGCTAGCTTACGCACTTTCCGGCGGATGCCAAAATCGGATGTTCTAGTGATGGTACTGGTCACCTTGGTTACCGTTTTCCTCCATAATCTGGCGTTGGCAGTGTTGGTCGGGGTTATTATTTCGGCCTTGGTCTTTGCTTGGGACAATGCCAAACGCATTCGTGCGCGAAAATATACTGATGATGAGGGAGTAAAACACTATGAAATTTATGGCCCTCTATTTTTTGGTTCCACTACCTTGTTTGCATCAAAATTTGATGTACTCAATGATCCCAACGAAGTGATTATTGACTTTAGGGAAAGCCGGGTGGTGGATATGTCCGCTATTGAAGCTTTAAACAAGATTACGGAACGGTATCAAAAAGTCGGTAAAAAAGTTCACTTGCGGCATTTAAGCAGGGATTGTATCCGCTTGTTGCAAAATGCGGATGATATTATAGAAGTGAATGTTTTAGAAGATCCAACCTATAAAGTGGTGGTGGATAAAATTCAATAAAAGAATTGATGGAAAGAGTGTTGGAGGAAACCTAGGAACGATTACCCCCTCTTTTTTGTCGTGTTGCTTGCCTTGCGCGATATGCCATAACCACCGGCCCATCCTACCCAGTTTTTCAATGAAATTTGTTTTTGGAAGGACTTGAACTCTAGGTCGGTCCCATTATCTAAATTAATCGTCAAGTCTTTCATAATGCATCGTTTTGAAACGGTTCATTTATCCTAAGACGATTTAATTTGATGAAACAGGACAAAATTTTTCAAAAAACTCTGGAATTTGACGGTTAATCCGTATCGGGGAGTTTGGAATAAAAAGCATCTTCATCAACCACCAAGGTAGTGAGCTCTACGGTGTGCCCATCAGGGTCTTTGGTATAGATGGAGTAAAAATAATGATGGTCTTGAAATTCGTACTTTAGATTCAATGCATCATATTTCTTTTTTGCCTTTTCAAAATTGTCCCGGGTTACATTAAAGGCAAAATGATCTATTTTAACATTTTTTGAATTCGCATCAAGTACGCTATGTTGTTCGTTGGCCGGGAACAAAGCGATACCGGATTTGCCTGCTAGCATGAAGATTGGGAAAGACCCCCACTCCGGAAGCTTGTACCGTTTTAACCCAAGTACTTTTTCGTACCAATCCGCAGCGGCATTAATATCCTTGACCCGAATAGCCACATGATCTAAAAAATCAATCTTAAAATCCATTTTAGGGATGAATTAGTTTTGTCAATTAGACGATTTGGGATCGCAAATTTAATCTACAATTCTTTGTTGAACCACACCATTTTTTATCACGGTATGTATTTCCAAGCTATTTTTTATAGCATCCAAGGGGTTCTTATTCAACAGGACCATATTTGCAATTTTACCTGTTTCAATAGAACCAAGGCTATCAGCGGCCCTCATCATAGTTGCGGCATTCAGGGTTCCCATTTTAATAATATCCACCGGATCCATACCCCCCATTTCAAGAAGTTGCATTTCTTCATGTAAACTGTATCCCGGTAGAATAAAGGCATTTCCCGTGTCCGTGCCCAGTACCATGTTCACACCATTCTTATAAAGCTCTTGGATATCTTCAACTTGAAACGTAATAACCTCGCTGAGTTCAATATTTTCAGTTTTTAGATAATCGCTCATAAAGTCAACATAATCCTTAGCACGAAATATAAAGCCAGGATTTTCCATACCCATTAAATAACCCTTATCATAGACCTCCTGTATTTTTTGTTCCTCGATCCATTCAGGATGTAGGGGATACAAAAAACTTTTGTCCAGCATTAAAGTAGTCACCCAAGAAATACTATCGCGGTATATTTTGTTTACGAGCGCATCATCTCTTTGAAAATCGAGATCTACCCCCGTAAAATGGACAATATTTCGAATATTGGCATCGATAGCCATTTGCAGCTCAACATTGTCGCTAACATGTACAAATACCTCCAACCCATTTTTGTCCGCTTCCTTTTGTACTTTATTGATGAACTCCTGTGGCATCCGTTCTACTAGGGGAGGGTGAGGCCCGTCTTCTATGGTGAGTTTAATCCCCTGAATAGGTTGTTGTGCGACTTCTTTCACCAATTGTTCAATTTGTAGCGTGTCCCGAAGAAAGAAAACCGTCTTCCCTTCTCGCCACAGACTGGACCCATAGGTTTTTACGGGATGTCTCCCCTCCATTGTAAAATGTTGACTGGTATGAAAAACCTTGGGAGCAGGCAAGGTATCCTGATTTCCCATATCTCGCATTTCCTTGTAATAACTATTGGTGCATATACCACCCCCAGTTATGAATATGGAGGTCACCCCAAAATGGATGAACTTGGGAAAATCCTTTTCATAGGATCCCGTATGTACATGACAATCAAACAATCCTGGAATTAGAAATTTTCCGCTACCCTCAATTACATTGGCTTTTTGAACAAGTTCTTTTGCACCAATGGCCATGATTCTATTTCCTTTGATGCCTATGTTTACATTTTTTTGGAGGTTAGACCCTGTACCATCAATGAGATTCACATTGGAAATAACCAGATCAAATGTAGAATCCTCTTCTGGCGCACACGTTGAAAGGAAAAGCAGGATTACGATATATATATATTTCATAATTGGCCGCAACGAATGGTTAATACCTAATTCTTAGCACCTTAAATATACAATAGATTTTTCTGCCTTGGAGTGCGCTATCTTCTTGGGGATTTACCGTAGCTTATTTAATCGTATGGTTTATAATGAAGTCAACAATTGGTGTGGGGTCCTCCAAACTATGGGGATGATGGCCCACACCTTCCTTGCGGATCAATTTAATTTTTCCACCGGCCTCCTCAAAATTCTTGGCCAATACTTCCGTATTTTCGAAATGGGGCACTACCTCATCGGCATCCCCAAAAACATGCAGTACCGGCACTTGGGCCTTAGCAAGATTTACGCAGGTATGTATTGGACTCCCTTCAAAAGCCATAACTGAATTTTCATCCAAACCATGGGCCTGCAAACAAGTTTCCCAATCTTTGGGACTTCCAATTCCCGCAAATAGACCTCCGGGCCAACTTTTGATATCACAAACAGGCGCATCGGCATAAATACACGCTACTTTTTCGGTGTTTCGGGATGCCCAACTGTAAACGATTAATCCGCCCCTACTTAATCCTTCCAAAACTACTTTTTGATTTAGATCGTATTTTTTGGTAATGAAAGTATAATAATCGTTCCATAGAGTAACAGCTTCCTCATTTCCGAACAGGTCGGCGACATCAACGTAGGCAACATGAAACCCTTTTTCCAGGAGTGCCGTGTCCACCTGCGGTTCAACACCCCAAAACCTGGCCCTCCAGATCCAGAAACCATTCTCGTTTTTTGTATGCGGGAATACAATTTTTGCCTTATGTCCCTGAAATGAAAACTCTTTAATTTCATATTCTGCAAACACCTTATCCTCTGTACACGAGCTTATGCTGAGGATGAATAGCATACAGGAAAACAACGATAGTTTCATTTTCGGTAGTGCAATAGATTAGTTGTTTTGCCTTTTTTCGATCGGGAGAAGGTCAGAAAACCAGAAACCCATGGAATTGCCGACGATACCAGTATCTTGATTTTTTGGCCTTTTATATTCTCTAAAGACTTTTTCACCTAAAGTAAACTCCACAGGATTTGTAAAGATGGGTCCGTCGAAACAAAAGGTATGAAATTCACCATTTTCACCACAGGGGTCAACATTTGCCGGTAAGTCCTTTAGGAAATTTTTATCGATTTCCCTTCCGGCAAAGGAAACATCCAACAACTCGGCGTTTATGGCAATAATGATAGCCCTAAAACCTAAATCCAAAAATTCGGTTATCAGTTCCTTCGTATTTCTCTGCCATAGTGGGAAACAACATTGTATGTCATAAGGCCTTAATTTGGTTTCCCTATAAGCTCTTAGTTCCTCCAAAAAAATATCGCCAAAACCACAATGCGTATATCCTTCAGAATGTAGTTTCCCGATCACACGTTCCATAGCGGTATCGTAAACTTCCATAGTAGGTTCTTCAGGCAGCTCTATGACGGTAAGGGGAAGACCAATTTCTTTTATTTGTTCCGTCAATAGTTCCCTTCTCAGTCCGTGCATGGAAACCCGGTCGTGATGACTGTTTATAGTTGTAAGCAACCTATCTATGTGATGCTTTTTACCATTTTGAAGATGGTATAATGCCAGTGCAGCATCCTTTCCAGTGCTCCAGTTAAAATAGGTTTTTGAATTTTTTAGCACAATGTAACTCGTAAAAATAGGTCGTCTAAAATTACGGGGAACCGGTCATATAAAAAAACAGATATTTTGCAACGAAACTATTCCATCATTCTGTTTTTTTATGATGCATCCCTACGCAATACATCTAAGAACCTAAAGTTAACATTCGCCAAAAAAATAGGACAATATCTTTACGCTGGGTTCATTTGTACTTAAGACGCAGCAACTACATTTAGGAGGTAAAAGACTGTTAAAGATTTAATCCTAATCAAAATTACTTCCAACATGAAAACCCAAAAGTTATTATCTAGAACAAAGTTTCTTTTCCTTTTTTCCTTAATTCTTGTTACTTCCTGTATTAAGGATGACTTCATAGGTCACCCAGGAGGAGGGGACGATGATGATGTTAAAGTACGATTTGCCAGTTACAATGCCTCCTTGAATCGATCCAACGAAGGAGAACTGATTTCGGATTTATCCACACCGGATAACCCACAAGCCAAATTGGTAGCGGAAGTTATACAGAGACAGTACCCGGATGTTGTTGCTCTTTTGGAGTTTGATTACGATCCGAATGGCGAAGCACTTGATCTCTTTCAAAAAAACTACTTGGGGATAAGCCAAAACGGTGCGGATGCGGTTACGTACGAATTCGCCTATTCCGTATCATCCAATACAGGGGTTTTGGCCGAGGTAGATTTGGATGGTAATGGTGAGGTTTCCATTCCCGGAGACACCTATGGATTTGGATTCTTTCCTGGCCAGTTTGCGTTTGTGATACTATCCAAATACAAAATCCAGAAAGAGAATATTCGTACATTTCAACAATTCCTATGGAAAGATATGCCAGAAGCACTATTGCCCGTAAATGAGGACAATAGTCAATACTATTCCGAAGAAGCTTTGGCCGTATTTCGGTTATCTTCTAAAAATCATGTGGACATCCCTATTCAAGTTACCGAAAGTAAAGTTGTTCACGCCTTGATTGCTCACCCCACCCCACCGGTATTCGATGGGCCCGAAGATCGGAACGGTACAAGGAACCATGATGAAATACGGTTCATCAGTGATTACATCAATGACGAGAGCTACATTTATGATGATAATGGATTTACCGGAGGGTTGGCCTATGGATCGCATTTTGTGGTGATGGGGGATATGAATGCGGACACCTTTGACGGGGATGCCACAAACGACCCCATTGGGATATTTGAAAGCAATTCCAGAATAAACCAGAGTGTATTAACAGGAAATAGGGTGCCTTCTAGCGAAGGAGGTACCGAGGCCAGTATTGTACAAGGGGAAATAAATGACACCCATATTGGGGACCCTGCCTATGATACCGGGGATTTTGGCGACACCAATCCTGGGAACTTGCGCGTGGACTATGTTCTCCCATCCGCAAACTTGAAAGTTGTAGATTCCGGCGTGTTTTGGCCCACCGAGGCAGATGAGCAGAATGAGTTGAATGCTGCTTCCGATCATAAATTGGTTTGGGTGGATTTGGAACTTTAATCTGTAGTTTGCCAAGGTCTAAAAAATAGAAAAGCCTGATACTAAATTGCATCAGGCTTTTTATTTTAAACTACACGTCAATTTCCAGGGAAGGCGGTATTTACGATGTTCTCGAATAGTTTAGGTTTTTTCGATTTTGGAACTGCCATAACCACCGGACCATCCCAACCAATACTTTAGCGTAATATCCTTACGCATACCATGACTTTTTTTCTCGGCGGGTTTTTTCTTTTCAAAAACTGATACGTCCTCTTTCATAATGAACTGCTTTAATTGGTCCGTCAATTATAAAGACGTCCGCAGTCTGGATAAGATGATAAAATTTTGTTAAAAAAAGACTTAGGTTTCTTAAAACTGTTTTATGAAAAGTGCTGGTTCTCTACGCCTGAGCCAGGTACATTATGATTTTCACCTTGCGATTTCCTTGCTTTATCCTGTCTATACGGTTACACAAAAAATGCCGCTATCCCAAGATTACTTAGAGATAACGGCAAAATTAAATTTTGGAAACGCGCTATAATGTCCTTAAATACTCGGCTACGGCGCGAGTCTCGTCTTCGGTCAGATTTTGGTTTAGCATTATGGCATTGTTGTATTCCTTAAGAAGTGCCTTGGCAATGGGATCTTCTTTGAGCATCACATCCGGATTAATGATCATATTCATGACCCATGCAGGACTTCGTCTTTCGTACACCCCTTTAAGCGCAGGGCCGATCATGCGTTGTTCGGCCATATGGCAGGCCACACAAATGGAGCTATACTTGGCTTCTCCGGCGCTCGCCAATTCTGCATCTACCTCATCGGGGAAAGAAATATCCTTAAAGGGACCTACACCATCATTGTCCATATCCACAGGAACACCCTCGGATGTATCCGCGGCTTTTTCCTCCGTTTTGGAGCGTTTCATTTCAAAACCTCCGCTCTCTTCTTTTTTTTCCTTTCCTCCACAACCGACAATAAGGCCTCCTAAGGCCAAAAACATGAGTACTTTTTTCATTTATACCAAATTTTATTGCCGAATCCTTATCGGCATCTGTTACTTTAGGGCTACTAATATATAAAATAGCAAGGCTTAAATGACCTCTTCAACAAATTTTATTGCTCTTGTTTCATTATGATAAATATTGGTGCTTTTATAAAAACCAACATGGCCACCATATTTTGGAACCTCCAAATAGAGTTTGGGATTGTCTTTGGCTTCTTTAAACGGGAAGCACTCCGGTCCTAAAAAGGAGTCGTTTTGGGCATTGATGACCAATGCCGGAATTTTGATATTTGGAAGAAATTGAAGGCAACTACATTTTTGATAGTAATCCAAGGCGTTGGTAAATCCATGCGCCCTACTGGTGTAAATATCATCAAAATCCTTCAGTGTTTTTATTTTTTTGATATCCTCCTTAGAAATCTTTTTAGGAAAAAGGGGAAGCTTTAGTTTCAACTTATCCGTTAAATGTCTTCTAAAACGTTCGGCATAGAGGTAGTTCTTTGGTTTCAGTAATTCTTTAAGGGAGCTATGCAGGTCACAGGGGACGGAAATACCGATTACTCCTTTGATTTCTTCAGGAATTTCATTTCTCTCGCCCACATATTTCAAGGCCAAATTGCCACCAAGACTTATACCTTTAATATATATTTCGGAATACTTTCTCGTATGGAGAATGTGGTGTATTACGGCATCTAGATCTTCGGTAGACCCGGAATGATAAGATCGATACATCCTATTGGTGTCCCCGCTACAACCTCGAAAATTTACCGCACAGGCGTCATAACCTTTCTGATTAAAATACTTGGCACTTCCCGTTATATAGGGCCGTTGGCCATGGCCTTCCAGACCATGTAAGAGAATGGCAACTCCACTCGAGGGGTTGTGGCAATAGCTCCAATCCAAATCCAAAAAATCCCCGTCGGGCAATTCCAATCGTTCACGTTCTTGGACCAATCCGTTTACCCTGCGTACCAATCCCGAATAAATGGTAGAGAAATGCCCGTTTCTAAATACAAAGGGCGGGCTATAGTTGGACGATACAAAAGGCATTAATAGAGAATGTTATCCTTGGGCTGTACTTTTTTAGGTAAATCCTTTTCATCCAACATGTCACGTAGATCAATTTCAATAGTCCGGCAAAGTGCTGTCATGGGCACATCATTGATGCGCCCCTCAAAAGGGTCTTCACTATTGCTGCCTATCTTTTCCATGGTGGTAAATATCCAAGAGATTAAAACAGAGAACGGAATCATAAACCCAAGAAAAAGCTGTTGTTGCAAATCTGTGCGTATTTCCTTGATTTCACCTTCAAAAATAGAAAGCAATCCAAAAGGAAGCAACAGCACAAAAATCCAAGTAAATAGGGTGCTGAAATAGGCATACTGTCTTGGAAAGGGGGTGTTCTTTATACGTTCGCACCTTCCCTGTAAGTTATACAATTCTTCCAAGGTATTATGGAAAATCAGTTTGTCGAACTCTGTAATTTTCCTTTCCTTTAGCAGTTGTTTTAAGTGAAGTCCCTGATTTTTTATGAGGTGCGTGGCCACGTTTTTCCGATTTTCCAATTTCTCATCTTCCTCCGGACTTAAAAAATTATCCAAAACCGAACAAACAGGATTTCGCTCCCCATGTCGTTTAAACAGTTTTTCAACCGACTTATTTTCTTTAATGGAAAAACTTGTGGGTTGCCGTAATTGGGTACGTAGAGCATTGATCCAGGCGATATGTCTATAGATAAGAATACGTTTGGTCTCATGGTCGTCCTCAACAAAACTCAATACATTATTCGCCCACGTACGCGAATAGTTGACGATACCGCCCCAAATCTTCCGGGCTTCCCAAAAACGATCATAGCTTTGGCTGTTCTTAAAACCGATATAGAAGGCTACGGCAACGCCGATCACGGTCAAAGGTTGAAAGGGGATATCCAAATGCTTCCATCCTAAATAATAATAGGCAGAAAAAATGATAGCCGCCCATAAGGTGAAGAAAATCAGATTTTTCCAGGCATACCTCAGAATTATGCTCCAGCTAATATTTCGTTTGATATACATTTTGGTCTAGATTAAGGAGTGAAAGTAAACTTCCTGCACAGGTCCAGGATAAAGTATTGGCTAAAAATACTTAAAACTTTCATAATTGATGTTCCCATAAAAATGGATTGTAAAGTTTATTGTAATTTTAAGTTATGGCTTTGCGATTAAAAAAATGTGAACACATACAGGCAATTGAAACAGTAAGGAAATCCCGTGATTATGCGTGCGAGGAATGTAGTAAGACAGGTGATTCCTGGGTACATTTGCGTACGTGTCAAAGCTGTGGGATTACCTTGTGCTGCGATAGTTCGCCAAATAAACATGCAAGTAAGCATGCGGCCTTGCATGAACACCCGGTTATCATTTCTGCAGAGCCTAACGAAAAATGGATGTGGTGTTATGTCCACGAACAAATTGCTAGATATTAAAGACCTATGAACGACCCTCGTTTTCCAGAATTGACCCAACGTCAAATCAATATTTTAAAAGAATACGGTACCATTGAATCCTATGACAAGGACACACGTGTGTTCTCCTTGGGCGATTTGCAATATGACTTTTTTGCGGTTTTGGATGGAACGGTTTCCATTGAAGATCCCTATAATGATAATTACGTCATCGTTGCCCATGGTAAAAATGAGTTTTCTGGTGATAGCGGAATGCTCTCTAACAGGGCGGCACAGTTTCATGCCATTGCAAAATCCGGGACAACCCTATTACGTGTTAAACCTCAACGCCTTAAGGAGGCCATTGCCAAGCATAGTGATATAAGTGATGTACTGCTCAATGCTTTTTTGGAAAGGCAGAATACGGTACTCAGCGAATTTACCGGCGGTATGAAACTGGTGGGGTCGGGTAATTCCAAACATACCTATGCCCTGCGTGATTTTATGGAAAAAAACCATATCTGGCATAACTTCTTGGACGTGGATGTGTCCGAAGAAGCAAGGGAATTGCTGCAAAACTTTAATCTCTCCGAAAAAGACCTTCCTTTGTTTATTGCGAGTGATGGTGCCATTTGTCAAAAGACATCCTTAGATCAGCTGGCCCGCTATGCCGGGGTTCTCATGGATTTTGAGGATAAGGTTTTTGATTTGCTGGTAATCGGAGCGGGACCTGCCGGGTTGGCGGCAAGCGTATATGCTGCCTCAGAAGGGCTTAGTGTTGTTACCATAGACAGTAATGCTCCCGGTGGACAAGCGGGGAAAAGCTCCAAAATAGAAAACTATCTTGGGTTTCCAACAGGTATTTCAGGAAATGATCTGGCCAATAAAGCCTATGTTCAGGCTCAGAAATTTGGCTGTAATATCTCTATTCCACATAAAGCGGAAAGGATTGAGCATACCGGGGAACATTTTATACTCTATGCCACTAATGGCAAAGCCATAAAAACAAAAGCCATTATGGCTGCTACTGGAGCCAATTATACGCAACTACCTATTGAAAATATTGAAAAGTACGAAGGCAGTGGTGTTTATTATTCCGCAACAGGGATGAATATTTCCGCTTGTAAGGATGAATTGGTAGGCGTTGTCGGAGGCGGTAATTCAGCAGGCCAGGCGGCACTTTTTTTGGCCGAACATGCCAAGGAAGTACATGTAATCTTGAGGGGAGGCGATTTGGGGGCAAAGATGAGCGACTACCTGGTTCAACGGATAGAAGCGGCCCCGAATATTCATGTGCAATTGAATACCCAGGTCAAGGAACTCCATGGGGAGCACTATCTGGAATCCCTGGTTTTGGAAACGAAGGATGGGCAAAGAACAAAAAAGAACATCACCAATCTTTTTACGTTCATTGGCGCCAAACCTTGCACGGATTGGCTAAAAGGACTTGTAGCTACCGATGAAAGAGGATTTATCTGCACCGGTCCCGGAATTGCAGAAAAGGATTTATACCGATGTGATATTTTCAGAAAGCGAAAACCACAGTCCTTGGAAACCAGTATTCCCGGTTTCTTTGCTGTTGGGGATGTACGAAAGGGTTCTGTAAAACGGGTAGCTTCGGCAGTAGGAGAAGGCTCCATGGCAGTAAGCCAAGTACATCAGTTTTTGGTAGAATCCAATAATGCGAGGGAGTCCGTTGAGGCGTAGTATTTATTTAGGATAGGTTTCCAAAACTTTAGCTTGTTCCTCAATCGCCGATTTAAATTCCGATTTTAAGGTATTTACCAATTCCGATACTGGAGGTGAGTTGTTTACGGTGGCAGCACCTTGTCCGGCGGACCATATGGTTTTCCAGGCCTTTGCCTCTGTATCCAATTCCTTTCCAAAATCTATTTTAGTATCCTTTTTTAAATCGGCATCGCTTAAACCAGCAGCCTTTAAACTAGCTCCCAAAAAATTGGCGTGTACTCCGGAAATGGCAGCGGTATAGACCACATCACTGGCTCCCGCTTCAATAATCATTTTTCGATATGCTTCCGGGGCCTCACTTTCTTGGGTATTAATAAACCGGGTACCCATATAGGCCAAGTCTGCCCCCATTTGTAGGGCAGAAGCAATATCTCTTCCGCTACTAATACAGCCAGAGAGAACAATAGTTCCGTGAAAAAATGCCTTTATTTCGGCCACTAGCGTCATGGGGTTTATAGTGCCCGCATGCCCCCCGGCACCTGCAGCTACCAATATGAGTCCGTCAACCCCGGCTTGTGCGGCCTTTTCCCCATGTCTTTTTTTAATGATATCATGGAATACCAATCCGCCATAACTATGTACGGCATCCACAACTTGGCTAACGGCTCCCAATGACGTAATGATCAAAGGGACCTTATGCTTCACACAGAGTTTTAGATCGGCTTCCAATCTAGGATTCGTAGGGTGTACAATAAGATTCACTCCAAAAGGAGCGGGTTTCTTGCCTGTTTCTTTTTCGAACTTTTGGAGTTCCGATTTTATTTCCAATAACCATTCCTCGAAGCCTTCGCTGGTACGTTGATTGAGTGCAGGAAAAGTGCCAACAATACCATTTTTACAACACTCAATGACCAATTTAGGCCCTGAGATTAAGAACATTGGAGCGGCTACGGCAGGAAGTGATAGGTCATGGATAAAATTGGGCTTTAATGACATAAGGCAAGAGTTTTAGCTATTGTCCTTAAAACTACGCTCAATTCGGTTCATATGCAAAGGAGGCCCAAGAAACTCATAAAGTTGTCTAAAAAGGAAAGGGTGTTCTCGTGCTTGTAACTAAATTTAGGGGACATCCAATGATTTCGTAACATGCAAAAAAGAAGGGAATTTCTAAAAAAATCAGGTCTATTTCTCGGAGGAGTCGGGATATTACCGCAATATGCCTTTACGCTAAATCACAAAAAGGAAAAATTGGGGGTATGTCTAGTAGGCCTTGGAAATTATAGCACAAGGATACTGGCCCCGGCCTTACAACTTACTGAGCATTGCCAACTCACAGGGATTGTTACCGGTAGTCCCGAGAAAGTTCCGGTTTGGCAAGAACGGTATGATATCCCTGATAAGAATGTGTACAATTATCAAAACATGGGCCGAATTGCCAATAATCCGGATATAGATGTTATCTATATTGTATTACCTACCGGACTACATGCCGAATATGCGATAAAAGCGGCCAACTCGGGAAAGCATGTGTGGTGCGAAAAACCCATGGCCAAAACGGCATCGGAATGTCAATCGATTATTGAGGCCTGTGCAAAAAATAAGGTGAAACTATCCATTGGATATCGCATGCAACATGAACCCAATACACAACGGCTTATACAATGGGCGAAAACCAAACCGTTCGGCAATATTGAAAAAGTAAAAGCTGAAGTAGGGTTCAATATCATTAATCCCCCGAATAACTGGCGAATGGATGCGGAGTTGGGAGGGGGACTACTCTATGATGTTGGGGTCTATGTGATAAATGCCATGCGTTATACCACGGGAATAGAACCAATTTCCGTAAAGGGACATCATGAGAATACTCGGCCGGAGGTCTATAAGGAGGTGCCGGAAACGAGTGTTTTTGAGATTGATTTCCCGAACGGGATCAAGGCCAATGGACAAACCACGGCATCAAGGAGTATCAATATCCTACGGGCCGATTGTGAAAAGGGTTGGTATAAACTACAACCCTTTCAATCCTACAGAGGAGTAAAAGGTAAGGCTAGTGACGGGACACTTTTGGACACCTATATTGAAAACCAGCAAGCAAAACAGATGGACGACGATGCTCTGGCCATTTTAAACAACACCGACGTACTGGTGCCCGGGGAGGATGGTATGAAGGATATCATTATTGTAGAGGCCATCAATGAATCGGCCAGAACCGGAAAACCTGTAAAACTGTTGTAAATGACAATTTAAAAAACAAACGCTTTACAAAATCCGCCTTTTGTGAAGTGTATTGGAAGGTCCCGTAAAAGGTAAATTAACGAAACTATTAAAAGAGACCAAGAATAGGACACTTTTGATAAAAGACTTATACTGTCAAAAAAGATTCTCATAAATTGGCGGTTTAATAGGATGGAATTTATAGAAAAACCGGATTCATAGATATTGTTCTTTTTTTGAGAAGTATTGTTCGTCGAGTTTATCTAAAATGATGACTAAGTTACTATCCGAAATAGATACTATTCGTTTTAGGCGCCGTGCTATTTTGTCCATTGTTTTACTTCTTTCTACAAGACAAAGAATTACCAACAATAAAAAATAATATAGTTTATAAAAGAAGGGGAAATTTGGTTTAATAGGTATGATTAATTGGGGTGAATTACTCCCGATTTTGGTCGGTTACCTATAACAATGAGTAAAACCATACTTACACAAACCGAGGCTGTCCTGATATGATGATAAAATGACCATTTATCAAATATCTCCAACGCTTCAGATGCCTCAAGCGTGCCTGATTGCAAGAATCTGTAACCGACAGAAGAAGTGCCTTAAACGACATATATTATTATCTTCTTCAGAGGTTGGGAGACCCATATTTTCCCCTCATCTGCTACACAAACGAATCCTAATTCTAAATAACTTTTCATGTCGATATCCTATATTATTAGGGTGTTGTCATATTTCATTTACTTATTTGTAAAGTCATTCTCAATTGTAAATCTTCAACGAAAAGTGCTAACTTACACAACTAAACATAGCTGAGACCACAAAATCGAATACCGCTCGTCCGCTGAGCGCACTGGTACGGTGGTACGCAATAGTATAAAGCGGTAGCCCGTTTACCATCACATATTTTAAAGTGATTTCACTATATTTCCATCAAAATCCAGGAACTACGTTTAGCAGAACGTTAGCTGTAACTATAAAAAAAAATCATAATTTTCCAGAAATAAATTAATATGATGAAAGTCTTTTTGTTTGTGTCCTTTTTTTTGTTGATTATTAGTTCTACTTCTGGTCAACAAGTTGATAAAAAAAGGGTGGTCGTGTTAACCGATATTGAAGCTGACCCAGATGACACACAATCATTAGTCCGCTTTTTATTATACTCAAATGAAATAGACATAGAGGGCATAATAGCTACCACCTCATGTTGGATGACCGACAGAGTCAATCCTGAATCGATTTCAAAAGTTCTAAATGCTTACGAAAAAATACACCCAAATCTATTAAAACACCATTCTGAATTTCCGCAAACAGAAAAATTATACGCGTTGGTAAAAGAAGGGTTACCTAAATATGGGATGGAAGGTGTTGGGGAAGGAATGGACTCAGAGGGGTCCGATTGGATAATTAAGATACTTGAAAAAGAAGATGAACGTCCACTTTGGATTTCAATTTGGGGAGGTAGTAATACACTTGCACAAGCATTGTATAACATTAAAAAAACCAAAAACGAAAAGGAAGCTGAACGTTTAATTTCCAAATTACGTGTCTATGCTATTTCTGACCAAGATGATAGCGGAATATGGATAAGGAATAATTTTCCACATTTGTTTTACATTGTTAGCCCAGGAGATGATTATGGCAATGCCACTTGGACGGGAATTAGCGCAAGCTATATCAAAGGAATAGATCATTCCAAGATTGGTAATAGTTGGATTGCAGAAAACATTCAGCAGAATCATGGACCGCTCGGGGCTATCTATCCTGATGTAGCCTGGTCAGTAGAAGGCGATACTCCTGCTTTCCTTTCCTTAATACCTAATGGTCTAAACAATTCTGAAAATCCTAATTGGGGAGGCTGGGGAGGTCGCTATGAATTATTTATTCCTGACTTTTCAAAAGTCAAAGAAGGCCATTCAATCGTAAAATGTGTACCCGAGACTCGCCCAATTTGGACAAATGCAATAGACAGTTATACTCCGTATGTTCCAAATGAATATGGTCGAACGATAAAACTAGATACAAATAACTTTACGGGATTTAAAACTACTTTATGGCGCTGGAGAGATGATTTTCAAAATGATTTTGCCGCTCGAATGGATTGGTGTACACATTCATTTGCCAACGCAAATCACCCACCTGCCCCAGTTTTAAATCATAAAGATATTATTCAAATTAAATCAGGAGATAGTTTCCAGTTGAACGCATCGAATTCAACAGATCCAGACGGCGATAGTCTTAGCTTTTTATGGTTTCTATATCCTGAAGCAGGTACTTTTAAAGGAGAGTTCAAACTCGGTCAACCAGAAAACTCGAACATATTAAATGTTGTGGCACCTAAAGTAAGTACGCCAGCAACGATTCATATAATACTGAAAGTTACTGATAAAGGTAGTCCCTCACTATCAAGATATAAAAGGGTGATTTTAAATATTGATCCTGAGTAAAGAATGAACACGGTTGCTATCAAAAGTCAAATTTTCAATAGCTGCTATTTGCTGCCAATGCGTTTGGCCAGAGTGTTGGCAATCATTAACCGAATCCAATCCCATCTTTAATAAGCCGATCGTATACCTTATCATTTAAAGAGTACAGATAAGGTGCTTTGTTAGATGCCCCTGTCATTAACTTTTCATGCCGATCAAGAAAGTTGAGCTTCATCATCTTTCTTTGAAAGTTCCCCCTATCCAACTCTTCACCTAATATGGCTTCATAGATTAATTGCAGATCATACATAGTGAACTTGTAAGGAAGTAATGATCTTCCTAAAGGAAGGTAATTTATTTTTTGCCGCAATTGTCTTTGGGCTTCTTCGATTATTTGTCGGTGATCAATGGCTAGATCAGGTAGCTCATTCAGTGAAACCCATTTGCATTCATCGCTGATTTCATCTGGAGTTGGATTCACTATGGAAGCATCCACTAATGCCATGAACGCGGTGGAAATAAAACGTTGCTCAAACCATTTTGTTAATTTCTGCCTGTGCTCTTGCGGCCACAAAGATCTAATTATCTCAAAATTTTGGCTATCTCTATCGATCCATCCTCTTTCCACAGAACTGAACGTATGAAACTGTTGTAAAAAAATTTTTTCCACACCAGTTCTTTGAAATAGAAGATCAATCACTGCATCTTCCATTGTAGATTTCCTAGGAAGAAATCCACCTGGCAATGCCCATGTACTGGTTTTTTTATATCTGAGAAGAAGAAGGTGTAGTCCTTTATTGTGATAGCCAAATACCACACAATCCATGGATATTGATGGTACAAAATCTTCAATTTGATCAAAAAATGATTTGTTTTTATTCATTGGTATAATGAACTAAGAATTATGTTTTGTCAATATGACAAATTAATTTAAATTTGTAATATGTCATAACGACAAAATAACTAAAAAATTATGAAAACAACCGTATTCATTTCTATCGCAGTAATCTTATTGTCAAGCTGCCAGTCCAAAACAGTCACTAAACTAGACCCATTGGTTATAAGTTCATCAGAGGTTGTAGTGAAGATTAATGGAAACGAATTTAGAGATCTAAACAACAATAGTTTATTGGATATATATGAAGACTCTGGAGCCAAGATAGAGGATCGAATTGAAGATCTTTTAAGTCAAATGACATTAGAAGAAAAAGCAGGTATGATGTTCATTAATGGTGCGCCTGTTAGTGCTGACGGAAAACCCGATGGCAATGAAGGGCTTGAAGGTCCTGCGTCACGAATGGCTTCCGTTGTTGAAAATATGAACAACCTAAAAATGACACATTTTAATATTTGGAGCATTCCTTCTGACCCAAATATTTTTGCCAAATGGTACAACAATGCCCAGCAAGTTGCTGAAAAAACAAGGTTAGGTATTCCAATTACAATTGCTTCTGACCCAAGACATCACTTTAGTAATACGATTTTTTCAATGAGTGCAAAAGGTTTTGCCCAATTTTGCGAAATGCCGGGTTTTGGCGCTATCGGCGATGAAGACTTAGTGTCGGAATTTGCGAATATTGTCCGTGAAGAATATTTGGCTGTCGGTATCAGGGAGGCCTTGCAT
Organism: Ulvibacterium sp.; assembly: GCF_965248315.1. Lineage (GTDB taxonomy): Bacteria > Bacteroidota > Bacteroidia > Flavobacteriales > Flavobacteriaceae > Ulvibacterium. Next base: position 517,218 of record NZ_CBDFIX010000002.1, on the reverse strand, counting down.
CCTCAAATCGACTTGGCTACTGAACCTCGTTGGTCAAGAATTAACGGCAACTTCAGCGAAGATGCGGCTTTAACGGCTCGATTGGTCAAACCTTATATTCGTGGTTTGCAAGGAGAAGTGTTGAGTAATGGCGTGGCTTGTATGACGAAACACTTTCCAGGCGGTGGACCACAAAAAGAAGGTTTAGACCCGCATTTTTCATTTCAGAAAGGACAAATATATCCAGGAGATAATTTTGACTACCATCTTATTCCTTTTGAAGCTGCTTTTGAAGTCAATACGGCCGCTATCATGCCTTACTATGGCATACCAACCGACCAAACAGACGAGAACGTAGCTATGGCTTATAACAAAACGATTATTACCACTTTATTGAGAGAAAAATATAAATACGATGGTGTTGTTTGTACAGATTGGGGCTTAATCACCGATAGACCTATGGGGCCCGATGTGGTTTGGAAAGCAAGGGCTTGGGGTGTAGAAGATTTAAGTGCTGCTGACCGCGCATTGAAAATTATTGAAGCAGGTTGTGACCAATTTGGCGGTGAAAATAGACCTGAGTTAATTGTTCAATTGGTCAATGAAGGAAAATTGACTGAAGAACGCATTGATGTTTCCATAAAGCGTTTGTTAAAACAAAAATTCGAGTTGGGTTTGTTTGATAATCCTTTTGTAGATGAATCAAAGGTCGATGAAATCGTTGGCTCAGAAGCATCAAGGGCTTTGGGAGAGAAAACACAAAAAATCTCCATGACGCTTCTCAAAAATGATAACTCAACTTTGCCATTGGAACAAAAGAAATTCAAATTATATGTTGAAAATATAGACAGTACGACGGTAGCGAATTATGCCGAAGTAGTTGCGACGCCTGAAGCGGCCGATTTTGCGATTATCAGATTAAATACGCCTTGGTATCCTGCCGAAACTAATGTTCCTTTTGCAAAAGGTTTTCATCATGGCGATTTAGATTTTAAAGGCGATGAGAAACAGCGAATTTTAGATTTACTAAATAAAGTGCCAACCGTAGTTGATATTTATTTAGATAGACCTGCCGTCATTCCTCAAATCGCTAATGCAGCAACAGCTCTTATTGCTAATTATGGGGCAAGTGACAAATCGGTTTGTGAAGTTCTTTTCGGAAATACTGCTCCTCAGGGTAAGTTACCTTTCGAGTTACCTACTTCTATGCAAGCGGTAGAAAATCAAAAAACAGATATGCCGTATGACAGCAAAAATCCATTGTTCAAATTCGGTTTTGGATTGTCCTATGAGTCCAATTGAACAAAGTCAATATATGGCAATACTTTCAGCGCTTGCTAACAGCGAATAAAAGTAATAAAGGTTTAAGAGTGGAGGTAATCTTTTTTGGTTCATTTAAAAATAAAGACAAATGAAAAAAATACTGGTTTTTTTGCTACTTATTGGAGGATATGTAACAGATTCTTACGGACAAGCACAAGTTAAAAAGGGGGTAATTGTATTGGACTCTATTTACTCCGAACACCTGGAAAATAAAATGGGCGAAAATCCGACCCGAGCGATTTCTGTTTACCTTCCACCGGGTTATGATAAAAGTGACCAACGTTATCCCGTGGTGTATTTTCTTCATGGGTTTACCGGGAATCATGTTATTCCCGGTATACAGGAAGTGTTGGATCATGCCATCAATTCTAATCGCATACGACCTTTTATATGGGTGATATCTGATCAGAAAACTACCTATGGGGGCAGTTTTTACAGCAATTCTGGCGTCTTTGGAAATTGGGAAGACTTCACAGTTCATGACTTCGTTTCCCATGTTGACAAGAACTATCGAACAATCCCCAAAAAAGAAAGCCGTGGAATTACCGGACATAGCATGGGAGGCTATGGTGCGCTTAAAATTGTTATGCACCACCCCGAAGTGTTCAGCAGTGTTTACGCAATAAGTCCTGGCGCTTTGACAATAGTAAGAGAATATGGGCCGAACAGTAATACCTTCAAGGAGATGTCTTCGATAAATACTATTGAAGAACTTAAAAAAACCTACTTTGGTGGTGTAATGGTTGCTTTTGGCAGGTCTTGGTCACCCAACCCAAGTAAACCTCCTTTTTACTGTGATCTGCCTTTTGAATACAATGAAGGCGAACTAACCGTTCATCAGGATGTGTTACAAAAGTGGTACGATAATATGCCTTTACACATGATTGATGATTATCTGGGAAATCTGCAAAAATTGAAAGCGATAAAAATGGACTGGGGAAGAAATGCCGGTGATCGATTCACAATTCAATGTGATATGTTTAGCCAGCGACTGGAAAATGTTGGCATTACCCATTTTGCAGAGGAATATATCGGTACGCATGTAAGTGATATTTATACAAAGCAAGGGCGAATACCTCAACAAGTTTTACCTTTTTTTGATGAATATCTAGAATTTGAGTAGTCAATGTTAGCGATTCTTGGTCTTTTAACAATTGTTTTATTGCTGTATTTGGTCATGGCCAAAAAGGCATCACCTGTAGTAGCGTTAATAATAGTGCCCATAGTTACCGGTCTTATTGGAGGTCTGGGACTAGAAATTATAGATTTTATGACAGAGGGGATTAAGTCCATTGCCACTACAGGTGTCATGTTCATTTTTGCCATTTTGTTTTTTGGCATTCTTATGGATGCAGGAACCTTTCGTCCAATTGTTAATAGATTGCTGAGAATTGCAGGCAATGATCCCGCAAGAGTTGCAGTTGCTACTGCTCTTCTGGCCATGATTGTACATTTAGATGGTTCTGGAGCAGTGACTTTTTTAATTACCGTACCCGCTTTTATACCAATGTATGATAAATTAAAAATGAAACGATCCACTCTTGCATGCGTCGTTGCATTGGCAGCAGGTACTATGAACATTCTACCTTGGGGCGGCCCAACAATTAGGGCGGCCACTGCTCTTGATATCTCGGTTTCGGAATTATTTAACCCTTTGTTGGTTCCAGTTTCTGTAGGTTTAATTTCTGTTTTGATAATAGCCTTTATTTTAGGTAGAACAGAGAGACAGGTGGGTGATATATCTTTAATTTCCATTAAAGATCAAGAAACACATGACCCAGAATTGGAAAGGCCAAAATTGTTTTGGATCAATATTTTACTAATACTCATGGCAGTTGCTACTTTGCTTTCGGGAGTAGCACCTCCTCATGTGATTTTTATTATTGCCTTTACCATTGCCATCAGTATTAATTATCCCAATCTAAGGCAACAGGCCGAACGAATTAATGCTCATGCAAAATCAGCTATGTTGATGGCGAGCATACTTTTTGCAGCGGGCTGTTTTACAGGTATTTTAAAAGGATCCGGAATGATTGAAGCCATGGCTGAAGTTGCGGTAACTTACCTACCTGAATCGGTTGGCAATCACCTTCCGGTAATAACAGGGGTAGTTTCTATGCCGGCCAGTTTATTGTTTGATCCAGACTCCTTTTACTTTGGCATTTTACCATTATTGTCGACCACCGCCACTCATTTTGGTGGGGATTCGATTGAAGTAGGACGAGCAGCAATAATTGGCCAAATGACGACCGGGTTTCCTGTGAGCCCGTTGACCGGTGCGACATTTCTATTAATAGGATTAACGGGGGTCGATCTTGGAGACCATCAAAGGAAGACTATTCCCCTCGCTTTTTTAGTGACTATAATTATCTTGATTGTATCTCTAATGGTAGGGGCAATAACTTTTTGATAGATGAAAAAAATAAGAATAGGTAGTGGAGCAGGATACAGTGGTGATCGACTAGAACCGGCACTCGCATTAATCGAACATGGTAACTTGGACTATATCAGCTTTGAATGCCTTGCAGAAAGAACCATAGCCTTGGCCCAAAAAGAGAAAAAAAACAATCCGCAAAAAGGTTATAATCATCTCCTTGAATATCGTATGGAACAAGTGTTGCCATTAGCCTACAAAAACAAGGTAAAAGTAATTACTAATATGGGGGCAGCGAATCCCATTTCAGCAATGAATGTAATTTGCGAATTGGCAAAAAAAGAAGGTGTTAGAGGGATTAAGGTAGCGGCAGTTTTGGGTGATGACGTATTCGATTTTGTAAAAAAACACCCTAGCCTTCAAATTAGTGAGACGGGAGACCCACTTTCAACTATTGAGGATAAAATTATTTCTGCCAATGCTTATTTAGGCTCAGAAGGTATTGTACAGGCTTTAAAAAATGATGCTGATTTCATAATAACAGGAAGAGTTGCCGACCCCTCATTATTTTTAGCTCCGATGATACATGAGTTTAATTGGAACATAAAAGATTATGATAAATTGGGAAAAGGAACATTGGTAGGTCATTTATTGGAATGCGCCGGTCAGGTAAGTGGTGGATATTTTGCCGACCCCAACAAAAAAAAGGTACCAGATCTTTGGGATATAGGTTTTCCCTTTGTAGAAATAGATGAAATGGGTTCAGGGTACATCACTAAAGTAGATGGCACAGGAGGAATGATCAACACAGCCACCTGTACTGAGCAACTACTATACGAAATACACGACCCGGCCAATTATCTTACCCCTGACTGTATTGCCGACTTTTCATCGGTGAAATTTGAGCCGACTGAAAAAGACGTTGTAAAATTTAGGAATGCAACAGGTAAAGAAGCAACTGAAACATACAAAGTAAGTGTAGGTTACCTCAATGGTTATTATGGCGAAGGACAAATTAGTTATGGAGGTATACAATGTATAGAACGAGCTAAACTCGGCATTGCAATAGTTCAAAAAAGATTGGAAAAACTCAATTTTAAAGATTTACGATTTGACCTAATAGGCCTGAACTCAATTTCTCCATTAAAAGAGCAACATAAAGATGTTAATGAGGTAAGACTACGAGTCTCGGGCAGGGCAAAATCCATTGAAGAGGCCAAAAAAATAGGTAGAGAAGTTGAAACCCTCTATACAAATGGACCCTCTGGAGGTGGTGGGGCAACACAAAAAGTAGAAGAAGTCATTTCTGTTGTTTCTGTGCTGGTACCCAAATCGGAAGTAAAAACACAGGTCGTTTATTCAAAAACATAGCTAAATGAAACTTTGGGAAATTGCACATTCGAGAAGCGGAGATAAGGGAAATATTAGCAACATATCTTTGATTGTTTTCAACAAATCAGATTACGGTCTAATTAAAGAAAAAGTAACCGAAGAACGTGTAAAACAATGGCTTGGAAATAAAATAAAAGGAAATGTTGAGCGCTATGAACTGCCGCAATTGGGTGCTTTGAATTTTGTATTGTTCAATGCTTTGGATGGGGGTGTTACAAGTTCAACTTCATTAGATAAGCACGGTAAATCGCTTAGCTCTTTTTTCCTACAAATGACCATTTAATATACTTTTAAAATCTCGATGTTCACTGAAGAATTTAGATTTCAAACCGATAAAAAATTCCTACCATAACTACTTATTAAAACATCATTTAACAAAAAAATCAGAGCAATGAAACATCTTGTCACCTTTATTTTACTTTTAATACTATTCAATTTTGAAGGATTCGGTCAATTACAGACTGGCGATAATATAGCCATTGCGGAAACCACTTCAGGAAAGGTACGTGGACTTATTCGAAATGGGATATTCACTTATAAAGGAATCCCGTATGCCACGGCAAAAAGATTTGAAGCCCCGACAAGAGTAGAGTCCTGGGAAGGCATAAGAAGCTCATTGAATTATGGCCCTGTAGCCCCGTTAGAAGACCCTGACACCCCATTAAATGATGAAATGAAGTTCTTCTTTGATCATGATTTAGGGTCTCAAGGCGAAGATTGTTTGGCTTTAAATATATGGACACCAAGTATTTCTGATGACAAGAAAAGACCTGTAATGTTTTGGATTCATGGAGGCGGATATAAAACAGGGTCTTCGCAAGAATTGCCATCGTATCATGGCGAAAACCTTTCAAAAAAAGGAGATGTCGTTGTAGTGTCAATCAACCATAGATTAAATATTCTTGGGTTTCTAGACCTTTCCAAATACGGTTCAGCGTACAAGTATTCTGCAAACCACAGTATATTGGATATTCGCACTGCCCTGGAATGGGTGCAAGAGAATATTGGCAATTTTGGAGGCGACCCAAATAATGTTACAATTTTTGGTCAATCGGGTGGTGGAGCAAAGGTCAATAACCTAATGGCAATGCCATCTGCCAAAGGGCTTTTTCATAAAGCCATAAACCAGTCGGGGGCATTCAAGTGGGCGTTGTTAAAAAAAGAAACCACCCAAAAGATAACAGAAGAAGTACTGAAAGAGTTACACTTAACCGATAATGAGGTGGACAGCCTTAAAACAATACCCTATAAAGCATTACAAAAAGCAGGTCGAAAGGCTTTAAAAACTGTTGAGAACAAAATGAAAGAAGATGGTGTTCCAATTCCAGGTTTCGGATTTGGGCTAGATTGGTTTCCAAGTATTGATTCTGACTTGATCCCCTATGATGTTTTTTCAAAAGAAGCCATGGAATTATCCAAAAACATTCCACTTCTTATTGGTACGGTTAAGAATGAATTTCCGGTATCTGCATTTGCGGGGATGTCGAACGCAACTGAAGAACAGGTAAAAGGTTTTATTCAACAACAGAAAGGAGATAAAACAGAAGCTTATATAAAAGCTGTCAAGCAGGCATACCCAAATGATACCAAACCTAGTGATTTAATGGATGTAGACTTGATTTTTCGTCCGGGTGCGGTCCACCAGGCTAATATTAAGAGTACACTTTTAAACGGCGCACCAGTTTATATGTATTTTTTCTCCTGGAAGTCTCCTGTCCTTGGTGGAAAGTATAAGGCTTTTCACTGTATGGAATTACCTTTTGTTTTTGATAACATTGCGCGAAGTGAAAATATGATCGGCAGTGGAAAAAACGCCCAAATACTTGCAAATAAAATGAGTCTGTCCTGGATTAATTTTGCTCATACTGGCAATCCCGGACATGATGACTTACCTAATTGGAACCCATATACTAAGAAAAATGGTGTGACAATGTTTTTTGACTATGACTGTGAGATTAGATACCATCATGATAAAGAAATACTAGATATTGAGAGTTCTGGAAAGTAGATAGCCTCATGCTTCAAGTTGTTATTGGTCAAGAAATTCTTTTGTTTATTGGAAAGATCATTCGGTTTAGTACCAATCTCGGTAAACCATTAGTCATTGTAGTTCGAAGACCTTCGACCACTAGAGGGAATGGATTGATGAGAGGTGTTAAGCATCAATCTGGCAATATGCTCGACATTCATTTTGATGCCAGGTCTTTGGTCGTTTCAATTTACGGTAATCTTCGTAAACATCAAAAATGCCATTTTTGTTAAGGTCATTAAAGGCAAATCGGTCTACCGTGAGTAATGACACCCCTGAATTGACATTATATCCCAAGGTGCTGCCGTTCTCATTGCTTACCACGGTATGGCTATCTTTATGTTCCACGGTAAATTTTGGGCTACATGCGAGCCGGAGCCGTTGGCGGAAGTTTTTTCTAGTGTCGTCAATGGAAGGTATTGTAGGACAAACGTATTGTAATTGTTTAGCTTTTTACATGAAATTATTCAATAAATGCAATTAATCTTCAACAAAAAGATGTTCTGCAGGAACCAAAAGCTTGTATACGTGGATTTATGTATAATTAGTATCTTGGATAGATGATCAAAAATCGTCTGTTTTTGCCGAACTACATCTAAAAAATCCATCGAATTGCAGGAAATTAAAGTTCCTAAAGGACAAATTTTACAACATAGTGGAGCGCTTAATTCTAAAATCTATGCTGTAAAATCAGGTTTATTGAGAAGCTATTCCATTGATAAAAAAGGTAGAGAGCATATTTTTATGTTTGCTCCAGAGGGCTGGACCATTGCTGATAGTGTAAAACCGGATTTACCCTGTGATTTATTCATCGAAGCTTTGGAGGACTCCCAAATCTTAGTCTTTGAAAAGAAAATTGAAAATTCTTCCAACATCGAATCCCTAATAAACAGAATTAATGTGCTCCAAAAGAGGGTAATAATGTTAATGAGTTCCTCTGCCATAGAAAGGTACCAACATTTTGTAGAAACCTATTCGGATATCGTACAGAGAGTGCCCCAAAAAATGATTGCATCTTATCTGGGGGTAACTCCCGAAAGCCTAAGTGCCGCAAAAAAAGATTGGTATAAAAACCAAGCCAAGTGATTTCTTATGATACCTTAATGCACAACCATATTGATTGGTAGACATTTGCTCTAAAAAGAGGAGTAAAATGACTACTAAAAAAAACTACACTGCTTATATTTTTGCATTCACATTTGTAGGCGCGATCACTTTCATTTATACCTTTATTGCCATCGCCTTAGTCCCCTATTGGCAAGAGTTATCCGGCACCGAAATTCAATCTTGGTGGTCAGGTCCCTTTACCCGTTTTTCAAACATCATGGTGCCTCTTCATATCCTTTCCATCATTACGATGGTATACGCCTTTATTAAAAACCGAAAGGAAAGTAATGGTAAGGTACTTTGGTTAATTACGCTTATTACACTATTGATTTGCCAAGGATTCAACTTTGGATTATATGGTGGGATTTATAATCCTGCATTACAATCTGGTGCACTTGAGGCACAAGAGGCCTTAAGTACATTTGATGATTGGGATTTTTATCACACCGTTAGGACAATTTTTGTTTGTGTGAGTTTAGTTACCCTTATCATAATCGGCTTAACGCAGAAAGCAAAAATCAATCAAAATGACTAAAAAAATAATTGCATTTGGGGCTTCAAACAGCAAAAACTCTATAAACAAGAAGCTTGCCGAGTATACCGCAGACCAAATAAATGGGGTTGAAATAACGGTTCTCGACCTAAATAATTTTGAACTGCCTATCTATTCTATTGACCTTGAAAGAGAAACGGGAGTTCCTGCAAATGCCATTCGGTTTTCTCAGTTTATTCAAGAAGCCGATGGCGTCATCATTTCCCTGGCTGAGTACAACGGACTTTACACTTCTGCTTTTAAAAATCTTTGGGATTGGATGTCACGCATGGGTAACCCAAAAATTTGGCACAACAAGCCAATGTTTCTTATCGGTACTAGTCCAAGCAGGCGCGAAGGATCTTATGTAATGAAGGTATCAAAATATCTCTTCCCTCTCTTTGGTGCAAACATCATATCAAGTTTTCATCTCCCTTCTTTTAACCACTTTTTCAGAGACGGACAAATTGTTGAGCCCAAACAGATAGAATTATTTGATGCGGCATTAGAAAAATTTCAAACTCATTTAATTAACAACTAAAAACAAGAAAATGGCAAAATTTCACGAAGAAACGATCAGTAAAACACAGAAAATAATAGGGTACGGCCTTTCTATTCTATTTAGCGTTCAAATTTTTATGGCCGGAATTCTAAAGGTAATTCAAGAAGCTGATATTGTAGAACGAATGAATAACGTGCCCAATTGGGGAGATAAATTGATGTTTGTCGGTATATTGGAGTTAATATTGTTGGCTCTTTATTGGATTCCTAAAACCCAAAAGCTAGGGTTCTATTTACTATGTGCTTTCGTTGGTGGCGTCATAGTCGCCGAAGTGGCAGCGGGGACACACGTAGAACAAGGGGCACCACCTGCACCTCTAGTAGGTATCGTCACCGCAGTGCTCTTATACGCTGGAACTATTCTAAGAAAACCGTCTATGTTGAAATGATATTATACTTGTAATGACTAGCTCTAATGATTATCCAACTGTTGCTACCTTGGCACCAATTCTTTTTGAGCATATTCCATATTCAAAAATAGAACCTTTTACGGAACACATTAGGTCCAAAAGTCCTTTCAATAGGAATCATTTCACAAAGGTGGTCACTAATGTCGTAGGGTGCTTTTTTTGGATTGTAATGAACCTATTCGCTGTCCCTGCTGCACGCTCATAGCACTAAATACCCCTTTTTGAAAAATAAGGAGGATGGTAGAACCGCCATAGGCAAAGTAACCCACTTTGTCTCCTTTGTAAATTTTCACAGGTCTTATAGCGTCAACATGTTGTAACCGCTCTTCAAATACAACGGAACCTATAGTCTGTAAACCTATGGGAACCATGCCCATGTATCCATATTGTTCGGTCTTTATGACCAAGTAACCGTGCCTAAAATTTTCAAAAACACTATAATCCTTGTTGTAGGCAATATTCCCATTGTTTATGATATCCGGAATATCGGGCATCCCGAACAATCTGTCTCCAACTTCTTCCCTGGCCTCCACCACGGTGCCCGATATGGGAGCATGGTAGTGATGATAGTTGTCGGGTTTCAGGAATACCGCCAGTGCGGTTCCTCCCACAAATTCTTTAGCATATTTTGAATCCGCCAACAAGGCATTAAGATTGAGTGTCATACGGCCCTTTGTAGGGATTTGGGTCTTCAACTTAAGATCATTATTGATCATATTGATGACACCGTCCGCGGGAGACACCAAAACAGCGTTGTTGTCAAAAGCCTCAATTTTGCGGGCTCCCGGTTTCAACTCACGCGTAAAGAACGCGTTGAAGGATTTGAAACCTTCCAGGGGCATTACAAAATCATCATGGTCTATGGATTTGTCCTCCAACCATGTGTCAATGATCTTTGCGGACTCGGGGCTGTCCATATACCTTCCCCTTTCTTCGATAAATTTCAGGCTCCAACTATAACCCGGCTCTTTCAGAATGAACTTTATTCCATAGGGATTATGGTAATACAGCATGGAAAATTCAATGATTTTGTCCAGTCCGTTTTTGGTATTGGGTAGAAAATAGAACCATTCGTTCAAGAAATCATAGAGGTCGTCGATATTTTTGCCCTTCCATGGATTTGGTGTTCCATCGGGCGTGTCCCGTAGGTTGGCGAACATATCCTTTATGACATTCCGAAAAGATGCATCGGAAACATACAATTCCTTCAAATTCAGGACAGGGGCACAATCATTTTGTGAACGGGATGAAATGACGCACAATAAAAAAGTAAGCATACAAATAAGAACTTTAGCTTTCATACCAGGTTGTTTTAGTAACTTGCAAGCCTTTATGTTTTCACTATTCCTTAAGGATTTTATACATACCGGGACTATCATCTTTCCTTTTGTGATATCCTAATTCTTGATAGAACCCTTGGGAGTCTTGGGCGGCCATGAGTCCCACAAATACATAGGTTTCAAATCGCTCTGCAAGATATTGTTCAATGTTTTGCATAATGAGCCGTCCAATGCCCTTTCCTTTGTATTCAGGCCTAACGATGACGTCCTGAATGTAGAAATAGATAGCACCATCTCCTATTACCCTGCCCATTCCAATAATCATATCCTCTTTGTACACGGAAACCGAGTACAGATCATTGTCTAAGGCTTTCTTTACCTGATGATCCGGTAACAATTTCCATAAGGTGGTATTGCGAAGGGATTGATACTCCGGAACGGTCAAATGGTTTGTCTTTGTGGTATAGGTCTGCATTTGAAAAATACTTTAATTGAAAAGAAGGGGAATTTTGATTGGCAAGCTACTACTTTTTTTGTAGTTTTGCTACAAAATATGTAGTAAATATGAAGATACCTACTCCGGGGAAACCCGTAAGGGGATCCAAAACGGGTCAGCCCATTATGGCTTTACTGGATTTACTGGGCCGTAACTGGGCCATGGGCATCGTTTGGCATTTGTACCAGGGACCAAGTACATTTAGAAGACTTCAGGAGTATTGTGAGTCCATTTCCCCAACTACTTTGAATAAACGCCTAAAGGAGCTTCGTGAATCGTATCTCATCGAACGGACAGTGGATGGATATACCCTTACCCAGCATGGCAAAGAGTTGTATGAGTTGATAGAACCTCTGGGTGGGTGGGCCAGGCATACTTGGGCCAAAAACTTTGAGGATAGGGATAATTGAAATACTTCTTTTCTCAGAATTCTTTTGGTGTTTCTTGTAAATTAAGGTGTTATGTGAGACCTCAAAGAATACAATATTGGTGTTTAGTTGGTATTACCCTGCTTTTTATCTTTGAGAAGTGTTTACCAAAACTTATTGTCCAGCATCGAAATTAGGGACATACCTGCCGCTGCCCCCGAAATAAAGACATTCCAATCACGATGTTTCACTCCGATGACATTGAGAAAGAGAAAGGCAACCCCAACAACAAAAAATACGACCAATAGTTGTCCAAGTTCAATTCCCAGATTAAAGCCCAACAAGGGTACCGCAATATCGGAAGGGTCCATTATCAGCGCCCTGAAATAGTTGGAAAAATCCATACCGTGTACAAACCCAAAGAATAACGCCATACTATAGTTTCGACCCATTCTTGAGGACTTTTCGGTCAGATTTGTACCAATTACATTGTGGAGGGCGGTTACGAATATAGTAGCTGGTATAAGAAATTTGATAATGTTGGAGGGGATTGTAATAATTTCCAAGGATACAAGGGCCAAGGTAACGCTGTGACCTATCGTAAAAGCGGTCACCAAAATGAGAATGTTTTTCCATTGTTGGATTCGGTAGATAGCACAAAGTACTACGAGGAAGAGTATGTGATCATAGCCGGCCAGGTTTGAAATATGTTCAAAACCTAACTTCAAGTAAAATTCAAAGGGATGCATATCAGAATTTCAATTGGTGAACGGATGTTTTTTTGTTGAGCATCAGACTTTTGGATTTTCCGTTGACATGGACGTAGACGATGTTGTTTTGATCAAAGAACAAATCCGTGAAAACGGCATTTTTGATTTCCAAAGATGTCAATGGAGATGATTGTTGATGCTCAAAGTAGATCCACAGGGCAGTGTTCTCTCCATCACCGCTTAATTTTTTGCTTTTTATTTTCAGAGCTACCAATTTTCTGTTTGTCTTGACATAAAAAAATTGGTTGACGTAGTTCATCAGCATTTTATTCGCCTGTGCCGACTCATTAGGTTGGCAAAAGGCAAGTTCCTTGCTGTAAGGATCAAAGAGTATAGCTTCGTTGACATCGGTTAAGAATAGTTTTAGGTTGATGCTCAAGATTTGTTTACTGGAGGTATACTCTATTTCACATAAGGACAACCTTAAAGGATGGTCCTCAATTGATGTGGACAATCCCAGGGTTAGTATCACAAATAGCAATCTAAACACTACCTTAAAATTTAGGACTCAGGACTTTTCTTCGGACTGTATCCGTTTTGCAACAGCTTGGACTTCTTTGAAGACACGAATCAAATTTCCTCCCCAGATTTTTCGAATCTGTTCTTCGGTATACCCACGTCTTACCAGTTCAATGGTGATGTTCATTACTTCGCTGGCATCAAAAACCCCTTCAATTCCTCCGCCTCCGTCAAAATCGCAACCAATTCCCACATGATCGATTCCGGCCACCTTGACGATATGATCAATATGATCGACCACATGTTTTACGGTTGCCGCAGGATCGGGGTATCTCTCATTGAGTTCCTGTGTAGATTTTCGCATTGCGTTTCGTTCTTCCAGGGTCATGTCTTCAATAGGTTTCATCTTGTCACGGAGTGCTGCCAATGCGGAGTCCAACCTTTTGTTCGGTGGGGCTTCCCGTAGATAGTCCGCCAACATTGTAAGTTGTACCACGCCTCCATTTTTCGCCATTAGCTCCAACATTTCATCGGTCATATTGCGTGGGTGATCGGTTATGGACCGGGCGTTGGAGTGGCTGGCAATGATCGGTGCCTTGGACATGGAAATTGCATCGTAAAATACACTGTCGTTACCATGGGAAACATCTACCATGATGCCTAGGCGATTCATCTCCCGGACTACCGCGCTTCCAAATGCACTAATACCACCATGCTCGGATCCATTCGAATCGGTAGCGGAATCTGCCAAATCATTGTTTGATGAATGTACCAAGGTGATATAGCGTACACCTCTATCAAAATACAGAGCTACATTGGAGAGATCCTTTCCGATGGGGTAACCATTTTCGATACCTATGTAGATCGCGCGCTTACCGGCCTTTTCCATAGTATATGCATCTTCAGGGTTGAGGGCCAATCCTACGATGTCTAAATTTTTTTGGGTAGAAGCCACGATCGAATCTATCATTTGAAGACATAGGGTCTTGGCGCGGGTGTTACCATCGTCATCACGGATATCCTGTGCGACAAAGGCGGCAAAAAAGATAGCGTCCAAACCGCCTTCGATCATCCGTGGATAGTCTACCTTTGAGCCAGTTTCCCGGGGATCATGTCGTTCCGCCATATCAAAACCCGGCTCAATCATACGTCCAGGCGTATCCGCATGGGTATCGAGAGTGAGTACGCGCTTATGAATTTCAAGCGCTTTTTGTGTCAATTCGTCTTCCTCGATTTTTGGATCGGTCGAAGTGGATTTTTCCTTGCAGCCACTTATTAGAAGTAACAAAAGGAAAAAAACGGGATATCTTTGAGAAGTCTTAAACATGTATTCCAGCTTAAACAATTGAGAATAGTTAAATGTACAATATTAAATGAATCAAGGGAAGCTTTGGTTGCCGCACTTGGGAGAGCTTTAAATTCCCGGATACTTAGCGAAAGTGGTCGGAAGATAATTCTTGGATCAGCTTTTCCAACATTTCCATTCCCTTTTCCAATTGTTCATGGGCGATATATTCATCGGCTCTATGGGCTTGTGCAATAGATCCCGGCCCACAAATTGCTGTATGAAAGCCTTCATTCGCAAACTGACCGGCTTCGGCTGCATAGGCAACCGTGTTCAGTTTGGAATTCCCTGTTATTCTTTTGATTAAATGGACTATATCATCATCGGCTTTGGTGTCTAGATGGGGAACAGGGGGGTGATTTTCAATGGTTCTTATTGAAAAATCGGAAAAGATGTTCTGTAATTTTTCTTTCCGTTCGGCACAATAGGCTTCAAATTCATTGACAATGGCTACAATATCATCCTTCGGAATGGTCCGTAAATCCCAATAAAAATGAGCCTTATCAGCGATTACATTAGGAGCAATGCCCCCTTCGACCAAACCAATATGAATGGTTGAGTAGGGTGGACTAAAACGTTTATCCAATCGTTTGTCGGCAATCAATCGATTCATTTTATTCTCAAGCCAAAGGATCAACCGCATTGATTCGTGAATGGCACTTACCTCTTGTTTTATGCGACTACTATGCCCGGCGGAACCATTTACGTAGGTCTCAAGAATGTAAATGCCCTTCTGCCCGACAATAGGTTCCATCAAAGAGGGTTCTCCAATAATGGCATATTTGGGGATTTCTTTGTAATGGGTCTTGACCGCTCGAGCCAATTCGGGTCCGGCTAAACAGCCCACCTCCTCGTCATAGGAAAAAGCAAAATATATCGGTTTTTTCAAGTTAGCCTTAACCAATTGGGGCAGTACGGCCAAACAACAGGCTACAAACCCCTTCATGTCACAAGCCCCCCTGCCATAAAGTTTTCCGTCACCTTTGTCCGTAAGCTTAAAGGGATCGGTGGTCCACTCCTGACCTTCAACCGGTACTACATCTGTGTGACCGGAAAGAATAACACCGCCATCGATACTGGGTCCAATCCGACAATGTAATGAAGCTTTATCCCCTTTTTCATTGGGCAACAAGTTTACATCAATACCATAAGATTCAATATATTCTTTTATCCAATGAATGATGCTTAAATTGCTCTCACCCCCCAATACAGGAAATGAAACAAGCTTTTCAAGAATGTACTTAACGGTCATATCAACTATAGTTTGTGGCAACTGCAAAAATCAAGGCCAAAAAAGCGATGAAGAGTACACTGATCAAAACGGGAAAAATAAAGCGAATCCACCGATCGATAGGTACACGACACATACTGAGCATGGCGATAAGTCCCCCTAAGGTTGGGTTAACAAGGTTGGATAGTCCATCACCTATCTGAAATGCCAGAATGCTAATTTGTCTGGTAAGACCAAGGGATTCCCCTAAGGGAAGCATTACGGGTAAGGTGGCCAATGCCTGTCCACTTCCCGATGGGATAAAAAAGTTGATTGCACTTTGGGAGATCGACATGCAAATGGCCGAGGCATATAGAGGTAAATCCTGTAACCAGATGGAGAGCTGATATGAAATGGTGTCGCCAACGTTTCCCATTTCCATAAGAACTTTAATGGATGTTGCATAGCCTACCATAAAGCCCCCCGGCGCAGACAGCGCAACCGCCTTTAATACGGTTTCGCTCATATTCGTGGCACTCATTTTTGAAACCAGGCCACAAAGAAGGGCGATGATCAAGAATACTGCAGAAAGCTCATTAATGTACCAATTCAAGTTGAAGACCCCGTATATAATAGTCAAAAGACCCGCGATAAATAGAGAAATGACCATCCAACTGTTTCCGCTCATTCGATATTCCTGAAGTGGTTTTGATAAGGTCAATTCGCTTATATCAAGACCTCTACCTAAACTCTTTTCTGGATTTAAAGAAATCTTTTTGAAATATCTCACATTGTAAAAGGCCATAATAGATAATGCTACAAAACAAAGCACGCTGCGAAGTAAGGCTCCTGAAAACAAAGGCAGCTCGGCAATTTTATGACCGGTACCTACTGTGTATGGATTAATTGGCGATAACCCAAATCCTATGGTCATGGCCCCTACCGAAATACCTGCCGCCAGAATTAAATCGCCGCCTAGTGCCAGACTCAGGACTGCCGCTATGGGAACCATGGCAATATTGTTTTCATAACCCACGGCAAGACCGAGCAAACCATAAATAAATGTCATGATGACAATAATGAGGTGTTTGTGTTTTAAACCCAAATTTTTCACAAGTGTGCCAACGGCATTCTCAACAGCTTTTGACTTTTCCATAAAGCCAAACATGATGCCCCCCGCAAAAACGACAAAAATAATTTCTACCGCAGCCTTAAAGCCCAAGGGTATGGCTTTGAACATATCCAATAATCCAATAGGTGTGGCAGGAATAGTCCTATATGAATTGGGAACCACCGTACTTCGGCCATCAACCAAAATCCGTTCATAGGTCCCGGCTGGTAGCATATAGCTCAACAGGGTCACCAGGATAATTATGGCAAACAACAAGGTTATGGCATGTGGTATGCGATTAAAAAAAGATTGATCTTTATAATTTGATATACTCATTTGTCGCTAAAGGACATCCATGAATTTTTCAGTTCGAGAATCAATTCATTATGGGATTATGATAGTTCGTGTTAATTTAAACTAATATAATCCCTACAAATCAAATCCGAGTATATTTCATCAAATACATTTCTCTTTTTATCATAAATTTTACCGATTATTTTAACTTGATTAATGATCGGATAATTTAATTCATGCCACAATTCCCTTATTTTATAATTTAAATAATAAGAAAGAACTAAGAATTTACGATTACATTTTAGCCCTGACCCTGCGGAATATTCCTTTTGACTTATCACTTCATTATAGAAGTTGTCTAACCCGCTTATCTCTGAGAAATTCCGATTTCCCAAAGCATCAAGGAAAATCACATTAGTATTTGACAAAACAAAAGAAATCTCTCTAATGTTATGTTTTAAGACTAAATGCTCTATTTGCTTAATGGTATCATCATCGAATGCAACAGAATTACCAAGTGAAGTGTAATAGTAGCTTCTATGTCCAAATGAACTATTGATAATAGGTTCGATATGGTCCGTAGGGCAAATGAAGTATAAGTGACTGTGCATTAATTCAATACCGTGGTTTTAAGATCAAAGAAAAAATGGTTATGGTCAATTTTTTAATCCAAACATTTTAGCTTTGATCTATATCTATTCGACCTTTACCCAAAAAGTGCCTAAAGCAGTAAAACAGTAATTTTCAATGGGCAATAAACCGTATAGTGCCGAAATTCATCGACTCATATCAGAGGCTTTTGACATCAATAACCTCAAAGTTTTTAGCGTCAAAGTAATCATCCAATCCATAGTCCGTGTTAATGATGATTCCACCCAACAGGGTAACTTTATCAACATGGAATTCATCCTTGCATGACTTTATATGATCATGGATCTTTTTATCGATAATCTCATAAGTTGCTTCCGTAATTCCTTTCTCAATGTTTTCGCTTCCCAATATTTGTTCCCGGAAGGGCAGCAGGCTTTCCTCAAGCTTCATTTGTTGATAGTCATCCTCGTTCAATACCGGTCTATAGTTCCCGTTCTGAATTCGGCTCAATGCCAACATAAGGGCACCACAAGAGTTGCCGGTCTGCTCTTGTCGTGGTCTGTACATCTTGCCCAAACCCCCTTCCAACGTAATCCCTATATGGGGACCATAAAATATAAATGCACTACCTTCATCCGGAATGTGATGGGCAAAAGCCGTCATGCCGGTTTGTCCTGCAAAAGGCAGGCCTCCCAATCCTCCCATAATAAATGGGCCGAACAATACATTAAAGAACGTTGTGGAAGGAACGTTAATATCATCTGAACACACGGAGGTGGCCATCAATACTTTAGAGATGTCGATTTTGTGTTCAATTTGCATTTTCCCAAGGTAATGAATGGATGTGTCCTTCGCGTCCATGGCATTGGGAAAATGGGACTTTACTATTTCATCAAATTTTCTTTGTAACATAATTAAAGAGTTTAAACATTTATTTTAAGATTATCAATCTAACAAAATCTACATTCCCTCATAAAATCCCGTGGGATGACAATCAGCCGATCTGTTCATTACCATCCATAGAATCCTTTAGGGATTATACCTTTGAGGCGCAAGTATACCACGCATTGTCCCCGATGATGGATAATGTGATTTTCCATGGCATAGAATAAGCGCCAGATGGGTATTGTATCACCGGCAAAATTACAATCGGAGAGTAGCTTTTCGGCCGAAAGAGCCTCAATGGATTGCCTTACAAAAGCGTACATCTTTTTAAGTTCTTCGGTAACATGGTCTTTGGTCATTTGTACGGGTAGCTTTATATTCTCATAAGGGTTTTTGAGGCCAGCACGTCCCGACAACTGTCCACAGGTATAGACGATACAGTGCCGCCATTGCTCTGAAAAAGTCATCACTTCATCGGTATATTTAAAAGTAAAAAAATCAGGAGGCATTTGCCCGACATTGGTCATTGTCATGATTTCGGATCGAAGCCAAGCCGTTTTCAGTTCTTTCCTGAGAGCTTCAATGGACTTTTGTTCTTCCAGGGATTCCGCATTCCCTACGAAAGCAGAGGATTTAACTTTGCTGTTGTCTATTCGACAGCCCCAGATCGAGAGAAGGCCTAAACCAAAAATATTCTTAAGGAAACCAGTACGGTTCATATTAAATTTGAGTGAAAATTTAAATTTTATTCCAGAACATAAGCCCTTTCAGCAAGCCATAGCTATGATAGCCCTTCATCCATTTTCTAGATCAAGTTCTGGGCATATAGCTAAAAATGTATCAAATTCTGACCAGATGAGCACTTGTAAACATATCATTTCCAAAGAAATGTATTAATACGGTACCTGTTGTAAAAATATACGAAAATGCACATAAATGCAATTGAGTTGCATTATCTTTAAAAAATGACCTAAGTAAAATAAAAAAAGGGTTTTTCAGTTTGGCAAAACGATAAGAGCATTATTACTTGTACTGGTGCCTGCAATTTAGTGCTGCAAGTGTGCTTGTATTTTTTATAGCCTCCCGCACACCCTCTTTACATTTTTTGGAGGCTCCAAGATAGACTTTGTCCTCATCATTTACATTATAATAATGTTTAGTATTAGTAAATAAAATTTACAAATAGTAGATTTTCCTTCGTATATCCTAAATTTGGTAAACCCTATTGATCAATGAAAAAAAAGCTAGCTGTAATCTTTGTTTTAGGGATATTGTTTCCTAAACTAGGTGCCCAAGAGTTCAAGGTTAGGCCCTATCTTCAATATTCGACCAAAACGAGCATACGTATTCTATTTGAAACCGAACAACCCACAAAGGCCGTTGTTCGCTATGGAAATGCATTGGCCGAGGCAAAAGCCCCTAATTTATCGTTAAGCGTTTCGGGCAAGGGCCTTAAAACAATGCATGAAGTAGAACTTGTTGGTTTGGAAACTGAAACCAACTATTTCTGGAAGGTCGACATTACATCCAAAAACGGAAATACCCTATCGAGCCAGGTATCTACCTTTAAAACCAATGTAAAGGAAAACACCGCCTTTTCCTTCGCTTTGGTCGGCGATTCCCAAAGGAATCAAAGAAAGGTAAAGGACACGATTGTATGGAGGCGAATTTCGGAAAGGGTATGGAATAGTAGGCCTAATTTTGTGGTCCATGTGGGAGATTTGGTCGACAATGGGCTAAGGGTTACCGATTGGACTGAGCAATTCTTGCCGGAAGGGCACCAGTTAATGAGTCGCATTCCCATGTACACGGCCCTGGGAAATCACGAAAATGATTCGGAATACTATTATCAGTACATGGCAAACCCCAAGCCGGAGTATTATTACTCCTTTACTTATGGCAATGCTGAGTTTTTTGTAATCGATACCAATCGCGATGTTTCTGAAAATTCGAAACAATATAACTGGCTGGAACAGGCTTTGGCAAAATCGACCGCTACTTGGAAAATCACAATGCACCATCATCCGCCTTATAGTTCGGAAGAAAATGATAATGGAGATACGTATATCGGGTTATCCACCTATGGTGTGGTGGCCATCCGTGACCTTGTTCCCTTATACGAGTTATACGGGGTAGATTTTTGCTTATACGGCCATGTGCATATGTATGAGCGAACCTGGCCTATAAAGGATAACATGGTCGATCAGGAGAACGGGGTGGTCTATATAAACTCAGGTGGAGCCGGAGGTCCAATTGAAGGATTCGCACCCACACGAAATTGGTTCAGTTTGGAGCAACGTCCCGTTTATCACTATTGTACGTTTACCATTTTCAACAAAACAGTCATCTTTAAAGCCATTGATATAGAAGGCCGTTTGTTCGATACTTTTCAGCTGACCAAAAAAGACAATACAGTTGTGGTCCAACCACCGGCCCCGATTATAAAAGCTGCGGAAAGCGAGTTCTTTGAGCAAACTTCGTTTTCGTTGGAAGGAGGTTTTGATAATCTGGAAATCTTTTATACGCTTGATGGAAGCCGGCCCACAACCCGATCTACCAAGTACACCAAGCCCGTACGAATTTATAAAACCACCGTTTTAAAGGCTATTGCGGTTGACCAAAACGGAAAAACAAGTAGGGTATTGACCAAAAATATCGTACATGTACCCGTATCAAAGGCACAGAAAACCGGGAAACTAAAACAGGGAATCTTATATAGATATTATGAAGGCGAGTGGGAAAAATTGCCCGATTTTAAGACCCTTCCTGTTTTGGCAGAGGGCAAGGTCAAAGATTTTGACATTACGGGGTTAAACAAACGGGAAGATTCTTGGGGCTTGGTGTTCAGCGGATATTATTACGCTGAACGCAGTAGGGTGTATCACTTTTTTACCCGTTCGGATGATGGCTCTCAATTGTTGGTCGATGATATTCTGGTTGTGGATAATGACGGTGATCACTCCATGCGGTTGGTAGAGGGCGGTATCTATCTGGAAAAGGGATATCACAGGATCGAAGTCCGTTATTTTGACAATCATCATGGACATAGTTTGGAAACGGGTTTACTTGAAAACGGCGAAAAGCGGGTATTTTCAACAACAAGTTTGTTTCATGACTAAGGTATCTCTAAGGCCTGGTAAAAAACTTCGGGAATAGTTCCCGGAATACTGGTTCCAAAGTATGGTTTTCTTATTCGTAAATATACCATTGATCGTGCTTTCTATTTGAAATCCTGATAGAGTTTGCTTGGCTGTATGCCGGTATTGTTTTGATATTTCCCATTTTTATAGGTGGTATAAGTACCATCTATATGGTGGTAATAGATTTGACAAACCTCCACATCGGGATAAATGATCAGCGGTTGCACCACAAATATCTCCAATGTCCAATACCCCTTAAAACCTACATCGCCAAAGCCCGCGGTTACATGTACAAACATACCTAGCCTACCAATGCTGCTTCTGCCTTCGAGCATAGGTACTAGCTTATCGGAACGGGTATACTCCAGTGTACGGCCTAAATAGAGCTTGCCGGGATCTAGACGTAGGCCGGTGGGCGGGATGGTTAGCTTGGACACCTTGTTTTCCAGTTTCATATCCAGCACGGGAGCATCATATACCAGCAATTCCTCATGAAGCCGCAGGTTATAACTATTGGGGTTAAGTTGTGCGGGATCATAAGGCTCTATGCTAATATCCTTGCCCATGCGAGCCGCTATTTCCGAACCACTTAATATCATTATCGCTTTTTAAATTAGTAAAAAAACCATAATCCTTTCCTTTTCCAAGCCTACGACCCAAGGACGCTGTTCTTGTTCCATTCCAAGCTGTTCAAGGCTTTTTCTATGTTACCCTTGGCGGACCGTTGCCAGTCTAGCCTTATTTTTGCCCGGGAAAAGTGCCCGATTTACCCAGATCATGAAACCCTCTACCACTTGTATGGCAGGCCAGGGGACTTTTTCATCGCGTTCTTCCGATACACGTTTTAAGGAATATCATGAATTAAAAAAACCTGATAATGCCGCCACTTTTTAACATCACCTGAACGCATGGAATTTTGTAAGAACTACACTATCTTTTTATTGATTGCGTCAATACGAAGAAATACAATCTTCACAACTACCTATCAACAAGAGCGAGACGGATTCAATTTTGTGGTTTGGAACGGTCGGAACCGGAACATCCATTGGTAGGCACACGGTTTTTCCACAATCCTGACATTGAAAATGAGGATGGGCGTCAACGTGATGTGAAGATGAACATCCATTGCACCTGGCATACCATTTCAATCCATCCCTTCCTATAAAGGAATGAAGCGTACCAGCATCTTCCAATCGATTAAGAATCCGGTACACTGTGGTTTTGTTCATTTTTGAGCGAAGCTTATTCACTAGTTCAACCACGGATACGGCTTGGTCGGTCTGCTCGATCAGGTTAAGCAAGGCATCCACCGATTTTGTCTTTCTGAATATTCCCATCGCACAAATTTATTGCAATACGGTTGCATTTACAAGTAAATCATTTATTTTTGCAACCTAGTTGCATTAAGCAGTCAAGGAATAAACCTCAACTTTTACATTGGTGCATACATAGGGCTGGAGACCCGAAAATCGAGAAAATCAAAAGCAAATTGAATCGGAATGGGATAAAACTTTTGTCGACCGAAAGAATGAAATTGTCTTTATTAGTCCGGTACCAAGGGCTTATGCACTGGAATAAAAAGATACTTCCTACACCTTATTCGACCCTATGACTATATGATAATTATTTATAATTAGTTAACGTTATTTAAAATTAATCGTATTAAAATTGCCGACAAAACGAGTATTGCCCCTATGAAAAATATATGTTTCCTCCTTCTTTTATTGACTTCCATACTTTCGGCCCAAAATGATAAGACCACTATATCAGGTAGTGTTATGAGCAATGGGCAACCTGTACCTTTTGCCAGCGTCTACGTTAAGGGTGGTACCGCAGGGACCAATGCCGATGTTGACGGCAACTATCGTTTGGATGTACCGACTGGTAGTATTACCCTTGTGATACAGGCACAGGGCTTCCGGACCCAAGACAGGGAATTGACCGTTGTGGCAAATATGGGCCAAGAAGTTGATTTTGAGCTCTTGGAAGATGTTCTGGGTCTGGAAGAGGTGGTCATTAGCGCTACTAGAAATCGAGTGGAACGAAGGAATGCCCCTGTTGTAGTGTCCTCCTTAAAACCACGGTTGTTGACCGCCACACAATCCATTACTGTAGCCGAGGGTCTCAATTTTGCACCGGGCGTAAGAGTGGAGACCAACTGCCAGAACTGCGGGTTTACACAAGTACGCCTAAACGGCTTGGATGGTGCCTATACCCAAATACTGCTCAACAGTCGGCCCATATTTACTTCACTTTTGGGAGTTTATGGGTTGGAACAGATTCCCACCAATATCATTGAACGTGTTGAGGTCGTGCGTAGTGGAGGTTCAGCCCTTTATGGCTCCAATGCTATAGCTGGCACCGTCAATATCATTACCAAAGATCCCGTTTTGAACACTTGGGAAATCGGGAGCAATATGGCCCTGATAGACGGGAATGCCCTGGACCGTATTCTTAACTTCAACGGCTCTATAGTGGCCGATGACCTCAACAGTGGGGTTACTATTTTCGGAGCCTACCGAAATAGGGAGGCCTACGATGCCAACGATGATGGCTTTACGGAATTGGTGGAACTGCGGAATACCACGGTAGGGGCCAAAGCTTTTGTAAAGCCTTCGGATAGAAGCAGGTTATCCATAAACCTAAACGCGATTCGGGAGTACCGACGTGGCGGCGACCGTCTGGACCTAGCACCACAATTTACTGATATTACCGAGGAACTCGACCATGATACGTTTATTGGGGGTGCGGATTATGAAGTAAACAGCAAGGACGACACCCGTAAAATACAAGTGTACACTTCAGCTTCCTACACGAATCGCGACAGTTACTACGGGGGATTGGGCGGGGCACGCACCCGACAAGACAGTCTATTGGCCAATAATGCTTTTGGAACCACCCAAGACCTGGCCTGGGTCAACGGTTTCCAGTTCACCAAGGCGTTTCAAAACAACGATGTACTTACGGCGGGTGCCGAATATATTTATAGCACCACTGAAGACCAGATTCCTGGTTACAACCGGCTGGTCGACCAAAGTGTCAATTCCTTGGGAGGTTATGCCCAATACGAATGGAAACCCACAGGCCATTTCACGGCATTGATAGGGGCAAGATTGGATAATGTAAACGTTGACGGGGATTATGCCATTGGCGGTATTGAAAGGGGATTGGATTTGAGCCAGACTGCACTTTCTCCCAGACTCACCCTGTCGTATCAAATTTCCGAGGGAATACGCTTACGAGGTGGCTATGCGCGGGGATTCAGAGCCCCCCAGACCTTTAATGAGGACCTGCACATTTCCAGTGTAGGTGGGGAGCCACAATTTGTCATCCTATCCGATGACTTGGACACCGAGTTTTCGAATGCATTTACAGCTTCTTTGAATTATTCCAAAGCGGTAGATTTATTACAAATAGACTTTTTGGCAGAAGGTTTCTATACTACATTGGAAGACCCTTTTACCCTGGTAAGCACAGGTGCCGTTTTGGGAAATGGCTCCATCCTCGAGGAAGTACGAAACGGGGAGGGAGCACGGGTGTTTGGCTCCAATTTTGAGCTAGGGGTTTCCCCGGATCCGGAATGGCGCTTTCAACTGGGAGGTACACTACAAAGGACCGAATGGGACGAACCCCAAATCCTTTTTGAAAGTGATGGTACACCTGGTGAAAGCGATATCATCATCGACGAGTTTGTACGCGTTCCAAACTTTTACGGATATCTAAATACAACCTGGATTCCCAGTGAAGCCTTTAATATAGATGTTACGGGTACATATACGGGAGGAATGACAGTGCCAAGGGTAATTAGTGATACAGGGTTTTTGGAGTTGAACGAGGTCAATGCGTTTTTTGACCTGAACATTAAATTGGAAAAACACTTCGATTTCAGCGATTCCTTTATGGTTACCGTTTCAGGAGGGGTTACCAACCTTTTCAATAGCTATCAGGACGATTTTGAAACCGGCCCCACACGGGACTCCGACTATATTTATGGCCCCGATGCGCCAAGGGCTTTCTTTTTAGGGTTAAAGTTTGGTAAATTGCATTGATGGCGGGATTGGCTTTTTAGAAGGACAATGGCCAGCATATCCAAATTCTTTAAAGCCCCAAAGTAGAGGTGACTTTTATCAAGATATGATGAAATATAGATTAATTGGTTTTATTTGCCGTACGATGCTGCTTTTTTCTTTTTGGGCGGGGGCACAGGAAAATCATATCGACTGGCTCAGTTTTGAGCAGTTGGAAGACTCACTTTCCGTAAAGCCAAAGAGGGTTTTTATAGATTTTTACGCTGACTGGTGCGCTTACTGCAAAAAGATGGATAAGGCTGCTTTCAAGGATTCTAAGGTGATTTCCAAATTGAACAGCGATTATTACGCCGTAAAAATGAACGCCGAGACAACGGACACGATCGTATTTGGGGGGGAGACTTTTGTAAACAAACAATTGAGAAAGAAAAGAAACCCGACCCATGACATTCCTTTGCTTCTAGCCTCTCGCGAAAACTACCCTTTTTCCCTTCCCGCTATAGTTGTTCTCAATAAAAAATTTGAAGTGACCGAAAGATATTTCGAATACCTTTCCCCAAAGCAAATGCTAGAAGCTTTGGAGGATTAAGTAGGATGAAACCGGAGGCACCAAGGTAAGTATCATGGACGGATCAACAATCGTTCCTAAAGAGCATATCTACAAGTGTGGCGATAACGGAACACCACTTTGGCATATTCAATCCTTACTAAGAGGACTTCAATGAAACTCCTAAAACGGTTGAAACGGTAAAATTAACGTAAGCTATGTTTTTGTTTTTCTAAAAGGATGTATTTTTGAAACTTTTATGCATGCATAACAAAAGTTGAAAAAATGTACCTAAAGGAATTCGAAGTTCGTTGGAGCGATGTTGATGCCAATAGACACTTGGCCAATAGCGCCTATATCAATTTTATGAGCCATGCCCGTATGAGTTATCTCATGGAACTGGATTTTGACCAAAGGATGATGGCAAAGTATCAAATTGGCCCGGTCGTTTTTTATGAGCACATGTATTATTTCAAGGAGGTTTTTCCCGGAAAACCCATACGCGTCTCGCTGGAAGTGATGGGGATGAGCGAGGATGGAAAATTCTTCGAGTTCCACCATAATTTTTATGATGCCAAGGGAAGAAATGTGGCCTATTGTGAGATGATGGGGGCATGGACGAGCTTGGAAACCCGAAAACTGATTGGTCTTCCCCAGGAGTTACTTCAAGTATTCAATTCAACGGAAAAACCAAAAGACTTTCGAATTCTTACAAAAGAGGATACCCGAAAATTTGCCAAGACGCCGCAGGATCTTTAATCATCTCTTGGAGTTGATCAAATATTGGAAAAATTCCATATATTTGGTGATATTCCATAACTATGATGCAGCGCTCGGGTACGGCAGATTTGGCATTGCATGGCGGGGCCATTCCACCATGGCTCTTTAGCAGGATGAAACAACTTACCTTACCTCTTGTAGAGGCCATTATTATCCAAAATGGAAAGGACGATTTTCTGGAGCGGTTGGCAAATCCCTTTTGGTTTCAGAGTTTTGGAACGGTCATTGGAATGGACTGGAACTCCTCTGGGGTAACCACTGCCGTTATGCGTGCATTAAAGCAGGCAGTCAATCCTGTTTCAAAGGAATTGGGAATCTACATATGTGGTGGAAAAGGGAAGAAATCCCTCCACACTCCAAAAGAACTTCTAGAAGTAGGCTATAAAACTGGATTGGATGGTAATCATTTGGCCCAATGTAGCAAGCTAAGTGCCAAGGTGGATAACACCGCCTTACAGGATGGTTTTAACCTTTACTTACACAATTTTGTGGTAAGCGATACGGGTAAATGGTCCGTAATCCAACAGGGAATGCACAACTCAAATGGTATGGCACGAAGGTATCATTGGCATTCCGGAAACCTGAACTCTTTTGTGGAGGAACCGCATACAGCCATATGCGGAAAAAATCAGGGTTCTATTCTAAACTTGGTACACAAGGAGGCCAGGGCTACCCGAAAGTCTGTCATGGATGTTTCCAAGGAACACCCTGACAGGATATTGAAGGAATTACCACATCTATTTGTACCCACATACCATGAAGTCCAAGCAAAGGACGTAGACCTAAAACGTTTAGGCAGTATCCTCTGGTTGGCGCAGGAGAATGAAACAAAAACATTTGAAGAGCTTTTGTTACTCAAAGGGATGGGCCCTCGAACCTTACAATCATTGACCTTGGTAAGTGAAATTATCCATGGGACACCATCGCGATTTTCGGATCCCGCCCGTTTTGCCTTTGCCCATGGAGGCAAGGACGCCACTCCATTTCCGGTACCCGCCAAAGTATATGATGAAACCATTGCCGGTCTGAAGGACGCGGTCCAACATGCAAAAATCGGTAATACGGATAAAATTAAGGCTATTCATAAACTTACGGATTTGGCCCAAAAGGCTGAAAAGGGTTTTCAACCGAATGCGAATTTTGAGGCTTTGGTCAAAAAGGAAAAAGAGGAATCCTATAAATATGGGGGGCGAAGCATTTATGGGTTTGCTAGGCCAAAAAGCAGCCTCCAGCTGAATTTATTTGATGCCAACAAGGACGAATAGAACGCTTTTCATTTTATAAAGTATCATTTCCATTTAAGCTTCCACCACAATCTTAGTGTGGTGAAACAAAACAATTATAGCTTAAATTTTGTATACCGTATACAAAATTTAGTATTTTTGAAGTATGCGCATTACTGCAGATGAATTGAGCAAACAGGCCTATAAGAAGGTCAAAAAAATGATTGTTTCCAAAAAATTGTTGCCGGGCCAAAAAATCGTCCAGGAACAATTGGCCGACAAACTGGGCATTAGTAGAACCCCTTTACGTTCCGCCTTGCAGATGCTCGAAGCCGAATCATTGATTAAATCCATACCGCGTAGAGGGGTCATCGTCAGGGAATTCAGCGCTACGGAAATCATTGAAATCTATGATTGTCGCATAGCCTTGGAAAGTATGGCGACCCGATTGTTTACCCAAAGGGCGGCCCAATCTGAAATAGACCGGTTACGAAGTTTGTTATTACCCTTCGAAAGGGGAAATATCGATACCGAAGCCTATCAAAGAGCGGATAGTGAATTTCATAAATCCCTTATAAAAAACTGTGGAAACGAATTTTTATACAACCTGTTCCAGAAGGGGAACCTCTTGGTTTGTATCGATATGATTGGATTGGTGCGCCCGCCACAGGAGACCTTGGAGGAACATTTGGATATTGTTTCGGCCGTCCGTTACCGCGATGCCGACCTGGCCGAAAATCTGATAAAGGACCACTTGGACAAATCAAAGCAATTGATTTGTAAAAAAGGACAAATGCCTTTTTTTTAAGATACTTGGAAGAATAAACCTATTTAATTCGATTGTGGCCTCGGTTTTCTGCTGGCCAAATAGACACCCAAAAGTACCAAACAGGCCGCTGCTATTTTTAGGGTCGTTAAACTGTCTTTTCCTGTAGCCACGGCATATAGAATTCCAATAAGCGGTTGTACATATACAAAGGCACTCAAGGTAGACGCCTTTAATTGTGTCAGCGCAAAAATATTAAAGAGATAGGTACAGAAAGTGGTTCCTACCACTACAAAGGCTATGCGCCAGATCGCGTCAAAAGGCAAGTTGGCCCAATCGATTTGGGTGACTTCGGTATACCCAAAAGGCAGACAAATAAGGATTCCAAGCGTAAATAGCCATTTCATAAAGGTAAATGGATGGTATTTGGCGATCAATATTTTTGCCACAATAAGATAGGAGCCATAGAAAACCGAGTTCATAAAAATTAAAAAGTTGCCCAAAGGAATATTAGGCGCATCCTGCCGAATCTCGGAACCAAATACAATAAGTCCAAGGGCGCCAAGAAGACCAATGGCAATACCCAAAACTTTTTGGGGGAGGATTTTTTCCTTGATGAGCAAAGCCGATAATATCAACACAATTATAGGTGTAATCGTGATTAACACGGCACTGTTGATGGGTGTTGATAGGGCCAGCCCCTTAAAAAAGACCAACATATTTACACCCATGCCCAGAACAGCGCAGACCAACATTCGTAAATAATCCTTTTTTTCAATTTTCTCCTTAGGGCCAAAAATTGAAATTGCCCAAAACAAGATGGCCGCCCCTACAACACGGAACATAATGAAAGCAAAAGGTTGTATATAGTGGGGCATTGCTCCTTTGGCAATGGTATGGTTAAGGCCATAGATAGTTGTGGCACCTACGGCGGCTAATATGGCGAGAGTTCGTTTGGTCAAGAGTGTAAAGCTGCTTTGGCAGCCTCGACCACCTTTTTGCTGTTTCCAATAAAAATCTGGTCATCTATCAAAATTACCGGACGCTTCAAAAAAGTGTAATGATCCAAAATTAAATCCTTATAGTCGTTTTCGGTGAGGTTTTTCTCCCCAAGATTGCGCTGGCGAAAAAGCATGGCCCTACGGCTAAACAAAGCCTCATAACTGCTGGATAGCTTATGCATTTCTTCCAATTGTGCAGGGGTTATGGA
The DNA here is from genome assembly GCF_965248315.1 of Ulvibacterium sp. GTDB lineage: Bacteria > Bacteroidota > Bacteroidia > Flavobacteriales > Flavobacteriaceae > Ulvibacterium. The sequence continues at coordinate 487,008 of NZ_CBDFIX010000002.1, read as the reverse complement.
CTCCGTTTTTATGTCCTGTAACGCTATTCCGTCCAAGGGTCCCAACTCTTTGAGAATACGTTGGCAGGTAGTGCATGTGCTTAGGTGGTATATTTTCCGCATGGAATACATTTTTGATTAACAAATGATAGATTTGAACCTCTATCCAATGGATAGATCAAGCTGAAAGAAATCCAAATTGACCTTATAAGTCCAATAGATTGCAAAGAAACCAATTTCTAATAAGATAGTCTACACCTTCCAATAGTAATCTAGGAATTCGCCAACGCAAAATCCACTGCTTTTTGTGCATGGATTAGGGTGGTATTAAATGTTGGGATTGCTACGTCAGATTCCGAAATCAACAAAGGTAATTCTGTACAGCCTAGGATAACACCTTCCGCTCCTTTTGTAATGAGGTCTTCAATGATTTGGATACAAACCTGCTTTGAGGCCTCGGCAAATTTGCCCTTGACCAGCTCGTTGTAAATAGTGTTATGGACAATTTGCCTTTCCTCTTCAGATGGAATGATTATCTTTAAATGGTATTTATCCTGTAAAATCTTGGTATAGAAATCCTTTTCCATGGTAAACTTTGTGCCTAACAAAGCCACCTTTTTTAGGCCTGTAGCCTGGATCACCTCACCGGCTGCATCGGCAATATGCAAAAAAGGAATGGCCGTAGACTGGGTTATACGGTCGCTTACCAAATGGATCGTATTGGTACAAAGTAAGGTCATGTCCGCACCGGCCTTCTCCAGCTTAACGGCATGATTGGCCATAAGATCACCGATTTTATTCCAGTTTCCCTGAAAGGTAAGTTCTTCGATTTCCGAAAAATCAACGGAGGTCATAATGCTCTTTGCCGAATGGGAACCCCCTAGACGTTCCTTGACAATCGAATTGGTATACTCATAATATATCTTCGAGGATTCCCAACTCATACCCCCAATTAATCCTATTGTTTTCATAGTTATTTTGTTTTGGACATTTCTAAGGCCCCATCAATGGTTACCGATAATAGCCATTTTTTAATAAGGCGAATTGTTTTATCACTTCTTTTCTCCGAATAATAGTCGTAATCAGGAAGCGTGCATTCCATTTTATTTCTCATGTTGTTGCTTGCCAAGGTTTAACATATTTATATTTCGCTAATTATCGATTTGAGTTTCTAAAAAAATACTAAAGTTCTTTACTTAAAGTGCAGATATAGGCTTCGATTACTTTTTCATTTCTTCTATAATAGGTCCATTTTCCATGTCTTGTTGGGATAATTAAATCCGCATTTTGCATAGACGTAAGATATGTTGAGGTGGTGGATTGTGATAATCCTGTTTTGTCCTGAATGAAACCAACGCAAACACCATCGTCAAAATGATCGATATCTTGGTGTGGCGGAAAATTCGATTCTGGATCTTTCAGCCATTTTAAGATGTTCACCCGGGTCTCGTTTGATAATACTTTACTAATTTCGACGATGTCCATGGGACAAAGATACGACATATTTATATATCTAGAATAATAGATATGTTAATTTTTTCGAATCAATTCTTTTAAAACCTCATATTTTGGAGAAACTATTCAATATCACCTTGCAAAATCGAAAAAACCTACTCAACATTTTGGAAAATACACCAAGGGACATCTTGCTAAAGATTCCAAAGGGTTATCGGAACAACATTTGGTGGAACATTGCCCACGTAGCGGTCACCCAGCAGTTATTGGTATATAACTTAAGCAATAGGCCCATGCTTGTTCCGCAGGAACTCGTGGACAAATTCAGAAAAGGAACCATACCCGATGGTACCACAACCGACGAGGAGATTAAAATGATAGCCTCCTTTTTGCTCTCCACAATAGAGCGGACGGAAGAGGACTTTAACAAAGGAATCTTTAAAGAGTTTAACGAATATACCACCAGTGCAAAAGTAACCTTAAGGGAAGTGGCCGATGCTGTCGCTTTTAATGTCTTTCATGAAGGATTACATCTTGGTGCTATCCTTTCATTGCGAAAAGCCCTGGTAAATTGAATTAGGACTTGCCTCTCCTAGCCAAGAATTTTTTTACCTCCTCATAAGGAAGGGTCAATTCCAATGGGCCATCTGCATATGAGGCAACTTCATACGGATTATAACGTAGTTGTATGCCTTTCTCGGTGAAGCCAATGTTTTCCGGAAGATGGAAGGAATCCTTCTCGAACATGAATCCGGTATGGTTGATAGACTTGTCCATAGGAATTTTTTCCTGCTCCCTGAATTTGATTTCCGCGAAACGTTCAAATTCATCTTGATTTATAAAAAGCTGCCGGTTTTCAAGCTCTTTCCCTTTAGTTTTGTCAAAATTCAAGAACTGCTTTGAGCTATAACCGTGGGCACCTCCCGTGAATATATAAGAATCAAGTTCCACGGTTAAAAGGACATTATCTTCATAAATCACATTGCCCTCGATTTTGGCTTCCCAACCTATGGTTTCATCAGAGTAGAGTCTTTTAAGCTCTAGGTAGCCATTTTTAAAGGATTTGATGGCCTCTTCAGGAGTAGATGCCGCTATGTCCTCATCAAAATTTAGAATGGAAATAGTTTCCTCTTCCAAAGCTGTATTGATGGTAGATGCCAATTTGGTATTTTCCAAGGCCTTTGGGTAAGAAACGGATACTTCGGGGCAGTCCGCACATGCATCACCATGTAAAATAAAGGGTTCAAATGTTAGTTTATCCTGATTTTTACAACTTACAAGCAATACAAATAGGCAGATAAAGCTAAATATAGGTCTCATGTAATGTTATCGTTTCAATGTTTGGGGTGTAATTGTATGCTTCCAAAGATAACGATACATTTGCACCGATAATTATATAATATGAGCGAAAAAAAATTAAAGTTCAATAGTAAGACCATTCATGGAGGGCAAGAACCGGACAAGGCCTATGGCGCCGTAATGCCTCCTATATATCAAACCTCAACCTATGCGCAGACCACTCCGGGAGGGCATCAAGGCTATGAGTATTCCCGTAGTGCCAACCCCACTCGGACCGCATTGGAGAATTCCTTGGCGAGTATAGAAAATGGAAAATATGGATTGGCCTTTGCAAGTGGACTGTCGGCTATGGATGCCGTCATTAAATTATTAAACCCTGGGGACGAGGTAGTTTCCACAAATGACCTCTATGGGGGAAGTTACCGTTTGTTCAAGCAAGTTTTTGAAAAGTACGGTATTACGTTTCATTTTATAGGGATGCAAGATGCCAACACGATTGAACAATATATCAACGATAGGACGAAGCTTATTTGGGTGGAGACCCCGACCAACCCAATGATGAATGTTATTGATATAAAAGCGGTTTCCCTTTTGGCCAAAAAACATGGCCTTTTGCTGGCTGTAGATAATACTTTTGCTACACCTTATCTACAACAACCTCTAGATCTCGGTGCAGATATCGTTATGCACTCGGCAACTAAGTACCTGGGAGGTCATAGTGATGTTGTGGTAGGTGCCTTGGTGGTCAAGGAAAAGGAATTGGCGGATAGACTCTATTTTCTTCAAAATGCCAGTGGTGCCGTTTGCGGACCTATGGACAGTTTTTTGGTACTTAGGGGGATAAAAACTTTACACGTGCGTATGCAACGCCATTGTGAGAATGGTAGGGCGATTGCAGAATTTTTAAAAGATCATCCTAAAATTGAAAAAGTATATTGGCCTGGTTTTGTGGATCATCCCAACCACGAAATTGCCAAGAACCAGATGAAGGATTTTGGCGGAATGGTATCCTTTGTGACCAAAGGAAGCAATTATGCCGATGCCATTAAGATAGTGGAAAGACTTCAAGTATTTACATTGGCCGAATCTTTGGGAGGGGTAGAAAGTTTGGCCGGTCACCCAGCAAGTATGACCCATGCCAGTATCCCCAAGGAAGAACGGGAGAAAAGTGGGGTTGTGGATGCTTTGATCCGGTTAAGCGTAGGTATTGAGGATGTCGACGATTTGATTGCAGATTTGCAGCAAGCTATAGTCCAGTAACGCTCTATTTTTTCTCGTAAATAGGAAGGGGACTAAATTTCCCTTAAAAAAGGGGTACAAAATACCCACATTGTGCTCACTTAATGGCGAGTGGGAAAGTTAGCAAGAAAGTGATATGAGGTAAATAAATTATCAAATTTTAGAAAAAAGAAGGTTTAAATTATCGAAATATCATAATTTCGCCCAGTAATTTTATTTTCATCAATAATCTGTGAACATATAAGTTTATGAAAGAAAAAATAAAAGCCTTTATGGACGAGGTGAGATCCCGGAATGGTCATGAGCCGGAATTCCTACAAGCGGTACAGGAAGTTGCTGATACAGTTATTCCATATATAGCGGATAATGAGATATATAACGGAAAGAACATTTTGTTGCGTATGGTAGAACCTGAGCGTTTGATTTCTTTTCGGGTTGCTTGGGTGGACGATGATGGGGAAATACATGTTAACCGAGGATACCGCATACAAATGAATTCGGCCATAGGGCCATATAAAGGGGGACTTCGTTTTCATCCCACGGTAAATGCCAGTATTCTAAAGTTTTTGGCTTTTGAACAGGTCTTCAAAAATAGTCTTACCACCTTGCCCATGGGAGGTGGAAAAGGAGGGTCTGATTTTGACCCCAAAGGTAAATCGGATGATGAGGTTATGCGGTTTTGCCATGCCTTTATGGCGGAGCTCTTTAGGCATATAGGTCCATTTACGGATATCCCTGCCGGGGATATTGGCGTTGGGGCTCGTGAAATTGGATTTCTTTTTGGGATGTACAAAAGAATTCAAAACGAGTTTACCGGGGTGCTGACTGGAAAGGGGTTATCTTGGGGAGGATCAAAAATACGCCCTGAGGCAACGGGTTATGGAACGGTATATTTTGCGCAGGATATGTTGCTTACCAAAAATGATGATATTGATGGGAAGACGGTGGTCATCTCCGGCTCCGGTAATGTGGCCCAGTATGCCGCGGAAAAAACATTACAGCTAGGAGGTAAAGTGGTTACGCTTTCGGATTCTGGTGGATATATCTATGATAAAGAGGGCATAGATGAGGAGAAATTAGCCTTTGTAATGGACCTGAAGAACAACAAACGGGGAAGAATTTCCGAATATGTGGACCAATATCCCTCTGCTGAATATCACAAAGGGAAAACACCTTGGGAAGTGCCCTGCGATATTGCATTGCCTTGTGCCACGCAAAATGAGCTTAACGGGGAAGATGCTACAACTTTGATTGAAAATGGGTGCATTTGTGTGGCAGAAGGGGCTAATATGCCTTCCACTTTGGAAGCTGTACATACCTTTCAGGATGCCAAAATCCTATTTGCACCTGGTAAGGCCTCCAACGCTGGTGGCGTAGCGACTTCAGGATTGGAAATGTCCCAAAACTCCCTACGTATCAGTTGGACACGGGAAGAGGTGGACGAAAGGTTAAAAGGGATAATGAAGGATATCCATGATTCCTGCATTGAGCATGGTATAGAAGCGGACGGTTATTGTAACTATGTAAAAGGAGCAAATATTGCCGGCTTTGTAAAAGTTGCCGATGCCATGTTGGCCCAGGGAGTGATTTAAGGTAAACGGCTAGACGTTCGAAATCGAAATAAGACCTGCCAGGTTTCCAAAAATCTGACAGGTCTTATATATTTATATTTATCGAACTTCATTTTTTTTCCGATTATCTTTACCGTAACCTAACCAAAACCGATGCAAGTAACCACCAAGGCCATAGTTTTATCTTCCATTAAATATGGAGATACTAGCTTGATTGTCAAGGCCTATACCCTGTCAGATGGGATAAAATCCTATTTGCTAAAAGGAGTGCTGGCATCCAAAAAGGGGAAATTGAAATCCGCCTATTTTCAGCCTTTGACCCAATTGGAATTGGTGGCCAACCATAAGAACAAAGGAACCCTGGAAAGCATTCGAGAAGTCAAGGTTTATTACCCATACCAAACATTACATACGGATATTGCCAAGAATTCCATGACCCTTTTCTTAGCGGAAATGCTGGGGAACAGTATCTATGAGGAAGAACCTAATAAAGGACTTTTTCATTTTTTGGAAGCTTCCATGCAGTGGTTGGATACGCATCAGGAAATCTTCAACTTTCATCTATTTTTTTTATTGGATTTGACGAAATATTTAGGCTTCTATCCTGATACATCTTATGCCCATGAGGCTTATTTTGATCTTCTGGAAGGGGAGTTTACAAAAATGCCATTGCTTCACCCCAATTTGACAGACAAAAATTTGGAGTACTTCAAACAGTTTTTGGGCATAAATTTTGATGGGATACATACGATCAAAATGAACAAAACCGACCGACAAGAACTCCTAAAATCCCTTGTCCTGTATTATGAATTACATTTACAGGGGTTTCGAAGGCCCAAATCGCTTGCCGTTCTAAATGAAGTATTCCGCTAGTATGCAAAGAATAACCTTCATATGTAGTCTTTTGCTATCCTGTTTTATATCCGCTCAAGAAATCAGCATTTTGGATATGGATACTAGGGGACCCGTTCTGAATGTTGCTGTTTATAACTTGGACAAATCCAAGACCGCGCTGTCCGACAATAACGGGAAGTGCGACCTTACTATTTTTGATCGGCACGAGCGTATCACCTTTAAACATTTAAGCTATGAGGTAAGGAAGGTTACTAAGGCGCAAATTTTAAGACGAGGAGGCAGAGTTTATCTAACCATTAGGGCGGAACAATTGGACGAAGTGGTCATGTCCATTTCCAAATGGGAACAGCAGAAAAAAGACGTTCCCCAAAAAATAGTCTCCATAAATTCTAGACAAATCGCCCAAGTAAATCCACAAACTTCAGCAGATCTTTTACAAAACAGTGGAAAAATTTTTGTACAGAAGAGCCAGTTGGGCGGGGGTAGTCCAATGATACGGGGTTTTGCTACGAATAGATTATTGCTTTCGGTGGATGGGGTACGAATGAACAACGCCATTTTTAGGGGGGGCAATATTCAGAACATTATTTCAATTGATCCGTTCAATATAAAAAATACGGAGGTGCTATTTGGTCCGGGATCGGTAATTTATGGTAGCGATGCCATAGGGGGGGTCATGAACTTTTATACCAAGAAACCGGTTTTTGGGGAATCGGACAGTACTTCTCTTTCGGGAAACGCCTATTACCGATTTTCTTCTGCCAATTTGGAAAATACCTTTCATGCGGACATAACTTTTGGAAAACAGAAGTGGGCCTTCTTAACAAGTACTTCCTTTAATGACTTTGGAAATCTACAAATGGGTTCCCACGGCCCAGATTCTTATTTAAGGCGGAGTTACGTAACTACACGCAATGGTGAGGACAGGGTAGTCGCCAATCAAAATCCTAGGGAACAGATATCGACAGGGTATAATCAAATTAACCTGATGCAGAAAATTGCCTTTAGACCCAATAAAATATGGGACTACAACTTAGGGCTTCATTATTCCGAAACCTCGGATTATGCAAGATATGATCGCTTGATACGTCCAGGAAACAGTGGAAACGAATTTCAATCGGCGGAGTGGTTCTATGGCCCACAAAAGTGGTTCATGGGGAATTTACAAATCGACAAAAAAGGACAGAATAAGTTCTATGATGGACTAAAAATAACCGCTGCCTATCAGCGTTTTGAGGAAAGTAGAAATAATAGGGACTTTGAAGAACCCATTCGATTCACAACAAAGGAAAGCGTAGATGCAATATCGGCCAATATCGATTTTGAGAACAAGAAAATTGGAGACCTAAGGCTTTACTATGGTGCAGGGTATATCTTTAATAAAGTGAATTCCGATGGCAGCCAAAGGAATATTGATACGAATACACTATCCAATGCGGCCTCCCGCTATCCGGATGGATCTACTTGGCAGACCGCCGCGGGATATATCAACGGGGAGTATAAGGCCAAACCAAACTTTACCTTACTCTCTGGACTACGATATAGCCATGTATGGGTAGATGCCGTTTTTGACAAGACCTTTTACCAATTTCCCTTTGATACGGCAGATTTAAGTACCGGTGCCCTTACCGGAAGTCTGGGCTTTAGCTGGTTTCCAAGGGCCAATCTACAGATAACCTGGAACGGATCAACAGGTTTTAGGGCCCCCAATATTGATGACGTAGGAAAAGTATTTGACTCCGAACCTGGATCTGTGGTAGTTCCTAATCCTGATTTGGAACCGGAGTATGCCTACAATACCGAACTGGGGATACAAAAGAATTTTGATGATAAGGTAGTTCTAAAAGGAGCTACTTTTTATACGTATCTAGTAGATGCCTTGGTACGAAGGGATTACCAATTTAATGGACAATCCCAGATAACCTATAACGGGGAACTAAGCAATGTCCAGGCAATACAGAACGCGGCCAAGGCCTATGTTTATGGATTTGAATTGGGGCTAGAGGCATTTTTGTCGGACCATTGGTCCATCATGTCAAATCTCACAATAACGGAAGGGATAGAAGAAGAAGCGGATGGCACGGATTCACCCGCCCGGCATGTGGCACCAACATTTGGCGATTTTCATGTTATTTGGAAAAACCAAAGATTGCGTACAGACCTTTTTTTAAACTACAATGGAGAAATTGCCTTTGAAGACCTAGCTCCATCTGAACGTAATAAAGCCTATATCTATGCAGCGGATTCCGATGGAAATCCGTTTTCACCTTCCTGGTATACTTTAAATTTTCGTTCTCAGTTTTCCGTATCCGATGCCATAAAGGCTTCCCTAAACTTGGAAAACTTGACCGACCAGCGATACCGCTCCTATTCCTCGGGAATAAGTGCTCCCGGTATAAACTTTGTTCTAGGCCTTGGGTATCGCTTTTAAATAAAAAAACCCCGACCATGGGTCAGGGTTTAGTAATCTTTGTACCAAGGATTTATTTGGAATCACCATCTACGGCATCCTTTACCTTATTAGCTGCATCCTTGGCCGCATCCTTTACATCTTCCCCAGCTTCCTTGGCTTTGTCCAAAGCGTTTTCACCGGCCTCTTTTACACTATCCGCGGCATCCTCCGCACTTTCTTTAACGTCCTCTCCAACCTCTTTGGTCTTTTCCATCATGTCTTCGCTCATTTCCTTAAGATCTTCGCTGGTTTCTTCCAGAGCCTCTCCGGCTTGTTCGGCCGCATCCTTGGCCTTATCCGTAGTTTCTCTGCAGGATACAAAGGAAAAACTTAGGGCCAGCATCAAAATTGAATTTACAATTAGCTTTTTCATGTTTATATGTTTGTTTAATAGTTAATGATGTATTGATATACGGTAAAATAGGTTACATGGACGCCAAAGTTTTAACAAACGGGATTTAGGCAGTGTCCGCGCCTGTTTTTCATAAGGTTACCAGTCACTTAATCCAATCAAAATTCTTAATTTTGCAGCCTCAATTTGTAGTATAGGTAAGGACCATTATGAAGTTTGTTGAATATAAAGGGTTGGATTTGCCACAAGTGGCCAAGGAAGTTCTGGACTACTGGAAAGAGAACCATATCTTCGAAAAGAGTGTTTCGTCCAGGGAAGGGAAGCCAAGTTATGTGTTTTACGAAGGACCTCCGTCTGCTAATGGTATGCCCGGAATTCACCACGTAATGGCACGTACCATAAAGGATATCTTTCCACGCTACCAAACAATGAAAGGCTTTCAGGTAAAACGAAAAGCCGGTTGGGATACTCACGGTCTGCCTGTTGAATTAGGTGTTGAAAAGGAATTGGGTATTACCAAGGAGGATATTGGTAAAAAAATCACGATCGAAGACTACAACGCCGCCTGTAAAAAAGCAGTCTTGCGATATACGGATGTATGGAACGAGATGACCGAAAGAATAGGGTATTGGGTGGATATGGACAATCCCTATATCACCTATAAATCCAAATATATGGAATCTGTATGGTGGTTGTTGAAGCAGATTTATGATAAGGGACTTATCTATAAAGGATACACCATTCAGCCTTATTCCCCTAAGGCAGGGACCGGATTGAGCTCACATGAGCTCAACCAGCCCGGTACGTACCAGGATATTACGGATACTACTGTAGTTGCACAGTTTAAGACAAAAAGAGAGACCCTTCCGGACTTTTTTAAGAATATTGAGGAAGACGTTTATTTTTTGGCATGGACGACTACACCTTGGACGTTGCCTTCCAATACAGCCCTTACCGTAGGACCAAAAATCGATTACGTATTGGTCAAAACATTTAATCAGTACACTTTTGAGCCCATCCATGTGGTTTTGGCCAAAGGATTGGTAGGAAAACTGTTTGGAGGGAAGTTTTTTGAAACTAAAGATGAAAGCGACTTCGTCAATTTCTCAAAAGGGGATAAGAAGATTCCGTATTCCATATTGGCCGAAACCAAAGGGAAAGATTTAGTAGGCATTGGATATGAACAATTGTTGGATTATGCCCTTCCTTATCAAAACCCGGAAAATGCCTTTCGGGTCATTGCCGGGGATTTCGTCACTACGGAAGATGGTACCGGGATTGTACATACGGCCCCTACTTTTGGTGCGGATGATATGCAAGTGGCCCAAAAAGCGGAACCCCCGGTTCCTCCAATGCTGGTTCTGGACAAAAACAAAAACCCGGTTCCCTTGGTAGACCTACAGGGACGGTTTCGTCCCGAAATGGGAGAGCTCGCAGGTAAATATGTAAAGAACGAATACTATGAGGAAGGTACCGCTCCCGAAAAATCTGTAGACGTTGAGATTGCCATTAAGCTCAAAGAGGAAAACAAGGCCTTTAAGGTAGAGAAGTATGTGCATAGCTATCCCAATTGTTGGCGGACGGACAAACCGATACTCTATTATCCCTTGGATTCTTGGTTCATTAAGGTCACCGAGATAAAGGACAGGATGTACGAGTTGAACCAGCAAATCAATTGGAAGCCCAAGGCCACAGGGGAGGGTAGGTTCGGCAACTGGCTGGCCAACGCCAATGACTGGAACCTATCCAGATCGCGCTATTGGGGAATTCCACTTCCTATTTGGCGGACGGAGGATGGTAGCGAAGAGATTATCATTGGTTCAGTAGAACAGTTGAAGTTGGAAATGACGAAATCCGTTGAAGCCGGATTGATGGAGAAAGATCTTTTCAATGATTTTATCGTTGGAGATATGTCCGAGGAAAATTATGAGAAAATAGATCTCCATAAAAACATAGTAGATCAAATTATTCTAGTTTCTACATCGGGCAACGCCATGAAGCGGGAAAGTGATTTGATCGATGTTTGGTTCGATAGTGGTTCAATGCCCTATGCGCAATGGCATTACCCCTTTGAGAAAGCCCAATGGGTTAATAAGGGCGAGACTTTCCCGGCAGATTTCATCGCCGAAGGTGTAGATCAAACCAGGGGGTGGTTTTACACCTTACATGCAATAGCTACTATGGTTTTTGATTCGGTGGCCTACAAGAATGTAGTATCCAATGGACTGGTTTTGGATAAGAACGGGAAAAAGATGTCCAAGCGATTTGGTAACGCGGTCGACCCTTTTAAGACGATGGAAGAACACGGCCCCGATGCCACACGCTGGTACATGATTTCCAATGCCAATCCGTGGGACAACCTTAAATTTGACATGAAGGGCGTTGAAGAGGTGAAATTCAAGTTTTTTGGTACGCTTTACAATACCTATTCTTTTTTTGCACTTTATGCTAATATAGACCAATTCGATTATTCGGAAAAGGAAATACCTTTACATGAACGCCCCGAGATAGACCGATGGATTCTTTCGGAATTGAACTCCTTGATCAAAATTGTTGATGAGGCCTATGCTGCTTACGAGCCCACCCGGGCCACCCGGGCCATATCAGAATATGTTCAGGAGAATTTGAGCAATTGGTATGTTCGTCTTTGTAGAAGACGCTTTTGGAAGGGAGATTATCAAAAAGATAAGATTTCGGCCTATCAAACCTTGTATACCTGTTTGGAAACCATAGTTAAATTATCGGCACCCGTAGCCCCATTTTTTATGGATCGTTTGTACAAGGATTTAACGGCCGCCACACGTAAAGAGGCTTTTGAAAGTGTTCATTTGGCTAATTTTCCAGTATTTGATGCTGCACTGATTGATGAAGTGTTGGAAAGTAAAATGGAAAAAGCCCAGAATATATCTTCCCTAGTGCTTTCTATTCGTCAAAAACAAAGGATTAAGGTGCGTCAACCGCTTCAAAGAATTATGATTCCGATTTTGGACGAAAAACAAAAACATGAAATAGAAGCAGTGTCCGATCTGATAAAATCGGAAGTAAATGTAAAGGAAATAGAACTATTGGATGATGCTTCCGGCATCCTTGTGAAGCAAATTAAACCGAATTTCAAAATCTTGGGCCCCAGATTTGGAAAAGATATGAAACGCATTGCCCAGTCCATTGCCAATTTGGGACAAGAGGATATCCAAAAAATTGAACAGGAAGGCGAAATATCCCTTGACATTGAAAATAAAATCATTAAATTACAGTTAGAGGATGTAGAGATTTCCTCGCAAGATATAGAAGGCTGGCTTGTGGCCAGTTCCGGCGCATTGACGGTAGCCTTGGACGTAACCATAGACGATGAACTCAAAAAAGAGGGTATCGCTAGGGAATTGGTAAACCGTATACAAAACTTGCGTAAAGAATCCGGTTTTGAGGTTACCGATAAAATCGATATAAAAATCCTAAAGGATGGATTGGTCGAAAAAGCGGTGGAAAGCAATTTAAGCTACATCAAGACAGAGACCTTGACAGCAGAACTGGATTTTGAGGAAATACTTGAAAAGGGCACGGAAGTGACCTTTGACGAAATAAATACAAAATTATTGATCGAAAAACACTAAAGGATATGGCACAGGATTTAAAAATTAGATATTCTGACAAGGATTTGGGAGAATTCAAGGCACTGATAGAAGAAAAAATAGAAAAAGCCCAAAGCCATTTGGATCTTTTAAAGAGTTCCTATATGAACGATGGTGACAATGGTACGGATGACACTTCACCTACCTTTAAGGCTTTTGAAGAAGGCTCGCAAACAATGAGCAAAGAGGCCAATACCCAATTGGCCATTAGACAGGAGAAGTTTATCCGAGACCTTAAGAATGCCCTTCTGCGTATTGAGAACAAAACGTATGGTATTTGTAGGGTAACCGGTAAGCTTATCAATAAGGAAAGATTAAAGCTTGTGCCCCATGCCACGTTGAGCATAGAGGCAAAGAATATGCAGAAGTAATTGGCCTAGAACAAGGAGAAAGACCTGTATAGTTCATTGGACGTCATAGGTTTTTGGTTTTCAGCATATGAACAAAGCACATGTGGACTGCCTAATTTTTCACCGTCCATATCCCATCTTTTGTTCTTTTGGATAGTTGATTTCGATATGCTTTCTCTTTAAGTCGATGTTAGCGGTTTTCGGAAAGTATCTTAAAAAGGATAAAAGCCAAATGAACGTGGTCACGGGCAACATCTATCCCAAGAAAATCAAATAATATAACTATTTTTGCCCACTCGAACGGCAAAGTAACCGATGAGCTTAAAAAAATCCCTCTTACTTATATCGATAGTTTTGATAATAGATCAGCTTAGCAAGGTTTATATCAAAACCCATTTTGTACTTGGAGAGTCTGTCGATGTTCTTAGTTGGTTTAAGATATTGTTCATTGAAAATTCTGGAGCGGCTTGGGGTGCAAAACTGAGTGATTTTTTGCCGATTTCCGAATCCATAGGAAAATTGATCTTGACCGTTTTTAGATTATTCGCCGTAGCGGGAATCGGGTACTGGCTCTATGATACCATTCAGAAGAATTCTTCGAGAACTTTGATTTTGGCGGTTTCCTTGATTTTTGCCGGAGCCTTGGGAAATATTATCGATTCTGTATTCTACGGTATTTTATTCAACGATAGTACAGGTGAAGTAGCTACTTTGTTTTCTAACGAACCTTATGGAAGTCTTTTCTACGGTAAAGTGGTGGACATGCTGTATTTTCCCATGATCAACACCACATGGCCGGAATGGGTACCCTACCTTGGGGGAAACAGCTTCCGCTTCTTTGAGCCTGTATTCAACATTGCAGACACGGCCATAAGCACTGGCGTGGGAATATTATTGGTCTTCAATAAAAAGGCTTTTGGAAAAAAAGAAGAAGGGACAAGACCTTCGGAAGAGGCTTAGGAAAGGGGAAATGTGTAGACTTTTTCCGGGGTAACGCAATAGTTTAAGGGGACGTCTTCCATACTAACATCGGTAATGCTATTTTCTGCTTCAAATAAAGAAACCCCCACTTTTATGACGTCTGGTCGGCATTCTTTCAAAAACCCATCATAAAACCCTTTTCCGTACCCTACACGATTCCCCTTGATATCAAAGGCCAAAAGTGGGATAAAAACTACATCTATCAATTTTGACGCAATTTCATTACATTGCACAGGTTCTGGAATCTGCCAAGTGCTTTTTTTGAATTTTGTTTTATCGGATAATAAGCAGTTCAAGAGCTTACCATTGGAATCCACTTTAGGAACCACAACATTTTTATTCCTACCCTGAAGAATGGAAAGTGTAAAAGAGGTGTCGATTTCCTTTTTCTCTGAAATTGACAAAAACATGTGGTAATAATCAAATGACCATATAGGCAGCTGCAGAAGTTTATTGGAAATATGTAAACTGGAGTTAATTAGCGATGGAACGGAAATGTCTTCCCTTAATTTGGAATATTGCTTTCGTAAATCTTTTTTCAACATTGGGGTTGATTAAGACATCTACGAGTGTGGAAAGAAGGAGGATTAGTCCTTTGTGGCTACTGCAAAATAAACCTTAAAGAAAAGCATCAATATTAAGTAGGTGCCCAAGGTAATAAGATAACTGTCCATGCATTCACTGATTTTGTGCTTTAAATGTAGTTAAAAAAAAACGTATTCGACCCATCAAATGCACTTTTTTATCGATGAAATGCACATTTTTAGGCAATTTTTAACATTTTAATAAAAGCCTCATAACTTAAAGTTAAATGAAAAATGAATATAAGATTCTGATTTAAAGATACTTATAAAATATTGGGCTATGGAGAATGTAAAAATATTCAGTGCCGTATATCGTCCATAGATTATTTCCGTTTCGAAAAGCAAGATCTATCATAGTGAATAGATTGTACATAACAAGTCAATTCTTTTGACGGAGTTAAAAAAATTAAAAACTCCCTCACCTTTCAATAAAACAAAGTAATTTAACTTTGTCAAAGAAACGCGATCCTACGTCAAAATATGCCCCAGGTACCCATCCAAATACAACTAAGTACCCTGCCCAATAATCCAGGGGTTTATCAGTTTTTCGATTCCGATGAGAAGATGCTTTATGTGGGCAAGGCTAAAAACTTAAAAAAACGGGTAACCTCTTATTTTACCAAGAATCATGAATATGGAAAGACCCGGGTGCTGGTAAAGAAAATAAACCGGATAAAACATATAGTCGTTCCCACGGAATCCGATGCGTTATTATTGGAGAACAACCTAATTAAGAAATACAGACCACGATACAACGTAATGCTAAAGGACGACAAGTCCTATCCCTGGATATGCATCAAAAAAGAACGTTTTCCAAGAATATTCCCTACAAGGAAACTCATCAAAGATGGGTCGGAATACTACGGCCCATATACAAGCATGGGTACAGTAAGGACATTGTTGGACCTAGTTAAAAGTGTTTATCCATTGCGTACCTGTAACTATGACCTTTCTCAGGAAAAGATAGCTGCAGGTAAGTATAAGTTGTGCCTGGAATATCATTTGGGCAATTGTAAAGGGCCTTGTGTAGGATTACAAAGTTCCGAAGAATACCACAGACAAATTGATGATATCCGAGAGATCATAAAAGGCAATTTTAAATCCTCCATTCAGTATTTCAAAAAACAGATGAAGGTCTTGGCGGATGAAATGAAGTTTGAGGAGGCCCAGCGCATTAAGGATAAAGTTCAGGTATTGGAAAATTATCAAGTAAAATCTACGATAGTAAACCCAAAAATTAATAATGTAGATGTATTTTCCATTATTTCTGACGAAGCGTTTGGCTATGTGAATTTTTTGCAGCTTTCCCATGGATCTATTGTAAGATCCCATACCATGGAGCTAAAAAAGAAGCTCAATGAAAGGGATGTAGATCTTTTACAATTGGCCATAGTTGAGATACGTCAAAGATTCAAATCCGAATCGAAGGAATTATACCTTCCGTTCGAGGTAATTGTGGAACCCCACTTAAAAGTCACAATTCCCAAACTCGGTGATAAGAGAAAAATCCTGGAACTTTCGGAACGCAATGCCAAATTTTTCAGACAGGAAAGGTTTAAGCAAATCAAGATATTAGATCCGGATAGGCATACGAATCGGATTATGTCGCAAATGCGGAAAGACCTTAGGCTGGGTAAGGAACCTAGATATATTGAATGTTTTGATAATAGCAATATTCAGGGAAGCAATCCGGTTGCGGCTTGTGTGGTTTTTAGAAATGGCAAGCCATCCAAAAAGGAATACAGACATTACAATATCAAGACCGTAAAAGGTCCTGATGATTTTGCTTCTATGGAAGAAGTGGTATTTAGAAGATATAAAAGGCTGTTGGCAGAAGAAGCTGAATTGCCCCAATTAATTATTATAGATGGGGGTAAGGGACAACTATCCTCGGCGCTCAAAAGTTTGGATATTTTGGGTATTAGGGGAAAAATCGCCATTATCGGTATAGCCAAGCGGTTGGAGGAAATTTATTTTCCCGAAGATCCCGTTCCGATGTATTTGGATAAAAAATCGGAAAGCTTAAGGATTATTCAGCAACTTAGGAACGAGGCGCACCGTTTTGGAATTACCTTTCACAGAAATAAACGGAGCAAATCGGCGATTGACTCCGAACTTGTGGGTATAGCGGGCATTGGGGATAAAACCGCCCAAGAACTGTTGAGGAATTTTAAATCCGTAAAACGGATTAAGGAAGCCTCAATCGATAATTTGGCAAAAACCGTGGGAATTGCCAAAGCCAAGAAAATTTATGAAGCATTTCACTGATATGGGCAACTAACTTTAAATGATGCCAAGACCTGTTGTAATAGTATTCACTTTCTTATTTTCCTTACTACTAACGGCTCAAAATTCGGCTGAGGATAAAGTAAAGGTGGGTTTAGTACTAAGTGGTGGAGGTGCTAAGGGGATGGCGCATATTGGGGCATTGAAGGTAGTAGAAGAAGCTGGAGTGCAGGTGGATTATATTGGTGGCACCAGTATGGGGGCCATTGTTGGGGCTCTGTATGCAGCAGGTTATTCAGCCACTGAACTCGATTCCATATTTAGGTCAATTGATTTTACGAATTTGATTCGGGACAATCTTCCCAGGGATGCCAAGACTTTTTATGAAAAGGAGGATTCGGAAAGATATGCCATTACCCTGCCTTTTAACAATTTTAAAGTT
This sequence comes from Ulvibacterium sp., assembly GCF_965248315.1. Taxonomy (GTDB): domain Bacteria; phylum Bacteroidota; class Bacteroidia; order Flavobacteriales; family Flavobacteriaceae; genus Ulvibacterium. The sequence continues at coordinate 469,594 of NZ_CBDFIX010000002.1, read as the reverse complement.
TCCGTTCCTCCAGCGTATTCCGGTGGACAGAACATCTATAATGAATTGGTGAGGCTGCTGTATCACGTAAGGGACGTTAAGGATTTTTCTAAATTGCCCATTCCCTTTCTATGCATAGCCACCAATGCCGAAACAGGGGAAGAAGTATTGCTAAATAAGGGCTATTTGCCCGAAGCTGTTATGGCAAGTGGTGCACTACCTTCACTTTTTGAACCCGCAACGGTTGATGACAGAATATTGATAGATGGAGGCGTGGTAAACAATTATCCAATAGATGAGGTTAGGAACATGGGTGCCAATATCATTATCGGGGTAGATGTTCAGCATGGCCTATCCGATAGGGAGGAATTGCTTTCCGCGACAGAAATTCTTTTGCAGATAAACAATTTTAGAACCGTAAAGGATATGGGGGAAAAATCCGGCAGGACCGATATCTACATAAAACCCGAAATGGAAGACTTCTCCGTAATCGATTTTGGTGAACGTGAGAACATCATAGATGAAGGTGAAATTGCCGCCCGGGAAAAATATGTAGAATTAAAGGAACTTTCCATAAATCAAAATAGTTCCAAAAAGACCGTAAATTCCTTAGGGCTCAACGACAAGCTCATTGTGAACAGACTGGTCATTTCAGGTAACAATGACAATTATTCGAGAGGTTATGTAAAGGGAAAGTTAAGATTTGATCTTGGGGAAGAACTAAAGTTTGAAAAGTTTCAACAGGGCATTAGTAATTTGTCTGCTACCGGGAATTTTAAGACAATACGTTACAGGCTTACCTCCAATGGTATTGGTGAGGACCTTATTTTAAATTTGGATGAAGATCCGAACAGGACATTGTTACGCCTGGGAGCTCATTATGACGATCTGTATAAAAGTGCCGCTATAATCAATTTGACCAAAAAAAGGCTTTTGGCCAAGGATGACCTCGCCTCGTTTGATCTGATTCTTGGAGACAATGTACGATACAATTTTGAATACTATATTGACAAGGGTACCTATTGGAGTTTTGGAATCAACTCCAGGTTCAATGCATTTGAAAAAGAAGTAGACTATGATTTGATCAGTGGGAACTTTGATGTGCCAAATGACCCAAATATAAACAGTATAAATCTGGACATCACCGACGTTACCAATCAAGTTTATGTACAGACCGTGCTAAGGGAAGAGTTTGCCTTTACGACGGGCATAGAACATAAATTCTTGAAATATAGCACAAGGACCCTGGGCAATGTTCCGACAACCGAAGCACTGATTGCCGTAAGGTCATCCGGCGAGCGAACCTTTTTTGAAAAGAGCAATTTTTATAGCGCCTTTGGTCAACTGACATTGGACACCTATGATGACAAATATTTTCCGTCAAAGGGTCTATTCTTTAATGGAGATTTTCATTTTTATGTTTTTTCTTCGGACTTCAATGACAACTTCAAGGAGTTCTCAATAGCCCAGGCCAGATTGGGAGGTGCCTTTCCTATTTTAAAAAATCTATCCTTGAACATTGAATCCGAAGGAGGGTTTAAACTGGGAACGTCCAATGTAACTTCTTTTGATTTTGTCCTTGGAGGGTTCGGCACGGATATGATCAACAATTTTATACCATTCGTCGGGTATGATTTCTTGAGTTTGCCGGGGAATAGTTTTGTAAAATCCTATGCTAGGATCGATTGGGAATTTGCCCGGAAAAACCATCTAATGTTTACGGCAAATTTTGCCAATGTACAAGATGATATTTTTAGATTGGGAGAGTGGTTTACGGCACCAAGTTTTTCCGGATATGGGATTAGTTATGGTTGGGAATCCTTTTTAGGTCCGGTACAAGTAATGTATTCATGGTCTCCCGAGGGAGGCACTAGTAATATCTTTTTTAGTGTAGGCCACTGGTTCTAGTACTAAAAACAACGCATGGGAAAATGCACGGAGGAGTATTTCGGAAACGTTTCTTTGAGTAAAATACAAACAATACCTTAACACAGTATTTACTTCTTTTTCCCGATATTTGCCATAGCTTTTTATTGAGACAGTGAGAAAGTCAAGGATTGATATTACGTCCCATCTTAGGGCCATGTGGTAAGCAGGTAACTCATATTTTGCTTCGGTGAAACCAAGCACATTGTTTGTTATTCCGAGCAGTGCTTTTTATCCTAATATCTAGTATTTTCAATCAATTCAATAAAAAAATCATGTCAACTTTAGATAACACTTCATTACAACTGCCGAAGGAAAATCCGGAAGCGGGAGATTTCTTACCCTTGTTGGGGACCGATTATGTAGAGCTCTATGTGGGTAATGCAAAACAAGCTGCCCATTACTATATGTCCGCTTGGGGGTTTCAACCTTTGGCCTACGCCGGTCTTGAAACCGGATTGAAAACTAAAGTTTCCTATGTGCTCCAACAGGACAAGATTAGGTTGGTCCTCACATCACCTTTAAAGTCGGGTGGGGAAATAAACCACCATTTGGACGCTCATGGAGATGGTGTAAAAGTAATCGCCTTATGGGTAGATGATGCTACCAAGAGTTATAGGGAAACTGTAAAAAGAGGCGCCAAGGCTTATCTTGAGCCCAAGATACTTAAGGACGAACATGGACAGGTTGTGCTCTCCGGTATCCATACCTATGGTGAAACCGTTCACGTCTTTGTTGAACGGAAAGGTTACCAAGGGACGTTTATGCCAGGTTACAGGCCCTGGAAACCTCATTATTCACCAAAAGACACAGGCTTAAAATATATTGATCATATGGTGGGCAATGTGGGCTGGAATGAAATGAGCAAATGGTGCAAGTTTTATGCAGAGGTTATGGGCTTTGCCCAGCTGGTCTCTTTTGATGATACCGATATTTCCACGGAATACACCGCTCTAATGAGCAAGGTGATGAGCAATGGAAATGGAAGGATAAAATTTCCTATTAACGAGCCTGCCGATGGTCGAAAAAAATCACAAATCGAAGAATACATTGAGTTTTACAATGGTGCCGGAGTTCAACATATGGCCATGGCGACCAATAATATTATTCAGACGGTTGCCTCGTTACGCAATAGAGGAGTAGAATTTTTGACCGTCCCAGCAAGTTATTACGAAGATGTTTTGGATAGGGTCGGGGAAATAGATGAAGACCTTGCCCCTTTACGGGACCTGGGGATATTGGTGGATAGGGATGATGAAGGCTATCTACTGCAAATATTCACCAAACCCATACTGGATAGGCCAACCATGTTTATAGAGATTATACAGCGCAAAGGGGCAAAGTCATTCGGAAAAGGAAATTTTAAGGCACTTTTTGAGGCTATAGAAAGAGAGCAGAAATCAAGAGGAACCCTTTAAATTCTTGATTTACTCTTAATGATTTCCCAATTTGCCTAGGACCATATTAATAATTGTTAAGAGAATAGTTAAAGTACGTTAAAACCGTTTACTACATAAATATGATGTATTAAATTTGTTGGTGTAAGGGGTGGTTCCCTTACAACTTTAAGTATTGGTTTTTCATAATTTAAAGTTTGGTTGGTTATTTAGGAAAGCCCTGACGCGAACGTCAGGGCTTTTTTTCTGCACAATACTTTGGAATAAATTTTGTTTAAGTAATGGTTATGTAGTTCAAGGGTTAACTTGGCTTTTAGTAATTTTACCATATTAAACGGCTATGAGAAAATTTTACATACTCCTTTTTCTTTCCTTAAGCCTTGGTGTTGGGGCCCAGGATAACGCGTCGGCTTTTAAGCCGGGTGAATGGTTAAAGTTCCGAATGCACTATGGATGGTTAAATGCCAGTTACGCCACCCTTCAGGTCAAATCGGACAATATAGATGGGGTGCCAGTATATCATGTGGTTGGGAAAGGACGTACCACAGGATTCGCTAGTATTTTTTTTAAGGTCGATGACACCTACGAAAGCTATTTTGGTCAGGAAGATGGCAGGCCCTACAGATTTATCCGTAAGATTAATGAGGGAGGATACAAAAAAGATGTGGAGATAATTTTTGATCATGATAACGACAAAGCCATCCTCAACGATAAAAAGAACAAGAAAAAACTTAATTTTACACTCCAAGACAGTATCCAGGATCTTATTTCCGCATTTTACTACCTCAGGAACAACTATAATACAAAGGACTTGGTAGAAGGTGAGGCGATAACTTTAAAAATGCTATATGATGATGATGGGATTTTTAATTTCAGGCTCAAATACCTGGGAAAGGAAGTCTTAAAGACAAAATATGGAAAAGTGGAATGTCATAAATTTAGACCATACGTGCAGTCCGGTCGCGTGTTCAAAGAGCAGGAAAGTCTTTCACTTTGGGTATCTACCGATAAGAATCGGATACCGGTACGCATAAAAGCAGATTTGGCCGTAGGTTCCATAAAGGCGGATTTGGATGGATACAATGGACTTAAACATCAGTTCAAAATAATAATGGATTAGCCAAATCAATGAAGAAAAAGGAGAAGATTGCATCCCAAATCTCCAAATTAGAAGAAAAATATAAAGATTCCGGACAAGACTTAAGCTCCTATTTGGATGGCCTTCTTTATCAACGCTACCTAACGTATTGGGACTACATTCATTTGGATACTTTACTTAGTCTACAAGTACCTCGCACCTATTTTCCGGATGAGGAGATTTTCATCATGTATCACCAGATTACCGAGCTGTATTTTAAATTGATACTTCATGAACAGAAACAACTGGTAGATGATAAAGCACAAAATTTAGACTTTTTTATTGAAAAGGCCAAAAGGATAAATAGCTACTATAAGGCTCTTATCTCTTCTTTCAGTATTATGATCAAAGGAATGGAAAAAGAACAGTTCCTTCAATATAGAATGGCCTTGTTGCCTTCCAGTGGGTTTCAATCTGCACAATATAGGATGATCGAGCTTTATTCCACCCCCATGGAAAATCTAGTACACCATACCGAAAGGGACCGTTTTTCCTCAAAAAACACCATAGAAGAACTGTATGAGCATATCTATTGGAAGAAAGGCGCCACAGATTTCACCACCGGCGAAAAGACACTCACCCTAAAGCAGTTTGAATATAGATATACCCCAAGATTAATACGGACTGCCAAGCAATTAAAGAATACTACCATCTACCATAAGTACCTACAAATGCCGGAAGAGAAGCGGCATAATAAAGAGCTGGTTAAAGCGTTAAAGACATTGGACATGAATGCAAACATCAACTGGCCTTTGATGCATATGGGTTCCGCCTACCGGTATCTCGGAAGTGAAAAGGGGCAGGTAGAAGCTACAGGCGGTACCAACTGGAAAGAGTATTTACCACCAAGTTTTCAAAAAGTTGTATTTTTTCCGAAATTGTACACAAATCAAGAGTTAAAAAATTGGGGGAAGCAATGGGTAGACCATATCTTTAACCCAGAGAAAATCCAAAAATAGAATGCGAATACTTGGGGGCGTAGTATTGTTATTTGCCATATTGACATCTTGTAAGGACGATAAACCGTTGGAACGAACGGATATGGATAACATTGAGGTAGCCATTGTAGAAGCTCCCGCGGCTATTAAAAAATTCGGTTTTGACCTTTCCAATTTCAAGGTACAGCAAGATACCGTAAAAAGGGGCGATAGCTTTGGGGAACTCATGTTGCAGCATAAGGTAGACTACCCAAAAATTGCCAAGATATCCCAAGAATTCAGGGATACCTTTGATGTGCGCAAGATACGTGTTGGTAAACCTTACTTCATTTTAAAATCCAAGGATACTACGGAAGCGGCGCAGGTTTTCATTTATGAGAACGATCGTATAAACTATACCGTAGTGGACCTAAGGGATAGTGTGGTCGCCTATAAGGATAAAAAAGAAGTGAAGTATGTGCAGCGGGAAGCTTCCGGTGTAATAGAGACCTCATTGTCCGAGGCTATTTTAAATCAGGGAATAGACTATAACGTAACCAATAGTCTTTCCGAAATATACGCTTGGACCATAGATTTCTTTAGACTTCAAAAAGGAGATAAATTTAAGGTACTTTACAAGGAAAAGTACATCAATGATTCTATTTATGCTGGTTGCGAACCTATAGAAGCAGCCTACTTTGAGCATAATGGGAAACCCATTTATGCCTTTGCTTATGAGAACGACTCCCTAAAAAGCATAATCGAATATTTTGACGAGGAAGCCAATAATCTAAGGAGAACGTTTTTAAGGGCACCTGTAAAATTCAGTAGAATATCTTCACGGTATAACCTAAAAAGAAGGATTCGCTATTATGGCAATAAAATAAGACCCCACCTGGGAACAGATTATGCCGCACCTATCGGAACGCCTATCATGGCCACAGCAGATGGTACGGTAACGGAATCTACCCGGAGAGGAGGCAATGGAAAATATGTAAAAATACGGCACAACGGCACCTACTCCACCCAATACCTCCATATGAAGAAACAAAAGGTAAAAAGAGGCGAATTTGTCCGCCAGGGCGATGTTATTGGATGGGTCGGTATGACGGGGAATACTAGTGGCCCCCATGTTTGTTATCGTTTTTGGAAGAATGGGAGACAAGTGGATCCATTACGTGAAGAACTTCCCAAGGCGGAGCCCTTGGCCGAAGCATTGCGACCGGACTACTACACTTATATCACTCCTAAAAAGAATCAATTGGACTGTATCCAATTTCCGGAGCCTACCGATTCGGATGAAGATTTGATTACCTTGAACCAATAGGATTTTTTCACGGGTAGGTTTTTCCCGAAGTCCCGGGATTATGTTTATTTTTGGAAGGTTACAGAAATAATTCATAAACCTAAGATAAGCCTGCAAATGCCGTTACAAAATATTGACCCTACCACAACAGCCGCTTGGAAAAAACTAGAACAACATTTTGACGAGACCAAAGGGATTCATTTAAAAGAATTTTTTGCTAAAGATGGTAAGGATAGAGTAGACTGCTTTACGCTTAAGTGGGAAGATTTTCTAGTCGATTTTTCCAAGAACAGGATTACCGGGGAAACATTACGGCTTTTGCTACAACTGGCGGAAGAAGTAGGCCTAAAGGACGCCATAGACAAATATTTTAAGGGAGATTTAATAAACCGAACGGAAGGTCGTGCCGTTTTGCATACCGCTCTTCGCGCCAAGGAAGATGATAGTATATTGGTAGAAGGGAAAAATGTGATTCCGGAAGTTTATAAGGTTAAGGAACAGATTAAGGTATTTACCGATGCTGTAATTTCTGGTGACAAAAAAGGCTTTACCGGAAAACCTTTTACCGATGTAGTAAACATTGGTATTGGCGGATCGGATTTGGGTCCTGCCATGGTCACCGAAGCGCTGCGGTTTTATAAGAATCAACTCAGGACACATTTTGTCAGCAATGTGGATGGGGACCATGTTCATGAGATTTTAAAGGAGGTGAACCCCGAAACGACACTTTTTGTTGTAGTTTCCAAGACGTTTACCACACAAGAGACCCTGAGCAATGCCATGACCATAAAAAAGTGGTTCCTGCAACATGCCACCCAAAAAGATATTGCCCTACATTTTGCTGCAGTGTCTACCAATACCAAAGCCATAAGCGAATTTGGTATTGCGGATGAAAATGTATTCCCCATGTGGGATTGGGTCGGAGGGAGATTTTCATTGTGGAGTGCGGTGGGGCTTTCCATTGCACTGGCTGTTGGTTTTAAAAACTTTGATGCTCTTTTAGAGGGTGCAAATAGTATGGACCAGCACTTTAAAACAACTGAATTCGAAAAGAATATTCCCGTAATATTGGCTTTGTTAAGTATCTGGTACAATAATTTTTACGGTGCCGAGACCGAGGCGATTATTCCTTATACCCAATATCTCTCTAGATTTTCTGCGTACCTACAGCAAGGCATTATGGAGAGTAATGGTAAAAGTGTAGACCGAATTGGGAATAGAACCCAGTACCAAACCGGTACGATTATTTGGGGAGAGCCTGGTACAAATTCCCAACATGCGTTCTTTCAGTTAATACATCAAGGCACTAAATTAATTCCTACGGATTTCATTGGCTTTAAGAAATCACTTTACGGGGATACCGACCATCATCATAAACTAATGGCCAATTTTTTTGCCCAGACCGAAGCCCTTATGAATGGTAAGACAGAAAAAGAAGTTCAATTGGAATTGGAGTCCAAAGGACTTTCCAGAACTGCAATGGAAAAATTGGTTCCCTACAAGGTGTTTGAGGGCAATAAACCAACAAATACCATACTCATAGACCGCTTAACACCAAAAAGCCTGGGAGCACTTATAGCGTTATACGAGCACAAAATTTTTGTCCAGGGTATTGTATGGAATATCTTCAGTTACGATCAATGGGGCGTTGAATTGGGCAAGCAATTGGCAGGTACCATACTAAATGATATCAATGATTCCGATATTGGGGGTCATGATGCTTCAACCTTACATCTTTTACAAGTTTTTAAGAGTTAAAAAGACATTTTCTCATTTCTCTAAAACAGAGTGTAACTTATTGTTTTTCAGCACTTAATTTGCTTAATTTATGTTAAATTTGCCTTAACTATTTTAATGGTGCCTAAATACAAAAAACCTAAAAATAAAGCATTTTTGCGGCAAATACGAGAACTACTAAACACTACGAAAAATGAGAAAAATGTATCTAGCGACGATGACATTTTTAATGGTGTCAATTGCATTTTCACAGACTACGCTTACCGGCACAGTACTGGATGCGGATTTGGGAAGTCCGCTTCCAGGGGCGAATATTTTGATACTGGGTACTAGCAATGGTACCACCACGGATTTTGATGGAAATTTTGCTATTGAAACTACAAAGGATTCGGGGATATTGGTCATATCATATTTGGGATTTATCACCACAAGGGCAACCTTTAATGGTCCAGGTAATTTGGGTCAGATTGTTCTATCTCCTGATGCTGAAGAGTTGGAAGGAGTAGTTGTGGTAGGCTCCGGAATAATAGACCTTGCCAGGGATAGACAAACGCCAATTGCCGTTTCCAGTATTCCGGCCGCTGAAATCCAAACTAAAGGAGTGGGTAATGTGGAATTTCCAGAAACTATGAAAAACACACCCAACGTATATGTATCCAGTCAAGCTGGCGGTTTCGGCGATTCACAGATATTCGTAAGGGGATTTGATCAGACCAATACAGCGGTTCTTTTGAACGGGCAACCCATCAACAGTGTAGAGGATGGACGGGTATTCTGGTCAAACTGGTCCGGAATGGCAGACGTGGCTAATGCAGTGCAGGTACAAAGAGGTTTGGGCTCTTCCAAATTGGCCATTTCTTCTGTGGGAGGCACTATTAACATAGTGTCCAAGGCCACCGGACGGAAAGAGGGCGGTTTTGTCCGCGTTATGACCGGAAACGACAGTTATGGTAAGACAACAGCAAGCTACGATTCTGGATTAAAGGGAAAATGGGCCTATTCCATATTACTGGATCATTGGCAAGGTCATAGAAAATGGGCCGGGGGTACTTTTGGACAGGGACAGACCTATTTTATAGGAGTAGGCTTTCAACCCAACGATTCTCATAATTTTAATTTCTTGATTACCGGTGCACCTCAATTTCACGGGAACAATTTTTCCAAGGATTTGGAGGAGTATGAGGAGTTTGGCGAAAAGTACAACGACAATGCCGGGTTCCTAAGAGGGGAACAGTTCACTTTTAGAAGAAATTACTATCATAAACCTGTGGCCAATTTGAACTGGGATTGGACCCTTAACGAAGAAACTGTACTCTCAACAGTACTATACGCTTCTTGGGGACGTGGAGGAGGTACCGGTCCCTTGGGCAGGGGTACCCGTTTTTTTCGGGAAGACGGCCAAGTTGATTTTGATGCCATTGTTGACAACAATATTGCTGAAAATCCGGATGGGATAGGATCTTTTGGAAATGCAGGTGTTCTAAGGGCTTCTGTAAATAATCATAATTGGTACGGTGCGTTGACCAATCTTGAATTCAACCCGAATGAAAATTGGGCGTTGAACGTTGGAGCTGACTTTAGATTCTATAGGGGAGATCACTGGAGACAATTGGTGGATAAACTGGGTTTGGAAGGTTATAATGATAATCGCAGGTCGGATAGACCGGATGATTATATTATTTCCGAGACATTTGAGGCAGATCCCTGGGCCGCCCTTTTCAATTTCGCAGACCCGGATCAGCGTTATGAATTTGATTACTCTGAAAATATAAATTACCAAGGCGTATTCGGGCAAGCAGAGTATTCCAATGATACTTTCTCTGCTTTCGTCCAAGGAGCCGTGTCCAATCAAAATTATCAAAGAGATGGGAGGTTATCCGGTTTTGGCGATGGGTTGGGAGAATCCGAAAAGTTAAACCGATTTGGCTATACCATGAAAGGAGGTTTATCGTATACTTTTGATTCCAAACATATCATTTTTGCGAATATTGGACAATATTCCAGGCAAGCCTTTTTGGACAACATTTTTACTAATATTCGATATTCTAACGAAATCGTGGAACCGGAGGTGGATAATGAGGAAATTACAGGTATAGAAGGCGGTTATCGACTTACCACAAGCGACTTCACAATAAATTTCAATCTGTATTACACAACTTGGGGAAACAGATTCCTTCAGGATTTTGGACAGCGGGAAATTAATGGGGAAGACGTGGAGATTCGGACACGTTATACTGATATAGCACAAGTTCATAAGGGAGCGGAATTGGATGTTCGATATAGGCCTTCTACAACATTTTTGCTGAAATGGCGTGGATCTATAGGGAACTGGGAATATGACGGCACTACCCCATTTATAACGGAAAATAATGAAACGGCAGAACTTATTGCTCGTGGGAGTGTAGATTTAACAGGAACAAAAATTGGACAGGCCCCACAAGTTTCTACTGGTGCGGGAATAGACGTAGATATCTGTGAAGGTTTTTCGTTTGATACGGACATAAATATTTTTACGGAATTCTATGGTTTTGTGGATGTAGAGGACGTTATAAATGCATCCCTTAGCGACCAGGTATTCCAATCGGAGAGATTGCCTGCTTATACGTTGGTAGATGCTGGGGCTACATATAGCTTCAGTTTGGGAGGCTCAGATGAAATGGTCCTTAGAGGAAATGTTTTCAATGTTTTTGATGCGGATTACATAAACCAGAGAGATTCCTTCGGATATTATCTGGGAATAGGAAGAACCTGGAACTTAAGTTTACGGTATAATTTCTAAAGAAAAAAAATGCCTTTAAACCCCAACAGTACTGTTGGGGTTTTTTAATGCCAAAGAATTCGTATTTTAGAAAGCTAAAATCAACATGATGTACGAAACCATACAAATTCTGCATTCCTATTTGGCCTATGTGGTACTGGCCGTTCTTTTTTTGGCGGTAGCCAACGCCCTAATGGGTTGGTTGGGAAACAAAATGTTCTATCCACAAAAAGATCTTCGGCTAAGCCTTTTCGCATTGATTTTATCCCATATCCAATTGTTGGTCGGTCTCTTGTTGTTTTTTGTTTCCCCAAGCGGACTAAAGGCAATTCAGGCCTTGGGCATGGGCGGATTGAATTCAGCAGCACGTTTATTGGCCGTGGAACACCCTTTTATAAATATTGTGGCTATCGTATTGATTACCATAGGATGGTCCCGGCATAAAAAATTTATGGAAGGAAAAAAGAAGTTCAAAAGCATCGCTATTTTCTATGGGCTGGGATTGATTTTGATTCTAAGTCGTATCCCTTGGGGACAATGGTTCAATTAAGCTTTCGCTTCCGCCACTTTCTTGAGCGTGGTCAAAAGGCAAAGTGAGGTATAATCGTTGAATAGCTGAGTAGACGTAGAGGTTCAAAAAAAGTAAATTCAAAGAAGATTCACGTAAATAATTAATAAAGAAATACAATCATACAATGACAAGAGTAACATTTCTACTAGTAATTTTGGTATCCACTTTTGGTCTTGCCCAACAAAAATCACTTTTCAATGGAGAAAATCTGGATGGCTGGACCATTTATGGTACTGAAAAATGGTATGTGGCGGACGGCCTTTTAATTTGTGAAAGCGGTCCTGACAAAGGATATGGATACTTGGCCACGGATGAACATTATAAGAATTTTGAATTGACCTTGGAGTTTAGGCAAGAGGCCAACGGTAATAGTGGTGTTTTTATCCGTTCTACCATTGATGGGACTAAAATCAGTGGTTGGCAAGTAGAAGTGGCCCCTCCCGGCCATGATACGGGAGGTGTTTACGAATCCTATGGTCGTGGGTGGTTGATAAAGCCTGACCCGGAGAAGGACAAGGCCCTTAAAATGGGAGAATGGAACACGATGAAAATACGTTTGGAAGGCGATAAACTCACCTCTTGGCTCAATGGCACGGAAATGGTAAGCTTTTCCGATGAAAAAATAGGAAAGGGAGAAGGATCCGTTGCCCTACAGATCCATGATGGCGGCGGCATTAAAGTTAACTGGCGGAACATCCAGATTACTGAATTGGATTGAACCAAGGACCCTTTGGGCATTATGGCTCTTCCCCATTGAGAGTATCGGAAGTAGCCTTTATCAAATACAAATACACCGGAAAGTGGTCACTATACCCTCCTGTATAATTACCGCCAGCATAGGTTCGGAAGGGGTAGCCTTTATAAGGCCCTTTTTGTGTAGTTAGATAAGAAGGACTGAAAACCCCAGCCCTCCAAAACTGATAGGTGGCCTCATTGGAATTCACCAGGTTTGGCGTAAAAAAAATCTGATCGAACAAGTTCCATTTATCCCTATAGGCCAAAGAGCCAATTCCCTTCTTATACATTTTTTCCATGGGATTAAAAAGTTCCCCGGCGTCCAACTTTTTTAGGACTCCCTTGGTTTTTAAAATTTTCTTAAGGCTTTCGTCTATGGGGTCGTCGTTAAGATCTCCCATACTGATAATCTTAGAATTGGCATCTAAGCGGATAAGGGAATCTATAATACGCTTGTTCAGTTGGGCGGCTGCAATACGATTGGGCTTACTGCGGCTCTCGCCTCCACTTCTAGATGGCCAGTGATTTATGATAAAATGAATTTTTTCATTGTCCAGAAGGCCGCCTACTACCAATTGGTCCCGGGTGTAATTTCTTTTGTCGTCCGTATTAAATAGTAATAATCGATGACTTTCAAAAGAACTTGGGATAAATACGGATTTCTTGTAAAGTAGGGCCACATCAATACCACGCTCATCTGGGGAGTCAAAATGAACGATACCATAACCCTTTTCCAAAAGTGCAGGTTGATGGATTAAATCTTGTAGCACCTGTTTGTTCTCCACTTCGCAGAGGCCGATAAGATCAGGAGATGTTTTAGTGACATCGGCTCCTATTTTAGCCATCACTTTAGAGATGTTCCTTAATTTTTTACGATAGCGTTCCGTTGTCCAACGATCTTTTCCGTTCGGTGTACGGTCATCATCAAAAATTAAGGAATCGTTTTTGGTATCGAACAGATTTTCCACATTGTAAAAAGCAATGGTTCTTATCAGGTATTCCTTCGATTGCTGGGAAAACCCAGAAATGGCTATGATCAAACATGGAAACAAGACTGAGAACTTCATAGGTAGATTTTATAAGTAGAAAATATACTATATTTATAGGAAAATTCACTCAATTTATAAAAAATAAAATCAACTTATAATTGAACATAGTAAATAATCAGTAAAATGTTCCGGTGCGTCTTGTTTCTTTATATGCTTCCATTTATGACTACCCTTTTGGGACAAGAAACCTATAGTATAAGTGGAAGTGTACTCAATGAACGTATTAAAACCCCTATAATTGGCGCCATAGTACACATAGAAGGAACGGCCTTTAAGTCTAAAACAGATGAACTGGGAAGGTTCCAGTTGGAAATCCCTTTAAAGAGCGATGCAATCCTAAATATTTCCGCAGTGGATTTTATAACTCAAAGAATCCCCATCACCCCTGTTGATGACCAATTGGATTTGGGTATTATCTATCTGGAAAGTGATATCACTCTAGAGCAAACGGACAACTTGATTACCTTAACCGATTCCGAATTGGTAGATGATGGGATAAGTACAGTTTCTATTGGATTTTTACAGGCCACGCGGGATGTATTTCTTAACCGGGCCGCCTTCGATTTCGGCCAGGCATTCTTTCGTGTACGTGGTTATGATTCACAGAATGGCCAAGTACTCATCAACGGAATTCCCATGAATAAATTCTTTGATGGTCGTCCACAATGGAATAATTGGGGCGGCTTAAACGATGTAACCCGAAATCAGGAATTCACCAATGGTTTGTCAGCTTCCGAATATACTTTTGGAGGTATTCTAGGAAACACCAATATTGACACCAGGCCCTCTGGATTGCGAGCCGGAACACGATTGTCGTCCTCGTTCTCCAATAGAACCTATGCCGGCCGGTTAATGGCAACCTACAATTCCGGTCTAAAGGAAAATGGACTGGCCTATACAATTTCGGCCTCCAGAAGATGGGCCAAGGAGGGATATATTGAGGGTACTTTATATGACGCCTATTCTCTTTTCGGGGCTTTGGAATATCATTTCAATACGAGGAATACTATTAATCTAACCGCTATTTTGGCTTCCAATCGTCGCGGTCGGTCCTCTGCCATAACGGAAGAGGTTTTTGAATTGGCGGGGAAGCGCTATAATCCCTATTGGGGAGAACAAAATGGAGAAATCAGGAACTCTCGGGAACGGAAAATCGCAGAACCTTTAGTGCTATTGAACCACTATTATGAGTCCAACAAATTTCGGTTAAATACTGGAGTGTCGTATCAATTCGGAACCAATGCCAGAGGCAGATTAGGATATTACAATGGCCCTAATCCGGATCCGACCTATTATCGCTATTTACCCAGTTTTTATGTGAACAGTCCCATAGGAGCCAATTTTATAAGTGCCAATCTCGCCAAGGAGGGATTTTTGGAAAACTCTCAAATCAATTGGCCTAAGCTTTATATGGGAAACACGGCCGAAATGGCAACCTATGTCCTCTATAATGATACCGCAGACGACAAGCAACTCGTTTTCAATTCCATTGGGAATTTAAAAATCAACCATAAGTTCAAGATGGATTTTGGGGCCACATACAGAATTCTAACCTCAGATAACTATGCTCAAATCCAAGATCTCTTGGGTGCTGATTTCCATACGGATATCGACCCTTTTTCAGATACAGAAAATGACGTAAATGGTACTTTGAACAAAGGAGAGGGTGATAGGTTCAATTATCACTATCGAATGGATGCGAATCGATTCGAGGCGTTTGCACAATTCAAATTCAATCACAAAAAGTGGAATGCTTTTTTGGCAGGAACTTACAATAGTATAGGCTACCAACGAGAGGGTTTGTTTCTAAATGAACGTTTTCCCGAAAACTCGTTGGGCAAAAGCGATGAAGTAAAATTTTCAAATTACGGCATCAAAGGGGGATTAGACTATAAAATTACAGGAAGACATTGGGTAACCGTTCACGGAGGGTATGTGATGCGCCCACCAGTTTTGCAGAACGTGTTCATCAATCCAAGGGAAAACAATGAAACGGTTCCAAATACTTTAAGCGAGACCATATCTACCATGGATTTGAATTACTTTATAAGACTCCCTAAACTAACCGGAAGGCTTACTGGATTTTACACCCGATTCCGGAATATAACGGACATTAATTTCTTTTTTGTAGATGCCGGGGTGGGTTCGGATTTTGTTCAGGAAGTTACAACGGAATTAGATCAATTGCATATGGGGGTTGAATTGGGTCTGGAATACCAAATATCGTCTGATGTAAAACTTACGGCAGTAGCTTCCATAGGAAAACAACTATATACCAACAATCCGTTAGTGTCCATTAATTTTGATACTGCCGGTGCCGAGGAAGATTTGATAAATGCTGAAGGGAATGTAGACCTTGGCGCGGCAGATATTAAGGACTATAAATTGGCCCAAGGTCCACAACAGGCCTATGCTCTTGGCATAGAATACAGGGCCCCAAAATATTGGTGGATTGCGGCGACCACCAATTATCTTACCAACAACTATGCAAATATTTCAAAGATAACCCGAACACAAAGCTTCTTCTTTGACCCTGAAACCGGGGAACCTTTTCCGGAAGCAACGGAAGAGAATGTGAACAAACTATTGGCACAAAGCCCTTTGGATAGTTTTTACCTATTGAATATGGTGGGAGGGAAATCCTGGTTAAAAAAAGGAAAATATATCAGTGTTTTTGTGAGCATTAACAATCTATTTGATACCGTTTTTAGGACTGGGGGCTATGAGCAGAGTAGGAACGGTAATTTCGGACAGTTGCAACAGGATAATCTAAGTGGTACACCCTCGTTTGCCCCTAAATACTGGTATGGTTATGGACGCACCTATTTTTTAAACCTCGCCTTTAGTTTTTAAGAACCAAAAAACTTTCCCTTGGATAATAGGGAACAAAAAAGATGAAAAAAGCCATCCTATCCTTGATTTTAATTTTGGTATCCTCATGCGTAAAAGATCAAAATTTTGACCCTCCCAAAAGTACATGCTCCTTAGATTTAACGGCCAATGTGACCTATGCTCAAGTAAAGAATTTATATGTAGACAAGACCATCCAGATCTTGGAGGACTGGGTCATTGAGGGCTATGTCATATCATCGGATAAGGCCGGTAACTTTTTCAGTGTGCTCCATTTCCAGGATAGCCCAACAAGCCCTACCGGAGGATTACAGATAGAGATTGACCTGAGGGATTCACATGTATTCTATCCTGTTGGCAGTAAAATCTTTATCAAACTCAAAGGACTTTACCTGGGAAAGAGTAAGGAAGTATTCAAATTAGGGGGAACCTTTATCGCCTTTGGGAATGTATCCGTTGGTCGATTGCCCGCTGTGGCTATAGGAAACCACGTTTTTGTTTCCTGTGATGAAATTGTTCAACTGCTGCCTACTTTAGGCACTGTGGATGCTGTAGACAATGCCCTAGCAAACACATTGGTTACTATTGAAGATGTAGAATTTTTGGAAGAAGAGCTAGGCCTGCCCTTTGCCGTTGAACGAGAGGAAACCGAACGGACCTTGATTACTTGCAGTGATCGAGAACTTATCGTATTAAACAGCGGTTTTTCCGATTTTCAGGCCGAAACACTTCCCGAAGGTAACGGGAGCATCACAGGGATTTTGATCGAGGATAAGGATGGGTTCAAATTGATTGTCCGTGATTTGAACGATATTGATTTTAACCAGCAACGCTGTGAAGATTTGGTAGATGAGTTTACATCCACCCAAATTTTTATTTCAGAACTGGCGGATCCTGATAATAACATAGGGGCTCGTTTTGTGGAATTGTACAATTCCCACACTGAAGCCTTAAGTTTAAAAGGGTGGACATTACGCCGCTATACCAATGCCAATACAGAGGTTAGTTCATCCTTGGATTTATCCGAACTTAACATTGAAGCGTTGAGCACCTTGGTAATTTCTCCAAATGCAGAGGAATTTGAAAGAGTATATGGCTCTATTCCCGATTTTGGTGTAAGGACGAACAGTCCCGCGGATTCCAATGGCGATGACAATTTGGAATTGGTAGACCCCTTTGGGGTTGTTATGGATGTTTTTGGGGTAATAGGAGAAGATGGTACCGGGACCAATCATGAATTTGAGGATGGGCGTGCGGTTCGTAACCTAAATATTTTAAATGGAAATCCAATGTATACATTTAGCGAATGGACGATTTACAATGATTCTGGCGAGTCGGGAACCATTGACCAAGCTCAAAATGCTCCCCAAGATTTTAGTCCTGGAATAAGGGATTGATAGTTCCATTTTTGGTAAAGCGAAGCAATCCGGGTTGCAGTCATGACAATTTATAATAAATGGATTGCTTCACTTCATATTGGCAAGAGCCATTTGGCCCAATTATTCTTTTGGAAAATCCGTATGGGCGATCACCTCTTCCATTTGTTTAACGTGTCGCTCGGTATGGCCACTCATAAAAATGATGATCTGTAAGCCATCTATAGTGCCAAAAGGCAATTGCCCGTAATGATTGCGTAGGTCATCCTCGGTATTCTTAACATACATAATATGCTCTTTTCGCTTGGAGTCAAAAGCCTTCAAAACTTCCTGGAATGAACCGATTTTTCCTTTAGGCTCAAATTCCTCCCGGGTTTTCACCTTTTTGCTTCTATCGGTAATAATACCCAACAGTTGTTGATCTGTCAATTTCACCGAATCCCGTTTGGAAGGGTCGGCTGGGGTCTTTAGGGCAGCCTGTAACATCCCATGGAACGCATTTTCTGAAATGGCCAAATGTTCCACACACTCGGCGACGGACCATGATTCCGGAGAAGGTTTAAAATTCATTTGTTGATTACTGAGTCCTTTGACCGTATGTTTCAAATGCTTATGGGTTTTGGTCAATTCCTTGATTGCCATTTCTCGATCAGTATCCGTAAGTCCTGGAGATGTTAGACCAAAACCTACCAAGGCGAATACCAGTATAGGTACTACTATTTTTTTCATTTTACCTTACTTTTTAGAGGGTTATTATCTTCCTTACTATGGCAAGGACGAATAGGACAGGTCTTTTTTGGACAATTATGGTAAAATAAGGGTAGGTACAATCTTTGGACTAATAAACAAGTTAGCCCATTTTGAGGAAAACAATGAAAAGGTATTGGTCCGAAAAAGACTAAGCTACATCTTGTAGCACATTTTCCAGATCCTGTGGTGATAACGGTTTAAGAATATAATTGTTTACCATCTTGTAATTGCGTATCCGCTCCAGGTCCCTGGGATCTACGGACGAGCTAATGATGTAAATGGTAACCTTTTTGCCGTCGGGGTTCGGAATTTTTACAAAATCCTCCAAAAACTCCCAACCGTTCATGATAGGCATGTTCAAATCTAGAAATAGTACTTCAGGAAGGTCTTCCCCTTTGTCGATCAGTTCCTTTAGACCCTCTATGGCATCCTGGCCATTATTGAATACCAAAATGTTATCACAAAAATCGACCTCCTTCATAATTCTTCTAGTTCCATAGATAAAGATTGGATCATCATCGATAATACAAGTACTTTGAATTTTTTTTAATTCCATCATAGCGTTCTTTTTTAGTTTATTTGAAAAAATATCTTGAAAGTTGTACCGATGCCAACTTTACTTTCAACCTCAATTCTCCCATCCATGGCCTCTATTTGGTTTTTGGTGATGAATAGCCCTATCCCTTTGGCGTCCTTATGTTTGTGAAAAGTTTTGTACATGCCAAAAAGTTTGTCCCCATGCTTTTCCAAATCTATACCCAGACCGTTGTCCGAAAAGGCGACCTGTACCATATCATCTATTTTTGATACAGAAATTTTAAGGCGGAGATCCCTTTCGGGCGAACTGTATTTGATACTATTGGTAAACAGGTTTAGAAAAATACTATCCAAATAGGCAGGTATTCCAATAATGTCTAGAGTAGTCGGCACGTCAATGGAACAACGCGCCTTTTTTTCCCGTAGCAACACACCCAAGTTCTTCTCTACATCCTTTATGGTCTTAAAAAGATTAACAGGGGTCATTTCTTCCAATGTTCCTGCCTTTACTTGTACTACATCATTTAAATGAAGAACCGTTTCATTGAGACTTTCGGAGGCATCCGATAACATGCCTATTAAATTTCTTTGTTCTTCCTTGTTTTCTTCTTTATGCAAGAAACCGGTCAACATTGAAAGATTACTGGAATGTGACCTAAGATTATGGGAAACAATATGGGCAAAATTCAGCAGGCTATCATTCTGTTCACTGGTAACGTCCAACAATTTTGTCAATTTGTCCTGAACCTCTATCCGGGAGGAAATATCCACAACTTGAGAGATGAAATGAGACAACTCACCTTTAATGTTCTTTACGGCAGTTACGGTAAGCACGGCGGAAACGATGCTACCATTTTTATGAAAATAGCGTTTTTCAATTTGATAGCTTTTTCGTTTGCCATCAATAAGTTTGCGCAGCAGTTTTAAATCGATGTCGAGGTCGTCCGGGTGGGTGATATCCTGAAAGGTAAGCCTCAAAAGTTCGGATTTCCGGTAACCCAAGCTTTTGCAAAGGCTTTTGTTCACCTGTATCCAGTTTCCGTTAAGTCCTACGATGGCCATACCCACCGCAGAATTTTCGAAGGCGCCTTCAAAGGATTCTTGGCTGCGAAGTAATTCCAACTGGGTATTCTTTAATTTGGTAATATCCCAATTGGCACCTATCATACGTAGGGGATTGCCCTCTTTGTCCCTTTTTATGGTAGATTTCGCCTTAATATGCTTGATTTCGCCATTGGATCGAATTACACGAAATTCGGTATTGAATTCCTTTGTTCCCGCTAGGGCCATTTCCAATTCCCTTAAACTCCTTTCCTTATCATCAGGGTGTACACAAGCTTCCCAGGCTTCAACGGCACCGATAAAATCCTTCTGATCTACGTCATATAGATCATACATATTGTCGTCCCAAACCAATATGTTGTCCACAACATTATAGTCCCAAATTCCTATTTTGGCCGCACCGGTGGCAATAGCCAATCTATCCGATACCTTTTGGTATTCCAATATGGCCCTCTTTCTTTCGTCAATATCCTGGAATGTTCCATAAATTCGGATACACTTACCATTTACAATTTCTGCCTCCCCTTTGGCCCTTACCCAGAGCTCTTTACCTTTCGCAGTGACGATTTGAAGTTCGGTATCCCATGGTGTACCATCCTTCATGGCCCTACTGACCAAAAGGGTTATCGTATCGCGGGATTTTCCTTGCTTGTAAAAATTGATACCCTCCTCCAGATTAGGGACATAATCCTCGCCTACTTCGTGGATCTCCCGTGTAACCTGGGTCCAGTACACCTTGTTGGATATCAGGTCTACCTCCCAGCCCCCAATGCGCGCGACACTCTTGGCCTTCATCAATAACTCTTGGCTTCTTTTTTCTTCGGTGATGTCCTCCTGAACTATAATTAGTCCACCGACCGTTTCATCTTCTTCCCTCCAGGCGTTAATCTTCCATTTGAGCCATTGAACGGCACCGTTGGAATGTATTAATTTATAGCCCGTATTCATATCGGACTTTCCCTTAAGGCACTCCTTGTGTATTCTTTTTAGTTCTTCGGGAATATCAGGAATTACATCATAATAGGACTGGCCAATAATAGAGGATTGACCATTGGCGAATTCTTCCAGCCATGTTTTGGAATGACTTATGAAGTGCATATTGGAGTCTACAATGGCTACAGAAGCAGGGGAATCTTTAATGAGGAAGTTTATGGGTAGTGTTTCCAAATTAACGATGTTTGGTTGGTTAAAAATACAATTTATTTCAATAACGTAAGAAATTACATAAAAATTGTCAGAATTATAAATAGTTATTTTTATGAGAAGGGGAGTACTGGAATTGAGCCGTGGATTATGGAATCGTTTTACAAAGAGGTATAATTTGGAACATGATTTTGCTTAATTTTCTACCTCGAATCTTTTAATGGATCTGATAGTTTTTTTATACATTTAGTTCCCATGGAAAACACGGATATTTTTTTTAACCAAATACGAAATGGTAATCTGGATGCGGTGACTAAAATGATAGTTTCACATCCAGATTTGGTCAATAGTAAGGATCAAAGAGGTTCCACTCCTTTGATTTTGGCCACCTACTATGATCAAAATGAAATTATTGATTTGTTATTGGATCAAGGTGCAAAGATTAACGCTGAGGATGCTTCGGGAAATACAGCCTTAATGGGGGTGTGTTTCAAGGGTTTTACTGCTGTGGCCAAAAAATTGATAGAAAGAGGTGCAGATATAAATCGACAAAATGCCATGGGGGGCACTTGTCTTATTTATGCCGCCACCTTTAATCAAAAAGAGATTGCCGAGATGCTGCTGGCCCAAGGGGCGGACGCCTCCATGAAGGATAACAGGGGCCACACAGCTTTGGATAATGCCAAGATGCAGGGAATGAACAAATTGGTAGATTTGTTGGAAAACACATCGCAATGAAACGTTCCGATCAGCTCAATCTGGTAAAACGCATACAGGCATTGTCCGATACTGGTCTAGTCTATGTGGAAAACGAGTACGACAGGGAACGATACGAGGAACTAAAGGAGATAAGTCTAAAACTGTTGGCGACTATGGCCGATTGTCCGCTTCCCGTTTTACAAAACTTCTATATGCCCGTAGAGGACTATCCGACACCAAAAGTGGATGTGCGGGGTTTTGTATTAAATGATGCAAAGGAAATTCTTATGGTCAAAGAAAGTGAGGATGACAAATGGACCATTCCCGGGGGGTGGGCAGATGTGGGGTATTCACCATCAGAAGTAGTGGTAAAGGAAATCGTGGAAGAAACTGGGTTTAAGACCAATGTAGTTCGGTTGTTGGCCGTTTATGATAAAAAATGCCATCCACATCCTCCACAGCCCTTTTATATTTATAAGTTGAATTTTCTTTGTACCATTTGTGGCGGAGCGCTAAAGCCTAGTTTCGATATTAAGGACGTCGGATTCTTCCCCATAGATAAGCTTCCAGAATTGTCAGAGGATAGAATTCTCAAAAGTCAATTGGAACAGCTACACAAGATGGTTATGGATGATGATCATGTAGTATATTTTGACTAATTAAAATGGCAAAAGAACTGACAATCGCCTTAGTGCAATCCCCTTTGTTTTGGGAAGATCCCGAACGAAACAGAAAATTGTTCTCGAAAAAAATCGAAACTATTTCGGGCCAGGTGGATCTAATTATTCTCCCCGAAATGTTCACTACAGGATTTACCATGCATCCTGAAAGCATTGATGCTAACGAAGGAATACAAACGGTGAAATGGATGCAACGGCAAGCTGCCAAAAAAAATGTGGCCATAGTGGGGAGTATCATAGTCCAAGAGGATGGCAGATACTTTAATCGTTTATATTTTGTAGAACCTGGTGGCGGGTTGGCAATTTATGATAAAAGACACACCTTTACCCTTGCGGGAGAGGATAAGGTTTATAATGCCGGAGAAAAGAAAGTTCTGGTGGAGTACAAGGGGTTCCGGTTATATCCTTTGATCTGTTATGACCTTCGGTTCCCGGTATGGAGTCGGAATACAGAAAATTATGATGCACTTATCTATGTTGCCAATTGGCCCAAACCTCGAATTACGGCCTGGGATACCCTCTTAAAGGCGCGTGCCATAGAAAATATGGCCTATTGTATCGGGGTGAACAGGATTGGGCAAGATGAAACCGGCCATGAATATATAGGCCATTCAGCCGTGTACAATTGTTTAGGGGAACAATTGATGTTTTCGGAAAAGGAAGCGGTACTTCAAGTTACTTTATGCAAGGAACATATTAAATCTACGAGGGACAAGCTAAAGTTTCTTGACGATAGGGACCGTTTTATTCTGGAATGATAAAAGTCTGCTCCAATTCCCAATTTGCCCGGACTTCAATTACATCCGGATAGTAGGTTACTTTTTCCGGTTGAATTCTTTGAAGATAATTTCCGGTATCCCATTTTTGGTTACCATTTGCATCAAAAATGATACGGACAAGGTATTTGGATGGTTCCAGGGCATTAAATTCGAAAATCTGTGGTTTTGGGGCATAGATTTCACGTTTTGCCTTGCCCTTTTCGTCCGTCAATTGTACAATTAAGGGGTATGCCAAGCTATCGGCAGTAATCGTAAACCTAAGGTTTCCATAATCGGCCAAACTTTTGGTAGAAAGGTTATAGCTCAAGGTATCGTTCGTTTGCCCAAAGAAATCGGTGATTGCCCCTGGCAACATCGTCAAAGCATAACTTTCATTGGGTTCCACCTCAAAATCAAAATCAACCTTGTTTTCAATGCTGTCCAATTTTGCCGTGAACAATAACGCGGTTGAATCCTTTTTCATCATGCTCATTTGTATAGTATCGATGGTTACAAGCGGCGTATTGGCATCTATGTAAAAAGGCTCATTGAATCCTAGAGATCCCCGTTGATTGGGATTTAGGGTCAGGGAATCAATTCCTACCTTTCGGCTTTTCACGGTGAAGGTATCTATAACCTTTAGGGTTTCGTTGGTTACGGTGAAGATAAGGGAATCCATTTCAAAGGGTGTAAACCAAAAATTGAGGGTGTCTTTGTCCCCATCCTTTAAGACCTTGGTTCTAACGGTATCCGGCAGGTCGCTTAGAAGGTCAATACGAACATCCTTCCCATCACCATAATATCCAAAAAGTATTTTGTTCCGTGCCGCGTAGCTTGGTACGGAACTGCTATAATTTGGTATTTCCTTGAACATGTTAAGCAAGTATGTAGAATCCGTAGGTAGGATAACGGTATCCTGGATAAAAGCGATCTTGTCCACATTTTGATCAAAAAGATTGTTTTTCCCCTCATCCTTTAGGCCGAACAAGGCATATTTGCCCTCTTTTAAATTTTTTAAAGTAAAGATTACGGCACTATCCAGCGTATTGGTAATATAATTGGGAGGCCTTTGATATATAGTTGAATCGGTGTAGGCGGTGTCCAATTCGTAGAGCATTACACTTATAAATTCATCGGCTTTTCTATTAAAGGCGTCCTTTACAACACCTAATACCGTTAAAGAATCAATATAATCGCCCGTAGAGAATACATAGGTCAGAAAGCTGTTCGGATTTCCTTCGTTGTTATCCGTAATACTCTGCCCAAAATTTAGGGTGTAGGTCGTATTTTCCTTTAGGGTATCCTTGAATTTTATTTCCACTACCTTGTCCGCCCCGCCCTGCGGGGATATTTCCGGGAGATACTTTAGGGGGGGAGAAACAATGAGTTGTTCTTGAACATCCTCCAACTTCACATATTCATCAAAATAAAGCTTTATTTCATTTGCATCAAAGTTGATGGTCATATTCTCGGGCTCGGCCCGTAACAATACAGGAGGGTCTTCATCCTTGGGACCTCCAGTAGGATTGCCCCTTCTTGCGCACTGCCATAAAGCGGCAATGCCAAAGAACAAAAAAATACAAGCCAATATGCGTCGTAACATTGGGGATAATATAGCGCAACAAAGAAACAATTTATTTCATTAGGGTACAACGGCGATGCTGGTTAGATAAATGTTAATGCCTTTAGCCTCTTTAAGGGCCTTGGCACAGAGTTCCATTGTAGCCCCAGTGGTGATAACGTCATCAACCAGAAGCACATTTTTATTTTCGAGTTCGGATGTACAGGTAAGGGTATAAAGTGCTTTATTTCCCTGCCATCTTGCTATTCTTCCTTTTTGGGTCTGAGTCTTGGTATTGGATGTTTTAACGAGCACATGATCTATGTATTCCGCGTTGAGGTGATGGGCAATTTTTCTTGCGAAAAGGGCCACCTGATTGTATCCACGTTGGTGTAGTTTCTTCTTATGAAGCGGAACCGGGACAACGGCATGGATGGTCTTATTAAGGAGGTCTTCCTTTAAGGCTTGGCCATACCAATCGCCCAGGAAATCCCCTATTTGCTCCTGGTTTCGATATTTTAGATGGTGGATTAGATTTTTTACAATGCCCGTTTCCGAAAAAAACAAAAAAGAACTGGCCTTTTTTATGTTAATTCTGCCATAAAAGATACGGTCAACGGCATTTTCGGCGTTAAAGGTGTATTCGGTGAGTGGTATTTGGTTTCGACAAACTGTACACAGATGTTGTTCTCCGCCTGATAAATGTGCATTACATCCAAAACAGACCTTGGGCAATAGGAGGGTGTTTATATCATTTATTATATTTGATAGCTTGGAGCGTAACAAATCTTATTACTTTAACCTACTAAAGCTTACTTGCTCTGATGGATGGTCAAGATAATAAATTCAATTATAAAATAATCCTTACTGCACTTGCGGCGGTAATCATAGGCATTCTTATTGCCTTTTATTACAGCTATGCCCAATCCCAAAGCCAAATTGATTTTTTGGAGCAAGAAAAGGAGCTTCTGGTAAAGGACCTTACCTTAATGAAGGCGGATGTGGATAGGCTTTCCGCGCTTAACGAAGTCAATGAAATTGAATTACAGGATTCCAGATATCGCGTACAACAGTTATTGGACTCGGTGGGAAGGTTGAATTTCACCGTGGATAAATTAAGGGAATACAAGACGGAACTTCGCAGATTGGAGGCCAAGAACGATAGCCTAAAGCTTAAGAACAACTTCCTGAGATACAACAATATGTTGCTATCCGATAAGTATGAGGAAACGCGAAAACAAATAGAGGAATTAAGGAATAAAAGCAATTCTTTGGCGGAAGCGGAAGCCTTACAGCGAAGAAAGATCCAAGAATTGAATAAGGAGCTCAAAAGCAAAAGGTATTTAACATTAAGAGGTTCAGAGGGAATTGGCTTTCGATTAAGGAGCGGGAAACCTATACGTACCAATAAAGCTTCTACTATAGAAAAACTCCGGGGTTGTGTTACCATTATGGCAGATCCCAATATCATAAATACCGAAAAGGTCATCTACTTCCAGTTTTTGGGCCCCAACATGGGCGTCATCGAGGATAATGCCAATACCATTTCCGTAAACGGGAATATTTACAGCAAGCGTGTGGAAGTTGTCTTTACAGGGGAACAGAAAAATATCTGCGACTTTATAACGCTGCCCGAAGGATCCTTGGAAGGGGGTACCTATACCTTAAATGTCTTCGAAGATGAACGCCTTCTGGCCTCTTCTGAATTTCAATTGAAATAATTAGCACTTTTTTAGGGTAATATTCTATTTTTGCCGAATGGCAAAACAAGATGACGATTTAAGAAGGGTAATCTCCCATGCTAAGGAATACGGCTATGTATTTCAGTCCAGCGAAATATATGATGGCCTGAGCGCCGTTTATGACTACGCCCAGAATGGCGTGGAACTCAAAAAGAATATACGGGAGTACTGGTGGAAGGCCATGGTGCAGCTCAATGAAAACATCGTCGGTCTGGATGCTGCCATTTTTATGCACCCTACCACCTGGAAGGCTTCTGGTCACGTTGATGCTTTTAATGACCCCTTAATAGACAACAAGGATTCAAAAAAAAGGTATCGCGCCGATGTTTTGGTAGAGGAATATGTCGCCAAAATTGAGACCAAAATTGAAAAGGAGGTTGCCAAGGCGGCCAAACGTTTTGGAGATAAATTTGATAAGAAACAATTTTTGGCCACCAACCAACGCGTGGTGGATTATCAGGAGCAGGCTACGACTATATTAAAACGTTTGGGTAAATCTTTGGAGAAAGAAGATCTGGCAGATGTAAAAAAGCTCATTGAAGAATTGGAAATAGCCTGTCCCATGTCCGGCTCAAGAAATTGGACGGATGTAAAACAGTTCAATCTCATGTTCGGAACCAAGTTGGGTGCTTCCGCGGATACGGCAACCGATTTGTATCTTCGTCCGGAAACCGCCCAAGGTATCTTTGTCAACTTTTTGAACGTACAGAAGACAGGGCGGATGAAAATCCCGTTTGGAATAGCACAAACCGGGAAGGCCTTTCGTAATGAAATTGTAGCACGGCAGTTCATTTTCCGTATGCGTGAATTCGAACAAATGGAAATGCAGTTTTTCATTAAACCGGGCACCCAAAAAGAATGGTATGAAAAGTGGAAGGAAAATCGCTTAAAATGGCATTTGTCCCTGGGGATGGGAGAGGAGAACTATCGCTTTCATAACCACGAAAAATTGGCCCATTACGCAGATGCCGCTGCAGATATTGAGTTTCGTTTTCCTTTCGGATTCAAGGAATTGGAAGGTATCCATTCCCGAACCGATTTCGATTTAGGCAGTCATGAGAAATATTCAAACAAAAAATTACAATATTTCGATAACGATACTCGGGAGAGCTATGTTCCCTACGTGATAGAAACCTCCATAGGGTTAGATCGTATGTTCCTTTCCGTGTTCAGCCATTCCCTACAGGAAGAGGAACTGGAAAATGGTACTACCCGGACGGTATTAAGGCTGCCCGCCGTATTGGCCCCTACCAAGGCTGCGGTACTCCCATTGGTAAAAAAAGATGGTTTGCCGGAAATTGCCCGCAAGATCATCTCAGATTTAAAATGGGATTTCAATGTGGTCTATGACGAAAAAGATGCCGTAGGGCGCAGATATCGAAGACAGGATGCCGCCGGCACCCCATTCTGTATTACTGTAGACCACCAAACCTTGGAAGATGATACGGTAACCCTACGCCACCGCGATACCATGGAACAGCAGCGTATTAAATTGGCCGAGGTAAAATCCATTATCGCCAAAGAAGTGGATATGCGGGAGTGGTTGCAGAAGATATAATAGCCCTACTTCGAAACTCTTTCCTAATGGCATATATAGATCTCGTAGTCGCCCACTTCAATTGCGCGTATAAGTGTAGTACTTTATTTATTCAGCAAGTTCCGATTTACAGATCGAAAGTATTTCATCAATATAACCTTGTAGTTTCTGCTGATAATGGATTCTAAGCGTTTCCAGCCACGTTTTTGAAATCAACAACCCAAGATAAGCCTCATTGTTCAAAAGCTTCTGTACATATAGGTTCATATCCTTACTGTCCGTGGTTACGCCCAGCTCTTCGCGTTGGATGCCATGAATCAATGCAGGGGCCATTTCTGCCGATATTTTATTCATTTCGATCAAATAATGCATTGATTCATAATGGTCTTCAAACCCAGAATCAATATCCGCTGAAAATTGGGAAAGAACCCTTTTTAGCTTATCGTTTTCCAGAATATTGATATTGCCGGAACTGACCATGGCATCGTACGTCCCAGTCACAAATTCGGTTTTCCACCAAGACTTGGCTCCTGAAGTAACCCAAAACCGAATAGAATCCGGATGTATCTTTTTTTGGTCGGATTGCATCACTTTAATGAGGGATTTGCTCATTCTAACCATGTCCATTTCCTTGCTAATGGCTTCTTCCAGTCTAATTTTGTTTTCATTAAAATCCTCAGTAAGTGCGGTAAGCAACTTTTCTTCTTCAATATTTCGTTTTCGGGATTCGTTCCAATTGTTGATCTGTAGGGCCAATAAAATTCCTATAACTACAAGTACTATTTCACCGACAGCATATAAAAGATATTTATTGAAATTGCCTACCTGCCGGTTAGGCTGGTTTTCTTTAAGCAAACCACGTCTAATTTTTCTAAAGAGTTTTATCATTGGTTAGCGGTTTCTGATAGTAAAGCACAAAGCCCCAGCTATGATTTCGGCGTTAGAATCGTTCCGCCAGAGAAATCAGCCGCATGTTTAGTTTTTAGTTTCATTTAAGTTCTTTACCAAGCTGAATTATAGCCCTTGTTGTGTAACGTATTATTTTTTCCATAAGCTTGGGGTTTTTCTATGAGCAATGAGTATTTTTTCTTGTTCCGCTTCAGAAAGTCTAAATTGGTTTATAAATTCAATTGGTGGCGGCGGGCTATTGTCAGTATCATCAATAAACAGAACAAAGTCAACTAAATATTCACCAATATTCATTTGGAAAGCCTCACAGCCAGTTTTAAAATAAATGGGATATTCAGTGTCCGCAATTGCCCCAATTATAAGTTCGGCCTTGTCTATAGAACCTGGTTTTCTTATCAACCCCTCATAGGCAATGGTTTTGATTGTTCCGTCTGGATATTCGGTAAGTTTTAAAAGTTCAGGTACAGTTGCGTTATTCATTAGCCAGATCCTCCTTCCTAGTTGTTTTGGTGTCCGGGCACCAGGCCCAATGGTACCACTAGAAACCCAACCACGTTCGGCAACTTTAACACTGTCCCTAATTTGTTGACGAATACCGTTCCAGTTATAAGTCCAACTTTTTTCATAGAAAGAAGAAAACACGATGACAGATCCAATTCCAATAATGCTCAGTATTGGGAAAACAAATCCAAAACCATTACTTTTTCCTCGATATTTTCTACGTTTCTTCATATGCTGCACAACATAGGAGTGTAGATTGTCAATAATCTATAAATCTCTTATACGGAGAACTAAGATAATCAAAAACCAAACCGTATTCTGTGTGCTTTGTATCGGGCCATAACAATTCTTAATATCCGCATAACGCAAAAAAATAACGGCATTCCGAATTGTAAGGATAAGAATCCTACTTTTAGAAAGAAATAGGAACATAACCACTTAAAAATAAAATTAGAGATGGATTCTACACACAATGGTCAGGGCGACATAAGTAAATGCCCATTTTTAAATGGAGAGTTGAACCAAGCTGCTGGTGGAGGTACCACCAACCGCGACTGGTGGCCCAACTCCCTAAACCTAAACATCCTACGGCAACATTCCAATTTAGCAGATCCCATGGATGAAGATTTCGACTATGCCGAGGAATTCAAATCGTTGGATTTGGCAGCTGTAAAAAAAGACCTTACGGATTTAATGACCAATAGCCAGGATTGGTGGCCAGCTGATTATGGGCACTACGGGCCGTTTTTTATCCGTATGGCCTGGCATGCCGCCGGCACCTATCGTATCGCCGATGGTCGTGGTGGTGGGGGAACCGGGGCCCAACGTTTTGCCCCTTTGAACAGTTGGCCGGACAACGCCAATTTGGACAAGGCGCGTCTATTACTTTGGCCTATAAAACAGAAATATGGGAAGAAAATATCCTGGGCGGATTTGTTGATTCTTACAGGTAATGTGGCCCATGAGTCTATGGGCTTGCCCATGTACGGTTTCGCCGGAGGCCGTGAGGATATTTGGCAACCCGAAGAAGATATTTACTGGGGTTCGGAGGCCGAATGGTTGGGAAACAAAGCTCGGTACTCTGAGGAAGGCGAATTAGAAAACCCCTTAGGGGCAGCACATATGGGATTGATCTATGTAAACCCCGAAGGACCTAATGCCAATCCGGATCCAGTGGCCGCTGCACATGATATTCGCGAGACTTTTGGTCGCATGGCCATGAACGATTATGAAACTGTAGCCTTGATTGCCGGAGGCCACACCTTTGGTAAAACGCACGGTGCCGCTAGTGATGCGGAATATGTAGAGGCAGAACCAGCTGGGGCTTCCATTGAAATGCAGAGTATGGGCTGGAAGAATAATTTCGGAACCGGAGTAGGTTCGGATACCATAACCAGTGGTTTGGAAGGCGCATGGACCAATACCCCTACAAAGTGGAGTCATAAGTTTTTTGAGAATCTTTTTGGCTACGAATGGGAATTGACCAAAAGCCCAGCGGGAGCACACCAATGGAAACCTAAGGATGGCGCTGGTGCGGGCACCGTACCGGATGCCCATGATTCAGAGAAAAAACATGCTCCCTTTATGTTGACCACGGATTTGGCCTTGCGTATGGATCCGGACTATGAAAAGATTTCGAAGCATTTCTATGAGAATCCTGAGGAATTCGCCGATGCCTATGCAAAGGCTTGGTTTAAGTTGACCCATAGGGACATGGGACCGGTTTCCCGTTATTTAGGCCCGGAAGTGCCACAAGAAGAATTGATATGGCAAGATCCAGTACCCGCGGTTGATTACGAATTGATCGATGCAAATGACATTGCTGACCTCAAAGCGAAAATTTTGAATTCTGGTTTGTCCATTTCGCAATTGGTTTCCACAGCTTGGGCCTCGGCATCAACTTTCCGTGGCTCCGATTTCCGAGGTGGGGCCAATGGGGCCCGTATACGTTTGGCACCCCAAAAGGATTGGAAGGTGAACAATCCAGCCCAATTGGCCAAAGTATTGGAAGTATTGGAAGGGATTCAAGCTACATTTAATAGTTCACAATCCGAAGGCAAAAAAGTTTCCCTGGCAGATTTGATTGTTCTAGGGGGGTGTGCCGGTGTAGAAAAAGCTGCTGAGAATGCTGGTGAGGCTATCTCCGTACCCTTTGCTCCCGGACGAACCGACGCCAGTGCAGAGCAGACTGACGCTGAATCCTTTGAAGTGCTAGAGCCGCAAGCGGACGGATTCCGTAACTATGCTAGGACCAAGTTTTCCGTTGCTACGGAGGAATTGCTGGTGGACAAGGCCCAGTTGATGACACTGACCGTACCCGAAATGAGTGTTTTGGTTGGTGGAATGCGTGTATTGGATACCAATTTTGACAAGTCCCATAACGGTGTATTTACCCATAAGCCAGAAACGCTGACGAATGACTTCTTTGTAAATCTACTCGACTTGAATACCGCTTGGAAAGCAGTTTCAGAGGATGAAGAAGTATTTGAAGGACGTGACCGAAAAAGTGGGGAATTGAAATGGACCGCATCCCGCGTGGACCTTATTTTTGGATCCAACACAGAACTTAGGGCCATTGCCGAGGTCTATGGTTGTGAAGATGCCCAGAAAAAATTTGTTAAGGATTTTGTGGCGGCTTGGGACAAGGTGATGAACTTGGACCGATTTGATTTGAATTAGCAGAATTGAATCCCATACCTAAAAAGCATCCCGCCACTCGGCGGGATGTTTTTTTTGATATCACCATAAAATGGCTGGGAC
Organism: Ulvibacterium sp.; assembly: GCF_965248315.1. Classification (GTDB taxonomy): domain Bacteria; phylum Bacteroidota; class Bacteroidia; order Flavobacteriales; family Flavobacteriaceae; genus Ulvibacterium. The sequence continues at coordinate 437,216 of NZ_CBDFIX010000002.1, read as the reverse complement.
CTAAATTAAATGGCAATTCCATTACTGATGAGAGGCTAATCGGTTAGGCCATATCTCGACTTTAGATAGCCTAGTACATGGGCCATTTCGGAATCATCCAAAGGCCTTTCATAGATCAATAGACGTGCAATTTCCCCATCAAAGGACTCCGACCCGGGATGGTTGGTAGCATCCCTTTCCGTACCAATGGCCAATTTAGAGGGATTGGCGTGGACATTTACGGGATACCTTCCAGATGCCGCAGGCTCCACTTTATTTACAAAAAGTTCTATATCAACCTCACCTGTACCGGATCCCATTCTTGCACCGATTACATAATACTTGTCCGATTGTAGTTGTATTCCTGTGATTTTTGGATTGTTCTGGTCAAAACGTCCAAAAGTGATACCGTTGCGTGAACCACACCACACCGTAAGATCGTCATTCAGGCTGCCCCATAATCCTTCATAGTTGCCCCCATTTCTCAAGTTCCCTAAAAATGAATTCACATCCTTTAATCGATGTAGCCCAAACGCTGTCTGTTCCTCACTACTTTGTGTTTTATAGGGTTTTAGTACCGTAAACCAGGTATAGCCGCTTCCTGTTAATAAGTAATCGAAAGCATCCTCTTTTCCATTTATAAGTTCATCCTCTTCAAATACTATGGCATTATGGCCTTTTATTTCCTGAATGTCCCTTTTAAGCGTTGGCCTTCCGGATCCTGGATCGGCAATTCTAATACCGTAACCATTGGGGGTAAAATCTTGGGCTTGGCCGTTGACCACTCTGTTGGTCCACTTCAGCACCTCTTCCTTTTCATTGGTGACCACATTTAGGTCTGCGTCCAGATCAAGAATCAAACCGTCAAGTGCGGGTTCTTTTTCATCTGTTGACATAGCCGCCGTCCATAGGATGCCTCCTTCAATAAGTCTTTGATAATCGGCATTTTGATAAATCTCCACGGTATGGCCCAAAGAGGTAAAAAAAGACCGGCCTCCATCAAAATAGTGGTACCAGGTAAAGGGATGGTCGCCCATTTTTAAACTGGAATCCGCTTTATATGAATTCTCATCCAAAGATAGAAGTACGTTGACTCTGCCTCGAGGATTGGATGAAAAATAATGCCATTCGTCCTTTACTTGCCATTGTTTGGGAAGATGGCTTGTGCTGTTATGATCTAAATTCTCAACGATCAAGGTCGCATTTTGAACTTCGGGATGACCCACCAATCGTGTTCCGATAAGTTGTTCATACCAAGCTTGGAATTCTTTTTCCTCATGCCAGATGGCACCTGCGCAATGAATACCCATAAAACCTCCCCCTTTTCTTATGAAATTCTGTAGGGCCTGTCCCTGAGATGTTGAGAAAACAGCACTTTCCGTACCACAATTGTTGTTAAAGATGACAACATCTATTTTTGAAAGTTGAGATTCGTTCAAAGCGGTGGCATCAGAAGTGGTAAATACTTCCCATCCATTTTTCCTGCCTAACGATTCCACCAGTTCAATTGCCTCGTCCTTTGAATCGTGCTGGTATCCGCTGTCCCCCTGAAAATTGAGTATTCGGATAGTCGCCTGTGCGCACAAAATATTCGTGGTAAAGATGAATAGGGCAGGTAGAACAAATTTGTTCATGAACCAGATGTTATGGTTTAACTGAAAAAACGTCCGCCTCACTTTCGGTGCCACTTGCATTTAACGCGCGTATTTCATAATCTACGGTCTTTCCGCTTTTGGCAATTGCTCCAAATTTGGTTCCATATACCTGGCGTATCAACTGTCCGTCGCTATAGATGTTGTACGCTACTACCCAACTGCCTTTAGTGGGATCGGTGGAAGCTTCCCATTGCAGATTAAATGCACCGTCTTTTTCAAGAAATTTGATGTTCTTGGGCGCAGTCGGTGGGGATGTGTCCAAATCAGGAACTGCACCCATCATCAATGCCTCGATTTCAGCTGCTATAGCATCATCTTCCCGATTTTTCTGAATATGTCCCTGTTTTCGGTTAATGTTTGGATCCCATAAGCATTCGCCATTTTTGGATAGGGTAATCTTACCATTGGTATATGCCGTATAGTTATTGGACTCACCTCTAATCGCATAATGCAGGGCACACTGATCATTGCTATGCCGCGAAATATCATCCGCACCTCCGCGATATTCAAAGTGACGTTCATAGCTTTTACGGACAATATGATTTTTCGGCAATTTCTTCAACCCTTGCCCGGTAATGACGTTGCCGTTGTTCGCATTGTGGTAGTCCCCGTTTCCATTTTCCCAACCGGAGGCCATAAAAGGCGCCGGGCAATTCTCGATGACATAACGGCACATCCGATTTCGTTCTTCCCGCAGACAGGACCAGTCCGTATAGGAGCACAATGCATCCGCCCCGCCCCAATTGGTTCGATCCAGGCCTTTATTATTGAGGAAGTTGCCGCCCATAGTGGCCACGAGCTTTACTTTGTTCTTTACCAGTTCCAAACCGGTCTTGTCGCTATATTCGTCCGGGCCGGATTGTAGTAAACCATAAAAATTATGCATAGTTCCAATAATAACCACTGTGATACTGTTGTCTTTGGCACTTTCCAAAATTTCACGATACAATTTTACACCGTCATGGGAATCCTCCCAATTCATTAATTCCCGGGGATAGTCTTTGGCGATATGATAGTCATAGGTGTTTTCCGTGGCGTGTATTTTTTTGGCATAGCCCTTGTAATCGCCTACGGGAATGGCCTTTCTATTATAGAAATAATTGATAGAGCTAATACACAAGGCAGATTCTTTTTGATCGGTGGAATTAATAATGGCCAAGATGTTGCATTCCCCCTGGGTAGCCATGGTCTGAAGCATGGCAATACAACCTACATCGTCCGGATCAAAGGAAGGGTCTGTATCCAAGATTACTTTTTCCTGGGCAGTTAGCTCCAAGGAAATGAGTGTTAGGACGGCTAAAAAAATGATATTTTTCATAAGAGTGGCTTTTAGAAATCCCCTAGCATAAAGGCCTCTAGTTCTTTTTCCATTTGAGGAATGTCCTTGTCAAGTACTAGATAGGAGTGATTAGAATTTGTTACTGACTTCCAGATATTGCCACCTGTATCATCCGCAACGCAAATGCCATCCGAAACTTTGTGCCAATAGTTTCCCAAACCGTTTCGGACCGCATACAAAACTGCGGTTTGATCAAAGGTGGCATTGTCGATTATTTTTCCTTTGAACAAATGATTCATCCACGGGGCATGTTTGCTGAAATGAAAGAAACCGAGGTAAAGCGGAGTGTCTTTGGGAAGGTCATTGAATACTTCGCCTGTTTTTATTGCAGAACCCAACTCCGCACCGGAGAAGGTAATAGGCAAGGTGAGGTTTTCCAGTACATACTTTGTGATTCCGGGCATGTCCCCATTAAAATTCCATTCATCCTTGCTAGTTGGAAAATTGCCTCCCATGATTACAAATTCCTTGACCTTGGCATGAATCAATTCCGAGCCGTCAAGAGGGGAGAAGGCATCGGGCTTTGAATCGATTAGTTTTCTAATGTTCATCAAAGGCCCCACGGTAATCAAAATTATACTTTGATCTTCGCTTGCGCTTAGTAATTCTCGATATAGCGCCGTGGCCTCTGGAGCATTGTTATGCGTAACGTCATGCTCTAGGTTGTCAGCAATAACTTTACTATGGTTCCAAGGTGTTTCGTGGGGATTATCCTTTCTTAACCCAATGGGAATATCCGGATTGCCATAGTAGGTGTTCACAGCATCAATAGCGCTTACGGCATACTTTTCCACATTCCAACACATTACCGCCAGAAGGTCGATCTCTCCTTTGTTTTGAAAGTGATTGAGCATGGCCAATGCGCCCAGATCATCCGCATCGCCCCCGAAATCGGTATCAAAAATAATCTTGGTCTGGGAAAAAGTCCCCGTCACCCAAAATAATACAAAGACACAAAGTGGAAAACTGGTTTTCATAATGATATGGATTTTACAGACTCCCGTTCAATAAAATTGGGTGCCAGCATTTGGTTTTTTACGTTTTCCCCGGCCATGAGCCTGAACAAGGTCTCTACGGCAACCTTACCAATGCCCTGCATGGGTTGTTTTATGGCCGTAAGGGCTGGGGATAGCAATTCAAAATAGGGTTGTTCATCGAAGGCGATTAGCGAAATATCTTCTGGAATATGCAAACCAGCCTCTTTAATGGCCTTCATGGCCCCAAGGGCAATTTGGTTGTTCAAGGCGAAGATTGCCGTTGGACGATTCTTTTTCTGTAGCAATTCTTTAGTGGATTCATAACCGTTTTCGATACTATAACCAGAACCTGAAATCTGGGTAAATCTAGTTGGGATCTTATGGTCCTCCATTGCCTGGCTATACCCAAGAATCCTATTCTCATTTACCGAAGTATATCCTAGCCCTTGGATACAAGCGATATTTTGATGCCCCTTATGGATTAAGAACTCGGTTGCGAAATAAGCACTTTGGAAGTTGTCCGCGGTGACAAAGGGAATGGTTTGGTCCTTGAAATAACGATCGATCAACACCAAGGGAATTTTGGAGTTCTTAATGAAATGATCACATTTTTTACCCACGGGTGCCACCAAAAGACCATCAACTTTTCTGCCCAAAAGGAGGTTTAGGGACTCCTCTTCCAAGAGGGTCTCATCTTTGGTATCACATAACAAAATCATTTTGTCCCGTTTTCGAAGCTCTATTTCCACCGTTCGTGCAAGGTTGGCAAAAAAGGGATTGCTGATATCCGGGATGATCAACCCGATAGTATTAGTTTCCTGTAGTCTTAAATTACGGGCGATTTGATTGGGTTCAAATTTGTGTTTCCTAGCACCGTTCCTTACTCTTAGGGCGGTTTTTGGACTAATCCGGTATTTTTTTTCTTGACCAGTAAGAACACGCGAAACCGTAGTAGTAGAAATATCCAATTCTTGTGCCAACTCCTTTATGGTCATAATTGTACGCTTAAATCGTAAAGATTGCGCAATCGATTGTGCAAATATAGAAATTTTTTATAAATGATGAAATCAACAAAAAATAAGAGAATCAAATACTACTTTTTAAACACTCAAATGTTGCTGTTACCTTAGAATTTGAAGTGTTCGTTTTTGAAGGGGTCATTGAAACTTGTTGACCTTAAAGAGGCTGGATTACGAGCCTTTTCATAGGTTTGAATTAGCCTTTTACTGAGGGCTTTTAAAGGGATATTAATGTAGTTTCAAGGGAATTTGTATTATCACAAGAAATAGCTAAGTCTAATACCACCATAAACATTTCGGTCATCCCCGGGATAAAAATAGCGCGGTTCGTTGCCACCAAAACTACCGGCATTGATCAAAACGGATTGAGCATATTTTGTGTTTGCGAGATTGTTTATACCAAAATCCAGTCCAAGGGTCAGTTTTTGGAAGAGTGTTGTACGATATCCTAATCTTGAATTAAAAACATTGAAACTATCACTATACAAAGTGTTTTCATCCCTAAGCGAAATTTCATCCACAAATTGGTGGGTAGTATTCCAATAGAATCCGCCCCATTGTAGCCTTAACCCCGAATTGATACGATGTTTGGGTACTCCTGTCAATGGATTTCCCGAGAAATCGTTTTCCCCATCCACAAAATCCACAAAGCTATGGTCGCTAAAAGTATAATTTACGAAGGGTGAAATTCGAAGTTTTTGGGAAACCTCCCAATCATAGCTCATTTCCAGATCCAGTCCCTGATGTTTGGTTTGGCCGGCATTCCTTCCCACAAACTGGTCATCTCCTACTCTTTGGGCCACTAATAGGTTTTTAATATCCATCCGATACAGGGCGACATCCATAGTTAACTTTTTGTTTGCCAGGGAGAGTAATGTCCCTACCTCATAATTTGTCCCCGTCTCTTGGGCAATATCCGGATTAATGACCCCGTCCGGAGTCAGTGTTTCTTCCAAACTTGGGTTGGAGAACCCGCGACTTATATTGGCATATACCTTTTGACCAGATGCAAACGAATAGTCCAGATTAAGGCTTGGCATCACGATAACCTTAAAATTGCGTTCCGCACTTGTATTTTGGGCACCTGAATTGAACAAGTCCCGAAAATCGTACTTGGTCTTATTGATATTTAGGCCCGCCTGGGCTATAAATCTATTGCCTATTGGAACGGTCAAGGCACCGAACCCATTAAATTGCCTTCTAAACTCGGTATTGTCACTCAGTCTATTTCCTTGCAGACTTCCATTGCCATTATTCTCTTGATATAGATTCTCAAATGTACCCCAATGATATTCATCCTTGTACAATTCGCCACCGAAAGTGTATTGAGCGTTTTGCCCTCCAAGACTGAAACTTCCCGAAAATCTTGTTCGGAAACCATAGCCATTGGTAAACTCATCCAAAATATTGAAAGGCCTGGGCTCAAAATGATCCAAATAGGTATAGAAGATACTTGTATTGTTTTCTAGCTTGTCCGAGAACTTATGATTCAAGGACAAGCCCAACAGCGTATAGTTGTTGGTTTCAAAGCCTTGGGAGGCAGCCCAAGTAAAGGCAGCTTGGGTCGGGTCCTCATCAAAAGCCGTTTGACTCAAGGAACTCGGAATCTGAGCTGTATAATCAATATGGTTCACCAATAGTGAAATGGTATTTTTTTTACTGATTTTCACAGAAGTGTTCAAAAGAAAGCCGTCCCTCTCAAACCGATTGTTATCTCGGTAACCATCTGTTTCCATATGGCCGTAATGAAAGCCTAGGGACAATTTCCCTTCCTTATGTAGAAAAGACAGGTTGTTTTTAAGGAGTGCATAGGAACCTACGGTAAAGTTGTTCCGGAATTCGGTGGATTCTTCCTTTCGTTCCCTGGAATCGAGTATTATGGCCCCACCTAAATTGGTTCCAAAAGCAACTCCTTTAGGACCCTTTATGACCTCAATGGCGGCAAGGTTTTCCAAATCAAATGCCTCAATAGTGGAAAAACCGGTACCATTGGTAACCGGGATATCGTTATAGTACAATCGTAGTTTGTCAGTGCCAAAGGGAGTCCGTGCACCCACACCACGGATGGTTATCCTATTGGTATTCAATGCTCCGGAAAGGATGTAGACCCCGGGGATTTGGTTAATGGCCGAAACGGCATCGATAGGACTGTAGTTTTGAAAGACTTCAGGGCCTATGACACGAGAGGGTACAATTCCGACAGCATTTTTAACTCGGACACTGTCCGTAAGGACTACTTCATCCAAGCGGGTTATACTATCTTTTTGGGCCGGTTCCTGTGCCCTGATAATGAAAGGAAACAATAAAAGTACGGGAAATAAAAAGGGTGCCTTCATTCAATTTGAATCAAGCTTTAAAATTAGGGATTAAAATCGAAATCCAACGGATAGTCCCGCCCTATACATGAAGGAATCCTGAAAGTCCTCCGGATTCACGTTCCTTCCAAGCCCTCCGCTCACCTCCAAACTAAAACGTTGGCTGCGGGTAACCCACTTATTACCAATACCAAAACCAAGGGCCAAGGTACTATAATCGTTATTACGAATGCCTAAGTTGTCTGAATTCACTTCATCCTCACCGGTGTAATACAATCCAAAGGCCTCTGCAAAAAAGCCACTTCTAGGAGCAAAACCAAAATATGCCCTAAAATTAGGTCCAATTCCAAAATTGCCATTGTAATCCTCGGCATCGCCATCAAAATATATGGTGCCGCCTATACTAACGTCCTCATTTAGGAAATATTCATAGGAACCTTCGGCCGTGGTCGTGGCCAAAAAAAGTCCAATATTGAACTTTATTTCATGGTCATTACCTAATCGGGGATAGGCCTGGGCATTTATAAAATGAAAGCTTAGAAAAAGAATGGGAAGAATTAAATTTTTCATGTGTCAAAGCTAAAGGATATTGGAAGTAAATCAAATCGCGTTCCAAAAATGTAATTAAAGGCATATTAGCTGGCAATGGTACTATGGATTTCCTGTAACATTCCTTAATTTCGATTCAAATATTACATACATGAAAATAGTTTCGTATAACGTAAATGGTATTCGGGCCGCTTTAAACAAAGGTTTTTTGGAATGGTTGAATACGGTAGACCCCGATGTGGTCTGTCTACAGGAAATAAAAGCTCAGGAAGACCAACTGGACCTGGAGCTCTTTGAAAAAGCCGGCTATTCCCATAATTATTGGTTCAGTGCCCAAAAGAAAGGCTATAGTGGAGTGGCTATTTTATCCAAACAAAAGCCGGATCATGTGGAATTTGGTACCGGAATAGACTACATGGATTTTGAAGGAAGAAACCTTAGGGTGGATTACAACGGAACTTCGATTATGAGCTTGTATCTTCCTTCCGGAACCAATTTGGCCCGTTTGGAGCATAAGCTTCAATACATGGCCGATTTTCAGGGCTATATTGATGAACTAAAAAAAGAATATCCGAATTTGGTTATTCTTGGAGATTATAACATTTGTCATCAGGCCATTGATATTCACGACCCTGTACGAAATAAAAATGTATCCGGTTTTTTACCTGTAGAAAGGGAATGGATTGGTAATTTCATGGATAGTGGATTTATTGATAGCTTCCGTCATTTTAACAAAGAGCCTCATAACTATACTTGGTGGAGTTACCGGGCCAATGCCCGAAACAACAATAAAGGGTGGCGGTTGGATTATGGTATGGTAAGCGAACCGTTGGGAAATCGGCTTAAACGTTCCGTTATTCTATCCGAAGCGAAACATAGCGACCATTGCCCAATTCTTGTGGAGTTGGAAAATTGATAGTTAGTTAAACTTCAAAGGCATTTTAATTTGTAAATTTGGCCTTTTAAAAAAACCGCCGAACTTAGGATGAAATATACCAACTTACCGCACACCGATATTGAAGTCAGTAAAATTTGTTTAGGTACCATGACCTGGGGCAAGCAGAATACGGAAGCCGAGGGACATGAACAAATGGACTATGCTTTTGATCAAGGCATCAACTTTTTTGATACCGCTGAATTATACCCAATACCTCCACATGCGGACCGGCATGCGGATACCGAGAAAATCATTGGTACATGGTTTAAAAAGTCCGGTAACCGGGATAAAATTGTTTTGGCCAGTAAGATTGCCGGAAAAGCGGAATTCACCAAATTTATTCGGACGACTGGATTTACTAGGAAATCCATTACAGAGGCTGTGGAAGGAAGTTTAAAACGCTTGCAAACCGATTATATAGATCTTTATCAATTGCATTGGCCGGATCGAAATACCAACTATTTTGGCAAAAGGGGATACGCCTATGATGTAACTGATCATTGGAAGGATAATATTCACCAGGTATTGGAAACCTTACGTGATTTGATCCGAGAAGGAAAAATTCGTCATGTGGGACTTTCCAACGAAACGCCCTGGGGCGTTATGCGCTACCTGGAGGAAAGCAAGGTACATCCCAGTTTACCCAGAATGATTACCATACAAAACCCTTATAGTTTGTTGAACCGTTTGTTCGAAGTGGGCAATGCAGAAGTTTCTCATCGGGAGAAAATAGGCTTATTGGCGTATTCCCCTTTGGGTTTTGGTACTTTGAGCGGAAAATATTTGGGCGGGATGCAACCTGCAACTTCAAGGATTACCCTTTTCCCTAATTACACTCGCTACAGTGCAGAAACTGCAGTGAGGGCCACGGAAAGATATCATAAGTTGGCCCAGGACAACGACTTGTCCATGGCGCAGATGGCCTTGGCTTTTGTAAACACAAGACCTTTTTTGACCAGTAATATTATCGGGGCCACTTCTATGCGGCAATTGGAAGAGAATGTGGCCAGTATTGATGTGGAATTGAGTGATTCGGTTCTTGAGGGTATTGAGGAAATCCATAATGCCATCCCGAATCCGGCACCTTAAATATTACCCGAACAATCGGCTTATTACATCCTCGATTTTAGAAACTAATTGGATTTCGATTTGGGTATTTTTCAAGCCAATTTTGTTACGTTTGGAAACATAAATCGTAGAAAAGCCCAATTTTTCGGCTTCCAAAATACGCTGTTCCACTCGCTGCACAGGTCGTATTTCCCCGGCCAAACCAATTTCTGCGGCGAAACAAATACCTTTTTCTATAGGAATATCAATGTTACTGGAAAGAATGGCCGCAATTACGGCCAAATCTATGGCCGGATCATCTACGGAAATACCTCCGGTAATGTTTAAAAAGACATCTTTGGCACCCAATTTAAAACCGGCACGTTTTTCCAGGACCGCCAAAAGCATGTTTAAACGTTTTGCATTATATCCCGTATTGGAACGTTGGGGCGTACCATAGACTGCGGTACTTACAAGAGCCTGAATTTCAATGAGCAAAGGCCGCATGCCCTCTACAGTAGAGGCAATGGCCGTACCACTAAGTCCCTCGTCATTTTTTGAAATCAAGATTTCCGACGGGTTGTTCACTTCCCTAAGACCATTTCCCTGCATTTCGTAAATACCCAGTTCCGCCGTGGAACCAAACCTATTCTTTAAAGCTCTAAGTATGCGATATACATAATTTCGATCGCCTTCAAATTGAAGTACCGTATCTACCATATGTTCCAGAATCTTGGGACCTGCAATAGAACCGTCTTTGGTGATATGACCAATAAGGACAACAGGGGTATTTGTTTCCTTGGCAAATTTGATGAGTTCCGCAGTACATTCACGAATCTGTGAAATGCTGCCAGCAGCGGATTCAATATAATCCGAATGCAAGGTCTGTATTGAATCGATGACCACAATATCCGGTTCCAGGGCTTCGATCTGCTGAAAAATATGTTGGGTTTTGGTCTCGGTTAGAATAAAGCAGTTCTCAGTATCCGGATGGATACGGTCCGCTCGCATCTTAATCTGTTTTTGGCTTTCCTCCCCGGAGACATAGAGCGTTTTGTAGGGAAGTTTTAGGGCTATTTGAAGCAACAAAGTACTTTTGCCCACACCAGGCTCTCCGCCTAAAAGTACCATGGAACCAGGGACTAGTCCGCCGCCCAATACCCTATTGAATTCTTGGTCATATACATCTAGGCGAAGCTCACGCTCTGTATTTATTTCACTGACCCGTAAAGGTTTGGGGATTTTTTCCCTAGAACCCCTGCTTGTTTTCCAACCACTTTTCTCCTCTTTTTGAATGACTTCCTCCACAACGGTATTCCATTGCTTGCAGGAGGTGCATTGCCCTACCCATTTAGCGTATTGGGCACCACAATTTTGACAGAAATAGGCAGTTTTTGTCTTGGCCATCCAAGGGAGTTTAGATTGGCCCTAAAGGTAGCAAGAAGTTTGAAAACGATTGTTTTTATAGATGCGATTCGGATTCGTATTGGAAATTTTCAGATTGAACGGGCCCTGACTATGAATCACTCAAACATAGCTCAATTTTGAACTGGAAACCATGAACTGTTTAATATCCGAAATCCGCCTTGAGCGCATCAATTTTCTCCAATGCCATTTCCTTGGTAAGGAAGTCTATTTCGTCCATGCCGAAGGCTTTTTCAAAGGTACGCAGTGCCTTTTTAGGCTCGCCTAGTTGCTCATAGTATTCGCCTTCAAAATAAAAACCTAACATGGTATCGGGAAATTCTTTTTTACAAAGATCTGAGAGGGATTTTAAGGACTCCAGGTCTTCCTTCTTTCGGGTTCCGGCATAAATGGCCATGACGTCATTGAGTTCCACGAATTTGCGGAACCCAAAAAGGTCCTCTATCATATTGTATTTGTCCTCCAGATATTGGTAGACCGGTTCATCCGAAGTCAATATCTTTTGCTTGTATTCCTGTGGGCTAATCGGTTTAAATATGTTAAAAGTACGATCCCATGCCTTTCCAAGGCCATATGTAGCTATGGAAACTTCGTTAGCTTCGGGATATTGGTCAAAAAAATAGTGGAAAGACTCCTTGTCTATGACCTTAAGTGCCCTGTCCATTTGGAGTATCGTTTCATCCGTCTTTCCCTCAACGATAAGATGATAGAATATCTTCTGCTTTAGGGCATTCAAGCGCTCCGGGACCCTGGTTTCCATTTCAGGGGCCAATGAAGGTGAGATGCTTATGTAGGCATTGAAAAGTGAATTTTCTTTAAAAAGCCAATAGTTTTCAAAATTCGCCGTAATATCATAACCTACGATCATTTTGAAAGGAGCAGTATTATAGTTCAAATCCAAATAGGGAATTATTTCCATACCTAAGAATTCAAAGAACTTTTTCCCCTTTTCCGTTGGAAGTCCGGTATTTTCCTCAAAAGCACAATCTTCCCAGCGTAAGTCGTCCTTACTTTGATGAATACCTACAACAATGGATTCTGGCATACCTTGAAAAGTACTATAGAATTTAGCGGTGGCGACTACTTGATCGAATAGATAATCCCCATCCAATACCACAATGAGCGGATATTTTTTTTCTTCCGAGAGGTTTTCTGGAAAATAGTAGGAAACATCTCTTCTTTCTTGGAGTTTAAAGGATTCAAAAATCTCTTTTGTCACCTGGGCATTGACGCCAAGGCATAAAAGTAGGGTAAGCGTAAGAATTAAACGTTGCATAGGGTGCTTTTTGGTCCGTAGGACAGATTACCGGTTTCTGTTCCATAACGGTAATACCAGAAAAGATATTGCACCAAAAATAACGATCATAAGGTTTTGTGCCGTCCACATGATCCACCCATAGGCATCCCCGGAGGTTTTACTTATTCCGAAAAAGGACAAGGCTGCGGTTACTACAATGGGGAAAAGACCCAAACCGCCATTGGTGGTGGCCATCGCAAAGGCTCCTGCAACAAAGGCTACCAAAAGCGCTCCTAAAGAAAGATTTTCAGTTTCAGGGACCGTAAATTTTATGACCCAGAACATGCCGATATAACAAGCCCAGATAAGTATAGTATGAAATATAAAGCGCCCCTTCTGCTTCATTTTAAAAATACTTAAAATCCCATCCAAAAGGCCTTTCAAAAAAGCCTTGATTCTCATAGCAAAAGCGGAAGTGGATTTTCTAATGACCCTGATAGAGATAACAAGTCCCAGTATACCGGCCCCGATCAGCCCAATTGAGCCCACCAGGCCTATCCCATTTTCTTCAAGGATTCCTAATATTATTTCGGCCTGGAACAAAAATGCGGCAAGAATCACCAAAAGCAACATAATCACGTCTATAACCCGTTCGGTAACTATAGTGCCAAAACCCTTTTCAAAGGGAACGTTCTCATAGGTGTTCAGGGCGGTAGCCCGTAAAATCTCACCAGAACGTATGATCAACAAATTGGCAAAGTAGGAGATTAATATGATAAAAACATTATTGATGATTTTTGGTCGATACCCCAAGGGTTCTAGCAAATAGTTCCAACGTATTGCCCTGGAAACATGGCTCACAATACCTATAAATATGGATAGGCCTACCCAGAACATATTAGCTTCCTGTATATGTAGGATAATCTGTTGTCTGTCTTCTGGTGAAGTGCTGGTATAAGAATACCAGACCAAAAAAACTCCCAAGGATATCGGGAGTATGGTTTTTAGTATTTTTTTTAGCTTATTGTTCAAGATTAGTTTAACAGATTGTTCGCCTCATTAGGGAAGATCAATGCCGGATTAAAGTTTTTGGCCTCATCCAAGCCCATCCAAGCATAGGTGATCAATATCAATACATCCCCAACGGCGACCTTTCGTGCCGCAGCACCATTTAAAGTAAGTTCACCACTACCTCGCGGTCCTGGAATAGCATAGGTTTCCAAACGTTCCCCATTGTTATTGTTAACAATCTGAACTTTTTCACCACGGATGATATTTGCAGCATCCATAAGGTCTTCATCAATGGTAATACTCCCTATGTAATTAAGGTCGGCACCAGTGACCTTTACACGATGAATCTTGGATTTTACAACTTCTATTTGCATTTGACAAAGTTAGTTAATTCAGGGCTATGTTATCTATGAGCCGAATGTCGTTGGCATAAACGGCCATAAAGGCCCTGTATTTTATATTATCCTGTTTTCTTTTGATGGGCATTAAAGTTTCCACATCCACTATTTCAACATATTCCAACTTTAAAGATGGATGTCCTTTAAATTGATCTTTCACCCAATCCATTATGGATTTAGCACTTTCCGTGCCAAATTTCTTTTTGGCAGTCTCCAATGTTTTATAGATAAGACCAGCTTCTTTTCTTAGGGTCGGTGAGAGCCTTTTATTCCGTGAGCTCATGGCAAGTCCATTGGGTTCCCTGACAATAGGACAGCCTATTATGTCCACCGGGATATCCTTGCTCTCCACCAGTTTTCTTATAATTTGTAATTGTTGAAAGTCCTTTTCCCCAAAGTAGGCTTTATCCGGCTTTATAAGTTTCAATAAGGTTTCCACCACGGTGCCTACCCCATTAAAATGACCTTCCCTAAAAGCTCCTTCCATCACTTGGTCCAGGCCATCGAACTTATATGATGTAGAGCCAACCCCGTTTGGATACATCTCCTCTACGGAGGGTGCAAAGACGGTGATTTTATTAGAAAGTCTTTTCAAAATATCGATGTCCGCAATTAAACTTTGAGGATACTTTTCTAAGTCTTCCTGGTTATTGAATTGGGTGGGATTAATAAAAATACTAACAACGGTTTTGTTGTTTTCGGAAATCGCTCTACGAACCAGCGAAACATGGCCATGGTGCAAAGCTCCCATCGTTGGGACAAGCCCGAGAGACTCCTCGTTGCCAAATGACGAAAGATGCGATTTGAGCTCTTTTTCAGTTTTGATTACTAGCATCGTCTTTGTGCTAAAAGCCAGCAAACTTACTATAATTACGGCTAATCTGCATAATTTTTGTAATTTTGCGGCCACGCTTGTCCGATAAATAAAATACAACTTTTATGAATGGTAAAAAGATATTGTTCGTATCTTCAGAATTAGTCCCCTACCTGCCAGAGAACGAAGTTTCCCTAATGTCTTACGAAGCGCCAAGGATGGTCAACAGTAAAGGTGGCCAAATACGGATTTTCATGCCAAGGTACGGCAATATCAATGAGCGTAGACACCAATTGCACGAAGTGATACGTTTGTCCGGTATGAACCTTGTAATCAATGATATGGATATGCCTTTGATCATTAAGGTGGCTTCCATTCCAAGGGAGAGGATTCAGGTGTACTTTATTGACAATGACGAATATTTTAAGCGAAAATCCACCTTTTCGGATGAGGACGGCAATCTTTTTCCCGACAATGACCAACGCGCTATATTCTTTGCCAAAGGGGTGGTGGAGACCGTTAAGAAACTGAATTGGTCCCCGGACATTATCCATGTTCATGGTTGGATGGCTTCTTTGTTGCCCCTTTATCTTAGGGAGTACTATGCCGATGAACCTCTATTTGCGGATAGTAAAATAGTAACATCTGTCTATGGCAGAAGTTTCGAAGGTAAATTGGATGAGAGCATGATCAATAAAATTACCTTTGATGGAGTACCAGAAGAGAATATCAATGCTTTGGAAACTCCCAACTATAATAATTTGTTAAAAGTGGCGGTAGATTATTCGGATGCCGTTATTTTAGCCGCGGAAGAAATTCCAGAAGATTTGTTGAACCACATTTCCAACCTTCAAAAACCCGTGTTACCTTATGTTTCCTTGCAAGAATTTGAAGAAGCATATGATAATTTTTATAACACACAAGTTTTAAAGTAATCCTAAATGACTTTTTTGAAAAGATTTAAATTTTCTGCCGTTGCAGGGGCTTTACTTGTGTTAGTTTCCATTGCTTGTGAAGAAGATTTGACCACTATAGGTGCGGACGTTATTGGGGGTGAGCCCTTTACGACGGATAAGGCCGTTTATGATGTCTTCGCTTTTAACAAAAAGATAGTGGCGACACGGACCAATAAACTACCCCTATATCAGTTGGGCATTTTCAATGACCCGGTTTATGGAAAGACCGAAGCGCGTATAACCTCTCAACTAATACTACCTTCTACAAACCCTACTTTTGGGATATTTACCCAAGAGACAGAGGATAACCCAGATAGCTCATCCGCCACACAGATACCTGAAAATGAAACTGTAAAGGAAGTCATTCTATATATTCCTTATTTAAGGGCAGGGGATGAACAGCGGGATCGGGACTTGGATGGAGTGGACGACGAGTTTGATGTCGATCCGGATGACCCTAATAGTGACTCGGATGGAGACGGCGTTAACGACAATCAGGAAAGGGCCAATGGAACGGACCCTTTGAATGTTGATACAGATGGGGATAGTATCAATGATGGAGAAGATACGTCTACCTTGGCCAACCAGTTTCCAAAAAGATTCGAGCTGGACAGTATTTATGTCAATGGTCAGCTATATGATAATGAAACTCCAGTATCTTTTAATTTAAAGATAGAACGGTCTACTTTTTTCTTGAGGGATTTAGATCCCAACACTAATTTTCAGGAATCTCAAGAATACTTTTCTACCCAGCGATTTTCACCCTCTTTTGTGTCCGATGTTATTTTCGATGGAGAGATAACCGTCAGCAATGAACATATATTGATTCCTATGGAAGACGACGAAACTACGGAGGATGTGGATGAATCCGAACAATTTGAGCGTTTAGACCCGGGAATAAGAATTTCGTTAGATCCTGATTTCTTTCAGGAGAATATTTTGGATAAGGAAGGAAGTTCCGAATTGTTGAGTCAGCCTAACTTCAATGAATTTTTAAGGGGCCTTCATTTTTCAATAACCCCGGTTTCGGATGATGTTATGGTTTTGTTGGATCTTACGGACCCCAATGTTTCCTTGGACATCGTATATGAATATGAAGCAATAGATATCAATGGAACAACAGATGATGTTTCGGACGATGTTCGGGAAATAAGGGAAAGTACTTTCTCCATCGATTTGGTTACGCGGTTGGCAACAGGAGGAATAAATGGCAATGCGGTCAACACATTTATTAACGAAGCCTTTCCACCTCAAATAACAGATGCTTTGGATGTTCAGGAAAATGCTTCTAGGATTTATTTAAAGGGAGGTTCGGGATCTTTTACTGAAATAAATCTTTTTGAAGAGGGAAATGGGGAAGAAATCTTAAACCAAATAAAGGCTAATAATTGGATAATAAACGAGGCTAGTCTTGTTTTTTATGTGGATCGACAAACTTTGGATGCGGCAGGAGAGGCAACAGAACCCCCACGGTTATACTTATACAATGCCGAGACCAATGTTCCCGTATATTTGTCAGGCGCACAGAGGCTTGTAGATTCCAGGACAGGACAGATATTGGTGGCAGCTGTGAACGAGAGTTATGATGGAAGGTTGGTCGTGGAATCGAACAATAAAGGATCCAGATATAAATTAAAAATTACCGACTACATCAATGATCTAGTGCTCCGGGATTCTACCAATGCAACCTTGGCACTTGCCATAACCTCGGATATTAGATCCAGTGCAACAAGAAACGCAATGTTGACCAATGAAGAAAGAGATCTTCCATTTGCATCCACATTAAGCCCATTGGGGACAGTCCTTTTTGGCAGCGCAGTTGGCCCTGGCGATGAAGACAAGAAATTGAAACTTGAGATTTTCTATACGGAAACCGATTAATATCAATGACTTACCACAATACCATAATTCTATTTTAAGCGAGCAATATTTTCTTTCGTTTCATACCACATAAAGAGATTATACGTTTTATATCCAAAAAGTGGTAATGTTTAATGATGTAGCATTAGATTTGCCCCATACTCAAAATAATCTTATTAAATACCTTTTTTATTATGTGTGGAATAGTTGGTTATATAGGACACCGGGACGCATATCCCATTATTGTAAAGGGTTTGCAACGTTTGGAATATAGAGGATATGATAGTGCGGGCATTGCTTTGTATGACGGCACTTCCATAAATCTTTCTAAAACCAAGGGTAAGGTCGAAGACCTTAAAAATAAGGCAAAAAATACTATTTCCTTGGCTGGTCACCTAGGTGTAGGGCATACTCGGTGGG
The DNA here is from genome assembly GCF_965248315.1 of Ulvibacterium sp. Lineage (GTDB taxonomy): Bacteria > Bacteroidota > Bacteroidia > Flavobacteriales > Flavobacteriaceae > Ulvibacterium. The sequence continues at coordinate 419,278 of NZ_CBDFIX010000002.1, read as the reverse complement.
CTACTCATGGGGTCCCCAATGATGTAAATTCCCACCCCCACTATTCCAACTCAGGGGATTTGGTAATCATCCACAACGGGATAATCGAGAATTACGAATCCATTAAAAAGGAATTGACCAAAAGGGGCTACACCTTTAAATCGGATACGGACACCGAAGTTTTAGTTAATCTTATTGAAGAGGTAAAAAAGACCGAAGCCGTTAAACTGGGACAGGCAGTGCAAATTGCATTGAATCAGGTGGTAGGAGCTTATGCTATTGCGGTTTTTGACAAACAAAAGCCGGATGAGATTGTAGTGGCCAAGTTGGGTAGTCCTTTGGCTATAGGAATTGGCGATAATGAGTTCTTTATTGCTTCGGATGCCTCTCCCTTTATAGAGTTTACCAATAATGCTGTATATCTGGAAGATCAGGAGATGGCTATTGTACGATTGGGCAAGGAAATCAAATTACGTAAGATCGAGGACGATGCCATTGCCTATCCTAAGATATTGGAGCTGCAACTAAACTTGGAGCAAATTGAAAAAGGGGGCTATGACCATTTTATGTTAAAGGAGATTTATGAACAACCTCACGCTATTTTAGATACCTATAGAGGAAGACTTCTTGCAGATCAGGGAATTATACGTATGGCAGGAATAGATCAACATCTGGAAAAATTTGTCAATGCCAATAGGATAATAATTGTTGCTTGCGGAACTTCTTGGCATGCCGGTTTGGTGGCAGAGTATATTTTTGAGGATTTGGCCAGAGTGCCGGTCGAGGTGGAATACGCATCGGAGTTTCGATATCGCAATCCCGTAATTACGGATAAGGATGTACTCATTGCCATATCACAATCCGGTGAAACGGCAGATACCCTTGCAGCGATTAAGCTGGCCAAGGAAAAGGGTGCTTTTGTCTTTGGAGTATGCAATGTTGTGGGGTCGTCCATTGCCAGGGAAACCGATGCAGGAGCTTATACTCATGCCGGACCTGAAATAGGAGTAGCCTCGACCAAGGCTTTCACCACTCAAATTACCATCCTAACTTTAATGGCCCTTAAGTTAGGTAAGGAAAAAGGAGAATTTTCAGAATCAAAATTTCATGAGTATTTGGCGGAATTGGAAAATATTCCTGCCAAAGTACAAATAGCCTTGGAATCCAATCCATTGATTGAAATTATAGCGGATGTCTACAAGGATTCCAGTAACTGCCTTTATCTAGGCAGAGGGTATAACTTTCCGGTAGCTCTTGAAGGAGCTTTAAAGCTAAAGGAGATAAGTTATATACATGCAGAAGGCTATCCTGCCGCTGAAATGAAACACGGTCCTATTGCCCTGATCGATGAGCAAATGCCTGTAATTGTGATTGCCACGAACAAGGGGCATTATGAAAAAGTGGTAAGTAATATCCAAGAAATAAAATCAAGAAAGGGGAAGATTATCGCCGTCGTAACTGAAGGCGATGAGCAGGTTACGGAATTGGCGGATCATGTAGTAGAGATTCCGGAAACCGTAGAAAGCCTCACACCATTGTTGACTACAATACCCTTACAACTTTTGTCCTACCATATAGCCGTCATGCGAGATTGTAATGTAGATCAACCACGTAATTTGGCGAAATCCGTTACTGTTGAATGATGGATTTAAAAAAGAATATCTAAAAAAAGGCCACGGACAACTTCCGTGGCTTTTTTCTTTTCAAATTATTGATTACCTAATTTTTCCAATCCTTTTTTATAATTATTATACTATGCATGCATAATTTTTTCCATTTTATGATTGTTCCTTTGTAAAAATCTGTATCTTGCCTTACAAACTAATTTAACTCAAAGTTAACATGAGAACAACACTATTGTTATCCATGCTGATGCTTGTGACGGTTGGTTTCTCACAAACAACGGTGAATGGAAAAGTGGTAGATGAGAACGATCAACCCATACCTGGAGCCAATGTGGTTATTGTTGACAAGACAATAGGCACCGTCACGGATTTTGATGGGTTTTTTACTTTGGAAACATCGGAAATCCCCCCTTTTCAGTTAAGAATTACGAGCTTAGGATATTCCGATGAGTCCACAAACATTACGGAAAATAACCAGACGTTGACCATTGTACTTTCCGAGACCCAGACCTTTTTGGATGAGGTGGTCATCTCCGCTTCCAGAACCCCGGAACGTATTTTCGAATCCCCCGTATCAGTGGAGCGTTTTGGAATAAAGGATATTAAAAATGCTTCGGCAGCCTCATTTTATGGTGGACTTGAAAATTTAAAAGGTGTGGATATCAATACCAGTAGCTTAACTTTCCAATCCCTGAATACTAGAGGTTTTGCTGCAGTGGATAATTCAAGGTTTGTACAATTAGTCGATGGTATGGACAATTCTTCCCCCGCGTTGAATTTTGCTTTGGGAAATTTGGTGGGAATGAACGAGTTGGATGTGCAAAGTGTAGAGATATTACCAGGAGCTTCTTCAGCATTATATGGGGCTAATGCCTTCAATGGTATCCTGTTCATGAGAAGTAAGAGTCCTTTTGATTTTCAAGGAATAAGCGTTTATGGCAAAACTGGATGGACCGCTCAGGAAGCGGCTGGGAACAATTCGTACTATGATGTCGGTGTAAGGGTTGCCCATGCATTTAACGATAAATTTGCGGTAAAGGCCAATTTCTCCATTTTAGAAGGTACGGACTGGTTTGCGGTAAATGAAGAAGATTTAAGTATTCCTGGGGCAAACAGAAGTAACCCGGCGTATAACGGATTGAATGTTTTTGGTGATGAGGTTGCGGCACCCATTGATTTTGATGCCGCCACGGGATTTCCATCCGGAACCTTAGGTTCGGCCGTGGTTTCCAGGACCGGTTATGCGGAACAGGATTTGACCGATTATGGTGCCCAAAGTGTAAAGTTTGATGGTGCACTGCACTATAGGCCATTCGGAGACGATTTTGAGATTATATATAATGGTAGGATAGGTCGCGGTTCCACGATTTTCCATGGAGCTAGTAGATACTATATTGATGACTTCAGACTGCAACAACATAAGTTAGAGTTCAAGAACAACAACTTTTTTGTAAGAGGATACATTACCTCGGAAAATGCTGGCAATTCCTATGATATGCGTTTTACGGGAATAAATGTCAATAATAGATGGAAGTCCAATGCTCAGTGGTTCGGGGACTATGTGGCAGCATTTGCCGGGGCTAAATTAGGCGTAGGGACCGGGGTGCTTTTAGATGACGAAGCGGCCCATGCGGCTGCAAGACAGGCTGCGGATACCGGAAGATTGGTTCCCGGAACTCCCCAATTTCAAAGCGCATTCAACGCTGTAATTTCAGATGGGGACCTGGCTACTGGGTCACGGTTTATAGATAATACAAAGCTGAGCCATATAGATGCCAATTACAATTTTAGCCATTTGACCAAGGATTTTGCCGATATTCAGATCGGCGGCTCTTTTCGGGAGTATGTACTCAATTCGCAAGGAACGATCTTTACGGATTTGGATGGTTCCATACCATATCAGGAATTTGGATTATACACGCAGATTCAAAAACAATTTTTGGACGAAAGACTAAAGTTCACCGGCTCTATACGATATGACAAGAATGAATTTTTTGATGGTTTCCTGTCCCCAAGAGCCTCATTGGCCTATACCGCCGGATCCAAAAGAAACCATAACTTCCGAGCCTCCTTTCAAACTGGCTTTCGGAACCCCACCACCCAGGACTTGTTTATTGGGTTGAATTTAGGGAATGTAATCTTAGTAGGTTCGGCACCGGACAATTTGGAAAAACGTACATTTTCTGTAGCCAATAGCAATACAGGAAATACTGGAGTTTTTGTGCCTAGGGACACCTATGAAAACTCTTTTTCAAAAACCTCTGTAAATGCCTTTAGAGCTTCTAATTTTACCGATACCTCATTATTGGAAGCAGGTAATCCTGATCCCATAACGCCAGAACAAATTTCCGCCTTCGAATTAGGGTATCGCGGGCAGATCGGAAAATTCACCATTGATTTAAGCGGGTATTACAATACATTTCAGGATTTCATAGCCACCGAAAGGGTAATTGTGACGTTCTCCAAGGACGAAACCAACTTGCAAGCGGCCGCAGCCGAAATAAGAAATGGCGATAGTCAGGAATTTCAGGCCTATACCAATTCCACGGCAGATGTAAACTCATATGGTGCTACTGTAGGGGTGAATACGAGAATTCTCGGCGATTTTGATTTGGGAGTGAATTACACTTTTGCGGATTTTGATTTTGACGAAGCTTCCGACCCGGACTTTAGACCTGGCTTTAATACGCCCAAACATAAAGTAAAGGCTTCTTTTGGAAACGAGGAGTTGTTCAAAAATTTTGGATTCAATGTAAATTATAGATGGAGCGATGCCTTTTTCTGGCAGGCTTCCTTTGCGGATGGGGATGTACCTGCATATACCGTTTTGGATGCCCAAATCAATTATTCAATACCAAAAATAAAATCGGTTTTCAAAATTGGCGGTTCCAACCTCTTGGCGAACGAATATTTCACTGCTGTGGGAACAGGGCTCGTTGGATCTATCTATTACCTTTCTTGGACTATTAACCCATAATATAGAATAAAATATAAGGTATAAAAAGGGTGTCTGCGGACGCCCTTTTTTTGATTAAAAAAGAATAAGAAGAAGTTTTCAATTAAAAACGGAATACCATATCTTTGCAGCCTGAAAAACATAGGCCCTGTACAGCCATCTTTAACCCTAATGCATAAACATAAAAGTAATGTCAAAAATTACAGGTAAAGTTTCCCAGATCATAGGTCCAGTAGTGGACGTTGAATTTGAATCAGGATCAGATCTCCCCAAAATTTACGATTCCTTGGAAATTGATAACCAGGACGGATCTAAACTGGTTTTGGAGGTACAATCTCATATCGGGGAAAATACCGTTAGATCCATTTCTATGGATTCTACTGATGGATTGAGTAGGGGTACCGAGGTCCTTGCTACGGGAAATGCCATTCAGATGCCCATAGGCGAAGATGTTTACGGGCGTTTGTTCAATGTAATTGGGGACGCGATAGATGGTATAGGAGATTTGCCCAAGGAAGGAAAGAACGGTCTGCCCATTCACCGTGAAGCACCCAAATTTGAAGACCTTTCCACTTCTACTGAAGTTCTTTTTACTGGAATCAAGGTAATCGATTTGATTGAACCCTACGCCAAGGGAGGTAAAATTGGATTATTCGGTGGTGCAGGAGTCGGAAAAACAGTACTGATTCAGGAATTGATCAATAATATAGCCAAAGGGCATGGCGGGCTTTCCGTTTTTGCAGGGGTCGGGGAACGAACCAGGGAAGGAAACGATTTGCTTCGCGAAATGTTGGAATCTGGCATTATAAAATATGGGGATGACTTTCTACATTCCATGGAAGAAGGAGGATGGGATTTGTCCAAGGTAGACAAAAAAGCAATGAAAGAGTCTAAGGCTACCTTTGTTTTTGGTCAAATGAACGAACCTCCAGGAGCCCGTGCCCGTGTTGCTCTTTCCGGGTTGACCATTGCCGAGTATTTCCGTGATGGTGCAGGGGAAGGCCAAGGAAAGGATGTACTTTTCTTTGTTGACAATATTTTCCGATTTACCCAAGCTGGTTCCGAGGTTTCCGCCCTATTGGGACGTATGCCCTCGGCAGTAGGTTACCAGCCCACGTTGGCCACAGAGATGGGAGCCATGCAGGAAAGGATTACCTCTACAAAAAGAGGCTCCATTACATCCGTACAAGCTGTTTATGTACCAGCGGATGACTTAACAGATCCAGCTCCGGCCACGACATTTGCCCACTTGGACGCCACAACGGTATTGTCCCGTAAGATTGCGGAATTGGGAATTTATCCAGCTGTGGATCCTTTGGACTCTACCTCCAGGATTTTGACCGCTGAAATTTTGGGAAAAGAGCACTATGCTTGTGCCCAAAGGGTAAAGGAGTTATTACAGCGCTATAAGGAGCTTCAGGATATCATTGCTATTTTGGGAATGGAGGAACTTTCCGAGGAAGATAAACTGGCCGTGGGCAGGGCAAGACGTGTACAGCGTTTCTTGTCACAACCGTTCCACGTAGCAGAACAGTTTACAGGTACACCAGGGGTTTTGGTGGATATAAAAGATACCATAAAAGGCTTTAATATGATTATGGATGGTGAATTGGATCATCTACCGGAGTCGGCCTTTAACCTTAAGGGAACCATTGAAGAGGCTATTGAAGCAGGTGAGAAAATGCTGGCCGAAGCATAAACCGGGCTTTGCTCGGTAAATCCCAAATTCCAACATGGGATTTGATATTTGTAATTTGAGATTTACACTTTATGTATTTAGAAATAGTATCACCTGAAGCTACTTTGTTCGCCGGAGAAGTCGTTTCGGTAACTGTACCGGGCATCAACGGTGAATTCCAGATGTTGACGGATCATGCGCCTATCGTTTCATTGTTACAACAAGGGCATGTAAAAGTTGATGGCAATGTAGTGATCGATGAGTCCTATCAAGATAAGTTTACCAAAGACGCCACAGGCAAAACTATCCTTCCCATTACCAGCGGTACCGTAGAAATGAAGGATAATAAGATTATCGTTCTGGCGGATTAAGGGACTAAGGGACTAGTTCGTTCCTTTGCCTAAGAACTTCACTAAATTGGCCTTCTAAAACGAAGAAAGTTTTTAGTTAAGTGAAATCAGTTGCCATTCCTGATTGACAGAATGATACCTTTTTAGATCTTTAAAACCAACTGCATAATGTGCTTTTAAGGAACGTTGGTTCTTTGTATCCACTTCGGTAATGATAGTTGGATACTCCGGGGACAATTCTGTTTTCATTGTTTGGTACAATTTTCGGAAAACACCCTTTTTTCGATAAGCCTTATGAATGCATATTTGCCCCATGACCATATACTTCTCATCTCTAGAAACCATAGTCTCGATTTCGTGGAACATCGGTCTCAAAACAGGCACGGTTTTAGCAAACATGGGATGCATACATAGGGCATAACCAATTACCCTATTCTTGTCTTTTGCAATGATGTGGGGGCAGACCTGATGCATCTCCTTTAATTGGTCAAAGGAATGGGATACCGTTACAAAGCCTTCCCTATACTTTTCTTCCATTGACAAGGATACGGGTAAGTTCTGCCTTTGGAGCCCTAAAATTTGAATCAGTTCATCTTCTTCTGAAGTCCTTTTGTAGATGACCATATCCAAAAGTTTTAATAAAGGTAGTAAATTTGAGTATGGTCAAACTTCCCCTGAAATTAAAGGCGAAACTTTTAGAAAGAAAGGAAGAAAGCTTCATTAGAAACTTAACGGCACCTTTGGACTTGGTGGATTTTACCTCCAATGATTATTTGGGTTTTGCCAGGGATAAGACCATTTTTTCAAAGGCTTTTCAGCTCCTTAAAAAAATGGGAGCGGCGTCAAATGGTGCTACAGGATCTCGTTTACTTTCCGGGAATCACAAATTGTATACGGAATTAGAGGAAAACCTGGCAAAATTTCATGAGGTGTCCTCCGCACTGGTCTTTAGTTCTGGCTATGACGCCAATATAGGATTTTTTAGCTCGATTCCCCAGCGTGGTGATTTTGTTTTTTATGATGAGCTTATTCATGCCAGTATCCGGGACGGTATCAAAATGGGTAATGCCAAAAGTTATAAGTTCAAGCATAATAATCTGGAGGACTTAAGAAGTAAATGTAAAATCAAGCGTTCGCAAAGTATTAATGAATCGCAGATTTATGTCGTTACGGAATCGGTCTTCTCTATGGACGGAGACTCCCCGGATTTGAAAAGATTTTCGGAATTTTGTATCCAAAACGGATTTAATCTCGTTGTTGATGAGGCACATGCAATAGGTGTTTTTGGAGAAATGGGCAAAGGTAAAGTTGATGAACTGGGACTTCAGAATGAACTATTTGCACGTATTATTACATTTGGGAAGGCCTTGGGTTGTCACGGTGCGGCAATCCTAGGGAGCAGTGAACTAAAGCATTATTTGGTAAATTTTGCCCGAAGCTTTATCTATACTACGGCCTTGCCACCGCATTCAATAGCAACGATTATTGTGGCATACAATCATTTGGGATCTTCTAAAGGAGCTGATGCCAGACAAAGACTAGTCAAGAATATTGTTTATTTTAAGGATATGGTACATATGAACGGGCTTAATCCTCTCTTTATTCCGAGCCATTCGGCGATTCAATGTTGTATATTACCTGGGAATCATCTGGTGAAGTCAATTGCAAAAAAAATGCAAGATACTGGCTTTGACGTGAGACCCATTTTTTCCCCAACCGTTCCGAAAGGAAAGGAAAGGCTTCGTTTCTGTTTACATAGTTTCAACACCAAGAAGGAAATTAAGAAGTGTTTGGAAATACTATCCCATAATTTAAGAAGTAATGGCTGAGAAATTTTACACGTTGGCCTCCTTTGAATTCCCTGCGGATGTTCAAGTATTGAAAGGTAAATTGGAATCGGAGGGCGTCCCTGTTTTTCTAAAGGATGAAAATACCCTGAATTCCGATCCATTGATAAGCAGTGCCATTGGTGGGGTTAGGATACAAGTATACAGTAGGGATAAAGAAAGGGCCATGGCTATTTATGATGAAATTCGTTCTTATGCTTTGGATAAATATGGAAATCCTGTTATTTGTCCCAATTGTAAGGCCCAAAAATCGGAAACTTACTATGAAAGTAAAGGTCTTTTCCACAAACTCTTTCCTTTTTTTGAAAAAAGAAAGTACAAATGCCTAAATTGTGGCATGATTACAAAACCTTGAGAATGCAGAGAATATTTGTTACCGGAATATCCACCGATGTAGGAAAAACCATTGCTTCGGCCATAATTGTGGAAGCCTTAGAGGCAGACTACTGGAAACCGGTTCAGGCAGGGGAATTGGATAATACCGATAGCCACAAAATCCATCAACTTATTTCCAATACCAAAAGTGTAGTCCATCAAAGTAGTTATGAACTAACGTCTCCAATGAGTCCCCATGCAGCTGCCGAAATAGATGGTATCCGAATCGATAGGCAACATATCGTTGAGCCGGAAACAGATAATCATTTAATTATTGAAGGTGCGGGAGGCTTACTGGTTCCCTTAAATGAAGAAGATACGGTTTTAGATATCATAATGCCTAATTATAAGGTAGTGGTGGTTTCGCGACATTATTTGGGAAGTATCAATCATTCGTTGTTGACCATTCGTTGGTTGCAACAAAAGGGATATGAGGTTTCAGTAATTTTTAGCGGGGATGCCAATCCACATACAGAAAATATAATACTTCATAAGACGGGGGTATCCTTAATCGGCAGGATCGAAGAAGAAACCGATTTTGATAAAGAAACCATTAAAAAGTATGCCGATAAATTCCAACATATCCTGGAATCATTGTAGACGTTTAAGTACTTCCGCTTTGTCAACCGTAGCGAAAACCTCATAATGCTTCTTTAGGTAGGCATCAATATATTCGTTTTCTTCAACTTCCTTTTTGTCGAACACCAATCTATTTTTCCGCACAACGATGGTCTTAGGTTGTATTTCCTCAAGTATATGTTGCAGTTCCTGCAAAGATGAGCTTCTTGGATTATCGTAAAAAGGAAATAATTCGTCCCTACAGATATTGCTGGGATGTGTGGCGGCTTTTGTGGGTGGTTTTACGTCCAGTACCCAATAGCCTATGTGATAGCCCAGAAAAAGAATATTTTGAGTATCCATTTGATTATTAATAATATAGTGAGGTACGGTAAACCCCTCGCCATTAAAGAAGGTGCCACGTTCCATTTTGTTCCTCACAACGGAATAGTATTCCAAATAGCTTTCTAAAGGCAACATCAATGTTAAAAAGAATAGATAGGGTCTATAATCGAATTTTTGAAATATGGAGATTTTACCTGCTGCTATACTTACCAGAACTATCAATACCGGATGTAGCTGTATTAAATAGTGACTATTGATTCTTCCACCTTTGATAAAGGAAAGTAGTATGCCTAAAACGGCAATTACCAAAATTTCGATGGCTACGGCCCTAAAGTTTAACAGCTTCTTTTTCCAGGAACAGTAGAAAAAGATGCCGATAAGAAGGAATGTAGGTGCCATCTTAAGGATGGAATACCGCCGTGCATCCGTGTATTCCAATGGCGCAAGGATAACCGATTTCCACCAAGCTTCTGGGTTGCCTGTAATAATGTAGGGCAATATGTTGAGGAATATCACCATAACAATTCCACCAGCAAAGAAAAAAGAGAATTGAATTCCCTTGGGATACTCCCTTCTTTTTATATAACGATAAAGAAAGTATATCCCTAGTAGCAGCACAACATAAGCCATGTTCAATTTGGTCATTATAGCGAGCCCCATAAGGATTCCCGATAGCCCTGCCCAAAATAGTTTTTCCCGCGTTATAAGTAGGTAGAGCCCCGGCATAAAAAAGGCCATACAAATGTGCTCGGACATTACACCTTGCAAACTTCCAAAAAGACTTTGTAGGACAACGCACAACATTGCCGCCCAAAAACCCAACTTTTTGGAACTTATCTCTTTCCCGATTTTGTAGGTAAAAAAAGCCGTAATGGCCACCAATAAGGTACCCAAAAAACGGATGGCCAAAAAACTCTTCCCAAAAACATAGATACTACTGGCAAAAAAGAGGTAGGTGATGGGTGGTTTTAAATCCCAAAGTTCTATATAAGGTAAATAGCCATCTACCCAAGATTGTCCCATAAGAATAAAGGTGCTTTCGTCACGATCTATATAGTCCCGAAAGAAAAACGGGAACCGTATAAAAAACGAAGTTCCAAACAGCAAAATAAAAACAGATTTGTCTTTGAGTTTATGGTATTTAGGAGTAAGAGATGTTATAACTTTGCGTAGCATCCGATTGGGGTTGATTCCCATCACCGCAAGATAGATAAAAAGGCGATTTATCAAATTCAATGACAGCTAAAAATCTCTCCAAACGAGACCGGAAACACATTTGGCATCCACTTACCCAGCACAAGACCCATCCTAATACTTTAGGAATTGTAAGGGCCAAGGGAGCAATTTTGTACGATGAAAATGGCAAAGAGTATATTGATGGTATTGCCTCTTGGTATACCTGTATGTATGGGCATTGCAATGACTTTATCCTGGAAAGGGTACAAAAACAGATGCATCGGTTGGACCAAGTGGTATTCAGTGGTTTTACACATGAACCCGCCATAGAATTATCAGAGGAACTGATCAAGATTTTACCGCAGAACCAAGAAAAAATTTTCTTTTCCGATAACGGGTCCACAGCTGTTGAAATCGGGATAAAAATGGCACTGCAATACCATTTCAACAAAGGCGACAAAAGGAAGGTGCTTTTGGCTTTTGAAGAAGGATTCCATGGGGATACCTTTGGTGCAATGTCCGTTTCCGGGCTATCGGTTTACAATGGCCCTTTTGAGGATTTTTTTATTGATGTGGAGCGAATTCCAGTTCCCACAAAAGACAATATTGAGAGCCTTCTATCAAATCTGAAAATACGGCTAAAACAAAAAGATATAGCGGGTTTTATATATGAACCGCTTGTACAGGGTGCCGCCGCAATGAAAACACATGATGCAGTGGGGTTGGACCGCATTCTTGAGCTGTTACAGCAGAATGAAGTGTTGACCATTGCAGATGAAGTAATGACGGGATTCGGGAAGACGGGAACCTATTTTGCATCAGATCAGTTGACGACTGCCCCCGATATTATTTGCCTATCCAAGGCCTTGACCGCTGGATTAATGCCCATGGCCATTACCAGTTGTTCTAGAAAGGTTTATGACGCATTTTACAGTAATGAGATAACCAAAGGCTTATTCCATGGGCACACCTATACAGCCAACCCTTTGGCCTGTACCGCAGCTTTGGCCGGAATCGAGTTATTATGCTCTGAAGAAATTCAAAATAATATCCAACGTATTATAAAATCACATGAAGATTTTGGCCAACAAATCAAGAGTCATCACCAAGTAGCTGCTATCCGGCAATGTGGTACTATTTTCGCATTGGATTTAAATGTACAAACGGAGCGCTATGGTAATCTTAGGGACAAACTCTTCCAATCCTTTATGGATAAAGGTGTATTTTTGCGTCCTCTCGGAAACACTATTTACATTTTGGCGCCTTACGTTATTTTGGATGAACAGTTGGATAAGGTTTATAGTACTATAAAAAGTGCTTTGGATAGTATTTGAATTCCGTTGAAGCTATGCCAGAACAACCTATTACCATAACTGCAATTTCTTCCATTTCTTCCTTGGGAAAATCAACTGAAGATGTCCGGGACAGTTACCGGCAGGGGAAACCTCTTTTTGAAAAAAGAAGTTTGGGCAATCATAAGGACTGGATGGCTCCCCTATCACAAAAAGCAAAACACGCCATTAATTCCCTAAGAAGTTCCAATGCCAAATACGAAAACCTGGATGATACCGTGCTATATGCCTTGTATGTTTCTAGACAAGCCATAAAAAGAGCTGGATGGAAACAAGGAGATAATTTTGGTATTAATATAGGGTCTTCCCGGGGGGCAACGACACTTTTTGAAAAGCATCATGAGAACTTTAGGGAAACCGGCAAAGTTTCCCCACTTTCTTCACCTACAACTACTTTGGGTAATATTTCTTCTTGGATAGCCCACGATTTAAAAACCAAAGGCCCTGAAATTTCACATTCCATTACTTGTTCTACCGCCCTACATGCAGTGTTGAACGGGATGGCCTGGATCAATAGCGGTATGGTCGATAGGTTTTTGGTAGGAGGGAGTGAGGCACCTCTAACCCCATTTACTTTGGCCCAAATGAAAGCATTAAAAATATATGCCAATGGCCAAGCAACTACCGAGCGTACTTTTTATCCATGTAGAGCCTTGGATTTGGAGAAAAATAAAAATTCAATGGTATTGGGCGAAGGGGCCTCTGTTGCTTGTTTGGAAAAAGGCATTCGTCATAATTCGTTGGCGATTATAGAAGGAATCGGATATGCTACGGAACCTTTGGAACATTATGTTTCCATTTCAAGTGATGCACTTTGTTTTCAGCGATCCATGGAAATGGCTTTAAATGATTTAGACCCGGAATACGTTGACGTAATCGTGATGCACACACCTGGAACAATTAAGGGAGATTTGTCAGAATATAAGGCTATTAAGAAGGTTTTTTGTAACAAAACACCTTTTTTAACTACCAATAAGTGGATAGTAGGCCACACTTTTGGAGCTTCAGGTATGTTGAGTATTGAAATGGCCATATTAATGTTGCAACATCAAGAAGTTATAAGAGTACCCTTCGCCGAAGATTTCAAGATACCTTCAAAGATTCGAAAAGTAATGGTTAATTCTGTCGGATTTGGCGGAAACGCAGTAAGTATTTTACTTTCAATTTAAGATACCTTCCTAATTTTGAAAAAGGTACTATCTTAATAATTCTTAACAAGAAAACTTAAAGTATATGGAAGAATGGTTTGCAGCTCTGACTTTATTTGAAAAAATTTATTGGGTCGTTGCCCTCATTGCTTCGACAATTTTGATTATCCTTCTTATTCTTACTTTGCTGGGCGGTGATGCTGAAGATATGGATGCTGGCGATGTGGATGCCGATGTGGAAGGTGATCATGGCATTGGGTTCCAATTCTTATCTTTTAAAAATTTGATGGGTTTTTTGACCATTTTCGGTTGGTCTGGAATCGCTTGTCTTGATGAGGGTTTATCTAAAGGGCTTACTGTTTTAATTTCGGTAATCTGCGGATTATTGATGATGCTTGCCATGGCCTCACTCTTTTATTATCTGGGAAAACTACAGAGTAGCGGAACCTTGAGGTTGAAAAGTGCTTTAAATCAAGTTGGTGAAGTATATCTGACCATCGGTGCCGGCCGCTCCAAAATTGGCAAGGTAAGTATTACCGTTCAAGGTACTTTACGAGAATTGGAGGCACTTACCGATGAGAAAAAAGATCTCGTTTTAGGTAACGTCGTACGTGTTAAGGCTATCACGGAAAACGGTTTGCTAATTGTTGAACTATTAAATAAATAACCATATGCTTCTATTACCGTTACAATTGGGAGGTAGTGCCTCTTTATTAGCTATTGGCTTTGCCATTCTGTTCTTTTTTATAATTATCATCTCCTTCATCCGAAGGTATAAACGCTGTCCGTCTGATCGTATCCTTGTCGTTTACGGAAAAGTGGGTGGCGGCAGTTCGGCCAAATGTATTCATGGTGGCGCTGCATTTATCTGGCCGGTTATCCAGGACTATCAGTTTTTGGATTTAACTCCAATTTCTATTGAAGTGAGTTTGGTAAATGCATTGAGTAAACAAAATATTCGTGTTAACGTACCCTCACGTTTTACCATTGGTATTTCTACCGAGCCTGGAATTATGCAGAATGCTGCCGAACGTCTTTTGGGTCTTGGCCAAAATGAAATTCAGGAATTGGCCCAGGAAATTATCTTTGGACAATTACGTTTGGTTGTAGCTTCAATGGATATTGAAGAGATTAACTCGGATAGGGATAAATTCTTGACTAACATTTCACAAAGTGTAGAGTCGGAATTGAAGAAAGTCGGGCTTAAATTAATTAATGTAAATATTACCGACATTGTTGATGAATCCGGTTATATCGAAGCACTGGGGAAAGAAGCTGCGGCCCATGCCATAAATGCGGCTCGTAAGTCAGTAGCGGAAAAGAATAGGGATGGTTCCATTGGTGAAGCCAATGCCCTGCAAGATGAGCGTACTCAGGTAGCCGCTGCAAATGCCCAGGCCGTTGAAGGGGAGAATATAGCTAAAATAGATGTGGCCAATTCCGATTCGTTACGACGGCAACGTGAAGCAGAAGCCGAGCGCACGGCCATTGCCGCTGAAAAGGTACAATCGGCCAAGGCATTGGAAGAATCCTATGCGGCCGAAAAAGATGCAGAAATAGCAAGGGCAGAGCGCGAACGCTCTTCGCAGATTGCAGATATCGTCGTACCTGCTGAAATTGATAAAAAGAAAGTCGAGATTGATGCCGAGGCCGAAGCGGAGAAGATACGTCGACAAGCCCGTGGAGAAGCGGATGCTATTTTGTTTAAGGCACAGGCAGAAGCTCAAGGGCTTTTTGAAGTATTGACCAAACAAGCTCAAGGTTTGGATGAAATAGTAAAGGCGGCTGGTAATGATCCAAAGGATGCGGTACTCTTATTGATAGCGGATAAGCTTCCAGAGTTGGTCAAAACCCAGGCCGAGGCGATAAAGAATATTAAAATCGATAAGGTTACTGTATGGGACTCGGGGGCCAAGACTACCGATGGTAAGGGCTCAACAGCTAACTTCATTTCTAGTATGTATAAGTCCGTGCCTCCATTACAAGAGATGTTCAATATGGCGGGTATGCAGCTTCCTGAATATTTAAAGGGAAAAGCCCTGGATAGTGAAGAAGTCTCCTCTGAAACAGAGAATAATACAAAGCCAAAAAAAAACACCAAGGATACGGAATAAATGTTAGGATTTACTTGGACTAGATCATGAAATTGGTATAGCTCCAGGAAGGACCTCAAAAGTTAGAAAACCTTTGGGGTTAAATATGTAGTTGGCTTGGTCATCATGAATATGGTATACACTTAAATTCTTTGAATAAAGGATGACCAAAAAACAAACAAATATCATATTTTAGCCAATGCCGATGTTGTTCCTTAGCAGCTTATTTTAATTCGCTAATTTTGATTCGGATATAATTCAATGTTATGAACAATACTAGACATGACTGGACCAAGGAAGAAATTCTAAATATATACAACAAACCGCTAATGGAATTGCTGTATGAAGCGGCAACGGTACATAGAAGACACCACGACCCCAATACAGTACAAGTTTCCACTTTATTGTCCATCAAAACTGGCGGATGTTCCGAGGATTGTGGGTATTGTCCCCAAGCGGCTAGATACCATACGGATATTGAGAAGAATGACCTTATGTCCGTTTCCCATGTTAAGGCACAGGCATTACGGGCAAAGGAATCCGGAAGCTCAAGGGTTTGTATGGGAGCCGCGTGGCGAAATGTAAAGGACGGTCCTGAATTTGATCAAGTGCTGGAAATGGTGCGTACCATCAACAAATTGGATATGGAAGTCTGTTGTACTTTGGGGATGCTTACCGAAAACCAAGCCAAACGTTTAGCGGAAGCCGGACTGTACGCCTACAACCATAATTTAGATACTTCTGAAGATTACTATAAAGACGTCATCTCAACACGTGCCTTTGAAGACCGTTTAGAGACTATAGATAATGTTAGAAAAAGTAATGTTACGGTATGTAGCGGGGGTATTATTGGTATGGGGGAAAAATTGGAGGATCGTGCCGGGATGCTCGTTGCGTTGTCTTCTTTAAACCCTCAACCGGAATCCGTACCCATAAACGCATTGGTGGCTGTGGAAGGGACTCCTATGGAGGATATAGAACCAGTGGCCATTTGGGATATGGTACGTATGGTTGCCGCCACGCGAATTGTAATGCCCGAGACCCAAGTGCGACTTTCGGCGGGCCGTACCCAAATGAGTAGGGAAGGGCAGGCACTTTGTTTCTTTGCCGGGGCCAATTCAATTTTTGCCGGAGATAAACTCTTGACCACACCAAACCCGGATGTAAACGAGGATATGGAAATGTTCGCCTTGCTTGGACTCAACAGTCAGAAACCCTTTGAAAAGCATAATCAGCCAGAGACCGTTGAGGCCTCGGATTCAATGCTACAGGGCTTGGGCGAAAAGCCTAAATGGACACGTCCCGGACATACCATTGAACGTAATGAAGCTGCAAAAGCGAAGTCAAAAATTCCCCAGTAGTCTCTTAATCAAAGGTTAATTTTAGGAAAGCATTTTGTAAGGTTTTTTACCTTTGATGTTTAAATAACCTGAATACCGTTGGAATTAAAGGACATCCCCAGAGCTAAAACTCTTACCAAAAAAGAGTTTATGGAAACCTATTTTAAACCCCAAAAACCGGTTGTCATTGAGGAATGTACACTTGGCTGGCCCGCGTATTCCAAATGGAATCTGGAGTATATGCGGAAGGTTGCAAGGGATAAGATAGTTCCTTTATATGATGACAGGCCCGTGCATCACAAAGACGGATTTAACGAGCCGCATGCACGGATGAATATGTCGGATTATATTGACTTATTGAAAACAACGCCTACGAAGTACCGCATTTTTCTTTGGAATATCCTAAAGGAGATTCCTGAACTTCAGGATGACTTCGATTATCCCGACTTGGGGCTTCGATTCATGAAAGGTCTGCCCATGCTTTTTTTCGGCGGAAGGGATTCCCATACCTTTATGCATTATGATATAGATTTGGCCAATATCTTCCATTTTCACTTTGAAGGTCAAAAGGACTGTATCCTTTTTTCAAGGAAGGAAACCAAGTATCTCTATAAAATTCCACATTCCTTGATTACGCATGAAAGCATTGATTTTTCCAATCCAGATTTTGAAAAATGGCCGGCCTTGAAACATGCGACGGGTTATAGGACAAGTTTAAATCACGGCGAAGTGCTTTATATGCCTGAGGGATATTGGCATTACATGAAATATCTCACCCCTGGATTTTCTATGAGCCTAAGGGCTATGGCGCGTAACCCCAGGAATGTTTCTAGGGCTATTTACAACATCCTCATAATGCGCCATTATGATGGCTTAATGCGCAAGCTTAAAGGTCAAAAGTGGATAGATTGGAAGAATGAAGAAGCCATTCATGAGACTAACAAGCGCATTCGTATATAAGTTCCGATGCAATTTTTAAATAGGGTTAAACTTTGGTTGAATGAATTCTCTGCCAAATGTTAAAGGTGATGTTCTTTTAACAAGGTTTGGATCTTATCATAAACAAGCTGGTTCTCCCAACCTCGATAGAGCAGGTAATCTGCCAGTTTTTTCTGTTTTTCCTGAATACTTTTTCCAGTCAACTGTCCTGCCCTTTTTTTTGCTAAGGTATCCAAGGTTTTTTGATAGTCCTCCTCATCAATTTCCTGGAGTGCCGTTTGTATATTGTACCTGGAAATATTGCGCAGTTTCAGTTCTCTTATGATACGGTTTCTTCCCCATTTTTTTATGATAAACTTTCCTCGGGCAAAGCTTTTCGCAAAACGTTCCTCGTTGAGGTAGTTCTCTGAGATCAAGTGAGCCACAATTTGGTCTATGGCCTCGGGAATCATATGCATTTCTTTTAATTTGGATACCACTTCTTTATGACAGCGCTCCCGGTAGGCACAATAACGCTCTATTTTTTTGGTAGCTTCGGATAGGGTATTGGCATGGCTAAAAGGCATTGAACAAAAATAGCAAACAAAAAAAGCGACCCCAAACTGGGGTCGCTTTTTTAATAAATGGTTTTACCGTCTTTATTTTTAAAACGATACTCTAGGTACGTATAAGCATCTCTCGGTTGTATTTTTATCCATTTTTTGTGTTCCAAGAACCACTTGGAACGGATGGATGGAAAACCTTTGGAAAGGTATGCAGCAATAAATGGATGAATATTCAGCGTAATGCTGTTATCCTTTGCCGGCCCTTTCAGAAGTTTTTCCAAATCGGAATTTATCCTGTCTATCAAAACTATCGGGGCTTCAACCTCTTGACCACTGCCATTGGGATTTTCCTCGGTAGTCTTGATATTCATTTCCGGCCTTACGCGTTGCCTTGTTATTTGGACAAGACCAAATTTACTAGGAGGCAAAATCTTATGCTTGGCCCTGTCGTCCTTCATTTCGTCTCTTAGATGGTCAAAAAGCTTGCGTCTATGCGGGGCCTTTACCATGTCAATGAAGTCTACCACAATTATGCCACCCATATCTCGCAAACGTAGTTGTCTTGCAATTTCCGAAGCAGCCAAAAGGTTTACCTCCAAGGCCGTATCCTCCTGATTTTTGGCTTTGTTAGATCGGTTGCCACTGTTCACGTCAATGACGTGCAAAGCTTCCGTATGCTCTATGATCAGATAAGCTCCTTTACTCATAGAGGCCGTTCTGCCAAAGGAAGTTTTAATTTGCCGTTCTATTCCAAATTTTTCGAAAATGGGAACGGACGAATTATAGAGCTTTACAATGGATTCCTTTCCTGATGCAATTTCCTGTACGTAATCCTGAATTTGTCCGTAGAGCGTTTCGTCATCAACATGTATTCCTGTAAAGGAATCATTGAAAACATCCCGCAGTATACTTGAGGCCCTATTGAGTTCTACCAATACTTTTGAGGGTGTTCGCGCTCTGTACAATTTTTTACACATTGCCGACCATTTGTTCAGCAAGTTTTCTAAATCTTTGTCCAGTTCTGCCACTTTTTTGCCTTCTGCCACTGTGCGGATTATAACCCCGAAACCTTTGGGCTTAATGCTCTTTACAAGCCTCTTAAGCCTATCCTTTTCCTCGTTGCTCCCTATCTTTTGAGAGACGGAAACACGATCGGAGAAAGGAACCATTACCAGATATCGTCCGGCTATGGAAAGTTCGGAACTTATCCTTGGGCCTTTGGTGGAAATAGGCTCCTTAACAATTTGCACCAACAAGGATTGATTGGCTTTGATAACATCGTTTATGCTACCATGTTTGTCAATGTCCTTTTCAAATGGAAAGTTTTTGAGGGAGAAGTCTCTTAGTTTTCCAGTGCTTACCTTTTTGATAAACTTTAGCATGGAAGAGAGCTGCGGACCCAGGTCATGGTAGTGCAAAAATGCATCCTTTTCATAACCTACATTTACAAATGCGGCATTGAGGCCGGTTACGGGCTTACGCACCTTGGCTAAAAAGATGTCTCCAACGGAAAAATCGTTGTTGTCCTCTTCTTTGTGCAATTCGGTGAGCTTTCCATCCTTTAACAGGGCAAAATCGACGGCATCGGAACTAGATCTTACGATTAATTCTCTATTCACCTGATTTTATTTATAGCACATCCTTACAAAATAGCGGATATGCTGATTGAACAATTATTAAAACAGGTTGTACAAACCCGTCGAAATTCTTTTGGGAATTTCTATGTCAATGAACGTATTAAAATGAAAAAGTAGTTGCAAAAACTACTTTTTCTTGTGTCGGTTTGCTCTCCTCCGCTTTTTGCGTTTATGGGTAGCAACCTTATGTCTTTTTCGTTTTTTACCACTCGGCATAAAGTTCTCCTTTTAATTGAATATGTTATTTAACTTGAACGTTACTTTTAACCCCTTCTACAAAAACCTTGGCGGGCTTGAATGCCGGAATGTTGTGGGCCGGTATCTTAATAGTGGTATTTTTGGAGATATTTCTGCCTGTTTTTTCGGCTCTAGTCTTGATAATAAAACTTCCAAAACCTCTCAAGTAAACATTGTCCCCACTTTCCAACGAGGATTTCACTTCTTCCATAAAGGATTCTACAGTGGCTTGGACATCTCCCTTTTCAATTCCCAGTTTGTCTGAGATTTTCGCAACAATTTCCGCTTTCGTCATCTTTAATAATTAGATTTTCAGTATGTTTTTTCGGCTTGCAAATATATAAATTAAATTGAATCTTTCCCCTTAACGAGCTAATTTTAAGTATATAAACAGCTACTTTTGCACATTAGTATTTGCATAGATGTCTTTTTCCCAAAAAATCCTTCATTGGTATTCAGAAAATAAACGAAGCTTGCCTTGGAGAAGTACACGGGATCCCTATAAAATTTGGCTTTCGGAAATCATTCTTCAACAAACCCGTGTAGTACAAGGGAAACCCTATTATTTAAAATTCATTGAAAATTTTCCCAATGTACAAGATTTGGCCAATGCATCAGAAGAAAGGGTTTTGAAACTCTGGCAGGGATTAGGGTATTATTCCAGAGCGCGCAATCTGCATGCGACGGCTAAGATCGTGGTAAGCGAGTATGATGGTCATTTCCCTAATTCCTATAATGAACTTTTAAAGCTTAAGGGTGTTGGGGATTATACGGCCAGTGCCATAGCTTCCATTTGTTTTGATGAGCCTCAGCCCGTGGTGGATGGAAACGTATATCGCGTCCTTGCACGTCATTTCGGGGTAGCCATGCCCATCAACAGTACAAAAGGGGTAAAATATTTTAAGCAGTTGGCCGGGGAAGTCATGGACCGGAAAAATATTAGGGACTATAATCAGGGGATTATGGAATTCGGGGCCATACAATGTGCTCCCAAAAAACCATATTGCCTGCTTTGCCCATTAAACGAGAGCTGCGTGGCATTGGAAAAGAACTTAGTACAAACACTACCCATAAAAGAAAACAAAACCAAGGTTAGAAAAAGAAATTTCAATTATCTGGTATGGCTGGACCCAAATAATAAAACGATATTGAATCAGCGAAGGGGAAAAGGAATATGGCAAAACCTTTGGGAATTCCCTCTTTTGGAGTCGGAAAACGAATTAAACGATAAAGAGGTTAGGAAGAAGTTAAAGGAAATGGTAACCGATGATGATTCCTTTCGATTACTTTTGTATAATGAATCATTGATAGTGCACAAACTTTCACACCAACATCTATATACAAGATTTTGGATCATAGAGAGTAAAGTTGAACTTAAGAACGGTATTTCATTGGAAGACTTGGAAAGTTATCCCGTTCCGGTTTTAATTTCGGATTTCATAAAAGCATTCAAAAATTCGTATTTTTGATTTCAATCAAAAAACATATTACAAGAGCATGAGTGGAACATTGAATAAAGTAATGTTGATAGGGCATTTGGGCGATGAAGTTAAAATGCACTATTTTGAAGGAGGGGGTTGCATAGGGAGGTTTCCAATTGCCACCAACGAGACATACACCAATAGACAAACCGGAGAAAAGGTGACCAATACGGAATGGCATAATATTGTTGTTCGGAACAAGGCTGCTGAGATTTGCGAAAAATACTTGAGTAAAGGAGATAAAATATATGTGGAAGGTCGATTAAAAACGCGCCAATGGCAAGGTGAAGATGGTAATACCCGGTATTCTACGGAAATACAGGTCCAGGATTTCACCTTTCTTTCCACTAAAAGCGAAAGTATGTCCAATGCACAATCCAATACTCCTCAGGAACAAAGACCAATTTCCGGCAACCCCGGAACAAAGCCCGTTGAAAATACCGCTCATGTGAGTGAGCCGGAACCGGAAGACGACCTCCCTTTCTAGGAAATTCAAAATAAAATTGTGACTGTTGGACCCTGACCCCCATAGTTTATTTCTTAGTTCTGTAGTTTTTGATGGTGCATTGGCACTGAAGTTTGGTATTCTTATAGTCTTGCTAATCTGTTCCGCTCTAATTTCAGGCGCGGAAGTGGCCCTTTTTGGACTCTCCCAAACGGATATAAATGAAATTGGAGAGAATAAAACGGGCAAGGGCACCATAATTGTTCGTCTGTTGGAGCGTCCTAAAAAGCTATTGGCGACCATTCTTATTGCTAACAACACCATAAACATAGGGATAGTGCTTTTGTTCAATAGTATTGGGGATACACTTTTCTCTACTATAGACCAAGTTTGGCTGGGCTTTATTTCTGTGCGTTTTTTGTTGGAGGTTATTGTGGCTACCTTCTTGATCTTAATGTTCGGTGAAATCCTACCCAAGGTTTATGCCAATAGAAACCGGATGAAATTTTCATATTTTATGGCTTATCCGCTCAAGGTGCTCGATTTTCTTTTCTCACCATTGAGCTTTCCCATGCGATCAGGCACAATTTTTTTGTATAATAAATTGGGCAAACAAAAGTCCAATTTGAGTGTGGATCATCTCTCCCAGGCCTTGGAACTTACTTCGGAAGGTGATACGACCAAGGAAGAACAAAAAATACTACAGGGCATCGTATCGTTTGGCAATACGGATACCAAACAGGTTATGCGTCCGCGTATCGATATATTCGCCCTGAGCGAGGAGATGAAGTTTCCCGAAGTCCTTGAGGAAATAAAGAAGAACGGGTATTCCCGTATCCCCGTTTTTTCGGAGCATATGGACAATGTGTTGGGAGTACTTTATGTAAAAGATTTGTTGCCCTATATAGACCGGAAAAACTTCAATTGGATATCCTTGATACGTGAACCTTATTTTGTGCCGGAAAACAAGAAATTGGATGATCTTTTGCTAGAATTCCAAGATAAGAAGAACCATTTGGCCATTGTTGTGGATGAATATGGAGGCACTTCGGGTATTGTAACCCTGGAAGATATCATTGAAGAGATTGTTGGAGATATCAGTGATGAATTTGATGATGAGGATTTGGTGTTTTCCAAATTGGATGATCACAACTATGTTTTTGAGGGGAAGACCACCTTAAAGGATTTTTTTCGGGTAATCAAAATAGGCAATGAGGAACTTTTTGAGGAGAATAAGGGAGAGTCCGAAACCATAGCCGGTTTTGTATTGGAGATAGCAGGAAGTTTCCCCAAGAAAGGAGAAAAGGTTCTTTTTAGAGACTACCAATTTGTAGTTGAAAGCTTGGATAAAAAACGATTGAAACAAATAAAGGTTACACTTCCCCATGAGAAATAGATTTATTTTTTTGGCTTTTATAATTATTCTCTTGGGAATGGGTTGTAAGGAGAACATTATTCCCAGGCCCAAGGCCATGTTGCGATTGGAGTATCCGGATTTTAAAACAGAGAATTTGGAAACAAAGAATTTCCAATTCCAATACAATACCATGGCCCGATTAAAAGACGAAGGGAACAATTCACTCACACTAGATTATCCAAGAATTAAAGGTTCCATTTTTATCACCTATAAAGAGGTAAATGATAACTTGGAGAAGTTGCTTTCGGATGCCCAAAAACTGTCTTATGAACATGTGGTCAAGGCAGATGGTATAGAGGCCAAGGAGTTCTTGAATCCTGAGGAACGGGTTTTTGGAACGTTCTATGAAGTTAGTGGCAATGCGGCATCCCAAGCTCAATTTTATGTTACGGACAGTACCTCGCATTTTGTCACGGGATCACTATATTTTTATGCAAAACCCAACTATGATTCCATTTATCCGGCAGCGGCCTATCTACAGAAGGATATTCGAAGAATAATGGAAACCCTAAGATGGAAAGAGTAGCCTAAAGACCAATTTAGGTTGAGGCCTTTGGCGTTTGGTCAGTCTTGCTTTTTAAGCACTGCTTGCGCACCCTCTATGCTGGAATTTATTTCCTCCTTTAAAGCTCTAACTTTTACTTCCTCCTCATCCAACCACTTTTGCTTTTGTTCCGTAAGCGCTTTTCCGTTAAGGATTTCATCGGAATCAAAACGGTCTCCAAAACCTCTCATCCAGTCCATCATACTTTGATGTGAAGCTTGTAGGTCTTTCATTGCCTTTTCATATTCCATTCCCATTTCCGTTGAATCCACTTTAGGTTTTAATTCCGCTACCAATTTCCCTATAGTGCCCATTTTAGGCATTACTTCGTCATGGATAGCCATTACCTTTTCCATCTGCGCCGTATTTGGGTTTGCCATTGATTTTTTATCCTCTTTGCATGATACTGCAACTACCAAAACGGCAAATAAAAAAACTGTTCTTCTCATTTTGTTTTTTACAAATATAAACCATTCCTGTCATGGAAACCACAGGGAAACCCA
Source organism: Ulvibacterium sp. (assembly GCF_965248315.1). Taxonomy (GTDB): domain Bacteria; phylum Bacteroidota; class Bacteroidia; order Flavobacteriales; family Flavobacteriaceae; genus Ulvibacterium. The sequence goes on along the minus strand of NZ_CBDFIX010000002.1, from coordinate 394,708 downwards.
GACAGAAATGGTTTTCATTGGTTAAATTCTAGTTACTTGAATGCATACTGTAGCCCCAACGTCAAGGTTTCCCTGCTCTTCAATTGTATTCCGTTTAAATCTTGGTACAAGGGGAGGGCATATTCAAAACCTATTCGAAGGTTTTTTAAAGGTCCATTTGGAACATAAGTGTTAAATCCTATCCCGGAATTCAAATAGTTCCCACCGGAATTATCGGTATCCGCTGTTATGACCATCATAGGATTTAGGTTGGGATCCATCCCATCTATTTCACCTACCAACAGTCCTTCTAAGCGCAGCGAAAAGCTTAACCAATCCGTTGCTTTTGCGGCCAACCAATTGTTTAAGCTAAAGCGGTTTCCATAACGGTATCCTCTATCATTTTCCCCAAAGCGGAAAATACCTCTTAATTGACCTCCATAAGATAGAATGTTTCCTTGGCAGAGATAAGTCAGTGCTAAATTTGTATCAAAAGTGCCGCTTCCAATTTGCATGGGATAAGGCAGTTCCACCGCATTAGGTAAAGATGCCGGTGTAACATCACTTTCCGTAATGCTACCGCTAGGGATGGAAAATCCCAATTGGGCATGCATCGTTTGCCTATTCTTATTGAAGAACTTGTAGAGTCCGGAAACTTGGATGTCACCCAATCCCGAAGCTTCAGTAGTGAACATGCCGCCCATTCGGGTAACGTGGTCCATTTCCATGGACAGGTAATTGAACATAACCATTAAAGTGAGCTTATCACTTGGGGCATACATAGCACCTAGCATATGCATATTCATAGGCATTTGGGTAGGGGTCACCATATAATTGGCCAAGGCATCATCAAAAGAGGCATCATCGCTCCCCTGCTTTAAATCCTCCATATTCATATACATGTATCGGTAGCTGAACATCCATTCACCCTTACCGTGCATGTGATCCCCCATTATCGGGATAGGAGCATGTCCATCCGGTCTGCCCGCGGACCATTTTTCAATGTTGGTACTATTTGTTTCTTGGGCACAAAGCGCTAGTGTTACCATCGCTAAGATGGTAGAGATATAAACTTTCACGTATGTATTTTTAAATTTTTGGAAATAGATAGTTGGCAGGTCCATGAGCTTCAATCAGATTTGGACCTACAAAAAAAGAAAAACTAAACGCCAAAGCTAGGCGGGCGAAAGCTGGAGTCGCTAAATAGAAAACTGTAGTTATTACTGTAATAAAGGGCTGAGGTACTTCGGGTAATTTCAATCTTTTGTGCAGGGATGGCGAGAACATCAATAAAACCTATGGGATATTCTTCCATGGCTATTTTTGGGAGATTCTGTTTTTTCTCTTCGTTCTGTTCGTTGAGTCTTTGCATAAGGTAGCACTTTCCATTACATTGCATTTCTACCTTGTCCTTATTAATACAAAGAAATTCGGCAATGTAATCTTGATCTACTATATATTCAAACAAAGGGAATACAGGACGGAGCATAGCCAAGACATAGAGGAAAATAAAAAAAGACGCCCAAAAAACTTTCAAGTCCATTTATTTTTGCAAAGTTAGGCGATGAAAACGTTTTAGACTGTTTTTCGTCATGAAAATTTACCTAATAGCACTTGGAAATTTTTGGTCAATAACTGTAACAATTTATTCCACATATAGTCTTTCATATACTGGAAGAAACAACAATAAAACCTATGGAGATGAAAAAAAATACTTTGTACAATTTGATCCTTACTTTTTTAGCCCTTGGAGTGTTCCAAATGAATGCCCAGACCAAAACCTTGGCGGTAGACTCTTTTGATAAGATTATCCTTAGTCCTTATATCAGCGCAACCTTAGTTGAAGGAGACAAGGAATCCGTGTATTTTGAATACGCCAACGTGTCCGAAGAGGAAATCAATGTGGAGGTCGAAGGCAAGACTTTACGTATCTATCTGGATGGTGCCAAAACATTGGATAGAAATGAAAAGGTCAGTGGAAACGGGTACAATATGAGTAGGGCCTATTACGAGGGAGCCGAGGTAAAGGCGATAATCACTTATAAAAGTTTGGAAACCCTGTCCGTTCGAGGCGAAGAAATAATACGTTGCGATAGCACAATAGACCAAAAAGATTTTACATTGCGAATTTATGGCGAATCACAAGTATACCTCTCCGATGTTGACTTGGAAAAGCTCAAGGTCACTATCTATGGAGAGAGCTACCTCGAAGTTCAAAAGGGAACTGTGGGTTATCAAAAGTTTACGGCTTACGGTGAAAGCAAGGTAAATACCTTGGGCATTGACAATGAGGACACCAAGATATTGGCCTATGGCGAAAGTGATTTTAGGGTTAACGTAGCGGACAGGCTTAAAGTTACTTGCTATGGGGAAACCCATATTACCTATGAAGGCAGTCCAAAAATAGATAGAGGCATCGTTGTTGGCGAGGCTACTATCCGCAAGATTGGTTAGTGTTTATTTAATTGAAGAGGGCACGGACAAGGTTTAAACCCTGTCCGTGTTCATTTTTTATTCAAAATCCGCATCTGAGACCCCCTCATTCACTTTTATTTCCTGTACCAAAAACTCCATACTTTGAGGCCCCATGGATTGGGTTAATTTGAAAGGGAATTTTATGCCGGATACTTCTTTGTAATCATCATAGATCAAAGTTTGTTGCATTTTCTGCCCTTGCATTTCCGTAGTATTGACCTCTTGTAACTTAAGGCCACTTTCCATATCATAGAAAATTGATTTTTCATCGTTTATTCTCAATTTATAGGCTTTCTTACCTTCAATGGTTTCGATACCTTCCAGAACAACATTATTGTTTAAGTAGTTGAGCTCCGGAAAAGGAGCGGACTCTTCTTTTACCTTCTTCAATTCCGCTTCTCCCAAATCCTTGCGTTGACCTTGCATCACCATATAGCCCATATCACCGTCGAGGACCTGCTTGCTCATGGAATTACCCATCACCTTAACATCTTGCATAAATTGGTTCTTGGCCGTTTTTTTCAGTTCAAGATTCAATTTTGCCCCTTGCATTTCTGCCTCTGCCATTAAGGCATAAGATTGTACCCCTTCCAGTTTTTCCTTTCCACCCAAGGCACTGAGATATTTATGGATAACATCATTGGCCGTAATGCCATCTGGTATTTTGGCACTATAATCCGGTGTTTCCGTTGCGTTTGCGTATTTGTCAAAATACTTTACGGGAATATTCTTTCCATTGAAGGGTATCTTTTCCAAATTCTCGGCAACTTCGCTTCCCTTTCCCGTAACCACGATTCGGAAATTGTTCAAGGCAATGAATTTTTGGGCGGCTTCTTGGATTTGTTCCGCCGTTACCGCATTAATTTTTTCCAAGTAGGTGGTGTAAAAATCCTCGGGTAAATCTTCGGTCAGAATATTAAGGGCATAACGCGCAATGGTTTCCGGTCGTTCCAAGGCCATGACAAATTCCCCCATATATTCGGCTTTGGAGATTTCGATTTCCTCGGCAACCACCTTTTCATTTCTAATCCGATTTAATTGGTCCAGAAATACCGTTACGGCACTGTCCGTAACCGCATTTCGTACACTGGCTCCGGCACGAAAGCGGGAGACATATCTATCCGCCCCAATATTTGATCTAGCGCCATAGGTATACCCCTTGTCCTCACGAAGACTGGCATTTAGGTAGCTGCGCATACCACCGCCTAGGATATTATTGGCCAATAACGAGGGAAAGTAGTCTTTATCCCCCATTTTTAAATCTATCACATTTTGTACAGCAATTTCAGACTGTACCGCATTGGGCATATCCACAAAATTTATTTGGGTGTACTGTACATTTTTTGGTTCAGCGAGTGTAAAAACAGGTGGACTGGCCTTTCGCCATAATTGAAAAAGTTCAGTAACTTTTTCTTTGGTCTTCTCGAAATCCACATCACCTATTATGGCTAAATAAGCGTTTTTAGGAACAAAATAGTTACGATAATTGGATGCCACTTGCTCAAGGGTAACCCGTTTTACACTTTCTTGGGTCATAAATTCCCCATACGGATGGTTCACCCCGTATGCCAATGCACTTTCTACCCTTCTTGCTGCGGTGGCCACACTTTTTTCCCCGGATTTAAGGGCATCCAAAAGAATGTTTCGTTCCTTTTCCAGTTCTTCCGTCGTAAAATTGGGATTAAGTGCCGCATCGGCAAGCAGTTCCAAAATTCGATCCGCGTATTTGGATAGACCGGAAGCAGAGGCCCCAATAGAACTAAAAGTAATTGATGCGCCCATATAGTCCACTTCTTCGTTGTAGGTATCCTTATCCATATTGGTAGAGCCTTTGCCCAATAAGCTGCCGGTCAACTGACTTACGCCAGCTATTTCACCTTCCACATAGGGAGGGTTGTCTATGGCCAACGTATAGGAGACCCTAGGGAGTTTATGGTTTTCAACAACGATAACCTGCAGACCATTGTCCAATTTAAAAGTTTGGGGAACGCCTAAATTGATTTCGGGAATAGGTCCTATCTCTGGTTCCTTGCTTCTGTCCAGTTGCGCTGTTAAAGCGCATGTAATCAATAAAAACAGTGATAAAATGGATTTTTTCATCTTATTGGTTTTCCGTTTTCGGTAAATACTCCAGTAATAAGCGTTGATTTGAGCCCAGGTATTTTTTGGCAATGTCCCTAATTTCTTCCCGGGTTATGGAACGATACAAGTCTATTTCGGAATTAATAAGGTTGGTATCCCCATAGAGTAGATAATATTCGGCTAAGGAAGCTGCAACTCCTTCGAGAGTCGCGTTGGAGTTCACAAATTGATTTTCAAACTGGTTCAACAGTTTTTGATGGTCCTTTTCCGAAATGAGTTCTGCCTGCAATTTTTGAATCTCCTGGTCAAATTCCACAACTAAAGCATCTAAAGGGGTCTCCCCCAAGGGAAGGGCCAAAATGGCGTAAATACCGTAATCCTCTTGACTTAAGTTTACCGCCTGTACGGCAAGGGCCATTTTTTTGTCATCCACCAGTTTTTTATACAATTTGGAACTGTTCCCATTACTTAAATATGTGGATATCATATCCAACACCCTGGCATCCCTTGTTGTAAAGGAAGGTGTTCTATAACAGGCCACTACTGCCGGTATTTGGATATTGGCGTCATGGGCCGTTGCCTTAAATTCCTGTGTAATCGGTTTTTCCTTAGGGGAACTGCGCTCGATTTTGGAGCCTTTGGGAATAGGTCCAAAATAGTCCTGGATCATTTTTTTCGTTGATGGGACGTCGATATCGCCTGCTACGATCAAAGCGGCATTGTTCGGGACATAGAATTTCTTGTTAAAAGCGATAAACTCTTCTAGGGTGGCCGCATCCAGATGCTCCATGGAACCAATGGTAGTCCAACGGTAGGGGTGCTCTACAAAAAGGTTTTTCTTTATTTCCGCAAGTAAATTTCCGTAAGGACGGTTATCCACACGCTGTCTTTTTTCCTCTTTCACCACTTCGTTTTGGGTGTCCACGCCCACCTGTTCGATTACGGGGTGCAGCAGCCGCTCGGATTCCAACCAAAGGCCTGTTTCCAAAGCATTGGAAGGGAAAACTTCATAATAATAGGTACGGTCATCATTGGTATTGGCATTGTTTCTTCCTCCTTTAGAGGAAACTATTTTATCCCATTCCCCACGGCCGATGTTTTTGGTTCCCTCAAAAAGAAGATGTTCAAAAAAGTGCGCAAATCCCGTGCGTTCGGGGTCTTCGTCTTTGGCCCCAACATGATAAACCATTGAAGTCACAACAATAGGGGCCGTATTATCCTGATGGAGGATTACGTGTAGTCCATTACTGAGGTCGTATTCTTCAAAAGAAACTTCCTGAGCGTTACTGCTGAAAACCAGTAGAATGGATAGAAGTAAAAAGAGAGGTAGCTTTTTCATATTTTTAAGAAGGTTGCGTCCGTATATCCTTTTAAATAAGTAGTGAATGAAAACTCTTTGTTACACGAATTTAATTTTTTTAAGGGATTGAGTAAGATCCTAGCTACGCTTTAACAAGAATTTCTAACATATTTTGTATTTTTAGATTAATATAAAAACATGGGAAATGAAGGAGTTTGCTTTGCCCATTAGATTTGGTGTGGCCACAAGTGGTTGCCTTATTGCCTATTTCCTCATGCTATCGCTCTTCAATCTACACATTAATGTATTCTATAGTCTTTTTAATGGGGTGATTACGGGTTTTGGAATTTATGAAGCCATTAAGTTTTTTAGGTTAAGGGACAAGGAGGGATTCAATTATGGAAAAGGTTTTACCGCTGGCTTGATTACGGGGTGCGTGGCTACCTTAATTTTCACTTTGTTTTTTGCATTGTATTCTACCGAGCTCAACGTCGAGTTTTTAAATGAGCTTTCCACGGCATGGGCCAAGGACTATCGCAATTTTGAGGGTATAGTTTTCCTTACGGTCGCTGTTATGGGTTTTGCTACTTCTTTAGTACTTACGCTTTCTTTTATGCAGCTTTTCAAGACAAGCAATAACCCCAAAAATAAATCGGTTTAAAAACTCCTTAAAATCACTTGTGGATTAGCGAATTACCCCTATATTTGCACCCGCCTATAAAAAAATCCAAAGGTGGATTTTTAGGGGAGGAGAGTCCAAAATGAGGACTATTAAATTAAAATCAATATACACGCTATGTACGCAATTGTAGAGATGGCAGGGCAGCAATTTAAAGTTGCAAAAGACCAAAAAGTGTATGTTCACCGTTTGCAAACGGAAGAAGGCAAAAAGGTTACCTTTAACAATGTACTTCTTTTGGATGACGGTAAGAACGTAACTGTTGGCGCCCCGGCTATAGACGGAGCCGCTGTTGAGGCTAAAGTCGTTAAGCACCTAAAAGGTGATAAAGTAATCGTCTTCAAAAAGAAAAGACGCAAGGGATATCGTAAGAAAAACGGCCATAGACAATACCTTACGGAGATTGTTGTGGAAAGTATTATTGCCAAAGGGGCTAAAAAAGCTACTGCTGAAAAGGCGAAGGAGGAAAAGCCTGCCGCCAAGAAGGCCGAAGTAAAAAAAGAAGCTCCAAAAGCCGCTCCGGTGAAGGAGACCGCTAAGCCCAAGCCAGCACCCAAAGCGGTTGAAGACTTGAGCAAGAAAACAGTGGCCGAACTCAAAGAAATGGCCAAAGCGAAGGATATTACGGGGTATTCCTCAATGAAGAAAGCCGATTTGATAGCGGCATTGGAAAAATAAGAAACGAACTAAAAAACGATAGATCATGGCACATAAAAAAGGTGTAGGTAGTTCAAAAAACGGTAGGGAATCAGAATCGAAACGCTTAGGCGTAAAGATTTATGGTGGTCAAGCTGCCATTGCTGGAAATATTATCGTTAGACAACGCGGTACCAAACACAATCCCGGTGAAAACGTATATGCTGGCAAGGACCATACTTTACATGCCAAAGTAGATGGCCTGGTTAAATTTGAAAAGAAGGCAGGTGGAAAATCCTATGTTTCCATAGAGCCGTTTGAAGCTTAAAAACCTTTACCAGTCGTTATAGAATTAACCCTTACTGAATAGTGAGGGTTTTTTATTTTAAAGTTTTAATAACCCTATAATAATGCAATAGTTATTGTAAATGATATACTTCGGCCTTCAAAAGCTATCTAATGACCCCGACCCTTTTTGATTTTTTTCGCTTTTCCTTGCTGTTGGTATCGATATCCCTTTGCAGTGGCCAAATGGAAACAGGTTCACCCTCCTTCTATAGGCAATTGGATTCAACCTTTTTTATGCTTAAGGCGAATTTGGAAAAGGTTAAAAAGCAGCCGTCCCAGGAAAAGATTGCCCATGGCCATCTTCAATTAGGAGAATTCTATCGTCAAACCGGAGTGTATTCCGAAGCTGTGGACCAATATAATAAGGCCATCGAATTTGTCGATTCCGATGCAAATGATACACTCTATGCCATATTGAACAATAGTATTGGAAAAGTGCATCTTTCCCTGAACAAATTTGAACTGGCCAAGCAGTTTTTCGATGAGAGTCTTCGAAGTTCGGAGAATTTGGGCTACGTACAAGGACAAGCTGTTTCAAAAGGCCTTTTAGGCTCATGTTATGAAAAACAGGGAGAATATTTGCAGGCATTGAACTACCAAAAAGAAAGCTTGTCATTATTCATAAAATTGGAGGATGTTAACGGTATATCAATGGTGAACGAAAATATTGGTAGTATCTACGAGGATTTGGGCCAGTATGACCGCGCCTACGAATATTTTGCCAAATCCTATGGATATTTAAGGGACAAAGGCACTCGTGAAGAGGCCAATGTGCTCAATAACTTGGGCGATACATATCGTAAACAAGGAGACTATATCCAATCTATTGAGTATACTCAAAAGGCACTTTTGGTGGCAGATAGAATCCATGACTACCATCAACTGGAAAGTGCCAACAAAGACCTGTCCAAAGCCTATGCATTGATTGGGAATTACAAAGAAGCACATAAGCATCTTATAGAAGCCGAAAAGTACAACAAAGCGTGGCTTCAAGCACACAACACCAATCAGCTCAACGTCTTACAGGCCATTTATGAAACCAACAAAAAGGAAGCGGAGATTCAACTATTAAAAGAACAGAACAAGGTAAACCGGGCCAATCAAAACCTACTATGGGTAGCCCTTTTTGCCATAGCGGCCATTTTGACCATCCTTTATAGCTATATGGGAAGAAAACGAAAGGCCAAATTGAAGTTACAGGAATATAGGCAAAGGACGTTAAAGGCGGAATTGGAAAAAAAAGAATATGAGGAAAAGAACTTGCAACGGGAGATTAAATTGAAGACCGCGGCACTCTCGAGATATAGCCTGCATTTATCCCAAAAGAACAAAATCCTACTCGATTTGTCCAATACCCTGCGAAATATTGCATCCCGGAAAAATATGGATTCCAGTATCAAGATAAAGGATTTGGCCAAGGAAATCGACTTTAATCTACAACAAGAGCACGAATGGGACGAGTTCATGAATTTTTTTAAGGAGATTCATCCAGACTTTATCAAAAAGCTTTCCTCTCTTTCGGAAAGCAACCTTTCTCCGGCCGAGATGAGACTGGGGATGTTGTTACGATTGAACCTTACCTCAAAGGAAATTGCCTCTATCCTAAGGGTCACTCCGGATAGTGTTCGGGTAGCCCGATATCGTCTACGTAAAAAGTTGCCCATAGATCAAAAGGAAGAGCTGGTGAATTTCATGGTCGAGCTTTAGTTAGTTGTTTACGGTTTGTTGTTTATGGTTTTTTGTTTGGGATTTAGAAATGGTCCAACATGGAAATTTGAAAATTGTATCAATTTGGAAATGGATTTACGAAGCCCTGGTTTTTTCCGAATTGCTTGTGATTGTATTGGGGTTGATTTTTGAATTTACACTTGCACTTATAGTGGCCGTGGCAGTTTGCCGTTTGTTGTTTGGAATTTGGGTTTTCTACGTTGTACTTTGTTTTCTGTCATCTTTTTTCCATCATAGACCACCCGTTATTAAGGCCCGCGTTAAAGCAATGTAAAATAATCATGATTGTTGCCTTCTTGTTTACCCCAATAGTTTGTTTTGTTTCCCTTTTGTTGCCCTTTAAAAAATGCGCTAACCACTTGATCGCTATAGCTTTGGAGTAAAACTTAATTCAAGAAACAATGAAGGCGATTAACCTGTTAAAACTACTTTTTGTAACGCTATTTGTCTTTTTGGGAGTAGCGGAAAGCACAGCACAATCCGGGAACATTCAGGGTACAATTTCCGACGAAAACGGTATTTACGTCTCTGGCGCCAACATTTTTATAGCGTCGTTGAATAAAGGAACTGTATCCGATTTTGACGGAAGATTTACCCTTGTGGATGTTCCGGGAGGAAACTACAATGTACAGATTACCTATATCGGATATGCCGATGTTGACCAAGAAGTTACGGTCACCGATGGTGAAACGGCAAGTATTGTAGTGGAACTGATCCCTACCAACTATCAATTGGACGAGGTGGAAGTGGCCGCACAAGGGCTTAGTGGTCAGGCCAAGGCCTTGAACACCCAACGGACCAACCTGAATATTACCAATGTGGTTTCCACGGATCAGATCGGGAAATTTCCGGATGCCAATATCGGAGACGCCGTTAAACGTATTCCGGGGATTACCATGCAAGTGGATCAAGGTGAGGCCAGGGATGTTATTATTAGGGGACTTTCGCCACAGCTTAATTCGGTGACCTTGAACGGTAGCCGTATCCCCTCCGCAGAAGGGGATAACCGAAATATACAGATGGACCTGATACCTTCCGATATGATTCAGACCATAGAGGTGAACAAGGCAGTTACCCCGGATATGGATGGTGATGCCCTTGGGGGTTCCATAAACTTGGTAACGCGTAGCGCCCCACAGGGATTTAGACTCTCCACTACTTTGGGCTCCGGGATTAATTTTATTACCAATACCAGGAACCTCAATGGTGCATTCCTTTTGGGAGACCGCAGCAAGAATGGCAAGTTTGGATGGATGTTGGGTGCTGTGATTCAGGATAATGACTTTGGATCAGACAATGTTGAAGCAGAATGGGACAATGAATTTGCCTTCGCCAACGCTGCCGGTGAGGAGGAGGAAATAGATGTGAACCCGTATACAAAAGTTTTTGAACAACGCACTTATTTGGTACAGCGGGTGCGACGCAGCTTTTCTGTTAATCTGGATTACCAGTTCAATGCGAACAACTCTATTTACCTGAAGACCATGTACAACTGGAGGGACGATCGGGAAAACCGTTACGTAGTCGCTTCGGAGTTGCTGGATTGGGATGAAGTTCCTGAGGGCGATTTTACCCTGACCAACAATACGCCCACACGCTTCCCTGCCGAAGTGGCGCGGGAGACCAAAGGGGGTATTGATGATGACCGCAATCAAAATACCCGGTTGGAAGACCAACGGATGCAAAACTATTCGCTGGGGGGAAATCATTTGTGGGGCAAGGCCAAGATCGATTGGATGGCCTCCTACGCCAAGGCTTCCGAGGAACGTTTGGACGAACGCTATGCACAATATAAAACGGAGTACATTGTCAATAATGACAATAGCGACCCTGAATTCCCTATTATGACCGCAGAAGATCCTGCGAATACCAATGATCGATCCATTTTTGAGTTCGATGAGATTACCAATGAGACCCAATACACCGATGAGGACGATATTAACCTTTTTCTCAATGTTGAGCTGCCCGCGGATATCTTTGGCAAGGGCGATGGAACCTTAAAATTTGGGGCTAGGGGAAGGTTTAAGAACAAGACCCGTGATAATAACTTCTTCGATTATGGTGATTTGGAAGATACTTTTGGACTTATGTCCGATATTCCTGTTGTGAACAAAACAGATTCGGATTTTTTGGCCGGGGGACAATATGCTGCCGGCCTTTACCCCGATCCGGTATGGTTGGGCCGCTTGGATTTGAACGAAAATAATGGCGAATCGGTTGTCGAAGAGTTCTTGCCAGGAAATTTCGACATTCGTGAGGATGTCATAGCTGGCTATGTAATGATGAATCAAAAGCTATCGAATAAGCTAAGTGTTTTGGCCGGGGTACGGGTGGAGAACACTCAATTGGAGTCCGATGGCTTTCGTATTACCTTCACGGAAGATGACATAATTTCAGAAGAAGTAAGAGGGGAAAATTCATATACCAACGTTCTGCCGGGGATTCATTTTAAGTATGATTTTACAAACAACACCATTTTGCGATTGGCATGGACCAATACCTTGGCACGTCCTAATTATGAGGACCTTATTCCCCGGGCTGAAATCGTTAATGCGGACGATGAGATCGTCCTTGGAAATGCGGATTTGGACCCTACCACTTCCATGAACTTCGACTTGATGGCGGAGCACTATATGGAGAGTATCGGTATAATTTCCGGAGGATTGTTCTATAAGAGCATCGACGATTTTATTTACACCTTTATTTCCGAGGCACCGGATGATTCTTTTGGGCCAGGAACAGAAGGTTTTGATGTTTTTCAACCGTTGAATGGGGATCAAGCCTCTATCTTTGGAGTAGAGTTTTCATTTCAACGCCAGTTGGATTTCTTGCCCGGATTTGCCCGAAACTTCAATATCTTTTTGAACTATACCCATCTCACTTCAAGTGCGGACGGTATCCGTAACGAAGATGGGGATGAACGTACCGATATGGACCTGCCCAATACGGCACCTAACATGTTCAATGCTTCCTTGGGTTACGCAGGAAAACGTTTTAGTGCCAGGTTATCTGCCAACTTTTCTGATTCCTATGTGGATGAGTTGGGAGGAAATGCTTTTGAGGACCGGTACTATGACCAACAGTTTTTTCTGGATTTCAATTCCAGTTATGCCTTCAACAACAGATTACGGATTTATGCAGATCTGAACAATATTACCGATCAGCCCTTGCGTTTTTTCCAAGGAGTAAGTGAACGCACCCAACAGGTAGAGTACTATGGGCCTAGATTTACATTCGGATTAAAGTATGACCTGTTCAAAAAATAGCCCCTTCCAAGCACAATCTCAAAAACCGCCTCTTATAAAGAGGGTATTTGAACAATCTTAATTTTACTAGGAATGAAAAGCATTTTATACATACTTCCCTATCTGTTGGTGGTTGCCTGTAACCGAAACAGTTTACCGCCCATAAAACCGGATGTTATTACGGAAAAAGCCATAAACGATACGGATGATCCGGCGATTTGGATCAATCCGGAAGACGCCTCAAAAAGTATTGTTTTTGGAACCGACAAGGAGACGAACGGAGCCATTTATGCCTATAGTCTAGATGGAAAAATCATTGAAGAAAAGACCATTCGCAATATTCGTAGACCAAATAATGTGGATGTGGAATATGGATTTCGATTAAATGATTCAACGGAGGTGGATATTCTGGCTTTTACGGAAAGGGAAAAACAACAAATTCGTTTATTCTCAGTACCGGACATGGAGCCCCTAGATGGGGGAGGGTTCCCAGTTTTTGAAGATGAATCCGATTTTGAGCGAAGACTACCTATGGGCATTGGGCTTTACAAGTCCCCTAAAGATTCTACCATATATGCCATAGTTGGTAGAAAAACAGGGCCGGCCGATAAGTATCTCTATCAATATGAATTATCAGCGGACAGTATGGGGGTAAACGCCAACTTGGTACGGAAGTTCGGAGAGTTCAGCGGGCAAAAGGAAATTGAGGCCATTGCAGTGGACGATAAAAATGGATTTGTCTACTATTCGGATGAAGGCGTGTGCATTCGTAAGTACTATGCGGAACCTGATGAGGACGATAATGAGTTAAATTGTTTTGGGGGGGAATATTTTTTGGAGGACATTGAGGGTATAGCCTTGGCTACCTATGCCAATGGAGAGGGTTACCTCATTGTTTCCAACCAGCAACAAGGGGAGTTCAACATTTTCTCTAGAAAGGACCACACCTTTATAAAAGCGGTGAATCTGACCACGGTAGCAACGGATGGTTGCGATGTAGTGACTGTACCCTTGAATGCTACTTTCCCGAATGGACTTTTTGTGGCTATGAACGAGGAAAAGGATTTTTACTTTTATGATTTAGGGCGATTAATTGACAAATGAACGTTTTTCTGCTTTTGAGGTTTGATGTTTTGTCATCCCGCCCATGACCAATTTCATAATCCGTATTTTACCCCAACGGGGTACCGTTCGTAATCCAAATATCAGGATTTTGGTTAGTCTACCTGGAAAAACCGTCGATTTTCTGCCCAAGGCCCTTAAGATGGGAATTCCAACATCCGAAGGTTTTAAAGCATTTCCCAGCTCCATTTGGGCCACAGCGGCAAATCCACTGTTTACAGGTCCGGGAGCTGCAGTGAGTACATCAACATTGTAAGGTTTCAATTCATAGTGGAGTCCTTCACCAATAGATTGCACATAGGCTTTTGTAGCGGCATAATGGGCTGCATTAGGGACACCCTGGAAACTAACAATAGAACTCATCAAGATAATGCCCCCCTTTTTCTGTTCAGCAAATTTGCGGGCAAAATAATGGGTAAGCATCAGCAGGGCCAACGTGTTTACTTTTAGCATACGTGTTTCCTGCTCCAAAGGGGAATGAACGAATTGTCCGGAAGTACCAAAACCGGCAGAGGCCACAAAAAGCGCAATAGGAAGCTCACCTACCCCTTCTATTAGCGAATAAATATCCGTTGTGGATGCAATATCGGCTATAATGACTTCTGCGATTATTTTGTATTTTTCCTCCAATACGTCACCAAAATCCCGAAGTACTTCTTCATTCCTTCCTGTGAGTACTATGTTTAATCCAGCTTCCGCAAGTCTTTCTGCAAGCTCTTTCCCAATACCGGACGAGGCACCGGTTACCAAAGTCCAAGGGCCATATCTATCGATCAAGCGCTGCTTTAAATGATTTGAAAATCGCATATCTTCTTTATATTATGTGGTTTCCCACCCCCACCAGATTAGTTTTTGGAACCTGTAAATGGATTTTTTTTCCAGAAGTCGCTCCAACTTCTTATTGATCGGGGTTCCACGGTAATCTTTTTCTTTCTTCATGATGAGAGTATTAATTTAGGAGCTGAATCTTTTAGAATTGAAATTTGTATCCGAAATCAGGAAAGAAACCAATTTGATCCACTTGATCTACCTGATTGGTCAAACGATTGTACCTACGCACAAAAATGTTCTCATTGGCCGTAACATTTTGGAGGTCAAAATAGAATTGATGGGAACTTTTCTTGTTCCGGCTATTGATCTTCAGTCCAAACTTTACGTCCCACCGAAAGTAACCGTCGTATTGTTCACTGAAGGCCCTATCCTCTTGTAGGATTTCAAAACCGGCCTGCTGTGAGGCTTCCAGGTCTACCGGAGTGAAATAGCGACCTCCAGAAGTTGTTAATCTTGTATCCACGAACCATACATTTTTTCCCGAAGGTCCTGTCTTGAATTCCTTTCCCGCCAGCAAATTGACTACATACCCATTGTTGAACGGCGTATTGCGTTCAATACCATCGCTTCCTTCATATCTGCTTTCAAAAAATGAGCCGGTCAACAATCCGTAATATCCTTTGCTAAAGAATTTTTCTAAGGTCAGTTCAATACCTTGGTTAAAGCCCGTACCTTCATTGACCAAGGATACACGATCATTTTCAAATCCAAAATCTGCCCCTTCCGTTAGGGTGGAATAACTTGATGGGAAGGCCTCTACCGCAGCCTTTTCGATATCCTGGTAATAGACTTCTACTTTTGCCCGCCAGCTATTTGATAACTTTACGTTGTAGCCCAATACATAATGGCTGCTTTGTACATAATCCAGGTCTCTATTGGTCTGCACCAGTTCACCACCTACGTTTTCGTTTAAGAAAAGCAAGGGTAATGGAACGGGCTGGTGATGTAGCCCATACCCCAAATTGATATTGTGGCTGGGAAGAAAATTATAGTTGACCGCCGCTCTTGGCGCCACCACAAATTGCTTGTTCAAGGTGCTGTACTGGGAATGTAACCCGGCATTCAGCGTTAATTTTTCAGTAAGCCGAAGTTGTCCTTGAAGATAAGGTTGCAGAATGCTTAAATTTTCGTCGATATCCCTAAAATTTACTAGATCCGGGTCGCCATCGCCATTGCCGTCCGCTTGTTCGTTTCTGTCCAAAAGCAAACTCTCTATCCCATAGTTTTCTATGAGAATCCCAGTACGCAGGGTAAGTTTGTTGTTCACTTTTGAATTGAACAATGTAGAAAATGTGAGTCTCGTCTCGGTATTATCGGCTTCGGTATAGCGGATAAGGCGTTCTTGGGGTGTATTTTTTTCAATGAATCGGTCTACCTTAAAATCATTGCCTGAATAAGAACCTGAAACAATGGTCCGGAGAAAGGAATTGTTCCCAAGACTCAAACGATGCTTCAATCCTACGACCCCGAAACGGGATTCTACAAAGGTGTTTTCATCCTCGGCCGCAAAGAGGTCGTCCTCATCGATATCATCCCCTAGAAATTCGATGTCGGAATTTCCTATGATGCCAAAAAGTGAGAAATTACCGAGTTTTCCCCTGCCAAAATCGAGATTGAAAGAAATGTCATTGTAATTTGGTGTTGCTGCGGTACCCCCGGCGCCTATGCCCAATAAGCCCACCAAGGAATAACGTGCGGCTACCAAAAAGGAGCCGTTATTCTTTCCCATGGGCCCCTCGGCCATGGCTTCCACGCCCGTAAAAATTCCAGATTGCAAAGTGTATTCATAATCATCCGCGTTTCCCTTTCTGAACCCCAAATCAAATACACCTCCAATGGCATTACCATACTCTGCAGGGAAGGCCGAAGTAATGAAATCGGAATTTTTTAAAAGGTTTGGGTTTAGCGCAGAAACGGGCCCTCCGGTCGTACCCAAGGTAGAATAGTGGTTAGGACTTGGTATCGGAACGCCCTCTAAACGCCAAAGTAATCCAGTAGGTGAATTTCCGCGGATTACGATATCGTTGCGGCTATCGTCCGGAGCCGAAACCCCTGCAAAGTTAGCGGCCAACCGGCCTACATCGCTACGTCCCCCGGAAAATCGGGTCACTTCCTCTACACCAAACTGTCTTGCGGAAACCGTGGCCAGCTTGTTCAAAGGTTTATCCTTGTTGGTATCCGAGGTCAATACAATTTCATCCAATTGATTAAAGGATTCCAAAAGGGCAATCGTAAGAAATACATCCTTTCCTGTAGTTACTTCAACATTGGGAATCGTAGTACTTTCATAACCTATATAACTTATGCGCAGGACTTGTCGCCCTATCGGTACGTTCTTTAGAACAAACCGGCCATCAAGGTCGGTAATGACTCCAGTTGCCATTTCAGCATCTAGAAGTTCTATAGTGGCTCCCTCCAAGGGGCTTTCCGACTGTTTGTCCAAAACAATTCCTTTGACGACCCCTACTTGGGCGTATGCGCAACAAACCAGGAAAAAGAGAAAAATTACAAGAGGTTTTTTCATGACATTCTTAGTTTTTAGGCAAAGATGTTCAAGTGCCGGTACCGAACCCTAATCAAACTTGGTATGTTGCGATTTTTTCATTTGTAGGGTCGGATTCCGTATTTGAATCGAATAAGGGACTTTCATAAGACCATTTTACGACTCAAATGAAATATAGACGGTTCAAGATGAAATTTGACCGTTGTATCTTGCTGTAAATAGGGTTACCTAGGACTTCTGTATCTTTAAAATTGAATTTGTACGAAAATGCTCAGTAAAAAGACAATTAGAAAATTTCTTTTTCGATGGATGGTGGTCAATGTGGTATTTGCACTCATTAAGCTCACCGTGGAACATGAGGAGGGTGGGCTACTCACCTTTTTTACCCCTACCAGCCTGTTCTATTACAGTACAGCCTTCCTATTTTTTATGGTTACCTGGGAGCACAACGATTGGCTGATAAAAAAGCAGCTTAGAAAGGGAAAGCTAAACATAAGGAACAGCGTAACAATTTTTTTCAAGACGATGGCCTTATTGCTTCCATTGAGTATGGTCATCTATTATTTGGCCCTTTTCCCGTTTAAGGAAGATATCGGTATTGTCTGTGAAGATCCGTTATTGGAATTTAGGGCAAACGTACTTAGGGCCGCATTAATTGCTTCTACGGTCATTTTTATTAACCTGTTCTACTTTACTATGAAACAAAAGGAAGAAATGGAAAAACTGATGGAAGATTTGCAACGTGAGATGATGGTTTCAAAGTATTCTTCGTTAAAAAATCAAATTAGTCCTCATTTTCTATTTAATAGCCTTAATACACTTACCTCGCTAATGTATGAAGACAGGGACTTGGCCTCTGATTTTGTTACCCGGTTGGCATCAAGTTACCGTTATATTTTGGACAACCGCGAGCAGGATTTGGTGAGTTTACAAAAGGAGTTGAATTTTTTGGACGCTTTTGTTTTTATGATGAATGTTCGCCATAAAGATGCTGTTAGTATTAAAATGAATATCACGGTTCCAGAGGAGGACTATTGGATACCAACTTTGTCCTTGCAGATGTTAGTTGAAAATTCGTTAAAGCACAATTACTACAGCAAGGAAAAACCTTTGGAAATTCAAATCTCCAACATTGGAGAGGACGCGCTGGTAGTGCGTAACAACCTTAGAAAACGGAAACTAAGGGAACAAACGACCCAATTGGGATTAAACAATATTAAAAGACGCTATTCCTACTACACCAATAAGCAAGTATTGATAAGGGAGGAAACCGACTTTTTTGAGGTTATTATTCCTTTGTTGGACAAGGCCAACAGTGAAACAAGCTTAATTTCGATTTCGTAAAATGAGGGCGGTTATCATAGAGGACGAGGAATTTGCTTCTAAAAGATTGGGGCAATTGATACGGGAACTATCTCCGGAAATAGAAATAGTGGGTAACTTAACTTCAGTTGAGAATAGCGTGTCATGGTTCTCAAACAATACATTGCCCGATTTGATTTTCTTGGACATTCAATTGAACGACGGTTATGGATTTGATGTTTTGGACCACCTCCAGGAGCATCCTCCGGTAATTTTTACTACCGCCTACAACGAATATGCCATTCGGGGTTTTAAGTATAATGGAGTGGACTATTTGTTAAAACCCATAGTAAAGGATGAACTCAAAAAGGCATTGGAAAAGTTCCATAAGAATTCGACCAAGAACGGAATATCCCCAATGGATCATTTGGAACATCTGAAGCAGATATTCCAAAAAGAATACAAGCACCGTTTTATGGTAAAGGTGGGCAACCAGTTTCGCTCTTTTGATGTCGGGGAGATTGCCTATTTCAAATCACATGAAGGGCTTATTTATCTATATACCCATACCAACCAGTCCTTTCCTATTGAGTATTCCATCGATCAACTTGAAGAGATTTTAAATCCAGTCCAGTTCTTTCGAATCAATAGAAAGTTTATGGTTTCCGTGAAGGCAGTAATTGAAATCCACTCCTATTTTAACAGTAGATTACTACTGAAACTATTGCCCAAGGAGGAAAGTCAGGTCATTGTGTCCCGGGAGCGTACCACCAATTTTAAGCGGTGGTTGGATATGTAGTTTCTTATCCGGCTATTGTATGGATTGATGTTTTAATTTTCTGTTAATCCCGAACAACCACCCTTTAAAAAAAGTAACTTGCAGTCATAAATACAGCATAATATATGAGAAAATTTAAATTAATTCCCGTTGTACTTTTTCTTTTTCTTGTCGGGAGTCTGGGGGCTCAGAACGCTAAGGATCAGAAAATTATGAAAGATGCCGTTAAGGCCAAAAAAAGTCTTTTAAAGACCAGCTCTGGTTTGGAGACCTTTTTTGATAATTCTGCAGGCTATGTCATATTCCCTAATGTAGGCAAGGGCGGTTTTATCATTGGAGGTGCTTCTGGAAACGGAGTGGTTTATGAGAAAGGGGGCGAAGCTATAGGGATGGCCGATCTAAAAAAAATAAACGTAGGCTTCCAAGCTGGTGGACAGTCCATTATCGAGGTAATCTTTTTTGAGACCGATGTGGATTTGGATCGGTTTAAAGAGGGTAAATTTGCCTTTGAAGCCTCGGCCTCGGCAGTTGCCTTAAAATCTGGGGTTGCAGTAAATGCGAAATATGTAGATGGAGTTGCCGTATTCGCCTTGCCCAAAGCCGGACTTATGGCAGATGCTTCCGTTGGAGGGCAAAAGTTTGGGTATAGCCCATTTTAAACTTTTCGAATTTATCCGGGCAAAAAGAGTCTTTGTCTTTGGAAGCTTTTAATAGCTTAAGACGTTATGAAATAATTGTAAAAAGGCCCTTGCAATATTGCAAGGGCCTTTTGTTTTTAACTTTAAAATGAAACCTTTTAAGCGGTCTTAATCTAATATCTATAGTACTCCGGCTTAAACGGCCCTTGTACTGCAACCCCGATATATTCTGCCTGATCGGGTTTTAGGTCTGTGAGCTCGGCACCCAAACGAGAAAGATGTAGGGCCGCTACTTTTTCATCCAAATGTTTGGGCAGCATATATACCTGGTTTTCATACTTATCACTATTGTTCCAAAGCTCTATTTGTGCCAATGTTTGGTTGGTAAAGGAGTTGCTCATTACAAAGCTAGGGTGCCCCGTGGCACAGCCCAGATTCACCAACCGTCCTTCGGCCAAAACAATAATGTCTTTTCCGTCTATGGTGTACTTATCTACTTGAGGCTTGATTTCATCTCTGGTGTTTCCATGATTTTTGTTCAACCAGGCCATATCAATTTCATTATCAAAGTGGCCAATGTTACAAACAATAGCTTTGTCCTTCAAGGCTTCAAAGTGTTCCGCTCGGATGATATCCTTGTTCCCTGTGGTAGTAATAACAACATCGGCATTGCCAATTACCGTCTCTAATTTCTTTACTTCAAAACCATCCATACAGGCTTGTAGGGCACAAATGGGATCAATTTCAGTAACGGTTACTATGGAACCAGCTCCTTTAAAAGATGCGGCCGTACCTTTACCCACATCACCATATCCTGCAACAACTACGCGTTTTCCGGCCAACATGGTATCCGTCGCCCTGCGTATGGCATCCACTGCACTTTCGCGACACCCATATTTGTTATCAAATTTGGATTTGGTGACGGAATCGTTCACATTGATGGCAGGCATGGGCAAAACCCCATTTTTGAAACGCTCGTACAATCGGTGTACTCCTGTAGTAGTTTCCTCGGAAAGTCCTTTAATACCATCGGTCAATTCAGGATATTGGTCCAAAACCATGTTGGTAAGGTCACCCCCGTCATCCAAAATCATGTTCAGGGGTTTTCTATCTTCGCCAAAGAAAAGGGTCTGTTCTATACACCAATCAAACTCTTCTTCATTCATGCCTTTCCAAGCATAAACGGGAATACCCGCAGCAGCTATGGCTGCCGCAGCATGATCCTGAGTAGAGAAAATATTACAGGAACTCCAGGTTACCTCTGCACCCAGTGCCGTTAAAGTTTCAATCAATACCGCGGTTTGTATGGTCATGTGTAGACACCCTGCGATTCGCGCTCCTTTTAGAGGTTGTTCGTCTTTGTATTCTTCCCTAAGGGACATTAAACCGGGCATTTCGGCTTCTGCCAATTCAATCTCTTTCCTTCCCCAATCGGCAAGTGAAATATCTTTTACCTTATATGGTACATAAGAAACGGTTTTGGTGCTCATACTAATTTTTATTTATTACTTTAGATTAAACAGGAAATCTTCCTTTTTGCGGTTGCAAAGTTACAAATATCCTATGGAATAGCATGCTTTATAAGACTATACGTGTAAATTCATCGATATCCGTTTATGTTTGGAAGATTCAAGAATCGGAAGCCGAGCTATCCAAAGGAATCGAATTGACCCCTCATTGTCAAAAACGGATAGACGGTATGAAATCCGAGCTGCACCGAAGGGGTTTTCTGAGTATTCGACATTTAATGGCGGAGGCAGGATATGTAGATGCAGATTTGTACTATGATACCGCGGGGAAGCCTCATCTTGTTGATGGCAGAAAAATTTCTATTACCCATTCCGGCCATTTTACCGGAATTATAGTTAGCGACTCCATTGAAGTAGGGATTGATATAGAAAGGCAAAGGGACAAAATATTACGTATTGCCCATAAGTTTACGCCTATTGAGGAATATCGGACCATAGCCAATTCGGAAGCCTTGGTACGGAAGCTTACCATTGTCTGGGGAGCGAAGGAATCCCTTTATAAAATATGTTCTGATCGAGGAATCAGTTTTTTGCACCATATAGACGTAAAGGATTTTTCATTTGCGGATAATTGTACAAAGGCGGAAGTTTTATATCACGGAAATTTATCTCAATATAATGTCCATTTTTTGGAATTTGAGGGTTTTAGCTGCGTTTATGCGCTAAAAAGTTGATAAGTTTGTGATTTATGTTTCTTAAACTTTCCTAGCACTGAACTATGCACATTTCCGTTGAACTTACCTTTTCCCCTTTACAGGACGATTTTGAGGAGCACATCATCAACTTCATAAAAAAACTTAGGGCTTCCGGGCTTACCATTTTAGAGAATCCATTAAGTACCCAAGTATTTGGAGACTACGAGACTGTAATGACTTTGCTGCATACCGAAATCAAGACAGCTTTTGAGATGATGGACAAGGGTCTGATGTATATAAAAATCGTAAAATCCGACCGAAGCGAGTATGAACCTCATTTTTGATTGGATTTTTTCGCAATATCAGGACACACCCATCCATATTGTTGTCCTGGAATTGATAAGTGCTTTTTTTGGACTGTTAAGCGTTATATATTCCAAACGGGGAAATATATTGGTTTTTCCCACGGGAATAATAGGCACTGGAATAGCAGTTTATATATTATGGGTTTATGGCCTCTTGGGCGATATGCTCATAAACGCCTACTATTTCGCCATGAGTATAATAGGTTGGTTTGCCTGGACCAGAAAAGTGGACGGAACCCACTTCATACCAGTCACCTTAACAACGACAAAAGAGAAGAAATGGTCAGTCCTGCTTTTTGCAGCGGCTATTGTTTTTGTGGCTATTATCTACTCGGCTACGGATAGGTTTAATACTTGGACGGCATATACGGATATACTTACAACGGCATTTTTTTTCGTAGGGATGTGGCTTATGGCCAAAAAGAAGCTGGAAAATTGGATATATTTGATTATTGGTGACATCATCACCGTTCCGCTCTATTTGTACAAAGGACTTATCTTTAGTTCGATACTGTTTTTCATTTTAACCATAATTGCCATTTTCGGTTATTTCTCATGGAAGAAAGACTTAAACAAAAGCCCTCAGACGTTGTTAAGGTAGTTCTGTTCGGACCGGAATCAACAGGGAAGACCACTCTGGCTAAACAGCTGGCAAGGCATTACAATACCGTATGGGTACCGGAATATGCCCGAGAATATCTGCAAAATAAATGGAACAGTGAGCAAAAGGTCTGTGAGCCTAAGGACTTGTTACCCATAGCCGAAGGTCAAATGAGGTTAGAAAACGAACTGACCAAAAAAGCAACAAAAGTTCTTGTTTGTGATACCGATTTGTTGGAAACCAAAGTATATTCCGAAGCATATTATGTTGGGCATTGTAATTCGTTACTGGAAGAATATGCATTGAAAAATTCGTATCATCTTTATTTCCTTACCTATATAGACATTCCTTGGGTAGGCGATGACCTTAGGGACAAGCCCAACGAAAGGGAACGAATGTTTGCGTATTTTAAGGATACTTTGGAAAAATATAACCGTAATTTTGTAATCCTAAAAGGAAATGAGGAAACACGGTTGTCAACGGCCATAGAACACATAAATAATTTAATTGATAAATGATACAGCTTTCGGAAAGGGATTTGCAACAACTGGAAAGTAAAGGTATTACAAAGGAAATTGTACAAAGACAAATCGGAACTTTTAAAGAAGGAATTCCTTTTGTGAGGTTGGAAAAAGCAGCTTTGGTAGATGATGGGATTTTAAAGTTTTCGGAAGATGAACAGACCCGAATGGTTCGCTATTTTGAAGAGTACAGCGGGCCTCTTTCCTTACTAAAATTTGTTCCTGCCTCCGGGGCAGCTTCAAGAATGTTTAAGGCTTTGTTCAATTTTTTGGATGCATATGACCCTGACCGTGAAAGTTTAGAGGATTATCTTAGGCGAACAAATGATGCCGACCTTAGGCAGTTTTGGAAAGGTCTATCGGATTTTCCATTTTATAATCTGGTGCAGAATAGAATATCCGAAAAGGCAAGTACTAGAGGAAAAGAATTATACTTGTTCGTTAAGGAAATGATGTCCGAAAATACCTTGAATTATGGCTTTTATCCCAAAGGTCTTCTACCTTTTCATAAATATGGGGAAAATGTGGCCACACCTTTTGAGGAGCATCTGATTGAAGCGTCCAAGTATGCCAAGACCGAGCAGAAAGCAAATCTGCATTTCACAATTTCCCCGCAGCATGAAGAAATGTTCAAAAAGGAATTCGATTCGGTCAAGGAACGGGTTTCTGCCAAGACAAACACTTTCTATCAGGTCGAGTATTCTTATCAAAAACCTTCTACCGATACCATAGCTGTAGATATGGAAAATAACCCATTTCGCGATAATGATGGTTCATTGTTGTTCAGACCTGGCGGACATGGGGCGTTGATTGAAAATTTGAACGAACAAGATGCCGATGTCATATTTATTAAAAATATTGATAACGTAGTTGTTCCAGAAGTTTTGGAAGAAGTATCGGACAGTAAAAAAACATTGGCAGGAGTTTTATTGGAGGTTCAACAAAAGGCGTTTGAATATGCTAGACTGCTGGATGGAGACCCCTTAGAAAACGAAAAATTGAGGGAAATCGAGAAATTTTTGACCAATCGACTAAATGTCAAATTTTCCAATAGTTTTCCAAGCTTGGATATAACGGAACAAGTTGAGATAATAAAGGATAAAATAAACCGACCTATACGTGTTTGCGGTATGGTTAAAAATGAAGGAGAACCGGGAGGTGGCCCGTTCTGGATTCGGGATAGACATGATACGATCTCTTTACAGATTGTGGAATCCGCCCAAGTTGATATGAATAATAGCACCCAAGTTTCCATTTTTAGGAACTCCACTCATTTTAATCCTGTGGATTTAGTCTGTGGCATCAAAGATTATAAGGGGACAAAATATAATTTGCTGAATTTTATAGACCCAAAACAGGGATTTATAACAGGAAAAACAAAGGAAGGCAGGGAATTAAAAGCCTTAGAGCTTCCAGGCCTCTGGAATGGCGCTATGGCCTTTTGGAATACCATATTCGTGGAAGTGCCTTTGTCTACCTTCAACCCGGTAAAGACGGTAAACGACCTATTAAAACCTTCACATCAGGTAAGTAACGCCCGTTAAACAGCTTTGATAAAAATGGATATGGAAAATGTGTGTAAATCTTATACACTTTTCTTGGTTTTTTACACATCCCTATACAGTCATATCAAGAACAACGATTTGATTAAAGTGTTGTTTTTCAATTGATTAAAACAGTTTCAGGCAAAAAAACAACATTGGCACCGTTTTCTCCTTACTTATGGCAATTAACAGAACAAATACTATAATTTAAACACAAGAAAATGAAAAAAGTAATGTTAGTTGCAGTAATGGCCTTGGGCACAATGACTGCTTTTGCACAAGAAGAAGTAATGGAAGAAGCAACTGCAAATTTGGAAGAAGTTGCAGCTGAAGCTGTTGAGGCTCAAGATGGTTTTAACGAAGTGGCTTTGGAAGAGCTGCCAGAAGCTATCACACAAGCTTTGGAAGCCGCACATCCTGGGGCTTCAGTAGCAAAAGCTTATATGAACGAGCAGTCTCAATATAAACTTGAAGTAACCAAAGAAGACGGTGAGCAAGTTGAGTTATATGCTGATGCCGAAGGCAATTGGCTAGAGATGTAATTTAAACACGTATTATATCCATAGAGTTAATTAATATATCGCTTAGTTTGGTTTTAAAATCCCCGGCTTTATCCCCGGGGATTTTTATTGGATATACATACAAATTATCATTAGCGCATAGCCGTATATGTAGTGGATAGTCGTAATCCTGCAAAAGTCAGTTGCACTACATCTAATACTAGTTAATAACACAACGGATTATTCCTTTCAATTCAAGATTTTTTTCATTCATAAATTGCATTTGGAATATGATACCTCTGCGTGTATAATTTACACGGTTCAAATACCAAGTACCCAAAATTACACACCTTAGAGTAATTCTATTTCTTTTTAATTTATTGATAATGAACTATTTAAATTTTACCAAGTTTCTGGTACCATATTTTCTATACATAGTTCGTATTTAATTAGTAATAGTATTAAAATTTGAAAATCATGAAAAAATTAGTTTTTGTTTTAGCATTGTCTCTCGGAAGTCTAACTGCTTTCGCCCAAGATACGGATGAAGTCCAAGTTGATGCAACCGAAGCCGTTGCCGCTCAAGATGATTTTTCGGAAATCTCAGCTAGCGAATTGCCAGAGGCGGTAACCGCTGCAGTGGCCAAAAATTACCCTACTGCTACTATAGACAAGGCTTACGTTAACGAAGCACAACAATATAAACTGGAAGTTTCTTTGGAAGATGGAACCTCAGGAACTTTGTATGCTGACGAAAATGGTAACTGGATCGAAATGTAAATAACTTGAGTTATTTGTTTTGTATCAAGTTGGTTTGGTCGGAAAGGGGTCGTCATTGTACGACCCCTTTCTATTTGAACTAACTCACCCTGCAGAGTAAGCGGATTTTTTTCTTCTAACAATATATTTCAATCTGTAGTCTAAAAATAGAAAGTTGATGGATTAATCTCCCGAATAAAGGGATTCTACTTATGAAATAACGTGTTTCAAAAGAGCAGCTAGGCAAAGTTAAGCCAATGGTTTTGCCTCTTAATGTCATTCATTATTTATGATAATTTTAAAAGGCAAACAGCTTTCTTATGCTATTTTTACGTACATATAGCACAAGAATTTTTTATGCCAAACATCTTGATCATTGAAGACGATTCCGCCTTTTGTCAAATGCTACAGAAGTTTTTGATTAAAAGAGGCTATGATGCGGATATTTGTTACCATGCCTCGGATGCCAAGAAAAAGTTTAAAGTCACTGATTTTGATGTTATTTTGACGGATTTGCGTTTGCCCGATTATGATGGGATACAGTTATTGGCCGATATTAAGAAAGTAAAACCCCAGACCCCCGTTATTCTAATGACGGGCTATGCGGAAGTGGGCACAGCGGTTAAGGCCATGAAACAAGGTGCTTACGATTACATTTCCAAGCCATTTACCCCAGAGGAAATCATCATGATTATTGAAAATGCCTTAAGGGCAAAACCATCCGAAGTTATCCATGATACTCCGAGCGTGCAAAAACCCAAACAAAAGAATGCACCTTTGAAACCTAAAGGGAATCTGCCTGAAAAGACAATTTTAGGGGTTAGCGATGCTTCCAAAAAATTGGATGATTATATTAAATTGGTAGGACCTACGGACATGTCCGTGTTAATAACAGGTGATAGTGGAACGGGCAAAGAAGTTACTGCCAAGGCAATACACAAAAACAGCAAGCGCAAGGATTATAACTTTGTTGCCGTAGACTGTGGGGCCATCCCAAAAGAGTTGGCTGCAAGTGAATTTTTTGGTCATATAAAGGGAAGCTTTACGGGAGCTATCGAGGACAAAACTGGAAACTTTGAAGCAGCTAATGGAGGTACCTTGTTCCTGGATGAGGTAGGGAATCTTTCCTATGAAAATCAAATCCAATTATTGAGAGCTCTACAGGAACGGAAGATAAAACGTGTAGGTAGCACCAAGGAAATCCATGTGGACGTGCGTATCATAACGGCTACAAACGAAGATTTGATGCTAGCTGTACAGGAGGGAAGCTTTAGAGAGGATCTGTATCATAGGTTAAATGAGTTTTCCATTCAAATTCCATCCTTGGAAGAAAGAATTGAAGATTTGATTTTGTTTGCGGACCATTTTTTGGCAAAGGCCAATGAAAATTTGAATAAAGAGGTTCATGGTTTCTCGGCAGAAGTGTGGGAGGCCTTTCAACAATACCATTGGCCAGGAAACTTAAGGGAACTTCAAAATATAGTCAAAAGAGCCGTGCTTTTAACAATAGGTGATGAGGTGAAGATAGAAACACTTCCCAAGGAAGTTTTACAATCAAACTACCATAACACAACAAAGCCCGAAAATTTCTCTAAATCCGATTTTGAGAAAGATCGTATCATCAAAGCATTGAAAAAGACCAATTTCAATAAGTCAAAGGCTGCTAAATTATTGCAGGTTACCAGGAAGACACTCTACAACAAAATCAATCACTATAACTTGGACTTATAACCCACCTACTTTCCATTTCAGAGGTCAAAAGTTGTACATTTTTCTTTAGCTGCTGCAAATCATGAAGAAGGGCACTGGCGTTCATTGAATCCTGGGTAGCTACTTCCAGTCGCTCCAATAAGGGCACACAATTTTCCACTCTAAGCTGCCTGAACATAGGCAACATACGATGAGCAAAATGATTGATTTGAGCATAGTCCTGGACTTTGATAGTTTCTGCCAATAGCCCCATGTTGGCTTGTGTATCCCTTAAAAAGGTGTGTAATACTTCAGAAATGGCATCTTCGTTTTTTCCTAAAAAGGAATGAACAATATCCAAGCTATACCGTTGAAACTTTTCTTCTTTGGCAGGACTTTTGGTCTTTGCGTCGGGGACTTTTTTGGTCTCCATGCCCATTGACTTCAAAACAGCTATAAGTTCATTTCTGGAGAAAGGTTTTTGTAGAACTTGATTAAACCCTTTGGAAGTATAGGTTTCCAGTTCAAAATCCCTTCTGCCCGTCATAGCAATAATAGGTTGGTCCTTATAATGTTGGTATTGACCCGACTTCAGTTTTTTCAAGACTTCAAAACCATTAGCCTTTGGCATTTGTATGTCCGTTAATACCAAATCGTAAGTCAAAGGAGAATCCTCTTGTACAAATTGAAAGTTGGTAAAGATTTGGGTAGTGATTCCCATACTTTCCATAAGCTCACGTAACATGCTTAAAAGAGCGGTATCGTCGTCGATTATCAGTATACTAAGGTTGGCTGCCAAATCAGGAATTCTTCGCCCTACGGAACTTAATTTTTGTTGCGTTATTTGCAGCGGTAGTTTAAGTGTAAAGGTGCTCCCCTGACCTACCTTACTTTCCAGGTTCAACGAACCGTTGAGCAATTCCGTTAATTTTTTGGATATGGTAAGTCCTAGGCCATAACCTCCGAATTTTTTTTCGGTATCTGCATCGGCCTGTGTAAATTCCTTAAAAATAAGCCCTTGTTTTTCTTTCGGAATTCCAATGCCTGTATCCGTAATGGCTATATTCGCTACCGTTTCTTTTTTAGGACCCTTAAGGGTACTTGCTATAACCTTTATATGACCCTTTTCGGTAAACTTAAAGGCATTTCCAATAAGATTGGTCAGTATTTGGCGCAGCCGGAACGGATCCCCTAATACTGTTTTTTGCAGTGAAGCATCTATTTCTATATGTAATTTTAGTTTTTTGCTAGAATAAAGCTCCTGAAGGTTTTCGGCAGTTTCCCGGATAAGATACGCAGGTACAAAGGGTATTTTTTCGGTCTTTAATTTGCCTGCTTCCAATTTTGAAAAATCCAGAAGATCATTTACCAGATTACCTACATAACCAGTTGAGGAAGCTATGTTCCTTAGATATCCTTCTTGTTTCTGGGTTAGATTTGTGCTTTCCATGAGTTCTGCATATCCTTGTATAGTGTTCAAAGGGGTGCGTAGATCATGGCTTACGGTAGAAATTAATTGTTCCCTGCTTTTTAATAAAGACTCGGAATATTTTTTCTCTTTTTCCAATTTCTGCCTGTAGGTTTGTACCTTCCAAAAATCGCGGTTGATCAAAAAAGTAAAAATACCTACAACAATAAAGCCCAATAGAGCAGCCAAACTGGCCAAACGAATACTCCTCCGGAGGGCGGATTGCTTTTTTAGATTATCATTATAGGTATTAAATATTACTTCCTGCTCCAATGCGGAAACAATATTACGCAGTTGTTGTGATAGCTCTAGGTCCGTACGGTTAATTTCATTTTCCTTTTGGGCTAGGAAGCGTTGTGTTTTTGCATCTTTCATTTTAGCCTCGGCCAAAAGAGCTTTAGAAGCGTTAAGAACAGAATCAATTTTTTTGGAGTCTGGAATGGAAGAAGTATCGGCAGGAATGTTCTCGTTTAGATAGGAGACCCAATCTTCCAATACCTTTCGTTTATAAGGTGAGAGTTTCTCAGGATTCTTTTCAAAATTGTACACCGTAAGTTTTCCGAACGAGGCCTCCATTTTCCGAAACTCCTCCAGTACATTGTCTATTGAGCGGTTATTCTCGTTTTTTACCCTTAAACTATGGAGTTCATTGCTATTGGCTACCTTTTGTTCCAGCAACAACTTTACACTATCCAATTTCGCTTTTTGGGAGGGGTCTATGGCGAGTTGTTTAAGGGAATCTATTTCAATAAAAACAGAATCGATTTTTTGGGCGTACGCATTAAAATTCTTTTTGGTCTTGGTCTGCAATGCCAATTTGGACAGACTTTCCGCTTCGTAAATTTGGGTGACCAAGGAACCTGTCCGTAATAACCTGGTATCGCTTTGGGCAGAGGTTTCGTTATTTACCAAGACCTGTATCTCCGAATAGATAAAGTATCCTGCTCCCAAGGCAAGAAAACATAGCATCAAATAACTGATGGCCACTTTAAACGTAAATCTATTCTTGGATTTGTCCATATACCTGCGTAATGCCCATAGATACTATAAATACGTATAAACTGGCGTTAGGGTTTATAATATGAAGTTAATTGTTCCAAAGATTATGATATGTGTAGTTTGAGTTGTAAGTTTGTTCCATCTCAAAGGGGTGCGAACTCCTGATCGAATTTTAAGGGAAAGATCCTTAATAAGTTCAGGATAAGCTGAGATTATACCCAATGAACCTGGGCGGGTAATGCTGCCAAGGAATGCGCGAGTCGCTTTTTGGAATTTCTAGCGTTCTTAATTGAGCAAAAAATCAAGTTTAACACAGAATAACAACCCCTTTTATTCGTCGCTAATTTTTTAGTACGGATGAAACTGCTTTATTCTAAATTTTTATCTACCGCCGCTTTCGGAAATAGCGGTTGCATGCGACCCTTCAAAAACAGTATCGGGAATCACATGAAAATTGTGTTCACATCATGGGCTTTTTTTGGACTGGTTGTAGTCGTTTCGGCCCAGCAAAACCCAACAGACTCCTTGGAAGGAAAGAAAATAACTTTGGATGAGGTCTTTGTTTCGGCAATTCGCGTAACCAAGGAAACACCGGTTACTTTTTCCAATTTGAAAAAGGAGGAAATCGCTCCTAGAAATTTGGGACAGGACATCCCCATATTAATGAATTTTCTACCTTCCGTAGTCACCACTTCCGATGCCGGAGCCGGTGTTGGCTATACCGGAATACGTGTTAGGGGAAGTGATGCAACACGGGTCAATGTTACTATTAATGGCATTCCCTATAATGATGCGGAATCACAGGGAACCTTTTGGGTAAACATGCCGGATTTTGCCTCCTCCACAGAAAGCTTGCAATTGCAAAGGGGAGTAGGAACTTCTACGAACGGAGCAGGAGCCTTCGGTGCGAGCTTAAACCTCTTGACCGATGGGTTTTCCGAAGAGGCCTATGGGCAAATTTCCAGTTCAATAGGAAGTTTTGCTACACTACGGAACAACATTAAGTTTAGTTCGGGACTGTTGAACGATAGGGTTGAAATTTCAGGGCGCTTATCCAGAATTACCTCGGATGGCTATGTGGATAGGGCCTCGGCAGAACTCGATTCCTATTTTTTACAAGGTGCCTTCAAAGATGATAACACCCTAATTAAGGCACTACTTTTTGGTGGTCATGAAATTACCTATCAATCTTGGTTCGGTATTGATGCCGAGACGTTACGAGCGAATAGAACATTTAATCCGGCAGGGATGTATACCGATGAAGACGGCAATACCCAGTTTTATGAAAATGAGGTTGATAATTATAAACAAGATCATGCACAACTGCTTTGGAACGAAAGTATTTCCGAAAATTGGAGTACCAATATTGCACTGCACTATACACGCGGAAGGGGATTCTTTGAGCAGTTTAGGGAAGACGATGATTTTGCCACTTATGGATTCGAACCACTAACGGTCAATGGCGAAGAAGTGAATACGACAGATTTGATTCGAAGGCGTTGGTTGGATAATGACTTTTATGGGACCGTATTTTCCGTGAATCATAAGAAGAATAAATGGGATGTAATCCTTGGTGGAGGATGGAACAAATACGAGGGAGATCATTTTGGAGAGGTCATTTGGGCCCGTTTTGCTTCTAACAGTGAAATTCGCGACAGGTATTATGATGATACCTCCGTTAAGACGGATTTTAACACTTTTGCAAAAGCCAACTATAAACTAAACCAAAAGTGGAGTCTTTTCGGGGATATGCAATTCCGGAGGGTCAAGTATGAAGCCAACGGAGAGGAAACCGGACTTGTTGATGATACCTTTAACTTTTTCAACCCTAAAGTGGGGTTGACCTATGATTTGGACCGAAACAACAACTTCTATTTTTCCTATGCTAGGGCCAATAGGGAACCCAATCGAAACGATTATGAAAATGGTAATCCCAGACCCGAAAAACTCAATGATTTTGAATTGGGTTGGCGCTATGTTTCTCCGGATATTCAGCTGAATACAAATGTCTATTACATGCGCTATAAAGATCAATTGGTACTTACCGGTGAACTCAATGACGTAGGTGCACCTTTGCGGGCAAACGTAGGGGACAGCTATCGTTTGGGACTGGAAATAGATGCCAATGTTCAAATTGGGGACAAGTTTTGGTTGAGGCCAAACGTAGCCTTGAGCACAAATAAGAACCTTGATTTCGTGTTTCAGCGAGATGGCATTCTGCAAGATTTGGGCAATACCAATATTGCCTACTCACCGAATTTGGTCATCGGAAATCAGGTGGGTTTTGCCCCTTCGGAACAATGGCTTATCTCTGCATTGACTAAGTATGTTGGCAAACAGTACATGGGCAATATTGATAGTGATGTCTCCGTGCTTAAGGCATATTCGCAAACCGACTTGAACATCCAATATATTTGGGAAGTAAATACCTTTCTCAAGAGCATTACCTTCTCCGGGCTAGTGAACAATATCTTTGATCAGGACATTGTCTCCAATGGTTATTTTTTCACTTTCGATGATGACTCCTCGGGAAGCATTACTACATTTGAGGGTGCTGGATTTTACCCACAGGCAGGGATTAATTTTTTGTTAGGTGCCACGGTGCGGTTTTAAACTGTTCATAAACGTGTACATTTGTTGAGAGCTATTATAACAGAGACGAGATGTCCAATACTAAAATCGATATGAAAACTATCCGTTGGGGTATTATTGGTTGTGGAGATGTAACGGAGATTAAAAGTGGACCGGCATATCAAAATACGGAAGGTTTTGAACTGGTCGCCGTAATGCGACGGGATGTGGAAAAGGGAAAGGATTACGCCCAACGGCACGGTGTTCCCAAATTTTACCCGGATGCCGATGACCTTATTTCAGATAATGAAATTGATGCCGTATATATCGCCACCCCTCCCGATTCTCATAAATACTATGCGCTCAAAGTGGCCGCAGTAGGAAAACCCTGTTGCATTGAAAAACCTATGGCGCCCTCCTATGCGGATAGTTTGGAAATCTATAGGGCTTTCCAAGAAAAAAAGATTCCGTTGTTCATTGCCTACTACAGAAGATCACTTCCAAGATTTGAGAAGATCAAGGATTGGTTGGATAGTAAAAAGATCGGTACAGTAAGAACTATCAAGAGGCAGCTCTTAAAGCCGGCTTCTGATTTGGATAAAAGTACTATGTACAATTGGCGCACCGATGCCAAAATTGCCCCGGGAGGGTATTTCGATGATTTGGCAAGTCATGGTTTGGATTTGTTTTGCTATCTATTGGGGCCAATTGCGGAGGCCAAGGGATTGGCTTTGAACCAACAGGGATTATATTCGGCCAAGGATGCCATAACCGCTTGCTGGGAACATGAAAGTGGTATAACTGGCTATGGAAATTGGAATTTTGGGAGTTATGGCCATGAAGATTCGGTTGAAATAATCGGTGACGAGGGGAAGATTTCATTCTCTATCTTTCATGATAATCCATTGGAAATGGAGAACGGACGAGGGAAGGAAACCTTGGAAATAAGCAATCCTAAACATATTCAACAATATCATGTGGCTAATATGAAAAGCCATTTATTGGATGGATATGTACATCCTTCCTTGGGGAGTTCAGGATTGCATACCAGTTGGGTAATGGATAAGATTCTAGGGGTGTTATGAAGTTAATATTCAATTGGAAATGATAACGCTATTTCCATTAAAGGAAGCACGATATTCCAACATGTCGTAATACCGATTGCCATCATCCGGTCTGTTCAATTGCTGTCCTGTAAACAAGCTATATTCGAAGTCGTCACATGGGCACGTAGCCGTTTGCCCGTCCAATTCCATGGTAGAACAATTATTTGGGGCATGATTGGGGCAATTGGCTTCAAATGCCCTAAATTGGTCAAAGCCCGCATTGATAACGAAAACCCCCCGTATTCCTACACCCTGGGTGCCTATATAAACTGCGTTTCCCACATTGGTCAAGGGACTATACAAGGGAAGGTTCAAATTAACGTCAAATCGAAAACCGATTTCCTGTAAGAAAGGATTCCTATTAGTGCGGTCATTGTCACAAGAAAGTAAAAATGCTATAAAAACAATGCTCCAAATGCGCATCATAGTGTCAGGTCCATTTTAATAATCAGCACAAAGTTGAACAAAAAATATGTATCTTTGCGTTAAATCCTCTCTAAAAAAGCCGGGTACATCGCGGTCTAAGTAGAGGATTTTCCTATTTAATAAACGATGAGGTTATGAGTAGCGTATCTTACTATACAGCAGAGGGACTTAAAAAATTGAGAGAAGAGCTGAGCAATCTCAAAGACGTGGAACGTCCCAAGGCGTCGCAAGCCATTGCCGAGGCCAGGGATAAAGGGGATTTATCGGAAAATGCCGAATACGATGCGGCCAAGGAAGCTCAAGGATTATTGGAACTTAAAATATCCAAATTAGAGGAAACTTTGGCCAATGCAAGGTTGATAGATGAATCACAATTGGATACGTCCAAAGTGTTGGTGCTGTCCACTGTAAAATTAAAGAACCAGGCAAATGGTATGGAGATGAAGTATACCTTGGTGGCCGAAAGCGAGGCGGATTTGAAAACCGGAAAGATATCTGTAAGCTCTCCTATTGGCAAAGGACTATTGGGTAAGGAGGTAGGCGATACCGCAGAGATTACCGTACCCAACGGCACCTTAAAATTTGATATTCTGGAGATTACCAGAGATTAATATAGAACCTTACAAGTCTCAACGTCACAATATATGTCCAGCATTTTCACCAAGATTATCAAGGGAGAGATTCCCAGTTACAAGATAGCCGAGGACGAGGACTATTTTGCTTTTTTGGACATCAACCCTAACTCCAAAGGGCATACACTTTGTGTTCCCAAAAAGGAAGTGGACAAAATTATGGATTTGGATAAAGAGACCTATATAGGCCTTATGGCATTTTCTAGAAAAGTAGGCAAGGCCATTGAAGCTGCAATAGATTGTAAAAGAGTAGGGCTTACCGTAATCGGGTTGGAAGTACCCCATGTACATGTGCATTTAATTCCCTTGCAGGGGATGAGGGATGCCACTTTTCAAAACAAGATAGCCTTGACCCCGGGAGAATTTGAAGCCATAGCGAAAAGCATTCGCTCTAAAATGTGATGCCCCCTTCCATGTATAGATATACGCTTGCCCCTATCAACACGGCCAATAGCAGTAGTAGTATATAGAATAGCGATGTAAACTGTATCGAGGCTTTATGTGGAGTCGCCATTTTTTGATAGTAATCGAAGATTTTTTCAATATCGTCCGTCCAGTTTACTGGATAGATTATGGAATTACATTTTTTACATTTGATTTGGTGGGTAACCTCATTGGTAGTCCGGTGGAGTAATTTACCATAGGTGTGTTTTTGAAAAAAAGTGATTTTCATATCCTGATTAAAACATTCCGGGCAATTGTTGGTTATATCCGCTTCCTTTATGATCACTAACTTTTCCTTTGACATAATTAC
Organism: Ulvibacterium sp.; assembly: GCF_965248315.1. Lineage (GTDB taxonomy): Bacteria > Bacteroidota > Bacteroidia > Flavobacteriales > Flavobacteriaceae > Ulvibacterium. The sequence goes on along the minus strand of NZ_CBDFIX010000002.1, from coordinate 358,963 downwards.
TGGTTTACTCTTAAGGATATCTGCATTATGGTGCCCTCTTTATTGGAAGAAAGGACTCTAATTTTTCCTTTGTGATATTCTTCCACAATTCTTTTAACAAGTGATAGGCCTAACCCCCAGCCTCTTTTTTTGGAGGTCACACCAGGATTAAAAATGGTCTGGTAATCGCTTTTTGGAATACCATGACCCGTATCCGCAACCAATATGTTTACATATTTACCATCGGGTATAATCTCCAAAGCTATATTCCCACGGCCCTTCATGGCATCAATGCCATTCTTTACCAGATTCTCTATGGTCCAATTATAAAGAGAAGGATTTAAAAGAACGGATATATTATCTACTTTGGTATCAAATGAAAAATGGATAAGTTTAGAGCTCCTCAGCTTCAAGTACTCAAATGCATCCTTAGTCTCTTTAACAATATCATGGGGTTTTAATTCCGGTAAGGAACCTATTTTGGAAAAACGTTCTGTAATGGTTTCCAGTCGGGATATGTCCTTTTCAATTTCCAGGGTGATATCAGGATTTATACTTTCATTCTTTAACAACTCGTTCCATCCCAAAAGGGAGGAAAGAGGGGTGCCTATCTGGTGTGCCGTTTCTTTGGCCATACCCGCCCAGAGCTTATTTTGCTCAGAGGCTTTGTTCGTCTTAAAGAAGAAGAATATAACGGCTGCGAACAAAAAGATGATGAGCAGTAAGGCTATCGGATAGTATTTCAATTTGTTCAACACTTCAGAATTCCCGTAATACAAAGTTGCCAGATGTTCTCCTTGTTGGTCTATGAAAATTGGGGTGTTTTCATTCTGAAACTTTTTTATCTTTCCCTGAAGGTACAATGAATCGTTGACCATGTCCTCTGGCATATTGTTCGTTTTAATGGAACCATCCTTGTTTACCAGGATCATGGGTGTAGAGGAATTGTTTTGTAGCACTTTAATGGTAAGGTTGCCCAGATCCATGTCCTCCGAGGACTGTAGAAGTTCGGATTGGGCGGTGGCCCAAATTTCCATCTTAGATCGTTCTTCCTCCTTAAATTTCTTGAAAAAACTGTTGGTATTCCACAGGATCAAACTCACGATTACAAATGCGGAAACCAACAAAATGAGGTTGGGCGTTCTCTTTTTCGGATTAAAATTCATCCAATGGACTTATTATATTTAAAGATAACGCAATTTGACAAACTATGGTGTGCAAAGACTTTGAACACCTGTTTTAAATAGGAGGTAAATTGGCTACATTTGTAAGGCAATGGCAGAAATGGTTTCCATACTTCCAGGAGAGGTTTCTACAAATCGATTACATCACTATTTACTGGGAGCAGTGGGTCCTAGGCCTATTGCCTTTGCTAGCACAAAAGATGATAAAGGGAGGCCAAATTTGTCCCCGTTCAGTTTTTTTAATGTATTTAGTGCCAACCCCCCGATTTTGATTTTTTCACCGGCCCGTAGGGTTAGGGACAATACCACCAAGCATACATTGGAAAATGTTCTGAAAGTACGGGAAGTGGTCATCAACATTGTAAACTATACTATGGTGCAGCAAATGTCCTTGGCCAGTACCGAATATGCCGAAGGAGAGAACGAGTTTATTAAGGCAGGCCTCACCATGTTGGAATCCGATATGGTAGGGCCCTATCGAGTGGCTGAATCGCCGGTACAGTTTGAGTGTAAAGTAAATAAGGTAGAACCTCTGGGCAAGGAAGGCGGAGCTGGAAATCTCATCTTTTCCGAAATAGTGAAAATTCATATAGATGCCTCAATTTTGGATGAAAACGAAAATATTGACCCATACAAGATAGATCAGGTCGCACGTATGGGGGGCAATTGGTACACTAGGGCGATAGCCGGACTTTTTGAGGTTCCCAAGCCCCTTTCAACCTTGGGTATTGGAGTAGATCAGATTCCAGAGAATATTCGGTTGAGTGAAATACTTACCGGAAATGATTTGGGCAAGTTGGGAAATGTACAACAGATTCCTTCTGTTGAGGAAGTAGCTGATTTTAAACAAGGTAATGTAGAGTTACAATCCATTTTGGGTGACCAAAATAGTAATAAACTACATGTAATGGCCCAGGAATATTTAAATAAAAATGATGTACTTTCCGCATGGAAAATTTTATTGGCCCTTTGAAACGGATTCAACTATTCGAATTTGAGGATTTTAGCTGGTTTCCCAATTGGCTTAGAAACTGCATGACCAATCTAATAGTAGTTTTACAAAGTATGATGGGGACACCGGAGGTGTTGGCCAGTTTGATTGCGGATATATTGGAAAATAAAAAAATATCCCGCATTGTGGATATGGGTTCAGGTTCGGGGGGTGCAATGCCCCAAGTATTTAAAATTCTACGCGGAAAACAAGGCTTGGAAAATGTAGAATTGATAATGACGGATTTGTACCCCAACAAAAAGTTTATCCAAAGATTTAACAATACTCCCGAAGTAGGGATAAGCTATTATGAAAATCCGGTAGATGCTACCGATATAGCTACCGCTCCGGAAGGGCTAAAAACCATGGTCAACAGTTTTCATCACATGCCACCCAAGGAAGCTGGAAAAATATTGAAGTCAGCCCAGGAAAACCGCCAACCGCTATTGATCTATGAGTTGGGGGAGAATAATATTCCATTGTTGGTTTGGTGGGTATTGCTACCCATTAGCCTTACTATACTTATGGTTATGGTTCTTTTCATGACTCCATTTGTAAGACCTTTGACCTGGAAACAGCTTGTGTTTACGTATGTAATACCCATTATTCCTATATGCTATGCATGGGATGGGCAAGCTTCGTTACCCAGAATGTATACCTTTGTAGATCTGGACAAATTACTTGAGGGGCTGAAAAAGGATAATTATACTTGGGAAAAAGGATATGCCAAAAATGAAAAAGGCAAGAAGAAAGGAACCTACCTCATGGGAATTCCGCAATAGGCTTTAATAAAAAGAGACACAATATAAACGATAGAAATTATGGAAATACAAGGAAAGATTAAGATGGTAGGTGAAACAAAGACCTTTGGCAATAACGGTTTTAGAAAAAGGGAAGTGGTAGTTACTACAGAAGAACAATACCCTCAACATATTTTGGTAGAATTCGTTCAGGACAAGACCGACTTGCTAAATAGTTTTAATGTGGGCCAACCAGTAAAGATTAGTATTAACATTCGGGGACGGGAATGGACCAATCCCCAGGGTGAGGTAAAATATTTCAATTCCATACAAGGATGGCGTATTGAAAGTTTACTATCTGAGGAAAGTACTCCTGAAATGCCTCCGGTACCTCCTATGGAGGCTTTTGAGCCGGCGGACAATCTCAATGAGGAAGATCATGACGATTTACCATTTTAAGGTTCACTTCAATACTATTAAGACCGGCCAGGTGAAAACTTGGCCGGTCTTTTATTTTCTCTTCATTTTACCTACTTTCAGCTAATGAACTTCACTGGTACCATTGAACGTATTTTTCGAAAATACTTGCCCTCGCCCTTTGCCATTGCTGTATTGCTGACATTATTGACCATTGTGTTGGCTTTGGGATTTACCGAAAATACATCAAACCAAAATCATTTGGTTGTGATACTTGCCTATTGGGAGAATGGTATTTGGAACAATGGACTTTTGGTATTTGCCTATCAGATGATGCTCATTTTGGTCTTGGGGCATGTTTTGGTACTGAGTAAACCTTTGGAACGCGTTATTCTTTGGTTGACAAGGTATGTTACGAACTCGGCCAATGCGGCCCTATGGGTAGCATTACCTACTATGTTGATCTCTTTTTTCAATTGGGGCCTTGGTCTTATTTTTGGCGCAATTTTGGCCCGAAAAGTAGGGGAACATGCCCAAAAGAATGGCATTCCCATAAATTATCCTTTGATCGGGGCATGCGGTTATGTTGGCCTAATGGTTTGGCATGGAGGAATTAGCGGTTCGGCACCAATAAAGGTATCCGAAGCAGGACATTTGAAAAGCTTGATGGAAAACCTATCCAATTCACATATTCTTGCGAGCCTACCCAATACTCTTTCTACATCCCAGACCGTTTTCAGTAGTTGGAACCTAATTATTTTTGTTGCTGTATTTGTAACTGTTTCCCTTGTTGCCTTAAGATTGGGAAGAATCACGAAACCCACGAATTTGGATTTACCTGTTTATCGGTTCCTTACCGTATCGGATAAGAAACCAAAGGGAGCCGAAAGGCTGGATCATTCCAAAGGATTGTCAATAACCTTTGGAACCTTGATTTTGATTGCCTTTACCTTTCAATATCTACCCCTTTTTAAAACTTTGAACATAACGCCCAATATGCTCAATTTTTTTATGTTGGGCCTCGCATTGATTTTACATGGGAGCTTCCGAAGTTTTTTACATGCCGTGGAATCGGCCATCGGAGACACGGCAGGAATCTTGATTCAATTTCCTTTGTATTTCGGTATCATGGGAGTTATGGCCAGTAGTGGAATGATCCATGGAATTTCCAACTTTTTTGTATCCATTTCCAATGAAATCACATTTCCAATATTTACATTTTTCAGTGCAGGGCTGGTCAATGTTTTTGTGCCTAGCGGTGGGGGACAATGGGCAGTGCAAGGGCCATTGGTCATAGAATCGGCGTTGCGGTTGAACGTGCCTTTACCCAAAGCAATTATGGCCCTGGCATATGGTGACCAGGTTACCAATATGTTACAACCCTTTTGGGCCTTGCCATTATTAGGCATAACCAAGCTTAAGGCAAAGGAAATATTACCCTATACCCTAATTTTTATGCTAGCCGGCAGTGGTATCTATGTTTCGGGACTGCTCATTTTTGCGTAAATTTGAAATAAAATTTGCTATGCAAAAGGATAGGGAACATAACCCCTTGTTCTTTCTTACGGAGCGATTGGAATTTCCTTCTCTAGAGAATGCCAATTCTGAAGGACTTCTTGCCGTGGGAGGCGATTTATCTCCTGAACGACTTTTATTGGCGTACCAAAGTGGCATCTTCCCATGGTTCAATGAGGACTCCTTGATTTTGTGGTGGAGTCCCGATCCAAGGATGATACTTTTCCCGGAGAAGATCAAGATTTCCAAAAGTATGCGCAAGGTGTTGAACAGCGGGCGATTTCAATTGACCAAAAACACCTGTTTTGAAGAAGTGCTCCACCAATGTGCAACGGTAAAGCGGGCAAATCAACAAGGTACCTGGATTACCAACGATATGGTGTCCGCTTATACGGAACTCCATAAAAGGGGATACGCCAAGTCTTATGAGGTTTGGGAAAAAGGAACTTTGGTGGGGGGCTTATATGGCGTAGACCTTGGACATGTTTTCTGTGGGGAAAGCATGTTCAGTATTGTGGATAACGCTTCCAAATTTGCGTTTATACATTTGGCACAGGAACTGGCCTCAAAAAATTATAACCTAATCGATTGTCAACTACATACCAACCACTTGGAAAGTTTGGGAGCTGAAGAAATGCCTCGTTCGCAATTCATCAATTTTCTACAGGGAAAAAATTAGGGAAGAGAAGAGAAAAAGTATATTCTCTGTTTTTTGGGTATAGTCCTCGAAACGGTACTCCAGACCTGTCTGGAACTTAGTATGGCCGTTCAACAGCCAACCAATATTTGTGGTTATCCTTTGGTCCCATTCTGGTCCGTTGCCTCTGGTCACACTGAGTAGACTTTCAGTGGAAGCAACAAAATAGGGCTCACCCACATCCAACTTTTCACCTTGTAATGCAAAGTCCAGGGCAAATCGGTATCGAAATCGGTGGATGGTCAGACCTGATCTTATCCGCTGTTCCGTTCGTAAACGGTCTCCAAATCTAATATTGCCCCTTTGATAGGTAATATTATACTGTTGGGTGAACCGAAGTTCGTTTTGCTCTTCATCCTCAAAAACTTCTCTAAATCTATACTGTGCTCCAATTGCCAAACTTTGCCCATGCCCAATATCCAATTTGGAAAAATGGGCAATATCTACATGGCGGGTACGTAACTGTAAATCCTCCATCTGGTAGGTATAGTTGCGCATATCTAGTGAAAAGTTGTGCGAATAATTGGTTCCGACTTTATAATTTAGCGCAACTTCTGGCTCCCAATAACCTGTAAAGTTTTGTGCCATTACGGATTGAAACAATAGCAGGAAAAGGCTTCTGCATATTGTTTTAATAGAGTACATGGTCATAGTTGGGCGGAAGCGATTTTCTTAACTTTCGTAGATTTCCTTCAGCGTCAAAGAGAATTTCAAATTGTTCGTATTCCCGTTCTTTTTTTGCGCTCACAATAAGTTCATAGTTTAGGGAAGGAAGCAATAGGTTTTGAAACGCATTTTTAATAGTAGTTTCTGGGGATTCACTGTCCGTAACGGGATATTGCTGCTGTATCTTTCGGATTTTCGATTTTTTAAAAGTGGTGCTAAGGTAGTTCTGGATATTTGCCCAACTTGCTTCTGGAATGTCTATCTGCTTCACGATAATTTCTATATCCTCCAGTTTTCCATTTTCATCAAACTCAATACTATAGTTAAGCTTATCCTTTTTGAACTTGGCCTCAAAACTGATTTTGGTACTATCAATTTCCTTGTAAAATCGTACCCTTTTTGCTCCTTGTATTTCTTCGGATATATAATGCAATGCTTTTTCCGGAAATTGTTTTTTAAGAATACGAAACTCCCTTTCGTATTTGTTTTGCCCGTAACTAGGAAAACAGACCATAAATAGGACAAATAAGAATAAGATGCTAAACCTCATGGTACCTAAAACATTGTATTTCATGATCATTTACCATTCCTGTGGCCTGCATATGGGCATAGACCACGGTGCTGCCCACAAATTTGAATCCCCTTTTCTTTAAATCTTTACTAATGGTATCGGAAAGTTTAGTGTTTGCGGGGGCATCCTTATAGGTTTTTAAGGCATTTTTAATGGGCTTGCCATCCACAAACCCCCAGATATAATTACTAAAAGTTCCAAATTCCCGTTGCACCTCCATAAAGGCTTTTGCATTGGAAACAGTGGCATTTACTTTTAACTTGTTGCGTACAATTCCCGGATCCTGTAAAAGCGTATCGATTTTACTTTGGTCATATGCCGCTATCTTCTTGTAATCAAAATTATCAAAGGCCTTTCTGAAATTTTCACGTTTCCTAAGGATGGTAATCCAGCTCAATCCGGCTTGGAAAGTCTCCAGAATCAAGAATTCGAATAAGGTTTCGTCGTCTTTTACAGGAACGCCCCATTCGTAATCATGATAGGCTTCATACAGGTCATCTCCTAAGCACCAGCCACATCTATGTCTTTCCATAAAGGTTGAATAACTTTAAATCAAAGATAGGGATTAGATCAAAAGGTTTGGACGATATAAAGGTAAAGGGGCATCCCCAAGGTAATATTGAATGGGAATGTAATGGCAAGTGCCATGGGCAAGTATAGGCTGGGATTGGCTTTTGGTGCCGCTAAGCGCATTGCCGCCGGAACCGCAATATAGGAAGCACTTGCGGCCAAAATGGCAAATAGGAACCGATTGCCCACGCTTTCCGTAAAGATTGAACTTACTACGGCAACCGTACAACCATTTATTAGCGGTATAATGATGGCAAAGAAAAAAGCGAACCATCCCTTTTTAAGAAAATCGTTTAGTTTTTTCCCACTGCTAATGCCCATGTCCAATAAGAACACCGCTAAAAACCCTTTAAAAATATCAGTTGTAAAGGGTTCTATACCCCTTGCCTGTTGATCACTGGCCAAAAACCCAATGACCAAACTGCCCATGATAAGAAGTACGCTGCCATTTGTGAGTGAATGATGTAAAACCCCATTAAGTTTTACACTACCTTTTTGGTCTTTTTGAAAATACGCCATTAATAGAACTCCAATAATAATGGAAGGTGCCTCCATCAAAGCCATAACGGCTACCATATGCCCTCCAAACTCTATTTGTTCGATTTCCAAAAAAGACACTGCCGTGACAAAGGTTACGGCACTAACCGAGCCGTAGGCAGCCGCAATGGCCCCTGAGTTGGCAACATTAAACTTTCTACGCAAGATAAAGTACGTAAATATTGGGACGAAAAGGGCCAGAAACACCCCAAAAAGCAGGGACCATAATATTTCCATATCCAAATCACTGTGTGAAAGCTCAAGCCCACCTTTGAAGCCAATGGAGAACATGAGATAAAGTGAAATGAATTTTGCGGAATTAGGCGGAATTTCCAAGTCGCTTTTGAGCTGTACCGCTATGATTCCCAAAAAGAAAAAGAGCAGTGCGGGGTTGGTAAGATTATCTACCAATAGATGTAAATCCATTTAACAGGTTGTTGGTTATGGCCCTAAATACAGGGTTTAAGAGTGTAATTTCGTAAGCTTGATTTTTATGGGGCTGCTTATTTCAACTTTCATACCTTCTTTATGGGCTTTTATAACAAGATCTTTTACCATGTTTTTTGCTTCCTTCAATTCCTTGATACGTTCTTCGGAATGCGAGATGTCTTCTTGATAGCCTTTTTGCAAGTTGAGTGCTTGGACGGTATGAAACTTAATTTTATCGTTAATCAGGGATAAAAGTACATCAGCAGCCTCTACAGGTGAGAAAACGCCTTGTACCAATTTTATGGTACCCTCACCCCCCGGGGGAACTCCTTGTTCTTCCCGAGGATGAGGTTTGCCACATTTGTTACTATTGCCCTTGGCCCAACGAAAAAGCTTGCTTTCCATCAAATTGATAAAGGTTTTCAGTTTTGATGACATCGATATTATGCTTTATGGCATCGCCCATAAGCCTAACAATTTCATCCTTTTCCATTGGCTCGGACTCCGCGGAGAACCTGCATCGCCAGTGGTCGGTACAAAAAGTTTCTTTAAAACCACGGGGCCACACTTTTATGCCCCTATTGGTAATCATGGTCAATTTTACTTTTTCGTTATCCAGTTTCTGCAATATTGGCCCAATTTCATTGGCGTCGAAACCGGGCCAATGTACAAAGAGATCTACGCCAACCAGTACCTTATCCGCTAGAGGCTTACGCTTATATTTGGGCAAATTCAAGGGAGCGCCTTTTTCATAGCTTACCTTGGCTAGGGTCTCTGGTGTCTTGCCCAGATTGGCAATTACAGCTTCCGCAAATTCTTTGGTGCCTACTTTTTTCGTGCTTGTCCCTTCTTTGTATATATCATATGTATGAATACCTTCTTCCATGGTACATAGCCAAGCATTTTGAACCTTCTCGGCAATATCCGTCTGCCCCAGGTGATTCAGCATCATTATAGCTCCCTGTAATAGACCGGAAGGATTGGCCAGGTTTTGACCCGCCCTACGTGGTGCCGAACCATGGATGGCCTCGAACATGGCGCATTCTTCACCTATATTGGAAGAACCCGCCAAACCTACGGAACCGGTTATCTGGGCCGCAACATCGGAGAGGACATCCCCGTAAAGATTGGGCATTACGATTACATCGAACAACTCTGGGGTATCCGCCATCTTAGCGGCACCTATATCTACGATCCAATGTTCGTTCTCTATTTCCGGATATTCTACGGCGATTTCATCGAACACTTTATGAAAAAGACCATCCGTTTGCTTCATAATATTGTCCTTGGTAAAACAAGTGACCTTTTTCCGATGGTACTTTTTTGCAAATTCAAAAGCATAACGAACTATTTTTTCGCAGCCTGGGCGACTTATCAACTTTAGGCATTGGACTACCTCGTCCGTTTGTTGATGCTCTATGCCGGCATAAAGGTCTTCTTCATTCTCACGAATAATGACCACATCCATATCCGGATGCTTGGTACTTATAAAAGGATGCAGACTTTTGCATGGACGTACATTGGCATACAGTCCCAAAGACTTCCTTGTAGTAACATTTAGACTTTTATAACCTCCACCCTGTGGTGTGGTTATGGGCGCTTTTAGGAAAACTTTGTTCCTACGGATACTTTCCCAAGATTCTGGAGCTATGCCTGCGGTATTGCCGGCGAGATACACTTGCTCGCCAATTTCAATTTCATCTATCTCCAATTGGGCACCCGCGTTTAGGAGTATATCCAAGGTTGCGTCCATGATTTCCGGCCCAATGCCATCACCTTTTGCTACTGTAATTTTGTCCATACGTTTTCTAAGGATTTCGAAATTTTCGATTATTTGAATATTATTTATCGGCAGCAAAAATAACACCATTATTAATAAATTAATATTTATATTTATTATGAATTATATTAAAAATTATTATGAATTATACGTTGCATCAACTCAAAATATTTCTTAAAATATCTGAAACACAAAGTATTACAAAAGCTTCGGAGGAACTTCATCTTACGCAACCTGCAGTTTCCATTCAACTTAAGAACTTTCAAGATCAGTTCTCCATTCCCCTTACAGAGGTGGTTGGTCGTAAATTGTTCATTACGGATTTCGGAAGGGAAATAGCAGAGGCCGCAGAAAAAATTCTTAACGAAGTATATGCCATAAATTATAAGACTTTGTTCCACGAAGGACAACTGGCGGGCCGAATGAAAATTTCGGTAGTGTCCACCGGTAAATATGTTATTCCTTATTTTCTTTCCGAATTTATGAAGGAGCATCCAGGAATTGATCTGATTATGGATGTAACGAACAAAACCAAAGTGGTCGAAAGTTTGGCACAAAACGAGGTGGATTTTGCCTTGGTATCCGTTCTCCCCAAAAAAATGAAAATAGATCGCGTGGAACTTATGGAGAACAAGCTTTTTTTTGTTGGTCCATCTGGAATGTCGCTAAAAAATAGTAAAGATGGGAAGAAACTTTTTGAGGAGCTCCCTTTGATATTTAGGGAACAGGGTTCGGCGACTCGGGGGGCTATGGAAAATTTCATAACTCGAAATCGGTTTTCTATACGTAAGAAGATGGAACTTACTTCCAATGAAGCGGTGAAGCAGGCCGTACTTGCCGGTTTGGGAAGCTCCATAATGCCGTTAATAGGAATTAAGAACGAACTTAACAATGGAGACCTTCAAATTATTCCGGTAAAGGGGTTGCCCATAATAACAACATGGAACTTAGTTTGGTTAAGTTCTAAAAACCTCTCACCGGCGGCAAAGGCTTTTTTGGGACATATTGAAGAGGCCAAAGCCAAAATTATTGATGAGAAATTCAATTGGTTCGGGGATTATTAGTGTTTATTCTCCCCGGTTATTGGGATTTAACTTACCCTCCGGATAGTTCACTTTTCCCCACCTACTGTAACCTTTGTAAATAGAGGCACCGGCCATGGGACCAAAACCGTCTAGCGAATACGATTGTGAATGGGCCGGTGCTCTGAGAGAACAAAATTATATACTATTTACCTTCTGGCAATTTCATCCTTTTGGGAGGAATCGGCAATTTTTAGTTCGCCTTTGGCCAGTGCACTTTCCAGATCGGCTTTTACAGATGGAAGAAATTTGAAAAATTTTCGACCATTTTTACGTTTTAAGGCGACTACGGTATTTCCGTTCCCTTTTGTCTTAATGTCCGTCACCACTACTTTGTTGCCATGGACGCTTTTCATGTCCGCTATACCACCTCTTTTTATAATAAGGTTTTTTCGAGGAAAATGAATATGCGCAAAACTTCCATTTTCCGGAACGTTAATGCTCATTACATCGCCAATTTCAACCAAATCACTAGTGTCCTGTGCCATGGTTGTAAAACCTGCGAGCATAAATACGAGGGAGAATACTACTGTTTTCATATTATATTGAATTTAGGTTATTGTGTATTATCTATTTTAGGGTATGGACTACCCGTGTTGTTTTCCACCGAAATAGGAACCAATTTTGCCGTGATGGTCTGAAATAAATTATAAAAATCCCTACCATCCTCACGTCTTAGCGTAAGTTGCTTGGATCCATCACTGTTCAGATCCATACGTTCAACGATTAGTTTACTTCCAAATATGTTGAAGTAATTGTTCATCCCGTCCCAATCGTCCAGACCGCCCATGATGGCCATAACTTCCTCTGCTGGAAGTTGTATTTCATGTATGGTGGAGGCATAGGAGGTCTCAATTTTCTGATAATCGTCCAATACCAACAAACCCGTTTGTTGTGCACTCCCTATAAAAAACGAGGCGATAATTCCCATAAAAGTTACAAAAAATTTCATTTTTATTGTGATATTATCAGTTTTACGCCCTACTAATTACAAATATAACAATACTTCTAAACATGGAAGTGATACTTCCGTTAAATAGTTGTTAAACTATTAAAATATGATAGTAATACTATTATATTTGCCAAATAATGGTAAACAAGGACAGTTATGGAGCATCTAATGCAATCTTTGAAAATTGGGATTAACGAAAAAATTTTTATCAAGGATCCGGAATCTTCGGATTTGGGAAAAAGAATAGTGGAAGAGAGTATTCTAATGATACACGAGATGGGGTTCGAAAGTTTCACATTCAGAAAATTAGGTGCCAGGATCGGATCCAATGAAAGCTCTATTTATAGGTATTTTGAGAATAAACATAAACTTCTATTATACCTTACTTCATGGTATTGGGGGTGGTTGGAGTATCAATTGGTGTTTTCTACCAATAGTATTCCCGATATGAAGGACAAACTTACCAAGGCGATAGAGATTATGACCCGTGAAACCAAGGAAGATTCCGCCTTTTCGCATATCAACGAAGTTATATTGAACAAGATCGTAATCAATGAATATTCAAAATCCTATTTGACCAAAGAGGTTGATGAAGAAAATAAGGAAGGGTACTTCGTTATCTATAAGAGGTTGATAAATCGCATAAGCAATATGATAAAAGCCCTGGATTCCGGTTATCCTTACCCATCCAGCCTTGCAAGTACCATTATTGAAGGGTCCTTGCACCAATATTTCCTAAAAGAACACTTTTCGTCCCTAACGGACTGCAATGAAGACATAACCCCTACCCAGTATTTCATTGATTTAGTGTTCAAATCCTTAAAAGCTTAATACATGGCAAAAAAGATTTTGACGGCATGGCAGCGCTTGGTAGGCCTACTAAAACTGGATAGAAAGGACGTACTTCAAATTTTCTATTATGCCATCTTTGCGGGACTTGTGACCCTTACCTTGCCTTTGGGTATTCAGGCTATTATTAACCTTATTCAAGGAGCCCAAGTGAGTACCTCCTGGATCATACTGGTTATACTGGTTACTTTGGGCGTCGCCTTTGCCGGGATACTACAATTGATGCAGATTAGGATCATTGAAAATATCCAGCAAAAAATATTTACGCGCGCCTCCTTTGAATTTACCTACAGATTTCCCAAAATAAGAATGAGCGAGTTGCGGAATTTTTACCCTCCTGAATTGGCCAATCGCTTTTTTGATACGCTCAACGTTCAAAAAGGTTTATCCAAACTTTTAGTGGATTTTCCAACGGCTTTACTTCAGATTATCTTTGGATTATTGCTGCTTTCCTTTTACCATCCCTTCTTCATTATTTACGGGATACTATTAATAGTATTGATTTATATCGTATTTAAGTATACCATTCAAAGGGGTTTGGAAACTAGTTTGGACGAGTCCAAAAACAAATACAAGGTAGCCCATTGGATACAAGAGGTAGCCCGTTCCATTATTAGCTTTAAACTTTCCGGGAGGACCAATCACGCCCTTCGGAAAAGCGATGACCTTGTAGACGGTTACCTAGAAGCCAGGGAGAGCCACTTTAGGATATTGGTACTCCAATTTATTCAGATGATCGGGTTTAAGGTATTGGTAACCGCTGGTTTACTTTTAATAGGCGGCCTATTGGTATTGAACCAGGAAATGAACATTGGCCAGTTTGTGGCAGCGGAAATCATTATCCTATTGGTTATTGCCTCTGTGGAGAAACTTATCCTAGGTTTGGAATCCTTTTATGATGTCCTTACTTCTCTAGAAAAGTTAGGTCAGGTAGTAGACAAGGAGTTGGAACCACAACAAGGGGAAGAGCCTTTCAAGGAGCATGAAGGGTTTACCGTGGAATTGGACAGGGTTACCTTTAAAGCACCCGGGACCAATAGAAAGATCATAGACGATGTTTCCCTTACCATAACTCCAAACTGTACCATTTTGTTACAGGGGCCCAATGGTTCCGGGAAGGCTACCTTGCTACGACTTATTGCAGGTATTATTGAACCGGATGAAGGCGATATTTTTATTAATAATGTGTCTTTGAGGGGGCTGAATCTCAACTATTACCGTGCCCACTTGGGTCAATCACTAACAGAAGAGTCGCCCTTTGAGGGTACAATCTTGGAGAACATAACATTTGGGGATGATGACGTTCCTATGGAGGATATTTATTGGGCTTTGGAAAAGGCTGGGCTAACCCAGTTTGTAAAGGAACAGCCCCAAGGGCTAAAGACCATTATTTATCCGGAGGGGAAACAGATTTCCTATACTATTTCCAAAAAAATAGTTTTGGCACGGAGCATTGTAAGGAAACCTGAATTGATTATTCTTAAAGATCCCTTGGATCAATTTGATGAAAAAGAGGCTACTCGCATTATGGATTTCCTTACCCATAAGGATAGTCCATGGGCTTTAATGGTAGTGAGCCAAAACCCAAAATGGATTGATCGATGTGGTCGTATCCTCACTTTGGAAAAAGGTAAAATAACTAGCGAAAAATAGATTCTATGTTGAATATCTCAAGAAACAGTGTAAACAAGAACGTGGATTTAGAGGGATACAAATCCACGGAAAAAGTTTTCCATAAAAGGCATTACAAACACTTTAATAGGTTCCTAACGGGATTTGCGGTAGCTTTTATAGTCATCTTGTTTTTACCCTGGACCCAGAACGTCACGGGTGATGGCTATCTCACCACATTGACCCCGGATCAAAGGCCCCAGACCATTCAATCCCCTATTCCAGGTAGGATTGAGAGGTGGTACGTCAAGGAAGGTGATTTTGTTCAAAAAGGGGATACTATACTGCACATTTCGGAAATCAAGAACGAATATTTTGATCCAATGCTGGTAGAAAGAACTGGACAGCAAATTAAGGCCAAGTCTATGTCGGTGCTCTCATATCAAGAGAAAGTGAAGGCCCTGGACAACCAAATTGCCGCACTTGAAAAGGAACTCAGGTTAAAATTGGAACAAGCAAGGAACAAACTGTTGCAGGCAAAGCTAAAAGTACAAAGCGATAGTATTGACCTTGAGGCTGCTAAAACCAATATTACTATAGCAAATCGTCAATTTGACCGTACCTCACAATTGGAGAGTGAGGGCTTAAAGGCCGTTACCGATGTGGAGGAAAAGCGCCTAAAACAACAAGAGACCCAGGCCAAACTTATTTCCCAAGAAAATAAATTGTTGGCCAGTAAGAACGAAGTAATTAATGCGGAAGTGGAGATTACCCGGGTCAAGGCGGAATATGCCGATAAAATTGCCAAGGCACAGAGCGATAAGTTCACCGCCCAATCAAACCAGTTTGATTCCGAAGCACAAGTCACCAAACTGGAGAATGAATTTACCAACTATGAGATACGCAACGATCTCTATTATATTCGGGCACCCCAAACCGGCTTCATAAATAAGGCCATACAATCCGGGATTGGAGAAACCTTTAAGGAAGGCGACCAGTTGGTTGGGATTATGCCTGCCGACTATGAAATGGCTGTGGAGACCTTCGTTAGGCCCATAGACCTACCCTTAATGCATTTAGGCGAAAAAGTTCGGATACAGTTTGATGGTTGGCCCGTAATTATCTTTAGTGGATGGCCCAATCTGTCTTATGGAACCTATGGCGGCGTCGTTGTGGCCATTGAAACGTTTATCAGTGACAACGGTAAATATCGCGTTCTTTTGGCACCCGATGTTGAGGATCACCCATGGCCAAAAGATTTGAGGGTAGGTTCCGGAGCCAACACCATTGCACTTCTAGAAGATGTGCCTATTTGGTTTGAGTTATGGCGACAGCTCAACGGATTTCCTCCAAATTACTATCAACCGGAAAGTGCTAAGATGGCCAATGCCGATAAAAAATAGATATGGGGAGGCATATTTTTTTTCTTATCGTCATGTGCATGACATCGGTTCTGCATGGTCAGGATGTGGATACCTTGGTGCTGAATTTCAAGGAGTACTTGGGGTATGTTAAAAAGTATCATCCCGTGGCCAAACAGGCAGAGTTGAACATCGGTATTGGACAGGCCAATCTTATGAAGGCCCGTGGCGGTTTTGATCCAAAAATTGAGGTGGACTATGACCGAAAGGAGTTCAAGGGGATTGAATATTACGATGAGCTTAATGCGACTTTCAAAATTCCTACCTGGTACGGGATAGAACTAAAAGGAAATTTTGAGCAGAACGATGGGGAGTTTCTAGATCCCTCCTTATCCGTACCTACCGACGGACTTTATAGTGCCGGAGTATCTGTTTCCTTGGGAAGAGGTTCTTGGATAAATGAGCGTATGGCTACGCTTAAACAGGCCAAATTCTTTAGGGAGCAGACAAGGGCGGATCGGGATCTTTTGGTAAACCAGATTTTGTTTGAAGCTTCCTTGGCCTATTTTGATTGGTTGCAGGCCTACAAGGATACTGAGATATTTCGAAATTTTTTGACCAATGCCCAAATACGTTTTGAGGGCATTAGAAAAAGTGCCCTGGCTGGTGACATTGCTTCAATAGACACTGTAGAGGCCAAAATCGCCGTTCAAAATAGGGCCCTGGGCCTGGAACAGGCCAAAGTGAGGATGATAAAAGCGGCATTAGACCTATC
The DNA here is from genome assembly GCF_965248315.1 of Ulvibacterium sp. Taxonomy (GTDB): domain Bacteria; phylum Bacteroidota; class Bacteroidia; order Flavobacteriales; family Flavobacteriaceae; genus Ulvibacterium. Next base: position 342,257 of record NZ_CBDFIX010000002.1, on the reverse strand, counting down.
CAACTTTTTATGGTTGAACGATAATATTCCAGTAGAGATACAGCCCAATGTAATCCCGGATATCTATGTTGAGGAGGATATTGATGTTACTTTAGAGATTCTGGGCAAGCCTCTGGATAGTTTTACCTTGCAGAACCATCCCAAATTGAAATCTTTGGATTTTAAAATTGACGGCTTAAGAGTTGATAAACGACTGAAAACGAACAGACTGTTACCCCAAATAGATTTAGAGTATAACTTTTTGACCGAAACCCCTGAGCTTATCAACTCCTTTGAACCAGAAGAGTACAAAGGAGGTGTAACCTTTAGACTCCCATTGTTTTTAAGAAAAGAACGTGGAGATTTAAAATTGGCAAAATTTAAACTACAGGATGCTGAATTTGAACGGGATAATGCTGAAGTACAGATACAGAACAAGATACTGGGTATTTATCGGGAATTGGAATCCTTTGATTCGCAAAACGTATTAATAGATGATATTGTCAATGATTATGAAACCTTGTTGACCGCGGAGGAACGTAAATTTAGCTTTGGTGAGAGCTCCTTATTTCTTATCAATTCCCGTGAAAGTAGTCTGATTGATGCTGAATTAAAACAGAACGAAGTACAAAATAAATACTTCACGGCCAAGGCCAAACTATTCAACAGCCTTGCTGTGAATCCGGAAAACCTGTAATAGCAAATAAAACGCTCTTTTGACTTTGGAGGGGTAAATATAAACCCATATTAATAGTATTACTATTATATATTGAAAGTTTAACTTGTGTTTAACTTAGTATTACTTTCAAAAAAAAGCGTGGATGTTTACCTTTGTAGTATTATTAAAGTGAGCAAAATAGAATCACAGATAAGGTTTATAACATGAATCGGTAGCTTACAAACATTTAAAAACCGAATGAATGAAAAAGGAAATAATACTACCCTTTCCCGAATACGATAAGAACGATCGAACAAGAACCACCACTGATAATGAAGAAATTCCGATTAGGCCTGGAATGCTATTTAAGTTAGGCAGGCCCTCTAACTTATATTATGAGTTCATTTACGCGTCCTTACATTTTGACAGACATAAGTTATCGGACTTAAAGGAATTATTACAGTTCCGTGGAACGGAGGTTCAGGTGGTAAGCATTTTAAAAATGAAAGACGGCAGCACTATAGCCGCGTTGTCCAGAACCGATGACAAGGCCTTTTCCGAAAACACTACAAAACTCTTTGCCGATATTTCAAAAAGCATAAAGGCTAAGGAACTTCTTGGATAGACCTTACGAAATCTACTTAAAACTATTTCAATAACACTTTATATACTATAATTTATAATTGACTATGATTAAGAATAACTATAAAAAATTGTCACTGGCATTAATAACTAGTTTGTTTTGGGTAATCGGAATAAACGGACAAATGAGCAATACTCCACCACTTAATGCCAATTTGGACATAAATACGATAGATTACATTGAAGATGATGAACCCATAAACTTGAATTTTGACCCGTATGTATATTTGCCCGAAAATTTTGATCCGTATTATGGAATGGTCTTAGAGTTGGACGATATTATTTATTTGGAATGCGAGGAAGAAACAGACTTGGATTCGGGACCGAATATTCTTTTCCCATAACACGATGAAAAAGAAGGTAACAACCTACAAAGGCTCTCCAATTAATCGAGGGCCTTTTGCTTTTTAATGTTTTTGAAAAGCACGAAATTGGGTTTGTAAGTATTGTTTCTTTTTATCTACCAATGTAACCCAAGTTACTATTTCAAAATAATGAGACCAGTAATTTTGTTCTCTTAAACAAAGCTTTTATGGAAACAGTTATGTACAAAATCGCACAGGAATTAATTCAGGAAAGTTTACCCAGGGCCATTTCTTATAAGGAATATCGGGCCAAAGTAAGTCAGTTAGCAGCTGAAGGGAAATCTACAGGTCCAAAGCAGACAGAAGCCCTTGCCAACTATACTGTACTTAACGATAAACGTATGAAGCGTTTTGACAAAACTGTGAAGATAGATGAAGAAAGTACGAACAGAATTTTGGAGATTGGAAAGGAAATTACATTTCTGGTACTTACTGAAAGCTGGTGTGGTGATGCCGCCCCTACGCTGCCTGTTATGAACAAGATATCGGAATTGAACCCCAATGTCTCCCTAAAGATTTTACTCCGTGATGAAAATCTAGAGCTAATGAACCATTTCTTGACCCAAGGTACCCTTTCAATCCCTAAACTGATTATTATTGAGAATGCCACTGGAAATGTATTGGGCGATTGGGGTCCAAGACCCAGCACGGCCACTGAAATGGTTCAGGAATTCAAGGAAACATTTGGAGCACTTACCTCGGAGTTCAAACAAGATTTGCAGATGTGGTACAATAAGGACAAAGGAGTCACCACCTTAAAAGATATTCTAGCGAACCTTCCCTTGAAATAAATAGGTAATCGTACCTTTTTGATTCGTTTTTGAAGAAGAGTTGAACTTTGCCTTTAGTGCATAGGTAATGGCATTGTCAACCAAACACCCATTGGAAGTACCTGAGCTTTTTGCATTAAAGTGAGCTTCAATAACATTGCCTAGTGCATCTACTTTAATATTGATGACTACCTTTCCACCTTCTATGCAAGTGTAAATTGGTGGTGGAAGTTTATAATTGTTACGTCCTACCAAGGAATAGGAAACGGAAGTTCTTCTTTTGGCCAGATTGTTAGTAAACTCTTTTTTTTGGGCCTCTTTCTCTCCTAATAACTGTTTTTGTTCCTCTCTTTTTTTTGCCAGTTCCTTTACGCGTTCTACATAATCGGAATCCGATAGCAAATCCGAGGGGTCTTCTGCATCAGTGGCCGCTTTTTGCTCCTCCATAAGTTCCTCCAACGTTTTAAGAGGTTCTGGGTTCCCATAACTGGGTTTTTCATTTTCGTTAAAAGCCATGTGACTTTTTATAGGGTCGGCCTCCTGCAACTCCTCTAATTTTTTTTCTTCCTCCTTGATCAATTCTTCCAAAACCTCTTGATCCAGTATCATCTCTACCACATATTCCTCCGCTTGCTGTTGCCCCAAATGGATGTTGTAAAGCCCCAACACTAAAATGGCCATAGTGAAAAAGGTGATGATAAAGGATAATTGCTGGCGGTTTAGATCCATAACGCTATAACCGATATTTCTTTAAAATATTTTAAATTTTCGTTGAACGGGGATACCAATCCCTACAAAATAACCTATTTTAAGTCATTGTTTCCAAGAAGCTTTTCGCTAAAAACAACTGGGTCAACGGCTTTATTTACGTTGTAATCCCCTATTTTGGTTCTTCTTAGGCTTGACAAATATCCGCCGGAATTCAACGCCTTACCAAAATCATGGGCTAAGGAGCGAATATATGTGCCCTTGCTACAGACCACTCGAAATTCCAATATGGGTAAGTCAATAACTCTGATCTCAAACTCGGAAATGACGACTTTTCTTTTATTTATTTTTACTTCCTTGCCATCCCTTGCATATTCGTAGAGCCGTTTCCCATCTTTTTTCAAGGCAGAAAATACAGGCGGGCGTTGCTCAATTTCACCAGTAAATTTATTCAATGCCAAATGGATTGCTTCCTCGGATACATGATCGATCGGGAAAACCTTGTCTATTTCAGTTTCCAAATCATAGGACGGGGTGATGGCCCCAAGAGTAATAGCCCCAATATATTCTTTTTCTTGACCTTGCAAAGTTTCGATTTTCTTGGTGAATTTTCCGGTACAGATCAATAAGAGTCCTGTCGCCAAGGGATCTAGTGTCCCCGCATGCCCAACCTTTATCTTTTTAAGGCCGAACTTTTTCCGTATGGCCCATTTAATTTTGTTCACCGCTTGGAAAGAAGACCACCCTAAGGGCTTATCGATTAAAAGAAGCTGCCCATTTAAAAAATCTTCTTTGCTAAGGATGTCCATTTTAAGATTTATTTGGAGTCTTTACAACAATGAGAATTTATGTATTCAACCCCAAAAACTGTACCCAATTGCCAGAAGACCAACGATTAGGCAATATATTGCAAAATAGGTGAGTTTACTATTCCTTACCAATTGAATCATCCAGGTACATGCCGCTAAACCTGCAATGAAAGCCGCAACAAAGCCTACGCCCATGGCCATGACATTTTCGCTTTGGAAATTAAGTTCCCCGCTCATGATGTCCTTGGCCATTTTACCAAAAATCAAAGGAACTACCATTAGAAAAGAAAACCGGGCAGCCTTCGTTTTGTCCACTCCAAGCAATACCGAAGTGGCAATGGTCGCACCGCTTCTTGAAATTCCAGGAAGCATGGCAACGGCTTGGGAAAGACCAACGATAAAGGCCTTTGGGAAATTAACTATTTTGTTGGTATCCTTGGCCTTATCGGCAAAATAGAGCAAAACGGCCGTAATCAACAACATAAAACCCACAAATTGGATGTCACCTCCGAAAAAGGCCTCTAATTTCTCTTCAAAAAAAAGGCCAACAAAGGTGGCAGGTAGCATCGAGACAATTATTTTAAGTGAGAATTGGGTTTCCTCGTTCCACTTAAATTTGAAAAGACCGGCTAAAATTTCCCAGACATCCTTTCTAAAGACCACAATCGTGCTCAATGCCGTGGCGAAATGGAGCACCACGGTAAAGAGAAGGCTTTCTTCCGGGATGGAGTTGTCCCCCAATATGGCCTTGCCCAATTCCAAGTGGCCACTGGAGGATACCGGTAGAAATTCTGTTAATCCTTGAATAATACCTAGGATTATAGCATCAAGTGTGTCCAAAATTAGTTTCGCTTCTTATGCGGATTCAACAAAATGGCATACACTTCTATTCCCAGTCCAATAAGCACAAGGGTGGGGGCCAAACGTATGCGTCTAAAATTGTAGATATCCTCATTAAAAACATTGGGGTCATCGCTTCCTCCTCCACTCATTAAAATGAAGCCCAGCGCAATGAAAGCTATCCCTATGAACATAAACAGGTAGTTTTTTCGTTGAAAAATAAATTCCGGCTTCGGTGGTTGTGCTGCTTTACTCTTCTGATTTTTGGCCATACGCAAATTTAATAATATAATTCGTCCGTTTTAAGATTTAGAAAACGTTGTGTTGCAAAATAGGTGCTGATAAACGAAATAAAAATTCCAAGGACAAAAACACTGCCAAAGAGTCCTATCAACATTGGGCTGTCCCTAAAAAGTCCTAGTTCTGGAAAGTTTTTGTCCAAGTAGAACAAAGCTATAATCAAAACTATGAGTGCCAATAGCGCTCCCAACATTCCCAATTTTATATTGGTCCATATAAAGGGTCTTCGAATAAAGGTTTTGGTAGCCCCTACCATTTGCATTGTTTTGATAATAAATCGTTTGGAGTAAATGGACAATCGTATGGAACTATTAATGAGCAGAACGGCTATAAAGGTAAAAATAGCACTGGCAACTAAAATCCAGAAACTGACCCTTTTCACATTTTCGCTTAAAAGACCTACCAACGGTTCGTCGTAACTTACTTCATCCACATAATTTTTTGCGGTAAGTTCTGCCGCTATTTCTTCTATTTGAAGCGGCGAAACAAAGTCTGCGTTGAGGTTTACATCAATCGAATTTTTGAGTGGATTATAACCTAAAAAGTCCAAGAAATTTTCCCCAATCTCCTCACTATGGTTTTCTGCAGCCTCCTCCTTGGTAACATAGGTGGCGGATTTGGTGTATTCCGCCATGGCCAAACTTTTTTGCAGTTGATCTATTTCTACTTCCTTGGCGTTATCTTTTAAGAATACGGACAAAGTAATTTGTTCTTTAAAATGATTTGCCATTTTATTGGTGTTGAGCACCAAGAGTCCAAGAACTCCCAACAGAAATAATACCAAGCCAATACTCAATACCACGGAAAAATAAGAGGAGATCAGCTTACGTCTTTGGTACTGTTCAAAGGATTTGCCCATAGCTATTTATCAATGGTGTAAAAATAGGAAAGTAAATTGAATAAACTTATTTTTGCCCATACACATCAGACCTGTTAGGTTTCTATAACTTGACAGGTCTAAAACTGAAATATGAAATACAATTTCAAGGAAATTGAGGCCAAGTGGCAGGGATATTGGGCGAAACACGGAACCTTTAAGGCCAAGGGTGATTCTGAAAAAGAAAAGTTCTATGTTTTGGATATGTTTCCTTATCCTTCGGGCTCAGGATTGCATGTTGGTCATCCCTTAGGTTATATCGCCAGTGATATTTATGCGCGGTATAAGCGTCACAAAGGGTTTAATGTTCTGCACCCTATGGGCTATGACTCCTTTGGGTTGCCTGCGGAGCAGTATGCCATCCAGACCGGGCAGCATCCGGCAATAACCACAGAAACCAACATTAAGCGATATAGGGAGCAATTGGACAAACTGGGTTTCTCTTTTGATTGGAGCCGGGAAGTACGCACTTCGGATCCTAAGTATTACAAATGGACACAATGGATTTTTACTCGGTTGTTTAATTCATGGTACAATACAGACACGGATAAGGCTGAAGATATTGCCAATTTGATCGCATCATTTGAAAAGGACGGCAATACGAACGTGAACGCATCTTGTGATGAGGACACCCCTCAATTTTCGGCATCGGATTGGGCCGCTTTTACATCCAAGGAAAAACAGGAAATACTACTCAAATATAGACTGACGTATTTAGCGGATACCGAGGTCAACTGGTGTCCAGCTTTGGGAACTGTTCTAGCCAACGATGAAATCGTAAATGGAGTTTCGGAACGAGGAGGTCACCCCGTTATCCGAAAAAAGATGACGCAGTGGAGTATGCGCATCACTGCCTATGCCCAACGATTGTTGGATGGACTTGAAAAAATTGATTGGCCACAGCCCCTTAAGGATTCGCAAACCAATTGGATTGGGCGATCGGAAGGTGCGAGTGTAAAATTCAAAGTTAAAGGTCCAACATTGGATAGCGCTTTAAACCCTGAATCTGAAACTGTGAAGGGTGAAAATTTTATTGAAGTTTTTACTACAAGACCTGACACCATTTTTGGGGCGAGCTTTATGACCTTGGCACCTGAACATGAATTGGTATCCAAAATAACCACTCTGGAACAAAAAGCTGAAGTGGAAGCCTATGTGGAGGCTACGGCCAAACGCTCTGAACGCGATCGGATGGCAGATGTTAAATCCATTACCGGGGCTTTCACGGGAGCCTTTGCCGAACATCCCTTTACCAAGGAGCCTATTCCCGTTTGGATTGGGGACTATGTACTGGCCGGTTATGGAACCGGAGCTGTGATGTCCGTACCTTGCGGGGATCAACGCGATTATGACTTTGCAAAGCATTTTGGCATTCCTATTCCCAATATTTTTGAAGGTGTGGACATCTCGGAGGAGGCCTTTGCCGATAAGGAAAAGACCATTATTGCCAATTCGGATTTTCTCAACGGACTAAGCTACACCAAGGCGACCAAGAAAATCATTGCGGAACTTGAAAAAATCGGAGCGGGGAAGGGCAAAGTGAATTATCGATTGCGTGATGCCGTTTTTAGCCGTCAGCGGTATTGGGGAGAACCTTTTCCGGTCTATTATGATGCAGAAGGGATTCCTCAAATAATCGGAGAAAAATACCTCCCCTTGGAATTGCCTGAAGTAGAAAAATACCTCCCCACGGAAACTGGGGAGCCGCCTTTGGGCAATGCTGTTGATTGGGCCTGGAATATGAAGACCAATACAGTGGTCGGAAATGATTTAATTGACCATAAAGCCGTATTTCCGTTGGAACTAAATACCATGCCGGGTTGGGCCGGGAGCTCCCAGTACTTTAACCGTTATATGGATCCACTTAATAGCGATGAAATTTTTTCTCAGGAAGCGATCAACTACTGGCAAGATGTGGATCTATATATTGGAGGAAGTGAACATGCTACAGGTCATTTACTGTACTCCCGGTTTTGGCAGAAGTTTATGTTCGACAAGGGATTGGTGCCTGTGGATGAATATGCCAAGAAATTGATCAATCAGGGGATGATTACCGGAACAAGTGCTTTTGTTTATGTTTATGCAGGAATGTATTTGGATAAAGGTGAAGTCCATGTTGGTACTGGTTATGGGAACTTGATTCTAAGTAAATCCAGAGCTAGATTCATAAAAAAGTATCTTAATATACTGTCGGATTTGTGGTGGAAGACTAGTAAAGAAAAGAATAGATACCTTGAACTCTATGGAATTGATGGAGAAACATTCGATAAAATATTATCGGTTTATAACGACTTAAAAAATAAGGTTGAAAAGCTAGGTTTAGTTTCGATAGACTGGATGAGAGATATATTTCCTGTTAGGACTAGGAGAGTAGATATAGATCAAGTATCAACATCCGATGTTTTAAATGTTGAAAAATTCAAAAAAGATAAGAGGCACGAAGAATTAAAAAATGCTCAATTTGTTTATGAAGAAGATGGAAGTTTTGAGGTCTTTAGGGAAGTTGAAAAAATGTCCAAGTCGAAATACAATGTAGTCAATCCCGATGAAATCTGTGAGGAATATGGTGCGGATAGCCTTCGCCTATACGAAATGTTTTTGGGCCCCTTGGAACAATCCAAACCTTGGAATACGGCAGGGATTACCGGGGTACATTCCTTTTTAAAGAAATTGTGGCGGTTGTACCATTCCGGTACTGAAGGTACATTTTCGGTTTCGGACAGTGAACCTTCCAAGGAAAACCTAAAGACCCTTCATAAAACCATCAAAAAAGTAGAAGAGGATATCGAGAACTTTAGCTTCAATACTTCGGTCTCTACCTTTATGATCTGCGTTAATGAACTTTCGTCCCAAAAATGTACAAGCCGTAAAATCTTGGAACCGCTGGCCATTTTGATATCGCCCTATGCCCCGCATATAGCAGAGGAGCTTTGGCATGGACTGGGCCATACCGAAACCATTTGCTATGCACCATTTCCAAAATTTGAAGAGCACTATTTAGTGGAGAGTAGTAAGGAATATCCCATTTCCTTTAACGGGAAAATGCGCTTTACCTTGGAACTACCTCTGGATATGGGAAAGGAAGAAATTGAGAAAATGGTGATGTCCCATGAAAAGACGCAACATCAATTGCAGGGCCGTACGCCAAAAAAAGTCATCGTAGTACCTGGAAAGATTGTGAATATCGTGGGATAAGGAAATGCTTTTGTACTGAATCCTTTATTCATGGATCATTCCATCTGAATTTGTTATAAAAATGACCATGAATCATATTGAAATCATTGGACTTGTTGCGGCCACTTGTACAACATCTGCCTTTGTGCCACAAGTTTATAAAGCATGGCGATATAAATCCACCAAGGACGTTTCCCTATCCATGTACTTGGTTATCATACTAGGTACCGTGCTTTGGTTTATCTATGGCATTTACCTAGATAGCATTTCTATAATGCTGGCGAATGGGATTACAGTGGTTTTGGCATTTTTGGTGGTTTTGTTGAAAATACAACACAAGTAATCAATTTAGCGTACATTTTGTCAGGATTTGTCACCCAGTCCATGTCCATAACACCTTTTGGGTATCTTGGCGGGGTTTTTGCTCAATAAAGAAAAAAGTCATTTCCGTGAATAGGGGAATCTTTTTAACTTTAATACAAATATTTAAAATTGAAAGGTTATGATGGGATATTATATATTAATTGGAGCCATTGCTTTGGTAAGCTGGTTGGTAAGTGCAAAACTTAAAAGCAAGTTCAAGCACTACTCCAAAGTGCACTTGCAGAATGGAATGAGTGGGGCGGAGATCGCAGAAAAAATGTTGGCGGATCATGGTATCCGTGATGTAAAGGTAATCTCAACCGCCGGCATGCTTACCGATCATTACAACCCAAAGAACAAAACCGTTAATTTAAGCGAAGGGGTCTATAGCCAACGCAATGCTGCGGCAGCCGCTGTCGCCGCACATGAATGTGGCCATGCGGTGCAACATGCCCAGGCCTATGAGTGGTTGACGTTGCGTTCTCAATTGGTTCCCGTAGTCAGTGTTACCTCCGGCATGTCCATGTGGGTGGTTTTCGGAGGTTTAATGTTAGGTGCAGCTGCTGGAGTGGGCCTCGGATACTGGGTTGCCGTAGCTGGATTGGTTATGATGGCTATGGCCACATTGTTCAGTTTTGTTACCTTGCCTGTGGAGTACGATGCCAGTAAAAGGGCTTTGGTATGGTTACGACAAAAGAATATGGTTACTCAACAGGAATATAAAGGTTCCGAAGATGCCCTAAAGTGGGCGGCCCGTACATATTTGGTAGCCGCTCTTGGTTCCCTGGCTACATTGGTCTACTGGGGATTACAAGTTTTTGGTGGCAGGGATTGATTTCCATGGGATAATTTAAAAATAAGAACCTGCCTTGTACAATGAACTTGGCAGGTTTTTTTATACAAAGGATTATGGAAGATAATATAACCATACGACTCGCCACAATTGATGATTTACCTGCTCTGGAAAGCGTTGGAGATCGGTTGTTCGACTATCCTATCAAACCAAATCGCACCATTGAATTTTTGGAGGACAAAAGACATCATTTGGTCTTGGCCTGTTCGGGAGAGGTAGTAGTAGGGATGGCCTCGGGATTGCATTATGTTCATCCCGATAAAGACCCTCATCTTTTTGTTAATGAAGTTTCGGTTTTGGACGAATTTCAGAATAAGGGTATCGGCCGTAAATTGGCAAGTTTTTTGGTGGAATACGGTCGCAAATTAGGGTGCAAGGAAGCTTGGGTGGCAACAGAAAAATCTAACATTGCAGCTCAAAAGGCATATTTGGCGGCTGGAGGTATTCCAGAGAAAGAGCCCATTGTACTTATCGAATTTAAATATTAAATCGAAATTTGCCGGTCGATTTGTTGAGCCAAGGAAATAAAGGTTTCCGTTCTTGAGACACCTTCAATTCGTTGTATTTCCCTATTGAGAACATACATTAAATGTTCATTGTCCCGGCAAAGTACCTTTATGAGGATGGACCAGTTTCCTGTAGTATAATGACATTCCAAAACTTCCGGTATTTTTTCTAATTGTTTAACAGCTACCGGATTGCTCATCGCCTTGTCCAAATATATACCAATGTAGGCCATGGTGGTGTACCCCATAACTTTGGGATTGATGACAAATTTAGATCCCGCCAATAGTTTGGAAGCCTCCAATTTCCGTAGTCGTTGGTGTATGGCAGCACCGGAAATACCAATATTTCGCGCAATTTCTAAAATGGGTTTGCGAGCATCTTGCATAAGAAATCTTAGAATTTTCTTGTCGATACCGTCTATTTTCACTTTTTCGTTATTGGATTTCATGATATATGTTTCAATTTGAAGATAAAATTACGAAACCTGTATAAATAGATAACCTCCTGAAGCATTTAATCTTCTACAAAAAAGAGAAAGTAATGCTATGGATAAATCATCAAAAGGCAGAAGCCCTAACTTGCCACGGAATCCGGATTGTACCCTAGGTAGGGCACCTCAAATTCCTTAAAAATGACACCTAATGTGCTGAGTTCAGAAAGAATGGGTTCATAGATTTCCTTGCTAATAGGAATCTGTACCCCTGGGGTCTTTATTTCTTTGTTCAATATCAAAAGTGTGGCTATAGCTACGGGAAGCCCCACTGTTTTGGCCATTGCGGTGTGACTATGATTTTCTCCGATTACCACCATGTTGGCATCTATTTGTCGCTTTTTTCCAGATAGCTCATAGCCAAATTTATGGTACATAACGATCATATCCTTGTCGTCTTTGGTCAAGGTCCAACTATCTTCCAGAATTTTTTGAAGCACCTGTGCGGGAGTTGCATTCTTCAGGGAGATGGTCTTTTTCGCACTAAAAAAATCCAACTCCAATAATTTCCCCCAAATGCTATCATCCTGATCTATCTTTAAATAATGCCGTAATTTAAGCTCCACTGAATCTGTCGGAGAATAAGGTAGAAACAGATTAACAAATTCGCGATAGGACATGCCTTTGGAGTTTTCTATGGTATAGCTATCGTCGGTCATTCCTAACTGAACGAACATGTTCCATGCTTTGGAAAATCCCACCCTGCGCATAGTACCTCTATAGAGGGTTAGTACATCTTCCAGTCCATAGGCTTTCCGATAATCCAGGGAATCCCGGTTGGCATAACCTTCAAAACGCCCGTACCCTTCTATCTCAAAGAACTCCGTTCGTCTAAAAAGTTTATGATAAGGAATATATTTGTACGTACCTTCTTGGATGAATTTCGCCGCGCCACCTTGTCCGGCCAATACTACATTTCTCGGATTCCAGGTAAACTTGTAGTTCCAGAGATTGGTATCGCTCTCCGGTGCTACCAACCCTCCGGTAAAGGATTCGAACAATAACATTTTTCCTCCTTTTTGCCTAATTCGATCTATGACTTGCATAGCACTCATATGATCTATTCCTGGATCTAGGCCTATTTCGTTCATGAAGACCAAGCCCTTTTCCTTAACCTTTTTATGCAACTCCCGAATTTCCGGACTAATATAGGAGGCCGTTACCAAATGTTTTCCAAAGGCGAGACAATCCTTGGCCACATTGTTATGCATGCGAGCGGGGAGCATGGAAACTACAATATCAGAATCTTCTATGACCCTTTTTCTATCGTCTTCCCTGAAAATATCGAGTTGTATTATGGTACAGGAAGGATGTTCCTTTACAGATTTGGAAATGCTATCAGGGTTCAGGTCACCAATGGTGATATGTAACTTTTGGGAGACCGCTTTTTCCAAAAGGTAGTCCAAAAGAAAGGCAGTGGATTTTCCCGCACCGATAATCAATATTTTTCGCAACATAGGTTTTACATCGTTAGTTTTGCAATTGGAACGAAATACTAAGGTATCAATTTGTTACATTTATAAAAAAAATGACTAATGAAGTTATGAACAGAACAATTTTTTTAACGGGAGCGGTTTTAGGATTACTCACGGTGCTACTGGGCGCCTTTGGGGCACATGGTCTGGGAAAGTTAGTGGATGTTAATGCCATCAAAACTTTTGAGACCGGGGTAAAATATCAAATGTACCACGCTCTTTTTTTATTGATATTAGCGAATGTATATAAGATTCCGGAGCAAAAGAAGAAATGGGTGTTTTATTGTGTCCTTATAGGAGTTATTCTATTTTCCTTCTCTATATATGCCCTGGCAACAAACAGTTTAACAAGTTTTGATTTTAAGGCGATTGCATTTTTGACCCCGATAGGCGGCACCTTTTTTATTTTGGGGTGGATACTTTTGGGCTATCACGGTTTCAAGAGTTTAAAATAGACGACTTTTAATAATAAAATATTGGTTTGAATGGATATGTCGAAACTTAATTCAGCATCTATTTCCCTTAAAAATTATGGAATTACCCATACTAACATAAAATATCAGCTAAGCCCTTCAAGTCTTCATAGGATTGCCTTGGACAAGAATATGGGAAGGGAAGCCTCATCGGGAGCTTTGGCGGTAAACACCGGGGAGTTTACGGGAAGGTCGCCCAACGATCGATTCATCGTAAAGGACAGTATCACTTCGGATAAAATTTGGTGGGGTGGTATCAATATGCCTTTTGAATCTTCCGCTTTTGATAAGCTCTACAATAAGGTCATCGCTTATTTGAACCACAAGGAACTCTACGTGCGCGATTGCTATGCGTGCGCCGATGCCAACTACCGAATGGATATTCGGGTAATTACGGAATATCCATGGTCCAACCAGTTTGTATATAATATGTTCATCCGACCTACCCAGGAGGAATTGAAGAATTTTGAACCGCAATGGACGGTAATCAATGCACCGGGATTTAGGGCTATTGCAGAAGAAGATGGTACGCGACAACACAACTTTGCTATATTGAATTTTTCCCGAAAAATTGCTTTAATAGGAGGAACGGGTTACACAGGAGAGATTAAGAAAGGAATTTTTTCTGCGCTCAATTTTATACTTCCAGTATATAAGAATACGTTACCCATGCACTGTTCTGCCAATGTTGGAAAAAAGAGGGATACCGCTATTTTCTTTGGGCTATCGGGAACCGGGAAGACGACCTTGTCCACAGATGCCACCCGAAAATTGATCGGTGACGATGAACATGGTTGGAATAATGAAAATGCCGTGTTCAATTTTGAAGGAGGATGCTATGCCAAGGTAATTGATCTTTCTCAAGAAAGTGAACCGGAAATCTTTGGAGCCATTAAAAAAGGAGCAATCCTGGAAAATGTGGTTATGAATGATAAGGGAGAAGTAGATTTTTCGGATGTTTCCATTACACAGAACACCCGTGTGAGCTATCCCCTGTATCATATTGAAAATGTTCAGCGGCCATCCATCGGCCATAACCCCAAGAACATCTTTTTTTTAACAGCGGATGCTTTTGGTGTACTTCCACCTATTTCAAAACTGACCCCTAGCCAGGCGGCATATCACTTCATTTCTGGATATACCGCCAAGGTAGCCGGAACCGAAGCTGGTGTGGTAGAACCTATCCCCTCCTTTTCTGCTTGTTTTGGGGCTCCCTTTATGCCCTTGCATCCGGCAAAATATGCCGAAATGTTAAGTAGGAAAATGACGGAGGCCGGTGTAAACGTTTGGTTGGTGAATACGGGATGGACCGGTGGATCCTACGGTGTGGGTACGCGGATGAAATTAAAATATACCCGGGCCATGATTCATGCTGTTTTAAACGGTGATTTGGGGTTGTATACCTATGATACTTATCACATCCATTCTGTGTTCGGTGTGGCACAACCAAGACGATGTCCGGGGGTTCCTACCAGCGTTCTCAGCCCTCGTGCAACCTGGAATAATGACGAAGCCTATTACAAGACCGCTTTTAAATTAACGAATGCATTCCGTGAAAACTTCAAGAAATTTGAGTCCCATGCGAGTGAGGAAATACGGCGAGGAGGGCCACAGCGATATGCCTTTTAAAAAAATCTGAATATGAATATCCAGAGTTCAAAAAGGAATCGCAAATAAGCCTCAAATTTTTTTAAAAAGGCCTTTTACTTTTTGTTTACCGTAGTAATATACTTCTGCAAAGCCATGGTCATGGAAGGTGTTTCCGGGGTCGGGGCTTTAATGTCTATGCGAAGACCGGCATCGGTGGCCGCTTTAACGGTAGAGTTTCCAAAGACTGCGATACGCGTATCGTTCTGTTCAAAATCGGGAAAATTCTTTAATAGGGACTCTATTCCGGAAGGACTAAAAAATACCAGGACATCATAGTAAACGTCACGAAGATCCGATAAGTCACTGATTACTGTCTTATAGAAAATTCCTCGGGTCCAATCGATTCCTACCTTGTCCAGAGCTTCAGGAACGGCTGGTTTAAGGGTATCCGAAGAAGGGAGTAGAAATTTTTCTTCTTTATATTTTTTGAAAAGAGGAACCAGCTCATTAAAAATTCTCTTGCCTACATAAATTTTACGCTTGCGATATACCACATATTTTTGCAGGTAATAGGCTACGGCCTCGGACTGGCAGAAGTACTTCATAGTGTCCGGCACCTTAAATCGCATTTCCTCCGCTATCCTGAAAAAATGGTCTACGGCATTACGGCTGGTAAGTATAATGGCCGTATAATTTTTTAGGTCTATTTTTTGACGACGAACACTCTTTGCATCAACCCCTTCCACATGAATAAATGGCCTGAAATCTACCTTTACTTTTTCCTTGTCAATAAGTTTTGAGTATGGGGAGTTTTCCATTTTCGGCTCCGGCTGGGAAACCAAAATCGTCTTTACTTTCATATAAACCTAGTCTTTTAGATAACTTCCAATGATGATGAACGGCGCAATTTCGAGAGCGCAAAGGTACAAAATAAAATAGAAAAAATTAGCAGTAATGAATTTTTGATGATTCTTCAACACTGTAATCCAGCCAATTGCATTTATCGAAAGAATTAAGAAAATGGATAGATAAACTACAACCTCGGAATCCTTAAAAATATAAACGAGAACCACATTGGCCAGGAACATGACCATACTGCTATAGTTTAAGTAGGATAACTTCTTAAAAATGAGTTCGCCAACAACCTTATTGACTCCAAAAACGAAACCGTTGCCCAACTGTAAAAATAGCTTTAGAAGAATGAACAATACCAATCCTCCAAGTATGATAGGGTATATAAACGGATAAGAGCCGCCTTCCTGTTGCAATAAAATTTTAGATGTAAGGAAAATGAACAGGGAAAAATTGATGATTTGAAAGAGCGTAAAAAAAACATGGAACCAATTCATCAACTTTTCCTTCTTATTATACATGAAGATGTATTTGTTATTAAAAGGTAAGATGACGAAATTTAGAAACCTCCCATAAAAAAGACTTTTGGCCACTACAATGAGCAATAGGCTTCCAAATAGCAGGAGGGTTATCCAGTCTACGGTGGTTGTGTTTCTAAAAATAGGTTCCATTACTCCAGCTTCATATTTTTCCCGTTGAGACCATAGGGTAGGTTGTTTTCTGAAATGCCGATTCTAAAATAACCGGGATTTTCAATTTTGGGTTTTGGAAACTTAAACGTAAAATTTATAGTATCATTGGGTTTTAGCGATGAAATATTTTCCGGTAACGGATGGGCCGGTAAGGGTTTAAGATCCTTTACCTGTTTATAATCATTGAGGTAGGCTATACTAAATTTAAGTTTTTTAAGGTCAATTTCAATATCATAGGGGTTGTAAACTTTGAAGAAATGTTCCTTGCCATCATTCAAATTGTGGACTCTTTGTTCAGCAATGACTTCTAATTTTCGGAAAGATTCAAAATTTGAAATATACTTGGCATTGTAGTGAGCCCCATCTACCTTAGTAAAGGAAAGATCCCCCTTTTTCATGTATTTGGAAACATAAAGGACTTTCTTGCCCTGTATTTTTCCCTCTGAATCATCTATGGAGTATTGATTTCTTCGGTACATATAATTGTTTAAGGAAAATGTAGGGTTCCCAGAATAAAAGGCATACATAGGCGCGTTACGATACGAATTTTCAAAGATTACCGGGATATCGCCTATTTCCGATTTCAACTCACTTACCCACTGCCTGTTGCCATGGGTTTCATAATAAATGGGAAAAAAGGGTTTGTATATGAGGCCAATTCGCAAGAATAATAAAATCAAAATAGTGACTGTACCAGTTCTATAGATCCATTTTCTAATAGGGGCATCCGTCAACATCCGTTGGAAGACAAGGACGGCCATAGGAATGGAAACCACAATGATCCATTGCGTCTGTACCCTTCTATTAAAACTGGAGAGAAAGAAAAAAAGTAGTACTCCATAGGTAAGATAAAGCAATGCCTTTACAAAAAGGTCGGATGATTTTGTTTTAAAAAGGGCCTTGTAAATCCAAGGGAAGGTCAATCCAAAAATGGCCACCAAATTAATTAGGAATCCCAAGGTATACTTTTCAAAATCATAGGCCCCATTGGGTCTTTCATATAAATGATACTTAATGGAAACAAAGTCGTTTTCATATAACCATACAAAATGGGGGATATAGCAAAACAAGGCAACAATTACCGCCAACCATGCAAACCTGTTGGTCACTAATCTTAGATTGGACAATAGCACAAAAAGGATAACCAAAACGGCATGATACTTACTGTACATCAAAGCGGCCATAACGACGCCCAAAACAACGCCCCACAGATAGGATGGGTTTTGAATAAATCTTTTATAAATCAGTAAAAACAAAGCTGTGAAAAATAACAAAGGTGTATCTGGCAAGGTAAAGAACCCGTAAGCATTCAGTAGGGTCATGGAAAATACCAATACAAAGAATTGGGGAATATACTTCCGTTTTTCATCACCATCTACCAGTAACCAGAGCACTATAATAGTTGCGACCGATAATATGCAACCCATAAACCGAATGCCAAGCTCGCCCTTAAAAAAAAAGCTACTGATCTTCACCAGTAAAGCCACCATAGGGGGGTGGTCAAAATACCCCCAGGCCATATTTTGGGCATAGTGCCAGTAATAAGCTTCATCAAAAATAAGTTCCGTAAAGTGGGCCTGGAATAGGTTGAGTACTAAAATTATTCCTAAAAGTAATAGAAAAAGTTTAGGTAGTTTGAATGGCATGTAAAAGCTTAGTTTGGTCAAAATTACAAATTCTGAGCATCATCCAAACCTTGGAACAAAACACAATTAGGGTCAAGTCGTTTTTACACTCTATCGAAAACACTATTTTTGTGCAAATCCTATCCTATCCATGTCGGACAGCCTCGTTATTATTCCCACTTACAACGAAATCGAAAACGTTGAGGCCATAATCCGAGCTGTTTTTGTATTGGATACCAATTTTCATATACTTATCGTAGACGATAATTCCCCGGATGGAACATCATCCATGGTGAAAAAAATGCAAGGGGAGTTTCCTAAAAGTCTGTTCTTGGAGGTGAGAAAAGAAAAATCTGGCCTGGGAACTGCCTATATTCATGGGTTTAAATGGGCCATTGCAAGAAAGTATGATTATATTTTTGAGATGGATGCCGATTTCTCCCATAACCCGACAGACTTAAAAAGACTACTCCGGGCTTGCAAAAATGAAGCTGATGTGGCGGTAGGCTCTCGTTATAAAAAAGGGGTTAATGTTGTAAACTGGCCCTTGTACAGAGTGTTATTATCATATGGAGCTTCTTTTTACGTGAAGATGGTGACCGGTATGCGCGTCCATGATCCCACAGCTGGGTTTGTATGCTACAAACGCTATGTACTGGAAAATCTAAATTTGGATTCGGTACGGTTCATTGGATATGCTTTTCAAATTGAAATGAAGTTTAGGGCATATCTCAAAGGATATAAAATAGAGGAAGTTTCCATAATATTTAGAGACCGTGAAAAAGGGAAATCAAAAATGAGTTCTTCCATTATTGGAGAGGCTATTTTTGGAGTGTTTATGATGAAAATGCGCAGTCTTTTTCAAAAAAACAGATTTTAAAATGAGTAGGCAATTAATCAAAAATGCCAAGATCGTTAACGAAAATAAGATATTTGAGAGCGATGTATTGATCAAAGATGATCTTATTCTTAAGATAGGGCGGGATATCACGGATGTAAATGCAGATACCGTAGATGCCCAAGGCAAATATCTTTTACCCGGAATCATAGATGATCAAGTTCATTTTAGGGAACCGGGGCTCACCCATAAGGGAAATATTGCTTCTGAAAGTAGGGCCGCCATTGCCGGAGGCATTACTACTTTTATGGAACAGCCCAATACAAATCCACAAACCGTTACCATAGAAAGACTGGAAGAAAAATTTGCTATGGCCGCCAATACTTCCTATGCCAATTATTCCTTTCCTTTTGGGGGAACCAATGATAACTTGGAAGAAATAAAGCGATTGGATAAAAATGCCTGTTCCGGAATAAAGTTGTTCCTCGGTTCTTCAACGGGAAACATGCTGGTGGATAACGAGGCTGTAATTGAAAAGATTTTTAGGAATACCGAAATGGTAATTTCTGCACACTGTGAGGATGAAGGAACAATACAAAGGAACCTGGCCCAATACAAGGAACAATACGGAGAAGATATACCCGTACAATTCCATCCAAGCATACGTAGTGAAGAGGCCTGTTACCTTTCTTCTTCAAAGGCCATTGCATTGGCCAAAAAAACAGGTGCCAGACTACATGTATTCCATTTATCCACCGGTAAGGAAACCCAATTGTTCCGAAATGACATTCCTTTAAAGGAGAAAAAAATAACGGCTGAAGTCTGCATACACCATCTTTGGTTTTCGGATACGGACTATAAGGATAAGGGCACCTTGATCAAATGGAACCCCGCCGTAAAGACAGCAATGGATAGAAAGCAACTTTGGGAAGCACTTTTGGACGACCGTATAGATGTAATAGCCACAGACCATGCGCCTCATACCTTACAGGAAAAGGATAACGTATATACCAAAGCTCCCTCGGGAGGGCCATTGGTACAACACGCGTTGCCCGCTATCTTGGAAAAGTATAAGGAAGGAAGCATTTCCTTGGAAAGCGTAGTGGAAAAAATGTGTCATAATCCAGCTATCTTGTTTCAGATAGAACGGCGCGGATTCGTTAGGGAAGGTTATTTTGCAGATTTGGTCCTAGTAAACCTCAATAACCCTTGGACCGTATCCAAGGATACAATTTTATACAAATGTGGATGGTCCCCCTTTGAAGGTTCCACTTTTTCTTCCAAAATATCCCATACCTTTGTAAACGGACATTTGGCTTATGAGAACGGGAAGTTTTCGGCAAAAAGAAATGCTAGGCGATTAACTTTTGAGCGATAGTATGGGACGAATAGTATGTTTTATTTTGATTGTTTTTCTTGCCTCATGTGGCGAACAGTTGATGGAAAAACCAAAAGATTTGATTCCAAAAGATCAAATGGTTGCCATCCTTAAGGATTTAGCGGTGATAAATGCAGCCAAGAACACCAATGTATCTATTCTGAGGAAACATAATATTGAACCTACGGAATATATCTTCAAGAAATACAATATAGATAGCGCACGGTTTGTTAAAAGCGATACCTATTACGCCTCCCTTCCCTCGGAGTATGAAGCCATTTATAAAGAAGTAGAAGCAAATCTGGAAAAAGAAAAGAAAGTGCTCCAAGAGGCCAATAAAATCAGTGATAGTTTAAAGGCCATTGAAATGGAAAAAAGGAGGGCCTTAAAGAAAAAAGAACCCAAAAAGGTCAAGGATTCTCTTCCTTAAACTTGGCACAACAAAATTTAATGGTATCGTCAAGAGGTTCAAAATTGAGATTTAATTGGATTTTTATTTTTTCACTGCTATACAATTCACGGTGTTTTAGGGACTGAATAGCGTTTCTTGTAATTCGTCTTCCTTGGCCCGTAAATAGGTTTCTAAGCCAATCAAACCATCTCCCTATCTCCAATTGCCATGGTTTCAATTCTTTTTTCGGTTTCCGTCTTCCCAAGGCCTCTGCCATTTGCTGCAGAATTTCCTTGAAAGTCAAATTTTTGGCTACTGTAATGAATCTTTCGTTACTTATCTCGGAGTTCATCAGGGTTACCATGATATGTATTACATCATGAACGGAAATAAAACCTGTACCTCCCGGAGGGTAATATTTATATCCCTTATTTGCAGTGGTAAATAGATCTCCGGTACCGTTGTCCCAAAAACCAGGTCCTATAATTACTCCGGGATTCAGGATTACAACGGGCAGACCTTCTTGGGAACCTCTCCAAACCTCCATTTCTGCCAGGTATTTGGTAAGGGCATAGACATTGACCTCCTGTTCGGACCATTCGTTTTCCTCGGTTGCCATGGCCCCTTCCGGACTTTTTCCTATAGTCCCTATCGTACTTACATAGCAAAGCTTCTTAATTCCTTTTTCAATACACAGGTTAACAATATTGGCGGTACCTTTTGTATTTATTTTATATAACCTTTTATAATCGCCCGGATTAAAAGATATCAATGCCGCCGCATGGTATACATATGCTACATCCTTAAACGCCGTTTCCAAAGCAGGAATATCATTAAGGTCTGCCTCTATCCATTTTATTTGTTGAAAGAGATTGTCAGCGTTTTCGGTATAATAGGCAAAGACTTTTTTAACGTTTTGAAGATTACTGTTCGGTCTGCGGATTGCCTTAATCGGGATATTTTTCTGCAACAAGTGAAGCAGCAAGTGCGCCCCTACCATTCCAGTACCTCCCGTTACCAAAACCATGACCCAAAGTTACGTATTTGGCATGGATTAATTTGGCTTTATCAAAAATCCGAAACCATTGGATTTCCTTTTATATTTGCAGCGAATTGTAAAAGATAGTTAACATGGCTACGAACTTTGTGTCGGAATTGGAATGGCGGGGAATGCTGCACGATGTTATGCCCGATACGGAAGAACATCTGTTAGGAGGAATGCAATCTGCTTATGTAGGGATAGATCCAACTGCAGATTCGTTGCACATAGGTCATTTGGTCGGTGTAATGATGCTAAGACACTTTCAATTGGCCGGTCATAAACCGTATGCCTTGGTTGGTGGAGCAACCGGAATGATAGGAGATCCCTCTGGAAAGTCTACCGAGCGAAACTTGTTGGATGAGGCCACATTGCGTCTTAATGAGGAAGCCTTAAAAGCACAATTAGCACGATTTCTTGATTTTGATAGTGAGTCCGACAATGCGGCTGTACTGGTCAATAATTACGATTGGATGAAGGATTTTTCATTTTTGGATTTCATCCGTGATGTAGGCAAGCATATTACGGTAAACTATATGATTGCCAAGGATTCCGTAAAAAAAAGACTTTCAGCGGAATCCAATGAGGGGATGTCCTTCACAGAGTTCACCTATCAATTGGTACAAGGCTATGATTTTTTGTACCTATATCAAAATCACAATTGTACGCTTCAAATGGGTGGAAGTGACCAGTGGGGCAACATTACTACCGGAACGGAGCTTATACGTAGAATAGCGGGTGGAAAGGGTTATGCCCTGACCTGCCCTCTAATAACAAAGGCAGATGGCACTAAATTTGGAAAGACCGAAGGAGGCAATATATGGTTGGATGCCCATAGGACCTCACCTTATAAATTTTACCAATATTGGTTGAACACTTCCGATGAGGATGCGGAAAAATACATTAAGATCTTCACTTTTCTTTCCAAAACGGATATTGAAGGTTTGATCGATGAACACCGTGAGGCACCCCATTTAAGAATAGTACAGCGGCGTTTGGCCGAAGAGATAACGACCATGGTGCACTCCCAGGAAGACTTGGATAATGCCATAAAAGCCAGTCAGATTCTTTTTGGGAAATCCACTTCACAAGATTTAAAACAACTGGACGAGAAGACCTTTTTGGATGTTTTTGAAGGAGTTCCCCAATCCCTTATTTCCAAAAAAGATTTGGAAAATGGATTGGATATGATCGGGGCACTTTCCGCCAAAACTAGTTTTTTGGGTTCCAATAGCGAGGCCAGAAGGGAGCTAAAACAGAATTCCATTTCAGTAAACAAAGAAAAGATCAAGGAAGATTATCTGATAACCGCTTCTGACCTTATCAATGAAAAATTTATCCTATTGCAAAGGGGGAAGAAGAATTATTTTGTTCTGGTTGTCGATTAAATCCACTTCATAAAACCAACTTTTTTCGGTTTTTGTATCTTGTTACTATAAACAATACCAATTGAAATGAAGTCGGTTGGATATGTATTATCCCTTTTTTTGCTTTTGGGATTTTTTATTTCGTGTGATGAAGATAATTGTTGTGCGAATCCCCTTGTAGGCCGTTTTGTCCATGAAATTCCGGATTGTACCGAGGAACAAACTTGTATGGAATTTGTTCATTTCCTTGATGCCTCCAGGGCCAATATACGTTTTGACGGTGGAGATACGGCATATCGATTCAATTACAGGGTGGAAGACGATGAAGTTTTTTTGGAACAAGAGCCAACCTCTAGCTTTGCACTTCACTTTCATTTTAGCATCATCGATTCACAAACCTTACAGCGTAGCGATAACGGGGATTTATGGAAGAGGGAATGATGCTTCTACAATACCATTAAATTACACCCCCGGATATCCGAATGGTCAAAACGACCCAAAACCTCAAAACTCCCATCCGCGTACCGCTTTCCTAAATCTTGGGTGGCAATAAAGGAACAGGAATGTATATTGGCCAGGTCTATGATGTTTATTCCTCCAGTCTTCCCATCCATTTGGGGTGATAGTGGATCTTCCGGATCCCGAATAAAGACCTTCATCCATGGCGGGGTTTTAAAAAGACCATTGCCTTGGGAATAGGCTTGGGACAATAGCTCCGTCATTCCGTACTCGGAATGGATTTGGCTTACACCGAACCCTCTTTTAAGGATACTGTGCAATGCTTCGCGGACCACTTCCTTTCTCCTGCCTTTCATCCCCCCGGTTTCCATAATAATGGTGTTTTTTAAAGAAAATTTATGTTTTTCCGCCAAATCCATTAAGGCAAAAGAAACCCCTAATAACAGGGTTTGGCTTTCTTGGGCATCAAGGTGAACCAACTTTTTTTTAAGACCTTGCATATCGTTGAGATAAAAACCGCTATCCGGGTGATGGCTTTGTTCAATAAGGTCTTTGGCCATATAAATTAATGAGGAGCCTTCTCTTTCCAAGTAGGATGGGAGTAATGCCAAAATGCAATATTTGGTAATGTCCCCATAAAAATGTCCAAAAGCAGTCCGGTAGCTTTTGGTGTATAGTGAAGTATCGATAATATGGTGCCTACTGGTTCGGGTATCAGTAGTTCCGCTACTGGTAAATATGATTTGTGGATTACTTCTTGAAGAGACAATTTTTTTAGTTCTAAAAAACTCGATAGGCATAAAAGGTATTTCTTCTATACCTCTCAATTGATCCGGAGTTTTTTCCAAATAATCACAGAATTCATGGTAAACGGCATTGTTGCTGTACTGAAAATTGAATATTTGCCATGCGAGGCGTTCAAACTCCAATTTTGACTTTATCTCTAATATTTTATTGGTATCTATCATGGGCTCTTGGAGGGGCAAAGGTAAGGGGATAAGGCCAAAGCATAAAAAAAGGGACCCATGATCGGGTCCCTTTCTTTCTTATTTTCAATATCGATTATTTCACGACAAGCTTTCTTGTCATGGTCTTGTTATTTTCGGTAACCTGTAACACATACACCCCCGAGACCAATTTGGAAATATTAAGGGCGTTAGATCGTATTCTGTCCGTTAGGACAACTTCCCCAAAAACGTCATAAACGGCAATTTCCTTATTGAGATTTCTTGGTGTAGTAATATATACCACATCATCAAGAGCCGGGTTGGGATATAGCTTGAAGGTGGAATTTTCCGCGGTGGAGGCAAGAGGAGTACCAACGACTTCCTGACCGTATACGGAAATAGCAAATAGCATAAAAATGCCAAAGTAGATTTTTTGCATAAGTATTGATTTGGGATCAACAGCATAAAGATACAGAAAGGGACTACGTATCCGGTGAAAATGTTGTGAAATTCGATAAATTGTAGGTGAATAAAACGAGACAAACCGTTCATCGGATTTTTTCTACCTATTATCGAATTCAAAAATTAAGAAACATATCGGGAAAGTACTGATGCAAAAAGATTTAACCTCCTTTTTTTGATGGTTAATCGGTATCGATCAGTGTCAAAAAAATAGATCTATTTAACGATAAGCTTGCGGGTGGCTACCTTATTTCTTTCAAAGACACGTAGAACATATACTCCCGCATCCAAATCGGACAAATTCAATTCATTCCCCAATAGAGTGGTCTGTAACACTTTGGTTCCCAGGACATCAAAAATCAAAATTTTCTTCGGGGCATTTTCCGTAGTAGTAATATAAACCTTGCCTTGTGTTACAGGGTTGGGATAAAGCGTAAACCCGTCTATGTCCCCATTGGTCTTGGCATCTTGCGAATAGCCGATGGAAATGAAAAATAAAAAAAAGACGAAGTAAAGGTGCTTCATAAAGTATGGGTAACAAATGGCGTACCACAAATATAGGAATTATGATATATGATGACCTTTTGAGGGCTGTAATCCTAGGAAAAATTCGATGAAATGCACAAAGCCGGCGATTTATGGGCTTTGTTATAATTTTCACGAATTTATAGAATGAACCAACCCTATCTTTTCCCTTCCCTAACTTTTAAAATTTTTGCAAACCAGTTTTAGGTAAAAATAAAAAGCCCCGCCATTAATGGCGGGGCTTTTAGAATTTTTCGCAATCTATTTTCTAATTTCTAGAACTTAGTTCGTAGCCCAAGCAAATGTTGCAACATCAACTGTAGCTGCTGCATCGTAAGCCAAAGCAGGATTTGCGTCTGCACCTTCGATTTGGACGTTGGTCAAAGGACCAGCATCGCTCATTAAAACAGAAGTTGTGTATCCACTCAAGGAAAGACCGGTGATAGTTGCCCCGGACTCCTTCTTGAACTGTAGGGCCACTTGCTCAACCTGGGCAGATGTACTTACAGCGGTCAAATTAACCAAAGATGGATTCTCGTTCTCACCATCAGCCTCTACTACGGTAGAGAAAGCCCCGGTGTGTACAACATATGCGTCGGTCAAGGTACCGTTCCAACCTTCCGTCCAGTCTATGGCATCATCCTCGTTATTCTCCAAATAGAAATTGGAAGCGGAAACAGTTCCACCAAAGAACTCTACACCATCGTCCGTACCGTTCAGGATAGCGACATTAGTGATGCTTGTTCCAGAACCAACTGCATAAAGGGAGAGACCATTATACTGTGACTCAGAGTCAATTTGTGCACCGGCGTAGTTAATGATAAGGTAATTGATGCTTCCGGAGTTATCCGTATCATCCGTACCTCCATAGATAATACCACCTACCTCTGCAGTAGCGTCTACACCTTCAGTAGTGCTGGCCTCACCGGCAATTACGAGACCTCCCCAATCACCGGGCTCTTGATTGGTAGAAGTCATAACTACGGGGTTACTAGCCGTACCTTGGATATCAATGGATCCACCTTGCTGAACAACGATATAGGTATTGGTCTCATCTCCACTCTCAACATCGGCAACAATAGTGGTGCCGGCAGGAATCGTAAGCGTGGCTCCACTCTCAACACTTAAGGATTGATTTAGGAAATAAGTAATATCGGAATCCAAAGTAGTATTGGACATAACAGAACCTGTAAGAACGGCAGACTGAGCTTCGGAATTTCCAGTGGCCCACATGAAGTCATTTATATCAACAGTAGCGGGAGCTTCATAGGTAAGTGCTGGATTTGCATCTGCACCTTCTATTTGGACGTTGGTCAAAGGACCGGCGTCGCTCATCAAAACAGAAGTAGTGTAACCACTCAAGGAAAGACCGGTAATGGTTGCGCCGGATTCTTTTTTGAATTGTAAGGCTACTTGCTCTGCTTGGGAGGAAGTACTCACTGCAGTCAAATTAACCAAAGATGGATTCTCGTTCTCACCGTCAGCCTCTACCACAGTAGAGAAAGCACCGGAATGGAATACGTAGGCGTTGGTTAAAGTTCCGTTCCAACCTTCGGTCCAGTCGATGGCATCATCCTCGTTGTTTTCCAAATAGAAGTTGGATGCAGACACCGTACCTCCGAAGAATTCCACACCGTCATCCGTACCATTCAATATGGCCACGTTATCGATAGTTGTTCCAGAACCAACGGCGTAAAGAGAAAGTCCGTTATATTGAGATTCTGAATCTATTGATGCACCGGCATAGTTGATGATTAGGTAATCGATATTACCGGAACTATCTCCATCGTCCGTACCACCATAGATGATACCACCTACCTCTGCAGTAGCGTCTACACCTTCAGTAGTGCTGGCTTCACCTGCAATTACAAGACCACCCCAGTCACCGGGCTCCTCATTGGAGGAAGTCATGATCACAGGAGCACCAGGGGTACCTTGGATATCAATAGCTCCCCCTTGTTGCACAACGATATAAGTATTGGTCTCTTCGCCCACTTCAACATCGGCAACGATTCTAGTACCGGCAGGAATAGTCAAAGTAGCACCTGCTTCAACGCTTAAGTTGCCTTCCAAGAAATAATCTGTAGTTGGATCCAATGTCAAATCTGAACCGATGGAACCGGTCAAAACATTGCTCTCAACTATGATTGCGGAATTAACCCAGGCGAACATACCAACATCAACAGTCGGAGGCCCTACATAGGACAGGCTTGGATTCGCATCGGCGCCTTCGATCTGAACATTGGCCAAAGGACCGGCATCGCTCATCAAAACAGAAGTAGTATATCCGCTCAAGGACAAGCCGGTAATGGTGGCTCCTGATTCCTTTTTGAATTGTAAGGCTACTTGCTCTGCTTGGTCTGAAGTACTTACTGCGGTAAGGTTGACCAAAGAAGGATTCTCGTTTTCACCGTCTGCTTCTACCACGGTAGAGAAAGAACCTGTATGAACCACATAGGAGTTGGTTAATGTACCGTTCCAACCTTCAGTCCAGTCAATGGCATCATCCTCATTGTTTTCCAAATAGAAGTTGGACGCGGATACTGTTCCACCAAAGAACTCAACACCATCATCCGTACCGTTCAATATGGCTACATTTTCAATGGTTGTACCGGAACCAACAGCATACAAGGAAAGACCATTATACTGAGACTCGGAATCGATTTGTGCTCCGGCGTAGTTGATAATCAAATATTCAATACTTCCTGAGTTATCCGTATCATCCGTACCACCATAAATGATACCGCCTACTTCCGCTGTGGCATCCACACCTTCCGTAGTGCTAGCTTCACCAGCGATAACAAGGCCACCCCAATCTCCTGGCGTTCCATTTGCAGAAGTCATGATTACAGGATCGGCCATGGTACCTTGGATATCAATAGAGGCACCTTGCTCAATTACGATATAGGTATTGGTTTCATCTCCAGTTTCTACTTCAGCGGTAATTGTTGTACCGGCAGGAATGGTCAAAGTAGCACCAGACTTAACACTAAATGTATTCCTAAGTGTATAGGTACTTGTGGGATCCAAGGTCAGATCTTCCGTTTGATCACCTGTCAACTCTATGGATTCTACACATGGGTCACAAGAACCACCACAATCTACACCTTCTTCATCACCATTTTGCACACCATCGGTACAGGTAGGTTCGGCTTCACATGCGTTTGGACAAGTACCGCCACAATCTACTCCGGTCTCACTGCCATTTTGTATCCCATCCGTACAGGAAGAGGTTGGTCCATCGTCATCATCGCTACAACCCGCAGCCAGAATAAGAGCCGAAGCTGCAATGAACATCATCAATAATCTAGAGATTTTCGTTTTCATAATCATTGTTGTTTTAAATTAATCATAATTAATAGTGTTAAAATCTGTATGTAAGGCCCAAATTGAAAATTCGGCCTATTTTGTATGATCGCACCTCATCCGTAAAAATCTCCCTTCTTGGCGCATTGGGCCCCAATCGCTCCTCCCTATTATCGGAGAAGGCCTCAAGTTCTGCCCTACTTGCAGAGGATAGAACATCAATGGTTTGTTTAATGAAAGGATTTAAAAGGTTCTGCCCGGTAAGTGAGACTTCAAAGTGCTCTCCGAATTCCTTGCTAACCCTGCTATTCAATACCACAAAACCTTTTTCAACAATGGCATCGTTATAACGGGTGTCCCAATCATTTTGGCTTCGGGCAAAGCCCAGGGCGAATACCTTATCGGAAGCATAACTTGCTGAAAGGTTGGCTACGAATTTATTGTCCCCGGAGGTCTCAAGGTTAAGGCTTGAGTTGGCTATCCAATCCGATGCCCCTTGGAGTCCTGCCTCTTTATTGGTGCCGTATCTAAAAGTCTCGGCGATAATATCGGGATTGTCCTCGGCTCGTATCTCTAACAAATCCTGCTCATGCCACATCCTACTTACATTTAGGACCCAACTTAATTCCGGTCCTATGGGACTGCCGTCCTCGTCATTTGTTTTTGGTTTGATCAAATCGATTTTTGACTCCAGTTCTATACCATAAACCGTAGCTTTGTCCCCGGTATTCCTAAAAGTAAACAGCGCACCATCCGAACCCCTGGCGCGTACTTTGTTGATAGGATCTTCTATAGCCTTATAAAATAAGGATGTTGAAATTAGTTGACCTCTGGTAGGAAAGAATTCCCACTTTAAATCAAAATTGTTGGAAAATGAAGCCTCTACGGCATCCTCGCCAACGGTTCCAAAAACCTGTTGACCAGTTGGTGAGATATATCGGAACGGCGCAATTTCCTTGAATTCCGGCAAGGTAATACTTCGACTTGCAGCAAATCGAATCGCATGCTCATCGTTGATGGAGTACTTCATATTAAGACTGGGATAGAAATTGGAATAATCCCGGGTAACGGTTCCGACATCCCCACCGGGTGCATTGTTCACGTCATAATCCACGACAATATCGTCCTGTTGCACCCGCAGACCGGCATTAATATTCCACTTACCGAAGCCTACATTAAATTGTGCAAAGGCCGCCCTGGACTCATATTCTCCACTGTATTCATCTTTTACCTCACCATCAACATTGGATTGAAAGGAAAGTATTTCTAGTAAATTGTTCTGAAAGTTGGCCACTGTAAAGATTTGATCTAAATCATCCAATGAGGTGGAGCTGGCCCTATTGTCATCTACATTGGCGACACCGTAAAAGGTAGATTCAAAATCCCGGGTCTTTCTTCTGTAATTGATACCCAAATCCATATAGAAGGTCTTGGTTTCCTCATCTATGAAGGTCCACCTATCCTTAATAAACCCATTGTATTCCTCATCATCTATAAATTGAGAAAGCTTTCTGGATTCAAAACCACTATTCTCAAAAAGAATTACCTGACCTGTTTCGGCCGTAAAGTTTACCACATTCCGTATTCGATTGGGTTCATCTGCATCCAACTTGTTATAACTTACGGCCCAATCCAATACATTTTTTTCGCCGAGCTTATGATTACCGATCAGTTGTTGGACAAACAATCGGGTTTGTTTTGTGTTTTGGTCACGGACGAAATCCGAGAAATTACCAATGGTTTCTTCCTGAATATTTCCAAAACCGTTTCTCCCTCCCTCGGCCACAATATCTTTCAAGGTGTTTACGAATAGGGTAACGGTCTTTACAATATGCTTTTCGTTTTGAAAGGTAAGATCCAACATACCGTTACTCACATATTCCGTTTCCCATTGGTTAAAATCGGTAATGGAATCCGTTACGGTAACCTGATCCCATATTTTAAATACACCTGGAGATAGATATTTATGAGACCTAGAGTTGGATGCCGTGGCAAAGACTTTAAATTTGTTATCAAAGAATGACTTACCCCCACTGATGTTAAAGCCAAGATTAATAGGGGAATCTACCGTACTGGCGTCCCATGACTGCCTGGTAAGTTGATCAAAAATGTTAACATCAGTATCATAAAAGCCTAACGTGGTATCGTCATAATTTGCAGTGACCTTAAAGCCGCCATCCGAGTTTCCGTCACCAACAGCATTTGTATTGGCACCACTAGAAACACCAACCTCTAATTCCCCTGTGCCCGTCAATTCTCGGGAAGCAATGTTGATATTGCCTGAGGCCTGGTCGGCTGAAGCCGATGCGGAATAGGTCTTGCTAATACTAACGTTCTGTATTATTCGAGTAGGGAAAAGCCCTAAATCAATATTCTTTTTTTCGATGTCATCCGATGGAATGGGCAGACCGTTAAAAGTTGTCACCAAATATCGGTCTCCAAGCCCTCTTACAAAAACGTCACCGGAGGCTTCACTTTCCGTAACCCCGGAAATTTTTGTGGCGGCTGATTTCACGTCGGAAATACCTAAGTTACCCAGTTCGATCGCACCTATACTTTCCTTGATTTCTATGGCTCTTTTTTGATCAAGAAGAAGAGCGGTCTCGGAATCCTTTCGAGCCACTGTGACCACTACTACCTCATCCAAGGTCATACCTTCGGAAGCGCTCATAGGAACATCCACGTTGGTCACTTTACCAGCTTCAACCACGATGTTGGGAATCTCCACCGTTTCATAGCCCAAATAGCTAAAAACAATGGTGTATGTACCAGGGTCTAGACCTGAAATTTCATAAAGTCCGTCAAAATCTGAAGTAGTTCCTTTTGTAGTTCCCTTAAGAAGTACATTGGCAAAAGCAAGGGGCTCGTTATTTAGCTCTTTGTCAGTAAGTTTGCCGACAATACTACCGGTGTCTTGGGCTTCTGTAAGCATGGTTCCAAAAAGGCAAAGACACACTATAAAATATCGCATTCAGTCATAATTTGGTTACGGCGCAAAGAACGCGAGGTGCTGTAAAAGTCGAGTTACGTCCATGTTAAACCTTTATTGCAATAATGTTATGTAAATGTTACTATATTAAATGAACGTTAAGCCGTTTCGGGATAATCCTATTATCTTTACATTTGGTGGATTAACCATTTAAAAGCGATGAAATAAGCCAAAGCAAAAGGCGAATTATCTCGAAACCCATACAAAGGCAAATGACCCGTCCATGCCAG
This sequence comes from Ulvibacterium sp., assembly GCF_965248315.1. Lineage (GTDB taxonomy): Bacteria > Bacteroidota > Bacteroidia > Flavobacteriales > Flavobacteriaceae > Ulvibacterium. Next base: position 310,284 of record NZ_CBDFIX010000002.1, on the reverse strand, counting down.
TGTTGATGGGCTATTGATTTATTGAAACAAAAGCCAAGAGATGAAAAAAAAAGACATTAGAATACTTTTAGTGGACGATGAGCCAGATATTCTGGAAATCGTTAGTTATAACCTTTCTTCTGAAGGCTACCAAGTTTTTACCGCAAAAAATGGGGTAGAAGGTGTGGCCAAGGCGAAAAAAAAATTACCGCATCTCATTATTTTGGATGTAATGATGCCGGAAATGGACGGTATAGAAGCATGCGAAATCATGCGCAGTACCTCTGGTCTTGAAAATACCATTATTACCTTTCTCACTGCCCGAGGTGAGGATTACTCCCAAGTGGCCGGTTTTGATGCCGGTGCCGATGATTATATTACAAAGCCCATAAAACCCAAGGTTCTTGTAAGTAAGGTAAAGGCGCTACTACGTAGGTTAAAGGAAGATGCGGATCCACAAGAGGATATCGTTAAGGTGGGCAACATTGTTATTAATAGGGAGGAATACAAAATTGTGAACAACGGTAAGGAAATTGTACTTCCACGGAAGGAATTTGAACTCTTGGCACTGTTGACTTCAAAGCCCAGCAAGGTTTTTAAAAGGGAGGTAATTCTGGACAAGGTATGGGGCAATGAAGTGGTTGTAGGTGGCCGTACCATTGATGTGCATATTCGTAAGCTTCGAGAAAAAATTGGGGAAAATCATTTTAAGACGGTTAAGGGAGTAGGCTATAAGTTTGTTCTACAGTAATGGCCATTCAGCTTAAGAGGTCATATAGGTTCGCTTTTAGGTCTGCAGCCTTGATTACCCTATTGTCTTCTTTGCTTTTAGGTGGTCTTTTATATTTTCTACAGATTCTGGACTGGCCTATCATTGTCATTTTTTCATTTTTGATTTTTATCAGTTCTTTTGCCATTCTTCAGATTAGAATAGAGAAGTTCATATATAGGAGGATTAAAAAGATTTATGATGATGTGGCGCTTTTGGATTCCTCTTCCTTTACCTCTGGGCCAATTAATACAGACATGCGGACGCTTACGGCCGAAATCGAAAAGTTTGCCCAGGACAAGAAAATTGAAATAGATACATTAAAAATCCGGGAGGAGTACCGGAAAGATTTTTTGGGGAATGTTTCACACGAATTGAAGACTCCTCTTTTTACCGTTCAAGGTTATATACTTACCCTGCTGGATGGGGCTATGGATGACAAAAGCATCCGGAAGAAGTATTTGCAGCGGGCCAATAAAGCCGTGGAACGACTTATCTACATCATTAAGGATTTGGATTTGATAACCAAATTAGAAGTAGGGGACCTTAATTTGGAACGGGAAGACTTTGATATCATAGAACTTATCCATAACGTTTTTGATCTGCTGGAAATGAAAGCCGCCAAAAAAAAGATTACCCTTACTTTTGATATGGAATATCCCGAGCCTATTTATGTATATGCCGATGAGGAAAAAATCCAGCAAGTTTTGACCAATCTTTTGGTCAACTCCATTAAGTATGGCCATACCGATGGTACTTCCGAGGTGAGCGTGGAAAATCTTATCAAAAACAAGGTAATCATCAGGGTGACCGATAATGGTGAAGGGATTCCGCAAAAGCATATCCCCCGTTTGTTTGAACGTTTTTATCGTGTGGACCAAAGTGGCAGTAGAAGTGAAGGTGGTTCTGGATTGGGCCTTTCCATAGTAAAACATATTATTGAGGCCCATGACGAAAAAATCTATGTTGAAAGTGTAGAGGAAGTAGGTTCCGAATTTTCTTTTACCCTGGAAAAAGCCTCAAAAACAGAGGCACAATCCACTTGAATATTAAATTGTTTTAGACCTTGTATGGAATTGCAAACAGTAGCTTTTCCAGAACTTCGTTTCATGTAAATGAATTACAAAAATTCTTTTTAACACTGGGCTTACCGGTTTCAGGAAACAAAGTCTTTAAGCAGTAAAGATTTCCTTAGCTTTGCTATATCATTAAATTTTGGCAGCCGTGGGCAGCAAAAACAAGCTGAAGCGATTTAGAGAAAATGAGACGTTCAAAAATGTGCTTCAACCCAATAGGGAAGAAATAAAAACTGGATTTTCCCTCAAAGGTAATTGGCAATCCCATTTCGGTAATAACAGTCCCATCGTTTTGGAACTAGGGTGTGGCAAAGGAGAATATACTATCGGTCTTGCGCGTCTTGAGAAGGATAAGAATTTTATTGGTATCGATATTAAAGGAGCCCGCCTTTGGAGAGGAGCCAAAACCGCCTTACAGGATAACTTGGAGAATGTGGCCTTCCTAAGAACCCAGATCGAGCTGATCGATGAACTATTTGCGGAAGATGAAGTTTCGGAGATCTGGATTACTTTTCCCGATCCACAAATTAAATATAAACGTACCAAACACCGAATGACCAATTTGGACTTTTTGGAAAAATACCGTAAAATACTTAAGCCTAACGGAACAATACACCTCAAGACCGATAGTGCATTTTTACATGGCTACACTTTGGGGCTACTTCATGGAACCGGTCAGCAAATTGTTTATGCCAATCATGATGTTTATAAAAACGAAGGTAGCCCATCCGAGGTTTTGGCTATACAGACCTTCTATGAAGCGCAATATCTGGAAGAAGGAAAACCCATTACCTATATCCAATTTAGGATAAATTAACCTATGCAACACTTGCTCATTCTTTTTTTTGCCACATTTTCGGCTGCTTTCATGGCCACGGTACCTCCTGGGCTATTGAATATGAACGCTGCAAAGACCAGTGTGGAAAAGGGAAAATTGAACGGTATTATATTCAGTACAGGGGTTTCCAGTATGATTATGCTTCAGGCATACATTGCCGTACTCATCTCAAAATTCCTAAACAAAAACCCTGGTGTCGTAGAGGTTTTGATGGACATTGCCGTTGGGGTATTCGCCTTTTTTGCTGTTTATTTTTACATAGCTGCCCGACGAAATAAAAAGAAAGCACCAAAGCTGGTAAAAGTCAGCAAAAAAAACAGCTTTTTTAAAGGTATGGGGTTGGCGGCATTAAATTTATTGACCATTCCCTATTATAGTGGGGTAAATATTATGTGGAACGCCAGTGGCTGGATAAAATTTGAAATCTGGGATATAGTTACCTTTATTTTGGCGGTGGGGTCGGGAACCTTTTCCGTATTGTATATGTATACCATATATTTCAATAAATTAGAATCAAGGACCAGTCAATTTTCTAAAAATTCAAATTACATCTTAAGTGCCTTAATGGTTGTCCTATTGATTATTACCCTCATTCGAATTTTAGCCCGTGAAAACTGAAAATAAAAATTTTTTCCAAAAAGTGTACGAAGTGGCCCGTCAGATTCCTTTTGGAAGAGTTACCTCATATGGGGCGATTGCCAAATATTTGGGGGCGGCTCGGAGTGCACGTATGGTAGGGTGGGCAATGAACGGTGCGGGCAATATGTCCGATGTACCCGCCCATAGAGTAGTAAACAAAACAGGCCTTCTTACCGGAAAGCATCATTTTGACGGAATCAACCTTATGCAGCAGCTATTGGAAAATGAAGGCATCAAAGTATTGGAGAATCAAATTGTGGATTTTGAAAAACACTTTTGGGATCCTTTTAAGGAACTCGGTACAGAAACCTGAGTTGTATTTTAGCTCCTTTAAAGCTGACCAACTTCTTCCCACTTCCTCGGGCGCAGGAAATTTATCAATAACATTTCTTTTCTTACTTTATGTGTGTTAAAACTTCATCCGCTTTCTGAAGATTTTGTTAAATGCATAGAAAATGACAAACTACGTGTAACAACCCGATAAGGTGGCAAGTCTATTAGAAAAGTAAATCGACTTTGTGCTCAAGGGCGAAGACATTTTTGGCAGTGGGAATGGCTATAACTCACTTGAAATAAGATGATAATTATTTAAAGCGTAGTATAGGCGTCAAATGAAATCCGAAATCAATATTAAGCAAATAGCCTATTTGTCAGGCTACTCCAAATCCACAGTTTCCAAAGCACTGAACAACAGCCGGGAGGTCAGCGAAAAAACGAAACGTAAGATTCAAAAGATTGCCGATGCCTATAATTATAAGCCCAATAGCTTTGCCAAGGCGTTAAAGTCCAAAAAAGCGCATACCATTGGTCTGATTATTCCAGAGTTCTCCAAAACGCAGTATGCCCATTTAATGGAAGGGATCGAGGAAGAAGCAGTGCGAAAAAAGTATCGATTGGTGGTATATCAATCCAAAAACAACCTATCGCAAAAGAGAAGGTCAATTCGCATGTTTTTTGACGGTAGTATAGATGGCCTGATCATTGTTACCAATGAGCGGTTCGCTTCCAGTTGCGAAATCGATTATGTAAATCAAATCTTGGAAGATTCCCTACCGAGTATAAAGATAAATTTCTCGGATTGGTTACATAACAATGGTTCTCCAAATACTACTAAAAACATGGGAAAAGAGGTTTTTAAAAAACTAGCCAGAATGTTGTAAGAAATGAACAAAATCCCCAATAACCGAATTCTATCGTTACATCTTCATTTTCAATCCATCTCCTTCTAAATCTCACGTGTAAGACGTATCTTTGTTAGGTATCTTTTTACATAAATACAAGGAGGATTTTACATGAAAATCGATAAAAAAGCAGTTCTAGAGGCACTTGAAAAAATCACGGTGCCGGGGGAGGGACAAAATATGGTGGAAAGTGGTGCGGTAACCAATATACAAATTTTTGGGGATGAGGTTGAAGTAGATATTTCCATTAAGAATCCTAGTCTACAAGCTCGAAAAAAGACCGAAGTAGAAATCCTAAAGATTATCCATAGGGAGGTATATGAAAAGGCCAAGATAAAGATCAATATCAAAGTAGACGCTCCTACCAAACCCAAAGTCAATGAAATAAAGGGCAAACCCATTCCAGGCATCCAAAATATCATAGCTGTGGCTTCGGGCAAAGGAGGTGTAGGTAAATCTACAGTTACGGCAAACTTAGCGGTAACCCTTTCCAAGATGGGCTTTAAGGTAGGTTTGTTGGATGCGGATATTTATGGACCGTCCATGCCCATTATGTTCGATGTAGCCCATGAAAAACCGTTGGCGATTACCGTTAACGGAAAATCGAAAATGAAGCCCGTTGAGAATTATGGGGTAAAACTTTTATCTATCGGTTTTTTTACCCAACCCAATCAGGCCGTCATTTGGCGGGGACCCATGGCCTCCAAGGCATTAAACCAAATGATATTCGATGCCCATTGGGGAGAGCTGGATTTTATGTTGTTGGACCTGCCTCCGGGAACGGGCGATATACATTTAAGCATTATGCAATCCATGCCGGTCACCGGTGCCGTAGTGGTGAGCACACCCCAGGAAGTTGCATTGGCAGATGCAAAAAAAGGTGTAGCCATGTTCCAACAGGATTCCATTAATGTTCCTGTTTTGGGTATTGTGGAAAATATGGCCTATTTTACACCGGCCGAGCTACCTGAGAATAAATATTATATCTTTGGTAGGGAAGGGGCCAAAAATTTAGCACAGGATTTGGATGTCCCTTTCTTGGGAGAAATTCCATTGGTCCAGAGCATTCGTGAAGCGGGTGATGTAGGCCGCCCTGCGGCATTGCAAACGGCCACTCCTGTGGAACAGGCCTTTGAGGAACTCACCAAGAACGTTGTGCAGGAGCTGGTACATAGAAACAAAAGCCTTCCCCCAACGGAAGCTATCAAGATTACGACAATGGCAGGTTGTGCTGCAGTTAAAGGCAAGAAAGTATGACATCCGAGGAACTAAAATCAAACGTAGAAAAAGCATTGGAGGAAATTCGCCCCTTTTTGCAAAGTGATGGCGGCGATATTTCTTTAATTTCAATTGATGACGACAAATCCGTCAAAGTCCGTTTGCAGGGCAATTGTGTGGGATGTAGTGTCAATCAAATGACCTTGAAAAGTGGTGTAGAGATGACCATTAAAAAGCATGCGCCACAAATTGAGGAGGTCATTAATTTAAGCTAAGTGTTTTTTTGATGATCACCTTTGGAAATAGATAGGTTAACCGCCCAATTTCACTAATTCTTTTCCCATTGTTTTAAAGCTAACTTGTAAACTCTGGGAGTTTACCCGACAAATATCCAGAAAACCGTATTTTTGCATCTTCTTTTTTAGATTAAAGAAGAAAGGATGAATTCTAAAGATACCCGGATAGATGTCGGATATAAAAATTAAGATTACGGACAGGGACGGGGTTCTTCACGAGGTCGATGCCCCAACCGATATGAACATGAACCTTATGGAGTTGGTACGTTCGTACGAATTGGCCCCGGAAGGTACTATCGGTGTTTGTGGAGGCATGGCTATGTGTGCTTCCTGCCAGTGCTATGTAAAGTCCGAACATGAGCTTCCTGAAAAATCCTACGAGGAGGACGCTATGTTGGCGGAGGCCTTTTATGTTGAGGACAATAGTCGTTTGGGGTGCCAGATACGCATTGTGGAAGACTTGGAAGGGCTGGAGGTAGAACTGGCTCCGGCAGAATCATAAGAACTAAGAATCAGACCTGTCAGGTTTCAAAAACCTGACAGGTCTCGCTCTAAATCCTTGCCTGATAGGTGAACAAGTTATAGTATCGACCCTCTGAGGCGATCAATTCCTCATGGGTTCCCCGTTCCGCAATACGCCCGTTTTCAATGACCAAAATTTGATCTGCTTTTCGAATGGTACTTAGCCTGTGTGCGATAACAAATGTTGTTCGCCCTTTGGTAAGCTCGGCCAGACTTTTTTGTATCAAAGCTTCACTTTCGGTATCCAAACTTGATGTGGCCTCGTCCAAAATCAAGATTTTTGGATTTGCCAAAATAGCCCTGGCAATAGCAATGCGCTGTCGCTGCCCACCCGATAACTTTACCCCACGTTCACCAATTAAGGTATCAAGACCGTCCTCAAAGCGATTGGTGAATTCATTCACATAGGCAGCTTCTACCGCCTTTTCCAATTCTTGCTCACTGGCGTTTGGTCTGGGAAACAGAATGTTCTCCTTAATAGTACCCTCGAAAAGGAAGTCGTCCTGAAGTACCACGCCTAAAAACTGACGAAAACTCGTTAAATCAACTTTGGACATATCATCACCATCAATGGTAATGGTACCTGAGTCCGGATTCAAAAAGCTTGCCGCCAAACCCGCAATTGTAGATTTACCGGAACCCGAACTCCCCACCAATGCAATGACCTCACCGGCAGCAGCCTTAAAGCTTACCTCGTGCAATACCTCCTTGTCCTCTTCATAGGCAAAAGAGACTTTATCAAAGACCATATGGCCAACAATATCGGAGAGTTTTAGGGTACGCTCGGAGTTATCGGCCTCGGCGGACTCGTTCATTAATTCTTCGGTACGGTCCAAACCTGCCAATGCTTCTGTGAGTTGGCTTCCTATATTGCTCATCTGAACTATAGGAGCCACCATTAGGGCCAGCAAGAAAGTAAACTCAAAATATTCCCCCGTACTCAGTTCACCTTGCATCATTTTATAACCTCCAAAACCCATCATTATTCCCGTGGTTGCCAATCCCAACAGAAAAGTGGACGAACTGGTCATGATAGCGGTTGCGGTCAAACTCTTTTTTACGTTTTCGTACAACCTTCTTACACCGCCTTCAAAGACTTCGGCCTCTTGTGCTTCGGCATTGAATCCTTTAATGACGCGTATGCCACCTAATGTTTCCGTTAGGCGACCCTTTACCTCGGCATTGATTTTACCCCGATCTCTAAAGACCGGTCGTATAATCTTAAAAGCCTTTAATGCAATAAACGCGAAAAGAATTAGGGGAATGAAGGTCAATAGGGTCATGGTTGGACTGATCCGTAATAATAAAACTAGGGAAACCACAGCGGTTATGGTACCTCCTACCAGTTGCACCAGACCGGTACCGATGAGATTACGTACGCCCTCAACATCGCTCATAATACGGGAGACCAAGGCCCCTGATTTGGTATTGTCAAAAAACCGAATAGGCAGGGAGAGCACTTGTTTTTGAACTTGGGCCCGTAGTTCCGATATCATGTATTGTGCCTGTATGCTTAATACTTTGGTCAAAAGAAAGGACATCACCGCTTGGACCAAAAACGACAGAATGACCACAATGACCAGAATTTTCAGTAGATCATAATTTTTATTGGGGACGATATCGTCCAAAAAATAGCGTAGGGAAATAGGTGCTACAAAACTGGCCGCCCTGCTGATAACTATGAGTAACAGGCCTAAAAAAACCAGCTTTCTTCTGGGCCAAATAATTGTTCTAAAGGCCTTTAGGACACTTACTTTTTTGTCTGCCATTATACTACTTGTTCTGAAGTGGAGGCAGCAAAGTTAATTGAAAAAGATGGAGATTTCGATTCGTGACGGTGATTCGTTTCATTTGTCGCAAACCGATCGTCTCAAAAAATCAAAGGGCCGATTTGAACTTGTTCAAACCGACCCTTAAAGGCAAGGAAAATTGTTGCGCTTTCTAACTAATAATTCTTTCCCGCCTCAAAAATGTATCCAGACTATCGGCGATATCAAAACATCGGCTATATTGTGAGGATTCATTGCCGAATCTGGAATCCTCCTTATGTTCATTACATTCAAAACCGGACAAATTTACCTCTTCAAAGTTCTTATTGATCGTTCTACACTGCTCGTACAAACGATCAATAGATTCATCATTTGCAGGAATGGATCCGTTGAGGAGAAGAAACCCCTTTAAATAATTCTGAATGGCAAATTGGGAATTACTGCAGACCAAAGAGGTAACTACATCCTCTTCCGGCCTACATAACTCATCATTGGCCTCTCTCAATTTTTCTATCGCTTCTTCAAATAATTTGCGGGCCTTATCTTCCATCTTCAAGAATTTTAATAATAGACTTTAACCTTGGTATACGTTACATATTTCTGTAGAGTTCCAATCGTTCCCATCGCGTTTCCACCTCTTCCTGGGCTTGTTGCAATAAGGCTTCTCCTAATTCTGCGTTTTCCTTGGCCACTCTTGTAAATCGAGTTTCATTGTACATGAAATCGGTGAGGGGTGAGCTAGGTTCCTTGGAATCCAATCTGAACTTTTTGCCTTTGGGCTTGGAGGGATCAAAGCGGAACAAGGGCCAATACCCGGTCTCTACCGCTTTCTGCTGTTGAAAGGCTCCATCTTTAAGGTCATAACCGTGCTCCCCGCAATGGGAGTAGGCAACAATTAACGATGGTCCTGGATAGGCCTCAGCTTCCTCGATGGCTTTCAAAGTCTGCATGTCCTTTGCTCCCATGGCAACCTGCGCCACATATACGTTTTCGTAGGATACGGCCTGTAAAGCCAAACTCTTTTTGCTGGTCCGCTTACCGGATACCGAAAACTTTGCACTTGCGCCCAAAGGAGTCGCTTTGGAGGTTTGACCACCCGTATTGGAGTATACCTCGGTATCCAGTACCATGATATTAATATCTTCACCGGAAGCCAATACATGATCTACACCACCATATCCTATATCATAGGCCCAACCATCGCCGCCCAAAATCCACACCGATTTCCTCCTAAGATATTCGGTAAGCTTGTTTAGCTTTTTGGCATTGGAGTCATCACTGTTATCCAAGATTTTTTTGAGTTCGTCCAAATGCTGGAATTTCTCTTTGCGCTGTGTCTCGTTCTCTTCAGGATTATTTAAAATCTTCTCAACCAGTTCAGCACCTACCAAGGACTCCAACGATTTCAGCAAATTGATTGCAATCTCTTGTTTTTTGCTCAAGGCCAATTTCATACCAAAACCAAATTCCGCATTATCCTCAAAGAGCGAATTGGCCCAAGCCGGACCTCTGCCCGCCTCATTGGTCTTATACGGAGTAGTAGGCAAGTTACCACCGTAAATAGAGGAACATCCGGTTGCGTTGGCTATCATAATGCTGTCTCCATATAATTGGGTCAACATTTTGATGTAGGGTGTTTCCCCACAACCGGAACAGGCCCCAGAGAACTCAAAGAGCGGCTCCAAAAACTGGGAACCTTTTACATTGGTTATCTGCAATGCGGTACGGTCGTAATCGGGAAGATTAATGAAATAGTCCCAGTTCTTGTCCTCCACGGATTCAACATCGATTTTCTTATGCATGTTGATGGATTTGAAATCCTCTATTTCCTTGCTCTCCGCAGGGCAAACGGCAACGCAAAGGTCACAGCCCGTACAATCCTCGGGCGAAACCTGAAGGATATAGGATTCCGTTTCTTTGTTAAAAGGCCTTCCCTTTGCAGGTACTGCTTTTAAACCGGCAGGCGCATTGGCCAAATCTGCATTGGGGACTACTTTGGCGCGTATAGCGGCATGGGGGCAAATGGCAACACACTTATTGCATTGTGTACATAAATCCGTATCGTCCCAAACGGGAATGTAATCGGCTATCCCTCTTTTTTCATATTGGGAAGTACCCGTTGGGAAAGTACCGTCAACCGGGAAGGCACTGACCGGAAGTTCATCTCCTTTTCCAGCCAATATTTTACCCAAGATATCCTTTACAAATGGGTCTTCCGTACCGGTCATCATCGGTTTAAGGGCCCACTTGTTCGTTATCTTTTTCGGATAGTCTACCTTTTGCAGATTTTCCAATGATTTATCAACGGCATTGAAGTTCATTTGTACAATCTTGTCCCCCTTGTGGGAGTACGATTTTACAATGGCATTTTTAATCCTTTCAATAGCCTCTTTCTTGGGCAAGACGCCGGAGATGGCAAAGAAGCAGGTTTGTAGGACCGTATTGGTACGTTTGCCCAATTTTGCCTCGTGGGCCACCTTGGTTGCGTCTACCACGTAGAATTCCAATTCGTTTTCAACAATATCCTGCTGTAATTTTTCAGGTAATTTTCCCCATATCTCATCCTTTGAGTATGGTGCGTTCAATAAGAAAGTTCCACCTTTTTTTATGTTTCTCAGCAGGTCGTATTTTTCAATAAAATTGAATTGATGACAGGCAATAAAATTGGCCTTATGAATCAAATAGGACGAATAAATAGGTTCTGGACCAAAACGTAAATGCGATATGGTCTGTGCCCCAGCTTTTTTGGAATCGTATACAAAATACCCCTGTACGTAATTATCTGTGGTTTCCCCAATAATTTTAATCGAATTCTTGTTGGCACCCACGGTACCATCTGAGCCTAGGCCATAGAACATACAGTTGAAGGTTTCCTTGGCGGTTTTAAACCGTTTTCCTATATCTAAACTTGTATAAGAAACATCATCATTAATACCAATGGTAAAATGCTTTTTGGGGACTGATTTATCCAACTCATCATAGACTGCCTTTACCATGGCCGGATCAAATTCCTTGGAAGACAATCCAAACCGTCCTCCTATTATGGTAGGCATTGCCCTATCACTTTCAGCAAAAGCGGTAACGATATCCAGATATAAGGGTTCTCCTGTGCTTCCGGGTTCCTTGGTCCTATCCAAAACAGCTACTTTTTTTACCGTTTTTGGAAGCACATCAATAAAGTGTTTTATGGAGAACGGTCTAAATAAGCGTATGATAATGGCTCCAACTTTTTCTCCGTTTTCTACCATAGTGTCCACAACTTCCAGAACCGGACCTTGGCCGGAACCCATAATAACGATGATTTTTTCGGCTTCTGGGTGGCCTACATAATAGAACAAACTATACCTGCGACCGGTGTGCCTGTAGAATTCGTCCATCGTATCCTGAACGATTCCCGGTACCTTGTCATAATAGACATTGGAAGCTTCCCTAGCTTGGAAAAATACATCCGGGTTTTGGGATGTTCCCCGCACAACCGGATGGTCTGGGTCTAACGACCGTTTTTTATGGGCCATGATTTCATCCTCGGGCATCATGGCTTTTATGATGTCGTCGGGTATGGCGTCGATCTTGGATATTTCATGGGAAGTTCTAAAACCGTCAAAAATGTTTAAAAAAGGTACTCTCGATTTTAATGTAGCTACTTGGGCAATCAATGCGAAATCCATAGCCTCTTGTACAGAACCTCCAAACAGCATGGAGAATCCGGTCTGCCTGGCAGCCATGACATCGGAATGATCTCCAAAAATGGAAAGCGCATGTGTGGCTACGGTCCTTGCCGCTACATGGATAACGTTAGGAAGCAATTCTCCGGCAATCTTAAACATATTAGGAATCATCAATAGCAATCCCTGGGAAGCCGTAAACGTAGTCGTTAAGGCACCGGCCTGCAAAGACCCGTGTACGGCCCCGGAAGCACCGCCCTCACTCTGCATTTCAACGATTCGGGGTACGTTGTCCCAAACATTCTTTTCTCCATTGGAACTGAACACATCTACATGTTCGCCCATAGGGGAAGCGGGGGTAATGGGATAAATGGCGCAAACTTCATTGGTCTTGTGGGCAATTCTTGCGACGGCTTCATTCGCATCGCAAATGAGTTTTGGGAATTCTTTTTTCATCTTGGATAGCTTGTATTACCATACCAGATTATGTAAAAAGTGAAGTACTTCATGATAGACGATACACCTTTGTTGCTGGTACGGATTCCTAATAATTTCTATAAAAATACTGAGCGTAGTACTCTCATAACATGATATTTATCAGGAAAACGATTGAAATGTCCAGATATAGGGGGCAACAAAAAACCACCATCGAAACTATCAAATCGATGGTGGTTTTATGACAACATGTTGATTAACTAGAGCGTTAAAACTTTGGATGGCAAAAATTGAAAGACACCTTTAACAAAGAAGTTATTCATTATACAACCAGGCCTTCTTTGCCAACAGTTGTTCTTCCGTTTCAACATGACTGTCATCGGGCACACAGCAGTCCACTGGGCAAACAGAGGCACATTGTGGCTCATCATGAAATCCTTCACATTCCGTACACTTATCCGGTACTATAAAATAAAACTCCTCGGATATGGGTTCGTTTTCGATATCGGCATCCACCTCTTCTCCATTGGAGGGCAAGGTGACCATGCCATTCAATTCGGTTTCATCCGCGTAGGACCACTCTTGATCAGGTTCGTAAATCGCCGTATTCGGACATTCTGAAATACAGGCATCACAGTTAATGCATTCGTCTGTTATAATGATAGCCATTTTTCTCTGTTTTTAGCATTAAGATGTGTAAATTTAGGGCTATACTCATGGGTAATTAATGATAAAAATCATATTTACGGGAAAAGGGCGAGATTATTTTTGAGCGCTATTTACTAACCTCTTTTTGTTTTTTTATATGGCCAAAAAGCCTCTTATATTTGAATATGCGGACCAGGAAAATAAAGTTTTGGAAGCGGTTGTGGTCCGTTTTGTTGGTGACTCTGGAGATGGTATGCAATTGACCGGAACACAGTTTTCGGATACTTCGGCCATGTTCGGCAATGATGTGGCCACCTTTCCCAACTTTCCAGCCGAAATTAGAGCTCCCCAGGGAAGTCTGTACGGCGTTTCGGGTTTTCAGGTCCATATCGGCAGTATCGCAGTAAATACGCCTGGGGACAATGTAGATTTATTGGTGGCCATGAATCCTGCCGGCCTAAAGACCAATCTCTATGCGGTAAAGCCCGGCCATACCATTATTGTGGATACGGATGCCTTTACCCGAAAGAACCTGGAAAAGGCAAGGTACGAAACCAATCCCTTGGAAGATGGCAGCTTGGAAAATTATAGGGTCATAGAAGTGGCCATGACTTCATTGACCAAAGAGGCTCTTAAGGAACTCCAAGGCTTGGACAACAAAAGCATTGTGCGAAGCAAGAATATGTTCGCCTTAGGTATGGTATATTGGATGTACCATCGTTCCCCAAAACATACCATCGAATTTCTAAATCGCAAGTTCAAGAATAAACCTTTGATTGCCGAGGCGAATACCAAGGTACTTAAATCCGGATACTATTTTGCCGAGACCTTGGAACTTATTCCCAATGCATATACCATTGCCCCTGCCAAAATGCCAGCGGGTACGTATCGTATATTATTGGGCAATACAGCCACCGCCTGGGGGTTTTTAGCGGCAGCTGAGAAGGCCGGTTTAAATTTGTTTCTGGGGTCGTATCCCATTACTCCGGCTTCCGATATTCTGCATGAATTGGTAAAACATAAGCATTTTGGTGTGAAGACACTGCAAGCAGAGGACGAAATTGCAGGGATTTCTTCAGCAATTGGGGCATCCTTTGCGGGAAACTTGGCCATTACCACAACTTCCGGCCCGGGTTTGGCGCTTAAGGGGGAAGCTTTGGGTCTGGCCATGATGATAGAACTCCCTTTGGTAGTAGTCAATGTGCAACGGGGTGGCCCCTCCACTGGGTTACCAACAAAAACGGAACAATCGGACCTTTTGCAGGCCATGTATGGTCGCAACGGAGAAAGTCCGGTCATTGTGATTGCCGCCAGTACTCCGGCCAATTGTTTCGACTTTGCCTATGAAGCCGCAAAATTGACTTTGGAGCATATGACCCCTGTAGTTTTGTTGACGGATGGTTATATCGCTAATGGGTCGGCCCCATGGAAAATAAAGACCATAGCCGAAATGCCAGAGATTAAAAGCAATAAGGTGCAAGAAGTAAAAGAAAATTGGCATCCTTATGACAGGGATGATGGCACCTTGGCGCGGAATTGGGCCATACCAGGAACAGAAGGCTTGGAACATCGCATTGGCGGTTTGGAAAAAGATCGCGTTACCGGAAACGTGTCCTATGTACCGGAGAACCATGGCTACATGACCAAAATACGATCTGAGAAAGTAAAACGGGTCAAAGATTTTATTCCGGAATTGGAAACCGAATTTAGTGATTCAGGCAATCTGCTGGTCATCGGTTGGGGGGGCACTTATGGCTCCCTACATACGGCCGTGAAGCAATTGCATGGCGAAGGTCATACGGATATCGGCCTGGCCCATTTTAACTACATTAATCCATTGCCCCGAAATGCAGGAGAAGTCCTTAAAAAGTTTGATAAAATCGTGGTCTGTGAATTGAACAATGGCCAATTTGCGAAAGTACTGCGCACCAATTTTGACGAATTTAAGTTTTTGCAGTTCAACAAGGTCCAGGGGTTGCCTTTTGGCAACGATGAACTGATTCAGAAGTTTAAACAACTTATACAATAATTATGGAAACAGCTGCTCCAAAGAAATATACGTTCAAGGATTTTGCAAGCGATCAGGAGGTGCGTTGGTGCCCGGGTTGTGATGACTATGTAATCTTAAGGGCCATGCAAAAGGCACTTCCGGAAATCGGTGTTAAAAAAGAAGACGTGGTCTTCATATCGGGCATTGGTTGTTCCTCCCGTTTCCCCTATTACATGGATACGTACGGTATGCACAGTATTCATGGACGGGCCCCGGCCATAGCAACAGGGGTGAAACTAGCCAATCCACAACTGAGCGTATGGGTTATTACCGGAGATGGAGACAGTATGGCCATTGGGGGAAATCACCTAATTCATATTCTTCGTAGGAATATAAATTTGAATATGATTTTGTTCAATAATGAGATTTATGGGTTGACCAAGGGACAGTTTTCACCGACCTCCTTGGTGGGACAAAAGACAAAATCATCCCCGCATGGGAATACGCAACCCCCATTTTCCACGGGTGAACTGGCATTAGGTGCCCGGGCCCGGTTTTTTGCCCGGGTAGGGGGGAATACACCTAAGGAGATGACGGATTTGTTCATCGCCGCTGAAAGTTTTAAAGGGACTTCCCTGATCGAAGTATTGCAGAACTGCCCCATTTTTAATGATGGCTGCTTCTCCCATTTTACGGATAGAAAGGTTCGGGAGGACCAACAGTTGTTCGTGGAGCATGGCAAACCGATGATCTTTGGGAAAGACAAGGATAAAGGGGTGGTCCTTAACGGATTGCAATTGGAAGTCGTTACTTTGGGGGAGAACGGGATTACTCAGGAAGATATTTTGGTACATGATGCCAAGGCTCAGGATTCTACATTACATCAAATGTTAGTACGCTTGTCCTATCCCTTAGTTACCGGAATTATTCGGAGTTTTGATGATGTTACCCTGGAAGAACGGGAAGATACACTGACGGAACAGGTAAAGGCCAACTCCAATTTTACCCAGGTAAACGACCTTTTCTTTTCGGGGGAAACCTATGAAGTAAACTAAATTGAAAGGCTTGGTGGTGGTAATCGGGTAGTGCTGTTCAAATTGGTGATATCCCGTTGTTGGGAACTTTACTTTCTTAGTAATACTTGTCAATTCCGCCAAACCCCTTTATGAATTTGTTTTCCTGTGTTTTGGCCACGAAATTCAACAATCGTTTTTTAAACTCCTCCGGGCGTTTTCGGGCACTATCAATATAGGCGATTCGTATTCTCTTGTACGGGTCTGAAAATTTTTGATAGTTTTCCCAGGCCTTGCGATTCTTTCGTATTTCGTGCAATATATCCGCCGGAAACTCAAATTTCTGATCAATTATGGCCTGGATGCTTTCCTTGACTGAAAAATGAATCTTATTTTCCTTGTACAACCATTTCAATCGCTCTTTGTTGGCTTGGGAATAGCTGCTTTTAGGTCGTCTTTGGGTAAACCGCTGTAGGGTATGGTCTGCATCGAGGGATTTAACGGTACTATCGATCCATCCAAAACACAGAGCCTCTTCCACGGCGGTATTGTATTCAATTCTAGGTTTTCCGGTGGACTTTTTAGGATACACCAACCAGATTTCGCTTTTTTTGTCAAAGCTTTTCCGGAGCCATTCCCGCCATGCTTTTCTTTCGGTAAGGTAAAGGGTTTCCAATTTCTCCATTTTCATAGAACCGCTTTCAAGTTAGCACATAGTTTTGGAAATCAGACTGTATTATAAACGGATTCAATGGCCTTTGCCAATTTGGCCAAGCCCTGGGGGGCGCTTGTCTCAAAAGTTTGCATGCCCTCGGCAAAATCAACGGCCTTTATACCGGTCAAACTCAAGCGTTGGGTAATTCGGGTGTGATTAGGACCTATAGATTCCATAATCATGACGTTGCAAAACACGGCGCCATCCAAGGGCATTTCGATGGTAGCGGAGTGTTCAGGATCAAGCTGTGTTATTTTCCAAATATAGGGTTCCTGCCCCGGAGTTTTTGTGGCGCCTGAAGTCCCTACGGCAAAAGGCCCCTTGAGCTTTATCCATTCCACTGCTTTTCCTTCCAGGCGCTGCCAATTGGATACATTGGCCCAAAAGGCCCATGCAAAGGATTTGTCGGAATTGCATTCGACCGAATGTTCAAATTTCCAGGCAGTATCGCCCATGACACTTGTCTTTTACAACATTTAAAAGTCGACCGAAGCATTTTGTTGGCCTCATTGATGTAAAGTTAAGGTTTTCATCTTGGATGCCTCGTGTTGTTGGCCTCTTTAGACATGTTGTAATTTCACCCAAGTTTGGGCTGCCATTTGAACCGGATCCCACGGGCTACTAAGTGGAGGCGTATAGCTTAAATCAAGATCATTGAGTTCATCCACCGTGTATTTGTTCTGAATGGCCGCAGCTATGATATCAATACGCTTGGCTATTTCCGATTTCCTTGATCCCAGTATTTGGGCTCCCAACAGCAGTCCGTTCTCAGGATTTCCCGTAATCCTAATGCTCATCTTTTTTGCTCCGGGATAATAGGACTTGTGATCCCAATGTACGGATTCTATGGTCTTATGGAGTAAACCGAAGCGCTGGCAATCACGGTCATGAAGCCCTGTCCTACCAGCCACCAAATCAAATATCTTTACTACCTGGGAACCAAGTGACCCCTTATATGCGGTTTTCCTGCCTGTCATATTTTCTCCTGCTATGCGCCCCTGTTTATGTGCTGTAGTGCCGAGTGGGAGATATACATTTTGTCCAAGAAGGGCATGGAAGGTTTCAACACAGTCACCACCGGCATAAATATCGGCTATATTGGTTTCCATCATTTGATTGGTGATGATGGTCCCTTTTTCATTTGTTTGGATTCCCGCGGACTTTGCCAAGGTAGTGTTAGGGGATGCACCGACCACTACCAATACCAATCCACATGTATTCTGGTAGTTATTAGATCCGTTGACCAGTAAGCCGTTTTCAATTGCTTCAATGGAGTCTATTTTGGTATCGGTATGTAAATTAACACCATGTCTGGAGAGTTCCTCACCAACACTATTTCCAAAAGACTCATCCAGTGTTTGTAGCACAGTGGGCAGAAACTCGACCAAATCGACTTCCAATCCTCTTAGATGCAAGGCATCTGCCATTTCAACCCCGATATAGCCGCCACCTACGATAGTGACTTTTTTTACGTTTTCCTTTTCGATGAACTGGTCAATTTCCAGCATTTCCCCAATCCAGCGTAGGGTAAAGACTCCTTTGCTGTTCAGACCCTCTATGGGGGGAGTAATGGATTTAGCCCCCGTTCCTATTAAGAGTTTATCGTATGCAAAGGTTTGGTTATTTGCGAAGATGGTCTTTTTGATGGGGTCAATATGGGACACCCAATGGCTGCTGAATATTTCAATATCTTGGTTTAAAATATCCTGTCGCGTACGGTGGGCCAGTGTTTTCCAATTGGTAATCTCCCTACTCAGATAAAAGGGAATCCCACAAATACTGTAGTTGGGATACTCATCGGCCAGGAACATCTGGACTTTGGCATTTGCATCAAGTTCCTTTATCCGCAGTGCGGCACTGATTCCTGCATCGCTGCCACCAATGATCACGTATTTTGTATCCATTTTCTAAAAGAACATAAATTTTTATAATTCTTTTAAGAAGAAAGGATTATTAAATTATTAAATGTTGGGATGAAGAGTTTATAGTGTTGGGCGTTTGTTGTTTTTTATAATCCCGCTAGAGGTTTGTATCAATTATTACGTCGATACAACTTATACACTACGGGATGCTTTTGTCATGAATCATCCCGCATTTTTATCCATGCCAGTACCACGCTCTCCAAATCCTTTTTGCGGTTTTCTATGTCCTCCATACTTCCAAATTTCGCCGTCCTTGCTTCCTTACCGTCACCCTGAAGCAGTCCGGTAGTATCGTTGATCAGCGCTCCTTTATGGAACATTAGGCTTACATGTTTCTTGGCATTCATAAAGTATGAGGCCATATTCCCCTTATACATAAAGGTGGGGCTACTCCATTTTATGGTTTCCTCGATATCGGGATGGGTATGTAAAATAATTTCCCGAACTCTTTGGATTTCGGCCTCTAAGGGATGATTTTTCTTCTTGAGGTATTCATCGACTTCTGGATTTCTATGGGCCATGGTTTTTTTAGTTAAAATTTAGCTTATTCCTCGTAGATATCAAATTCAGCGGAAATGGATTTCATAAGTTCCGCGTCGGCAAAATCACTATCGGACAGCTTTGATAGTTTTTCCAGATACAGGTCGAACTGGCCATTTTTGAATATGGTAAGCATTTTGCCTCCCTTTTCGCATCGTGCCGCATGCCAAACATGGGGTGGAACGGTTAGGGTATCTCCTGGCCCTGCCGTAATCGACTCATCATCAAAAATGAGTTCCACTTCTCCCTCAAGGATGTAAAAGACCTCCGTCATTATCTTATGGTGATGTCGCCCCAAATAGAACCCTGGTTTTAAGGTGTCCTCAACAAAGCTCAGTTCCCCATTGGTCCTGTGGGAAGAAAGCTTAATGAAGCAGTGGTCCTGGGAATAGTTATAGTTCTCACCTTCCCCGTTCCGTATGATTTCTTTTTCCTTCATATTTTATGTATTGTATTTGTTTGCATTTGAGCTTTCGGCCCCCGATAGGAATGACCAATATCGATAGCTGTTGTTTAATGATGGTGCTTTGCCAAATGCTGCCTTAAATAATCTTTGCCATAGTCATTTCCATTGGGGGTTCTTACTATGGTGTGGATATGATTTCTTGTGGGTTGTCTTCCATTTCCTCGTATACCTATAGGTCCTTGATGATCAAATTCTATAAGAACAACGGGACTGTGGATACGATAATAGAATACGGCATTTTCATCCGTTTTTCCGATCCAGGCAAAGTAGGTTTCATTCATATGCTTTTTGATGTCTTCCATCTTTACCTGGGCATGTCCTTCCCGCATATTTGAAATGTATTGATAGGCCAAGTCCAACAACTGCTCTTTTTGTTCTTCGGACATTTGGCTTACGGGCAATCCCTGAAAATCCACAATAGCATTATCCGAAAATGCCTCAGCCCGGATATCATTATCCACTTTTTCGGTAGACATGGTGGCTTCTTTTTGTAGTTCCACGGGGAGGGATTGCATAAACTTTAGACCCAAATTTTGCTCATCCTGAAAGAGGGTATTGCCTTTGTATTTTCCCGAAGTCGTTATTATCGGTTCGCCCCCCATAAAGGTCGGGGTCATTACTACCTGGTCTCCGAGGATGAAATAGTTTATGACCAAATGGTGTCCGTCTATTTGCCAGCCCCAAGGTTCGGTCAAGGACGGGTTTCCCATAATGGTAAAGAAATAGAGCTCTTCATCATAAATAGGGTTACCGTTGTTCAATTCACGGAGTGTTTGGTCCGTTTTCATGATGTCCTTGCTCAATTGCAATCCTTTTGCGCTCAATGCACTTTGCATCAGATTAAAAGCCAACTTTCGCTGCTCCTGATTCATTTCCTTAAGACTTATGCCTTGGCGTGTATAGATGCCATTGTCCACATTGCACCATTTGCGCCATTCATCGTCCTGGATATCAAATTGTGTTTTTTCCAATTGTTTTGGGCCAAGGGATTTTAAGAATTCCTCACCCGCCAGTTTTATGGGAAGCGTGGTAACCCCGGTTGATGTGATGGGAAATAAGTCCTTATCCATGCCTTGGGAAGTTGCAATACCGATAAATTCGGTTTTTAGACTTTCTTCCTCCATTTTTTCAAACGGACTGAGCTGCCTTGATTCAGTAGTCTCTTTTTGTGATTCGGTAGGCTGTTTTTGTTCTTTGCAACCTAGGGCGATTGATCCAAGAGTCAACAGATATACTATTTTTTTCATAAGGTTTCGTATTAGGCGGGCATGGATTCCTTCTTGGTCATTTCATAGACTACGAGTCTCCAAATCAGATTGTGAGCGCTAAAGTGCTTGTCATATTCCTTCACTTTTTTCATCCCGACTTTTTCTGCGATACGTTGTGCGGGACTATTTTTAATATAGGTATGAATAAAGATGCTTTCAAGGCCCAGGTTTTGAAACCCGTACGCAAGAGATTCCTTGGCGGCTTCAGTGGCATAGCCCTGGTTCCAGTACAATTTATGGATGTGGTAGCCAATTTCCGGGACGTATACCCCATCTATATTTTGCAAACTAATGCCACATTGCCCTATGAATCTATTTGATTCCTTTAGGATGACGGCCCATAGTCCAAATCCATTTTTTTGGTAACTGTCCATACTTCGACCTATCCAATCTTTTACCGCATCCACGGTGTAGGGTGCCGGATAATATTGCATTATCTCGGCATCACTTAATATTTCATAAAGCGGTAGGGCATCCTCTTGGGTAAGTTTCCGAAGCCCCAACCTTTCCGTTTCGATCAAATAACCCAAACCTCTTTTTTAGTAAGCAAATTCATCTGGTCCATGAGTTGTGTTAATACTTAGCCACAATTAACTTTAATGCACAAGTAAATTCTTTTAACTCCCTATGGTTACCATATTTTTTATCCCAATTCCCCGACTCTAGATCATCAGCCAGTCTTTTGACGATTTTCTCTTCCATTCCATCAGGCAGGAATCCCCAAGCAGATTGATTTAATCGTAACTCCTTGCTTAAAAATGCTTCTGGGCGACCATAAAAAGCCTCCTGAAATCCATCTACACAATCGAAAGGAATGGGAATCGGAATACTCGTACAGTTTCCACCAAGACACTTCATAATGAAATCGTTTGTAGGGTATCTCTTTTTTTCTATTTCAATGACTTCGGGGAAATATTCGGCGTTCCAAAAATCATTTAGGCAATCCGGATCGAAAGTCATAATAACCACCTTTTTCTTTGAAACTCTTTTAAGCTCGCTTAATCCTTTTTTTATATCCGGCCAATGATGAACGGTAACCATGGCCATGGAGGTATCAAAAGAATTGTCGTCAAAGGGTAAGGCATCCGCTTTTGCATTAATCGCAGGGACTTTATTATTTGCAATTCTTTGCTTACGCATAACTATTGAAGGTTCAACAGCTACCACATATGTATTATCCGGTTCGTATGACCCTGAACCGGCTCCAACATTAAGAATGGTGGTTGATTCATCCAATTCTTTAAAAACAAATTCAGCTATTCTTGGGTCTGTCCGTCTATGACCGGAATACTGCTGTCCGTATTTATCATAATTAAATGCCGGATTATCAATTTCAATCATAACGTATGTTTTGATGCCGACTAACGGGAAAATACGGCTTATACAAGCCATATATCGTTTAGGGATACTTTAAAAGTAAACAATTCGGCCCATTGATTTGGTCAGAGGGATACAAAACTTGGGAAAGATGGCCCTCGAAAAACAGGTTCAAAACAGCAACACCTAACAGCAGGGGAGCTCTTACTTATCTACCGTTTTGTTGAGCCAGAGTTCATAAGACTTTCCT
Source organism: Ulvibacterium sp. (assembly GCF_965248315.1). Lineage (GTDB taxonomy): Bacteria > Bacteroidota > Bacteroidia > Flavobacteriales > Flavobacteriaceae > Ulvibacterium. The sequence continues at coordinate 287,768 of NZ_CBDFIX010000002.1, read as the reverse complement.
TCATGGCCATCATATCGGAAAAAATCCAGGTCACCATCGCCTTCAACATCGCCTATATAGGAATTATAGGCGCCCTCCATGGTCAATATTTGCTGCTGCCAAATCTCCCAATCAGCTTCTCCTTCCCCTTGCAAATAAAGGATTACGGGACTTGCCTCAGGGTACCCTTGATCTCCGTTGTTGCCCGATAGTACGTCCAAGTCGCCATCGTTATCCATATCGCCCACCTGTAAAGTGTGTGCAAAGGCGTTGGTTCCTATCTCATGTTTTACCCATTGGTCACCACATTCGGGGTTGAGGTCGTACCAGGCCACGCGCGTACGGAATTTTTCGGAACAGGAGATAAAGACTTCATCGCGTTGGTCCTCATCGATGTCCGCACAGAAAATTTTTGTGGAATTATGGATCCAATCATACCCATCATCACTGTTCCAATAGGGGTCAATGGATTTTACCGACCAAATACCGGTCATATCGCCTCCCGGATTTTTAAACCAAAATGCGGTGGACACGACATCCAGATCCCCATCCCCGTCCACATCCCCAACATGTTGCCCTTCATGGAGGTGTTCTACATACACTTCGGTGGCTTTGCTCCAGCGATCGGGATTGTCTTGACGATATACGAACAATCTGCGCGAGTGATGGGTAGTACCCACTACATCCAGTTTTCCATCACCATTAAGGTCTTCCAAATCAAAGTCTTTGACAAAAGAGGGGAATACCGCAATTTTATGTGCTTCCCAACCCGGATTTTCATACCAGTATAGGGTAAGCGGTTCGCTGGAACCGCCCCATTCACCGGGGCTCACAGGACCTAGGACATCAATATCCCCGTCATTGTCAATATCGCCCGATGCCAGGTCGCCGGCAGCAAACTTTTTTCCTTCGGGGCCGGTTTCCGCAATAAGATGTTTTTTGGATTCCCCGTAACCGGGTACGGTCTCATACCACAGAAGGGCTCCTCCGTTAGCATTGTTATGGATTACAAAAAAATCCAGAAGCCCATCATTGTTCACATCGGCATGACTCCTGGCCCACCATTTATCGGCTGTGCCATTTACCAGCACATGTTTTGAAAAATCTATTTGCGCATGCAAAAGTTGAAATGATAAAAACATACCAAAAGCGAGGATTACCGTAAAAGATGGTTTTTTCATGGTTTAAAGAGCGTTAGTTATTTAGTGAATCAAATTAAACAAATTGCGGTAGCCAATCAACCCGATTTAGCTTAAAATTCAGAAATATGCGTTTTAAGCTGTCCTAATTTATAATTGTTCCTCTTTTGTTTTTCTTAAAATAAGGAAGAATTGACTTTATTCAATCAATTGCCCCAAAAAAGGTAACATTATACTGTCCTCTGACTTGATCGGTTGTGGCAGCTTCCAGTGTTCCGGTCGCCCCATATTCGGCGTTCTTTAAAAAGACATCAATTTTTCCAAATTTGGCGATACCATTGCGATGGCTTGTTCAATCGTTTCCTTTTTTTAACATCAAGAGTCTCTAGGACAAGACTTTCATTAGGTATAAGGTCTTGCCCTGCTTTAGGTTTGCGCATTGCGGCAATCACATTCCAGCCTTTTTGTGAAAATTAAGGGTAATTACTTTTCCTATCCCGCTGCTTTAATGGCTTGTTAAAATTGTATTTCCCATTATGTGGCTTTATTTTTTTTAATGAATGATATTAATTCAGTTTTTCCAGTAGAAGTTCAGCTACCAACTCGGAAGAAGCAGGATTTTGACCGGTAACCAATAACCCGTCCTCAACTGCATAAGGATTCCAATCGGCCCCTTTCGAATAAATTCCGCCATTTTCCTTTAACACGTCTTCTACCGAAAACGGGACAACATTCGTAAAATCAATTGCTGCCTCTTCAGAATTTGAATATGCCGTTACCTTTTTTCCAGCTACAAGTGGTTTATCCTCTAAATCCTTGGTGTTCTTAAAGATGGCTGGACCATGACAAACAGAAGCTACTGGCTTATTGCTATTGTAGAAAGCTTCTATTAAAGCTATTGATTTTTCATTATCGGCTAAATCCCATAATGGACCGTACCCACCAGTGTAGAAAACAGCATCATAATCCGTTTGCTTGGCGGTTTCCAATTTAATGGTTTTAGAAAACACGTTCTGCGCTTCCTTATCTTCATTGAACCTTTTAGTGGAAGAAGTCTGGAAGTCTGGTAATTCACTTTTAGGGTCAATAGGAGGTTTGCCACCTTTGGGTGAGGCTAGCGTAATAGCAACGCCTTTATCCTTTAAAAAGTAATATGGGCCAGTAAACTCTTCAAGCCAAACCCCAGTTTTGTCGCCTGTAGTGCCCAATTTATCATGACTTGTAATTACGAACAAAATCCTTTTCATTGTTTCTCTTTTTTCTTGTTTGGTATTTTTTTCTTGATTTGAAACCGTACTTCCTTTTGTCTTATTCCCACAAGAGAAAAGAAAAGCAGAACTTAATAATGCAATGAGTGCTTTTTTCATTTTATAATGATTTAATTACACTACAAAATTGAGCTATACACCTCTCAAGAAAATTGATGTATGGTAAGAAACGATTACTGAGCGATTTCTTTTCTGATTCTACTAAGGCTCTCAGTTGTAATTCCCAAGTATGAAGCTATGTGGTAGTTTTTGACTTGTTGTTCTATCCTAGGGTAAGTTTTGACAAAAGATAAGTACCTATCTTTAGCAGGAAACGCTAAATTATTAAGGGTTCTTCTGTGAAAGGCTTCCATTCTCTTTTCCAGTTTTTTTCTAAAAAAGGTCTCAAAAGCCGGAATATCAAGATACAATTGTTCCATATTTTTTCTAGACAACCTATATAGCGTAGTATCTTTAATACATTCAATATTCATCATGGCCTTGGTCCCCGAGAAAAAAGCAGTGTAATCACTAATCCACCAATCTTTGATAGCAAACTGCAAGGTGTGATCTTTACCAAATTCATCAATAAAGTAGCATCTTAAACAGCCTATATGGACATAGTGTGTATATGAAACTTTTTCTCCACTCCTCAACAAAACATCACCTTTCTTCAAAGTTATTTTTTTGAATTTGGGACCAAGAATTTTCAGCTCTTCTGAAGAAAATATGGTTGGATCAAATATTTCTTGTAAAAAAGGATTCTTCATTTTTTAATCAATTACTCGTAACATAGGCATACAGATCATATAATCTATAGATCTTTTACGTGCACACTAAAAGTAGACAACCTTATGGAGTGTGCCGTTATCCATTTCCAAATAGTGTTTCGATGAAGTTTACGATTACCGACCTATAGATACTTCTTTCTGAAAATGATAAATTTTTCCACAATTCGCCATGCGATAGATCATAGCTATATAAAACTTGCATATCCCTAAACTCCGTTTCACGTATTTTTTCCTCAAAAAGCTTTGTGTAATTGTACAAAGTATTGTCGCTGATGAGCAGCATAGGAATCGATAAATTTTTAAGGTAGGTTATGGGCGAGGCGTTTTTAAAGTCCTTGTCCGTGTTCCCGAAAACAGCTTCAACATGTAGCTTGGCCAGTTCTGGCCTACCTCCGTTCAAAAATACATTATGGTAATCAACGATATCATAGGTTCCCGAAATCGGGATTACCCCTTTGAACAGTTCTGTAGAAAGCCCTACTTGGTTTAAATAGGTATTGTCCAAACTTAGCAATGCAGATAAATGTGCCCCAGAGGAATATCCCCCTACAACAAAGCTTTCTTTATCATAGCCATAGGTATCGGCATTATCGTGCAACCATTTAACAGCAGTGGCCACATCTTCAATGTGTTTTGGATGCTGAATTCCTTTATCCAAAGTTGAATCGCGCCATGTGGCCGGACTTAATCGATGTCCAATACTTGCTACGGCAATTCCCTGTGCAGCGAACTTTTTGGCTAGATCCATTTCTTGATGTCTATCCCCATAGGACCAAGCACCCCCACCTATCCATATCAATAACGGATAGTTCTCCTTATTTGAGGGCAAGACCAAGTTCAATCTTTGAAGACTGTCATTGGAAACCGATTCCTTGTTCAAGTAGGAAAGGTCATTGTACACCTTGAAATCCTCCGATTGCCCAAAGGAAATTTGGCAAACCAGCAATGTGGCAGTCAATACAAATATTGTTTTCTTCATTTTGTTGGTCTCAGCGGCATATGGCATAGAAATATTAATCAAATTATCTCTCAATTTTTTTACCGAATACACTAAAAGTAAAAAATAAACCTTAGAGGTCAGCCATGCTAAAATCAGATTGATTGAGTCTGCCTCTTCTTTTTTCAATTTATTTTTTAATCCCCTTCCCAATCGAATTCCGATAGTATTTGGTCCCTTTCTTTTTTCTTTTTTTTGGAAAAGGAGAGTATTGACATAGAGAATCCCAATTCAACGGCACCCAAGGCTGTCATTCCACGACCTATAATCGTTTTGGATAATCCATTTCCTCTGTTTCTAGTTGCCAAAAACAATAGACCTCCTGCCGTTGTGACAACTCCAACTCCACCTATTACCATTCCCACGGTTTTATTGGTGCGGTACTTGCGGTCTTGTTCCAAGACTTTACGTAAATCGGCTCCATAATCCGGGTCGGTATTGAGCAATTTTGCGTAATCGATCTCTAACTCGATAAATCGCTCCTTTTCGGGCTCTGTAAATTCCTGCGCGGATAAGGATATATATGTTAACAAGACCAGGGTAACGGTAATAAACTTTTGGGGCATTTTTCTTGGGGTAATGCAGGTTAATTGGTGGATGCTTTCAGCAAATTAAATTAAACAAAATGAGGCGGCCAATCAACCTTACTTGGCTTAAAATTCAAACAATAGGATAAAAGAATTGTGGTTGACCCTTAATATGAAAACCCAAACATTTAATTGTTAGAAGAGATGATTTCAAGCCAACTTTCCGGGATCTCCAAAATCTGATGATGCGCCTTCAATACTTCTTGGAGTAATCCATAAGGAACATCTTGGACATCCATTTTTTTATCGATCGCAAGTGAGGCAATGGCACCCGTGCTTTGCCCCAACACCATAAAAGTAGGTACAATTCGAATACTTCCATAACCCACATAGCTTGAGGAAAGACAGGTAGGGGTAAGGAGGTTGGTACACTCACTTTTTTTTGGAACGGTGGCCTTGAACGATATTCCAAAAGGTTTCCAACTTTTACTGCCCCCTACATGCGTAAAACCTTCGTTATAGACGTACCCATCTTTTACAATTCGTCTGGCATGGTGCATATCCGGTGGCCACCAGGCAATAGCTACAGGGTCGGAAATGGTATCGCGGTTATTGATATGGGTATCGTATTCCGTAATCACATAGTCGGAAACCATTCGCCGGGCACTTCGGATATATAATCGTCTTGGCCAATGGCCATTATCCAAAAATTCATCTTTGGGCAATCCCCAACCCTGCCATTTTTCCCTAGTAACGGTATCTACGCCTGGGTCATTTTGCAAAAACCAAATCAATCCTAGGGTAAAGTCGCGATGATATTGAACGATACTGTCCTGGGTTTTATAGTCCCCGGAAGGGTATTTCCAGTTTTTACCATAAAGGTTGGCTGAAAGGTCATGCCAACTACCGACATCTGTTTTTCCGTTATGTCTGTTGGGGTAAGGCGCGAAAAGTGTTCCTCCCTTTTTCAAATAGCGCTTGTAGATTTCATAGGTATCGGAATTATAATTTTCCGGTTTTTCAATCGGGATTAGGTTCTCCGGATCTTTGGTGAGGCACATGCGATAACAAAAGCCCTGAATGAATTTGCTCGCATCCCCATGGGTTCCCAACACTCCGGGTTGCACGGTCTCAATCAATCCACTGCTGGGGTCGCCTTCGATCAAATAGGGATCCACCTTTATCTGGAACTGCCGAAACGTATTTCTTTCCTGTATACCATTCAGTGTTTCGGTATACTTGGCGTTTCCTTCGCGAATCGTTTCGGTGGTAATTCCGGCAAAGTGGATCAAGTGCCCTTCAATTGAAGCATCGATAAAGACTTGGGCCTTGATTTCCAAACCATTTTCCAAGATTATCTTGGTTATTTTTTTGCCATCCTTTTTGATGCCGTTTTTTTCCTGTATCCTGGTTTTTCGTATGATTTGGATATTTTTCTCTTTCGCGAGCATTGCTTCGATAGTTCGCTCCGCCACGAAAGGTTCATATTTGGAGTACCATGAAGGATCCTCAAAGTCTGCCTCCAGACAATAGTGTTGCTCTACCTTGATGTAAAATTCACGGGCTATACCGCCAATAACGCGGGCACTCCCGAACCGAATGTCCTTACCCAATCCTTCAACGACCATACCGCCAGGGTGCCCGGTCGGTTCAATGAGCACAACGCTTTTTCCAAGTCGTGCTGCTTGTATAGCAGCGGTAAACCCCGCTTCGCTGCCACCAAGGATGCAGATATCTTTGGTGATGATGTCTTGATCAGGCTTTGAAAAGCCCATACAACAGCACAAGCAGAGGGTTATGACCAGATAATATTTCAAGGGTTGTGGTTTTGTAGTTGCCAATGTTTGGCCTATCTGTGTTTTAATGCAATTTAGCATTTGTTGGCCGAGGTTTTTCTTTCTTCATTGATGAATTCTTGTATCTCCTTAGGTTATTGCTGCGCTTCTATTTTCGTTTTGAAGGCATACAATGCGAATGAGCCTAGCCAATGTTGTCCTGCGTAATCTCCATCCGTTATTTTGGAAAGGGAATACTCCAAATGCTCGTTTGCTAAATTGTAGGCATTGTTATTGTCTTTCAATGGGTAGAGACACCAAGCCCTTGAGAAATTTACACCATCCAAATGGACCAAATGACCATCGGAACGATCTTTTACTTGCCCAGGAGATAACGATAATTTTTGATTGAATAAAGCCGGTAAAAACGCTTTGGACCACTTCTTGAATTCTTCCTCCGAGAGCACTTTGCGCATAATGTCAATTTCTTGCAAACAAGGTGAGAGGAAATCATGTCCACTGGGTTCCCAAGTAATTGGGCAATTCTTGTCCGTACTGTAGAATCGGATCGCCGCTTTTTTAATGGCGTCGGCCAAAGTTTTATTTCCAACGGTTTGTGCGTAGTCATAGGCAAAACTGATCCCAAAAGCCGTATTCGTATGCGTACCTACCCGGATAGGGTAAACCAATTTTGGAAGATATTCGACGTAGGCCTTTGAAATGTAATCTTCCAGTGGTTTTAGGTTATTGTACCACTTTTGGGCTAAGGGATGGTCCCAGGTGAACAGCTCTTCTTGAAGTTTGAGCAACCAAGCCCAACCATACAATCTTTCGAAAGATTTGCTTTCCCGATTCAATGAAAAATATGCCACTTCCTTCTCGATGTTTTGGGCCGTAAGATTTTCATCAAGCATTTGGATCGCTTCTTCTTTTTTGGCGAGGTCGGGGAAGTTTTTTAACAAATACACCAATGACCAATGACCATGTACCGCGGAATGCCAGTCAAAGCAACCATAGAAAGCGGGATGATGATCTATAGGCATGGCCAAATCGCTTTCCTTTGCTACTACTAGTCCTGACTTGTAGGGAAGTGGATTTTGAATACAGCCCAGCGGTAATTCCATAAGCCGGTTGACCTCTTTGAGGTCCAGCTCTATTTTTTTTGTATTCTTGACCGGTGGTGTTGAAGGGTTTTCTTTTTGTATTTCAACAATACAGGAACCTAATAAAATACCTATGCTACTTAGGAGGAGAAATCTATGCTTCATTGTTTTTGGGTCAATCGTTTATAAATGTTTTTTTACTACTAGCTAATCCTTTACCAAAGTTTAACATCAGGGGATTAACTAACGGCTTACTAAGGCCCGGCTATGACTCCGTGCCCAGTGCCAGACATTTTTTGGTTAATTCAAGTTAGGAAAAAAATGACGAAGCGATAAGCCATGGGTTATAGCCATTATTGGCTACAGTTATTCTTTTTTACTCCAATAATTTGATGAAACAGGCAAAACTTCATTATTCGGTCCTTTCATAAACATAAAAGGTTTTTCAACCCTTTTATTTTTTTCCATAAATTCCTTCAATCCGAATTGAATGTCAATTATTGAGTCTGTGGTTTTGTCCAAAAGCCAAAACAGAATATATGATATTGACAAATCATTTTCTTTACTAAGTTTTCTAAGTTCGCTAAAGTTTTTGTTGAAGCTATTAGAGGCTATGATTTTTGTTTTGACTTTTCCCTTTATTAATTCGATTGAAAGAGAGTTTCTTTCACCTTCTTTTCCAGTATGGATTAAATAAGACCTATGTTTATAAAGTCTACCAACAAAGGTCCGATCAAGTTGGTCAATAAGTTTACTGAAAGTTGAATTGTACAATTCATTTTTCGGATCCCTTACCGACTGTGATAGCTCGTTCCACTTTAGTTTTTTGTGATTTTTAAGACTTAGAAATGCCACTAAATTACTTAGATAGTCGAAGGCAGAAATTATGTGAAATACTGTACTATCAAATAGTGCTGATATATCCGATTTCCTTATATCAAAATGCCTTTGCATATGCAATTGACCATTTTCTTTTTTGAAAATATCTGAAAGTTCATTGTCCAAAGACTTTAGCATACTTACGGCGATATTCACATGTAGTCTGGTTGCCCTCAGTCGATAAAGTATATTGTCCCTAAATTCATAGATTTTATTGTCCGTAAAATTAGAATCCATATAATACTTATAATCCATTCCGATAGCTATCAGATTATTGCTGATTGATTGGAAATTCTTATTGACTCGTTTCATTTCCAATTCCAAATCAGCACTCTCAATATATGATTTGTTTTTTTGCAACTAAATGAATTAATCTAATTGTAGCCAACTGTTGGGTTAAGCGTAGTTCGGAGGCAAGGAAACTTTTCGTTTCTGTCTGCGCACGAAGCTAAATCCATAAGATTTAGCGACTTAATAAATATAAACAGACCTTTCGATTTAGCCCTAAAGTCCTCATTACGTTTAGGTTTTTTTAGGCTACGTATTTATTTCGTCCCGCTCTTCAAACAATGTTTTTAGAAAATCAGGTTCAATCACGTAGTTTGGATTATAAATATGCCAAACTAAAATTTCACGAGTTATTTCATTTAATAAAAGATAACGTTCAGGTGAGAATTTTTTTGATTCTCCTGAATGCGCTAAACTAGAACGTATATCGTATAACTCCTTGGCGGATTTAAAGCTAATTTCTATATCTGATTTTATTTTGTTTTTTAGAATGTGATTTACGTACAACGAAAATCGAAATTTCAATTCTCCGTTATCATTACCAGTTAGAAGTGATTCTAAAACACCAACTAAATCTATAAAAGAATGATGGTATGTCTGTAGCCTTACCCTTTTTAGGACAACTCTAAATTCAATAATTTTTCATTAATTATGTTGGTTTCGGGGAAGAATTCTTCCCCGAAACGGTCTTTGTATTCCCTTGGTGGCATATCGTCCAATGCCGAGTGCGGGTGCTTTGTATTGTAGTTCTCCATCCATTCGTTGGTCAATGTCCTTATCTGGTGCAGGTCATTGAACCAATATGCATCGAGTACATCTTCGCGATAATGTCGGTTCAATCGTTCCATAAATGCGTTCTGTACGGGCTTTCCCGGTTGGATGAACCTGAGCTCGATTCTTTTCTTCTTGCACCAATCGGCCAAGGTCTTGGAAATGAACTCCGGACCGTTATCGCAACGGATCGTTTTGGGAAGGCCCATTTCTTCCTCCAAATGGCTTAATGTCTCCACCACTTTTTTTGCCGGGTAGTTCAGCCCCACATCCATGGCAAGCACCTCACGGTTGCAATCGTCCATTACATTGAACACCCTGATCTTCCTGCCATCGGACAGCACATCGGCCATAAAGTCCATGCTCCACACCTCATTGAGATCCATCGGGGCCTCCAATGGGTTCTTTGTCCTTGCGGGCAAACGTTTCTTGTGTTTGCGCCTGAGTTTCAGGTTCATCGACCTATATACCCGCAAGACCCGTTTGCGGTTCCATTTATGGCCTTCGCGACGAAGCCGCTTGTAATACACCTCAAAGCCCCTGGTGGGCAGTTCTTCCGCCAGTCTGGATAACGCTCCGACAACTTCCGTGTCATCCTTCCTGTTGTGGTGGTACCACATCGAACGGGCAAGTTCCAGAACCTGACAGGAACGTGATACGCTTACCGAATAGGCCTCTTGTAGGTATTTCGCGCGGTGCTTCTTGTCGGAAGGCCCTAGAACTTTTTTGACAGCACGTCCTTGAGCATGCGGACGTCCAGACTTACGTCGGCGTACATCTGCTTAAGCTTGCGGTTCTCCTCCTCAAGCTCTTTAAGGCGCTTCATATGGGCCACTTCCATGCCACCATACTTCTTTCTCCAATAATAAAAGGTGCTGGTATCGATGCCCATCTCACGGGATATGTCCCCGACCTTGCGGCCCTGTTCGTTCTCTTTGAGTGCCTTGATAATCTGGCTCTCGGTAAACTTGCTTTTTTTCATCTGACAGTTAAAATTTAAAGTTACTATTTTCGAATTTTAAACTGTCCTATTTTTAGGGAAGGCTACATGTCTCTGGTCCATTTTTATATCTTTCTAGATTTAGTTTAATCTTTTTATTAGTTACTTTCTTCAGTTCTAGATATAATTTTTCGACTTTGGAAAGTTCCTCAACAGTTATTTTCATTAAACCTTCTCGAGCAACCTTTATGAAACGCGGGTAGTGAAAATGAACGGATTCGTAATTTCTACTTTTACTAAAAGTGGCGACTATATAACCCGATTTAGAAAGCCTAAAAGCATCTAGAATTAGTGGTACTTCTTCAACCGAGTTACAGTTTAAATAATATTCACTACCAATTAATTCCTCCCAGTCCTGTCTGCTGTAGCCGTCAATGTATTTTAATTGATTTCTTTTTTTCTCCTCTGGTTTTGGTCGCCAGTTCCTAACTTCTTTATTTTCTCTCAGGTCAAAACTTTCTAAATCAAACAAATTACATTGTTCCTGATATGTAAGTTTTCTTATTCCAAAATGCTCCAAACCTACATAGTCTTGAAAATCAATAATGTCAATTTTCAAAAGCGTTTCATAAGGTCCTAATCCAGAATGCATTCAAATTATTTTTAGGGTTTTGAAATATGTAGCCTAACAATTGTATATGATCAATAACTATTTTAGGCGAATAGGATCTGTAATCATATCCATTCCGTTATTAACCCAATGTACTATTTTTTAACGAGTCTATAAATAGTATTCCTACACCAAGCCTGCAAATCCCAAAAAGGCCAGGGATAGGAGTCCGGCCACCAAGAGATTAATGGGCACGCCCTTCATTCCTTCGGGGAGATCGGCCAGTTCCAAAAATTCCCGGATACTGGCAAAGACCGCGACCTTTAACAGGATGCCACTCTCCAGTCCCATAATATTGTAGATTGGCCATTGTGATGTTCTACCTTTTAGATTTTTGCAAACTCAATTAGGGGTTTAATATTTCCCTTATCGGCCTTTCTGAGGGCATCTATATACGCTTTCCTTATTTTGTCCGTTTTGATCATATTTGATCGATGCCAAGTAAATACCGCTTTCCCAAAGATAGATTCCATCATAATATCCGCCACCATTCTGGAATGTCTTCCGTTTCCATTAGGAAAACAGTGAATGGAGACTATTTGATGTTTAAATCGAATCGCAATTTCTTCTGGAGAAAAGGTGTCATTTTCAATCCAATATTTGGTATTGTCCAGCAATTTCTTTAATTCGACTCCGATTAGAGTCCATTTTATCCCAATGTTCTTTTCAGACTTTCTAAATTCCCCTGCCCATTTCCAAACGTCCCCGTACATTCTTTTATGCAAGTCTTTTATAAATTTTTCTGTTAGTATTTTTTCGGACTTTAAATTGGCATGGATAGTCCATTCAACCGCTTTCTCAATGTTCAGTTGCTCAAATTCATCCAACTCTCCTTGGGTTGTAATGGATTTTATTTTTAAGCCTTCCTTTTCTTCCTCATCTATAGGGGTTTGTCCGGCCGTGTATTGTAATTCTAATCCCATAAAGATCTTCGTATCTCTCTTTTTATTTCATGGGCAAGGTCTCTTATAGTTTTGCTTATTTTATCATCTCCTATTCCTTGGCCTTCCAGTTTCATATTTTGATTGGTCCGCAATACTATTTTTTGAGCCAGTTTTTCAGCTTTTGCTGCTATCAAATCGTCAATAGTCCCATTTTTTGGGACCAAGGCATAAACTAATTTCAGATCCAAGGCATGGGCTACTTCCTTTAAAGAATTGAGGGTTATTGTACCATTGCCCTCACTTTCCTCAATCCTTTTAACACCTTGCCTAGTGATAGTAAGCTTGGCACCAAGTTGAGCCAGCGTCATATTTAATGTTGTTCTAATTGTATTTATCCATCCCCTTTCCGGGACTATGACCACTCTAGTTTCTAGAAATGGTTGGAGCTTTTGGTCCAGTTGTTCAATCAAAAGTTTTCGCTTGCTTCTCATTTTTGTAACGATTTAAGTTTACAAATATAATAAAATGTAAACTATTAGATTTACAAATATATAAAATTGTCAATATTTAAGTTTACAAAAAATAAATAATTAAAACTATCTGTTCGGTTTAGGGATTCCCTTTAGTCTTACACCAAACCCGCAAACCCCAAAAAGGCCAGGGATAAGAGTCCGGCCACCAATAGGTTAATGGGAACGCCCTTCATCCCCTCGGGGAGATCGGCCAGTTCCAAGAATTCGCGGATACTGGCAAAGACGACCAAGGCCAGGGAAAATCCTATGGCATGGGACAACGCAAAGAATACCGCTTTTAGCAAACTCCCGTTCTCCAACCCCAGGGCCAGGATGGCCACACCCAAAACCGCACAGTTGGTAGTGATCAAGGGCAGGAAGACCCCTAGGGCCTGGTAAAGCGGTGGACTTACCTTTTTCAACATAATTTCTACCATCTGTACCAAGGCGGCGATAACCAGAATAAAGGTAATGGTCCGCAAATAATCCAGTCCGGAAGGCATCAGAATATATTGGTGCAACAAATAGGTCACAGTAGTGGCAATGGTCATCACAAAGAGTACGGCTCCGGACATCCCCACCGAGGTAGATATCCGGTTGGAGACCCCTAAAAAAGGGCATATCCCCAAAAACTGGGAGAGTACAATATTGTTGACGAATACGGCCGCGATAAGGATAACCAGATAGTCCATACCTAGGAAGTTTTAGGGGTTAATCTTTGGAACAATACAGCTAAATACGCCAGGGCTATAAAGGCTCCAGGAGGCAAAATGAACAGGATAAAGGTATTGGCATCCTCACCTACAAATTTGATATCAAAAATACTACCGCTCCCCAGGATTTCGCGCGTGGCCCCTAAGGCCGTAAGGGCAATGGTAAAGCCCAAGCCCATGCCCAGCGCATCCAAAACGGAGGAGAACAGCTTGTTCTTGGAAGCAAAGGCCTCGGCCCTGCCCAAGATCAAACAGTTCACCACGATCAAGGGGATAAAGATGCCCAACTGCTCATATAAAAAGGGGATATAGGCCTCCAACACCATCTCCACTACCGTCACAAAGGAAGCGATGATAATGATAAAGGCCGGAATCCGCACCTTGTTGGGTATTTGCGATTTGATCAGGGAAACCACCACATTGGACATCAACAAAACGAACAAGGTAGCCACCCCCATTCCCAGTCCGTTAAAGGCCGATGAGGTTACCCCCAGGGCGGGACACATCCCCAAGAGCATTACAAAGACCGGGTTCTCCTTGATGATACCCTTTAAAAAGTTCTGCTTTTGATCGAGTGTTTTGCTCATTGTTCTTAGTTAGTTGTTGGTTGTCTTTTGCTGGTTGTTAGTTATTGAGTTACTATGTTATTGAGTTACTATGTTATTGAGTTATTGTTTACTGGTTATTGAATTATTGCTTATTTACTTACCACTTACCACTTACCACTTACCACTTACCACTTACCACTTACCACTTACCACTTCAGCGCTTTGCGCCAACTATCAACCAATTACTTATTACTTTTTACTAAACACTAAACACTAAACACTAAACACTAAACACTAAACACTAAACACTAAACACTAAACACTTATAACTTATCATTGTTCATTGTCCACTGTTTATTGATCACTATTGACTGTCCATTGTCCTTTCTGTTCCATAAAAACGTCATACGCCAATTGTGTGGCTTCCGTAAAGGCTCGGGTGGTGATGGTGGCTCCCGTCAGCGCATCGACCTCGCCTCCATCTTTCTCTACTTTTAAATCGTAGTGGCTTGGGTCTTTGTCCCGAAATTGCCGTAGGAACTTTTCGCCCTTCATCTTTGTGCCCAGTCCCGGGGTTTCCTTTTGTTCCAAAACGGAGATGTTGTATATATGGCCATCCGGGGTAAAACCTACCATAATCCGTATAAGGCCACTATAGCCTTTTTCCGAGGATCCGGTTACCGCAGCCCCGACGAATTCCCCATTTTGAAAAGCCGGATAGATTTCAATACTATCTCTTACGGATTCCGGTTTAACGACTACGACTTCCGAAACCGCATCATTGTCAAATTCAGGCAGTACCGTTTTAAGAGCATTGACCTTTTTCGCCAATTTGGCCTTGGCCTTCGGAATCAACGTAATGTCGTTTACGTAGCCCAGGGAGAATCCCGCTGCCAAGGTGATGACCAAAAGGGACAGTACCATATTGAGGAAAGTCGATTCTTTTTTCTGCATCGTCATACGATTTTGGCCTTTATTTTGGAACCGAATCTACGCGGCTTAAAATATTTGTTGATCAGGGGTACAAAGGCGTTCATGATCAAAATGGCAAAGGATATCCCTTCCGGATAGGATCCGAACAACCGAATGACCACCGTGATTATCCCGATACCTATGGCAAAGATGACCATCCCTTTTTTGGTTACCGGACTGGTCACCAGATCGGTCGCCATATAAAAGGCCCCCAGGATGGCACCTCCGGACAAGATATGGATCAAGGGATTGGCATAGTGTTGCGGATTGGCCCACCAGAAAATTCCGGTCATCAAGGCCATAGTACCCAATACGGTTGCCGGAATGTGCCACGTAATCACTTTTCGTGCGATGAGGTACAAACCGCCCAATAGTAGGGCCAAGGCGGACATTTCACCTAGAGATCCACCGGTAATCCCCAAAAACAGATTGAGATGGGAGGGAAGTTGGGCACTCAGTTCCGTCATGGTTTCACCAAATTGCAATCCGTCCTTTATGATGCCCAAGGTGGTGGCCCCGGTAACAGCATCCGCAATAGTAGTGTTGTTTTCCACGGCGGTGGGCCATAGCGTCATCTGTACCGGAAAGGAGACCAGGAGGAACACCCGGCCCACCAATGCGGGATTAAAGATATTGTACCCCAGGCCCCCAAAGGACAGTTTGGCAATGCCTATGGCTACCAAACTACCGACGATGATCATCCAAATCGGTAAACCGGCCGGTAAGTTGAAAGCCAACAAAATTCCTGTGATCAAGGCAGAGCCGTCGGCTATGGTGATTTCCGTCTTTAAAAGGTACTTCTGTATTAGATATTCGAACAATAGGCAGGAAACAATGGCCGTTGCCGTGGCAATAAACGCATGGATCCCGAACACATACAGCGAGACCAAAAAAGCAGGGACCATAGCAATGACCACATCATACATGATGCGCTTGGAAGTCCGTTCGGAATGTACATGGGGTGAGGCGGAAATAACAATAGGAGGGCTATCCATATATTCTTAATTCTTTGAGACGTCCAACTTTTTGACAATACTTTTTCCAAATCGGATGTAATCCAGCAACGGTCTGTGCGAAGGGCATACATAGCTACACGAACCACATTCTATACAGGTAAGGATGTCCTCCTGGCCGGCATTTTCGAACATCCCTTTTTCCGATAGGTTCATCAATAAGTGGGGTTCCAATCCCATGGGGCATACCGATACGCATTCGCCACAGCGGATACAGGGTTTGGTCTCGCCCCGGCTTGCCTCATCCTCCGAAATGACCAATATGCCCGAAGTGCCCTTGGTCACCGGTACATCCGTATTCTTTAGGGCCTTCCCCATCATAGGGCCGCCATTGACAATTTTACGAGTTCCCGCCGGCATACCGCCTACTTCGGTAATCAGGTCTTTTATAGGTGTCCCTATCTTTACCCAAAAGTTGGAGGCCTTCTCCATTTTCTTGCCCGTAACGGTTACCACGCGTTCGATCAAAGGAACGTCATGTTGTACTGCCTGGTAAATGGCGAAAATGGTACCCACATTATGCACGATTACACCCACATCCAAGGGCAGTCCATTTTTGGGAACTTCCCGCTTTAACAGCGCCCGTACCAATTGTTTTTCCCCGCCCTGTGGATATTTCACCTGTAGGGCGGCCACTTGTACCTTGGGTTCTTGTAAGGTCAGTTTTTTAAAGGTTTCAATGGCATCTCGTTTGTTGTTTTCAATGCCGATGATTGCCCGGGGAACGTTTAGGGCATGCATCAGGATTTTGATGCCCATCAGGATTTCCTCGCCCTTTTCCAACATCAATCTATGGTCCGCCGTTAAGTACGGTTCGCATTCCACGCCGTTGATGACCAGACAATCGATTTTTTTATCCGCCTTTACATTCAATTTTACATGGGAAGGGAAGGTGGCACCCCCTAGTCCAACGATGCCATAGTCGGAAATGCGTTGCACTATTTCCTGGGGTTCCAAGGCGATTTCCATTTTTAACGGATACTCGGTTTCCTCAAAATTGGACTGGTTCTTGGCATCCGTCCGGATGACGATACATTGCTTTTTGTAGCCTGTACTGTCCACGATCATATCCAATTTGGTAACGGTCCCGGCCACAGGGGAATGGATGTTCGAAGAGACAAATCCGCCTGATTTGGCAATGACCTGACCTATTTCCACCTTATCCTTTCTATCCACAATAATTTCAGCGGGGATTCCTATATGCTGTGCTATGGGTACATAGACTACTTTGGGCACGGGCAATCGTTGTATCGGCTTGGATGAGGTCAACTTGTTCTCTGGAGGATGAATACCTCCTTTTGGGAAGGTCTTAAGCATGGTCTACCAGATTAACCGATTTCACTTCCGCTCCTTGGTCAACTTCTACTTTTTTTACCTTTTTCTTGGGGAAATTGGTCTCAATGATGGAATCGGTAGGGCAGACCGGCACGCATTTTCTACAAAGGGTGCAATACTCCGGATCAATATAGGCGAGATTGTTCACCATGGTAATGGCTTCCTTGGGACAGATATCAAAACACTTGGAACACCCGATACAGGCCACGGAACATGCTTTTCTGGCAATGCCGCCCTTGTCCTCGTTGAGGCATCCCACATAAATTTTAAGGTCCCGTTTGTGCTTGGGTCGCATTTCTATAATATCACGGGGGCAGGCCTCGGCACATATACCGCAGGAGGTACATTTATCGGTGATGACCACGGGTAGGCCGGTGGATTCGTCCATATACATGGCATCGAACTTACAGACCGCTACACAGTCCCCATCGCCCAAACATCCATACTGGCAATCCGTTTCACCACTGTAGATCAAGGCGGATATCGCGCAGGATTTTGGCCCTTGAAATTCACTGGTCCTAGGACGTACATCACAAGCACCCTGACAGCGTACTACGGCAACCGTGGGGTCTTTTTCTGCCACTTCCTTGCCCAAAGCCTCGGAAACCAATTGCATGACATCATTTCCCCCTACAGGGCAGAACAGATCGGATATATCATCCGTATCCACCAATTTTTCGGCAAAAGCCTTGCATCCGGGAGAACCGCATCCGGCACAATTGGCGGCTGGGAGCAAATCTTCCACTTTGGCGATCAAGGGGTTTTCATATACATAAAACTTTTTGGACACGACATAAAGCACCATGGCGGCCGTTACCCCTAGGGATACCAGTAAAAGAACGCTATAGATTATGGAGTACGTCATGCTATTACACTTTTAGGATTGAAATTTTGAAGGCCTCAGTAAACACGTCCTTCAGCAAATAAAGGAATAGGTAATAGGGGCCCAAGATCAAGAGCGACAATAGCCCGGCCATCCATTCCTGTAAAAATCCCGAAGCGATCCATAAGGTGGCTATCACCAAAACAAAGGGAAATAAATAGGCCCAAAAGACAGCCTTAAGGCCGGTTTCCTTTTTAAGGACCACGGCTACGGGCTCATTCATCGAAAAGGCCTCTTTGGATTTGGGAACTACCACTTCCTTGGATCCTGAATCTGCAATTCCACAGGTACCTTTGGCGCGACAGGACTCGCAATGGACGTTTTCGTCCAAGGAAACGGTAAGTGAATTCCGCTCAATTCTGGATATCTTCCCAAAATGAATAAATGTATCGTTCGCCGTCGGTGCCGTATTCATCATTACATGCTTTAGCTGCATTAGGGTAAAAATAGAAGAAATGCCCCACCTATTTTATGACATATGTCAGGTATTGGGTGTGAGAATAGTTGATTGCTAATCAATACGTTAGAAAACCGGAACAAGCAGTACGTCTTTGGGGAATCACGAAATAAGCGTATGGTGTGCAAGTGCCAACAGCCTCGATTTTTTTTACACTATAATTAGTATTTCACGGATAAGACATTTATTTTCATCCCAAATCTTGCGGAATGAAATACCAACTTCTATTTATTCTTTGTTTTGTGGGGATGGCTTCTTGTAAAACTGGAACCACAATTGATCCCGAAGTAGCGCAATGGCAGGTCCAAGCCGAGAATATCAGTATTATTCGTGATGACTTTGGCGTGCCCCATATTTATGGAAAAACGGATGCCGATGCGGTTTTTGGACTGCTTTATGCGCAATGTGAGGACGACTTTAACCGGGTGGAACAAAACTATATCTGGGCCACAGGCCGGCTGGCCGAGGTGGAGGGCAAAGAGGCTTTATACAGCGATCTAAGGGCCAAGTTGTTTATGACTGAGGAAGAGGCCAAGGCGAACTATGAGAAAAGTCCCGAATGGCTAAAAAAACTCTGTAATGCCTTTGCTGACGGGATCAATTATTATTTGCATACCCATCCTAAGGTGAAGCCCAGATTGCTGACGCGCTTTGAACCTTGGATGCCCATGTATTTTAGTGAAGGCTCCATTGGTGGCGATATTGAACGGATTTCCACTGAAGAAATCAAGGCGTTCTATGAAAGTAGTATGGAAATTCCAGAAGTAGAGGAATTGGAGATGAATGAAAAGGAGGCGATGGCCGAGCCCCAGGGGTCCAATGGGATTGCCATATCCGGAGCGTTGACCCAATCCGGGAATCCCCTGTTATTGATCAATCCGCATACCTCATTTTATTTTCGGGGAGAGGTTCATGTGGTCAGTGAAGAAGGACTTGATGCGTACGGGGCAGTTACCTGGGGCCAGTTTTTTGTATATCAGGGCTTCAATGAAAAGACCGGATGGATGCATACCAGTACCTATACTGATGTGCTGGACGAGTTTAAGGAAAGTGTGGTTAAGATGGATGATAAGTTGCTTTATCAATATGGTGAGGAATTACGTCCCGTAAAAACTTCTGAAATCATCCTAAAATATAAGGAGGGTGATGGTATTAAAGAAAAGTCATTTCCCGCCTACCATACCCATCATGGGCCCATAACCCATATGGAGGAAGGGCTGTGGACGGCCACTGCCATGATGTGGGAACCGGTGAAGGCCCTGGAGCAGTCCTATATCCGTACCAAACAGGATGGCTACGAAGGTTTTCGAAAGATGATGGATATCCGGACGAACTCCTCCAATAATACCGTATATGCCGATGCGGAAGGCAATATTGCCTATTTTCATGGGAATTTTATTCCAAAACGCGATACGAACTTTGATTATACCCGACCTGTAGATGGTAGTGACCCCAAAACCGATTGGCAGGGACTGCATACGGTTGATGAAAACATACTGGTGCTCAATCCAGCGAATGGCTGGATACAGAACTGTAATTCCACACCCTATACCGCTGCTTTGGAACACAGTCCAAAACGAGAAAACTACCCCAAATACATGTCCCTGGATAGGGAAAACTTTCGAGGGGTCCATGCCATTGGCTTGCTAAAGGGTAGAAAAGCATATACTTTAGATAGCCTTATAAAATTGGCACATGATCCCTATCTGCCCGCTTTTGAAGCATTGATTCCCGGCCTGATCGAAGCAAGTGATGGCATCACCCGACCTACCGAGGCCTTTGCTTCGGCCATAAACGTACTTCGCGAATGGGATTATACGACTTCAAAGGAATCCGTGGCCATGACATTGGCGCACTATTACGGTATGCTGTATTTGGAACAAGGTAATCGCCCTAATGGGCTTGGCGGAATGGAGTTAATAAACTATTTCGGAAGTAGCTCACCAAAGGGGGAACGGATATCCATTTTTACCGCTGTCCTGGACCGTTTAACAACGGATTTTGGTACTTGGAACATACCTTGGGGGGAGGTTAACCGCTACCAACGACTGAATGGGGATATTTATCAGGCTTTTGATGACGACAAACCCAGTATTCCGATTGGTTTTGCCTCGGGCAGATGGGGTGCCTTGGCAGCATACGGGGCACGTTATGACAATAACACAAAAAAAATCTACGGTACCCGAGGGAACAGTTTTGTTGCCGTTGTTGAGTTTGGGGATACGGTAAAGGCAAAAAGTATCATGGCCGGGGGCCAAAGTGGAGACCCCAATTCACTTCATTTTGGTGATCAAGCATTGCCGTATGCCAATGTGGAATGGAAAGATGTGGCCTATTACAAAGAGGACGTGCTAAAAAGAGCGCAGGAAACGTATACCCCTGGGTCAAGGGAGTGATATATGTTGTTTAATGTGATAATTTGAAGATGCTTGGATTTGAAGATTGGGCCCCTGGAATTTGATATTTGTGATTTGAAATTTTAACCAAAGCAAGCGATTGACTCCCAACTGTGGACCGATCTACTCCTTTGTAATAATAAGTGTTGCTTTGGATCCGGCCGAAAGTAACCATTTATTGGAATAAATCAATTGTCCTTGATCGTCATATACATCCACCTGTGCCGTATTTGGAGGTGACGAACCTACGTTTAGCGCTTCAAAATCCAATTTGTTGAACCCCTTTTGCAAGTCTATGTTTACTCCTTTAAAGGAGCCGGTAAGTAATACATTAGGGTCTATCACCTGGTCGTTCAGGTAAATCTTTACCCGATCACCATCTACGAATTCGTGGTCCCTGCAGATAACACCTACAAATTTTCCGTTACTTTTTACATCGCCCATGTACATATCCCCAAAATGTTCCTTGGAACCCTCCTTTGGTTTTCTTGGGCCTACTTTGGGATCTATTTTCATCCCATGCCCAGCTTGAACCAGTTCCCGATCCGGCAACATTTTTACCGGATTATTTGATAGGGAATCCATAAGGTTTGATTCCGGCTTGTCGTCTATAATGGAAGGAATATTGAGTATACTGCCCTGACTGGGCTTTCCAATGGGGTCTATTTTGTTCGCTGCTTCAATTTTCAGTGGTTTTTGGGTAGGAATATCCGTTTGGGCATACATTAAAGAAGAAGCCAACCCAAGGAAACACAGTACAAAAATCGGTTTTAACTGCATGGTACTATCCTCGACAAATACGAAATAAAGATAACAAATACCCTGCCATAGGGGCTTAAAGCGGTGTTAAATTCCAAAATATTCGATGACCGTATCGGCTATCAATCGGTGTCCTTTTGTATTGGGATGAATAGGGTCCGTATCATAGCAATCTACTCTATTTTTGTATAGGGGGGTGTTAATGTCCACTACACCCATGACCGATCCGTGATGGAAATCCAAAACAATTTTCTTAAACTCCTGGAGTACTTCCTCATCGTATTTTGGATATGGATTCCGATACCCATAGCTGGTTTCCCGCGTGTTGGGAGGAATAGGAGCAACATCCAGGACCAAAGGGGGAGGAGTTAAAAGTATGGCCGTAATATTCCTTTGTTTTATTTTTTCCAAAAAGGTGTAAATGCCGGTTTTATAGCTATCAAAAAGTGCTTGGGAAGGAGGACCATAAATGCCACAGTTAATACCATAACAAAAGGTTATGATATCCACCGGCTCATTATCCATCAGGGTATCCAAGCGTTCAAAAAGGTAGGGTCTTGGACCGGGATGGTGTTCTTCCGTAAGTCCGGTAACGGTTTCACTACTTTTACCCCAATTCCTGAATTTAAGGTTCATTTCAGGCTGGTTTGTGGTATAGTGTTTTTGCAACAATTCCACATAACCCTCCTTGTTCCCGTAGGTAATACTATCCCCTAAACAGCCAATGGTTTGATTTTTTTTAAGCGTAGGTCTACTATTGGAAAGGCAACCCAAAAAGGAGCTGCCCATAAGAACGATGGAGGAATGGGCTAAAAATCGTCTTCTATCCATTAATAGCTAAGGTTAAGATCAAAAATAGAAATTACGCCAATCAAATGAAATAGGAGCGAGGATAAAAAATGACTTTTATTAATTGTGAAATCTTATGGGCTTTTCAGTATTGGCTTTCATGGCATAAGGTAATTTATAAATAGTACCGTTGAAATCCCCAAAGAAAAGCTCGGACTTACCGAATTTTTGAGGGTCTCCATTCGCCCAAAAGAATTGAAAGGGTGCTTTTGCCCCTATGGGCCTTCGAACATAGGAGTGGTTCCATGGACTGGAACTAGTGATTTGTTTTTCCTTTTTCCAATGTTTCCCTTCATCCTTTGATATCCAGACAGCAATCTCTCCACCTGTGCCATACTTTTGGGCCCCCGATTCCGTAGGGCCCACTATTTTCCAGTTATCCTTTTCTAGATAAAGACTACCCATGTCATAATTATGATCGGAACTGCCCACTACGGTCGTCTCCCAGTTTTGGCCCGTCCACTTTGTAATGCGCCATTCATAGGGCCCGTTTTTGGGCCCGGGCTCGTGGCCATTACTGGTTATATATAATAGGATAGGATGACCGTTTTGATCAAACCGCATATCCTTTAAGTATACATTTTTCTTTTTAGAGTCATAGTCGATTACTCTGGCAGGGCTGTTGATAGTATGAACGGGAAGCAAAAGGGTATCTCGCTGAACCGTGGCCCAGGTTTTTCCATTGTCCTCACTTTGAAGGTAGTATAGATCTGTCCGGGCATCAGGATGTCCATTGGCATGACGGTTAAAAAAAGTGGCCACCTTTTTACCTCCATTAAATGAACTACTGACTTGATAATGCCCACTACGGTTATTTTCCCCGGAAGGGATTCCAGCCAATTTTTGAGTGGGGGACCATTCCGTTCCGTTAGTGCTGGTTTCAAAATAGAGTTCCCGGACGCCGGTGTATTTGGTGAAAAAATGAAAAAATCCCGTATCCGTATGCCATACTTGCGGATAGGTGAATTCCTCTTCGGCTACGATTTCGAACTTTTCGGTGGACAAGGGCTCCGTACTGCGCAACTTAATGCCTTTGCGTTTTGTTCCACGACCACTGACAAATACCCAAATATGGCCATCATCACCCATGTAAATTACAGGATTGTCATGTGGGTCGTTCACGTTCATTTTGTCATATACCACTGTGGGTTTGCTTACCATCAAGGTTTCGTGGTCAAAAGAACCGATCATACAAAGCAAATGTCTTTTATCCTCACTGGGCGTGCCACCGTAAACGAAAAAAGTTTTGTCGGCTTTTGGGGAATAGACTGCCAATGGGATGTGTTTTGCGGTATAGGTGCCCAAACCTCCCGAGTATTTATCGCCATAGGCATATTTTTGGTTCAGTTCAAACCAAATACCGCGATAACCATTTATTTTGGTATTTCTTAAATCGAGGGTGTCCTGAGGGAGAAGCAGGTTGCCAAAAAATAGAAATACGGTAAGAAAAATGGAAAACCTGCGTGATATCATTGGCTGTATTAAAGCATTATGCCTATTCAATTTCAATTACCGGGTTTTGCTCCAAATAACCCAAGGATTGTAAAAATCGATCCGTTTCCAAAACCGTTTCCTTGTATAGATGAAGGTTTCTATGGTTAAAAAACCCATGACCTTCCCCTTCATACAGTTTCAGCATACAATTGCTTCCTACTTTTTCCATAACGGTTTTATAATATTGTGCAGTTTCCACGGGAATAAGCTGGTCGTTGGTGCCCAGAAAGAATAGTGTTGGCGGCGCTCCCTTTTTTATGTTATGGAGCGGAGAAAAGTCCTTGTAGGCCGTTCCGATTCTTTCATGCCCATAACCTCCTGGACCATTATCTATAACCGGATTAAAAAGTGCCAAAGCATTGGGAACACAGCTAATGGACATGTCATCGGTTTTTTCGTTATACTTTTCGATCAATGCGGTAGCAGCCGCCAAATGGCCACCGGCAGAACCTCCGGCCGCAATTATTTTTGAGGGATCAACACCAAATTCAGAGGCATTTTTACGGATAAACCTCAGGGAAGATTTAGCATCTTTCAATGACTCAAAAGGTGTGGTGCCGTGCTTGCTCTCCGTTCGGTAATCCACCAAGAAACAGATAAGGCCCCTTTGCGAAAAGTACAGGGCATGATTCAAAAAGTGGTAGCGGTCGCCACCTTTCCATCCCCCTCCAAAAAAGAAGACCAAGGCAGGATATTTGTTCTTTGCCTTAAAATTTTCAGGTGCATGGATTTCAACGAATAATCGCGTAGTATCGACTTGTTTGTAAAGTAGTTTTTTCTGGGCCGAACAAGGAATAAGGTAGGACATAAAAACAATCGCCAAAATTGAATACTTTTTTAGCATATCCCGCATATTGATGTTGGGTTTAAAATTAGCGATTTATGCCATCCGAACAAGGCAGCCTCTATTTTTTTAAAGGGATGTGTGACAATAATGTCAGTTTTGCCTATTTTTTGTGAGATACCCTCTAAAAAACAGGAAAGAATAGCAATTGTTTAAAAATTTAGTCCGAAATTTATGGACATGATAAATATCATAAAAACTCAAGCAATACGGGCGTAGCTTTGAAAATTATCCAGCACACTATGGGGCTTGGTATTTTGAGCTTTTAACGCTTATTTCCAGAACAAACTAGTATAACCAAAATATCTAATCGTATGATAACAATTCGAAATGAAAAACATTTGAGAAATGGACTCGTACTATTGCGACTTTTTATCGGGTGGCATTTTTTGTATGAGGGGATTATTAAATTGTATAATCCTGATTGGACCTCCTTCGGGTATTTGGCGTCGGCGCAAGGACCTTTTAGACCACTTTTTGTGGCAATCACCAACGATTCCTTTATAGGCATCGCGGATTGGTTGAATGTAATGGCCTTGATTTTTGTAGGGATTACCCTAATTTTAGGAATCTGGGAGAAATGGGGAGCCTTGGTCGGGATGTTCCTATTGGCCTTATATTATCTTGCCCATCCCTCATTCCCATGGGTTACCCAATTAAATGTTGAGGGAAGTTACTGGTTTGTAAATAAAAATCTTATAGAACTCATGGCCTGTTTTGTACTTTATCAAGTTCCTACAGGGCAGTTTTTTGGATTGAGTGGAATTCTCAAAAAAAATAAGGAAATAACTAAAACCGAATTATCATGAAATGGACAAGAAGAGACGCGCTTAAAGGTCTAGGGGGTATTCCGATACTAGGTGCTGTTTGGTGGGCAGGTGCCGCCAATACAGTTTCAAAGAAAAAGGAACGTTCCGCCATATTGGAACAATTAAACATACAACCCTCCTTGCCGGAAGCAGTACCTGGTATTGGTGGTGACCCGGTACGGGTGGGGATTATCGGTTTTGGTATTAGAGGTCAGCAATTGTGCCGTGCACTTGGTTTTGCTACCAAAAAATGGAAGGAGGATATGAAATTGGCCGCTGAGGAAAATCCAAAGCACTCCGCCCTCAAGGATTTCATGGCACAGGAAAAACTGAACGTAAAATTAACCGGAGTTTGCGATATTTTTGATTATCGGGCAAACCTTGCTTTGGATTCTTTTACTACGGACGATAACAAGATAAAGAGATATCGTACCCATCAGGAGATGATTCGCAGTGGAGAAGTAGATGCCGTAGTAATCGCAACTCCAGATCATTGGCATGCGCCAATGGCCATAGACGCCCTGGAAAACAACATACATGTGTATATTGAAAAACCCATGACGCATACCGTTGAGGAGACCTATCGATTGCGGGATGCGGCGAGGAAATCAAAAGCTGTTTTGCAGGTGGGGCATCAGCACAGGCAGACCTTAAGTTTCCAGACGGCCAAGGATATCCTCAATAAAGGGACTCTTGGACATGTATCCTTGATTCAAACGAATACGAACAGAAATGATGACAACGGTGCCTGGATGTATCATATTCATGAAGATGCCAGTCCACAAACCATCGATTGGGATATGTTCTTGGGCTCTGCTCCTAAGGTTCCTTTCAATAAAAATCACTTCTTTAGGTGGCGTAAATGGTGGGCTTACGGTTCAGGACTTTCCGGAGACTTGTTGTCCCACGATTATGATCGTCTGAATTGTGTTTTGGAAATGGGAATCCCGGATTCGGTAATGACTTCCGGAGGAATCTATACCCATAACGACGGACGCAACGTACCTGACGTATTGCAAGTAAATATGGAATTTCCCAATTACTCTACAGGAAGTAGTCAAAAAGAGGGGAAAGAGAAAGGAATGACCTTTGTGTACAGTGCCACCCTGGGCAATGGTTTTAACCGTCCAACCATTCTTATGGGGCATGATGCCACCATGGAGCTCGGTAACCGATTAACAGTTTGGCCAGATGGTAGATCTACGCGATATGCCGATATGATCGAAGAAGGTAAAATGAGTCCGAACGTACCTATTTATCAGTACAATCCGGGAGCAAACTCTCCGGATGCCGTGGCTTCGGCGACTTCACAATATTTTGCGGACAAAGGACTTATGTGGACCTATATCAACGGAGCTCGTGTAGATTCAACATTCCTTCACATGCGGGAATGGCTGAGTGCCGCCAAGAACGGAGGTAAACTAAGTTGCGGTATCGACGAAGGTTTTGAAGAAGCCATTGCCTCTCATATGGCAGGACTTTCCTATAAATTGGGAAGAAGGATCGAATGGGATCGCGAAAAGGAGATACTTAAACCTATTGAAGGCATTGATTTTGACCAGGCACTTCTAGCCAATACAACGGTCGAAAATATTCCGAAGTTTTTGGAAATGCAACAGATGGAGATGGATAAGATAGAAGGGTAAAGGTCTCATAGCGGCCCTACTGTTTTATTCCTAGAAAACCCCGATCAATTTGATCGGGGTTTTTTGGTTTCTGCCTCCAAAGTTTTAAAAATCGTTTTTGCTTGCTTTTGTATTGACCGAATGTAAAAAATACATTATTGTCATTATTTATTAGATTGAGAGACCTATAAATAACGATTTGTCAAAAAAACACCATCAAAATTATGGACATGACATTTGTCATGTTTTTTCCGCGCTCAAGATTTTACATTTATACTAATAAACAAAAGAACCATTCTCTAGGATAAGGGCATTATCCAAAGTGCAATTTTTAAAAACCCAATGCACATTTATCCTGGATTGACCTGATTTTATAAAGTATGGGTTGTATTTATTTTTAACGCTAAATTTTTTTAAGATGAGACCTAAAAAAAACCCAAAAGCAGATTTAAATAAGGATAGCGGCCTTTTTTTCGTAATAGGCCTTACTATAGTCCTTTTCCTTACGTGGAGGGCCCTGGAGTACAAGACGTATGAGACCGATAATTATGTCGCTGAAGCCATGAACGTGGTGGATGACATAAAGGAAAATGTACCACAAACGGAACAGATCAAAACACCCCCACCTCCTCCACCCCCATCCGCGCCAGAAATTATTGAGGTGGTCGATGATACCGAGGAAATAGAGGAAACGGTAATCGAAAGTACGGAGATAAACCAAGAGACCGTAGTTGAAACAGCCATTGAGGTTGACGATGTTGCCGTTGGCGAGGAGGAAGAGGAGATTACGGTTCCCTTTGCCGTCATAGAGAATGTACCCATTTTTCCTGGTTGCGAGAATATGACCACGAATGAGGAGCGCAAGGCCTGTTTCCAAAAGAAAATACAGGAGCATGTTATTAAGCAGTTCAAGTATCCAGCTACTGCCGCTGAACTTGGAATTCAAGGTAGGGTGTTCGTTCAGTTTGTCATAGACACCAAAGGTTATATTACCGGTGTAAGGACACGTGGTCCGGATTCCAATTTAGAAAAAGAAGCTAGCCGTATTATAGCATCCCTTCCTCAAATGACACCGGGTATGCAAAGAGGCCGAGCTGTTAAAGTTCCGTATAGTATCCCCGTAAACTTTGTATTGCGAACCAACTAGCCTTATGGAAGGGCCCTAGTCTTAAGCAATCTGATAATCGGCGAGCTTTTGGGGCCCTTCCAATAATAATCGTACAATTTGCAAAGTGCCATCTTCACGGGTGGCAATTTGCCATTTTATAAGGGCTATTTTTCCATCCTCAATTTCAATTCCGGTTATACTTCTCGGGTGTACACAGCTACCATCGTTAAAAAAAGGAATGTCACCGGGTTCGGGAAAACGTGGTCTATGGGTATGCCCGGCAATGGTAATCAACAACTTGTTCCGTAGGATCCATTTTTTGATCCTTTTTTCTACCTTTCGCAGTTCCTTGTAGTTTTTTGCTGGGCTTGTGGGATCTGCAATACCCCATACCTGCAAAGGTTTCCAGAGTACACGGACCAAAAATCTGCCCCAACGCCAAAAAGTATAGTTCCACCAATCCGCTTGGTGGCCGTGGGTCAAAAAAAGTTCTTGTTGGGTTTCCCGATGTTTTAGGACGATGGCTTCATTATATGTGATACCCTCAAAAAGCTCCTTGTCCTTATCATCAATAGGTTCAAAATAACTGGACAAATGCTTCTTTACATATTGAGGGTCTTTATAGACCATATCGTGGTTTCCCCAAATCATATGCAAGCGATTTTCCAGATGAAATTGGCGCAGCAGCTTAAAAACATTTTTGTGGGCCTCAAAGATGGATTCAAAATGTATATTTTCCCAGAGCTCGTCCCCGTCACCAAGTTCACAGTACTCAAAACCCTCGTTGAAGTAATGCCTTAATGCATGGAAATAAATATTCCGGTTGTTCGCAAAATCATCCGCAAAACTGTTATCCCCCCTATGGCAATCACTAAAAAGAATAAATTTGGAATTATCATCAAAAGGAACGATTCTGGCATTTTGGTAGGCTCTGGTTAACCGAAAATTGGAAGACATTCTAATATTTTCTATAAATATCCAAAAAAAGCGATGAAACGCTTAAAGAATACGTTAACAATATTCCATTTTTTCTTTTGTAACTTTACCTTCTCTTAAACGACTAATATGGGCATGAAGGACAACAGAAATGTAGAGTCGCCTTTTATCCAGCTGATCAGTTTTAACAAATTGTTGAAGCAGTACGATGCTATGCTCGAAAGCGATGACGAGTTTTTGGTTGCAAAGGCAAAACGTGTCCTAGAGGCGCAGGCTCCCTATCCGGAACTTCGTGATGGATTTGCAGATGTCTCCCTTTTAAAAAAACATGAAAAGGTTATACGGATTATTCTACAGGATGCCTTTTCCGAAGTGCTAACGGACAACGAAATCAAAGCGGGTTCAATACCTTTTGATAATGTGGTCTTTAACTCCTCAAGACGGTTTCAAAAAATATTGGAAAACGCGGGGAAGGATTTTGTCCCTGAGATGCGGAATATGCCCGAAGACCAAATGTACATTGTTGCCTGTACTGTTATCCTAAATTTCCATTACGGTTTTCCTTTAGACTTCAAAAGACCGTTTTTCTATGACATTCCGGATGCCAATGGGGTAATGCGTCATTACCGGATTTTGTATAATGCCGATTTTTTTGAAATACATCCCACGGAGAAAGCTAAGGATCTGACCCAGGACGACGTGGACGAGCTATTGGAAAATTTTGATAATCCTGAAATTTGGAAGGAGAAAATCCCTCCCAATAGCTTTATATCCAAGGGCTTCGTGATATCCAACATGTTCGATGTAACGGTTGAGCACTCCATTTCCGAAATAAAATCGGGTCTTATCGCTAGTGATAAAAGAGGTAGCGATAACTTTATGGAAGAGCTCCAGGAGACCTTTCAATCTTTTTTCAACCTTCCGAAGATCAGGGTAGGGTTCGTGGCCTACAATCCGGAAACGAATCAGTTCGAGAAAGTCTATGGAAAGGGGATGAACAGTTTTATTTTAAACGATTCTGAAATAGAGGCCTGTGATGCCGCCTTATGCCAAGGCTCTTACAGCAAATTATTGAAGGACAATGAATATTTTGCTATTTCCAATGTAGATAAATATTACAAGCTCTCCGGTGGCATTAATCCCTATAAAAATCTGAAGGAGCAAGGAATAAAAAGTGCCATTTTTGCTCCCATTGCCGAAAATGGAAAGTTACTTGGAGTGCTGGAATTGGTTTCCAAAAAAGTAAACGAGCTCAATAGTGTCAACGCCACCAAGTTGGAGGATGTTATGCCTTACATAGTATCCGCGGTGCAACGCTCCAAAGCCGAGGAAGAGAATTTGATAGACGCAATTATCCAGCATGAGTGTACTTCGGTTCATGAGTCGGTGTACTGGCGTTTTAGGGAGGAGGCCAAACATTTTATTAAGGATAACTTGGAGGGAGGACAACCCTCTTTCAAGGAAATTGTCTTTAAGGATGTTCACCCACTATACGGTCAAATAGATATTAAGAATTCCTCTCAAGCCAGAAATATGGCTATTCAAAGGGATTTGATGATACAGCTTTCTGAAATCAATGATGTTTTGGCCGAGGCTTTCAAGTTAAATAAATTACCCATTTATGA
The DNA here is from genome assembly GCF_965248315.1 of Ulvibacterium sp. GTDB lineage: Bacteria > Bacteroidota > Bacteroidia > Flavobacteriales > Flavobacteriaceae > Ulvibacterium. Next base: position 256,900 of record NZ_CBDFIX010000002.1, on the reverse strand, counting down.
AGAACTGATGTTCAGGGTAAACAATCATATAGACGCCATACGGGATGTACTCCATACCAATAGTGAACAAGCGATTTTTAATTTTGTAAAGGAGGAGATCGTACCTGTTTTTAGCCACTTGAAGCAAACTGATGGCATCTTGGCGAATTTAATATCTGCTTACGAGGCCAAGATTGATGCCGGTACCGAATCCTACTACGACCATCGTAGAAACTATGATGAAACGGTGATGGAGATCAATCAGGAACTGGTAGCCGTAATGGATAGGAAACAGGAAGACGCCCAGGCCATGTTCCCACATTATTTTGAGCGATATAAAACGGATGGTGTAGAGCACAATATGTATATCGGTGATTCCATTGTAGGGGATCGGGATTTTGACCCTCTTTATCTCAATAACCTTAGATTGTGGCAATTACAGGTAATGTGCGAAATGGAAAATACACATTACAATCTTAAGCCCCATCTTCCCGTTCCGTTGGATGTAGCTTCGCTTATATTGGTATATAATACCTCTTTGTCCATTCGTTTTCGTATGGACGAAAAACGGTTTGATGTAGATGGAACGTACAATGCCCGCTATGAAATCATTAAAAAACGTATCGATAAATCATTTGTAAAGGGCACTAATGAACGTCTTACGCAACCCGGAAAAATGGTCATCGTATATTCTCAAAAGAAAGATGAGCTGGAATATTTAAGGTATGTCAAATACTTAAAATCCAAAGGCTATTTTGATGGCAAGGTAGAAATTGTTGAGTTGGAAGGTTTACAAGGGGTATCAGGTCTCAAGGCAATTAGAGCCAATATTTTATACAAGACCAAGGACGCAAAAACTGCATCCGAAAAAACGTATACCTATGATGACCTTATGGAAGAATTGAACTCCTAAGGTTGAGGTAACTCCAAAACTCTTTCTGGCCCAAAAAATTTAAAGGCTATTCCAAAAGCAATTACCGAGAGCACCATTCCTATCATAAAAATGGTATAGGTTAAACGTAGAATCCGGTATTTTTTATCCAAGACCTTCCCTAAAAAATAAAGATCCTTCGTCAGGGACTTATATACATAAACTTGGTCTTTGATCAATTCTTGAATGGCCCACTCATATTCCGGAAGCTTCATTTTATGAAAGTTTCCAAAAAAGAGAAGATTTACCTTTTGCTCCTTCACGTCTTCTTTAGTAAACTCGCCACGGGTAACGTTGGGCCGCGTGGCTAAAATTGAGAGTATCATAGATATTACACTGAATATGATAAAAATAACCGTAGGATAAATCAGGTAATCATTGGAGGGATTGTCCAGTTTGGGAATAAGATTGGCCAGGACCAGCGAAATGATAATCGCATTAACGGATAACAATATATTGGCCTTGGTGTCCGCAATGTCACTTAATTTTAAATGATTACGCATAGTAACCCTGAACAGTGTCTGTATGCCACGTTCCGGACTCTGGTTCTTAAGTTGTGCCTTAAGTTGTTCCTTTTTTAAAAGCTTTCTATCCTCTTTTTTGTTTTTTAGAATATCCGCCAAATTTTTGTCCTTACGATCCTGCCAGTTTTCTTTAGCGTAGTCCGTATAAAACCGATGCTCGGACCGAAACATTTTTACATTGGCCTCTTGCCATTCCTTGAACGAATATTTCGCTATGCCCAATTTTGCCAATTCCTCACGAAGTAATTCCGAGGTTTCCAAATAGCTCTTTTGTCCAAGATGGGACGAATCCGCATCCCTAATTATTTCTTCGGAAAGGTTTTTGGGTTGATAAAAGCGTTTTGTGGCCATAATCAATGCGGAAACATTCTGTATTAAGCCGTTATCAAACCCTTCTGATTCCAAAAATTCCTTGGCTATGGAGCAACTTGCCTCTTCATGGTTCTCCGTACCTTTTGTGTATCCGGTATCATGAAGCCATGCAGCGATAACAAGTGCATTATTTTCTTTATCTTTTAAGTTGTAAAAATTCAATAGTTCTTGTGTGCTTTCAACAACTCGTTGGGTATGACGTAAGTTGTGGTACAGATACTTGGAATCCAATTGATTGGTCAACAAATCGGTTACAAAATGTTCAGTTTTTTCAATAATTTCCGACATACCAAGGGATTTAATGGATTTCACAAATTACAAAAATTTAGTTTCTAGAACATTTTTATGAAGAAATATTACTTAGTAATCGTGCTTCTGCTCTTCATTAGCAGCTGTGCAACCTATAAAACGAAATATTTGGAGGGAACGGGATTGTCCAATACCCCCACCAATAAACAAGTATCCCATACATTTTATTTAATCGGGGATGCCGGTTTGTCACCCATGGGAGATATGAACCCCGCGCTGCGGATGTTTAAAAACAGATTGGACAAAGCGGATAAAAATAGCACAGCTATATTTTTAGGGGACAATATATACCCGGCAGGATTGCCCGATCCAAAGGATGATGCTATATCCTATAAAACGGCAGCGAATCACATGGACGCCCAGTTGGGAACCTTGCAAAATTATAAGGGCAGACCGCTCTTTATTCCCGGCAACCACGATTGGTATAACGAAGGTCTGGAAGGACTGGAACGTCAAGAAGATTACATAAAAGAAAAGCTGAAGCAGAAAGATCCCTTTCTTCCCGAAAATGGATGTCCTTTAGAAACCATTGAAATAAGCGAGGATTTGGTAGTTATCGTCATAGACACCAAGTGGTATTTGACCAATTGGGATAAGCACCCCAAAATGAACGATAAATGTGATATTAAGAGTAGGGATAAATTTTTGCTGGAACTTGCAGATGAAATCAAGGATAATAGGCAACGTACCACTTTAATAGCACTGCATCACCCCATTTTCAGCTATGGGCCACACGGAGGACAATTTTCCTTTCGCCAACAACTATATCCGGATAATGGCAACTTTCCCCTACCATTTTTGGGATCTTTGGCCAATTTGCTTAGGAAAACCACAGGAGCTTCTATGGAAGATTTACAGAATAAACGGTATAGGGAGCTTAGAAATAGAATTACAACTTTGGCCCAATATTCAGAAAAGGTCATATTTGCATCGGGCCATGAACATACCTTGCAATATATTGTCGAAAAAGGGCTCCCCCAAATTGTAAGTGGTTCCGGTGCAAAGAAATGAAATACACGGCTTTTGAACGGAAGCAAGTTCTCTACGGGGAGAATGGGCTATGCCATTTTGGAAGTCTTTGAAGACGGCTCGTCCTTTGTTACTTATTATGGGGTGGGAGATGATGGTACTGAGGAACCTCTGTTTGGTTCCCCTGTTCTACCTCCGGACACAGAACCTATTGCCGGAACATACCCGGAAACTTTTCCCGATACGGTAAGGGCTTCCATTTATTCTGAAGAGGAAATTGACAAATCCGGTTTTTTCAAAACTATTTGGGGAGAACGCTATCGCAAATATTACGCAACCAAAGTTGCCGCACCTACGGTAGATTTGGACACACTCTTAGGAGGACTTGCACCGGTCAGGAAAGGAGGTGGTAATCAGTCCAAATCGCTACGGTTACGCCATAAAAATGGAAAAGAATACGTAATGCGTGCCTTACGCAAGCAGGCGGATCTTTATCTACAGGCTATGGTGTTCACAGAACAATATATAACCGATGATCTAGAGGATACCTTTACGGTAGAATTACTGGAGGATTTTTATACCGGCTCCCACCCCTATGCCCCTTTTACCGTAGGTGCGTTATCCGATGCCATTGACATCTATCATACCAATCCAGTCCTTTACTATATTCCAAAACAGGATGCTTTGGAGGGGTTTAACGAAGAGTTTGGGGATGAGCTTTATATGATAGAGGAACATGCCGGCGATGGGCATGGGGATTTAAAGAGTTATGGTTATGCCGACGAACTTAAAAGTACGGACGCTATGCTGGAAGACCTTCGCGATGACGAAAAATATGAGGTTGATAGCGAAATGTATCTAAGGGCCCGATTGTTTGACATGGCAATCGGGGATTGGGACCGTCATGTGGATCAATGGCGCTGGGCTGAATTTAAGAATAAGGATACAGGAAAGGTCATTTACAGACCTGTACCCAGAGACAGAGATCAGGCTTATTCCATAATGGGAGACGGGCTCTTTATGGGCCTTGCCACACGTATTATTCCGGGCCTACGATTAATGGAAGGTTTTAAGGAGGAAATCAGAAGTGTTCAGGGTTTTAATTCGTCTCCTAAAACCTACGTTTTGGATATGGCGGTACTAACCGAAACCCATCCACAGCAATGGAGGGATCAGGCGAAGTTTATAAAGGATAACCTTACAGCCGAAGTAATCGACGAGGCATTTCAATATTTTCCGGAGGAAGTAAGGGATGAAACCATAAGTAAGATAAAACAGATACTTCTGTCCCGAGTCGCTAAAATCGATGAAACCGCAATGGAGTACTACCAAGTCATGAACAAATACGCAACTATAATTGGTACGGATAAGGATGATTGGTTTCAAATAACACGCACCAGTTCCAACGAGACGGAAGTTAAGGTATATCGCATTATCGATGGGAAGAAGGACCGGTTGTTTTTCGACAAAACGTTTTCTGCCCAAACGACCAAAGAACTTTGGATTTATGGCTTGGATGACGATGATCGTTTTGAGGTGACCGGTGAAAGCAACAATAGGATAAGATTACGGCTCATTGGCGGTCAGAACAATGATGTTTATGACATTAAAAATGGAAATCGGGTTGCAATCTATGATCACAAGAGCAAAAAAAATACACTAAAAGAAGTACGTGGGGCAAAGGTGAAATTGACCAATGATTATGAAACCAATACCTATAGGCCTTTAAAGATTAGAAACAGTACAAACCAGTTTATTCCTACCATGGGTTTTAATCCGGATGACGGAGTGAAAATAGGTTTTACGGATACCTACACTTTCAATGGTTTTCGTCAGAACCCGTTTACCCAGCAACATACGGTAAATGCCGCATTCTATTTTGCCACAAACGGTTTTGAGCTGGGGTATCGGGGAGAATTTGCCCATATATTCGAAAACTGGAACTTGGAATTGGGTGCACGTTTCACAAGTCCCAATTTCGCGGTCAACTTTTTTGGTTTTGGTAACGATACACCCAATTTTGATGATGATTTGGAGCTGGACTTCAATCGGGTAAAATTGCAGACTTTACGATTTTCCCCTGCCTTGGTCTGGCGTGGACAATTGGGTGCTAAAGTGCGCTTTGGGGCTACCTATGAGACCATAGACGTGGAAGAGACAGAAAACCGATTTATAAATGAATATGCCGATGAAAATGTTTTGATCCCGGAAAATAGTTTTTTGGGAGTAGATGGGGAGTATACTTTTAGCAATGCGGATTATTCCGGGTTCCCTACTTTGGGCATGGCCACGTCGCTTCTGGCGGGATATCGAAGCAATGTAAGCAATTCCGGAAGTTTTGGATATATAGTTCCAAGTCTTACCATAGCTTATAAACTGGTATCCAGCGGTCGTTTGGTGTTGGGAACTAAAATGAAAGGCCACTTCAATATTGGGGATGGCTATGAATTTTACCAAGCCGCTAGTATAGGGGGCGTAGATGGGCTTCGAGGATTTCGGAATCAAAGATTTACGGGCAAAAAGGCCTATTATCAAAATACCGATATTCGATTTAGTTTTCGCAAGATGCGTACCGGAATCGTACCTACAGCCTTAGGCATGTACGCTGGGTTTGATTATGGCAGGGTCTGGCAGCCCGACCAGGACTCCGATACATGGCATACCTCCTATGGTCTTGGATTTTTTGCCAATGCCGCCGATATTTTTTCTTTCCGAACGGCTTTGTTCAATAGTGCGGATGGTCCACGGTTTACCTTTGGTGTAGGTTTCGGTTTCTAGGAGCTGATTAGTTTAGGGGGAATGAATACAAATTCCTTCCGGTAGACCCTCGTTTCTCATCGGAAATTAAAAGCGTGGAATCATTCTTAAAACTTACGGCCTCTAATTGGGAACGTGCACCCAAATCAATTTCCATTGAAGTTCCCTGCAGGAAATCATTGTCCGTAAAATTGGTTATTTTCCATAGTTTTCCATAGCTCAGGAGTACTATGGTCTTTTCATCGGGAGAAATGTCCGCTGAGGTAATTTGGCAGGTTTTCCAGTCATCACAAGTTTTAAAAGTGCCCATAAAAATGGCCTTATGTTTCCCAGGATGGTCGGGTACTTTGTACAGTAATGCGGTGCCAGGAAATGGCTCAGCTCTATTTTTGGTAATGATATAAAGGAAATTGCCAGAATGAAAAAAAGCCTCTGTATCATAATACCTCCTTGCCTTTTTTGGAGGGAACTTTTTTTGTTCGGGGTAGTGGAATCTAATCTGTTCCGCATCGATTTTATCACCTGGCTCTACTTCCGGGTTGGGCAGTTTGTAGATAACCAAATCTTTGCGTTCATTTGAATTATTTCCGAAATCTCCTATGTAGAGATTTCCTTCTTTGTCTCCGGCCAAATCTTCCCAATCCTTATTTTTGGCATTTTTGACCTTTAATTCTTTTAGGAGGTTTCCCTTAAGGTCTACCTGATAGATTTCATCTGGATTGCCACCATCCTCAATCAGCCAAATGGTAGAACCCGAAAACGTAGCGATTCCTGAATTTTCATTCAACTTCTTGGGAAGCTTCGTTACAAAGGTAAGTTGGCCGTAGTTGACGCAGCTCACAAAAAAAACAATACCTATAAAAGGTAGCAACCTAATCATTTGCAGCCAAGTCCTTGGTTGCCTTCATCTTTAAGTTGTCAAGTACAAACTTGCCTAGGTCACGTCCTTGTTTAACGCCAACCTGTACTGCCGCCCTATAGTGGATACCACCGTACATTCGACTAATGGCGGCTTCATCGGCCGCCTCGTTAAATGAATTGAAACTTCTTACGGGAAGCCCATAAGGAACTTCCGTATCATCGTCAAACGCAAAATCATCACCAAAAATATCGGTCAAAGCTGTAGCTGCAGCTCCTGATACCACACTGTGTCCACTGGTATATTCCGGGAATGGAGGAGTTTGAAGTACGGGCTTCCAATCATCATCTATGTGCTGATTGATCAGAGTTTCCGGACGGATGAGGTTACTACGGTACTTTTCGTCCCAACAACTGATAAAGGCATCGGCCATAGCGATGGACGCCTTGGTGTACGCATAAACCGTTTTATTAAAATCACTATCCGTCTTTCGGGCGGCAATTTTGGTGATGCCTATCCAATGGGCTCCCGGAGTTATCTTTTTGGTGGCGAACATCAAATGGCCCCGAGTAACGGAAACATAAGGATTACAGTCCCAAAACTGTGCGATTTCTATTTCCTCGGATTCATCTCCCTCTTCGGTAATTTGCAAGCTTATATCATAGACCTCTTTCAATTCCTTGTAAAAATCCGAACTTTCTTCCATAGAGAAAGGCGGTGGCGGGGTAGGCTTAAACTGGCTGGCGGAATCAATGACGAAGGGACGAATTTTGTTCCAATGTGGCTCTATACCATCCATATAGGCCGGGGGAGTAGGTTGCCAGCGCGTAGGATCATCTGTGTCCACCGTAAATTTCGGCATAGTACGGGTCTGGGCATAATTGTCCTTATTCATCCAGGCCCCAATATGGTCCGCCACTTTTAATCCGTAAGCCTTGGAGGCATTAAATACAGTAGGGTTTTTATTTTCCCATATTCCATATAGGCTATCTCGAAAAACTTCCATTCTTTCCTCGGAAAAAATAAGGCGTTTGTTCAATTCCATATGAGCGGTCATGGCGGCCAATGGATAATTAATAGTAACGCCTTTTTCCGGTTTGGGGATGGAATCCAGATCTTTTAACTGCCCTGCTAAAGAAAGGTAATCATCATTTCCCAACACCATAATTTCATAAGCTGCAACATTTGGATAGGCAAAAATACGGCTAGCGACAGGTGGGGAGAAAATATCATGAATCATAATCTCAGTAACCTTATCTACCGAAGCATGCAACTCTTCGGGGGTTATGGTTATGGGTTCTTCCTTTTTTGTGCCACATGAAACCCATAGCACCGAAATAACACATATCGCCAATATCTTCTTCATTTTTCTACTTTTTATTTTATATAAATGCTCCTTATGGTGCGAGATTGTCACTACCTCTGGTTGGTTTTTTGATTGTCCTATCGAGATGTCCTCATTAACAATTGGGAAAGATTTAAACCTAATTAGTGCCCAAAATTACGTCATTTTCAATTCGTATCAAAACGTGGCTAGTAAGCCAAAACTAACATAAACTATTTTTATGGGAACAAGGTTCTGTTTTGTCAAAAATGGATTGCAACTTATATGGATAAGAGCGCAAAATAATACCCTGGATTATATTAAAACAAGGTTACACTTGCATCATGACTTAGTTCCAAAAGAAAGCATAAATGGCAGCAATAATAATCATTGCTGCAAAGGCTCCAATATTGAATTTTGGGCTTGTATTAAAGACTCCCTTGGTAAGCGAAATGCCTTTGGGGTCCTCCTCTCCCTTGTTTTGAAATAAGCTTAGCGCAATAATGACCAACATAGTAAGTAAGGCCGTATACCCCATTTGATCCATAAACGGAACGTCCACGAAAAATGGGCTGGAAGACCACCCGTTCTGGGCAACCTTGAAGTACAAAGCGATCGGTATGGAGACCAATGCGCCAATAATGGCTGCTTTGTTCGTTGTTTTTTTCCAGAACAACCCTAAAAGGAAGACCGCCAGTATGCCCGGGCTTACCAAGCCGGTATATTCCTGGATAAACTGAAAGGCTTGGTCTATACCTCCCAATAAGGGGGCCATTATACAAGCAATAACAAGTGCAACGGCGGCAGATAGCCTACCAATCCTTACAGTTGTCTTGTCGGAAGCATTTTTGTTGATATATTGTCTATAGATATCCATGGTAAAAATGGTGGATGTGGAATTTAACATCGATGCCAGAGAAGAGACCACGGCAGCGGCCAAAGCCGCAAATGCCACACCTTTTAGTCCTGTGGGCAAGAATTGCAACAGCCATGGATAAGCTTTATCCGCTTGCTCCAATGAAGGTGCATTGTTCAATGCCACATCGCCTAGACGATTCATGGTTTCCGCATCATTTATCATTACGTAGGCAGCTATTCCAGGTACGACAACGATAACGGGGATAACAATTTTCAAAAAAGCGGCCAAAATAATTCCCTTTTGGGATTCGCGTAAGGATTTGGCGGCAAGTGTCCGCTGGATAATATATTGGTTGAACCCCCAATAGTAGAGGTTGGCCACCCATAGGCCACCTACCAAAACGCCAAGACCGGGAAGATTTTTATATTCTGGGTTCGATTCGTCCAAAATCATAACAAATTTTTCGGGAACAGCTTCATAAACAGTCTGAAGTCCTGCCAAAACGCCATTGCCATCAGAGACTGTATTTAATGCCAGATAGGTGGTTACCAACCCACCCAGTACTAGGAAGATAACCTGAATAACATCGGTCCAGGCGACGGCGGAAAGACCTCCATATAGGGAGTAGGCCGCAGCAAATAGGGATAGACCGATCACACCATAGACCATAGGAATTCCCATAATAGTCTCTAAAGCCAAAGATCCCAAATACAATACCGAAGCCAAATTCACAAATACATAAAGTGCGATCCAAAAAACGGCCAAGATGGTCTTTAGGTTGGTAGAATATCGTTTTTCTACAAATTCAGGAATGGTATATAATCCCTTTTCTATGAAGATCGGTAAGAAATACTTCCCTACAATCAGCAAGGTTATGGCGGCCATCCACTCGTAGGAGGCAATAGCCAATCCCACGGCAAAACCGGAACCGGACATGCCTATAAACTGTTCTGCCGAAATATTGGCGGCAATCAATGAAGCCCCAATAGCCCACCAGGGTAACGATTTACTGGCCAAAAAGTAATCTTCTGCATTTTTTTGATGTCCTTTTTTATCCCTGGATACCCAGAGGCCCACCCCAAGGATTAAAAAAGCATAGGCTATAAAAATGAAGTAATCCCAAAATTCGAAAGACGAAGTCATAGTTGTATTGGCTGGTTATTAGTACTAAAAATTCCGTAACGGTCTAGCAAAGTAACTGTTTTGCTTAAAAAAACCATCGAATTTCTCAAATTCTTTGCCCTTAAATTATGGATTTAACAAAGACACGCAAAGTTTTATAAAACTTTGCGTGTACATGCCATTGTAGAATTCTATACATAAAAGAAGGTCAAAAGGAAATTCTTAAATGTATTGATTAATGATGTTCTCGAATAATTCCTGTTTACCACTTTGCAATTGAAGCTCTCCGTTTTCTTTTGCGATTTCGTATAAATCTTTGAACTCTAATTTGCCATTTTCGAAATCTTTCCCTTTTCCGGAGTCATACGAACCATAACGTTCTTTTCGGAGCGTTGTGTATTGGGATGAGGAAATGATTTTATCCGCGGTAATCAAGGCTCGGGCAAAGGTGTCTGCTCCACCAATATGGGCATGGAATACATCTTCCATATCTGTGGAATTTCTTCTTATTTTGGCATCAAAATTAACACCTCCGCCTTGAAGCCCACCGGCTTGCAAAAATACTAACATAGCTTCCGTAACCTCTGTAAGGTTATTTGGAAATTGATCGGTATCCCATCCATTTTGATAATCGCCACGGTTGGCATCTACACTTCCCAACATACCATGGGCCGCGGCCATTTCCAGCTCGTGTTGGAAAGTATGGCTTGCCAAGGTGGCATGGTTGACCTCAATGTTCAGTTTAAAATCATCCTGTAGCCCATGCTGATGTAAAAACCCTACCACGGTGGCGGCATCAAAATCATATTGATGTTTCATGGGCTCCATAGGTTTAGGTTCTATGAAGAAGGTTCCTGTAAAGCCCTGTTTTCTGGCATAGTCCCGGGCCATGCCCAAAAAGCGACCCATATGGTCCAGCTCCCGTTTCATATCGGTATTCAAGAGCGACATATACCCTTCACGACCGCCCCAGAACACATAATTCTCACCATCCAGTGCAATTGTGGCGTCCAAAGCCAGTTTTATTTGTCCTCCTGCGCGGGCCAACACATTAAAATCAGGATTGGTAGAGGCACCGTTCATATACCTGGGGTTAGAAAAGCAATTTGCCGTTCCCCATAACAACTTAACCCCAGATTCGGCCTTTTTGCCTTTTATGTAATCTACAATTGTGGCCAATCTTTTTTCCGATTCGGCAAATGTGGAGGCTTCCTGGATCAGGTCAAAATCGTGAAAACAGAAATAATCAAAACCCATTTTAGTGATAAACTCAAAGGCGGCATCCGCTTTTGCCTTGGCCGCATCAACCGCATCGGAAGGCTGGTCCCAGGGAAAGTTCTGTGTTCCCGGTCCAAAGGGATCTGCCCCCTGTCCACAGAAGGTATGCCAATAGGCTATGGCAAATTTAAAATGTTCCCGCATCGTCTTTCCCGCAATGACCTGTTCGGGATTGTAGTATTTGAATGCCAATGGATTATCGGAATCCTTACCCTCAAATTTAATTTCCCCGATTCCTTTAAAATATTCCTTCTCTCCTATTAGTGCCATGTTTTACGAATTATTGATTAAGAGTTTTAGTTGTTGTTTCCATTTGTTGTAAGCAGATTCATATTCCGACCTATTTCTTGAAGGCTCAAACTTCATGAGATAGTCATTATCCATAATGTTCTTTCCAAAGGTTTTAAAATCGCCTTTATAAAGTTCACAAGCCCTGGCAGCACCAATAGCGCCAGTGGTATCATAGATTTCAATTTCTTGCCCTATAAGGGTAGCAATGGTTTCTGAAAAAATATCCGATCGAAAGAGGTTATCGTTACCAGCTCTAATTACTGTTGGGCGAATACCATCGGATTCCATAATTTCCATGCCGTAAACGAAGGAAAATGCAATACCTTCCAAAGCCGCCCTGCATAAATGCGCTTTGGAATGGTTGTTTAAATTTATGTTGGACATTTGTGTGCCCAAGGTCTTGTTGTCCAACATTCGCTCTGCACCGTTTCCAAAAGGATGTATCAGCACCCCGTCCGATCCAATGGGGACAGAAGCGGCCAAATCGTTCATTTCCGAATAGTCCGAAACATCTAGGTTGTTCATAAGCCATCGGTACTGTATCCCAGATCCATTGATACAAAGCAATTTACCTATTCTGTGATTTGAGACCGTATAATTCACATGGGCAAAATTATTCACCCTTGAACTCTCCTTTACGGATAGATTTTCAGTTATGGCATACACCACCCCCGAGGTTCCTCCCGTCGTTGCGACTTCCCCAGGGTTAAAGACATTTAGGGAAAGTGCATTGTTGGGTTGGTCTCCAGCACGATATAAGATAGGAGTGCCCGGTGCCAAACCGGATGCGGCGGCGCCTTCCTTTGAGACCTTGCCTTGAACGGAAAATGTTTCGGCCAGGTCAGGGACCTTTTTCTTGTCAATCCCATAATGTTCCAATAACCAATCCGCTATGCCATTATTTTTGAAATCCCAGAATATACCCTCTGAAAGGCCCGAAATGGTAGAACAGATTTCACCACTTAATTTATAGGCGACATAATCACCTGGAAGCATAAACTTGTATATCTTTTGGTAAACTTCCGGCTCATTGTCCTTTACCCATTTGAGTTTGGAGGCCGTAAAATTCGCCGGGGAATTTAACAATTGGGAAGCGCATTTATCATTTCCCAACGCGTCAAAAGCTTTCTGCCCTATGTTTACTGCCCTACTGTCACACCAAATAATGGAATTTCGTAGTGGAATACCATTTTCATCTACAACGACAAGACCATGCATTTGATAGGAAATGCCGATTCCGGTAACATCGTTGGGATCTAGGTTGTGTTTTTGGAGCAATGCTTTTGTGGCATTGCAGACATGTTGCCACCAATCGTCTGGATGTTGCTCCGCCCAGCCATTTTCTAAGGCTATCATGCCCATCTCAACCTTGGGTTCGCTGACCACATCCAAACTTTTTCCGGATGCAGTGGCTACCAGGGCGGCCTTTATCGAAGAACTTCCAATATCATATCCGATGGAGTACATACCACATTTTTTTGCGGGGTTTAAGATATTATTTTAGACTCGTTGTAGCAAATTCCTAGGAATTTATCTGTAAAAGTTTAGCGCATAATTATATTGCAATTTTGAATTTAGGATACGGCATGGCAGTAGAAGGTTGTCTTTTTACCTTGTTTCAGAAACTATAGCCCATTTTATTGTACAGGTTTTATATATGTCCTATGAATAATTGTGAAAAACCCCTATCTTAATTGAAAAATAAAAAATCGCTAAATCCCGGAAAACCCTGGTTTGAAAATCACGTACCCTACTCATTTCCTTCAGTTGTTATTTGCACTCTTTAGTATATGGTCACCATGTTTGATTTTTGGCCAAATATCCGAGGGAGACCCTTCCACATATGCTTGGTTCGATGATATGATAGGGCAAACCAATTCAGGAATATTTGAGGGCGTAGCCTATGCCGAAGAGTTTCGGGCCATTAACGATGAACATCAATTTTTTAAGGAACCCTATTTTGTTTTGGGTTCGGTAATCTATGATGGTGAACCCTATTTTGAGGTAAATTTGCGCTATGATGTGTATACTGATCAACTATCCATTAAAAATGAAAAATTGAGCAGATTGCCTATCACGGTATTGGATAAGGAAAAAGTAGCTGAATTTCAGATAGATCAACATCAGTTCAAACATTTAAGTGGAAAAGAAACTAAAGAGAATATTTCCGGTTTCTTCGAAATCCTACTGGAAAAGGACTCCCTAAGCTTGTTCAAAAAACATCGAAAGAAACGATTCAAGAGGACAGATGAAGAAGTTCTGTACTATGAGTTTAAGGATGGCTACACCTATTATTTAAGACTAGGCCTGGATTTTTACGTCCTAAAAAAAGCCAACGACCTTAACGGGATTTTTCCAAAGTACAAAAAGGAGGTAAAGGCCCTGCGCAATCGTTATGCTTCTTTAGGAAAATCGGATACCGATGCCTATATGAAATCCATTTTGTTAGACTTATCGGCTTTAATCTCCAATCAAAGCGATAAAGGAAGTCTATGAGATTCGTAACAACCATAGTGCTATTGCTTTTTTTCACGTTTTTAATGGGTCAGGAGGAGGAGCGGAAGGTATCCTTGGAAATCCAAAATAAATCAATTACCGAGCTATTGTCGGAAATAGAGCAAAAGACGGATTTTCAATTTTATTATGCGGAACAATGGCTGGATAGCACGGCTTTAAACAAGAGCTATGAAAATGAATCTGTTGAAACCATTCTAACCGATCTTTTTCAGGATACGCAAATCAATTTCTTTGTTACCAGGGACAATCGAGTTATTTTGACTCGCAATAATAGTATCTATGGAGATTTACCAGAAGGGTTCTTTACCAAACCGGCAAAGGTAGAGATTGAAGAAACACCTCGGGAAAATGTTTCGGCCGGACCCATTCTCCTGGGAAAACAAAATGATGGACCGGACAAGATTCTGGAAACCATACGAATAGGCAGGGAACGTAAAACCAATCGACAGGGCCAATTTACCCTTTCAGGTTATGTTACCAACACCAGTACGGGGGAACCCATTGCCAACCTAGCTATTGTTGTAAGGAGGCTGAATATCGGAGCGGTAACGGATAATACCGGCTTTTATGAAATTGAATTGCCATCCGGATTGAATGTATTGGAAACCAGTTCCATGGGCGTAGAAAGTTCGCAAAGAAATGTAATCATTTATGACAATGGTAGGCTCAACTTTAACCTTGAGGAGAATTTTGAACAACTGGACGAGGTTGTTGTGGCCGCCGATGCCACACGGAATGTTGAAGATACTTCAACAGGAAATACACGTATCGGTTCGGAAGCTTCAAAAAATGTTCCCTTGGTTCTAGGTGAACGGGATGTGCTTAAGATTGCTACTACCCTTCCCGGGGTATCCACCGCAGGAGAAGGTTCTGCAGGATTTAATGTAAGGGGAGGTAAGACCGATCAAAATCTTATCCTCCTGGATAATGGAGTAATTTATAACCCTACGCATTTCTTTGGTTTTTTTCAGGCATTTAACCCATTTGCCATAAATGATCTTAATATCTATAAAGGAAGTATTCCCGCCGAGTTTGGAGGTAGGTTGTCATCGGTTTTTGACATTAGTAGCAAGGATGCCAGTAACACCAAATTTAAAGGTGAGGTTTCGGTGGGTCCGGTGACTTCAAATGCCGTTGTGGAGATTCCCTTGGCCCAGGAAAAGGCCGGACTTATGGTAGGTGCACGTGGCGCTTATTCAGATTGGATTTTGCGTTCCTTGGACGAGGAGAACCTGAATAACAGTCAGGCTTCCTTTTATGATTTTATAACCAAGTACAACCATAAAATCAATGATAACAATGAACTAAGGGCAACTGCGTACTATAGTAGGGATATCTTTAGTATAACTTCAGATTCCTTGTTCGACTATAGCAATCGTTTGCTTTCCTTGCAGTGGAACCGTAAACTGAGCGAAAAAAGTTCCGGAACCTTGATGTTGAATAACAGTCAATATAAATTCAATATCGATTTTGATGGGAGCACAAATAGAAACTTTGAGCAAGGATTTCAAATAGATGAGACGGAGCTAAAGCTTCAATTGAAATATCTGCTTAACGAATCCCATACCATTGATTATGGAATTTCCGGAAAATTGTATTCGGTGCTTCCCGGGGAGATAGCCCCAAAAGGCTCCAATGATATCATACTGCCGTTGGCCGTTCCCGAAGAAAGAGCGTTGGAGTCAGCCCTTTTTGTATCGGATAATTACAAGGTCAATGAAAAATTGCAATTGGATTTAGGACTGCGTTATTCGTTTTACGCTGCATTGGGCCCTTCCACACAGCGAATATATCAGGAAGGAGTACCTAGGACCGATGCCAATGTGGCTGGCTCCGAAACTTTTGACAACAATGAGATTTTTGAGACCTATGGTGGGCCAGAGGCCCGTATCTCTGCAAGATATCTTTTAAATGACAGCCTATCCATTAAGGCAAGCTTCAACAACACCTATCAATTTATCCATACCCTATCCAATAATACCACGGTATCTCCCGTGGATACCTGGAAACTTTCGGATCGTAATATAGAACCTCAACAGGCCAACCAGTTTTCATTGGGGATTTATAAGAATATCAAGGATTATGAACTTAGTTTGGAAGGCTTTTACAAAAGGCAGAACAATATCATAGACTTCAAGACAGGAGCCCAACTGTTCCTCAACGAGAATATAGAGACCGAAGTATTGCAAGGAAAGGGAAAAGCATATGGAGTGGAATTATTGATTCGCAAGAACCGGGGAAAACTAAATGGTTGGCTGGGATACACCTATTCCCGTTCATTTTTTCAGTTGGATAGTGAATTTCCGCAGGAACGCGTAAACGACGGGGAATTTTTCCCGTCGAATTTTGATAAGCCCCATGATGTTAGCCTTGTATTAAATTATAAGCTTACTAGGCGATTTAGTTTTTCCGGTAATTTTGTGTACCAAACCGGAAGACCGGTTACATTTCCTGTTGGGAACTATGAGTTTAACGGAAACGAGTTTGTGCTTTACAGTGAACGGAACCAATTCCGGATTCCCGACTTTTATCGTTTGGATATAGGGATTAATATCGAGGGGAACCATAAAATAAAGAAGTTTGCCCACAGTTTCTGGACAATTTCCGTCTATAATGTTTTGGGCAGGAATAACCCATATTCTGTTTTTTTTGTTTCTCAGGACGGACAGATCGAAGCGCTACAAAGCTCCATTTTCACCATACCGATACCATCCATAACCTATAATTTTAGATTTTGAACTTATAATCGATGCATTCATCAATTAGAAATAAAAAACAACTATTTATACCATTCTTAGGTATGACAGTGCTATTATGGGTCTATGGTTGTACCGAACCTTTTGAGGGTACCGTTGAAGGTTTTGAGGATGTTTTGGTGGTCGATGCACTGATTACCAATGAAAACAAGCGACAGGAAGTACGTTTGACCCGGTCTTTTCGTTTTGATGAAGATGGTCCCCAAGCCGAAGAAAATGCCAATGTTACCATTGAGGATGGGGACGGGGGGCAGTTTGTATTTGAGGAAGAGGAGCCCGGAATCTATTTGTCCAACCCTCCGTTCGCCGCGGAAATGGGCAAGACCTACAGTCTATCCATAACCACAGATGATGGTAGATCCTATCGCTCGGATACCATGCAACTGCCAACAGCTACTACTACAATAGACGAATTGCACGCGGAACGGACCACCAATGATCAAGGTGAAGAAGGCATGGGCATCTTCGTGGATACTTTTGACCCCTCCCGGCAGTCCAATTATTATAGATACGAATATGAGGAAACTTTTAAGATAATAGCACCTCTTTGGGGCCCCAATGATGTAGTATTCGTTATTCAGCTCTCCACGGGCCCTGTGTTTGAAATAATTTTACGTGAGCGGGAAGAACGGACCTGTTATGGTACGGATAGGGAAAAGACTATTGAAGTTGTCAACACCTTAAATCTTTCCGAGGATAGATTGAGCCGTTACCCCGTAAGATTTATCAATCGCAACAATTATATCCTGTCGCACCGCTATAGTATTTTGGTTAGGCAATATGTGCAGACACCGGAAGCATTTGACTATTATGAGGCTCTTAAGGGGTTATCACAATCTCCTAATAGTGTTTTCACCGAGGATCAACCGGGCTTCTTGCCAGGGAATATCTTTTCGGTGGATAATGAGGATGAGAATGTTGCTGGGTTTTTTGAGGTTGCCGCCATAGACGAAAAACGGTTATTCTTTAGTTATGAGGACTTTTTTCCAGGAGAGGAGTTGCCTCCTTACATTCAGGAATGCACCGGTTCCCCTGCTTCTGGAGAGGATCTCAAGGGAATATTGGACCGGGGTAACAGTGTGCTTTATAAATTTGACCCAAGTCAAGGCGGTTACTTAATGACCCCAAGTGCATGTGGGGATTGTACCGCTTTAGGCAGCAATAAGGTGCCGGATTTTTGGATAGAATAATTTTTGTCCCATGAAACGTTTATTATGTATTTTATTGATATGGTTTACAACCCCTGCCATAGGGCTGGGCCAGGTTGCCCTAAAGACAAATGATCAGATAAATGGTTTTAAGACCGTTCCCCAAGAAGGTATCTTTGTCCATGTAAATTCCTCTCTGTTCTTAACAGGCGAATATCTCTATTACAAGGTATATTGTTTGGAGCGTGGAAGCGGGGGTTTAAGCAAGCTAAGCAAAATTGCTTATGTGGAATTGATCGGCACTGGAGGCAAAGTCGTTTTTAAACATAAAATTTTATTGGAAAATGGGGTTGGCCATGGCGATTTCTTCGTACCTACCGATATCGTTTCGGGAGGTTATACATTAGTGGCCTATACGAGTTGGATGCGAAATCAGGACCAAGCGGATTTTTTTCAGGGTAATGTTGCGATTATAAACCCTTATATGGCCAATCAAGATGTACAAGGGAAACTAGTATCCTCAGAGTTCAATTCCCAGGGGAAGCCCTTGCAATTAAACAATGGAGCGGTTTCCCTGGCAAATAAGGCTACCCCTACAAACATATCACCTTTAAGCCTAATGATTCCGGACAAAAGATTTAAAAAACGCGAAAAAGTATCCCTTTTGTTTCACAATAAGGATCAGAGCGAAACCTTAGAAGGCAACTATTCCATTTCCGTTAGAAAAAAGGATAGTCTTCCGGCATCGGCACAATCAGGAATGCTAGATTTTTTTGAAAAGAATCATGCTTCCAACGTAAAACCTTTGGCCGCAATTGGAGATACCATTTATCTCCCCGAACTACGCGGAGAACTGTTTTCGGGTAAGGTCATTGCACTTCAAGAGAACAGATCCATTCAGAATTTAAAGGTTGCGCTATGCATTCCAGGGGAGGACTACTTTTTTGAAGTAGTAGAGACTGACGAATTGGGAAATTTTCATCTAAATATAGACGGTTACCATTCTGGGGAGAAGGCTGTTGTACAGGTTTTGGCTGTTAATTCGGAAGGATATGAGGTTCGGTTAAGGGAGCAGAAACCTTTAGACCATTCCAAATTGGTTTTTGCGGGGATA
Organism: Ulvibacterium sp.; assembly: GCF_965248315.1. Lineage (GTDB taxonomy): Bacteria > Bacteroidota > Bacteroidia > Flavobacteriales > Flavobacteriaceae > Ulvibacterium. The sequence continues at coordinate 237,791 of NZ_CBDFIX010000002.1, read as the reverse complement.
AGGATTGACTCATCAATGCGAGAGAAGATTCTACAACGAAGTATTCATAATCAAATCGAAAACTCCTATTTTCAATTTCGACCGGACTCTATCTTGTCCAATCCACTAAGACAGTTTTCGGACAACAAAGAAAAAGAAGTGTATCTACTGGACGATTACGTACGTTTTAAAACGGTACGTGAAACCATTGTGGAAATTATTAAGGATGTTTCCCATAAAAGGGTGGACAGGGACAATGAAGCCATACGTATAAAAGGGTTCGATTACACCCAAGTTGCGGATTTACCTCCGTTGATCCTAATGGATGGCTGTCTAATACAAGATAATAATGCCCTTCTGGAGTTCGATGCCCGTACCATTGAAGCCATGACCGTATTGAGGCATAGACTTGTTTTTGGACCCGAAGTATTTCAGGGTGCCCTGATTATAAGGACCAAGGCGGGTGATGGTTATGAACAGTTTCAAAAGAATAGCGCAATTTTGATGGAAGAAATTATGAAGCCCCAACCGAACAAGAAATACTTTGTACAACAATATGACGGAATAAATCCTGCGGATTCCAAATACCGTCTACCAGATGATCGCTTACAATTACTTTGGATTCCAAAATTCAATTTGAGGGATGGACAGACCCAATTGGATTTTTTTACCTCTGATGTGACCGGAGAGTTTGAAATCCATTTGGAAGGGCTTACTTATGACAACAGACCAGTTTCCATCCGAAAATCAATGTATGTGGATTGAAACTTATTGCAAACCTCTTGTCCAACCATTAGCCCAATCGGGTTTTAGGGCTTCGTTCCCAGCACCTATAGTCATATTTTCTTGATAAAATCCGGGATTGGTACCGGTGTAATTGGTCGGAACAAAATCTGTTGCCGGATTATCAAATTGGATGGAATCGATTTGTAGATTACCTAGGTCTATCTGATTTGAAGCCGCCGGTCCTTCAACATTGATTCCTAATTGCATGCCCGTTGTATGGACGTTGGTGAGCACATAACTCCCCCCTGCTTCGGAATAGTTCAACCCTTCTTCAAAAGTGGGTCCCACCAGACTGATATTACGTATGGTATCCGTAACAATGGGATTGGGACTTTCTACTAGTTCATTGCTGGCAATTTGGATTCCGGCCTTGGAAACACCGGACAAGTACCAGGAATCTCCATTCCCGCTCCAATCATTGGTCACGGCTATGCCATTTCCCGCGGCATTGGTAACGACAAGTCTTTCTGCATCTGCATTGCCCCCAATGAACCGGATTCCGTTTCCCAGACTTTCATAGGTCTGCACATTGGTGACATTTGTAAATGCACCCACTCCGTAAAGGGCAATACCGTCAAAATTTTGTTGATTTTCAGCTACGGCACCAGCATATTCAATTCGTAAATAGTTAAGCCCTCCGGATGTATCCTCTAACTCGGAGCCTCCATAAAAAATATCAATAATATCCGATCGGCCAACCTCACCGGTGTCAATTGGAGCTTTACCACAAATGATAATCCCTCCCCAATCACCAGGCGCTGGATTTTCTGCACCGGAAGTGATGATCACCGGGTTTTCCGGCTGTCCAAACGCAAATAGTATACCGCCTTGGGCCACTGCAATATAGGCACCTACTCCGGGATCCGCTTTGATTACCGTTCCTGCCGGAATGGATAAACCTGCCTTGTCCCTTATAAGATATGGGCCAGTAAGTCGATATTCCACACTTGGATCAAGTTGTAAGTCGCTTACAAGTTCACCTTCCAATATACCTATACTTTCCAAAGGGCAAAAACCAGGACATACACCTCCACAGTCCACAGTGATTTCATCCCCATTAAGGATACCATCAAAACAGGTTAGGACAACTTCATTATCATCTACTGGATTATCGTCGGAACATGAAATGATTAGAAAAAAAAATAGTACTACAAAAACACTTTTTGGGAGATAGGGTCCTATGTACATTTTAAAAGGGAACAAGGGTATCGGTTTTACAATTCCTGTGAATAAAAGATACCACTTTTCCTATTAAGCGCGTACCTATTTTTAGTTGAAATATTTAAAATTTATAGGTCTAGGGCATTATTAGATTAAAAGTGTATGCTGGGCCATCATTTGAGACCACCAAAAATGTATCCTCATCAATTTTTAGTATCTGTCTGGCATTTATAGCAGGGGGTAAGGGCAAATAATCCGTAAAGTTGAATATGCCGTCTTCCCCATAAGTAAGTATCCCTCCTGAATTTGAACTGCTTTGACCTAGTTCCGTGGTATAGTCCAGATAATTGCCCACAAATACTATGCTCTGGTTTTCACCTTGGTGGGCATCCACAAGAAAATCTTCAATGCTACTCATTTGGGCCTCCTTAGGCAAGGATATACCTTGAAATGTACTATCCTCTTGGATAAAGGCCATGGATTTAAGTTCATATATGGTTTTGGTTTCTAGGATATCCTTTTCCTGCCACCCTGTCAAATCCGTAATGGCACTTATTTTTGAAAACTCCTTATAACCCAAAAATCGCTTCTTTAGGGAGGGAAGTTGCTGGGCCAATCGGTCTTTGGAGGCAAAGGGTACGTAGTCTCCAAAGAAATCATAAAAAATAATGGGATCTGGTTGGGTATTTTCGTCAAAATCATCGACATATAATTTTAAAGGGCGCTCCTGTGAGGCCTTGAACTTCATATTCAGGCCAGCATTACCTCCTAAAATGTCGTTTTTGCCATCCCCATTCAAGTCCGTCACCCATATTGTATTCCACATACCGTGAGTCTTGTTCAAACCATAGGCTTTTGTCTTATCCACAAACTTGGAATCCCCTTGGTTTATAAGAATGGTGATGGGCATCCAGTCTCCAACGAGCACGAGGTCCAAAAGATCGTCATCATTTATGTTGGCCCATTGACTATCCGTTATCATACCCATACTGGACTGTGCCACTACTCTAAAACTACCTTTGCCATTGTTCTCCAGGATGTAGCTAGTTGGGGATAGACCATATCCACCGGGAATGGAACGGTTACCGATAAAGAGGTCCGTAAACCCATCCCCGTTGAAATCTCCTGAAGATACACTTCCCCCATTGGTCCTGATCAAATCGATTTTAAGTCGGCTAAATGTGCCTTTCCCATCATTGATATAGATACGGTCTTCCAGATACGGATCACCTTCTACTTTTTCATTCCCTCCACTCATCACGTAAAGATCCAAATCGCCATCATTATCCAAATCAAAAGCAGTGGCGTCTACATCTTCATATTCAATGTCCTTGATGAATTCACTTTTTCTATCCTTTAAGAAGGTCCCATTCCTTTGCTGTATAAAAAGCGAAGGAGATTGATATTTTGATGATCCCACAAAAATATCGTCCCGTCCATCGCCATTGAAATCCGCTTTGAGCAGGCAGGGCCCTTCCGAAGATAGTTTTTCCGGGATTAATATCTCACGTTCATAATCCAGATAGTTGTTCTCAATATGTACATATGGAAAAGTGGCAACCTTGCTATCTGGTTCATCCTTAGAGCTTTCATTTTCCAAGAGGGTTCTCGTGGCATTTCTTTCTATGGTGTGGTGTTGGTTAATGACCAGGTCCATTTCTATCTGTTCCTTTCCGTCCAACCACTGAATCTTAACGGAATCAATTTTTTTAGTAGGCCCAAGCCCAAAATGCAATCTATGCGAAGAGGAGGATTGAAATCCCTTGGTGGTTGCAAGCTCTCTATAGAATGTCTTGCCATTGGCATAGAGGTACAGTTTTGAACCAGAAGGGTTTTTGTATGTTTCATCTCCCTTCAATTCAAATGAGACGAAATTATTATTGGCTTGATTTGAGCTTCTATTTTCAAGTACAAAGGCCTTTTGATTAATATTATTGACAACAATATCCAGATCGCCGTCGTTATCCAAATCACTATATGCTGCCCCGTTGGAATACGAAGGTTGGAGTCCGGATGCGTTGGTAAGCCTTTCAAATTCCAAGATCCCTTTATTGCGAAAAAGTACATTGGGGATATTAATGGTGGGCATTTGGTAAATCAACTTTTTCTCAATTTCATTTTGCTTGGTCTGGTCATATTTCGCAAAATCTACATTGCTCAGATAATTGATGTAGTTGAGGTCATTGGGGCGTTTGTAAATGCCATTGGTTACGTAAATGTCCAAAAGGCCATCATTATCAAAATCCTGGATCAATGGGGACCAACTCCAATCTGTGGCGTAGGTTTCCGTCATCAAAGCTATGTCAGAGAAAGATTGGTTATCCCTGTTTAGCTGAAGTGTATTTCTCGCATATTGGGTGCCGAAACCAAAATTATTTTTGATTTGGCTTACTTTATCGGAATCTTCTCCTCCGGATTTCAAGAAAATTTCATGATCAAAAGGCATCATGTCCAAGGTGAAAATATCAGGAAGCAGATCATTGTTTATGTCGGCTATATCCACGCCCATTGTAAATCGGGCGGTATGGTTTAGAGATGCATCCCTTGATTCCTTAAAAGTTCTATCTCCTTGGTTGATATAAAGATAATCGTCCTCATGAAAGTCGTTGCCTATATAAATGTCCATGAAACCGTCTTTGTTGATATCAGCAGTAGTAATGGCCAATCCATATCCTAAGGCACTGCTGTAGATGCCCGATTCATCTGTGACATCAATGAAGTTTGCCTTGCCTTCATTCAAAGTATTTTCGAAGAATCGGTCGCCGGCAAGTGAATCCTTTTGTTGCCGAATGCTTATGTTGCCATAACTTCTGGGGGTGTGGATGGAGTGGTTCATCAGGTACATATCCATGTCACCATCGTTGTCGTAATCAAAAAAAGAAGCCTGAGTGGAAAACCCTGAAAAATCAAGACCATATTGAGACGACGATTCCGTAAAGGAATTATTGCCATTATTGATATAGAGCAAATTATGTGCTTTAAGATTTTTATAATCTCCGACTTTAGAAACGTAAATATCTAGAAATCCATCATTATTGATATCTTCCATAGTCACACCGGTAGACCAAGTTGAGTCCAATACCATGCCCGCTTCTTCGGTTATATCCTTGAACTTTAGATTTCCTAGATTTAGGTAGAGCCTGTCCGGAGTTTGGTTTGCGGACAGATAGATATCCTCTAGACCATCATTGTTTATATCGCCGATGGCCACCCCACCTCCATTGTAGTAGTAGAGATATTCAATGATATTAAGGTCATCATTATGGTGCAGATTATTTGAAAAATCCACACCGCTACTGTCCGAGGGAACGCTGTGGAAATAAATCGCCGCTCTTTCGGTAGGAACCTCTTTTTTAGTTTCCGAGCAACCCACTAAAAGTAGGAAAGTTATGACGAAAACACCTAGTGCGTATCTCATGTCTTAAAATTTAAAAAGAACCAAAGAGTCCCTATTTCTAGCGACAATGAGTTGTTGACCATCTATCACCATATCACGGATTTCTCCCTTTACGTTAAAACCGTTTCCGCTCTCCCGATTTATAAATTTCATGGCTCCCAAGTTTTCCAAATAAACACCGTAGGAGGCGTCATACCGACCCACTTCGGGTTTTACGTTGTATAGGTTTCCTCCCAGAACAATATCTTGATCTCCGTCCTTGTCAAAGTCATGGGTTGTGATCGCATAAGTAGTCGAAAACTGCGCCTCTATGGGGAGTTCCTGAACCTTGAAATTGAAATCCCCTTCATTTGTTAATACTACGGATGAAAGAATGTTCGCCTCCAAACGGTAGGCCCCCTCCATTTCTTGAGGTGAGAACATGTCTGTAATGGATGCATTTTTAAAGGATTGGTAGTTGGGAAATTTCTTGTTGAGGACTTTCATCTGTTCTATTAAGTTATGTCGAAGTGCATAGGGGTAATCTTTTCCATCGTCCCTACGGAAAGTAAGAATGGGGTCTGTAAAGCCGTTGCCATCAAAATCCTTGGAGTATAGGGTTATCGGATTTTCAGCACTTGCCTCGAATCGGCTATTAAGACCATGGTTGCCCAATATGAAATCCATATCCCCATCATTGTCCAAATCTGCTGAGTGAATGGTGTTCCACCATCCCTTTAAATCTGCAAGCTTGTTATTGGCTTTTCTACTAAACCTTCCTTTTTCATTTACTAATAGTTCAATTCCCATAAATTCACCGATTACTATTAGATCTTGATCACCATCGGCATCCAAATCTTGGAATTGGGCATCGGTAATCATCCCTATTCCCTCCAGTTCCGGGGCTTGTTGACCAGTAACCTCCGTGAAGTTTCCCTGACCATCATTTTGGAGTAAAAACCCCGAACAAGGCGAACCATATTTAAGGGGAATTATCCGTTCGCCCACAAAGAGGTCCTGATCTCCATCACCGTCCACGTCTGCAGCCCGTACAATGGAAGTACTATGGAATGATCCCTTAACGGGAAGTTGTTGTTTGGATAGGGTAAAAGTTCCGGCACCATCGTTCAAATAAAGACGGTCTGAGAAATCAGCCGAAAACTGGGAATACTCAATACCACCACTGCATACATAGAGATCTAGATCCCCATCGTTGTCCGCATCGAAGAATAAACTGCCCATGTCTTCGGATTCACTGTTCTTATCAAAATCATTGGTTATTTTTTGGATTGGTTTATCCTGGGTTCCTAGGAATAATGTAGCCGGGTTGCCCTTAGATCCGCCAATGAACAAATCTTTTCGGCCATCTTTGTTTACGTCGGCCATGGAAACCTTTGGCCCTTCCGTGCTCCACATGTGGTTGAGCAAACGATCCCTATCAAAATCCACGAAACGATTTTCACGATGCTCGTAGCCGTTATCCCAATCCAATTTTTCGAATATCTTCTTAACAGCTTCCGTGTTTTTTCTTTCTATTGTTCCAGCCTCCTTTTCATAAAGCGTCAAAGTTTGATTAACATTAACATCATTCAGCTTGGTAATCTTGCCCGAAGGCCAGGTTATGGTAACGGCAACAGGGTCATCGGTCTTTAGCCCAATATTGGTACGAATATCCATACTCGATTGAAAACCACGTACCGGCTGGTTTTCTATTGCAATGGAATAAGGTTCGATTTTTATTTTTGAACCGATGGCATTTGTATTTTTATTTTCCCCTTTTAAGTCAAATTTGAGATAATGTACCTGTCCAGAATCCATAGTGGTATTTTGATAGACAAAGGACTCCATATTGAGATTGTTCACTACCAGATCCAGATCCCCATCATTATCCAGATCCCCATAGGCTGCTCCATTTGAAAAGCTCTCTTGTAATAGACCTGATTGCTCGTAAATCTCGAAATTAAGTTTACCTAAATTTTTATAGGCATGGTTTTTCACTTTGTTGGAGGGAATGATCTCTATCAACTTTGCATAATTGATAGTATCATTGCTGATCATAGATTTTAAAATTTCCTCGTTGGAAAGGTATAGGAGGTAGTCCTGATCAGTAAGGTCTCTATAAACCCCATTCGCTATAAACAGATCCTTAAAACCGTCATGGTCCATATCAAATATAAGGGCGCCCCAACTCCAGTCGGAAGCCTCGACACCACTTAACCGCCCAATTTCGCTAAACGAATTGTTAGCATTGTTCAGTTGAAAGGTGTTTCTTGTGAACTGGTGGTAATACCCGCTTTTGAGGTTCAATTGGTATTTGTTCCAATCCTCAAAAGTAGTTACCGTTTTAAGGCGATCATAGTCCGAAGGAAGCATCTCGGTGACAAAAATATCGTTGTGACCATCATTGTTAATGTCTGCCATATCCGCACCCATGGAAGCTACACTTGTAGCCGTAATCTGATTTTCGAGCTGCTCGGAAAATGTACCATCCTGATTATTGATGTAGAGGTAATCCCGTTCAAAAAAATCATTGGATACGTAAATGTCTTCCCATCCGTCATTATTTACATCACCGACGGTAACCCCTAAACCAAAACCTATAACGCTACCATAGATACCGGCCTTTTCACTTACATCCACAAACTTACCGTCTATGTTCTCCATTAATTTATCGCCCCCTAGAACGTCCCTTTTATTCCGTTGGTTCAGCTTTAGATCAAAACCTCCAATGGCCTTATAGGAGTTATTCAGGATATAGGCATCCAAATCCCCATCCTTGTCGTAATCAAAAAATGAGGCATGTGTGGAAAAGCCTTTGTCATCTAAATTGTATTCGGCGGCCATTTCCTTGAAGGTTGTATCTCCTTGATTTATAAAAAGTTCATTTTGTTTATTTTCCCCATTTAAATCACCGGAATTGCAGACATAGATATCAAGATAACCATCTGCATTAATATCTACCATTGCTACTCCTGTAGACCAAGGTTTTGTTCCTCCTACCATAGATCGATCCGTGATGTCCTCGAATTTAAAATTCCCTTTGTTCAGAAAGAGTCGGTTCTTTTCTTGATTGGCGATAAAATAAATATCCGGAAGGCTATCATTGTTAATGTCCCCAATAGCAACACCGCCACCGTTGTAATAATTACGGTATTTGTAAACGTTGAACTCATTGTCATAAGCTAGTTTGTTGGTAAAATCGATACCTGTAACAGATTCATCAAGCAATTGAAAAACTTTTTTTGGCTCGGTTTGATTCTTAATAGCAGTTTCCGAGGTACAAGATGTTATAATACATAATAGCATCGGTACTATGCCCAATTGTGCAAATTTTCCTGTTGAAGCGTTTTTTTTATTCCTTATCCAAAACATATCTAAGGTCATCTATTTTAGCCTTTACTATTCGGTTGTCATCCAAAGGTTTAATGGTTATCCTACGGTTTCCGTCCACCTTTACCAATAACTCGGTCGAGTCCTTTTTGAGGGAAACCCGAATAAAATCATTTCCGGGATACCATTTTTCCAAGGAGTCCTTGACCGCTAAAAGCAATTGATCGGATTGTAAGGGTTTGCTCCATATCGCCCAAGCGTCATAATAGAATTGAAGTTTCATTCCGGTCATAATGGTCTTTCCTTCATCAAAATCGCCATAGAAGAGCATAGTCATGTCCTTTTCTGGATCGGACGTTGTCTTTTTAGGCAAAGGGTATTTGACAAATGGGAAAATTTCGCTGTGGGTCACCTTTTTCTCTCGATTCAAATTCCAACAGATTTCAAAAAAATCCTTCCGGGTTTGCCCCAACCGAAGCCCAAGAAAAAGGGAGTCGTGGATTACGCCACTGGCAAGTTCCTTTTTTACCATACTTGTGTACTTACTTTCGGAGCAACCCATAAGTACCATGAAAATGAAAGTGCCAAATACTTTAGCGATCATTTTTGAACTCATAAAATCTGGTTTTTCCATTATTTATCGAAGCTATTAACACTTTTTTAGTGCCCGTGTCTATCCATTCTAGATTTCTAATCTGTCCTTTGATTCTCAACGGAAACACTTCGGGAGGATTGTTAGTATTGGTATAGGGTCCAAAGATAGCCCATCCTGTTGAAGCATCATACCTTCCAAACTGAGGTTTGACCAAATATTGATTGCCTCCAAAGAAAAGATCGATATGGCCGTCTTCATTTATATCGGTAGACGTGATTGTGTATACCGGGGCATATTGAATTTCACTTGGGAGTCTTGTGGGGAAATACTTTTCATTTTCATGAATGAAAACAGTACTTTCAATCATTTTAAGATCAAAAGAGATAGCGTTTTTTAGTTGCTCTTTCGTGAATATGGAAGAGATATCTGCCTTGGCATAATCCTTATAATACAGCAATTTTTTCTTGAGATCCGGTATTTGGGAGATTAACTCATCTTTATCCGCAATGGGATAATACTTGCCATTTGAAAACTGACATATGATCTGTTCTTGAAATCCATTGCCATCAAAGTCATGGACAAACATCTTCATATTTGGTCTTAAAAAACTATTTTGTCCAATATTTCCGGCAACGATATCCATATCCCCGTCACGGTCAATATCGGCCACTTCCAAGGATGTCCAGAGCCCGGAAGAATCTCCCATTCCGTATGCTTCGGTCTTATCTACTAATTTGCCTTTTTCATTCAAGAAAATCTTTACGGGCATCCATTCGCCAAGTACTACAAGGTCCTCCCAACCGTCATTGTTCAGGTCGCTCCAATGGGCATTGGTAATCATGCCTAAATTGATGAAACCTTCTTCCTCTAAGGTTGTGAATTCCCCTTTCCCATTGTTCTCGAGAAGATAACCGGTACCCGGCAATCCATAGAGATTGGTTTTATAGCGTTCCCCAACAAAAAGATCCATATCCCCATCCTGGTCATAGTCCGAAGCCGCCACCGTGGACGAGCTTAGGGTCTTTGGAAATTGAAGGCTAGTTTTGGATTTGACAAAGGCACCCTCATTATTTTTATAGTAGGCATCATTGAGGGCTACGGAATAGGGCGAAAAAGCCTTACCGCCATGACAGACATAAAGGTCTAAATCTCCATCATTATCACCATCAAAAAATAAAGCATCCGTATCCTCGGAATTGGAGTCCTCTCCAAAAGGGGCATCCATTTGGTGATATCCTGTTCGGGAGGAAATGAATAGCCTTCCCGTTTGATTTTTAGCACCTCCTACGAAAAAATCAAGCTTTCCATCTTTGTTGATATCGGCCTTGGCAAAGGCCGGGCCCTCGTTACTGCTCATCTGGGTAAGTAACCGTTCATTGTTGAAGTCTACATAATTGTTTTCCTTATGTTTAAAATCGAAAAATGGCGAAACTTCTTCTAGTATTGTTGGAGCTATAGCATCAAAAGAAGGTGTTGGCGGATACATTCCAAGATGTACGGGCTGCTTAAAAGAGTATGCTTTATTGGTGGCAAGATTCGTATACGTTGAAATTTTTCCATCGGGCCATTGGATCCAAAGGGAATCTACTTTTTCCTTGTTTCCGACTCCAAAATGGACGCCGTACGGAACGCTGCTTTGAAAACCCCTTGACACGTAATTTTCGCCATGGGCATATTGGTCGTTCCCATATTTGATGGTGGCTTTTGTACCAATTACTGGCATGCGACCGGTGGAATCCATTAGTTTTAAGGTAATGCTTCTGTTCGCGAGCGTATCTGTGGTGTTCTCATATACAAAGGAAGGCATGTTCACATTGTTTATCACTAAGTCCAAGTCGCCATCGTTGTCCAAATCGCCATAGGCACTTCCATTGCTAAAACTAGGAGTGCCCAAGCCCCATTCATAGCTAGTTTTTTGGAATTTTAGATTTCCCTGATTGGCATAGACGGCATTTGGCACGGCTTGGGAAGGAATGGCGTCGATTAAGGTGGTTATTACATTTTTTTCATTTTTTTGAATTCTGTTTTTTATGGCCTCCTCATTAGCCTGATAGGCCAAATAGTCGCGATCTAGCAAATCCTTATAAATGCCGTTACTGATAAAGACATCCCTTAGGCCATTGTTGTCCATGTCAAATAAAAGGGCTCCCCAGCTCCATTCGGAACCGGATACACCCGCCAATCTTCCAGTTTCCAAAAACTGTTCGCCTCCAAGGTTTTTTTGAAGGGTATTACGAGGGAATTGATGAAAATAGCCTTGTTCTCGAGCCATGGTATATTTGTCCCAGGATTCAAAAAGAGTCTTGGTTTTTTGGCGCTCAAGATTTTCGGGCAACATTTCGGTAACAATGAGTTCGGACAGAAGGTCGTTGTCCAAATCGGCCATGTCCGCACCCATAGAACCCATGGAGATGGATTGAAAATAGTTTTCCAACTCTTCTGTGAACCCTCCTAATGTATCATTGATATAGAGATAGTCTCTTTCAAAAAAATCATTGGATATAAAAATATCCGTCCAATTGTCCTGGTTGAAATCGCCCAAGGTAATTCCTAAGCCAAACCCTATCTTACTACTATAAATTCCAACTTCCTCAGTAATTTCGGTAAAAACTCCATTGTCGTTTCTAAGAAATTTGTTTCCGCTACCACTTTCATCGGGAATGGTCCGTTGGTCTTTAATCAAGTCAAATGCACCCACGGAACGAAGCGAATTGTTCAGGATATAGGCATCCAAATCCCCATCCTTATCGTAATCAAAAAAAGCGGCGTGTACGGAGAGCCCCTCAATATCCAACCCATACTTTTTGGAAGATTCGATAAAGGTTACCTGTCCTGATCCCGCCTGACCGTCGGGCAGGTCTGTTGTACCCCTGTTTATAAAAAGTTCGTTATGTCTATTGCTGCCTTCCGGCTTTCCGGATTTGCAGACATACAAATCTAGAAGACCATCGCCATTTACATCCACAAACGTAGCTCCTGTAGACCAAACACCAGGACAGGCGACACCTGCGTTTTCAGTAATGTCCTCAAATTGCCAGTTGCCCTTATTTAAAAATAATCTATTATCTACCATATTCCCGGTAAAATAGATATCCTCCAACCCATCATTATTGATGTCCCCGATGGCCACCCCTCCACCATTGTAAAAATTACGGTACAAGTATGGGTTAAATTCCTCGTCGTAGATCAATGTATTTTCAAAGGAAATTCCAATGGTTGTGTCCTTAAGCACAAATAGAGGAGTCTCTACTTCTGACTTTTGGTCTTCATTCCCACAAGAGATAAATAACAAAAGGATTCCGAATATTATAAACTGCCTCATCTAATAAACACGCTCTTTAAAGGCTTAAAACTGGAAAAAAATGGTTCTGCAAAGATACGCATCCAAAGGTGTATAAACCATGGATTCCGATAGAAGGTCGGAGTAGGCCTGCCTGTCGGTTTGCATGCCTATGGTATGCAAGGCAAGTTATACCCAATTTATTTTACGTATTTGGACTAATGAAAAAAGGTTTTAGCAAAAAGGGTTGCCCATAAAGAACAACCCTTAAACTTATAAATAATCCCAGTTGATATTAATACCCTGGATTCTGCGTCAAATCTGGTGCTGCATTGATTTGATTTACAGGAATCGGGAACAAATTTCTAAATGCGTCAGCATTGGTTTTTTCCCACCAGGAATCCTGGAATTTACCAAAGCGAATCAAATCGGTCCTTCGGCTGGATTCTTGGAACATTTCCCGACCTCGCTCGGCCAAGAATTCGTCAGCATCAATACTTCCCAAAGTAGAAACTCCTGCTCTTGTTCGTATCGCATTTACATCGGGCAAGGAAAGATTCCAGTCCCCTGCGGCTCGAGCCCTAGCTTCGCCACGCATCAAGTGGATATCTCCAAGTCTAAGTATGGGATAGTCATTGTTCATATCCTGTCTACCTAAAACTTCAAAACTGAACTTCTTCATTCGGGCTCCGCCTTGTCGCAATGCATTGGGTTCCAATTCATTAATTGCCGGAGTATAATTTACTTGAAGGTCGTCGTCGTCAGCGGCAAAGTCGATTAACGGATTTCCGGAGAAATCGGTCTGTGGTCCTACCAAAAAGTTGGCCTCTTTACGTAAATCTCCAGCCTCATAGCTGTTATAAAATTCTTCAAGTGTCACAAAGCCGTTCCAAGGGGCAGCATCCAGACCAAATGTTAACTGGCTTGGGCCATGCAGGGTCATTTGGGCAAAGTTCATTCCACCCCCTCCTACAGAAGCATACTCTATGGAAAAAATGATTTCCGGATTACTTTCATTGTCGGTGGCAAATATTGCGGCATATCCTTCCAAAGTTTCTGGATCGGTCTCCACATCTGGTCGCTTGGCCCGGTTAGCAGTAGTACATCCGGCGGCACATAACTGGTACGGGCCGTTATCTATTACATAAGTGGCCGCCCAATCCGCTTCTTCATAACGGGGGGTTCCCGTGTATACTTCGGCATTCAAATACAGTTTGGCCAAAAGCCCAAGAGCTGCAAATTGGTTGATTCGATAAGGATTTACATCTGTAGTCAATGCACTTGCGGAAAGATCCATACTTGCCGTAACCGCTGAAATACCTAAAGCAGCCAACAATTCGCTCTCTACGAAATCAAAGACTGCACCACGATCGGACTGGGGGGCATCCCCACCTGCGGTGGTAATAAGTTTTACCCTTCCGTATAAATCCAACAATCTGTAGTAAAAGTAAGCGCGCAGAGCTCTTAATTGAGCAGTCTGATTGGCATCTAATGTACCACCATCCAAAGCAATATTACATTCACCGATACCACCATAAGCATCGTTCCAACCTTCGTTGATACGGTCATTCGCTGCATTCCAGGTATGACGGTGTAAGTCGATCCAAATACCACCATCAAACCAGTCACCTCCTTTTTGAGGTACCGCCATATCATCTCCAGGCACACCCTGTAAAGCGAAATGCCCAGAATTCCCCGCACCACCTGCGCGCAATCTCGCAAAGGCAGATAAGAGGGGTCCTCCATCTCCTCCTCCTCCGCTGGTGTCTATTCCATCCACAGAAAATTCCTCCGTGAGGGTATCCTCCAATTCGTCATCGAGATCCGTACAGGAGAAGGCAATGAATACCGTACTGACCAGTGTTAATTTAAAGATTCGTTTCATAGTATTTTTTTTAAAAGTTAACATTCAATCCAATGGTTATGGTCGTTGAGGTAAAATACGCTTCCCGTCGCTCTATCCCTGCAATTAATGGATTAGCCTGTATTTCATCAATCTGATCATCAGGATCATCCCCTAGAAGTTCACCTGCAGGCAAACCACCATCTTGTAAGGAAGGCTCTGGGTCTACACCGCTATAACCAGTGATGGTAAAAAGGTTCTGTGCTGCCAAGGACAACCGTAACCCTTTGATGTAACTGGTTTCCTTGAGGTCAAAGTTATAGCCTATGGACATATTGTCCAAACGTAGGAAATCAGCTTTTTCTACATAATAGTCACTAAACTGGGCAGTTCTAATATCATCCCGTTGCAATTTGGTATTTACAAAGTTATAAGAGGCCTGGGAACCGATAATAGGCTCATAGAAGGCACGGAAACTATTGACCAGACTATGACCAACGACCGCCCTAAAGAAAACATTGGCGTCCCAGTTTCCGAAGGTTACTTGGTTGGTCCAACCGATTTCAAAATCGGGAATACCGTTCCCCAGTACTCGGAAATCCGCGTTATCATCCAAGGCACTACCTTGACCAGTCACCAGTTCCCCATCGCCGTTGATGTCCAATAAGATAGGTGTACCATTGGCATCCACATTTCCAGAGAATACAGGACCCCAAATTTGGCCAACTTCCTCACCTTCCTTAATACGAATAACATTAGTATTGTTTTGCCCAGGGGCTCCTAGGTTTCCATCCACTTGATCACCTTGGGGATTCTCCTCCAAAGTATTCTTGTTATGGGTAAAGATTACCCCCGTGTTATAGGTCAATTTATCATTCCGAATCACATCATAATTGGCAGATAGCTCAAAACCTGTAACCCCTAGTTGCCCAGAATTCTGCCAACGCCGATCAAACCCGTTGTTCTCGGCAGCATCCACATTGGCAAAAGTCACGAAGTCCCGAATATCCCGTATAAAGTAATCCGCTGTGGCCCCAAAGCGGTCCATCGCAAATTCTACCCCAAAGTTGAACTCCGATTTTTCTTCCCATTTTAAATCGGGATTGGCGGCTCGCCCATTGTCTTGGGTAGTGGCAGCGCCACTTTGTCCATCAGCCCCATTCTGTACATTGAATATCTGTTGGTACAAACCAACCGCTGGTGGGATGGCTCCCGTAAGTCCCCAACCGGCACGGACCTTTAGCAAATTGACATTGGGCAATTCCAAGTACTTATTTAAATCGGCCCCGGCACCAACGGCAGGGAAGATACCCCATTGATTTTCGGTACCAAAGCGACTTGATCCCTCACGGCTAATGGAGGCATCAAAATAGATGGCATCATCATAGGTCATGTTCAAGCGACCAAAGAAACGGATGATACGATCGCCATCCTCTCTTCCGCTATCAGCTTCAATACGACCCGCTTCCAAAAGGTCCTGGGCGGCATTGATATTGTTGCTGAAATCAAAATCGACCCCTGCAGGAAAATCTCCGATTTGAAAGTAGTTATAGTTGAAATCGTTTTCCTGAAAGGAATATCCCGCCGTGACTGTAAAATTAAATTTATCCGCAAAGCTATTGGTATAGGCTGCATAACCTTCCAGAAGTCTAAACCGACGTTCCGAATTCCCAAAATCGGCACGCCCCCTACGGGTAGGGCTTAAGGCATTACCTCTCCAATATCCTGTGGTTGGGTAGTATATGTTGGCATCCTCTTTAATATTCTGAGCCGCATAATTTAGGTTTACCGTAAGGTTGTCCGTAACTCGATAATTCAAATTTACCCCATAGTTCAAAGTAGTGGCAAAGCGGTCATTGCGATTCAGTTCCGCTATGGCTACCGGGTTGAAACTGTCAAAGAGCCCTAAGGTCTCAAAGTACCCTCCAAATTGGGCAGAGTTAAAAGGGAAAGGTGCATCATCTCCAAAAACGGGAGCCGTTGGGTTGTAACTGGTGGCATAACGCAAAGCCTCGTTAAAGCCGATTTGCGAATCCCGTTGCGTAAAGGCGGCATTAACGTCAATTTTTAATTTGTCATCGAATAATAATCCCGTAAAATTGGTACGGAAGTTAAATTGCTGAAATCCGGAGTTAATTAGGATATTATCGGTATCCCTAATGTTTGCAGCTACCCTGTAATTAAAGCTTTCCCCTCCACCGGAGGCTGCTATATTATGAACTTGGGCAATTCCCGTTTGGGTAACTTCATCCCTCCAATCGGTATCACTGCCCAAATCATTACCACCTACGGCCAAAAACTCACCACGATCCATAATCTCGATTTGATTGGCTATGGTAGAGACTCCAAGCTGACCATTATAGGAAACCCGCAAAGGTTGCCCGGCCTTTCCTCTTTTGGTAGTGACCACGATTACCCCGGCAGAACCTCGGGAACCATAGATAGCCGCAGCAGAACCATCCTTTAATACGGTAATGTTCTCAATATCCGCGGGATCCACACTATTCAGGGAACCTCCCAGGATACCGTCAATGACGACCAAAGGTTGTTGGTTACCCCCAACCGTGGAGATACCCCTTAACCGGATAACGGGTTCTTGGTTAGGATTTCCACCCCGGTTTACCACACTTAGACCGGCAACCTTACCTTGTAACAACTGGGTCGGCTCTTGGACGACCCCCTGGTTAAAGTCTTCGGTACTGACACTGACCACCGAAGAGGTAATCTCCTTTTTTGCCTGGCTACCATAACCTACAATGACCACCTCATCCAATGCTTGGGCATCTTCTTGTAGAACTACCTCAATGGTAGTTTGCCCGGCAACGGGAATTTCTTGGTTGCTATAGCCTATATAGCTAAAGACCAAAATTGCATCATCATCCAATCCGTCTATGGTATAATTACCGTCAAAATCGGTCTGTGTACCGTTGGTCGTTCCCTTTACCACGACACTGGCCCCGGGTAAGGGACCAACGGCATCGGAAACCGTACCGGATACTTCCTGTGCCTGCGATAAACCAAAGCACAAAAGTGCCCCAGCCATTACAAGGCTTCTTAATAGCGTAATCTTCATAAATAGCTAATTTTAAGTTGAGTTAATTTATAATCGAAAGTTAAAAATATGTAAAATAGTTGTTAATATCCTATCATAACAAAATCAAGCCCTACGAAAACGGTTTCGTGTTAATAACTTTTTTAAAATATTACAATCTTAAATAATGCTTTGTTAAATTATACTATTCGTAGTATTGACCAAAAATAGTGATAAAACCGCAATTTTTGTCAAATATAGCATATTTTGTTTTTTGCCCTGTTTTTAAGAATAAGTCTATTTCCAAGATGTTATTGTTAAAAAATAACATTTCTTTAAGAGTTGCATCTTTAATGATTATTTTTCTTTTTTTAACGGAATTAAAGCTGCATTTTGAAACGAAAAATTACACTTAAGCATATTGCCCGGGAACTGGAGGTTTCCATTTCCACGGTCTCGAAGGCCTTAAAAAATAGCGAGGAGATAAGCAGGGATACCAAAGAGAAAGTCCAGGCCTTTGCAAAGCTTTATAACTACAAGCCCAATAATGTGGCCATTAGCCTTAAGAATAAGCGTACGAAGAATATTGGCGTTATTATTCCGGAGATTGTCCACCATTTTTTTACAACGGTCTTTAGAGGGATAGAGCAATATGCCAATCAAAAAGGATACAATGTAATCGTATGCG
Source organism: Ulvibacterium sp. (assembly GCF_965248315.1). Lineage (GTDB taxonomy): Bacteria > Bacteroidota > Bacteroidia > Flavobacteriales > Flavobacteriaceae > Ulvibacterium. The sequence goes on along the minus strand of NZ_CBDFIX010000002.1, from coordinate 219,722 downwards.
TTTCCGACGAATCCTTCGATAAGGAAGTCATTAATATGGAGCTATTGGCCAACGGTAGTGTGGACGGTTTTATAATGGCCTTGTCTGCAGAGACCCAACTTAAAAACGACTACAATCATTTAAAGGAGGTTACGGAACAAGGTATTCCATTAGTACTTTTTGATCGTATTGCAGATGAGGTGGCTTGTGACAAGGTTTTGATAAACGATAGGGAAATTGCAAGGCAAGCGGTAGACAAACTTCTGGATCAGGGAAGAAAGAGAATCGCCCTGGTGACAACGGACAACTACCTAAACGTAAGTAATAAACGCGCAAGGGGTTATTTTGATGCATTGGAGGAAAGAAATAAGGCAATTGATGAAAGTCTCATTATAAAATTACCCTATACCTATTTGGGCATGGACAAAGTGCCCATCCAAGCTTTTTTTGAAAAAGAGAAAGTGGATGCTGCATTTTGCGTTAATGAAATGTTTGCGGTCCATTGTATGCGGGTGGCACAGGACATGGGGTTAAAAATTCCCAAGGATATCTCTTTTATCGGATTTACCGATGGAATACTCTCCAAATATGCGAGCCCTACCTTAACTACAGTGGCACAACATGGACAGCAAATGGGGGAAATAGCAGCAAAAATGTTAATAGAACGGGTGGAGCAGGAAAATGAAGATGATGAAGAGGAGGTATTCCAAACCAAGGTTATTGAAGCAACCTTAATAGAAAGGGATTCCACCATAAATGGCTAATGGCAATCTTTTATACGCTAAAATTACGTAAACTTCATGTGCCGAATAAACCCAGAACCAAACTTCTAAGTTATTTTAGCAACCAACTAAAAAACTAAACCCATGAACAATACCCCTGGATTTATCTTCGATTTGGATGGTGTAATCGTAGACACAGCTAAGTATCACTATTTGGCATGGAAGAATTTGGCGGACGAGTTAGGTATAGAATTTACCAAGTAGGATAATGAGCGTTTTAAAGGGGTAAGCCGCAAAAGATGTTTGGAAATCCTTTTGGAAATGGGCGGTGTAGAAGCTTCGGAGGAACAGTTCAATGCCTGGCTTCTAGAGAAAAATGAGGATTACTTGGCTTATATAGACACTATGGACGAAACCGAAATATTGCCCAATGTTCCTAAGGTCTTACAATTCCTAAAGACCAATAATATTCCTATGGCCCTTGGGTCTGCAAGTAAAAATGCCAAACCTATTTTGGAAAAAGTAAACTTATTATCGTATTTTGATACGATTGTGGATGGCAATGAAGTATCCAAGGCAAAGCCCGATCCTGAGGTTTTTATCATAGCTTCCGAAAAATTGGGCACAAAACCAGAACATTGTGTGGTGTTTGAGGACGCCTTGGCAGGAATAGAGGCTGCGAACAGTGCAGGAATGATTAGTATTGGTATTGGAGATGCCGAAATACTTTCCAATGCCAAATTCAATTTTATCGATTTCACAGAAATTGATGATGATTTTTTAAACACCTTGTTGGAAGGAGCATCAAACAATGATTAACTAGCTAAGTTTATCGGTCCAAATTATACGGGTTGCACTTTAGATAATGGACAATTCCCCCTGAACTGTTTAAATTTCATGCTACATACCCAATAACAAATAGGAAAAGAATGTAAAAAATGAATCAAGATTATATTAGACCAAATGAATGGTCTATCATAGAGGAAGGGTTTGATAAGGAAAATGTAAAGGCATCCGAAAGTTTGTTCAGTATAGGAAACGGGGCTATGGGGCAGCGTGCCAATTTTGAGGAACACTATTCGGGCCCTACTTTTCAGGGAAGTTATATTGCCGGTGTCTATTATCCGGACAAGACCCGGGTCGGTTGGTGGAAAAACGGGTATCCCGAATATTTTGCAAAAGTATTGAATGCCCCCAATTGGATCGGGATAAATGTACTTCTAAATGGGGAGCCTTTTGATTTGAATACTTGTAAAAAGGTAGATGATTTCCGTAGGGAACTTAATATGCAGGAGGGTTGGTACCAAAGGTCTTTTAGGGCAGTAACCTCCGGTGATGAAACTATAGATGTAAAAGTCACGCGATTTCTAAGCCTTGACTTGGACGAGGTGGGGGCCATAAAATTTGAAATTTCCCCTATTGACAATGACCTGAAGATTACCTTCAATCCATATTTGGATAGTGGCATTACCAATGAGGATAGCAATTGGGACGATAAGTTCTGGAATACTACGAATGTTGTATCCGAAGGCAATCAGGCTTTTATCGAAGCACATACCATGAAGACCCATTTTGCTACCTGTACCTTTATGGAAGCACAGCTGTACCACGAAGGAAAAAAAGTAGATTTTGCTCCGTTGGAAGTTAAGAAGGAACTCTGGGTAGGTCATGAATACGTTCAAGAAGTAAAAAAAGGGGAAAGTGCATCCCTGGTTAAGTTTGGGGGATATACTGTTTCTACAAACCATAAACCTGAGGAATTGGTCCAAGCGTCCAAGCGTGTTTTGAAAAAGGCTACTGATCTAGGGTTTGAGGCATTATTGGATAAGCAAAGGAAGGCTTGGTTCAAAATATGGGAAATGAGCGACATTACCATTTCGGGGGATATAAAAGCACAACAGGGCATACGATTCAATATTTTTCATTTGAACCAGACCTATCTCGGTACGGATTCGCGCCTAAACATAGGTCCAAAGGGATTCACCGGTGAAAAGTATGGCGGAAGTACCTATTGGGATACGGAGGCCTATTGTATCCCTTTTTATATGGCTACAAAAGATCAGAAAGTAGCCCGTAATCTTTTACAATACAGATATAATCATCTGGAGAAGGCTATTGAGAATGCCCAAAAATTAGGGTTTAGTGATGGAGCGGCCCTTTATCCCATGGTTACTATGAACGGTGAGGAATGCCACAATGAATGGGAAATAACCTTTGAGGAAATCCATAGGAACGGAGCCATAGCCTTTGCCATTTATAATTATTTCCGCTTTACCGGAGACTATAGTTATATTCCCGAAATGGGATTGGAAGTTTTGATTGGCATTGCACGTTTTTGGCACCAGCGCGCTAATTTTTCCGAACAAAAACAAAAGTATGTAATATTAGGCGTAACCGGGCCAAACGAATATGAGAATAATGTTAATAATAATTGGTATACCAATTATATTGCCAGATGGTGTATCAACTATACCCTGGAACAATTACAAAAGGTAAAGGAAGGATACCCGGATGATTATGATAGGATAATTGGCCTTACCAAGTTAAAGGATGCGGAAACCGACGAATGGGAACTGGTGGCAAAGAACATGTACTTTCCATATTCCGAAGAGCACGGAATTTTTCTTCAGCAAGATGGGTTCTTGGACAAGGAGTTGATTACGGTTGCCGAGTTGCCCAAGTCCCAAAGACCTATCAATCAAAAATGGAGTTGGGACCGAATTTTAAGATCCCCTTACATTAAACAGGCCGATACACTTCAGGGATTTTACCTTTTTGAAGATCAATTTACCTCGGAAGAGCTCGAAAAGCATTTCGATTTTTACGAACCTTTTACCGTACATGAATCCTCCTTATCCCCTTGTGTACATAGTATTCAGGCAGCCAAATTGAATCGTATGGAACAGGCGTACCAATTTTATCTTCGGACATCACGTCTAGATTTGGACGATTATAACAAAGAGGTGAAGGAAGGCCTCCATATTACCTCAATGGCGGGTACTTGGATGAGTATCGTGGAAGGTTTTGGTGGGATGCGGATTGTAGACGACAAATTGTCCTTCACGCCTCGGATACCGAAACAATGGGAAGGGTATTCCTTCAAAATCAACTTTAGGCATCGAATTCTTAAGGTTACCATAACCAAAAAGGAAGTCAAATTTGTTTTGGAAGGTAAGGAAGACATGTCCCTTCGCGTTAACGGGGAGCGATTGGTAGTCTCACCTAATACCGAAACCACTTTCGAAAATCAACTTGTTTAAAACTCACAATAACTACACTCTGTGTACGATTAAAATAAATTCATGAGAGAACGAGTGCAACGAGTGCCCGCCTGCCGCATGCAGGGTTGCACGGGTTCTTAAATTTTAAGACAGCTTATTTTCAGTTGGTTAAAAATTTTAAACACATGAAAAATTGTTTGATCCTTATCCTGGTTTTTATGGGGTGGGGCTGCAAGCATGAGCAAAAACAGCCAGAGCATATGCACCAGGAAAAGACAGAAACAAAAAAGGAGGTAGTCTACCAGGTTTTTACACGTCTGTTTGGCAATACAAGCACCAATAACAAACCTTGGGGTACTTTGGAAGAAAACGGTGTGGGCAAGTTCAGAGATTTTACGGAACGGGCGTTGAAAGAAATCAAAGACTTGGGAGTAACCCATATATGGTATACCGGTATTCCCCACCACGCCTTGGCGACAGATTATAAGAAATACAACATATCAAATGACGACCCTGACGTGGTAAAAGGTCGCGCTGGATCACCCTACGCCGTAAAGGACTATTACAATGTAAATCCCGATCTGGCGGAAAATCCAGAAAAGCGGTTGGAAGAGTTCAAGGCACTGATCAATCGTACGCATAAAGCTGGGCTTAAGTTGTTGATCGATATTGTTCCCAACCATGTAGCCCGCAATTATGAAGGTAGGTCTACACCTGAGGGGTCAGAGCCTTTTGGAGTTTCAGATGACACCTCGTTGGAATACAAGCGCAACAATAATTTTTATTACATACCTGACAGTGTTTTTAAGGCCCCAAGATGGGAAAATGGATACCTGCCTCTAGGTGGCGATTATCATCCATTGGCTGATGGGCATTTTGAGGAAGTTCCTGCCAAATGGACTGGAAATGGCTCACGGTTGGCCCAGCCCCATTTTAATGATTGGTATGAGACCATTAAAATTAATTATGGCGTACGCCCGGATGGATCTTATGATTTTGATGTACTGCCGCAGGATTTTGGATCCAAAGACCATACGGCACATTTTCAATTTTGGAAGGATAAGGACGTTCCGGATTCTTGGGTGAAGTTTAAGGACATTGCCCTATATTGGCTGGATATGGGCGTTGATGGATTTCGATTTGATATGGCCGAAATGGTTCCAGTCGAATTTTGGAGCTATATGAACAGTCATATTAAAGTTAGAAATCCGGACGCATTTCTACTGGCGGAAGTATACAATCCGCAATTGTATCGCGATTATATCCATAAAGGGAAGATGGATTATCTCTATGACAAGGTAGAGATGTATGACTCGCTCAAGCATATTATGCAGGGCCATGGTTGGACGGATCATATTCCGGTAGTAAAAAAAGGAACGGCCGATATAGCGCACCATTTATTGCATTTTCTTGAAAACCATGATGAACAGCGTATCGCCAGCCCCGATTTTGCCGGAGATGCTCAAAAAGGAAGACCGGCCATGGTCGTGTCCGCAACAATGACTTCGGCGCCCCTAATGATTTACTTTGGTCAGGAAGTTGGTGAGCCCGCCCAGGAAAATGCGGGCTTTGGCAGTCCTACACGGACCTCTATTTTTGATTACATCGGAGTGCCCCACCACCAACGTTGGGTAAACGACAAAAAATTTGACGGAGGACAATTATCGGAAGATGAGCGTGCATTGCGCGATTTTTACAAAAGATTGCTAAACTTTACCATTAATAGCACAGCCCTTATGGGCGAATATCAGGATATCCATTTCTATAACAAGGAAAACTCGGAAGGATATGACCATAGAGTATTGTCCTATGTAAGATGGTCCGATTCCGAAAGACTGATTGTAGTTTCAAATTTTGAGGCTCACGATTCCCGTGTTTTTCAGCTTAAAATTCCGTCGGAAATTGTTCAAGAATGGGACTTGGAAGAGGGAGGCCATGAAGTTATTGATATGTTGTACGGAAGTACCCATACCCTAAAAGTAGTGGACGGGATAGGTAAATTGGACGTTTCACTAGACCCGTTGCAATCTTATATCTTTAGAGTTGAATGATTTTGCAATCAATAAAGGCCTCCTTAAGAGACCTTTACGTTTGTAAGAAGTAAATATTCAGCTATTTCACTTTTTTGTAGATCAAACCTACCAAAAGCCCCATAACGGCATAGAAAACAATATAGATAAATCCGTTTACCAAAGATCCGGTCATGTCCAGAAAGTTGGTGGTGGCATGATTGATAAGTCCATCCCCAAATCCTACTAAAATACCTGCCCAAATGCCATACTTTAGACCGTCCATTGGAGAATAACTATCAGAACCCCAATTCCTAAAGATGCTGGAAAAGGCAAAGGCTTGGACAAGGCAACCAAAGGCCAAAAGTCCAAAATCAGGCATTTCCTTGCCAACACCGGTGGCCGTACCCAAATGGTTGTTCATGAAATCTTCCGCTAAAATACCCCAGAACAGAAAGCCGCCCATGAAGGACCATATAGCGGCTACAATCGTCGAAATTAAATTAGTTTTTGTAAACATAATTTTGATTTTTAATTGGTTGTTGTACACTAAATATATTGAAAAATCTGAAATAGGAAGTATTAAATGCTGTTTATGTAATTGATTTTGTGTGATTTACCAGTATTTTCAAGAAGTCATTTTTGCTTTTTCCTTAGGATTCTTTTTATGGATTCTAAGTGTACGGTAGTATATTTGTGCCAAAAGGAGGTTTATGAAAAATGGTAGCCGATTTATCGCGATATTGGTGTTGATAATTGTACTACAAAGTTGCAATGATATGAAAGAGCCGTTGGTCATTGGCCATAGGGGAGCTATGGGCCATGAGACTGAAAACACCCTAGCTTCCATACAAAAGGCCCTGGATCTAGGTGTTGACATGATTGAAATAGATGTATTCAAAATTACTAGTGGCGAGACCGTTGTGTTCCATGACGACACGGTAAATCGTCTTACGAATGGAGGAGGCAATATCGAGGAATACGAAATAGAAGAGCTTGGAAAGCTTATAGTCCAAGGCAATCATAAAATTCCCTTGTTACACGATGTTTTGGAAATTATCAACAACAAAGTCCGCTTAAATATAGAGTTAAAAGGAGCGGATACGGCCGATTCGGTAAATGCTATAGTCAATCACTATGTAGAACAAAAAGAATGGGTGCTGGATAATTTTATCATATCCAGCTTTCGTTGGGGTGAGCTCAAAAGAACGCGTGAACTCAATTCGAGAATCCCCATAGCCATACTTACCTCGGATAATCCATTGGATGGCCTACCTATTGCCAAAGAATTGAATGCTGAGGCCATTAACCCCAATTATCGGGAATTGAATCTTGAAATTACCAAGGAAATCCAAAATGCGGGCTTCAAGGTCTATCCTTGGACCGTTAACGAACCTGAAGACATTGCTAGAATGAAACAAATAGGTGTCGATGGAATTATAACCAATTATCCAGAGCGCGTAAATTAATGTATGACGTTATCATTATAGGTGGTGGAGCTGCCGGGTTCTATGCCGCCATCCAAATTGCGGAATCTGCTCCTGACTTAAAAATCGTTATCCTGGAAAAGGGAAAAGAGGTACTTTCCAAAGTAAAGGTTTCGGGTGGGGGCAGGTGCAATGTAACCCATGCGGAGTTCGACCCTAATGAACTGGTAAATAGCTATCCCCGTGGAAGTAAAGAACTACTGGGGCCCTTTCACAAACATGGTACGGGAGATACGGTAGCTTTTTTTGAGGAAAGAGGTATCCAATTGAAAATTGAACCGGATGGCCGAATGTTTCCCATAACGGATTCCTCACAAACCATCATTGAGTTTTTTCAAAGAGAAACGGAACGTTTGGGAGTAAAAGTGTTGAAACATAGTGCAGTGACCGATATAGTACCCCTTAATTTAGAGAATGACGAAAAAGCTTGGGAGGTAACCACCATAAAAGGAAAGTATACATCTAAAAGAATACTTGTAGCCACTGGGAGTAATCCTAAAATATGGAAGTTATTGGAAAACTTGGGACATACTTTGGAACCTGCCGTACCCTCGCTTTTTACATTCAATATAAAGGATGAGCGCATTTCCGGCATACCCGGTGTCAGTACCTACGCCAAGGTAGAGCTATTGAAAAGAACATTTAACCCGAAAATCACAATAAAACTGAGCAGCGAGGTATCGGATGAGGCTCTTTTGGTTTCTGAGGGCCCTTTATTGATTACTCATTGGGGAATGAGCGGCCCAGCCATCTTGAAATTATCGGCTTGGGGGGCAAGGATTTTAAATGAATATGGTTATCGATTTAGAATCAGGGTCAATTGGTTGCCCGATTATCATAAAGGCGCTGTGCTACCTTTATTGCTGGAAATTAAGGATATGGAAGCAAAAAAGACCGTACTTCGTACAAAGGCCGTGGATATTCCCCGTCGCCTGTGGACTAATTTGGTAAGAGCGTCCGGATTAAATGGTGATACCAAATGGGCCGATGCTTCCAAGAAACAATTGCAACTGTTGGCGGAACAACTCACCGAATGCGAGTTTTTGGTCGAAGGAAAGAGTACCTTTAAGGAAGAGTTTGTGACTGCCGGAGGGATAGACTTAAAAGAAATCAATTTTAAAACCTTTGAAAGCAAAGTTTTGCCCAATCTTTATTTCGCTGGAGAAGTGATAAACGTGGATGCCATTACAGGTGGATTCAACTTTCAAAATGCTTGGACCGGAGCTTTTATTGCGGCCCAGGGAATTATAGGTAAATAAACCAATGTATACTTATATCATCTTATTGCGGGGTATAAATGTTAGCGGCCAAAAGAAAATGAAAATGGACGCTTTACGAACGCTGCTTGAAAAACTCGGTTTTCAAAATGTAGCTACTTATATCCAGAGCGGCAATATTGTTCTTCAAGCCAAAGATGCAAGTATCCGAAACTTGGAAGATATAATTGGAGATGAAATTCGGGAACATTTTGGATTTGATGTACCTATTTTGGTTAAATCCAAAACTGATTTGGAAAGGATAGTTAAAGAAAATCCTTTTAAGGATGCAATAACCTTGGAAGGTAACCGACTCTATTTCGTATTGTTGAAAAGTGTTCCTGAACAAATCCTTGTGGAATCTCTTGCACAAGAGACGTTTGAAAATCAAGAATTTAGGATTACCGATAGTTGTGTTTATCTATGGTGCAAAAATGGCTACGGCAAAGCAAAATTGGACAATAACCTTCTTGAGAGAAAATTGAAGGTACAGGCCACAACCAGAAATTATAGAACTATGTTGAAATTGTTGGAGATGGTAAAAGGGTAAACCTAGGAAGTTTAGGACAAACAAAAGGGCTTTTAGCATTTTCCAAATCCAGGTTTTTACTTTTATCAGACATCGGACATCGGACATCGGACATCGGACATCGGACTTGTCGTGCAGAGCGTAGTCGAAGCACCGGACATCAGTTCAATTCCCAAATTTTATAATTCAGCAAAGTAGCGAAACACACCCATAAGAAGTAGGGAATTAATAAATATGCTGCTAATTTACTTACTACTTTAAACCACCTTATGGTAAGGGCCAATAGAATGAGCAAGGACAAAATCACGATCAAGGCCCAAAAAGGATTTTTCAATCCGAAGAAGACAATACTCCATGCACCGTTAAGCAACAATTGAAATCCAAAATGGTACAATGCCGTTTTCACCCAAAGATGATGAAGCCCTTTGGCCCATACAAGTCCTGCTGCAATGCCCATTAGAACGTATAACAGGGTCCAAACCGGGGCAAAAATCCAATTGGGGGGATTGAAGCTAGGTTTTTCCAAGGTGAGGTACCAGTCGTTTACCGAACTTTGGGTGGCAAAGCTGGATAGGAAGCCAATCACAAGGCAAGCACAAACGGCTATACCAATATGTACTAGTTTTCTTTTCAATTTAGTTGGGTATTCCCCTAAAATAGCGATTTATTTTAATTGCCCATGTTGAAAGGAGGCTAAAAACTATCTTTGCGCAAAACAAGATGTCCGTGATAGAAAACGACTTTGTTCCCAAAGGTTATACTTCTCAGAGTGAGAGGGGGAAGGTAACATGGAAAGCACCTAGTAACATCGCTTTGGTAAAATATTGGGGTAAGAAGGAAAATCAGATTCCTGCCAACCCTTCCCTGAGTTTTACATTGGATGCCTGTAGCACGACTACCACACTTTCCTATATAAAAAACAAAGACAGTGAAGGATCAGGTTTTTCCTTCGAGCTTTTTTTTGAAGGTAGGCCCAAAGATGATTTTAGACCTAAAATAGAGTCATTTTTTAAGCGTACTGAGTACTATCTCCCTTTTTTGAAGGACTATCACTTTAAAATAGAAACCTCTAATTCCTTTCCCCATAGCAGTGGGATAGCTTCATCTGCAAGTGGAATGGCGGCCCTCTCTCTTTGCCTTATGGACCTGGAAAAACAACTTGACCCTGAAATGGATACGAATTTCTTGTATCAAAAAGCTTCCTTTCTGGCCAGGTTGGGGTCGGGAAGTGCTTGTAGGAGTATTGAGGGAGACCTTATTCAATGGGGTGCGCATTCGGAGGTTCAAGGAAGTTCGGATATATATGGAATACTATATCCGTTTGAGGTACACAAGGTTTTCAAAAACTATCATGATACCATTTTGCTGGTAGACAAGGGTAAAAAACAGGTGAGCAGTACTGTAGGACACAATTTGATGCAAGGTCACCCCTACGCTGTTCAACGTTTTGAACAAGCACATCAAAATATAGCCAAGCTGAAACCGATTTTTGCTGATGGAAATCTGAAGGAATTTATCAATATCGTGGAAAGCGAGGCTTTAACCTTACATGCTATGATGATGACCAGTGAACCTTATTTTGTGTTGATGAAGCCCAATACGTTGGAAATCATCAATAAAATATGGGAGTTTAGAAAGAAATCCAAAAGTCATCTATGCTTTACATTGGATGCCGGAGCCAATGTCCATGTGTTATATCCCGAATTTGAAAAAGAAAAAGTCCATCAATTTATTAAAAATGAGCTGATTGTATTTTGTGAAAAGGAGCAGTATATTTGTGATCGAATTGGATTTGGTGCGAAAAAATTAAAAACCGCCAATGGATAATTAATATTGATAAACAACGTTCTTTAACGACGGATAACGTCGTAAAGACGAGGAGTTTTGATTTCATAGTTGATAATGTTTATCTTTATGAAGATTTGACTGAACAAAAAAAGATAATTTGTGATGTTAAACATTCATTATTTAAGTTACTAAATGAAAGGACCGCTGTTTTATTCCAAGATTCTCCTTTTTGGGGAATATGGCATTATAAAGGATTCCAAAGGGCTTTCCATTCCTTATAACTTCTTTAAAGGTGCTCTAAAGACGGATGATAATCCATCTGTAACCGCCAAGGAATCCAATCAGAACCTTAGAGAGTTTACAGGTTATTTGGAGATGGTGACCAAAAATAGCCCTGACCTGGTTTCCTTTAATTTTGATGCGTTGAAGAACGATGTAAATGCGGGAATGTATTTTGATAGTTCTATCCCCCAAGGCTATGGTGTAGGTAGCAGCGGGGCTTTGGTTGCGGCCATTTATGACAAATACGCAGAACATAAGATTACAGTTTTGGAGAACCTAACTAGGGAAAAGCTGTTGAAATTGAAGACCATATTTGGAAAAATGGAGTCATTTTTTCATGGTAAATCATCCGGCCTTGATCCCCTGAATAGTTATTTGAGTCTTCCAATCCTGATAAATTCAAAAGACAATATAGAATCGACCAGTATTCCTTCACAAAACAAAAAGGGCAAAGGAGCTGTGTTTCTCTTGGACAGTGGTTCTACAGGCGAGACCGCGCCTATGGTACAGTTGTTCATGGAGAAAATGAAGCAGGAAGGTTTTAGGAATATGCTTAAGAACCAATTTATAAAACATACGGATGCCTGTGTGGAGGATTTTATCAATGGGAACGTAAAATCCCTTTTTAAAAACCTAAAGCAATTGTCCCATGTAGTCTTGGACAATTTTAAACCCATGATTCCGGCCAAATTCCATCAACTTTGGAAACAGGGAATTGAGACCAATGCCTATTATTTAAAGCTTTGTGGTTCAGGTGGTGGTGGTTATATCTTGGGCTTTACCCAAGATATAGAGAAGGCTAAAAAAGCTTTGAAAGGTTACAATTTGGAAGTGGTATACAACTTCTAGTACCAAATTTATTCGGATTCCATACGATATTTTGGCGCTGGTTTAGTGCAAAATCCCAAAACATGCTTAATAGACGAAACAAGCTCTTACTATTAAAGTTATTGAGTTTGTTCTCCGTTGTGCGGGGTTACAACATTTTAATGATAGGGCTGGCCCAGTACTTGGCCTCGATTTATATTTTATCCCCGGACCTCCCTTTGCGCAAAGTTATTTTTGATTTCAATCTTTTTGCCATCGTTCTGGCCTCTGCATTGGTCATCGCTTCAGGCTATATCATAAACAACTTTTATGATGCCGAGAAAGACCTTATCAACAAACCAAGGAAAAGTATGCTGGATCGTTTGGTAAGCCAACGATTTAAGTTGACCACTTATTTTGTGCTTAATTTTTTGGCCGTATTTGCGGCAAGCTATGTTTCATTTAGAGCGGTATTCTTTTTTTCTGCCTATATTTTTGGTATTTGGTTTTATTCCCACAAACTAAAACGGGTGCCGTTTATAGGTAATTTCGTTTCGGCGACTTTGGCCATAGCTCCATTTTTTGTGGTATTTGTGTATTACAAAAATTTTGAAGCTAGTATTTTTGTCCATGCCATGTTCCTCTTTCTATTGATTCTGGCTCGTGAAATGATCAAGGATTTGGAGAATATGGCTGGTGATGTAGCCCAGAATTACCGTACCATTCCCATTTTATACGGAACAAGGGTTTCCAAGGCTCTAATTAGTATTTTGATCTTGCTTACCTTGTTACCTGCTATTTTACTTATCTATTTTTTTGATGTCGGATATATGTATCTCTACTTCATCGGCTCTATATTTCTGATGATTCTGTTTTTGGGAATGCTATGGAGAGCAAAAACCAAGCTGCATTATGTTGGGCTTCATAACATCCTGAAATTTATTATTATTGCTGGTGTCTTCAGTATATTGCTCATAGATATTGACCTTGTATTAAACCGGATTTTATGATAGACAACCTTTTGAAAGTTGCCATGGCCCAGATTGCTCCTATTTGGTTGGATAAGGAGGCAACTCTTCAAAAAGTTGAGCAAACCATTCTACAGGCTGCAAAAGAACAGGTAGAATTACTGATTTTTGGTGAAGCTCTGCTACCGGGATACCCTTTTTGGTTGGCATTGACCGATGGTGCCACTTGGGATTCCAAGGTGAACAAGGAACTGCATGCCCATTACATGAGAAATGCCGTTCAAATGGAGGAGTTAGGGTCTATTTGTAAATTGGCCAAGGATAATCACATGTCTCTATATTTAGGGGTAATAGAGCGGGCCAAAGATCGTGGTGGTCATAGTCTATACTGTTCCTTGGTCTACATTGATGCCCAAGGAGAGATCAAATCCGTACATAGAAAATTACAGCCCACCTATGATGAGCGTTTAACCTGGGCTCCGGGTGATGGTAATGGACTGCAAGTACATCCGTTGAAGCAATTTACCGTAGGCGGGCTCAATTGTTGGGAGAATTGGATGCCCCTGCCCAGAACGGCACTATATGCACAAGGTGAAAATTTGCACATTGCGGTTTGGCCGGGTAATGATCATAATACAAAGGATATAACACGTTTTATTGCAAGGGAATCCAGAAGTTATGTAATTAGTGTCTCTTCTTTGATGGGGAGGAAAGATTTTCCCGAACGTACACCCCATCTTGAAAAAATACTGGAAAAGGCTCCAGAAATCTTGGCCAATGGTGGCTCTTGCATTGCCGCCCCTAATGGAGACTGGATTGTTGAACCCGTTTTACGTATAGAGGGCCTTATAATTGAAACCTTGGATTTTAACCGGGTATATGAGGAACGCCAGAATTTTGACCCATCAGGGCATTACTCCCGCCCGGATGTAACCAAATTGATTGTGAATAGGGAAAGACAATCTGCAGTAGTGTTTAGGGACAGGAATACTTCATAAAGACAAACGACTTTTTATGGATAGATTACTTCATTGTATCTGTAACGAATAGTAGAGGAAAGCACTACCTTTGCCCAAATTAGAGTTTATGGGCCAATCGGATTTCAATAGAGGTAGAAAATCTCAAAGTAGTAAACAGGGATGGACAAATAAAAAGAAAAGCAAGCCAAGAGTTAGTGCACCTATCAAAAAGAACGGTTCGCAAAGACAACCTATAAATCCGGATTTAATCCGTTTAAACAAATATGTGGCCAACTCGGGGGTATGTACCCGTAGGGAAGCGGATGTTTACATTGCTTCTGGAAATGTTACCGTAAACGGAAAACCTATTACTGAAATGGGCCATAAAGTACGATTAAGTGATGAGGTACGTTTTGATGGCCGTTTGCTTAATCCAGTCAAAAAAGAATATGTGCTGCTGAACAAACCGAAGGATTTTACGGTCACTACCCGAAATGAAAAAGGAAAGCGGACGGTATTGGGACTTATCTCCAATGCCTCAAAATCGGAGCTTTTACCTGTCGGAAAATTACAGAAGGAAACCACCGGACTTTTATTGTTCACCAACGACACTGATCTGACCTTGCGTTTGAATAGTCCCAAAAATGGACTCCGTAAAATTTATCATGTAGAATTGAATAAAAACCTGCGAAGTATTGACTTAAAGAAGATACAGGAGGGAATGACCATAGATGAAAAAATCGTACGGGTACATGATATCAGTTTTGTGGAGAATGCTCCTAAAAATCAGGTAGGTATTGAAATCTTCAGTACACGCAACAATATTGTACACCGGATTTTTGAGGAACTGGGCTATGAAATTGTAAAATTGGATAGGGTAATCTATGGCCCTTTGACCAAAAAGGATTTACCTAGGGGGCATTGGCGGTATTTAACAGAGCAAGAGGTAATTAATTTGGGGATGATTAAATGAGTACTTAATTGGGGCTCCTTCCCTTGATTAAGGGAAGGTGGATTCCAAATCCATGATTTGGAAGACGGAAGGGATGGTTTTTCCACCCTTTCCGTCAGCGCAAAGCACTGACACCTTTCCCTAACCAGGGAAAGGAGCTCTTACCTTTATTTTTTGAAATTATCCTGTATTTCCTGGAGTACTGAAGTCAAATGATCAAAGACCATTTTGTTCTCAAATCGGATGACCCTGTAGTTTAGGTTTTCCAGATATTTCGTTCTTTTTTCGTCTTTTTCCGCTGCGACGGAATTATTATGAACTTCTCCATCAAGCTCAACAATGAGCCTTTCCGAGGCACAATAAAAGTCAACGATATAATTGCCAATACTATGTTGACGTCTAAACTTGCGACCGGCTAATTTTTTGTGTTGCAAATATTTCCAAAGAAAAGCTTCGGCAAGGGTCAGATTTTGCCTTAGTTCCTTGCGACGATTCCTTAGCTCTGGTTTATTATGCTTCTTCAAATTACAAGTTTTACGGTTCCTTCCCTTAATCAAGGGAAGGTGGATTCCAAATCCATGATTTGGAAGACGGAAGGGATGGTTTTTCCACCCTTTCCGTCAGTGCTTTGCCGAACTAGGGAAAGGAGTTTAGGCTATTTGGTTACAGGATTTTTTCCATCTTCGCCCGGATTTCCTCCAAACACAAATTCCCTAAACTACCTTCATGGGAATGCGAAATGTCCCGTTTGGGTTTGAAGTTTCCCGATTCAATTTCTTGCCCCATCTTTTTGTAGGCGTCTCGAAAGGGCATTCCGTCCTGTACCAGTTCATTTAGGGTGTCCACACTAAAGAGGTAGTCATACTTGGGGTCTTCCAGAATATGGGTATTGACGTTGATTTCCTTTAAGCTAAATGTCAATATCTCAAGACAAGCCTTCGTATCCTGTACGGCCGGAACTGTGATTTCCTTAACCAATTGCAGGTCCCTATGATACCCACTGGGCAAATTATTGATAACTAGGGCCAGTTGATTGGGAATGGCCTGAATCTTATTGCATTTGGCCCGTACCAACTCAAAGACATCCGGATTTTTTTTGTGCGGCATAATACTGCTTCCCGTCGTCAATTCATCCGGAAAAGAAATGAAGTCAAAATTTTGGCTCATGTATAGACAAATGTCCATGGCCAATTTGGACAGGGTAGAGGCGATGCTCGCTATACCAAAAGCAGTGGCTTTTTCTACTTTTCCTCGACCCATTTGGGCAGCCACCACATTGTACTTTAAGGTTTCAAAACCCATTTCTTCTGTGGTAAAACTTCGATCTAGAGGAAAAGAACTACCATAGCCCGCGGCACTCCCCAACGGATTTTGATCAACTATTTTGTAGGCGGCCTCAATAAAATACAGATCGTCGATCAGCGTTTCTGCGTAGGCGGAAAACCAAAGTCCAAAAGAAGAAGGCATGGCAATCTGCAAGTGTGTATAGCCCGGCAACAAAACTTCCTTGTGTTTTTCGGCCAGATCTAATAAAAGGTTGAATAACACCTTAGTCTGACCTTTAATCGTGGTAAGTTCATCCTTCAGATAGAGATGCATGGCTACCAAAACCTGATCGTTTCGAGATCGGGCCGTATGGATTTTTTTTCCGGTATCCCCCAGTTTTTCGGTGAGTAAAAATTCAATTTTGGAATGCATATCCTCAAAGGAATCCTCGATTGTAAAGGAACCCTCTTCAATAGTTTTTGCAATGGTATCCAGTTCAGTAATCAGTGCTTTCGTTTCCGTATCGGTCAACAGCCCTATTTTGCCCAGCATCTTGGCATGGGCCTTGGAGGCAATAACGTCGTACTTTGCCAATACCAAATCCAATTCCCGATCATTGCCTACAGTGAATAGGTCTATTTTCTTATCGGTACTAAAACCTTTATCCCAGAGTTTCATATTTAAAGTATCAAATTCAAGTTCAAACGTCAAGTTCAAATACAGTTTTCTTGTATTTTGTATTTGATACTTGTATTTGAGTTTAGTTTCTTAAAAATCCTTCCAAAATTTGAATATACAGGTCAATTCCTTCCTCAATTTCCTGTACATAAATAAATTCATCCGCCGAATGGGAACGCGTACTATCACCAGGGCCCAATTTCATGGATTGACAGCTTAATGCCGCTTGATCGGACAAGGTAGGCGAACCATAGGTTTTCCGTCCCAACGCAACTCCCGATTGTACCAAAGGGTGGTTTTTATCAATTGCCGAGGAATTTAAGCGCAATGAACGTGGCTTAAGTTCACAAGGAGCTTCCTTAATCAGAATATCTGCGATTTCCTGATTGCTATAGGCATCGTTGACCCGAACATCAATGACCAGGTCTACATGGCCTGGAACAACATTATGCTGATTTCCAGCATTGATCTGGGTTACCGTCATTTTCGTCTCACCCAGAGCGTCAGAAACTTTTTTGAACCTATAATTTTTAAACCATTCCAATACTGGGATGGTATTGTAAATTGAGTTGTTGTCGTTGGGGTGTGCGGCATGGGACGGGGTTCCTTGGATGGATGCATCGAAAACTACCAAGCCTTTTTCTGCAATGGCCAGATCCATTAAGGTGGGCTCACCAACAATGGCTACATCAATTTTGGGAAGATTGGGAAGTAATCCCCGTAAACTATTTTGCCCCGCATTTTCTTCCTCCGCCGAGGCGACCATCAAAAGATTGTGGGACAGTCCTTCCATGGAATAGAAATAAGCAAACGTTGCCAACAATGAGACCAAAGCTCCTCCGGCATCATTGCTACCCAGCCCGTATAATTTTCCATTTTCTATATGGGCGTGGAAAGGATCTTTGGTATAGGCAGAATTTGGTTTTACGGTATCGTGGTGGGAGTTCAAGAGCAAAGTGGGCTTAGAATTATCCCAATGTTTATTTTTTGCGTAAACGTTATTGTTATCACGTTCAAAAGGAATAGTAAAAGAGGTAAACCAAGCTTCCAATGCGGAAGCCGTACCTTCCTCCTCTCCTGAAAAAGAAGGAATGGATATCAACTTCATTAATAGGGCTATTGCTTTTTCGGTAAGTTTGGATATCTCCATATTTATAAGGTTAAGGTAGTATAAAGATCAGGTTCCGAATCGATCATAGAAATATCACCAATACAGACTTTATAAACATTCTTTTGAAGTGCATGAAAGCAATTTTCCAGTTTGGGCAACATACCCTCGGAAATAATGTCTTTTTCCCGCAACTCCATATAGGTTTTGGAATCAATGGTTTTAATAACCGAATTGTCGTCGGCCATATCCGACAGTACGCCCTTCTTTTCAAAGCAATAGTAAAGGGTAGTCTCATAGCCATGGCCCATTCCTATGGCAATTTCCGAAGCAATGGTATCGGCATTGGTATTCAACAACTGCCCTTTGCCATTATGGGTAAGCGCACAGAAAACGGGAACAAACCCCGAGATTAACAAATTTGAAATCGACTCGGTATTTACATCATCCACATCCCCTGCAAAACCATAATCGATATTCTTTACAGGTCTTTTATGTGCACGGATTGCATCGGCATCCGCACCACTTAGCCCAATGGCATTACAGGCCAATGCCTGAAGTTGTGCCACAATCGTTTTATTGGTAAGACCTCCATACACCATGGTAACCACCTCTAGACTTTCTGCATCGGTGATTCTCCTTCCTCCGGCCATTTTTGGGGTTATCCCCATTTTTTTTAGGATCTGGGTCGCTTTCTTTCCGCCTCCGTGTACCAAGATTTTAGGACCCTCCATTTTGGCGAACAGGTTTAGAAAAGCGGAAAGTTCTTCCTTGTTTTCTATGACATTACCCCCAATTTTTACGATCGCCAGTTTGGATTTCATATTCTCGATTCAAGTTAAGTATTTAGAATGCCTCCATCAATAGTCATTGCACTGCCCGTAATCCAGGAAGAATCCTCGGAAACCAGGAAAAGGGCCAATTTTGAAATATCCTCAGGAGTACCCAATCGATTCAAAAGGGTAGTCTTGCCGGCATTTTCCACAGCAGTTTCGGGGTCTTCAAAAGCCTTGGCCGAATCCCACAATAATGGGGTATCTACCGGTCCGGGACAAATAGCATTGACCCTAATTTTAGGCCCATATTCAACGGCCATTTGTTTCATTAAGGCCAATGATGCGGCTTTTGAAGCACAATAAGCTGGGTGATTGGGAAAGCTTTTGAAGGCCGCAATGGAGGAATTGATTAGTATATTGCCCTCTCCTTTTAACAAATGGGGAATGGCGTATTTGGATAAGTAAAAAATAGCGCTAAGATTGGTGTCCAACGTTTTTTGCCATTCTGCCAAATCCAGTTCAACCACATTGCCCAAGCCCAGAATTCCCGCATTGATGGAAAGCACATCCAATTTTCCGAAATTATTAATGGCAGCCTGCACCAATTTTTCATTATAGGGAGGCTCACTTACATCACCTGGGATGAAAACAGCTTCCTTGAGCTCTGTGGCCAATGCATTTCCTCTTTCCGTATTCCGCCCTGAAAGAACAAGTTTTGCCCCTTCTTCAGAAAAGGTCTCTGCTATGGATTTCCCCATTCCGCTTGTGGCCCCGGTAATGATACAGACTTTGTCCTGTAGTTTATGTGGCATTTTTTATTCCTTAAATTTCTTCCAGAATTTTTTTCAAAACGATTTGTGCCGAATAAGTTCTATTATTGGCCTGTTCTACGACCAAGGACTGATGGCCGTCCAAAACCGCATCTTCCACTACCACATTCCTCCGCACCGGAAGGCAATGCATAAATTTTGCCTTACCCAGTTTTTCCTGGGTAATCATCCAGTCCGGACCTTGTTGTAATACCCGCCCATATTCCAAATAACTGCTCCAATTCTTAACATACACGAAATCGGCATCCTTCAAAGCTTTGTTTTGATCGTATTCTATTTGGACACCATCCGTAATTGCTGGATTTAATTCATAACCTTTGGGATGCGTTATAATGAATTCCGCTTGTTGTTGCCGCATCATTTCTACAAAGGAATTGGCTACTGCGTGGGGTAAGGCCTTGGGGTGTGGTGCCCATGAAAGTACCACCTTGGGTTTAGCAATCTTACTGTGTTCGGCCAGGGTAATGGCATCCGCCAAAGCCTGTAAGGGGTGCCCTAAGGAGCTTTCCATATTTAGTATGGGAACCGAGGCATAGGCTGCAAACCCGTTCAGGACCAATTCCGCTTCATCCTTCTCCTTGTCCTTTAGACCGGCAAAAGCTCTAATGGCAACTACATCACAGTATTGGGAAACTACTTGGGCCGCTTCCTTGATGTGCTCGGAAGTCCCTTGATCCATAATAGTACCATCTTGATATTCCAGTGCCCATCCTTCTTTCCCAAAATTCATGACCATTACATCCATTCCCAAATTCAAAGCCGCTTTTTGGGTGCTTAAACGTGTCCTAAGACTGTTGTTGAAGAACAACAATCCAAGAGTCTTGTTCCTACCCAAGTCCTTGGACGCGAAAGGGCTTTTTTTCAGGGTCCTTGCCTCGGACACTAGACTGGAAAGGGAATCGATTTCAGTTATGGAAAGGAAATGTCTCATTGTTTAATTTTGGTAAAGTTTCCGATTCCTTTTAAGGAATCCGTTATAAAATTGTCCTTTAGTCCGTTTACGATCCAAGTCTCGATGCCCGAATGCTGTGCTATGGTGGCCGCTTCTATTTTTGAATGCATACCACCAGTGCCGTGTGTCGATTTTAACGTGCTGATTTCCTGTTTTAAAGTACCGATTCCGGATACGGAAGCTATGGTCTCCGGAGTATCATTTTCCAAGGATACTTTGGTATAGATGCCATTGGTGTTGGTAGCGATAATGAGCAGATCTACCTGAAGTAACGCCGCCGTTAAAGCGGCCAATTTATCATTATCGCCAAATTGGATCTCGTCTGCGGCTACCGTGTCATTTTCATTGATTATGGGAATAAAGTTATTGGATACCAATACGTTTATAGTGTTTTTGATATTGGCCTTGGCATCCGGATTTTCAAAATCCGAATACGATAACAAACATTGTGAGGTAAATAGCCCCAACTCCCTAAAATTCTCCTGAAAGATTCGCATTAAGTGAGGTTGACCAATAGCAGCCAAAGCCTGTTTTACATTAATTTCCGCTCCATTGTGCTCCAATTTCACGAATTGTTTGGCCGCGGCAATGGCTCCTGAACTCACGACAATGAATTCATAATCATCCTTTAAAGTTGCTATTTGCCTCCCGATATCCTCCACTTTTCCACGGGAAATCTGATTGGTTTCCTTGGTCAAGGTATTGGTCCCTATTTTTAATAGGATTCGCTTTTTGCCCATAGTCTTCTTTTTACGCTATCGTATTTGTCCGTTACCTCGTACATACCATTTATTGGACACAAGGTGTTGTAAGCCGATCGGGCCTCTTTGGTGTAACTTGTCCGTGCTAATGGCGAGCTCGCCTCCCAGTCCAAATTGTCCCCCATCCGTAAAACGGGTGGATGCGTTGTGATAAACCGCTGCGGAATCCACACTATTCATAAAGATTTCGGCCTCCTCATTACTCTGGGTAATGATTGAAGCCGAATGTCCACCACTATAGCGATTTATCTTGATGATTCCTTCTTCAAGATGAGGTACTTCGCCCAGAACTATTTTGTAATCAAGAAACTCCTCATGCCAAATGGACTCGTTCTCAATTTTAGAAACCCCTTCAAATTGGGCAAGATGATCATCGCCTAGAATTTCCACATCGCTTTTCCCCAAGGCAATGAGCAATTGCTTTATAAATACTTCCCTGTTCGGAAGTTCAGCGTTGATGAGGACTTTGTCCAAAGCATTGCATGCGGATATTTTTGTTGTCTTGGCATTGATAATGATGTCCATGGCCATATCCAAATCTGCATCCTTGTGTATGTATACAAAATTATTGCCCCTACCACTTACGATTACCGGACAGGTGGCATGTTGTTTTACAAAAGCGATTAATCTTTCACCGCCACGGGGAACGATCAAATCTACATTTTGGGTGGGGTTTTCCAAAAAGGCCTGCGTCTGGGTTCTATCAAATTGTAAATAATCCACCCAATTTGTATCTGCCCCGTTTTGCTTCAATGCCTTGTGCCATAGATCGACCAAAACCAAGTTACTGTTCAGGGACTCCTTACCTCCCTTTAATAAAATCCGGTTTCCGGATTTAAAAGCAATTCCCGCCGCTTCGATGGTGACATCCGGACGAGACTCATAAATGATTAGGACGGTCCCAAAAGGTGCTGTTTTATTGCTTACCTGCATCCCATTTTCATGGGTAAATCGATAACGTTCAATGCCCAAAGGATCATCGGACTCTTCCAGTTGCTTTAAGGACAATAACATTTCCCCTATCTTGGTATCATTCACCTTTAACCGATCGTGCATGGCGATATCCCCATCGGCAAAACTGGCCATATCCTTTGCATTGGCCGTAAGAAGGGTTTCGCTTTCCTGCTTCAGTAAGTCTGCCATGGTCGCCAAAACGGCGTTTCGTTTTTCAATATCCAAAATTAAGCTCATTCCAGTTCTGCTTTTAATGCTTTGAAAAAAATATCCAAATGTTCTTGGGTTACGTTAAGGGCAGGCAGAAACCGAAGTACAAATCTATCCTTTGCGCCCCCTGTAAACATATGTTGATTAAAAATCAATCGCTTTCTAAGGTCGGCTACTTCAAAATCAAATTCAAGGCCCAACATTAGTCCTTGGCCTTTTACCCGTTTTACCTGGGGGAGGGTCATGGCTTTTTCGGTAAAATATTTCCCCAGAACACTTGCATTTTCCAACAATTCTTCATTTTCCAATACCTCCAGAACGGCCAATGTTGCGGCGCAAGCCAAATGATTACCGCCAAAAGTGGTGCCCAGCATTCCATAGGATGCCTTTATATTTTCATGAATCAATATACCCGCTACAGGGAACCCATTGCCCATACCTTTGGCAATGCTTATGATGTCCGGTTGAATGCCATGATGTTGAAACGCAAAGAATTTTCCGCTACGTCCAAAACCGGATTGTACTTCATCCGCAATCAATATCGTATGATGTTCTTTACAGAGCTGGGCAATGGTTTGATAAAATTGGGTAGAAGGTTCATCGAGCCCCCCAACTCCTTGAATGGCCTCTAGAATTACGGCACATACATCGCCTTTCTCGATTTCTTTTTTAAAGGCCTCCGTATCTTCGAAAGACAAAAAAGTTACTTTCTGTTGTTGATTTATCGGAGCGTTGATTTTAGGGTTGTCCGTTGCCGCCACAGCCGCTGAGGTCCTACCGTGAAAACTATTGGTAAAGGCTATGACCCTGGATTTCCCGGTTTGAAAGGAGGCCATTTTCAGTGCATTTTCGTTGGCCTCTGCACCAGAGTTGCACATGAACAAATTATAATCTGGGCAACCTGAAAGTCGTCCTAGCTTTTCGGCCAATTCCTCTTGCAATGGATTTTTGATGGAATTGCTATAAAACCCGATTTGATCCAATTGATTTTTAAGCCGTTTTATATAATGGGGGTGTGTGTGCCCAATGGAAATCACGGCATGCCCCCCATAAAAGTCCAAATACTCCTTACCTTTGTCATCCGTTACTACAATTCCCTTGGCGGAAACGGGAGTAACCTCATATAGCGGATATACGTCAAATAATTTCATAGTATAAAGTTCAAATTCAAACTCAAATCCAGGTTCATAAAGGCTTGGTCAAGAATACCTTGGTATTTGATTTTGATATTTGTGTTTTTTTAGTTTCTGTATTTCAAACCTCGTACTTCAAAGTTGTCCTTCCTTGATTCTGCTAATTTTTTCGTAGGAAGCTACAATGCCCTGTATCAACGAGGAACTGAGTCCTTGATGTTCCATTTCATTAAGCCCCTGTATGGTACACCCCTTGGGAGTGGTCACCTTGTCTATCTCAGCTTCTGGGTGGCTCCCGGATGCAATTAATAAGCTTGCTGCCCCATTGCAGGTATGCATTGCCAGTTCCTGTGCCTCCTTGGCATCAAAACCCAATTGAATGGCTCCCTGGGTCGTTGCCCTTATCAAGCGCATCCAAAAGGCGATGCCACTGGCACAGATTACCGTAGCGGCCTGCATTTGCTTTTCGGGAATCTCCATGGTATGCCCCATACGGTTAAAGATGGCCTTGGCCAAATCGATTCGTTTTTGTCCCATTCCGTTGCTACAGACACAGGTCATGGACTGACCCACTGAAATGGCCGTATTGGGCATGCTACGGATAATATACTTATCCTCACCTATAATACTTTCCATTTGGGAAATGCCAAAACCCGTAATTGTAGATATGACTACGTGGTTCTCGGTTAGAAGATCTTTAATGTCCATTAAAATCTTCTCCAATTGGCTGGGCTGTACCGCCAAAATGAGTACGTCCGAATTTTTAACGGCCTCGCGATTATCGGTTGTGATGGTGACATTCCCATACTTTTCATAATCCTTGATTTCTGCAGTGTTCCGTTTGGTAAGATACATGGTAGTTGCGCCGTTGGTATTTAGCACGCCCTTGGCTATGGACAACCCCAGATTTCCTGCTCCTATAATGGCTATTTTCATGCTTTTAGAATTTATTCTTTTATTGGTTGGTTCAAACTCATCTCAAATTTGGATTAAAATACGCCAGCTTTTAACTGCAATCCCAAAGGTTCCTGAAAACCGAACATTAAATTCATGTTCTGTACGGCCTGGCCCGATGCTCCTTTTAGTAAATTATCAATGGCCGAGGTAATCAAAAGTGTACTTTTATACTTATGCAAATGGATATGACATTGGTTGGTGTTCACCACTTGTTTTAAATGAATGGGGTCTGAGGCGACATGGGTAAATACTGCATCTGCATAAAAATTTTGATAAAGTTCAATGGCTTCAGCTTCACTTCCTTCAAAAGAGGTATAGGCTGTAGCCAAAATGCCTCTGGTAAAATTGCCCCTGTTGGGCAAAAAGAACAATTCGCCAACGCTATTTTCAAAGGAATTCAGACTTTCATTAATTTCCCCCAAATGCTGATGGGTAAAGGGTTTGTACCAACTTATGTTATTGTTGCGCCAACTAAAATGGGAAGTTGCAGAGGGACTTACGCCTGCTCCGGTGCTTCCAGTCATAGCGTTGATATGAACATCATTTTGTAAAAAATCGGATTGCGCCATAGGTAAAAGCGCCAATTGAACGGCCGTGGCAAAACAGCCGGGATTGGCAATATATTTGGCTTTTTGTATTTCTTCTTTCTTCAATTCGGGCAGGCCATATACGAATTCCTTTCCATCCAAAACGGCATCGGCCTGTAATCTAAAATCATTGCTCAGGTCTATGATTTTCGTATCCTCGGAAAATTGATGCTCCTTTAGGAATTTGGTAGAGTTGCCATGACCTAGACATAGGAAAACTAGATCAACATCTAAGTTTACCTTGCCGGTGAACTCCAATTGGGTCAACCCCAGTAGGTCGGGATGTGCGTTTGTAACTTGTTTGCCCGCCCTTGTGGTGCTGTATATAAAATCAATTTCAATCTCGGGATGGTTCAGTAAAATTCGAATAAGTTCACCACCGGTATAGCCCGATCCACCAATAATTCCTGCCTTAATCATAGTCCTTGTTTACATGGTTCGCTATTTTCCCGGAATTGGAAAGAATTTTAATAAAACCTTTAGCGTCATCTGCAGTCCAGCCTTTGTTCATCTCCCCGTAACTTCCAAAGGAGGCGTTCATTAAATCGTGTTGAGAGGAAATTCCGTTCAGTCTAAATTGGAATGGATATAGGGAAATGAATACATCACCTGAAACGTTCTTCTGCGTATCGGTCAAGAAGGCTTCAATGTTTCGCATTACCTCGTCTAAATAATTTCCTTCATGCAAAAGCATGCCATAAAAATTGCCTAGCTGTTCTTTTTGGAATTGTTGCCACTTGCTTAAGGTATGCTTTTCCAACAGATGATGGGCTTTGATAATAATGAGCGAGGCTGGAGCTTCAAATCCTACACGACCTTTGATGCCAATAATGGTATCGCCCACGTGAATATCTCTCCCAATGGCATATTTTGATGCCATGTCCTCCAACTTTGTGATATTGTTTACAGGAGTATCCTGTTGACCATCAATGGCGACCAATTCTCCCCTTTCAAAGGTTAATTTTACTTCTACTGGAGTTTTTTCCTGTAGTTGACTCGGATAGGCAGAATCTGGTAGGGGTTTATTGGAGGTAAGGGTTTCGTCACCTCCCACTGAAGTACCCCAAAGGCCTTTGTTAATTGAATATTTGGCCTTTTCCCATGGATAATCCACACCATTTTGTTTCAAATATTCAATTTCCGTTTCTCGTGCCAATTTGTTGTCCCGAATAGGGGTTATGATTTCGATATCTGGTGCCATGATCTGAAAGATCATATCAAAACGCACTTGATCATTTCCTGCACCTGTGCTGCCATGTGCAATATAATTAGCACCTAATTTTTTTGCGTGTTTTACGATTTCTATGGCCTGTACGATCCGTTCTGCACTAACGGATAGGGGGTAGGTGTTGTTCTTCAATACATTCCCAAAAATGAGATACTTCACTACTTTTTCGTAGAAGGTTTGGACGGCATCAATGGAGGTATAGGAGGTAGCACCGAGTTCCAGAGCTTTTTCCTCAATACTTTTTATCTCTTCCTTGGAAAACCCGCCCGTATTAACACTGACCGCGTGTACCTCAAAACCTTTTTCTTTGGATAGATACTTGGCACAGTAGGAAGTGTCCAATCCGCCGCTATAGGCTAAAACTAACTTTTTCATTTTTGCTTCTTTTTAAGGAACAATTGCTCCTTTATACTTTTTAATCGTTTAAATGCCTTGCTATTTACTTTTTCCTTTTTCGAGGGTTTCTGGTCAGCCGAGGCGTCATATAACATCCCGGTACAGAGACACATTTTTTGTTCGGTCCGGGTGAGGATGTCAAAATTCTTACAGGTTTGGCAACCTTTCCAGAAATCGGGATCATCGGTAAGTTCAGAGAAGGTCACCGGCTTGTAGCCCAGTTCATAATTCATTTTCATTACGGCCAAACCCGTTGTAATTCCAAATATCTTGGCCTCGGGAAATTTCTTTCTCGAAAGTTCAAAAATTTCCTTTTTGATGGTCTTGGCAAGCCCTTGATTTCGATAATCAGGATGTACTATGAGCCCTGAATTCGCCACAAAATTCTTATCGCCCCAGACTTCTATATAACAAAAGCCGGCAAATTTTACCCCATCCAATGCGATTACCGCATTCCCGTTTTCCAGGCGTTTTATAATATATTCGGGGGTTCGTTTGGCAATGCCTGTACCTCGCACCTGGGCGGATTCCGATATGGTATCGCTTATAATTTGTGCGTATTTAAAATGTGATGCGTTCGCAATAACAATTTCCATTGCTATTCGGTTAAAACATAAATATTAGAAAAATGATTGTTGGATTTTGCGGAAATGGACTCACCTATTTCCATAGTCTATTTGCACCCTTACGGGCGACGGCGTGGAAAGAACGGACGTGCTTGAGCTGTAAGGCCCTTGATTTCTACTATGTATGTGTGTTCGTTCATAAGAGAATCAAATGTACAAATAATATTGAAACTGTCTAATTCACCGATGAATTTTTGTGGAAAATCTGTTTTATCCCATTAAGCTTGAATATTTCGTAAGCCAAAAATCCATATACCGCAAAATATTCGATCGCAAGTAACCATAAGTTTTCCTTGAATTGGGTCTTGGAATAGGCAAAATAGCTTAATATGGCCACTGCGGACCATACCAGAGCAAAGCGATATTCGGTAAAAATGACCAAGAAGACCAAAAAAACCAAATACCAAGGATGCACGGTTGTGGAGAGCAGGTAATAACATCCCAAAATCCATAACATACTAGTAACGAGAACTTGTAGTTTTTGGTTGTTGGCCAAGAAGGTAAATAGAAGCGCTATGACAATTATGGCCACGGGTGTAATTTTTCCATAAACCTTTACCAATTCCCAAGGTTTGGCATCAAAAAATTGTACCGCCACCAATTTTATTCCATTGTAAAGTCCGGCATTGAATTCGAAATTGGAAAACCAAAGACCAACGGAATCGGAATAGTGGGCAAAGAATTCCGAAGTATAAAATGGGGCAAGTAAAATGACTGTTGTTACTGCAATTAGTCCATAAAACGAAATACCTTTTTTTAATCCCAAATGTTTTAGAAATAGGGGTAGGAATAGCAAGGGCACCAATTTTACCGAGATAGAAAGGGCATAGGGAATAGTGGCCCATATCCATTTTCCGACAGAAAGCAAATATAGGGCCCAAACGAAAAAGAAAAGCATCACACCCTCAAAGTGGAGATTTCCAGTAAGCTCTATGATAACAAGGGGATTTAAAAAATACCAAAATATAAGATGTGGAGAGCGGTTTAAATTCTTGAGCAGTTTTCGTCCGAAATAGAAAACACCAACATCGGACAAAATGATTGCCATCCTCATCACCATAACCGAACCCAAGATACTTTTGCCTCCCAAAAGAGCGGCCAAAGCAAAAATAAGCTGATTCAGGGGAGGGTAGTTGCTAAAGTGCCGTGCACTTAGGCCACCCATTCCTTGATGTAGTTCCTTGGCATTGGCAACGGCCAGATCTTTTTGACCTATAAGTGTGTCAGGAACTTCCAAATATGGATTGAGCATATGGCCCACCAATTGCCCATCCCAAATAAAACGGTAAAAATCCTGGGACAAATTGGGCTCGGCCCATAGGAAAATCAAGCGAAACAATATGCCGACTGTGAGGAGGAACTTAAAATTCCATTTTTCGAATTGAATAAGTTTAAAGGACAGGAAGAACAGCGCAGCAAAAAGTGTAAGGAGCTTCATGAAGTCCGAACGCACCAGATGGTGCGCGAACGTATAGTAAAGAGCCAAACTCAGCAAGGCCAGTACAATGGGCACTTTATGGAGTTTCCAATATGTAATGATTTGGTTGGGCATGGAAGCTTGGCTGTTCGGTTGTTGCAAAACACCGAAAATTAGGGAATAAAATTGAATGTTTAAACTCTGTGGGAAGTTTAGTTTGCGCTTTTGAGATTTTTAGTTCCAGTTGACCTTGTAACGTTTTTGTGTGAAGACCAATGCTTAAAAACTCCCCTGGTTTTGGGAATTGATATGCTCAAAACGTGGATTATTGATAAATCGAATTGAGGAAGCTAGTAATCCCAAAAATTATGGGCTACAAAAGTTTTAAGGGTGGCGGGTTTTAAGCCTTTGCCGTAAGCGATTTAAAAAAGACGAATCCGAAGCCCAAGAAGAGCATGAAATGAAATGGGAAGAGCCCAAAATCATTTAAGGGAATTGCGCTGTACATGCCGAATAGGAAGTAGACCATTAGGGCAAATTCCAAAATCATATTGGGGGATAATTTTTTTGCAAGGTATTTGTTGCCCTTCCAGCTATCGGCAATGCTATTGATATTAAATTTGGGCGTACGTACAAATTCACTTCGTTTGCCCATGTGTCCTTCCAAAACGGCCATGGAATTGTGTAACGAAAATCCAAGTGCCACGGAGAAGAAGGTAAAGAACAGTTTTATATAGTCCACAAAATTATCAAAGCTGCTTCCCTGAATGCTTTTGTAGGTAAACCAATAACAGATGAATAGGATTACTGTACTTAATACAAAGAAGCTTAAAACAGAAAATACCCAATCAAACTGGGGGAATATCTCTTTGATATACATTGTGGGAATACTCAATATGGATACTAAAAAGACACATAGGAACATGGAGCTGTTCAACAAGTGCATCACACCATGAAATTTTGTTTTTAATGAAATGTTCTTAGCGGAAATAACACTCCAGACGGATTTTCTAAAGTTTTCGGCACCACCCTTGTTCCAACGAAATTGCTGTGAACGGGCTGCACTAATAACCACCGGAAGCTCTGCCGGAGTCTCCACATCTTCCAAATATTTAAATTTCCAATTTTTTAATTGGGCACGGTAACTTAAATCCAAATCTTCGGTCAGGGTATCACCTTCCCAGTTTCCGGCATCCAAAATACATTCCTTTCGCCAAATGCCGGCAGTGCCATTGAAATTGATGAAATGCCCTTTTGCATTACGTCCTACTTGTTCTAAAGTAAAGTGGGCATCCAAGGCAAAAGCTTGAATGCGTGTAAGTGTAGAATAATCCCGGTTAATGTGTCCCCAACGGGTCTGTACTACTCCTATTTCGCGGTCCTTGAAGTAAACTACGGTTTTTTTAAGCCAATCCCCTGAAGGAAGAAAGTCCGCATCGAATATGGCAATAAAATCGCCTTTGGCAATTTTTAATCCTTCCTTTAAAGCTCCAGCCTTAAAACCCTCTCGGTTCTCCCGACGTATATGCTGGATGTCCAATCCGGTTTCTTGAAGTGCACTTATCCTGGCAGCTGTTTCGTTGACCGAATCATCCGTGGAATCATCCAAAACCTGAATTTCCAACTTGCTTTTGGGGTATTCGATTTTTGCAATGTTCTCCAACAGACGTTCCACAACGTATTCTTCATTATATATGGGAAGTTGTATGGTAACAAATGGAATCTCCCGGGGATCTAGAAGATTGAATTTTGGGGCTTCCTGGTTCCGCTTCTTATGCCCTAAATAATTGACCAGAAGATTCAACTGGGCCAAGCTGTAGAAGAAAATCAACAACAGTGCGATACTGTAAATGGTGATAATGATGTAAGCAATTACTAGTCCCATATTATTTAATGCTATACTTAAATATCCAACCCAATATTTTTACGCCCGCAAATATACTACCTTTTACGGTACCTGATACTTTGGAAACTCCGATTCTTTTCTTGTAACGTACTGGTACTTCGACATATGTTAATTTCTTTTTTAGAGCCTTTAGCTGCATTTCCACTGTCCAACCATAGGTCTTGTCCTCCATTTCCAGTGTTAATAACTTATCATACTTTATAGCCCTAAACGGTCCAAGGTCCGTAAATGTTGCCCTAAAGAGCAATTTCATCAGGAAGGTAGCCAGCCAATTGCCGAAAACTTGTTGTGGTGTCATACTGCCCTCTTCCCTAAGTCGTTTAACCCGCGCACCTATTACAAAATCGATATCTTTTTCTAGAATAGGAACCACTAATTTATCCAGTTCTTCCGGGTAATCGGAATAGTCTCCGTCGATAAATACGATAATATCAGGTCGTTTGGATTGCTTTGCCACATAGTCCATTCCGCACAAACAGGCATAACCATAGCCTTTTCGGCTTTCAGAAAGAACAGTAGCGCCCGCTTTTTTGGCATTTTTAATGGTATCGTCCGTGGAATTATTACTGACTACAATAACCTCGGAAACTGTATCTGGGATTTTAGAAATTACCTGAGTAATGGAATCAGCTTCGTTGAAGGCAGGGATGATAACCTTAATATTGGTCATTAGCGTAAATCGGAAAGTTTGTTTTCGCGATTAAAACTACTAAAATCAAACCATTCTTTAATTTTTTCACCGTTTTTATACTTTTCCGCTGAGGCTAACTTTTCGTTTTTATATTTAAGACAATATCCATTTTTCCTTCCGTTGCTTAGCTGGCATTTATGGTCTATTTTTCCTTTTTGGTCATAAAACAACCACCAACCGGCCTTTTTTCCGTTCTTATAATGCCCTTCTTTTCTTCTAATGTTATTTTTAGTGTAGAAATACCAGTATTTTTCCTTCTTATCGTTTTTGTAATGTCCTTCTTCGGAAAGCCTCCCGTTGGAATGGTAAAACTTCCAATAACCTGTTTTCTCATCATTCTCCAACCAGCCTTCTGATTTTATTTCCCCGGTTTCATAATACTCTTTGTGATATAGGGAGGTAGTTTTGGTGGTGTTCCCGAATATGAAGATAATAGAAGTTAAAACGACGAACTTGGCAAGCATGACACTTTATTTTTGATTTACCAAATCCATTAAATCCACATCGTTGCCTAGTAAAACCTCGGTAGGATTGATACGGCCCTTCTGTGGTCCGTTTTCCAACTTTAGCACACCTCTGGGACATACCGCGGAGCAAATACCACAACCTACGCAACTGGAACGCACGATGTTCTCTCCTTTTTGGGCATAAGCCCGAACATCGATGCCCATTTCACAATAGGTGGAGCAGTTACCGCAGGAAATGCACTGTCCTCCGTTGGTGGTTATTCTAAACCTTGAGAACAATCTTTGCTGAAAGCCCAAAATTGCGGCCATAGGGCAACCGAAACGGCACCAGACCCGATTTCCAAAAATGGGATAAAACCCAGTGCCAATAACCCCAGAGAAGATACTTCCAATCAAAAAACCATAGGTTTTACGAAGGGTTTCGGATTTGAAAAGAAAAATGTTTCCGTCACCACTGAAAAAATGAAGCCCGATCAATGCCATAATAATAACAAAATAACCGATGGCACCATATTTGGCATCTTTTTGCAGTTGTTCCCGTTTATAGAACATCACCCAGACGAATACCGCGGTCAATATCAATGCCACACCGCTTAGGAAAACACTTTTGGTCAGCCAATATTTACTGGTATCGTTGCCTAGATATGAGTAGATTACGGCAGTGGTCATAAGGGTTACAAAAACCACAACGCTATGTACCACCCAACGCTCTACTTTCCAAGCCATCTTGGATTTGTCGCTCAGGTGCCGAAAAGAGTCTCCGGCAGTCTCAGCCAATGCGCCACAACCACAAACCCAGGAGCAATACCAACGTTTTCCATATTTAAAGGTCAAAATGGGGGAAATCACAAAAATTGAAAGTATTCCAAAAATAAGCATGGCCATGCCGATGTCTCCTGAATCTATAAAGCCATTTATACGGTACCGCTCAAAATTATAGTAGTTAAGCGGCCACATATTCTTTAGATCGTAATACGGAATATTTCCATTGAGCCTTGCCATGATCTCGGGAATAAGAAAGGCAAAAGCGGTCTGGAAGAACATAACGCTTATGGTTCTAATTTTTTCATACCGGTTGTGACGGTATTTCCAGATGAACTTAATGCCGAAAGCCAAAATGGCCACAGTATACAGCGTACCATAAACAAACCATTGACTTGCCGGGTTACCGCTTAACAATTTACTCAAAGGATCAAATAAAGCAATAACCCCGGTATTCTCTCCATCTTTTACCAGCCCCAAATACTGCGGATAAAAATAAAGAACTATATAAAAGCCTGTAAGGGCAATTCCGGCCATCCAGCCCCAAAGCCCCCTGCTTGAGACCGATTTAAACCATACACCATCATTTTTAATGCCTTTGAGCTTATTGGCATAAGCCGCCTGGGAAAACCAAAACACCCCAATAAATATTGCGGACAGGGAAATGGTCAACCACAATCCTTTATTGGGAAAATCTATATTGAATAGGGTAAGGACAAGAATGCCCAATCCTGACATTCCTAAAAGGGTTGCCAATTTTTGGCCTGTGTTCAGTGCCTTTGGCGGTTGTCCTGTAAGGGCCATGCTTTTATCGTAAGTGCTCATATGTGTTGTTGCTTAATTTATAGTTGGGTTTTTGGGACGCGTCGGCTTAATGGCCAATCGTTCACCAAAAACAATCAACCCATCGCGAATATTCGTTTTAAACTTTTCTTTTTTGACGCTATTGATTTTCCAAAATCCGAATTGAACTTGGATATTATTTCCTGTTCATAATTGGCATAAAATTCAGGATCGAAATTTGCATCGGCTAGATGTTCCATCGCGTAATCCACATTACGTTTTTCGGTGAGCCACCTATCAAAAATCTCATGTCGCATGCGAATCCCGAAGGTATTGATGCCTAAAAACATTCCGGTTTCCTTATGAAATGCAATAGTGATGCAAATTTTCTCCTGTGAATGTCTCCAGTGAAAATGCTGTTCATATTCCTTCATTCCTCTCTCACTAAATACCCAACCATACGTCTGGTATTCAATGTCCAGAAATTTGGCGGAATTGAACCAATGCCCGGGACTGTATTGCGTTTTATTGCCACAAATGGTCTGAGCCACCGTTTCCCCCATCATCCGACCTGTATACCAAACGGCCTCTATGGGTCTCCGGTTCCCGATGGCCTCATGCTGTTCGGCACAATCTCCGATGGCGTAAACATCGGCAATGTTGGTCTCCAAATAGCGATTGACCTTTACACCCCTGCCCAATTCAATTCCTGAATCCCTTAAGAACTCGATATTAGGAGATACTCCCGCAGTAAGCCCTACCAAATTACATTCTATGGTATTTCCTTTGTCCGTGGTAACGGCCCTGGCATTTCCATTTTCGTCCGCGAGTATCTCGACGAGGTTTGTCTCCAAACGCAGATCTATATGATGTTCTGCAATATGTTCATTAAGCATTTGAGATTCCCCTTTGGGAAGTACCCCGTTCCAAAAGCTAGTTTCCCTTACCAAAAAAGTAACCGGAATATCCCTTGAGCGCAGCATTTCAGCCAATTCTATTCCGATAAGACCACCACCTACAATTACAGCACGCTTGCAAACATCCTTATTTGGGGCACTCACTTCCAGTGCATCCAAATCTTGTTTGGAATACAGTCCCTGAACGCCCTTAAGATCCTGTCCCGGCCAGCCAAATTTATTGGGCTTAGATCCTGTAGCAATAATAAGTTTATCATAAGCAATGTCCTCCCCGGTTTTTAATACCAAGTTCTTGCTTGCATGATCTACCTTTTCCACATAACCTTTTACCAGATGTATCCGATTCTTCTCCCAAAACCAATTTTCATAGGGCTGGGTATGCTCAAACTTCATATGGCCCATATATACATACATGAGCGCGGTACGGGAAAAGAAATAGTCTGTCTCCGTAGAAACTATGGTGATTCTTTTATCGGATTTTTTTCGGATATGCCTTGCAGCCGTAACACCGGAAATTCCGTTGCCAATAATTACAATATGCTCCATAGGATTGTATTGGATTTGCGAGTTAGGTCGTTTCTAAAAATAAGAACTTAATCGGTAGTATTAATTTAGAAAGAGTTTAAATACGAACCCTATTTGTAAGGATGGGATGGCCATTTCGAACATGCAAGCCTTTGTGAGTCAAATCCTTAAATAAATCATAAAATTTGGGGTTCTTTGTAGGGATGTTAAAAACGCACCGACCTAAGCGCCAACATTGCATTAACAAAATTGATTCTATGAAACGCTTAGTCTTAATATCGATTTTTACGCTTTCAACCATTGTGGCCCTGGCTCAAACTACCACAGCTTTTTTTTCCGAGGCCGATGTATTCTTCAAAGAATATGTACAGAATGGAAGGGTAGATTATAAAAAACTTAAAAAAGACCCTTCACAACTTGATACACTACTAAAAATGGCCGAAGGAATATCTATTTCCAAGGATCAGTCCGATATTTATCAAGCCTTTTGGATCAATGGATACAATTTACATGTTATTAAAGGTATTGTTGAAAATTACCCACTAAAATCGCCTTTGGACATTCCCGGGTTTTTTGATAAATCCGAACGCAACATAGGAGGTAAGAACATTACCTTAAATGATATGGAGAACAAACTGTTACGGGGTAACTTTCCCTCGGAACCACGTTTTCACTTTGTCTTGGTATGTGCCGGCCTGGGGTGTCCGCCAATTATAGCCGAGGCGTATTTGCCATCCAAGTTGGATTCCCAATTGGGGCAACAGACCAAGAAAGCTTTGAATGATCCCAATTTTATCAGGGTAAACAAAAACAAGGTTAAGATCTCTCAGATTTTTGAATGGTATAAGGGAGACTTCACCCGAAATGGACAAAAGCTTTCGGATTTCATCGATACCTATCGGATGGAAAAGCTGCCGGAGAAGGCAAAAATATCCTACTATCCCTATGATTGGACATTGAACGAAATTCAATAAATAATATCCATCAATTTATATACGTATTCAAGCGAACAACAAATTCGCCCAGAAATAACTATTCCATAAATTAAAAACAATCGTTATGAAATCAATTAAAAAATGGGTTGCCTTATTGGCACTGGCAACTATCTCTTTGGCGACATTTGCCCAAGATGACCCGCCACAACAGAGCAATATTCAACAATATACCCCTTCAAAATTGATTGGGAAGGGACAATGGGACCTTAAGTGGTTCAACAATCTTTACACGGAAACTGAGGATACATTTACGGGTGATATCCCAAGAAATACGTTCTTTACCTCTACTTTGGAAGTTTACACCGGTGTAGGACAGAATAAAAGATGGAATGTTGGGGCCATATTTGAATTCCGTTCCAATGTCGTTGGAGGCCGGGGAGCCTTGGAGGTTTTTCAGTTTGATGGGGAGGAAGGTTCGGCACGTTCCGGGTTTACCTCCATTGCTCCTTCGGTCAAATTTGTGCCCATAGCCTCGGTCAGTAATTTCAGTATCCAGAGCTCCTTTTTTATTCCTTTAGTGGATAATGAAGTAGAAAATGGGGTGTTCTTGGACCAAAATGGGTTTATATGGCAAAACCGCTTGTTTTATGATTATACCTTTCCCGGAAACGGATGGCAGATTTTTTCCGAGATCAATTCCGAGCTCAACTTTGGTGATGCCGATAAAAGTTTTGCCAATAATAGCCTAAGGCTTACCCCCGGTGTTTTTCTAAGCTATTTTCCAAGTAGTAAGTTTACGGTCCTGGTTCTGGCTCAACACTCACAGTTGTTGGATTTGGGGAGTGATTTTTCACAAGACTTTACGGCCTTGGGGGGAGGGGCAAAATATCAACTTACCGATGCGCTTAACGTGGAACTTCTGTACACCAACTTTGTTAGAGGTAGCGATACTGGCTTGGGAGAGACCTTTAACATAGGATTGCGGGCCATTTTTTAAACACATTGCGGTAAATACCGTATTTTAGAAGTCTTAATGCCATCTTTTGATGAAAAAATTAGGACTTCTTTTTTTGTGTTTTCTCCAGTTTTCCTGTTCAAGTCAGATTAAGGAAAAAATAAATGGGGTAAGTTTTGTGGCCTCCCGGGAGGAGGTGGCCCAGGAACATGTAGAGGAAGTACTGAAGATTAACGCCAACCATGCTGCTGTCATGCCTTTTGCTTTTACAAGGGACATACATTCGCCCGAAGTGATTTTTGATACGGACCGGCAATGGTTCGGAGAAACCAAACTGGGTGCTAAACAGTATATTGGATTGTTGAAAAAGAATGGGGTAAAGATAATGCTCAAGCCTCAAATCTGGATTTGGCGCGGGGAATATACAGGTACCCTAAAAATGAAATCGGAGGAGGATTGGAAAACATTGGAAGCATCCTATAAAAAATTTATCCTAAGTTACGCCAAGTTGGCGGAAGAGACCCAAGTATCTATTTTTTGCATTGGGACAGAGTTGGAGCAATTTGTAAAAAATCGACCGGATTATTGGAAAAAGCTAATCGGTGAAATTAGAGAGGAATATTCCGGCAAACTCACCTACGCCGCCAATTGGGATGAATATCCAAGAGTTCCTTTTTGGGAGCAATTGGATTATATTGGTATCGACGCCTATTTTCCGCTTTCAGAAGAAAAATCCCCTACCATTGAGCAGTTGAAACAAGGATGGAAAAGATGGAAAACAGCCATCTCTGGGCTAGCTGATCAAAAGCAAAAATCCGTTTTATTTACGGAGTATGGATATCGGAGTATGGACTATACGGCCAAAAAACCTTGGTTGGTGGATCACAATGAGGAAAAGGTCAAT
This sequence comes from Ulvibacterium sp., assembly GCF_965248315.1. GTDB lineage: Bacteria > Bacteroidota > Bacteroidia > Flavobacteriales > Flavobacteriaceae > Ulvibacterium. The sequence continues at coordinate 182,039 of NZ_CBDFIX010000002.1, read as the reverse complement.
TTGGAGGCACAGGTGAATGCTACCAAGGCCATTCTAGAAGAATTTTGGGAGGAGGATTGGTTCGCCGGGGGCTATGTGTGGAAATGGTTCATTAGGCACAAGGAAGTCGGTGGAGGAAAGGACAACCGTTTTACACCACAGAATAAACCTGCCCAAATTGTGCTTCGGGACTTTTACAAAATGTATTAGGCTATATATTTCAAGGATTTTGTTCGCTCACAAATTAATTCTGAAAACCTGATATTGTGATATTTTTGGGACACTGATTCCCTACTTTTGCGTTATAAACACTGGCTGCATGAGACTTAGGGTCCGGTTTCCCTTACTTTGGCTTTTTTTTGTACTTACCTCAGCCTATGCACAAGAAAATATTGTGGCCGATGTAAAGATTCAGGGAACAAAACGGATCAAGCCGGATTTTATCAAAAAATTGATTGCCTTACGACCGGGGATGGTTTTGGATTCAGTAACGATGGAGCGGGATATGACCCGCTTAAAACGCTTGCCCTCTGTATCTCATGCCTATTATCAGGTTTTTTCTTCGGACGATGGTAGACACAATGTTTTCTATAACATAAGGGAAAACTTTACATTGATTCCATTTGCCAATGTATATACCTCTACCAATGATGAATTTGCCTTTCGGATTGGATTGCAGGAATTTAATTTTTTGGGACGGAACATTACCTTGGGCGGATTCTATCAGTACGATATTTTTAGTTCCTATGGATTAAGTTTTAGGGCTCCCTACCTTTTTAGCAAAAGGTTTGGGTTGGCCTTCAATTATAACAATTTTACCACCCAGGAGCCTGTTTTTTTCGAGGACGATACCGCCGATTATCGATACAACAATAAGGGTTTTGAAATCTTGGGACTCTACGAACCCAATTTTAAGCATCGTTTGGAATTGGGGTTTAGTCTGTTTACGGAGGATTACGAATATCTTTTTGGCGCAACAAGCCCTGAAGTGCCACAGGCTCTTACGGTGGACAAGCATTTATTCAAACTCATTTATAATTTTGACAACGTACAATACTATTACCAATATTTATCCGGGTTTAGAAGTACGCTTAACTTTCAATATGTGGGTAGTACGGATATTAACCTTCCCGAGTTTTTGATTGGGTTCAATGATTTTGTGTATTTCCATAGGGTGGGCGAAAGGGGCAACTGGGCCAACCGCCTACGTTTGGGATTGGCCAGTAATGTGAATACGCCTTTCGCTCCATTTACCGTAGATAATAATTTGAATATTAGAGGAGTAGGAAACATCATTGATCGAGGTACCGGAGCTATTGTGCTCAACACTGAGTACAGACATACATTGATAGACAAGGACTGGTTTGTACTTCAAAGCAATGTCTTTATCGATGGGGGCTCTTGGCGAAATCCTGGAGGCGATTTTAGCGATTTTGGGGACAATCAGAACATCCGGATTTACCCTGGGGTAGGACTTCGCTTTATCCACAAACGTATTTTCAATGCTATTTTTAGAATTGATTATGGGTATGGGATTACCAAGGAAGCTTCCCGGGGGGTGGTCTTTGGTATTGGACAGTATTTTTGATGGGACTACGGTGCTTGGCCTTAAGGATCCAGCAACCCATGTTCTTCCAAAAACGTTTTCAGCTCACCGGTAGTAGGGTTTTTAAGGAATTCCGTTCCATAGGTCACCGTTGGAAACTTTAATGCGCCATTATACAAGGCACGTACGGTTTCTTCGGCTTCCGCGTTGGTCTCTACATTGAAGTCCTCAAATTCAACCCAAATGGATTGTAAATAATTTCTAAGATTCGCCGATTTCATACACCAATCGGCCCCGTAGAGTTTTAGATCAGGCATCGGATTTAAGTTTTAAAGGGTTCGATATCAATTGGGGAATCTTTTCCGCATTGGACACGATAAATGGTGTAAATGACATCAACAAGATGGAGACCGCGAGGAATATTTGGTAGTTGTTCTGGCTGATCAACTCATACTCTAGACCACTCTGCGCCAGGACAAATGAAAATTCCCCGATCTGCGCAATGGAAAACCCAACTGCAATTGCGGTCTTCCATTCCAGTTTCATGACCTTTACCGCCAATATGCCGGCTACGGCCTTGACCAAAAGGGCAAAGAAGAACCAGAAGATAATCCACAAGGTATCGGTTAAAAAAATCTGATAGTCCAACAACATTCCCATGGAAATAAAGAAAAAGCTCATAAATACATATCTAAAGGGCAAAAAACAGGAAATGGCCATTCGGTTATAGTCGGTTTCCGCTATGATGAGTCCTGCTATAAATGCGCCCAACGCCAGGGATAGCCCCAGCTCTTCCGTAAGCAAAGCAATTCCCGTCACAATAAACACCGTCGCGATTAAAAACACCTCTTGACTTTGGATTTTCATTACCGTTTTTAAAAAGAAAGGAATGACAAATTGGGCCAGAACGTAGGATATTCCTCCCATAAGAATCAACTTGCCGGATAGCCATAACAACTCCTCGCCTACATTTCCACCAGCCCCTGCCAAAATGGGGGTAAACAACATCAGGGGAACTATCATAATATCCTGAAATAGTAAAATGGCCAGTATAAATTTCCCATGTGGGGTATTGATCTTGTTATTGTCCTGAAGTACCTTTACCACAATTGCGGTACTGCTCAAAGCATATAAAAACCCCCAGAAAATACTCTCCTCCACAGAAGGTCGCATTAAGGCCCAAATCAATATCGAGGTAAGGATAATGGTAAAAAACACCTGTGAGGCTCCACCAATAAGCACATAATTTTTAATCCGTTTTAGGTTGGTGAACGAAAATTCGAGACCCACGGTAAACAATAGTAGAATAATACCGATTTCGGCATAGACTTCCACCTCTTCCATGTCGGCGAAATACTTGCTGGTATTGGGGCTTAGAAGTACACCGGTAATCAAATAACCGATGATATAACGTACCTTGAGAAATTTACAAATAATGATTACAGCTGTGGCCACCCCAAAAATGGCACAGATATTAATAAGAATATGATGTTGCATATATACCGATCAATTTGGTGTATTGCCCAGAATGAGAATCGTCTACAGTTCAAAAAGGGCGTAAAACACAAATATAAGCGACACTATATTACGTTGGTGACAAAAAGCCGGCCTAGGCCGGCTTTTTTAGCATATTGCATCAATCTTTTAGTTCCAAAATTTGACGGATCATCTGATTGGTAAACCCCCATTCATTGTCATACCAGGTCATTACCTTTAGCAAGTCGCCATCCACAACACGGGTCATGCTTAAATCTACGGTAGAGGCATAGGGACTTTTAATGATGTCAGAAGACACTATGGGATCTGTGGTTGTATCCAAAACGTGCCTATAACGCTCCGTTTTTGCTTCTTCCTCTAGAATTTGATTGACCTCTTCTGCGGTGACCGGTCTTTCCGTTACGAAGACCATATCCGAAATGGAACCTACCGGAACAGGAACCCGAATAGCTACCCCATCAAACTTTCCGGCATATTCCGGTAATGCCTTTGTTGTGGCTATGGCAGCTCCTGTGGTTGTCGGGATCAAGTTTTGGGCACCAGCCCTTCCCATCCTAAAGTTCTTTTTGGATGGGGCATCCACAATACCCTGTGATGCGGTATAGGCGTGCACCGTGGTCATAATGGCTTTTTTGATGCCTATCCTTCTGCCCAATACCTCTACAACGGGACTGATATTGTTTGTGGTACAACTGGCACATGAAAATACATTGGTACTTCCATCCTGTGAATTTACGCCATGGACCACCGTTGGGGTGTCAGTACTTTTTGTCGGCGCCGATATGACTACCGTTTTGGCCCCGGCCCTAATGTGCCTTTCGGCATCCTCGCCCAGGGTAAAGACCCCTGTGCTCTCGATTACCAAATCTACCTTTTGCGCTGCCCAGGGAAGTTCTTCAGGAGTCCTGATGGATGTATACTGGATTTGCTGCCCATCAACTACGAGTACATCGCCCTTGTGCGAAACTTCTTTTTCGTAAACTCCATAAACTGTGTCGTATTTTAATAAATAGGCCGTGTTTTCTATGGGAACGATGTCATTTACCGCCACAACCTCGAGTCCCGGGGTTTCGTTGATAATCTTTAGGGCGGCACGACCTATGCGCCCCATACCATTAATTGCAATTCTCATTTTTATGTTCTTAGGATTAGTATGTTTTTTTCTAGACCTTTAGTCAGAAAAACAGGAGATAAATTACAGGAATGTGTTCTTGTTTCAAAGCTTGGAATGCAATGAAATGGTTAAGGAATTTGAAAGGGATATCTTCAATGCAATTAGTCTATATTTTCAAACTAGGATTTACAGTAGTGTTGTTAAATAAATCGTTGACAAATCTTTCTTCTTGCAGTTTCAAGGCATTTTACGTTGTTTAATTTTGTAAAGTGTCGGCCTTTTTAGGCATTGTTTTTGATTTTTTTATTTGGAAAAGGTAAAATAGTGATGATTTTCCTTACGAAACGATATGGTCTTCTTCCCTTGTTGTTCATTTTGTGCGGGGGGATTCTTTGTGTCTATGGCCAAGATTCCCTACCTACCATTGTGGCCCAAAAAGGGGACGGGATTCTTTCCCTGTTACGAAAACAAGGCATGAATCCTTATGAAGCCTATGACGATTTTATCGCGTTAAACATGGATAACCTGCGGGACAGTGTTCATTTGTATGAAGGGAGAAGCTATAAAATTCCTCAACTACCTATGGATACGGTATCGGTTGTGGATTCCATACAAAAGCAATCTACAAAAATTAAGGAAATCAAAGGGAAGGAGTATTCCATCTTTGGTAAGAAATATGCCTTGGTACTTCCCAAAAGTGAACGTTTAAAAGGAACAGTCTATTATTTGGTTTCCGGCCATGGGGGGCCTGATCCCGGGGCCATGGCCGTGTATCGGGGGAAGTCGATTGCCGAGGATGAGTACGCCTATGATATTACCCTTAGGTTGGCCAGGGAATTAATAGCGCATGGGGCAACGGTACACATTATTATACGTGATCCCGATGATGGCATCCGGGATGATCGTATTCTGGAAATCGATAGGGACGAGGTGAATTATCCCAAAGAGACCATTCCGTTGAACCAGGTGGCCCGATTGAAACAACGCGTAGAAGCCGTTAACAAACTGTATTTAAAAAACAAGGGAAAATACCAGCGTTTGATTGTAACCCACGTGGATAGTCGTAGTAAGGGACAGAACATCGATGTGTTTTTCTATCACCACGAGAAGAGCAAAAATGGAAAGAAGCTTGCGGAGAGTATCCATACCACATTTCAGGCAAAGTATAAGAAGTTCCAGCCGAATCGCACCTATTCCGGTACTTTTGGGGACCGCACTTCGTTGTACATGGTAAAGAAAACACACCCAGCCATGGCCTATATCGAAATCGGTAATATCCGTAATAAAAAGGACCAGCGCAGAATTTTGGATCCCGATAACAGGCAAGCGCTGGCCAAATGGATTTCCGAAGGCATTTTGCTGGATTATGAGGGGGAATAACCAAAAAGACCTATCCGGCCCCAAACAACCGGACAGGTATTTGTTGTAATCTTACGGTCGCTCAAATAAGGTTGTATCCACATCCGTATCGAAGGCGATGTTTGTCCAATTGGTAGTTACCCAGCGCTTCCCCTTTATATTGCCTTCCCAATCAGCCTCTATATACTTTCTTTTACTGCCAATTTGAATGCCATCGATTGTTTCATATTCCATGACCATTAGCTGCGGTTCGGCCATTTGAAAGCTCATCACCGTAAATAGGAACTGGTCTACCAACTTGGTTTTCTTATTGATGAATAGCACATAAATGTCTTGTGCGTCGCCCACGTTGTTGCCAAAAGTGATTTTGACCTTGTCATAGGCCTTTCCGTTTACCGTTTTCGAGCCCAAATACTCATGGTTTACCCCATCGTCCAATAGTTTAAAGAACATGGAAAACCAATAGTAATTGGTTTTGCGCATAAAACGGGCAAAGTTATTGGCTTGCTCGTTGTCCGATAGTTTTCCGTCCATGGTAACCCAGGCGCTGGTACCATCATAACCTTCAACAACCTTTTGGCCATTGGGGGCCGTTACCGTATTTACAGAATAAGCGGCATGCGATTTTTCTTTATGGAATATATAGGTTTCATGACTTTTCAAAGTCATGGGAGCCTTAGGATTTACGTATTCATAATCATAGGTTACATTTTTCAACTTATAAAAATTGGCTTTTCCGCCTACGGTTTCCATCATATCGGATACTAATTGTTTGGCGTCCTGAGCTCTGGTGGATAGGGCAAATAGTATCATTAAAAAATAGGTGAGAACTGTTTTTGCTTTCATTGGAAAAAATTTAAAAGTTGTCATTTGCGTTGTTAGTTTTCAAGTAGTCGTATATGGACGAAAAATCTTTCTCCCCATATCCATTTTGTTTGGCCTGGGCAAAGATTTCCTTAGTGGTGTTGAGCGAAGGCATGGCTACGTTGAGTTCGTAGGCCGTTAGCGAAGCCAAATGCAAATCTTTTTGCATCCACTGTAATGGAAAATTTGGTTCATAGTCATGATTTTCTAGCTTCGGGCGTACGGCTTTCAAAAATGGCGCCGTTACGGGAACGTTCAAAAGCACATTAAAAAGCGCCTCCTCGGTAAGTCCCGTTTCTTTTCCCAGTGCCATAGCTTCACCAAAGGCCAGCATGGATTGGGCCAATAACAGGTTAATCAACATTTTCATATGGGATGCCTGGCCTATGCTGCCAAGAGGGATAGTCTTTTTGCCCATAATCCGCATTAAGGGATTAAGCCTTGCCAAGACATCGATATCTGCACCTACCAAGAAAACCAATTCCCCTTTTTCAGCCGGTTCTTTGGTGCCGGCGACCGGGGCATCTATATAAGCAATTCCCTTTTCCTTGGCTTTACCTGCCATCTTCTTGGCGAATGAAGGATTTACCGTACTGCAGTTTATCCAGATACTTTTGGTGTGTGCGACTTCCAAAAATCCATTTTTTCCCAATGCCACTTCCCGTATTGCTTCTGGTGTTGATAGCATGGTAATAATTATGTTGCAATCCAGAACTACTTCTTCAGGAGAATTGGCCCATTTCGCTCCTTGAGCCAGCAAATCTTTCGCTTTACTTTTTGTACGATTAAACAAGGTTAGTGCATATCCCGCCTTTTGAAGATTACGAGCCATACGGCTTCCCATAATACCCAGTCCAATGAATCCAATATTTTCCATTTTTCATGATTTTGGGAGCAAGATAGTTTTAACCCGGACCGTTAAATCCTTAAATATTTTAAAAATGGTGGTTTTCGGTCAAAAGTATATGACAATATTGATAAAAGTATTAAATCAAAGCATTTTTGCGATGTTGAATCTGATATTGTTTGGGCGAAATTCCAAAGTTCTTGTGGAATGCCTTTATGAAATGCGAGGTGTTCTCATAACCTACGCCCGAAGTAATTCCATTTACCGAATTTGAGGTGGTTCGCAAAAGTAAGGCCGCTTTATCTAAGCGTTTTTGTATCAACCACTTTTTTGGGGAGATATGGTACCTGCGCTTAAAATCCCGTTGGAAAGTAGATACACTTCTTCCAGTTAAATATGCATAATCCTCTATATCTAAAGGCTTGTCAAAATGCTCTTCCATAAAGGAGCGAATGTTTTTTCGTTCCTTTGTTTTAAGGGATTGCAGTCGATTTACGAAATCTTTTCCTTGTTTGGAAAGCGCTATTAAATGAAGGAACTCGATGAGCTTGAGTCGTGTAAACTGGTTTTGGTTCCTACCTCTATAAAGATCGGTCAGGGTGTCCGTGAACAGTCGGAGGTCTTCATTAAAGTCGATACGCAGTAGTCCACAAACCTTTTCTGAGGGTAGCTGCCTAAAGCTGGATAGAAAAGCATCACATATATCATCATCGAAGAAAAAAACCAGCGCATTAAAGACATCATTTTTAGGAATGATATCAGAAATCATATACATTCCTTTGGGCAAGAAGATGAGTTCATTTTTTTGGACGACCTGTACACTTCCTTCATAAGTTTCTATCTGTAATTTGCCGTTTCGGACTAGAGTAATGGCGTGGGACGCCAGATACCGTTGATTTTGTGGATCCATGTGCACCACTTTCTTTTCCAGAATACAAGAAAGTCCTTTCAAAAGTATTTTTTCAATCTTGGAGTTCTGATAAAAAGCTTGTGGTACCACTTTCATAAAAGCAAAATAAGAAGGAGATGTGCCAAAAAATTGCAGTTTTGTTTAAAAGTAGTCATTTTCGGTCAATTGCTCGATTTTTTGAATTTTTGGATGTTTTGAAGCGGTATGACCCGAATGACCCAAAATAGAAAGGTACTCATCTATATGGGTATTTTTCTTTTGTAATAGTCATAGAGTTGATCTGGTCCTGCTCCCAAATAGTTTTTAAGATGTATTACTCCAAAGTGGTACTGCAAGCGAATGGCCCCCACCTTTTCATACCTTCGTGCCGAAGTTTTTACCTGTAGCGGGAGTACCTTAAATTTGGTTTTTTTGTACAGGCGCCCTATGAACTCATTGTCCTCGTAGATTTTGTAATCTTCATTAAAACCCTCCGAATTTTGAAAGAGTTTTTTGGTGACAAAGAGCGACTGATCCCCGCCTCTACATATTTGGTGGTTGATTCTCGTAAACCAAGCAAAGAACTTTAGGAACCTGCTGCTACTGTCAAATCGCATTTGAAAACAACCCGCTTGGAACCCTCCTTTGACCGCCTCCAAAATATGGGGCACAAAATTTTTTGGAGGTAGGGTATCGGCATGAAGAAAATAAAGGATTTCTGCCTTGGCCATTTGAGCACCCAAGTTCATTTGTTTTGCACGCCCCTTTGCGGAGTGTACTAGAGTTGCGCCATATTCTTCAGCTATTTTAAGGGAACCGTCCTTACTCCCACCATCAATAACCAAAATCTCTTCCACGTGTTCCGGTGAGATTTTGTTTTGTAAGCAGGACAGAAGTTTCCCAATATAATCAGCCTCGTTAAGAATGGGAACTATGATACTAATTTTGGGGAACTTCTTTTTCATTTATATCTAGATTACCATGGTTTTAGGGTTATCCGTATCCCATGTATCTCTCCCCGATTTCCCATTTCAAATTTCTTTGATCAACTCTGAAAACAGCTTTACCATTTTCGGCTCTGTTTCTCCGGCAACTTCTATAATCTCCTGTATATTAACGGGTTGTAGGTTGTCCGGGTCGCATTCATCGGTGAGGACTGATACGGCTACAATAGGTAGTCGTAAATGATTGGCAACAATTACTTCGGGGATTGTACTCATTCCGACGGCATCTGCTCCCATAATACGCAGCATCCGGTATTCCGCCTTGGTTTCCAACTGTGGCCCGACAACAGATACGTAGACCCCTTTTTGCAACGAAATCCCTTCCCTTTCTGCTATGTTTATCAACTTTTGTCGCATCTCTACATCATAGGGTTCGCTCATATCTACAAATCGATCTCCAAATTCAGATACATTTTTGAAGGCCAAAGGAGAACCTCCCTGGAGGTTGATGTGATCTTCCAGCAACATCATATCCCCTTTTTTAAAGTCGAGATTTATTGCTCCTGCAGCATTGGAAATAAACAGCCTTTGTATACCCAATTGGTGCATGACCCGAATGGGGTAGGTAACATCCAAAAAGTCATAACCTTCATACAAATGAAAACGTCCTTGCATGACCACCACTTTTTTGCCTTCTATTCTTCCATAAATGAGTTTACCGGAATGAAACTCAACGGTGGCCAAGGGGAAAAACGGAATATTATTATAATGAGCCACTATGGGATTTGTTATGGCATCCACCAATTTTCCCAGCCCCGTACCCAGTACAATTCCGATTTCAGGCGAATCAAAGCCTTTGCTCTTTAGGTATTCCGTGGACTCTTCCAGTTGTTTTTTGGTAATTCTCATGGTTGCTTTAAAAAAGGTTGAAATGCATCAATGTCCTTGATATCCTCATAAACATCGATATCGTTTTTGGTGGTCAATACGCTAATCTTTTCTGTTTGTAAATCCGCCATACTATCCGCGAGTACGGTATCCTTTCCCCAATCCTTATTTTGGAACAGTTGAGGCTTAAAAATTTTCATCCCTAGTAGATAGTAACCACCATCTTCCGCAGGGCCAATGACAAAATTGTTTTCGTCCAAGGCCGAAAAGGCATTCTCCAGGTCGGATGGGGATAGATCGAGCATATCGCTCCCTATAATGATGATTTTCTCGAAACCTTGGTTGAATCCCTTAGAAAATGCTTGGGCCATACGTTCCCCTAGGTTATTGCCCTGTTGCACCTTTTTCTCGTATACTTTTTCGTCCCAAACATCATTCTTCCAAATCGATTCGGAGTAGTATACTTTTTTATGGACGTTTAGCCCATGGGTGATGTTTGCCGTATGCCCCAGGAGAAATTTATAGACCTCCAAGGCAGCAGGGTCACCAATAGTGGCCGCCAATCGTGTCTTACATTTTCCCAGTACCGGGTTGCGCGTAAAGATGAGAAGTAGATTTCTGGAATTTGTCAAATTGTAATGGGTAGTCTTTAATACTATTCTTGTTTTTCTGGAAAATGAAATACTCAATGTCCATAAATATGATGAAAGTCTATAATTTTTAGATATCAACCATTAATCATAAACTTTTTCCCCGGCCTTCAATAATTTGCCCCAATGCTCGTCAAAGGCATGTACTTTTTCCGTTTCTTTTCCTTGGTCGTCATAAACGGGATATCCTTTATTTTTCCATTCAAAAATCCCGCCATACAAGTTTTTAACATTGGGGTACCCCAATTTCACCAATTTTTCACCAATATCCTCCGATCGTACGCCAATGGAACAGTACACCACGATTTCAGCATTCTTGTCCGGAATTTTTGCCTGTACATCCAGGGCATCGAACATCTCATACCCTACCCAAATGGCATTTTTCAAACGGCTCACATTGTATTCCTGTTTTTTCCGGGTATCCAGATATAGGACATTGTCCTTTTGGGCTGCTTCTTTCAAAGATATATAGGGTACACTTTCCGTGTTGAACTTTTTGAGCGTACGGTCCAGCTTACTTTGACCCAAGGTGTGTTGGGAAAAAGCCACAAAGAAGAATACACCCAAAAGAAATCTCATGCTGCTTAAAAATTATACGACAAAGATACTATTTTAGAGGTGCTCCAATAAGTTGTTCAGCTAATCTTAAAACAAAATGAAACAAGTAAAATTAGGTCTATTCTTTATTTTAATAGCTTTGCAAGCTTGTAAAAATAAAGTGGAGGAACAAAAAGCTATTTTAGATACTGCCAAGAAAGATTACTACACGGAGCCGTACCGACCTCAATTTCACTTTTCACCAAAGGAAATGTGGATGAACGACCCCAATGGGTTGGTCTATCACCAAGGTGTTTATCATCTTTTTTATCAATATTATCCGGATGATATTGTTTGGGGCCCCATGCATTGGGGGCATGCCGTTAGTACAGATCTGGTACATTGGAAACATAAGCCAATAGCCTTGTATCCAGATGAACTTGGTTATATTTTTTCTGGGAGTGCCGTGGTGGACGAGAATAATACTTCAGGTTTTGGTTCAGAAAATAACCCAGCTTTGGTGGCTATTTTCACTTACCATGATATGAAGGGCGAAAAAGCGGAGCGTGATGATTTTCAGACCCAAGGCATTGCATATAGTCTTGATAATGGGGATAATTGGACAAAGTTCAAAGGAAATCCCATATTGGAAAACGAGGGTATCCGAGACTTTCGCGACCCCAAGGTAATGTGGTATGAACCTTTACAAAGTTGGGTTATGACCTTGGTGGCCGGAGACCATGCCAAATTCTATACATCCAAAAACTTGAAAGATTGGGAACTTACCGGTGAATTCGGAAAAGATCAAGGAGCCCATGGGGGAGTTTGGGAATGCCCGGATTTATTCCAGTTACAGGTGGATGGTACCGATGAGAAGAAATGGGTTTTGCTTATTAGTATTAATCCTGGTGCTCCAAATGGCGGTAGTGGTACTCAGTATTTTATAGGCGATTTTGATGGGAAGGCTTTCACTTCCGATCAAAAAGAGAGTCGCTGGATCGATTGGGGCACGGATAACTATGCCGGGATTACCTATAATAATGTGCCTTACGATGAGCGCATCTTTATCGGTTGGATGAGCAATTGGGCCTATGCACGTGATACGCCCACGAAAAAATGGCGTAGTGCCATGACGGTTCCCAGAAAGTTATCCCTACAAAAAATCGGGGATTCGTATAGCTTGATTAATTATCCCACCAATAGTCTGGAGAACCTCGGGGAAGCGGGGATACGGAAACCCATAAGACTAGAAACTGCAGAAAAAGATAATATTGCCTTTGACCATTTTAACCAGGCGGAAGTACAATTTACGACTACTGCCAAGGATTTTAAGCTCGCCTTTAAAAATGATGGAAACGAACAATTGGTACTGACTATGGATTCAGAAAAAGGTGTTTTTCTGTTGGATCGTACCCAATCGGGGAAGACCGATTTCCAGGAAAATTTTGGGGATACGGTACAAGAAATGCCCATTGCCCATTTGCCGCAGGAAGCATTTGAGGTTCGTATCCTACTGGATCATTCCTCCATTGAGGTATTTATCATTAAAGGACAACATGTGATGACCGCACAAGTTTTTCCAAGCGAGTTTTATACCTCATTGGATATTGAAAATACTTCGGAGGAGGTTTTGGAATTTCGGAATTTTGAAATAAACAGGGTGAAAGGGGTTTGGTAGCAATTCTTCTCTTCCTAAAGTCTGAATAACCATGATAGCAGATATAATGGCAATATATTACTAGTTATTATATAGAATTGTTGTAAACAATTAAAAACCTTTTCTGTCAAAACGTCGGATACTCTAGGAGGCCAAAATTTTATAAGAAATATAATCATGGTAACACCGTCAACGGTTTAAAGAAGATTTTTTCACAAACTGAACTCAGCATGATTTCTTAATGCTGAGTTCATATTTGAAGAAATAGTTAAAATTTAAATAGATTTTTATTACTGATTTAAATATTTTTTGATTTGATTCCCTGCAAAGTCCAACATGCTCTTCGTAGAAGGTAGATCCGCGAGAACATTGAGCAAACCAAAATCATGAATGGTACCATTAAAGCGAACCGTGCTAACTTCGACACCAGCTTGGTCGAGCTTTCTGCCATATGCCTCTGCTTCATCTCTTAATATATCATTTTCGGCTACCACTATTACAGCTGCAGCTACACCTTTAAGCTGATCAATTCTTGCTTGCAAGGGTGATGCATAAACTGAAGCACGTTCTTTAGCATCAGTAGTATACTGATCCCACATCCATTTCATAATATTTGTAGTGAGAAATCTATCTTTTGCATAATCTTTGTAAGATTCTTGTGAAAAAGTAGCGTCTGTTACAGGCCAAAGCAGAATTTGTGCTTTGATATCCAAAGAAGAATCATCTTTAGCTCTAAGCGCTGTAACAGCACTCATATTTCCACCAACGCTGTTTCCAACGATCGCTAGTCTGTTTCCATCAACATTGATCTCAGAACCATTTTGATAAACCCATTTAGTAGCTGCATAGATTTCATTAATAGCTACTGGATATTGAGCCTCTGGTGATGGTGTATAGTTAACAAACACCGCTACAGCTCCAGAACGTACCACTAAATCTCTAACCAAGCGCTGGTGTGTTGGGTAGTCGCCTAAAATCCATCCACCTCCGTGTATGAACATAAAAACAGGCAGCTCTTCTTTTACACTTTCTGGTCTTACAATGTTAAGTTTGATTTCATAGCCATCAGTGTTAATTATTTTTTCCGATTCTTCAATTCCTGATAAATCAACCTCTACTGAGGCCTGTGCTCCGATCAATACTTGACGAGCGTCTTCCTTTGATAAACTTTCCAAAGCTGGCCCACCTGAAGTGTTCAAAGCTTTCAAAAATTCCTTTGTTCCGTGATCCAGATTTGGATCTGATGCATAATCCTTCACTTGTGCATTTACATTTGTACCCATAATAATTAGAATTAAAAGTTTAAAAATTGTTTTCATGATTTCTTGTTTTTGAATTGTACTTCGTTTGATGGTTCAAAAGTGAAAATTTGTACATAATAAATCAAATAAATAATTTTGTGAAACAATTAATTTTATTTATAATCATGACAATTCAACAACTTAAATACGTGATTGCATTGAATGAGGAAAGGCATTTCGCAAAAGCGGCAGAAAAGTGTTTGGTAAGTCAGCCTGGCTTAACTATTCAATTAAAAAAACTAGAAGAAGAAATTGGAATTAAAATTTTCGACCGTTCCAAAGTTCCATTAAAGCCAACAGAACTGGGGGAAGAAATAGTAGAAAAAGCAAAGAGGGTAATAAAGGAAACCAACGAGATCAGGGATTTTGTAATTTCAAAAAAAAATGAACTAAAGGGAACAATTAAAATTGGGATCGTTTCTACCCTATCTCCATACTTAATACCGCTATGTTTAAGTGAACTACAAAAAGCTACTCCGGACATTCACTACATCATAAAGGAAGCAACTACCGTCGACTTGGTGAAAAACGTTGATAATGGTGAACTGGATCTTGCTATTATGGCAACCCCAACGGGAGAAAAATTTCTCAGGGAGTTTCCAATCTTCGAAGAACCCTTTATAGCTTATCTCAATAAAAAACACTCACAGGCCAAAAGTGAATATTATAAACTGGATAGCGATGATGCGAATAATTTAATTCTTCTAGAAAGCGAATTTTGCTATAATTCTCAGCTATTGAATATTTGTGAATTAGAGTCATCAAAATCTACACCTAAGTTCTCTTATCAAATCAATTCTATCGAATCCTTAAAAAGTATGGTAAAAGCAGACTTCGGATTTGCGATTTTACCTTGGCTATCGACAAGTGGGGAGAAAAACCACAACAATGCCGCTTCTCTTCCTTTTGAATCTCCTATTCCGGTTCGGGAAATAAGTTTGGTAACGTCCGATACATTTTCAAAAAAGCTATTGATTAAAAAAATAAGTAAAGTAGTTTATGATTGTCTCCCAGAAGAATTAAAGCAAAGAACTGAACATAAAAAAATAAGGTGGGATGATTC
The DNA here is from genome assembly GCF_965248315.1 of Ulvibacterium sp. Classification (GTDB taxonomy): domain Bacteria; phylum Bacteroidota; class Bacteroidia; order Flavobacteriales; family Flavobacteriaceae; genus Ulvibacterium. Next base: position 166,904 of record NZ_CBDFIX010000002.1, on the reverse strand, counting down.
TCCTTACTTTATAAAATCAATATCCAACTAATTTAAAAACTCTAACTGCGTACGACAAAGATGTCCAACCGCAATTACGGCGGAAGTTGGTTAAGAGGATGAAATCACCTACAAAAAATCAATCCGTTGTTCGGAATAAAGGGTAATTTAAACCTTTGTAACTGAAAGGTTCTATTATACCGTCGGGCACAATTCTTCCTTATCCCTTAAAGCCAATATTTTATGGGGCGAGCGATGCCTCGAAATTCAACCTTTAAAATTTATACCCGGTTTTAAGCGGCAAGACATTCTTTCAAAGCTTCCCAAAACTAATTTGATTCTATATCTGGATGTGTATTTCCTTGTACTATCAGTAAATTTGAACTTCCTTTAGGCCCTTTAGTTCAGGGTCTAATTTTTTGGGATGTTGTTTAAGGTATACCAGGCTTCTGATGACCAAAGGTTCTGGCCATTTATACTCCGAAGTTCCGGGTTCAAGTTAAATTTAACTACATGTTCTTTTTTTAGTCCTGGAAGCGTTAAATGCACTTTTTTTCTGTTGGCACCTATTTTTACTTCGGAAGCCTTCAGTACCTCTAGATCCATTTTAGGTCCTCCATAGGCCTCTGTAGGTTTGTACCACCATTGTTCCACCAAATAGTCGGAGGAAGCATCTCCTTGTCCAATGGCCAATGGTTCCGTAAACTCAATTTCAAATCCATTGGGTTTGGACCTAATCGCCAATATTTCGAAAGTAACCTTCTTGTTATACTTCAATCTTTGGAGACCTTGTCTGGTTTCATTCCATCCCCAGCCTCCGCCCATTCCTACGCCACCCGCATACAATGCTCCGTCTGGCCCCCTCCTTATCCGGTTAATTCCTACATTTAGTCCTTGGGCAAACCTAAATACGGCACCTTGGTATGAACCATTAACGGTCTCAAGAAAAACTCTTTTGATACCACCATGGGTTACATCGCCAAAAATCATTTGGTTTTTATAGGGTCCGTCATATAATAAGGAGGGCTCCGATGGAGAATTGGCAATCTCATTTTGAGGCAACCATACGGCGGGAGGTACCATTTTTAAACTTTGTAACGAGTCTGGAAGCCCCCACCGCATTCCATGGAAATCACCGGATCTTACATGTATAAATTTATTTCCGGGGAGCCATTGTCCCTGATTATCCGTAACAAACAGTTCTTCATCCTTGCCTATGCCTATTCCATTGGGCGTACGAAGCCCATGAATTACCTCCTCATAGCTTCCGTCCCTTGCTATTTTAAGGGTCTTTCCGCGATCTGGAAGCGGTTTTTCATTGGCCATTAGCCGCATAGGCATAGAAAGATTGGCATAGAAATAACCATCTTTATATACAAGCCCAAAAGCGAATTCGTGAAAATCCATGGATACATCGAAGCTATTGCATATGGATTTATACTCATCCGTTATCCCATCTCCATCATGGTCAATGAGCTGTGTGAGCTCTTGTTTTTGCAAAACAAATATTTCATTTTCCACGACAGCAAGTCCCAATGGTTCGGCAAGTCCCTTTGCCATGGTTTTGATTTTTATTTTGTCGTTGTCGCCCGTCTCTACTCCTTCAAGAAGGTAAACTTCTCCCTGAGGCGTCCATGAGGATACCAACAATTTTCCGTCCGGTAAGAAGGCCAGACCGCCTACCTTAAACTCTATTCCCTTCACACTGATAGTTTGAAGATCATAACTGGGGTGGACTCGGTTTAAAGGCGACCCAAAACCCGGTCTCAAAGCCTTCGTTTCAGTTGAAGGAGATTTGTTTACAATAGTCTTTTTTTCCTGATTTGAAGTCTCTTTTGTACTATCCTTGTAATCGAGGGAAAGGATGTAGTTCACCATTGCACTCAAACTAGAATCCTCAAGATTCGGGTGTGGATTCATGGCAGCATCGCCCCAGACTCCTGATCCCCCATCCTTGATTTTCTTTACTAATAGGTCCACCGCCATTTCATCATCGCTATATTTTTCGGCAATTTGCTGAAAACCGGGACCCACAGTATTTTCTGACCATTCATGACACGTAAAGCAATCCGAACGTTCCATCCAATATTTCCCTAGATTTTCCGAATTTTTTGGGCCCATTGGCCTTACTTGATCGGGAATTTTTTTGAAAAAGGTTCGAGAAATAGTGGTGGTATTATTTTTCAACTTGATCGCCTTGGGTTTTGTAAGCAAAGTAATGGATAGGTTTCCATCCATGCCTTGCGTTGTAAATACCCTTTCCAGTCCAGGATTGCCTTGGTCATCCCTTATAAACTCTGGTCGCTCCTCTAAAAAAATGGTATCCTTTTCCGTGGTCAGTCTGTATTTTAGGTATATCTGTCCGCTTTCAAATCGATAGCCTTGAAATCGTGTTGTGACTTCCTGTTTTCTACCGTTTTGCTCCAATAACCAGGATTCTTGCAGCGATGGGTTTAGAAAGTAATCCTTTCCCCAACTCGTAGGCTGCGCTACCTTTGTTTCCGTATAGACCGTTCCATCCCAGTTGACCCCACCTTTCCAGGCACGGTACAGGCCACATGCATTCAGATCGTAGGCTAAATAGCATTCGGAATCCAATGCCAGGGTCAGTATTCTTGGCTTCAAATCAAGAACCGATCGTAACGCCCATGGGTCAATGGGTCTATTTCCTTTTTTACGAATTTGCTCGGAAGGGGAAGAAGTACAAGAAACTAGGAAAATGCATCCCAGTAAAAGGAATATACACTTAATTGTAATCCACTCTTTCTTTTCGCTATGGTATTTCATCCTTATGCATTCATTTCAATCATACTGATAATATATATCGCATCACTTAATCTACTACATTCTTGTTACACCAGGGCCTTCCTAAAAATGATTGTTTTTACCAATATTTGTGGGAATACGATTTGAATTATAAAAATACATTAAAAGTGTGCTAAGTTCTAGTTTTGGAAAAGTCTCTTAAAACCAAGGCTTTGTGAAGTCGTTTTAAAATTTTGGCACCCATGATCTCTTAACCCAAATGCATTTATGCCCAGTTTAGGAAATGGTTATGGCCGTTATCCTTTTTTTAAAAATTTAACAAATTGTTATAATAGGTTAGGGAAAGTGATGTGTATTTTGTGGTCATGAAAGATGTAAATAGAAACCTCCGGCACATTATTTTTCCTCTAACACTCATTTTTTTTATGTATTCCTATGGACAGGAAACGGATAAAATAGACCCTTTGGCCAAATATAAAAATGCGGATGCTCCGGTAAAATTGTTTCCTGGTGATATCTCCGTGGATGGTATGCAATGGAACAATGCCTTTACCCGGGATCACCGGAAGATATTTTACTGCCAGCAGCTTCCACATCGTGCACAATTGGTCTATCAAGAGTTCAAGGACAAGCGCTTTTCAAAACCGGAGCCTATACCTTTCGATACCCTTTATAATTATTCTGATCCCTATGTGAATGCCCAAGGAGACCATTTGATTTTTATGTCCAACCTACCACACCGTGTTGACAAGGATAGTGTAACAACCCATTTTCAATTATGGCAGTCCCATAAACTTTCGAATGGATGGAGCAATCCGGAAATCGTATTTCCCAATGATACAGGGGTAGGGTATCCATGGAGGACCAAGGATGGCACACTTTTCTATTCCTTGATGCCCTCTGATGGAACCCGAAACTCGAACATCTATTTCGCGACCTATGATGATGGGCAATATAATACACCAGTGGCACTTCCGGACAATGTAAATTCAGTTGACAAATTTGAGGGGGATGCCTTTGTGGCGCCCAATAAGGAGTACCTTATTTTTGTGGGCTTCGATCGTGAGGATAGTATGGGATTTTCCGACTTGTACATCACCTTTAATCAAGGGGGAAATACATGGAGCGATCCCAAATCGTTGGGCCGAGGAATCAACTCGGAGGGATACGATGGAAGCCCTTTCGTAACCGAGGATGGAAAGTTCTTGATTTTTACAAGTAGCAGGAACAGCCCTAATGAAAATAGTTTCTTTAACCGGTATATTGTAAGGTTTCATGTAGAGGCCTATCGGGAATGCGAACCCTTAAACTAATTTGATCGTTGTAGCCCATCTAAGCTATGGCCTGGGGTTTCGGGGATTAACCCCCGTATATATTTCGATCTAAAAAAGCATTTCGAAATTTGTGTTCAGGGTCGTATTGCTCGGCAAGTTTTACGAAATCGGGTAATTTTTGATACTGCGACTTCAACTCTTCGGATGATACCGTAAACAATTTGCCCCAATGCGGGCGGGCGTTAAAGGGTTGAAGTTCTTCCTCTATCATGGTAATCAATTTACCGACTTCTTCCGGGTTTTGTTTCCAAGTGAAATGAATGGCAACACAATCTTGTTGGTAACATGGACTCATCCAGAGGTCATCTGCGGCAATAGTCCGTATTTCGGTAATCATTAATTGGGGATAAATCTCATTCCGTTTTTTTTCCAAGGTCAATATGGCCTCCAAAGCATTTTCATAGGGAACAAAAAATTCGGATTGCAGCTCTTCACCACTACTGGGGGTAAAGCCCATCTTAAAATGGGGCAGGCGATCATACCAAGGTCCTGGGACACCCATTTGGGCGGTGCAATTTTCGGCGGAAAGTTCGGTTATGGGATGAAGGTCTCTTGTTGCGGCCTTCGCTCCGTAAAAATCATCGCCAAGATCAATAAGCTCCTCATCGGTTCTTCTTTTGACCCAAACTTGGCTGATCAGGTCATTTTGCCAATCCGTAAACAGGCTAACACTGTACCCGCTGGATAGAATGGCATCAAAATTATCTTTTAGGGACTGTAAGGGCAATTCTTGAAAAACATCCTGACGTACCTGAAACGTTTTTTGAATATCCAACGTTATCTTGGTTAAAATACCCAAAGCCCCAAGATGTACCACGGCGCCATTAAAAATTTCCCCATCATTTTCTCTGCTCAGGTTTAGAATCTCACCTTTTCCGTTGACAACTTCCAGGGCGGAGACACTTGTCGCCAAATTTCCATTTTTTACTCCGGAGCCATGGGTGGCCGTTGCACAGGCACCGGCTACTGAAATATGGGGGAGGGAGGCCAGGTTGTGTAATGCATAGCCTTTCTCATGCAATTCGGGGGCGATATCACCATATTTTGTACCTGCACCTACGGTTACGGTCATTTTATTTTCGTCCAGCGCAATTATTCCCGTAAGGTGTTTCGTAGAGATTTGGTTCAAAGGATTGTCAGCAATATTGTTAAAGCAGTGGCAGGAACCCAATGCCTTTTGTGTATCCAGCTTTTTGACCAATGCCTGAACCTCGGAAACTGTTTTTGGCTCAAAGAGATTTTGTGCGGTATAGGTGTAATTGCCCGCCCAATTCTTACGTTGCACTATCTTGGCAATAGTTTCTTTTTTTTCTGGTTTGCACGAGGCCATTGGCATTAAGACCGTACCCGCTGCAAAGGATGCCGTGGTTTGAATAAAATCTTTTCGTTTCATCTATATTTTTGGTTAGAATTGTTTATTCGCCGACCATTTCCTGGGCCAATAGCTCCAAATCAATACCGAGATTTTCCCTATTTACGCGCAGCACTTCTTCTTTTAAGTCTTCGGGCAAATGGGTATATCCATCCCTGGCTCCCATGATCATCCCGGCCACTGCGGCTACGGTATCATTATCCCTTCCATAATTGACAATAAATTGCAGGGTCCTTTCAAAATCCCCTTCTCCGAATTGCAATCCAGTAATCAAAATTTGCCAGATTTCCCCGGAATGAAAGGGAATGGCGCGCTCATCCTTTTCCAAAAACTGGTAGACCATTTCTTGGCGTACCCATTTCTTTTGGGTTTCTGGAAACCCTTCCGGAATCTTGAAAATAATGGAGTCCTTGGCAATCAGGGAATCCACCAATGGTTTTTCCAGGATGGCCAATACATTTTTAATGGAAGCGTCTGCAATGCCATAGGAAATACGCCCTACTAGCCGACTATCCTGATATCCATAGGGGTCTACAAAAGTTGCAGCATTCAATATGGAATCCATGTTTTTGGTCCGTAGCGCCATGTGGGTAAGGACAGACACCAAAGCGGAAATGTCTTTAGCGTAGCCTAAATCAAAAAGTGAATGGTCATAGGCAACCGTGTAGGCTTCTTCCGGGGTTTTGGCCAGCAACCCGAACATAGGGGTGTAGAGTTGGCCTGCACAGGATAGTTCCCCACCATAAAAACGATTTTGGGCTTTTTGATAGTCCTCAGGTTTTTTTTGATAGGCAATGGCCACCCGGGCCCATTCCTTGATCCAGTCTATTTTTTCAATACGATCATCCAAGGAGTCCGTTTGGGAAAGAACGTCCGTATCCGCCAAGGTATGGGTAATGGATTCATAATAATCCGTAATGAAGCGGGCAAAGTTTTTAGGCGAGAGATCTGTACCGTGTTCCGTAAAATATTTGACCATAAAATACTTCCAACGCGTATCGTCCGTGGTAGCCCCGGCCATAAGGTTGTGTTCCCAAGTGCCTTCCGGGGATTGTACCCGAACCGCAGGGGTAAGACCGGTAATATATCCATATTTTAATTGGATGGCCTTTCTATACCACATTTCAGTGGATGCTCCCATGGCATCACCTATGGCTGAACCCACCAAGGCTCCAAGCACTTTATCATAATACGCCTCTTTGGAGAGTTGCAAGGTATCCGAAGTGTAGGTTGCTTTTTTTGGAGCAGGGATATCCACGTGCGAAACTTGATCTCCGCAAGAACAGAGAGCCGAACAAACTAATATCAGACCGAAGGCTGCGTTTCTCAAACCAAGATCATTTTATGGGCCATTTGTAAAAGATACTCTTTTTCCTCGATACTTCGAACTAAAGGCAACTGGGCCAATCCAATAAGTCGGCGCATTATCTCTATTCCCGCTACCTGGGATACCAATCTTCTCTCAGCCTTGCCTTCATACTTCTCCAATATAGTATCCAAATAGCCCGGTTTATGGGTTGCCAGGATAAGGTGGGCGACCATGACCCCCAGATCAAACTCGGCAAATCCTACAAACCCGAATTCGGGATCTATTACATAGAGATTATTACCTTCGGTCATCCAACTACCAGGATAGTAATCGCCATGGATCAAGGTATGCCCTTCGGAAAGATATAGTTTGCCAATACCGTCTACCAAGGTTTTTAACCCGGAATCCTTCTTATAGGACATGGAAAGCTCCTGCAGTCCGGGTTGCACATCATCCAACTGAAATCCATTGTTCTCAAGAAAGGGTAGTACAAAAATATGTTGATGGTTTAAGTATCGCATTTCCCAGTTTTTTGGGAAATCGGGCGGCACTCTTTTCTTATGGATCAAACCTAGTATAAAGACCAGTTTTTCCAACGCTTTCTTGGAAAAGGATTTCTTAGCGTACATTAGGGTCATATCCTCACAATGTCCCAAGTCCTCCAGGATCATCACAAAAGTTTCCGCATCATATCCTAAAATCTTTGGAATATGGGCATTGAGCGCGCTGCTTTTTACCGTTTCATAAAAGTCTCTTTCCACTTCAATACGTTCTAAGGGGGCCGCTATTTGTTGGTATTTTTGAACATAGGGGCGCGATTGTTTTAGGATGAAGGAACGTGTATTTGTACGGATGCGTAGCACAACGTTCATATTACCCTCGCCGGGTTTTTCAGTGGATTGGATATGTTCTTCCTGCGTTATCCATTCTTTTTCTAGAAGATAATTTTGGAGCTGTGGAATGGGGGTGTCACTATCTATATTGAACAAGGCATCTTATTTTTATTCCTTGCAATATAGAATTAAGTCGTTTTACTAGGAACCCAAATCCATAATTTTTTGAATTGGAATCACCCATTTTTCAAAGATTGTCTAGTTTTAAGTGCTCGATTTTCTATAGCTGTTGTCGAATAACTTTATGATCTCTAGACGTAAGTTTCTTAAATCCTCTGCCGCCGCTTCCATTGTTGGCGGGATACCATGGTATGGCCACTCCCTTGAAAGTTTGGCTGAAGGGAATTCTTTGGAGGAGAAAATTACAGAATCTGTAAAACACGCCATAACATCACCGGTAACGATAGAGGAGGTTCAGCTTTATAGTTTTGAGTCACTTTTGGTTTTAAAGGTTTCCGATACGTCTGGTTTAACGGGGGTTACGATCTGCAATGCCCGTATGCAAAATTTGGTATCACTTTTAAAGAATATGGTAGTACCTTTCTTTGTTGGGAAGGATGCAAGGGAGGTGGCTTATTTGGTAAATGAAATTCTTCGCGTAAAAAGTAATTATAAATATACAGGAATGCCTTTTTGGAACTGTGTGGGCAGTTTGGAAATAGCTATCTGGGATTTATTGGGAAACCTAGGTAAAGTTTCTGTAAGTCACTTTCTTGGCCATCCCATGCGGACGCAAGTCCCCATTTACCTCTCCAGCCTTACCCGCAGTAATTCTGCTGAGGAAGAGACACGGAATATAGTCAAATATCAGGAACTTACCGGGGCCAGTGCCGTTAAATTGAAAGTTGGGGGACGGCTTAAAAATACGCCAAGGGATAAGGAGCGTACCCAAAAATTCATCCCTATGGTGCGTAGAACCATGGGCGATGATTTTATAATCTATGCGGATGCCAATGGGTCGTATTCGGTAGACGAGGCAAAAGAGATCATTCGGTTTTTGGAGGATTACGGTGTAGAGATTTTGGAAGAACCTTGTTATTGGCAGGATTACAAATCCAATGCTGCGGTAAAAAAAGAATTGACCACAATGAAATTGGCCGGAGGGGAACAGGATTCCAGTTATCATCAATTTAAGGCCATATGTGAAGATAACGTTTATGACATCCTACAGCCGGATGTGTATTACAATGGGGGAATCGTAAGAGCCCTGAAGATTGCGCATATGGCAAACACGCTTAAAAAAGGTTTTGCACCCCATTCCCCTAAAGCTGATCCGCTTTTCGCCCCATTTTCCCAATTGGCAACTGTTGCACCGGTATTGACGGGGTTTCAAGAATACCCCTTAAAAGGCTCTGAAAAACAGAAGTCATGGTTTGGCCCTAAAATCATTCCAGATAAGGGTGTACTTCCCTTGCTTAAAGGTAATGGAATGGGTATCCATTATGATAGAGGGATATGGGCAAAGGCCCAAAAGATATAAGAAAAAAATCCTTGCCGAAAGGCAAGGATTTTTTTAAAAAGTATAAAAGAGCAATATGGCAATGGATACGGTAAAGCAGAGCAATACAAAAACTACGATTGGTTGCTTCCTTATCGTTCTTTTGAACTCTTGTTGGTTATTAAAATTGATTTTCCCCAAAATCGATTTATATATGGTCTAATCAAAGGCAAAACCTGTATAGACCCTAAAGACAAATGCATAAAGGACCACTACCAATAACATAAAACTGAACCAGGCAAATGCCTTGAAATAGTTTCTTACCAAGTAATTTCCAAAACTTTTAAATGCTTCGAGATAAATCTCCCGTAATAGTAAAAATGTTTTCATAGTTAAAGATTTGTGATTCGCTACAAAGTTGTTTCATACGTTACGATTTCATGGACTTTATCGATGAAATGCATCATAAAATTTGTTCAATGGCAAAAGCAAGACCTTTGGTCGGGAAATTTGGAAATTAATCTAGGGAACCGATAAAAACGCCCTTTCGGTCAATTACACAATTTTAGGGTTCTTTTGAAGTTTTAGCCAATATTTAGAAGGAATAGACAAAATGGGGAACCCAATTTCAAAAGTTATTTTCAACATTGTTTAAAACATTTCAAAGCTTTAAATATCATTGAGTACGTGCTTTGGATCCCAAGTGTATTTTGCTAAATGTATTGAAACTGCAAAGCGCACCTTTTTGAACGATTCCACTAAAATCAATGAAGCATTGTTCATAGGAAATTAGATTTCTCTCCATTTCTTGGGGCTATCTGGTATGCAAGAGGGTTTCTCTAGGCGGTTCAACAAATAAATGCTCTTTTCGTCCTTGTTTTAGTCATCCATGTCCCATTTTCAATAATTTAAACAGGCTATGGAAAAGCTAATGATGTCGATTTTATCCTTCAAACTAGAAATCGACGAAAATATCGAAGAACTATATAGGGACGATGAGTTTTACAATCTCGTACTTATATGGGGAATTATCCTTTTTGTAATAGCAATGATACTTTTAAGGGGTATATACTTGGCAATTAAGAAAAATGAATAAAAAGGACAAATCACCACTTCCAGGCATTGCTCATTCGTGGTATTCCAGGGTCATAGATCTCCCTGCTTCTATAGAATTGTATTTGGTAACATTTCCATTGGAATCATATTCAAAAGAATAATTCAATGTCTCACCACCATCGATAAGATTTAGGCAATTGTTCTTTGAAAAATAAATGTTCTGAAAAATATTCAAGTTATAGGTCCAATAGAACAAACTCTTGGTTGCCAGCCCGCTTGTATCCCATTCGGTAAACACATATCGCCTTTCCGTCTGTACACTACCGTCAGCACGATACCATAACTGGTCCCAATTGGTAAGATTGCCATTTTCGTTATGGACATAGATCTTTTCCAATGTCTTTGAACCATCCGATCTAAAAAATGTAGAGGTCTTGATCAGATTGTCCGAAAATGTGTACTCGAATGTTAGGTCCTGAAGTATTGCCCCGCCATCCTCAAACACCTTATATGAACCACTGGCGTTGATAGCGTTAAATCTTGTGAATATCGTCTCTATGTTCACAATACCGTTTATCGGGTAATATATTCTTTGTAGGACCCTGGACAATACACCGTCATTGTACTCCAGGTAAGTTGAATCGCGCGAGGTTTCACTATTTATTTTGGTTATCAGAATGAGTTCGTCCCTATCATTGTAGAAATAATTGTTCTGACCCAAACCTGGGGCCGTGGTCTGTTTCAAAAGTTTGGCATTGAACCCGTCTGCATTGTCCATATCGTCAGGTTCCCCATTATCATCCGTACAGGAGATAATCAATCCTAAAAAGATTAGCAACGCGATTTTTGTTGTCCTGATCATTTCTGTTTTATCAGTTTTGATTTAAAAGTGGGTAACCATTGGGGCTAAAATATAGTCGTAAAATCATAGGTCAAACTTACTTCTTGTTCCACTTTTATATCATTATCAAATAATCCAAATTTTAACCATTTCAGGTATTGCTATCCTTCCAGCCATGCCCGAGGGGAAGTTATGGATCAATAATTAATTCTTACATGGACGCACAAAAAAACGCCTTGCTTGTACAAGACGTTTTCTGTAGCCACCATTGGAGTGGTTAGTGGTACCTCCAGGAATCGAACCAGGGACACACGGATTTTCAGTCCGTTGCTCTACCAACTGAGCTAAGGTACCAGTATTTCAATTTAAATGACCATAGGTACTACCATAGGGCTTGCCTAACTTTGCCAGCTTTTTGCTACGGCAAAGGCGGGTGCAAATATAATTTCAAATTTAGGAACTACAAATAAAATAGGGAAAAAAGGGATTTGTTTTTTCCATTTTCAGATCTTTGTATTATGAACCTAATCGTAGATGTAGGCAATACCCTTACAAAGCTCGCGGTTTTTAACGGGGAGGCCCTTGTTTTTCATCAAAACGCCAAACCTGAAGATGTTGCAAGGCAAATAAAGGAGGTTTGTGACCGGTATCCGGATATGACAAATGCCATAATCTCCAACGTGGGAAAGTTGGATAAGACCATTATGGCGGTCCTAAGCATTTTTTGTGAAGTACATGAATTAAGTCCATCCTCTAAAAAGCCTTTTAAGAACTCCTATGCTACGCCCCAGACCCTGGGGGCCGATCGGGTGGCTTTGGCCACCGCCGCATTCTACCATAACCACAACGGAAATACCTTGGTAATCGATGCAGGCACTTGTGTAACCTATGATATGGTGAACGACTACGGTGAATATTTGGGCGGGGCCATTTCACCGGGATTGAGCATGCGATACAAGGCGGTTCATGAACAAACCTCCAATCTACCTTTATTGCAACCTTTTGAGCCCTTGGACTTCATCGGAAATTCTACTGAGACCAGTATACATAGTGGTATAGTGAACGGAATTTGTGTAGAAATAGATGGGGTCATCGATCAATATCGCCGACGTTTTGAAGATTTAACAGTTATTTTAACAGGCGGTGACGCCCAATTTTTGTCTAAACGACTAAAAAATACCATATTTGCGGATTCCAATTTTCTCCTAAAAGGGCTTAACCATTTGTTGGAATACAACAAGCATTAGATGATCAAAAAAATTGTATTTGCAATGGTATGCATTGCCACTGCAGGTTTGCATGCACAGAATGGAACCGCTTCTCCCTATTCTTATTTCGGTATCGGCGACCTTAGATCGGCAAGTACTGTAGAAAACCAGATGATGGGCGGTATTGGTGTATATGCGGATAGTATCCATATAAATCTGCAAAATCCTGCTGGCTATAGCAAATTAGGACTTACCTTAAATGATAGAAGGGGTCTTACCACTTATACGGCGGGGATATCGCGCAAAGAGCTAACGCTTAAAAGCTTTACCGAGGAACAGAGTACCTCCATATCCAACTTGGATTATCTTGCCCTAGGCTTTGGACTGGGAAAAGGACTTGGGATAGGATTTGGAATAAGGCCCTACTCATCCGTGGGTTACAATTTAGTTTCGGAATCGAATAATTCAGATGCAGCTTTGGTCACTAATCAGTTTAGGGGAGAAGGCGGTTTGAACAAGGTCTATTTATCCGTAGGGTATGAATTGACAAAAAATTTGAGCATAGGAGCTACGGCAAGCTTTAATTTTGGTGAGGTGGAAAATGAACGGATCCAAAGCGTGGAAGATGTTCAATTTGGAACCTTGGATCGGAGAACATCCAGAATAAACGGGATGGATTTCAACTATGCCTTGTATTACACGCCAAAAATCAAGGACAAATACACACTTTTTGCATCGGCCCGGGTAAACACCCAAGCCAATTTAACCGCAAAAAACAATCAGGAAATAGGCTCTTTTTCTTTGATTACAGGACAGGACATTGAAGTACTTGATGTAAACTTGGATGCCCAAGGTCTTAGAAATACGGATTTGAAAATCCCCACGACCACTACCCTTGGAATCGGTTTTGGCGAAAACATGAAATGGTTTCTGGGAGGCGAATATGGGTTTCAGAGCCTTAGCTCTTTTACCAACGATTTTTTGGATGTTGCAAACCTGGAATATCAAGATGCAAGCTTCTTCGCTTTTGGAGGCTATTTTATTCCGGATTATGATTCTTTTCAAGGCTATTTAAAGAGGATTACGTATAGGGCCGGTATTCGATATGAAAAGACCGGTATGGTGGTCAACGATACCGAGATTAATAATTTTGGCATAACTTTTGGATTAGGACTACCTCTTGGACGTAGTTTCTCGAACCTAAATCTAGGTTTTGAACTTGGAAGAAGAGGAACAACCTCGGCCAATTTGATAGAAGAAAGTTATTTTAAAATCAATGTGGGACTGTCCTTAAACGATTTATGGTTCCAAAAAAGGAAAATAAATTGATAAAAATTTAGTACATTACCCCCGTTAAACAAAGAATCAAGATGAAAACGAAAATTTACTTCACAGTGCTAATGCTAGCAGGGTATATGGGGGTAAGTAATGCTCAGGCCCAGAATCAGGAATGTATGACCAATCTTTCTATATATGTAGAACATGCAAAGGTCAAGAATTATGATGCTGCCTATACACCTTGGAAAATGGTCTATGATAATTGCCCCGATGTTAATTGGGCCAACTTTGCTTATGGAGAGCGAATACTCAAGGATAAGGTGAAAAAGTCCTCAGGAGCGGAAAAAGATGGGTACATTACAGACCTTTTAACGCTGTATGACAATAGCTTAAAGTATTTTCCAAAGAAAGCCAAAAAGGCGGAAGTTGTAATTGACAAGGTGTTGTTGAAATATGATAACAAAATGATTTCGGATCAGGAAATATATGATCAATTGCATCAGGCATTTGAAGAGGATAGGGATAATTTTAGAAATCCAAAAGCTTTGTATTTAGATTTTTCCAGCCTTGTGGATCTTCACAATGACGGGAAGGCCGATTTACAGCAGGTTTTTGATGAATATGATGATATTACTGAAAAAATACAGGAGGAGAATAAAAAATTGACCGATATTATTTCAAAATTATTGCCTAAAGATTCCTTGGGTACCCTTACATCAAAGGAAAAAAAACGACTTAAAGTGGCCACTACAAACTCTACATCTTTTGGAAAAATAGCCGGAAGTATAGATACAAAATTGGGAGCATTGGCCGATTGTAAAAACTTGATACCCTTGTACGAAAAGAGCTTTGACTCAAAAAAGGGTGATGTAAATTGGGTAAAACGTGCAGTGGGAAGGATGTTCAACAAGGAATGTACGGATGACCCCATGTTTCAAAAGCTTTTCGAGGCCCAGTTGGCTCTTGACCCATCAGCGGATGCCTATGTCTACGGCGGAACCTTAAAGAAAAAGGCAGGGGATACCAAAGGTGCCATTGCCGATTTTAACAAAGCCTTGGAATTGGAAACGGATCCTTATAAAAAGTCCAATATTGCTTATAAGATTGCTACAAGCTATAGAAAGACCAGCAAGTCCACGGCAAGAAATTATGCGCAAAAGGCAATCAATGCGAATCCGGCCAACGGAAAAGCCTATTTGCTGATTGCAAACCTTTATGCAACCAGTGCCAACAATTGCGGAAGTACCCCATTTGAAAAGCGTGCCATCTATTGGAAGGCGGCTGACATGTCCCGTAAGGCAGGTAGGGTGGACCCCTCTCTTAGTGGAAGGGCAAGTAAGTCCGCGGCCAGTTATTCCGCAAAGGCCCCAACAAAAACAGATATCTTTCAGGCAGGTATGGCCGGAAAAAAGGTTTCCTTCAGTTGTTGGGTAGGCGGTAGCGTCACGGTGCCCAACTTGTAGAATGGCAAGTTCCATAAAGAATATATTTATTAACATTGCCGTGGTTCTTTCCGCGGCAATGCTTTTTTTTGCCTGTACGGATAACTACAAAAGGGTTGGAGAGGAGGCCGGGAAAAAGATTTTTCCACAAGGTATTGCCAATAATTTTGTCTTGACGTATACGGAAACAGTGGATGAATTGGGGACTCAAGACCTAAAATCCACAAAGGTGATTGCTGTGTTGACCAGTCCGGTCAGTGAGGATTTTCAAAATCTTAGATTCCCCTATCGCACTTTCCCCAATGGACTTGTACTGGATGTTTATGATAAAGATTCGCAAAAAAGTGTGGTGAAGGCAGACTATGGAATTATGTATTCCTTGACCAATTTAATAGATTTACAAGGGAATGTGGTTATAGAAACCCATGATGGGAAGCGACTGGAGGCACCTCAGTTGTATTATGACCAAAATAACGAGTGGATTTTTACCCAAGGCGAATTTACCTATACCAATCCCGAAGATGGCACTGTTATGGACGGCGAAGGCATGGATTTTAATAGGAACCTTAGTTTTTTCAAAGCCCACAAGACTTACGGACTAATGATGATAAAAGAAGAGTTAAAATGATCAAAATACTGAGGTATACGGAGTATTTGTATGTGGCTGTAGCGCTTTTTTCTATTTATAGGATTTATACGGATTGGAACATGGATAGGCAAAATGCCTACTTGTTTGTCTTTTTCGCAATCGTGTCCATTGGCATGTTCTTTTTCCGTAGGAATTATCGGAAAAAGTTTGAGAGACGGAATCGCGATAATCAAAATTAACTTTGGAGACTGCAATCGTTATTATTTCGCTTTCCTTGGTATTTTCCGCTTTTTTTTCCGGAATGGAGATAGCCTTTGTTTCTGCCAATAAGATTCATATCGAGATAGAAAAAAAGCAGGAAGGCCTCTTGGCAAAAATACTTACCCGACTTACTAAAAAGCCTTCCAAGTTTATTGCTACAATGCTAATTGGCAATAATATTGCCTTGGTGGTATATGGACTCTACATGGGAGAGCTCCTTATGAACTGGTTTTTAAAAATACTGCCCTCGTCCAACGCTCTGGTCCATGCCATGCTTACGGATTTCAGTTTGTTTACCCAGACTGTAATTTCTACCCTTATTATATTGATTACCGCTGAATTTCTGCCTAAAGTGCTTTTTCAGATCTACGCCAACACACTGCTAAAATTTTTGGCGCTACCGGCCTATATGTTTTATGTTCTGTTTTCTATACTTTCCGAATTTGTAATGAAGGTTTCCGACTTTATCCTAAAGACCTTTTTTAGGACGGATGGTGATGAGGTACAATTGGCCTTTAGCAAAATAGAACTGGGAGACTATATTACCGAACAAATGGAAACCGTGGAGGAAGAGGATATTATTGATTCCGAAATACAGATTTTTCAAAATGCATTGGAATTTTCTGAAGTTAAGGCTCGGGAGGTAATGGTACCCAGAACTGAGATTATGGCCGTTGAGCTACATGAGACCCCTAAAAATCTAGCCAAACTTTTTACGGAGACCGGCTATTCCAAAATCTTGGTCTACAAGGATACCATAGACAATATCATCGGCTATGTACATTCCTATGAACTCTTTAAGAAACCTAAGACCATTAAGAGTATCCTTTTGCCTGTGGAATTTGTTCCGGAAACCATGCTCATACATGATATTTTGAACGTACTTACCAAGAAACGGAAAAGTATGGCGGTCGTTTTGGACGAATATGGAGGAACCTCGGGGATAATGACTGTAGAGGACATTGTGGAGGAGCTTTTTGGCGAAATAGAAGATGAACACGATTCCACCGATTTACACGAGGAGCAAATTGAGGATACGATTTATAAGTTTTCTGCACGGCTGGAAGTGGATTACATCAACGAAAACTACAAATTGGAGCTTCCGGAAACCGATGAATATGAGACCCTGGGGGGACTTATTATGAACAACACCGGGGAAATTCCCGAACAGGACTCCCAAATAAAAATTGAAAACTTTTTATTCACCATTTTGGAGGTATCCAGCACTAAAATAGACTTGGTTATCCTAGAGATTCTAGAGAACGACTAAATGGGGATTAAATAACAGGCTTTTAGTATTTTGCCCTTGGAAATGTTAACCCGATTAACATTCTAAAATTTGAACAGATAAAAAGAAAACACTAATTTCGCGCACTGGATTTTAAACATTCCGTACCATGGCAATTTTGGAGAATATAAGAAAACGTACCACCGTTTTAATTTTGATCATAGGACTCGCTCTTTTTGCATTTGTAATTTCAGGTGTGTTTACCAGTGGCGACCTTGGGGGAGGAAAAGTGGGTTCCGCAGTTGGTGAGATCAATGGTGAGGAGATATCTCGGGATGCATTTACACAACAATTGGAAACTGCTACAAGAAATGCCCCACCGGCCTCATCTACCTTACAAAATGTAAACCGGGTATGGGATCGTATTGTAAAGAATACCATTCTAGAGCAGCAATTTGAGGATTTGGGTGTGGGAATCGAACAAGATCAAATTTTTGATTTTATTAGAACTACCGGATACGCCCAAAATCCGGAATTCCAAAATGAGAACGGAGTTTTTGACCCAAATAGTTTTAGGCAAACCGTGGCGGATTGGAAGGTGAACAATCCATTGCAGTATGATGGCTGGTTACAGACGGAACAGGCCATTATTCAGATGGCCAAGGAGCAGACCTACTATAATTTGGTAAAGGCCGGCATAGGTGCCACTTTAAAGGAAGGGGAGTTGGATTATAAATTGGCCAATGATAAAATTGACATCAAATATGTTAGAATACCCTATTCCTCTATTCCAGATAGCTCTCTTACCGTAACCAAAGCGGAGATTGCGGCCTATATTAATGATCATCAAGAAGAATTTAAGCAGGAAAGTACCCGGGATATCCAGTTCGTGTATTTTGAGGAGAAACCTTCATTGGATGATGAGAACACGGTAAAGGATGAGATTTCAAAATTGATAGGGGACACTGTGGAGTATTCGGAAGAAAGAGATGTAATGGACACTATCTCCGGTTTACGGAATGCCACAGATATCACCGCTTTCTTGGATCGTAATTCGGATGTAAAGTTTGATACCATTTACAAGGCCAGAAAAAACCTCCCTGCCTCATTTGCGGACAGTTTAATGGCATTGAACACAGGCGATATCTTTGGCCCATATAAGGATGGGGATTTCTACAAGGTTTCCAAAATGGTAGATCGTAAGCCGAACGGATCTGTAAAGTCAAGCCATATTTTAATCGCCTATAAGGGTGCAACAAGGGCAAATCCCGAAATAACAAGAACAAAGGAGGAGGCGGAAAAAAAGGCGAATGACCTCTTCAAGAAGGTAAAAGCAGATATTGGTAGTTTTACAGCATTCGCCAGGGACAATTCGGATGGGTCCTCCGCCCCTCAAGGAGGTGACCTTGGATATTTTGAACAGGGAAGGTTAGCAGAGGAATTTGACGCGTTTATTTTTGGTAACCCCGTTGGCGCACTAGATTTGGTAGAAACCGAATTTGGATTTCATATCATCAAGATTGATGATAAACAAGATATTGTACAGATAGCTACTTTGGCCCGTGAATTGGAGCCTTCGGATGAGACGATCAATACCCTGTTCACCGATGCAACCAAATTTGAAATGGAATCTATTGCCAATGAGGAATCTTTTTCGGACTTGGCCAAGGAAAATGACTATGTGGTCCGGCCGGTGAACCGGGTAAAGGCTATGGACGAAAACCTTCCTGGGCTTGGAGCACAGCGCGCTATCGTTCAATGGGCATTCAATGAAGATACCGAAGTGGGCGAGATTAAACGTTTTAACGTAAATAATGGCTATGCCATAGTACAGTTGACAGGAACATATAAGGAAGGCCTCATGTCCGTTGAGGATGCCTCGGCTAGCGTTTTGCCGAAAATCCGTAAGGATAGAAAGGCTACCCAGATTATTGGAGCCAATACTGGAAAATCAATGGAAGACTTGGCCAAGGACAACAACGTTACGGTATCCAATGCCTCGGCTTTGACGGTAAAGTCCCCGACAATTCCTGGTGCAGGAGCGGAACCTGTGGTAGTTGGTACTGCATATGCAATGGATCAGGATCAAACTTCGGACTTGATAAAAGGAGAGAGTGGGGTTTTCAAGATTACCGTAACCAAAAGAACCCTTGCCCCAAAGCTCGAGAACTATAGTACCTATGCCAACTCGCTTAAGTCTTCCAGTGCAGGAAAAGTAAATACGGCGGTTTACGACGCGTTAAAGGAAAAATCGGAAATAGAGGATAATCGCGCAACTTTTTATTGAGACACCGTGTTTATTCTAACTTATCCAATCCGTTGATCAAGTATGCGGACCTAGCCTTATTTTTTTAGCTTTTCTTCTATGGTTGAAGCACCATTTCTGAATATGGGATAACCGTGTCATATCCTTTTTCCTTAAAATAGGATACCGTATCTTCATTGCCTGAGGCCAAAACAAAATCACCGCCCCAAGCTCCCAGACTCTTTATGGCTCCAATAAAATCGGGGAATACTGATTTCTGTACTGGAACCAGATTTAAGGTCGTGGCCAAGAGATTTTCATGTTCGGTAATCAGGTCATTAAATTCAGATTGACTTTTGGAGGCTATTATTCTTTTTGTAATACCAGTAACCTGATGCACAAAATAGGAGGTGTTTATATCAGTTTTACGATATTGAGCAATACCTTCCCTGCTATCCTGTTTTCTGTTTTGATAGATGAAAAAAAGATGTTGTTTAAAAGGGGGATCAAAATGTACCTTTTGAACATAGGGTTTTTGATCATTGAGCTGATATAAAATGGGATGATCAAACTGGGCACAGGCAATATCATAACCACTTCCGGTAAAGGTTTTCCAAAGTAATTGATAAGGATCCACACCGGCCCATTGCGCTATATTGTTGATCAATGTGGAAGAAGAGCCTAATCCCCAATTTCTGGGAAAATCGAGTTTGGTTTCAATTTTATATCCCCGGGACCCATCCATGAACTTTGGGTTTAGGGCTTTGGCCATAGACAAAATTTTCAACAAAGTGTCCTTTAAGGATTTTTTTGCGGAAAGTTCGTATTGCATTCCCCATGATGGGATGTCCATTCCCATTTCAAACCAGGTTGCCCCTTTATCGTCCAGACTTTTCCATAGCAATTTGGGGGATTCAATTTCTTTAACGTTTAACGACTGCCCATATCGGGTAGGTATGGCAAGGCTTGTTGCTCCATCCAAAACGGCATACTCCCCGGTGAGCAAAAGTTTTCCATTGCTGTAAAACTGTTTTGCCATCATTTTCTCAACTGCTCAAGAGCTTCTTTTACTGTACTGTGGGTAACGGTACGTGTCTTAAAATAACCAGCCAAAACCTTCTTATCCTCTTCCGTTGCACCCATTTGGTTTAAAATATTCATAAGATGCATCTTCATATGACCTTGTTGTATACCCGTGGTCACTAGGGAACGCAGGGCGGCAAAATTCTGGGCAAGTCCTGCTGCGGCAACAATTTGCATCAACTCTTTTGCAGTAGGGTTCTGTAAAATTTCCAAGGACAACTTAACCAATGGATGTAAATTGGTGAGCCCACCTACGGTGCCTAATGCCAAAGGAATTTCCATCCAAAATTTAAAAACACCTTTTTCTATGGCCGCACGGGTAAGACCGGAATACTGCCCATCTTTACCGGCATAGGCATGAACGCCGGCCTCAATAGCCCTAAAATCGTTGCCCGTGGCCAGGACCACGGCGTCCACACCATTCATTATACCCTTGTTATGGGTAACCGCACGGTAAGGCTCAATTTTTGCTATCTCAACGGCTTGTACCATTTTTTCTGCAAATTCATATGGGGCTATCGATTCACCGGTTTCCAAGGCCTTAATGGGACAACTGACTTCTGCCCTAACTAAACAATCGGGAACATAATTGGATAGAATACTCATGACCACATCGATTTCCCTTTCATTTTCGGGAAACAAAGAAAAATTATGCGCCTCTACTTTGAAGACTTTGGCAAATTCTTCCAGGCAAGAATTGATAAAGTTTGCCCCCATGGCATCTAGAGTCTGGAAGGTACAATGAAGCTGGTAATAATTTTCCAATACTTTAGTCTTGTCCTTTAACTCAATTTTGGAAATACCACCACCTCGTCTTTCCATATTTTGGGTAATCGGTTTTGCTGCTGAAACGAGCTTTGGTCTTACGTACTCAAAGTACTTTTCCAAATTTTGACGGTTGCCCCTATATATAAAATGGACTTGTCCAATTTTTTCCATGCCCAAAACCTGGGCCTTAAACCCTCCTTTTTCCAACCAAAATTTTGCGGCCTTACTTGCGGCGGCAACCACCGAGCTCTCTTCAATGGCCATAGGAATGGCATATAATCTGCCGTTGATCAAAAAATTGGGGGCAATGCCAAAAGGGAGGTAATAATTGGTTATGGTGTTTTCTATAAATTCGTCATGTAGCTTCTGTATCTTGGATTCTGTATTCCAATATTGTTTTAAAACTTTTTTGGACGATTCTGGGTTTTTGGTATAATTCCTTGTTAGCCAATCTATTTTTTCTTCCTTGGTAAGTTTGGAGAATCCCTCTATTACAGTATTCATAAAGTGGTGGTTTCTTCGCCAAAGATAGGCATAATGAGGTCAAATTTTGGAGACTTGTTCGTGAAGACAATGTGTTATATTTTTCATGTAAAATTCATTTTTTAGTTAAATTATTAGTAAACTTGAAAGCTTAAATCAACATTTTCACCTTTATGAGTAGACCTTACGTTCTGTTACTTATAGTCACAGGTTTTTTGACCACCACACTAGCACAGAAGAAAACCGTTTCCGTTGAAGAGATTTATGGCGGAGAATTTAGAACAGAAGGTCTTGATGTCCTCCGTTCACTTAACAATGGAAAGGAATATACTGTTCTTAATTACGATAGGTCCAACGGTAGCAGCTCCATAGACAAATACGATTATGACACTCTGGAAAAAACAGGAACCATAATCTCATCTGCCGATTTGCCCGAAATACGAGGTTTTTCTTCCTATGAGTTTAGTTCTGATGAATCCAAGATTTTGTTAGCCACCCAAGTAGAGCCCATTTTTAGACGCTCTACTCTGGGTGTTTTTTATTTGTATGAAATTGCCACCAAAAGCCTTATCCAAATCGCTGACACAAAAATCCAAGAACCGCTTCTGTCCCCAAATGGCGGCCAGGTGGCTTATGTTGAAGAGAACAATCTCTATCTTTTTGATGTTGCCTCAGGCAAAACTTCACGGATTACAACGGATGGGGTAAGGAATAAGATTATCAATGGGGTTACGGATTGGGTCTATGAAGAGGAGTTTGCCTTTGTAAGAGCCTTCGCTTGGAATGCCAATGGGAGTAAAATTGCATTTCTCCGATTTGATGAAACCAATGTACCGGAATTTTCCATGGACGTTTACGGAGAAGGATTATATCCCTGGCCTTATGTTTTCAAATATCCCAAAGCTGGACAGGAAAATGCAAAGGTTACCTTGCATATGTTCGACGTGGCTTCCGGAGAAACCAAAAAAGTGGATTTGGGTGATGCCTATTACATTCCTAGGATGCAATGGATGAACCATCCGGATAAATTGAGCGTTCAAACATTAAACCGACATCAGAACAAATTAAAGTTGCATACCGTAAATGCAAAGGACAATTCGGTTGCCTTGCTGATGGAGGAAACAGATGATGCTTATGTGGATATAACAGATGATCTCACCTTTTTGAAAGATGACAGTTTCATCTGGACCAGCGAGCGTGATGGATATAACCATATTTACCTTTACAGGGCAAACGGGGAATTAAGTGGCCAGATTACCAAAGGGCCATGGGAAGTGACCGATTATTACGGCTATGATGAAAAGCGGGACAGAGTTTATTATCAATCGACTGAAAATGGTTCCATAAATCGGGGCGTATATAGTGTTAGAGGCAATGGAAAGGGTAAAAAATCCCTAGCTACGGAGGAAGGGACCAATGTTGCCGATTTTAATGCGGATTTCTCCAATTTCATCAATACGTATTCCAACGCCACCGTTCCGTATCGCTATACATTGCGAAATGCCTTAACAGGTAAAAAGCTAAGGGACATAAAGGACAACAAAGCTTTGTTGGATAAATTGGGCGGTTACTCCATTAGTCCCAAAGAATTTTCCACCTTGGAAATCAATGGAAATGACCTGAATATGTATATGATTAAACCATCTGATTTTGATCCAGGCAAGAAATATCCTTTGCTTATGTATCAATATAGTGGACCTGGATCACAAAACGTCTCTAATGACTGGATGGGGGCCAATGATTATTGGCATCAAATGCTGGTTTCAAAAGACTATATTGTGGCATGTATAGACGGACGGGGAACCGGTTATAAAGGCCGAGATTTTAAGAAGGTAACCTATTTAAACTTGGTAAAATACGAAACGGAAGATCAGATAGCCGCAGCTAAAAAATTAAGCGAACTGCCTTATGTAGATGAGTCACGTACCGGTATTTGGGGATGGAGCTTTGGAGGTCATATGAGCACCAATTGCCTATTAAAGGGTAACGATATTTTTGAAATGGCCATAGCCGTGGCGCCCGTCACAAGCTGGCGCTTTTATGATACCATTTATACGGAGCGGTTTATGCGGACCCCAGCTGAAAATCCAGGGGGATACGATGATAATTCTCCCTTTAATTATCCGGAACTGCTTAAAGGGGACTATTTATTAATTCATGGCTCCGGGGATGATAATGTGCATGTACAGAATAGTATGCGGATGATAGAGGCGTTGATACAGGCCAACAAGCCATTTGATTGGGCCATTTACCCGGACAAGAACCACGGTATCTATGGCGGGAATACCCGAGTGCACCTCTTTAATAAAATGACCGATTTCGTTGAGAAACATCTATAAGAACTAACTAAACCAAAATTGATTATGGCAACAGTAGCAAGACCAGCACATCAAAGAGAGCTTTTTGGACACCCCGTGGGATTGTATGTCCTCTTTTTTACCGAGATGTGGGAGCGGTTTTCCTATTATGGAATGCGTGCCATATTAGTTTTATATCTGGTTACACAGACTACGGACAAAAATCCGGGCCTTGGTTGGAGTAACGGGGAAGCATTGGCCCTTTATGGATGGTATACCATGTTGGTTTATGTGGCGTCCATTCCTGGAGGAATGATTGCTGACAAAATTCTTGGTCAAAAGAAATCGGTAATTCTAGGGGCCATCCTTTTGGTAATAGGGCATAGTGTTTTGGCCATCGAACAAATGTGGGCATTTTATACAGGACTTGGATTTATTATCGCTGGTGTGGGGATGTTAAAACCGAACATTTCCACGATGGTAGGGGGCTTATACAAAAAAGGGGATATAAGAAGGGATAAAGGTTTTACCATATTCTACATTGGAATTAATGTTGGCGCTTTCCTATCCAGTTTAATTGTTGGGTATGTGGGTGAAGTTTATGGATGGCATTACGGGTTTGGACTGGCCGGTATTTGTATGCTATTTGGGCTTATTCAATTTGTTTTCGGTCAAAAATACCTTACAGGGGTAGGTGATTATTTGGGAAAATCGGATCTTGAGGAAGATAGGGAAGCCCTAAAGCGGCCTTTGACCAAAATAGAAAGGGATAGGGTTATTGTGCTTGTGCTTTCCTTCTTAATGGTAATCGTGTTTTTTGGTGCGTTCGAGCAAGCTGGTGGTCTAATGAATATCTATGCCAAGGACTATACGAATCGGATGTTAATGGGATGGGAAGTTCCTGCATCTTGGTTTCAGTCGTTAAATGCGTTTTTTATCATAACCCTTGGAACCGCTGTAGCAGGTTATTGGGCGACAAGAAGATTAAAAGGCAAAGAGGCCTCTTCACTTTTTAAAATGTTGATGGGATTGATTATTATGGGGACCGGATTCTTGTTTATGACCGCCGCCACGGCCGAGTATCAAAGTACAGGAGCCTCGGCCATGTATTGGTTGGTATTGGCATACTTGTTCCATACGGTAGGGGAGCTGAGCCTATCGCCTGTATCCCTCTCATTTGTCACAAAGCTTGCTCCTGCCAAATATGCTTCCTCAATGATGGGAATTTATTTTGCCACTACAGGCCTGGGCAATAAAGTCGCCGGGTTGTTGGGTGAATCTGCTTCCCAATTTGGTGAATATACCGTATTTACGGGGATTGCCGTATTCTGCATTCTTTTTGGTCTTTTGATTTTTGTATTCCTCAAAAAATTGAAGGCTTTGACCCACGGAGCGGAGGATAACGAAAGAAAAATGGAAAGAACCTGAACCCTCCTAAGGAGATAACGGTTACCGTTCTGAAATGAGGTTAAAGTAATAGGCTCCCTTTTCCCCTGTATAGTGAAAAAGGACTTTCTTCTTCTCACATGTCATTTTCCATCTAGCAATGTAACTTTTATAGTTGCTACCATCTGCAATAATTACCTTTGGTTTTACTGAATCTATAAAGCGTTCCAAATTGATTTTTGGTGATTGGGTAACTACAACAAATTCTGGACTCATTTCATGGGAGGGGTAGACACCCAAACTGTCCAAAACCCATAATTTTTGCTTTTGTATTACATAATTATCCCGTAATTCCTTGTATTCTATTTTTTTTATGCGTTCAGCTACTTGGTAATTTTTTACCAATCGGGTCGTTCGGGA
Organism: Ulvibacterium sp.; assembly: GCF_965248315.1. Classification (GTDB taxonomy): domain Bacteria; phylum Bacteroidota; class Bacteroidia; order Flavobacteriales; family Flavobacteriaceae; genus Ulvibacterium. The sequence continues at coordinate 141,228 of NZ_CBDFIX010000002.1, read as the reverse complement.
ACTATCCTTGGTAATTACGTTCAGTTTTGTCCCCCTTTGGTGCAAAACAATGGAGTTTCGGGTCTGGTGTGCCAAGAAAAGTATTTCTTTTTCACGGGTTTGCCATACCGAGTAAAACAACCACAATTGAAATAGAATAATTGCTAAAAAAAAAGCAACGATCCTTTTGAAAGTAGGCTGGGACAGGATAAGAACTAAACTAATAATAATTACATAAGAAAGAAAAAGTTGTATGCCGCCAAATGGGATATCGCTAAAAATAAAAACTTCCTGTCGGGCAATCAGTTCAATAACGGAATTCATCCACCTGATGAGTCCGTTATAGATTTCTACAAGAAAGTCTGGTAGTATATTTAGAAGTGCCAGAAAAACGATTAGAATTCCACCTCCCAAAATCAATCCTAAAAAAGGAACTATCAATAGATTGGAAACAAAGAACAACCCTGGAAACTGATGAAAATAAAAGAGACTTATCGGCAGGACGCCCAATTGAGCGGCAATACTAACTGAAAACAATTGCCAAACTTTTCGGAGCAAACTATTTTTTGGAAACCACAACCGTTGTAGCAGGGGATAGATCCAAACTATGGCAAACACTGCTGCATAGCTCATTTGAAAACCTACCTGAAACAGTAATTTTGGATCTATCACCAAGAGGATAAAAAGTATGGACAGTGCCAGGATGTTAAAAGTATTGCTCGGACGATTAAGATATAGCGCATAGGCCACAAAGGAAAACATGGTAACTGCACGGACTACAGAAGCGGAGAGTCCGGCCAAAAAGGCAAAACCCCAGAGTAAGACTACCATAACCGCCAATTTAAAGGTCTTTCCTTTCGGTAACCGTTCCAGCGGTTTTAATACAAATTGAAGCAGTAGTAAAAGAATACCGATATGTAGTCCCGAAACCGCCAAAATATGGACGGCCCCTGCATTTTTGTAGTTGTTGTAAACGGATTCTGATATATCGTTTCGTTGTCCTAATAGCAAGGCCTGGATAATGCTGAGTTCTTCCTCTCCAAAATCGGTTTTCTGCAATTTGGAAATGATGCTATTTCTTAGTTGGGCCGCGGTCCCGTACAAAGTTGTGGATGGATTTTCCATAAGTACGAATGAACCGTAGGACGATTTTAGTTGATGATGGACACCCAACCCCTGCATATACTTTTTGTAATTGAACTGATGCGGGTTCAAGGACGGGCCAATGGGATTTAAACGGGAGATCATAATCAATTCATCGTCCACCTTAAGTTCCTGTTTTGTGGAATCCCTTGGAAAAGCCAACAGGATTTTTCCCGAAGCCCTTATAGTATCTATGGCTTGTAATGCTACAAGAAATCTATTGGAGAAGGTTGTCGGTTTTAAAACTTCTTTGACCTTGACATAATACCTATGATCGCCCTGAAAATTTGTGTGGGTATAGTGATCAGGTAAATTTTTTGGCTCGGAATAGGAAATTGCCAGTATCCCAATACCTATGGTAGTCAGCATGACCAGGATTCCAAAGAAAATGGAATCACTTCTTTTTTTGTCAAAAAATAAATAATAAAGTAAGGTGAAAAGGAAGAGGCTAAAGACCGTGACCATGGCGTAAAGAAGCCCGAAATTAATGTAACTGCCGAGCAAGATGCCAACAACAAGAAATAGCGTAAGTTTTATGGGAACAAATTGGAGTAAACGCATCCTATAAAATGCGGGTAGCCTTTATAAAAGCATAGTTCCAATAGCCCTCCCTGAGGGATGAAACAATAACACCACGTGAGGAGGAAGCATGTATAAACTTGATATCATCACCCTCTACTGCAACTACCAACCCTACATGATTTATCCGTTTCCCACGCCTTAATGTCCTAAAGAAGAGCAGGTCACCTTTGGACACATGTTCTATTCGTATCCGTTTGCCTTCTTCGGCCATATGGTAAGAAGTTCTTGGTAACTTAATATCATGCTCACCAAAGGCCACATATAAAAGCCCGGAACAGTCCATACCCTTTCGCGTTGTACCTCCGTATTTATAACGCACTCCGGAAAAAGTGAGGGCCGTATTGATAATCTCATCCGCTTTGGATAAAACGGGTTTTTCAATACTTTCCTTGGTTTCTTCTTCTAAAACTATGATATCGTTGGAAGCTGGTACAGTTACCTTAGGAGTTTTGGAATAGGTAGTTTTTTTCTTGACTACACCACAACTGGTAATAAGAATTAAAAATAAAATAGAAAAAACATTACGCATGCACCAAGTAATTCTCCCTCTTTATAGCTGTAGAAAAGGGAACTTGGAAACCAAAATTAAAGAAATATTTTAAAAAGGAACGATTTTATTCTCTAATCCCTCAGTTCGTGTAGAATCAGTTCGGCGGTTTTTTCACTTGCCCCTTTGCCGCCTAGCTTCCTTTCAAGCTCAAAATAAGCTTCAAATTGTGCCGTTCTAAAAGGCCCTTCCAAGATTTTGGACAGTTCCGAACTCAGGTTTTTGGTGTTGAGCTCATTTTGAATCAATTCCTTCACCACTTCCTTTCCCATGATAAGATTTACCAATGAAATGTAATCCAATGTAATGATTCGTTTGGCAATCTGATATGAAAACCAATTGGCCCGATAACAAACAACTTGTGGAATTTTAAAAAGTGCGGTTTCCAAAGTAGCAGTACCACTGGTGACGAGTGCTGCATAGGAATGGCTCAGCAGGTCATATGTCCTGTTAGAGACAAAACCAACATTGGGATTGTTCAAAAAGGGCGTATAAAAATTACGTTCAAGACTAGGTGCCCCGGCTATTACAAATTCGTAATTCGGGAAGGAGGGCATTACGGAAAGCATCAAAGTAAGCATTTTTTGTACCTCTTGTTTTCGGCTTCCGGGCAGCAAGGCAATAATTGGTTTTTTGGCATCCAGATTATTCTGTGCCCTAAACTCCAGTTCTCCCATTCGGGGTCTGGTGGTTATGGCATCAATTAAAGGATGGCCTACAAAATGGACAGGATACCCATGCTTGTTTTCGTAGAAATCCTTTTCAAAGGGAAGGATTACGTACATCGTATCGATATCCCGCTTAATATCCTTTATCCTGCTCTCCCTAGAAGCCCATATCTGGGGTGAGATATAGTACGCCGTCTTAAAGCCATTTAATTTTGCCCATTTTGCAATGCGAAGGTTAAAGCCGGAAAAATCAATAAAAACAACGATATCAGGTGCAAACTGTTGAATGTCCTCCTTACAGAATTTGATGTTTTTCGCAATGGTTCCCAGGTTCATGACTACCTCCAAAAACCCCATAAAGGCCATTTCTTTGTAATGTTTGGCTAAATTACCGCCGGCCTGTTGCATTAAATCACCGCCCCAACATCTAATCCGGGCATCCGTATCCTTGATTTTTAAAGCCTTGATGAGATTAGACCCATGCAAATCCCCTGATGCTTCCCCCGCTATAATGTAGTACTTCATACTTCGTAAAGATCAAAATTTTAAAGCACCAAATGTCAAAGTTAAAGTTAATAGCTCATTTATGGAACCATGCCATATTTTACCCTTAAAATTGGATTTCAAAAAATTTTGTAAAACAATATAATTAGGGCGGTTAAAATCGTAGCGATCAATACCCCTTTGGCACGTTGATCTCTTCGGATTTTCAAAAAACCGAAAAAAGCCAGTAAATTCAGGACAGCACCCAAGGCCAGCAAGCTACCTACATGGTCTTGTTCTACGGCGGCGTTAAGAGTATCCATTATGCCCAAATCGGAAAATAAAAGAATATATAAAAGTGTTCCTAAGGTATTGGCAATAATGCCTACCGCAAAACCTATGAAGAGCTCTTTCTTAACATTCATGTTCAAAACTTATTATGTGTTTATTTTCTTGGGGTTGTAATTAATTCAATTTTGCGGGTCGCCATATCTGTGATGTCCTATTTTACACCGAAAATTATAAATCCCACGTATTCAACTGTTGAATGGCATGGTAGGCAGTAAGATCAAACTGGGTGGGAACCAGTGAAATATAGCCTTGGCTCAGCGCCCATTCATCCGTATCCTCACCATGATCTAAAAGCTCAAATTCTCCTGTAAGCCAATAATAATCCTTGCCCATTGGATTTGTCCGCTTATCAAACTTTTCCTTCCAGTTGGCCCGCGCCTGCCTACATACCTTTATTCCGTTTATGCCGTTGTCTTCCGTCTTTGGCACATTAACGTTGAGCACAACCCCATTGGGAATGCCATTTTCCAGGGATTCCCGAACAATTTTCTGAATATAGGGGCCACAAGGCGCAAAATTGGCTTCCCAAGAATAATCACATAAAGAAAACCCTATGGCAGGTACCCCTTCAATACCTGCCTCTATGGCAGCACTCATTGTACCCGAATATATGACATTAATGGACGAATTGGAGCCATGATTTATACCACTGACACAGATATCGGGTTTGCGTTCCAGAAGCTCTTGGAGCGCCAGTTTTACACAGTCCGCTGGGGTTCCGCTACAACTGTATTCTTCTATTGCCCCGTTATCAAAATCGACCTGCATTTTTTGGGAATATAGTGTATTGTCCAAAGTAATGGCGTGCCCCATACCGGATTGTGGACTGTCCGGGGCAACTACCACAACATCGCCCAATTCCTTCATGTAATTGACCAAAGCCCTTAATCCCGGAGCGGTGATACCATCATCATTGGTGACCAAAATCAAAGGTTTTGCCATAGAATATACTTTATGCCACAAAAATACGTTTAAAAAAAAGATATGTCCCAAATGTCCATTAACAAAAAATTAATGCTTCCGTGTTACCTACTGGCATGGTTTTTTCAGTATATTAGGGAATTATAGAAATTTATGTAAGTACGGCCTTCTTCAATGTATTTAATCGTTGAATAATCGCCCTAAACTATAAAACTAGTATGAAAAAGAATTTTATCTACGCTCTGTTGTTAATGCTCGTTGCAGTGGCATCCTGTAGTTTTACCAACAAGTCTTTTGAAAATGATGATAAGGATAAGTTGTTGTTAGATCTTATTACTTATGTTTTGGAAAAAGGGCACTATGAACCCAAAGATATAGATGATGATTTTTCGGTTAGTGTTTTTGAGGATTTTATAGATATTATAGACCCTACAAAACGCTATTTTTTGGAGGAGGATATCCTGGAATTCGAGCAATACAAATTTCAAATAGACGACCAAATAAAGAATACGGATATTAGCTTTTTTAATCTGGTTTATGACCGTTTGATGAAGCGAATGAATGATGCCAAGGAGTTATACAAGGATGTATTGGCGGAGCCTTTTGACTACAATAAGAAGGAAACCATAAATATTAACTATGATGAAGAGTCATTTGCCTCTTCCAAAAAAGAACTAAAGGAGCGTTGGAGAAAGCAACTGAAATATGCTACCCTGGGTACCTATGATGCCAAATTGGACATCAACACAAGTGCAAAGAGCGGTGGAGCATCCGGAGGAGACATCGCTATGGTGGATACGAAGCGTCCCTTGGACAGTAATTATAAAAATAGCTCCTCGGACAGGCCTTTAACCATTGTTGAGGTTGAGGTGGCTGCTAGGGAGTCCACCAAGAAAACTTTGGACGAGTTTTTCGATTTTGTAGATGACTTGGAACGTAAGGATTGGTTTGTACAGTACATTAATACCATTGTTGATGAATTTGATCCGCATACCTATTACTTTGCACCGGACGATAAGGATAAGTTTGATATGAGTATGTCCGGCAAGTTTGAGGGGATTGGTGCACGTCTCCAAAAAAAACCTGAGGGCGCCAAAATTGTCGAGATTATCTCGGGTGGACCTGTTTGGAGGGACCAACGTTTGGATGTTGGGGATGAAATCATAAAAGTGGGCCAAAACGGTGAAGAGCCCATAGATATTGTGGGCATGCGTCTAGACGATGCGATTAAACTGATAAAAGGACCGGAGGGTACCGTTGTAGATCTTACCGTACGTAAGGTGGATGGCTCTGTTGAAATAGTTTCCCTTACGCGGGACGTGGTAGAGCTGGAAGAGTCTTATGCCAAATCGGCCAATATTATTAAGGATAACCAAAAATTCGGGCTCATCAATCTCCCAAAATTCTATGTGGATTTTAACGATTATAGCGAACGCAATGCCGCTAGTGACGTAGCCAAAGAAGTAGAGCGGCTCAAAGAAGAAGGCGTAGAAGGATTGATATTGGATTTACGCGATAATGGAGGGGGCTCGTTAAAGACCGTTGTGGAAATGGCCGGCCTATTCATAAAGGATGGACCAATTGTACAGGTGCGATCTAGTGGAAAAGGAAAGGACGTATATGATGACAAGGATGAACGAATCCAATGGGATGGACCTTTGGTGATTTTGGTGAATGAACTTTCCGCTTCGGCATCCGAGATTTTGGCAGCGGCCATGCAGGATTATAAAAGAGCTGTGGTTATTGGTAGTAAACAGACCTTTGGTAAGGGCACGGTACAAAATGTAATCCCGCTGGACAATATTGTCCGTAGCAATGAGCATGGAGATTTAGGTGCCATAAAATTGACTACGCAAAAATTCTATAGAATCAACGGAGGCTCTACCCAATTGGAAGGTGTAAAAAGCGATGTTGTGGTTCCGGACAAATACAGTTATATCGATTTAGGGGAAAGGGATCAATCCAACCCTTTAAAATGGGACAAAATATCCCCAGCGGATTATGAGATATGGGACGGTTATATAGATTATGAGCAAACCATTGCGAACAGTAATAAGCGTATGGCGGCGAATGCACAAATTAAAATGATTGAGGAAAATGCACAATGGTTAAAGAAAGAACAGGACGAAACGATTATTTCCTTAAAATACGATGTATACAAGGAAGAGGAAAAAAAGGACAAGGAAAGAAGTGATTATTTCAAATCCATTTCTGAATACGATTCCCATCTTACTTTTACTTCCTTGAAATATGAGAAGGAACTTTTTACCCAAGATTCGGTCTTGCGTGAAAAGAGAGATCGCTGGCATAAGAATTTGGCCAAGGATGTCTATGTAGAAGAAGCGGTAAATGTTTTGCAAGATCTAAAGATCAATAATATAAAACATGGCAAGCTGGCCATAAAGGATTAAAGTATCTACATTTCATTGATATAAGAGCCTCAACCTATAGTTGAGGCTTTGTTTTTGAAAATAATACTGTTTATTTCCCAAAATTGGAATTTGAAGAGACCTTTTTATCAAAGAGTGTTATCTCATAAATAGCTTTATTCCAATAGCTACTTTATCTTTGCGGACTTATACCATTAGTCATGGCAGATTCTAGAAGGGCATCTACCCGCTTTATGCGGAAGATGCAGCGCAAGGTAGATAACCAGCAACACATTATATCCTTTCTGTTATGTATTCTAGCGGCCCTTGGAGGTGTCTTCTTGTTGCGAGACGCTACTTTTACCCAACCCCAGTACTATGTTCTATTCCTTTTATTTTTTTCGGTAGGTCTTTGGATCACCGAGGCCATACCGCCCTTTGCCGTAGGTCTTTTTATCATAGGGTTTTTAGTCTTTACGTTGGGAAATCCCGCCATAAACAGTCCGGACTCCCCAAACTTTATTGAATACGGACAATTTATAAACACCTGGAGCGACAGTGTTATTTGGCTTATCCTGGGAGGCTTTTTTTTGGCGTTGGCCATGGAAAAAACCGGATTGGACGTAGAGGTATTCAAACTTTCCGTCGTGCGTTTTGGGAAAAGACCCAAAAATGTTCTTTTGAGTATTATGTTGGCCACGGCCCTGGCTTCTATGGTGATGTCCAATACGGCTACAACAGCTATGATGATTGTCTCCATTGCCCCCTTACTGAATACTTTGGATGCTAAGGAACCTTTTGTAAAGGCCCTTTTATTGGGAATACCGGCAGCTGCGGCAATTGGTGGAATGGGTACCGTTATAGGTTCTCCACCTAATGCCATTGCTGTAGATGCGATAAATACAATGAGGGGACTACCTTTTAAGATAGGTTTTTTGGAATGGATGTTATTTGGTGTCCCGGTTGCATTATTGTTGGTATTTATCTTATGGTATATTTTAACCCATGTTTATAAATCCGATCTTATAGAACTGAACATGGATTTTCTTAAGCCTAACAAAAAACCCGATGCCGAAGAGTTGATACAAATGGAAGAACGAAAGGCGCAGCGACGAATTGTGCTTGGGGTGATGTTATTGACCATTTTATTATGGTTGACAGGGAACATCCACGGTATTTCCCCTGCCATGGTTTCCGGCTTGCCCATCTTGGTGTTTACCATGCTGAGTATTACAACAGGCGATGATGTACGTACTATTCCTTGGGATACCCTAATGTTGGTGGCTGGAGGGTTATCCCTTGGCCTTTCCATTCAACAAACAGGGCTGGGCGAGTACTTTGTAGGGAAAATGGAAGATGTGGAATTGGGCTTTTGGATATTGGTACTCGTATTTGCGTTTATTACGGTATTGTTTTCCAACATCATGAGCAACACGGCAACGGCTACTATTTTGATTCCCATTGCCAGTATATGGTCGGTATCCAATCCTATGGTGTTACCCTTGGTCATTGGTTTAAGTGCGTCCTGTGCCCTGTTTCTTCCCGTATCTACTCCACCCAATGCCATTGCATTCAGCACGGGAAAGCTATCCCAAGCAGATTTTAGGCTCAATGGTTCAGTGGCTGGTATTTTAGGCCCCTTCCTTATTATACTATGGGTTTACTGCTTAACCCTGTTCATGTCCTAACAAAGAGATTATTGACCCCCTTTTTTGGAAAGGTGCCTGATCGTCTACGAGACAGAAACATCCTTTAGTTTGTCAGCATGCATTTTACGGAGTTTTGCCAGTTTAGGGGTAATCACGGCACTGCAGTAGCCCTGAGAGGAATTATTGGCATAATAGTCCTGATGATACTCCTCTGCTTCGTAAAAAATATCCAATGGACTAATTTCCGTAACAATAGGTTCGTTAAAGTACGGAGCTACGTTTTGGATTACACCCTTGGCGATTTCTTTTTGTTCCTCGTTGTGATAATAAATAACAGATCGGTATTGCGTACCTACATCCGCACCTTGGCGATTTAAGGTGGTTGGATCATGGCTTGTCATAAAAATGGTTAGGACATCTGTATATGAAATTTGGTTTTTGTCAAAATAAATTTGCACCACTTCCGCATGTCCTGTTTTTCCCGAACATACCTCACGGTAGGTAGGTTTGCCTGGAGCGTTGCCACCGCTATAACCGGAGACCACTTTTTCCACACCTTTTACTTGCCTAAAAACGGCTTCCACACACCAAAAACAGCCACCTCCCACCGTGGCCAATCCTAAATTCGTATTGTTCATAGTTTTACTTCAATTTTTAATTTTATCAATCATCAATCATCAATCATAAACCGTTTAACCCTTTATCTTTTCCAGTTTTGAATCACTGTCCAGTTTTTGCAACCGCATAGATTCGGAGTTGATACAATACCGCAATCCACTAGGTTCCGGTCCGTCAGGGAATACATGCCCCAGATGGGCATCACAGGTGTTGCACATTACTTCCACTCGAATCATCCCATAAGAAGAATCCCTTTCATATTTAATGGCATTCTCTTTAATAGGTTGGGTAAAACTGGGCCAACCTGTACCGGAATCGAATTTTATAGTGGAATCAAAAAGCGGTGTATCACAGCAAATACAGTTATACTTCCCCGCTTCATAAATACTGCAGAATTCCCCGGTATGGGGAGCTTCCGTACCTTTTTTCCGGGTAATTCTAAACTGTTCCGGGCTAAGCAGTTCCCTCCATTCGGATTCAGTCTTTTCTACCCTTCGGTCGGGTTTTGGATTTCCTTTGATACTAAAATGTATGATATCTTTCCAGTTCAGCATTTTTTTGTTTATCTATTGAAAAATCTATTAAAACTCCAATACAATTTACACATAACTGATTGAAGAAATAAATTGTTTTAGTCGATTTTTTAAATGAATACTTACAGGTACAGGACTATTGGCAAGTTATGGGATTACGTTAAATTTGGCATATGGTTCGTGCAAAATCCCGGGATAAAAATAGGAAGATATACACCGTTCTAATTTTGTGCTGTATCATTGGTTTTTGGGCTTTTGAAAATTTTTATACCCCGGACACTTATTCCGCTGAAGACAACAATAATCCTAAGACCGCAATTCCTAATATCTATCTTCCCAGCTCCACAACGGGCGTTCTCATAGAGCATAATCACTTTATGTTGTCCTACAACGAACCTTTTGAACAAGCCGAATGGGTAGCCTACATCTTAAAAAAGGAACATCTGACCCGAGATGATCGGAAGCGACCTTACTTCATCGAAGACCCTAAAATAAGGACCAAATCTGCCGATTGGCGCAATTATAGGGGCTCTGGCTATGACCGTGGCCATCTCTGCCCAGCCGGGGATCGCAGATTTTCGGAACAGGCGTACAACGAAACGTTTTACACGAGTAACATTAGTCCACAGAATAATGACTTTAATTCCGGTATCTGGAACCGATTGGAAATGCAGGTGCGCCAATGGTCAAAAAGATATGGAGAGGTATTTGTAGTAACCGGGGGTATTCTTGAAGATGGACTTTTGGAAATAGGGGAGGAAGATGTTGATGTCCCTAACTATTATTACAAGATAATCTCTAGGCGTGATGGGAAAAACTTAAAGGTAATAGCCTTCTTGATGCCCGCGAAGGAGACTAATCAGCCACTTAGGAAATTTCTCGTTCCGGTAGATGAAATCGAGGAAAGGACCCAAATTGATTTTTTTGAGCACCTTGATACCGAAATGGAATTGGATTTGGAAAAGGGAATTGCTACAAAGGACTGGAAGTTTTAGGCTAGCTCAAAATTCTTCCTTTAACCTATTGGTATCCAACTTTAGGAAGACGAACAACAAAGCGGTAAAGAACAGGAGTCCCGACCCTCCATAGCTAAAGAAGGGTAGGGGAATACCTATGGTCGGCAATACCCCAATGACCATTCCCACATTAATGAAGTAATGGATCAAAAGGATGGAGATTACCCCATAACCATACATTCGGCTAAAATCACTCTTCTGGCGTTCTGCCAAAAAAACCAATCGCAAAAACAATAAGGTAAAAAGGATTATGACGGTCGTAGTTCCCACAAAGCCCCATTCTTCACCTACGGTACTGAAAATATAATCAGTATGCTGTTCCGGGACAAAATCGCCCTTTGTTCGCGTACCCTCTAAAAAACCCTTTCCAAAGAATCCTCCGGATTCTATGGCCTTTTCGGATTGATAGGAATTATAGCCAATAGTCTTGCGGATTTGCTCCAATTTATTCGGGTCTTTTTCCAAGCGGAGCCAAAGACTAAATCTATCCCTATGGCGTTGTTCAAATACATTGTTGAAGACAAAATTTACAGAAAGTGAAAACAAAAGAGCGACTACGGCAATTGAAATGAGCGGTAAAATCGGGATTTTGGATTTCTTCTTTTTGAGTAAAAAGAATAGCAGTATCAGTAACACGGTAGCTATGCTCACCCAAACGGTTCCGAACATAAGGGTGGTTACGAAGACCAGTACTGCCAAAAAGCCCATGCCTAAATAATACAGAGGCAATCCTTCCCTAAAAATAACAAAAACCAATGAAAAGAATACCAATGCGCTTCCCGGATCCGGTTGCGGAATAATTAGTATTACGGGTACGAGAATGATCAAAAAGGCATATAATTGATCTTTCCCCCGTTTAATATCCGTTTGTATATCGCTCAGATATTTAGCCAATGCCAAAGCTGTTACTACTTTGGCAAGTTCTGAGGGTTGTAAGTTAAAAAAACCAAGATCATACCATGAAGTGGCCCCCGCTATGGTCTTCCCAAATATGAAAAGACCTAAAAGTAAAATTATGGAAACAATATAGAAAACACTGGAAAAGCGTTCATAAAAACTGGTTTCCATGGCCAAAATAATCATTATGGAAACCAAGCTTGCCCCTATAAAAAAAAGCTGTTTTCCATGTAAAGTACTAAAATTAAAAATGGATGGTTCCGCTTCCGTAAATGTGCTGGAGTAAATATTTACCCAGCCTATAAGCACCAATGCCAGGTAAATGAAAACAGTAAGCCAGTCGATTCGTTTTAGGACACTTCTACCAGACATACTCGTTTATCTTGAACTCCTCCCCGCTAAACGGTTTGGCATACTCATGCTCCAAGGTTTTTTCCAACATTCTTTTTTCGAGGTCCTTCCGTGTAATTTCTCTTTTCAAATATTTTTCAATCATTAGAGAGGCAATATGTCCCGCATATCGGGAACCATAATACCCATTTTCTATGTATACGGAAATGGCTATTTTGGGATTATCCACAGGTGCAAAAGCAACAAAGACTGAATGGTCCGTTAATTGTGTTTTAACACTGTCTATGATGGTAAAATTTTCCACGGTACCTGTCTTTCCTGCAATCTCTATGTCAGGAATTTGCACCCAGCGTGCGGTACCTTTTTTGTAAACATCGGCCATTCCTTGGATTATGGGTTCAAAATGTTTTCTATCGATTGTCGTTAGTTTGGGTTCCGTGTATTTGGGATTGGTAATATCCTTACCCTCAATTTTCTTAAGTACATGTGGGGTATAATAATGCCCTCTATTGGCTATGGCAGCGGTCATATTGGCCAACTGTATCGGGGTAACAGCTACCTCTCCCTGTCCTATGGAGTTGGAGATTATGGTTGAAGAAGCCCATCGATTATCACCATACCATTTGTCATAGAATTTCTTGCCAGGAATCCGTCCCGGACGGCCAGTGGGGAGGTCATAACCTAAATACCCACCCAATCCAAAGCTTTTTATATGTCTTTCCCAAACGTCCATCCCCTCGTCCGTGGTGTTGAACTTGTCATATATCTTTCGAAATGTACTGGCAAAATAGGCATTGCAAGATTTGTAGATTCCGCTGTTCATATTCCGGATTCCTCCACCGCAATGACAGCCTCTTTTTCTGCCTCCAACAAAAAAACCGCTATAACAGGTAACCGTAGTGCTCGGAGAAATAACACCTTCGTGCAGTGCTACCAAGGCATTTAAAGTTTTAAAAGGAGATCCAGGCGAACTTTCTGCCAAAATAGATCTGTTGAAAAGGGGTTTTGCAAGGCTATCGTTGTAGAGTTTGTTATAATTTCTGGAACGTTCCCTGCCCACCAATAGGGCAGGATCATAGGTAGGGCCCGAGATTAGGGAGAGAATCTCACCGGAAGCGGGTTCAATGGCCACAACCCCGCCCCGTTTTCCCTGCATCAAACGTTCCCCGTATTCTTGAAGCTCCTTATCCAGGGTTATGTGGATTTCCTTTCCTTGTTCCGGAAGCGTGTCCAAAATACCATCCTTATAGGGGCCGATATCCCTGTTAAATCGATCTTTTTGGATGTACTGTACGCCCTTTCTTCCCCTAAGGATGTCCTCATATTGTTTCTCCACGCCGGTACGTCCTGTAAGTTCTCCCTGTATATAGTAGGGATTTGCCGCCAAATCCCTTTCGTTTACTTCACTAATATAACCCAGAACACTAGCGGCGCTAGGTGTGTCATAGTAGCGCAAGGAACGTTTCTGTATATAGAACCCTTGATAACGGCGCATTTTTTCCTGCAAGCGGGCATAATCTTCCTTGGAAAGCTGGGGTACTAATACAGAAGGTAACCTTGGCGAGTAAATACGAGCTTTTCTCAACTCTTTCTTAAACTTCTTTTTATCAATTCCCAAGAGATTACAAAACTCCAAAGTATCTAGTGTCCTTACCTCTCGTGGAATGACCATTACGTCATATGCCGGGTCGTTTCCAACCAATAGTTCGCCATTTCGGTCATAGATATAGCCGCGTTCGGGATAATCATAAATTCGCTTAATGGCCGGATCTTCCAGTACCTGATCAGGAGAGAAACTGAATATCTGTAAATAGGAAAGCCTTCCAATAAAAGTTATTCCAATTAGTACAATAATGGATGAAAGCAGGATCTTTCTCATTCTTTCCTAATGCTAAAAAGTGAGCTGAACAATAAACACAAAACTAAGGTAGACAACCCTATGGCCAGCACTTTTTTTAGAATCAGCAGTATATTGGCCAAACTAAAGATTTCCAGTGCAAAGAAAACCATATGGTGCACTATAATTAATAACGCCAAAAATGTAATTTGTTGTGCCTTAGTGGCATTTCCTAACCTAAAACTCTGAAATTCATAGTTTACACCAAAAACGAAACGCATAATGGCGGGTCTTAGATAGGAGATGGTAACTGTTGAAGCTGCATGTATAGCCATAGTGTCCGAAAAAAAATCAATGAAAAAGCCCAACAAAAAACTTAGACCGATAAAGACCGCGCGGTTTTCTTTTATGGGATACCAATACAAAAATAATATATAGACCATAGGGTTGATGAACCCAAAGAAATTAAGTCTGTTGAACACCAGAACTTGCACTAGGACCAATAGCGTAAAGCGAACTACGTTAATAAAATACGAACTACTGATCATTTGAAAAGGTATTGGATTCCAACTCCAGTATTTCAGGTCTGTTGATATTGTCGATGATGTACACGTTTTTAATATTGGTCATATCATTGAACAAGGTAACATCTATATGGTAAAAACTATTGGAGGTATCCAAATTAAACTTCTTTATGGTCCCAATGGGGATATTCTCAGGAAAAATACTGCTCATTGCCCCGGTTACAATAGTGTCTCCAATGGTAAGGGGAACTAGCCGTGGAATATCTACCAGTTGTACAGTATTGTATTGTTTGGTATCCCATATTAAGGAGCCAAAATGATCTGTGTTCTTAATTTTGGCATTGATGTTAGAATTTTCGTTTAAAATGCTCTGGACGGTTGCAAACTTGTTAGATACATTTTCCACGATGCCTAAAATACCCTTGGCCGTAATGACGCCCATATCTGGTTGTACACTGTCCTTTTCACCTCTATTTATGGTGATGTAGTTTCTTGGGTCCGAGTAGCTATTTTTGATAACTTTTCCTGAAACAATGGTATACCTGATATTTGTGGTATCCAGTTCTACCGGGGTATTTATTTTTTTGTTGAATAATTGATCTCGCAACATTTTATTCTCTTCCACTAATCGTTTGTTTTCCTTGGTCAATCCAAAATAGGAAGAAATACCATGGGAGGTTGCATAGATATTTCCGGTTATCCAGTTGGATGAATTAAAGAATCGAGATTGATGGTAGGTATGCGATTGTACCGTGAAGGCCAATGAAATAATCAATAATAGGACATAGAGCAGAAAATTTTTATTTCGTACAATAAAGTTGATTATCTGCTGCATTCACTTTATAATTTTCTAAGGTTCCAGAAAACAGTTTTGAAAGAAAATGGAAATACCCAATAGGTATGGGAAGCCTCCTTATAGTAAGCTTTATTTGATTAGGATGCTCTTGTATCGCTCCAAGTTCTTTAACGCAATGCCAGTTCCTCTAACTACGGCTCTTAGTGGGTCTTCTGCGATATAAACCGGTAAATCAGTTTTTTGGGAAAGCCTTCTGTCCAATCCCCTTAACATGGACCCGCCACCAGCTAAATAAATACCTGTATTATAAATATCCGCTGCCAGTTCGGGAGGAGTCTGGGAAAGGGTCTCCATTACCGCGTCCTCTACCCTAAGAATAGATTTGTCAAGTGCCTTGGCAATTTCACGATAGGAAATCTGAACCTGTTTGGGTTTTCCGGTCAACAAATCCCGACCTTGTACCGATTTTTCATCAGGTGGGGTCTGAAGGTCCTCCGTTGCCGAGCCGATCTCAATCTTAATATTTTCAGCGGTACTTTCACCCACATATAAATTGTGTTGGGTTCGCATGTAATAAATGATATCATTCGTGAAAACATCACCCGCAATTTTGACCGATTTATCACAAACAATTCCACCAAGGGCAATTACTGCAATTTCGGTAGTTCCTCCTCCGATATCCACAATCATGTTCCCTTTGGGCTGCATAATGTCCAGACCGATACCTATGGCCGCTGCCATGGGTTCATGGATTAAATATACCTCCTTGCCGTTTACACGTTCGGCGGATTCCTTTACGGCCCGCATTTCAACCTCGGTTATACCTGATGGGATACAAATCACCATTCGTAAGGCAGGCGGAAACCATTTCTTTTTCAATGCCGGGATGTTCTTTATGAACATGTTGATCATTTTTTCCGAAGCATCGAAGTCAGCAATTACCCCATCTTTTAAAGGTCGTATGGTCTTTATGTTTTCATGGGTCTTGCCCTGCATCATATTGGCCTCTTTGCCTACTGCAATAATTTTACCGGAAATACGATCTCTGGCAACGATAGAGGGACTGTCCACGACAACCTTGTCCGCATGAATAATAAGTGTATTCGCGGTACCTAGGTCTATGGCAATTTCCTCCGTCAAGAAATCAAAAAATCCCATATTTTTTTAGTTTGGTTATGTTACGAGTTTGGATGGGGGAGTATTTCATCGACAAAAGTAACAAAATTAATGTTTGAAATGACGTGTCCCTGTCATTACCATAGCCATGCCATTTTCGTTACAGTAGTCAATGCTTAACTGATCTTTAATAGATCCGCCCGGCTGTATAACGCTGGTAATACCGCTTTTATTGGCAATTTCCACACAATCCGGAAAGGGAAAGAATGCATCGCTCGCCATCACGGCACCATCAAGCTCAAAATTGAAGGTTTGGGCCTTGTGGATCGCTTGATTCAGCGCATCCACACGAGAAGTTTGCCCGGTACCACTGGCACACAATTGTTTGTTTTTTGCCAGGACAATGGTATTGGATTTTGTATGCTTACATAATTTCGAAGCAAAGATGAGGTCTTCCAATTCACGTTTTGAAGGTTCCTTATCGGTCACATATTTTAAATCGATCAACGTATCGGTCTTGTAATCCTTGTCCTGTACCAAAATCCCATTCAAACAGGTCCTTACAAGAGTATCCGGCAAATCCGTCTCGTTTTGGATTAAAATTATACGGTTCTTTTTTCCCTTTAATATATTCAGAGCATCATCTGAATAACTGGGTGCAATGACCACTTCACAAAATAGTTTATGTATTTCTTCCGCGGTAGGTTTATCGATTTCTACGTTGCTGATTAAAATTCCGCCAAAGGCCGAGACAGGATCTCCGGCCAGTGCATCCACATAGGCTTGATGAATAGAATCCCTTGTAGCCAGGCCACAGGCATTATTGTGTTTTAGGATGGCAAAGGTGGGATCGTCCTTACGGAACTCGTTCATGAGATTTACCGCGGCATCCACATCCAAAAGGTTGTTATAGGAAAGTTCCTTACCATGTAGTTTGGTGAACATGGCTTCAAAATCACCAAAGAAAAATCCCTTTTGATGAGGGTTTTCACCATAACGAAGGCTTTTTCCCTTGGTTTCGCTGATTTTTAGGACGGCCATTTGCTGTTGATTGAAATAATTGAAAATAGCCGTATCATAATGAGACGAAACATTAAAAGCCTTGGTGGCAAAATTCTTGCGGTCCTCCAAAGACGTGCTCCCTTTACCTGTGGTAATTAACTCAAGAAACTCACCGTAATCCTCCATAGAGGATACACAAAGAACATCCTTGTAGTTTTTCGCTGCGGCCCGTATCAGGGAAATTCCGCCGATATCTATTTTTTCAATAATATCCTGTTCCGATGCACCACTTGCCACTGTTTTTTCAAAAGGGTATAGATCTACGATAACAATATCCAACTGTGGAATTTCATATTCATCCAATTGGGCTACATCACTTTCATTATCCTGGCGGTTTAAAATTCCACCAAAAACCTTTGGGTGTAAGGTTTTTACCCTTCCCCCCAAAATGGAAGGATAGCTGGTGACCTCTTCCACGGGCACAACATCAATGCCCAGTTCTTTAATGAATTTTTCAGTGCCTCCGGTGGAATAGACGGTAATACCAAGTTCTTGAAATTTTCTGACGATCGGCTCCAGTCCGTCCTTGTGGAATACGGATATCAGTGCCGAAGCGGCTTTTTTTACATTGCTCATTTGTATTGGGTTGTGGGATATGGTTTTAGACCCACAAAAATAATTTTTTTGAACGTAAAAAAGGGGCCAGTTATCAACAAAACGGGTAAAGTTTTAAAGAATCTTGGCGACCTCTGCCGTAACGAATTCCAAGAATCGTTCATCGTCTTTGGTAAAAGGATCTGGGGTGTTGGAGTCTATATCAATCTGCCCAATGTTTTCGCCATTTACGAACAAGGGAATTACAATTTCTGCCTTTACGGTAATACTACAGGCAATGTAGTTATCTTGGGCGGTAACATCGGGAACCACAAAATTCTGATTGCTAAGAGCCACTTGCCCACAGATTCCCTTTCCGAAAGGGATAATGGTATGATCAGTAGGCTCCCCGGCATAAGGCCCCAACTTCAGTTCTTCTTTTTCCCCATTCCTAAAATAGAAGCCTACCCAATCGTAATAATAAACTTCCTTTTTTAGAAGCTCGCAGATTCTTTGAAGACAGGATGTTACATCGGATTTCTGTTCAATGATAGAAACTACTTTTTCCTTTAATGAATCCAACATAGGACTATACTGTTTATAGTTTCAAAAGTCGAGGTTTTTATTAAAACTAACATAATGTCAATGCCATAAATATTCGTTAAGGATATGCTATGATACGGGGTGGAATGTAAATATTCGTATTTTTGTATCTATGAAAGCGATAATTTCCAAAGGAGTGTCCCTCGCAATGGCACTGCTCTTGCTTGCCTCTACTACCTCTTGGACGGTCGGTAAGCATTATTGCATGGGCCATTTGGTCAGTGTGTCGCTTTTTGCCCATGCCCCAGATTGTGGTATGAACATGGGAGATTCAATGGGCGCTACTTCACAAATGGAGATGGAGGGCTCTTGTTGTAGCGACCAACTTATTGTAGTGGAAGGGCAAGATCACTTGACTATTTCCCTTAACGATAGTATTCTTGTTCCACAACCTTTTTTAACTGCTATTACATATTCCTATTTGGTCTTGTTCGAAGCCAAGGAAGAGCGTCCCGTACCCCACGAACATTATCCTCCACCCCTATTGTTTAAGGACATTCATGTTCTTGACCAGGTTTTCCTCATTTGATTTATTCGTCATTCCCAAATAGGCGGAAGTCTGCCTGTTTTATTCCTCGTTTTTTTAGAAGGAGATAATATCGAGTCGTACAGAAAAAATCTCCCTTTTCTGGGACATGACAATAAATCTAAAACAAAATGAAACATATATATAAGATTACCGGAATGACCTGTAGCGGATGCTCGGCTTCCGTTACCGAAAAACTATCCCAAGTTAGCGGTGTTACAAAGGTTGATGTGAATTTGGAAAAAGCGGAAGCGGAAATTTCCATGGATACACTTGTTTCTATAAATACACTAAAATTGGCCCTGCCAGATAAATACAGCATCTTGGAACGAGAAAACCATGCTGAGGATATAATTATGAGCAAGACAGAAGAAAAAACGAAGCTACAACAATTAAGACCGCTGTTGCTGATCTTCATATACCTCTTTGCCACAGCTTTTTTGCTCAACTATAAGGAAGGGAATGTGCATTCGGCCATGCTGGATTTTATGGGCCTCTTTTACATAGTATTTAGCTTTTTTAAGCTGTTGGACTTGAAAGGTTTCCCTGAGAGTTTTCGTATGTACGACCCATTGGCCAGAGCAGTACCTATTTATGGATGGATTTATCCCTTTATAGAATTGGCACTCGGACTGATGTTCCTGATGCGCTATTCCGTAACCACAGCGCTCATTGCAACTATAGTATTCTTGGGGATTACGACCATAGGAGTAACCAAGACTTTGCTAGATAAAAAAAGTATCCAATGTGCTTGTTTGGGGACTGCCCTTAAGCTGCCTATGACCGAAGCAACATTCATTGAAAATGCTATAATGTTGGTCATGGCCGTTATCATGTTGGTCCAAATTGTTTAAAAAGGGAAAGATGAAAAAGTATATAATACTGGTCGTTATGGCCATTCCATTGTTTTCCCTTTCCCAAGATAAAGTAGAAGGTATGATTATGGAAGGGAATCCTGAGAATGAACATATTGGCCTGCCTGGCGCCAATGTGTATTGGATGGATTCTCAAATAGGAACGGTTACCGATGCTGAGGGTCTTTTTAGCATACCTTATTACAAGGAATATAATAAATTGATCATTAGCTATATTGGATTTCAATCGGATACGTTATCGATAGATTCGCCCCAAATGCTGCATCACACTCTCAGGCCGACCAATGAATTGGACGAAGTGGTGGTAGAAAGGAAACGTGATGCCGTTCAAAAAACCTACTTCAGCGCACAAAATGTGGTCACAGTAAATAGTGCCGAATTATTAAAGGCCGCCTGTTGCAATCTTTCTGAAAGTTTTGAGACCAATCCGGCCATCGATGTTAATTTCAATGACGCCCTTACCGGTACCAAACAAATTCAGATGCTGGGGTTAACAAGCCCCTATTTGTTGATTACCCAGGAGAACATTCCAATGGTGCGTGGAGCCTCGCAAGCTTATGGTTTGACCTTTATTCCCGGAACGTGGGTTGAAAGCATCCAGATTACCAAGGGGGCCGGAAGTGTGGTCAATGGATATGAAAGTATTTCTGGGCAAATCAATACCGAATTAGTGAAACCCTTTAGGGACAATGCTCTTTTTGTAAATGGCTATGCCAATAGAAATGGCCGTTTGGAACTCAATACCCATTTTAATCAAAAATTGACGGATAAATTGAGCACAGGATTTTATGTGCACGGGAACAGGAGAGATCAAAAAGAAGATCGGAATACTGATGGATTTTTGGATGCGCCATTGACCAATCAGATTAATGTGATGAACCGTTGGCAGTATCAGAATCCGGAAAAGGGCTGGGTAAGTTTTGTCAATTTTCGTTTTCTTAACGATGAAAAGCAAGTAGGGGAGACCAATTTTGAACCTATATCCAATGGGCCCACGACGAATACACCTGCCCTGAGCGAAGTCGAAGGGTGGGGCGGTGAAATCGATACCCGAAGGTTTGATTCCTCCCTGAAACTGGGTTATGTGTTTCCGGAGCTTCCCTTTCAAAGTTTCGGATTCCAGGCTTCCTATAGCATACACAAACAAAATTCGTACTACGGATTCAATCGTTACGATATTGACCATGAAAGCATCTACTCCAATCTTATTTTCAATTCCATTCTTGGGGATACCCGGAACAAATTCAAAGCAGGATTGACCTTTGCGTATGATTCCTATGACGAGCTGGTTAACACTCAAGATTTTGAAAGGATAGATCATTCGGTCGGGGCTTTTTTCGAATATAGCTATGACAATCTGGAAAAAGTTAGCCTAACGGCAGGACTACGAGTGGATGACCATAATCGTTTGGGAACGTTTATTACCCCTAGATTTCATATTCGATATACGCCCTGGGAAAAAGCAAGTCTTAGGGGGTCTTTTGGAAGAGGTAGGCGAGCGGCAAATATTTTCGCAGAGAACCAGCAGTTGTTTGCGTCATCACGTCAGATTCAAGTATTGGACTCCAATGGTAGTGTTTATGGCCTGGATCCCGAGGACGCATGGAACTATGGGCTTAGCTTTATTCAAGGCTTTACTTTTTTGGATAGGCCTGGAAACGTAACCTTGGATTTCTATAGAACGGATTTTCGTAATCAGGTAGTGGTAGATTGGGAAAATCCTGATGAGATTTCCTTCTATAACTTGGAGGGGAAGAGTTATGCCAATAGCTTACAATTGGAACTGAACCATGAAATTTTAAGCAATCTGGAAGTCCGAACGGCATATAAATATTATCAGGTAGAAGTGGATTACCGACCGGGAAGGTTGCAAAAACCCTTATTGGCGCGGCACCGTTTCTTTGCCAATTTGGGGTACCAGACTGAAATTAAAGGGAATGGGTCTCAATGGCGATTTGATTACACGGTACATACGTTGGGCAAACAACGCCTACCGGATACATCCTCCAACCCCGAACCATTTCGGTTGGGGGCATTTTCGGAATCCTATAGTTTAATGAACGCCCAGGTGACCAAAGTCTTCTCCAAAAAGTTCGAAGTTTATTTAGGGGGTGAAAATTTGACTAATTTTACGCAGAGCAATCCGGTTTTAGGATCTCAAGATCCCTTTGGCCCATATTTTGATACCACAATAGTGTTTGCACCCATTATGGGAAGAATGTTCTATACGGGCTTCCGGCTTAAACTATGATACTATTAGATGGAGAACCATCCAGTCCTAAAAATTTAAGAATATGAAAAAAACAATAATATTTACTTTTTTAATGCTAATATCCGTAACCGTTTTTGCTCAAGAAAAAAACAAGAAATTGACTATGGAAGTCGATGGCAAGTGTGAAATGTGCAAAATGCGGATAGAAAAGGCGGCACTAGGGGTAAAGGGAGTAAAATATGCCCTTTGGGATATCCCTTCCCATCAATTGTCATTGATTATTGATGAAAGAAAGACAGATCCTATGAAAATCAAGACCGCCTTGGTAACAGTAGGTCATGATACCAAGGAACTCAAAGCTACCGAGGAAGCCTACAATAGTGTACACCCCTGTTGTAAATATCGTGAGGATAACAAGAATGGCAGTAAAGAGCATTAATAATTGTTAGGGAAACACCATAATTTCTCCCTAAAAGTTAAATTTTAAGGTTTGCCGCCCAATCTAGGTAGGTAAATGTAAGGACACCCCATTTTTTCGCACTAAAGAGAATATCACAAAAGGTTGATATAAGTGCGAAAGATCTTTATTATCGCCATTTTTATGTTGGCACAGCAACTTTTTTCCCAAACTTGTTGTTCCGGAGGTGTGCCTTTATCCAATAATTTAGGATTGCCCAATGAAGGGAAGGGGGTCTGGATTTTTGGATTGAATTACGACTACAACAATTTGAATACCTTAAATGCAGGTACTGACAAACTTGATGATGATTCCCGATTGCGCATTACCAATTCTGTTTTAGTAAGCTTGGGCTATGCTTTTACGGACAGGATTTCTGTAGAAGCACTCTTCACATGGGTAAACCAGACACGTACCATTACGCAATTTGGGAATGAGAATTTCACCGAGACCACTGGTATTGGTGATGCTGTTTTCCTTGCGAAATATGCCATTCCGGATATCTTGGGAGAACGAACCGTCTTGAATTTGGGACTGGGGACCAAGGCACCTTTAGGCAAATCGGATTTGACTACCGAAGAGGGGTTTCAGCTGACCGCCGATCTTCAACCTGGGAGCGGGGCATGGGACATGATTGGATGGATGTCCGTTTCCAAAGGGCTTAATTTTAGACCCTCAGCCACTATTTCGGGAAGCTTTACCTATCGCTTAACAGGCAAGAACAATTCATATCTTAATAATACTTCTACCTATGAATTTGGCGATGTGATACAAGCCAATTTGGGATATACGGATCAGTTTCTTTTGTTCAATACCATATTTAACCCTGGAGTCGTGTTTAAATACCGGAATGCTTCCGTGGACAGAGTAGAAGATTCCGATCTGCCCAATACTGGGGGGGAATGGGTTTTTGTTAGGCCCGAAATAGGAGCACAAATTACACCCAGTATTGTACTCAATACCAGATTGGAATTACCGATATATAGTTATGTGGATGGCACACAGCTTACACCTACCTTGCGGTTCACTGCTGGAATCTCATTTATATTGAAAAAGAAGGAATTAAACGTTTTAAACTAAATTAGCTATGAAAAACACGTTATTTTTACTGGTTTGCGGCACGCTTTTATTGTCGTGCAGCTCATCGAGTACTCAACAAACTGAACAAAATCCTGATGTTCAAGGAAACCCAAATCCCTCCTCAAATGAATGGAGCATTCCGGTCTCTGAAGTTTTGGACGGTGGACCTGGAAGGGACGGCATCCCTGCGCTGGAGAATCCTAATTTTGTTGTCGCTGAAGATGCTTCGGCCGTTTTAAGGGATACGGATTTGGTAATAGGGTTCAAAAATGGGAATGACATTCGCGCGTATCCCCATATTATTTTGGATTGGCATGAAATTGTTAATGATAATATAGATGACATTTCCCTTGCCGTAACCTATTGCCCGCTGACTGGTACGGGAATCGGCTGGAATAGAATCATCAATGGAAGCGAAACTACTTTTGGAGTATCGGGGTTGTTGTACCAGACCAATTTGGTACCTTTTGATCGGGCGACATTGAGCAATTGGTCACAGATATTGAACGAATCCGTAAATGGTAACCTTTTGGGGGAAAAAGCAGAGTTGATTCCTGTGGTAGAAACCGATTGGGGAACTTGGAAATCTATGTTTCCATCTACCAAAGTTTTAAGTTTGAATACCGGGTTTTCAAGAACCTATGGAATTTACCCCTACCGAGATTACAGAACTAACAACGATTTCTTTATTTTCCCAACACCTAAGGATGATAGATTGCCGTTAAAGGAACGCGTACATGCCATAGTAGATGGCGGCGATGCAAAAGCTTATCGCTTTGCGGATGTTGAAACCTCGAGTGTAATCAGGGACTCCTTTAATGGAAAAGAATATTTGGTAGTCGGAAATTCAGAGTTTATTATCTCTTTTGAACTAAATGGATCCCAGAATACCTTGGAATTTGAATTTAATTTTGATGGCAATTCAGAAGCCATTGTACAGGATACCAATGGTACCCAATGGAATGCTTTTGGAGAGGTAATCTCCGGATCCGGTAGTCCTTTAAAAGTATCTTCCTCTTTTATGGGGTACTGGTTCTCCATTCCGGCTTTTTATGAGACGGCGTTATTTGGGGAATAGTTTTTTTATGGATTCCCCATAATATAAAAGCCTCTCTGGAATTCCAGAGAGGCTTTTACTTTATAAAATGTTTACTCCTACCTTATTACATCATTCCAGGCATACCGCCACCGCCTCCCATTGGAGGAGCTGCTGGTGCTTCTTCTTTGATGTCCGTCAAGGCACATTCGGTAGTTAAGATCATGCCGGCTACCGAAGCGGCATTTTCCAATGCAATTCTAGCCACCTTGGTAGGATCTATGATACCTGCCTTAAGCATGTCCACGTACTTTTCAGATTTGGCATCGTACCCATAATCGGCCTTGCCTTCATTTACTTTGGCTACCACAACAGAGCCTTCACCTCCTGCGTTCTCGACAATTGTCCTGATTGGGGATTCAATTGCCCTGGCAACGATCTGTACCCCAGTTTCCTCATCGGCGTTTTCAGTGGACACTTTGGAGAGCATTTTCTTTGCTCTTACCAGAGCTACGCCCCCACCGGCAACGATACCTTCCTCAACGGCTGCCCTTGTTGCATGTAACGCATCGTCCACACGGTCTTTTTTCTCTTTCATTTCAACTTCGGAGGCGGCCCCAACATATAGTACGGCTACACCACCGGCCAATTTGGCCAAACGTTCCTGAAGTTTTTCTTTGTCGTAATCAGAAGTGGTCGTTTCAATTTGGGATTTGATCTGGTTTACCCTGGTTTTAATGTTTTTTGCTGCTCCAGATCCGTTGACAATAGTGGTGTTGTCCTTATCAATGGTTACCTTCTCACAGCTACCCAACATATCTATGGTAGTATTTTCTAAAGAGAAGCCTCTTTCCTCTGAAATAACCGTACCATTGGTCAATATGGCGATATCCTCCAACATAGCCTTTCTTCTATCTCCAAAGCCTGGGGCTTTTACGGCGGCAATTTTCAAAGACCCCCTTAATTTGTTCACTACCAATGTGGCCAAAGCCTCACCATCAACATCTTCGGCAATGATCAACAAAGGTTTCCCGGATTGCGCTACTGGCTCCAATACGGCAAGTAAATCTTTCATTGCTGAAATTTTCTTGTCGAACAATAAAATATAAGGATTTTCCAAGTCCGCAGTCATTTTTTCGGAATCGGTCACGAAATATGGAGAGAGGTACCCTCGGTCAAACTGCATCCCTTCAACAACGTCAACATAAGTATCCGTTCCTTTGGCCTCTTCTACAGTGATAACCCCTTCTTTTCCAACCTTTCCGAAAGCCTGTGCAATAAGATCACCTATGGCCTCGTCGTTATTGGCGGAAATAGCGGCAACTTGTTTTATTTTTTCCGAAGAATCTCCTACTCGTTTTGATTGCTTTGAAAGATTCTGCACTATGGTATCAACGGCTTTGTCTATTCCCCTTTTCAAATCCATAGGATTTGCGCCGGCAGCTACGTTTTTTAAACCTTCCTTTACAATAGCCTGTGCTAGGACCGTAGCGGTAGTGGTACCGTCTCCCGCCAGATCATTGGTCTTGGAAGCCACTTCTTTTACCATTTGTGCACCCATATTTTCAAGGGCATCCGCCAATTCTATCTCTTTTGCTACGGTTACCCCATCTTTGGTAACGACAGGAGAACCAAAGGATTTGCTTATGATTACGTTTCTTCCCTTAGGACCTAGTGTTACTTTTACCGCGTTGGCCAGGGCATCTACTCCCCTTTTTAGACCGTCACGCGCTTCAATATCAAATTTTATGTCTTTTGCCATAATTAAAATTTTACTGTATTAAAATTTAAAATCCCAAACTTCAATTTCCAAATTCCAAGCTTTTGGGATTTGGGATTTGTTTTTTTGGAGTTTGGTTTTAAATAATTGCTAAAATGTCACTTTCGCGCATCATAAGATAATCGGTACCTTCCAATTTTAGTTCCGTACCGGAATATTTTCCGTAGAGAACTGTATCACCCACCTTTACCGTAATCGCTTCATCTTTTGTGCCAGGGCCCACGGCAACCACTTTGCCCTGTTGTGGTTTTTCTTTAGCGGTATCCGGGATGTAGATGCCGGATGCAGTCTTGGTTTCGGCCGCCATGGGTTCAATAAGTACCCTATCTGCCAATGGTTTGATGTTAACTTTAGCCATATTTAATAGTTTTAATTGATTTAAAAATTCTTGGTTTTACTTGACAGAAATTATGCCATTTCCTAAAAACTGACACTTTGTAAAATAAAAAATGCCAGCTTGTCATTTTTGCTGGCATTTTGATATGTTCGTCCAATGGATTACAATGAGTCCGTAGGATCTACTCCGTCATTTGTTGCAGGTGCCGGGATTTCTTCCGGTACCGTTTCGGGAACCGTTGTTTCTATGTCGTCACCTTGAAGCAATTTTGAATCGGCTTCGCCAAAATTTCCTTTAAGTGCAACATTGGAAGCCAAAATAAGGACCACTAACAAAATGGCCAGGGTCCAAGTACTTTTATCCAGAAAGTCTCCGGTCTTTTTTACACCACCTACAATTTGGCTGCCCCCTCCACCAAAAGAAGAGGATAGCCCACCTCCTTTTGGATTTTGGACCATAATGACCAAGACCAATAGAAAACAGACTATGATGATAAGGACTAAAAAAATAGTGAACGTATTCATCTTTTATCGTACTATGTTTTTTTCTGTAATTTTTGTATCGCCTTTATGCGGTCTGCAAAGAAACCACTTTTTTCCGGATATTTCAAACTCAATATTTTATAAGCCTGCACTGCTTTTTTATACTTTTTTTGCTCCAAATATACCTTCGCCAAGGTCTCGGTCATCAATTCATTTTTATCGATTTTTAAGGATGATTTAATATCCACATTGGAGTTTGGACTTTCCTTTGGTACAATTTTGGGATTGTCCGCTATAAACTTGTCAATTAACTCGAATTTTTTGGTTTTCAACACTTCTTCCTCTATTGGGAAATGTGTCTGTTTTGCGTCAGCGTCCGGTATTGGACCTTTGCTTCTTCGTACTGTTTTTAAGGAGGCAAGCTTTAGCCATTCCGTAAAGGAATACTTTTCCTTTTTAGTGAATGGTAAAGGATCTCCCAATTGCAGGTTGTCCTCAGTTTTTTCATCTTTTTCAGATGAAGTTTCCGCAACTTTTTGGTTTTTCGACTCAAATAGGTGAGGGTCTAAAATCTGATCGGCTTGGCCGCTGTTTTGGGGAAGGGGGGCATCCTTGGATTTTTCAATTAAAAAAATACTTTCATTATCTGAGGGTAATACCTCTTCCGAAACAGTTTCGGTATTTGCCAGTGAGATGGCTTTTCCTGAAATGGAATCTGCAATATTATTTTGAAGAAAGTTGCTTGAAGTTATGAAATCGAACAGTATATCTCGGTCCGAAGAATAGGCTGCTGTCACCTTTAAGGCATTATTGTATTTAAAACTATTGAGGTTTTTTAACCCCTTTAAATGCAGTGCCCGTGCAGCCTGAAAATACGGGTATTCATCCAAAACGTCTTCCAGTTGTTTGGTCTGTACGGGGGATACCACTTTTTCCGGGTACTGAATGAGATATGTGAATTCCGCTACATTCAAGATATAAGGCTACTGGGTTATTTTCAAATTAAACTCTTTCAATCTTGTCCTTCCAACTTCATTTTTCATACTTCCGATCCTGTGTTTGTGTTTTACCAATCCGCCAAGGAAGCATTGAAGATATCCTGGGTTATCCTTTCAAAAATGACTTCATGTGCCTCAGACTGTATAGCCGTCAACTGTACATTTGCGTCATAATCAAAGAAAAAGGAGAATCGTTGTTCAAAATCGGCATCCTCTTTGGTCTTGTTGTAGAAGCGAACCTTTACCGCCATTGAAAGCCTATTTTGCGCCGCTCTCTGTTGTGCGGTCGCGGTCATTGGAGACACACGGTATTCCACAATTTCGCCTTCATAAAGCAAATCCCCACTGGAAGAAGTAAGCTGCAAGCTGGTCTGATTTAGGATTCTGTCCTGTAGTGCCAGGGTGAAGTCCCTGTCCAATCCAGGGGCAAAAACAGATCCCGGGCTTTGGGTGGCATAATTTTGAAAGTAGGGAACTTCAAAAGTCTCCGCCGTACCAACGTCTCCACCGGTAAAGTTATATATTCCGCAACTGCTTGGAAAGATTGCGAGAATCACTAAAACTATCGAAAAACTGAATTTTGATTTGTACACTTTTCCTTTTTAAACCAAGAATAAAAAATATAGGGCTAATAGAGAAAGTTTTTCACTTTCTTTTATGACCAAATTCCTTGGAAACTCTCTTTTTTTAATCAAGTACCAACCTCAAAGATCATATTGCTTTATTTTTCTGTATAAGGTACGCTCCGAGATGCCCAATTCTGCAGCTGCCGCTTTCCGTTTCCCTCTGTTGCGCTCCAAGGACTTTTTTATCAATTCTATTTCCTTTTCTTGTAAAGATAGGGTTTCTTCTTCCTCTATCTCCTCTGCAAAATGATACTTGTCCTCTTGAGGCTGAGTATATGTTTGGGGTTCTAAATGAGGCTCCGGAAGTTGCAGGACCTCCATGGAGGTGCTTTCCTCTTCTTGAGCCTCTTCCCCATTGGTCCCATAGATTTTCCGGATTAGGGTTTCGTTCTCTTCCTGTACCTTGGCAGAATCTTTGTTCTTTAATAATTCCAGGGTAAGCTTCTTCAAATCATTAAGGTCCCCCTTCATGTCGAACAAAACCTTGTACAAAATTTCTCGCTCGTTACTAAAACTCCCCTCATCATTCTTTTGGTCTACCACTGCTGGCAGGTTACTTCTGTTCGCATTGGGCAGGTAACCGTTTAATACATATGCGGATATGTTTCTTTCCTCTTCAAGTACCGAAATCTGTTCCGCTATATTGCGTAATTGCCTTACGTTACCGGGCCATCGGTGTTTTAAGAGCAGTTGAACGGCATCGTCTTGCAATCGTATTGTGGGCATTTTGTATTTCTGGCCAAAATCCGATGCGAATTTCCTGAATAAAAGATGAATATCACCTTGGCGTTCGCGTAAAGGAGGAATATTAATTTCAACGGTACTTAACCTATAGTATAGGTCTTCCCTAAACTTCTCTTTCTTTATGGCGTCCAGCATATCCATGTTGGTGGCGGCCACAATACGAACGTCCGTTTTTTGTACCTGTGAAGACCCCACCTTTAAAAACTCGCCGTTCTCCAAAACCCTTAACAGGCGTACTTGGGTTGTAAGTGGGAGCTCTCCAACCTCGTCAAGGAATATAGTCCCGCCATCAGCTACTTCAAAATAACCGCTCCTGGTTTGTGTGGCACCGGTAAAAGAGCCTTTTTCATGGCCAAAAAGCTCACTATCTATGGTGCCTTCAGGGATGGCTCCACAGTTCACCGCAATGTATTTTGCGTGTTTTCTATGGGACAGGGAATGTATGATTTTTGGAACGGCTTCCTTACCTACGCCACTTTCGCCGGTGACCAAGACCGAAATATCGGTCGGCGCCACCTGGATGGCTTTTTCCAATGCCCTGTTTAGTTTGGGGTCATTGCCGATAATTTCGAAACGTTGTTTTATTGCTTGTACTGATTCCATTTAGTTTCTTTCATTCTTCCGACATGAAAATGCCGTTTATGGCACAGTTCAAATACGGAATTCCAAAAAGTCAATTGTTAGCTGTGTATCCTATTGCTTCACCTAGTAAGGTGGCAGAGGTACAATCGTTTATTCTTACGTTTACAAAATCCCCAACCCGAAAGTTTTCCTTGGGAAAGACTACAACGGTATTTTGGGAATTACGCCCCATCCAATGGGCCTCCGATTTTTTGGAAGACCCTTCTATTAAGATTTCCTCAATTTTTCCCAAATGCTGCTGGGTTCTATAAAGCCCGTGCTTCTGTTGCAGATCTATAATTTCCCGTAACCTTCTTTTTTTGGTTTCACTGGGGATGTCATCCTTTAATTTTCGTGCTGCCAGGGTGCCTGGCCTTTCGGAATAGGCAAACATAAAACCGAAATCATACTTTACATATTCCATTAAGGATAATGTATCCCTATGATCTTCTTCGGTTTCCGTGGGAAACCCGGCGATCATATCCTGACTTATGGCACAATCCGGCAATATTCTGCGGATGTTCGCTATCAATTCAAAGTATTCCTCACGGGTGTGTAAACGGTTCATCGCTTTTAGAATGCGATTACTGCCGCTTTGTACCGGTAAGTGAATGTAATTACATATATTATTGTACTTGGCCATGGTCTCTATGACATCTAAGGTCATATCCTGCGGATTGGAAGTAGAAAAACGAATACGCATTTTGGGCTGTGCAAGAGCTACCATTTCCAATAACCCGGCAAAATTAACTGCAGTGGCTTTCTGTATTTCCGATGCTTTTTCAAATTCTTTCTTAAGTCCGCCCCCATACCATAGGTAACTGTCCACGTTTTGCCCTAGCAATGTTACCTCCTTGAACCCTTTTTTCCAGAGATCATTTACCTCGGCCACTATGGAAAGCGGGTCTCGGCTTCGTTCGCGACCTCTCGTAAAGGGAACTACACAAAAGGTGCACATATTGTCACATCCCCGGGTTATGGATACAAAAGCGGTTACGCCATTCGAGTTCAATCGGACAGGGGCCACATCACCATAAGTTTCGTCCTTGGAAAGGATAACGTTTACGGCATTTCGGCCTTCATCGATTTCCTGTATAAGATTGGGCAGGTCTTTATAGGCATCCGGACCTACCACCATATCGACGATCTTTTCCTCTTCCAAGAGCTTATCCTTTAACCGCTCCGCCATGCAGCCCAATACGCCTACCTTCATATGGGGTTTGGTTTTTTTTACCGCATTGAATTTTTCCAAACGTTTTCTAACGGTGGTCTCAGCTTTTTCGCGAATGGAACAGGTATTTACCAAAACCAAATCGGCATCCTCGAGGACGTTGGTTGTATCGAATCCTTGTTTAGACAGGATAGAAGCCACAATTTCACTATCGGAAAAATTCATTTGACAGCCGTAACTTTCTATGTACAACTTACGTGTATTGCCCTGGTTGCTTTCCAAAGTAAGCGTGCTGCCCTGAACCGATTCGTCAATTACTTTCTCCATGGAATACCTATCTATCTTTCGTGGAACTAAAGAAGGCAAAGATAATACTAAATTCAAAGTTGTGACATAATGACAGGTTGTTTTGCAAAATTTTATGTATTATCTAGCCATTTAGGGGCATGCCCTATTGTTTATCCAGATGATATGGCTATAGTAAATACAGCAAATTTACAGGGTGTTTCCCAAAATTCTGTGGTATAAAAACCCGGCAGCTGGTATCTGCAAGAATAATAAGTGATGATGCCGGAAATCAATTTTCTTAGGATTGTCATTGCAAAATAACGCAACGGTATCCCATAACATGCATCTATTGTACAACAACCCAATAAATAAATATGTTATGAAAAAGAAATTGCTATTGCTACTTGTGGTAGCTTCGTTGGGGTTCATTTCCTGCGACGATAACGAGGACGATGGGAGGTATGCGGACTACCTAGTAGCGCGCCCATTGAAGATTACCAAGACCGAATTTAAAAATGGAGTGGATGTTATAGCTCCTTTGCCCATTGAGGAATCGGGAAAGATTTATGCTTATCAGGATTACATTTTTGTCAATGACAAGTACAGGGGTGTTCACGTCATAGACAATAGTAATCCAAATGCCCCAAAAAAGATTTCCTTTATTAAGATCGCCGGTAATGTGGATATTTCCGTAAAGGATGATTATCTATATGCGGATAGCCTCATGGACCTCATCGTTTTGGATATTTCGGACATTACCAACATTACTATCGTGAATCGATTGGAAAATGTACTCAGGGACAATGTAATTTGGCCTTTGGGCGTCGATTTTTTTGAACAGACGAATTTTGATTATGAGAATGAAATCATTGTGGGGTGGGAAGTGGTTACAGAGCGTCGTCTAATTTCCGAATACGAGGAACGTTTTCTAAACAGAGGGGATGTTTTGTTTGCGGAAGCGGCAAATGATGCAGGTACTGGACAAGGCGGTTCTTTGGCGCGGTTTAAGATTGTTGGCGATTTCCTTTATGCTGTAGATAGCCATAACATTAATATCTTCAATATAGAAGATCTGGAAAATCCACAGGATTTAGAGGATGTCTATGCCGGGTTTGATATTGAAACAATTTTTAATCGTGGAGAACATTTGTTTCTTGGGAGTATGCGTGGAATGTATATTTATGATATTTCTTCCCCTGCCACCCCTACATTTGTATCGGAGTTTCAACACGGCACCGCTTGTGACCCTGTAGTAGTGGATGGGGATTATGCCTATGTTACCCTCAGAGGTGGTAACGGTTGTGGCGCAACGGAAAGCGGATTGTTCATTGTGGATATCTCCAATATCTCCAGTCCGGAACTAAAAATTTCCTATCCTATGGACGGCCCATACGGACTTGGTATAAAGGATGAAAAGCTTTTTGTTTGTGATGGTGAATCAGGTCTTAAGGTGTACGACAAGACTAATGTGGAAGATTTGGTATCCCTAAACCATTTTAAGGACATTTTTACATTTGATGTCATTCCTTTGGATAATTCCCTTTTGATGGTGGGAGATGAAGTGTTGTACCAATACGAATATTTGCAAGATGATATTAAATTAATGAGTACGCTACAGCTTGATTAAAACATTATATAAGTACAGAAAAAGCCCCGGAATTCCGGGGCTTTTTTATGCAAGACTATAGCGTGGATAGTTTCAAATTAAAAATTTCGGTTACTTTTGTTCCTTCAAAAACCATTGCATGGCAAAGAATTTAGTGATCGTTGAGTCGCCCGCCAAGGCAAAGACGATAGAGAAATTTTTGGGAAAGGATTATAAGGTAGAATCCAGTTTTGGACACATTGCGGACTTACCTTCCAAGGAGCTTGGCGTAGATGTAGATAATAATTTTGAGCCCAAATATATAGTAGATAAGGAGAAAAAGGCATTGGTCAAGAAATTAAAGAATCTTGCCAAAAAAGCGGATACCATCTGGTTGGCCAGTGATGAAGATCGTGAAGGGGAAGCCATTTCTTGGCATTTGACAGAGACATTGGATTTGGATAAGAAAAAGACCAAGCGCATCGTTTTTAACTCCATTACCAAATCTGCTATCCAGAAAGCCATTGAGAATCCACGCGATATCAATTACAATTTGGTTAACGCTCAACAGGCGAGGCGGGTATTGGATCGCTTGGTGGGCTATCAACTCTCTCCCGTACTGTGGAAAAAAATTAAGCCGGGACTTTCGGCCGGGCGGGTCCAATCGGTTGCAGTTAGACTGATCGTTGAGAGGGAACGTGATATAGAGGTATTTAAGCCAGAAGCTTCCTTTAGGGTTTCGGCAGAATTCAAGACCGGCGATGGAGGTGTGTTTACGGCTAAATTGCATAAGACCTTAGCATCCAAGGATGAGGCAGAAGCCTTTTTGAAAAAGAACCTTGGAGCTATTTTTTCCGTAGGCAACCTAGATAAGAAACCTGCAAAAAAATCTCCATCAGCACCATTTACTACCTCTACCTTACAGCAAGAAGCCTCCCGTAAACTCTATTTTTCCGTAGGACGTACCATGCAGGTTGCCCAACGCTTATACGAGGCCGGACTTATAACCTACATGAGAACGGACAGTGTTAACCTCTCCGGTGAAGCTATCGCTATGGCCAAAGAAGCTATCATTGAGAATTATGGGAAAGATTACAGCAGCGTAAGAAATTTTAAGGGAAAGTCAAAAGGTGCTCAGGAAGCGCATGAAGCCATTCGGCCTACCAACATAGCCAACCAATCGCCATCCTTGGAGCGGGACCAGTCCAAATTGTACGAACTTATTTGGAAACGGACCATTGCGTCACAAATGAGCGATGCCCAATTGGAGCGTACCAATGTCAAGATTAAGTCGAACACTCATGGCGAGGAATTCACGGCCAATGGGGAGGTAATCAAATTTGATGGCTTCCTAAAGGTATATATGGAAGGGATTGATGATGAGGATAGGGGCGAAGAACAGGAAGGCATGTTGCCGGCCATGAAAGAGGGTGATCTTTTGGAGAATACATACATTTCGGCTACCGAACGTTTTACAAGACCGCCATATCGGTTTACCGAAGCATCTTTGGTAAAGAAATTGGAGGAACTTGGTATTGGAAGACCTTCCACATATGCGCCTACTATTTCTACCATTCAAAACAGAGGCTACGTGGAAAAAGGTACCATAGAAGGCACGGAAAGGAATTACATTCAATTAGTATTGGATTCCGGAAAAATACAGGAAAAGAAGCTTACCGAAACCGTGGGTTCCGATAAGGGCAAGCTCGTTCCCACGGATATAGGCATGATTGTAAATGACTTTTTGGTAAGTCATTTCGCCAATATTTTGGATTACAACTTTACCGCTAAGGTCGAAGAAAATTTTGATGAAATTGCCGAGGGTGAAGAGGATTGGCAAAAAATAATGCAGGACTTTTATAAGGATTTTCGGCCTAATGTTGAGCACGTGGAGGAAAACGCCGATCGCGCCAGTGGGGAGCGAGTATTGGGCACGGACCCCGATACAGGTAGGCAGGTGGCCGTACGTCTTGGAAGATTTGGACCTATGGTTCAAATAGGAACAGTAGAAGAGGAGGAAAAGCCTTTGTTTGCAAGTCTTTTGCCAGACCAGTCCCTTAACACTATTACCTATGAAGAGGCCATGGAGTTGTTTCAACTTCCCAGAAAGTTAGGAGCTTACAAAGGAGAAGACATAGAAGCTAATGTGGGTCGTTATGGTCCGTATGTTCGTTTTGGAAAGAAGTTTGTTTCCTTGGAGAAGGGCGAAAGTGCTTTTGATGTGGATTTGGAAAGAGCTATTGAGCTCATTAAGGAAAAAGAAAAGGCGGATGCCCCCATTGCGACTTATGAAGGCAAGGAAGTTACCAAAGGCAAGGGAAGGTTTGGACCCTTCATCAAATGGAATGGAATTTTTATCAATGTCAACAAGAAATATGATTTTGATAATTTATCCCAAGGGAATATCGAAGAACTGATCGAGCTTAAAAAGCAAAAGGAAATTGATAAATTGATACAGGAATGGCCAGAGGAGGGTATCCGGATCGAAAAGGCCAGATGGGGAAGACACAATATAATAAAGGGTCGTACCAAGGTAGAGTTGGCCAAAACGGTGGATGTTTCTAAAATCAAATTGGAAGAGGCCAAGGAACTTTTGGCAAAAAAGGCTCCGAAAAAAAGATCCAAGGCAAAGAAGAAGTAAAAAACATCATAGTCGGCAATTCTAAATTCAAAACTAAGGATACTGCGAAAGTCCAAAACTCTTGTGCTTGCAATTGACACGGTAACTTTTTAGTTTTGAACAACGAACAAATAGCCCGATAACCCAATATTTACCTTCATGGCTTTCGATTTTTTAGTGCCGGTTGCGGATAAGGTCCTTGCCCATTGCGAATTGTTGCCTCCCCAGGCCCTTGGAAAAAACATATACAAGCATACGGAAAAAGAGGGCCTGCCGGTTTTGGCCAACGCATCCATGGCCATAGTGGGCGTTTTGGAATCCAGGAACGCTTTCGTAAAAAAGCATGAAAAACTGGATGTTTCCAACATCAGGATTCAATTATACAAGTTATTGCAGGGGAACTGGAATTCCACCCTTGTGGATATGGGAGACATAGAGGAGGGAGAGACCGTAGATGATACATATTTTGTAGTTAGGGAAATCGCTGCAGGTCTTTTGGAAGAAAACATTGTCCCTATTATAATCGGCGCTACCCAGGATGTTACCTACCCTACCTACCGTGCCTTTGATGGCATAAAGGATTTGATAAACCTAGTAGCGGTAGACAGCCGTTTCGATTTTGGAATACAGGACGAATTGATATCTTCCAATTCTTACATGAGTAAGATAATTACGGACAAGCCTAATAACTTGTTCAATTTTTCCAACATTGGATATCAAAGTTACTTTAATGCCCAAGAGGAAATTGACCTTATGGATCGTCTTTTTTTTGATGCCTATAGATTGGGGGAACTCACCCAAAATATGTCATTGGTAGAGCCGGTATTGCGAAATGCACATGTGGTAAGTATAGATGCCCGCTCCATAAAGGCCGGTGAAATGGGGGTGCTTTCCCATGACTTTTCCCCGAATGGGTTTGATGGTAGGGAAATCTGCGCTATTGCCAGATATGCAGGCATTAGTGACAAAGTCTGTTTATTCGGCATTTATGAAATGGAGAATACGGTACAATCCGGTCAACTTGTAGCTCAGATAATTTGGTACTTTATAGAGGGGTATAATTACAGGATTTATGAATCTCCTTATGCCAAAAATGAAAACTTCACAAAGTACAACGTACCCACTGAAACGGAAGAGTTGGTCTTCTATAAAAGTCACCTTACAGAAAGATGGTGGGTAGAGGTGCCTTCAATTTTAACTTCACATACTAAAAAGGAATCATCGGCGTTATTACCATGCGCCGAAAAGGACTATTTGGACGCTTGCGACCAGAACATTCCAGAAAGGTGGTTCAAGGCCTATAAGAAGGGCCTTAATTGATCAAAAGTTTTTTTAGAGGATAATTGCTTTCGATACAATAATTTACTCAAAACGTAGTTTTAGAGAGTAGAATAAATATTTGTGTTTGCAGTTTATAACCGAAATCGAAATTTAACCTAAAGTATGAAGAAGCTATTGTTATCATCCATAGCGTTTGTTTTTTTGCTCACAAGTTGTGGGTCTAAAACGAAGGGAGAGCTAGTTGGAGCCAAAGGTAAAAAATGGTATCCCGAGAAACCCTATGGAATGGAATTGATTCCCAGGGGATCTTTCATTATGGGTAAGACCGAGGAAGATATGGCAAAGGTTCTCAATGCCCCGACAAAGACCGTTACCGTACGTTCCTTTTATATGGATGACACGGAAATTACGAACAGTGAATATCGTCAGTTTGTGGAATGGGTAAAGGATTCCATTACCAGAACAAGATTGGCCATTCTCGCCGATGAATTGGGACTAGGTCCGGAAGATGGGGGAATTGGGGAGTACGCATTTAAAGACGCCGATACCTCCAAAGTTTCCGCATACGACAAATACATGTTGGACAACTACTCCGGAATGGGAGAGACAGGATATGAAGGAAGGGGATTGAACAAGGATGAAGATCTT
The DNA here is from genome assembly GCF_965248315.1 of Ulvibacterium sp. Classification (GTDB taxonomy): domain Bacteria; phylum Bacteroidota; class Bacteroidia; order Flavobacteriales; family Flavobacteriaceae; genus Ulvibacterium. The sequence continues at coordinate 103,282 of NZ_CBDFIX010000002.1, read as the reverse complement.
ATTTGGGACACTTCGGAATATCCGGACGAATACTATACCGAGGTCATGGATTCTTTGTATATTCCTGAGGAGGAATCCTATAATGGACAAAGAAGCGTAGATGTTACCAAACTAAAGTATAAATATAGTTGGATGGATATTGAAGCCGCTGCTCGCGCCGCCAAAAAAGGAAAGGGCAGTAGAAGGGACTTTATCCGTCAGGAAGAATTGGAAATCTATCCGGATACGACCGTATGGATCAGGGATTTTGAATATTCCTATAACGAACCCATGCATAATGATTACTTTTGGCATGATGCGTACAGTGATTATCCTGTAGTCGGGGTATCTTGGAAGCAGGCAAAGGCCTTTTGTAACTGGAGGACCAAGTTTAAGAATGATGATCAGAAGAGCCGTGGAAGGCAATTTGTCAACCAATTTAGATTGCCTACCGAAGCGGAATGGGAATACGCCGCCAGAGGTGGTATTGAAGGTGGAACCTATCCTTGGGGAGGCCCTTATGTAATTAGCGATACAGGTTGTTTCATGGCCAACTTTAAGCCACAGCGAGGGGATTATGCAGCCGACGCCGCCTTATACACCGTGGAGGCAAAGTCTTACGAGCCAAATGATTTTAATTTGTACAATATGGCCGGTAACGTATCCGAGTGGACCAACTCCAGCTATGATCCTGCATCCTATGATTACGTTTCTACAATGAACCCCAATGGCGGAGACGGTGGAAATGCAAGAAAAGTTATCCGTGGTGGATCTTGGAAGGACGTTGCATATTTCCTTCAAGTAAGTACCAGGGACTACGAATACAAAGATTCCGCAAGGAGCTATATAGGTTTCCGAACCGTTCAGGATTATATGGGCGAAGAGGATTCAACACAATAGAATATTTAAATCTTAAATACAAATCCCGATAACTATCGGAAAACCATCAAATTTTAACCAAATACTTATTTTAACAGTAAACTTAAATTAAATTTTAAATTATGGCACAGTCAAAATCAACAAAGAAATTGTTTAACATGGCCTACGGCCTTGGGGCATCTGTAGTAATTATCGGTGCGTTGTTCAAAATCCTTCACTGGGAGTTCGGACCTCTTAACGGTGGAATTCTTCTAGCGATAGGACTTATTACAGAGGCACTTATTTTTGCGATCAGTGCATTTGAACCAGTAGATGATGAATATGATTGGTCTTTGGTTTATCCTGAATTATCCGGTGGAGCTTCCAACGGAAAGAAAAACGAGTTGGCCGAGATGAAAGAAGCTGAGACTTCTTTATCCAAAAAATTAGATGACCTTTTAAAAGAGGCCGGTGTAGATGCCAATCTTATGGAAAGCTTGGGTGACAGTATCCGAAATTTTGAAGGAGCCGCCAAAGGTATCGCCCCTACAATGGATGCCATGGAGTCTACCAAGAAATATTCCGATGAAATGGTTCAGGCCGCCGCTCAAATGGAATCTTTGAACAGCTTGTACAAAGTTCAATTGGAGAGTGCAAGTAAGCAAGCCTCTGTTAACGAGGAAGTAGTGCAGAATGCCAGTGCCCTTAAGGAGCAAATGGAATCTTTGGCTACTAACCTTTCTTCTTTGAACGGTGTTTACGGAGGAATGTTAACCGCAATGAACAGAAACTAATTGGATTGAATTCCTTAAACCCAAATCAGATTAATTAATTAAATCCAATTAGAAAATATGGCTTCAGGAAAACAGACGCCACGTCAAAAGATGATCAACCTAATGTACCTGATCTTCATTGCGATGTTGGCCTTAAATATGAGCAAGGAAGTTCTTGCAGCGTTCGGGATCATGAACGAACGGATGGAAGCTTCCAATGTAAAGACGAAAGAAAGTAATGAAGCTTTCTTGGCCAGTCTAGAAACAAAGGCATCCGAGGATTCCGCAAAATATGGGGAATTGTATCAGAATGCCCAACAAATAAAAACCTTGTCCCAAGAGTATTACGATTATTTGGAAGGTCTTAAATCAGAAATGATGAAAGATACCGAAGATCCAAAGGATTATACGGTAATGGACAAGTCCGACTATTTAGATCAACAATTCTTTCAAGGTGACAACTTAACTGAAGGCGGTAAGGAGTTTATGAAAAGGATTACAGATTATCGCACCCAAGTAGCAGCTATTGTTCCTGCGGGAATCAAGGAATCTATTAAAGCTCGTTTCGAAACAGGTGATGCCAATGGTAAAGTTGAAAAGCGAGATGGTACCAAACAAGATTGGATCAACTATCACTATGAAGGCTTTCCACAGGTTGCTTCTTTGGCCAAGTTGACCGCGCTCCAAGCGGATGTCAAGGCAACAGAGGAAGACGCTTTGAAATCTATGTTGGAAGGAGAGCTTACCAGTCAGGTTTCCTTAAAGAACTTTGCTACCTCTCTTATGGCTACGAAGTCCGCTTTCTATAGTGGTGAGAAATATGACGGTAAGATAATTATCAGCAAGACCGACAATTCCTCTACACCTGTTAAGGCAGAATTAACCTTGGACGGTAGAAAGTTGACAGATGGAAAGGACTATCGTTTGGAAGCAGGCGGGGTTAAATTGCTAATAGGCGCCGGAGCTCCTGGCGACCATACTGTAGAAGGTACATTATATTTCATGCAGGATGGTGAGGAGATTCCCGTACCTGTGAAAAATGCCTTTGCAACAATCAGCAAACCTAACGCTGCTTTGATCGCTGCCGATAAGATGAACGTAGTGTATCGTGGCGTATCTAATCCAATGTCGATTTCAATTCCAGGTATACCTAACAATAAGGTAACTGCATCAGCACCAGGTCTTACCAAAAGAAACGGTAGTAGTTATGTAATGAACCCTGGAAAAGGAAGGACTGTTAAGATTGTAGCATCCGGTATTTTGCCCGATGGTCAGCGTATCTCTACTCCTGCAACCTTTAGGATCAAGGATATTCCAAGGCCTTCAGGATCTGTAAGTAAGCAGTCCGGTAGTCTAAAACTACCTAGAAGAAACTTGGAAATCGCTACGATCAGTGCCATGTTGGAAGATTTCGACTTTGACTTGAACCTTGCCGTTAGTGGATTTAAATTTAAAGTACCCGGACAGCCAACAGTTGCCGTTAATGGTAACAAATTGGATTCTAGGGCCAAATCCGCTCTAAAACGTGCAAAAAGAGGTGATGCCGTTCAGATATTCGATATCAACGCTTACATCACAAATAACAAAAGTTACAAATTGAAGAAAGTATCTCCGGTAGTTGTGGAGATAACAAATTAATAACGATTAAAAGCCGGGTGGCCATAACAAGGTCGCCCGGTAATTTTAAAAGGAGTAAACAATGAATTGGAAGAATGTTTTATTGATCGGAGCCCTTGGTTTGTTGCCCGTATCCATAATGGCCCAGGCGAATATATTAAACGCCAAAAAACCTGAGGATATTGGGAAAAAGACCGAGGCGCAAAAAACGATGGACAATGACGCTCCCTTGGAATATGGTTACGTAGACGATAGGGACATCCTCTGGTCCAAGACCGTATGGGAAGTAATTGATCTGGACGAACGTGTAAACTTTCCATTGTACTATCCCATAGACACCGTGGATATTGGTGCCGATAGAAGATCCTTATATGATGTTTTGATGAAGAACATTAAAAATGGTAAACTTCAGGATGTATATGTGGATTCCTATTTCACTGAAAAACGAACTATGGGTGATTTAAGGGCTACGTTGCAAAAAGTGGATACCACGGATTATGGTTACGAACAATTAAATGCGGGCGAGGAACTTTCCCAGGAATTTGTAATCCGTAGGGATCTTACGGCCGCAGATATTGAAGAATACCGTATAAAGGGAATCTGGTATTTTGATAAGCGTCAAGGTGAATTGAAATACCGTCTATTGGGACTTGCTCCCGTAGCTCCGGATGTCAACTTCATAGATGACCAATCCATGGATCCCGGTGATGCCAAGGTAGAATTATTTTGGGTATGGTACCCCGGTGCACGACAGATTTTGCACGATGCCAAGGTATTCAACCAAAGAAATTCCGCCCAGCCCATATCTTTTGATATGCTTTTAAACGCTAGAAGATTTAATGGTGTTATCTATCGTGAGGATAATGTTCATGGAGACCGCGAAATTAATGATTACATTTCCGAAAATGCCCTGTTCCAATTGCTGGAGGCCAACCGTATAAAAGAGGTCATCCGAGATAGGGAGCAGGATATGTGGGCCTACTAATGGGAATTCAAAACTCCAATTAGTAATTCCTCAAAAAAGATTACATTCCAATTCAATATAATTAAAATGCCCTTACCAAATCGTAAGGGCATTTTTCTGTTCCGTATATTCTTCCTCTGCCCTTAGACACTATCTCTGGAAAGACAACTACAATTTCTACCTTTGCCCTATGTTGGATTATATAGTTGTGGGCTTAGGCCTTGCGGGCATTTCGTTCTGCGAGTGGTTGGAAAGGAGCAATAAATCCTTTGTAGTCGTTAGCGATAATTCCCAGACTTCATCCGTTATTGCGGGCGGACTTTACAATCCGGTGATTCTAAAACGTTTTACATTGGCCTGGAAAGCCCATGAACAATTGGAGAAAGCCATTCCCTTTTATCAGGGATTGGAAGAAAAATTAAAAATAAAACTGGATTTCAAGGTTCCCGTGCTTAGGCGGTTCGCCTCTGTTGAGGAGCAAAATTTATGGTTTCAGGCTGCGGACAAAAAAGGATTATGCAATTTTTTGTCCACAAGGCTTGTACAAAATGAGAATCCAATGATCGATGCTCCTTTTAGGTTTGGAGAAGTTTTGCATACGGGTAGGATAGATACGGCAAACCTATTGAATTCCTATGCCAATTATTTAATGGAGCAACAATTGTTTCTGGAGGAAACCTTTGATTATAGTGCGCTCAAAATTTCGAAAGAGCACGTAGAATATAAATCCATAGAAGCAAAGCAAATTGTTTTTGCGGAAGGATTTGGATTAAAACACAACCCCTATTTTAAATATTTGCCACTTAATGGTACCAAAGGAGAGCTCCTTACCATAAAGGCCTCGGCACTAATGGAAAATAGGGTCATAAAGTCTTCTGTGTTTATTATACCCTTGGGTGATGGCCTATATCGTGTTGGGGCTACATACAAATGGAAGGACAAATCCAATATACCGACCCAGGAAGCAAAATCCGAGCTGTTACAAAAATTGGATACCTTCCTTACCTGCAATTATGAGGTAGTGGATCATGTAGCCGGGATACGGCCCACGGTGACCGATAGAAGACCCTTGGTAGGCAGGCATCCCAAGTTCGGCAATCTATTTGTCCTGAACGGTTTTGGGTCAAGGGGGGTCATGATTGCGCCATTCGCCTCAGAAAAGCTATATGAAGCCATTGAAAAAAAAGTGCCAATACCGGAGGAAATGGATATTTCCCGTTTTACAAGGAAACATTTTGAGTGTTCGGATTAACTGCTTTTGCATCGTATTTAACAAAGAAGTTTATCCAAATATTTCGGGACAATCTTATGATTACGGGTAAAAAGAATACCAGGGTTCCTACAATGGCTATAAAAGCATTGAGCAATGATAGGCCTATAAACAAATAGGAAATAACGAAGGCTGCTACGGCAAAAGCTACCCCTACGGCATAACTTACATACATGGCACCATAAAAAAAAGAGGGCTCCATTTTATACTTTAAGTCACAGTGTGAGCAGCGTTCTTGCATTTTAAAAAGATTGCCCAAATGATACGGGTTCTTGTCCACGTACATACTTTCCTGGTGGCATCTTGGACAACATCCTGTTAAAATACTATAGAGTTTGTTCCCTTTTTTTAACATTTGCAAAAGTTTTAGGCAAAGGTAAAGTTTTGCCCATTCCTGAACGTTACAAAAGTCACAAAATGCTCAATGTCCATAATCTTTCCGTTTCTTTTGGAGGAGAATACCTTTTTAAGCAAGTTTCATTTCGCCTAAATGGGGGTGATAGGGTAGGACTTATCGGAAAGAACGGGGCCGGGAAATCTACCTTATTAAGACTACTGTCCAAGGAGATGCCACTGGATTCAGGAACTATTGCCATTGAAAAAAATGTGAAAATCGGTTTTCTAAGACAGGACATCGATTTTGAACAAGGCAGGACGGTTTTAGAGGAGGCGTATCAGGCTTTTGTGGAATTGAAGGCCCTGGAATCGAAATTGGATGAAATAAATCTGCAGCTCGCGGAACGTACGGATTACGAAAGTGAAGACTATCATCAACTGATTGTGGATTTGAATGACGTTACCCATCAATATGACATTTTAGGGGGTTACAATTATCAAGGCCAAACGGAAAAGATATTACTTGGCCTAGGGTTCAAACGTGAGGATTTCCATAAAAGAACCGATACTTTTTCGGGTGGATGGCGGATGCGGATCGAATTGGCCAAACTCCTGTTGCAGAACAACGATGTGCTATTATTGGACGAACCGACAAACCATCTGGACATTGAATCCATAATTTGGTTGGAGCAATTCCTCATTAATTATGCCGGCGCCGTCGTGATAGTATCACATGATAAAATGTTCTTGGATAACGTAACAAATAGAACTATTGAGATTTCCTTGGGGCGTATTTACGATTATAAAAAGCCGTATTCCAAATATTTGAAGCTTCGGGCAGAAATGAAGGAACAACAATTGAATGCCCAAAAAAATCAGGAAAGGGAAATACAACAGGCGGAGCGCCTCATCGAAAAATTCAGGGCAAAATCTACAAAAGCCTCCATGGCACAGTCCCTGATCAAGAAATTGGACAAGATGGAACGCATTGAGGTGGATCAGGAAGATAATGCTGTTATGAACGTGCGTTTTCCTATTTCCGTGACACCGGGGAAGGTAATCGCGGAAATTGACAACCTCTCCAAGAGTTATAGGGAAAACCATGTCCTTCAGGCCATAAATCTTTTGATAGAGCGAGATAGCAAAACGGCATTTGTAGGCCAAAATGGGCAAGGAAAGACCACATTGGCTAAAATCATAGTCGGGGAATTGGAGCACCAAGGCAGCATTAAGTTGGGCCATAATGTGCAAATCGGATATTTTGCACAGAACCAAGCGGAGTATTTGGAAGGGGACAAAACCGTTCTAGATACTATGATAGACGCTGCCAATGAAAAGAACAGGAGTAAGGTAAGGGATATTTTGGGCTCATTTCTTTTCAGTGGTGATGAGGTAGAAAAATATGTGAAAGTACTCTCGGGGGGAGAAAGAAATCGTTTGGCGTTAGCCAAAATGCTTTTACGGCCCTTTAACGTGTTAGTCATGGACGAGCCCACCAATCATTTGGATATTCGGTCCAAGAATGTACTTAAACAGGCTTTGATGAATTTTGAGGGCACCCTGATATTGGTTTCGCATGATAGGGACTTCCTACAGGGACTCACCAACAAAGTCTATGAATTTAAGGATAGGAGAATCAAGGAGTATTTGGGCGATATCGATTTTTATTTGGAACAACGCCAAGTAGATGGTTTTAGGGCTATTGAGCAAAATCAAGATATAGCCAAGAAAATGGTTAGAAATGAGAAAGCGGGAAATTCTTTCAAAGATCAAAAGAAGTTGAAATCCCTTAAGAATAAACTCAGCTCCATTGAAAGTAAGATATCCGATTTAGAAAAAGAGTTAGCGGAAATAGATCACAATCTCCTTATGGACTATGACACTACTATAGCCGCGCCCAACTTTTTTGATGATTACCAGAAAAAGAAGGAAACGTTAGAGGCGCTTATGAAAGACTGGGAGCAAATAACATTGACCTTGGATGAATTTTCTTTGTAGGAAAATTTCTTCACCCACTTAATTTTAGTACACCACAAAATACCGAGCTTTCACAACAAAATAGGGCATTTCGTCGATATTTTTTGCTTTTTATCCCCTATTGGAGTTACTTTGTAGGGTAATTCTTTATTTCATAAGTCTAAATCTTACTGTCGGTCCATATAATTGACAAATGATGAAAAAGCTGTTTTGTTTTTTGATGATAACCTTGCTAAGTGCGAATGCAATCTTCGCCGAAGTAACTCGAAAAGAGAAGAGGGCATTGATAGACCTGTTCGAGCATACCAACGGTAAGGAATGGGTTAAAAAGTGGAACCTAGAGGAGCCGGTATCCAATTGGCAAGGTGTAAAAGTGGACAAGGGCCACGTAATCGAAATAAACCTGTTTCGAAATAATCTTAATGGCATTATTCCGGAAAGCATTGGGGATTTAGGCCATCTTAGGGTTCTTAACCTCGCATTTAATACGATTACCGGAGAATTACCTAGTTCCATAGTCTCACTAAATCGTTTAAGAGTGTTGAAATTGGAAATGAATAGAATTAAAGGAGAACTCCCACAAACCATTGGTGAAATGGAAAGCTTGGAGGAAATCAGTCTGTTCAACAATTTTTTGACAGGTAGTATTCCAGAAAGTATCGGAAGTATTAAGAATTTAAAAATACTCAATCTTTCCAGTAACAGTATTAAGGGTAGGATTCCAAACGCCTTGGGAGATTTGACCCAATTGGAAAGTTTGGGTCTTTTTGAAAATGCCCTGGAAGGAAGTATTCCGTCGGAAATTGGAAAGTTGGTAAAAATGAAGGAATTGGTTTTGGCCAATAATCAATTGGCCGGTGAAATTCCTGCAGAGTTCGCACAATTGGCCAGTCTTGAAATATTCCAGATTCAAAACAACAAGTTCGATTCTTTTGAAAACCTGCAAATGATGGATTCCCGTCAGTTTTTGGTATTCGATTATGATAAGGAAGAATTTGATCCCAATTTCAAGGATATCAATTTCAGCAAGACAAGAATGGCAGATACAAAATTTGAAGATGTTGAGGATGACTAGTGATTTATAACTTTTTAGTTAGTTAGTTTGGTTAAAGGGATGCTTCTATGCATCCCTTTTTTATTTGGAGCTTGCAGAGAGTCAGTGGATTATATAAGAAATGACGAAAAAAAACGTTAAAAACAAACAGCGTAGCGAATAAAGACGGTACGTATTAATTCAAAATTGGCAAAAAAGAGCCATAACGGAAATATAGAATTTTCAAAATGTATTACTAGTACCAACCCTAAATCCTTATAATTATGAAGAGAAAACTACTTTATGCAACATTCCTTTTCTTTCTGCTATTTCAAACCCTTGCTATTGCCCAAATACCCGAAAACGAAAAATCTGCTCTTGTAGACCTCTACAACGCCACAAACGGCAATTCTTGGAGTATTAAATGGAATCTAAAATCCGACGTTCGTCAATGGTATGGAGTTGATGTCATTGAGGGACATGTGGTTGGTCTTAGCTTATATAAAAATAATTTGACCGGGAAGATTCCAACAAGTTTAAAAAACCTGAAAAAGCTTGAAGTCCTGGATCTTGCATTTAATGCCTTGGAAGGAGAGTTGCCAACTACATTGGCCGAACTTACCGAACTGAAGGTTTTAAAGCTGGAGATGAACGGTTTAAAGGGAGGACTTCCCGAAAACTTTACGGCAATGTTGAATTTGGAAGAGCTTATCTTGTTTGACAATAAGCTTGGGGGAACCATTCCAAAAGATGTGGGTAAAATGAGGAATCTTAAGATTTTTGATCTTTCCAACAATTATTTGCAAGGAAACCTACCCGAAAGTATCGGGGAACTTTCCAATTTAACAAATCTGGTGCTTTCCGGTAATAAGCTGGAGGGGGAAATAAACATTGGCTTTGATAACATGCAAAATCTGTCGGAGCTGTTGCTGTCCTTTAATAACTTCCAAGGCACTGTGCCTAAGGGCATCGATTCTTTGCCATACTTGGAACTGGTTCAACTTCAAGGAAACGATTTCACTTCTTTCGAAAACCTTCAAAATATACAAAGCAAAAACCTTATTGTATTTGATACGGATGATTTGAAATTAAACCTTAAATATCGAGAATTATTTGATATTGATGCACCAGTGGCAAATACAAAATTTGAGGACGAGAATTAAACCATAGACGCTCCAATCAATAAAAAAGGGATGTAACTACATCCCTTTTTTTGTGTTTAAATAATTCAGGCTACACCTAAACGGATTTTAATATATCTTTAACATTGGTTGCGTATGCAACTAATTCTTTTTGTATAGTTTAGCTTCGTGAAAATTGAAGTTGTAGCGGATATTGATTCTTCCTTGGCCCCATGGATTGGGAAGACTTCAAAAATTGTGGATTATTATCTGCAGGATGCCCTGCAACAGCATGGTTTTAAACTTACCAAAGAGCAGTTTGTCTTACTAAAAAAGCTTACGGAAAAAGATGGCCTTAATCAAAATGAACTAGCCTCCCTGCTTTACCGGGACAAATCGACCATGGCGCGGTTATTGGCAAAAATGGAGAAAAAAGGACATGTTAAAAGGGAACAAAGCCATAAGGATAAGCGAATCAATAAAATATATATTACAGAAAAAGGCAAACTTACTTTTGATAAAACCATACCGGTTATTACTCGGATAATCAATGTCCTTGAACATGATATCACCCAAACCGACAAGGAGCATATGATAAGCATTCTAAAAAAAGTACAGTCCAACCTAAAACTTAAATCGGCATTGCCACAAGAACGACTATGAGAAAGATTATTTTGTCCATATTGGGACTGTTGCTTATTGTAATATCCATTTTTCTAGCGAAGAAAATTGTGGATAGCAAAAAGAGCTATAGGCCACAAGCACAAAAAGTAGTGAAGACCGTTTTTACCCAAGTAGTAAAAAACGGGACCGTTCCTATCGTGGTTCCGGCAAATGGCAATTTGGTGGCCAAAAATAGGGTAGAGCTCTATTCAGAGGTTCAAGGTGTATTCCGGGGAGGCAATAAACTGTTTAGACCCGGTCAGAACTACCGTAAAGGAGCCACTATTATCAAAATAGATTCCGATGAATATGCTGCAAGTGTGCGAAGTGCCAAGAGCAACCTCTTTAACCTGATTACTTCTGTAATGCCCGATTTACGATTGGATTATCCAGAAGTCTTTTCCAAATGGCAGGCATACCTTGATGATTTTGATATGTCCAAAAGCACTCCCCCTTTACCGGAAATGAGCTCGGACAAGGAGAAGTTTTTCATATCAGGTCGCGGGATACTTACGTCGTACTATAATATTAAGAACTTAGAACGGCGTTTATCCAAATATCGTATTCAAGCCCCTTTTGATGGAGTGCTTACCGAAGCTCTGGTGACAGAAGGGACATTGGTCCGGTCCGGGCAAAAACTAGGTGAATTCATCAAAACGGGAATATATGAACTGGAGGTTGCCGTGGGCAAGACCTATAGCGATCTGCTGAAGGTTGGGGAGCTTGTGGAGCTCAATGATTTGGATAAAACGAAAACCTATTCAGGCAAGGTTACCCGTATCAACGGTAGGGTAGATCAAACTTCCCAAACGATCAAGGCATTTATAGAAGTAGCCGACGAAACCCTTCGTGAAGGGATGTACCTAGAAGCCAATCTTCAGGCAAAGGAGGAGGAGAATGCAATTGAAATCGATAGAAGTTTGTTATTGGAAAATGATAAAATTTTTGTGGTCCGGGATTCTATTTTGGATTTGATAGATGTTAGACCCGTATATTTTTCGGATAAAAGAGTAGTGCTCAAAGACATCCCGGACGGTACCAATATTATGGCCAAACCCCTTGTAGGTGCCTACACGGGTATGGCAGTACAGGTTTTTAAGGACAAATCCGCAAACGAAAAGGGATAATGCGAAAGATTATTGAGTATTTCATAAAGTATCATGTTGCAGTAAATGTTATTGTCATTGCTTTTGTGATTTTCGGGGTAGTAGGTGCCTCCTTATTGAAATCTTCCTTTTTTCCATTAACGGATTCAAAGAACATCCTTATAACCATTACATACCCGGGAGCTTCTCCGCAGGAAGTGGAGGAAGGCATTGTGCTTAAAATAGAGGATAATCTAAAGGGTCTCGAGGGCGTTGATCGTGTTACCTCTACCTCTAGGGAAAATAATGGGAGCATCAATGTGGAAATTGAAAAGGGCAGGGATATTGATTTCATGCTTCTCGAAGTAAAAAATGCAGTAGACCGCGTACCTACCTTTCCTACGGGAATGGAGCCATTGATTGTGGCAAAATTGGAAGCAGTAAGACCAACCATTAGTTTTGCCGTGAGCGGGAGTAATGTGCCATTGGCAACACTAAAACAGATCGGGAGACAAATAGAAAATGATATTAGGGCCATTGATGGGATCTCCCAAATAGGAATTACCGGATATCCCGATGAAGAAATTGAAATTGCCGTAAATGAAAATAGCCTCTTGGCCTATGAACTTTCTTTTCAGGAAGTGGCCCAAGCCGTGGCCAATGCTAACATATTGGTTACAGGAGGAACGATAAAGACAGATGCAGAAGAGTATTTAATACGTGCAAAAAATCGTTCTTATTACGCCAATGAACTTTCCAACATTGTTGTAAGGGCTGATGCTTCGGGACAGACCGTACGCTTAAAGGATGTCTCTAGTATTAGGGACAGGTTTTCAGAGACTCCGAATACCGCCTTCTTCAACGGCAATCTATCGGTAAACGTCACCATTACAAGTACCAATACAGAGGATTTGATTGGGTCTGCGGAAAAGGTCAAGGAGTATATAAGTGACTTCAACCAAAAATACGACAATGTACAATTGGATGTAGTGCGGGACCTTTCTACCACTTTGGTACAAAGGACCCAGTTATTAAGCGAAAATGCCTTATTGGGAACCATACTTGTTCTTATTTTCCTTTCATTGTTCCTAAATACACGTTTGGCCTTTTGGGTGGCATTTGGCCTTCCCATATCTTTTCTAGGGATGTTCATTTTTGCTGGTTTTTTTGATGTGACCATAAATGTTCTTTCCCTTTTTGGAATGATTATAGTCATCGGTATTTTGGTGGATGATGGTATTGTGATAGCCGAGAATATTTATCAACATTATGAGAAGGGCAAATCACCGGTACAGGCAGCCGTGGACGGAACTATGGAGGTTATTCCTCCCATTGTTTCCGCAATTATCACCACCGTATTGGCTTTCTCGATCTTCTTGTTCTTAGATGGTCGTATAGGCGATTTCTTTGGAGAGGTTTCGGTAATTGTTCTTTTAACCCTGGTGGTATCCTTAATTGAGGCCCTTATTATTTTACCGGCCCACTTGGCACACTCAAAGGCGTTGAGACCCTCGAACGAAAAACCAAAGAATGGAATAGCCAGGGCTTTTGCCAAGCTTAGGGTCATTAACCGATCCGGCGATCGCGCCATGGCCTGGATGCGGGACAATTTGTACAGCCCGTCCCTGAAGTTTGCATTGAAACATAAGTTACTATCGTTTTCGTTCTTCGCCATGGCCTTGATTTTGACCTTTGGCTCCATTGGAGGTGGGATAATACGAACCGCCTTTTTCCCTCGTATTGCCAGTGACAGGGCACAGGTAGAACTTCTGATGCCCAACGGCACAAATGAAAAAGTTACCGACTCCATCATTAGTTTGATCGAAGAAAAGTCCAAGATTGTAAATAAGGAACTAACGGAGAAATACCTAAAAGGTACTGGGAAAGAGCTTTTTGAAAATGTTATCAAAGAGATAGGGCCCGGTTCATCCTCTGCCACGTTGACTATTAATATGTTACCGGGTGAAGAGCGTCCGGATGCCGTACGCTCGGATTTGGTAACCAATAGATTACGGGAGTTGGTGGGTCCGGTAATCGGGGTGGAAAGTCTTATCTATGGATCTGGCGGTAATTTTGGAGGTGATCCCGTTTCCGTTTCACTTTTAGGCAATAACATTCAAGAACTCAAAGCGGCAAAACAGGAACTAAAGGCATCCATGCTGAGCAATAGTGCCCTAAAGGATATTTCCGACAATGATCCCGCCGGGATAAAGGAAATTCGATTGGAACTCAAAGAGAATGCCTATCTCCTAGGATTAGATTTAAGGATGATAATGGATCAGGTACGTGCCGGTTTTTTTGGCGCACAGGCACAACGTTTCCAAAGAGGTCAGGATGAAATAAGAGTTTGGGTGCGCTACGATCGCGAAAACCGTTCCTCTATTGCGGATTTGGATGAAATGCGAATTGTGACACCTTCAGGTGACAGGGTTCCCTTAAGGGAAATTGCCAATTACAGCATAGAACGTGGAGACGTGGCCATAAACCGGTTGGAGGGACAAAGGGAAATTCAGATTTCGGCTGATCTCAAAGACCCAAAAGCGACTAGTCCTGTGGATGTTATGAATGAGATCAGGACGGTCATCATGCCTGAAATACAGTCAAAATATCCTACCGTAAGTGCATCTTATGAAGGACAGAACCGGGAACGGAACAAACTGTTCGATTCCTTGAATTTGGTAGGGTTGTCAGTTCTTGGCTTAATTTACATTACCATAGCCTTTACGTTTAGAAGCTTTAGTCAGCCCTTGATGTTGCTGTTGCTGGTGCCTTTTAGCCTTACCGCTGTGGCATGGGGGCACTGGATCCATGATTTCCCCATAAACATACTCTCCATGTTGGGGATTATAGCGCTGATTGGAATCATGGTTAATGATGGGCTGGTACTTATTGGTAAATTCAATGGCAACCTTAGGACCGGAATGTCTTTTGACGAAGCTATATATGAAGCCGGCCGTTCACGATTCCGAGCAATTTTCCTTACCTCTATAACTACCATTGCCGGATTGGCTCCTTTGATGTTGGAAACAAGTAGACAGGCACAGTTCCTTATACCCATGGCCATTTCCATAGCCTATGGCATTGGCTTCGCAACAGTTTTAACCTTGTTGATGCTTCCCATTTTCCTTTCTTTTAGCAATAAGATCAAAGTGAATACAAAGTGGTTGGCCACGGGAAATAAAATTACGAAAGAAGAGGTAGAACGAGCCATTAAGGAACAAAAAGAGGAATTGCACCTTATGGGTAAAACGATCATGCCTTCCAACGGTATTGATGGACAATCGACCCAATCCGAGGAAATACTTTCCGAATCTGAAAAAGCATTAGAAGAACACGCAGAATGAACAGCATACAATTAACCGCTATTTCTTTCCTTTTTATAACGTTTACCACAATTGCCCAAGAAGAAATACTATCCAAGCAAGAAGCTGCAAACCTAGCTTTGGAGAATAACTTTGGGATTCAGGTGGCCAGGAACCAGGTTGAAATTGCCGAGAACAATCAAAGCGTTTTGAATTCAGGGTTTTTGCCCAGCCTAACGGGGACTGCAAATGCCAATTACCAACGAGACGATAACACTTTTTCGTTTCCGGGTCAATTCTTAAGCGACCCTGATACCAATGAACCCCTTATAGATCCAGATACTGGCCAAGCCATACCAAGGCCGGATGTTGACCTGTACAAGGCGGAAGCGCAACGCTACGGTACGGCGCTAAATGCAAGCTATACGCTTTTTGATGGTCTGGGCCGTTTATACAACTACAAAAGATTGAAGGAACAATATCGTTTGAGCGAGCTTCAGGCCCGGGAGACCATTGAAAATACCATGTTGCAGCTCTTTAGCGTTTACTTTGAAGTAGCTAGGCTTACGGAAAATGAAAATGTTTTAAGGCAGGCCCTAGAAATTTCTACCGACAGGATTAAACGGGCGGAGTATTCCTTTGAATATGGACAAAATACCAAATTGGACATTTTAAATGCCCAAGTAGATGTAACCAATGATAGCATTAACCTATTGAATACCCGTCAGCAACTGGAGAATACCATCCGTGATTTAAATGTTGTTTTGGCCGAAGACCTAAACAGGGTATATCAGGTGGATACTACGGTTCGCTTTACCCCAAAAATGCAATTGGAGGATTTCATTTCGCAAGCCGATTTGAACAATGTTGCCTTGTTGCAGACGGAACGAAATTTGGCCATTAATGAATATGACATCAAAGTGGATCGTTCAGGATATTTGCCCGTTGTAAACCTCAACGGCTCCTATGGTTGGAACCTTAATCAGAATGCGCCAGGAGCTTTTTTTCCTGGGGTAAACGTAAACAACACACGAAATTTTGCATTGGGAGCCACCCTAACCTGGAATTTGTTCGATGGTGGTGGAACAACTGTAAGGGTGAGAAATTCTAAATTGGCCTATGAAAACCAAGAATTACAAAAAGCGCAAATAAAGTTGGAGGTAAAACGTGATATAGAAAACGCCTTGGCCATATACGAAAACCGATTGAATATCTATCAAATTCAAGAGCAAAACGTAATTACCAACAAGAACAATTTTGAACGAAGCAAAGAACAGTTTCAATTGGGTCGCATAACCTCAATTGAATTTCGCCAGGCGCAGATTAACCTCTTAAATGCCCAGACCAATAAGAATTTGGCCAAATATGATGCTAAGCTGGCTGAACTACAGTTATTACAGTTGACTGGACAGTTGTTAAATGTTGAACTCTAATAGCGCGTTGAACGCGTTATTTTAGGATGAAAATACCATGTCAAAAAAAGGAATAGGAATTATTGGTACGGGTTCTATAGTGCATACCTATGTCAGGTGCATTGAAGAAATTGATGCAGTTGAAGTCGTTGCTCTGTATACCCGATTACCTGACAGGGTTAAAAAAGTTGAATTGGAATTTGGATTTCCCGTTTATGACAATCTTGAAAAATTTTTGGCACTACCTCAAATTGATTTGGTCTGCGTATGTAACGAAAGTGGTAGTCATGGCCAAGCGATAGTTAAAGCGGCAAAATCCAAAAAGCACGTTTTGTGTGAAAAGCCGTTGGAGGTTACCCTTCAAAAAATCGATGAGGCCATTACCACCTGCGAACAGAATAGGGTTAAGCTGGGTTGTGTCTTTCAAAACAGATGTGGGGAACATTTTAGAGAGGTTGTCAATGCAGTATCCAAAGGGAAGTTGGGAAAATTATTGATGGGCAACGCCCATATCAATTGGTATCGGAATGCGGAATATTATGCCAAAAAACCTTGGCGGGGAACGTTGGAATTGGATGGTGGTGCTGCATTCATGAATCAAGGAATTCATACCATTGATTTGTTGCTACATCTTTTTGGAGAAGTGAAAACAGTCTTTGGGACGGTTCGGACCAGGGTGCATGATATCGAGGGGGAAGACGTAGGTTCGGGAATTTTGATTTTCGAAAATGGGGCTATAGGGAATATCACAGCGGGAACAGCCCTATATCCTGGCCATCCGGAACGTCTGGAATTGTATGGTGAAAAAGGTAGCATTCTCATGAAAGGTGGAAGAATTGTGGATTGGAATGTTATGGATGTTCCGGGACCGGATTTTGGCAAAGAAAATCGTATTGGGAGTGGGGCCGCGGATCCTACGGCAATAGGTCATCAAAACCATAAAAAAGTAATTTTGGATATGTTGGGTGCCATTGAAGAAGATAGACCACCCATGGTCAATGGTCCCGAAGCCCGGAAATCTGTTGAGGTCATTACCGCTTTATACAAATCCTCAGAAAGCCAAAGCATTGTCTTTTTGTGATTCCTGGTAATTTCATCTAGCGTACAAACAAATCATCTAGCATTTACCATATGTACGAGCACTTTTTCCAATGCCCATATTGCTGGGCCGAAATTTCAATGTTAATGGATCCTTCTGTTAGCAAGCAGACCTATATAGAAGATTGCGAAGTATGCTGCAATCCTATTGAGATTCAAACACAATTCGAAAACAACGGACTAACAGGTTTCCAGGCCGCTGAAATCGGTCAGTAAAGGAATCTCTACTCGGTTAGTTTTGTTTACCAAGATTGTATATTTTTAGGTTGACCAATTTCAATGCTATCGTGAACCTACCAAAGATGATTTCGCCAAAAATTTTCCCGATTCTCCTGGTAAACTTCATTGGTATTTTAGGATACAGCATAGTTATCCCTATACTAATATTCATTGTCACAGATATGGGCGGTAATGGATTTATTTATGGCATTCTGGGAGCCATGTACCCCTTCTTTCAATTTATTGGAGCACCCATATTGGGTAGTCTTTCCGATCGTATCGGAAGAAAAAAGGTGTTGGTACTAAGTCAGGCTGGTACTTTTGTAGCTTGGATGCTCTTTTTATTGGCCTTTGCCCTTCCCAAAACCCAGTTATGGTCCCAAAATACTGAACTTACTGGAAATTATGTTATGACCCTCCCTCTAGTTATCATTTTTATGGCCAGAATATTTGACGGATTCACCGGTGGAAATGTTTCCGTGGCCAATGCGTATCTCTCGGACATATCAACAGATGAAGACCGTAACAGGAATTTTGGAAAAATGGGGGCCTCAACAAGTTTGGGTTTTGTTCTTGGGCCCGCCTTAGCAGGACTATTGGCTTCCTCCGCTTTGGGAGAATTGGTTCCTTTGTCTTTGGCCGCCTTGATTTCACTCGTAGCCATTTTTGTCATCAGTACAAAATTAAAGGAAAGTAATCCCTGTGTGGTGGATACGGGAGAATTGAGTACCCGCTCATTTCGGAGATTTTTTCAGGTTGAGCACAAAGATTGTTATCAGGAAGGTGATATTGAGGCAAATCCCCCCAAAAAAGGCTGGGGCAGTGTTCTTAAGGAACCAGGAGTTCCGTTGTTATATGCTGTGTATTTTCTAACTTTTTTGGCTTTTAGTCTATTCTATGCAGGATTGCCTATTTATGCCAGTACACTTTTGGAATGGACAGCAATAGACCTAGGGATTTTCTTGGCATATTCCAGCCTGATTATGATTTTGGTCCAAGGACCATTATTGTCCAGATTATCGGACAATATCAGCAATCAATCCTTAATTTTGGTAGGGTCCCTTTTACTGTCCTTGAGTTTTTTTCTGCTCTCCATGGATAGTCTGGTCATATTATATATGGCCAATACGCTCTTATCCATTGGTAATGGTTTAATGTGGCCAAGTTTTTTGGCATTATTGGCACGGACTGGAAACCCTCAGATTCAAGGGGCCATTCAAGGTTATGGCAATAGTATGGGAAGTATGGCCAGTATGTTCGGTTTGATTTTGGGAGGCTTGTTGTTCGAAACTATGGAGACCAACGTATTCGCCATCGGTTCAGGGATTTTTTTAATAGTCACTCTCTTAATGGGGGCTAATTTTCTACAGGGTAACCGAAAGACCGTGATCGATAGCGGCAAGACTGTCACCGCTGGATAGTATTCAATCCATAACCTTGATTTTGCCACCAAAGACTTTGTTACGCTCTACGTCTTTTGGATTGCCATAGATGTAGATGGAACCCCCTGCCCGAACTTTGGCCTGTACTTTTTCAGAGGCCTTTACATCGGCCCGTCCACCGGCATTCACGGTAACTGTGGTTTCATCGGTATCCAAAGCCTTGTTATATACCTGCCCCCCTGTATTTACCATAACTTCCTGGGTTTTGGCCTGGCCGGTTAAAGAGACTTCTCCCCCGGAAATCGATTTGGTATATAGGTCGGTCACATCAATTTTTAAATCAATACGACCTCCTTCCTGGGTCTTTATTTCAACGCGATTGCCGGTAAAGGTTTCGTCCGAAGTAATCTTGGCATTCTCATTGGCATCCAAAAGGACCAGGGTTTCGGTATAGTACAAAGTGGCTTTGGCTTCGCCCCCGTCCATAAAGTTATCGAACTCCATTTTTATTTTTAGGAGCCCATTCTTGTTGGAGATATCCACCTCGTCTTGATCATCCCCGGTGATGACCAATTTGTTCTCGTTGCTTTTTACCAAATCCACAACGATACGGTCATATGCTTTTACTTCCGTAAACTTTTCGAGTTTTTTCGTATTTGCCCTTTGCGCTAAAACATTGACTGAAATAGATAGGGCTATGAATAAATACACTAATTTTTTCATGTTAATGGGTTTACTAATGTTCATCCAAATATAAAGTATTTTGAGATTGGAAATCCGCGAGAAAATTTGAGAATAGGCGAGATTGATATTTCGCGAATGTACTAAGATTGCATATCTTGGAGGAATATAGATGAAAGAAGTGCGGTTTCCCTTTCTCAAGCGGGTCTACAAGAATCGAGGCATAGGACATGGCTGAAAAAAAAACAAAGAACTTTTTGAGACTCATAGGCCCAGGGTTTATAACCGCGGCGCTGGTACTAGGGCCCGGCAGTTTGGCCGTAGCTTCCAAAATAGGGGCCAACTATGAATTTCGACTACTTTGGATAGTACCCATTTGCGTGTTGTTTATGGCTGCTTTTACGATGGTCTCTACCCGGATAGGACTCTCTTCCAAACTCACATTGATTCAATTAATACGCAAAAAATATGGGAATACCGTATGCATTGTTATAGGAGTAGGACTATTTGTAGTGGCGGCTTCCTTTCAAGCCGGTAATTCCATAGGTGCGGGGATGGTATTCGGTGAGATGTTCCATTCCTCCTCCGTACCTTGGGTGATTTTCTTCTCCGTAGCGGCCATTGTTCTACTGTTCTTTAAATCATTTTTTAAGATTTTGGAAAGGATTATGATTGCCATGGTGATTTTGATGCTGATTTCTTTTGTAATTACCTTGATTATCTCGAAACCTAGTATTTCGCTTTTGATAGAGCAGTTTGATTTTGGTCTGCCCGAAGGCTCGCAATTTTTGGCCCTTGCCTTGGTAGCTTCTAGTTTTTCGGTGGCCGGGGCCTTTTATCAATCCTATCTGGTACAGGAAAAAGGATGGGATGCGAACAAATCAAGGTCTCATGAACGGGAAAGCCTATCGGGCATTTTGATTTTGGGTATCATTACGGCTACGGTGATGTTGGTAGCGGGATCCGTACTGTTTCCTCAAGGAATACGAGTGAATTCGGCTACGGAGATGGGCAAGACATTGGAGCCGATTTTTGGGAGCTATGCATCGTTGATTTTTATGCTGGGCCTCTTTGCCGCTTCCTTCTCTTCATTGATCGGAAATGCTACCCTAGGGGGCGTTTTATTGTCCGATGCCTTGAACGTGGGAAGAAAATTAGAATCCCGGAACGTACGCTACGTTATCATGTCGGTGATTTTTATCGGGGCGGTGGTGGCCATTATTTTTGGAAGTCTTCCCATAGAACTGATAGTAATGGCCCAGGGATTTACCATTATTGTTGGCCCTTTGATCGGGTTAATGCTCTATTTGATAGCAAGGGACGGTGCCAAAAAAAACCAACTAAAACTGGGCTTCCCCTTACAAATTGTATTGGTTTTCGGATTGATACTGCTATTAGTTTTGGCAAGTACCAACACCTACAATATATTTATTAAATGAATCGAAACACAATCATCGGAACGATTGCCGACCTAGAGGAAAAACTATCCCGACCTTCAAAACGTCTCATTTCGGACATGGCCAAAATAGAAGGGGATATCATGATTCTGGGCTTGGGAGGCAAAATGGGCCCTACATTGGCAAAACTGGCCAAAAGAGCGGTGGATGCAGCTGGTTTGCATAGAAGGATAATTGGGGCCTCACGTTTTTCGAATAAAGGACTTTATCAAGAGCTAACGGACTTTGGCATCGAATGTATACCCGTGGATTTGTTGGATGATGAGGCATTGATGCAACTTCCCGATGCCAAAAACGTCATTTATATGGCAGGCAATAAATTCGGAACTTCAGGTAACGAACATTTTACTTGGGCAATGAACGCCTATTTACCTGGAAGGGTTTCGGAAAAATATAAGAACTCGAATATCGTGGTCTTCTCTACCGGCAATGTATACCCATTTGTACCCATAGATAGTGGAGGTACCACCGAGAAGGTTAAACCATTCCCAATTGGGGAATATGCACAGTCCTGTTTGGGCAGGGAGCGCGTTTTTGAACATTTCTCGATTAAAAATGGGACTAAGATGCTGATCTATCGCTTAAATTATGCCTTGGACTTACGGTATGGCGTATTGCTGGAGGTTGCAAAAGCCGTGGCAAGTAAAGACCCGATCGACCTAAGCATGGGATTCGTTAATGTAATTTGGCAGGGCGATGCCAATGAATACGCAATTCGAAGTCTATTACGTTGCAAGTCCCCGGCCAAAATACTGAATGTTACGGGCCCAGAGGTTATAGCTGTACAATGGCTGGCCGAGGAATTCGGGAAATTATTGGGCAAGGCACCAATTTTTGAAAATGGCCCTAGTGAAACAGCTCTATTGAACAATTCGGACCAGGCGTATAAGTTATTTGGGGACCCTTCCGTCTCATTGGAGGAAATGATGCAATGGACGGCACATTGGGTAAAAACGGGAGGTGAGCAACTCGGCAAACCCACCCATTTTCAGGAACGGAAGGGTAATTTTTGAACAACGGATTTTAAAAGATAGAGACAAATGCGTCTGGAGAAAATTTATACCGACATACATAAGGAACACAAAAAATGAAACTTCTTAAACCCGAAATAAGAAACCTGCTCCATAAGGGTACGGTAATCCCTGCCCATCCCTTGGCATTGACCGAGAATCGGCAATTGGATGAAAATAGGCAACGTCTATTGACCCGGTATTATATGGCTGCGGGAGCCGGGGGTGTTGCCGTAGGGGTGCACACAACGCAATTCCAGATTCGGGACCCAAAGGTAAACCTATATCGTAAAGTTTTGCAATTGGCATCGGAAGAAATTGAAAATGCCCATTTGGATAGCCCCTTTATAAAAGTGGCGGGTGTAAGTGGAGATACCGCCCAGGCAGTCCATGAAACAGCGATTTGTAAAGAACTAGGGTATGACATTGTTTTGGTCAGCACCAATGGATTGAGGGATTGTACCGAAGAAGTCCTTTTAAATCGTACCCGGAAAATTGCGGAAATCATGCCTGTTTTTGGATTTTATTTGCAACCCGCCGTCGGTGGACGGGTTCTAAGCTATGATTTTTGGAGGGCTTTTTCTGAAATTGAAAATGTACATGCCATCAAAATGGCACCTTTTAACCGTTATCAAACTTTGGAAGTCGTACGGGCGGTCTGTGCCTCATCTCGAAATAACGAAATTGCACTTTATACGGGTAACGATGACAACATCGTTGCCGATTTATTGACTACCTATGAGGTACAGGTCAACGGAAGAGCGATTAAAAAAGATATTGTGGGAGGTCTTCTCGGTCATTGGGCGGTATGGACAAAAAAAGCGGTAGAACTATTGGATGGCATCCATAAAATCAAAAAAGAGGGAATTGCTACCCCAAAGGAATTGATGACGCTCAATATTGCAATTACGGATACCAACGCTGCTTTTTTTGATGCAGCCAATAATTTTCATGGCTGTATTGCCGGTATTCATGAAGTGCTTCGGAGGCAGGGTTTGCTGAAGGGAATTTGGTGCTTGGATGCCAAGGAGGATTTATCCAAAGGGCAAATCGAAGAAATAAATCGGGTTTACAGGGACTACCCGGAATTGAACGATGATGTATTCGTGAAAAACAACTTGCGACAATGGAAAAAAGGATTGTATTAAGCTTCTTTTGAGTACCATTTTTCTAATAAAAATCAATACTTTTAACGAAACGAAACCAATGGAATTTACAACTAAAAACTTGACCAAATTTATAGGTTTAGCGATGATTTTGGCCGCAGGATTCTCCTCCTGCAAATCGGTAAGTACAGCGTCCGCTGAAGAGGAAGACAAGGCAGAAAAAACAACTCTTGCTATGGCCGAGAACGTCTCCTTGGACTACACGGAAAAAATCCCGGCTACTGAAATAAGCTTTGATATGGTATTGATTCCTGGTGGTGAATTTATGATGGGAAGTCCCGAGACCGAAGGAAAAAGAAAATCACATGAAGGCCCTCAAAGAAAAGTAAAGATAGATTCCCTGTTTATGGGCAAATATGAACTTACCTGGGAGGTTTTTGAACTTTTTTTCAAACAGAACCAAGAATTGTTCGTGAAATTGGACAATGACCGGGTCATGAAAATAGATGCGATCACCAGACCTAGTCCTCCTTATGAAGACCCATCCTATGGTATGGGAAAGGATGGCTATCCCGCGGTAAGTATGTCGGCGTATTCCGCTTTGGTCTTTTGCAAATGGTTAAGCGCGATAACTGGAAAATTCTATCGTTTGCCCACGGAAGCGGAATGGGAATATGCGGCACGGGCGGGAACCGATTCAGCGTATAGTTTTGGGGATGGTACGGACGATATCGATGCCTACGCGGTATATTACAAAAACTCGAATAATCAATATGCCAAGGTAGGTAGTAAAAAACCCAACCCATGGGGATTGTACGATATGCATGGGAATGCCGCCGAATGGACTTTGGATGAATATAAGGAAGATGCATATGCCACCTTGGATACGGACAATCCTTGGATGACTCCCATGGTTATCCATCCAAGAGTCTTTAGAGGAGGTTCTTGGGATGATGATGCGGATAAATTGCGTTCCGCAAGTAGATCGGCATCCAGTTTAAAATTACAGAAACGTGATCCCCAAATACCCAAAAGTTTTTGGTGGTTTACGGACAGTAATTATATAGGTATGCGTTTGGCAAGCCCAGCTAAACAACCCACGCCGGAGGAGCAAAAAAAATTCTGGCAAAGGGTGTTGGATGAATAGATTTATTCTTGTAAAGAAGATTCTATGAACTATGATAGTGTATGACCATAATTGTATGAATGGGGATATCCCAGTAGTATGAAACAACACTTACTACATTATCCGTAAAATATGAAGAGTCCAAAACCCACTACCCGTAGAACATTCGTAAAAACTTCGGCCAAAACGGCTGCGGCGGGTTTGGTTTTTGCCCAGCTTCCCGTTTTTTCCAATACCCATGTTTTGGGTCAAGAACGTATTAAATTGGGCCTAATAGGTTGTGGTGGAAGAGGAACAGGAGCTATCTTTCAGGCATTGACAGCCTCAAAATCCGTTCAACTGGTTGCCATGGGTGACGTTTTTCGGCACGAAATAAATTCCAGTCTTCAACGGGTTTCCAAAGACTTTCCGGATCAGGTAGATGTACCAAAGGAGCGGCAGTTTTTGGGCCTTGAAGCGTACAAAGATGTAATTGCCGAATGTGATGCGGTTATCTTGGCAACTCCACCTGGATTTCGCCCAGAGCATTTTGAGTATGCCGTGACATCTAATAAACACGTTTTTATGGAAAAACCCTTGGCGGTAGATTCCCCAGGGTATCGAAAAGTAATAGAAACGGGTAGACTGGCAGAACAAAAAAAATTGAATGTCGTGGTAGGGCTACAGTTTCGTTATGAAATTGCCATGAATGAAATGGTAAATAAGATTCACAATGGGGAACTTGGCGAAATTCTTTCCACGGATGTTTACTATAATGTGGGAAAAGCAACAGTACATCCCAGAAAACCAGGCCAAACCGAATTGGAATATCAAATAAGCAATTGGCACTATTTCAATTGGTTATGGGGCGGACAGCTGGCCGGGCAAACCATTCACCAGATAGATGTCATTAATTGGGTCAAACAGGATTATCCAGTAAAAGCAAGTGGAATGGGGGGCAGGGCCATGCTAAAAGGCCCCGACCACGGTGAGATTTTCGATCACCATTATGTGGAATTTGAATATGCTGATGGCACTAAACTTCATGTACAATGCCGGCAGATGGACAATTGCGATAACCGAATGGGCTTCAATATACAAGGTACGGTCGGCCGAGCAGATGAGCGTTTTCAATTTATGGACAACAAAGGAAATGTGCTTTGGCGCTATCGGGATAGGGACGACCCTTCTTCCTCCCAAATAGAACAAGATGTATTTATTGGAGCGATACAAGGTACGCACCCCTATGTCAATAATACCAACTATGGAGCAGAGAGTACCATGACTACTATCTTGGGCCGTATGGCCATTGAATCTGGCAAGGTCATTGCGATAGACAAGGCAAAAACGTCCAATTTGAGTATAGTACCCAACCCGATTACTTGGGACATGAACATGCCCAACGCCCCTTTGGAGGATGGGAATTATAGTATTCCAGGGCCGGGGAAGGAGGTTTTATGAAGACGAATCAATATATTGAACGTACATAGCAATGAAACGAACATGAATTTTTTAATCAAAAACTACACACGGTGAAATGATTAAAATAAATTCATTAGAGAACGAGTGCCTTGCCTGCCGCAGGCAGGGTTGCATAGGTTCTTAAATTTTTAGATAGCTTATTTACAGAAAGTTAAAAATTTTAAACACATGAAAAAAAATATTCTAACCTTATTTTTAGCAAGTATTACGCTCTACGGTTTCTCTCAGGATACTTATACACTTTCTTCGGAGAGCACCTTGACCATCGACGGTACCTCTACACTTCATGATTGGACGGTTACGGCAAATACCATGGATGGTAAGTTGGTAGCAGAAGGTACGGCCCCAAAGGAAATAGATTTTGAAGTTCTTGTAGCGGACATCAAAAGTGAGCGGGGCGCTACCATGGATAAAAAAACACACAATGCCCTTAAAATAGAGGACCATCCCAAGGTTACCTTTAAGCTCAAAGAGGTAAAGGACAGTTCTTCGGTAGTGGGAACTTTAAACATTGCCGGATATGAAAAAGAGGTGGAAATCAAGACGGAAATGACAAACGCCAATGGTCAACTTAAAGTAAAGGGAGAGAAACCCATAAAACTTCAGGACTACGATATGGAACCTCCTTCGGCAATGTTCGGGCAAATAGTGGTAGGGGACGATGTGGTGGTGAAGTTCGACTTGGTTTTCACAAAGTAATTAAGCCTAAATTTTTCTGATCCCATAAGGGAATTTTATTGCTATTGGGTGGCTATACGAAGTGCTGAACAGTAATTTTTTATATTGAAAAGTAGGGATGGATGTAGGTAAAAAAATCAAATCGCTTGCCCAAAAATTCGCTCCTGAATTTGTAGCCGTTAGGCGACACTTGCATCAGAACCCGGAACTATCCTTTCAGGAATACGATACGTGCGCTTACATTAAGCAAAGACTACAGGCCATTGGAATAACCGATATAGTTAGGGTTGCGAAAACAGGTCTTTTGGCGACCATACAAGGAGAGCAAAAAGGGGATACCGTTTTGTTACGTGCGGATATGGATGCACTGCCTATTCTTGAGAAAAATGAGGTGCCCTATGCATCTAAAAATGATGGGATAATGCATGCCTGTGGACACGATGCCCATAGTGCTTCACTTTTATTATGTGCCAAAATTTTATGGGAAATAAAAGAGGATGTAAAGGGCAGTGTTAAACTGATGTTTCAACCTGGGGAAGAAGTAGTACCCGGGGGCGCTTCTTTGGTTATGCAGGAAAAAGCATATCAGGATTTAGGCCATCTTCCACACATAGGGCAACATGTGCAACCAAGCCTTCCGGTAGGCAAGGTAGGTTTCTGTTCCGGTAAATTCATGGCCAGTATGGATGAACTCTTTTTGACGGTCAAAGGGAAGGGCGGTCATGGTGCCATGCCAGAAAGGTTGGTCGACCCGGTGCTCATTGCATCGCACATAATCGTGGCCGCACAGCAATTGGTAAGTCGAATGGCTTCCCCTGGAACCCCTTCTGTATTATCATTTGGAAAAGTAATTGCCGATGGTGCCATCAATGTTGTTCCGTATGAGGTTTATATTGAAGGGACCTTTCGAACCTTTGATACGATTTGGAGAGAAGAGGCCTTGCAGAAACTCGAAAAATTGGTCACATCTATTGCTGAAGGTATGGGGGGTGGTTGCGAACTCAAAGTTAACCATGGGTATCCCTACCTAACCAATGATACCGTTTTGACCCAGGATATCAAATCCGCCGCCATTGAATATCTCGGCAGTAAAAACGTAGTGGATCTTGAACCTTGGATGGCCGCGGAAGACTTTGCCTATTATTCCCAAAGGAATCCCTCCTGTTTTTATTTGCTGGGTGTAGGAAATGAGCAAAAGGGAATCCGATCTGGGCTGCATACACCCACCTTTGATATCGATGAAAACGCTTTGGAAATAGGAGGCGGATTAATGGCCTGGCTAGCCGTTAGAAATTTAGGTCATGGTTAAAACCGGTATTTTGACCTAAATATTTGGACAACAATACCCAACTTCCTTATTTTTTGCAAACAGGTTTGTTTTCTAACAAAAAATACTAGCAATAGGCAATTTGCTACTTGTTGCAATACTAAGGAATTCACTAACTTTATGGATTCCCGATGGATTAAGGAAGTGTGAAAGGAATTCTATGAAACAGAAAATAGTCATTATTGCTATTCTAGCCGTTTTATTGACATTGTTATATGCCTTTAAAGCAGGTATTTTCAATAGAGGGGAAGATGCATATGCCGATCTTAAAGTGCCCGATGTAATCGATTACAACTTCCATATTAAACCTATACTTTCTGATAATTGTTATACCTGTCATGGCCCAGATGCCAATAAGCGCAAAGCAGGCCTACGATTGGACCTGGAAGAAACCGCTTTTTTGGAATTGAAGGAAAACCCTGGAAAATATGCCTTGGTATCCGGCAAGCCTGGTGAAAGCTTGCTGTATGGACATATCATGACGGACAATCCCAACTTGATGATGCCACCACCGGATTCCAAATTAAAGCTGAATTCGTATGAAAAAAGGTTGATCAGGAAATGGATCCGGCAAGGGGCGAAATTTGAAAAGCACTGGGCCTTTATTTCTCCAGTAAAAAAAGAGGTGCCCACATTGGAAGTTTTGAACGGGGCACAGAACGAAATAGATAAATTTATCTTTAAGAAACTGGAAGAACACAACATAGCTCCTTCAAAAAAAGCGTCCTTGGAGACCCTTGTCCGTAGGGTAAGTCTTGATCTTACCGGACTGCCTCCCCAAAGAGAACAGGTACAAAAGCTACTGGCCGACGCTTCTGAAGCTACTATGGCCAAAATTATTGACAAATTTTTGGCATCTCCTACCTATGGGGAACGCATGACACAGTCTTGGTTGGATTTGGCGCGTTATGCGGACTCCCATGGATATCAGGATGATAGCTATCGTACCATGTGGCCTTGGCGCGATTGGGTAATCCACGCCTTTAATGAAAATATGCCTTATGATGAATTCTTGACTTTGCAATTGGCCGGCGATTTGCTACCCAATGCTACCAAAGAACAAATTTTGGCCACGGGATTTAATAGAAACCATCCTATAACCCAAGAAGGAGGGGTTATTCAAGAAGAATATCGGACCAACTATGTTTTGGATCGCACCAACACTTTGGGCAAGGGTATTTTGGGAATGACCCTGGAATGTGCCCGCTGCCATGACCATAAGTATGATGCCATTTCCCAAAAGGATTATTTTGAGCTCTTTGCTTTTTTTAATCAAGTGGACGAAAAAGGGCTTCAAATGGATGCAGTACAGGCCGCCAACCAAAAGTTCTTTGCCGATCCACCCTATATAGAAATATCCGCTGAGGAGACCGAGGACGTGCTTTCGTTCATCAACATGAAAAAGACACCCAAGATCAAGGTAATGGTGATGAACGATTCTGCCGTAAAAACTACATATATCCTTAATAGGGGAGAATACGATCAGCCCACAGATTCCGTAAAGCCCAATACACCAAAAACCATTTTTCCTTTTCCCGAGGAGTTTCCGGCAAATCGACTTGGTTTGGCCAAATGGGTGACGGACAAAAATAATCCATTAACCGCGCGTGTTTTTGTGAACCGTATATGGGGGATGCTTTTTGGGCGTGGACTTGTGGAGACCTCAGAGGATTTTGGGGTACAGGGTAGTCTGCCCACCCACCCCGAACTCTTGGATTGGTTGGCGGCCGATTTTATGGAGCATGATTGGGATATTAAATACCTGCTCAAAAAGATTATGCTTTCGGCTACTTATCAGCAAAAATCCGAACTTCGCCCGGAGCTGAAAAAAGTAGACCCAGAGAATAGATTATTGGCTAGGGCACCACGGTTTCGTATGAGTGGCGAAATGATACGGGATTATATTCTTGCCTCAAGCGGCCTTTTAAATACTGAAATTGGCGGACCCAGCGTAAAACCGTATCAACCACCTGGCCTTTGGGAAGAGACCAATGCAGGGGGACATAGAGGTATATTGACAAAGTATATTCCGGATGAAGGAGACGATTTATATAGGAGATCCCTATATACCTTTTGGAAACGTACTTTACCGCCGCCGAGCATGACCATCTTTGATGCCCCGACCCGGGATTTTTGTGAGGTTCGTCGCCAAAAAACCAATACACCCCTTCAGGCCTTGGCCTTGCAGAACGATATACAAATATTGGAGGCGGCAAGGGTCTTGGCACAACGAACCTTGACCGTAGAGGAAGATAGCGATTCCATTGTGGAGAATATCTTTCAAAGTATTTTGGTACGTTCGCCAAAAGAAGAGGAATTATTGACTTTGGACAGTTACTACCATGATGCACTTGAAACCTATTTGGACAATGTAGAAGATGCCAAGAAACTGGCTTCTGTTGGGGAATATGAGCAATTGGATGTAGACCCTGCCAAAACGGCCGCCATAATGTTGACCGCCCAAGTAATTTATAATTTGGACGAAACCATAACAAAAGAGTAAAAGCTATGTCGCACCATAATCACCATGAACAAAAGGAAGAACCTTCATTGAAGGTGAACCGAAGACATTTTTTCTCGCAATTGAGCGTGGGCATTGGCTCATTGGCCCTCGGCTCACTTTTGATTCCCGACCTATTTAAGGGAGAAACTAAAAATGCAGCTGCCAGGCCCTTGGGCATTCCACATTTTGCCCCGAAAGCTAAACGCATTATTTATTTGTTTCAAGCAGGAGCACCCTCGCAGTTAGAAACTTTTGATTACAAACCTACCCTTCGCAAACGCATGGGACAGGATTTACCGGAATCTATTCGTAAAGGGCAACGATTAACAGGGATGACCGCAAATCAGGATAAATTTCCCTTAATGCCCCCCAAAGTTGGATTTCAACAACATGGCGACAGTGGAACCTGGATCAGTGACTTTTTTCCGCATACCGCCAAAATTGCGGACGATATTACCGTTGTGCGCAGTATGCACACGGAGGCCATAAACCATGACCCTGCCATAACTTTTTTCCAAACAGGCAGTCAGATTTCGGGCCGCCCTAGCATGGGCTCTTGGATGAGTTATGGTCTTGGAAGCGAAAATAAAAATTTGCCTTCCTTTGTAGTCTTGACTTCCAGAGGAAAAGGTAATAGCCAAGGGCTGTATTCCAAATTATGGTCCAGTGGTTTCTTGGACTCTAAGCATCAAGGGGTATTGTTGCGTTCAGGTAAAGATCCTGTATTGTACTTGAACGACCCGGATGGGCTATCGCGCTCAGATAAGAGACATTTGTTAGATCATGTCTCCTCCTTGAACAAATTACATCATGTGGAAACCGGTGATGACGAAATAGAATCCCGTATTGCGCAATATGAAATGGCCTACCGAATGCAGATGTCGGTTCCTGATGTTATGGACATTTCCAAGGAACCGGAATCCATAATCAAATTGTACGGGGAAGATTGCCAAGTACCTGGGACCTATGCGGCAAATGCTTTACAGGCACGTAGGCTGGCTGAAAACGGAGTCCGGTTTATCCAATTGTACCATCAAGGTTGGGACCAGCACGGTAATCTACACGATGAAATGGCGGGCCAGGCCAAGGACGTGGACAAGGCCTCCGCAGCCCTTGTGCTGGATCTAAAGCAACGCGGTATGCTAGAGGATACTTTGGTCATTTGGGGCGGTGAATTTGGTAGGGGCAACTATTGCCAGGGAAAATTCGATCCCGACAATTATGGGCGCGACCATCATCCCCGCGCCTTCAGTATCTGGATGGCAGGTGGTGGAATAAAGCCGGGACTAAATTATGGGCAGACCGATGAATTTGGATATAACGTAATTGAAAATCCCGTACACATCAATGATTTCCATGCAACCCTATTGCATACCATGGGTCTGGACCATGAACAACTCATCTATAAATATCAAGGCCGTCGTTTTCGTTTGACCGATGTAGCGGGGCATGTGGTCAAAGACCTTTTAGCATAAAAATGACATATACTCCAAAAAATGGAAAGGTCGATTATGTCGTTTTTGGACTTTCCGTATTCCTGATTTTTTGTTTGTTGTTCGAATCCTATATTGAGCTTCCGGTCCTTGTGGCTTGGATAGGGCGCTGGCACCCGTTGGTACTCCACTTCCCTATAGTACTTCTTTTGATCGCCATTTTTTTGGGATTTACAGGAAGGAAAATCCCCAGAGGCTTATTGACCATTGCGGTAATTTCGGCGCTTTTGACCGCCATATCCGGATTCTTTCTGGGAAAGGAGACCGGGAGCAAAGGTAATTTGCTTTTCTGGCACCAATGGCTGGGAGTAGGTTTGGCTTTGTTGGCGGCATTTTGGTATGGTTTAGAGGGGCTTCAAATAGGTAAGCAAGTCTATACAAAGATTATACAGATAATTATCGTCGGACTCATTCTTTTGACCGGGCATTATGGGGGAATGATTACACATGGTCAGGATTTTTTAGCATTACCGAAAGAGAAAAAACAAGACATCATTCCCAAAAATCCATTGATCTACGAACATGTGGTGAATCGAATTCTAGAGGCCAAATGTGTAAAATGTCACAATCCGAATAAGAAAAAGGGCGAATTGTTGATGACCGATTTGGCCGGACTATTAAAAGGGGGTGAGGGCGGAAATACCTTGATTCCAGGAAATCCCGGGGA
Organism: Ulvibacterium sp.; assembly: GCF_965248315.1. Lineage (GTDB taxonomy): Bacteria > Bacteroidota > Bacteroidia > Flavobacteriales > Flavobacteriaceae > Ulvibacterium. Next base: position 70,684 of record NZ_CBDFIX010000002.1, on the reverse strand, counting down.
GAGTGAAATGATACGACGTTTATATTTGCCCATAGAGGATGAAGAGCATATGCCTCCCGAAGGGGAGCGACCTTTGGCCGATAGTGAAATACGCATTTTGGAGCAATGGATAGCTTTGGGTGCTTCGGATACCTTACGATTGGATCATTTGGAGAGTTCACAGCCCTTGGCAGTTTTGATCAAGGAAATGATGGAACCGGATCCTATGGAAAAATGGACAGGGCTTCCAAAAGTGGCGGACTCCACATTGAGCAATCTAGCTTCCGATTATTTAACCATAACCCGGCTGGCCGGTGCAACGGATGCCTTAAAGGTAAATGTGTATATGCCGCCACAATATGATGCCCGGATGCTTTTGGATTTAGCTCCTGTGAATCAAAATATTGTTGAATTGGATTTAAGTGGTTTGCCTATAGGGGAAAGGGAACTGGCCTTTGCGGCCAATTGCCCAAATTTGGAGTGGTTGGAAATCGATAGGACACCGATTGCCGATGTTCAATTGGATACCTTACGAAATTTAGCCAAACTACGTTTATTGAAGGTTTATGAAACGGATATCGGCGACCGAAGCATTTCTTTTTTTAAGGAATGGAAAAACCTAAAAAGCCTTTATATTTGGGGGACCCAAGTATCTGAATCCGCTCTAGAGGAACTAAGACTTGAAAACCCTGATGTAATGATAGAAAATGGTATTGATGAAGAAATTGAGTCCTATTTTGTGGCTTCCGATAGTATCCCGAAAAGTTAGACACCTATGAAATTTAATCTAAAAGACAAAACAGCTATTGTGACCGGTGGGGGAAGCGGTATTGGTCGGGCCATTTCCCTAACCTTGGCTGCACAGGGTGCGCAAGTACACATTTTTGAGTTGGACGAAAGTAAAGCTCAAGGAACGGTTGCCGAGATCAAAAAAAATGGAGGCAGTGCGCAAGCGCGTACTTGTAATATTGCCCATCAGACCGAAGTAAAAAAAGAAGTGGATCAAATTGCGGCCAATGGACGCATAGATGTACTGGTCAATAATGCGGGCATTGCCCATATTGGCGATGTGGAAAACACCACCGAGGCTGATTTTGACAAAATCTATAGCGTAAATATAAAAGGAGTCTATAACTGTATCCACTGTGTTATTCCATATATGAAAGCCCATGGCGGGGTAATCTTGAATATGGCCTCCGTAGCCGCTTCAGTAGGCATCAATGACCGATTTGCCTATTCGGCCTCAAAAGGTGCCGTCTTAACCATGACGTATTCCCTGGCCAAGGATTATCTGGAATGTGACATACGTTGCAATAGTATTTCCCCGGGTCGGGTACATACGCCTTTTGTGGACGGCTATCTAAAGGCAAATTTTCCGGGAAAAGAGGAAGAAATGTTTGAAAAATTGTCAAAGACCCAACCGATTGGTAGAATGGCGAATCCCCAAGAAGTGGCCGATTTGGTGTTATATCTTTGTTCCGACGAGGCCTCTTTTATTACGGGAACCGATTTTCCCATCGATGGTGGATTTATACGATTGAACGGAAACTAAAAAACCTAAATAATCAAGGACATATGAAATTAATTCGATTTGGTGCTATAGGAAATGAAAAACCCGGGGTGCAACTGGAAAATGGTAATCGCTTGGATGTCTCGGGCTTTGGACAGGATTACGATGAGCAATTTTTTGGTGGGGATGGTATCGTTAGATTGAAAGATTGGCTAAGTAAAAATATGGACTCCTGCCCAAAAGTAGATAGCTCCATACGTTTGGGAGCACCTCTTTGCCGACCTTCAAAAATAATCTGTATCGGTCTAAATTATGCCAAACATGCCCAGGAAGCAGGAATGGAAATCCCTAAGGAGCCCGTACTTTTCTTTAAGGCCACTTCGGCAGTGGTAGGTCCTAATGATGATGTGGTTATTCCGAAGGGAAGTGCTAAGACCGATTGGGAGGTGGAACTGGCCATAGTTATCGGCAAAAAGGCATCCTACGTTTCGGAATCGGAGGCCATGGACCATGTGGCGGGTTATGTTCTTCATAATGATTATAGCGAACGGGAGTATCAGATTGAACGTAGTGGACAATGGGTAAAGGGTAAAAGCTGCGATACCTTTGCACCTATAGGACCGTTTATTGCCACCCCGGATGAAATTGAAGATCCCCATAATCTGGATTTATGGTTAAAGGTCAATGGGGAGATGCTCCAAAATAGCAATACCTCGGATTTTGTTTTCGATATTCCTACCTCTATCAGTTACATTAGCCAATTCATGACTCTTTTGCCCGGGGATGTCATTTCTACGGGTACGCCTTTCGGCGTAGGGCTGGGCTTTGACCCACCACGCTATTTAAAACCGGGTGATGTAGTGGAACTTGGTATTGATGGTCTGGGAAGTTCCAGGCAGGTGGCCAAGGCTTATAGTTAAGTCGTTGGGCTTTTCTTTTTCCTTAAAACATGAGCAATGTTTACTTTTTTCCATACCAAAAGGGGAAAACATTGTTCGTCCCGTTTGTGGTAAGCTGACGTAGGTTCTTTCCATCCGTGGAAATGATGAAAATTTCGAAATTTTCAGAGTTTCTCTTGGATGAAAAGGCAATTTCCTTTCCGTCCGGTGACCAAGTGGTCTGATAAAAGATGGGCGGGGCACCATCATAATAAGGGACGAATACGTTACGTTTTGCCGTATGGTTGTTCGTGAGATTACGCTTACTGCTCCCGTCCCTATCCATAATACAAAGATCTATATATTGGTTACCTGTATTCTGTTTCATGGTATGAAAGGCAATTCGTTTGGAATCGGGAGACCATGATGGCCCAAATTCATCTACATCCGGAGTATGGGTAAGATTTTTCAAATCCTTCCCATCAACATCCATACTATAGATATCCGAGTTTCCCGTTCTATCGGAAGAAAATAAAATCCTTTCGCCATCCGGAGACCATTTAGCACCGGAATCCGCACCTTTGGTATTGGAAATATTTATATCCCTTGTCCCATCAATGTGCATCACGAAGATTTCCAGATCTCCTTGAAAATAAGGTGCTGATTTTGTGTCAACTTTGCTATATACAACTTGCTTACTGTCCGGGGACCATGACCCTACATAGGTATAATGGGGCCCTTTGGTAAGTTTTTGTTGACCGGAAAAATCACTTTTGGCAATCGCAATCTTATAGCCCCCGTATTTATATGTACCGAAGATAACGTTTTTTCCATCCGGAGAAAATTGGCCACTGGTATTGGCCCTACGAGGTACAGCATCGAAAGTATGTTGTTTTAAGCCGCTTCCGTCCGGTGAAATAGAGAATAGTTCAAAAGATTGATTCCTACTGTTTAACTGTGAATCGAATATGATTCTTTCTCCGGAAGTGGATTGGCTATTACATGCGCCATTGATCATCAGCATAAGAAAGAATATGGTCGTGGAACGGTATGTAACGTGAACAAGATATTGAACTGGATTTAACATTGATGGATGCTTTTTATTAGTTTTCATTTTAATACACGGATTTGATAGGGAAAGATATATTGGACGATTCCCATTCCGATACAAAATGTGGTGGATGGTGAAAAATGGGAAGTTATGGTTGGATGTCTTCCAGGTAAGAAGTAATATTCTCCTTAAAAGCTCTACCGGAGAGCAAGGAAAGGCCCATTTTAAGGTGAACTTTATATTCCGAGTTGCCCAAATAAAAACAAGAATCAATATAAAACTTGTTGATGAGCAGAGATCTATGGATACGCATGAACTGATGTTTTGATAATTCCTTTTCGATCGAATTCATCGTTGCCCTAAAAAGAAACTTGTTTTTTTCGGTGTACAGCTCCAGATAATTGCCTTCGGATTGTATATATATGATATTTTCGGTAAGTACCTTAAGGAGCCGGCCATTTTTCTTGATCTCGAAATACGTTCTAAAACCACTTGAATCCTCACTCTTAAAAGTTGTGAGCAAATCGGTCAATTTAGCTTTTAAACCTATGGCTTTTTCTTGTTCCTTTATGGCCTTCATCCTCTTTAGGGAAGTATCCATGCGGTCTTCATCGAAAGGCTTTAAAAGGTAGTCTACCGCATTGATTTCAAATGCCTTGAGTGCAAAGGAATCATAGGCCGTGGTAAATATGACATAGGGAATCTTGTTAAGTTTGTTCAGTACGGAGAAGCCATCCAAATCGGGCATTTGGATATCCAAAAAGATGAAGTCCGGCTCCTTGAGTTTTATTTTGGCAATGGCATCCTTACCATTTTTACATTCGGCGACAACGGTAATGTCTTCATGACCTTCCAACAACTTAAGAATTCGTTGTCTGGCCAAATACTCATCATCAACAATAATGCATCTCAGTTTCATCTATAGGCTGTTTAAAGGAAGACTTATTTGTGCAACATATAGTTTTGGGTTTACAAATCGTGATTCAAAAAGAAACCCATCGGCATAGATTCCCTCCAACCTTTTCCTAATGTTCTGGATTCCCAAACCTGTTCCTTTATCATGAATGGCACTTTCATTATTTTCAGAGGTATTGGATATTTTAAGGTCTATATAGTCTTTAAGGGAACTTTCGTCTTTTGTCCTTTTGATCTCAATACATATTTCCCCTGGTTTTATTGCAGGCACGATGCCGTATTTAATGGCATTTTCAACTAGGGGCTGTAAAATCATATTTGGGACTTTGGTCTGTAGAATGTCTTTGGAAACCTGATAATGAATGGCCATTTTATCCGCATACCGTATTTGCTCCAGATCAAGGTAATCCTTAATAAAATCTACTTCCTTTTCAATAGTAATCATTTGCTCCAGATCATTTTCCAACAGGGTTCGCATTAGGGTTCCCATTTTTGTCAACATCTTTTGGGCTTTCCGAGGGTCTATATCTATCATGGATGATATGGAATGCAAGGTATTGAATAAAAAATGCGGGTGTAACTGCATTTGCAGGCTGGCCAATTGGGCGGCGATCAGTTCCTTCTGGTTTTTTAGATATCGTTTTTGATAATCGATAGCAAAAAAGAGGGCCATTAGTACCAGGAGCTCAATGAGGCTTGAAAAGCTGCCCACAACCATACCAACCATCCCATTTGGCCCAAAAAAATCTTTCATATAACCAGTGATTAAAAAGTAGACCACATCGTTGGCTTTTGTTACCATTGCCCTATGCACTATCGTTAGTAGAAAAACACCAAAAAGTACCCTGATTACATTTGATGCAAGTCCAGATTTATTTTGCACTCGTCTGACAAGGGCATAAACCAATGGCGATAGAACAAACCAAAACAGATAATTGATTAGGATCTTGCTACCAACAAAAAACCAACTAAAGGGATAATTGTATTCGTTGATCAAATGATCGGTATAGTCCCTGAAGATAAAAAACAGACATATAAATAACCCTATCAAACCCATTTTGGAAAGGGAAATAGGTAAATTTTTATAACTTTGACAGACGATTTTTAACATGTAGTTATAATACCTTTCTAAGGTAAAAAATTGTGAAATACGAAAGTAAATCTTTTACAGCTTACCTTACCATGATCAAAAAGCCACATATCTACCTTGTCCTCCTTTCTTTTGTTGTAATGGGTTCCTGCAGGGAAAAAAAGCACAATACGGGCAAAGAAAATTCTCCGGGAGCAGAGCAGCTTAAAAACATAAGTGAACTCACTTACCAAGAAATCTTTTACCTATTGCATGAAGAAAACGAATACGGGATGGATTTTCATGGCGACCATTTTGGACAGGCGGCAGCTTCCAACGTTTCTTTGATGAGCAAATCGAAGACGGATTGTGGGGATGCCATAGTACTGGAAAGCTCTGACACAAACAGCACGGTACAGGTTGCAATAAAGACCAATTTCGATTTTCCCGGTAACCCGGCCAATGAAATATTCAGGATTTATCTTGTAAAACCTGGGGAGACGGTTCCCGTTGGGCATAGCACGTTGTGTTATGATGGTGCAAAGTATGCTATAAATCGGGAAATAGTCTCCGCTGGTTTTTTAGCAGAGGAATAGATCTTTGGCCTACCATCCCCCGGTTGGACCCGGGGCAATACCTTTAAGCCTGGTATATATGGTGCTTTTCCCATGCTCCCGTTGAAGGTGCGAGGTCATTATCAAAATCGACTGCAATCGTGACATCTTGCTGCCAAAGAATTCAATTTCTTCCTTTAGATCCTCTTCCTTGAGTTTTTCCATGCCATCCCTGATAAATGTAAAGGAGTCTTTCAATTGTTGGATGACTTCCTTCTTCTTTTTGGTATCGGTTACAGGATTTGGATCAGGCGTATTTAGTTTCACCACCGATGCAAATAGATAATTGGCTCCCGAGGTATGTGAAATCTGTTCGGCAAAATCGCGAAGCTCATCAGTAGGCTTAAAACCGTAGTTTGACTCAGGCATTGCCTTTGCCGTTTCAACCACCATTTTTGTCATAGCATCCCAAGCAGTAACGAGGTTTTCGGTTCTCATTTGTGCTTTGGAAACATTCAGTGTAAACATGAACAGGGCGGCCATGGCCCAATTGATTTTTGCTCTTTTCATTGTTTTGGAATTTTCAGTTTCGCCAAAATTAAATCCTCCATAACCACATTGAAATAGTATTGTGTCTTATGGTTAAAAATGGGACGAGTCGTTTGGTTTTCAGTTCAAAAAGGACAATTTCCTGCGAAGTCTTTGTGCTCACATTTTATCACATATATAACAATACGTCACAGGCAATTTTTGTTGAAATCACAACTCTCTTAGTTTCGCTGAAAATTTCTAAAAACCCGTTTTATAGCATTGGTATGGGAAAGACCTCGGTTCTTTTTGTTTCACTTTCTACGTTCGTAGTCATCGGAGTCAAAGCACAAAAGGCAGATCAATTGGATTTTGCACCTCGCTTGTCCCCGGACCAGAGTAAAGTAGTGTATTACTCGTATCGCAACGATAGCTTGCCCGATTTGTACCTCATGGATTTAAAGACACAGGAGGAAATACAGCTTACTTCCGATTATAAGGCATGGGACTTAAACCCTAAATGGGCGCCCAATGGGGAACATATCTATTTCTCATCGGACAGGGATGGAGATATGTCAATCTATCGTATGGCCTTGATGACCATGGAAATTCAAAGGGTTACTTTTCCGCGTAAGGGTTATCGCCATTCGGAAATCAGTTTTACTTCCGATGGAAAAATAATGGCATATTGTGAATTCCAACCCGATCGTAAAACTGCCATTTATCTAAGAGAACTTGATAACGATAGGGATACGTTGCTCATGAGATCGACACAAAGTGGTGATGAGTTTTACAAACCAGTAATCCATCCCGATGGAAATGAATTGATCTTTCTAAAAAATATGTCAAATGACTCGACTCCTATATTTGATGTATTCTCATTGGATATTTTTACCGAGAATGTAAAAAACATTACCCGAACACCCCATATAAACGAAAGAATGCCAAGTTGGTCCAGTGATGGGAAATATCTGATGTATAGTGCCAATCCGGATTCTAATTCCTTCGACCTATTTAAAAGGGCAAGAGGTTCTTATAGGGTGGTCCGAGTGTCTTTTTTTAATGACAAACAAGAGTTGAATTCACATTTAACCCATACCATGTTGCTCTTTGATTCGGGTTATTATGGAATGGCCCAAGAAGGAAATACCTATATCTATAGAGCCGACATTGATGGAAGGAATGTATGGCAATTAACAAAATAGCCACCTTTATATTAGGTACGTACATTTAAGGCAATATATCACTAAAAGCACCATTCGTCACAGACTGTTTTCTTCTCGACCTGTTCTCTTTTAGATTGCGAGAAATTTCAAAAATAAATCTATGACACATCGAATTTTGATTCTCGCATTGATTCTTTCATGCTTTAATCTGTCCTGTAAGGAAAACCGGGGCAAAGTGAATGCCAATGACGTGGAAGGCACCCAAACGGATTCTCCAAAGAATGAAGCCGAGCTTGAACGGAGAACAGTAAAAAATGATTCTTTTCCGGATTTGGGCCCATCCTTTTCCCCGGATGGTTCCGAAATTGCGTTTTATTCCTATATCAATAGTGAGTGGAATGTTTCGCGTATTTATTTGATGAACTCGGATGGTACGGAAGTAAGGGAACTTACAGGAAAGGACACCTTAGGATTTCATACAGAACCTATTTGGTCCCCCAATGGGAAAACGATTGCCTATACCAATTTCCAGGAGGAAGGAGCCAGAATGATGTCAATTGATCGCAATGGCGATAATCTTAAAAAACTGGTATCGGTCTCGGAAAATGGATTTCATATGTTTTCCGCATGGGATCCTGACGGGGACGGATACTACTTTTTTCACTGGCCCGCTGGAGAGGGTTTTAAACCGGACGCCTACCACGCTATTGGTGACCAGGTTACCAGATTGACCACAGATGGAATTACCAATCGCCCACAGGTTGCCGCGAATGGGACCTTATATCTTAGTAAAATTATAGATCTGGAAAAGAACCTGTATTCCAAACATATTCTGGATAGGAATTCTGGAAAGGTAACCAAAGTGTCCAATTTGGAGGGTTGGTTCATTGTTGGGAATCATGTAATTAAACAAAAGGACCATGATCAGGGAACTACTTTTATTCTGGAAGATCTGGAAGGAAACGATATCAAGGAATTGGGCACTGTGCCCTATAAATCGGTAATGTTCGGGAAAACAGATCCAGAGGTCAATTATGTGGCTTACAACACCTCGTTTGATGACGGTTCGGAAATACATCTATTGGAAATTGCCACCGGTAAACTTATAAAACTAACACAAAATGAATAGATGGTCCTACATTGATGCACTACGTGTCAACTTGTTTTTGTTTTTGTTTTTGTTGGGTGCTGAAACTGTTTTTGGGCAACAAAAAACAATGAAACTCCCTATTTCAAAAGACAAGGAACTACTGGTTAGAATAACGGAACCCACGGACTTTTCCAAAGATAAAGCCTACCCCGTATTACTCGGCCCCGGATTGGATGGAGGAGATCTAAAAGCTGGATGTCGCTATTTTGGGACCCATGCCGATCGGCATGGGTGGATCTTGGTCGAGAGCTTGGTCCATATGGAAAAGCGAAGTGCGGTAAAAGTGCTATTGGACTATTTGGAAGAAAACTATGCCATAAGGGAGCTTTTCATTTTAGGTTTTTCGGCTAACAGCACAGATGCCTTTCAAATAGTGGAAATGTACCCCGACAAATTTACCGGTGTTGTTGGAATGCCAGGAAATCCTGATTATAGGGATAAGGATAAACTCAAATCCCTTTCCAAAACCAAAATTTTGATGATTGCGGGGGAAAGGGATACCTATTGGAAGAATCAAGCGGTAAAAGCAAAGGAAAAGCTGGATCAATATGGTATTTGTAACAAATTGGTCATCGTGCCTAATGGAGGGCATGTTTTGGATGAGTTTGCCGGAGATCCCCTATTCGCAGAATTGAATAGTTTTTGTAGACGCTAAACCTGCTCGCCCTATTAAAATTAGTGGAGACCTTTGAAATAAGAATCCACCTCGGAGAAGAGGTGGATTTTTGATTTATAGATTTGCCAGAGACCTTATGTTCTGCCGAATCAAAGAATTCCTAATATCATTGGAAACAAAAGATTAGCTTATTTGCTCTCAAAACGGTTTTGAAGAGCGTAAAAACCCAAGATCTTTGTAACTTCAAGGCCTGTTCAAAACCTCTTATTTCTCAATTACACATAAATGAATAGCATCTCCTTTAAAAAGCAGAGTAAGATTGGATTTTTTGAGATACCTAGTTTTAAGACTTCGGGTTATACCTTCATTACACTTATTATATTTCTCGTAAACTCTTTTTTTACGTTAGCGCAGGAGGAATATGGGTACAAACGAGTATACCTTTCCGGTAAGGATGCCTCGGAAACCGTGAATTGGGATTTTAAGGTAACCGATGGTGCCAATAGTGGCGTGTGGTCCAAACTTCCGGTACCTTCCAACTGGGAACTGCATGGATTCGGCACCTACAATTATGGCCATGATCACAGAAACGAGAACAGAAAATTAGGGAAGGAACACGGATTGTATCAACATAAATTTCAAATACCGACCCAATGGAAAGGTAAAACTATACATATCGTTTTTGACGGTTCAATGACAGATACGAAGGTCACCATTAATAGCAGATCCGCTGGAGAAATGCATCAAGGTGCATTTCAAAGATTTAAGTATGATATCAGCAAGCTATTGAAATATGGCGAAGAGAATGTTTTGGAAGTGCATGTGGCCAAACATTCGACCAACGAATCCGTAAATAGGGCAGAACGCCAGGCCGACTTCTGGATTTTTGGAGGGATTTTTCGTCCGGTGTTTTTGGAAGTCTTGCCCAATCGTCATTTTACAAGAACAGCTATCGATGCCAAACATACGGGTGAATTCAATGCACTTTTGACCATCAACAGGCCGATATCCAAAGGATCGGTGAAGGTAACCCTGTTTTCCCCGGAAGGGAATCGTGTCGGGGAAATCTTGTCAAAATCGTTTGAAAGGCGAAAAAGCGATTTGATGATATCCGGAACTTTCAATACTACAAAACCCTGGAATCCAGAATCACCACATTTGTATACCGCCATTTTTGAACTGTTGGAGAAGGGTAAGGTGGTTTACCAAAAAAAGGAGCGTTTCGGTTTTCGATCCGTTGAACTAAGAGAGAATGATGGGATTTATGTGAATGAACAAAGAGTTGTTTTTAAAGGGGTAAATCGGCATTCCTTTTGGCCGGAAACCGGAAGGGCCTTAAGCGAGGAAAATCATTTGGAGGATATTCGACTGATGAAGGAGATGAATATGAACGCCGTTCGGATGTCCCATTACGGCCCGGATGAACGTTTCCTTGAACTCTGTGACTCCCTGGGGCTTTTTGTGTTGGATGAACTTACCGGTTGGCAGGACGCTTATGACACGGTTGTCGGGCCTAAATTGATAAAGGAATTAGTATTGAAAGATGAAAATCATCCCAGTGTGGTAATTTGGGATCATGGCAACGAGGGAGGATGGGATTTTGCGAATGAAAAATGGTTCCATAGCTATGATATACAGAAACGCCCGGTAATCTATCCTTGGCTCAAGCGGAATGGGGTGGACACCCGACATTATCCCACCTATGATTATGGAATCAACCGTTTGGCCCAAGGCAATGAACCCTTTATGCCTACTGAATTCCTACATGGCCTTTACGATGGGGGACATGGTGCGGGGCTAGACGATTTTTGGAAGAACTATTCGGCCCACCCCATGTTTTCGGGCGGTTTTCTATGGGTATTTTCAGATGAAGCGGTGGTAAGAACGGATAGGGACAATATCTTGGACAGTGATGGTAACCATGCCCCGGATGGAATTGTCGGGCCCTTTAGGGAAAAAGAAGGCAGCTTTTACACCATAAAGGAAATATGGTCTCCCATTCAGATACATCCACGGACCATTACATCCAATTTTGATGGGCGACTGGCTCTGACCAACACCTATCTGTATACCAATTTGAATCAATGTACCTTTTCCTGGGAAATCCGGTCCGTTTCCGATTTTGATAAAAGCGTGGTTTTGGCTTCAGGCACGACTAAGAGGCCCGATATCGCTCCTGGAGAAACTAGGTATCTACAGCTTGAAATCCCAAAGAGTATTGAGCGAGGAGCGATTTTTTTACTTACAGCCACTGATAACAAAGGCATGGAAATATATACCTGGAGATGGCCTATAAAACAACCGGATCAAGTTGCCCGCGAATTGCTTCGGCAGATAGAATCAGACCTGGAAAAAGACCAGATTGAAGTTGTGGAAGCGGGAAATGACCTTAAGGTCAGTCTAAATGAATTAGGTTTTGTCTTCAACAAAGAAAATGGCTATTTGGAAGAAGTGTCCTTTCAGGGAAAACCCATTTCCTTTAATGGAGGTCCACTCCCGGTGGGAGTCGAAACGCAAGTAAAAGATGTACAATGGTGGACAGAGAAAGATGGGAGTTTCACTTTGGAAACCCGTTATGATGCCTATCCGGAAAAAATACAATGGAAATTGATGCCAACCGGTCTTTTGCGATTGGAGGTAAGTCCACTTCATTTTTCCGAGAATGCTCTTGATTTTATTGGTATTTCCTTTAATTACCCTGAGAATAAGGTAAAAGGGGTCAAATGGATGGGGAAAGGACCGTACCGCGTCTGGAAAAATAGGACCAGGGGTGCCGAAATAGGAATTTGGGAAAAGGAATATAACAATACCATTACCGGGGCCAGTTTTGATAATCTGGTTTATCCTGAATTCAAAGGATACCACGGTAATCTGTTTTGGGCCGAATTAAGGACAGAGGAATTCCCTATTCGGATCAGTACAGAAACGCCCGGTCTTTTTTTGCGATTGTATACGCCTGCCGATGCGGAACATGTTGCAGGAGGTGTGGCCCCTCCCTTTCCGGAAGGGGATATTTCATTTCTCTACGAGATTCCTCCGATAGGCACAAAATTTAAACAAGCGGATAAACTGGGATCTTCATCACAAAAAGGCTCCATAGCGTATCATAAGGGAGACTGTAGTGACCCAATCATCCTTTGGTTCGATTTTGGAGGTAAATTGCCATAGTCATATCAAATTGTTGTCGCAACGATAGGTGCGATACCACAAGACGTACTTGAACGAAAGTAGGTTTGGACTATATTGACGGCAATCCTATAATTCTATATAGTTTTATGGTACTACAAATCATTGAAGAATGAAAAATATAATTAGGGCGTTATTGGCGGGCTGGGGCGCAAAAAAGCTTGGCGGAGGAAAATGTGGCTGTATAGGGTTTTTAGTGCTATTTATTATTTTGTATTGGCTTTTGGGCTATGTTTTTTAATGGTGGGGTATCACCCAAACCCCCTTGAAAACCCTCTAATTATGTAAGGATTGGATATCCTTACAGCAAAACAAAAGCGAGCTATGTTTTTAGCCCGCTTCGTTTTCAATTTTTTGTCGATTTATTCGTGATCGCGGAAGGATTACCTGCGGTTTTCCTTTGTGTTCAATGTTGCAAATAGAAAACCCCGGACGGTCGCCCTAGGCCCTTGTTTTAATCCAAAACCCGAACTGCGTCCGGTTTTTCCTCAAAACAAGGAACCACGCCGTTGGGCGTGACTTTCTAAGTGTCGTGATCGCGACAGGATTGGATATCCTTACAGCAAAACAAAAGCGAGCAATGTTTTCAGCCCGCTTCGTTTTCAATTTTTTGTTGATTTATTCGTGATCGCGACAGGATTACCTGCGGTTTTCCTTGGCGGCCCCTGATGAAAATGGAAAGTGCATCGGCTAGCGCCGCTGTTTTTCCGTTTTATTCCGAGTATTGCAAAGCCCTTGGCTTTTATACGCTCCATAAAACAAAAAATCCACCAACAAAGTGGTGGACTTTCCGCTTTAAGTGATCGCGACAGGATTCGAACCTGTGACCGTCTGCTTAGAAGGCAGATGCTCTATCCAGCTGAGCTACGCGACCTTGTGTCGTATTCCAATATGTTAAGTTCTTCTGCCAAGAAAGCAGATGTTACTACCTGCCTCTAGATCGGTATCCGGCTGAGCCCCACCCGAACGTGCCGTTCGGTACGGGCGGGTAAGCGACCCTATAAACAAAAAAGCTCCAAGTTTCCTTGGGGCTTCTTAGTAGCGGGGACTGGACTCGAACCAGCGACCTTCGGGTTATGAGCCCGACGAGCTACCTACTGCTCTACCCCGCGATGTATCTTAAAAGTGCTTTATGGGCACCTGGTTTATTTTGTTTACTCAGTACCGGTAGGTACCCTGTCCTGAGCCAAGTCGAAGGATACTGCTCTACCCCGCGATGTGGACGGCAAAGATACAACGGTTTTTTAGTATTATCAAATCCTACCAAAAAAGAATTATTTCGTGAACCACTCCAATGAAAATTAAGAAAATCCATACCTTCGGGACTTTACGCGCCTATGGAGACGTTTAATGATTTTTTATCCGCAATGCTGCCCTATACAGAATGGGCTATGCTGATTCTTTTAATTGGTGGCGGACTTTTTCTTGTTTTTAAATCTAGGTTTTTGCCCTATCGCTACTTTGGTCATGCCATTGCAATAACGGCAGGGAAACATGATAAGGAAGAGGCAAAAGGAGATGTAAGTCACCTACAGGCGTTATCCGCGGCAGTAGCTGCCACGGTGGGCCTGGGAAATATCTCCGGCGTAGCCATTGCCATTTACATGGGGGGACCCGGAGTCGTTTTCTGGATTTGGATTACGGCGATTATAGGGATGTGCATTAAATTCTATTCTTGTAGCCTTTCTATAATGTTTCGGGGAGAGGATTCCGAAGGTAAGCTTCAGGGAGGCCCCATGTTCTATATCATTCAAGGGATAGGGCAAAAAGCAAAGCCTCTGGCCAGTTTTTTCTGCATAGCGGGGCTGTTTGGTTTTTTAGGCGTATTCACGGCAAATCAGTTTACGCAGACCTTTATGAATGTCGTAAGACCAGACGAAAACTTGATTATATTGGGGGACTTTAATTGGAAATTGATAGTTGGGATTATTCTGGCCCTTATCACTTCCTTCGTTATTTTTGGAGGGCTAAAAAAAATCGCCAAAGTGGCATCCACGCTAGTTCCGTTTATGGTGTTGCTATATTTTCTGGCTGTTTTGGTGGTCATGATGACCAATACCTCGGAAATAGGACCCTCTCTAAAATTAATTTTTACCGAGGCTTTTAATCTGGATACTATGGTCAAGGGCGGTCTTTGGGGCTTGATTATCCTTGGAGTGAGGCGAGCTATGTTTTCCAATGAGGCGGGACTCGGGAGCGCACCTATGTATCATGGTCAGACCAAAACGGACGAACCAGTACAAGAGGGTCTGGTCGCAATGTTGGGACCTTTTATCGATACCATTGTTGTATGTACTCTTACCGCCATAGTCATTATTTTAAGCGGAGCCTATTTGGAAGCGGAAAGTAATGGCATTTTGATGACATTGATCGCCTTTAAAAAGACATTGTTTGGCTTTGGGGACGTTTTGCTTATGGTTATCGTATCTGCCTTTGCGCTCTCAACGCTCTTTACCTATTCGTATTATGGAGTAAAATGTCTTTCATTTCTAACCAATGCCAAGATTGGGAAATACTATAACTGGTATTTTGTGGGAACCATTGTTTTTGCCGCGGTCGCTTCCGTTGATTTGGTCATTAATCTGATCGATTTGGCCTATGCCCTTATGGTGATTCCAAATATGTTGGCTGTGCTTTACCTATCACCAAAGGTGAACCAGCAAATGAAAATCTATTTCGAAAAACGGAAACATGTCGGAACATAGAGCTGGATTTGTAAATATCATAGGCAATCCCAACGTGGGAAAATCAACCCTGATGAATGCCTTTGTGGGTGAAAAGTTGTCCATCATCACTTCCAAGGCACAAACCACTAGGCATCGCATTTTAGGTATTGTCAATGGTGATGATTTTCAGCTTATCCTTTCCGATACCCCGGGAATCATCAAGCCAGCATACGAATTGCAATCCAGTATGATGGATTTTGTAAAATCGGCTTTTGAGGATGCCGATGTATTGTTATATATGGTGGAAATTGGGGAAAAAGCATTAAAGGATGAACGATTCCTAGATAAGATCAAGAGCAGTAAGATTCCTGTTCTTTTACTATTGAATAAAATAGACAGTGCCTCCCAGGAGCTTCTGGAAGAACAGGTACAACACTGGCAAGAAACGTTGCCCAAGGTAGAGATACATCCCATTTCGGCGCTTCAGAACTTTAACGTTAAAGGAGTCTTTGATCGAATAATCGAATTGTTGCCCCAAGCGCCTGCCTATTATCCCAAAGATCAATTAACCGACAAACCGGAACGTTTTTTTGTCAATGAGACCATACGTGAAAAAATACTGATACACTACAAAAAGGAAATTCCATATTCAGTGGAAATAGAAACCGAAGAATTCCTGGAAGACAAGGATATCATCCGTATGCGTTCCGTAATTATGGTTGAGCGCGATTCGCAAAAGGGAATCATAATTGGGCACAAGGGCACCGCCCTAAAGCGTGTGGGCGTAGAGGCTCGTAAGGACCTGGAAAAATTCTTTGGCAAACAGGTTCATTTGGAACTATATGTAAAAGTAAATAAAAATTGGCGTAACGATTCCCGACAGCTTAAGCGGTTTGGCTACAATAATTAGGTGATTAACATTTACATTTCCTAAACCTAACCTTTTCCTATTACTTAGCTAACCATAACTTAGGTTTTAGCTAACCTTTAGTTCTATTGAAAGTTTCATCTTGTCATCAATCTAAAAAACCAACTTGAGATGAAACTTTTTACTAGAATCCTATCCCTGGGGTTACTCTTATCTATTTTTTCCTGTGATAAATTGGATGATTTTCTTGGTGACCCGGATGGGCATGACGATGATGATCCAACAATGGATGTAAATTTTGTGTATAAAAATACCATTCAGGTAGGTGGTGAAGGGGCTGCTGAGATTTCGGCGTATGATTCCATGACCAAGAAACTGTTTACGGTCAATGTGGAGACCAATGGCATATCCGTCTATGACATCTCGGACCTCGATGCCCCGGTGCAACTTTCCTCCATTGCCATTTCAGGTTTTGGAGCTCCTAATAGTGTAGCGGTAAAAAATGGTATGTTGGCCGTTGCCGTAGAAGGTGAAACGAAACAAGATCCGGGTTATATCAAACTTTTTGATACGGAGACCCAAAATTTGTTAAAGGCGTTTACCGTGGGTTCGTTACCGGATATGGTCACCTTTTCACCCGATGGAAAGTACGTCGTTTCGGCCAATGAGGGAGAACCTAACGATGATTATACCAATGACCCTTATGGAACAGTAAGTATTGTTAATGTTAATGAAAGTACCGTAGAAACCATAGGTTTTGAAGGGTTTAACATGGATGTACATACCCTCGCTGAAGGTGGGTTCCGAGTGTTTGGTCCCAATGCAACTCTTGCCATGGACGTGGAGCCGGAATATGTTGCCATTTCGGAAGACTCAAAAACAGCTTGGATCGCCCTTCAGGAAAATAATGGGGTGGCCAAAGTAGATTTGGAGAGCAAGCAGGTAGAGGCCATCTATCCTTTAGGATTCAAGGATTATTCCATGCCTGGCAACGAAATAGACCCCAGTGATAAGGACGACAAAACAGAGCTGGCCAGTTACCCGGTATTCGGAATCTATCAGCCGGACGCAATTGCCTATGCAAAAATAAATGGTACGGAGTATATCATTTCGGCCAATGAAGGAGACGCCAGGGAATATGAAGGCACTCCAGGATTTATTGAAGAAGAGCGTATTGAAGATATAATGTTGGATCCCACTGTTTTTCCGGATGCAGCAATGTTACAGGATGAGACCGTTTTAGGGAGATTAAAAATCACTACTACCCTGGGCGATACGGATGGGGATGGTTATTTTGAAGAATTGTATAGTTATGGCGCACGCTCCTTTACCATTTGGACAGGGAACGGTCAATTGGTATATGATAGTGGTAATGATATAGCCATGCAGACTTTAAGCCTTACCCCGGATGTATTTAATGGGGAAGATGGAAGAAGTGATGATAAGGGGGCGGAACCCGAAGCAGTAGAAGTCTTGAAAGTTGGAGAAAAGTATATTCTCTTTGTAGGTCTGGAACGAAATAATCAGGTGATGATTTATGATATCACCGATCCATACGCACCTGTTTTTATGGATATCCTATCCAATGCCGGAGATATTGGCCCGGAAGGCGTATTGGCCATTCCTGCGGAGTATAGCCCTTCAGGAAAAGATGTATTGGTAGTTAGTAACGAGGTAAGTGGAACTGTTACTTTTTACGAAAATTAGTGTAATTAATTGATTGGGATGGATGATTTTTGACCGATTGTGAAATCAATCGGTCAGGGTCTCCATCATAAATTGATACAGTTCCCGCATTTGGGGTTTGCCTTTGCGTTTTCCCACCCTTCCAAAAGCGTACAGTACAAACCATAGGATTACCATAAAAATCATAACCCCCAGCTGAAGTCCGTAGGGTCTGCCAAGCGAAGCATAAGAATAGGCCCAGATTCCAAAAATGATAAAAAACGTCCCCACACCAAAATGAAGGAACATAAAGAAAGTCCATAAAGTAGGGTTAGGTCCAAAAAGGCCGTAGAGCTTACTGTTCTTTACATCAACTTCATTGATTTCCAAATGCAATTGAGGCGACCAAAAATGGATGTGTTCCCTGTTGAACTTGATAAACACATGGTCATCTATTCTTTTCAACAAGAAGGGATTTTTTTTTGTTTGCTCAAAGGCTTCCAAAACCGTTTCCTTCTTATTTGGTAACTCCAACTGAAACCTGGGTCTTAGAACAATATCATTGGGTAGTGTTTTCAAAGTAAACAACTTAAGCAACTAAAAGATAGTGCTTTTTCTTCAGATTTTAATGGTATTTTTGCCGCAAACCAATGAAGAATGAGTGCTATCGTAGCCATTGTAGGGCGGCCAAATGTGGGGAAATCTACCTTTTTTAACCGTCTCATTCAGCGCCGTGAGGCCATAGTGGATGCCATTAGTGGAGTTACACGTGACCGCCACTATGGAAAGAGCGATTGGAACGGAAAGGAATTTTCTTTAATAGACACCGGGGGTTATGTTGTGGGCAGTGACGATGTTTTCGAAAAGGAAATCGACAAACAGGTAGAATTGGCCATAGATGAAGCGGATGCCATTATCTTTATGGTAGATGTGGAATCCGGGGTAACCGGTATGGATGAGGATGTGGCAAAATTACTTCGAAGAATAGACAAGCCGGTTTTTTTAACGGTCAACAAAGTGGATAACGGAAAACGGGCTGCGGATGCCGTAGAATTTTATGCGTTGGGGCTAGGTGAATATTATACCCTTTCCAGTATCAATGGAAGTGGAACCGGTGAGCTCTTGGACGATTTGGTAAAGGTCTTGCCCGAAAAGGAAATGGAAAAGGACGATTTGCCCAGATTTGCCGTGGTCGGGAGACCTAATGCCGGAAAGTCCTCGTTTATCAATGCGTTAATCGGAGAGGAGCGCTACATTGTCACCGATATTGCAGGGACCACTAGGGACAGTATAGACACCAAATACAATCGCTTCGGTTTTGAGTTCAATTTGGTGGATACGGCGGGTATACGCCGGAAGGCCAAAGTAAAGGAGGATTTGGAGTTTTACTCCGTAATGCGCTCGGTAAGGGCTATTGAGCATTGTGATGTATGCCTTCTTTTGTTCGATGCAACCCGGGGTTTCGATGGCCAGGTCGAAAACATTTTTTGGCTCGCGCAACGAAACAATAAAGGCATCGTAATTTTGGTCAATAAATGGGATTTGGTCAGTGATAAGGAAACCCATACCATGAAGCAGTACACCCAAAAGATCAAACAGGCCATGGAGCCTTTTACCGATGTACCCATCCTCTTTGTTTCGGTATTGACGAAGCAACGTATTTTTAAGGCCATAGAAACGGCGGTAGAGGTATATAAAAATCGCTCCAAACGTATCCCCACCCGTAAGTTGAACGATATTATGCTGCCCATTATCCAGAATACGCCACCACCCGCCTATAAAGGAAAATACGTAAAAATAAAGTTCATTACGCAGCTGCCCACTCCTTTTCCACAATTTGCCTTCTTTTGTAATCTGCCTCAATATGTACGTGACCCTTACAAGCGGTTTTTAGAGAACAAGTTGCGGGAACACTTCGTCTTTACGGGTGTTCCCATGTCTATTTTTATGCGTAAGAAATAAGCTTCTCGGGCTTTGGGGCATTTGAGTCAGATGTTCCTATTTTGAGTTTATTTCTTGGACCAATTGAGGTAATTTTTAACTCAATCTTAATTTGAAAAAGTACATTTATTTATCATTTTTTTTCATCTTTCAAAAAAACTAATTATGTGCCGCATTGCTGTAAGCCTTCTTATCCTGCTATTAGCTTCTACAGTAAGCAATGCCCAGGATAAGCCTACCATTTACATTGACATTCCCACCCAACAGAAGCCCTGGAACCATACAGAATGGAATGCTGCCCCAGGGCAATTTCAATTCGCCATTGTCACAGACAGAACCGGGGGTCATCGTCCTGGGGTCTTCCCTACAGGGATTAAAAAATTGAACTTATTGCAACCGGAGTTTGTTATGAGCGTAGGCGATTTGATAGAAGGCTACACCAAGGACACCGTGCAATTAAATGCCGAATGGAAAGAATTTAAGGGCTTTATTGATTTACTGGAGGCGCCTTTCTTTTATGTACCGGGTAACCATGATATTACCAACAAGGTAATGGAGGATAAATGGAAGGAACTTTTCGGGGTGGCATACTATCATTTTATATATAAGGATGTCCTTTTTCTTTGCTTAAATTCCGAAGACAATATTCGTGGAGCAGGACGTGGCACTATAGATGATGAACAGTATGCATATATTGAAAAGACTTTGGAGGAAAATACCGATGTAAAATGGACCCTGGTTTTTTTGCATCAACCCTTATGGGTACAGGAAGATACCAAACGATGGCAGGACGTTGAACGTCTGTTGGCCCAAAGAAACCACAATGTATTTGCGGGCCATTACCACCGCTATTGGAAAACCGACCAGAATAATGGAAAATATATTGCCTTGGCAACGACAGGAGGAGGAAGTGGATTAAGGGGAAAGGCCTATGGCGAGTTTGATCATGTGGTCTGGGTGACCATGACGGAGGAAGGACCTATTTTGGCCAACTTATTTCTTGAAGGAATATGGGATGAAAATGTGGTTACCGAAGCCTTGGTGGATTTAGTACGTAACAGGCCATTTCCTATTCAAGTTATGCCGATTTATTCGGATGACACCCACCCACAAAATATGATTGCAACTGTTAAGGCCACCAATCAAAGCGATACCAAAATGCGAGTTGAGCTCACCGGCTATAACCATGATAAGTTGTTTTATCAATTGGAACGGACTTCATTTGAAGTAAACCCCAATGATGTGGAGACCTTTGCACTAAACCTTACCAATTTGGACAAAAGTGCACTTACCGATTTGAATCCATTGCAGATTAAGGCAGATATTACCTATGAGTTTGACTCCCAGCCTAACGTAAGTTTTTCTTCGGTTTTGAAGTATGTCCCGTTTTTCAAATACAAGATCAAAGAGGCCTCTAAGATTAAAGTAGATGGAGACTTAAAAGAATGGAAGGAAATGCAATGGATATCTGTTGAAAATGTGGAAGGTTCACCTTTTGATTTTAGTGGTGTTGATGATTTCTCCTTACAATTTGCCACCGCCTATAACGAAGATTATTTTTATGTGGCGATTAAACTCACGGACGATAATTTTTTCATTGACGAAGAAGGGTCTTTTGGGGATCAAGATGCCCTCATCTTAGGGCTGGACGCCCGTCCTCAACATCTTAGCGCTTTCAATGGTGGAGAAGGAAGAGGTGAGGATTGGATAGCTTACCTGAGAACCTTTAAAGAAGAGAATCCTGTTTATGATGAAGAGGAATTACCGTTTAAGGTGAACTTCGCAGAAGAAAGGACCGAAAAAGGTGCTACCATAGAAGTTGCTTTCCCTTTGGAATACGTCAGAAAAATGAACGGCGAGAACTGGTCTAACTTACGATTTGGCCTAGGATATTACGATTTTGATAGCAAAGATGAAAATCCTACGACCCACTTTTGGTTTCCTGCCTGGAACAGTACGGAAGATATCCCTGGATCCGGGATGTTGTTTAGGGAATGATTAGTCCACAGTTGACACCATGATGAATTGAAACGCCCTGAATTTAATTTTTGGTCATTGTTCCATTGAACTTTGTGCGGGCTCTTCCTATCTTTTTTTCAAGGGTTCTCATACTGCTTCACTTCAATTAAAGAAGGGACGATTGAGCCTGGTATCTATTGCCCGATTTCATAACCAGTATCGACTAGAAAAATGACAGCAATATTCAGGTAAGGTCAAACTTAGTATCCAGTAACCAGCAGCCCATAATCAAGACCCAGTGACCAGTAACCTCGAATTTGAAATTACCAACCTCCTGAAGCGCCTCCGCCGCCAAAACCACCTCCTCCAAAGCCGCCACCGAATCCACCGCCACTTCCAAAACCACCTCCACTTCCGAAGCCTCCTTTGGAACTACCGCCGAATCCACCACGCCCCATATTGCTGAGGATAATGATATCCCAAATATCCAGGCCAGAAGAACGTTTGCCACCGCGTCCACCACCTTTTCGATTTCTGCGCGAAAGAATGATCAGTATGATTATAAAAACAATAAAAGGTAGTATGGAGCCCATTGGAAACGACTCGTCATCGCCAAAAGTCCGCTCTTCCTTAAATTCTCCAGTCAATACCTTAAAAATGGAGTCAACACCATCGTTAAGTCCACCATAGTAGTCGTCTTGCTTGAATCGGGGTATAATAACATTTTCTATAATACGTCGGGACATCGCATCCGTAAGATTACCCTCTACGCCATATCCCGTATTTATGGCGATTCTTTGATCATCTCTAGCCAAAAGCACTAGAATACCATTATCCTTACCAGCTTGGCCTATACCCCATTTTTGACCCCATTGGGCCCCAAGGTAATTGATGTTCTCCCCTTCCGTAGAACTTATGATCGCTATGACTATTTGTGTTGAAGTACTATCGGAATAACGAATTAGTTTTTGTTCCAACGCTTTAGCCTGACTATTCGGCAAAAGACCTATATAATCATAGACACTGGTCTGTTTTTTGGGCTTTTCGGGAATCTGGAACTGAGCGAAAGTAAATCCACAGAAGCAAAGGCCAATAAGTAGAAGACTAACCTTTAGAAATTTCATCGCTTAGTTCATTTATATCCCCATGCTGCCATGGGAAATGGGATTCCAATTCCTTGCCCGCACTTAGAACTCCATTAATAATGCCCTGTTTAAAATTACCCTGCTTAAACGCGATCTGTATGGCATCACGGGTAGCTTCCCAAAATCCCTTGGGTACCACCCTATCAATACCTTTATCCCCATAAATGGCAAATTTGCGGTCGTTCACGGCAATATAGATCAATACCCCATTTTCTTCTTTGGTATTGTCCATTTTAAGCATATGAAAAACTTCCTTGGCCCGATTGAGATAATCTAGCTCAGTATGTGCTTCGATATGCACGCGGATTTCCCCTGAAGTGTTCTTTTCGGCCTGCAAAATGGCCTGGACAATTTCCTGCTCCTCCTCGGCGGTTAGAAATTCCTCTACCTTGGACATAAGGTTAGTTAAAGTCAAATTCTACGTCCGGTGCTTGATCCGAACCTGGATCAGCTTGGTAACGGGCCATCTCATCAAAACCGAAGAGTCCGGCCAACAACTTACCCGGGAACTTGGTGGTGTGGATGTCATAAAGATTTACCTTTTCGTTAAACCGATTACGTTCCACATTTATCCTGTTCTCCGTTCCCTCAAGTTGGGCCTGTAATTCCAAGAAGTTTTGATTGGCCTTTAGTTCAGGATAACGTTCCACTACAACCATTAGTTTGCCAAGGGCACCTGCTAATCCACTTTGAGCCTCTTGAAAGGCCGCCATACTTTGAGGAGTGAGATTGTTTACATCTATGTTAGTAGAAGTGGCCTTGGCGCGAGCTTCTATTACATCGGTAAGCGTTCCCCGTTCGAAGTCTGCGGCACCCTGAACGGTTTTGACCAAATTTCCGATGAGGTCATTTCTACGCTGGTAGGCACTTTCTACATTGGACCAAGCCGTCTTGGCATCCGCCTCCAATTCTACGGCCGTATTGTTAAACCCTACGGCCCACTGGTAGAGGCCAAAAGCAATGACCCCAAGAATAATTAAAATAATTAATCCCTTTTTCATGGTAGTGTATTTAAAGTTGATTTATAGTTGCTCTTTTATTTTGGAAAGCTCGGCTTTTATCCGTTCCAACTTTTGGATAATTTCGAAATTATTCAAGGTTTTCTGCCTACTTTCACGCAAATGGATCTTTGCGCCTTCCAAGGTAAATCCCCTTTCCTTGACCAGATGGTAAATCAAGCGTAGGTTATTGATGTCCTGAGGAGTGAATTTTCGATTGCCTTTGGCATTTTTTTTGGGTTTGAGCGCATCGAATTCCTTTTCCCAAAAACGTATCAAAGACGTGTTTACCCCAAAGGCCTTGGCGACTTCGCCAATACCATAGTATCGTTTTTCAGGCAGCTCTACGTACATTAATCCAAGGATTGATTTTCTTGAGTAGCGTATTTGAGCATATTCTCGAATTCTTCCGCCGACAAACTTCCATAATAGAAGTTTATGGGGTTTATGCGTTCCTCATCCTTCCACACTTCATAATGTACATGAGGAGCTTCGGAGCGTCCTGTATTCCCTACAAAGCCAATGATGTCTCCACGCTTTACCTTTTGTCCTCTTTTCACGTTGTATCTACTTAAATGGGCATAAAGGGTCATATATCCATACCCATGTTCTATACGGATATGTTTACCAAAACCTGAAGACCTATTGTCCGCCCGAGTTACCTTACCATCGCCTGTTGCATATATAGGTGTGCCCCTAGGCGCAGTGAAATCCATACCCCTATGCATTTTCCTAGCTTTGGTAAAGGGGTCTGACCGCCAACCGAAACCTGATGCCATTCGGGTAAGGTCTTCATTGTTAATGGGTTGTATGGCAGGAATTGAGGCTAATAGTTTCTCCTTTTCCTTGGCCAATTTGGTAATCTCATCCAAAGACTTGGATTGTATGGCCATTTGTTTTTTAATGATGTCGAGGCGCTTGGTTGTAGCAATGACCATTTCAGAATTATTGAAGCCTTCCAAGGATTTGTATCGATTAATCCCTCCAAAACCAGCTCTTCTTTGTTCTTCCGGGATAGGATTGGCCTCAAAATATAGACGATAAATGTTATTGTCGCGATCCTCTATATTGGCCAAAACTTCCTCAATTTGCTCCATTTTTTTGTTCAAAAGCTCAAACTGTAACTCGTAATTCTTTACCTCACGCTGTAAGGACAATTCCCTTGGCGTATTTATTAAATTGGTATTCAATAATAGGATCAGACATAATAGGCCAAATAATAATGACCCAAGGAAAAAAAAAGCGATATTCCAATAGCGCTTGGATTTTTTGGGCTCTATCTTTCGGTAGGACAAGGTGTCCGGGTCGTAATAATACTTTACCTTAGACATGAATGGATTTTATCCTATTTTTGTGCTTTCTTTTAACAAAACAAACAAATATAAAAATTGTTTTGTACAAACCGTTAAAATTTGTAAAACCTTACCATTTCAATGACTTCCAAAGAAATTAGGAATCAATTTTTAAATTTTTTTAAAGGAAAAGCGCATAAAATTGTGCCTTCTGCTCCCATGGTCGTCAAGGATGATCCTACCTTAATGTTTACCAATGCAGGGATGAACCAATTCAAGGAATTTTTCCTAGGAAATCGGAAGGCGGAACATGTTAGGGTAGCGGATTCCCAAAAATGTCTTAGGGTAAGCGGCAAGCATAATGACCTTGAGGAAGTAGGCAAGGATACCTATCACCATACCATGTTCGAGATGTTGGGGAATTGGAGTTTTGGTGACGCCGCCAGTTCCAATACAACTGGGTATTTTAAAAAAGAAGCCATACAATGGTCTTGGGAATTGCTGACCGATGTCCTCAAAATAGATAAGGCCGATCTCTATGTCACCGTCTTTGAGGGGAGCGAGGATGCCGATAAATTGGAGATGGATAAAGAGGCCTATGAACATTGGAAGGCCATTGTTCCCGAGGATCTTATCCTTATGGGGGACAAGAAGGATAACTTTTGGGAAATGGGGGATCAGGGTCCTTGTGGCCCTTGTTCCGAAATACATGTGGATATACGCACCGATGAGGAAAAAGCAAAGATTTCCGGGGCATCTCTGGTTAATCAGGACCATCCTCAAGTAGTGGAGATTTGGAATCTGGTCTTTATGCAATACAATAGGAAAGCCAATGGGACGCTGGAGCCCCTACCAGCCAAACATGTAGATACCGGAATGGGCTTTGAACGTTTATGCATGGTTTTACAGGGTGTAAAATCCAATTATGATACTGATGTTTTTTCCCCGATTATCCGGGAAATAGAAACCATAACCAATACCAAGTATGGACAGAATGAAGATATCGATATAGCTATCAGGGTAGTCGCAGATCATGTTCGCGCTGTGGCGTTTTCCGTTGCGGATGGACAACTCCCTAGCAACACGGGAGCAGGCTATGTTATTCGAAGAATATTACGCAGGGCCATACGCTATGGATTTACCTTTTTGGGAATAAAGGAACCGTTTATGTTCCGTTTGGTGAATGTGCTGGTCAGTGTAATGGGCGAAGCATTCCCTGAATTGAAACAACAGAGGCACTTGATCGAGAATGTGGTACGGGAAGAGGAGCATTCTTTTTTAAATACCTTGGAACAAGGCCTGGTACTTTTAGAAAGCGTTATCCAATCTACTAAAACTAAAACAGTGGATGGTCGCAAAGCTTTTGAACTTTACGATACTTATGGTTTTCCAATAGACCTAACGGCATTGATTCTCCAGGAAAAAGGGTATTCTTTGGATGAAAAGGAGTTTGAGGAAGCGATGCAGGAACAAAAAGAGCGTTCCAAGTCAGCCTCCGAAATTTCCAAGGACGATTGGGAGATCTTATCTAGCGATATAGAACAGGAATTTGTAGGCTATGACCTTTTGGAGACCAATGTAAAGTTGACCAAATATAGAAGAGTTTCCTCCAAAAAGGATGGCGAACATTATCAATTGGTATTTAATATCACCCCGTTTTACCCTGAAGGAGGAGGCCAAGTGGGGGATAAAGGTTATTTGGAAGTCCCCAATGGGGATGTGGTGTATATTGTGGACACCAAAAAGGAAAACAATGAAATTGTACATTTTGCCAAAAGTTTGCCCAGACATCCCGACGCCACCTTTAGAGCAGTCGTTGATAAGAAGCAAAGACAGCGTACAGCAGCAAATCATACTGCAACGCATTTGTTGCACCAAGCCCTAAGGGAAATACTAGGCTCCCATGTAGAACAAAAAGGATCAGCCGTACATTCCAAATACCTCCGGTTCGATTTTTCCCACTTTGCGAAGTTGACCCAAGAAGAAATTAAATCTGTGGAGGAGTTTGTACGTGCTCGCATAGATGGACAATTGCCCTTACAGGAAAACAGAAATATACCTATGACCCAGGCTCTTGATGAAGGTGCCATGGCCTTATTCGGTGAAAAGTATGGTGATACGGTCCGTACTATCCGTTTTGGGCAGTCCATAGAGTTATGTGGTGGTACTCATGTACGTAATACCGGTGATATCTGGCATTTTAAAATTGTTTCCGAGAGTGCCATAGCAGCAGGAATTAGACGTATTGAAGCCATAACTTCAGATGCAGTAAAGGACTTTTACGCCAAAAGCGAAAGTGTACTTATTGAACTCAAAAGTCTCTTGAACAACCCCCAAGATCCTGTTAAGGCTCTGGAATCCCTTCAAAGCGAAAATGCCAGATTAAAAAAAGATGTGGACCAGTTGCTAAAGGATAAGGCCAAAAACCTCAAAGGGGAATTGCTAAATGAATTGGAAGAAGTAAATGGCATTCAATTTTTAGCTAAAAAACTGGATTTGGATGCGGCCAGTATCAAAGATCTTTCATTTGAAATGGGAAATAGCCGAAACGATTTGTTCCTACTTTTTGGAACGGAGCAGAATGGGAAGGCCTTGCTATCTTGCTATATATCCAAAGCATTAGTGGCTGAGCGGGAAATGAACGCGGGAACCATCGTCCGTGAACTTGGAAAATTTATTCAAGGCGGGGGGGGTGGACAAGCTTTTTTTGCCACGGCAGGAGGAAAAAATCCAGATGGGATACATCAAGCCTTACAAGAGGCCAGAAAATATGTAGTATAAAATGAAACGCCTAAGACTCCGTAATTTCAATTGGAAATATATTGTCGGGGAGGTTCTATTGATATTTGTTGGAATCAATCTTGCTATTTGGTTCAACGATTGGAATGCTTCCAAAAAAATAGATCAGGACAAGAAAATTGCTATTGAAAAAATTCAAATTGAAATTAAAAATAATTTAGGGGAGCTTCGAAAGACAAGGCAAAACAACCAGCGCCTCGTCAAGGCCATCGAGACTTATAAGGGGTTTGATTCAGGCGAAGAGGACGGTGTTGTCGTAACAGTTGGACAAATGAGTACATTTCAAAAAGAGTTTCCGGACTTTTTGCGTATAACAGATTCTACCAACATAGCTGACGCACTATTTAATTATGAAGGGGATGTTTTCATTAATCTAGAGCTGGCCGAGCTTTCCAAAATAGCATGGGAAACGTCCAAAATTACGGGAATTGTTAACGAATTCGGTTACGACTGCCTCTATGGACTTCAAGGCATTTATAATCTGCAGCGTTTGGTAACCACCGAAATGGGCAAAGCCAGCAACGCATTACAGAATCAGGAAATAGAACTTTTACTTCGAGTCTTGGATTTTATCCGTCAAATGGATTCAGACTTGGAGGAAGACTACATATCCGTTCTAAAACAATTGGCAGACTGCACGTGAAAGCTATTGCATTCACCAATTTATTAATCATTCCCAAACCGAATTTTTTAGCCAATCAATGGCATCTTCTATATAAGGGAGATAATCACAGGGTCTATAATGACCTAATTCAGTGGCCATAACCAGCTCTACTTCGCTTCCGGCATTTCGTGCCAATTCAACCAATGATTCCGTATTGGTGTATGGGAAAAGTTCATCAACTTCTCCATGTATCACATATACGGGAACTTCGGTTCTCTTTGTACCTTCATCATCGTTTATTAGACCGTAGGCCTGTGCAATGGCAATCGATGCCGAAAAAAGTTCTGGATGCGTATCCGCAAAAAACCAACTTCCAAAACCACCGTCGCTATAACCAAAAACCACTACTCTGTCCGGATCTATATTCAAATTTTCTATGGCAAACTTTACTAGATTAACTACTTGTTCTTCGTTAAAGGCAGCAAACCATAAAAAACCTTGTGAGTTGGGAATTAGAGTGTATGCTTTTGTACCTGTATTTTCCAATGCTGGACCAAGTGTGCAACTCCCTCTTTTATGAACATCTGGTCTAAGCGTCAGTGCGCCCCCATGTAAATCAACAAAAAGAGGGATCTTTTCGTCTTCCTCAACTTCGGGAACAATTAATCGAAAGGCCCATTTTTTGTTGAATAGGACATCCAATTCGAAATCGTTCACCCCGGTTTTGAAAGAAAGCTCCGAAAAATCCTTACGGGCGGCATCAATATCCAATTGTGGTGTATTATTAATTACGTCCTCCGGTTGTTCCGTTTCCAAAAAACTATCGCTACACGCAATACTGCATAAAATTACCGCAAAAAAGGATAAAATGATTTTCGCTTTAAATCCCATAATTTGTAAAATATTGAAAATCAGTATATAAAAATACTAAACTTTCTTCTTTAAACCATCAAGGCGATAACAAATATATTGAGCTTGTGAGTTTAAAATGAATATTAAGTTTGTATTTTGTGAATCGTTTTTATGTCGATGAAGCTACAGACCAAAATTCCTTTAAATCCTGCAAATAGTCAAATTGATTATCAAAGCCGATTACTGCTTGTAGGGTCATGTTTTGTTGGGAACATCGGCAATAAGCTGGATTACTTTAAATTTCAGAATCTTCAAAATCCATGGGGTGTTTTGTTTCATCCAAAAGCGATCGAAAACTTGTTTTCAAAAGCATTAGATCATAATGATTTTACAGAAAGGGATATTTTTTTTCACAATGAGCGCTGGCATTGTTTTGATACACATTCTGATTTAAGTGATGTGTCCAGGGAAAGGCTAGTTAAAAGGTTAAACTACAGTCTTGAACATATGGGCAAAGAAATAGGTGAAGCCACACATATTATCTTAACCCTGGGTACGGCTTGGACCTATCGCTATAAAAAGACCAATACCCTAGTGGCCAACTGTCATAAGATTCCACATAAGGAATTTGATAAAGAGTTACTTTCCATTGAAACTATTACAAAGAGCCTGGAACAGCTTATATGTCGGATTCAATCTGCCAATAAAAAGGCTCAAATTATTTTAACCATTTCCCCGGTTCGTCATCTTAAAGATGGTTTCCTTGAAAACCAAAGGAGCAAAGCCCATTTAATATCCGCTGTTCACCAATTGCTGGACACTTCTCCTGAAAGGGCCGCAGTGCTTTATTTTCCTTCCTACGAACTTATGATGGACGAATTGCGCGACTACCGCTTCTATGAAGCAGATATGATCCATCCTAATCCACTGGCCATTGATTATATCTGGGAAAAATTCAAGGAAACCTGGATTTCCAAACAAGCCTATGCTACAATGGAAAAAGTGGATACGATCCAAAAAGGGCTGATGCACCGACCTTTTCATCCCGATTCGGAATCCCATCAAAAATTCAAAAAATCGCTACGGGATAAAATTGCGTATCTTCAAAAAGGATATCCTTTTATGGAGTTTTAAACTTCATGCTAGGTCAACACGGGGATGATGAAAAAAATAGTAATCGGAGTAATTATTACATTGGCGGTTGTCCTTATCTTCCGGTCCTGTTCCGAGGAAAGAAAGAAAAAATCCATTCTCCAGGAAAATTCCATGCTCATACAGCAGCAGATCGATAATGTCTCCAAACTTATCGTAACAGAGGGACATTTTGCCGAAGTGTATACCTACAAAGATTCTCAAGAACTATTCGGCTCCTTGATCACAGCGGATAAAAAGGCATTAGTGGTAGTAAATGCCGAGGTTACCGTAGCCTACGATTTATCTAAAATCGATTTTGAAATGGACAGAGATAGCAAAACCCTCTACATTAAAACCATTCCCGAACCGGAAGTTAAAATCAATCCCGATTTTGAATATTATGATGTTACGGCGGATTACTTTAATCAATTTAATGCTTCGGATTACAATACCATTAAAACGAATGTGAATAGTGCTTTATTTAAAAAGATAGAAGCTTCTCCCCTGAAGACCAATGCCCGAAACCGATTGATCAGTGAACTTCAAAAATTCTACATCTTAACCAATTCTATGGGTTGGTCATTGGCCTATAAAGACCGAATCATAAATCAAGATTTAAACCAAATTTTGACTGAGGATTGATGTTAAAATTCCCTGAGACTCAGGTAAGGTATACGGGTTTGTTTCTAAATTGGAAGTAAATCAAGAATCATGGAAAACCTAGAACCAAAAAGTGATAGACGGAATTTTTCGGTAACCTACCTACCAACAACTATTGTAAATGGTTCCGCGTGGTGGAACATGAATCCAACCATAACGGTCAGATGCGATGTATCAAAAGCAGAGCGGCCTGATCAATTCTGCTCTATAAACCTCTTGGCCCAAATAAGATACTGTTCCCAATCGTAGTCGGTTACATCATGTACACCTGTTCTAACATGATAGGACACCATATTGTGGATGGGTTGGTTTACCTCTGGCATTTTTTGTGAAGCAATTCCCTGTTTGCCGAATAAACTGTATACGGGGGAAGTATAATGGGTCGAAAGAAATTCACCTTTGGGATCCGCCCATTGGTCTTCCTCTGCACTTGCAACGTATAAGGGTCTTGGCGCAATAAGGGCCAACAATTGGTGCTGGTCTATGGGCAAAGCTTCTTCATTTTCATTGTATTTCTCAAAATTATCACAAAACCAGTGGGGAAAACTTGTATTGATGTGTCCAATGGTTTCTCCAAATTTCCGTTTGGATAATGCGGCTCCGCCACAGCCCGAGTTATTACTGATGACCCCTGCAAAACGTTCGTCTGTGGCGGCTGCCCATAAGGCGGCCTTTCCCAATCGTGAATGTCCAAAGGCTATGACTTTGGAAGCGTCCACTTGTTTCTCCTTTTCTAGAAAATCCAAGGCCTTACCCAATCCAAAGGCCCATGCAGCGATACTCCCCCATTGGTTGGCCTTAGGCTGTTTTTGCCCTTCGGTATAGAAAAGGGCGTGCAGTCCATCCGAAAAATCATTTTTATCCGGATCCACCTCGCCATAATAAATAACCGCCAACCCAAATCCTTTATCCAGAATTTTATCTATGGCCCAGCGATTGTTACGCACTCCTCTGGAAGCTTCTGTCGCATGGTTTCCAGTAATGCCTAACTTTTCATTGTTCATGGTCCAGGCTTTGGAAACAAGCACATTGGGATCCGTGGTAATCGTATGGTTCCCAAAAAAATTATAACCCAAAAATAAGGGTACCTTGTCTTTGTATTTTGGTAGATATAGAAGGATGTTAAACTGGAGTGAACGATTGCCTTTTTGCAGGGTAACTTCAATTTGCTTACGATGTGCCTTACCATTCAGGGCGTCCTCGTTTCTTTCTACAACTTCAAATGAAGTATTGTCCAATGTTCCAGGGACCTTTCCATAGACGTTTTCTTCAAAGAAATTGAGAAGTTCGGGGCGTCGTTCTGTATTCCAGTCTTTGCTGTTTTTGATTATCTCTCCCGAAAAGGTAGTCAGTAGATCTGGGATTGGGAATACGGGCACCTTGGTCTCATCATAATTTGGTTCAAATTGTGCAGAGGAGAAATGTGTCATGAAGAGAAGGATAATGGTATGGTTTATTATTTTTTTCATAATCAAAGAATCAGACTTTTGTCCACTAGCCCCAGACCGTCATCGATCAAATGACCTAGTTTGGGATCGTTTTGTTTTATACCTTCCAAATGTACCAAGATTTCTTGGGCAAATTTAGTATCCCCGTTGGTCCTAGCCAATTCATAGAGCTCAACAGGCAATAACCAGTCCTCAGGATAGTTTTCCCTAAGTTCTCCAAATACTTTATTTCTGGAGATGGTCGTGTTCTTTCCTTCCCTAAAATGACGAATTTGTTCGTAATACTGTTCCAATTTTTTGCCTGAACTGGATATTTCGGCTTTTAAGGTAGTGGAGGAAACAGTATGTGTAATCAAGTCAAAACTCTCAAGGTCGGCCGGGCCGTTGAAAGCGGATACAATTTCATGCCCGATTGCCATGTTATAAAGATTTTCCTTGGATTCGAAAAGGATGTCGCCTCTGTGTGTTACCGTACAATTTTCGAAGGTTATTAACAGTATTTTACCCTGAAGGTTTCTGGTTCCGGTGATGATTTTACCTATAATCTTTATATTTCCCTCAAACTCCAAGGAAACTTCCTCACCCTCAAATATGTTATAGGCCTTGAGATCTCTAGGACTCATATCTTCAATCGCTAGGTTAATGCCCTTGAGTCTACCGATAGGTGTACCGAAACCATTGGGGTGGTTTAATGTACCGTGCCCCACCAATTCCTTCTCTCGATACGACAGGGCGGTTTCCCCATGGGTCTGTAGGTACACGGGTTTGTTGTCATGGGAAATAACCTCGACAAAATTCCCAGAAATCTGGAGACCCGTACTAAGCTCTATGGTTCCCAATGCTTTGGAGTCGATCAACTTTTGAATGCCTTTTAGTCCTCCTTTGCGGAGTGCCATGGTGTTCGCAAATTCTTCCAAAACTTGGCTTAAATAGGCGAAATCCGGGGTTACGAAAAGTTGGGGCTGAGGTTGGGTAATATCAAAAGAGATATGTGCAGCTTCAACGGAATATGGGATTTTCTTTACCTTGTCGGTCAGGCACCATGTACTCTCGCCAATAGAGGAAAGTAGCCCTGCACCATAAATCTTGGGATTGTTCACCGTTCCGATGAGTCCATACTCCACGGTCCACCAGTGCAGATTTCGTATTAAGGCCATTTCACTGGGTTCACCCATATTTTGCTGCAATTGCGCAATGTGACTTTCAGCTTCATCAATATCGCTTTGTGGTGTTCCCAATGCTTCTTTAATAATGGAAAGATGCCGTACGGCCTCATATAGCTCAAAATCCTTGGCACTGGAAATGGCCTTGCTACCAATTTCCCCAAAACGACGTAGATATTCGGCATATTCGGGATTGGCAATGATAGGGGCATGACCGGCCCCTTCATGGATGATGTCCGGGGCCGGGGTATATTCAATATGTTCCAACTGCCTAATATCAGAAGCGATTACCAATACATTGTAGGCCTGGAATTCCATAAATGCGGATGGTGGAATAAATCCATCAACGGCCACTGCGGCCCAACCGAGATCTTTTAAGATTCGATTCATACCGTACATGTTGGGAATGTAGTCTATGGATATTCCGGTTTTTTTGAGTCCATCTACGTAGGAGGCATGGGCAACTTGACTTAGGTAATCCACATTTTTGCGCATCACGTACCTCCATACCGCCTGATTTATGGCCGTATAATCCTCGTATTTCTGAGGTTTTATATATTGTTTTAAATGCCTGGGCAGCTTATCCAGGATGGCATTGCTTTCATAGGACATTGTAGCAAATCTATTTTTTTAAAGTTACGAAATAGGAAGGTCAACTTTTTGGAATCCAGGATTTTTGACAAAAAAAACCCCTCTCATAAAGAGAAGGGATTGTATGGAAGAGGTGTATTAATTTACAGCTACTGCATCGGGCGGATATTGTTGCAATATTTCGGATACGAATTCCTTGATGCGTTCTTCTTTCTTATTGATATCCTTAATGTTGTTTAAGTTCCCAACGCCTTTTCCTTGCCAAACCAGTTCTCGGGTACCTGCATCGATAAGGTCTATATACAGTGAGCCTTCCGTTCGTGTGCTTACTTGGCTACCACCCCAGCCGGCTCCCCATCCGGGTCCCCACATCCAAGGGTTCCAACCCCAGCCCCAACCCCAGGCGCCCCAGCCCCAGTTGTTGTTGTAAACATCCACTTGTTCTTTTTCTTTGGTAAAGATGCTCACCAATAAATCAGGTTTTCCGGATTTTACGAATCCTCTATTGTTCATTTCATCTTGAATGGCCTTAAGGATGCGCTTTTTGTCCAAATCGGATATCTGTGCCTGATCAATTCCAGTTTTATAGAATGCATAGGATTTGTATTCGTTGAAGTTTGTTTCCTTATCATAATCGGACAAAACTTGAACCGAAGAACAGGAACTTAAGAATAACATTACAAATAATGGGATTGCCAGTGTTTTAACTTTTTTCATAACAAAGATTTTTAATTATTCCAAACTGAGGCTATTAACTTTAAAACAAGTCTCAAAAATCATGCCGAATACGGGTAAAACTATCGTAAGTTGGTCTTTGGATTATAACCGTATGGGCAATGCCTACAGCCACTCTCACAGCAATACCCTCTTTTGAGATGATATTGTTCCGTAAATACTTTGTAGCCTTCTTCGGAGAGGTAATAATCACCCTCTTCCAACGGAATAATCTCCTTCATTTTAGTCTCGACTGGAATAGTAGTCTTTTATAAAAATACATGATTTTATTGTGAATAAAAAGGCTTTCCATTTCCCGCAACCATAAATTTAACAGTCATTGGGAGCTTTTTGTGGCTTTTAATGCAATTGTTGGCAATAAATCCATTTTAACGAGAAGTCGACGTTTTTAACAATTATCTTTGTTATTGACCGTTTTAAAGCTGATTTATGATTTTAGTCTTTAAACACCTCTTTTACAAAAACTATGTAGGGCTATCCCTTTGGCCTTTTATTTTTTTAAAGCACAATGATCTTAAAAAGGATGCTGTGCTTATAAATCATGAGAAAATACATTTGAGGCAGCAGCTGGAACTATTGATTTTACCCTTTTATATCCTTTATATCCTTGAATGGCTGTTAAGAACCGTGCTATACTTGAATACGTATAGAGCCTACCAGAATATGAGTTTTGAACGGGAAGCCTATTACAATGAGAAAGACCTCAATTATCTGGACCGCAGGAGGCCATTCAGTTTCATGAACTATCTTTTTCGTACATAAGCCTTTGGTGTGTTTATGGAAAATCAACCCATACACCTTCCCCTGCTTGATGAAAGAAAAGTGTCCCTCTTTATTAAAAGGGAAGACCTTATTCATCCGCTCATTTCAGGCAATAAATATAGAAAGCTCAAATACAACCTTATCAAAGCCAGAGAGGATGGCTTTGATACTCTGCTCACCTTTGGTGGGGCTTATTCCAATCACATTGCCGCCACTGCATATGCCGGGAAAGTGCATGGGTTTAAGACTATCGGAATAATTCGAGGGGAGGAACTGGAAGAGAAATGGAGTCTTAACCCCACCTTAAAATTGGCCAAGGAGCATGGAATGCAGTTTAAATTTGTCTCCAGGGATGTGTATAGAGATAAGGACAATATCCATTTTCACCGTGAATTGGAAAACGAATTTGGATCGCATTATTTGTTGCCGGAAGGCGGAACCAATGTATGGGCCATAAAAGGATGTGAAGAGATTTTGACCCCTAATGACAATGATTTCGATGTGCTTTGTTGTTCTGTTGGTACAGGAGGAACCTTGGCTGGAATTAGCAATGCAGCCTTGCCACATCAACAAGTTTTGGGGTTTCCGGCCGTGAAGGGCGATTTTTTACAGGAAGATATTCGTAAATTTGCCCGAAAGGAAAACTGGGTTTTGCAAACAGCGTATCATTTTGGAGGTTATGCTAAAGTGTCCGGAGCTCTTGTAGATTTTGTAAATGACTTTTACAAACAAACTCAAATACTACTTGATCCCATTTATACGGGAAAAATGATATTCGGACTACTGGATATGATACAAAAAAAGAGCTTTGAACCAAAAACAAGGATTTTAGCCGTACATACGGGGGGACTGCAAGGTATTGAAGGAATGAACCGTGTGCTAAAACAAAAAAAATTACCGTTAATCAATGTACACGATTAAATTGGAGTTCTATGATTAGAAAGGGGGCATGGATCATTGTCTTGGGTGTTTTGTTTATGGGCTGTAAGGCAAAAAAACGCACTACCTATGGAAATGGAAAAAAAGGGCAATCGGCAAAAACCATCAAAACAGGAAAGGCTCAAAAAGCCGACGATGGTTTATATCCTTTGCCGGAGGATACCGGAAAATTTGTAAGATTTGAGATTTCGTCCATTTCAGAGTACATCGAAACATTTTCTGAAATTGCCCAATTTGAAATGAAGGCCTACGGAATACCGGCTAGTATCACTTTGGCCCAAGGACTTCTGGAAAGTGGTTTTGGTAGGGGCGAACTTGCAAAAAAAACCAATAATCACTTTGGAATAAAGTGCCATACGGGCTGGCAGGGGGATTATGATTTTCATGATGATGATGAGCGGGGTGAATGCTTTCGCAAATACAACCATCCTATGTATTCCTATCGGGATCATAGTATTTTTTTGGCGAACCGCTCTCGGTATGCCTTTTTGTTCAACCTACCCCCAAACGATTACAAGCGTTGGGCAAAGGGACTAAAACAAGCGGGTTATGCCACGGATAAGCGCTATCCCCAAAAATTGATTCAATTAATAGAGCAACACCGATTGCATAAATACGATAGGGCCGTTATTCGCAAGGGATATGATAAAAAAGAGGTGGTTGAAGTACCCCAAAGGAATATTTACATAGTCAAAAAGGGCGATACCCTGTATTCCATATCCCGAAGATATCTCGTCTCAGTAGATGAATTAAAGCGGTGGAATGGTATTCGGGGTAATACCATCTCAATAGGTCAGGAACTTGCCATAAAATCTACACAAATCAACAAATAATGCTGTATCAAAGAAGTAGTACCTTGTTCGCGGAGGCCAAAAAATATATCCCCGGAGGGGTAAACTCCCCTGTCCGTGCCTTTAAGGCGGTAGGAGGAGATCCTATTTTCGTTAAGGAGGCAAAAGGAGCTTATTTATAT
This sequence comes from Ulvibacterium sp., assembly GCF_965248315.1. Taxonomy (GTDB): domain Bacteria; phylum Bacteroidota; class Bacteroidia; order Flavobacteriales; family Flavobacteriaceae; genus Ulvibacterium. The sequence continues at coordinate 32,888 of NZ_CBDFIX010000002.1, read as the reverse complement.
GATGAGGATGGGAATAGGCTTATCGATTACATTGCCTCATGGGGCCCCTTGATTTTAGGTCATGCTTATGCCCCAGTGGTCGACGCGGTAATCGATAAAGCGAAAAAGGGAACTTCTTTTGGGATGCCAACGGAAATAGAAACCGAGTTGGCCCAATTGGCGGTATCCATGGTGCCGAATATTGATAAGATTCGCTTTGTAAATAGTGGTACCGAAGCATGTATGAGCGCCATTCGCTTGGCACGGGGTTATACGGGTAGGGACAAGATCATCAAGTTTGCAGGCTGTTATCACGGGCATTCCGATTCCTTTTTGATACAGGCCGGAAGTGGGGCGGTTACCTTTGGTACACCAAACAGTCCCGGGGTTACCCAAGGAACGGCCAAAGACACCTTATTGGCCCCATACAATGATTTGGAAAGTGTAAGAGCATTGGCCCAGGCAAACAGGGGTGAAATTGCTGCGATTATCATTGAGCCTGTAGCAGGTAATATGGGCTGTATTGTACCCCAAGAGGGCTTTTTGGAAGGTCTTCGGGAACTGTGTAACCGAGAAGGGATATTATTATTGTTCGATGAGGTCATGACCGGATTCCGCTTAGCCAAAGGAGGTGCGCAGGAAGCCTTGGGTATCAATGCGGATATGGTGATGTTCGGAAAGGTAATTGGCGGTGGACTCCCTGTGGGCGCTTTTGCCGCCCGCTCGGAGATTATGGCACATCTGGCACCGGAGGGACCCGTGTACCAGGCGGGGACCTTAAGTGGAAACCCACTGGCCATGAGTGCAGGGTTGGCCATGCTTACCCAGGTCAATGAACACCCCGAAATTTTTGAAAGTTTGGCGGACAAGACGGAACATTTGCATGAAGGGTTTGATAATGTACTGCGCAAAAAAGGTATTTCTTATCAAATCAACCGTTTTGGAAGTATGATTTCGGTACATTTTACAAGTGCTCCGGTAATGGATTTTGAAACTTCGGCCAAAGGAAATAACCAGACGTTTAAAAAGTACTTCCATGGGATGTTGGAAAAAGGGATTTATTTACCGCCCAGTGCCTTTGAGAGCTATTTTTTAAATGACGCGCTGAGCTATGGCGATTTGGACGAAACCATTGCAGCCCTAAATGATTTGGATTTGTGAAAGGTATTTAAATAGCATCAAGGTTTTATCCCATAGATATTTTGAAATTATCTCTTTCGTATCGGAATCCATAATTCTTCCTCCGATTTAGGATCTTCATTTTTGTATTTTTCACCCATTATGGCAAAATGGGGCCTATAGTCCAAAAAATAATCCGAATTGGGAATCCAGGTTCCAAAAATGTAGGCATATGCCTTATGTGCCTCGCTTGCCTTTCCCTTATATGGGAAAACGGCATAAAGCCCCTTCAGGATTTCTAAAGGTTCCATAGCACTTGGGATGAAATCCAAATGCGATACCGGTACGGCGGCCCATTTTTCGAACAGCTTTTCCGGACTAAAATGCTCAAAAAATGAAGCATCATTATATACTTCAACTGAAAAAAATTCCGAACCTATCCTATTTTGTATTTGTCCTATTTGAGGTATAAAACCTTGCCAAAGTTCTTGGGTCCGGTTGTTGGCCAGGGACATTTTGACTCGTTTTCCAATGAATTTGGTAGTAGGGAATAGTTCTATTCTAGGTTTCACTTACCATTTCTTTTTCGTCCGGGCAATTTGAAATCAAGGATAACCTTATGCTATTCCTTTTCGGGTGAAATAAATTTGTAAACCAGTCCGGCCAAAAGAGCCCCCAGAATGGGTGCTACCCAAAAGAGCCATAATTGACCAATGGCCCAATCACCTACAAACAAAGCTTGGCTTGTACTTCTTGCCGGATTTACCGAGGTATTGGTTACGGGAATACTTATCAAGTGGATGAGCGTAAGCCCTAACCCAATGGCCAATCCCGCGAATCCTTGGGCCGCTTTGGAATGAGTTGCCCCTAAAATAATAATCAAAAACATAAAAGTCATGACGATTTCGGTCACCAAAGCGGCAACCAGACCATATCCTCCGGGAGAGTGTTCCCCATAACCATTGGCGGCAAAACCGCCAAGCTCAAATCCGGGCTTTCCACTTGCAATGAGGTATAGGATCCCAGCCCCGGCCAATCCGCCCAAAACCTGTGCAATAATATAAGGGAGTAGTTCTTTTTTGTCAAAGCGACCTCCTATCCAAAGTCCAATGGAAACGGCCGGATTAAGATGACACCCCGAAATATGTCCAATGGCATAGGCCATGGTCAAAACAGTTAGGCCAAAGGCAAGGGCAACACCTACAAATCCAATACCCAATTCTGGATATGCAGCCGCTAAAACGGCACTTCCACAGCCTCCCAATACCAACCAAGCGGTTCCGATAAATTCTGCAACTAATTTTTTCATAATTTCTGGTTTAAATGGTTATTGTTACGTGTTTATTTATGTAGAAATATAGCAAAATTGTAGGACAAGTATATAAAATTGACACAAATACGTATACGCAATTATCGATAGGAGCAAACGAATATTGTTTCAAAAAGTGCCCAGTTCTTTGCCTTTTCTTAACCCTAAACCCCCAAAGTATGCCTTTTAGTTAATCTTGGTTTAACTCAAAGTGTACGTTCCACAAATACCTTTAAAACAAAACAAATTATGGAACGTAAACCGCTATCTAGAAGGGCCTTTTTGGCCAAATCCGTTATCGCCTCGGGGGGAGTTATCTTAAGTTCACAAATGTTGGCCTGCGTCAAGAATTTTCACGGTGATGGCAATCCACCGGATAAAATCCCGCGTTTTCTGCATGGAGTGGGAAGTTTTGACCCCACCGCTGAAGCCGTTATAATCTGGACACGGTTTACACCAACAGCAGAAGAAGTAGGTAATGCCATTCCGATAAAGTGGGAAGTAGCCACGGATTATGGTTTTGCTCACATAATTCAAGAGGGTATCGAAATCACAACCAGGGAAGAAGACTTTACCATTATGGTCGATGTTACTGGATTGCCTTCCAATGGTAAGTACTATTACCGGTTTTTCCATGAAAGCCTGGAGGAGGAATCGGTTATTGGGGAGACCATTACCTTGCCATCTAATGGGGAATCCCTTTCTAGTGTGAAATTGGCTGTTTGTTCGTGCTCCAATTTTCCTGCGGGCTTATTTAATGTATATGATGCTATGGCAAAGAGTGAGGCTGATGTTATTATACATCTGGGCGACTACATTTATGAATATGGCGAAGGGGGCTATGGTACCAATGATAATACGGAATCGTTAAATAGAGTACACGATCCATTAAATGAGATCCTTACTTTGGAGGACTATCGTCTGCGTTATCGCCAATACCGGACAGACGAAGGCCTACAATTAGCTCATCAGAAGAAACCATTTATAGTTGTATGGGATGATCATGAAATTACCAATGATGCCTATATGGACGGAGCGGAGAACCATGACGATTCCGAAGGTTCCTATGAGGAGCGGAAACGCAAGGCAATACAGGTTCATGGAGAATATTTGCCCATTCGCACGGATGATGGGACGATTATTTACCGCAATTTCGAATTTGGCAATCTCGTCAACTTGGTCATGTTGGATACCCGTATCATAGGTAGGGACAAACAATTAAGTTTTACGGATTTCTTTAATCCGGATGGAAGTTTTGATGCGGTTAGTTTCCAGGCGGCCCTTTTAAATCCCGACAGAAACCTATTGGGCCCTGAGCAACTTACTTGGGTAGCCGGTGCCGTGGGGGGTAACAACGCCAAATGGCAGGTTTTGGGTCAGCAGGTATTGATGGGAACGATGACCGTACCCGCGGAATTATTGATTTTAATTGGCCAAGTGGCCGGGGGCGATACCTCTCCAGAAACCTTGGGAGCGCTGCAGACGGCTATTGGGGAGCTTTCCGTTTTAAAAGGAAGAGCCTTGGCCGGCGACCCCACATTGACCGAGGTGGAGTTGGCAAGATTGGCCTTTGAAGTACCCTATAACTTGGATGCTTGGGATGGATATCCTATAGAACGGGAACGCTTGTATGCCGTTTTGAATGGTAAAAACACGGTTGTCCTAGCCGGAGATACGCACAATGCCTGGAACAACACGCTTATGGACGCTTCTGGAAATACTATTGGAGAGGAATTCGCTTGTTCTTCGGTTACATCGCCTGGTTTTGAAGGGATTTTTGGAAATGAACCAACAACGATTCAGGGCATAGAGCAGGCTTTTACCCTTTTGATCGATAACCTCAATTATTTTGATGCCTCACAACGAGGTTATCTACTTGCTGAATTCTCCGAGGGCTCGGCAACTGCTTCCTATCGTTTTGTGGATACCATTTCATCTCCCTCCTATTCGGTTATGGAAGGGAATACCAAAATGTATGCGATATGATAGTATAAAAAATGCCTAAAAACCCATATCATTCGTCATTACGAACAAAGTGAAGTAATCTGATTATTTCTTCCCAAGAAGCTACAGATTGCTTCGTACCTTGCAATGATAGAAAATAAGGGGTTTTTAGGCATGCTCCTCACGCCAGGGCATAAAGCCAGTTATCGTCTACCTCTTTTGCCCTCGCTTCTCTCCTTTCTATGATGCTTTCTTTTGTGGAAATGCAATTTCTCCCACTTTTCATATTGTTCAGGGGAAAGGATTGCTTTCATCTCAGCCTTGTGCGCAATCTGATTGTCCAAGCGTTCCAATTGTAGTTCGTAACGTTCCTCTGGAGTCGGTTTTTTGGATTCGCCACTTTCTTTCCTTGCCTTACGTTCTTCCATTTTCGCCTTGCGCAGTTTGGCATTCTCCAAACTTAATACTTGAACTTGCTTTTGTTGTGTGTCACTGAGATCCAAGGCCAAGGTCATTTTTTTGGTGTGTAGGGTAGCGATTTGTTCAGGGGTCAGGTCCTTCATGGCCTGCCTATGATGATTTTTTCGCCCTTCTTGCGCCATAACAGTTGCTCCTGCCAATAGCATAACTAATACCAATGTTTTTTTCATGTCTTTATATTTTATGATTTTCGGAAGTAGGACTTGGAGATTAAGAAGAGGTTTAATCATGGCAGTGAAGTTTGTGATTTCTTTAACGAAACACAATAGCAACTACCTAAAAAGAAAAAGGTGCGGAGTTTATCCGCACCTTTGGTTGTAATATATTGATTTTGGTTGGTTATTTCCGGGTATCTTCAAATACTTCGGCCTCAGGCGCATAATTTTCCACATCTACCTTAACTAATTCTGGAGACTCTTTTTGATTTTGTAAATCTTCCGGCTCTACGATGTAATAAATAGCGGCAGCGGCCATAAAACAAGTGAAATAAAGTAAACTTTTGATTTTGGGGGACATAATTATTGATTTTTTTGATTCTTGCTCTAAGATAATCTAAGAGAATCACCAAAAAGAACCTATGTTGTGAAATGCTTAACATGATGGGGTGAACCACCCAAATTCTGTGGTTACCGCTATCACCACTTTCCAGTTATCGCGTTGGGATTCATAACATCGGATTTTTAGGCCTTTTGGTCGATAGGAGTTCGAAAAGGCTTAAAGTTTTCATAAAAGCGTAACACTTTGAATTTAGGATAGTCTTATAGGCAGAGAATCTTCATTTTAGAGTTAGTTTGAATTAGTCAAAAAAGGGCCGGCTTTACGGCCGGCCCCTTTTTTCCGGAATTGACCGAAACAGAATACCGACTAAATGAAGAGTATAGAAATTAACAAAAAAATAACGCAAAAGTGGATAAACTCCATTTAGCAAAAATTAGGATATAAAATTGAGAAGAACGTAAAAAAAATTAAGCTAAAGTACGGGGTTGGCAAATAAGAGGCCTTTACGTTGACAACCCTATTTCTAGACATTTTTTGAAAATTTGTCCAGAGCTTAAAAGAGGCAATAATTGGTTTTTATAACGTTATATCCTTTCATACAATTAACCATATCGTTATGAGTTTTAAAAAAGCAACCCTAAGTATCGCAATTGGTCTATTATTTGCCAATGGAATATTGGCACACCGACCAGAACAGGAATTTGACATTAATAGTATAACCTATATTGAGGAAGAAGCCCAAGTTGACCTCGGGTTTGACACCGCGGATTATTTGCCTGAAGGCTTCGATCCGTATACCGTATATTTTGACCTGAATTCCGTTTCTTATATGGAAGAAGAGGAACTGCCACAGCTTGAGGAGTTAAAGATTTATCTACCCGCAGACTTTGACGCCTATGCTGATCCAAGTTCGGTGGAAGGAATCAATTATATGGATTCCAGTGATGATATCAAAATGGACTTCGACACTGCGGAGTACCTGCCTGAATCATTTAACGTTTACCAGAGAAAGTAAGAGTACATTAAGAATAGATGAACGGGCCCTGGGCAATTTGTCCAGGGCTTTTTTTTTCAAAAAATCAAGGGTAATATAAATTGGAACATCAAGATCAAAAGCCCGACCGCAATAAGATTAAGCATTATCCCTACCCGGGCCATTTGATGCACCCTTATATAACCACTTGCAAAAACAATAGCATTAGGCGGAGTGGCCATAGGAAGCATAAAAGCACAGCTACTTGCTATGGTTACCGGAATCAATAAATACAAGATAGGAATTTCAAGGCCTATCGCAATACCTGCTACCACAGGGGCCAGAACGGCCACCAGAGCTACGTTGCTCATTAATTCGGTCATAAAGAGCATTAAAAAAATCAGTAGCGCCGCGGTGAGCAATATGGAGATTTCACTGGCAGCTATGGCGTTGGCTACCATATCCACTATACCACTTACGGACATCCCTTTTGCCAAAGCCAACCCACCACCAAAAAGAATCAGAATGCCCCAGGCCAGTTTTGAAGTATCTCGCCAATCGATTAAAAAATCACTCTTTCTCAGGTTGTAAGGAGCTGCAAAAAGGGAAATAGCGGCAAACATGCTAATGATGGTATCCGAAAGTCCTAGGGCAGGAAAGACTTTATTGATAAGCGTTCTAAAGATCCACAGGAAAACAGTGATGCCAAAAATAATCAAGACCATTTTTTCCTTTCCGCTTGTTGGCCCTAATTTTTGAAGCTCGGAATTGATAACTTCCTTGGACGCCGTAAACTTTAGCTGTTTATTGGGAAACATCCATTTCACCAATACCAAATAGCTGATAGTGATCATAACGAAAGAAAAGGGAACCCCGATAACCATCCATTTTAAAAAGGATATTTCAATGTTATATTCATTTTCCAAGAGCCCGATCATAACAGAATTGGGAGGTGTGCCGATAACTGTGGCAATACCGCCGGCATTAGCAGAAAAGGCAATGCCCAACATCACGCTCAGGGCGAAATTCTGATCGTTTTTGGTAAAACCATCGGCATCATTGATCAATAAACCTATAACGGACATGGCAATAGGCAACATTACCACAGTGCTGGCCGTATTGCTGATCCACATACTTAAGGAAGCCGTGGCAATCATAAACCCCAGTACCACTTTATTCGGGGTAGTTCCTGTTACCCTTATAATGTTTAAGGCAATACGTTTGTGCAGGTTTACCTTTTCCAATGCAAGTGCCATAACAAAGCCACCAAAGAAGAGGAAAACTATGGGGCTGCCATAATTGGCCCCTACATCGGCCATGGGCATTACCTTGAGCAGGGGAAACAGTAGCAGCGGCAAAAGGGCGGTTACCGATATGGATACCGCTTCCGTAATCCACCAGATGACCATCCATACCGCCACACCGATGACGGCATCTCCTTGTTCGGAAACCAGCTGAAAAGGTAGATTGATTATAATAAAAAATAAAATGGGCCCTAAAAAAAGACCTAGTTTTCTACTGATTTCCATGAAGGTGAATTAACACCCCTAAACTATGTTTTTTCTTTTGGTTTTGAAAATTTGTGTTTGAGCAAACCTGCGCTTTTCCATCTATGAATTGATGCCATAGGCCTAATAAATTATAGAATCGGATGGGAGGGGCGGTAGTTCGTAATTGCCATAATCGATAGTTATTTGACCATCTTTCAACGTTCGGACACCCTCTCCTTCTACCTGGGTGCCAAAGACATAGGCAATTTCTAGATTTTTGAAGCTTTCCAAGTTTCGCAAATGAATTTCTTCTAAGTGAGATCCGGTCAAATTAATGGATTTAAGATGCTCCAAAGAAGCGAGCAACTCCATGTTTTTCCCTGTAATCGCTGTGGCGTCCAATTTCAATAGGGTCAAGTTGGGCAGGGTCGTCAATTTTTCAAAAATGGCATCCGTAATTTGGGTTCCCCCAAGGTCCAATATGGCAATCTGCTCCTTGATGGGTATTATTATTTCAAAATCGGAATCCACAAAGGAAGGTTTGTTAATACAGGAAACTTCCAAGAAATTGGATGCTTTACTTATGTTTTCTACATGTAATCCGTTATTTTTTATATGGTTGATGGTGTCCTGAGAAGCAGCTGCAATTTGAATGTCAGGGTAATCGGCATTGTGTTTTTTCGGGAAAAATGATAGGAACAATTCCTTCTCCATTCCGAGTTCCCCTATGGCACCCTCAAAAGGGTTTCCGATACTCAACCAAGCTTTAATCAACTCGATTTCCTCTGGGGAGGGTTGCCTTTTATCTTTAGGTGGCATATGATCCTCGTCATCCTTAGGTAATACCAGTCGAGCATACAACTCACTATTTTCGGGATCATTGGTAATTATGATTTCCCCATTTTCACCACCTTTTAGGAGAACTTCAGGTGTATGCAATTGCAGTTCTCCCTTAGTTTTCTTTTTTCCGTGGCAGCTTATGCAATTATTGTTTAAAATAGGTTTTACGACATCATCATAAATTAAGGCTTCTTGCCAATTTTCTTCATTCAAAACAATGGGTTTTTCTTCAAAGGTCTCAAAACCCAAGGCCGATTTTATATGATTGGGAAGCGGTTCTACAAAATAATCTTCCCCATGCGTAATGTTACCACCTTGATGACCGGTAAAGGAAATCAATGCAAAAAATAGTACCGCCAATACCGCTACGGGCACTTTACCCAAAAAATCGATTCGCTGTATTTCCTGTAACTTGGCATACATCAGAAAGGAAAATAAAGCTGTGGCTATGCCCGACCATAGATGCCATTTCACCGTATCAAATGCATAGCCTTCACCTATATATTGCAGATAACCAGTGATACAGGCCAGGGCTGCGCTGATTCCACCCCATAGGTACACAAGTGAAATGACTTTAGTATATTCCCTACGTTTGCGATCATACCATTGTAGTAACAAACCAAGAATGATAAATCCTATGGGTAGATGTACCACTAATGGGTGAAGCCTACCTAGTAACTGTTTTAGAACGTCCATAAATCTTTTTGGTTAATCAATATTCAAACGTTCTTTTAACTGTATCATCATATATGTATTGGCTTTCCATTGGTCCGCTACAGGAACGCGGGTATAAGGTAAGGTTGGCATATAATCGGCAGGGCCGAATTCTGTTGTAATGGTGTACACATCTTGAGTATCCCATTTTTTTCGTATTATCTTTTCCCAGATATCCAGATGTCGGTCCAGGGCTTTTTTCCATTCAGGGGCCTCTGGATCGTTGACCTGAGGCCCTTCGGCATGCCCTACACGGGCATGGATATGATGGGATCGATTAATAACTTCACTCAATTCCTCATTTTGATTTTCTAAGAGCGATTCATGAACGACCATCCAATGGCTAATATCCAAGGTCAATTTCAAATCGGGGATTGCCTTTAAATACGCTTTAGTATCGGGGAGGTTAAAACTGAACCTTCCCCGATGTGTCTCATGATAAATAGGAACGCCACTTTCTTTGGCCATGGCATTGGCAGCATCAATGAAAGCCTTATTCTGCTCAAAGGTATAAAAGTCGTTGCCCGTATGACAGTTAATGTACGCTGGTTCCCAGGATATCAAAACCTTGAAATGTTCGGTATAGGATTTTAGACTCTCTTCAAAAGGCAATGACTTATTGGTTCCATTCAGAAATCCGACTTTGAGCCTATATTTTTTCAGTGCTGCCCTTAATTCGGTTTGACTTTGCTCGGTGGATGGGAACCAGGTTTCAAGCCCGTCATACCCAGATGCCTTCACACGTTCGCAGAAGCTATCCCAGGAGGCAGTTCTACCCCAGTCGGTCTGAAAGAATTCTAGCTTTTTTTTTTGCTGCGAATGGGTGAGGAAGGATATGCAAAATAAGGCGAAGATAAAACGTCTTTTCATTTTTTTGGTTTGGTATTTGAGCTTATTCCCTGTCTTACCCTTAGCGTTCCAACTTTACCCTTACTAAAATGAGGGAGTCTAGGATTACGCTAAAATTTCTTTAATAAGTTCTCCTTCTACATCAGTCAATCGAAAATGTCTTCCTTGAAATTCATAGGTAAATTGTTCATGATCAAAGCCCAGTAGGTGTAAAATGGTGGCATGAATATCATGTACCGAAACCTGACCTTCTATTCCGGAAAACCCAATATCGTCAGTTTTGCCATGGGAAACCCCTTTCTTGATACCACCGCCGGCCATCCACATGGTAAAGGCATCCCCGTGGTGATCACGACCTTTATAGGCCATTTTTTTATTGCCCCGGTTTTCCTGCATGGGTGTACGGCCGAACTCGCCGCCCCAGACTACTAGGGTTTCGTCCAAAAGTCCCCGTTGTTTAAGATCTAAGATTAACGCCGCAATGGGTCGATCTATTTCCCTGCACTTATTACGTAGCCCCAAATCGATGGATCCCTCACGAACATTGCCATGGGTATCCCACCCCCAGTCAAAAAGTTGTACAAAACGTACGCCATCCTCCACTAATTTACGGGCCAAAAGACAGTTGTTGGCAAAGGACTCCTTGCCCGGTTCAACGCCGTACATCTGTTGGACATTTTCGGGTTCATTGTTGATATTCATGACCTCCGGTACCGCTATCTGCATACGGTAGGCCATTTCATATTGGTTGATACGCGCCAAGATTTCTGGATCGGCGTACTTGGCATATTCTTCCTTGTTGATTTTGTTAATGGCTTCAATGGTACTTTTTTTAAGATCTCGGGGCATGCCCTCGGGATCTTCTATATAGAGTACGGGATCTCCCTTGGAGCGACATTGAACACCTTGGTAAACGGACGGGAGGAATCCACTGCCCCAAACACTTTTTCCGGCATCGGGGGTATTGCCACCGGACGTCAACACTACAAAACCGGGAAGATTTTGATTTGGAGAGCCCAATCCGTATGTAGCCCATGCCCCTATACTCGGCCTGCCTAATCGGGCACTGCCCGTATGCATGAATAACTGTGCAGGGCCGTGATTGAATTGATCGGTATGTACGGCCTTTAAAAAAGCCACTTCGTCCACCACCTTCTTAAAATGGGGCATGAAATTAGAGACCCAATTGCCCGATTCACCCTCTTGCTTAAATTCGGCCTGGGGCCCCATTAATTTTGGTGTCCCCTTGATAAAGGCAAATTTCTTTCCCTCCAACAAAGATTGGGGGCAGTCCTGTCCGTGATATTTTTGGAGTTGCGGTTTATAATCGAACATTTCGAGTTGCGAGGGCGCTCCTGCCATATGTAGGTAAATAACCGACTTTACCTTTGGGGCAAATGGAGGAGCCAAGGTAGCCAATGGGTTTAGGTCGCGCTCGGAAAATACCACGGTTTTTTTCGCCATGGGTTTAGCCAAAGGATCGCAACCCATAAAAATGGAGCTTAATGCCAAACCACCCATGCCTTGAGCACAACTCTTTATGAAGTGCCTGCGGGTTTTGGCCTTTGTCTCTCGCACGATCTTTTCTTGGATCAATCTCTGGATACGGTCTTCCATAGGGTTAGGCTTTCGTTAAAAATTCATCCAAATTCATAATGGCATTGGCTACCACAGTCAGGGCACTTAATTCTGGAGTTGGTTTATCATCAAAATGTAAAAAAAGTACATTGGCTTCCTCATTTTCCCTGAATTCTGATAACGACTCCTCATACAATGCCTTTAAGGCCTCCAATTTGTTCGGTGAAATATCGGTATAGGTGGCCCTTTTATAGCTTTGGGCGATACTCTTGTCTACATCATCGGCGACCCTGGTATTCTTTGCTAGTGCATAAGACGCTTCTAAGTAAACTGGATCGTTCAGGGTCACTAAGGCCTGTAGGGGTGTGTTGGTGACGATTCGGCGAATGGTGCAAACTTCCCTACTACCGGCATCGAAAGTTAAAAACGAGGGGTATGGGCTCGTACGTTTCAAATAGGTATAGACTCCTCTTCTGTATCGGTCTTCTCCCTTGCTTTCTTCCCATTGGGCCCCGTTATAAACCGTTTGCCAAACTCCATCAGGTTGAGGTGGCATCACGCCCGGACCGTACATCTTGCCACTCAAAAGTCCGGAAACGGCCAATGCTTGATCGCGAATAGCCTCGGCTCCCAATCGCACCCTGGGGCCTCTGGCATACAATTCATTTTTTGGATCTTTTTGATACATTTCAGAGGTGCTCTTGGAGCTTTGGCGATAAGTGCCCGAGAGCACAATTTCCTTTATCAACGCTTTCATACTCCAATCATGTTCGTTCATCAAACGCAACGAAAGCCAGTCCAGTAGGGCAGGATGGGAAGGAGCATCGGATTGTGAACCGATATCCTCGATCGTGGCTACCAAACCCCTGCCATAAATTTGGTGCCATATCCTATTTACCACGGTACGGGCGGTTAAAGGATTTTTTTTGTCAATGATCCATTTGGAGAGCCCTAATCGATCTTTGGGCCATTTCGAGTTCCATTCGCTAAGGCTTTCGGGAGTACTTGGCTGAACTGTATCAGTCTTGGATAACCAGCTACCACGGTCAAAAACCTGGGTGGTACGCAGCATATATGATGGATTTTCGGCCAAAATAGGTACGGTGATAGCCGTATTGGTATTCAATGTCCTTAAAAAAGCCTTGTTTATGGAGGACCATCCGGGTTTGTCCTGCCCTGGCATGTCTTCGAGGAATGCGATCCAATAGATATTGATAATATTGGCCTCTTTGGCCGCAGCGTCATTTTGTGTTTCAATATAGAGATTGGTCTTATGGTCTATCCTCTTTATCGGAAATTGGGATGTTGTGTTATTTTTCGCCTTGTTGATGATAAACTGCCCTAAAATAGGCCCGTTGGCATCCCCTTCACGTATGGTCATCCGAGTCCCATTATAATGCGAACGATAGTTTAGGTATACATAACTGGCGTTGTTGGTATAGCCGTTTTCCAGGATGCAGTTGCCATCGTCCCAAAGTACCACGGAGGCATGGTCATCGTAGGATCCATTGGTAATTTCTTGAAAAAAATGCGATTTGTAGACGGGTTCGGTAAATTGCATGAAATCCTTGTAGATTTTCTGTTGCTTTGGAGTGCCATTTTCGGCTATCCAGTTCAATACCTTATCTACATCTTGCTGTTGCCCGGAATCGTAGAACTTGAGTACGGGGCCCTCACTTGGGGTGTCTTCATCTCTAGTGTTGTTAAAAAAGGCCATAAGCTTGAAATACTCCTCATGCTTAAACGGGTCATAGGGATGGCCATGGCACTGCACGCAGCCTATGGTGGTGCTCTGCCAGACCTCAAAGGTAGTATTCACTCTATCGATGACCGTCGCGACCCGATATTCTTCATCATCTGTGCCGCCCTCATCATTGTTCATGGTGTTTCGATGAAAGGCCGTGGCGATTAACTGATCGGTACTTGGATCGGGTAAAAGGTCTCCGGCCAATTGCTCCAAAGTAAACTGGTCATAAGGCAGGTCTTTGTTAAAAGCATCTATGACCCAATCCCGATATTTCCAAATGGATCGGCCCATATCCTTTTCATAGCCTTTTGAATCCGCATATCGAGCGAGATCTAACCACCAGGTCGCCCATTTTTCCCCATAGGTATTTTGTGCCAATAAGGTGTCCGTTAAGGCTTCGTAGGAAAGGGTTCCGCTTTCGAATTCCTGTAGCAGTTCCTTGTCAGGGGGTAGACCTGTAAGGTCCAAGGCGAGTCTTCGGGCAATAACATTTTTTTCGGCTGGAGGATTGGGTTCCACTTGCTCGTTTTCCAAACGGGTCAGGATAAAATTATCAATGTTGTTCTGGAGGAAATCGGACGATTTTTCAAAAGTAAAACCCGCTTCATTGGTCCAGGTAGGGACGTCCACTTTATCGGGAAGCGAATACGCCCAATGTTCCCCCCATTCGGCCCCTTGGTCTATCCAGCGTGTCAAAAGGTCTATCTCCTTATCGGATAGTTTGGGTTTCTCATAGGGCATACGAAGTTCGGGGTCCTCTTCCTTCAATCGTTTAATAAACTCGCTCCCTGAGGCATCCCCTGGAATGATAGCCGGCTTGCCGGATTCGGTAACGGCAAAGGCCTCCTCTTCAAATAATAGGCTAAACCCTCCATTCTTTTTAACACCTCCGTGGCAAGTAATACACTTGTTATTGAGAATGGGTTTTATTTGTGTGCTAAAGTCAACTTTTTCGGTGGGTTTAAACGAGTTCCAAAGAAGGGAAATGGCCACTAGGGCCATAGCAATACATATTCCTATATAAATCTTCCTTTTCATGAACAATCCAATGATCTGGAACGGCTTATAAATATAGGGATATTTTGAAAAATCAGGTTTTAAAATTACGCAACACTATGCAACTAAAACCTGGTTTTTAAAGGAGCGCGACCTTATTCTTTCAACATTACGATTTTTGAATCGCCTTCAACTACAACTTTTACAAGTCCATTTTTGGAAAGCGCCTTCATAGATTTATCCCATTTTTTGCCGCTGAGCCCGGATTGGGATTTAAGTGCGCTTAAATCCATATTCCCTTCCGGTTTTAAAAGGGCTACTATCGTTTTTTCTTCTTCGGTCAGCTCTATCTGCTTTTTCTCGGGCCGCATTTGCGGGAAGAACAACACCTCTTGAATTGAGGAATTATTGGTCATGAGCATTACCAAGCGATCTATGCCAATACCAATACCGGAAGTTGGGGGCATGCCATATTCCAAGGCCCGTAGAAAATCCTGATCAATGAACATGGCCTCGTCGTCCCCTTTTTCGGATAGTTTTAGCTGCTCCTCAAAACGTTCACGTTGGTCAATGGGATCATTCAGTTCGGAATAGGCATTGGCAACTTCCTTCCCATTAATTATCAGTTCAAAGCGTTCCGTTAAGGCCGGATTGCTCCGATGCTCCTTGGTCAAAGGACTCATCTCTTTGGGATAGTCGATGATAAAGGTAGGTTGTACATAATGATGCTCGCATTTTTCGCCAAAAATCTCGTCAATTAATTTACCTACGCCCATGGTTTCATCTACCTCTATTTGTAACTTCTGAGCTACCTCCCTAAGTTGGGTCTCATCCATTCCGGCAACATCAAAACCGGTATGTATCTTGATGGCTTCCAAAATAGGAACACGGGGATAGGGAGCCTTAAATTCAATCTCTTGTTCACCCACTTTTACCTTGGAGGTGCCATTGGTATCCAAGGCTACTTTTTCCAACAATTCTTCTGTGATATCCATCATCCAATTGTAATCCTTATACGCCACGTAAAGCTCCATTACGGTGAACTCTGGATTATGGGTACGGTCCATACCCTCATTTCTAAAATCCTTGGAAAATTCGTAAACGCCATCGAAACCACCTACAATAAGACGTTTTAAATACAATTCGTTGGCGATACGTAAGTATAATGGAATGTTCAACGCATTATGGTGGGTCAAGAATGGACGTGCGGCCGCGCCACCAGGAATGGGTTGTAGGATAGGTGTCTCCACTTCCAAATAACCCTTGCTATTGTAAAACTCCCGAATGCTGTTTGTTATTTTTGTTCTTTTGATAAAGGTTTCCTTAACAGTTGGATTTACGACTAGGTCCACATAGCGCTGACGATAACGTAATTCCGGGTCGTTGAATTCATCGTATAGATTTCCTTCTGAATCTTTTTTTGGTAAGGGCAATGGGCGAAGAGCTTTGCTTAAGAGGGTAAAATCTTTTACCATAACTGTTTTCTCTCCCACTTTAGTGGTAAAAAGTTCCCCCTCTACGCCAATAATATCGCCGATATCCAACAATTTTTTGTACACCTCGTTGTACAGTGCCTTGTCCTCACCCGGACAAATTTCATCGCGATTAAAGTACACCTGGATTCGGCCAAGACCATCCTGTAATTCCGCAAAAGAAGCTTTTCCTTGGATACGGCGAGACATCAACCGGCCCGAAATAATTACTTTTTTCCCTTCAAGATAGTCTTCCTTTATTTGTTTCGATGTTGTATTTACGGGAAACAGTGCTGCAGGATACGGGTTTATACCCATTTCCCTTAATTTTCCCAGTTTATCCCTCCTTATAATTTCTTGCTCCGAAAGTTGCATGTACATTTAATTGAGGCTGCAAATATAGGCCGTTTGCGTCAATCTTTCAATTTGGTTATGGCATCTGGAACAATCCGATCCAAAAACATTTGATAAGCCTTTTCCGAAAGATGAAGATTGTCTCTGGCTACCAAGGAGGCGTCTTCCAGACCATTTCGGGATATGTCGGTAATATCAACAAATGAAATGCCGTTCCCTTCCGCGATTGTTTTTGCAAAATTGTTATAACCATCAATTTCATCCGAAATATTCTCAAAGCCCAGGTCCTGTCCAAACGGAGTATAGGAATAATCGGGGATGGAAATCGCAACCACTCGCTCAGGATCGTCGCCTGCCAAGCTCATAGCCCTGTTCAAGAGCTTCGGAAATTCATCTTCGTACTGCGAAAAAGGACGATTTTGAAATTGATTATTCACTCCGATCAATAGCGTGACAAAATCATAGCTATCTTCCAGCGTTTCCTCCTCCAGGGCATTGATTAAATTGTCCGTACGCCACCCTGCTCGGGCAACTACGTGCACCGTTACCCCTTTGGTAAGTTCACTGGCCAGGGCTTGTTGTAGCTGCCGGGGGAAACTTTGTAATGTGTCTATACCCGTTCCTGCCGTATAACTATCGCCTAGCGCAAGATAACGAATAGCAGTACCCGGTGAAATCTTCTGTTCAGGTTCCGACATGTCCGTAGCTACTGCTTCATCCGTAGTACAGGCAAGCCCGAGCATTGCAAAAGAAGCCATTAAAAGGAGATTGAATTTCAATAGTTGACCTACCATTTTACAAACTTAGTTTTTATGCAACCTAAAGGGATACTAGTATTCCGTAAAATTAGGGTTTAAAGCTTAACTATGAAGCAAAGGGACTATTGAAGGGCAATTAAGAGCGCTATTGTTTCATTACAGCATAGTTGGGTATATACTCATCTCCGTTTAGGATGAGGGCCATATCTTCTTCAAGGGATTCTACAGGACTTTCTACAATTCTATTGACCTCTTTTCCATTTTTGATGAATAGGATCGTGGGCACTTTTTTAATGTTCTTGCCTCTTTCTTCTCCCCCCGGGCTTTTTTTATACCACCCTTTTCTTCGATCTAAGGCTATGATTTCTAAATTTTCCAAGGGGAAATTGGCCTTCTTTAAAATTTTTATCAACCGAGGTACTTCCCGTTTACTATCCCCGCACCATGTACCCAAAAAGAGTTGTATGCGATATTGGGACAATTTCTTACTGAAAAGATGAACTAAGGTTTCATCCACCCCATAATCCTGATATGATTTTTGATACCATTCCCGATAAGGTTCCTTTTCAAAGACATTTGGTGTTATTTTACCCAAAAGGAATAACTTTCCGTTTTCCGGGGTGATTTCCTGATTTTGCCCATTCAAGGCCATACAAAACAATGTAAAAAATAGAAATGCACTAGTTTTCATGATTTTCGGTTTAAAGTTTAGATGCCGAAAATCACGGATTAGCGATTAGATCCAAAAAAAGTGGCGTTGGAAATGGGGACTAGACCCTAGGTGGATTTTCAATTTTGATTCTCAAAAAGCCCTTTGATGTCGTCTCTTTTGGAAACGTCTAGTTTTTTATACAAATTGTTGATGTGGGTTTTTACCGTACTGACGCTGATAAAAAGGTCCGTTGCAATCTCCTTATTGGTCTTTTCCTTTAGAATTTCGTTTACTATTTTTTGCTCCTGATGGGTAAGTTTCTCCAAAATTCCCCTTTTGGCCATTTCTCTGGATTGTCTTTTTTTTATTAACAAATAAATGTTCAGTAATAGGGAAAGTAATAAGGCAAAGCCTAAAATCCATTTCCAAGTAAAAAGATTTGCTCCTTTACCTGACGCAATTTGTTTATCCAAATCAATTTCGTTTTGGTAAAGCTCGGTATACCTAGTCTCAGGATATGTTCTTTTTAAACGTTCGAGCAAATCACCGTAGTAAGTATTGTCATTGAGGTCCTTTAAGTAATAGGAATAGGTCTCGTTTCTACGATCTGATAAAAAATCATAAATAAACAGTTCTGCCAAGGGCTCATGAAGACTAGCACCGAAATTCTGTAGGTTGGCAAACCATTTCTCAGAGTTGATTTTTTTATTGGCCTCGCTGTTGAAATCATTGAAATCCACAATCATTTCCTCCTTTAGAGTGGCTATTTCCAAGAAATTATCGGAAGAGGGATTTGTGGAAACGATCTGACAAAATGTTTGTCCGTAGGCCGATTTTGAGAAATTCAAAGTATCTGTATTGTTGGCTATAAAAAGCACACTTTGGCTAAAATCACAAACCCCGAGTACGTGTGGGTTTTTCGTGGACTCCATCTCACAACCATCTACATGTAGGCGGTAGATTCGATTTTCTTCCGGAAGATTGGTTCCCTGAAAACTAAACCGCCCCAAGGAGTCAGTCTCCGTTTTGCGGATGATTTGATCCGTATAAATTCGGGAAAGCTTTCTATAATCCTCTATATAGGAGAGGTACACCGTTTTGCCTTCATCAGGGTTTATGTGTCCATCAAAACGATATTGCCCCTGACTTTTAAGGACGGTAAAACAGATTAGAAAAAACAATATTCTTGTTGACATAAAAAAGGAGTCATATAAGAAATAAAAATACAGGTTTTGCGTAACAAATGGAGTAAAATTGCGTCCTATAGATACATCAATCAAAAGAAATTGTAAAATGGGTTGTTTCAGGGTCTTACTGGCTATCTTATTTCCGCCCTTGTCCGTTATCGATCAAGGTTGCGGTTCTATTATTATTGTCTTCTTGCTTACGTTATGTGGATGGGTTCCCGGTGTTATAGCTGCTCTAGTGATTTTAAATAATCCGAGTTAGAAGTCTTGCCATAACTGCCCTGTCGGGGTGGTAAAACTACATTCATAATAAACATAAAAGTGATGCTATCGTCGTATCTTTGTCCTTATGAATAAGAAGGTGGTGGTACAGGATTTGGGTTTTCAAGACTTCAAGAAGACTTGGGACTATCAGGAGACGCTTTTTCAGCGAATAGTTGACCTCAAAATCAAAAATAGAAGGCAAGGAAACAAACTTGAAACCCCTAATCACTTTTTGTTCGTAGAGCATCCACATGTGTATACCTTGGGCAAGAGCGGGGATGAAGATAACCTTCTTGTAGATGAGGTACAGCTAAAGGAAATAGGAGCCAAATTCTACAAAATAAATAGGGGGGGAGACATTACTTATCATGGTCCCGGACAAGTTGTGGGCTACCCGGTCTTGGATCTGGACAATTTCTTTACCGATATCCACAAATACCTTCGATTTCTAGAGGAAATAGTTATTTTAACCTTGGCCGAATATGGACTACAAGGACAACGCTCCCAGGGGGAGACCGGAGTTTGGTTGGATGTAGGTACTCCCTTTGTCCGTAAAATCTGTGCCATGGGCGTACGGGCCAGTAGATGGGTTACCATGCATGGCTTTGCATTGAATGTAAATACGGACCTTGGGTATTTTGACCATATGATTCCCTGCGGTATTAAGGACAAAGCTGTGACGTCCTTAAATGTGGAATTGGGAAAAAGGGAAATTGACATGAATGAAGTAATGCAAAAGCTACTTGTCCATTTTGAAACGCTCTTTGAGGCAGAATTGATAGAACAAAAGGCCAAAGTGTAAACTCTGGCCTTTCATCAAAAATCTATTTTTAATTTTATTTGCTCAGCTGCGTGAGTGCCATACTGTTCGTAAGGGTTCCATCTTTTCTATAGGTCTCCTGTTTAACCATGCCTACGCCTTCCGAGACCCACAATCTGGAAGGAAAAGTCTGGGTAGCGCCCATGGTCTTGGATTGGGTATCATTGTAAAGTACATAGCAATCAAACGTACCGGCAGGGGTGGTAACATTTTCTTGTTTCTCCACTTTACGATTGATCATATTCACCTCGATGTTCATGTTCACACCGGCCATACTTATTGCCATGGTTACGTTGGCATCATCCAAGGTCTGGCCTACGCTTAAGTTATTCGGCAGTTCTATATCCGTGCCTGTAATTTCATATTCCATATCCTTGAACTGACTGGTCATAGCTTCCGGTAACAAGGAATTGTAGTCAATTTTAATGCCCTTTCCGGTACAGGTATATGTATAATCCGAGGTAAAAACTTCCTTTCCTTTTTTATCGGCGAATTTCATGGACATCGTTGCACGGGTCTCACCTCCTGAATTGTCCACATTGGTAATGGTATAGTCTGTAACACCTTCGCTCTTTCCCTTTTTATTGTACATGGTGTATTGAAACGTAGTTCCCTCCACCAAAGGATAATATTTACTGCAACTGTCCTGTGAAAAAATGGCCTGTGTCACAAACAGTATGGCAAGGGTCAACCCCAGTATGGTCTTTTTCATAGCTAAATACGTATTATTGTTTAATAAATTCAACCCTTCTGTTTTGGGCTTTTCCGTCCGTGGTACCATTATCTCCTAACGGTTCAGTCTCACCTTTACCTTCCGTAATTAGGCGGTTTGAGGAAACGTTATATACCGAGACCAAGGCATTTTTTACAGCATCTGCCCTTTTTTTGGAAAGTTCCATATTGGAGGCGTCATTGCCGTCAGAATCCGTATGACCAACAATTTTAAGTTTCATGGAAGCCTCTTGCTGAAGGACTTGGGATATTTGTCGAATAACCCCCATAGACTGCGGCTTTAGATTGGCCGAGCCCGATTCGAACAAAATTGCGTTGGTAGATATTTTGCCCTCCGAGATTAGCTTGCGGCGCAGGTCCACACCACCCTCGGCCACTTTGAGGTTGGTAATAAAGATCCGTTCCTTCCCGTCCTTAAAATTGTTCATATGAAATTTCACGGTATGCAATACAGCTCCGGCGGGTAATAGCCTAGGCACATCCAAATATTTAACCTCATTGATCCAGAGTCTAAATCGCTGTTTGTTTGCGGCTATGGACACGTGTGGCATATTCAAGACTTCATCCCGTAAATCAGCTTTGACAGTACTGCGTATTTCCCTTTTTCCATTGATCCTGTTTTCAACGGTAACCCCGATTGCCGCATACTGACAGAATGGAATTTCCGCATAAGCATAGTTGGCACCTTCCTTAAATTTGTCATCATCGCTTAAGGTAACCCTAAGTTGCGCCGTTGAAGAGGTTTGCCTATCCAAGCCTACGGCCCCTATATCAAATTCAATAGTATAGTCCTCCGGTAATTTTGGTACATCGGGTACATAATAAATGTTGTATCCAGATTTCAGTTCGAGCCATTTTTGAGGTGAATCGCCCATAGTAATAATTTCCCCTCCCGCATTGGTATTCCATTTGGAAGGGAAATCCCCAATGAAGTCGTTTGCGAAATCATCAAAAAATAGTGGTTTGTCCCCTGGGACAAAATCGAACTTGCTATAAACCGTAATGGATTTTTCTGTGGCCGGAGCCGTACTTGGATTACCTCCACTGTTTCCGTTGCCCGAATTGGAATCAGGAGTATTCGTTTCCGTGGTTTGTGGGATAGGATTTCCGCCCTGACCACTTCCTTTTGACCCCGGTTCTAGAATACTGTCCAAGACTTGGTCTGTTTTTTCCGTCGTCTCTTTGTCAACTCTTCGTTCTACTGCCCTTTCAGCTGCTTTCTCCGCACGCTTGCCCAGCTTTTTCAGAAATTGGGCATTTGCGGTTTGTGCAAACCCCAATAAAAGGAAAAAGGTCGCTCCTATTTTAATGATTTTACTTACTTTTTTCATGATTTTAAAACTAAATTGGTGCCTTTTAAAAATACAAAATATCGGTTATGTCCAATGTGCGTTTATACTTACGTAACATTTTAGTTGGGGATCATCACCATTCTTAATCCGTGCTTTGTATTTCTGCTCGTTGCATTTTTAGTGGTTCTTAAGATCGTGAAGATTTAGGGGGAGTTTATATGCATTTGGTTAAATTTAAAAACCATTGTAAACCAAAAACAAAAAAATGTATAGTTGGCCGGTTATGATGTATGGATGGGAGGATAGAAGTTGTCAATTCATGTTATACATAATAAGGGAATTGTCCTGGTCCTTGACCACAACTTCCAACTTTCTATCATTGTCCACGTCGTTCAGATCTATAGGGGAAGTGCCGAAAATTGGAAAATTGGGAATAGGCTTCGCCATACTGTCAAAAAGATAAACTCTTTGATTTTGGATGTCTGTCAAACTAATGTATATCTTATCATAGATGTAGAAAATCTTTGGCGGTAGATATACGCCCAGATCCAGTTCTACCTTGTTTCCCTTTATACTGAGTTCATTGTTGTTCATAAGTACAAGCGTTTTGCTTGTGGCATCCAGGCCGTGGTCTTCATTGAGATTTAGGTTGGCTTCGGACATTTTTCCCCTTTCATCAATTTGATACAGAATTCCGTCTTTATCCGTCACAATAAATTTATTCTTGTATACGTATATTTCGTTTTCGGAGAAATCTATCTTCTTATCTGCCTTTACCCGAACTTTACCCACCCGGCTTAAGATCTTTAGGCTACCGTCCGAAAGTTTAAACGTCAGATAGTCTTTTTTGCCAATTCTAAAATGTTTTGGAGCACCAAGAACCGGGTGTTCCGCTTCGGTATAGGTGAAGCCGGTTACAATATTGCCCTTGTTGTTGTACATAAATATTTTTTCATTCTGTACCACGACAAATCGATAGTCCTTTTTTCCATCATAATCAAAAACTGCAAGCGGATTCAGGTTTCCACCTTCAAATGATTTTACGAAAGGTTTTACCTCTTCTCCATTTCTATCCAAAATCAAAAATTGATTATTTGTCGTAAAAGCAAGTTGCAGACGCCCATTCTTATAAATATCTACTTGATGTACCTTGCCTTGAATACGCCCATCCAATTTTTTGCTCCAAAGTATTTTACCGTTTCTTGAAATTAGATAGAGCGTATTGTCCACATCTTGGACAACAATTTCCTTTGTTTTGGTATTGTGGTTAACGACAAATTGAGGATTCATGGTAATTTCATTTTCCAAGTTTAGGGAAAATGACTTGGAAATGCTCCTATTGGATTTTTTGGATGTTATTGAATTGATTATGACATTGGTGTGAAAGATATCCTTGTCCGCCACCACCTGAGCTCCATATGCCGTAGGCTTAAGTTTTGATTTGCTAAAATCCTGGATGAAAGTCTTGGAAAAATGTGCATTCAACATATCCTTTATGCCGTCAGAATCCGAGAGGTACAAAATAGTAGATTCCGACGCTATATTTTCCATGGCCGTTTCATAAACAGGGGTATCCTGAAAAGTGTTGCCGTTTTTGTAATTTCTGATTACGGTTTGTAAGACCTCTTTTTCCTTGGAAAAAATAAAGGCATTGTCTAAAACTGTAACATATTGTGCATCAAAATCCGTAATAAGTGGTGAAAGCAGTTTTTCCAAAAAATCGCTTTGGCCCAATTCCAGGATTTCGTTTCCCTGAAAATCAAGGGAGCCCACTTGTATTTCTCCTAGATATTCGGAAATAGTTTCGGATCCGTACGTGTTTAACAAGACTGCCTTTTTGGAATCAAGATAGATGCACCCAATTTCCTCAACTGTTGAAAACAAGGAATCCTCTGGTACGGAATGCCCTAAAAACTCGCGTTTGTTTTTTGCAAACATCGCATAGTCATTGAATGTATAGGATAAGATGGACTCCGTATTTTTAGGGGCAAAATTTTGGATGGTGTTGGCCACCGGAGTGGTATTCTTAAAGAGGTTTAGGTAGTTTTTGGTAGAGTCCTGTACCATACTTATTCCCCTTAGATTGATGTAATCCAGTTGTAGGTCGATATCTAAGGACAGCCAATCCGAAAAGCGGGAGGCTTCAATTTTGGGATTGTCCCTTAACAAGGAGTTAAGAAGTTCGGTATTTTCATCCATATGCAGAAAAATAGAGGCAGGTTTTGTTGTACCCGATGCCGTGAAAAGTTTTTCTAGCGCTTTCGGAATTTCAACCTTTCCAAAACTTCCAGACAAATTTTTCAATACGGATTGTGATGAACTTACGGCTATTTTATTCTCCAAACGGGAAGCAAAAAACACTGATCCGTCAATGGTATACTGCTTTATTTCTTCCTGTCCCGTGGAAAGGCTCTCAATAGTTTTGTTTTTTATACTGTCCAGGTTTATGATATCCGGGGAAAAAGCTGTTACCAAAGTGTACCCCCATTTCCCCTCCGTGGATTTTGAAAAAGCCAATAAACTTGAAGTTTGTGGCCGAACATAATCGAGATTATTCACTACCTCGGCTATTTCCTTATAGGCTTTTGAGGATTTAAAACGTTTAAGGAAATCGTTGTTTTGAATACTTTCCTTAAAACTATCAAAGGAATTGATTTTGATAATGAGCGAAGCATTCGCCGGGATAAATTCCAGTAAGGATGAAGTGGTTTTTTTCTCTTCTTGGCAGCCAAAAATCAAAAAAAGAAAACAAAGGATAAGGATTTTGGACTTCATGGAAATACTTTGCCGTAAAAATAAACTTTTAAAATTCTAAGGTCAATTGGTCCGGCAATAACCTAAAACTTTTTCTATGATATTTTGTGGTACCATATTTAAGGATGGCCTCCCGGTGTTCTTTTGTGGGGTAACCTTTGTTCTTTTTCCAATTGTACATAGGAAATTGTTCATGCAACGCTTCCATGTAGGCATCCCTATAGGTCTTGGCAAGTACGGATGCGGCGGCAATACTCATGAATTTGCTGTCGCCCTTTACGATACTTTTATGCGGAATATTTTTGTAGGATTTAAATCGATTTCCATCAACAATGATGAATTTGGGCGTAATAGATAATAAATCGATGGCTTTGTGCATCGCGAGGATCGAGGCATTAAGAATATTGATTTCATCAATTTTTTCGGGATACACATGGGCCACACCATAACACCTGCAATCGTTTTCCAATATGGGCCGTAAAAAGTCCCGTTTGCCGTGTGAAAGCTGTTTGGAATCGTTTAAAATATCATTTTTAAAATCTTTGGGAAGAAGTATAGCAGCAGCCGTAACAGGCCCGGCAAGGCACCCTCTACCTGCTTCGTCGGTGCCCACTTCATCAACATTATGATAGTACGATTTAAGCACTCTTACAACTGTTTTGGTTTGGGCACAATATAAGTATACTAAACTGGGATCGAAAATAATTTGCGCCAACTTTAATGATGTCTCCCAAAGGCCCGGAAAACTTTCACATTTCATTAGGAACAAAAAAATTAACTTTGCCCATGAAACTTGTTTTGATATACTGCTTTATGCAATTGCCAAAATAGTTTATTATAGTAATCCCGCCATTTGACGGGACCTGTTTAATGCTTCCTTGGGGGCGGTCATCAGATTTAATGAAATATTTCCCTTTCCTGTTTTTATTATTTTTTGGACTCTCCCTCCATTCCCAAGAAGACTCCATTCCGCCGGCAAAGAAACTGGATACCTCCCGTTTAGGGGAAAGGAGAATAAAACCTAGTAATGAAAAAATGGAGGCCCCTTCCCAGGAATTGACTATAAGGGACTATAAAATAATCTCCTACGAGCGCGATACCACTTTCTTGGACACCACCTTGACCATACAAAAGGAATACCGCTATAATTATTTAAGAAAGGATGATTTTGAACTTATGCCCTTCTCCAATGTAGGTCAACCTTACAATAAATTAGGAGTAGATTTTAACAGAAGAAACCTTTATCCCGTATTGGGGGCGGAGGCACTTCACTATAATTATATGGAAATGGAGGACATTATGTACTATAACGTACCTACACCCATGACGGACCTCTTTTTTAAGACAACGTTTGAACAAGGTCAGCTTTTAGACGCCATGCTCACCTTTAATACTTCCAAAAGACTGAATTTTTCATTGGCCTATAAAGGTTTTAGGTCTTTGGGTAAGTACGCCTTTGATCAAGCGGAATCGGGAAACTTCAGGACAACCACTAATTATACATCGCGGAACGGCCGATATATTTTGCGGGCACATATTGCGGCCCAGGACATAGAAACGGAGGAAAATGGAGGATTACTGAACAGGGAACAATTTGAGACTGGCGGTGAAGACAATGAATTTAGGGATCGATCCAGAATAGATGTAAGATTTGCTGATGCCAACAATAAGATATTGGGGAAGAGATATTTTTTAGATCATCAATACAAGTTGTTAAGAAGCAATCGTGACTCCTCTAAGGTAGAGGCGACATCCTTGGCCATTGGTCATAAATTCAATTATGAGACTAAATATTACCAATTCATACAAACGGCGAGCAACGATTATTTTGGGAGTGCCTTTCTTACGGATGTCAATGATAAGGCTAATCTTAAGACGATGCTCAATGAATTTAGCGCTGAATTCTTCAACCCTATTTTAGGCCGACTTCAAGGAAATATTAGTCTATATAATTACAACTATTTCTTCAATAGTATTTTGGTAAATGATACGCAGCGAATTGAAAACAGGTTAAAAGGAGAGGAAATTGCCGTTGGGGCAAAGTATGAAAAACGGATTGGTGGCTTCCGGTTAAAGGGCGATATAAAATATAATGTTTCCGGAAGTTTAACGGGTAGTATTTTGGATGCTTCCGCGAGTTACCGGTTCAATGAAAATAACAACCTTAGATTCTCAATTCATTCCTCTTCCAGAATGCCTAATTTCAATTTTCTGCTTTACCAAAGTGAGTATGAGAATTACAACTGGCAGAATACGGCCGTATTTGATAATCAAAAGGTAAATAACATCCAGGTTAATTTTGATTCCGGTTTTTGGGGTAACATAATGGCCAAATATACCACCGTGGATAACTATACCTATTTTACTTTAGATCCGGAAAACCCGGTGGATGAAGGAATGGAATTGGGCAACATAAGGCCATTTCAGGAAGGCAATAGTGTAAATCACTTAAAAATAAAATATACTAAGGAGTTTAGGTTGGGAGGTTTTGCACTTAATAATACCGTAATGTATCAGAATGTCTCTCAAACCAATAATGTAATTAATGTTCCCCAATTGGTTACTAGGAATACCTTGTATTTTTCGTCAGAAGTATTTAAAAAGGCGATGTACCTGCAGACTGGTGTTACATTCAAATATTTTTCGGCCTATACGATGGATGGGTACAATCCGCTGCTTGGGGAATTCTACATTCAGAATACTGAAAGTTTAGGAGGGTACCCACTAATGGACTTTTTTATCAATGCCCGGGTAAAACAAACCAGAATATATTTGAAAGCGGAACACTTCAACTCTTCTTTTGGAGGAAGCCCTAATTTTTATTCGGCACCAAACTATCCCTATAGGGATTTTGTAATTCGTTTTGGCCTAGTTTGGAATTTCTTTTCTTGATGGAATCTCTCCAGTTTCACAATTTTTTAGCATAAGGTATCTACTATTCATCAACAATGTAAGGCCAATATGAACATTTTTTTATCTATTTCAAATAATCAAAACAAAGTTCTATACCCTTTATTCACGTAGTTTTTTGATGTTTGACTTGGGTGGAATACTGCGAATATTCTGAACCTTTTTAAAAAAAATCGTTCAGGTGTTGTACAAACAAAAAAACCGGTTTATATTTGCAGCCGCTTTGGGGGATGCCCCGGGCGAATTGAGAAGTTCATATACATATTGTGGAGACGAGGAGTGGGTCTTTAAGAGGGCCTTACTCCGAGGAAACAGACAAGAAAAGCAGATAATGATAATTTAGATCGAGGGCACGGGATCGGGCTTCGGGCGCCGGCGCGTAGATATATACGAGTCGACGATGAAGAGTTTGATCCTGGCTCAGGATGAACGCTAGCGGCAGGCCTAACACATGCAAGTCGAGGGGCAGCATTCTGTGCTTGCACAGAGATGGCGACCGGCGCACGGGTGCGCAACGCGTATGGAACCTGCCCGCTGCAGGGGAATAGCCCGGGGAAACCCGGATTAATGCCCCGTGGTACCCTTTCGCGGCATCGCGAGAGGGTTAAAGCCTACGGGCGGCAGCGGATGGCCATGCGTACCATTAGCAAGTTGGTGGGGTAACGGCCTACCAAAGCTACGATGGTTAGGGGCCCTGAGAGGGGGATCCCCCACACTGGTACTGAGACACGGACCAGACTCCTACGGGAGGCAGCAGTGAGGAATATTGGACAATGGGCGGAGGCCTGATCCAGCCATGCCGCGTGCGGGAAGACGGCCCTACGGGTCGTAAACCGCTTTTGTACGGGAAGAAACCTCCCCACGTGTGGGGAGTTGACGGTACCGTAAGAATAAGGACCGGCTAACTCCGTGCCAGCAGCCGCGGTAATACGGAGGGTCCGAGCGTTATCCGGAATCATTGGGTTTAAAGGGTCCGTAGGCGGGCCGTTAAGTCAGGGGTGAAATACCACGGCTCAACCGTGGAGGTGCCCTTGATACTGGCGGTCTTGAGTCACGGTGGGGCGGCCGGAATATGTGGTGTAGCGGTGAAATGCATAGATATCACATAGAACACCGATCGCGAAGGCAGGTCGCCAACCGTGTACTGACGCTGATGGACGAAAGCGTGGGGAGCGAACGGGATTAGATACCCCGGTAGTCCACGCCGTAAACGATGGACACTAGCTGTCGGGCCCTCGGGCTCGGCGGCCAAGCGAAAGTGATAAGTGTCCCACCTGGGGAGTACGTTCGCAAGAATGAAACTCAAAGGAATTGACGGGGGCCCGCACAAGCGGTGGAGCATGTGGTTTAATTCGATGATACGCGAGGAACCTTACCAGGGCTTAAATGCATAATGACAGGGGTAGAGATACCCTTTTCTTCGGACATTTTGCAAGGTGCTGCATGGTTGTCGTCAGCTCGTGCCGTGAGGTGTCAGGTTAAGTCCTATAACGAGCGCAACCCCTGCCGTTAGTTGCCAGCATGTAAAGATGGGGACTCTAACGGGACTGCCGGTGCAAACCGCGAGGAAGGTGGGGACGACGTCAAATCATCACGGCCCTTACGTCCTGGGCCACACACGTGCTACAATGGCCGGTACAGCGGGAAGCCACCCCGTAAGGGGGCGCGGATCCACAAAACCGGTCACAGTTCGGATCGGGGTCTGCAACCCGACCCCGTGAAGCTGGAATCGCTAGTAATCGGATATCAGCCATGATCCGGTGAATACGTTCCCGGGCCTTGTACACACCGCCCGTCAAGCCATGGAAGCCGGGAGTGCCTGAAGTCCGTCACCGCGAGGAGCGGCCTAGGGCAAGATCGGTAACTAGGGCTAAGTCGTAACAAGGTAGCCGTACCGGAAGGTGCGGCTGGAACACCTCCTTTCTGGAGCGCGGCGCCCGTTGCGCCCCTTCCCGTGCCCTTCGGTCTTTTTTTTCTTTTTTTCTGCCTGTTCCCCACGTCCCCGCGATAAGGATATAGCGGCGGCGGCCCCGGCCCCGTTGCACATTGGAAAGCTACAGTCCCATAGCTCAGCTGGTTAGAGCGCTACACTGATAATGTAGAGGTCGGCAGTTCGAGTCTGCCTGGGACTACGAAGCTCCGTGTTATGGTTTTTGTACCATGGGCCAAGGTCCATGGAGGTTCATTGAGAATAGGATCATTGGAAATTCTAGGTGTTGAGTTGCCGTTATATAGTACCGTTAACCGTTAACCGTTAACCGACAACTGGAAAACGGGGGATTAGCTCAGCTGGCTAGAGCGCCTGCCTTGCACGCAGGAGGTCATCGGTTCGACTCCGATATTCTCCACCTACGCTCGCCGTAGCTCGCTTCGGTGGACAGGTCCACTTGTGAAGAGGGCGAAGGAGAGCTTACGAATTGGGCGAAGAGTCTGTTGCCGATGGTTTTTTATAATTGTCGGTGGCGACCCGCCACAAAGGTTCATTGACATATTGGGACAGGGCGCGCATTTGTTATGGATGTGCGCACTGGGAGGAAACACGAATTTTTTTTAAGTAGAGAGAGCGAGCGACTAGGAATCAAAGGTTCGGCGACAAGCTGGACAAGGGCGTATGGGGGATGCCTAGGCTCCCAGAGGCGACGAAGGACGTGATAAGCTGCGAAAAGCCGCGGGGATC
>NZ_CBDFIX010000001.1:5000-349070 GCF_965248315.1 Ulvibacterium sp. | reverse complement strand
TCCCGGTCTGTGCCGTGAAGTCGCTTCCGTCCGTCGCGGACCCGTCTATGGTTGCGTAGTCTACCGATACGTTCCCTGCGATGTCCCCGTTCAGGTTCACGGTGAACCTTGCGAATGCGTCTGTCCCCTCTGTCACGGTTACGTTGGTGCTGGCGAATGATATGCCCGTACCCGGTACCGCGTCGTCGTCGTTTATGTTCCCGTTGGCCGAATTGGTGGGCTGTCCGTCCACGAAGCCTATGCCCAGGTTGGAGACGATGTTGGATAGCTGTACGGAGAACGCCTCCTGTGGCTCTATCACGCTGTCGTCCAGGATCGGCACGTCGATGTCGAAGGACTTGGATGTGGGGGTGAAGGTAATGGTCCCGGTCTGTGCCGTGAAGTCGCTTCCGTCCGTCGCGGACCCGTCTATGGTTGCGTAGTCTACCGATACGTTCCCTGCGATGTCCCCGTTCAGGTTCACGGTGAACCTTGCGAATGCGTCTGTCCCCTCTGTCACGGTTACGTTGGTGCTGGCGAATGATATGCCCGTACCCGGTACCGCGTCGTCGTCGTTTATGTTCCCGTTGGCCGAATTGGTGGCCTGTCCGTCCACGAAGCCTATGCCCAGGTTGGAGACGATGTTGGATAGCTGTACGGAGAACGCCTCCTGTGGCTCTATCACGCTGTCGTCCAGGATCGGCACGTCGATGTCGAAGGACTTGGATGTGGGGGTGAAGGTAATGGCACGGCACAGACCGGGACCATTACCTTCACCCCCACATCCAAGTCCTTCGACATCGACGTGCCGATCCTGGACGACAGCGTGATAGAGCCACAGGAGGCGTTCTCCGTACAGCTATCCAACATCGTCTCCAACCTGGGCATAGGCTTCGTGGACGGACAGGCCACCAATTCGGCCAACGGGAACATAAACGACGACGACGCGGTACCGGGTACGGGCATATCATTCGCCAGCACCAACGTAACCGTGACAGAGGGGACAGACGCATTCGCAAGGTTCACCGTGAACCTGAACGGGGACATCGCAGGGAACGTATCGGTAGACTACGCAACCATAGACGGGTCCGCGACGGACGGAAGCGACTTCACGGCACAGACCGGGACCATTACCTTCACCCCCACATCCAAGTCCTTCGACATCGACGTGCCGATCCTGGACGACAGCGTGATAGAGCCACAGGAGGCGTTCTCCGTACAGCTATCCAACATCGTCTCCAACCTGGGCATAGGCTTCGTGGACGGACAGGCCACCAATTCGGCCAACGGGAACATAAACGACGACGACGCGGTACCGGGTACGGGCATATCATTCGCCAGCACCAACGTAACCGTGACAGAGGGGACAGACGCATTCGCAAGGTTCACCGTGAACCTGAACGGGGACATCGCAGGGAACGTATCGGTAGACTACGCAACCATAGACGGGTCCGCGACGGACGGAAGCGACTTCACGGCACAGACCGGGACCATTACCTTCACCCCCACATCCAAGTCCTTCGACATCGACGTGCCGATCCTGGACGACAGCGTGATAGAGCCACAGGAGGCGTTCTCCGTACAGCTATCCAACATCGTCTCCAACCTGGGCATAGGCTTCGTGGACGGACAGGCCACCAATTCGGCCAACGGGAACATAAACGACGACGACGCGGTACCGGGTACGGGCATATCATTCGCCAGCACCAACGTAACCGTGACAGAGGGGACAGACGCATTCGCAAGGTTCACCGTGAACCTGAACGGGGACATCGCAGGGAACGTATCGGTAGACTACGCAACCATAGACGGGTCCGCGACGGACGGAAGCGACTTCACGGCACAGACCGGGACCATTACCTTCACCCCCACATCCAAGTCCTTCGACATCGACGTGCCGATCCTGGACGACAGCGTGATAGAGCCACAGGAGGCGTTCTCCGTACAGCTATCCAACATCGTCTCCAACCTGGGCATAGGCTTCGTGGACGGACAGGCCACCAATTCGGCCAACGGGAACATAAACGACGACGACGCGGTACCGGGTACGGGCATATCATTCGCCAGCACCAACGTAACCGTGACAGAGGGGACAGACGCATTCGCAAGGTTCACCGTGAACCTGAACGGGGACATCGCAGGGAACGTATCGGTAGACTACGCAACCATAGACGGGTCCGCGACGGACGGAAGCGACTTCACGGCACAGACCGGGACCATTACCTTCACCCCCACATCCAAGTCCTTCGACATCGACGTGCCGATCCTGGACGACAGCGTGATAGAGCCACAGGAGGCGTTCTCCGTACAGCTATCCAACATCGTCTCCAACCTGGGCATAGGCTTCGTGGACGGACAGGCCACCAATTCGGCCAACGGGAACATAAACGACGACGACGCGGTACCGGGTACGGGCATATCATTCGCCAGCACCAACGTAACCGTGACAGAGGGGACAGACGCATTCGCAAGGTTCACCGTGAACCTGAACGGGGACATCGCAGGGAACGTATCGGTAGACTACGCAACCATAGACGGGTCCGCGACGGACGGAAGCGACTTCACGGCACAGACCGGGACCATTACCTTCACCCCCACATCCAAGTCCTTCGACATCGACGTGCCGATCCTGGACGACAGCGTGATAGAGCCACAGGAGGCGTTCTCCGTACAGCTATCCAACATCGTCTCCAACCTGGGCATAGGCTTCGTGGACGGACAGGCCACCAATTCGGCCAACGGGAACATAAACGACGACGACGCGGTACCGGGTACGGGCATATCATTCGCCAGCACCAACGTAACCGTGACAGAGGGGACAGACGCATTCGCAAGGTTCACCGTGAACCTGAACGGGGACATCGCAGGGAACGTATCGGTAGACTACGCAACCATAGACGGGTCCGCGACGGACGGAAGCGACTTCACGGCACAGACCGGGACCATTACCTTCACCCCCACATCCAAGTCCTTCGACATCGACGTGCCGATCCTGGACGACAGCGTGATAGAGCCACAGGAGGCGTTCTCCGTACAGCTATCCAACATCGTCTCCAACCTGGGCATAGGCTTCGTGGACGGACAGGCCACCAATTCGGCCAACGGGAACATAAACGACGACGACGCGGTACCGGGTACGGGCATATCATTCGCCAGCACCAACGTAACCGTGACAGAGGGGACAGACGCATTCGCAAGGTTCACCGTGAACCTGAACGGGGACATCGCAGGGAACGTATCGGTAGACTACGCAACCATAGACGGGTCCGCGACGGACGGAAGCGACTTCACGGCACAGACCGGGACCATTACCTTCACCCCCACATCCAAGTCCTTCGACATCGACGTGCCGATCCTGGACGACAGCGTGATAGAGCCACAGGAGGCGTTCTCCGTACAGCTATCCAACATCGTCTCCAACCTGGGCATAGGCTTCGTGGACGGACAGGCCACCAATTCGGCCAACGGGAACATAAACGACGACGACGCGGTACCGGGTACGGGCATATCATTCGCCAGCACCAACGTAACCGTGACAGAGGGGACAGACGCATTCGCAAGGTTCACCGTGAACCTGAACGGGGACATCGCAGGGAACGTATCGGTAGACTACGCAACCATAGACGGGTCCGCGACGGACGGAAGCGACTTCACGGCACAGACCGGGACCATTACCTTCACCCCCACATCCAAGTCCTTCGACATCGACGTGCCGATCCTGGACGACAGCGTGATAGAGCCACAGGAGGCGTTCTCCGTACAGCTATCCAACATCGTCTCCAACCTGGGCATAGGCTTCGTGGACGGACAGGCCACCAATTCGGCCAACGGGAACATAAACGACGACGACGCGGTACCGGGTACGGGCATATCATTCGCCAGCACCAACGTAACCGTGACAGAGGGGACAGACGCATTCGCAAGGTTCACCGTGAACCTGAACGGGGACATCGCAGGGAACGTATCGGTAGACTACGCAACCATAGACGGGTCCGCGACGGACGGAAGCGACTTCACGGCACAGACCGGGACCATTACCTTCACCCCCACATCCAAGTCCTTCGACATCGACGTGCCGATCCTGGACGACAGCGTGATAGAGCCACAGGAGGCGTTCTCCGTACAGCTATCCAACATCGTCTCCAACCTGGGCATAGGCTTCGTGGACGGACAGGCCACCAATTCGGCCAACGGGAACATAAACGACGACGACGCGGTACCGGGTACGGGCATATCATTCGCCAGCACCAACGTAACCGTGACAGAGGGGACAGACGCATTCGCAAGGTTCACCGTGAACCTGAACGGGGACATCGCAGGGAACGTATCGGTAGACTACGCAACCATAGACGGGTCCGCGACGGACGGAAGCGACTTCACGGCACAGACCGGGACCATTACCTTCACCCCCACATCCAAGTCCTTCGACATCGACGTGCCGATCCTGGACGACAGCGTGATAGAGCCACAGGAGGCGTTCTCCGTACAGCTATCCAACATCGTCTCCAACCTGGGCATAGGCTTCGTGGACGGACAGGCCACCAATTCGGCCAACGGGAACATAAACGACGACGACGCGGTACCGGGTACGGGCATATCATTCGCCAGCACCAACGTAACCGTGACAGAGGGGACAGACGCATTCGCAAGGTTCACCGTGAACCTGAACGGGGACATCGCAGGGAACGTATCGGTAGACTACGCAACCATAGACGGGTCCGCGACGGACGGAAGCGACTTCACGGCACAGACCGGGACCATTACCTTCACCCCCACATCCAAGTCCTTCGACATCGACGTGCCGATCCTGGACGACAGCGTGATAGAGCCACAGGAGGCGTTCTCCGTACAGCTATCCAACATCGTCTCCAACCTGGGCATAGGCTTCGTGGACGGACAGGCCACCAATTCGGCCAACGGGAACATAAACGACGACGACGCGGTACCGGGTACGGGCATATCATTCGCCAGCACCAACGTAACCGTGACAGAGGGGACAGACGCATTCGCAAGGTTCACCGTGAACCTGAACGGGGACATCGCAGGGAACGTATCGGTAGACTACGCAACCATAGACGGGTCCGCGACGGACGGAAGCGACTTCACGGCACAGACCGGGACCATTACCTTCACCCCCACATCCAAGTCCTTCGACATCGACGTGCCGATCCTGGACGACAGCGTGATAGAGCCACAGGAGGCGTTCTCCGTACAGCTATCCAACATCGTCTCCAACCTGGGCATAGGCTTCGTGGACGGACAGGCCACCAATTCGGCCAACGGGAACATAAACGACGACGACGCGGTACCGGGTACGGGCATATCATTCGCCAGCACCAACGTAACCGTGACAGAGGGGACAGACGCATTCGCAAGGTTCACCGTGAACCTGAACGGGGACATCGCAGGGAACGTATCGGTAGACTACGCAACCATAGACGGGTCCGCGACGGACGGAAGCGACTTCACGGCACAGACCGGGACCATTACCTTCACCCCCACATCCAAGTCCTTCGACATCGACGTGCCGATCCTGGACGACAGCGTGATAGAGCCACAGGAGGCGTTCTCCGTACAGCTATCCAACATCGTCTCCAACCTGGGCATAGGCTTCGTGGACGGACAGGCCACCAATTCGGCCAACGGGAACATAAACGACGACGACGCGGTACCGGGTACGGGCATATCATTCGCCAGCACCAACGTAACCGTGACAGAGGGGACAGACGCATTCGCAAGGTTCACCGTGAACCTGAACGGGGACATCGCAGGGAACGTATCGGTAGACTACGCAACCATAGACGGGTCCGCGACGGACGGAAGCGACTTCACGGCACAGACCGGGACCATTACCTTCACCCCCACATCCAAGTCCTTCGACATCGACGTGCCGATCCTGGACGACAGCGTGATAGAGCCACAGGAGGCGTTCTCCGTACAGCTATCCAACATCGTCTCCAACCTGGGCATAGGCTTCGTGGACGGACAGGCCACCAATTCGGCCAACGGGAACATAAACGACGACGACGCGGTACCGGGTACGGGCATATCATTCGCCAGCACCAACGTAACCGTGACAGAGGGGACAGACGCAACGGCAATATTCGAGGTGGTCCTTACAGGGAACTACCAAGAACCATTTGACGTATCTTTCGAGACAGCCTTTGGCACTGCCGATGCCACTGATTTTGATGCACAAGCAGATATCCTTTCCTTCCTAGGAAATGACGGAGAAACCCAGACAATTGAAATTACAATACTGGATGATACTATCATAGAGCCCACTGAGAATTACATTATAAGCCTTACCGGTGTCACCAACCCGTTGGTATTTATAAACACGCCACAGGCAAACGGTTCTATTCTAGATGATGATGCTGATCCTTCTCTTGGCGTTCAATTTGATGTTACATCTATTGATATTGACGAAGGTGCTGGAACTGTTTCGTTAAATGTTATCCTAAATGCTGATGTACAAAATGAGTTTACCGTAGCATTCAACACAACGGATGGCTTGGCAAATGATCCTTTTGATTATACGGGAGTCCCCGCAAACACTCAAATCTTGACCTTCGGTGGAGGAAATCCAAATACTCAGAATATTATCATTCCAATCATCGATGATATTATCATTGAGGATACGGAGGATTTCCAAGTCGTACTAAGCGATATTTCAACCAGTTTGGTGAATCTTTTGGCCAATGATACAGTTTCCATAAATATAATTGATAATGATGGCAATGAAGGTTACCCAACGGATAGTACCATTGAAGCTTGTGATACCATACCACCAGCAGCGGATATTACATCAAGTAGCTCTTGTGCCATCAATGTAGTACTTAACGAAGACATTTCGGGTCAAGATGATGAATGTGCCACTGAATATACAATTACAAGAACTTGGACAATTACGGATTGTGTCGGCAATGTACGGGAGCATGCGCAAGTAATTACGATTGAGGACACCGTTGCTCCAACCTTTGTAGAGGCCTTACCACAGGACATGACGGTAGCCTGTAATGAAGTGCCCGAAGCCATTGTTCTAACGGCTATTGACAGTTGCGAACCCAACATTGAAGTTATCTTTGATGAAGTAGTGACCAATAGCGCTAACTGCGCTACTGGATATACCGTTACACGTACCTGGAATGCAAGTGATTGCGCCGGTAATACCGTAAATCATATGCAGGTAATCACGGTACCCCCAACTGGCCCGATCATGGCTGATCCCTTTGAGGAAGAAATCACTATTCTTTGTGGCGACACCTTCCCGGAAATACCACAATTGACATTTACTGGCGGCTGTGGAGACTATCAAGTAGTTTTCAGCCAGGAACGACAGGATTCACAAGATTCGGATGACTTTATGATTATCCATACTTGGGACGTGACCGATTCCTGTGGAAATACGGCTTCCTTTGAGCAGATCATCTTTGTACTGCAACCACAATTGGTAGAAGTGACCATTGATATTTGTGTCGAAGACGAGGCAATAAATCTGTTGGACTACCTCCCAGAAGGATTCCATACCAATGGTGAATTCATGACTCTTGAGGGAGAGGTAATATTGAACGGCGCACTATTTGATCCTTTTGAACACAAGCCGGGGGAATATAAGATTGCCTATAGCTCAACAGGTGGAGAATGTAAATACTTTGTAGACTTTGC
The DNA here is from genome assembly GCF_965248315.1 of Ulvibacterium sp. GTDB lineage: Bacteria > Bacteroidota > Bacteroidia > Flavobacteriales > Flavobacteriaceae > Ulvibacterium. The sequence goes on along the minus strand of NZ_CBDFIX010000001.1, from coordinate 341,423 downwards.
CATAGTTGTAAATACCGATTGTGTACCCTGTGGACGCGATGAAATTGAGATTTCAACAGCAGTTACCCCAAATGGGGATGGGACCAATGATCATTTCGAGATAAGAGGAGTCGATTTCTGCCAGTTTGTCTTTGATGTGATGGTCTTCAATAGATGGGGTGACAAAGTATATGCATCCAAAGATTACCAGAATGATTGGGGTGGTTCATCACCAGGAAGCTCTTTTGGTAATTCGGGAGTTCTTCCAGCAGGTACCTACTACTATATTATTACCGCGACCGATACAGAAGTTGGCAAAACACTTGAACCTTTCAATGGATACATATATCTAGGTTCCAATAGATAAAGTGCTCAAAACATGCAGGAAAGGTACAATCGTTAAGGATTGGCCTTTCCTCACATGTAATGCATAGATACGTTAGCCAAAAGCTTCTTCAAACGAATAGATCTGTAATTACATAAAACTGATTATCAATTGGTTATGAATTTTATGTCTTGTACATCCAGAGAAAATAACAGTTGGCCGAAACTAATGTATCAGAACGAATTTAGGGGTGGTTTAAACGTCTAAATTATTGATTAGCAGGGGTTCTTAATAGTTTTGAAGTATAAAATGACCTACTGCTAATTGTATAGTAAAATCTAAATCTTAACCTAGACATCATGTACAGTTTTAAAAAAGCATTGCTCTTTGTTGGTATTCTAAGTAGCGCTGTAATATCTGCACAGCAATTACCCCAATTTACACAATACATGTATAACACCATCTCGGTAAACCCGGCATACGCCGGAAGTAGGGAGACTATTAATTTGACCGTTCTCCACAGAAATCAGTGGGCAGGACTGGAAGGTAATCCGAGAACAAGTACATTTTCAATTCATTCACCATTGCGTAATGATAGGGTTGGATTGGGTTTTTCCTATATCAACGATAAATTAGGTTTTGAAAGCACCAATTACCTATATGGCGATTTTTCCTATACTGTTCCAGTAAGTGATGAAGTTAAGATGTCCTTTGGTCTTAAAGCCGGTCTTACCAATTATAATCTAAACAATCCAGATCCTAATGATAATTTTTTTAACCCCAACTTCAACAGTTGGAATCCAAATTTTGGCGCGGGCTTCTACATCGGATCAAATAGATGGTATGCCGGTGTATCCTCTCCTAGAATCTTGAATACGGATTTGAACGAAGGGGAATTCCAGGCACTGGAACGAAACAGCTATTACGCTATTGGAGGCCTGGTGTTTGATCTGTCCGAAAAAACCAAATTCAAACCCACCATGATTACAAAGTTCACCAATGGGGCCCCGGCTACGTATGACCTTACCGCCAACTTTTTGTTTAACGAGAAATTTTGGTTGGGAGCCTCATATCGTTTTAACGACGCCTCAAATTTTGGTGCAATAATGGACTATCAGATAACTAAGGATATTAGGGTAGGCTATGCCTATGATTTACCGACCTCCTCCATTAGACCATATACCGGCGGCACCCATGAAATTATTCTTATATACGAAGTAATCAAGCAAACAAAAGGACCTGCCAAATCTCCGAGATACTTCTAGGAACCAAAAAGATCAAATGATGAAAAACAACGCCAAAACATTCCTTATAGTGTTATTTCTTCTTGCCACCAATCAATCCCTGCAAGCTCAGTATGGTGCGCAAAAAAGAGCTGATTACTACTTTGGCCAATTTTCTTATGTAAAGGCCATACAGGAGTATGAAAAAATGGTTGCAGGGGGATTCAACGAGGCCTATGGCCACCAACAATTGGCTGAATGTTACCTATTGATCAGGGATTACAAGAAGGCTATTCCACATTTTGAAGCGGTTATACACAATTCAAGTCTACCTACGGACTATTACTTTAAATATGCAATGGCCCTATACAGCAATGGGGAACAGAAAGAAGCGGAAAAATGGTTGAAAAAATACAAGAAATACAATAAAAATGATTCCAGGTTAAAACGTTTTCTAAAAGATGGGAACTTGGCCTCTGTGGTTTTTAACAGTAGGGAACGGTATGAGGTAGAACTTGCAGATTTTAACTCTACCGAAAGTGATTTTGGGGTTTTCAAAAGAGGCGAACACATTTACTTCGCGTCCTCTAGAAAAGAAGATGTTGAAGGGAGTGCATATGGCTGGAACAACGAACCTTGGCTGGATCTTTTTGTATTAAGGGAAGGGGACTCACTTTCCGTCCCAGAAAAACTTCCAGGGGACGTAAATTCAAAATTTCATGAGAGTTCATTGATTTTCTCAACGGATTATAAAAATGATACGATCATTTACTTTACCCGTAACAATTATTACAATAACAAGGAAGGGTATGGTGCCCAAAAAGAAATAAATCTAAAAATATTCAGTGCCATTCAAAAGGACGGGGAATGGACCGTGAACCGGAACATTAGGATAAATAGCGACTATTATTCCAATGGCCATCCTACGGTAACTTCGGACAGGCTCAGAATGTATTACACATCCGATCGCCCCGGAGGATATGGCGGTACGGACATCTATTATTCTGAAATTCATGAACGAGGTGGCATAGGAACCCCAATAAATGCAGGACCTGTCATTAACACAGAGGGTAATGAGATGTTTCCTTTCGTAAATCAAGAAGGTAAGCTATTCTTCTCTTCGGATGGTCATGTAGGTTTTGGGCAATTGGATGTATTTTCCACTGTAACGGATGACGAAGGCAAGATTGTAGATGTCATTAATTTGGGAAGACCCATGAACAGTTCAAGCGATGATTTTGCGTTTTATGCGGACCCTAACGGGATTTCCGGTTACGTGAGTTCAAATAGGGAAGGTGGTATAGGAAGCGATGATATCTATGAATTTAAATTCACCCCATCTTTGGATATTGAGGGTTTTGTTACGGATGGTGTGAACAACAAACCTTTGGACAGTGTACAAATTAGATTGTTCGACCAGCAGACCAATACTTTGGCCGGAGAAACCGTGACGGACAAAAATGGTTATTATAGAATGCCCATCAACAGGAACGCAAATTATATGATTGAAGCGGTGAGAAGGACACATCCACATAAAAATACCTTCTTCAATACGCATAGCACTCCCCATGAAACCAAAATCATTAGGCAAGATATTGTTCTGGAACCTATTCTTGATTTAAAACTACTGGCTAATCTCAACAAAATTTATTTTGATTTCAATAAAAGTGATATAAGGCCAGATGCCGCTTTGGAATTGGACAAAGTGGTAAAACTTATGACCAAGACCTATCCAGATATGGTCATACGGCTCGAAGCACATACCGATCCCATAGGTAGCCATGCCTACAATGATAGATTATCGGAAAGTAGGGCAAAATCTACCTACGAGTACCTAGTCGCCAATGGTGTACCCCAGGAGCGTATATTGTCTTATAAGGGTTATGGCAAAAGGAAGCTTATAAATCATTGCACTAGCAAAAAGGACTGTTCTCCAGAAGAATTGGAACTCAATAGAAGAACCGAATTCCCTATAGTTCAAATCAAAAAAGGAATTTTAGCATCAAAATAAGGCAAACGACCATTACCAAAAAAGTCCTTCCCATGAAATTTGCGAAGGACTTTTTCAGTATTACAAATAACCGCTTTGACCAATTGGCCCGAAACTACTCCAAAATTCCATCGACAATTCCATATGCCACAGATTCTTCGGCGCCCATCCAGTAGTCGCGATCAAAATCTTTCATAACCTTTTCGAAAGTTTGCCCGCAATTCTCAGCCAAAATCTTGGCCCCCAATTCCTTGGTCTTGATGATTTCCTTGGCCTGGATTTCTATATTGGATGCCTGGCCCCTTGCACCACCACTGGGTTGATGAATCATTACCCGGGCATGAGGCTGGATGAACCGCCTACCTTTTTCGCCCACGGACAATAAAATGGAGCCCATTGAAGCGGCAAGACCTGAACATACCGTGGAGACCGGACTTTTTATTTGTTTGATAGTATCATAAATGGCAAACCCCGATGTTACATAGCCTCCAGGACTATTGATAATCAATTGTATTTCCTTGTTATTCTGAAGATCCAGATACAAGAGACGATCAATAACGTGTTTGGCCGAATCATCGTCCACCATGCCCCATAGAAAGACTTTCCGTTCATCGAGCAATTTTTCTTGAATGGCCTGCTGTACTTTTCCTTTTTTTGAACTCATTTTTTATTTTCTTGTGAAGTGGTAAAATTAATCAAATTATTGGGAATCTTGACTCCCCTAAATGAATGAATCGACATCTGGATAAAACTGATTATCTTTGAAAAAATCAAAGTATGAAACCATATCTATATTCCTTAATAGCTGCCTTTGCGCTGATTATAAGCTGTAAAAACGAAAAAAAAACGACCCCTGCCGAAGCTGAAAAAGAATTGACCGTTTTGGAAGAATTGGCCTATGCCAACGGATTCGAGAACTGGAACAAAGTCCAAGAACTAAAATTCACCTTTAATGTGGATAGGGACACCAGTCATTTTGAACGAACCTGGATATGGAAACCAAAGATCAATGAGGTTACCGCCATAAACGCTATCGACACCATTACCTACCTCAGAAAGGACATGGATAGTGTAACCCATAAAACCAACGGGGGTTTTATAAATGATAAGTATTGGTTGATTGCCCCGATTAACATTTTATGGGACAAGAATAGCATTGATTATGACCATTCCCAAAATACTGAGGCACCAATCAGTAAAAAACCGATGCAAAAACTCACGGTGGTCTACGGTTCCGAAGGGGGGTATACACCCGGAGACGCCTATGACTTTTACTTTGGAGACGACTATATAGTAAAGGAGTGGGTGTTCCGCAAAGGAAATCAGGCAGAACCCTCATTGACTACCACCTGGGAAGATTATGTGGATATGGGCGGTCTAAAAATTGCCAAGATGCACCAAAAAGAGGATGGTAGTTTTAAACTGTATTTCACGGATGTAGCGGTAAAAACCAATTAATGGCCAAGTCAGGATTTTATCCTTTTCTTGTTCATTGTAAAGGTGGCCCCTAAAATTAGCAGCGCACAGCAGGTTAATACTATAAAACAGGCTATTAAAGAAAAACTGTCCGCCAAAAACCCTAGGATGGGTGGGGCCAGCAAAAATCCAGTATATCCCGTTCCGGCAATAAAGGACACCCCTTGGGATGAATCCACACCTTTTACGTTACCTCCTATGCGAAAAATTTCAGGGACCATTACCGAAAATCCTAAGCCACTCAATGCAAATCCGGAAATGGCCAAGTATGTATGGGTAGATAGCACCAAAGCATACCCGGCAATAACGATTAAGGTACCCAAAGATACCATTTTCACCGAACCGATTTTGGAGCTAATACCATCACCCAAGAACCGTCCCAAGGTCATGGTTATCTGAAAGCCAAGAAATCCAGCACCCCAGAGTGCTTCCGGAGCAATGCTCACCTCCTTGAGATAAAGTCCGCTCCAGTCTACAATAGCGCCTTCGCTCCCCATGGAAACAAAAGAAATTAATCCCAATAACAATAAAGGCCTAAATAGTTTTAGGCTAAAAGGCTCCTTCTCTACGGGAGCCGCTGTTATATTCTTATAGCCGCTATAGAAAAAAAGGTTTACCAAAAACACCAGGGCAATGGCCATACCCATATGTAAAGCGGGGTTGCCCAATGGACCTATGAGAAAGCTCCCCAAGCCTGCCAAGACACCTCCTAAACTGAAAAAACCGTGAGAGGCGGACATGAATTTCGTCCCATCCTCCTTTTCCAATTCGGTAACCAAAGTGTTCATGGCTATATCCGTAAAGCCATTAGTGGCACCAAAAAGGAATAAGGCGGCCATAAGTGTGTAATAACTTGGGGCAATAATGGGCAGTATACCGGTTAAACAAATGAGTAGCACACCATACCCGGTGGCCTTACCTACGCCTATCCTATTTATTATCGTGGAGGCTATTGGAAATATGGTGAAAACCCCAAGGGATAGAAAAAAAATGGCGATTCCCAATTGGGCCTTATCAATACCTAAACTCTCCTTTACCGTAGGAATATATATAGCCCATGTTCCAAATAAAATATTTAAGCTGGCAAAAACCCAAGCAGGACCAAAATAACGGGCATTGGAAAGAATGAGTACTAGGGATTTCATCTACGGTCGGTACTATTAAAGGTTGGCGGTTTGTAATCGACGGCAAAGCTACTAAAAACCCACAACTATCCATTACTGATTCCAGAGAGAATGCCCTGTTTCAATAATTGCCCAAATTGGTACATATCCGTAAAAGAACAGTAAAAGGGTGCGGGCGCCAAACGAATGACATTAGGTTCCCGCCAATCCACAATTACGCCATTTTCCATCAGAAAATTAAAAAGGGGTCGCCCCTGCCCGTGCAACAGAACCGATAATTGACAACCTCTGTCCAAAGGGGTGATAATCTCAAAAGTACTATCCACTTCCTTGTCAATTTCCTTTAAAATAAATTCGAGGTAAGTGGTTAACCGATTCCTTTTTTCGATTAGAGCGGTCATCCCCACTTCATTGAACATTTCCAAAGAAGCCAAATAAGGGGCTAGAGCGAGAACAGGTGGGTTGCTTACTTGCCAGGCATCTGCATTGGGCATAGGTTCAAATTGAGGTTTCATTAAAAAACGGGTTTCTTTTTTGGTACCCCACCAGCCTTCTAACCTGGAGATAGTATCTTTTCCCAAATGCCTTTCATGTATAAAGATACCTGAAGCGTTACCCGGACCGCTGTTCATGTATTTATAGCTACACCACGCAGCAAAATCCACATCCCAACTATGTAACTCCAGTTCCACGTTTCCTACAGCGTGGGCAAGGTCCCACCCTACTTTTGATCCCACAGACCTTCCGGCCTGGGTTATGGCCTGTATATCAAAGAATTGTCCATTGTAGTAGTTTACACCTCCTATGAGTATTAAGGCCAGTTCATCCCCGATTTCTTCAACTTTTGAAAGGATATCCTCAGTTCGCCAAAAGTGCTCCCCATCTCTCTTTTTTACCTCCACAATGGCCGCTTCCGGATCCAGACCATGCCATCTGACTTGACTCTGTAGCATATATTGGTCCGAAGGAAAGGCCTTTTCCTCACACAAAATCTTAAATCTTTCCGGAGTAGGCATATAAAAAGAAACCATCAAAAAATGAAGGTTCACGGTAAGCGTATTCAAAACGCATACTTCCTCTGGCCTTGCCCCAACAACCTTTGCCAAGGGTTCGGCCAGCCTTTCATGATAATCCCACCAAGGTTTGTCAGCTCGAAAATGGCCTTCGACGGCCAATTCCTTCCAATCCGTCATAATCTCATCAATGTACCTTTGGGTGCGCTTGGGTTGTAACCCAAGGGAGTTGCCTGTAAAATAAATGACTTCCTTGCCATTTACTTTAGGGAAATAAAATTCGTCTCGATAGGGTCCAAGAGGATCCTCGGCATCTAATTTTTGGGCAAATTCAAGGGAGTTGTCGAACAACATACTAATTTTTTTCAAAACTACGACTTCAAAAAAGATATTGAAAAAGGGTCTAGCATAATTAAGTTAAGCGCATCTCAATAATATGCCTTTTAAAGCCAAACTTTTCATAAGCCCTAAGAGCTCCGGGATTATCTTCATAGACGGTAAGACGAATTTCCGTCAAGTCCTTGGAAATGGCCCAATCCTTTAAGGCGGAAAGAATCTTTTGATTTACTCCCCTCCCTCGAAACTCAGGATCTGTATACATAAAACCTAAGTAGGCATAGTATTTATGGTCTAAGTAATGTCTGGCCCTTTTTGCCATACCATAGCCGGACGCCACAATCCTATCCTCGTACTCCGCCACAATTACGGCAACATCCTTATCCAATATCATGGATTCCAAGTCGTAATAATGTACAGGGTCTTTTTTAATGGTGGGATCTAAAGGCCTTTCCGCTTGTATTACCCCCTGTTCAAATTTTTGGAGAACCGGCAAATCACTTAACAAGGCAGGTCGTATGTTAATTCCATCCATTTTTTATTCTTTTTGATTTCAAGGTAATCCATATTTTTGTTAAAACCATTTTATGCACTTTTTATCTCCCATATTGGAAGAATATATCGCGGCCCATTCCCAGGAAGAGCCGAAAGTATTACAAGAACTCACGCGTGAGACCCATCTTAAAGTAGTAAGACCCCGTATGTTGACAGGTCATTTTCAAGGTAGGGTGCTGAGCCTACTGTCAAAAATAATCCGTCCCCAAAACATTTTGGAAATAGGTACCTATACGGGCTATTCGGCCATCTGTTTGGCAGAGGGCCTCTCCAGTCAAGGGAAACTGCATACCATAGATAAAAATGAAGAATTATACGAGATACAAAGACGTTATTTTGATAAAAGTGGGTTCGGGGATAAAATTTTACAGCATACCGGAGATGCCCTGGAAATTATACCGGAATTGGATATTGTTTTTGATTTGGTGTTCATTGATGCGGAAAAATTGGACTACCCTGCTTATTTTGAAGCCGTTCTTAAGAAAACACGGTCTGGAAGTGTTATTTTATCGGACAACGTACTATGGTCCGGTAAGGTAGTAGATCCGTTAGACCCCAAGGATAAAACCACAAAGGTAGTATTGGATTATAACAGGAAATTAAAGGAAGATTCACGGATAGAAACCGCACTTTTGCCCATTAGGGACGGGCTAACTTTAAGTAGGGTACTATAAACCTAACATAAACCGCATAAAAAAGAAAGGCCGACAAGATTCCGACCATTGCACCCACGATAATATCAACGGGATAATGCACCCCAACATATATACGACTTAAGGCAAAGAGCAATGGCCAAACATAGAAAAGCCAGCACCACTTAAATCTATTCCTAAGAAAAAGCACAACCAGTGTAGTAACGGAAAACGAGCTTGCCGCATGTCCCGAAAAAAAACTATAAGTTATCGGAGTTTTTAGAATCCGTATTAAAGTATTGACCTCCGGGTCATTATTGGGCCGTAACCGGGCTACGTACTCCTTAGTTAAATCTGTGGCAGTGGTAATAAAAAACACCAGAGCAATTACGGTGAAAGTAACAAAAAGTGCCTCCCGTTTCGGGTATTTAAGGTAAATGATAATAAAAAAAAGCACGAACAACGGAATCCAAGTGGATATATTGGTAACCGTAGACCAAAAAAGGTCGTATTCTTCTATTCCGAGATTATTGAGGTAAATGAAAGTGTCCCTATCCCACTGAAGAATCTTTTCGAGCATAAGTGCAACTATTGTCGCTTGATGGTGCCCGTAACCTCATCCACACTTTTTTTCACATCACCCAACTCCTTTTTAATTCCATCACCCAAGTTAGTGCTGACACTGTTTTTCACATCATCAATATCTTTTTTGATATCCGATACCAAGCTGGTATCTATACCCTGTTTTTCCGCACTTCTCTGAATTTCTTGCTTGATATCTTCCGTGGCATCCTTTAATTGTCTCATGCCCTTCCCCAATCCTTTGGCAATGCCCGGAATTTTATCGGCTCCGAAAACCATGACCACGATAAACATGATGAAGAATATCTCACCTCCGCTTATGAACAAAAAGTGTAAAACATGCATACTACAAATATAGTCAAGTTTGGATAGCAATTGAAAAGACCCTCAAGGTTTCCTGTCCAAAAGATGAGCCAATTACTTGCAGCCAAGTGAATATATGGTTTTTTGTAGCCTATTTTCCCTTGATGTTCTCCTTAAATTTATCAAAGTCGGACTTTTCCTCTTTTTGAGGCCATGAATTATTGGTTAAGTCTATGTCCGCGGTTTCCATTTTTGGATCTACAACCACGCCCACCAATTCCTTTTCAGAAGCAATGACCCTGCTGACCTCGTCATCATTTTTCCTCCATATTTCCGCGGGATATGTGATGTTCTCCTTACTTCCGTCAGCATAGGTATATTCCACGATCAACGGCATGGGAATACCCCCTGGCTTGTCAAAAGTGATTTCATAGAAATATTTGGGCTTGTTTACGAGGTCTCTTTCCTCGGCACTCATCTTGTCCATTAGAAACTCTTTGAGGGGCATGGAATTTTGCGAAGCTTCCTTCCCCATTAAGTCCTTGTCAAAATCATCACTATCTTCCTCGGCCAGAAAAACCAGAGGCAGCAAATCAGCCTCGGTAATATTCCTTTCTGCCATATACTCACGCATCTTTTTTGTAGGGCCATTATTTACAAAATATTTTTTCATACCCTTTACACCAATATCCACATAATCCGTGGTATAGAACCAAGATCTCCAATACCAATCCAAATCCACGGCTGAGGCATCCTCCATAGTCCGGAAAAAGTCCTCCGGAGTGGGATGCTTAAACTTCCAACGTTGCGCATAGGTTTTGAAGGCATGGTCAAAAAGTTCTCGGCCCATAATGGTCTCCCGAAGAATGTTTAAGGCCGTTGCAGGTTTGCCATAAGCATTCGGACCTAGTTGGTATACATTTTCAGGATTGGACATAATGGGTGCCAATGTACTTTGGTCTCCCGCCATATATGGAACCACTTTATGCGGTGCTCCCCTTTTGGACGGGTAAGTATCATGACCCACTATTGCCTCTGGATATCGCTCTCCGAATTCCTGCTCCGCCATATACTGCATAAAAGTGTCCAAACCTTCATCCATCCAACCCCATTGCCGTTCATCGGAATTTACGATCATAGGGAAAAAGTTATGGCCTACCTCATGTATAATTACACTGATCATTCCAAATTTCACCTTGTCCGAGTAAGAACCATCGGTATTTGGACGACCATAGTTCCAACATATCATGGGATACTCCATACCCTGATTTTTGGCATGTACCGAAATGGCTTTTGGATAGGGGTAATCAAACGTGTGATCGGAATAGGATTTCAAGGTATGGGCCACCGCTTTGGTAGAATATTCTTCCCATAATGGATTGCCTTCCTTGGGATAAAGCGAAACAGCCATAACGTCCCTGTTGTTCATTTTAACGGCCTGCATATCCCAAATGAACTTGCGGGATGTAGCAAAACCATAATCCCTTACATTTTTTGCTTTGAAGCGCCAAGTTTTCTTTTTTTCAGAGAACCCCTTTTCCGCTGCCTCGGCTTCTTCCTGGGTAACGATTACTACAGGCTTGTCATAAGACTTTTTTGCTTGGTCATAGCGTTTCATCATCTCTCTGGAGAATACTTCTTTTCGGTTCTGCAAAGTTCCTGTAGCATCCAGCACATGATCCGCAGGTACGGTAATGTTCACCTCATAATCCCCAAAGGGCAAAGCAAACTCACCGTTTCCCCAAAACTGATGGTTCTGCCATCCCTCAACATCGCTATAAACGGCCATTCTTGGAAAAAACTGGGCAATAACGTAGGCCCTGTTCCCGTCTTTTGGAAAATACTCATAACCAGATCTTGACCGGTTCACGGTATGGTCGGGAATATTATAGTTCCATTTAATGGAAAAGGAGATCTGTTCCTTGCTCTTTAGCGGTTGGGGAAGATCTATCCGCAGCATTGTTTGATTAATGGTGTACGGCAATGGCCTCCCATTGGCATCCTTTACAAATTCAATATTGAAGCCGCCATCAAAAGGCTCGGATACATACTTTTTCACAAAGTCTTCTACCCTCTCGGCTTGGGCAATTTTTGTTTCATTTCGTAAGGCGGATTTGGTATCCTTGGTCCGTACATTTTGATCCACTTGTAACCAAAGGTATTCCAAGACGTCCGGGGAATTGTTGGTGTAGGTTATGGTCTCTTCACCATGTATTCTGGCATTCTTATCATCCAATTCAATATCCATGACATAATCTGCCTGTTGTTGATAGTAATCCGGACCGGGAGCACCGGAAGCCGATCGATACGTATTTGGCGTGGCAAACTCTTCATAGAGCTGCTTAAACTTGTTCTGGTTATAATGACCCGGTTCACGGTTCTCATTACTATCTTGCGCGAGCAGCGTTCCTCCATGAAGTGAGAACATTGCAGCTAAGCCAAAGGAAATAATTTTCATTCTTGTTTAATTTAAAAGCGCGGAAGTTAAACTTTTTTTGGGTTTAGAAGGAAAAATGTTACAAATTTAACATTCCGTTAGTATCTGACTTGGTAAGTACAAAGCTTTTTTTGTTTCCATCCACCCGAAAGTGGACTATGTTCTGCTGTTCATCGAACAAATCCGTGAGTACTTCGTTCCGAATACGTATACTACTTTTATTTTTTAAATCGATTTTGGGTATTTCCAAATAACATATGACCACATCATTGTCGTATTTTTTGCCCAAAAACTCATAGATCATATCTTCATCGTCTATCTGAACGGCAAATTTCGTTTTTAGGTATCTTTCAATAAATGTATTGGCGGTCTCGGATTCCTTGTCGGTTGCCAGATGCCCCTTAAAATCATAACGCTCTTCCAAGACACTTTCGAGGTCGTCGATGAAAATCCGGCAAGTTATCTGTAGGGCGTCCTCCTTTTCCGAATACCCAATGTTAGTGACGCTTACATAAAATTTATGTGCCATAACGAAGGCGAATAGGGGCAGGATCAATAGAAAAAGTCCTTTCTTAAGAATTTTCGTTTTCATACTTCAAAAATAAGCAAACCATATGCCAAAATGGTATTTTGGATTTGGTGTTTGGTTCCGGTTGAAGGTTTCTGGTTATTTATCACTTATGATTGTACCCTTCACCGTTTACCGCTCGCAGCCCATTGTTCACTGTTCACTGTTCACTGTTTACTGTTTACTGTTTACTGTTTACCAGAAGTTAAGTTTTTGGACTTTGAGATTTGATGCTTCGACTGCCTGCCCGAAAACGTTCAGGCGGGTGCTCAGCATAACATTTTTGGTGCTTCAATCCCAGCCCGACACGACATAGCGGTTAGCCGTTCATTGTTAATTGTTTACTGATTACTGATTACTGATTACTGATTACTGATTACTCATTACTGATTACTGATTACTGATTACTGATTACTGATTACTGATTACTGATTACTGATTACTGATTACTGATTACTGATTACTAAAAGTTAAGCTTTCAAATTTTGATGCTTCGACTTCATCCAGCATCTTAAAATTAATCCAATTCATTGTTACTTCGATAATACTTACTTTTTTTTCGCATGTATTCCCATATCTTTAACCGGTCATGGGTGTTTACGATTGCCTGAAAAGTAGAATCTACTTCACAGAAATACATAAAATCGGGTATGTTTTCTTCAGGTATTTTCAAATCCTTTACAAAAAGGGAGTCAGGATAAAATTCCCGAACCCTTTGGGTGCGTTCATATTTTGCATTTCGTTTTAGTCGCTGTTTCAGCATTTTGGTACGCCCGGAAATAGCATTCAAGATGGGGTTTATTGGAACTAGACCCCCTCCAGTAGTGGCTTCATGAAACTTTCGTTCGGCTTGTGAAGGGGGCTTCACGTAGGCATTGGGCAATCCCAAGGTAGAAGCGGTGACCACAGGTTTTGTATCCAGGTTGTTCAAATCCGTACCCACATCACCGGACAAATTGTAGAGGCGTACCACCACTTCATCCAATTCCGTAAGTGTTTCTTCCAAAGGGACCAAGAGCAAGGTGCTTTTGAAAATTTTTGCGGTCACAACAATTTCCTTGCGTTTGTACTGAATGGCAGAAAATACCAAGGTATCATTGAGTTTGACCGAAATGGAAAAAAATCCATTTACATCGGTTATGGTGGCCTTTTGAGCCGTAATATTCAATACATGGGTAGCCGCCACGTCCCCGTCTTTGCTATACACCCTTCCTTCCAATCTTTTGGAAAAAAGGGATTGGGCTTCCATGGCAATGGAGCATAAAAGAAAACCTATAAGAAGTGTACTACTTCCCTTCATCCAAGGACTTACGGAATGTTTGGCTATGGGTCACCAGAAAATCGATCAACTGAAATTCGTTGTCTTTTCGCAGTAAGGATTGCGCCGGCATTTGGGAATCACAATAAAGCAAGAAGGCATCAATCTTATCCTGGGGCAGCTTTAGATCCAATACAAAGAACTCGTCATCGTAGATCTGTCGTAAGGCTTCGCTCACCTTTAGCCTAGGTCTATCTTCTTCTTCTGCCTTGCCGGACTTCAACAACGCCCTAAAAATATTGGCAATATTGAGGCCGTCCCGCATTCCGCGATCCGTTTGCGACATGGCTATATTCTCAACCTCTGTGGAACGGTCTATTTCGTATTCAAAGCCTTTGAGTTGCTCGTTCTTGAGTTCCAGATAACGTTCTTGGTTCTCGGGGGACAGTACTACCTCGTCCAGCTCCGTAACTTTTTCGTTTACCTCTACCACCAAACGGTTGCGTTCAAGTATTTCATCGGTAATCTTTACAATCTGTAATTGATAGTTTACCGCTGTAAACACCAATTCGTCACCTTCTTTGACCCGGATGGCAAACTCGCCATTGTCATTGGTGATCGTGGCCCGCTCCGATGTGGTATTGATTACATTTTCATTAACAACACTACTGTTGCGATAGAGCACCTTTCCTCTAAGAATTGTACGCGTGTCATCCTGCGTAAATCCAACGTTTACAAAAAAAATACAAAGGAACAGGGATACCAGGAGTTTCATTATAGTTTTTTTAAGAAAGATAAAGAAAGTATAACTTATCCTCATAAAAAAACGGACGTCTCTAAACTTTTGTTAATTTACGGGAATCTGACATTTTTATCAGGAACGATTGTCGTGGTTTTAATACATCCGCGCTAGCTCGGAGCACTTTTCCGAACATTGTTTTCACTTTACCCTAATACCCGCGCATTTTAACCGCTAAAGTTAGGTATGTAGGTAGATAATTTTATTTTTGTTAGTCCCGCCGATCACGGCGTAAAGTGTCTTCCTATGAAAGCGAACATAGTGCTCCTGTCCATTGGCCTTCTCGTCTGTAGTCTAGCGAACGGTCAGATTAAAATTGGGGATAATCCTCAGAATATAGACCCCGCTTCTGTGCTGGAATTGGAAAGCGACTCACGGGTTTTGGTCATTACCCGGATCAATACGCAACAAATGGAAAATATTGTTCCCAATCCTGGGGCATTGGTATACAATACGGACACCCAATGCATCCATTATTTTGATGGTGTACAGTGGGCCAATTTGTGTGATTCCGCAGACCTTACATTTACCACGGATCCGATAGAAAACGATTTGAGTACCATTTTCATAACACGAAATGACGATATTATCAATTTGGAAGTAGCCCCCAACAGTATCCGTACCGAACAGATCGTAAACGGTGGTGTTAATGGGGTGGATATCCAGGACAATTCCATTGGCCCCAATAAATTGGCAGATGATGCCGTGGGTAGGGACGAGCTTTCCGAAAATGCGGTAGGCGTGGATGCCTTGGCGGTAGACGAGTTTAATTTGGGTGATTTTGCAAACACCCCAGGTTTTATTACCGGGGCGGATATTGTTAGCAATGACCCGGACAATGCCATTACGGATAGCGGCGGGGCCTTTTATGATGATGGTGTTTTGGAAGCTGACATAAACACTAATGCCAATGCAATAATCTTAAAAGAAGATGCGGCCAACAAATCTAATGACGTTGCCCTAGGTAACTCTGCTGTTCTTTTCCCCACACAAAATGCGGTAAAGACCTATGTAGATGCTACCGTAGGCGGCTCTGCACAGACCATAGTAAGTGCAAATACCCCAAACTCCATAGTTGCAGGTACGGATGGCGGAGCCTTGTTCAATGCAGTTCCCTTACAGACCGGAATAGCAACCAATGCGACCAACTTAACGAATCATATTGCCAATGATGATACGGATGACACCAACGAACTGACAAATTTGGCTTTCGATGGCACGACAAACATACTTACATTGACCAGACCAGCCACAATTGGTAATCAGGTTGATTTAAGTGCTTTGGCAGGAGGAGGGGCTGATGGTGTCGTTTCCAATGTCGCTCTGAACACAACGGATTTAGTGTTTACAGGTGCCAATGGAGGGTTTAATGGTACTGTTGATCTTTCTTCACTTGGGGGAGGGGGTGCCGATGGTGTAGTTTCCAATGTTGCCTTGAACATAACAGATCTCGTGTTTACAGGTGCTAATGGAGGGTTTAATGGATCCGTGGATCTTTCTTCGCTTGGTGGAACCGGGGCCGACGGGGTGGTGACAGGGGTAGCATTGAATGGAACAGATCTAGAATTCTCAGGAACTGCACCTGGATTTATCGGGACTGTACCTATAGGCAGTATAGACACTACACTGGATGAGGCGGCGGTAGATGCATTTGTGAATAACAATGGGTATCTAACTGTTGAATTGGATGATGACCCTACCAACGAACTTGAAATTCCAGGTGGAGATACCAACGGTCAAGTTTTAAGTTCCCTTGGGGGTGGTGTATATACATGGGCTACAATCACAGGAGGTGGTGGCATCGATACTAATGATTTTATCACAGGAGGCAACCTTAATATAGAGAATTTGGAGCTAACGGGAACTGGTGGTGCAGGAGCAATTATCGACCTTTCCGCCTTCGCTCTGGATACGGACATTGTGCCTGCTACCATTGTGAGTACCGACACACCCAATTCGATTGTGCCGGGAGCGGATGGTGGGGCATTATATGACGATCCAGATGCAGATCCAAGCAATGAGATACAGGCTTTTACCTCAATCGATGGTTCCGTTACTATCACTCCTGTAGGAATTAATGACTTCGATTTATCTGTGCCTGCTGGCTCCGACAATCAGAACTTGGGGGCGGCAACGCTCGCAGGGAGCGACCTGACCATAAACATAGAGGACGGGAACCCCACAACGGCCGACCTCTCGGCTCTGGCCACAGACCTTGAACTGGCCGCAGCCATCACCGCATCGGAGGGACTCGACAACGACACCGACGACCAGAACGAGATACAGGCCATTACCTCCACGGACAACTCGGTGACCATTGTACAGACAGGCGACGACTTCGACCTATCAGTGCCAGGAGGGGGAACGGACAACCAGAACCTGGGGGCGGCAACGCTCGCAGGGAGCGACCTGACCATAAACATAGAGGACGGGAACCCCACAACGGCCGACCTCTCGGCTCTGGCCACAGACCTTGAACTGGCCGCAGCCATCACCGCATCGGAGGGACTCGACAACGACACCGACGACCAGAACGAGATACAGGCCATTACCTCCACGGACAACTCGGTGACCATTGTACAGACAGGCGACGACTTCGACCTATCAGTGCCAGGAGGGGGAACGGACAACCAGAACCTGGGGGCGGCAACGCTCGCAGGGAGCGACCTGACCATAAACATAGAGGACGGGAACCCCACAACGGCCGACCTCTCGGCTCTGGCCACAGACCTTGAACTGGCCGCAGCCATCACCGCATCGGAGGGACTCGACAACGACACCGACGACCAGAACGAGATACAGGCCATTACCTCCACGGACAACTCGGTGACCATTGTACAGACAGGCGACGACTTCGACCTATCAGTGCCAGGAGGGGGAACGGACAACCAGAACCTGGGGGCGGCAACGCTCGCAGGGAGCGACCTGACCATAAACATAGAGGACGGGAACCCCACAACGGCCGACCTCTCGGCTCTGGCCACAGACCTTGAACTGGCCGCAGCCATCACCGCATCGGAGGGACTCGACAACGACACCGACGACCAGAACGAGATACAGGCCATTACCTCCACGGACAACTCGGTGACCATTGTACAGACAGGCGACGACTTCGACCTATCAGTGCCAGGAGGGGGAACGGACAACCAGAACCTGGGGGCGGCAACGCTCGCAGGGAGCGACCTGACCATAAACATAGAGGACGGGAACCCCACAACGGCCGACCTCTCGGCTCTGGCCACAGACCTTGAACTGGCCGCAGCCATCACCGCATCGGAGGGACTCGACAACGACACCGACGACCAGAACGAGATACAGGCCATTACCTCCACGGACAACTCGGTGACCATTGTACAGACAGGCGACGACTTCGACCTATCAGTGCCAGGAGGGGGAACGGACAACCAGAACCTGGGGGCGGCAACGCTCGCAGGGAGCGACCTGACCATAAACATAGAGGACGGGAACCCCACAACGGCCGACCTCTCGGCTCTGGCCACAGACCTTGAACTGGCCGCAGCCATCACCGCATCGGAGGGACTCGACAACGACACCGACGACCAGAACGAGATACAGGCCATTACCTCCACGGACAACTCGGTGACCATTGTACAGACAGGCGACGACTTCGACCTATCAGTGCCAGGAGGGGGAACAACGGTATCGGTGAATTCACCTTTAACAGGTGATGGTAGTGGGGGCAGTCCTTTGGGAATAGCCAATAATGGAATCACATCAGCCCTAATTGCCGTTGGCGCCATACAGGGAAGTTTTGGTGGTACTAGCGTGATTATACCTAATACTATCGGCCAAGGCGATATAGCAAACAATGCCATTGGACCAGGTGAGATTCAATCGGATGCTGTTTCCTCTGACGAAATTGATGATGATAGCATTACAAATGCTGACATAAATACTGGTGCAGGAATAGAGGGAACTAAAATCGCCCCAAACTTTGGTAATCAGAATATCACAACCAGTGGTAACCTATCAATTACTGGCGCTGGAACGGTTACGGTGCAAGGTAACCTAGAACACCCAGATTACGTTTTTGAAAAATATTTCAGAGGATATTCCAACATTTATCCAAATTATGACTTTGAGGATTTATCAACAATTGAACGTTTTGTAAAAAAGAACTTTCATTTACCGGGTCTGCAGTCAGCAAAAGAAATTAAAAATCAAGGGTTTTGGGATCTTGGAGAAGCATCTCGAATCAACCTAGAGAAAATCGAAGAACTCTTCCTCCATACCATAGCCCAGGAAAAGAAGATCGAGCAGCTTCAAAACGAAAAAGACTCGCTGTCCCAAGAAGTCCAGACGTTACGGAAGGATATCCAACAAATAAAGGCCCTACTCAAAACCAACAAAAGTAAAAAGTGAGGAAAACCCTTTATATACTCGCACTTGTAAGTACCCTAGGGGTAGCGGCCCAGACCGCCCTCTATAACAGTGGCAATATCCGTATCCACCAAGAAGGGCAACTAGGCTTTCATACGGATCTGATCAATGATTCCACCTTTGACGAAAATCTAGGACTGGCCGGATTTTATGGTGGTGCCCCCCTTACCGTTTCCGGAGCCTTTATTCCCTTGTTTTTTGATGTGGAACTGGCCAATGATAATGGGGTATTGCTCCAAGTGGGACTGGACAATGCCAACAATACCAATTTTATCTCCGGGGATTTTTTAACCCCCCGTAATCAGAGTGATGTTACTTATAATTTTTTGCCCGATGCCTTTTATGTCGGGGAGGGAAACTTCTCCAAGGTCAACGGCTATGCCGAGGTCATCAGTCAACAAAACTTTACCTTCCCTATCGGTGATAATCAACAATTACGACCCTTAATCTTAAATTCCGAAGGAGTCAATCCCTCTGCGAAATGCGCTTATTTTTTAGAAGACCCCAATAACCCGACCTCCTTTAATGAAGGTTTTGATACGGAAAACAGGCCCAGGGATATGGGTGCCATTAGCACCGTGGAGTTTTGGCGTCTGGTGGGCAATGTGTCCTCAACCATTAGCATCAGTTGGAACGAACGTAGTAATATGGCCGCGTTGACCGATGATGTCGGCACAGTAGTCCCTGTGGGATGGAACAAAAGTACAGGGCGCTGGGAAAGACTGGGAGAAGGTGGCGCTGTTGGAGATCTTGATCAAGGTTTTGTAGTATCCGCCCCGTTTATTCCCGATAACTATGAAATCCTCACCTTTGGAGTTTTGGGAGAACCCACGGACATACTCGATCTGGATAATTACCTGATTACACCTAATGGCGATGGCTTAAACGATTTTTTGACCATTCCCGAGCTGGAACAATCGCCCAACAATATCCTTCGGATCTATGACCGGAATGGGTTAAAGGTATTCGAGAAAAGGAACTACGTAAATGAGTTTAACGGATTTTCCAATGTGGATAATATGGTCATTGCCCGGGAAAAAGGACTCCCGATCGGAATCTATTTTTACATTGTTTCCATGGAAGACTTAAATCTTGATTTTCAAGGGTTTTTGTACCTTTCCCGCTAACAAAATTATTCTATCCTACCTCGTTGAAGTGTCATTTTATGGGGTAATTTGCCGGGACTACCCAATTCACAACATTTTATAGCAACTACACAACATTTTAGAAACCTCCATCCCTTTGTCCTGTAATTTTACAGGCAATTATACCATTGACCCCCAAATTATAGCCAAATGGACTTTAAAAAACTCGGATGGATACTACTACTTATAAGCGTTAATTTCGCAACCGCACAGGTAAAAATAGGAGAAAACCCGAATACCATCAACGGGGCCTCCATCGTTGAGCTCGAAAGTACGGACAAAGCTTTGGTACTTACCCGGGTCTCCACTTCACAAATGCAAAGTATTGTGCCTCTTCATGGGGCCATGGTTTACAATACCGATACCCAATGTATCCATTATTTTAATGGCGGGCAATGGAACAATCTCTGTGATGGCTCCGGTAAAATCGGAAGTTTTTCATTTGTAGATAATGGCAATGGGACATATACTTTAAATGATGGTGATGGAGGTACAATTACCTTTAATGGTGCTGCCGAGACCACAAGTACTCTGGTGGATAATTTTGATGGAACCTATACCTATACCAACGAAGAGGGAAACCAGACACTGATCTCTTTTTCTGCGACGGATAATCAAAACTTAGAATCTGCTACGATAGATGGAAATGATATCTTGACCATTGCTATTGAAAATGGCAATGATGCTTCAGTAGATTTAAGCGGATATGATACTAGTGTACAAACTTCTGCCAATGCAACGGACATCACCGACCTGCAGAACGGACAGGCCACGCAGGACGCGGCCATAGCGCTCAACACCGCCAAGACCGGGATCACCCCCGCTCAGGCAACCGTCATAGCCAACACCTCGGGGACCAATACCGGAGATCAGGACATTTCCGGAATCGCGGTAAACGCAACTAACATCGCCACGAACGTTTCCGACATCACCGACCTGCAGAACGGACAGGTAACCCAGAACGCGGCCATAGCGCTCAACACGGCCAAGACCGGGATCACCCCCGCACAGGCAACCGTCATCGCCAACACCTCCGGGACCAATACCGGAGATCAGGACATTTCGGGAATAGCGGTAAACGCCACTAACATCGCAACCAACGTTTCCGATATCGGCACCAATGCCACCGACATCACCGACCTGCAGAACGGACAGGCCACCCAGGATGCGGCCATAGCGCTCAACACCGCCAAGACCGGGATCACCCCGGCACAGGCAACCGTCATAGCCAACACCTCAGGGACCAATACCGGCGATCAGGACATTTCGGGAATCGCTACCAATGCAACGGATATCGCAACAAACGTTTCCGATATCACCGACCTGCAGAACGGGCAGGCTACTCAGGACGCGGCCATAGCGCTCAACACGGCCAAGACCGGGATCACCCCCGCTCAGGCAACCGTCATAGCCAATACCTCAGGGACCAATACGGGGGACCAGGACATTTCGGGAATCGCTACCAATGCAACGGATATCGCAACCAACGTCTCCGACATCACCGACCTACAGAACGGACAGGCAACCCAGGACGCGGCCATAGCGCTCAACACGGCCAAGACCGGGATCACCCCGGCACAGGCAACCGTCATAGCCAACACCTCAGGGACCAATACCGGCGATCAGGACATTTCCGGAATCGCTACCAATGCAACGGATATCGCAACAAACGTTTCCGATATCGGCACCAATGCCACCGACATCACCGACCTGCAGAACGGGCAGGCAACGCAGGACGCGGCCATAGCGCTCAACACCGCCAAGACCGGGATCACCCCCGCTCAGGCAACCGTCATCTCCAATACCTCAGGGACCAATACCGGGGACCAGGACATTTCCGGAATCGCGGTAAACGCCACCGACATCACCGACCTACAGAACGGGCAGGCCACCCAGGACGCGGCAATCGCACTTAACACCGCCAAGACCGGGATCACCCCGGCACAGGCAACCGTCATAGCCAACACCTCAGGGACCAATACAGGAGATCAGGACATTTCCGGAATAGCTGTAAATGCCACCGACATCACCGACCTACAGAACGGACAGGCCACCCAGGACGCGGCAATCGCGCTCAACACCGCCAAGACCGGGATCACCCCGGCACAGGCAACCGTCATAGCCAACACCTCAGGGACCAATACAGGAGATCAGGACATTTCCGGAATCGCGGTAAACGCAACGGACATCGCAACCAACGTTTCCGATATCACCGACCTGCAGAACGGGCAGGCAACCCAGGACGCGGCCATAGCGCTCAACACCGCCAAGACCGGGATCACCCCCGCTCAGGCAACCGTCATCTCCAATACCTCAGGGACCAATACCGGGGACCAGGACATTTCCGGAATCGCGGTAAACGCCACCGATATCACCGACCTACAGAACGGACAGGCCACCCAGGACGCGGCAATCGCACTTAACACCGCCAAGACCGGGATCACCCCTGCTCAGGCAACCGTCATAGCCAACACCTCAGGGACCAATACCGGCGATCAGGACATTTCCGGAATCGCTACCAATGCAACGGATATCGCAACAAACGTTTCCGATATCGGCACCAATGCAACGGACATCACCGACCTACAGAACGGACAGGCCACACAGGACGCGGCAATCGCACTTAACACCGCCAAGACCGGGATCACCCCCGCACAGGCGACCGTCATAGCCAACACCTCGGGGACCAATACCGGGGATCAGGACATTTCCGGAATCGCGGTAAACGCCACCGATATCACCGACCTACAGAACGGACAGGCCACCCAGGACGCGGCAATCGCGCTCAATACGGCCAAGACCGGGATCACCCCCGCACAGGCCACTATCATAGCCAATACCTCGGGGACCAATACCGGCGATCAGGACATTTCTGGAATCGCTACCAATGCAACGGACATCACGGACCTACAGAACGGGCAGGCCACCCAGGATGCGGCCATCGCGCTCAACACCGCCAAGACCGGGATCACCCCTGCACAGGCGACCGTCATAGCCAATACCTCGGGGACCAATACCGGCGATCAGGACATTTCCGGAATAGCGGTAAACGCCACTGACATCACCGACCTACAGAACGGGCAGGCCACTCAGGACGCGGCCATAGCGCTCAACACCGCCAAGACCGGGATCACCCCTGCACAGGCCACCGTCATCGCCAATACCACAGGGACCAATACCGGGGACCAGGACATTTCCGGAATCGCGGTAAACGCAACGGACATCGCCACGAACGTCTCCGATATCACCGACCTACAGAACGGACAGGCAACCCAGGACGCGGCCATAGCGCTCAATACGGCCAAGACCGGGATCACCCCTGCGCAGGCAACCGTCATAGCGAACACCTCGGGGACCAATACAGGAGATCAGGACATTTCGGGAATCGCTACCAATGCAACGGACATCGCCACGAACGTTTCCGACATCACCGACCTGCAGAACGGGCAGGCCACCCAGGACGCGGCAATAGCGCTCAACACCGCCAAGACCGGGATCACCCCGGCGCAGGCAACCGTCATCGCCAATACCTCGGGGACCAATACCGGAGATCAGGATATTTCGGGAATCGCTACCAATTCAACGGACATCGCCACGAACGTTTCCGACATCACAGACCTGCAGAACGGACAGGCAACCCAGGACGCGGCCATAGCGCTCAATACCGCCAAGACCGGGATAACCCCCGCTCAGGCCACTATCATAGCCAATACCTCGGGGACCAATACCGGAGATCAGGACATTTCGGGAATCGCTACTAATGCAACGGACATCGCCACGAACGTTTCCGACATCACAGACCTACAGAACGGACAGGCCACCCAGGACGCAGCCATAGCGCTCAATACGGCCAAGACCGGGATCACCCCCGCTCAGGCCACCGTCATCGCCAATACCACAGGGACCAATACCGGGGACCAGGACATTTCGGGAATCGCTACTAATGCAACGGACATCGCCACGAACGTTTCCGACATCACAGACCTACAGAACGGACAGGCCACCCAGGACGCAGCCATAGCGCTCAATACGGCCAAGACCGGGATCACCCCCGCTCAGGCCACCGTCATCGCCAATACCACAGGGACCAATACCGGGGACCAGGACATTTCGGGAATCGCGGTAAACGCCACCGACATCACCGACCTGCAGAACGGACAGGCCACCCAGGATGCGGCCATAGCGCTCAACACCGCCAAGACCGGGATCACCCCGGCACAGGCAACCGTCATAGCCAACACCTCAGGGACCAATACCGGGGACCAGGACATTTCGGGAATCGCTACTAATGCAACGGACATCGCCACGAACGTTTCCGACATCACAGACCTACAGAACGGACAGGCCACCCAGGACGCGGCAATCGCACTTAACACCGCCAAGACCGGGATCACCCCGGCTCAGGCAACCGTCATAGCCAACACCTCAGGGACCAATACAGGAGATCAGGACATTTCCGGAATAGCTGTAAATGCCACTAACATCGCCACGAACGCCACCGACATCACCGACCTGCAGAACGGACAGGCAACACAGGACGCGGCAATCGCACTTAACACCGCCAAGATCGGGATCACCCCGGCTCAGGCAACCGTCATAGCCAACACCTCAGGGACCAATACCGGGGACCAGGACATTTCGGGAATCGCTACCAATGCAACGGATATCGCAACAAACGTTTCCGATATCGGCACCAATGCCACCGACATCACCGACCTGCAGAACGGACAGGCAACACAGGACGCGGCAATCGCACTTAACACCGCCAAGACCGGGATCACCCCCGCTCAGGCCACTATCATAGCCAATACCTCGGGGACCAATACCGGAGATCAGGACATTTCGGGAATCGCTACCAATTCAACGGACATCGCCACGAACGTTTCCGACATCACAGACCTACAGAACGGGCAGGCCACCCAGGATGCGGCCATAGCGCTCAATACGGCCAAGACCGGGATAACCCCCGCTCAGGCCACTATCATAGCCAATACCTCGGGGACCAATACCGGCGATCAGGACATTTCCGGAATCGCGGTAAACGCCACCAACATCGCCACTAACGTTTCCGATATAACCGACTTGCAGAACGGACAGGCCACCCAGGACGCGGCAATCGCGCTCAATACGGCCAAGACCGGGATCACCCCGGCGCAGGCAACCGTCATCGCCAACACCTCCGGGACCAATACAGGAGATCAGGACATTTCGGGAATCGCTACCAATGCAACGGACATCACGGACCTACAGAACGGGCAGGCCACCCAGGATGCGGCCATAGCGCTCAATACGGCCAAGACCGGGATAACCCCCGCTCAGGCCACTATCATAGCCAATACCTCGGGGACCAATACCGGCGATCAGGACATTTCCGGAATCGCGGTAAACGCCACCAACATCGCCACTAACGTTTCCGATATAACCGACTTGCAGAACGGACAGGCCACCCAGGACGCGGCAATAGCGCTCAATACGGCCAAGACCGGGATCACCCCTGCTCAGGCGACCATCATAGCCAATACCTCAGGGACCAATACCGGCGATCAGGACATTTCTGGAATCGCTACCAATGCAACGGACATCACGGACCTACAGAACGGGCAGGCCACCCAGGATGCGGCAATAGCGCTCAATACGGCCAAGACCGGGATAACCCCCGCTCAGGCCACTATCATAGCCAATACCTCGGGGACCAATACCGGCGATCAGGACATTTCGGGAATCGCTACCAATGCAACGGACATCGCCCTTAAAGAAAATAGTGCCAACAAATCGACCGACGGAACACTTTCAGGTAATTCGGATGTGGACTTCCCAACCGAACAGGCCGTAAAAACTTATGTTGATACAGAGGTGGGAGCTATTAATACTGTAGGAGCTGAAACCAATAATAGCATTTCGGCCGGTGCCAATGGCGGAGCCTTTTATGAAAGTCCCATCAAAGCATTTGGAAAAATTGGTTCTAACGGAAGCGTTGTAAGAGCTACCACAGGCGTAACCTCGACAAGACTAAGTACGGGTCGTTATCGTGTCACGTTGCCAACAGGAATGGTATCGGATGCTAACTACATCATACAACTGACCCAGCCAGGAAGAGGTGGTGCTGGTAATGATGATCCCGGCATCTCTTACTCCAATCAAACGTCAACGAGTTTTGAAGTGATTGTTGGCGACAATGATAATGGTGGAACCGACAGAAGTCGTTTCAACTCAGAGTTTATGTTCACCGTATTGGATTTATAAGCGTATACATGAGAAAACTTTATGTCATATTAGTTGTATGGTCGTATTGGAATATATCCAATGCCCAAATCGATGGTACCTTGTTGATGGGGCTTACCAACGCCACGACCAGCGAAATGAATACGGTTTCAAACCCTGTTACCGGCTCATTACTATATAACACAACGGAACAAAGTGTGTTCCAATACAATGGTAGTACTTGGGAAAGTATAAGCAATACTTCAGGTTCCTGGAATATGAGCGGTAATTCGGGAACATTGGCCACTACTGACTTTATTGGGACGACCGATACGCAAGACTTTGTCCTGCGCTCCAACAACGTAGAAAAGCTGAGATTGGTTCAGAACAAAGGCCAAGTTTTGGTCAATCAGGCCCCTTCATTTAATGACCATCCTTTGGTGATACGTGCCAATGGGGTTGATGTACTCGCCTTTCAAGACAATACGGGTACGGCCAGGTGGCATTGGAATCTTTTGGGAAACGGGCTGAACTTTGTGGAGTCGAACGTTGCGGACTACCGCCTTTTTCTGGAAAACGGAGGCCAAGTGGGAATCAATACCAACACCCCTTCCGAGCAGCTTGATGTAAATGGTACTGCGAGAATACGAACCTTGGGAGCAGCCACAAATACAGATGATATTTTGGCCGTAAATGCATCAGGGGTTCTACAAAGATCTAAAATCAATTTTGGAGGCCGTTGGACCAACTCCAATACAAGTACCAATTTAAATGTAAACAACACAATAGCTCCAATATTTGGAACGCAGGATTATGCCGATGACGGAACCGATTTATACGAGGTAAGCGGAAATACGTTAGTTATAAAGGAATCGGGCAGATATGATATTCGAGCAAATTTATCTTTGGTCGGCATTAATTCTGGAAACAATAGACAAAGAACCAACGTCAATGCACGCATTGCCGTAAACGGAACGCCGGTTGGGGCGATAGCCGCTTCGGGATATATCCGATGGGCCAGCGGCCATGACCATTCGAGTATTCACCTAAACGAAATTCTGCAATTAAACACTAATGATGTGGTCTCCATTATCACATATAGGGAAGCCAATTCCGGTACCGTGAATTTTAGTGGTGCCGACGAATCTAGTTTTATGATCAATAAACTGCGATAACACTATGAGGATAAAGGCATTTATAGTTTCCTTTTGTTTTTGCATTGGTCTGTATGCCCAGGATGCCGTACACAATTATGGCGCCCTTCAATTGCATGACGGTACATCGGTCGGATTTCACTTAAATCTTATTAATGATGGGGATTTGAATCAAGACTTTGGTCTCGTCGGTTTTTATGCAGAAAATGAGAGCCTGGATGTTTCTGGGAACCGGACCCCGGTTTTTTTCGATACCGAAATCGCAGTGGATAACGGATTACTTTTAAATGTTCCCATTTACATTTCCAATAATGTAAATTTTGTTTCGGGCCACATTATTACCCCAAAAAATGACACCGATTTTTTTCTGAACTTTTTAGACAATGCCTTTTACGTCGGAGAAAACGATGTTTCCATGATAGATGGCTATGCGGCGGCAACAAATACGGATAGCTTTGTTTTTCCGGTGGGTGATGACAATAGGTTGCGTACACTGCAAATAGAATCAGTAGCCACGAACGCCTTGGTAAAATGCGCCTATTTTAAAGAAGACCCCAATACCTCCCAATCCTTGGGCAAGGGCTTTAGCACTACACAAAAAGCCACATCCTATGTTTCGATCAGCCAACGGGAATTTTGGAAGTTGGAAAGTGCCATGCCTTCACGGGTAACCCTTACCTGGGATGCCCATAGCAATATTAATGCTTTGGGGGAATTCATCAGCGATATAAAAGTGGTGGGATGGAGCAAGACGGAAAACCAATGGGTAAATCTTGGAAATACAAGAGTAGAGGGAAGTATGGCCTCGGGATCCGTAACCTCAGAGGAATTTATTCCCAATGATTATGAAATAATTACGATTGGAGGAAACGATGATCTTACGGAAACTTTTCAAACAATAGAACTGGATAACTATTTTCTTACACCTAACGGGGATGGCAAAAACGATTTTCTTGTCCTCGAAGGGATTGAAAATTCTCCCAATAATACCATGCAAATTTTTGACCGTTACGGGGTGCTGGTCTATTCAAAAACCAACTATAACAACGAGTTTAATGGATTATCCAATCAAGGGGCCATAGTAAACAAAAATGCAGGACTGGCTTCGGGAGTATATTTCTATATCATTACTATGAACGACCTACGACAAAAACACCAAGGGTATTTGTACGTTTCTTCCACCAAGAGATAAAAGCAGATTTAAAATCTCTCTGTTTTTTGAAATCCAAAAATTCATTTCCTAACAAATAAAGGGATTAATTGGTTAATTTTAGAGGTAGTTAAGAGGAAGTCCCAAATGAATAGGTTTTACAATGCACGGTTTTAAAGTCGAAGAAATTAAAGCAGAGGATACCTATCCGGTCAGACATTCGGAACTTAGAAAAGGAAGGCCGTTGGAGGAATGTAAATTTGTAGGGGACGAAATAAAGACTACCATCCATATTGGGGGATTTTATCAGAACCAATTGATTGCCGTAGCTACCTTTTTAAAACAAGATCATACGGATTATGATTTCCAAAATGCCTACCAACTTCGTGGTATGGCAGTAGTACAAGAGTACCATAAAAAGGGTTTTGGAAAAATACTCCTTACCTTTGCGGAAACACAGCTTTTGCGGAAATCGATACGCTGTATTTGGATGAACGCGAGAATTAGTGCCATAGCTTTTTACAAAAAGCTGGGATATAATACCGTTGGCGATGTTTTTGAAATTCCAAAAATAGGCGCACACTATGTAATGTTCAAAAAGTTAAATTAACCATGGAGCGAAGATCTTTTATTAAAAAAAGTGGCCTTTCCGGTTTGGCCCTTTCATTAATGCCCAATTTGGGCTTAAGCAAAGAATTTGAATATTCCATTTTAGAACTCATGGGCAAAGTGGATATTCAACTTTACGGGAAGGGTATCAATCTAAGGAAGAAGGCACATGATGCCTTTGTAGAGATGAAAAAGGCCGCCTATAACGATGGGATAGACCTAAAAATTGTATCTAGTTATCGTGATTTTTACCGCCAAGAAGGTATTTGGGAGCGTAAGTTTCTAAGATATACAGAAGATGATGGTATGGAACCATTGGAGGCCATTGACAAGATTATCGAATACTCTACCATTCCAGGGACGAGCAGACATCATTGGGGTACCGATATTGACATCACAGATGGTTACCGTAAGGTGGAGGGGGATGTACTGGATCCTTCCAAGTTTGAAAACAACGGTCCCTTTGTAGATTTGAAAAAATGGATGGACGAAAACTCCAATGACTATGATTTTTATTTGGTCTACACTGACAATCCTGGGAGAAGAGGTTTTAAGTATGAACCCTGGCATTACAGCTACGCCCCCATATCCATCCCTATGTTGACCGAATTCCGAAGAAAGAATATTTTAAAATTACTTCAAGAAGAAGATTTTATAGGAAGCGAGCATTTCACCAATGGATTTCTCAAAAATTACATCCAGGATAATATTTTGGATATTAATCCAACTCTTTTATAAGTTTTTTGGTATCTTGAATTTACGATAGGACACTAATATTATGAGAAGGGGAAGTTGGAAAATTCGTATTTTCATTGGTTTGGCCATTGTAGCCTTTGCCTTTATCCAACGCTGTAACAACAAAGAAGAAAATCCGTATACAGGAAGGGTGCAGACCATTGATATGACCGCTGAGCAAGAAATTGCCATTGGGCTGCAAAGTGCTCCCGAAATGGCGCAACAGCACGGAGGCCTTTATCCTGATGAACGCCTACAGTCCTTTGTAGATGCCATTGGCACCAAACTCATAAACAATAGCATAGCGCGGGAGACACCCTACAAATATGATTTTCATCTCTTAGCCGATGACCGTACCATAAATGCCTTTGCCCTGCCCGGGGGACAGATATTCATTACCTATGCCCTTTTCTCAAAATTGAACGAAGCTCAATTAGCCGGTGTTCTTGGGCATGAGATAGGCCATGTAATCGGTAGGCACTCAGCGGAACGAATCGCGGAAAGTAGCTTCTGGCGGACTGTTTCCATGGGAGCATCAGTTGGAGCGGATGCCGGGGGAATCGTGGGCAGTATTGGCCAAAACACCCTTTTAAAAAATGGAAGGGGCGATGAATTGGAAAGTGACGAATTGGGCGTATTATTCATGATTCGGTCCGGGTATGAGCCTAGGGAGATGATCAAGGTAATGGAAATCCTAAGAGACGCGGCCGGACCTAATCGAACACCGGAATTTCAAAGTACCCATCCAGATCCGGAGAATAGGATTCAAAAGATAAAGGAGGCCATCCAGAAGTACGAAGGACGAGAATAATGGTACTTCAACCTTAAAAAGGTTAATTCAACCCGCAAGCCTAGGTTTTTACACCCGTTTTGTTATATTTGTTTCACAAATCTTTCCTGCCTCAGATTTAACCCCTTATAGCTTTAAT
This sequence comes from Ulvibacterium sp., assembly GCF_965248315.1. Taxonomy (GTDB): domain Bacteria; phylum Bacteroidota; class Bacteroidia; order Flavobacteriales; family Flavobacteriaceae; genus Ulvibacterium. The sequence goes on along the minus strand of NZ_CBDFIX010000001.1, from coordinate 310,499 downwards.
TTAATAACTTGTGCTGGATTTGTTTCAGCATTTAAATGAAACTATATGGGAACACTTACACATTTTAAGAACCTTTACACGGAAGCTTTTGAGAATTGCAAGCCCGAAATAGTGGTGGTACTTCTTAAGGTATATTCCGTTTTCTGTGCCCTTATGATCCTTATGGCGGTATATGCTTTTATGCACAGAGCCTTAAATGGATTTGAATTTTAAAACCGGAATTATTTACTCTTTTACGTGAACACTATTTGAAGTAAATAATGGGAATTAAAAAACCCTTCGGCCTGTCGGCCGAAGGGTTTTTTCTTTTGATTGATGAATTATCTTAGCTTCCCATGGCTGCCTCAATAACGGCCAAGGCATCAGTTGCCTTTGAAAGTTGTGCATATTTTTTAGCTGTATAACCTTTGTCACTTTTTAACCTAAGGTTAGCTCCATTTGCAATAAGTAATTCAAGAATCTCCGCTTTATTGTAACGGGCCGCAAATATGGCCGGGGTCATTCCCAAAGATTTTTTGTTTACGTCCTCGCCAAGCTCTATCAATCGCTTAACGGTATCAATATCCCCTTGCATGATAGCTTTGCAAAAGGCACTGACTTCAACCTTTGCCACTACATTAGGGGTGGCTAGATTTGTTTGATGGGTTTCTGATTTGGCATTCGCGGTTGCGCCTACTAGCAATAATGCAGAGGCAAGGGTTAGAATTGTTTTTTTCATGATGAATACATTTAATTGATGAAATAAATTTTGATTATACAAAGATAGACTGCTCTTATGTCCTTTTGTTACGTAATTAACAGTTAATTAATTAAACTTTAACAAATCCAAAAAAACCTTTATGGATTTTTTCACATTCAATAAATTCGTTTATTTTCTTAGGGTTCACTGCCTTATATATACAAAGCTCCACATTGGGCACAATTTATGCAATCCGTTTGTTGCGCAATTGTACATTTTCAAAACCATTGATCAAGTATTTCTTGTCCTTGCCCCAACCATATCCGCCCATTTCGCCCGTTTCCCTGATTACCCTATGGCAGGGTATTAAATAAGCAATAGGATTCTTTCCTATGGCAGTTCCTACGGCACGTACCGCATTGGGTTTATTTATGGCTTTTGCAATATCTCCGTAAGCTACAAATTGGGCAGAGGGAACGGAAAGTAGAGCTTTCCAAACACTAACCTGGAACGGCGTGCCCCTAAGATCTAATACGATTTGTTTTTCAGGAATTTTCCAACTAGTAAAGTAATCCTTCACCATCTGGCCGTAAGTTCCCAATTCCTGGCGAAAACAGGCTTCTGGAAATATGGACTCCAAAAGTTCAATAGGTGAAGTATTTTCCATTAAAAATTCCATTTGGGTTATCCCCAAATCGGATTCTGCAATGACTAATTTACCAAAAGGAGAATCGATTACCTGATATTTCAAAACCAGTCCTTCTCCTCTTTTCTGAAACTCGCCCGGGGTGCAAGATTCTATTTTAATGAACATGTCGTGCAAACGACCATTTCCCGAAAGTCCCACTTCGTAAGCGGTAGCCAGGGTGGATTGTCCTTCGTACAAGCATTTTTTAGCATGTTCCACTGTTATATACTGCAAAAATTGCTTTGGCGTAACGCCAGCCCATTCATGAAATAAGCGTTGAAAATGGTATTTGCTTAAATGAACATGTTTGGAAACCTCCTCCAAACTAGGCTGAGACCGATAATTTTCTACGATATAGTGGATTGCTCTTTCTATGATATGTCCGTGATATGTTTTTTCCATGTTTCAAAAGTAACCGAATTGGCCACGTCCCACAATCCGTTTCTTGCTACTTCATATAGGCAAAAAAGAAGGTCGTATTATTGGCAATTCGTACCAGATCATACTACTTTTGAAACTTTATAAAAATTGAGAGATGAACAAAAAAGTGATATTAATGATTTTGGATGGTTGGGGAAAATCCCCAGATCCTAAAGTCTCTGCCATAGATAATGCAAATACGCCATTTATTGATAGTCTTTATAAAAAATATCCCAGTGCCAATCTTCTTACGGATGGCATGAACGTTGGACTTCCCGAAGGCCAAATGGGTAATAGTGAGGTAGGGCACATGAATTTAGGTGCAGGAAGAATTGTATATCAGGATCTCGCCAAGATCAATTTGGCTGTAAAGGAGGATAAGCTTAAGGAAGAAAAGGTGTTACAAGAGGCTTTTGCCTATGCGAATGCAAACCATAAGGCCGTACACTTTTTAGGGTTGGTAAGTGATGGAGGAGTACATAGCCATATATCCCATTTAAAAGGTTTGATCAATGCTGGGGAGAGTTACAACGTGCAAAATATGTATGTTCACGCCTTTACCGATGGAAGGGATGTTGATCCCAGAAGTGGTAAAGGGTTTTTACAGGATCTTGTGGATTTCTGTTCGGATAAAAATGCCTCGTTGGCCTCTGTAATCGGCAGGTATTTTGCCATGGACCGTGATAAAAGATGGGATCGTGTTAAACAGGCCTATGATTTAATGGTCCAGGCCAAAGGGGAAAAGTCGTCCCAAGTATCGGAAACCGTCCAAAAAAGTTATGATGACGGTATAACCGACGAGTTCTTAAAGCCGATTGTTATGGTGGATAATACCAATGAGCCCCTGACCAAAATCGAGGAGGATGACGTGGTGGTTTTCTTCAATTTCAGGACGGACCGCGGGAGGGAACTTACCCAGGTGTTAAGTCAACAGGATATGCCCGAACATCAAATGCATAAATTAGACTTGTACTATGTCACCTTAACCAACTATGACGATTCCTTTAATGGTATCAAGGTGGTGTATGACAAGGATAACATTAAAGAAACTCTGGGAGAGACTCTGGCTCTGGCCGGAAAAAAACAAATACGTATTGCCGAAACGGAAAAATACCCGCATGTGACCTTTTTCTTCAACGGTGGCCAGGAAGTTCCTTTCGAAGGGGAACAACGGATTCTGTGTCCTTCACCGAAAGTGGCCACATACGACTTAAAACCAGAAATGAGTGCCTACGAAATACGGGATGCCATTATTCCTGAATTGGAAAAGAAGGAAGCAGGTTTTGTATGTCTAAACTTTGCCAATCCGGATATGGTAGGTCATACCGGGGATATGAATGCGGCCATAAAAGCTTGCGAGACCGTAGATCAGTGCGCGGAATCTGTAATTACGGCCGGACTAGAGAATGGATATTCTACCATAGTCATTGCAGACCACGGCAATTGTGATACTATGATCAATCCTGACGGCAGTCCCAATACCGCCCACACTACAAATCCTGTGCCCTTAATTATAGTTGATGAAGATATTAAGGAAGTAAAAGATGGTGTCCTAGGCGATATAGCCCCGACCATACTCAAACTAATGGGCATTCCCCAACCTCAATTGATGACCCAAAAGCCTTTAGTTTAAAGAACTTATTGCATTTGTTTACCTTTGCGGACTATGGTAAAAATAAAAACATCGGAAGAAATAGAATTAATGCGCGAGAGTGCATTGATCGTTTCCAAAACGTTGGGTATGTTGGCCGGGGAAATAAAACCCGGAGTCACCTCATTATACTTGGATAAGCTTGCCGAGGAATTTATTCGAGACCATGGTGCTAAACCTGGCTTTTTGGGTATGTACGACTTTCCCAACACCTTAAACATGAGCCCCAATGCGCAGGTCGTCCATGGTATCCCTAATAATGAGCCCTTGCAGGATGGAGATATCATTTCAGTAGACTGCGGTGCTCTTAAAAATGAGTTTTATGGAGATCATGCCTATACCTTTGAAGTTGGGGAGGTTGCGGTAGCAACCAAAAAATTGTTGCAGGTCACTAAGGAATCCCTTTATATTGGTATTCGCGAGTTCAGGATGGGAAACAGGGTTGGGGATGTAGGTTTTGCCATCCAAAACTATTGTGAAAGCCACGGCTATGGTGTAGTGCGCGAACTAGTCGGCCATGGTTTGGGCAAGAAGCTACACGAAAGTCCGGAAATGCCCAATTACGGAAAACGGGGGCGTGGGAAAAAATTTGTTGAGGGGATGGTGGTTGCCATAGAGCCAATGATCAACATGGGTACACGACGGATAAAACAACTAAGCGATGGATGGACCATTTTGACCGCCGATGGGAAACCCAGTGCGCACTTTGAGCATAACGTTGCCTTGGTGAACGGCAAACCGGAACTATTGTCTACATATCAATACATCTACGATGCCCTGGGGATACAAAGTGATGAAGAGGCAGAATTTCGAAGACACGAATTTCACTAATCTCTCGAATTTTTGTTATGTCCGACATCATTTACAAAGACGAATCCTATTGTATAATTGGTCTTTGTATGGATGTCCATAACGAATTAGGTAAAGGGTTTAGTGAAGCCGTGTACAGTGTAGCTCTTTAAAGATTAATGACAATTCGCGTAATTCGTGTCAAAATTTTTCAAATACATTCTTAACGCCATACCCAGACCCCTTCTGATAAAATTGAGTTATTGGGTCAGGCCTGTACTTGCCTTTTTCATGAAAGGCAGTTCCTATGTTGATCCCATAGACCAAAGGTCCTTTCGGACATTTCTTCCCTATGGCTACGAAAATCCTAGGGAGAATGTTTTATCGCCATCCACACTATCCTTGGAACGTCATCGATTGTTATGGTTGTTTCTACAAAATAAAACGGACTTCTTTTCCAAGAAATATAGCCTATTGCATTTTGCCCCGGAGCAGGCGTTTCACAAACGCTTTCAAAAACTGAAAAACTTGAATTACGTTACCACGGACTTGGACTCCCCTCTGGCAGACGTAAAGGCTGATATTTGTAACTTACCTTTTAAAGACAATTCGTTCGATGTTATTCTTTGCAATCATGTTTTGGAACATATCCCTGATGATACCAAAGCCATGCAAGAATTGTATAGAGTGCTAAAACCAAATGGATGGGGCATATTTCAGATTCCCCAAGACCTAAGAAGGGAAAAGACCTTTGAGGATGATTCCATTACCGATAGAAGAAAGCGCGCAGAAATCTTCGGGCAGTACGATCATGTCCGTATTTATGGCAGGGATTACTTTGATAAATTGCGCAGTGTAGGATTTACTGTAGACGAAATAGATTACACAGCATCCCTATCCGATAAGGAAATAGAAAGATATCGCTTGGCCAAAGGGGAAATCATTCCCTTGGTAAGAAAATGATTCCCCATAATCGAAATCTTTTTTGAACATAACTTATTAAAGGGTTTCAAGCTTGGTTTTCAGTTCTTCAGCGGTCATATTTCTCGCGATGATCCTACCCTCTTGGTCTAACAAAAAATTCGCTGGAAGGGATGATAACAAATACTGTTTAAAAATGGTCTGGTCTTTGTCCAAGATTTGATTCCAAACAGTTCCATCTTTCTGGATGGCTTTTTCCCATACGTCACTGTCCGAATCTATGCTTACCCCGATAATTTCAAACTTTGCTCCCTTATGATTGGTATAAAGTTCAAGGAGTTTCGGGTTTTCCACCCTGCAAGGCCTGCACCATGATGCCCAAAAATCCACTAGTACATAGCCTCCCCTATAATCGGAAAGATTTACCGGAACCCCTTCTTTATTTAGCGCCTTAAAATTTGCCATTTCGCTCCCTATGGCAAGTTGAGCGGCTTTATCTATGCGTGTTCTTAACGACTTGCTCATTCCGCTTGAAGGGTACTCCGCTTCAAACCTGACAATCATCTCCTTGAAAAAGTCTCTGTTTTTGGTAAGATCAAAATAGCCTAGGGCATTGTAAGCTTTGGCCGATGGCCCCATATTCCTTACCAGGTTCTCCATGGATTTTATAAATTGCACCAAAACCTTGTCCTTCTCCTTTTCAAGCTCTTCTATTCTTTGTTGATCGTTTTCTTTCATGGCTTTATCAAAATCCTGAATCATTCCGGCAAAAAATTGGTTGTTGAGATTTTCAATACTCTTATCAAAATCCAGATTGGAGGCAACCTTTGATTCCAGCTTTATCCCATCCTCAATTTTAATTTTGACGGCACCGCTTTGCTCAACTGCTATTCTCATCCCTTTACCCGTGTTTAGTTTTAAGGCGTAGATGGACGGTTCCAAAAACTTATCCGTTGTTTGATAGGTTTTTTGGGGAACCAGATTATCCAAGGATTTCCATTCAACCATTTTCTCCAAACCAAAATTGTACTTGGAAATGGTAACTGAAGTGATTTCATCTGATTCTGTTTCAAAGGAAAATGTAATTTCTGGGCCTTGTTGGGATCTACAACTACAGATAAAAATGCAGATTAGCGCTAAAATTTTGATCGTTTTCATAATTGATGTTTTTAAAGTTTGCTGCCAAAATTAGGTCGATTGCAAACATCAGTCGTCTGAAAACGCGAATCCGAACTCTTTTAAAAAGTAGTAGAAATGTTATTTGTACTTAGATTTAAACTCCGAAGGTGTAATTCCGGTTTTTTTCTTAAAAGCAGTATTGAATGATGATTTTGAATTGAATCCCACTTCATACAATACTTCCAAGATAGTTTCAGTCTGGCTCTTAGGACTCATAAACCTTTCCTTGGCGCTATTGATTCGGTACGTATTGATAAAGTCTACAAAATTTTGATCATAATGGTCATTGATCAATTCGGAAAGTCTTCTTTTGGGTATATCGATCTCTTGGGCCAAGGTGGCAATCGTTAGGTCATAGTTTTTAAAGGATTCATGGGTAAGCATATGACCTTCCAACTTCGCTATAAGTTTTTTATTTTCTTCAAGCGTGGTATTGATTCGTTTACGGGATGTTAATGTTAAGGCCGTAGTAAACAACAAATCTTCCTTACTGTAGCCAAAAGGTTTTCTGGAGGAGGTAAATCCATAGAAATAAAGCAAATTAATGGTTACAAGCATCAAGAGAAACACGGCATTCTCTAAAAAATAGGTGTTTAAGCCCAAAAAGAATGCGATGAACTGTGCAATATCCGTAAGAACGATCAAGCAAAATACAACAAAGACCCCATGCAGCCATCCTACGTTCAACGACTCCAATTGTGAATAGTTGGTCTTCATTACCTGTTTATATTTTTTTACCTGAATAAAACATAAAAAAATGTAAAAAAGAATATGGACCACATATCCGATATAGGTTTCTGGACTACATACCTTGCCATTTGTAAACCAAATACCAAAACAAATGACCAGGAAAGGAAAAAAATGAAGGAAGTCTACCTTTGAAAAAACAAACCGTTTTTGGGTGATGCACCTGATATAAAAAAACAATAACGGTCCGTACAAAAAGCCATACGCACAATTAACACTTTGAAACAAAGCGCTAGAGATGCCCCTATTCGCAAGGAAAAGCCCCAAAACCTGTATGGTAAGGGTTCCTATTATTGTAGCTAAAAGAAGGTCTCCCCTGCTTTTTTTGTTATTTGAGACCAAAATATAAATGGCAAGCAAGGTCCCCTGAAAAATGATGATAATATGGATTACATTGGTAAAGGAAAACATGCCAAACAGCCGAAGCAAATGGATTGATGAAGGCTAAATATACAAAGGGGCTTCCACATAACTGAAAACACCAATAGTTTTCCACACTTTAACCATTGGGATTCATTACTAAGTCCTTAAAACCCTCTGTCATAAATTCCTGGGCTTCCCCTGCTTCATCCAGATAAACGATATAGGCATCAAGTTCCTTTTGTGCGGCCAATAAAGCAAGTGCGTCCTGGAGATCCATGGCCATAAAAGCAGTCGCGTAGGCATCCGCTTCTCCACAGGTATTTGCCAAAACCGTAGTTCCCAAGGTGCTTCCATTTTTTGTGAATCCGGATTTGGGATCTATCGTATGTACATATTTTTTCCCTGTAATGGAATCTATCCGAAACTTCCGGTAGTTTCCCGAGGAGGCCAATGCCCTATCCTTTAATTGCATGAGAATTTTAAGGCGCCTTCCTTCTTCAATTTGGGGATCGTCTATACCCACTACCCATGGTTTTCCCTTTATCCGGTTTTCTCCTTTGCCTACAAGTTCCCCACCTACTTCAATAAGGTAGTCGGAAATTTCCTTTTCGTCCAAAAAAGCGGCCAATCGATCAATGGCATATCCCTTGGCAATAGCATTGAAATCCAAATAAATATTGGGATTCTCCTTTTTGACCCGATTGGATTCGGTCAAATCTACCTTTTCCAATCCTACGAAAGCCAGAAGACTATCAACAACTGTACTATCCATTTTGATGGACGGGCTTGGACCAAATCCCCATGCATTGACCAAAACTCCAACCGTGGGATCAAAATAGCCATCCGTCATACGATTTACCTCTTGGGAAAGTTCAAATACTTCCCTGAACATTTTATCCACCACTACGGTAGTATCGCCTTGATTGATTTTGGATATATCCGAATCCGGGAGATACGTGGACAAGGATTTGTTGATTACCGCGAATACAGAGTCGATTTCTTTTTCGAAATCCTGTTTCCCATTCGACAAATAAATAATGCTATAGGAAGTCCCTAAAGCACCTCCAGCATTCCCGTTTTGTACTAATTTGGAGGCGTCGGGGGAACAAGAAAGTATAAAAACGGTCGACAGAAAAAGTAATCCAATCCTATTCATCGTAAATTTCAATAAGTCCGTCATAATCCACTATATAAGCTTCATTCAAGAATACGGGTAATTTTTGATCGCTTGCATTGGAAAGCCCAACACCGGCATAATAGGTACGTGCCTCAAACTTTTCGGCATGTGCCCTTACCTTATGTACTAATTCCAAATCATAGTCTTTGGGGTCATTCGGATAATCCACATTTCGTACAACGATGAAGTGTAATTGTTTTTCCTTAAGACAAACAAATTGGGGATTCTTTTTGGGTTTACTGTTGACCCCCATAAATTCATAGCCCTCGGTTTCCAACTGCTTGCCCACAATATTCATGGCAAGGTTGTGAAGTTCCTGCTCCGTCAATGGTTTGCCCATGTTTCAAAATTACATCAAAAAAAACCTGACCGGTCCAGAGAACCAATCAGGTTATAAAATCATTTTGTATACCCGTTATCCTCCAAAATCGTCGAAACGGATATGCTCATCTGGAATACCAAAATCCTCACCCATTTTCTGAACGGCCTTGTTCATTAATGGTGGGCCACAAAAATAAAGTTCTATATCCTCAGGAGATTCGTGATGATTTAAATAGTTGTCAATAACGCAATTATGGATAAAACCTACAAAACCATCCCCAGGGGAATCCAAGTTTTCCTTCACCTTCCAATTATCCTCTTCCAGCGGTTCCGAAAGTGCCATATAGAACTTAAAGTTTGGAAAGTCTTTTTCCAACTGCCTAAAATGATCGATATAGAATAGCTCTCTTTTTGAACGGCCCCCGTACCAATAGGTCACTTTTCTATTAGTTTTCAAGGTCTTGAACAAATGGTACAAGTGCGAACGCATCGGCGCCATACCGGCACCCCCACCGACATACAACATCTCCGATTCCGATTCGTTGATAAAAAACTCGCCATAAGGTCCCGAAATAACCACCTTGTCCCCAGGTTTTTGGGCAAATATGTAGGACGAGGCTATACCGGGATTTACATCCATCCATCCGTTTTTGGAACGGTCCCAAGGTGGTGTTGCAATACGTACGTTCAGCATAATTTCCCTGCCTTCTGCAGGATAAGAAGCCATAGAGTAAGCTCTTTCCACCGTTTCGGTATTTTTCATTGCCAAAGGCCATAGATTAAACTTGTCCCACTCGGCCTGAAATTTATCCGGTGTTTCATGTTCCTCCGGATGTGCCGTAATATCGATATCGGCATATTTTATTTCACAGGGAGGAATCTCTATCTGTATATAGCCCCCTGCCTTATAGCCCATATCATCCGGTATTTCAACAACAAATTCCTTGATGAACGAAGCCACGTTGTAATTACGTACGACTGTGGCATCCCATTTCTTAATACCGAAGACTTCCTCGGGAATGGTAATCTCCATATCTTGCTTCACCTTTACTTGACAGGCCAAGCGAGCCCCCTCGTTCAATTCCCTTTTGGAAAAATGTGGTGTCTCCGTTGGCAAGGCCTCGCCACCTCCGGCGAGTACGTGGCACTCACATTGTATACAGGTCCCCCCGCCACCACAGGCGGATGGTAGAAACACTTTTTGATTACCCAGTGTGGACAACAAAGAGCTGCCAGAGGCAACTTCTATTTGCTTTTCCCCGTTTATGGTAATGGTCACCGGACCAGACGGAGATAACTTTTCCTTGGTGAACAATAATAGGGCCACCAACAAAAGTAACAGAATCAAAAATGCAACTACGGTGATTAATATGGTTCCTCCTATGCTTGTAGCTAAAATCATTTGTATTCTTTTACGGCATCGTTATAGGAGATCTCTTTCTCATCGATTTCCTCTTTAATTTCTTTTTCTTCTTTCTCAATTTTTTGTACAGTGGTCTCCTCCACCGGGGCAGCGGCCTCGTCACCTCCTGTCAACATGCCTCCAAAACTTTGGAAACCAATGCCCATCAATCCAGTAATTATAAATGTAATGCCCAATCCCCGCAACGGAGGGGGAACATTGGAATATCGGATTTTCTCCCGAATCGCGGCTATGGCCAAAATAGCCAGAAACCAACCAATACCGGAGCTTATACCATAGTTCACGGCCAATCCCAGCGTGGCAATTTCCCTAGATTGCATGAAAAGGGATCCTCCTAAAATGGCACAATTCACAGCTATCAGAGGAAGAAAGATGCCCAATGAGTTATATAGCGACGGCGAAAATTTTTCTACTACGATTTCCACCAACTGTACCATGGTAGCAATGGTGGCAATAAATAGGATAAAGGATAGGAAGCTCAGGTTATAATCCGCATATTCCGGGCCCAACCAAACCAAAGCGCCATCCCTTAACAAATACTGGTCTAGAAGCCAGTTCAAGGGCACAGTTACGGCCAAAACAAAAATAACCGCAGCTCCCAAACCTACAGCTGTGGCAACTTTTTTGGAAACCGCCAAATACGAACACATTCCCAAGAACACGGCAAAAACCATGTTATCTATGAAAATGGATTTAAAAAACAGCTCAATATGCTCCAACATAATTTTCTTTTTTAACTAGTCTTCTAATTATCTTCTATCAAGGCCGTATTACGCGATCGTTGTACCCAAATGATGATTCCCACCACAATTAATGCCGCTGGTGGAATTATCATAAAACCATTGTTCTCATATCCCGTGGAATAAAGTCCGGTCATTTTAACGGGGTCGCCCAGTACTTTGTAGCCAAACAATGTACCAGATCCCAATAATTCCCTAAAAAAACCGACAATGATAAGAATTACACCATAGCCCAAAGCGTTGCCAATACCATCCAAAAACGATTTCCAGGGACCGTTACCAAGGGCAAATGCCTCAAAACGACCCATAATAATACAATTGGTAATTATCAACCCTACAAATACGGAAAGGGTCTTACTCAACTCATAGGCAAAGGCTTTTAGCACTTGATCAACAATGATTACAAGTGTAGCCACTACAATCAATTGAACAATAATTCGGATTTTTGAAGGGATAACGTTCCGCATCAGCGAAATGACCACGTTACCCACTCCCAATACGAATATTACAGATATGGCCATGACCACGGATGCCTTTAATTCTGCTGTAATGGCCAATGCCGAACAAATACCTAAGACCTGTATGGTAATCGGATTATTGTCCGCTAGGGGATCTAATATTAGACTAGCATCTTTTTTAGTAAGTAAAGCCATAGTTATTTTGCTCTAATAGTTTCTAAATAGCCCTTGTATAGGTTCACACTTTGGCTTATCATGGCGGATACCCCGTTACCCGTAATTGTAGCACCGGCCAAGGCATCTACCTCGTTATCGTCCTTTGTGTTATTCAGTGGGTCGTTGTTTCCTTTGGCCACTGCAATGCCAGCGTATAGGGTGCCATCTAAGATAGATTCCCCGGTAAAATCGTCCATGAAATAACGCTGTTTAATGTTGGCACCAAGACCAGGGGTTTCAGATTGATGATCAAAATATACCCCTTGGACTACCATTTGATCATCCAAAGCTGCAAAACCCCAAATAGGGCCCCAAAGACCTTTACCATACAGCGGAATGATATAGAACTTTTTGTCCTCTTTTTCACCGATCAACAAGGGCAACCTTGGTGTTGTCCCATTCTTCATTTCGGAAAGCTGTTTTTTCATGTCGATAAGGTAGGCGTCATCATCCTGGGTAATTTGGTCTCCTTCAATGACCAATTGCTCCTTTATGTAATTGGAGAACTCCCCCTCTACCCTATCCGTCGGTATGAAATTCACACTGCCTTCGTCTTGGTTTTCATTTACCCCCATGGCATAAAGGATGTTCTGCTGTTTTTCAAAACGTTCGTTCTCCTTTATTTTATCACTTAGCGATGATGCCAAAAAAGCCAGGATAGAACCGACTACCACTACCATGATGCAGGCAAAAATTACGGTATACGTATTTTTTTCGGTATTAATGGCCATAATTATACTGTTTCAACTTTTAGTTCCTCTTCTTTACTATCCGAATCTTTTGGGAAAATAGTCGCATTCTTCAACCGTTTCATTCGCCGTGCCACATTGCCCCGTATGACATAATGATCTATGGTAGGAGCAAAAACGTTCATCAGCAATATGGCCAAGAAAACACCTTCAGGATAGGCAGGATTGAAAACCCGTATCATTACGGAAAGGAACCCTATTAGGAATCCATAAAACCATTTTCCACGGTTGGTCTGTGATCCGGTTACGGGATCCGTAGCCATATACACAATACCAAAAGCCAATCCTCCCACTATTAAATGTTTCCAGAATTCGAAACTCATCAGTCCATAAAAATTACTGGTCTCGGTAATCCATCCAGCATCCACAACTCCGTTAAAAATCAGTCCCATAACCAAGGAACCGATAACGGCACTGACCATGATACGCCAACTTGCTATTTTACTGAAAATAAGAAAAAGACCTCCGAGCAATATCAGAAATGTAGAAGTCTCTCCCACCGAACCAGGAATAAATCCAAAAAACATGTCGGATATGGTATAGGAATACTCATCTGCCTTATTCTGTGCGAGAAAGCCCAAAATGGTCTCCCCGGAAATGGCGTCGGGTCCTCCAGCACGTTCTACCGCCTCATGCACCCAAACCTTGTCTCCACTCATCCAAGTAGGATAGGCAAAAAACAAAAAGGCTCTAATGGTTAGAGCAGGGTTAAGAATATTCATGCCTGTACCACCAAAAACTTCTTTCCCAATAATTACCCCAAAAGCAACGGCCACAGCCAGCATCCACAAGGGGGTATCCACAGGAACGATCAAGGGAACCAACATTCCGGTTACCAAGTAACCTTCCTCTACCTCGTGCCCTTTTATGACGGCAAAAATAAATTCTATGATCAAGCCTACCCCATAGGATACTATGACCAAAGGCAATACCTGGGTTATTCCAATCCAAAGGTTTTCCCAAGTGAAAAAATTACCCCATAGGGACAGTTCCCTTGCAACTCCATTGGCGGCATCGATGGCCGCATAATGTTGGTATCCCGTATTGAACATAGAGAAAAGCAATACTGGAACCAAAGCCATGATAACCGTGTTCATGGTACGCTTTAGGTCATCGGCACCTCGGATATGAGATCCGGAATGTGTTGTTTCATCTGGTGAGAATAAAAAAGTATGGATGGCGTTGAAGGCCGGTGCCATTTTCTTGCCCCTATACCTATGCTTTAAGATATGTAGTCTTTTCTTAAAGGTTAGTCTATTATCACTCATATTTTATCCTATTTCTTTATGTAATAAATCCAATCCTTCACGAATAATCTGTTGATGGGGCTGTTTTGATATGCAGACAAATTCGGTCAAGGAAAAATCCTCCGGAGCCACCTCGTAAAGTCCCAATTGCTCCATTTCATCCAGATCCTTTACCATACAAGCCTTCAATAACTGAAGGGGATAAATGTCCATGGGAAAAACCTTTTCATACATACCGGTTACCACAAATGCCCTATGTTCTCCATTGGTATTGGTGTTCAGGTCATATTTTTTGTTAGGCTGCATCCATGAGAATGTCAAGGCCCTAGTAGCGGAAACCTTATTAAAAATGGGTTTGTTCCAGCCAAAAAATTCATAGTCATCCCCTTCGGGAATAGCCGTTACCGTGTTATTGTAAGAACCTAAATACCCATCAGGATTACTTTTGGTCCCCGTAAGTACATCTCCATTAATGACCCTAAAATCGTCGGAGTTAACACCACTGGCATATAGAAAAGTAGAAATTTCCGCCCCTATTTTGGTTTTATAATACTTCGGGGCCTTAACACAGGAGCCAGACAAGGCAACGATGCGTTCGGGATTAAAAATACCGGTCAAAAGCAACTCACCCATGATTACAAGATCTTGGGGAGTAACCGTCCAAACAATTTCTCCTTTATTTATGGGGTCTAATTTATTGATCTGCGTTCCGACCAACCCTGCAGGATGAGGCCCGGAAACTTTGTGCAATTCAATCCCGTTTAGTCCCGCCAATGGCGAATTGGAGGATTTGCCAACCGAAACATGTATTTTCCCCGGAGTCATTTTGTCCAAGGCTGTAATTGCCGTTTGTAGTTCCTTTTCCTTTCCTTGAAGCACAAAATCATAATCTGCCGCTAAAGGGGCCGATGTGTATCCCGAAATAAAGATTGCCTTGGGAACGGTATCCGGATCGGCTATGATGTCATAGGGACGCTGCTTTATAAAAGGCCAACATCCTCCTTTAAGGAGATAGGCCTTTAGTTCTTGGGAAGAGGCACTGGAGACATCTAGGACATCGTGCTCCAAATTTTGTTGTGACTTATCTGCCAGTATCCTCAAGGTCAAAATGCGTCTTCGGGCACCACGCTCAATCTCAATTAGCTCTCCGCTTACTGGGGAAACAAAAAACATGTCTTCCCTATTTTTATTATAAAAAAGCGCTTCGCCGGCCTTTATTTCGGCCTTCTCCTTTACCAACATTTTAGGTGTAATACCGTGAAAATCGTTGAGGTTTATTGCGTAAACATTGCTTAAAACGGCTTTGGAAATAGTTTGCTCTGCGGCACCGACAAGATTGATGTTCAAGCCTTTCTTAATCCGAATGTCTTTGGACATGTTATAGTAGAGCTTAGGTTAGCAAAATTAGGGGCAAAAATAGTATTTAAAAGAAAGTTTTCATAATAATTGCCTAGAAATTTGGGCATTACACCGATGTTAATTCCCTAGGCACGCTTTTTGTTTACCTTTGCCCAAAAAATAGTCCATAAATGCATTTAAATCTTAAACAGATTTTCTTGTTTTTTTTTGTGTCCTCCCTGTTCGCACAGGTTCAGGAAGAAATAGACCCGCCCTCAAACATAAAGTCCATCATTTTTAAAGGACCTACGGAAGATCAATTTCCCGTAGTTCAAATCGGCGAACCTATCTATTTGGAGTTTGATGACATTCTGGCCATTGAGCAGGATTACTATTACAAGATTGTTCATTGTGATTACGATTGGACCCCATCGGACCTATTAAAATCGCAATACCTCAGCGGCGTGGACAACCAGCGTATTATAGATTACGAGAACAGCTATACCACTTTGCAGCCCTATTCCAATTATCGCCTCACCATACCCAATGAAAATGTGCGCCTAAAAGTGAGCGGCAACTATCTCATAGAGATTTACAACAGCAGTTATGAGCTTCAATTCTCTAGAAGGTTTGTGGTCTACAAAGATCTGGTAAAGGTTGGCGGGACCATAAAACGTTCTCGCGACTTTAATTTTTTGAACGAAAAACAGGTAGCCCAATTCAATATCAATGCCGGTAATTTCCAATTGGTAAATCCGAAGAAAGAGGTAAAGGTGGCCATCATACAGAATTATTACTGGCCAACCACTTTATACAACATTAAACCGCAATTTACCATAGGCAACGAACTTGTGTACAAGTACGATCAGGAGACCAGTTTTTTTGGGGGAAACGAGTTTCTCAACTTTGACACCAGCGATTTAAGGGCGCCAAGCGCACAGATATCGAGAATAGAAATTGGGGATTTATACCAACATTATCTATTTAGTGATGATTATAGGTTTAACGAACCCTATACCTATTTTCCCGACATTAACGGAGATTTTGTGATTCGCACCCTTCAGGGTACTGAAAATTCCCGTGAAGCTGAATATACCAATGTGCATTTTAGCCTTCCTTACGATGCAATTTTGGAATTGGATGAAGTATATATTTTTGGCAAATACAACAATTACGCCCTGCTGGAGGAGAACAAAATGACCTACAACGAGGATAATGGAATGATGGAGGCCGAAATTAGATTTAAACAGGGCTTCTACAATTATAAATACGTCATAAAACGGGAAGGTGGCATTATCGATTTAAATACGGTCTGCGGCAATTTCCACTTTACCGAGAACACCTATTTAATTTTGGTGTACTATCGCAATTTTGGTGATCTCTACGACAGTATTATTGGCGTGGGTTCCACAAACTCGCGCAATATCAGCAATTAACGTATATTTATCCTTCATTCCAAACCAATGATGGAGAACAAGCCGACCATAACTTCCAAAGGTAGGTATCAACTTAAATATCGAGGAACCAAATGTTTAAACTGTGGACATCCGTTGGACCTCAGTGATAAATATTGCCCAAATTGTTCGCAGGCCAATAGCACTAAAAAATTGACGATCAAGGATTACTTTGATGAGTTTTTTTCCAATATGCTATCCTATGATTCCAAACTTCTAAAAACACTATCCGCCCTATTGATTAGACCTGGCAAAATTACAAGGGATTATGTGGAGGGAAAAAGGATGTCCTATACCAATCCATTCCGATTTTTATTAAGCCTTGCCATTATCTATTTTTTGATTCAAAATTTTAGTGGAAATTTCTCGGAATTGGATAAATACGGGGTAGACAAACAGGATAGTCCGATTGATTTTCAAGGTCCGTTTGGCATAGAGCTAGATGTTGAAGACGAGAATAGGGAAGAAGCAATAAAGGTTTTGGATTCAATAGGAATTTCGGAACAGTTGGATCGCGTAGTAGATTATAGGGATTCATTGATAATGGAAAATCCCCAGGCCCATTTTGCATCCCTAGATAGTCTAGATTTTAGCGATCGTTTCTATACCAAGGCAGAATTTTTCAATACATTAATCCGAAAAGATAGGGTGTACACCCTTAAAGATGCCATGGGTAAATATCAAATTCCTGAATCCTTCGAAAACAAGATGTCCTTTGGTGCAGCGGCAGGTTTTGTAAGGGCCTCACGACAACCGGGAAGTTTTATCAGTTCTTTGATTTCAAAGTTACCGTTTGCGGTTTTTTTCTTTCTTCCCGTGTTCACACTGTTCATTGGGTTGGTATACATCAGGAAAAAATATACTTATACCGATCATCTTGTCTTTAGCTTTCACAATACTTCATTGTTATTTATATTGCTCATTATTAGCTATTTGATAGATTCTATATTCAACGTTAGCAGTAATTGGATTTTTATTACCATATTTTCCATATATCTGCTGCAGGCCATGCGGAAATTCTATCAACAAGGCACCTTTAAAACTATTGTTAAATATCTTTTTCTGAACGCGATTTTTTTTATTTTAGCGTTGTTCGGTGTAGTGTTTCTCCTAGCGGGAAACATTTTTACATATTAGACAACTATGATTACTCAAGTAACCAAGGGCATAAAAATTTCGGTACATACTAGTTTTGAGGGTACTTTCTTCAAAAACTACAAAATGCATTTTGCTTTCGGTTATACCATCACCATAGAGAACCAAAGTAAGGATTCCGTTCAATTGACCTCTCGTCATTGGCAGATATATGATGCCCTTAACGATCTGGAAATTCTGGATGGCGAAGGGGTTATCGGTAAGAAACCCGTAATAAGGCCCGGCGAATCCCACACCTATAATTCGGGTTGTTTATTGGCCTCCCCGATCGGAGCTATGAAAGGCCATTACAATATGGTG
This sequence comes from Ulvibacterium sp., assembly GCF_965248315.1. Lineage (GTDB taxonomy): Bacteria > Bacteroidota > Bacteroidia > Flavobacteriales > Flavobacteriaceae > Ulvibacterium. The sequence goes on along the minus strand of NZ_CBDFIX010000001.1, from coordinate 292,484 downwards.
AATTTTACTTCCACGGAGAAATTTAGGGTCTATATCCCTACCTTTAAATTTCATGCTCCCTTTGCGTTGAATTGAAACGTATTTTTAAGCATTTATTAGTTTTTAATCGAATTCCCATTTAGTACCTTTGCTGCGATTTTTAACACCTAAAAAATAGCATTATGGGCAAGGGTTTTTTTCATGTACCTACAGCGCTGAACGAGCCGATAAAAAGTTACGCTCCCGGCACTCCGGAAAGGAATGACGTATTAAAACAGTACCGAGCGTATTTTAACGGAAAAGTGGAGGTTCCACTATATATTGGGAGCGAAGAAATATACACCGGAAACACCAAACCCATGTCCCCGCCCCACAATCATGGGCATAGTGTTGGCGAATATCATTTGGCTGAAAAACAGCATGTGCAAAAGGCCATCAAAAATTGTCTCGAGGCCAGGACTGCCTGGGCAAATCTGACCTGGGAACAGCGTGCGGCCATATTTTTAAAAGCTGCGGAACTCATTGCCGGACCCTATCGAGCAAAGATGAACGCTGCCACCATGATCGCACAGTCCAAGACCATTCATCAGGCAGAAATAGATGCGGCCTGCGAGTTAATAGATTTTCTAAGTTTCAATGTGGAATATATGTCCCAGATTTATGAGGAGCAGCCTGATTCTGCCGAAGGAATCTGGAACCGAGTAGAATACCGTCCCTTGGAAGGTTTTGTATATGCCGTTACCCCTTTCAACTTTACGGCCATTGCCGGGAACCTGCCTGCGAGTGCGGCCATGATGGGAAATGTGGTAGTTTGGAAACCTAGCGATCATCAAATATTCTCGGCAAAGGTAATTATGGATGTCTTTAAGGAAGCCGGCCTTCCGGATGGGGTCATCAATATGGTCTATGGTGATCCGGTAATGATAACGGATACCGTTTTGGAAAGCCCCGATTTTGCGGGTATCCATTTTACCGGCTCCACCCATGTCTTCAAAGAACTATGGAAAAAAATAGGGAACAATATACATACGTACAAAACCTATCCCAGAATTGTTGGTGAAACGGGAGGTAAGGACTTTATTATTGCCCATTCCACAGCTAAACCAGTGCAAGTAGCTACGGCTATAACCAGAGGGGCATTCGAATTCCAGGGACAGAAATGTAGTGCAGCCTCACGCGTATATTTGCCAAAATCGACCTCAAGGGAAGTATTGGAGCTGGTGAAAAAAGATATCGAATCCTTTAACCCACCGGGTTCTCCAGAGGATATGTCCAACTTTATTACCGCCGTTATCCATGAGGGTTCCTTTGATAAATTGGCCAAATACATTGATGGGGCCAAAAAGGACAAGGACGCGGAAATCGTTGCTGGAGGTGGGTACGACAAATCCAAAGGTTACTTTGTGGAACCCACGGTTATTGTAACCACAAATCCGCATTATACAACTATGGAAACGGAATTGTTCGGTCCGGTGGTTACTGTATTCGTCTATGATGACAAAGACTGGAGCAAAACCTTGGAATTAGTAGATTCCACTTCGGAATACGCGTTGACCGGGGCCGTTTTGGCCACAGACCGATATGCCATTGATCAAGCTACCAATGCCCTTCAAAACTGTGCAGGAAACTTCTATATCAACGACAAACCAACAGGTGCGGTAGTAGGCCAACAGCCATTTGGAGGAGCACGTGCCTCCGGCACTAACGATAAGGCCGGTTCTGCCCAGAATCTATTGCGATGGGTTTCCCCACGATTGATCAAGGAAACTTTTGTAACCCCAGAGGATTATAGATACCCCTTCTTGGGATAGATAGGACAGATATCGTATTTCCTAAATTTTATGGGAAATAGTGCTTGGTTTTTAATACCTTGTAAGCTACATAGTTATCTACTATGACTAGCGAACAATTTATAACAACTTAAACACTTAGAAAATGAAAAAATTAACTGTATTTGCTGCGTTTCTGACGATGGCTATAACGTATGCGCAAGATACCATGGTCCAAAGCACCATCCAAGGAATGCTAACCTACAACCAAGGGCAGGTAATATCCCTAGCGGAAGCCTTTTCCGAGGAACAATATGACTGGCGTCCTGCTGAGGGCATTCGCTCGGTGGGAGAATCCCTTTTACATATTGCCGGAGCCAACTATTACTTGGCCTCCAAATTAGGTTTTGCCCCTCCAGAGGATGTTGATATGATGAACATTGAAAAAATAAAGGGAAAGGAAAATGTTTTGGCAGCCTTAAAAAAATCGAACGAGTTTATCCTTGAGAAGATGACCATGGTGGAAAATGACAAACTTAATGAGGAAGTTGATTTTGGTTTCGGTAAATTCAGCCGACTTTCCGGTCTTTTGATTGTCCTAGAGCACAATGGGGAGCACAAGGGGCAATTGATCGCCTATGCACGATCCAATAACGTAACTCCTCCTTGGAGTAAATAACATAAAAAAAAAGAATTCATTTTTCAACCTCCAGGGGCATGGCTTCTGGAGGTTTTTTGCGCAACCATTTTTTGGTGGGCTATCTATGCTAAAAAGGATATTCTATGAAAACTGCTTCAATCGTATTTTTTGCACTATTTGTACTTCTATCTTGTTCGAATGATGACGATGTTATAAGACCGGCTTGTGGAGTAGACAATCCTGCAAAAGAGTTGTCATGGCTCAGAATGGAAATAGATATGAGGAAGGCCAACATTACGGAAGACACCAAATACTGCTACATAACCCAAGGCGAATACAAAGGGCAGGTGATATTTGTATATTGGGACTGCAACCCTTTGATTGACAAGAACATTCCTATCTTTGACTGTGATGGGAATATGCTAAGTGGCACTCCGGAAAATCCAATTTCTCTCGATGATTTGGAGAATCAGATTATAATTTGGAGACCTGCCCTTTTTGTCTGTGAGCCCGAGCTCTAATTCCAAGTCTATCAACGCATAATTCTTCTGGTATCATCTTTTTGTATGCAGTTCTTGAAGCAAAGAACGTTCAAACAGTAGTTGGACGGGAGAAATTTATTGACATTCACTAAAACAAATCCTACCGAGCTTTACTCCCTGGAATCACCCACAAAAATCTTCTTCGGTCCTAATCGTGCACAATTTATATGTAAATTTAACGTTAATTAATTGTAAATTAAAAGTAATCTATCTAATTTTATACCCTATTAGATGCCTAGCCACTTGTCAAGAAAAAACAGCCATACAATCAAGAGACCAAAATCCGATTCTATTTTTAAAAGTATTTGGACCTATATAAAGGGCTATGCCAAAAAATACAAAAACTTCTACTATCGGATGTTAAGCCTGTAAGCCTGTTGTTGAACTTCGGCAAGGGTTATTTGCTTATCGCATTAGAAATCTTTTATAAAATTTTCCAATACTCCAAAAGTCAATATAGCCATGTATTTTTGCAGTGCTTTTGATTATACTTCTGCTTTTTATCCAATAATACCCTTATTTTTGGAGGGCGAACACACCACTTTTTCAATTCAGAAAACAAATAGTTGCAGAACAATCGCACCTATAACGCCTACTTTTTAATCCCCCCGGAAGTTCAACTTCTGGATATAGCCGGACCAATACACTTGTTTTATGAGGCCAATGAATATGGTGCCCAATTTAAGACCCATTATCTAAGCCTGAATCCTGGTACCGAGGAAATATCCAGTGCTGGCATAGCATTGGGTAGTTTGGAACCTTTTTGGAATTTTACTTTAGGGCCAAATGACCTGCTTTTTATTCCCGGTCTGGAATCCCATTTGTTTTTTGCCGAAGATTTTAAAAGTAAAAACCAACGTTTTTTTAGTTGGCTAAAAGAACAACACCAAAACAAGGGAAAAATCTGCTCGGTTTACACCGGAGCCTACCTCATGGCTTTTGCCGGGCTTTTTGAGGGAAAGAGCTGCACCACCCATTGGAAGTATTTCCGGGATTTCAAAACCCGATTCCCTCTAGCGAAATTGCTATCGGACCGATTAATCGTTAAGGACGGTAATTTGTATTCCAGTGCCGGCGTTTCATCCGGTATTGATTTGGCATTGTTCCTTTTGGAGGAAATATACGGTCCCGTTTTTGCCACCAAAATTGCCAAGGAAGTAGTTATTTATCTTCGCAGAACGGAAAACGATCCGCAACTAAGTGTTTTTCTGCAATACAGAAACCATATGGATAATCGTATTCACCAAGTACAGGATACATTGGCCCAAAACCTGGACAAAAAATTAAAGATCGAGGAACTGGCCGAAAACTCTTATATGAGTCCAAGAAATTTGACTCGGGTATTCAAAAAAACCACAGGCATTACCATAGGGGATTATTTGGCCAAACTTCGTGTCGAACGCGCCCAGCAATTGCTTTCCAACGGTACAAAAGTGAACGCAGTCTCATTGGCCTGCGGTCTTCAAAGCAGTAATCAATTGCGGTCCTTACTTAAAAAACATACCGAATCCCTTCCTTCCCAGCTTCGGGAATAATTGTCCCAATGCTGCGTATTCTTGTCCTTTGCTAAATAGCATGGGCATAGTAGCTTTGAAAAACATCAAAAATCAAAAAATGAACAGATTTGCTTTACTCACCGCTCTGTTTTTTGGAACGTTGTTTTTCCATGGACAGAGCGGTATCCATGAATCCATTATATATGTTTGCCCGCCTTGCGGCCTTAGTTGTGATACGGATGAACATGATGCCCCGGGAAGATGTTCGTTTTGCAATATGGTACTTATGAAAAAAGAAGATGTGAAAACCATTGCTTTTTACCTACAGGACAGGGTTGAAGTCCTAGACTTCGCAGGGCCAATGGAAGTGTTATCCTATGCGGGCTTTGAAGTCTTTACGGTCTCCGCGAAAAAAGGCCCGATAAAGTCTCAGGGAATTCTCAACGTTATTCCGGACTACACTATAGATAACGCCCCGAAGGCGGATATTTTGGCCTTTTTTGGAGGTAATACCTCGCCAACCGTAAAAAACCCAAAGGTCATTGAATGGGTCAAAAATCAAGAACATATTGAATACTATTTTTCGGTTTGTACCGGGGCCTTTATTCTGGCGGAAGCGGGCATACTGGATGAAAAAACCGCAACGACCTTCCATAGCGCATTGGATGATCTGCAGGACTCCTATCCCAAAATCAATGTAAACAAGAATGTTCGTTTTGTTGACAATGGAAATGTAATCACAACGGCCGGGATATCCGCAGGAATAGACGGGGCCCTACATTTGGTGGCAAAACTACATGGACTCAAAGCAGCAAAACGCATCGCCTACAACATGGAGTATGATAATTGGCGATTGGGCGATGGCCTAATTTTATCCAAGGACAACCCCTATACCGAAAAGGTTGCACCATCCTTTTTAAAGCATTTTGAAGGCACCTATGAATACGGAAACGGTTCACAAATAGAGTTGACGTATGACAAAACGAAGGGCGATCTTTATGCCACGATAAATGGTATTGCCTATCCGGTTTATCATGAATACGAGGATGTCTTTTCAAATATTGACCAAGAGCCTATCTTTTTCAAAAGGGACACATCCAATCAAATTAAGGGATATTCACTTGCCGAGGACGGTACTTTTTACAAAAAACTGTGAGGTATCCATATCTATGTTTCAATCTATTTTTGACCCTAGGTTACTTGGGTCTTATCCAAGGGCAACATACCACCAAGTATCGCTGCCCTCCATGTAATTCGGATTGCCATACCGTTCAATATGAAAATCCCGGGGACTGCCCTGTCTGTGCCATGCCCCTTATTGAAATAACAAATACCAAATTTGAGGGATATAACAAAGAGGAAATGGTAATCCAAAATGGGGACATTCGATTGAACGCCGCATATTACACTCCCCAAGATAAAAGCAAAATTCGAGGTGTCCTTGTGGTGGTCCACGGTTCCGCTCCTTCAACTTATGAAGACGTAACATACTATACAAGAATTGGCACAAAACTGGGTATGGCCGTTTTGGCTTATGACAAAAGAGGTGTGGGCAAATCAGAAGGGCATTATCAGTTCTTCAGTGTAGAAGGAAGTGAGAAGTGGTTCAACCTACTTGCTTCGGACGTACTGGCCTGTGTATCCTGGTTAAAAAACCGGCCAGAACTTAGTGCTGCCAAGCTCGGTCTTTTAGGGGGAAGCCAAGCCGGATGGATCATGCCATTGGCTGCATCAAAAAATGATATGATAAAATTTATGATCATAGGAGAGGGGGTTGCCGTTTCTGCAGGGGAGGAACATTACTTTAGCCAATTGACCGGTGATGGGGATGTGCACAAGCTTACCATAGCCGACGCACATTCAAAACTGCAACATTTTAATGGGCACAGGGGATTTGATCCAAGAAGCATCCTAAAAAACTTAAAGACCAAAACTCTGTGGATTCTAGGTACCGAAGATCCAGTAATTCCGGTGGATGCCACCATAAACGAGCTGAAACAGATGAATAATCCCAACTTTCAAATTCAAGTATTGGAATACGGAAACCACGATTTTATTAATACAAAAACTGGAAAACCCTATAATTTACTGGATTATTTGGTACCCTGGTTAACTAAAATTGGTGTTTTAAAATAGCCATATTCCACCCGTAAAGTCACGAGAACAGATGCAGTTAATGAATAAGCCATTAAGAGCTTATTTAAACTTCTGAGGCAAATACACCAATTTTTTGGTCTCGAAAAATGCTTCTTCAAAATAATCGGTTAGTTCAAAAATCCGGGCGGCCCTATATCCCTGTAGTTCTTCTTTAAGATCACCTCCTTTAAGATAGAAAATCCCATTACGTCTTTCATGTAAGGATTCCTTCTTAATTTTCCCCTTTACCCAATGTACAAAAGTCGGCATCACTGCCACAGCACGGCTCACGATGAAATCAAACCTTTCCTCCAGATTCTCGACACGCTCGTTGATGGGCCTAACATTAGTTAATGCCAAACCTTCCACCACTTCCTGTACCACTTTTATTTTTTTTCCAATCGAATCTACCAAAGTAAAATGAACTTCAGGAAAAAGTATAGCTAAGGGAATCCCAGGAAAACCGCCCCCCGTACCCACATCCAAGACAGTACTTCCAGCTTTAAATTCCTGAACTTTGGCAATGCCCAATGAGTGTAAAACATGTCTCAAGTACAGTTCATCGATATCCTTTCTTGACACCACATTTATCTTTATGTTCCAATCTTTATACAGCGCTTCCAACAACAAAAATTGTCTTTTTTGCGCCTCTGATAAATTGGGAAAATATTTGAATACTATTTCACTGCCCATGCGTACATTTGTATTTCGTCAAAAATAGTATATTCACATGGCAAAGATTCCTTTTTAATTAACTCGTAGGAATATTTAGGTTTCTAAATACGTTATATTTATCAAAAGATTGCTTTACATGGACCAAAAAACAATTCGATTTTCACGAAAAGATTCCACCCAATTTTTTAGGACATTGAACAAGCGGGTGAATGATTATTTCCAAGAAAACAAAATAAAGAAAACCGGAAACTGGCGATTACACCTTAAAACGGTGATCATGTTCGCCCTATTCCTCACGCCATATTTCTTGATTCTCACTTTGGGGCTTCCCAATTGGGCCAATGTATTATTGACCATAGTTATGGGAATAGGCATGGCGGGAGTTGGCATGAATGTTATGCATGATGGTAATCATGGCTCCTACTCAAAGAAAAAATGGGTCAACAAGCTTATGGGAGGTAGTATTTACATTCTTGCAGGAAACGTTTACAATTGGCAAGTACAGCATAATGTACTTCACCACACCTACACCAACATCCAAGACCATGATGAGGATATGGAAGCAGGACGTATTTTAAGGTTTTCCAGGCACTCGGAATGGCGAAAGCACCATAAATTCCAACATTACTACTCTATCTTTTTATACGGGTTGTTAACTTTCAATTGGGCAATTACCACAGATTTTCAACAGATGTACCGCTACATGAAACGAAAACTCAGTTATGGTAAGCTACCCAATCCGGTAATAAATTGGAGCACGTTGGTCATTACCAAGGTCCTTTATATCACCATATGGATCGTTTTACCACTTATTTTCATTGACATTGCCTGGTGGAAAGTGCTTCTGGGCTTTTTCATCATGCATTATGTGGCCGGGGTTATTTTAAGTGTGGTGTTCCAATTGGCCCATATTGTAGACGAAGCGGAAACCCCATTGCCCGATGAAAGCGGAAACATGAAAAATACTTGGGCCATTCATCAGCTATTCACAACGGTGAACTTTGGTACGAAAAACAGAATTGTGAACTGGTTTACAGGAGGGTTGAACCATCAGGTAGAGCATCATATTTTTCCTAACATCAGTCATATACATTACACAAAAATTTCCAAAATTGTGAAACAGACGGCAAAGGAATTTAATTTGCCCTACAACGAGTATAAAACTACCAGAAAAGCTATAATTTCGCACTTTAAACACTTAAAGGAATTGGGCAAAAGGCCCGCCCTACAGTACCAGTAAATTTATACCGCAAATGAGCAACCATTTATCCGAAAGAATCAATAGTATGTCTACTTCGGCCACCTTGGCTATGGCCGCAAAAGCACGGGAATTAAGAAACCAGGGAAAAGATATTATAGGTTTAAGCCTAGGGGAGCCGGATTTTAACATCCCCGACTTCATAAAGGAAGCGGCCAAAAAGGCCATTGACGAAAACTATAGCAGCTATTCTCCCGTTGACGGATATGCCGATTTAAAGCAGGCCATTTCCAATAAATTCAAACGGGACAACAATCTGGAATACGGATTAAACCAAATTGTGGTTTCTACAGGGGCCAAGCAGTCCTTGGCCAATATAGCCATGTGCATGCTGAACAAAGGAGATGAAGTAATACTACCGGCACCGTATTGGGTAAGCTATAGCGATATTGTAAAATTGGCCGAAGGGGTTCCGGTTGAAGTGCCTACAAGTATCGAAACCGACTTTAAAATGACCGCAGCGCAACTGGAGCAAGCCATTACGCCCAAGACCAAGATGCTATGGTTTAGTTCGCCCTGCAACCCCAGTGGTTCGGTATATAGTCTGGAAGAATTGGAAGGATTGGCCCAAGTATTACGAAACCATCCTAATATTTATGTAGTTTCAGATGAGATTTACGAGCATATCAATTTTCGTGGCGGGCATGTTAGTATTGCAGGCATTGAAGGAATGTACGACCGTACCATTACCGTAAATGGAGTTTCCAAGGCTTTTGCCATGACGGGATGGCGTATAGGGTACATTGGCGCGGCAGACTGGATTGCAAAAGCCTGTACCAAATTTCAGGGACAGAACACCAGTGGGGCCAACGCCATTGCACAACGTGCCACCATTACGGCTTTGGAGGCACCGATAAGCAAGATTCAGTTTATGATCGACAAGTTTCATGAACGCCGTGACCTGATTCTTGGACTTCTTGGGGAAATCGATGGTTTTAACCTCAACGTACCCGAAGGGGCCTTTTACGTATTCCCGGACATTTCCAGCTTTTTTGGAAAGACACTTAACGGGACCCAAATTGAAAATGCATCGGATTTTGCCTTGTATCTACTGGAAAATGCCAATGTAGCCACGGTTACCGGGCAAGCCTTTGGCAATCCCAATTGTATCCGTATTTCCTACGCCGCTTCCGAGGATGAGATTAGGGAAGCTGTAAAACGGATCAAGGCAGTGGTTTAAAATAAAATCTTACTCAGATGAAACCCCTCCTTGATCAAGGAGGGGTTTTTTGTACCCTAGTGGTGGGCAAAAAATCAAAGTTTGGTCAAAAACTAGGGAATACTTGTTTCCCTTCACATATTTCAACACTATTGTTTTTTCGCAAAATGACCAAGGTCATGGTATGCGATTATTCTTGGATTTAGTTTTGGTCTTTAAATTAAAATGAAATTGGAAATAGGCATACGAGTTTCTTTTATGCTGTTTATGCCCATAATTGTGCTCGTTCAAGGTTGTACCATGGTAAAAATATCCATCAGTGAAAAAAGAAATCCGGCCCTCCAACAAATCAGCATAGGGGAAAATACGGTGTTATCTACCTGGGGAACGATTAAGGTGAATAAATCCCATTTCTTTCCCTCAAGCTTTCAACTCAGAACAAAGGATAAGGTAATTTACATTGACCCGGTTGGAATAGGAACCACCAAAAAAGCGGATTACATTTTGATTACGCATTCGCACCCCGATCACTTTTCCATGAATGATATAGAAAAGGTTATCCAATCGGAAACAAAAATCATTTGTTCCATGGGCATCTCAAAAAAGCTAAAGGCCTATAATCCCCATTTACGGGTTATGAAACCTAGGGATGTCCTCAAATTTGAGAACCTAGATATAGAAGCTACTCCGGCCTACAATACAAAATCAGTTTTTCTATGGATAAAGGCCCACCCTAGATCAAAAGAGAATATTGGTTTTATCTTGAACTTGGAAGGAAATCTAAGGATATATCATGCCGGCGACACGAATTACATTCCCGAAATGAAAGGGTTAAAAGACATAGCGGTTGCTTTAATTCCCATAGGTGGAGACAACTTGACTATGGATGAAGAAGAGGCTGCCCAAATCGTAAACGAAATAGGACCTGAAAAAGTAATTCCCATGCATTATGAAATTAAAAATAGGGAAACACTGAAACGTTTTGAAAGTCTAGTATCCCCAGGCATAAAAGTGGTAGTGCTAGATTAGTAAAAATAATATACCGCGCCTTAAATCGGGTTACTTACCCTATATCTGCAATACTTCTAACAAACTATTATCAACACAGTAGTAGCATACAAAATTAGAGGTCTACTCTACAAGCTGATACGTCTCCAACTCAAACTTGATCTTGCCTTCTTGCATAAAGGCAGTCCATTGTACGGTAACCCCATCAAAATCCTTGCTCTCCATACAAGCCAAATGGGATTGCTGATTCTCCCATACAAGATAGGTAGATAAATGGGTTTCATTCTCCGCTATTAATGATTTCATTTCGATTAATCCTGGTTGTTTCCTAAAAATCTCAGTGGATTCTTTGGACATGGCAAGAACATCCTCCTTGGAGGATTGATCTTCAATAATTGTTCTTGTAATCACATAATACGCCATAACTTTTAAATTTATATTTTCCTTTTTTCTACTTGGTATACCCAAAAGGCCATAAGGATAAAAAGCAAAGATACCGATCCAAATACTACCATCCCGTTCATAAAAACCGCTAAGGAGGCAATTACAAAGGTGGCCATCATCAGTAAGGCCCCATATTTTCTAGTTGGTACAGGGATCAGCAGTATTCCTCCCAATACCTGGACTATACCCAACCCAAATGTGAGTGTTGCAGTCATCCCCAATACTTTAAAAAGTTCAATATCCGCTTCTTGTCGAAGTACTTTGAACACCCCAGTCGCAAGACTCAATACAATGAGTAAGATCAAGTTGATTTTGTAAAGTAATTTCATGGTTTTTTACAAAAATGCAAGCTGTTGAGCAGAAAACCTTATCGAAAATTGCTATTTACTATGGCGTCTTCTAAATTCAGAAGGTGTAAACGAGGTTTCTCTTTTAAAAAGATTGGAAAAGGAAGGTATACTTTCAAAACCGACCTGTGTACATACTTCCTTGATCGGCAAGCCTTTTCTGAGGAGTTTTTTGGCCTTTTCAACCCGCTTGTGTTTTAAATATTGGTGGGGTGTAGTACCATAGGCTTCCTTAAAAAGCCTTAAAAAATGATATTTTGACAAATACACGCTCTCAGAAATATCGCTGAGCTTAATGGGGTCGGAAAAGTGACGATCTATAAGGATTTTGGCATCCTTTATACGTTTGTACAAATAAATCTTCGGATACATGATACTCGCGAGTATAAATGATTCATTCCCAGCTTGGAAATGAAAATACTTAATTTCAACGAAAAACATATCGCGGAAAAGAAGGAATGCCAGCGGAGTCCATGTTAGATCCGTTTCCAGAAATAAGGGGTCAATAAAATCAATACGGTAAAGAGTTCCAACCGACCGGCAAGCATTAAAAAACCACACCACCATTTTCCTGCATCCGGCAGGCCATTAAAATTACTGACCGGATTAAGACTGCCCAGGGCCGGCCCTACATTCCCCAGTGAGGAGGCCGCCCCACCAATGGCGGAAACAAAATCCAATCCCAAAGCTCCCAATACCAAAGCTCCAATAACGAACAATAACATGTAAAGCACAAAAAAGGCAATGATGTTATAAACAATATGCTCGCTTACGGTTTTGTTATTGTATCGCACGGGGATTATAGCGTTCATATGCAAGGTGCGCTTAAATTCCAGCAGACCATTTTTAATAATGAGCAGATGCCGCATTACCTTAATTCCTCCTGCTGTAGAACCTGCTGATCCCCCCAAAAACATCAATCCAAAAAAGAAAATCGTTAAAAATGGGGTCCAAGCTGTAAAATCGGCTGAAACAAAACCCGTGGTCGTTACTACCGCAACGACTTGAAACAAGGCATGCCGAAACGCGCTTTCACCCTCACCCAAAACCATGGGGTGATATTCCGATATGGGAACATTCGCTCTAAAATAAACCACCAAAGCGGCAATAACCATGAAGACAACTATGAAACCTGTATAAAACTTAAACTCCTCGTCCTTGATCACCCGTTGCACTTTTCCCTTAAAGGCAAAATAACTTAGTACAAAATTGGAACCGGCCAAGAACATAAAGAAAATCACGATATATTGGATCATGGGTTGATCGTTCCAATGGGCAAGGCTAGCATTTTTAGTGGAAAAACCGCCTGTGGACAAGGTAGCCAATGCATGGTTTATAGCATCAAAAAAGGACATCCCGGCCAACTTTAACAAAAGCGTTTCTGCAGCGGTATACCCAAAATAAATCAACCAAAGCCGTTTTGCCGTATCCGTAATCCTAGGGTGTAATTTATCGGCGTTGGGGCCCGGAGCCTCGGCGGCGAACAATTGCATACCTCCAATTCCCAAAAGTGGCAGTATGGCAATGGCCAAAACAATAATTCCCATACCTCCTATCCAATGGGTAAGGCTTCGCCAAAAAAGAATACCCTCGGGTAAGGACTCTATATCTTCCAAAATGGATGCACCCGTGGTCGTATAACCAGATATGGTCTCAAAGAAAGCATTGGTTATTCCTGGGATGGCCCCGGAGAATATATAAGGCAACATTCCGGAGATGGACATCACGATCCATCCGAAAGTGACTATGATATATCCCTCTTTACGCTTTACCTCTTTTTTATGGCCTCTGGTGTAAAACATGGCAAACACGCCACCGAACATCGTGGAGATAGCCGCTGTAGTAATTTCCAAGGTAACGCCATCATCATAAATACCGCTCACCAAAGCAGCCAAAAGCATAAAACCTCCGTTACAGACCAACAGGAGGCCCATGAGATGAAATATTATTCTGGAATTAAGGGTCATTACAGGAACAATCTTTCTATTCTGGGAATTACATCAGGTAGGCAACACACTACAACGCGGTCACCTTCTTGGATTTTGAAACCTCCCAAGGCAATAATGCCTTCTCCATTCCTAACAACACCACCAATTGTAGCCGACTTTGGGAAATCCAGCTCACGTATGACACTTCCGGTTACCCGGGAATTCGGTTTTACCACAAATTCCAGTATCTCCGCATTTAAGTTGTTAAGACGCATCAGGGCTACGACCTCTCCCTTCCGAATATATCTAAAGATATTATTGGCCGCCAAGAGTTTTTTATTGATCAACGTATCGATACCAATAGAGTGCGAAAGCTGAAAATAATCCATATTCTCCACCAAAGCTATGGTCTTTTTAATACGTTTGGACTTGGCAACCAGACAAGACATGATGTTGGTCTCTGAATTTCCGGTAACTGCAATAAAGGCATCCATAGAATCCAAACTCTCTTCCTCCAAAAGTTCTACGTTGCGGCCATCTCCATTAATGACCAGGGCATTGGGTAAATCATCGGCCAAATCAAAGGCCTTTTCCTTATTTTTTTCAATGAGCTTTACATTGAATTTTTTGGCGCAAAGATCGCGGGCCGCTTTGAAACCTACCTTACTTCCACCTAAGATCATTACATTCTTAATGTCCGCCTTTTTCTTTCCGGTGAGCTTATATAGCTCATCCACCCCCTCCTTTACCGTAATGAAATAAACCTGATCTCCTTCCTTAAAAACGGTATCGCCCCTGGGTATAACAGTAAACTGCGTGCCCAAACGTTGTAGGGCTATGGGCATAAAATGGAGTTCCGGGAAAATTTTTGCGGCTTCCTTTACCATTTTTCCAACAAAGGGAGCTGTTTTGATTAGGGACACGCCTATCATGATCAACTTGCCATCCTCAAATTCATAGGTGTCATTAAATGCGGATTTGTTCAACAAGAGTTGTATTTCAGTTGCTGCGAGCTCTTCCGGGGAAATCAATTCATCGATTCCTAGGTCCGAAAACTTGATGATTTCCCTATTATCCATAAATTCGGTATTGGATATCCGAGCTATGGTCCGTTTGCTCCCCAACTGCTTGGCCAACATACAAAGCGTTAAATTTGTGGTCTCCGAGGACGTGACCCCAATTACCAAATCAGATTTTTCAACTTTTGCGTCACGAAGGACAGTTATGGAAGTGGCATCTCCCTTCAGTACACGTATATCCAAATGGTTATCCGCATAAACCAAGCTTTCTTTATGGGTATCTATGAGCGTTATGTCCTGGGATTCGTACGAAAGAAGTTTTGCCAAATGAAAGCCTACTTCACCAGCTCCTGCAATTATGATTTTCATTTAATCGGATACATTGTTGTCATTGGCAAGAATAAAATATAAAACCAACTGATCGAAAGAAATAACACTTTGAGTGTCAATACACATTTGTATTACCTGCTTGCCAATTCTGATGTGCAAAATTACATAAATTAATTATGTTGCCCGTCAAAATAATACTTCAAGTATTCAAAATAAGTTCATTTGCCCATATTGAAGGGCAATAATGGAGTCACCTGATCTGTATGCGCTATATTTGCCGAAAATTGCCTGGAATGCAGAAAAAAATCACTCCATATTCCAATTCCCGTTCTGGAAAAAAGGAGCAGGTAACCCAAATGTTCGATGCCATTTCCAAAAACTATGATGGCCTAAATAGGGTTATTTCCTTTGGGTTGGACGTAAAATGGAGAAAGCGGGTGGTAAAGATTCTACAGAAAAAAAAGCCTGTACAAATTCTTGATATCGCCACAGGAACGGGTGATTTGGCCATTAGCCTTGTACGAACGGGAGCTACTAAAATTATAGGTCTCGATATTTCTCAAGGCATGCTGGAGATAGGTAAAAAAAAGGTAAATACTAAAAATCTGGAAAATACGGTGGAGATGGTTGTTGGCGACAGTGAAAATCTTCCCTTTTCCGACAACTCTTTCGATGCGGTAACGGTGGCTTTTGGTGTACGCAATTTTGAAACTTTGGAAAAGGGCCTACTGGAAATCTATCGCGTGCTACGACCATCAGGCACTTTTGTAGTGCTGGAAACTGCGGTTCCAAGCAAAACACCTTTTAAGCAAGGGTATCATTTCTATTGCAAATACATGCTTCCGGCCATTGGCAAACTCTTCTCCAAGGATAAATCCGCCTACTCTTATTTGTCCAAATCTGCATCGGTTTTTCCCCATGGTACGGACTTCAACAATATTTTGCTCAAAACGGGGTTTATAGATGTAGCGAACAAGCCTCAAACATTTGGTGTCGCCTCTATTTATGTTGCCACAAAATAAGCATATGAAGTACATCTTTTTGTTGTGCATGGGTCTACTTTTTCTAGGTATACCCGTCAATGCCCAATTTAACGAAAAACCTATCCTAAATCTGGAAAATGAGGACAAGGCATTACTCAATTGGGGGTATTTTCTGGGGTTTAATCAATATGATTTTAAATTCAACTATAAAAACGATCCCGGGGATACGGATATCCTGGTCAGTAAGTCCATTGGTTTTAATGTAGGGCTGATCGGCGAAATGCGAATCAATGAGTTTTTAGACCTTCGGTTTGAGCCTGGCTTGCTATACAATGCAAGAACTTTGGGTTTTCCAGGATTTACCGAGGAATCTGATGCCATTAGAGAGGTAAAATCCACCTATATCAATTTCCCGCTTTTGATCAAAGCAAGCGCGCGGCGTTTTGGCAACTGGAAGCCTTTTTTAATCGGGGGCGCCTCCGCCTCATTAAATCTGGGCAGTAATGAAACCGCCTTGGACGATAACAGTTCGGGTACCTTTCGGATGAAGAAGTGGGTTTACAATTATGAATTAGGCTTCGGAATAGATTTTTATTTAGAGTACTTCAAATTTACACCCTCTATTAGAGGGGTTTTTGCCATAAGCGATGAATTGGTCCCGGACAATGACCCCAATAGTCCATGGACAGGGAACATAGATGGACTGCGCACAAGAGGATTTTTTATCAATTTTACATTTGAGTAGTTGGGTTGATGGTAAAATGCAAAAATTCAACAACCTCAAAAATCGGAACCCCAATTCTATCTTCTCAGCTCGTTTAACAAAACAGCCGTGGCCGTAGCCACATTTAGGCTTTCTGCCGTCAACTTGCCAAATTGTGGAATGCCTATCTTTTTGTGACATAAGGCTCTGATTTCTTCCGAAATCCCATGGGCCTCATTGCCCATGACCAAAATTCCGGAACTGGGTAACTTTGCACCATAAATACTTTGTCCATCCATGAAAGCACCAAAAACCTGTTGTCCGGATTCCCTTAAAAATTGTGATAGATCCATATATCCCACATGTACCCGGGCGATGGAACCCATTGTAGCCTGAAGTACCTTAGGGTTATAACAATCCACAGTATCCTTGGAACATACCAAATGAGATATCCCGAACCAATCGCAAAGTCGAATAATGGTCCCTAAATTTCCGGGGTCGGATACATTGTCCAAGGCAACGACCCAATCCTTAAAATCCACTTTCCACGTTTCAGGCTTATAAAATACCCCGAGCACGGTATTGGGGTTTTTTAGAGAGCTCATTTGCTTGAGCTCAGATTCGGAAATCAAGACCTGGTAATCACCCCTTCCCTTCAAAATGGATACATCGGTAGTGAATATGCCATATACCCGCAATCCGGAATCCAATAGTTCTTCTACGGTCTTGACGCCCTCTACCAAAAAAAGTCCATGAAGGTTTCGGTACTTTTTTTGATGTAGACTTTTGATAAGTTTTATTTGGTTTTTAACAACCATGCAAATAATGTATTTTTGGCTTCTATGAGGATGTATTTGGGCACCACAGGAACCTGGGCTAAAATAAGCCTATTATTGATAGGTTTCGCAATCACTTCCTGCAACACCCTCAAAAGAGTTGGTGAAGATGAGCTTCTCCTTGTAAAAAATACGATTTACACGGATAGTCTAAAAGTCACCGATGAAGATATAGAAAGTCTTATCGTCCAGAAACCCAATAGCAGAATATTGGGGTATCCCCTACGCTTGAACCTCTATAATATTGCCAAAAAAAATCCGGATTCCTCCTATCAGGATTGGCTCTACAGAAAACCCAAGCGAAAAGATAGGCTGGACAATTTTTTATCCGAAAAACAGGTAGAGCGACTAGGAGAATCCTTTTTAGTAAAAGGGCTTAGTGTTTGGTTAAAAAGAATTGGCGAGGCACCCGTAGTCATTGATACTTCCAATACAAGAAAAAGTCTGGAAAGACTTAGTGTCTATTACGGGAGCAAAGGCTATTTTAATAACAACACCACATTTGAAATTGATAGTGTATCCAGAAAACAAAGAGCGGAAATCAACTATAAGATTTCCCTGGGGGAACCCTATATGGTAGATTCTATATCCCATTCAATTGCTTCCAGTGCTATAGATTCCCTTTATACACTACATTCAGAAGAATCTTTCGTGGAACAAGGGAAACAGTTTGATCTTGCGGACTTTAATGCCGAACGGGAACGTTTGGCGAACATTTTCAGAAATTCCGGTGTTTATGATTTTCAAGAAAGCTCCATAAGCTATAACATTATCCGGGACACTACAAAACTGGGGGAAGACCGTAAAATGGACGTTGAGCTTAATATCGATAATCTGAAAAGAAGAAGCGATACCACCTTGACCACTTCCGAGTATAAAATCCATAGGTTTGATAAGATCAATATCTATACGGACTATCTGTACAATGAACGTGATAGCGAACAACGTTTTACTCGGTTCGGCGATTACACCATATTTTATCACAATAAACTACGCTTTAAACCCGAGACTTTGGCAGATGCCATCTTTTTTGAAAAGGATAGTATTTATAGGGACTTGGACAGAACCCGTACCTACCGCCAAATAAATAACCTCAATGTTTTTAAGTATCCGACCATCACATTTGAGGAAGATAGCACGCGGACAAAACTAACTACCAATGTTTATTTGGCGGCAAGACCAAAGTATTCCTTGGGAATGGGTTTTGATGTTACCCATTCCAACATTCAACGTGTAGGCCTTGCCTTTAGCCCCTCATTGCAGGCCAGAAACCTCTTTAAGGGTGCGGAGAATTTAAGCCTCACCGGAAGACTGAACGTTGGTTCCTCAAGCGATCCGACCATACTTGACAGCCGTTTCTTTAATATTCTGGAATTTGGGGCGGATCTCAATTTGGATTTTCCCAGAATCTGGTTTCCTTTTCTAAACACAAAAAAGATTATCCCCAGTTATACCCTGCCTAGAACACGAATATCCCTAGGAAGCAGTTTTCAACAAAATATTGGCCTGGATAAACAGACCTTTAACTCTATCTTAAGCTACAATTGGAGTCCTTCCGATTTTAGAAGGAATACCGTAGAACTTTTAAACATTCAGTTTGTTCGAAATGTAAACACAGATCGCTTCTTCAACGTCTACAGGAATTCCTATGATAGGTTGGATGAAGTAGCCGATGATTTTGAAGGAGATCCCACCTTGGTCGAATTTTACGAAACACCGGATGGCTCAGACGACCCCCGATTGATCATTCCCGAAGGAACTACAGGTTTTACTGAGGCTATATTAAATGGTGAGGTGGAGGACGTGGACGCACAACAATTGCAAGAGGTGAACAGTATTGAGGAACGCAGAATACGGTTAACGGAGAACAACCTCATCTTTGCCAGTAACTACACCTTTCATAAAAACAATAGGAACGGACTCACCGATAATAACTTTTTTCAATTTCGGTGGACTTTGGAAAGTGCCGGCAATCTGCTTTCCGGCTTCGCCAATTTCATCCCCTTCAACAAAAATGATGATGGGGATCTTTTGGTTTTTAGTGTTCCCTATTCGCAATATATCAAAACAGATATCGATTATGTGAAGTACTGGGATCTTTCTCGTTCAAAGGTCTTGGCCTTCCATACATTTATTGGAATAGCCGTTCCTTATGGCAACTCTACCAACATTCCCTTTGTACGCAGTTACTTTGCCGGGGGATCCAATGATAATCGTGCCTGGTTTCCATATTCTTTAGGCCCTGGAAAGACGAATGCCATAAATGATTTTAACGAGGCCAATTTTAAATTGGCGTTCAATTTGGAGTATCGGTTTCCCATTGTAGGTGATATTAAAGGTGCCCTGTTTGCGGATGCTGGAAATATTTGGAATGTTTTTGATGACCAGGAAAACCCAGATGCCGTTTTTGACGGTCTTGAGGATTTGGGGGATATTGCCCTGGGAACCGGATTTGGGCTTCGCTATGATTTCACCTATTTTCTTTTCCGTGTAGACTTGGGCTTTAAAACCTATAATCCGGCCGAAGAACCTTCCAAAAGATGGTTTCGAGATTATAATTTTGGTAATTCCGTGCTTCAAATTGGTATTAACTATCCTTTTTAGTATTTTATAAGGGTATTTGGACATAAGTCAAAAACGCCCGTGATGTGAAATTCCCCCATAGTCTTCTATTAGTTTTCTGGTGTACTTTTTCAGTTGCTCAATCTTCTTTAATAGAGCAACTACATGCCATGCAAATAAATCCCCGATTGAAGGAAAAGGTGTATGTGCATACCAATAAGACCACCTATTTTCCCGATGATATCATCTGGTTCAAGGCATATGTTGGTGATTCTATTAATTATCCGTCGGCTAGAACCAAAATTTTGGAAGTAAGGTTGTTTGATGAAAATGGTGACCAAATGTTTGCTAGGACTATTTCAATAACGGACGGGACGGGTTTGGGCCAATTTGAACTGAATGACGCCATCGCTCCCGGCACCTATTACCTTCAGGCCCGCACCAACTACATGCGCAATTTCGGGGAAGAATACCAGTACTTGCAAGAAATCACAATTCTGGGGGAAAAAGCATTGAATATACCCAAGAAAGAAGGTCCTATATACGACATACAATTATTTCCCGAAAGCGGCGATCTTGTCGAGGATATTGAAAACAAGTTGGGTATAAAAGCCCTATTGAACGGTAAAAGCATTGATTTTAAAGGAAGCATTATCAACGAAGAAGGAGAAACGATAACCACTTTCCAAAGTGAACATGAAGGACTGGGACGATTTAGCTTTGTCTACAAAAAAGGTGAAACATACAGGGCAAGAATAAAGGTTAAGGATACGGTTCTTGAACAAGCGGTCCCAGCTGCATCCGAAAAAGGTGTGGTGTTGAGTATAGACAATTCAGATGAAGAGTTCCTGCATGTTTATTTAAAAGTCAATGAAGCAACTTTCTATAATCAAATCTATTCCAATTATACGTTGTTGTATCATCAAGACCGGCAGCTCTTCCAGCTCTATTCCGTTGCTCGACTGGATTCGGTCACCTCGTCGATCAAGACCAAAAAGGACATTTTCTTGGATGGCGTACATACCTTGACCCTTTTTGCGGATGACCGGCCCATAGCCCAGCGAAAATTCTATATTGAAACCGATCGAAAAAAAACATTGATTTTTCTGGAAAAATCGAAAATCGATGCCGACTCTGTTACGTATCGCCTTTTATCAAGGGGAAAGAAGAATAATTTAAGCGCCGATCTAAGTATTTCAATACTCCATAAAAAATCGAAGGTCGCAGATCTAAAAAACACCATTAAAAGTGCCTTTCTACTAAGACCCCATGTAAGGGGTTACATTGAAAATCCCGCCTATTATTTCGATATTGAAAATGAAAAAAGAAAGGAACACCTGGACCTTTTGTTACTCACGCAAGGCTGGACGGGGTATACTCTGGATGAAATAATCAAGGAGATCAACCCTATCGAAAAATACGCGTTTGAAACTGGTTTTGAGCTTAAAGGAAAAATTAAGGAAGAGATCAAAAGGAAAAAACTGGTACTAATTCCTAATGACTTCCGCATTATGGACAAGGCCAAATTACAGGATAAATCCACATTTGTTTTTCAAGACCTGGACGTGTTCAAAGGTGACACGGTAAGGGTAGCCTACCAAAATTGGCTGGGCAAAATTAGTAGGCCCTTAAAAATCGAATATGATACCACGACCTACAGTAAAAATAGATATAGGCTTTCAATTGCCGCCAATGAAAACTACAAAGCCGACCACTCCGGTAAAACGGCACAAAATGGAATAACCGGTTGGACTGATGACACTCCTTTTGAAAATGTGGATGGAACCATCGACTTGGATGAGGTAATAGTAACCGAAAGAAAACGTAGCGAACAATACGTACAGAGAAGAAAAACCATTAAAAAGTATGAACCCTTGGTAAGCGACATTGGAAAATACTATAATGTACCGCTTCCCGAAGTATTGAATAACTCTGATAGCAATTTAATGGATTTTCTGGTGAATGAAGGGTTTTCTCTTAAAACAACAGGTACCGGACACTCCTATCTTGGGGGCCATCGCAAGGTCGCCTTCCTATCTATTAATGGTAGACCAATCCGGCCCGAACGGCTGCCGAACTTACAAATTAAAGACATTGAAAACATTATGGTCAACAATCTTGGCTTTAACCCAGCAACCCAGATAAGCACTATGATTTTTCAAGTATTTACCTCAGATGCTTTGGGTCAAAATAAAAATACACTTTACGATAAATTCGTTATTAAAAATGGTTTTCACCGGGCCAAAAAGTATTATACCCCCTTGTATGTTTTTGAGCGATCAAGACCTCTGGAATTAATAGAAGTTGACTGGAAACCCAATGTAATAACGAATAAGAAAGGTGAGGTTAGCTTTAAAATCGTAAGAAAAGATTCGGAGAATGGCTTACTTTTTGAAATACAGGGTTTTTCAAATGAAGGTCATTTGATTTCGAAAACAATATTGACCGATTAATTCATTTTTACAAAACTGCTTTTTTAAGCCTTGTTTATTTTATTACTTTTGTCCCGTTCAATACTAAACTAACAGACCAAAATTATGGCCCACAATATTAAACCGGGGGTTGCCACCGGAGACGAAGTCCAAGAAATATTCAACTATGCCAAGGAAAAAGGGTTTGCCCTACCTGCAGTAAATGTTATTGGTTCCAACACCATAAATAGTGTGCTGGAAACGGCAGCCAGTTTAAATTCCCCTGTAATCATTCAATTTTCCAATGGGGGTGCCCAATTCAATGCCGGGAAAGGCTTGTCCAATGACGGACAACGTTCCGCCATATTAGGAGGAGTTGCGGGAGCCAAACATATACATCAATTGGCCGAAGCCTACGGGGCAACCGTAATCCTACATACAGATCATTGTGCAAAAAAATTGTTGCCCTGGATCGATGGGCTTTTGGATGCCAGCGAAAAGCATTTTGCGGAAACTGGAAAATCCCTTTTCAGTTCGCATATGATCGATCTTTCCGAAGAACCTATTGAGGAAAATATTGAAATCTGCAAGGAATATCTGGCCCGAATGAGTAAGATGAACATGACCTTGGAAATAGAATTGGGCATTACCGGGGGCGAGGAAGATGGTGTGGATAATTCGGATGTTGATGATTCCAAACTATACACCCAGCCCGAGGAAGTGGCCTATGCCTATGAAGAACTTTCCAAAATAAGCCCTAGGTTCACTATTGCTGCCGCATTTGGCAATGTTCATGGGGTGTACAAGCCAGGTAATGTAAAGCTCACCCCAAAGATTCTAAAGAATTCCCAAGAATACGTTTCAGAAAAATACGGCGTGGAACATAACCATATTGATTTTGTATTTCATGGAGGGTCGGGCTCTACCGTCGAGGAAATCCGGGAAGCTATTGGTTATGGTGTCATAAAAATGAACATCGATACCGATTTACAGTATGCCTTCTTGACCGGGGTTCGAGATTACGTGCAAGGCAAAAAAGACTATCTTCAAGCTCAAATAGGCAACCCGGAAGGAGCGGACGAACCCAACAAAAAGTTTTATGATCCCCGCGTATGGCTCAGGGAGGGCGAAAAGACCTTCGTTGAACGCCTAAAGAAAGCATTTGAAGATTTAAACAACGTTAATACGTTGTAGTTCCGAAGATTACCTCTATTTAATATGGAAGATATGACGGCTTGGTTTAAAAGAAAGGAAAAGGGAATACAGACCGCCACGGAGCAAAAGAAGGATACGCCTAGGGGATTATGGTACAAATCGCCTACTGGAAAAATCGTGGAATCCGAGGAGTTGGCCAAAAACTTTTACGTAAGCCCGGAAGACGATTATCATGTGCGAATAGGAAGCAAGGAGTATTTTGAAATCCTTTTTGATGATAACAAGTTCACCGAACTGGATCCGAAACTTTCCTCAAAAGACCCGTTGAAGTTTGAAGACACCAAAAAATATTCGGACCGCCTAAAAGCAGCACAAAAAAAGACAGGTCTAAAAGATGCCGTAAAAACGGCCATAGGTAAATCTATGGGCAAGGACTTGGTGGTGGCCTGTATGGATTTCAGTTTTATAGGGGGCTCCATGGGAAGTGTTGTTGGGGAAAAAATTGCCCGGGCTATTGATCATGCCATTAAAAAGAACGTTCCTTTTGTAATGATATCCAAATCCGGGGGAGCAAGAATGATGGAAGCCGCCCTTTCCCTGATGCAGTTGGCAAAGACATCGGCCAAATTGGCCCAGCTTGCGGAAGCTGGCATTCCATACATTTCGCTATGTACCGATCCAACTACCGGTGGTACAACAGCCTCTTACGCCATGCTAGGAGATATCAACATTTCAGAGCCTGGTGCCCTAATCGGTTTTGCCGGGCCTAGGGTAGTAAAGGAAGCTACAGGCAAGGAACTTCCACCAGGATTCCAAACCGCGGAGTTTGTACAGGAACATGGTTTTTTGGACTTCATTGTCCATCGAAGGGATTTGAAAAAGAACATAAACCTCTACATAGACCTGATCCAAAATAAGCCGATCAGAAAATAAAAAGCCCCGACCAGATAGCCGGGACTTTTCAACCAAATCAATCAAAAAAGATTCATTAATTCCTAAAACGTCGAAGGAAGATTTCCTCGGTTCGCCCATCGGGGTATGTTAAAACTCCTTTGGCATCACATTCCCCGTCCCCAAAATCCAGACTGGCCGTGAGGTCGTTCCGGGAAATTTCCAAAATACCGCTAACGATAAAACGACAGGACCATTCCCTGCGTAATGGGGTTATAGTTTCCTTAATCAATACATTGCCCTGAGGCCCGGTATAGGTTCTTTTACCTGTAATCAAAAACACATTATCGCCCCAAAATCCGCTACCATAACCTTCGATCCATTCACGTGTGCGGTTGCCGGTAAAATTGGAAGTGCTGCCATCCGGCCACGTACCATTGAATATGCCTGTGGCATCTGCCTGCGGATTGCCATTTTCATTAGACCGTACCCTTTCTATTGTGGCCTCACCTTCTACAGCAACTTCATTAAATGTAAAATCTACCAAAGAAAGCGTAATAGTTTTCGTGGCCAACTCCATATCCTTTTCGTAGGAAAGAAAGATAATGCCACTTAGGACATTTCCGTTGGGCAACTCACATCCAAGACCAAAATCGATGGTTTTTTCCCTAGTGTTATCCGTAACCACGGTCGTGATGGTGACACAATCCGGTAGGTAATCCGACCGGTACGAAGCTTTGGAAATTGTACTGATTTCATCCGAGGAATATACATCCTCCGCAACAGTGATGACTTCTTCCGAAATAAGTTCGGCTTCATCACTGGCCGTTAAGGCCACGACATCTAAACTTTGTTCGCCTTCCGTAATAGGTGTTTCATCTTTGTTACAGGAAAAAAATAATAGTGTTGCCAGCCCGATGGTCATCGGAAGTAACCCTGTAAAGTTCATTTTTTTGAGACTTTTCATTTTTTTAATTTTTAAATGGTTTAATAGGTAAAATGTAATCCGCCATTAAAGATTTAGTCTAAAACCAACACTCAAAATGGCTCATTTCACACTAACATTTTTTTAACATTACCTTTCTAGGACTGGAGTATGCCCCAAAAGGTTTAACGGAGCTCAAAAAAAATAATCGACTTGGTTCAAAAAAGTCTCTTAATCTAAAAATATTTCTATCTTTGCGCACTGATTGAAAATCAATCAAATACATAAAAATCATTTAATACAATATTGGAATGTATTTAACCAAGGAAATTAAAGCCGATATTTTCAAAAAATATGGCGG
Organism: Ulvibacterium sp.; assembly: GCF_965248315.1. Taxonomy (GTDB): domain Bacteria; phylum Bacteroidota; class Bacteroidia; order Flavobacteriales; family Flavobacteriaceae; genus Ulvibacterium. Next base: position 266,927 of record NZ_CBDFIX010000001.1, on the reverse strand, counting down.
CAAAGACACAAATACAGGCTCTACAGAAGGGCAGATAGCTTTGTTTACACATCGTATCAACCACTTAACACAACATCTCAAAAAAAATCACAAGGATTTTAATACAGAAAGATCTTTGGTACGTTTGGTGGGTAAACGGAGGAGTCTTTTGGACTACTTAAAGAAGAAGGATATTGTAAAATATCGTGAATTGATTAAAGATTTGAATATTAGAAAATAAGAATAAAAGGGGAGTGATGCTCCCCTTTTTAATATGCCAGATTAGTTTTGGCATTTTTAATATGTTTAGAAGACCCCGATAGTCTCGGGGTTAAAAAAGCTGCACACAGTTTTTCATTGGTCAACACACAACAACACAACCCTGGCCGTCCGGTAAGACGGTAGACCATTGTTTAACAAATCCACTACAGGTGGATTAAATCTAATGTATGATTCCAAAAACTTTTAAAGAGGTCATTGACCTCGGTGACGGTAGGGAAATCTCTATCGAAACCGGAAAATTGGCAAAACAGGCCCATGGGTCCGTTGTTGTCCAGTCAGGAAAATGTATGCTATTGTGTACCGTAGTTTCCAATTACAAACAAAGTGATGTCGATTTTTTGCCTCTAACGGTAGATTATCGCGAAAAATTTGCGGCTTCTGGCCGTTATCCTGGTGGATTTTTCAAAAGAGAGGCCAGGCCCAGCGACGGTGAGGTCTTGACCATGCGATTGGTAGATAGGGTACTACGCCCACTTTTTCCAAAGGATTACCATTCGGAGACTCAGGTAATGATCCAGCTCATGTCTCATGATGAGGATGTTATGCCCGATGCCATGGCCGGATTGGCGGCATCCGCTGCTATTCAGCTCTCTGATTTTCCTTTTGAATGCGCCATTTCCGAATGTCGCGTCGGTCGTATTAATGGGGAGTTTATCATCAATCCGACCCGAGCACAGTTGGAAGAAAGTGATATTGATATGGTTATTGGCGCCTCGGCAGATTCCGTAATGATGGTGGAAGGTGAGATGAAGGAAATCTCCGAGGAAGAAATGACCGAGGCCATCAAATTTGCCCATGAGGCGATCAAAGTGCAATGTGCAGCCCAAATACGGTTGGCCGAGGCATTTGGCAAAAAAGAAGTTAGGGAGTACGAAGGTGAGCGCGAAGATGAGGAACTGGCCCAAAAAATACACGACCTTACGTATGACAAGGTTTATGCCATAGCCAAAGCAGGTTCTGCCAAGCAAGAACGGAGCGCTGCATTTGATGCCATAAAAGAGGAAGTAATGGCCACATTTACCGAAGAGGAATTGGAAGAAAACGGCGACTTGGTTTCCAAATATTTTTATAAGGCCGAGAAAGCCGCGGTTCGTGACCTTACCCTAAATGAAGGCTTACGATTGGATGGTAGAAAAACCGATGAGATCAGACCCATTTGGTGTGAAGTGGATTATTTACCTTCCACTCACGGCTCGGCTATCTTTACACGAGGGGAAACCCAAGCTTTGGCAACAGTAACTTTGGGAACCTCTAGAGAGGCCAACCAAATAGATATGCCTTCCTACGAAGGTGAGGAAACCTTCTATCTACACTACAACTTCCCTCCATTTTCAACCGGGGAAGCAAGACCCATACGTGGAACATCCCGTAGGGAAGTAGGCCATGGTAACCTGGCCCAACGTGCTTTAAAGGGTATGGTCCCAGAGGATTGCCCCTATACCGTCCGTGTCGTTTCCGAGGTATTGGAAAGTAATGGTTCATCATCCATGGCTACCGTTTGTTCGGGAACTATGGCCCTGATGGATGCCGGGGTACAGTTAAAAAAACCGGTTTCAGGAATTGCCATGGGATTGATTTCCGATGCGGATAGCGGAAAATATGCTGTGCTTTCGGATATTTTGGGAGATGAGGATCACTTGGGCGATATGGACTTTAAAGTAACGGGTACATCTGATGGTATTACCGCTTGTCAGATGGACATCAAAGTAAAAGGCCTTTCCTATGAAATCTTGGTAAAGGCATTGAAACAAGCCAGCGATGGTCGTCTACACATTTTGGAAAAATTAGTGGATACCATTTCGGATCCAAGACCGGACGTTAAACCGCATGCACCCAAAATGGTTACTACCGTTATTCCAAACGAGTTTATCGGCGCCTTGATCGGTCCTGGTGGAAAAGTAATCCAAGAATTGCAAAAAGAGACCAAGACAACGATCGTTATTAACGAGGATCCTGTAACAGAAGAAGGTATCGTAGAAATTTTAGGTACCGACCAAAATGGTATAGATGCTGTTTTGGCGAAAATAGATGCTTTGATGTTCAAGCCGGAAGTTGGTAGCGTTTATGAAGTAAAGGTTATTAAAATGCTCGATTTTGGAGCTGTTGTCGAATACAACGATGCCCCAGGCAACGAAGTATTGCTTCATGTTTCGGAATTGGATTGGAAACGTACCGAAAATGTTTCCGATGTAGTTAACATGGGCGATGTCTTTGATGTAAAATATATGGGAACAGATCCAAGGACCCGCAAGGAAAAGGTTTCTCGAAAGGCCTTGCTTCCAAAACCGGAAGGTTTTGTGGAAAGACCTCCAAGAAACAATGACCGTAACCGTGGAAGGGACGACCGACGACGGGATAATCGGGATAGGAAGCCCAGACGCAATTAAGTTCTTTTACGGAACAAATTGAAAACCTCAACCTAGCAGTTGGGGTTTTTTTGGTTTTTAACGCAACCTTTTACCATCAGTACGGACTACCAAATAAAAACATATCCCAATGAAAAAAATCAATGTACTGCTACAAATGGCCTTTATCGGTTTTCTTTTGGTCTCTGTATCGTGTTCTGTTGAAAGCGAACCAACTCTTACCGAAAGCCTCCAGAATCCCACACCAACACCTGAGACAACTGTTGTCGGTGGTTCAGAATCCCAGGGCATTCAGAGATCGGTATCCTATAAACTATCCGGTAATTTTTCCGGAAAATTGGACGTAACCTTTCTTTCCAGTGATGGCTTTGCTCCTCCAGATCCTTTTTTGGGTATGGAAATACCTTGGGAAACGGAGTATGATATTCCCGGGCAAACCTATGCTATTGGTGGCTATGCTAATGGACTATACGGCGATGGAAATCCGGAAGAAACTGCTTCCTTACAAATGTTCCTGGATGATAGACTCTTGGAAACCGTCATAAGAACGGCCGACGAAGACGGATTTGTAACATTGCCTTTGGAGTCCTATAGTCTAGAATACGACACATCGGAAAAAACCATTTCAGATAGTAATATTGGTAAACAAATAACCTATAAAGTTGATGGCGATTTTTCAGGAAAAATCATATTGGTCTACAAGATAGCGGACGGAAGCCGGGAGAATATTGAAATAAACGCCCTTCCTTGGGAGTATACTTTCGAAACCACGGTGAACTCGGCAAGAGTTAGTATTTACGGATTAGGTACCCAAGGAATGAAAAACGAAAAAATCCAATATAGCCTATCTTTGAATGGCACGGTAGTAGATTCAGGTAACGTGGAGGCCTATGAAGATGGAAGCATATCCCTAACACCTGAATTCTTTATAGACTTTGATTAAAAATTCGAATCACTTGATACAAAATCGAATGGAACAATTCTAAAAATCCAACTTTTTTGAATTTAGACCAACTTATTAAAAGTTGCATCAAAAAAAATAGAGGGGCTCAGGAAAAGCTTTATACATCATACGAAAAAAAGCTATTTCCTGTATGTCTTAAGTACTGTCGTTCTTATGCCGAAGCAGAAGATCACTTGCACGATGTTTTCCTAGAAATTTTTGAAAACATAGGAAAATATAAAGGCAAGGGTTCTTTTGAGGGTTGGATGAAACGAATTGCCATCAACAAAGCCATAGACAGATACAAAAAAAATGTTGTATTTGACTTAAGGGACTTCGAAGAGGAAAAAATCACCGAAGACATTGCCATTGCTGAAGATGACCTTCCGCTTTCATTTGAAAGATTGATTCAACTTATTCAGCAGTTGCCGGACCAATATCGCATAGTTTTTAGTATGTACGAATTGGATGGCTATTCCCATAAGGAGATTTCAAAATCATTAGGTATAAGCGCGGGTACTTCCAAATCCAATCTACATCGCGCAAAGGCTATTCTAAAGAATAGGATCATACAGTTTAAAAAGGGAGCGAAACAAATTAAAAAGAGCCATGAAAGCTGAGAAAGACTTAGGAAAACTCATAAGAGAACGCTTGGCGGACATTGAGGTAGCACCCGAATCCAACCTGTGGAACGCTATTGAAAAATCCTTGGAACGCAAAAGAAAAAGAAGATTTGGTTTCCTATGGTCTTTGGGGCTTTTGCTATTACTTTTGGGAGCTTTTTCCGTTCTACGATTTTCCCATGAACCCGAGAAACTAGAGCAAAAACAACGTATTAATAATACCGATACCAGAATTCCACTGGAAGATTCCGTCAAAACACATCCATCCGACAGTGAAAAAAAAGGACCGCCGTTTCCCCAGGCTTTGGAGAAAAAAAAGAAAAGGGATAGCGTGCATTCGTCTTATGGGTATAGGGACAGTACACAAGGTACAAGCTCCCGAAATCCCACTGTTGGATTGTCCGATGTAACCATGGAAAAACCAGACCCCGCTTCCCAGGAGAATCCCAATGAAATTGATGTAAGACCTTCAAATAGCAAGTCAGTTGGAGAAAATGATGCGAACAAACCATCTTTATTTTGGGACAATTCAAAATCGGACAATACTTCAGACGTATCAAATCCAAACCCTAAGGTTACCGATATTGAAAAAAAACAACCTAAGGGAAACTATCAACTTGATGAACTGCATCAAAGTAAAGTTGTTGACACATCTAAAATAAATGGAGCAAAAAACACAGTTCAAAAGAATCCGTTTGTGGCCTCCAATAAAAATGAAAGTGCTATTTCGGAATCTGGGGAAGAAGGTGTTCGGAAAACTACCAAAAAAGATTCCTTGCCCTTGAAACGAGAAGAAACCAGTTCCCCAAAAAAATATTACATCTATCCTTTTTTGAGCTCGTCCAGTTATGGAGGGCTTTCAAAAGCTTCGGCCATAGATGAACGACTGAACAGCAACCGAAGATCAAATGAGTTAAGCTATGGTTATGGTCTATATGTTGTCTTTAAACCTAATAAGAAATGGGGCATTCGTTTAGGTGCGGCCTATAGTCAAGTGAAAAAAAATACTTTTGACGTACCTATACGGCCCAATGATTTGAGCACTAATTATTATAGGGACATTTCTTTTCAAAACAATCTCTCGTACCTAGCCTTATCCAATACCTTCTCACAATCGGAAAGCATTACCCTACAGGAAAGGTTGTCCTATCTTCAGGTACCATTGGAAGTGACCCGTATACTTCTAAAACGGGAAAAATTTGAGATTGATGCCATTGCGGGAATAGGGGTCATTTACCTAAAAAAGAATGAAGTAAGCGTTTTCCGAACAACCGGCACCGCTATTGAATTGGGAAAAAATGACAACTATTCAGAAGGAAGTTTTGGAATACACTTCGGGTTTGGTTTGAATTATGAGTTAAATCAGTCGTTCAAAATTCAATTGGAACCGATTGTTAAACCCCAAATCGGATTTTACGAAAAAAGTATCGGAAACCAGCCTTTCATCTTTAATATACAATTCGGTTTGCTGTACAGATTATAAAGGAATAAGGAATCCTGCAAGTGTGTAAATCAACCGAAAAATCAAGTTTTTTTGACCCAATTGTAACATTTCCAGCTTTTTTACGTATAAGTATATGCAGCTTATGCACAATGAACTTAACTAGAAAGGAAAATTGTAGATGAGACAACTAAAGATTACAAAACAGGTTACCAATAGGGAAACCGCCTCTTTGGACAAGTACTTGCAGGAAATTGGCAAGGTGGATCTTATTACTGCGGACGAGGAAGTAGAATTGGCACAACGCATCAAGGCAGGCGACCAGATCGCTCTTGAAAAACTCACGAAAGCCAATCTTCGATTTGTGGTTTCCGTAGCCAAACAATATCAAAATCAGGGCCTTACCCTACCCGACCTTATCAATGAGGGTAATTTAGGGCTGATAAAGGCCGCCCAGCGTTTTGACGAAACACGGGGTTTTAAATTTATATCCTATGCCGTTTGGTGGATTAGACAATCCATTTTGCAGGCTTTGGCGGAGCAATCCCGAATCGTTCGATTGCCCTTGAACAAAATTGGTTCCATCAACAAAATCAACAAGACTTTTGCCTTTTTGGAGCAAGCGCACGAACGCGTGCCCTCCGCTGAAGAAATTGCAAAGGAATTGGATATGACCGTTGAAGATGTAAAGCAATCCCTAAAAAATTCAGGGCGACACGTATCTATGGATGCCCCCCTGATCGATGGTGAGGATTCCAACCTGTACGATGTACTTCGTAGCGGCGAATCTCCAAATCCGGACAAGGATTTGTTACACGAATCCTTGCGCACCGAAATTGAGCGTGCTTTGGAAACACTAACGCCACGGGAAGCGGATGTTATCCGTCTCTATTTTGGTTTGGCAGGACAACATTCCATGACCTTGGAAGAAATTGGGGAAACCTTTGATCTTACCAGGGAGCGGGTCCGTCAAATTAAGGAAAAAGCGATACGAAGGTTAAAGCATACCTCTAGAAGCAAGATTCTTAAGACCTATCTAGGTTAATTATTTGATAAAATAACACGTTAAATATTCCATAAATTGGATTTATGGCATATAAATTGTAATTTTAAGGTTAACAACAGTTTATCATGACTGTTCGTTTTTTGATTGATGAATAAACTCCGGCTGATTACCGGAGTTTTTTCATGTATGGACATTCCAAAAAAAGGGGAAGGCCGGAAAGTTCAGGTTCAACTTGAAGGCCGCCAACGGACAAGTAATTTTGAGCAGTCGGCCATATGAGCAAAAGGCTTCGCGGAAGAACGGGATAGAATTGGTAAAGAAGAATTCATGTGACGATGCAATGTATGAAAGGAAGGAGGCCAAGGATGGCAGCGCCTACTTCAATCTCGAATCATCGAATGGTCGGGCAATAAGGACCAGCGAAATGTACTCCCCGGTATCGGATATGGAGAACGTATAGCTTCCGTAGAGAAGAACTCCACCGGTGCATCTGTAAAGGACAACTTATAACGACCACTCATCCTAGATATTAATAGGCTATATTTATAATCGAAGGACGACCCCTGCTAAGGCCATTCTTTTTTATTTGTCCAAATTGGAAAAGATAGATCTTGCCAACAACATAACGACGACTACAATGATAGCGCACCACTTCTAGACCTGTTCGTAGAATTCCTCGTCCCTATAGTGCTTTCAAGGTCGTCCAGAAGGATAGCGATAAACAAAACCGTTTTCATAACCCATTTAAAATACCCAAAAACAAGTTCTGAAGAAGTCAATCTTTGGTGAACAGGGTATTTATCGGATGAATCGCTATGATAATGGTGAACTGGAAGAAGGACAATGGAGGTAATAAAAGGAGGCGAAGAAATAATACTTGGCCACGATATATTGAAAACAGAATTTGGGTGGCACAAATTGGGTCGAATCTGGCGAATATTACCGACTAAACACTTCATAGGTCAAAACCTTCCCGATTATCGATAATTATATTCAATTTTACAATCCAGTTATTAATTTAGCAGTAAAACCCCGAACCATGACCAATAGATTCCTTTTAGCGAGCTTAATTTCCTTATTTATTTTTTCTTGCAGCCAAGAGAGCCCTTCACCTGAAATCCCTGAATCTACACAAGAAGAACCCCAAATGCCAAATGAGGAAGGGGAAGAGGGAGAGGCTTTGGAAGGGGAAGAAGGTGAATCCGGCACAGGTCAAAATGTATGCCCCGCAGGGGATGTAATAATCCGAAATCTTGAGGAGTTGACCAGTTTTCAGGAGGACTATTCCGGCTGTAATACCATAGAAGGGTCGCTTACTTTCAATTTTAGTAACAATGCCATATCGGATGCCCTTTCGACAATTACCACTGTCACAGGGAATGTTTATCTAAATGATATCCAAGGTGTCGCCGATTTAAGTGGATTCGACAATCTTAGGACAATCGGCGGGAATTTGGAAATTGCAAATTCGAGTACGGAATTTACCAATATTTTCCCGGGTTTAGAGGAAATAAATGGTTATTTAAGACTATTCAAAAATACTCAAGTACAGCATTTTAGTGGATTCGATGTTTTGAAAAGAGTGGGGGGAAATATTACACTAGAGCGTTCGACCATAAATTTACTTGAAGGATTTAGCTCTTTGGAAGAAATCGATGGAAATTTGGTGATTTCTGACAGCAATGCTATCAATAGGATTAATGGATTTGAAATGCTTTCCCTTGTCAATGGAGCACTAAGTATTAGAAGTGCTTCTTCTGAAATTAGGGGTTTTAATGGTCCGTTAAGGATTGGTGGAGGACTTACTCTTTTTGGAGGTGATTCACTAGAATTGATCGAAGGATTCACAAATTTGATTTCGATAAGTGGAAACTTGACGATTAGCAGGAATAACGGTCTCGCCGAAGTAAAGGGGTTCGAAAGTCTAGAAATAGTCGAAGGTGATCTGGAACTAACACAGAACAAATTGCTAGAAATCATACCCCAGTTTAGTTCTTTGGCCCATATTTCCGGAAGATTGATAATTGGTGGTGTACAATCTATAACGGACATTTCTGGATTCGAAGCCTTGGTTTACGTCACAGAGGTCAACTTCAATAGTCCTACAGAATATATCGTATCCGGGCTCAACTCTTTGAAGTCGATAACTATTGGTGGGACTGTTACACCAGGCTTTCTTTTCTTGGCCGGAGAAGGGCTTTCCGATGTTACAGGACTAAGAAGCCTGGAATCGATCGACGGCTCGTTGAATATAGGAAACACCAACTTGCAGGGCTTGGATATCCTGCCCTCATTAACCTCTATTGGCAAAGATCTTAGAATAATAGGTAACCAAAAGTTATTGGCTATCGATGGGTTTTCCTTACTAAGTTCTATAACCGGCAGAACCTGGATATCGAGAAACTCGGTCTTAAGCGAAATATCAGGTTTAAACACTCTTATATCGACAAATGATATTTGGATTGAGCAAAATGACATGCTAATATCGATAAATGGATTTGATGGGCTTATTGCCACCAATGAAATAAACATATCCCAGAATCCCATGTTGAACCGGATAACTGGATTTAATGGAATATCGGTCGCTGAAGTAAACGTTATCCTTGGCAATAATGAAAACTTGGAGCAGATAACCGGATTTAGTAATATCACTAGAATTCTAGGAGTGCTGCAGATAACGATTTGTCCCAGTCTGTCCGATTTATCTGGATTCTCCAATTTAATGGAAATAGAGGATTACTTAAGACTTTTTCGCTTAGGAATGTCCAACTTGGAAGCATTCAACAGTTTATCCTCAGTGCCCAGATTACAGGTCATCGAAAACGAAAATTTGGTCTCTTTAAGTGGTCTGGAAGGCCTTAATTCAGACTTGGATGCAATGGACATAGAATCCAATGCCACGCTAAATGATATATCCGGACTTTCGAATGTTCTATCCGTTTCACATGCAATTAATATTGAAGGTAACCTTATGCTATCGGAATGCGCAATTGCACCGGTCTGTTCACAACTCCAAACTACGCCCGAATTTGTTACTATCAGGAACAATATGACAGGTTGTAATTCTCAAGATGAGATATTACTATCGTGTAATTAGTCATAATTCAACAATTGATGGCACCAAGCTGTTAATTGAAGTCCCATTCACTACGTTTTACCCAATATACCAGAACTCCTATTAAACCAAGGGATATTAATGGAATGAGCCAGAACTAAAGTTTCCCTTTTTTGATTCTGTACTCTAGTTTTTGTGCTTTATCGAAATTTTTTCATCCTTTTTGTCCAAAAGATCTAGGGTCGAACCGTCTTGTTCCGTAATAGTAGTATTCGCTAGTACCCGATTTCCGGGGTCGCGTTCCTAGTATCCTCTTCCTGGTAACCTTATCGGGGTAAAAATATGCAAGTCTGAAAGTGTTCGCGACCTGGGAAAATTGGGCATAGTTTAGGTTTAAAGCCTTAACATCCGTTTCTTCCTATTTGATTACTTTTTTTCTCGAGTCTTCTCGGGTCAGTCCTGAGCAAATTGCTAAGTTATGATACATACTAGCTACCATTCCGGATATTAATTTATAACAACAACCGCAACGCACATATCCATTGATTTCAACTCCTCACGATACAACTGACTATCGGAGTTCTTTTCATTTATATAGATTCCCACAAATTAGGAGAAATCCAAGGACTTACAACTCGTACCAAAAAGCATCACGTAACAGCTCCAAGCCCTTGGGAACAGCCGTATCCGGAGATTCGTTGCCCTCAAATTCAAGTGAAATATATCCTTTGTAGTTATGTCTGCGCATCATTTCCCCAATTTTGGGATAATCGATATCCAAGGTATACCACTTCCCACCCCCGTAATAGGTTTTGGCTTGTACCAAATAGGTTTGGGGTGCCAATAATTCCATCTGGGCTTCCCTATTCTCCAAAAAATTTCCGGTATCCAAAGTTACCTGCAACCAAGGGTTATTGATAGCATCTACAATGCGCTTTACCCCTTCCGCCGTACGTCCCAGGCCCCAGTGGTTTTCCAATCCCAGGACCACTCCGCATCGTTCGGCAGTAGGTATACATTGTTCAATGGCATCGATGACCCATTTAAAACCATCTTCATCGGTATATCCTTCCAAAGTGGGCTCCATTCCCTTATTGGCCATTAAATCATCAAAGGATTTTGAAGTTCCCCAACGCCCTGTATTCAAACGCATGGTGGGAATACCCAATTTGTAGGCCAGTTCTATTTGGTGCAGGGTTTTTGAAATATTTTGTTCCCGATATCTTTTTTCCGGGCTTAAATAGCCTTGATGGGTAGAAAAGCCCATAAGATCTAATCCGGCATGAAAGGCTTGTTTCTTTAATTTTTGAAGATATCCGTTATCCTCGGAATTCATTTGCACCAATAATAATTCTATCCCATCAAAACCCATGGCTGCAGCTTTTTCAATACAAAGTTCCATAGGCACATTTTCCTTAGGCCCGTTGAATTGCCAAAAAGAATACGTGGATACCCCGATGGGATTATGCTTTATTTTTTTGGGTTTTGGAGTGGATGTCAAATCTGATGGTGAAAATCCAGAAATAACGGAACCTGCACCCAACATTGCGGCTCCATTCATAAATTTACGTCGATCCATATCTAAAAAGTCGTTTGAAGTGGTTTACCCCAAAGATAACCATTTACGCACAGCTTGAAATCCCATAGCAATTCCTTACTTTTATACGGAACCCGATAAAAGTTTTATAAAATGACCAAAATCAACATCGCAGCCTATGTACTTCTGGTAGGCTGCCTTATCCTTTCCTGTACCCAAGAAACTTCAGTAAGCCCAGAAAAAGACATTGAATTCAACCTCCCGGATAACTTTGTCCTGGAAGATCTGTATAGACCTAGCATTCATGGGCAAGGATCCTGGGTGGCCTTGGCGCAAGGGCCCAACGACCGAGTATACGCCTGTGACCAGAGGGGGAAAATCTATTTCTTCCAAGCTCCAAAGGAAGGGGATGTTGTTAAGGCATCACAAGTAGATAGTGTTGATCTGAAAATTGGGGAGGCCCATGGACTGTTATGGGCCCACAACAGCCTATATGTATCCGTAAACAAAAAATGGGACGAGGAAGTTCCGGACGAGGAGGAAAACGGTAGCGGGGTATACCGCTTGACCGATACCGATAGCGATGGTGAATTGGATACATTGGACATGCTGTTGAAGCTAGAAGGACAGGGGGAACATGGTCCCCATAGTTTTGTACCGAGTCCAGATGGGAAAGACATCTATTTCATCGCTGGAAACCATACGCTGATTCCCGAATCCCTATTGGAGAATAGCCGGCTTCCCGCTAATTGGGATGAGGACAATCTGTTTCCGCCTTATCTTGATGCTCGGGGCCATGCCAATGACATCAAGGCCCCAGGGGGTTGGATCGCTAAATTCAATGCCGAAGGTACGGATTGGGAAGTCATTTCTGCGGGGTACAGAAATCCCTTCGATATTGCCTTTAACGAAGATGGTGAACTGTTCACCTACGACGCTGATATGGAATGGGACATAGGAATGCCCTGGTACCGGCCAACGCGCATCAATCATGTAACCAGTGGTAGTGAATATGGTTGGCGAACCGGTTCGGGTAAGTGGCCGGAATATTATCCGGATAACCTGCCGGCCGTACATAATTTGGAACAAGGTTCCCCAACGGCGGTCCTTTCCGGGGCCAAACTCAACTTTCCGGTCAAATACAAAAACGGACTTTTGGTAATGGATTGGAGTTTTGGTACGGTGTATTTTATCGACTTAAAGCCAAAAGGAAGTAGCTATACCGGGGAACGTGAAGAATTTCTTTCCGGTACCCCCTTGCCGCTAACAGATATGATCGCCGGTTCCGACGGAAATCTGTATTTTGCTACAGGAGGCCGTGGATTAAATTCCCATTTGTACCGTTTACGCTATACCGGGGAAGCTATGGGAACCGCAGAAGCGGAACAGGATGCAGAGGCCAAGGCTCTTCGGAAACTACGCCAAAATATAGAAAAATACCATACCGAAGAATCCGAAGAGGCCATACCCCTGGCCTGGGCCAATTTGGGTCATGAAGACCAGTTTATACGGTATGCCTCCAGAATGGTTTTGGAGCATCGACCAGTAGATCAATGGCAAAGTCGCTTTTTTAATGAAAAGGATGCCACCAAAGTTCTGGAAGCTGGTATTGCATTGGCTCGACAAGGGGATAAAGGCCTACAAGGACGTATTCTGGACAAGCTTGATCAACTTAAATTGGAGCAACTTACCAACCAACAACAGATTGCCCTGTTGCGAAGCTATGCGCTAGTATTTATTCGCATGGGCGAACCCGATGAGCAACATAGAAGAGCGACAGCCAAAAAATTGAACTCCTATTTCCCACATGCCAACAACACCGTAAACCGAGAACTGGCCCAATTACTGTTATATCTAAAAGCCAATGGAGCCACCGAAAATATAGTACAGCTACTGGAAAAGCACGCCAGGGAAAAAACTATTACAGAGGGTGTGGAACTGCTTTCTGAAGAGGCCACGCAACGCAGTGAACAATATGGGCCGCTGATCCGGGAAGTTATTGCCAAGATGCCCCCTAGCGAATCCATTTATTACGGTCTTCTTCTAAGCCATGCCACTGAGGGTTGGACCAACGAACTCCGTGAAAAATATTTCCTCTGGTTCTATGATGTACTCGGTGCTAAGGGCGGGATGAGTTTTAAGGCATACATGGAAAATGTACGCCTACAAGCCATGACCCATGTTCCTGAAGACAAAAGGGAATATTTTCAGGAAATATCCGGTGTATATTCCCCTTCAACGGCCGTGGCCGACTTACCACAACCCATTGGACCGGGAAGGGAATACTCAGGGCGAGATATGAGCCATATTCTTTGGGGCGGCGGCATGCAAAATTATAGCGGCACTTTTGCGGATGGTGAACGTGCCTACCAGGCGGCTATGTGTGTATTATGCCATCGTATGCGAGGCGAAGGTGGCGCGGCCGGACCGGATTTGACACAGGCCCATACCAAATTTAGTGACTATGATATGCTTTTTGCGATTTACAGCCCACATGACGAAATTTCGGATCAGTATGCCAACACCCTTTTCCATATGACGGATGGGAAGAAAATTGCAGGACGTATCAAGGCAGAGGATGATACAACCATTACCCTCATGCCCAACCCGTTCAATGAGAGCTATACCGTGGAACTGGCTACAAGCGATGTGGAAAAACGGGAACTCTCCCCTATCTCCCCCATGCCTCCAGGGCTTTTGAATCGGTTGAACGAGCAGGAATTGCTGGATCTGTTCGCCTATTTGAAATCCGGAGGGGATGAGAATCATGAGATCTATGAGGGAAAGGCCATGGAGTGATACAAGAACGTTTACATTTCTCTACCTTTGCATGGAAATTAGTTTAGTTTATTGGCATGCATAAAACCAAAATAGCCCCTTCCCTCCTAGCAGCGGATTTCGGCAACCTACAACGCGATGTGGAATTGGTAAACCAAAGTGTAGCGGATTGGCACCATATTGATGTAATGGACGGTGTTTTTGTACCTAATATTTCCTATGGCATGCCCGTTGTGAAGTCCATTGCGGAACATGCCACCAAACCTTTGGACGTTCATTTGATGATCGTGGACCCCAGCAGGTACATCAAGACCTTTGCAAATTTAGGTGCCTCGGTACTCACCGTTCATTATGAGGCCTGTACCCATTTGCACAGAACATTACAGGAAATAAAAGCGGAAGGTATGCAGGCCGGGGTAGCCCTGAATCCCCATACCAACATCAATGTCCTGGAGGATACCATCAACGATATTGATTTGGTACTGATTATGAGTGTAAACCCGGGGTTTGGCGGGCAATCCTTTATAGAACGTACCTATGCCAAGATACGGGACCTAAAAACATTAATCCAGGAAAGGAAGGCCAATACCCTGATCGAAGTGGACGGGGGTGTTAGCTCGGAAAATGCAAAGGTTTTGACCGATGCCGGTGCAGATGTGCTCGTAGCCGGCAGTTTTGTCTTTAAAAGTGAAAACCCTAGCGCTACCATACAGGAGCTTAAAGAAATTGCAGGATAATGAATTTGTACGATGTTGTTATTGTAGGTGGAGGGCCCATTGGAATCGCTTGTGGTTTGGAGGCCAAAAAGAATGGGCTTTCCTATCTCATTATCGAAAAGGGGCCTATTGTAAACTCGCTTTTCAATTATCCCATAAACATGCAGTTTTTTTCCTCCTCCGATCTATTGGAAATTGATAACATTCCTTTTATCAGTAAGGAAGCCAAACCCAAACGGAACGAGGCATTGGAATACTACCGAAGGATAGTGACCTCCAATCAATTGAATATTCATCTTTTTGAGAAAGTTACCCATGTAGAAAAGAACGATAATCTATTTAGTATAACTACCGAAAAAGACAGCTATACTGCCAAAAATATTGTCGTGGCGACCGGATTTTATGACATTCCCAATCGCATTGGCATTCCAGGTGAGGATCTGCCCAAAGTCTCCCATTACTATAGGGATCCCCATTTTTATGCCAGTCAGAAACTGATCGTTATCGGTGCCAGCAACTCGGCCGTGGATGCCGCTTTGGAATGTTACCGCAAGGGAGCCGATGTGACCATGGTAGTACGTGAGCCCGAAATTGGGCAAAGAGTTAAATATTGGGTACGGCCGGACGTTATCAATCGCATCAAGGAAGGCAGTATAAAGGCCCATTTCAATTCCAATGCCCAAGAAATTTTGGATGATGCCGTAATTGTGGATACCCCTGAAGGTACTATCCGTATTGAAAACGATTTTGTTCTGGCCCTTACGGGCTATATGCCCAATTTTGAATTTCTGGAAAAACTCGGGATTCAGCTATCCGATGATGAAAAACGGCTTCCCAGCTACGACCCGGAAACCATGGAAACAAATATAAACGGACTGTACTTGGCCGGTGTTATCTGCGGTGGTATGGAAACCCACAAATGGTTTATAGAAAATTCTAGAATCCATGCGCCCATTATTATCGGTTCCATATTGAAAAAAGTGGCTCAAAACGTAAACGTTTAGATTTTTCTGCGACCAAACGGATATACAGCGTTTGGCAACACTGCCCAAAATAATTTGGAATTGTTGCTAGGACCTCACCCATTTAAATGTGTTCCGTTTGTCAAGATTTTATTTACTTTTTTGGGGATTCCTCCTATGTATGGATCTAAACGCCCAAGAAGGCCTTATGGGTGGTGGGGGCCCTTCCTTTGAACTTGACGAAAATCTCTTCGGGATAAACGCCAGATTGTTTTATGGCACGGATCCTACTTTTTGCTTCGGTCCGGAGGTTACTTTTTTTCCCTATCAGGAAATCGACGAGGAATACGAATTGAGCGTAATCGATTTAAACGCCAATGCCCATTATATTGTTGAAATCTCCCATAAATTGGGCATTTATCCTTTGGGCGGAATCAACTATACCATTGAAAAGGAACGACTGATTTCGGATACCGATGACATGGAAGAAGTTAGTGAGTTCGGCCTCAATTATGGTTTAGGGGCACATTACAATCTTCATCATTTTTTCATTTTCGCTGAATTTAAAGGGGTCGCAGGCCAGCTCAACGACGAATTCTTTACCGCAGGAATCATTTTGCCTTTAGGGAAATCAAACGAAGAAAACCATCAGTAACACAATGATACAACAAGTACATCTCGCCGCACAGTATCTGGCCATGGCCGGAAAAAGCTTTTTACCACCCAAAGAGGATGACAGCCATACCAACATCGGATTTATACCGGAAACCGAAACACTGGAAACGCTGCCCTTACACCCCTCTGGACAAAAGTTGGTTTTTGACTATTCCGACTTCAGTCTAAAATGGGAATCAAATGTGACCCATTCCTTTCCATTGGACGGAAAATCCCATGAGGAGGTAATTGTTTGGATCAATACCATGGTCGCTTTGAGTCCTTTGAGCCAACGGTATGTTTATGAATTGCATTATGAGTTGCCCTACTCGGCCTTAGATGATTTCAAATTTGAACTTGCCGACCCTTCGCAGCTCCAAGAACTGCTGCGCTTACGAAAGTTGGGCCATACGGTTTTACAATCTTTTTTAGAACGGGAAAACTTGCCATCGGATATTTGTATTTGGCCCCATCATTTTGATACGGGTGCTTTTATGCCTCTGGATGATGGTTCGGGAAAATCTATTGGTCTGGGCCTGGCAATCCCCGATTCCATATGTGATGAGCACTATTTTTATATCAGCGGCTATCTAGGCCATAATCCCCTGGACGTCTCCAACTTCAATGCATTGACGCATGGGATATGGGACCCAAAACAGTTAAAGGGAGCCCTGCTTCCAGCTTCTAATAGGGATACCAAAAGTGCGATCCAATTTTTCCAGGAAACACTAAGGGCCTACACCCGTTGATGTCATGGATTGGTACGTTCCCATCACCATTGTTCCCGGAATTGGATTGCTATTATTATCCACCTCCAATATCTTGATTGCACTGAGCACCGAAATCAAAGAGCTAATAGGGAAGCAAAGCGATGTTCAGGCCATTTTATCACGAAAATTAAGGCAGCTTAAGTTACTGAACAATGCCATGGTATTTCTGTATGTCGCCGTGGCCAGTTTTGTGCTTTCCGGACTAATTGCCGGTCTTTACGAGAGCACCCACATTATGGGTACCGAAATACCGATTTATTTTACGGTAGCGGGCATCCTTAGTGCCTTATTGGCCCTATGCATCCTTGTTGTGTATTCCTTTAGGGCCGTAAAAATCCGTCAGGACCAATTTGATAATTCAAATTAGCTAAATCAAATCGACATCGGTGATAATTTCCAAGACTCCAGGACCGGGCTCCCCGAACAGCTCTTTCATGGCGTTTTCCAGTTTGCCCTGTTCGTTGACGCGCTTTCCCCATGCTCCGCAGGACAGGGCAAAATCGGCAAAATTAGGGTTGGAAAGGGACGTTTTCCAAACATCGAATTCACCGGCGCGCTGCTCCTTGGATATCTTACCCAACTCATGGTTGTTTAAAACGATGAGTTTTATCGGCATTTTGTACTTGACCAAGGTGGTAATTTCGGCCAGATATTGGCAGAGTCCCCCATCACCTGCCACGGCTACCACAGGTCTTGTATCACCTACGGCCGTCCAGGCACCAATAGATGCCGGGAGGGCAAAGCCTATGGAGCCCAAGTAACCGGACATCAGGAAATCATGGTTCTTGGATTCAAAATAACGTCCAAAGGAATAGGCATTATTGCCTACGTCCACGCACATGACCGCATTTTCCGGGGTCAATTTGTTCATCGCATCAAAAACGGCAATGGAACTTACACCTTTATCCGAGGTCTCCTCGAGTCGTTTTGCTTTTTCTGCCTTCCAAATCTTCCAGCGCTCCGCAATTTCGCCCCGCTGGTCAACGCTATTGACCGCTCCCTCTAGTTCCGTTTCAAATATTTCCAAGGTCCGGGATATTTCGCCCCAAACGGCCACTTCCACCTTGTGGAACTTGCTTAGGGCCAGGGGATCAAAATCCACCTGAATGATGGGTTTTTTAGGAGTAATCCCCGTATGGTTGGAAAAGGAGGCCCCGAAAACGATCAATAGATCGGACTCGTTCATAAACCAGGAGGCGATAGGCGTTCCACTACGGCCCAATACCCCACCGCCCAGGGGGTGATAATCCGGTATTAATCCTTTTCCTTTAAAGGTGGTTACTACGGCTGCATTGAGACGTTCGGCGAATTGCACCACGCGTTTTTTATGGGCCCGGGCCCCATGGCCCATAACGATTACAGGGCGTTTGGATTTCTTGATCAACTCGACAGCCTCGTCCACCGCCGATGCCGGCGGAGCAATTTCCAGGGAGGTCATCCGTTTCTCCGGGGTCTTTGCCCTTGCTCTAGGATTTGCTTTCTTTTCCTGTACCTCATCGGGAAAGGTCAGATGGGAAACATCGCGCTTTAAAATGGCATGTTTAACCGCCAGAGACATCAGTTCACCATGTCGGCTATCACTTTGCACCCTATGGTTAAATTCCGCTACGCTGCCAAAAGCCTGTACCAGGTCCACTTCCTGAAAATTTCCGGTCCCGACCACTTGTGTAGCCACTTGGCCGGTCAAGGCCAATAAGGGGGCACGGTCCACCTTGGCATCCCACATGCCCGTATACATATTGGTAGCTCCCGGACCCGCAATGGAAAAACAGGCTGCCGGTTTTCCGGTAAGTTTGCCATAAGCCGAAGCAGCAAAAGCGCCCGCTCCTTCATGGCGGATACCATAAAAATTGAGATTCCCCTTTTGTTCCTGCCGTTTCATAGCATCGGCAAAACCCAAATTGGAATGGCCCACCATGCCAAAAACAGTGGTTACCCCCCAATTGATCATGGTTTCTACCATAAGGTCGGACACCGTGGTATCATGCGGTGCCTCCGCTTCCAGGCCTACATAGATGGCGCCGTCCTCTTCCTTTACGGCAAAGGTTTCCACCCCATCGTCATAACCTCCTGGGGGCAGACCCGTACACGGATGAAAATCCCACCCGTGCCAAGGGCAGCGCAGCAAGCCATTTTCGATGGACCCTTCGCCCAAAGGCCCACCTTGATGGGGACATTTGTTGTCCAATGCCGAAAACTTCCCTTCAAAATGGGTAAGGCATATGCCCTTATGGGCCGCGGTAACCGTTTTAACGCGCCCTTCGGGCAAATCGTTCTTATTGTCCAATACCTTGTGCCAGACCGTATTCTCTTTTGCCACTATGCTAAAAATTTAACTGTTTTTCCGTAACCCAATATAACGATTTGGCCGGGGATTCGCGAGGCGTTTTCGCACTATCTTTTATGTTCCGGGCTATCGAATCCGGCCTTACAGCCCGCATCCCATTCATCGGGGAGATTGCCGTACGCGGGTACGCCGCCATTGTCCTTCAACATTCGGGCCAGGTGCAAGCAATTCCATACCAGAAAGGTGGTATTTCGATTCGTAAAATCGTTTTCGGGGCCACCGGAACCTTCATCGCGATACGAGGGTCCAGGACCGGCCGCGCCCATCCAACCGGCATCTGCCTGGGGCGGAACCGTATACCCAATATGGGAGAGGGAGAAGAGGATATTCATGGCGCAGTGCTTTACGCCGTCCTCATTCCCGGTGATCAAGGTAGCGCCCACCTTTCCATAATCCCGATATTGCCCCTTGGCATTAAATTGATGGGTATAGCCGTACATACGTTCCAGGGTACGATTGCATACCGAGGATTTTTCGCCCAGCCATACGGAGGTACAAACAATCAAAATATCGCAAGCATCGATTTCTTTTTGAATTTGAGGCCAATCGTCCCGGTCCCATTCCGGGGTTTGGGACATATCCAGACCCAATCCGGCCGGAATTACATAAT
Source organism: Ulvibacterium sp. (assembly GCF_965248315.1). Lineage (GTDB taxonomy): Bacteria > Bacteroidota > Bacteroidia > Flavobacteriales > Flavobacteriaceae > Ulvibacterium. Next base: position 246,858 of record NZ_CBDFIX010000001.1, on the reverse strand, counting down.
CCACTGGGCGAATTATTTTTGTGGTTGCGCCATTAGCCTCAAAGATACGTTGGGCCACTTGGATCAAGCCCTCGGTATGGGAAAGTACCGGGGTCCGGTTTAAGGTACAGTTCAGAAATAGAACGCTTAGATCATCGTATTTTGCAGGCGGATTATCGCAGTGTTTTTGGGTCAGTTCCTTTAGTTGTTCTGTCATTTTGATGTGTTTATTGGGTTAGGTTGAGTTTAGGAAATCCCATACCACGTATGGATATGGGTTATTTGTCTAAGGTTGTTCCCTTGTACTCCATTCTTGGGTCGATGGACCTATACATTCATTACAACGGTAATGTATGAAAAAAAGAACTATTAAGGTATTCCATATATTCCATTGCCGTGGCACGCCATTTCCCAAAGGCAATGGAAACTCACCTCTGTATAGGGGAAACTTTGCTTGATTGCATAGAAGATCTCTTATCTTAGTTCCGCACATAGAAGAGTATAGATCATTAAATAATTGAAATAACTAGAAAGGAAAAGAATCCATGGACCGAAGATTATTTTTGAATTCAGCCATTTCCTTGAGCGCAATAGCGGCAACTTGGCCATTCTTGCAGTGCTCTTCTAAAGGTGGATCAAGTAATTCAAAAGGATTTTTCTCAATTGATAAGAAAGACGGTCACTGGTGGCTGATAACTTCAGATGGGGAACCATTTTTCACAATAGGTTTGAACCATATCGATCCGGCAAGTCTACGATATCCAGAAAATATACATATCTGGCGAGATAAATATCAAGGAAGCACATCAATTTGGCTAAAGGAATCAGTAGCCAAAAATCTAAAAGAATGGGGGTTTAATACCCTTGGCTGGGAACAAGAAGTTACGGTGAGACAATGGGAGCATTCTAGATCATTCACTTTCGAGGAGTACAAAGCACTAAACATGCCTTACTGTCATATGCTTCCCTTTACGGAATCACATCAATGGGAACAACATACTCGCCATTTTGATTTCTATAGTCGTGAATGGGAAGAGTGGTGTGAATATGTTGCGCGGGCACACTGTGCCGAGATGAGTGAGAATCCAAATTTAATCGGATATTTTTATAGTGATTGCCCTACCTGGGTTCACCACCGACCTGTAAATCAATGGAGAGGACCCATATTTAATCCAGAGTTACTCGAAACCGAAGCTGGGAAAAAAGAACTTTCAAACCTAGCGCAACGCTATTACAAAACTACTCATGATGCCATACGACGTTTTGACAAGAACCATTTGATCTTAGGAGATCGATATGAAGCTAACGAGTTGATCGCAGATGAAGTAATTGAAGCTGCTCTACCATATGTTGATGTGCTTTCATTCCAAGATTTTCGAGATCCTGTTACGCATCTTGACGCTTGGTTTAAAAAGACGGGAAAGCCTGTTCTTCTCGCTGATGCAGCAAAAATAAAATGGCAAACCGAACCCGGTGAATTTACGTCCAACAATGGTGAATGGTATGGCGATGTATTGACCCAACTATTTGAAAATTCTGGATGTATAGGTTTCCATCTTTGTGGTGCTTATCAGCGCAACAAAGCTAGACGTTATGGACTGTTGGACGAATTTGAAAATCCAGACACGGAAAATGTCGAGCAAATAAAAACGGCCAACCAAAAAATTAGTCAGTGGATGGAGGAGCGCTTTTAATCTGGACAATTGAAATATCGTATCAACAAGTAGCGGGCAATAAATAATACATACTTTGCGCATTATATACGACCTATAATATTGGCTATAATTCAGTGCTCCCTAGTTAACGCAAAGAATAATTTTTACTTTTAAATGGCCTGATTTCGAACTTGAAAATTTCTGATGAAATTTTCCGTACCGAAATCATAGCCGAAACATTACTCAAAATCAAGTAAAAAATTCAACATACATCCAACTATGAATATAGCGGTAGCTCAATTTCAACCGAAAGACGGGGATAAAACGTACAACTTATCGGTAATTCGAAAACTTACGGAAAAGGCAAAATCCAACGGAGCTGACTTAATAAGTTTTCACGAAATGTCCATTACCGCATACACCTATACCAAGGATTTAAGTCTAGAACAACTAACGGATTTGGCAGAGGACGTTCCCAACGGAAAGAGCACGAGGGAGTTGATCGCAATTTCCAAGGATTTGGACATTCCGATTTTGGCAGGTCTGGTGGAAAAATCAGACGGAAAAATTTATAATACCTATATCTGCGTTGCGGGTGATGGAGTGGTTGCCAAATACCGAAAAATACACCCTTTTATCAACCCATATATGTCCGCCGGAGAGGAGTATTGTGTATTTGACCTACTCGGTTGGAAATGTGGAATTTTAATTTGCTATGACAACAACGTCATAGAAAACGTTCGGGCAACCAGCCTTTTGGGGGCGGAACTGATTTTTGCACCCCATGTAACGGGCTGTACGCCATCCGCAATGCCGCATCGAGATTATGTAGATGATAAATATTGGCAAAATCGTGCAAATGATCCAGTTTCATTACGAATGGAATTTGACGGCCCTAAAGGTAGGCGGTGGTTAATGCGCTGGCTCCCTGCAAGAGCATATGACAATGGAGTTTATTATGCGTTTACCAACCCGATCGGCTATGATGGCGAACATCTGAAAAATGGGAATTCCATGATCATCGACCCTTATGGAGAAGTTTTGTCCGAAATAAAGTCCTTTGAAGACGAAATCACGATTTCAAAAATCACAAAGGAGAGAATCCGACTTTCGGGCGGTTGGCGCTACAAAAATGCTAGAAGACCGGAATTGTACAAGCATATCATCGGTGGTAATCACAAATCGGAAACAACCCCTGTGTGGCTGAAGGAGGAAACGGCCAAAGATTAAGAAAATACCTGTGCCTGGTGATAGCTATTGCAAATAGTTATGTCCCTTTTTACCGATGTGGCGGGGGCGGACCACCTCGTCCGGGGCCCGGCGGTCCAAGCGCTCCGCGGACGATACGCTTGAGCTTTCTTTTTTGTCCGGAATCGCACATATGCTCCAGTGTATTGAAAAAGGAGAAGATTTCCTTTTCCCTTTCCTCACTTAAGTGACCGATACGAGAGGTTATGGAGTCCAATCTCTGGTCTGAAAAATCGGTTGAGCCCAAATTGGAAAAAAGCAATTCCTTCAATTCCCGGGTTCGCTCATCAATGGCCCTCATTTTACGATGGTGTTCCGCATTCACCTCTTGAAACTTCATCTGTTGTTCTTCGGTAAAATTCAATTCCTTTAAAATAAAATCCCGTGGTGGTCTTGGTTTTTTGTTCGGTTCCTTAAAAGTCAAATAAAGCAGTACACCGTTCATGACCATTAGGAAAATCAGTAACAGGGTAAGGAGTAGATTTTTCTTCATAACGGTCAATTTAGCATAGATTCATCTTGAGCCGATGATAAGCCATAGGCCTCGGCAAAGGTCTGAATTTCTTCTTCCCGGTTGGAATCGCTATGGGTATAGAGCACGAGCCCGTTTAAAAGGATAAAAAGGAAAAGGGCGGCTATTTGATATTTGGGCGTAAACCAAGGGAGCCAACCCAGCTGTGGTTGGGAATCCCGAGTTTGGGAAAGCCTGTTCAATACCTTGTCCTTAAAAAAGGGAGGTGTAGAAACCGCCTCGATACCCGAAGCCGAATCTATAAGTTCATCAATGCGTTGGGAAGTATTCTTTTTCTCATTCATGGTTATTGGTATTCCTAGATTTAGATGCCGATCTGTAACAAAACTTGCGTTACCGGCCTTCTTTTTTGTAATATGTTGTTAAAATTTTTCTTAGATTCCTTTTTGCCCTAAAAAGCAGGGACTCCACAGAGGAGATACTTTTTTGGGAAATTGCACTGACCTCCTTATAGCTCAATCCGTCTATATTATGCAAGGTAAACACTATTCTTTGGGCTTCGGGCAATCGATCTATGGCCCGGAACAAGATTTCCTTGTTTTCTTTTTCCTCCAACTGTACCCCCGGATGGTTGAACTCAGTAAAATACCTAGATTTATCCAGAGGAACAGTGTTTCCGGTAATCGATTGCATGAAGCCAAATCTTTTTTGAGCATTTTTTCGGCGGATAAATTCCAAACTTTTGTTTACTGAAATCCTGTAGATCCAGGTGGAAAGCATAGCATTCCCCTTAAACTTTCCAATGGAATTGTAGACCTCTACAAACACCTCTTGAGCAACATCCTCGGCATCTTCAACATTGGGTACAAAAGAGAGACAGGTATTAAAAACCTTCTTTTGATAGAGATCCAAAAGCTGGGCATAGGCGGACTGCCTTTGTGCCTTTAACTCCGTTACAAATTGACTTTCGTCCAAAAGGAAATAGGTGCATTAGTGTGCCTACAAAGTAACGAGATTTAAAAATAATGACTTCAAGCGCAAGTTTTTTTGGGATTCCTCATCTAAACCTAAAAACAGACAAATAGAAGCATATGAATCGTAAACATGTAAAACTAGGAACCGCACTGATCGCTTTGGGGCTTTTAAGCGCTTATTCCCTAGAGGCCCAATCTAGGGAAGGTAGGCGCGAAAATAGAACTCCGCCCACCATAGAACAACTGTTCGAGGATCTGGATGCCAACCAGGATGGAAAACTTTCCGCAAAAGAGGTAAAAGGACCTCTAAAAAAGGATTTTGCCAAAATAGACGCCAACGAAGACGGCTACCTGTCTTGGGAAGAATTGGAAAAAGCGCCCAAACCGGAAAGAAACGGACCCCCAAAAAGAGAGTAATCCCTAAAAAAACAATCATGAAAAGAAATCCCATTGTATTGGGCACAGCATTGTTATTCATTGTTTTTATCGCCTGTAGCTCGGACAACGATACAACTATAGACGATGAAGGCATAGACTTGACGGACGACGATGGTTTTACCGGAGAAGTAAGCTTGAGTGCAGCATTCGCCGAATTTGATGAAGATGAGACCGATATTTATTTGGACGGCTCCAATGTGGTCATTGAAACCACGGGTTTTCCCAACCATAGTACGGTATATTGGGGAGAAGGGCATCCGCTATATCAAGAAGAGCCCGGTGTAGCACTTACTCCAAGTATAATCCCCAATTTTGACGGTTCAGCGACCTTGACCGTTCCGGCCAATCCCGAATTGGCGGCGACCACTACCTCTACCAGTTTGGGTGCCATCGGTATCGCGGTCAGCGGCGCGGCCATTTTTAACGATCAGGAGGGAAACGGTCCCTTGCAAGGTGCCGCGGCCAGTCTGGATTATACCGGTGCCCATATAGGCCCTTCGGTATATCACTATCATTTGGAGCCTACCGCATGGTCGGAAGATGATGATGCGTTGATCGGTATTTTAGCCGATGGCTTTTTTATTTACGGGAGAAAATGTAATGCCACGGGGGCCTATCCTACGGATTTGGACGCCTCGGGCGGCCATACCTCAATTACGCAGCATTCCGATGAGGCTTTGTACCACTATCATATTGAAAACGAGCTTTATTTGAATGCCTACTATATTATTTTTCCGGGAGATTATCAAGGAACGCCCAATGCCATCAATTAAGGTTTTTGGTTGGGCCGTATTTCTTTTTATTTCCTCTTTGGGGTACCATGATGGAGAGGCCGTCAAAATTCCCGATAGAGAAGTAAACAAAAACGAACTACGATTATACCCCAATACCGGTCAATGGTTGTATGTGGGCCGTCCCTTTAACGGATTTGCCATTACCCGTCACCCCAATGGTGTAGTAGCTGAAAAAATCGGGTTCTACGAGGGAAAAAAGCAGGGCACCGCCATAAAATGGTATGCCGATGGTGCCTTGGCGGGCAAAAAAAACTATGTGGAAAACCGTTTGGAAGGTGTCGCCAGAACCTGGTGGCCTAACGGTGCGTTGAGCTCGGAATCCCACTATGTAAACCGCCAACGCCATGGAAAGCAGATAAAATGGTACCCAAGTGGACAGATGGCCCGAATGATGCATTTTGACCAAGGGAAGGAAGAAGGCTTACAACAGGCCTGGTTGCGGACCGGAAAATTGTATGCCAATTATGAGGCCAAGAACGGGCGTTTTTTTGGCCTTAAACGATCTAACCTATGTTACCAATTAGAAGATGAAACTATCCAAAGATAAACTAATCTTACTTCTGGCATTGATCTTCGTTACGCTGGGATGCCGTACCGAAACCAAAAAAGAAGTCGTTAGTCGGGTAGAAAGCCTACCCTATTATGATAACCCTTCGTTTACCCCAAAATGGTTGCCCCAGAACAGCGATTCTATTTTTGGGTTGCATAAAGTGGCCCCTTTTCAATTGGTAAATCAATTGGGGGATACCATTACCCAAAAAACCTTTGCCGACAAAATTTATGTAGCGGACTTCTTTTTTACCTCTTGCCCAGGTATCTGTCCCAAAATGACGGCGAATATGGCCTTGGTACAGGAAGCATTTAAAGACGATAAGGGCATTTTGTTATTGTCCCATTCCGTTACGCCGGAATATGATTCAGTTCCTGTTTTAAAGAAATATGCGGATACCAAAGGGGTTGTCCCCAATAAGTGGCATTTGGCGACTGGGGAACGTAAAACCATCTATGATTTGGGACGTTATGCGTATTTTGTGGAGGAGGATCTAGGTGTGCCTAAGGGCGAAGACGATTTTTTACATACGGAAAACTTTATCCTGGTGGATAAAAACAGGCATATCCGCGGGATTTACAATGGGTTGAACAAAACGGCCATAGCGCAATTGATCGCCGATATCAAAACATTACAGGAGGAGGGATAATAGTGTTCTTATCCTTAAAAAATTCATGCTTCATTAGCGACAGTATGGCCTTGCCTCCCACTTATTTGAATCTGTGGCGTTGGCTTGAGGCGTATACATGTACTATCAGGACCTGGTTAGAGCAAAATGACAGAAATACATTCCCAAGTGGTAATAAATACTTTTGAAAACCCCAAAAATCCGGTAGATTAGCAGTACTAACCAGTACGAGATATACGTACGTTAGGCACATTAAAATCAACTCGTATCTTTGTATTAAACCATTAGAAATGACAACAAAACAGATTAAATCGAGAATACAGAGAGCCCTTGACAATGTCCCGGAGAATGTTCTAGAGGAAATTCTAAATTACCTCGAGGAAATCCAAGGAAAGTCGGCGGATAAAGTTGTCATGTCCCAACGAATTCGTAAAATTCTTTCCGAGGACAAAGAGTTACTCGAAAAGCTTGCACAATGATAGACCTAAAGCAGGCTTTAAGTATTCATCAAATACTAATAGAAAGGTTTGGGGGAGCCGATGGAATCAAAGATCAAGGTGGATTGGAATCAGCTTTGAACAGGCCATATGCCACATTCGACCAAAGAGAGCTGTACCCTACTCCAGTTGAGAAAGCAGCGGCTGTTCTTGAAAGTATTTTAATTAATCATCCTTTTGTAGACGGTAATAAGCGCACCGGTTATGTATTGATGAGGCTTACCTTAATGGAAGGAGGTCTGGATATTGAGACAAGTCAAGCCGATAAATATGAATTTGTCATAAAGGTGACGGAAGGAAAACTTAACATCGACCAAATCAAGGGTTGGATTTCAAGCCGACTTAAAAAATAATGTGCCCTAACAATGCCTACATTCAGCTTGCCCCTATGCTTAAGAAGAAGAAAAATCCCTAAATTCCAACTTAAAATAATCCGGAAAGGAATTCCGTCTGCGGCCCAACTCGCCGAAAAATCCGGCCAAAGGCGGACAGACATACTGGCCAACGTCGTCGTATACCAGCCGTCAAAAAACTGAAATCGCAGCCGGCGGAATCGTCGTCTGCAAGTGAATAGGGAAAATGTACATAAACATAGAAACGGAAAGGCTTAGAATAAGACCAATCAAATTGACAGATGCTGAATTCATTATCGAATTGGTGAATTCCGAGGGGTGGCTGAAGTTTATTGGAAACCGAAATATCTCCGATATAATTGATGCTAAAAAGTATATTCAAAAGATACTGGATGACACAAAAATTTTTTACAATGTTTTTGAACTAAAAGAATCGCAAAAGGCCATAGGAATTGTAACTTTTCTAGAGCGAGAAGATGAAAGATTTCCCGATATAGGTTTCGCCCTATTGCCGGAATTTGAAAAAAAGGGATATACCATTGAAGCGAGCAAAGCATATCTTAAGGAAATTGATACGTCAAATGAATACGAGAACATTATTGCAATTACCCTACCCGACAATCAAAAGTCGATCCGTTTATTGAGAAAACTCGGTCTAAAATATCAAGGTGAATACAAAAAACGGGGTGAAACCTTATCATACCATAGTCTAAAGAAGTTAAAGGAAACCCGTTGGTAACAAAGTGTATGGTATTTATAGCTGGTAAAAGATATTACGCCTCACTTACTTAAGGTTAAGGTTTACTATTTAAAAAATGATAATTTGAATTTTTAAGGCAATCATACCCGAGGAATTGCACAGTGAATTTGAAATACAATTCAAACAAACGGATATTAACGATTAATCGTCCACATTAAACCTAACAGTGACCGTAATTCATGTTGATAACATATGTTGGGACGGGTAGCGGTAAGAACGGTTGGCTATCTTCTATAACCTGAATTGGCAAAAATGAACGATAAGGACTATTTTTTGAATTTATATGAAATAGCGAGTCACCTAAATAAGGAATTCTCCCTACACTCCGCACTCCGTAAATCTTTAGAGAAGACTGTGGAAATCCTTGATTTGGAAACAGGTTGGTTCTGGCTTACCGAACCTGATAATAAATCGGTGTACCTAGCCGCTTCCCACAATCTACCACCAGCTTTAGGCAATCATCCGGAACGCTTATCAGGTTGGTGTTATTGCATAAAACAATATTTGGCGGACGATATTGAACAGGCGATGAATATCAGTGAGATTACATGCTCCAGGTTAAAGGATGTCGGCACAGGTACAAAAGGGTTGAAATTTCACGCCGTAATCCCAATAACGATAAACGGTCAAAAGGTAGGGCTCATGAATTTGCTCAGTAAGGAAACGCGACAATTAAACGAAAAGGAATTGGCCATTCTTAATACCATCAGTGAGTTGATCGGAACGGCAATTCAGCGCACTAGATTGCAACAAACTTATGGTAGTAAGGCTATTAGATCGAATACGGCCATAAGCAAAGTGTTGGAGCGGGTTTTTCATCCAAAACTAGAGGCCCTAATTTCTTGCCTTGATGACCCCCGGCAGGACAAGGACAAAATAAATGAGGCACTCAATAAAGCGAAGGAACTTCAGCAACAACTAACAATGCTAAGTAAAGAAACGAAAAACCAGGAGAGAGCCGAGGCCAACGTAAAGGAACTGCTATATCCCGACCTGCCCTTAACAAACCGTGAATTGGAAGTACTCAGCGCAATAAAAAAAGGGCTTACCAACGGTCAGATCGGCGAACAACTATTTATAACCGAACGTACCGTCAAATTTCACGTTACCGCAATCCTGTCCAAACTTAATGCAAGAACGCGCACCGAAGCTGTTGATATTAGTTTAAAGAGAGGATTTCTAAGTATGTGACCCTGTTCAAACCTCTTGTTGACCTGTACTATGGTACAGTGGCATTTCTGTACTTAAGCCCATTTTATTGCTCATACGTTATTATGATATTTGTTTCAAACTGAAAACAAAATCGTATGAAAACACAACATATATATTTGGAACACGCCAATATTACGGTAAACGACCTTCAGGAGGCCATCAAGTTCTTCCAAACCGCTTTTCCTCACTTTAGGGTAAGAGGTGGTGGTAACGATATTAGGGAATGGGTACATCTTGGAGATGACAATACCTACATAGCACTTAATCAGGCAACGCAAACTGATGTAAAAATTGAAAAAAACCATGAGAAGGCTGGAATAAACCACTTAGGTTTTGTTGTACAAAATGTAGAAGAGATTGCCAATAACCTTTTAATGAACGGATACAAACGAGACTACCCAAAACAAGTGGGGCAATTTAGGATTCGGGACTATTTTGCCGATGCCGATGGCAATCAATATGAATTCGTGCAGTACCTTAGCGAGATTCCAGAAGAAAAAAACAGTTACAACGACTAAATCCAAAACTAGAAATGAAAAAGAAAACAGCAGTTTTCATGGCATTGATCATAGGGGTATTACTTTTTTCATACCTAATAGCCATGGGTTCCAATAAGCTTACAGACGATTCAAAGCAGAATACTGCTATGACCGTTCCAAGTCCTGAATTTAAATCTTTGGTTTGGTCGGATGAGTTTGAGGGTAGTGGAGCTATTAACCCCGAAAAATGGTTCCATCAAACACAACTGCCGCCAGGAGGCAGTTGGTGGGGCGGTTTGGTGCAGCATTATACAGACAGAGTCTCCAATTCTTACGTAAAAAATGGCTATTTGAATCTTGTCGCCAAAAAAGAAATATTCGATGATCAAGGCGAGATCAAAAACTATACCGCGGCCAGGTTAAACTCAAAATATGCCTTCACTTATGGTCGCATAGAAATTCGTGCAAAACTACCGGCAGGCACAGGTACTTGGCCGGCCATTTGGCTTCTCAACAAAAATATTGACGAAGATGGTGCGTATTGGGACAATCATTGTTTTGGAACGACCAAGTGGCCCATATGTGGTGAGATAGACATCTTGGAACATTGGGGCAAGAATCAAGATTATGTGTCAAGCGCGGTTCATAATGCATCAAGCTATGGGAGCGAAGTTAAAAATCTTGGCGGTCAAAAAATAGATAATGTTTCAAATACGTTTCACATATATACTCTTGATTGGACCAAAGAGAAAATGGTATTCAGTGTTGACGGAGTGGAACATTTTCAATACCAACCGTCGCTTAAGAATTCGGAAACCTGGCCCTATGATTCCGATTATTATTTACTATTGAATATAGCCATGGAACCGGATATTGACCCTAATTTTGTTGAAAGCCCAATGGTAGTGGATTACATCCGGATTTATCAATAGTCGATGAATTATATCTTAAAACTAAAGGCTGGATAGAATAGAGTATGGCTTCCTAATGTCTGCCAGAGCCCTAAATACAATTGGACACAAAAGATATGGAATGACAGAAAGTGTTTTAACAGATCATATCAAAACGTATGTAACCCTTTCGGAAGAGGAGTTATCTAAAATCGTACTTTTTTTCGATTGCCATTCGTACAACAAAAAGGAAACACTGCTTTTTGCCGAAAAACGTTGTGACACCTTGTTTTTTGTGGAAAAAGGCTGTTTGCAATTATACTTTATCGACAGTTTAGGCAACCCAAAAACCTCACAATTCGCCATAGAAAATTGGTGGTTGACCGATTTTTTGGCATTTCAAGACCAGAGACCATCCAACTTCTATATTGAAACCGTTGAGCACTCAACGATTTTATCCATCTCTTTTTCAAAGTATCAGGGGCTATTGGATAAATTCCCCAAAATGGAAAAGTACTTTAGGATTATTTACGAAACGGCTTACGGTGCTGCATTAATGCGCTTAAAGTATGTACATAGCCTTTCCAAAGAAGAAATGTTTTTTAGGTTTCGTGATAGTTTTCCGGAATTTGTACAACGTGTACCGCAATATCTTTTGGCCAGCTTTCTAGGCCTGACTCCCGAATATCTGAGTGAAATTAAGGGAAAGCAGCTTTCTTAAACCAGTTTAATTTTTGCCACAATCGGTTTTACCACCTTTGCTCCATAGTAAACAAGGGACAGGTTTTGACTATAACCTTATCAAAATAATGCCATTACAACGGGTTGGGTTACAACATGGGCAAGACCCAATATTTTGGAAGGAGGGTTACCACCTACCTTAAAAAATAACAACATGAAAAATTTACGAAGTATAACACTACTATTTTGTGCCGCTCTTTTGCTAAACTGCATTAGCGAGAAGTCAAAAACCAAACTCAAAACTGGAAATACCGATCTTGTAGCGTCACCATCCGACACCTTAACAAAACACCTAAAACCGTTAAGACCGGAATTACCCACAATAGGCCTTCTTATGTTCAATGGTGTGCTCCAAGGAGAAGTTGTAGCTACATCCGATGTTTTTGGGAAACCGGATAAAAACATGGAACAACTTTTCAACGTAATCACCATAGCGGAAACGGAAAAATCGATCACAACCGAGGAAGGAATGCGATTTATCCCTGATTACACTTTTGAGAATTGTCCCAAGTTGACCGCTTTGTTCGTTCCGAGCGGTTACGATATGTACGCCCAGGTCCATAACAAAAAAATGGTAGAATTCATTAAAAGGAAAAACCAGGAAACCGAATACATTGTGAGCAATTGTGCCGGGGCACAGCTTATCGGGAAGTCCGGGATCGCCGATGGACATAAAATCGTTACCTATATTGGCGGTGGGAAACAACTGCAAAAGGATTATCCCGATTTAAAAGTTCAAGATGATAGTTTAGTAACCTTTGTTGAGGATGGAAAATTTAGTTCATCCAACGGAAACTTAACAAGTTACATTTCGGCCCTCAATTTATTGGAAAAAATGACGAGTGCCGAACACCGGAAATTTATAGAGAGTTATTTGTATATCGATCGACTTCAAAATTGGAAAAAGTAAATATAGGGCCAACTACATATACCATGAAAAGCCTTTGTCCAGTCTCCCGAAACCACAGGAATTCAGATATCTTTTTTTATCCTTGAATTAAGTGGCTTGTTTATGAAAATTAGTACTTAAAAACGGCTACTTTTCGAATACGAAACCCTTAAAAGCAAGTAGATAACACTTAGCAGGAGGAACAATACGAAATGTTAATTGTTCGGCTATAGACAGAAAAAAATTAAATTCATGTCCAATTTCCGGGTTTTCAATCATTATGTATATGAACGTTTACTATTTATTCATTAAAAACAAAAGACATGAAAGATTTTATGATGTTATTCCACAGCGAACCCGATCCCGATTTTAACCCTACTCCCGATCAAATACAGGAGGAGGTGAAAGCTTGGCAAGATTGGATGGAAGGAATTGGTGCACAGGGTAAACTCAAAAGTCCTGGAGAGGCCTTGGGCTTTGAAGGAAAGACCATGCACGCCAATGGGTCCATTACCGACGGTCCATATGCGGAAATCAAGGAAATCGTAGGAGGTTTTATTATTGTCTCGGCAGATTCCGTTGAGGAAGCCATTCAATTGGGCAAGGGTTGTCCCGCATTAGCTAGCGGTGGCAAAGTAGAAGTGCGGGACATCATGATTTTTGATGGCATGTAACATCCCGTTTAGCTCAGAAACAGGGCAGATGATAGGCAACTTTCCGAGATAGTTAGGCTCGAGTATAGCATCCTGGTTGCTGTACTCGGGCTTATCATGGATTGACCGATTTGCAATTGGCTTAGGACATTATTGAGCAAAAGACTATTTCGAAATCACCTACTTTACCTATATTCACCATTGCTTCATTAAGGAACAAATAGTATTACCAAATGAAAGATTTTGAAAGTCGACTTAAAGGCGGACATCCCAACTCATTGGGAAATACCGTAGAAGTCGTTGAAGACGTAATTGCGGAAAATAACCTCTTTAATGAATTGTTCAATTGCTATTTTAGCAAGGATGAAGTTGTACGATTACGGACTTCAAATGCCATGAAACGGATCTGTAAGGCGAAAAAGTCGATGCTAATTCCCTACATTGACCGATTTCTGACCGATATTGCCAAAATTGACCAAGCATCCACCCAGTGGACCTTGGCCCAATTGTTCGGGATGATGAAGCAGGAAATGACCAAAAGTCAAATTGAACAGGCGAAAAAGATCATGAAAAACAATCTTGAACATCATAACGATTGGATCGTGCTAAACCAGACCATGGATACCTTGACAAACTGGTCTAAAAAAGATACGGACTTGAAAGTATGGATACTACCGCATTTGAAACGTTTATCTTCGGATGAAAGAAAATCGGTTTCAGGTCGGGCGAAAAAGATGATTGATAAATTAACGCGATAAAGTAATCATAGCAAAAAGGTAAATTCTTTTGAAATATCCTGTAGCCAGGCCGTAATAGTAGGGCAGGCCAAAGCAATTCAAAAAACAGCTTACATGGAAAAAACAATACTTTTTACGGTATTTGCCATAGCCCTTAACGCTTATTCTCAGGGTTCAGAAACTGCGGACAAGCAAAAAATCAAATCGGTAATACAGCAGTTTTTTGAATCCTTGGAAACAAAGGATTCGGTGCTTATGCAAGAGACGACCATGGATGAGGCTCAAATTTGGCGCAGGTATAACAACAAAAAGCCTATTGAAATGGACATGCGTTTTTCAAAGGACGATCTTCCCAAAATGTACACCTTACCTGATGTAAAAGAGGAGGCTGTACAATTTGAAATTTCTGTGGGTGATGGAATTGCAATGGCATGGGTACCTTATGAATTCTGGATAGAGGATAGGTTTTCGCATTGTGGCATAGATGCATTTACCCTTTTTGAAGAGAATGGAAATTGGAAAATTATCAGTGTGGCCTATACCATAGAAAAGGAGAAATGTACCAGATTAACCGAGAAACATTAGAGCTCACCAAGAAAAAATGAAAATAATATCCGTTAGAGAAAACCCAGGCTATAAAAACAAGGCCATAGCTTATTTTCAAAGAAGCTGGAAAAGTGTCCTCCCCATTATATATGAAGATTGCATTACGCATAGTGTAGGTGCAAGGAACTCCTTACCCCAATGGTATGTATTGGAAAAAAATGCTGAGATCATCGGTTGTGCCGGACTTATCACCAATGATTTTATAAGTAGAGGAGATCTATATCCCTGGGTTTGTGCATTATTTATTGGAGAGAAGCATCGAGGCAACGCCTATGGTTCACTACTGTTGGAGAAGGCAAAGCAGGATACCAAAAAAGCAGGATTCAAATATTTATATTTATGCACGGAACATATTGGTTATTATGAAAAATATGGGTTTAACTATATCGGGCAAGGATACCATCCTTGGGGGGAGGAATCCAGGATTTATGAATTGAAAATAACATAAGTTCCTGATTTCTCTCCCTTTGGATTACCGTTCGGACCAGGCCGAAATCCAGGCCTGCTCCGGTTGAAACATTTGTCTGTTGACATTTTTTCACTTCCTGCATCGCGGGCTTCCTATTCGGAAACCTTTTGGTTAAATGCAATAAAAAAATTGTTACAATCCTTAATGACGAAGGAGCGGTCTCCCCAAAACTGATCTTCAATGGGATCTACAATATTAACGTTGGCTTTCAGCAGGCTATCGTAATATTCGTTAATATCATTCTCAAAGAGTCTGACCCATAAATAGATACCACCCCCCTCAAGAGAAGCTTTTTCAGGATTCAGGTTCAACATCAATGTAGACTCCTCAAAAGTCAATTGTGCATTGGTAGATTGCCCCCTCTCGGATTTAAGACGAAAATTCTCCTTAAATTGAAGTGTGTCAATATAAAAATCCGCAGTCTCATCTATATTAGGGACAGGCAGTACCGGTAATATTCCTTTCGGAAATTGTTCATTTTCCATAATTCTAATTAATTATTGATTTTCGGTGTAAATCTATTGACCAAAATTGCAATTCACTTGACATTTTGTGCCATTTTTGTCATATGTATTTCACAACTACCATTATTTCAGATTTTATTGAATATGCCAAGTCACTAGGAGTGGATGTACGGTCGTTGGAACATAAATTCTCCTATTTACAAAGTCGGAAGTATATTGATTACAGCACCATTGTTGAGGTATTAGGTTATTTACAACAGAAATTGAACGATGAATACCTGGGCTTGCATATAGGAGAACAAATTGCGTTAAAAGCTACCGCTTATGTGGATCAAATCATGCAAAATAGTGAAACACTTGAGGCCTCTTTTAAAAATGCAGTTCACTATTCAAAACTTATCAGTGACGCTTTGGAAAGTTCCCTATTGAAAAATGAGGACAACTACACCGTTGTTTTTGAAGAAAATCCCAATTGGAAAGTACAACACTCCTATGCTAGGAGACAGATACTGGATTTAACGGTTTTATCTTGCTTAAAATCCCTAATGGCATATACAAACAGGACATACTACCCTGTGAAAATCAAGTTCCACACCGAAAAACCAAAGAGTTTAAAGGACTATTATAGGCTCTTTAATTGTAGCCTTAAGTTCAATCAACCAAAGACCGAAATAATCTTTGGGAAACAGATTTTTGATCGACATTCAAGAACAATAAAGTTTGGATTGCTTGAAAATTTAAAACAGAAAGTCGCAAATGAGATCAAGAGTTTGAATACGGAAACCCAGTTAATCTATGATCTAAAAAAATGCATTTTAAACCACAAACCACAGCGTATTCAGATAGCGGAAGCTGCCGCTCAACTTAATTTATCCAAAAGAACGCTTCAGAGAAGGTTAAAAGAACTGCATACGAATTTCAAAAAAGTGGAATATGAGCTTCAACTTAATTTGTCCAAAACCTATCTGGAAGAACAACAGAAATCCATAGAAGAGATAAGTTACCTTCTTGGGTTTTCCGAAAGCAGCGCCTTTATTCGGTTTTTCAAGTTATTGACAAAAAAAACGCCTACTGAATACCTTAACGATGCAGCCTCGCGATAACCGCAATTTTTTACTGGCCCGTTCGCAGGTAGAATGGAATTTGCTAACTTAAAACCTGTTTACTTAAAAAGATGGATTTGAACATATATAAATTCAACGATTCCTTTTAATGTCCCCTTATAGGTTTCAAAATTGAGAGGCCGTCATAAATAGTTGCCGAACTGTTGATCGCATTATGAAAATATTTATCCGTATCACCTTAGTTGCTCTGGGCATATTGAACACCTATTCACAAGATGAAGGGTCTTTATTGGAGCTTAAGGTTAGAAATTGTATTACATTAAAAGTCTCGGAAGATGCTACAAACTTCAATTGGATATCTGGAAATCAAGATATAGCATATGTAGATGAGAATGGCGTAGTTTGTGGAATTAATACCGGACGAACCAGTATTTCGGCAGTTTCAAAAGAATCAAAACAAAATTATTTATTCAACATTAGTATAATTTCAAATCAAAAGCCCCAAATAGAAAAGGAAAAATCCAACACCGTCGAGCAGAATACTATTTGTAGGGAAAGTAAGATAGTATTGGACAAAATACTGAAAAAGCATAACAAAAAATCGACTGACCCGCGAATTGGAATTTCGAAAAATGGGAGATATTTAGTATTCAACGAAAACGATAAACCTGTAGTTTTCATTTCGCAGACCCTCTGGTCCATGACCAGAAGATTGACCAGAAAACAGATTATTGAAATATTGGATATATGTGTTGATCAGGGATTTACAGCCATTCAACTTATTGCCCATTCACATTATATGGGTGAAAATATGTATGGAGACACCCCCTTTAAAAATGAAGATTTTTTATGCCCGATACTAACCGAAGGAAACGATTGCGGCAATGAGTTGCAATATGATTGGTGGGACCACCTTGAATTTATAATTGAGGAATGTATAAAACGGGAATTGCTTGTTTGTTTATTGCCGACCTGGCGTGAACAATGGAATCAAAAAACCAACCTAAATAAACACAATGCTTTTACTTATGGAAAATTCATTGGTTCAAGGTATCGCCATTTAAATGAATGGATTATTTGGGTTATGGGAGGTGATGCAGCGCCTAACGATGAAAACAAGTTGATGATTCAAAGGGAATTGGCAAAGGGAATAGCCTATGGTGTAAATAACATAGAGGCGTATGATAATTTGATGATGTCATATCATACATTTGGACCATCAATGACAAACTTATACTTTCCGGTAGACGAAGATTTTATGGATTTTAATACAATTCAGTCGGGTCAAAGTTTGAATCGATTAAAGGGCATGATAGAAAAAAGTTGGAAAACACAACACAAACCTACCATTGATTTTGAACCATTTTATGATAAAAACGGCGAGTTACAAAATGAAACGAGAACGACCATAATCTCGGGAATTTTTAGGGGTGGATTTGGAACTTCATATGGTTGCTGGAATATTTGGCATTGCGGCGCAAGAAATGATATTGCAAAATTTAGCATTCCAGAATCACTTGAAAATAGTTACGGAGCCCATATAAAGCATCTTAAAAGAATTATAACGCCCCATTTTATTGAATACAGGATTCCCGATCAGGATGTGTTGCTAAACAATACAACATTAGATGATAAAAGGATATTGGCAAATACTTCAATAGATGGCAGTTTTATTTATGTTTATTCGCCAAAAGGTGAACCTTTTACGGTTAATCTAGATTATATTAAAGGTAATCGGATAGTTTCTAAATGGTTCAACCCGACCAATGGACAAATTCAGTTTTTAGATTTGGCAGAAAAAGAAACTGGACAAAGGAAATTCTCTCCACCATCAAATGGGGCATTGCATTCAGGTAACGATTGGATATTAATAATTGAAAAAAAATAACCCAACTTACATTTGTAGACAAATGGCCAACAAAAAAATGGGATTTTTGGGAGCCCTCGAACTGTACGGAACAATGGTTCCTAAAACTCATGTGGTCTGGCAATAAACATACTATTTCCTGTTAACTATCATAAACGGAAACCATGAAAAACACTCTTTGTGCAATACTAGCTTTGTCCATTCTAAATACTTGTATGAAACCCAATGAAAAAGGGACATTTGGTTATGATCTACATTTTTTGAATACGAACAAGAAGACAATTGTACTTAAAAACAATAATGACAAATGCCAGTTGGTAGTCATACCCGATTATCAAGGTCGGGTAATGACCAGTACTTCCAACGGTCTGGAGGGGAAGAGCTACGGATGGATCAATTATGACCTCATAGCATCCCAAAAATTTGAGGAACAAATCAATGTTTTTGGGGGAGAAGATAGGTTTTGGCTAGGACCCGAAGGGGGGCAGTATTCAATCTTTTTTAAAAAAGGGGACGAGTTTACCTTGGAAAATTGGTCTACACCAAAATCAATTGACACGGAACCTTTCTCGTTAGCTGAAAACAAGGAAACTTCCGTTGTTTTTCACAAGGATATGCAACTGACCAACTATCAGGGGTATGAATTTAATGTTAACGTTGGGAGAAGGGTATCGCTACTTGATAAAGCACAGATTAAAACGAACTTACAGCTCAATTTTGATGATGAAATGTTGTTCGTAGGATTTCAATCCGAAAACACAATGACGAATACAGGTTCTTCGGCTTGGACGAAAGCTAACGGACTACTTTCCATTTGGATACTGGGTATGTATACGCCATCGGAAAATACAACCGTTATCATCCCTTATAAAGATTCCCTAAAACTGAATACGGATTATTTCGGAGAGATCGACTCGGATAGACTAAAGATCAACGAAAAGACCATACTTTTCAAAGGAGATGGAAAATATCGATGCAAGATCGGGGTTCCTTTTCAAAATGCCCTGCCAATGTTTGGTAGTTATGATTCGGAAAACAACGTTCTTACCCTAGTGGAGTATTCTACAACGGAGGGAACTTCTTATGTAAACTCTTTATGGAAACATCAAGATGATCCATATAAAGGTGATGTTATCAATTCCTATAATGATGGCCCTTTAGAAAACGGTAAGCAAATGGGACCATTTTATGAGTTGGAATCGTCATCCGCGGCCAAAGAATTAGAACAAGGGAATTCCATTACCCATATCCATAAAACCTATCACTTTGAAGGAGCATATGAAAGCCTGAACAGCATAGCCAAACAAACCCTGAATATCGACCTTGATGAAATTAAGTTTTAACATCAATGGTTGAAAGTCAATACCGTAAAAAAATACTATCTTTCCACAAATCATTAAATCCCAACAAAATGAAAACCAAAATTATTGCTTTGATCCTTGGTGCGGTAATCCTCACCGCTTTTCAGCAGAATACCTCGGCCGATGCCAAAACCAAGAAAGGAATGAT
This sequence comes from Ulvibacterium sp., assembly GCF_965248315.1. GTDB lineage: Bacteria > Bacteroidota > Bacteroidia > Flavobacteriales > Flavobacteriaceae > Ulvibacterium. The sequence continues at coordinate 226,930 of NZ_CBDFIX010000001.1, read as the reverse complement.
AAAAGTAACCATCCTCTATCCCAACGGTGATGGGAAAACATTTGACATGGACTACTATTCCAAGAAGCACATGCCCATGCTCAAGACCTTAATGGGCGACTCCTTAAAACTATTGGAAATAGATAAGGGAATTTCAGGCCGGACACCTGATGAACCTGTTCCCTATTTGGCCATTGGATATTTATACTTCGACAAGCTTTCCGCCTATCAAAACTCCTTTGGACCCAATGCGGAAAAAATTGTAGGTGACATCCCGAACTATACCAATACTCAGCCAATTGTTCAAATTAGTGAAGTATTGCAATAATAACGAATGAAGTATTGTGTTCCCCTCATTTTGTTATTGCTTTTCTCGTGTACTACCAAAAAGAATTACGAGGACCAAAGATTTAAATATTTGGGGCAAGAAACTCCAGATACTATTCCTCGAATTTTTGGAGAAGGTATCGTATCGGTCAAGGGCAGATTTGATATGGGGCTAACCATTTCGCCGGACGGCAAAAGCATGGCCTTTGGGGTAGCCCATGAATCCGATTCCGAGGAAACTTGTATCTACCTTATGAATTATAGGGACGGGAAATGGACTTCCCCAGATAAGTCCTTTCTTCCAGACAATAGCAATACCTTCTTTCCGATGTTCGATCCTACTGGAAAAGAACTCTATTTTACCAAATCAACAGACAGTTCGGAAACAGATTTATGGGTTGGTCACTATTCGAACCATAAGGTTATCGACCCTAGACCCTTGGATTCCGTAGTTAATTCCGAATCAAGGGAGGCCGGGCATGGTAAATCAAAAAATGGAACCTTGTATTTTACCTCTAACCGAGACGATCAAAACCAATGTTGTGGTGATGTCTATCGTTCGGAACTGGAACCGAAAGGTTATGTTACAATTCAAAAGGTGGATGGTCTAAATTCCAATTCGGATGAAGAAAGTCTGTTTTTGTCCCCCAACGAGGATTACATCATTATTCAGGCATGGAAAAACGAATTTGAATCCAAACATGACCTATATATCAGTTACAGAACAAAAAATGGTTCATGGACCATTCCAGATAGGCTAAATCCTAACATAAACGGGAAGGAAATTGAGCAGCGACCATTTGTATCCTCGGATAATAGGTTCTTGTTTTTTAGTAGAATGCACATAACACAAGAGAATGGTCAGGATGTATTTGATTCCGATATCTATTGGGTAAGTACCAAGTCGGTCTTTAAACCATATCCTTATAACACCGAAATTGAAGTTCGGGTAAGCAACAATGAAAAATTTGAGATAAATTTTCCGCACGATTTATTTAAGGACATCGATGATAGTAAGCTATTGTATGAGGTATCTATGGAAAATAATTCCGAATTACCGGAATGGATCAAATTCGATTCCAGTAGTTTATCCTTAAATGGGGTTTGGAAGTCCAAAGTCCCTCAGACCATTAAGGTAATCGCGACCGATAGTTCGTGGAATTCGGGAGCATTCAAATGTAAACTTGAGGAAAAAAGCTACTGACATCATATATGTGAACTGTTAGGCTTCATCCAAAAAAGACGGAACATGTCCTCATCGTTCCGCCTTTCCAAATTGTGTTTTTAGTGATTTAAAGCTCTCTCAAACCCAAAAACCCCTGGTGCAAAAGTGGCGTTAAGGCCCATTCCAATTGCCGCTTGCTTCATCTCTTCCGGGACTTCACCACAAAACAGGAACTCCCCGGGCACCGCTATTTCCAATAGATCCTGGAAATGCCCGGCAGCTGTAGTTCCCAAATGGAATCCGACCGCACCGGCATCTATAAAAAGATCCATGACTACTAGTTTAGAAGATGTATCGTCAAAATAGCACTGAACTTTTAAGGCTCCCGGTTCATTGGAATGCATTTGATTTTCAACTTCTCGATAGATTGCTTTTAACTCTTCTGATTTACCTTCTTTGGCCGTCCAGGTATACACTACCATTACTTCTTGACTTTCCATATTATTTATTTTTCGTTATTGATTACATTTCAAAATTATGGCGTAATTTGGGTATTAAAATGTGTCTTTTACGACTATTTAAGGGGTTGTTTTAGACACTTTAATGAATTATCTTTATAGTTAATTTGTTGATTATGAAACACATTAGTGTAATTGTTCCATCAGGTAATAGCATCGTAGATACCATAATTGCACCTTTCAACCTGCTTAAAATGGCAAACGCACATCATAAACGGTTAAATGGACAAACGGAGAATCTTTTCAAACTCGATTTAGTAGGTCTATCAAAGGAAGCCATAGTATATCAAGGCTTGTTTAGCATACAACCAACCGCCACTATTCATGAGATATCCAAAACCGATCTAATACTTATTTCTCCCATAAGTGGGGATCTGGATGAAGGAATTCGAAATAATATGGATTTTGTAAAATGGATCAAAGCCCAAAGAATTGAAAACGATGCTGAAATTGCCAGCTTATGTAAGGGTGCATTTCTTCTGGCCGAAACAGGTTTGGTAAATGGGAAATCCTGTGCCACACATTGGACCGCCCATGACCTCTTCAAGGCCAAATATCCCGAAGTAAAACTTATTCCTGAAAAGATTATTTGCGAAGACAATGGTATATACTCAAGTGGCGGGGCTTATTCCATCTTAAATTTCACGCTTTACTTGATAGAACGGTATTTTGGAAGGGAAACCGCCATATGGTGCTCAAAGGTCTCCGAAATCGATTTTGATCGATTACGTCAGGATGAGTTTATTATTTTTAGTGGACAAAAGGACCATTCGGACGAACCGATCAAAAAAGCACAACTCTATATTGAAAACAACTATCAGAACAAATTGAATGTGGACGAGATTGCGCAAATGCTGAATTTGAATGGTCGGAGTTTTTTGAGGAGATTTAAGAAAGCTACCCATAATACCCCATTGGAGTACATACAACGAGTTAAGGTTGAAGCGGCAAAAAAGAAACTGGAATCAACCGCAAAAACCGTTCTGGAGGTAATGTACGGCATTGGATACAATGATGAAAAGGCATTTAGAAACACCTTTCGAAAGTATTCGGGACTATCCCCAAAGGAATATCAAAGAAAGTACAACCGCGAAATGGCAATTGCTTAGATTTAGAAAACAAGTGAAGCGTTAATTTTAAAAACAAATCTGCCGTGGTATCCCCTTTCTTCTTTTAAGGTAGAAAGACAAAGAACCCTGTACAACTTCTCACATTGTTTGGAATATACGTCCATTTGGATCTAGCCATACACAACTGTAAAGGTATTTCTATCCACGAATCCGAGATTCGGATATTTTTAATCATTGGATGTATTGCATTCTGTTCAGCTATACCTTAAAGATGAAAAATCATTTCCTTCTCGCATTGGTAGTACAGAATATGGTATTGGCCACATGTTCCGAGTCCAACAAAAATTCCATCATTCAAAAAAACGAAGCCGATCTGCTTATAGATAGCCTTGCCAATACCGATTTACCTAAAAGTGACAAGATTCGTTCGATTAGGAACGCAGGTTTCTCCTATTACTATAACGGTGACATCGATTCGGCCCATACAATGTTCACGTATACTTATCTGCAAGACCCTACCGACATTGAAAATATGTATGCCGTGGCCTTGGTCAATTCCATCCATGGTAATTATGACCAATCTTTGGCGCATTTAAACAAGATAATACACAGAGATTCTATCGCCAAGTTAAGTGCCTATGGATCCATGGCAATGATCTATTCTTTTAGGGGCGAGGAGGAAAAAGCCAGAAACCTTGTCGATACGATGCTAAAAAGCAATCACGATAAAATCCGAAGGGAAGCCTATTCCATTGCATCGGTTTTATCCATTAAAAAGGACTCTATAGCCCAGGCCATAGATTTCATGAAATTAAGGATTCCCATATCCAAAAAACTATATACCTCATCTTCTCCCAGATTGGAACATCCGTATTGGGATTATCACTTAATAGGGAATATTTACCTTACGGAGCACCTACCAGATTCGGCGGCACAGTACTTTGATGAAGGTCTCGCTTTGGTGGATTCGAAAGATAATCCAAAGACTATTAGCGTCATCAAAGATGATTATACCTACTTTAGGAGCATGTATCTTCTGCAAAAAGGATTCTATGATGATTCCTATACCTATTTCAAAACAGACTTTAAGAGCAACAAAAATGGATATGGCGGAATTTGGGCACGAATACTAATTGAAAAGAACCTCCCGGATAGTGCATTGACCATATTGAATACATATTGCCGTAACGGGTACTATAAAAAATTTCTGGAAGGTAAAGTCTATCTCGAGTCGGGTAAGTTTAAAAAAGCTGATACTCTTTTTAAGGAGGTCCTTGGATTCCATCAGGTGGGCGAATGGTATTGGCAACATGAATATGCATTGATTTGCAAAGAAATCCGGGACATTTACCTGGACGCCGGAAAGATGGGAATGGGTGAAAAGGAATGATAAGAATTTGGGTCTCATCTATCCCGTGAAGCGTTAAACTTCTGCTCCATAGCCTAGTACGGTAAATTTCCAAAACCGCCGAGCCCGTAAATCCAATACAAAAAGTTATCTTAGTACTATGTCGAAATAGACCATTCTAAAAAATAGTACCATGAAAACATTGAAATTATTTACTGTATTTTTATTTATTCTGGTAGCATTGGGTTGGAAAACAAATAATCCAAATTGCAAAAACAGTACTTACATATTAAACCAAGTAAAAGAAAAATACGATGTTAATCATCATTGGGCAACTTCGGAGATAAAGGTTCACATCCAAGAACCTAGAGTGAACAACCCTCAAAGATATACCAAATTGAATCTTAAGAATTCAGATGACTATTTTGAAATGGAAAGGTTTAGGGAAGACGGAATCGTCAAAAGGATACTTACCGGAGATGGGGAAAGCAAAATATTCCTCAACGGGGAATCAGAGTTGCCAAAATCTATCATAGAGCAATACAGGTTGAACGTGGAAAGGAGTATAGGCCATAAAAAGTTTTACAAGTTAATGTACGGCCTTCCCATGTCCTTATCCGATAACCTTTGGGAGCAGATAAGACCTGCTCAAAAAGCGGAATTTGGAGGGATGGAAGTGTATAGGGTTGCCATGGAATTAAAAGATGAAATGATAAGCAAGCATTGGACATTACTAATAGAGGTGGAAACGTATACTTTATTGGCAATCGAGTTTAATCATCCGGAAGATCCGGGAAAAGAGGAAGAAATCATTACGTTTGAAGGTGAATTTGAAATTGATGGAATAAAGATTCCCCGAATTAGAAACTGGTATATAAAAGGAACCAATGAATATCTGGGTACGGATATCATTGTGGAAGAGCTTAACTAAATTACACCACGGACAAGGTCAAAACATCAATTCCCCCCAAACGTTAGCTATTGCATTACGGTGGACCGTTATGCCAGACCACTATTATGGAACGCGGTAAAAATCACAATTACTTCTTAAAAACGACGGCTGTTTGCTCTTTTCTCGGAGCCTTGTCCACTGCCTTGCTCATTTTTCTTCCCAATCCGGATGCACCTGATTTTGAAACAAGGTCATCCCTTTATAATAACGGCCTTTACCTCAGCAAGCTTTGGATTCTTTTTATCCACCCACAGGTAAACCTATTGGCCAGCCTTGGAATTGCCTATTTGCTACTCAAAAAATACCCGTTACAGATAGTTTTCGGAACATTTTTTCTACTGGTCTGGGCCTACACGGAAATGGCCCAACAATCGCTCTTGATCGATACGCTGAACCAAATTTGGCGACCAGGATATGTGGAAGCGGACAATGAAGTTTCAAAAAACATGTTCGAAACCTTGATCAAGGCCGCGAACGGCATCTCCGATAGCCAATATTTTTTGGTCATTTATGGTTTTGGCCTCGGGTCCTTATTTTATGGGTTGGCATTGGTACGAGAGGACGGATTGGGAAAATGGATCGGGATAGCCCTATTGTTTATAGGTATTCTTAGTTTGTCCTCGTTTGCTCGGTACTATCTGGGCGTCACATCCCTTAATGAAATTGTCAACTGGTCCTACAAATGGATTTATACGTATTTACAACCCTTGGTAAGAATAGCCATTGGGCTTTGGATTTTAATGGAAATCAAAAAAAGGTACAACACCGCATAAGTTGGCTGTTGTATACATTCTTCTATTCGAACATCTCAAATTGAATTCAAGCCAATAAAAGAATTACATTGGTGAAAATCCAAATCCATGATTCACGTCAAAATTCGTTGTGTACAAAAAAGAATTTTCCTGGCCATTCTTTTAGCAGCCGGACACCAGGCCTCGGGTCAGGAATGTGATCTTGGTCAAAAATCCTATTTTTCACCAAGATGGTCCAAAGACGGAAATTGGATATCATTTCATAGCAACGTAACGGGTAACAGGGAAATTTATCGGTTTGACTATGTGCAATCCAAAGTTGAAAGACTTACAACCACGGCCCACCAAGAACGGGTACCGGTAATTTCACCTGATGGAAAAAGCATTCTCTTCTTTAGAACTGAAAAGGACAAAAAATATTCGGCTTTGTTTACGATGAATCTGGATAATCGAAAGGAAGTGCCCTTAACGGATTTACAGGGCAAAAATTTAGATCCGGACTGGTCACCGAACATGGACCGATTGACCTATGTTTCGACTTCGGACGGAAATTGGGAAATTTATGTTATGGACCAAAATGGTACCAATAATACAAGGCTTACGTATAACGATGTATTGGATTATTCTCCGCATTGGTCTCCCAATGGGGAGCAAATAGCCTTTATTTCAGGGGAATCCGGCCAGGAGGATATTTGGCTCATGAACTCTGATGGAACAAGAAAAAGAAATCTTACTCCGGATAACAGGGAGGAGATTTCCCTTAGTTGGTCTCCGGACGGCAACCAAATCGTGTTCTCATCAAGAAAATCCAAAACAGAATTTTCAAACGCAATTGAAAAGGAAAGATCAAAAAAATCCAACAATAGTTCCGAGATATTCATTTTAGATTTGAAATCAGGCCAAATCCGCCAAATCACATCCAATACCCATTTGGATGTATATCCCAGCTGGTCCCCGGACGGAGACAAAATAGTATTCTGCAGTTGTAAAAATGCCCATTTGGAACTTTATACCATGAAGGTTGATGGAAGTTCCGAGGTTAAAATAGATCTGGACTAATTCTTGAAGTTCGGAACAATGTCAATTACTGCGCTCCTAGCAGGTAACCTAGGTCCTCTTATCTACTTAAAAAGCCCATTGAATATGTTAAAACCCTTAGCAAATCCTTTTCAAATAGTACGCAACATATATCTCAATGGGATTCCATAAAAAATATGCTTATTTTCAAACATGGAAGAAAATGTATGGGCTTGGGTGCTTCAAGTATTGGGTCGGCTACATCCCTTGGTGGTCCATTTTCCCATAGGATTATTGGTGGTTGCCCTGTTTTTGGAAGTACTTACGGTAAAAGGAAAGCGCTCCGGGCTTAGGGAAGGAATCAATTGGATGATATACATTGGAACGTTTTTTGCCGTATTAGCGACAATCCTTGGGTGGTTGCTCCGTACGTTCGATGATTACTCCGGAGAGCTGGTACAGCTACATCAGAATTTGGGCATACTAACAGCAGTACTAAGTGTTATTACCGCCTTCCTCTTGCGGCAGACGGTATCGGGAAAACTTAAGAATTATCTGGCCTACAGATCCGTTTTAATAGTATCGGTTATTTCCCTTTCTATTACCGGTCATTTGGGTGCCAGTCTTACCCATGGCGAGGATTTTTTGTCCAGTGCCCTACCTGGAAACCGGGATTCTTATGACGATAGCAAGGCAGAGGCATTATTGGCCCAATTGCACCAATTGGATTCCTTATCGGAAACCGATTTGGACGACCTTAACTTGGAAGTACGAGCCATTTTTGCTCATAACTGCTATCAATGCCACAGTGAAAACAAACAAAAGGGGGAACTGGTCCTGGAAAACAAAAGAGGGGTTTTTAAGGGAGGAGAATCCGGAGCAGTGATTGTTGCGGGAAAACCCAAGGAAAGCGAAATCTATAGAAGAATAACCCTGCCTCCCAATGCGGATGGGGTAATGCCTAAAAAGGGAAAGGTATTGAAGGACAATGAAATTGCCCTGATCCGGTTATGGATCGAAAAAGGCGCCCATTGGTCCGATCGTGCGCTTAAAGTATTCCCAGAGGCACCACTTGCCTTGACCAAACCGGATTTACCAAAATCGACAGGGGAAGAACACCCCATAGATAAGTTAGTGACTGCATATTTTGAAAAAAATGCTGTTGACTGGCCACAAGTAGTAGATGATAAAACGTTTATACGGAGATCCTATTTGGACATTGTAGGCCTACTTCCCCAACCCGGGTCAATTGACCGATTTGTGACCAATTTAGATCCGAACAAACGAAGTAGACTGATCGATAGCCTGTTAAACGATACCCATAATTACACCCAACACTGGTTGAGTTTTTGGAATGACCTACTACGGAACGATTATTCGGGGACCGGTTTTATTACAGGTGGAAGGAAACAAATCACCGATTGGCTCTACAAATCCCTATTGGAAAATAAGCCCTACGACACCATGGTCAAGGAATTGGTAGATCCAACCCCCGAATCCGAAGGGTTCATTAAGGGCATAAAATGGCGTGGGGTGGTCAATGCCAGTCAACGGACCGAGATGCAGGCTGCCCAGAATATCGGTCAATCCCTAATGGGAGTAAATGTTAAATGTGCTTCATGTCATAACAGCTTTGTAAGTAACTTAACCCTAGATCAGGCGTATGGCTTCGCCTCCATATTTGCCGATTCGGTATTGGAACTGAACAGATGTGACAAGCCCATCGGAAAAATGGCCAAGGTCAATTTTCTGTATCCAGAGTTGGGATCGGTGGAAGCGGATAGCTTGGGCGAGCGCTTATCAAAACTTTCAGAACTTATCGTAAAACCTGAGAACGGGCGGCTGTACCGAACTATTACCAATAGAATTTGGGAAAGACTTATGGGAAGGGGCATCATAGAGCCGGTGGACGAGATGGATAATACCCCTTGGGACGGGGCTTTGCTTGACTGGTTAGCAGCAGATTTCATTGATTCAGGGCATAATCTGAAACAGTTGATAAAGACCATCATGACTTCAAAAACCTATCAGCTCCCGGCTGTAAGTTATAAAAAACTGGAACAAATAAAATCAGCTCAATACGTATTTAATGGCCCAGTGATCCGACGCATGAGCGCCGAACAGTTTGCGGATGCCGTTAGCCAGATCATAGCTCCGGCGTACTACGCTGCGGCTTATGACCCATCCGGAATGGATAGCTCCCCCAATAGAATTTGGCATAGGGAAATAAAATCCGATCGGGATGTACTCCCTGATCCGGGAAAACGATATTTCCGCCACACATTCTCTTTGGCCCGTAAAGAAGTTGTTAAAGCAGATGCCCTGATTTCGGTAGATCATTCCTATGCATTTTATCTAAATGGCCAAAAGGTTTCCATGGGCACGGATTGGAAAAAAGTAGATAAACTGGATGTAACAAATTTCTTGAATCCCGGAAAGAATACAATAGCCATTGAGGGGACCAATGAAGGGAATATAGCCAACCCGGCCGGAATCTTGTTCAGGATGAAAATCCATCAAGAGGATAATCTGGAGACCATCGTAGAATCCGGTAACGGTCAAGATTGGAAAAGTACGGACGTACCTCCGGATAAGGATTGGAGGGATACAGCATTCGATGATGGGCATTGGAAAGCGGTACGGAATTATGGCTCCAAACATTGGGATAGGTTATTGGATTTCAAATTCGGGGACAGTATCCCTTCTTTTGCCCGTGCAAGTCTGGTAAGGCAACATCCCTTTATGAAGGCCCTGGGACGCCCGAGCAGGGAAAATGTAGCCACCTCCCGGGATGACCAGGCTACCTTATTGCAAGCTCTTGAACTCACTAATGGGGCATATTTCAACAAGGTGTTGGAAGAAGGTGCAAGCTCTTGGTTAGCGGAACATGACACGAATACAGAAAATATGGTAACTTCCTTATATCTCAAATCCCTTGGTCGAAAGCCCACAAAAGAAGAAAAGGGTATTATGGTTGCTACCTTGGGGAATTCACCGGATAAAGAAGCGGTACAAGACCTGTTTTGGGCCACTTTGCTTTTACCTGAATTTCAGTTCATCTATTAAGAATTTAAAGGTTATGGAAGAGCATATGGAAAATTCACGTAGGGAGTTTATGAAGAAAATGGGAGCGGCCAGCCTGGCAGCGGCGGCCACAAGTATTCCCACGGCCAGTTTTCTGAGTTCATGTACCTCGGCCCCAACGATTACTTCTAAGGCGGATACCGTAATCCTTCTGTGGATGGCCGGTGGCATGGCCCATACCGAAACATTCGATCCCAAAGCCTACGCACCGTACGAAAAGGGAGTGGAGAGCAAACGGGTCTTAAGTACATTTCCAAAAGTGCCAACGGTTGTGGATGGTCTGTATTTTTCCGAAGGGCTTGAGTCCATCGGTAGCGTTATGGACAAGGGAGCCATTATTCGATCTTATAAATCCGCTGATCTAGGGCATATCCTTCATACACGTCATCAGTATCACTGGCATACCTGTTATGAACCGCCCCAATCTGTTCAAGCCCCGCACATCGGGGCTTGGATTGCCAAGGAATTGGGGGCGGTAAATCCGGTTATCCCTCCTTTTATTGCCATGGGCCAACGTTTTACCGTAGGAGAAGGGGAGGAATTAAAGGCTTTTCATTCTGCCGGTTTTCTAGGTAGCGAATACGGCCCGTTTTTGATTCCGGATCCCTCAAGTGGGCTTGATAGCGTAAGACCCCCGCAAGGGATGTCCCTTAAAAGGTTCGAAGCGAGATATAAACTCTATACTGAATTGGCCAATAAGAACGCCATAATGGAACAAGGCAGTGATTATCAGAGAGAATCCTTGATGCGGTCCATGGAGCAGTCCTATAGGTTGTTGAATTCCCCCGAAGCCCAAGTATTCGATCTTACCCAGGAACCCAAGGAGAAGTATGATATTTATAATACCGGTAGATTTGGTTTGGGATGTTTGACTGCCAAAAGATTGGCCATGAACGGAGCTAGGTTTGTTAGCGTTTCTACGGAATATGAGCCATTTCTTGGATGGGACACCCATGAAAATGGACATACCAGGGTAGTAAAAATGAAGGAACTCATAGACGGTCCTATAGCCCAACTCGTTAAAGATTTGGATGAATCGGGGCATTTGGAAAGGACCCTTATCGTATTGGCCAGTGAATTTAGCCGGGATGCCCTGCTCGAGGGTCGCCCAGGAAAAAAAGTAAAAGATCAGGTGGATCAACCGGATATCATCGAGGATGAAAGATTCTATGGAATGCATAGACATTTTACGGACGGTAGTTCCATATTACTATGGGGAGGCGGAATAAAGAAAGGTCTTGTCTACGGGAAAACGGCGGATGAAAGACCCTGCTCCTCCATAGAAAATACTGTGGTAATCGATCAGGTACATCAATCCATATACCACGCTTTGGGCATACATCCTGAAACAAACTATGTTATAGAAGGAAGACCTTTCTATACCACTCCGGATGGGCAGGGAGAACCTATCTTGGATTTGTTTGCTTAAACCAACTTTTCTCAATGAATTTGATATTAAAAATAGTAGTGCGTATCCCATTTAAATCAATAGCATAGGTTTAGGGGAAATATCATGAAAATTGCGGACAAATGGATAAAAACCGGGACTTGCTCATAAACTTCATCCAAAATATTGTTCCCATTTCCCGGGAAGATGCTTTAGAGATTGCCAACTCCTTCCATCAATTGCAGCTTAAAAAAGGGGAACTTCTAGTGAAGGAAAATCAAACCAGCGATGATTATTTCTACCTCCAACAAGGCTTGATGCGTACTTTTTTGTACGATTTAAAGGGTGACGAAATAACCACGGATTTCTTTATCGAGAACAACATAGTTTTTGAGGTCACCTCGTTCTTCAATCGTATTCCATCAGAGGCAAACATTCAAGCGATTACGGATTGTTCTGGGTTCAGGATTTCGTATAAGGAACTCAACACTCTTTTTCACAATAAAGTCGCGTTTAGGGATTTTGGCCGGGCCATCCTGGTAAAGGAATTCATCTCCTCTAAAAAAAGAAATTATGGGATGATCAACCGTACCGCCGAGCAACGCTATCAAGATCTATTACTTTCAAGACCCAAGATTTTGCAGCACTCACCCTTAAAATATGTAGCCTCTTATCTCGGTATAACGGACAGCACGCTAAGCCGGTTGCGAAAAAAAATGTAACCATTCCCATTTCTTGCCTTTTGTCAATTGACAACTATGAATTTCATCGGAACTTTGCCTTAAAATCAAGAGATGGCAGAAATATCAGTTTTCATAACAATTGGGTTTATTCTTACCACCATAGCTACTATCTGGTTATTTTTTAAGGCATCAGGAAATAGAAGGGTGATACTATTTATCCTTATATGGAGTAGTATCGTCGGCATTCTAGGTCTAAATGGTTTTTATCAAAAACTGAATGCTTCGCCTCCCCGGTTTATTTTCCTATTAGGGCCGGTACTTCTTTTTGTTCTGTTACTGTCCAGGGCCAAAAAAGGCAAAAGGTTTATGGGCAACCTGGATTTAAAATGGCTAACACTGTTACATTGCATCAGGGTACCGGTTGAATTGGTATTGTACTTTGTATTTCTAGAAGGTCTAGTCCCGGAATCGATGACCTTTGAAGGCTATAATTTTGATATTCTTTCCGGACTCTCGGCGCCTATACTGTATTATTTGGTTTTTGTAAAGAAGAAAGTGGGGGTCAATGGTCTTTTGTTTTGGAACATAATTTGTTTAGGCTTACTACTGAATATCCTCACCATTGCCGTTCTAAGTGCGCAAACACCGATTCAAAAAATGGCTTTTGATCAACCGAACATTGGGGTGACCTATTTTCCATTGGTCTGGCTTCCAACGGTTATCGTTCCTATTGTATTCCTCTCGCATTTGGCAAGTATTGGGCAAATTCTATCTTTACGTAAGAAAAATTAGCAGAACCTGGTTAAGCGATTGAAACTAGCATACAAGGGGATTCAAAATAGGGATGGAAAGAGAATATTATAAAACCAAAGAATCCGTTGAGGAATACATCCGTTTGGCAAAGGATGTTAATGGGAGACAACTTATTGAAAAACTTGAACGAGCCTTAGCTCCGAAATCCACTTTATTAGAAATAGGTTCAGGTCCAGGAACGGATTGGAAAATCTTGAATAAATCCTTTCAGGTTGTGGGATCTGATAACTCCCTTGAGTTTTTAAATCACTTGAGGGCTGAAAATCCGAACGGAAAATTCCTAGAGCTCGATGCAATTACACTACAGACTAATAAAAAGTTTGATGGTATATATTCGAACAAGGTATTGCACCACCTAAATGACCATGAATTAGTTGATTCGATCAAAAGGCAATATGAAGTTTTGAATACCCAAGGTGTAATCTGTCATTCCTTTTGGAAAGGGGAAGATTTAGAAATTTTTAAGGGTCTTTTTGTAAAGTATCACACCGAAAAAAGTCTTACAGAAGTCTTTGGGCAGCACTTTAAGATACTTTCTATTGAAAGTTATGCCGAATTTGAGCAAGGAGATTCCCTGCTATTGCTCGGTATCAAAAAATGATGCGGAACAACATACTTCCAAGAGGAATATGATTTTCAAGAAGATTATAGGGAGTAAGATCCGGTCATAATCTCGACCAAGTTTTCAATTTGTAAGGGTTTTTGAACAAAGCCCTTTACAAACTGAGGATATTTTTCCGCTAGGATTTTATCCGCATACGCTGTAGAAGAGGTCACCATTATGACATCAATATTCAATGGAAATTCCTCTAAGGCCATGAATTCCAAAAATTCGAACCCGTTCATTTCCGGCATATTGATATCCAATAATACCAGTTTTGGTGCCATGTTTGATTTGTTAAATCGCAAATCGTCCAAAGCTTCTTCCGGATTTGTAAAGGACTTTACCTTATCCTCCAGATTAAGCTGTCTTAAAAGCACTTGATGCATTAGGTTTGTCATTTCTAAATCGTCCACTAAATAAATTTCTGAGTACATTGCTGTGTAGTTTTATGAATTTGGATTACAAGGTAAAAGAGCAAAGAGCGATAAGAAAATACTTGTTGCAAACCCTTTGTTTTTTATTGTAAAACAAAAAGAACATGTTGTTTTCATTTTATAATTTGAGCGAATCCTCTTATTTAAAACGTGAGTTATACGTCTTCAAGTATAAATGATTTCTTAATTTTCTGAAGTATTTTTGAGTGTTGCTCTCAAGCTTGGAGCTCTAGGAGTATTCTTTAAATAATAGATTTGCCCCTGATTATGAAGCAAAGGAGATATTCGCCATTATAAATACTACTTAACAAAAAGAAGGTTCCCTAGTCTTCTACATCCTCAAACTTGGTGTCCGCAGTACCAATTTCTGCATCCGGAGTAAAGTGCCTAAAATCTCTCTTTTTGAAGTCTTGGCCGTTTCCGTCAAAATCGAAAATGGCTAAACTTTCCCGCATAGTATTGATGTCCTTAAGGTCGAAGGCATCCAAAAAATTACGTTGAAGCTGTAATTGTGCAAGTTGTGGTAATGATAAAATACCTTCAGGAATTCTACCGGAAAATTCATTTTCCGAAAGGACCAGGGTATTGAGGTTTTTAAGCTTGGCCATGTCCTTCGGAATACCTCCTTTTATATGGTTGTCAGAAAGTTCCAAACGTTCCAGGGATTCCATGTTCCCTAGTTCCTCAGGAAGCGAACCTCTTAATTCGTTGTTCGAGAGATAGAGCCATTTCATTTTTTTCAACTTTCCCAATCCCTCGGGTATTTCTCCCGAAAGTGTATTGTCAAATAGATCCAATACCTCCAAATTTGAAAGAGTTCCTATTGCCACAGGTATGGTGCCTGTAAAGTGGTTCTTTCCCAAGCGTAGCACTTTTAACTCCTTTAAAAGCGTAATGCTCTCCGGAATGGTTCCGCCTATATGGTTAAAGGCCAGGTTCAATACTTCCAGATGCTTCAATTTGCCTAAGGAAAGGGGCAAGGTTCCTCCAAGGTTATTGTTAAAAAGTGAAAGGGATACCACTTTGCCGTTCTTTACTTCCACACCATTCCAGGTAGAAACCGGCTTGGATAAATCCCAGTTGACCATCCAGTTTTCGCCTTGGGTACTCTTGTAAAAATCGATAAGTATTTCCTTCTCTTTTTTGGAGACCCCGGCAAAAAGTGTTGCAGAAGTACATGTTAAAACTAGTACGAGGTAGAAAAGTTTTTGCATAGGCTAAAAAATATAGGTTCTGATACTAAGGGCAAAATCTAATTTTGTACAGAATTTACTTACAAAAAAGTTATGTTTTTGGAAAAAGTACAAAATTAATCGATGAAATGCAGTTCAAAAGTCTCCTTTTGTTGTGAAACCAAAAGATGTTGTGGTGAGGAAACAGTTGTCGTATCTCGGCATTGCTGCATCCTCGAGAATAAGAAAGAAGGAAACTTATTTAATTTCAGGTACTGCAGCTAGCTTTTCCCCATCAAAAATAGTTGTGTCCGACCTTATTTCGATTTGTGATTCTTTAGTACTTTATACCCTCAAAGTATTTTTAGGGCAATGCAGCACTTTTCAACATTAGATGCCTATTGTAAAGGCATAGGTATTTCAGGACCAAGGTGGGATTCCTTCGATATCCGCAGTTTTGAGGAGAATATGGGCGAGGTAAAGTCGCAAATGCCTCCTTTTAAGCATGAATTTTATGCCTTAGCCCTTAAACTGGACGGTGGCGGATACGCTAAATCGGGAAACTATTCCACGGAAAACAAAAAGGCCACGCTATTTTTTAACTCGCCCTACCAAATCATACAGTGGGATATAGCGCCCAACTGGGAAGGTTTCTACATTATTTTTTCAGAAGACTTCTATCGTGGGGCCCTTTCCAGAAAACGTATAACGGAAACGTTTCCATTTCTGCTTATAGACAATACCATTCCCATGGAAATAAGCGAAAGGGATGCCCAGCTATTTGTGGATCTTTTTGAGGATATGTATAAAGAGCATCGCTCCAATAAGACCAATGCCGAAAAAATTATTAGACACTACGTCCACATTGCGCTGCACAAGGTGGCACGACTTTACGACTATTCCGTGGACAAGTCCTCGGTAACTACAGCGCAACGCTCCCAAGACCTGTCCGTGGTCAGTCGTTTTAAGACCCAATTGGACCTTGCCTTTCATCCCGGCCAACGCTATCCCAAAGCTTTGCCCAGCCAGGTACGGTATTATGCCGAACAATTGAATTTACATCCCAATCATTTTAACGCAATCGTGAAACGAATTACAGATCAATCGGCTTCGGATATCATTTACGCCCATGTTTTGAACCTGGCCAAATCCAAGCTTTCCCATACCGATAAGAGTGTAAAGGAAATTGCCTTTGATCTGTATTACAATTATCCCAATCACTTTGCAAACTTCTTTAAAAGCAGAATGAAAATGACCCCTTCACAGTATAGAAAGACCTTGAAATAGGGATAAATTTTGTCCTTTTTTACAGTCCGTTTGAATTCCGTACTTCTTGCTTTGAATTCCGTATTGCACTAGGCTCCCAACGCCCATAGTTTTGTGGTATCAAATTAAAAAAACAAGAAATACTATGAAAACATGGATACTCACAGGATTGATAATCGGATTATCGGCCTGTACGAATGGAAATCAAAAAAGTAAAAATCAAAATGAAAAAGTTATGAATACAACAGAGACAAAACAAATGGAAATGGCCACCGAAAAGACGAGCATCCAAACTGTAGCGGAACATCTTTTTAGTGCCACAGACCAGAGGGATTGGGAAACCGTAAAATCCACTATGACGGATTCGGTATACGTAGATTATACCTCTTTAGGCGGCGACGCCGGATTTAAGACCCCAGACACCATTGTTAACGGCTGGCAACAATTACTACCTGGTTTTGACAGAACCGTACACCAGATACACAACTTTGCGATTTGGATTGCGGGAAATCGGGCCACGGCCACTTTTGACGGTATCGCCGCACATTATTTGGAAAACAGGGATTGGACCGTCTTTGTAGGTTATGATACCGAATACATCAAGGAAAATGGGACATGGAAATTGGCACGTATCGATGCCTCGCTCTATGATCAGGCCGGTGATACCTCGTTACCGCAATTGGCCCTAAAACACGTTCAGGAAGGAAATAGCAATGCCTTCGCCAAGACAGACCCTCAAAAGATAACTGCAATCCAAAACTTCTTTGAAGCTCTTGAAGCCCGAAAATTGGAAAATGTCCTATCCTCGTTTACCACCGATGCAGCGCAGATAATGCCTTTTGCCCCGGGGAATTTTCCAAAACAATTGACGGGGATAGCCGCCATCAAAAATCAGTATACTGGCGTAATGGGTTATGAGCAGTCCTATGAAATCGAATATTTCACAACTCAAAGTCCTGATGTATACATAGCCAAGTATCAGGGCACTATCACTACCAACGGGGGGAAACCCTACAATAATAGCTACGTGGGGATATTCACCCTAAAAGATGATAAAATCACGAACTTTGTGGAATACTTCAATCCCAATATTCTCCTCAATGGATGGCCCGGATTAAAGCCTGCACATTATTCCGTACACCAAGCGGGTGCCGCTACGGATAGCGGGGTAACCCTAAAGGAAATAACCTTTAATAGTAACGGTGCAAACCTAAAAGGGCATGTATTTCTGCCACCTAACTTTGATGCTACACAAAAGTACCCAGCGGCCATCGTCACCGGAAGTTGGACAAGCATCAAGGAGCAGATGCCGGACGAATATGCCAGTGTAATGGCCAAGGACGGTTTTGTTACCATGACCTTTGATTTTACCGGATTTGGAGAAAGTGAAGGAGAGCCTAGGCAAGTTGAGGATTACCGTCTAAAAATAGCGGATATCAAGGCGGCCGTGGATTATTTGGAGACCCATCCTAATATTGATATGAATGAGCTGTCAGCCTTGGGTGTCTGTGCCAGTTCCGGGTATATGGCGCATGCCACAGCCCAAGATACCCGTATTAAAAAATTGGTGCTGGTAGCTCCTTGGTTGCACAACCCGGCCATAGCAAAAACTATCTATGACATGCGTCCCGGGGGTACTAATGGTTTACTGGAAGCTTCCAAAAAGGCAAGGCGGAGTTATGCGGAAACCGGTATAATGAAATATGTTCTGGCCGCCAGTGAACTAGATCCCCTAAGTGCCATGTATGTTCCCCAAGGTGCCTTTGATTACTATCTGAGTCCCGCCAAGGCCGCCGGGCCAAAATACGATAACCGTTTTGCAGTGAGTAGTTGGGAACCCTGGTTGACCTTTGATGGTATTTCTGTAGGCAAGGACATTGCACAACCCGTTTTCATCGTACATAGCGAGAGCGGTGCGGTGCCACAGGGAGCCAAAGAATTCTATGAGTTGATCAAAGGGGAAAAGGATATTAAATGGCTAAACGAATACAACCAACAACAATTGTATTTTGAGGAAGATGCGGTACAGGCCGCCATGACAGAAGTCGTAAATTATTTAAAATAAAGATTAGTAACCTTAAAAATTAAAAAGATGAACTATAGACTATTGGGAAATACAGGATTGCGCGTATCGGAAATCGCCTTGGGAACCATGACCTTTGGTACAGAGGCCGGCTGGGGCGCGGACAAGGAAATAAGTTAACAGATGTATGACACCTTTATAAAGCCAACGTAGGCCATGACTTATGGAGGCCAATTGGAAAATAGAATCCATCCCCGGCCGTATATTTATTAAACTTTTAGATTCTTTTTCTAAAAATAGGACTGTTTATTACAGTCCTATTTTTTTATAGCAAGTCTTCAAGGGCTCCTTAATAAGATGTAAAGTGACCTCAATCCTCAAACTTCCCTAAATTGACCCATAACAAGGGATAAAAACGTAAATTAGGCTGGGTATAGCATGTTTTACGGCACCCTCGAAATCATAAAACTGTAACCATTGTTTTAAAAATGAGCCCTAACAAGATAATACTCCTATTGTTCCTCCTCACAAGCTTCACCGCTACGGCCCAAAATCTATTCAGAACAGCTTGCCGCGGAAATCTGGACAAATTGGATTCACTGCTTACCCATCAAGATATTAATCTACAAGATGATAGGGGCAGGTCGCTACTACATTGGGCCATAGGTTGCCAAAAAAAAGAAGTTTTTGACTATTTAATCGAAAAAGGAATCGATACTAACCTGGAGGACAATGAAAGACGGACACCTATGATCGTGGCTGTTAACTTTAACGATGAATATTCCTTTAATCGGCTTCAAAAATTACAGGTAGATAATTCTTGGGTCAAAAACTACGGAACGGCGCTCTTGGAACGTGTCGTATTAAACAAGAATAAACGGTTCGTTGAAAAATTAGTAGGATTAGGGGTCGATAGCAATACCAAGAATAAACGGGGAAGTACCCCCTTGGAAATAGCAAAGCGAGTCGATGCCAAGGAAATCTATGAATTGCTGCTGTCCCTGGGAGCTGATGAAAGCCAAGTTCGTAATTTTATTATGAAGGGTGAATATATGGGACAACAACCCCCAGGGCATATCCCGAAAATATTTGCCCCAAATTTTATCTCGACCGAAGAATCGGAATTTGGTTCTGTTTTTAATACGGAGGGTACCGAATTTTATTTCGGGGTAGATGTAAACGGGAAAAGTGAGATTCGGTATTCCAAAATGACAAAAGATCAATGGAGTAAACCCGAAACCATTTTCTCGCATGAGCGATATGGTTACAACGACCCCTTTCTTTCCAATGATGAAAACAGATTATACTTTATTTCCAAAAGGGCCTTGGACGGCGTGGGGGAACCAAAGGACGTGGACATCTGGTATGCCGAAAAAGAAAAAAAAGGATGGTCGCAACCCATCAATGCCGGCACGAATATCAATACAAAAGGAAACGAATACTATATTTCCTTTACCAAGGATGGTACCCTATATTTTTCATCAAACGGCCAAGATCCAAATAAAACGGACTACGATATCTATTTTTCCAGAAATGTAAACGGTACCTATCAAAAACCGGTCGTATTAAACGATAAAATCAATACGGAGAGTTATGAAGCGGATGTATTTGTTTCACCGGACGAGTCCTACATCATTTTCTGTTCCACACGCGACAATGGATTTGGCCGTGGAGATCTGTACATAAGTTTTAAAGACGAAGATGGCACTTGGATAAAGGCCATAAATATGGGTGAAGCGATAAATACCAGAAATTATGAATATTGCCCCTTTGTGACCAAGGACGGAAAATATCTATTTTACACCAGTAATCAAGATATTTACTGGGTGAGCACTGAAGTGATACAGGAAATCAAAGAAAATAGCAGGTAATACTCACAAGGGGCTATCCAGCTTTTACTCATAATTGCATACAAACAACAATGTAAGTCATTACAGAATCAGGCACACCAAACACATGATGAAGAAAAACCATGAAAGCTACCTTAATTCCTACCTAAAAAATTTGAGTCATTCTACCCCTCAGGAAATTGATTATGTAAGACCTTACCTCAAGATCAAGGAGTATCGCAAACGGGATTTTTTCCTAAAACGGGGTGAGGTACAAAAGGAAATGGGGTTCATTTCCGAAGGCTTGGTTCGCAGATACTACATCAATGAAAAAGGCAATCAAATAACGACGGGCTTTGCCAAGGAGAACGAATATCTTACAGATTATCCGGCCTTTATAAAACAGAGGCCGACCAAATACTTTCTGCAATGTATAGAGCCCTCCGTAATCATTGGTGTACCCTATAGCACTATTCAGTTAAGCTACGAGAAGTTCACGAACGGGCAATTATACGGTCGATTGATGGCCGAGCAGACCCTCACGATCCTAAACGATCGCATTGAGGGCTTTCTATTCAATACGGCAGAAGAAAGGTATTTGAAATTCGTTAAGGAACATCCAGAATTGATGAATCGCGTAAGCCTGACACATTTATCTTCCTTCCTGGGAATTGAAAGGCAATCCTTGAGTAGAATTCGAAAAAGAATCACCAAAAAATGATTTTGTCACAAAGGTGTCAGGTTTTGGTCAACTTAGAAAACCATCTTCGCATTATCTTCTTAGGTACTTAAAAAGGCATGTTATGAATTGGAAAAAAATATGGAAATACATTCTTGTAATGCTAACCGTGGGATTCGTACTCCTTTGGTATTTTTCAGAACGCAAAATAAAGAGGATATATGGAGATCTTACCGAGGAGGTCGTCACTGATAAATTCCTCCTTGATGCACATCCTGTCTTGATCAAAAATATCAGTGTCCTTTCTCAAGATGGAAAACGGTTTGTACCCCATCAATCCGTATTGGTAAAAGAAGGCTTAATAGTTTCCATTGACTCAATTATAGACCATTCCCAAGATGCAAAAATCATCGACGGAGCAGATAAATTTTTAATCCCTGGCCTTATAGACTCTCACGTACACTTGCTGAAGAGCCCTAACGACTTATTGCTATATATCGCCAATGGGGTTACGGAAATTCGAGAAATGATGGGTGATGAAGTTCATTTGCAATGGAGACAAGAGATTGAGCAAGGGAAACGGATCGGGCCGGACATGTACATTGCCTCCCCAAGAATAGGGAGCTTTGGAAAAGTTGAGGGCTGGTTTATGAATTGGACCCAAGGATTTGAATCGGTCAAGAATGAAAAAGAGGCAAAATTGCTCGTTGCGGAGATGGCAGAAAAGGGTTATGATGGCATCAAGATTTATTCTCAATTAAATGCGGACGGTTACAAGTCCATAAATGCGCTCGCCCCAAAAAGCAATCTGGATGTAATAGGCCATATTCCGTTTAGTGTGGACCTTGAGGACTTTTTAATGTCCAACCAAGAGGAAGTAGCCCACTTGGAAGAACTCATGAAACCGATATTATGGGAAAATGGGGGATTTGATGGCATAAAGAACCAAACGGATGCCAATGATTTTCTAGCAGCTGTGAACAAAAAGACCAGGGAACTTGCGCCAAGGTTGGCCGAAAAAGATATCGCCATAACTACCACCCTATGGCTTATGGAAAGCTTTGTAAAACAAAAATTCAATATAGACCAGATCTTAAGTGAAGTAGAACTGACCTATGTAAACCCTGGTTTAAGCGAGTGGGATGAAAACATACCCGGCCTGGGATGGTTACCGACCGTGAATCGGTATCGAATCTTAGATGTCGAAACTTTTACTCCCTCCCAGTTGGAACGAATAAAAATCTTTTGGAACGCTTATGCCGAGGCATGCAGGATTACACTGCGTAACCTAAATGAAAACGGTGTAAGAATACTGGCGGGAACCGATGCAAATGTACCCTGTGCGGTACCCGGCTTTTCGCTACATAGTGAATTGGTGAGTTTAAGAGAGGCGGGCATGTCCCCGGCCGAAGTATTGCACTCCGTTACAAGTGCCCCTGGTGAATGGCTAGGTAAGAATACAGGCGTACTCAAAAAAGGAGCCAAGGCCAACCTAGTTATACTGGATAAGGATCCCCTAATGGACATCGTCAACACCCGAAGCATAAACTCGGTCATGGTCAATGGGCGGTTTTATGAAAAATCCGTGCTAAACGATATGCTCAATGCCGTCAAAAACAACAACGAAGCAAGCAGGACAGTCGATATTACAAAATACACGAAAGAATAATCTAGGGCACATCAAGGAACATGATGAATTAATAGCCGGATTTCCAAGGAGAAAATCCGGCTATCAGTTATCTTTACAAAGGCTTTAAAATCGGCTAACAATTTTCCAAAATCCAAATGAAGTCTTCAATTCAGCTTGCGAATCGATTCAGGGAAGTAATTCTGAACGGAAAATGGATTGCAAATACAAACGTGCAAGATCAACTCAGTGATGTTACCCTAGAACAGGCCATGACCCAAATAGCCGATTTGAATACTCTTACCCAACTGACCTTTCACCTAAACTATTATATTTCCGGGGTATTGAACGTTTTTGAAGGAGGTGACCTAGAAATTCGGGATAAATTTAGTTTTGACCTCCCAAAAATGAATTCGGAACAGGAATGGAACGACCTTAAAGCCGATCTCTTTTCAAATGCGGAAAAATTTGCAAACCATGTTGAACATATGTCGGAAGAAAAGCTGAATGCGGAATTTGTGAATACCGATTATGGCGACTTCCGAAGAAACATCGAAGGTATGATCGAACACTCCTACTATCATCTGGGGCAGATTGTTTTACTAAAAAAAATGATCGCCCAATTATATGGAAAGCAAGAGCGTTAAGCTGAAAATGAATATGTCAGGTTTTTAGTCAATTGAAATTTTTGTTTTAGAAACGTTGGGCCGCCTCAAATCAAGGTGGCGTTAGGTATTACCTATCAAAACGACCTATGAAAAGGATTTATACTACAATTCCATAGTTAATCCATAATTTTACCAAAAAGAAGGTATATCCTTCCAAGTATTCAATGAAAAAGAAAAAACTATGAGGTTATCGCTTATTTTACTTCTTAGCCTTGCTTATATCACCGGGGCTTGCCAGACTAAATCCGACTCAAAAAGGGACGATTCCTCGTACCCTATTCAAAAGACGGATGAAGAGTGGAAGAAAATCCTTTCGGATGAGCAATTTTACATACTGCGCCAGCAGGGTACGGAATATGCTTTTTCCGGGGCCTATTGGGATAATAAGAAAAAAGGGACATATTACTCGGCGGCTACGGGTCAGCCCTTGTTCAGCTCCGAGCACAAGTATAAATCCGGCACGGGATGGCCTAGCTTTTACAAGCCAATTGATGAAAATGCCGTAAAAGAGATTGTTGACAAAAGTCATGGCATGGTCCGTACGGAAGTAGTCGATAGTGGGAGTGGTTCACATCTTGGCCACGTATTTAACGATGGTCCCGCACCGACGGGATTACGCTATTGCATGAACTCAGCTTCCTTGATATTCGTGGCAGACGGTGAGGAACTACCGGCAATAGTAGAGGAATGGAAAGACAACCATGGGGAATAATCCTTTCCAAATAATATAGTCGACGAAATCTAGTTTTAGGGTATTTAATAACCCTACCTCACTTCTTTCCATTTCTGATTTTAGAGAAACAATCCAATCAGATTCAAATTTAGGGGATACGTAATTAATTGTGGTCGGAATTTCCATATCTTCATTTCGCTTAGCACAGGCCCTGAAATTCTTGTAATCAATTATCTTTAGTCTCAAATAGAAATTTTCCGCCACCTTAGGTGCGGTAAGTTAGAAAAGTCTGCACCAATACTTCACGAAACCTCGATATTACAACAAAAGAAAAAAACTATGGTAAAAAAAACGCCACTAACATTTTTAATCCTCCTACTAGTTTTCACACAAGGATATTCTCAAAAAATTGAAACATTACGGCAGAAAATTGAGGGTATTATAAATTCCAAAAACGCAATTGTTGGAGTCGCAATTAATGGGATGGAAGTTAAGGACACCCTCAGTATCAATGGCCAAAGACACTTTCCAATGCAAAGCGTATTCAAGTTTCCAATTGCATTGACAATTTTATCCGAAATAGATAAAGGCAACCTTTCCCTTGACCAAAAAATTGACATCAAGAAAAGTGAGTTATTACCTGGATTATGGAGTCCGATACGAAAAAAATATCCAGAAGGGGGTACACTTACCATAGCTGAAATCATAGAGTATACTGTCGCCCTTAGCGACAATGTTGGCTGTGATGCTTTGTTAAGACTGCTTGGAGAACCTCAAGCTGTTGAAAATTACTTTTCGAATCTTGGTTTTAAGGATTTTGCTGTTAAGATAAATGAAGAAACCATGCAGAATAATTGGGATTTACAATTCCAAAATTGGACAACACCAAAAGAAGCTAATAGGATCCTAGCAACATTTTATGAAAACAAAAACGGTTTACTTTCTAAAGATAGTTATGATTTTATATGGAATGTAATGAAAGGGACCAAAACGGGAAAGAACAGATTAAGGGGACAATTGCCCAAGGAAACAACAGTGGCGCATAAAACAGGCTGGTCAGGAGCTCATAAGGAAACAGGGATAACCGCTGCAGTAAACAACATCGGAGTTGTCTTTTTACCTAATGGGGAATACTTTAGCATAAGCGTTTTTGTCACTGAATCCTTAGAAAGCTTAGAAACTTCTGAGAAATTGATATCCGATATTTCGAAAGCCGCTTGGGATTACTTTACAGACAAACAGCAATAGATTATCCGGATAAAATGTTTAAACCTGTGGGCAGGTGAAACGTGTACAAATAACAGCGGTTTAATCAATAAAATGAAAATATAAAACAAAGGTCGGTGCTAAAGGCTAAAAATCCCCAACCACCCATGGCCGAGACCGTTAACAACAACACAATAAATATGAAAACAAAATTAGCCGTAACATGTATCTCTTTCCTGTTCCTTTATTCATGTAGTGATTCAGCGAAAGTCGAAACCGATTTCAAAACAACAAAAATTGCCTTTGGCTCTTGTGGTCATGAAGACCATCCACTTCCTATATTCAATACGATAACCGGGCATAACCCTGATTTGTTTATTTTTTTAGGTGATAATATCTATGGTGATACAAAAAGCATGGATACGCTACGAGCAAAGTATCAACTATTGGGCGCTAAAAAGTCCTATAGAAACCTAAAGAATCAGGTGCCCATTATCGCCACATGGGATGATCATGATTATGGATGGAACGATATTGGAAAATCCTATTCGCATAAGGAAGAATCAAAACAAATATTTCTTGACTTCTTTGAAGAACCGGAATCTTCGCAAAGGAGAAAACATAAAGGCATATATCATTCTTATCTATATGATTATGGAGATAATACGCTTCAAATAATATTACTTGATGGTAGGACTTTTAGAGATGATTTGAAACCATATGGGGGAGAATATGACAATGACAAAAGATATGATTTTTATAAGAAAGACTACGCTCCCCATACAGAATCTACTCCAACATTATTAGGTGAGGAACAGTGGAATTGGTTGGAAAAAGAGTTACAAGTTCCTTCAGATATAAAGATTATCGGCTCTGGAACCCAATTTGGAATAGAATGGAATGGATATGAGGCATGGGCCAACTTCCCTCATGAAAGGGAACGAATGCTGGATTTGATTAAAAGTACAAAAGCGAACGGTGTCCTATTTATTTCTGGAGATGTTCATTATTCTGAGATATCCAAACTAGAGACAGACTTTTATCCGATATTTGATTTTACCTCAAGCGGTCTTTCCTCTACCTGGAAATTTGCAGCTCCCAACAAAAACAGAATTGAAGGTCCCATAATGGATAATCACTTTGGATTAATTACTATTAACTGGAAGGATAAGAATACCGAAATTAAAATGGAGACATGGGACATCAGTGGTAATCAAAGAACAGAATACACCGTACCACTGAAATCATTACAATTTAAGGAATAAATATCAATGCCGGCAATGTATGGGCAGCATCGAAAACGATGCCTTCTACAAATGTTGTAACCTATCGAAAAAGACCGTGTTGAAATACGCGGAGCCTCTGTAGTTTAATGATAAAAGTACTCCTGAATTATTAGAATCCGGTACTAAATCGAACCTTTATAAGGAGTGCTCAAAGGTAAATGGTGCTATTTAACCTTCACTTGGAAGGTAAGAAACTAAAGCTTTTGAATTGACAAATATAATGGGACTTTCTCGATTGATCAAATAAGTATGGCCAACAGAGTTTACTCCAATTCAAAACTTATCTTCAGAAACCACATAGTTTAATTTCTTAATCTAGATTAACTCCGTTTGATTTAACCTATTAGTAATTTACATTCTTTTGTCCAATCAACAAATTGACTCGATGGCTAAGAAAACTATAAATGCTCGTACCCTTAAAATCCAAAAGGGGGAAATAATACAACATCAAGGTGACACAAACTCAAAAATATACCTTATAAAGAAGGGATTATTGCGAAGCTATTCAATCGACAGCAATGCCAAGGAACACATTTTTATGTTTGCTAGGGAAGGACAACTTATGGGCGATGCAGCACTCCCAGGTGAGCCATGTCAACTTTATATTGGGGCCTTGGAAGATTGTGAACTAATTGTTCGAGATAAAAATATAACTAAAGATGCACGGCCAAGTACATTTAAAATGCTAGTAGAATGTATGGTTCATCTCCAAGAACGGGTTATCATGTTGATGAGTGTTTCTGCTATTGATCGATACACGCACTTTGAAAAAAAATACCCTGAGCTATTACAACGTCTTCCACAACGGATCATAGCAGCCTACTTAGGTATTACCCCACAAGCACTTAGTAAAATCAAAGGAGAAAGAGCCAAAAACAGGTAATCCATTGTGTTTCTTAATGTAGGTTAACACCATCTTATAGTCATTATCGGATATTTGTTGGGTTCACCTTATGAAATTTCAAATGGATACAAAAATTATTGCATTTGGGGCAAGTAACAGTAAACAATCCATTAACCAGAAACTGGCCGTTTTTACAGGGAGTAGGTTGAAAGGTGTCACCACAGAAATTCTCGACCTCAACCATTATCCACTACCCATTTTCTCCGTTGACTCGGAGCGGCTAAAGGGTATTCCCGAGGCAGCCGTTCAATTTTACCAAAAAATCAAAAGTTCACAAGGTATTATCATCTCGCTTGCGGAATATAACGGCCTCCATACTGCGGTATTCAAAAACTTATGGGATTGGCTTTCTCGAATAAAAATGGAAAAACCCATGAGCATCTGGAATAGTAACCCAATGTTTTTACTATCTACCAGCCCAAGCAAGCGATCTATGAGCAACGT
Source organism: Ulvibacterium sp. (assembly GCF_965248315.1). Classification (GTDB taxonomy): domain Bacteria; phylum Bacteroidota; class Bacteroidia; order Flavobacteriales; family Flavobacteriaceae; genus Ulvibacterium. The sequence continues at coordinate 199,020 of NZ_CBDFIX010000001.1, read as the reverse complement.
CCTGAAGATTTCCAAAGAACTTTTCCCCTATTTTGGAGCAGACATAGTTGCATCCTTTCACCTTCCTTCTTTCAATCACTTCTTCAAGGACGATAAAATAGTAGACCCCTATTATCGACAACTTTTTGAAATTGAGTTGCAAAAGTTTCAAGAAAATATAACCCAAAACTAGGTTCCAATGTCAAGCAAATATGCCCTTATCGTATTTGTTTTTATGGTTGCCCTAGGGCCTAGGGTCAACAACTCATTTGGACAGGAAGCTAATGAAAATGAAGTTCCTCCCATCAATTTATTAAGGGCGGAAGAATCCTATTTGTTCCTTAAAGATGCTGAAGCGGGGCAAGTTTTTCTGCAACCTTTAAAATTCATCTCTCTGGATGATGAAGCGAAAATCCACCTGACACTAGGCGGCGAATATCGGCCACGTGTTGAACATTTTACCAATAGGGATTATACCTCCTTTGACGAAACCTATTATTCCCAACGCCTTAGCCTACATGCCTCATTGAATTTAGGGTCAAGAATACGGCTGTTTGGTGAAGTTTATCATGGACTTACCTCCGGCGAAGACCGGCTTTTTGAAGATGAAGCCATAGACCTGCATCAGGGTTTTTTGGAGTTCGTACTTCACCAAAAAACTAATTCTTCCATCATCTTGCGCATGGGAAGACAAGAAATAGGTTACGGCGTATCTAGACTTATAGGTATTCGGGAAGGACCTAACATGCGGAGGTCTTTTGACTTGATCAGACTGAATTTCAAAAAGAACAAAAGATCCATTAACCTGGTTTACGGCAAGGAATTGAGCTATGGGTTTAATGCCTTTGACAACACTTCGAATTTTTTTGAATCCGACACACAAAACCCAACATTGTGGGGTATTTATGTTCAAGATAATGTCCTAGGTAGAATTGGAAATCTGGACTTTTATTACTTTGGATTCAATTCAAATAGTGCACAATTCAATGATAAGATCGGAGAAGAAACACGACACTCCTTTGGTATCCGATCTTACGGGCAAATAGGACGGTATAGTTTCAATACAGAATTTATTTATCAGTTTGGCGATATTGGAAATAGTACCATTAGTGCGTTCAACCTAGAAACGGACTGGAAATATCAACTCACGGAAGGGGGTTGGAAACCAAAATTGGGCATACAACTTGATTTTTCATCAGGGGATAGAACCATTGGTGACGGTAAAATACAAACTTTTAATCCGCTTTTTGTCAACCCCGCGCTTTACAGCTTGGCAGGAGTCAACACCCCTGCGAACTTGAGTAGTTTCCATCCGAATTTTACGATATATCCTTCTGATGGTCTTTCAATTTTTATCGACTATGCGTTGTTTTATCGCACGAGTGCCAACGATGGTTTGTATACCCCGCCTAGATTTTTGCTAAGAGAAGCAAACGGGTTGGATGAAAAGCATATTGGCGATGTGCTGGGGCTTCAGGTACAATATGAAATCAATAGAAACATTTCTTTTGACCTTCGGAGTTCCTATTTTCTTGCTGGAAAGTTTATAAAGGCTTCAGGGAACTCTGAAAACACCTTTTACATTGCCCCCACGATGAATTTTAAATTTTGACCCATAATGAGCGTTTAACCCTAAATATGAAAATGATGAAAAAAAACAGTGTTATTTCGATTGTACTTATCGCAGCCCTGGCATTGGTTGTTAGCGGATTCTCTTTCTTTGAGAAAGTGAATGACCATTCTCTGGATCTAGAAGAAATTTCGTTGCCGGGAGCGACCGTTTTAGCATTTGGGCCCGGCAATGTCCTCTTTATTGGCGACAGTAAAGCTGCTGTGATTCATGCCATACCGACAAAGGCAGAAAAGTTGGAAGATGCCGTTCCCTTCAACCTCACGGATTTTGATTTGAAACTTGCCAAAGTCCTTGAGATTGAAGCACGTGATTTGATCATCAACGACATGAAAATTCATCCAGTAAGCCAAGAAGCTTATTTTGCGGTGAAAAAAGGACATGCGCCGGATGCGACATCCATGATCGCCATTGTGAGTCCAACGGACGGTGAAATTCGATTTTTGGAAGTAAATGCTTCAAACAGTACCAAAGTTGCCATTAAAAACCCAGCTCCTGAAGCTTTAAAGTTTTGGCGTGATATTCCAGCCTCCACTTTGACCATTACGGATATTGACTATTACGATGGACAAATTTATGTTGCCGGGCTCTCCAATGGAGAATTTGCTTCCACCCTTCGAAAAATCACGTATCCCTTTAGCGGGAAGCAGGAAGAGACCAAAAGCTTGGAAGTATATCATGCCGTGCATACCCAAATGGAAACGCGAGCCCCAATACGGACCATGGCAATAGCAGAGGTTGCTGGAGAACCCACCTTGATAGCCAGTTATACCTGTACGCCTCTGGTGACCCTTCCTCTTTCTCAAATAACCGATGGAAATGCGATTAAAGGAAAGACCATTGCCGAGCTGGGGTATGGGAACACCCCTATTGATATGATAACCTATATGACACAAGAACAGGATGGCAGTATGGACCAGAAGCTTTTGATAACCCACAAACACCGTAGCGGCAGCCTTATTTCCATGAAAGATGTTGGCAAAGCGGCAACCGAAGGGAAGGGAATGGAAGGCATGATGGCCCAGATGCCCACGGGAACCGCTGGAATGAATATCACTTATAGTCCCACAGCCTCAGTGTTGCATGTAGACAATCAAAATCAGATGATGGTGGCCACCCTAAAACGTAATCTAGAAACCGGCGGACTGGATATGGTATCACAACTTAAAGGGGCTTTTCTCCGTTTGAGCGAGTTCATTTCTGAATACGATTTCCCTTCGTACCAGTACGACGAAAAGCAGGCTGCCACCAAACAGTTTCATGATATGGTCAAGCCTATGGAGGGCTATCCAGAATTGGTGTCGGAAAAGACGAAAGAGTAATCCTTATATTGATGCTATAGCTTTTTCAATAGTTAGGTCTTATGGTTGGAAGCAGAGTTTATCTTGGATTTTTATTGGTTTTTCTCTTATCATGCAGCCCTGAAAAAGGGATCCCTAAAACCATTGCCATTTATCCAACTTCGGACACGATTCCCGAAAACCTACTGCGATTTTATCTAAAGTTTTCACATCCAATGAAAGCCATCAATAATATTGAAAATATCAGATTGATGGATGAAAACAATCAAGTGGTAAAAGGGGCTATTTTTAGCAATGTACACGAACTTTGGGATGATAAACAACAGCAGCTTACCCTGATTTTAGACCCTGCCAGAGTTAAATCAGGGCTTCGCGCCAATGAACGATTGGGCAGGGCTTTGATCCAAGGAAACTCCTATCGTCTGGTTATCGCAAAAATGGAGACCGTCGAACATCGTGAAGTAAAGCCCTTCGAAAAGAAATTTATGGTAGGTGATTTGGACACCATTGCCCCCAGTATTGAGCAGTGGGACATCCGATTTCCCCAAGTCCGTAGCACTGTCCCATTAAGAATTGCATTTCCGGAATCAGTCGATTTAATGTCATTATACCATAGGCTGACCATAGCAAATGACCATGGAATTAAAATGGAAGGGGCTATTGAAATTGGCACAAAAGAAAAGCAATGGACGTTCACGCCTATGGAAACCTGGAAGAAAGGGAACTACACTATTTATGTAAACACGCGCTTAGCGGATCCTTCAGGGAATAATCTAAACGGGTTGTTCAATCATAGGGTAGGAAGTCTCAACTATGAAAAGGAAGGTGAAACCATTGAAATTCCTTTCTCACTTTAACCCTTTAAATCAAAAATATGGAAGTTGGAATAGACAGTTTTGCAGCCTCGCCCAAAAAGAATATAGACCGATCGGAGGCAATCAACACACTTTTGGAACGAATAGTGTTTGCAGACAAACAAGGGCTTGATGTTTTTGGGATTGGGGAGCATCACCGTGAAGAATTTCTAGATGCAGCGCCTACCATGATTTTGGCTGCCGCTGCATCGAGGACTGAACGAATCAGATTGACCAGCGCTGTTACTGTACTCAGTGCCGCTGATCCCGTAAGGGTCTTCCAGAATTTTGCAACCTTGGATTTGATTTCGAAAGGAAGGGCTGAAATTGTTGCAGGTAGGGGTTCTTTTACAGACGCCTTTCCACTTTTTGGCTATGACCTAAGAGAATATGACGCTATTTTCAAGGAGAAATTGAAACTACTCCTAACCATAAGGGACAATGAAACCATCACCTGGAATGGAAAATTTAGACCCCCCCTGCGCGAGCAACCGGTCTACCCAAGACCTGTTCAACCCAAATTGCCCATTTGGCTAGGAGTTGGTGGAACTCCGGAATCCTTCATACGAGCAGGTGAGTTGGGCCTTCCTTTGATGTTGGCCGTAATCGGGGGACAAACGCACCGCTTTGCCCCTCTGGTCGATTTATACCGAGAAGCGGGTAAAGAAGCAGGTTTTGCTCCGCAACAACTGAAGGTAGGATTACATTCACTTGGGTATGTTGCCGCCACAACTCAAAAGGCTGTTGAAGATTACTTCCCGGGGTATCAAAAAGTCTTTACAAAAGTTGGAAAAGAAAGAGGTTTTGCACCCGTTACAAAAGCTGGTTTCGATGCGCAAAATACCCTCCCACAAGGAGCATTATTGGTTGGGAGTCCTTCTGACATAGTGGAAAAGATAAAACATCACTCGGATGCCTTAGGCGGTATTTCACGGGTTTCCTTTCAAATGGACGTAGGCTTACCACACGAAAAACTTTTGGAATCCATTAAATTGATTGGACAAGAAGTTCTTCCTCATATTAAATCCCTATGAAGGCAATGAAATACATATTTCGCGGCATTGGTCTCGTTTCTTCCATAAGTTTGTTCATTCTTGGGCTTGCGGTAATTATCTATGCATTTGTTGAAGGGGCTCGCGTCATCCATCATATTCTTGATTTCTCGGCCAGCGAGGCCAACGTTATTTCCGAAGCGATGAGCATATTGGATTTGATATTGTTGAGCTTTAGCGTTTTTATTACGTCCATTGGTATATTTGAGTTATTCGTCTATTCCATTCCCGACCTTCCCGATTGGCTACAAATAAAGAACTTTGACGCCCTTAAAGGGACGCTGATCAAAGTCATAGTGGTGGTTATGGGAATTTCATTTATGGGGCGAGCGGTTACCTGGGATGGTCAAAAGGAATTGTTGGGCTATGGAATTGCCAATGGGATAATCATATTGGCCTTGTCATACTTCTTGAATAGCAAAAAGAACCATGAAAGTCAATAGGTATCTTTAAATCCAGTTAATGAAAAAACTAGCCTATTCAGCAGTCGGAATTGGAGGGGTACTCACTATCCTCATCTTGGCCAAAAGCATCCTCATCCCATTTGTATATGGGATTATCCTTTGGTTCTTAGGTCGATACTTTAAAAACTTACTGCACAAAATCCCGTTTCTTAAGCAACGTATACCCCATTGGCTTCTAAATACCTTTATTTTTGCAATAATCGTCTTTACGGTAAGTTTCATCTCAAGGCTGATTACCGATAACATATCATCTCTGTTGGCCAACAGTGAAACGTACAAAACCAATCTCGATGCTGTTTTGAACCAGATTAATTCAACATTGCAGATAGATTTGGGCCAAGAAATATCAAAGTCGTTGGAGGGATTTGACTATACCACAATTCTCGGAAATATAGCTGATGCCTTATCCGGCGCATTGGGAAATTTGGTTATGATTGTTTTGTATGCGGCGTTCCTATTTGCTGAAGAAGCCAGTTTATCCAAAAAAATCAAAAAACTATTTGACATTAAGGAAAAAAATCAGAAGGCAACGACAATGTTATCCCGTATCAACGATACTTTTAGCGACTACATTCGCCTAAAAACCTACCTAAGCCTGTTAACGGGTTTTGTAGGATATGTTTTTCTAAGCATAGTGGGGGTTGATGCCGCTTTTTTTTGGGCCTTTTTAATGTTTGTACTAAATTATATTCCCACAATTGGTTCCTTAATTGCTACTCTTTTCCCGGCTTTTTTTAGTCTCATCCAGTTTGGTGAGCTAAAGCCTTTTATCATTATTCTGGTCGGACTTGGTATTGTTGAATGGTTTATTGGCAATGTAATGGAACCCAAGCTAATGGGGAAGTCATTGAATTTGAGTCCATTAGCAACTATTCTTGCTTTGGTTATATGGGGTCAAATATGGGGAATTACCGGAATGTTGTTAAGTACTCCAATTACGGTAGTGATGCTAATTATATTTTCCCAATTCAAAAACACTAGAGATGTTGCCATTTTACTATCAGAAAATGGAGATATTGACGAGGTATATAGCTCTTAGAGGTATGGGGCAATTTAAAATGACCGTTTTACGCGAGCACTCCTAAAGGTATTTAACATTTTGACCGAGTGTCCTATTTTTGCCTTTTTTAGTAGTCCCGGAAACAAACATTTGATATTCGGCAAACACTGTGCGCTATTAAAAAAACGCTTTACCGAGGAGTTGTTTGCCTATCTATTTAAATAAGTTCAAATTTCCGTTTTCGTACAAGAACAAAAAAAACGCTCAAGCAAGCTTGGCGTTTTTTCTTGTCTAAGTATTTATTCGTGACCGCGGAGGGATTCAAACCCCCAACCCTCAGAGCCGAAATCTGATGCGCTATTCAGTTGCGCCACGCGGCCAAAGTAATTTTAGCATACTGCTAAAAGCGCGCTAAGATAACTTATTTTTCACTATAGTAGAAATGGTTTTTCCATCTGCCTGTCCGGCCAATTCCTTGGAAACGATTCCCATGACCTTTCCCATATCCTTCATCCCTGAGGCACCTGTGGCATCAATGGTCTGTACCACCACTTTTTCTATTTCTTCCTCGGTCAATTGTTCTGGAAGGAATTGTTCAATAACAGCGGCCTGCGCCAGTTCCGGTTCGGCCAAATCGGCCCTACCTTGTTCCGTATAAATGGATGCACTGTCCTTACGTTGTTTTACCAATTTCTGTACAAGCTTTATTTCATCGGCCTCGGAAAGATTATCTCCCGCCCCACTTTCGGTCTGTGCCAATAACAAGGCCGACTTAATGGCCCTTAGAGATTCCAAAGCTACCGAATCCTTGGATTTCATAGCCGTTTTCATTTGCTCCATTACCTGTTGTTGTAGGCCCATAATTTCTGATTTTTTCGAAAAGCAAAGATAAAAAATAAACCCGAAAATAATGGTTATTTTCGGGTTTGGAATGTTTGGGGAAAACGGCAGCTAATCCACGTTATCATTTAAAAATGAATTGTTGGAGCGTAATTGGATCTCTCCATTACTATCTTCACTAAGGCTAGTTCTAGAAACCTTGGCCTGTCTTGGGTTTTCGTTTAAATCTACACCTTGCCTCTTATAGGCCGGTTCTTTTTCTATCTCATCTATGTTGCTGAGACCGTTCTGGAATTTATAGTTGAAATCCTTTAACTTTCTTCTTCTTTCATCTGCCCTTGCCTTTAATAATTCCTCAATAGGAATTTCCATGGGATCTATTTCCTTGGAAGGGTTTTTCGATTTTAGGTTCCTATCGTTATCGGATATCGTCTTTTTCTCAAAAACTAGCTCATCCTCAATTATTTTGGGGTCATATTCCTCCGCTTTGGACTTGGCCCCGGTAAGTTTATTCTCCAGTTCCATATAATCGTCCAGACTGTAACGGGTTTCACCGTCTTTATTATATTCCAATACGGGCACCACATCAATATAATCCTTTACGTCCATGTCCTTTACTTCCTCATCCAAACTAAATGTAATTACATTTTCTTTTTCCTCATCTTCTTCACTGGACAAAGGCATATCAAAACTCATGGTAATCTGTTCCTTTTTGGACGAGACCACTTCAGGGTCAACCACTTCAATGTCATTGAGGGTATCCTTGGAGTCTATAATGATAAAATCGTCCTCGGAAACTTCTCCTTGTACCACGCCTTCGATTACCTCTTCATAAAAGACATTGAAATTTTTGATATAGTTGGTAGTAGGAATCAAATCCATTCCCAATTCCTCCTCTTCTGGAAGACTGTAGGTTTTTTCAGGTTCTTCGCTCTCCTCTTCCAGCAATTGATGTACAACGGGCTTGGGGGTCAAATCCTGTTCAGCCTTCTGTCCCTCCTCTAAGTTATGGATGATTTTTTTGGATTCCGTATTTACGATGTCATCTTGCTGATCTACATTAAACCCCGTGGCGATAACGGTAACGGCAATAGCCTCCCCTAAATTTTCATCCTCTCCGACTCCCATAATGATATTGGCTCCATAACCTGCCTCTATTTGGATGTAGTCATTGATTTCCCCTATTTCATCAATGGTAATCTCCTGGGAACCGGAAACAATCAACAATAGCACATTTTTGGCCCCAGTTATTTTATTGTCGTTCAGCAAGGGAGAATCCAGGGCCTTTACAATGGCTTCATGGGCCCGTGAGGAACCAGATGCCATAGCTGATCCCATAATGGCCGTACCACTATTTGAAAGTACCGTTTTGGCATCCCTAAGGTCTATATTTTGAGTATAGTGATGTGTAATTACCTCTGCAATACCCCGGGCCGCAGTGGCCAGGACCTCATCCGCTTTGGAGAAACCGGCCTTGAAGCCTAAATTTCCATAAACTTCACGTAATTTATTATTATTGATAACTATGAGCGAATCTACATTGGAGCGTAATTTTTCAATCCCAACCTGAGCCTGTTGGCAACGCATTTTACCTTCAAACTGAAAGGGCATGGTCACTATGCCCACGGTAAGCACGTCCATTTCCTTCGCTTGTTTTGCAATGACAGGAGCGGCACCAGTACCCGTTCCTCCGCCCATACCGGCGGTAATGAAAATCATCTTTGTTGTGGTATCCAGCATACCCTTAATATCTTCCATGCTTTCCAATGCGGCCTGCTCTCCTACCTCAGGATTGGCTCCCGCGCCAAGTCCTTCCGTTAGGGAAACACCCAACTGAATCTTATTAGGTACGGCACTGTTCTGAAGCGCTTGTTGATCGGTATTACAGATAACAAAATCCACTCCGTTTATGCCGGCCTGGAACATGTGATTAATGGCGTTGCTCCCACCACCACCTACGCCAATGACCTTTATAACGTTACTTTGATTTTTGGGCAAATCAAAAGCTATGTTTTCAAATTCCGTGTTCTTGCTCATATTCTTTTTATTACTGGTTATTATATTCTTCTACTATTTTCTTTCTATTCCGCGTTGTCCAAGAAATCCTTTAGTTTTTCCGACCATTTATCAAAAACGGATTTTCTCTCTTTTTTGACCTTTGTACCTCCCACAGTCTCTGGTTCATGACCCGCATAAGCCATTTCTTCTTCATTTTCAACATTTTGAGATGTTAACTTCTCCTTATACTGGTTTTTTAAGGCATTCATTAAAAGGCCAACTGCGGTGGCATATAAAGGGCTGGCAATAGCTTCTTCGGAGTCTCCGGCCAGGTGTTCATTAGGGTAACCGATACGCGTATCCATGCCGGTAATATATTCTACCAATTGCTTCAGGTGTTTTAACTGACTTCCACCTCCAGTAAGCACGATTCCTGCAATGAGCTTCTTTTTCTGCTCTTCATGCCCATAGTTCTTTATCTCAACATATACCTGCTCTATAATTTCGACTACCCTGGCATGAATGATCTTGGAAAGGTTCTTTAGGGTGATTTCCTTCGGTTCCCTACCGCGAAGCCCGGGAATAGATACAATTTCATTGTCCCGATTCTCCCCCGGCCATGCCGAGCCAAACTTGATTTTTAGTAATTCTGCCTGCTTTTCTATAATGGAACACCCCTCTTTGATATCCTCGGTTATAACACCTCCACCAAATGGAATTACAGCGGTATGCCGAATAATGCCATCCTTAAAAATGGCCAAATCCGTAGTGCCTCCGCCAATATCAATTAGGGCAACCCCCGCTTCTTTCTCTTCTTGGCTCAATACGGCATCCGAAGAGGCCAAAGGCTCCAAAGTAATATTGCCCAAATCCAGACCGGCGCTCTTTATACACCTCCCTACATTTTTTATGGACGAAACCTGCCCTACCACCACGTGGAAATTAGCCTCCAAACGTCCCCCATACATTCCAATGGGCTGCTTGATCTCAGCCTGCCCATCTACCTTATACTCCTGTGGCAATACATGAATAATTTCCTCCCCGGGCAGCATAACCAGTTTATAGACCTGATTGCACAATTGGTCCAAATCATCTTCATTAATTACCTCTTCCGAGTCCGAACGTGTAATATAATCGCTATGCTGAAGGCTTCTAATGTGCTGGCCTGCTATCCCCACGACAACCGAACCAATTTTTAGTCCGGAATTGGCCTCGGCCTCCTCAACGGCCTGTTGAATAGACTTAATGGTTTGGGTGATATTGTTCACCACACCCCGGTGTACTCCTAAACTTTTGGATCGTCCAATACCGAGAACCTCAATTTTTCCATATTCGTTTTCCCTACCGATTATGGCCACAATCTTGGTTGTCCCTATGTCCAACCCCACTGAATAGCTACCCTGTTCCATTGTTATCCCTAAATTTTGGTGCATACTACCTGATTATTAAATTCTAAGTTTACCATGGCATATTCCTCCAACGTTTTATCCCGATTTGCTTTGGCATAAAACGCCTTGAAATTGTTAAACTTCTCTTCCAGATTGTCTATACCGCCCAAATGGACTACAAACTGTTCCATCCGAAACTTCAATTGATATCTCTCCTCCTCCTCAATATGGATACCAATTACATTTTTACGGAGAAAATCGTCCTGGTTTATATATTTCAGAATTTCATAAACATCCTCCAAACCTTTGCCCGTAATCTTACCCGTGATTATAGGAACCCTCGCAGAATGACTCATGGACAACGGCATACGTTTCCCTTCATCATCTAGATAAAACTTTGAATTCCCCTCTATGCGTCCGATTGGCTTGCGCTGAACAATTTTAGACGTAAGTTCACCGTTTACTGTAAGATAAACTTGGGCACTTTTCACCATTTCATTGGCCTCGATGACCTTTTCTATAGTATTCAAAACTAATTTTTCTTTAGGCACATTTATGATGGGCCCATAATTTTGTATTAACAATTTATTAACCACGCTTTGTGTAATATAAAGATTTTGATCTCCGACAAATTCGATGTTAACACCCGTCACTTTTCTCTTTTCGTTCCTATGGTTGGAAAATGCGTAAAGCCCCATTAACACAAGGCTAAGCGCACCTATCTTGATGTAGTTCCAATTAATTCGCATACTCCAATTCGCTTTTAATTTTAGATACTTCCAATCCTATATCCCCGGCTCCCATGGTTACAAGGACATCAGGATTTTGATCTCTTATTTCGTGAATTAAATTTGTTTTTTTAATTAATTTTTTGTTTGGATTTTCAACTTTTCCCAGCAACCACTCCGAAGAAATTCCAGGTATAGGTTTTTCTCGTGCCGGATAAATATCCAGAAGTAGAATTGAGTCAAATTTAGACAGGCTTTCCGCAAAATCGTCCGCAAAATCCTTGGTCCTAGAAAATAAATGAGGCTGAAAAACCACTGTACTATTTTTTCCTGGGTGCATTTCCCGAATGGCATCGTAAACCGCATTGATTTCTGTAGGATGATGAGCGTAATCATCAATAAATATGAAATCCTTTGATTTGATTTGATATGAAAACCTTCGCTGCACGCCTTTAAAGGTCGCAAGTGCCCGTGCCAATTTGTCCAAGGAATTCCCGGACTGTTCCGCCATGGCAAAAGCCGCCAATCCATTAAGTAAGTTGTGCCTTCCAGGTTTATTGAACCTAGCTCCCCTAATTGTAGTACCGGGAGTCACCACATCAAAAATATAGGTTCCCTTCTCTATCCGTAGATTACGGATACAATAGTCCGACCCATCTTCAATACCATAGGTAGTACCCTGTAATGGCAGGCCATTCCTTACGAACAGTTGTCCTCCGGGTTTTAAACGTTCCGTGAATTCTTGAAAGGATTTCCGTAGCGAGGCACTATCCCCATAAATGTCAAGATGATCGGCGTCCATAGAGGTAACACAGGCCACATCCGGATACAGCTTAAGGAAGGAACGATCAAATTCATCTGCTTCCACCACGGAATATTGCGCTCCACGAAACAAAAAATTACTGTCAAAATCCTCCGATATTCCACCTAAAAATGCAGTAAGCGGGGTTCTGGTTTCGTTGAGCAAGTGAGCCAAAATGCTTGATGTTGTAGTCTTGCCATGTGTACCGGCCACGGCAAAACAGAAGGTATCCTTGGTGATCAGACCTAAGACCTCAGAACGTTTTTTTATGTCAAAACCTCTCTTTAGAAAGTATTGATACTCGGAGTGCTCCGAGGGAACTGCGGGCGTATAGACCACAAGGGTCTTCTTCATTTCTAAAAACTGATTAGGAATTTTATTGGAGTCATCTTCATAATGCACGGATATCCCCAAATTTTCCAGTTCCTTGGTCAAGGGCGTTTCCGTTTTGTCATACCCCGCCACATTCTTATGAACAAACTTGAAATAACGCGCCAAGGCGGACATGCCTATGCCTCCAATTCCGATAAAATAAACGTTATGTATGTTCGTCAAGTCCAAAATTATACTTCAGGTTCGTTTGATATATTATGTGTCCAATGTCCCTAACAATTTCTCTATTTCGTCCACAATATGCTTTGTTGCATTGGGCATAGCCTCATTCTTAAGATTAACACCCAGTTCTTCTTGCTTTTCCCTGGATTGGTGCAAGTCCGAAAAAACGGTTTCAAATCTTTCATCCAACTCGGTTTCCCGTAACATTAAAGCGGCATTTTGTGTGACCAAGGCCAAGGCATTTTTGGTCTGGTGATCTTCCGCCACATTGGGCGAAGGAATAAATAGTGTTGGTTTGCCTACGATACATAATTCCGATACCGAACTGGCTCCTGACCTTGAAATGATGTAGTCCGCAGCCGCATAGGCCAAATCCATTTTGTTCAAAAAATCGAAAACCTTGACATTCTCGCTAGCATATTTTTTGTACTGTTCAAAATATAATTTGCCACATTGCCACACCAGTTGTAGGTCTTTGGATGCAAAATATTCCAGTTCCTTTTCAATCAACTCATTAATACGCCTTGCTCCCAAGCTTCCACCTAAAATCAGAACCACCTCTTTCTTGGGATCCAACCGAAAAAAGTTCTTTGCCTCGGGTCCCGTTACCTCCGTATTCACTAAATCTTCCCGTACCGGGTTGCCGGTCTTTACAATTTTTGAGACCGGAAAAAACCTTTCCATACCGTCGTAGGCCACACAGATTTTGACCACTTTATCCTTTAGCAGTTTGTTGGTAATACCGGCATAGGAATTCTGCTCCTGAAGCACACAGGGTATACCCCGTCCAGAGGCCACCTGTAACAATGGGCCACTGGCAAACCCTCCTGTTCCTATGACAACATCAGGTTTAAATTGAGATACTATTTTTCGCGATTTTAACAAACTACTCATCAATTTAAAGGGAAACATCAAATTTTTAAGGGTTAGTTTCCGCTGTAACCCGGTAATCCATAATCCTTCAATTTTATATCCCGCTTGGGGTACTTTCTCCATTTCCATACGATCCTTTGCTCCTACAAATAAAAAATCGGCTTTCGGAAACCTCCTTTTCAATTCGTTGGCTATGGCAATGGCAGGATATATATGTCCTCCGGTACCTCCTCCAGAAAGTATGAACCTATAACTGCCCACTCAACACTTGTAAAGGATTTGAATCATCAACATCCAATGTTTTCCTTTCTACATCATTGTCCTTATTGCTTGCACTCAATATGATGCCAATGGCCAAACATGTCATCCAACTGGAAGTCCCGCCACTACTTATCAAGGGCAGGGTCTGGCCCGTTACGGGAAACAGTTCAACTGCAACGGCCATGTTGATCAAAGCCTGAAAAACAATCGGCAGACCGACTCCCAAAACCAACAATTTTCCAAAAATGGTTCCATTACCATTGGCCACCACCACAATTCGGAACAACAAAAACAGATAGAAAAACATTAAAACAAAGCCCCCGACAAGACCATATTCCTCAACAATTATGGCATAAATAAAATCCGAGGAGCTCTGGGGCAAAAAATTCTTCTGTACGCTTTTGCCAGCCCCTTTGCCTACAATTCCTCCAGAAGCAATGGCAATCTTAGCCTTCTCTATTTGATAATCGGCTTCGGTATCCTCGGGATTCCAGAAACTCTCTACCCGACTTATCCATGTATCCACACGATTGGGAAAAAGATCAGGTGCGGCTTTTGCCGTAAGTATAAAAAATGTAAGGCAAACCAATCCTGTACCTACTATTCCAAAAATATATTTTAAGGGATATCCCCCTAAAAAACAAAGCAAAAGCACCATGGAAAATAAGATGGCAGCGGTAGAAAAATTGGCGGGTAATATTAATAAAACCACCAAAAAAACAGGAACCCATAAGGGCAGGATACTTTCTTTAAACTTAATGGTCTTATCCTTGATCTTGGTCAAATACCGGGCAACATAAATCATTAGGACCACCGTAGCTAGGTTTGAAGTTTGGAACGTTATGCCCACAAAGGGAATTCGAATCCATCTGCTGGCATTGGCCCCTGCAATAGTGTCGCCTTGCGCCAAAGTAAAAACCAATAACACAAGAACTATGGGCATAGCGATAATAGATAGACCCTTAAAAAAATGGGAAGGGATTCGATGTACGCCGTAAATAATCCCAAAACCTAAAAACAAAAGTAAAGCGTGTTTGATCAAATGTCCTGTAGTGGTACCATTGCCCACAACATAGACCAAGTTGCTACTGGCACTATAGACCGGCAGAAAGGAAAATACGGCCAATAAGGCCACAACGGCCCAAATGGCTTTATCTCCCTTGATATTTTTAAACAACCGTAACATGGTCATAGATTCTTTATGGCTTCCTTAAATTGATCGCCCCTATCCTCATAATTCTTAAAAAGATCAAAACTGGCACAGGCTGGAGATAGCAAAACCGAATCCCCCCGTTCGGCAATTTTATAAGCTACCTTTACCGCTTCCTCCATGGCAAAAGTCTCCACCATTAGATCCACCACATTGCCAAAAACATCCTTAATTTTTGTATTGTCCAGACCCAGACAAATAATGGCCTTCACCTTTTCACGTACCAAGGGCATCAAAGCCTTATAGTCGTTTCCCTTATCAATGCCTCCTACGATCCATACGGTAGGGGCACTCATGCTATCCAGTGCAAAATAGGTAGCATTTACATTAGTAGCCTTTGAATCGTTGATGTACTGTACATGATGTATTTTTAACACCTTTTCCAACCGATGGGGAGCCCCCTGGAAATTGGCTATGCTCTTCCTAATGGTCTCCTTTCGGATACCCACTAATTTTGCAGCCATGGCGGCCGCCATGGTGTTTTTTAGATTATGTTTTCCTTCCAGTGCCAAAGTGTCCGTTTTCATCGCGATTGCATTGTTTTGTGTACGAATTTGTATTTCGTTATTCTCTATATAGGCGCCTTCCTCCAGCTCTTTTTGAATTGAAAAGGGCAGTAATCGGGATTTGATCGGGTGCTCGGATAACCAATCCATAATCGTATCATCGTCCGCATCATAGATGAAATGATTTTCCTCACCTTGGTTTTTGGTAATCCTAAATTTTGAGGCAACATAGTTTTCAAACTTGTAATCGTAGCGGTCCAAATGATCTGGCGTTATATTGGTAATCATTGCAATTTCCGGCCTAAAATCCACTATACCATCCAGTTGAAAGCTGCTGATTTCCAAAACGTAATATTCATAATCATGTTCCGCCACCATCCTCGCGAAACTATCCCCAATGTTACCGGCCATACCCACCTTAAGCCCATCTTCCTTTAGAATATGGTAGGTCAACATGGTGGTGGTTGTCTTTCCGTTGCTTCCCGTAATACCAATAATCTTGGCATCCGTATAGCGCGCGGCAAATTCGATTTCAGAAATTACCTGGACGCCCCTTCCCCTTAATTTTACAACCAGGGGAACGGTATCCGGAATACCTGGACTTTTCATTACCAAATCTGCATTTAGGATAGCTGCTTCGGTATGACCGCCTTCTTCCCAATCAATCCCAAAATGTTCAAGAGCGTTTCTATATTTTTTTTTTATTTTTCCTAAATCGGATACAAAAACCTCATATCCTTTCTGTTTTCCCAAAACTGCGGTCCCGATACCACTCTCACCACCACCCAACACGACCAATCGCTCCATACTAGCGCACCTTTAATGTCACAAAGCTCACTATGGCCAACAATATTCCTATAATCCAAAAACGGGTAACTATCTTGCTTTCATGGTACCCTTTCTTTTGATAATGATGGTGCAGGGGAGCCATTAAAAAAATGCGCTTCCCTTCACCCAATCTCTTTTTCGTGTATTTGAAATAACCGACCTGTAGCATTACGGAAATCGATTCGGCAAAGAATATTCCACAGAGTATGGGAATAAGCAGTTCTTTCCGTACAATGATTGCAATTACGGCAATGACCCCCCCAATCGTCAAACTCCCTGTGTCTCCCATGAATACCTGTGCCGGATATGCATTGTACCATAAGAAGCCAACCAATGCACCGACGAAGGCGGTAATGAATATTAAAAGTTCGCCCGCTTTCGGAATGTAGAAAATATCCAAATAGTCGGAAAAAATTACGTTCCCGGAGACCCACGCAAAAATTCCCAGGGTCATAACTATGATAGCCGAAGTACCTGCGGCCAGACCATCAATACCATCGGTTAGATTGGCACCATTGGATACCGCAGTTATGATAAAAATTACTATAGGGATAAAAAGCAACCATGCATATTTTTCTGCGCCATCACCCATCCAGGAAACAAGTTCCGTATAATCCAGCTCGTTATTCTTAAAGAAGGGGATATTGGTCTTAATGGATTTAATCTCCTTGCCCTCTACCTCCATAACTTCATATTGTTGGGTTATCATAGTATGGTTCTTTTCCTTCATGGTAACCTCCGGATGGAAATAGAGTGTGGCACCTACGATAAGGCCCAGGACCACCTGACCTAAAACCTTAAACCTGCCCTTTAGTCCTTTTTTGTCCTTTTTAAATATTTTAATATAATCATCGATGAAACCAATAATGCCCATCCAAATAATGGTGACGATCAGCAGGGTAATATAGATGTTCAGGATATCGGCGAATAACAGTACAGGAACCAAAGTGGACATTATAATGATCAATCCGCCCATTGTGGGGGTTCCCGCCTTTTGCTGTTGCCCTTCCAAACCTAAATCGCGTATGGTCTCCCCAATCTGTTTGCGACGAAGAAAAAGTATAATGCGCTTTCCATAGGTAGTTGCCAGCATTAGGGAAAGTAATACCGCCATCGCCGCCCTAAATGTTTGGAATTGGAAAAGACTGGCACCGGGTACCTGATATTCTTTTTCCAAATATTCAAACAAATAATATAACATGGTTAGGTTTTGGGTTTTTAAACTTTATTTATCCATACTGTTCAATACATCCTTTACCACTTTGAAATCATCAAAATCTATACGCTCCCCATTGGTTTCTTGATAGGTCTCATGTCCCTTTCCGGCGACCAAAATGATATCGTCCTTAACAGCCAACTTGCAGGCCGTTTTAATCGCCTGCTCCCTATTTTCTATGGACAAGGTTTTTTTTTTGTTCTGAGGCTCCACCCCTGCTTCCATTTCTTTAATGATTGTCTCCGGTGGTTCTGACCGGGGATTGTCCGAAGTGAAAATAGCGGTGTTGCTCATGGCCGATGCGATATAGCCCATTACCGGACGCTTAGACTTGTCTCTGTCGCCACCACACCCCACAATAGTGATGACGTTTTCATTTCCAGTCCTCAACGTGTTGATAGTATCAAGCACGTTTTTAAGTGCGTCCGGCGTATGGGCATAATCAACAATGGCCGTAATATTTTTTTTTGATTTGTAATATTGAAATCTCCCATTTACATTTTCCAATTCGCTCAATAACCGAAGTGTTTCCAGTTTCTCCAGCCCCAAAAGATCCGCTGTAGCATAGATGGCAAGCATGTTGTACGCGTTAAAATCACCAATAAGTTTGGACCATACTTCGTTATCCTCAATTTTTAATAATTGCCCATCAAACTGATTCTCCAAAATCTGGGCCCTGTAATCGGAGTAAGTCTTTAGGGCATAGGTATACTTTCTGGCCTTGGTGTTCTGCAACATGTATAGACCATTTTTATCGTCAATATTGGTTAGGGCAAATGCTTTTTTGGGCAGGTCGTCGAATAATTTTTTTTTGGTATCCCGATACTCCGCAAAAGTCTTGTGATAATCCAAATGATCATGCGATAGGTTAGTAAACAGGGCTCCCTCAAATACCAGTCCTTCCGATCTTTTTTGATGGATACCGTGTGAACTGACCTCCATAAAACAGAATTCCACCCCCGCATCGTTCATATAAGCCAAATGCATGTTTATCGTAAGGGCGTCCGGGGTGGTCAAGGAAGTAGGATACTCCTTGTCATCTACCATAATTTTAATAGTAGAAATCAATCCTACTTTATAACCGGCCTTTTTGAACAATTGATACAAAAGGCTACTCACGGTAGTCTTTCCATTGGTACCGGTAATTCCAACCAGTTTCAGGTTCTTGGATGGGTTGTCAAAATAATTGGCCGCCATTATGGCCAAAGCACTATTCCCGTTTTTCACTTCCACATAAGTCACCCCATCGGCGATATTCTGGGGAAGTTCCTCGCAGATTATGGCTTGGGCACCGGCTGCCAAAGCCTTATCAATAAACTGATGACCATCCACGACCGAACCTCTGATAGCTACAAAAACATCATCTTTACCTACTTTCCTGGAATCAAAGCAAATAGTATTGACCTTAATATGGGTACTTCCACTAACTGCGGTCAGCCCTACCCCATACAATATGTCTTTAAGTAGTTTCATGAAAGTTCCAATACTATTTTATCCACTGTATTCAGGTCTGTACCCTGGGAGACGGATTGTTTTTTGACTTTTCCATTCCCTTTGACCTCTACTTCTATTCCCAGGTTTTCCAAAATGGACACGGCGTCCATTCCGCACATACCTTTTACATTGGGCACTTTGTTGTACTTTTTTTGCGCCTCCGCAAAGTACTTTTGATAGGAGCTTTCCAAAGTTTGATCTTCTACCTTTTCCATATCCACCTCATCGATCAATGGAGAGGAAGTGTAAACCTTCTGGGCAATGGATTTGAATACCGGACCGGAAACATCGGCTCCATAGTAGCCCACACTTTTATCTGGTTCATGTATCACTACAATGCAGGAGTATTTGGGGTTTTCTGCCGGGAAATATCCGGCAAACGAGGAAATGTAACGGAGCTTATCCGGGTCTTTAGATGCGTAATTCTTTTGTGCCGTACCCGTTTTTCCGGCCATGGAAAAATTAGTGGTATACAATTTATGACCTGTACCGTGTTTTTTGGACACTACATTAGCTAGTAGGTGCTGTACTTTTTCAACAGTTTCCTGGGAACATATAGCAGGATTTATGACCTCTTTATCAAACTTTTGAATGGTCGTGTTCCACTCCTTTACTTCTTTTATCAATCGTGGTTTTACCATTTCTCCATCATTGGCAATGGCGTTGTAAAAGGACAGTACTTGCAATGGTGTCATTGAAACCTCGTAGCCATAGGCCATCTGTGCCAAGGAAAGGCCAGACCAGCCTTTTTCATCGGGATATCTAATTACAGGAGTGCCTTCACCCTTTATAGGCAGCCCCAATTCCTGGTTTAATTGCATACTATACAATCGGTCCACATATTTTTCCGGGTTTTCCTTATAACTTTCATGAACCATTTTGGCAAAGGCCGTATTGGAGGAGACCTCAAATGCCTTGGCCAAGGAAATTTTGCCATACCCTCCCCTTTTGGAATCTTTGATCCTATGCCTATAAATGCGCCAATATCCTCTTTCGGTATCGTAAACGTCACTGGTATCGATGACTTTATCCTCAAGTCCCGCAACTAAATTCATTAATTTGAAGGTTGAACCTGGTTCATGGGACTCCCCAATGGCGTAGTTTAACCGCTCATAGTATTTGCCGGCCTCCGTTCTCCCTAAATTGGAAATAGCCTTGACCTCTCCCGTTGCTGTTTCCATAACAATGACACAACCGTGATCGGCCTTATATTTTTCTAATTGGCCCAAAAGGGCATGATGGGCAATATCCTGTATATTGATATCAATGGTAGACACCACATCATAACCATCCTTGGGTTCTACGATGTTATCAAAGCCGATAGGCTTCCATTGCCCTTTTGCTATTTTCTGTTTCAGACGCTTGCCTTCCACCCCGCGGAGGTATTGCCCGAAGGCTCCTTCCAATCCTACTCGGGTATAATACCCGTTTTCATCCACACGCTCATAGCCCACACTACGTTCGGCAATTTTTCCTAGCGGATGTTCACGCACTATTTTCTGCTCTATGATAAGCCCCCCTTTGTAAGGTCCTTTTCGAAACAATGGGAAATCCTTTATGGCCATATACTCGGAATAGTCTAAATTCCGGGCTACTAAGGCATATCTGTTCTTGTGGGCCTTTGCCTTTCTCAAAAGTTGTTGATAGTGGGAAGATGACTCTCCCAATAATTGGGCAAGGGCATTGGACAAGGGTTTTACGTTTTCCTTAAAATCCGCATCTTTTACGGTAAGAGCATCAAAGCGAATGGTGTATTTGGATACCGAGGTGGCCAACAAACTCCCATCGTCCGAATAGAGGTTGCCCCTATTGGGCTCAATGGTAAATAGTTTTTCCGTGCGTTTGTGGGCCAACTTCCTATACTTTTCGCCTTGCACCATTTGTATGTTCACCAATTTGAACAACACTGCTCCTGCAAACAGAAAAAGAAATCCTGTTACAAAATATAGTCGTTTAAGTATGGTCTTGTCGGTTACTGCCACTAGTCTTCTTTAAGGGAGGTTACCTTTATTTTTTTTGGTGGGACTTCTGATGGATAAAGCTCTTTCTCTTCTACGATGTTCATTACCGTAGATTCCAATTTTAGGCGTTGTACATCGGACCGAACATCCACAAACTCGCTTCGTAATTCCTTTACTTCTTCGTTCAACGCGGCAATCTGGTGCACCTTTTTATCGGCACTATGCGAGCTTCCAATCATTACTGTAGCCAGGAAGGAAGCAAAAATGATGAAGAGCCAATTTTTTGGTGCGTCGCCGCTTACCAAAAATTTCCCTTTTAATATGTCCAGTATTCCTTTTTTCATCAGTGTTCAATAAATTATTTTCTTTGAATCAAATTCTTTCCGCTACTCGTAATTTGGCACTTCGTGCCCTATTGTTCATTCTAATTTCCTCCTTGGATGGAACTACCAGTCCTCCCACTTTTTTAAACGGCACACTTGTATTGCCATAAAAATCTTTTTCGGGCTCTCCTTCAAACTGCCCGGCACGTATAAACCGTTTTACCAGACGGTCTTCCAGGGAATGGTAACTAATAATGCTCAACCTTCCCCCTTTATCCATCAACTCCGATGTTTGCATCAAAAATTCCTTGATCGCCTCAATTTCTTGGTTCACTTCGATTCGAATGGCTTGATAAATCTGCGCCAGAATCTTATGCTCCCTATGTTTGGGCAGGAACCCTTGCAAGGCATTTTTTAATTGTGCCGTGGTATTGATCGGCTCCACTCGCCGGTACTCGATCAGAGTACTCGCCAAGGCCTTGGCGTTTCGCAAATCGCCATATTCAAACAATATCCTTTGCAATTCCAACGAATCGTAAGTATTCACCACATCATGGGCGGTAAGCTGGTTGCGCGTACTCATCCGCATATCTAAATCCGAATCGAAGCGCGTTGAAAACCCACGCTCGGCCTGATCAAATTGATGTGAGGAAACTCCAAAATCACCAAGAATTCCATCAACTTTCCAAATGCCATAGAACTTTAAAAACTGCTTGATGTACCGAAAATTCTCATTGATCAGAACACATCTTTCGTCATCGATCCTATTCTCCAAAGCGTCCTCATCCTGATCAAATGCAAATAATTTTCCCTCATCTCCCAATCTTCCCAATATTTCCTTGGAATGCCCTCCGCCACCAAAGGTTACATCCACATACACCCCATCTTTTTTGATATGGAGTCCTTCTACAGACTCCTTTAATAGAACCGGATTATGATACATCGTCCTTGGGCTTTTCATTGCCCATGACCTTTCTGGCCAACTTTGCATTCTCCTCCGCAGGCGCCTTTATAGATTCCTCGTACAACGCCTTGTCCCATATTTCCAAGTTTTTGTTTATGGAGGCTAGTACCACCTCTTTGGTAATCCCCACGGTGGTAATCAGATTTTTTGGTATCAATAACCTTCCGGCACTATCTATCTCCACAGGCCTTAGTCCGGCCGTATATTTTCGTATGAACTCCAAATTTTCCGGTTCGTATCTGCTCTTGGTATTCAATTCCTTCATAACAGTATTCCATTCTCCCATAGGGTATAATTCCAAGCAGTTATCGTACATGGAACGCTTAATAACAAAGCCTTCGTTCCGGATGGGTGTCATCTGGCTCAAAAGGGTAACCGGTAGCTTTACCCTACCCTTGGCGTCTGCCTTACAATCATATGTTCCAAAAAAATAAATATCCAAAGTATGGCCGGTTCTACTTTTTAATAACTCAAATATATAGAAATTATTACCACAATTTACCACAAAAAACCACTTTGTTAATAAAATAGATGTTTTTTGAAGCAAAATGAGGTCCTTTGAAAGCAATTCATTGTAAAAAAGGGGAATAGGCCGTCACGGCACGGTTTAAAAAATGGAAGTGTGTTTTATTGGAGAAAGCTATATTTGGTAACTTTTTTATAACAATTCCTAGGATTTTAAGAGAGATTCGTACTGTTTTTGTTAAGCTGCGCTTTTTATGCCCCATTTGTGAATAAATAATCTATATTTAGAGAAGTTAGGCATGACCTCTTGTTGCTTACCTATTTTCTATTTTTTTGAACTAAAGAATGTACTACCCACATCGTAATTGCGGTCATTTTCATGTTCCTTTATTAAAAATTGGTAGTTTTAAGGCTATTCCCCTTCTAATCCTTCTATTTCTTTCTCCCCATATATGCACAGCGCAGGTTGAAAAGGATGTAAGCTCTCATTACAATTGGTTCGATTCTCTTATCGGCATTGAAAACCTGGAAATGCATTATGGGGCCGTTTATGTGGAAAAGCATAGGTCAAAAAGCAAAAAATCCAAGTTTTTTCCTTCCCCATATTTTTCACCGGGCCATGTGGTCATTGATAATCTACCGTATTATTCGCTTAACCTGAAGTATAACATCTATGAGGATGAGCTTTTAATGCAGGCTGCAAACGAGTTTGGAGGGAAAGTGTTAAAACTCTATAAAGACAAGATCAACAATTTTACTATTGCCGATCATACGTTTATAAGAATTGACGGTTCTGAAATTAATAATGACGCAGTTGATTCTGGTTTTTACGAAGTGGTCTTGGAAAAACCTCCATTTACTTTATTAAAGAGGTATCGAAGGTTATTAAAAGAGCAATTGGGTGCAAATTTGATTTTTTATGAATTCGAAGTGTTGGATCCTGAATTTGTGGTTCATTATAATACGGTATACCATCGCCTTAAAAAGATAGGTGATATAAAAGCGCTATTTCCACAAAACACGGTACAGCTCAACGATTTTATAAAGAATCAACCTTCAGGTTTAAGTTTTGAAAATCAACTGAAATCCGCATTCCTATTTATAGACTCCCTATGGAATAAAGAAAAGGATAAAGCCACGGACGAATGAAGTTTTTATTCTTTTCCTTATTTGCAGTGCTATCTTGTCAATGGTTGGCGGCGCAGAACGATACCACAAAAATAGACCTTGTTTTCACTGACGCTTCCAGAATGGAAGTTTTGGAAAAGCTAGAAGACGTTTCCGGATATCATTTCTTCTTTGTAGAGGAATGGTTAGGCAACGATTTAATTTCCGGGTCCTATCAAAATTCTTCCTTGACCACCGTCCTACAAGATGTATTTAAGGAAACCATTATCAATT
The DNA here is from genome assembly GCF_965248315.1 of Ulvibacterium sp. Taxonomy (GTDB): domain Bacteria; phylum Bacteroidota; class Bacteroidia; order Flavobacteriales; family Flavobacteriaceae; genus Ulvibacterium. The sequence goes on along the minus strand of NZ_CBDFIX010000001.1, from coordinate 174,927 downwards.
TTTTCATTCTCGACGACCGCACTATCATATTGACCCGAAATACCATAATACGGGATGAACTGCACCCTAGTTTTTATGAAGAAACAACCTCTACGCAAGAGGATACAACAGAATTATCCGAGACTCCCTCCTACTTTTACCTAGAAGAAAAACAAGATACGGGGCCGCATATAGAAACCGTACGTATTGGAAGGGAGCGAAAAAACATTGGCCGCCAAACGTTTACCCTATCCGGACGTGTTCGGGACAAAACCACCGGCAAGCCTATCCAAAATTTGGCCATTGTGGTAAAAGGAGGTTCCAAGGGAGTAAGCACGGACGCCAATGGGTTTTATAAAATAGAACTTCCCGCCGGGGTAAACCTGCTTCAAACTAAAGGTATTGGTATAGAAACCTTGGAAAAAAGGGTTATTATGTACAATAATGGACAATTAGACTTTAACCCCGGTGAAAGTGCCGAACAGTTGGATGAGGTAGTGGTGGAAAGCAATAGGTTGAGAAATGTAGAAAAGGTAGTTACGGGCGTGGTCGAAATCGATATCGCCGAAATAAAAAGTATTCCCTTGGTGCTTGGGGAACGGGATATTCTTAAAACGGCCATAACATTGCCCGGGATTACCAATGCCGGGGAAGGTGCTGCTGGATATAATGTACGAGGAGGGGGCACGGATCAAAACCTGATATTATTGGACAATGCCGTTCTCTATAATCCGGCTCATTTCTTTGGTATTTTTTCGGCCTTGAACCCCTTTACCACGGGCGCGGTCACCATCTATAAGGGAAGTATCCCTGCAGAATATGGAGGGCGCCTGTCTTCTGTCTTTGATATTACCACCAAAGACACCAATACCAAAAAGTTTTCCGGCGAAGCCTCCTTGGGGCCGGTTACCAGCAATCTTGTCCTGGAAGTGCCTCTAGTAAAGGATAAGTCCGGTATTCTGGTCGGAGGGAGAACCACCTACTCCAATTGGATATTGAGATCTCTGGATGACGAATCGCTAAGAAACAGCCAGGCATCATTTTATGATATCATCGCAAAATATAATGACCGTATCAATGAAAAGAACAACATTTCGGCCACCGCTTACTTCAGTAGGGATGCCTTTAGTATTACATCGGATTCCATATTCAGCTATAGCAATCGATTGATATCCTTAAAATGGAACCATCAAATCAATGAAAAAAACTCCGCCAATGTATCGCTTTCCAATAGCGAATATGGTTTCGGTATTGATTTTGAGGCCAATTCCGACAGGGATTTCGATTTGGGCTATCGCATCAACGAGACGGAGCTCAAAATGAACATGCTAAAGCTTCTTGGGAAATCGCATAAGATCAACTATGGCCTATCCAGCAAACTATATCTTGTAGATCCCGGAGATATTGATCCCGTCGGCAGCCAGTCCATCATTGAGCCACTCAGTTTACAAAGAGAGAAAGGATTGGAATCCGCCTTGTTCATTTCGGACAATTTTACGGTAAGCCCAAAATTATCGTTTGATATTGGCCTACGCTATTCCTTCTATGCTGCACTTGGGGCATCGTCTCAAAGGATTTATGAGGACGGATTGCCCAAGAGCGAGGGAACCCTGGTGGAAGTTCAGGAATTTGGAAACAATGAAGTGATCAAAACTTATGGCGGTCCAGAAGGCAGGGTGTCCGGTCGTTACTTTTTGACCCCAGATTTTTCCATTAAGGCCAGTTACAACAACACGCTTCAATACATACATACCTTATCTAGCAACACTACGGTATCGCCCACGGATACGTGGAAGTTATCGGACATCAATATTGAGCCCCAAAGGGCCAATCAGGTTTCGTTGGGGTTGTTTAAGAATTTTGATGATAATCGCTATGAATTGAGCTTGGAGGGTTATTACAAAAGATCGAGAAATATTCTTGATTATAAGGTAGGGGCGCAATTATTGCTTAATGAATCCATTGAGACCGAAGTATTGCAGGGCGAGGGAAAGGCCTATGGGGTAGAGTTCCTCTTGAAGAAAAAGGAAGGCCGCCTAAATGGATGGTTGGGGTATACCTATTCCCGTTCCTTTATACAGTTGGATAGCGAATTTCCTGAGGAACAAATCAACAATGGCGAGTACTTTCCTGCGAATTTTGACAAGCCTCATGACATCAGTTTGGTGACCAATTATAAGCTGACCAAACGTTTTAGTTTCTCGGCCAATTTTGTATACCAAACAGGAAGGCCGGTTACCTTCCCCATAGGTTCTTATTTCTTGGATGGTGCGGAATATGCACTGTTCAGCGACCGAAATAAGTTTCGCATCCCGGACTTTTACAGGCTAGATTTGAGTTTTAATGTGGAAGGAAACCATAAGATCAAAAAATTCGCCCATAGCTTTTGGAATATATCGGTGTACAATGTGTTGGGTAGAAACAATCCATTTTCGGTCTTTTTTGTGACCGAGGATGGATCCTTACAGGCTTTTAAAAGCTCCATTTTTGCTATTCCTGTACCTACCATAACCTATAACTTTAAATTTTGAACGTGCAGTATCCATGAACAGAGAGCTCTCAAAATATAGTCAAATGATGTTTACCTTTTTTTGGGGATGCATCATTTTAGGGGGCTGCACAGAACCTTTCTCGCCGGAAATACCTCCTTCGGACAGTCTTTTGGTCGTAGATGCTGCCATTACCAACGAGCTAAAGAATCATGAAGTTTTTCTAAGTCGAACCACCCAGGGGGATGAAGAACCCCAAGTAGAATCCAATGCCACGGTCCGTATTATGGATGATAACCAACAACAATATCCATTTACGGAAACAGAACCGGGCACCTATGTTTCAGACGTTATGTTCGGTGCCGAGCCCAACCGATCCTACCGTTTATTGATTACAACAGCCAGTGGGCGGGAATACGCCTCCAGCCCTACACAGTTACCTCCCCAGACTTCGGAAATTACAGACGTTTATGCGGAAAGGACCATGACCGATAGTGGCCTGGACGGTATGGGCCTCTTTGTAAATAGTTTCGACCCTACCGGCAATTCCATCTATTATAAATACGAATATGAGGAAACCTACAAGATTATAGCCCCAAATTGGAGTCCTTGGCAACTGGTGGCCGGTTCCGAAGAAAGTCAAGTGGTGGGTGCGGTAAGAAGAGATCCGGACAATGAGGGACGAACTTGTTATACCACGGAAAAATCGAACAACATTATTATTACCAACACTTCAAGAACCGGGGAAGATCGGGTTTCCAATTTTAATGTACGGTTCATCAATCGGGACGACTATATTATTTCACATAGGTATAGCCTTTTGGTAAAACAATTTGTCCTGTCCAGGGAAGCTTTTGAGTTTTACGAAAAGCTCCAGGATTTTTCTGGTGTGGAAAGTCTATTTTCGGATAGCCAACCCGGTTTTATTGTTGGAAACATTTTCCCCGAGGATAATGGAAATGATCAGGTGGTGGGAATTTTTGAAGTGTCTTCGGTTTCGGAAAAAAGGGTCTTTTTCAATTATTCCGATTTTTTCCCTGAAGAAGACCTACCTCCTTTTGTTAATGAGTGCAATCGAGCTACATTTGAGAGCGGGTTTAATCCGATATTATATGATTTGGTCAAATCGAACAGGGTAAGCTATTTGGACGAGATACGCAATGAACTGGGAGCGCTGGAAGGATATATAGTTGTCCCTAGAGTATGTGGTGATTGCACGGTATTAGGGAGTAATGTTATACCTGATTTTTGGGAGGAATGAATATAACAAAGAACATACAAAGAATAATTCGCCTTGGTGCGCTACTATTTTTGGTTCCGTATTTTGTCAACGGCCAATACCAAATACGTAATGGAAAGGAAGTTGAAGGGTTCAAAAACATTCCGAGCGAAACTATTTTTGTCCACTACAATGACCCCGTATTGTTAGTAGGCGAATACTTGTATTATAAAATGTATTGCCTAAAGGGGGACGACCTAACCCCCAGTCCTATTAGTAAAATCGGATATGTAGAATTAGTGGGCAGGGACAAAAATTTGGTCTTTAGACATAAGGTACCACTTAAGTCCGGCACAGGCCAAGGAGATTTCTTTATCCCCACTACCGTTCCTACAGGAAGTTATAAATTGATCGGCTATACCCAATGGATGTTCAACGCCGACCATCAGGACTTTTTCACCGCCGATATCAATATCATAAACCCGTATCAAGAAATTCCCAAAACCGAATCTTCCCGGAAAGAAATTGAAGGACGATCTGCTCAAATTCGAGATGAAATCAACAGCTCGGATTCTGCAGTGACATCAGAGAAATCTCCTTCTTTAAAAATTGAATTGGATAGGGCTAAATATGCGAAACGGGAACAAGTATTCTTGAAAATAAGTCTTGGAACGGATGCTCAAGTAAATGGAAATTACTCGCTTTCCGTACGTAAAAAATACGTTGAAATGCCTAGTTCCAAAATCACGGCGACCCAGTTTCTCCTTAATTCCGATACCAGTGAAAAACCCTATGGAATAGCCATTAATAAGGGTATTTATTTACCAGAGTTACGTGGTGAGCTCCTATCGGGAAAGGTAGTTTCCAAAGCGGACAACACCCCTATGGCCTATGGAAAAGTAAGTCTTTCTTTTTTTGGGGACAATCCAATAGTACATATTGTAAATACAAATGCTGAAGGTGTGTTTCGTTCCAGTCTTGCCCGGTCTGATCGAAACAATTTGGCCGCATTACAGGTGTTGGGAGACACTAAGAATCAATGGCAAATACTCTTGGATTCCTTACCCCGGCCCAACTACGATAATCTCGATTTTAAAGAATTTTCAATTTCCCCAAACCTAAATTCCTCGATCCTTGAACGAAGCATTTACAACCAGGTAGAGAACGCTTATTTTGAACAAAAGCCTGATAGTACGGTAGGTATCAATTCAGAACTGCCCGTCTACCACAAATTGGAGGAAACCTATATTTTGGATGATTATACACGCTTTCCAACATTAAAGGAAACCATAGTCGAAATAATCAATGGTGTATTGCTCAGAAGGGTCAAGGGCCAATTCAAGTTTTTGGTACGGAGTGAAGAAAATTATCTTTTGGGCCCCGATAATATTCCATTGGTCTTAGTGGATGGACTGCCATTGGAAGATCTTTCCAGCTTGGTGGCCTACGATGTTAACGGAATTGAGCGAATTGATATTTCCCGACACGAATATTATATAGGTCCGCAGCTTTATAAGGGCATTGTGTCCATCAGCACCAAGGAAAATGATTTTTTATCCAAAACAAGCCTAAATCATGTGCAGCAAGTAAAAATAGTAAGCCCCATTTCCTTAAAACAGTATTACTTTCAGGATTATGCGGACCAGTCGGAAACAAAACGGTTACCCGATTATAGGCATCAAATGTTCTGGAAACCCGTTTTGGAATTGAAAAAAGAAGAGACCACCTTAATTTTCTATACCTCTGACAATACGGGGGAATATGAAATATCGCTTGAAGGGTTTACCCAAGAGGGAAAACCTATATCCATTTCCAAGTCCTTATTTGTAGAATAATCAGTATAGTGCACATTGTTATTCGCTCTTTTTAAAATTCTTTTTTTACTAAAAAATGCCTTCCCATTTTTTATATTTGGTAGGAAATAGGCAAAGGTGCCGGAAAATTTAAGTTGGGACTTAAAAATCGCTGGCGTACATACAGATTCATAGCTATTGTAGGGAAATGTCTATATTTGCCCGCAAGCACCTGAAGTATCCTGAATGGAAGAAAAGCTTACAACAGAAGGAAAATACCGGTATATCGAAGTAGGGGAAGGTGCCCCTATTATTATATTACACGGTCTTATGGGAGGATTGAGCAATTTCCATGGTGTTACCGACCATTTTCCCAAAAAAGGGTATAAGGTTTTGGTTCCCGAACTACCTATTTATGACATGCCACTTCTAAAGACCAATGTAAAGCAGTTTGCTAAATTTTTAGAAGGATTTATCGAATTTAAGGGACTTAAGGATGTAATTCTGCTAGGGAATTCATTGGGCGGCCATATAGGCCTTTTATATACCAAATTGTATCCAGAAAGGATAAAAGGATTGGTTATTACCGGAAGTTCGGGACTTTATGAAAGTGCCATGGGCGATGGTTATCCCAGGCGGGGGGACTATGAATTTATTAAGAAAAAGGCCCAGAACGTGTTTTATGACCCCAAGGTAGCCACTAAGGAGATTGTTGACGAGGTCTTTGCTACGGTCAATAACAGAAATAAAATTGTAAAGACTCTGGCCATTGCCAAAAGTGCCATACGCCATAATATGGCAAAAGATCTTCCAAATATGCATACCCCTACCTGTATCATATGGGGGGAGGACGATAACGTTACACCACCAAACGTAGCCAAGGAATTCCATGAGCTTTTACCGGATTCCGAACTGTTCTGGATCAAACAATGTGGGCACGCTCCGATGATGGAGCATCCGGAGGAATTCAACAAGATTCTGGATGCCTGGCTGGAAAAACGCGATTTCTAAAAGTTTTACCCGATGAAAATAAAGTCGGCCCATTTTGTGATGAGCAACTCCAAGGTGGCCCAATGTCCCAATGAACCCTTGCCCGAATATGCCTTTATAGGGAGATCCAATGTAGGCAAGTCGTCCCTGATCAATATGTTGGTACAACGAAAAAGCTTGGCCAAGACATCTGGACGACCCGGTAAGACCCAACTGATCAATCACTTCAAGATCAATGACAATTGGTTTTTAGTAGATCTTCCCGGTTATGGTTACGCCCGCGTATCCAAAAAAGAAAAGAAAACCTTCCAGAAATACATTACGGACTACTTTCTTAAGCGCAAACAATTAGTCTGTGCCTTTGTACTGATCGACGTTCGCCATGAACCCCAAAGGATAGATTTGGAATTTATGCAATGGATGGGGGAACATGCCATCCCCTTTGCCATCATTTTTACCAAAGCGGATAAATTAAAACCCCAGGAGCTTGATTCTCAGGCCGATGCATACCTCCAAAAGCTACTGGAGGATGTCTGGGAGGAAGCGCCCACCCATTTTATCACTTCGTCTACCAAGGGAACAGGGCGGGAAGCCGTTTTGGCCTATATTGATGCTATCAACGAGGAATTTCGTAAGCAGGTGAAGTAGCTGGAGAGTTTAATTTTAAGTTCTGGGTTTTGACGCTTCGACTGCGCTCAGCGTCTAGCGTTTAGCGTTCAGCCTTTTGCGTTTCAGGTTTTGAATTCTGAATTTTGGAATTTGTGATTTGTGATTTGTGATTTCACAAAAAACTACTTTTCCTTCCTGCTATCAACCCAATCAACGCATCAGCATTCTCCAACGCATTCAATTCCTCTGTCTTTATAAAAACCTCCAGATTTTCATCTACCGAAGCCAGGACAATGGGGAACGTAAACTTATAGCCGAATTTTGATCGATACGCCTTGGCAAACTCGTCCCGATGCAAAAACTCAAGGTCCAAATCGGATTGTTTTCTAAATTCCTTCCATACCTTATTTTCGGTAAAGGCACCATAGGTAATGTCACAGAGGTTGCATTCGTAGGTAGCCGGACTTAATATCTTATGCGCCCCGTCTATCAATTGGTTGCGCAGTCCGGAATCGGCATTGTAAATAAAGATGAGTTTTTCAAGTTTCATAGCATTCGAATTGAAGGGTAAAGATCTATATTTATGGCACATTTATTATTCTTTTCATGTACCGGAAATCCTTTTATGCACTTTTAGTTGTCGCCTTGGTATTTGTCCATGGTAGGTCACAAAAAACAACCACTGCTTACAGTTCGGAAAATTTAAAGATAATTCCCTTAACGGAGCATAGCTTTATCCACATTTCGTATTTGTACGTACCTGAATATGGTCGAGTAGCATGCAACGGCCTGATCTACATGAATTCCGGAGAAGCTGTTGTTTTTGATACCCCAACTAATGATGCCGTCTCCGAGGAGCTGATCCAATGGATTACGGAAACCAAGGAACATCAGGTAACCGCTGTAGTCATCAATCATTTTCACAACGATTGTGTTGGGGGGCTGGCCGCATTCCACAAATTGGATATCCCCTCTTATGCAAACCAACAAACCTTGGTCTTGGCAAAGCAAGAGGGTTATACGGTTCCAAAAGTAGGTTTTGAGGCAAAGATGGAGCTTAAGGTAGGTAACCAGATTGTACTAAACCAGTTTTTTGGGGAAGCCCATACACGGGATAACATTGCAAGTTACATTCCCAGCGAAGCGCTCCTATTCGGGGGCTGTGCCGTAAAGTCCATGAGTGCGGGCAAAGGGAACCTCGAGGACGCCAATATAGCAGAATGGAGTGCTACTATGGAAAAAATAAAAAAGACCTATCCCCATATACAGACCGTAATTCCGGGACATGTAGATCCCGGTGGGATAGAACTCCTGGAGTATACCCGAGACATGTTTAAAAAAAAATGAATCAATAAAATAGCAAATGAACAAATTACTTGTTACCCTTACCCTAGGCTCTCTGATACTCTCCTGTGCAGAGAAACCCAAAGAACAAATCCCACCGGTCACGGCACCCTTTTCCGATGTGGATACCCTAGCCATCAATGATTGGTGGAATCGGGGTGATAATCCCATAATAAATCTAAAGGTAAGTCGGGACAGTGTGGTCGCTTTTGGCATTTATACCGTGCATAACAAGATTCTAAAACTATCGGCCCAGTTATATCCGCTGTATCCCGAAGAGACCCGTGAGGTACATCTGGAAATCCAAAAAGACGGCAAGTGGACGGAAATTCAGAAACAAAAAATAAACGATATTGGTTGGTCTGCTTTGTTTCGGGTGGAGGATTGGGACGATTCGCAGGATACCCCATATCGGATCCGCCATGGAGAAATAGCTTCTTTTGAGGGATTGGTGCGAAAGAACCCAACCGATAAAACAGAGGTCAGCATTGCCGCCCTTTCCTGCAACTCCAACAAGGACCGGGGTATGCGCAAGAATTATGTTCGGAACATCAACCACCAGGATCCCGATATTATCTTCTTTGCGGGTGACCAATCCTATGACCATACGGAACATACGGCGGCTTGGTTAAAATTCGGCCTACAGTTCAGGGAAATCTTCCAAAATCGACCCTGTATTGCCATTCCCGATGATCATGATGTAGGGCAGGGCAACCTGTGGGGCGAAAATGGTAAGGTCTCCACCTCTCCTGGAGGCCCGGATGGCGGGTACACCTATCACCCGGAATACGTAAAAATGGTGGAACGCTGCCAAACGGCCCATTTACCGGACCCCTATGATGCCACGCCCATAGAACAGGGAATCGGGGTGTACTATTCCAATTTAGCACTCGGAGGTGTGGATTTTGCCATAATAGAGGATCGTAAGTTTAAGTCGGGGCCCGAGGGGAAAATCCCACAACAGGGCCCAAGGCCTGATCATATCCGCAATCCGGACTATGACCCTGCCTCTATTGATCTTCCCGGACTCAGCCTCTTGGGCGATCGCCAGTTAAAATTTTTGGACGAATGGGGCGACCAAAACCCGGATGCCTTGAAAGTAGTGCTTTCCCAGACCGGTTTCTGCGGTGGCGCCCACATTCACGGTTCTTTGGATAATCGCCTCCATGCCGATTTGGACAGTAATGGTTGGCCTCAAACGGGGCGTAACAAAGCACTAAGATTAATCAAAGAAGCTGGGGCCGTACATATTGCAGGCGACCAGCATTTGGCTACGGTAATCCACCAGGGCATTGATGAATTTGGGGACGGCCCCTGGGCCTTTGTGGTCCCTGCCATTGTCAACGACTATTATAGCCGCTGGTGGTGGCCCGAGGATGAAAAGCCCGGTACTAACCCCAACCCGGATACCGCCCTTCCCTGGACCGGGGACTATCTGGATGGGTTTCACAACAAGATACGGATGATGGCCTATGTAAATCCTGAAAGCTCCTCCAGAGGCGGGGGCTATGGCTTGATTCGTTTCAATAAGACGGACCGTACGGCCATCTTTGAGTGCTGGCCGCGCTATGTGGACGTAACTCAAGCGGACGCAGCCCAGTTTGAGGGCTGGCCCATTACGGTTCCTATGGAATAGCTTGTACCATCAAAGTGTATATCAATTTCCGCTTATTATCGTTTATAAATGCTTGTTTTCGTTCTCCCCCGAGGCGGGCAAGTGTACACAATTTCATAGTGTTTTCAGATGGGTGTACTTGATTTTATGGAAAAATTGCAGGAATTTTATAGTATTGTTTATATCCCTATGTTGGCGTACATGTGGAAATTAGAAAAAACGAAAATTGTATGAGAAAAAACAAATAAGAACACTATATGAAACGTAGATCATTTTTCAGAAAAACTTCTACAGCCCTAGTGGGGGTTGGACTTACAACCAGTTCTTATGCAAGTATAACTAAAAAGAAAATTAAGAAACCTGTTAAGGTATGTGCTACCATAGATCAGCAAGAAGTGTTCTTTTATGCCGAGGTTATTAATGAGTTAATAAAGGTAGTTCATATAGCCGATACGCATTTGTTTAAAGATGATGAAAGAGGACTACCTTACCAAGAGTTTAGTAACCGAATGGCCAAAGCTTATAACCAAACCACACATTTTAAAACACGAATAAACACGAATCCAGAGGAAGCTTTTGAACAAACACTTGCATTTGCAAAAGAAGTAAATGCCGATGTGATTACGTTGGGTGGAGATATTTTTAGTTTTCCGTCTGAAGCGGCAATAGAGTGGGTACTATCTAAATTGAAAGATACCGGCATACCGTACATTTATACCGCTGGAAACCATGATTGGCATTATGAAGGGATGGAAGGTACTTTGGAGTCTTTACGTGATTCATGGATTGAAAAGCGATTACTGCCTTTGTACCAAGGCAACCACCCTTTAATGGCGGCTTATGATATCAAAGGAATCAGATTTTTGGCTATTGATAATTCTACCTATCAAATTAATGAGGAGCAATTAGCCTTTTTTATTGAACAAGTTGCCATTGGAATGCCTTTGGTTTTATTGGTCCATATTCCAATGTATGCTCCCGGGAAGAAGATTGTATTTGGATGTGGAAATCCGAATTGGGGAGCGGCCACAGATCGCAATTTTGAGTTAGAAAGACGTCCTAAATGGCCAGAAAGTGGACATACTCAAACAACCCTTAATTTTCATAAGAAAGTCTTTACTGCGCCAAATCTATTAGGCATTTTTGCAGGACATGTCCATCGAAACTCTATTGAAATGATTAAAGGAAAACCTCAAATAGTTGCTGATGACAACGCCAGTGGAGGTTATTTAGATATCAACTTTTTACCTATGGATGAAAAAGATAAAAAGTTGATTTTGTAATTGTTGATGAAGAATTTCAACCTTCCATCGCATACACGACAATGGACGGGAATGTAGGGTCACATCTCCGAAATTCTCGAAAGGTTGCACCGGGTTAAGATAAACAATAAGGAAATAAATACATGCCAACAATGTGTAAGCAATCATAGGTTCCATAAGTTCGCTACGCTGTATACACCTGAAGTTGTGGAACATATGATGAGAGCATTTCTGTTTATTTCGCTGTTTTTATAACTCCCCGGTTGTAAAGAATAATCAACAAAAAACTATGTAGATTATAATGAAGAGGACTTTGTTGAAGTACAAGGACTTATAATAAAGGTAGAAAAGGAATTTACCTATCAGGACAAAAAAGTGGACGTAACCTACATTTACGATTTGGAAAAAGACAAACCTGTCATAGGACATGAAAACGATACTCCATTTATTCCTATGGCAGGATCGCCTGCAATAATTTTGGTTCATAAATATGGGGATAGCGTCACTTTATGAGGAACTTGGCTATTTAGAAGATAAAGACGATATGATAAAACGATACCTAGAGAAAAGTGAGCGATTTGGAGTTGAATATTATGGTATCGATGAAAATCTACTGGATTAATGGAAACAACTTACTATCAGGACGAAATGTAGAAATACAATGCACAACTAAACCCACAGCAAATAGGGTAATAAGTGCTGAATGCAATGGTTTTGTAATGTTTACCAGGTCCGGCAAATCTTTTGGATTTGGCTTTTAAAATGAGAAATATGAAAATACTAGTACAATTGATATTCGTTTTTGGTCTAGGCATTTCCTCCTGTACGGAACCCCCTAAAAGACCCAATATCATCCTGGTCATGACCGATGACCTGGGCTGGTATGATGTAGGATTTAACGGAAACACTATAGTAAAGACCCCTTGGTTGGATTCCCTGGCTTCCCAAGGGGTAATTTTGGACCGGTTTTACTCCGCTTCCTCGGTCTGCTCCCCTACCCGGGCCAGTGTACTTACGGGAAGAAATCCGTTGCGGATGCACATTCCCACTGCGAATTCCGGGCATCTAAAGGAGGAGGAAATCACCCTTCCCGAACTGCTCAAGAAAGCAGGCTATGCCACAGGACATTTTGGTAAATGGCATCTGGGCACCTTTACCCGATCCATCCCCGATGCCAACCGGGGTGGCCAGGAAAAGTTCCATGCGGATTATAGTATCCCTACCCAACATGGTTATGATGGCTACTTTTCTACGGAATCCAAGGTACCTACCTTCGATCCCATGCTCTATCCCCTAACTTATGATACCGGGGAAAGCAAACGTTATGGTTGGAAAGCGATCCAATATCCCGATTCCGCCCAAGCCTATGGTACTGCCTATTGGACCGGGGAAAACCAAAAGGAGACCCGGAATCTAAAGGGCGATGATTCCCGTATCATCATGGATCGGGTACTTCCGTTTATTGAAAATGCCCTACAGGAAAATAAGCCGTTCTTTACGACACTTTGGTTCCATACGCCTCATTTGCCCGTAGTGAGCGATAGTGTACATCGGGGTCACTATCCCCAAATGAATCTGGCCAAACAATTGTACTACGGTACCATAACGGCCCTGGATGAGCAAATGGGACGATTATGGCAAACCTTGGAAGCCACGGGAACGGAAAAGGAAACGATCCTATTCTTTTGTAGCGACAATGGTCCCGAACGGGAAACGCCCGGTAGTGCAGGTGTTTTTCGGGAACGCAAAAGAAGCCTTCATGAAGGCGGGGTACGGGTGCCAGCCTTTGCCGTTTGGAAAAACGGTCTGGAGGGCGAGAAACGCGTGGACTTTCCTATGGTAACCAGTGACTATCTGCCGACCATCCTGGATATTCTGGACATTCCCTTTCCCGATCAACGGCCCCTCGATGGTACAAGCGTTTTAAAGTCGCTGAATCGTGAAGAGTCCCAAAGACCCAAACCTATTGGATTTATCTATGGCAACCAAATCTCCTGGGTAACGAATCAATATAAACTCATTGGTGATCAACAGCTAGAAAATTTGGAATTGTATGATCTGCTCCTCGATCCATCGGAAAAAGAAAATGTGATTCGGGAATATCCCAAAATTGCTGAGCAATTGAAAGCGGACTTATCAATATGGCTGAACTCTGTTGAAAACAGCAAGAGTGGGATGGATTACACTCCGGCCAAATGATGTCTTGAAAATTTCATGAAATTGCCTAAATTAATAGCATGATACGTTCGCTGATTCCCTTTTTTATGGTTTTTCTGATGGTTCATGATCTGCTTTGTCAGGACAAAACGGCTTCCTTCTCTTCCCTAAAAAAGATACTGTTGGATACGGATATGGGATCGGACTGCGATGATGTGGGGGCACTGGCCCTATTGAATGAATATGCGAATTCCGGGCGAGCGGAAATTTTGGGTGTAGTCTATAGTTCGGGTGCGGTTCCTTATGGTGTTGGGATTATCGACGCTATAAACAGGTACTATGGCAATGGCGGCATCCCTATCGGGGCCAATTATGATATGGAATTTGGGGATCCTGTGGACAAAATGCAAGCCAAAAAACTGGCCCAGGACACCGTAGCGTTTAAGAACCGGGTAATCCGCAATACCGATGTTCCGGAACAGACGCTATTTCTCCGTAAACTATTGGCCGAACAAGAGGATAACAGCTTGCACTACGTAACCATTGGCCATACCCAAGCCCTATACAATCTACTCGTTTCCGAGCCCGATAGCATTTCCAATCTGTCCGGAATGGCATTGGCCGAGAAGAAAATAAAGCGGTGGATCGCCCTTGGAGCCCTTAATGCAAAAAATGTGGACGGCCATTATACCAAGGACTGGAATTTCTTTTTTAATGGTACGGCCCCGTACACCCAATATTTGGTGGAGCATTTCCCAAAACCTGTTTTCTTTATTTCTGGCGGATCACAAATGATGACCGGAAAATCACTAATACATACACCCAACGGCAACATTGTCCGAACGGCCTATCGCGACTGGCTGTGGAATGTGGAGCAGAAAACATTGGCCGATCAGCGACCTAGTTGGGATCTAGTGGCCGTTTGTTTCGCCGTGGAAACTTCCAAAAAATATTTCAACGTCACGGCCCGGGGATACCTAGATTTCGATGTCGACCAAGGATGCCGATGGATCGAGACGGATACCCCTACAAATCATAGCTTTGTTACCTTAAATGCCGGGTCAAACCTTCGTTTTTCGAATTATCTAAATACGCTAATTTCACGACGGGGACACAATCAAAAACACCCATAAACTAAAATCGTAAAAAAATGAAAATATCGTTTCATTTATGTATCCTTAGTGCTTTTTCCATACTGTTTCTGGGACAGTGGACCTCGGGCCAGATGACCGTGACCTCGAGAGAACTCATCGAGACCATTATTCAAAGGACTGGCGCGGAACGTTTGTCCAAAACCGTTGATGTTATTAAGGAAGGAAATCCGGAAACGCCAGTGAGAGGTGTGGTTACCTGTATGTTCGCTACCATGGAGGTCTTGCAAAAGGCCGTGGAGAAAAACTGCAATCTTATCATCACCCATGAACCGACCTACTACAACCATCTGGACGAAACCGAGCTTTTTCAAAAGGATTCCGTTTTCTTGGAGAAACAAAAATTTATCAAAGACCACAATCTGGTCATTTGGCGGTTTCATGACTATATCCATCGTATCCAGCCTGATGGTATTGTTACCGGAATGACCGAGAAATTGGGGTGGGAAGAAAATAGGGACACCGATAATCCGTACAAATTTACGTTTCCCCAAATCACCCTAAAGGAACTGCTAAAGGACATTAAACGGACATTCCCGGAAAACGGTTTTCATGTAGTAGGGAACCCGGAAATGCAACTATCTACTGTAATATATGTCCCTGGAGCATCCGGTAGTAACGCCCATATCCAACAATTGCGAAAAGCAGAGGTGGACATAGTAGTGGCCGGCGAAGTACCCCAATGGGAGACCTATGAGTATGTACGGGATGCCAATACTCAAGGGAGAAAAAAAGCCATAGTATTCATCGGGCACGTATACTCTGAGGCAAGTGGGATGAAATTTTGTGCCGATTGGATGCGCAAATTTGTTACGGATATTCCAATTCATTATATCGATTGTGGTTCATCTTACTGGACCTACTGATTCGAAATGGAATACATCCCTTTTTTTCGCTAAGGATAGGATAGTGCATATTCAAATAGGAAGTTTTAATTTTGTGGGATGCCTATGGAACTGGACTACATACAAAGTGCCATTAAACAGTTTGAATACTATAAATCTGTCGGGGAACGTACGTTTGCCCAACTGGATGAGGAGCACCTCTTTTGGCAATTCAATGCCGAATCCAATTCCATTGCCATAATCGTCAATCACTTGTGGGGAAACATGAGGTCGCGATGGACCGATTTCCTCACTTCCGATGGGGAAAAGGAATGGCGGAATCGGGATTTGGAGTTTGAGTCCGTTATTGGCACCAAAGCGGAAATGATGGTCAAGTGGGAGGCCGGATGGGAATGCCTGTTCACTGCATTGCATTCAGTGAATGCGGAAAACTTCAATACCGAAATTTTTATTCGGAATCAGGCACATACCATCGTGGAGGCGGTTAATCGGCAACTGGCCCATTATGCGTATCATATCGGGCAAATTGCCTATATCGGGCGAATGGTCAAAGGCAACACATGGAAAAGCCTTACCATCCCCAAGGGAAAATCGTCCCATTTCAATAAAGCCAAGTTCTCAAAAGGCAAACACGGTGGTCATTTTTCGGATGATGTTAAGTAGCTATTAAAATGAGACTTCAAAAATCATGAAAAAAAAACTGTTCGTTTCAATACTCTTTATCGGCATAGTATGTTCCTGTAAAAGAGAACCCGATTATTCCAAGACACTCCAGGAATATTACGATTTTGGATTACCTAAAATTGAAAGAAAGTGGTCCTATGATGAATTGGAGGGTTCGGCGAAACTCTTAGGAAGGTTAAAGGAAAAGGATTCCCTACCACTTCCTAAATTGAACAGTAAGAAGTCTGGGAAGTACTTTAAAAGAATCATTTCCGCATTACCGCGGCTAGCCAATGGCGATTCGCTAAGCTACAAGCGCAAGACCCGGGATTTCTTTTTCTTTCAAAAAATTATAAAACGTTTGGTCCTCGTTTATGGAACAACTGAAAAAGAACAGGAATACTATAGTAATGAACTGATAGAATTGAATAAACTTACCCTGGAGGAAGTAGCAAATATGACCCTGCTCTATTACGATACCATCGAACAAGAATCCGTAGACTATGCGGATCAACTGGAAAATAGTAGTGGACAGTTTCAAAGAAGCGTTCTTACCGTTCTGGAAGCTTCACTTCAAAATCACGAAAGTCATATAAAATACAAATCCGATGATAAAATAAAACTGGCAAGGGCATTCTCCGAAAATATTGCTAAGATTTGGCATCTTATCGATATCGATTCAAAGGAAAAGATTTTGGCGCAAGTAGCTAGTATAGCCGAGCAAAATGAAATAGGCAAAGTGCAAAGCATTTATTCGGATTTCCTAGAAACTATTGAATCCAAAGACCGATGATGTTCAACAACATATGGCATCCGTTAATAATCGGCAGGTTCGTACTACCGGCATTATTTTTCATCTTTTTACAGCCAAGTCCAATTTTGGGGCAAGAAACCATGCCAACGGTTAACGGACCTATCCTAATTGAACGTTTAGGATTTGCTTTGACCCATGAGCACATCATGTCCAATTTTGGAAAGGATCAGAGCGAAACCTCCCAGTATAACGAAGAAGCACTGTTTAAACAGGTGGTTCCCTATCTAAAGAAGTTGAAATCCTTAGGAGCGAATTCGATTTTTGATTGTACCACGGCCTATTTTGGAAGACGTGTGGACCTATTACAAAGGATAAGCGATTCCACGGGTATTCAACTGATTACCAACACCGGTTTCTACGGTGCGGCCAATGATCGCTATATACCTCCATTCGCTTATGAGGCCAGTGCCCAAAAAATTTCAAAAATTTGGATTGCTGAATTTCAAAAGGGTATTGACGGTACGGAGGTAAAACCGGGTTTTATAAAACTGGCCTTTGACGAAGGGCCTCCTTCCAAAATAGACACTAAACTATTTATTGCCGGTATTTTGACCCATCTAAAAACTGGACTGACCCTAGCCGTCCATACCGGGGACAATCTTGAAGCCGTAAACCAACAACTTCGATTGCTTGAGGAATACAAGGTAAGCCCAAGTGCCTGGGTATGGGTACACGCCAACAAGGTATCGGACGTTGATGTGCTTCTAAATACCGCCTCCAAGGGAGCTTGGATATCCCTTGATGGAGTAAATACATCCAATATTCAGGAATTATTAAATGCCATCACCCAATTTA
Source organism: Ulvibacterium sp. (assembly GCF_965248315.1). Classification (GTDB taxonomy): domain Bacteria; phylum Bacteroidota; class Bacteroidia; order Flavobacteriales; family Flavobacteriaceae; genus Ulvibacterium. The sequence continues at coordinate 157,202 of NZ_CBDFIX010000001.1, read as the reverse complement.
AATCCCAAAATCTACTCTACAAGATCTTGCTTTCCCATGACGGTAACGGTTTTCCTCGGGGAGGACCGATTCGGGAATTTGAAGCAATCTCCAAGAAATTAATCCCAGCCATGCGCACCCATGGGTTTACCGAAAAGGAAATTAATCAAATCATGGTGCAAAATCCTAAAAACGCATTTCGGATAACGGTTAAAAAAACGGATAGACCTTAGGAAGAAATAGGTTCTCTTGGTTACTGTTTAAATTAGGTTGGTATAGACTCGCACTCGTTTTCTTGGACATATTCAGGTTTATTGCAATGGATTATGGATTGCGATACACATTAACTTTTTGTAAATAAATTGGGTAGAATGGTTTATCCCCCTATTTTAGCGGCAAAAAGAAATCTATGGTAGCAATGGAAACCCCATCAAAATATAGTGCTTGGCACCATCCCTATACCCCAGCCAAGGAATTCAATAAAAGAACGGCCTATTTTAGCATGGAATTTGCCATCCATCAAGGTCTTAAGATATATTCCGGCGGACTTGGTTTTTTGGCCGGCTCCCACATGCGCTCGGCATACGATTTAAAGCAGAATATTGTAGGTATCGGTATGCTATGGAAATATGGGTATTACGATCAAGGAAGGAACAAGGACCAGACCTTACAGACCAATTCCATAGAGAAAAATTACAATTTCCTTGAAGATACCGGATTAGAGGTAGAAGTAGAAATCAATGGTAATTCCTCCGTAAAGCTAAGGGCCATGGTATTGAAGCCGGATACGTTCCGATCGGCCCCTATCTATCTTTTGACCACCGATGTGGAAGGTAACGACTATCTATCCAGGACCATAACGGATTATTTGTACGATGCCAATGAGCAGACGCGTGTTGCGCAAAGCATCGTATTAGGTATCGGTGGCGCCAAAATCGTTGAGCTTTTGGGAGGTGCGGATGTCTATCACCTTAATGAGGGCCATGCCCTTCCTGCTTTCTATTATTTAAGAGATCGTGGGGTAAAAAAATCGCAAATGGTCTTTACGACCCATACTCCGGAAAAAGGGGGCAATGAAGAGCGCGATGGCTATCATTTGAACCGTTTCGGGTTCTTTGGACGAACACTTTCCGAACCAGAGCTTCAAAAGGAAATGGTAAACGGTAATACGATCAGCTATACCGTGTCCGCGTTGCGGATGGCTAAAAAGGCGAATGCAGTATCCAAATTACACGCCAAGGTATCCAAGGCCATGTGGAACGGGTATGGAGGTGCAAATAAAATCATACCTATAACCAATGCCCAGAACTTGGAGTTTTGGCAGGACAAGGACTTCCAAAAGGCCTGGAAAAAGAAAGACGCCAAAGCCTTTGTGAAAAGAAAGACGGCCCTTAAAAAAGAGTTGTTCGAACTTGTTTTGGACCAAACAGGAAAACTTTTTGATCCCAATATATTGACCATTGTTTGGGCAAGACGTTTTGCAGGGTACAAAAGGGCCGATTTGCTATTGCATGATATGCAGCGGTTTCAGAATATCTTGAAAAACCAGAAGTATCCCGTACAGATTATTTGGGCCGGGAAACCTTATCCCATGGACTTTTCCGCTATAGATACCTTCAATCATTTGGTAAGTTTCAGCAAAAATGAGGCTAACTTGGCGGTATTGACCGGGTATGAGATAGAGTTGTCCAAAAAGCTAAAAACGGGTTCCGATGTTTGGCTGAACACGCCTAGGATTACCCGGGAAGCTTCGGGTACCAGTGGAATGACCGCAGCAATGAACGGCTCCGTTAACCTTACGACCAATGATGGATGGATTCCGGAATTTGCCAAAGATGGGAAAAACAGCTTTGTACTGCCCGAACTTGAACATACACTACCCATACAACAACAAGACCAATTAGATAGCGAACATTTGTATACGGTTTTGGAGGATAAAGTACTACCCATTTACTACGATAAACCAGAGGTTTGGCAAAAAATCGTTTTCCAGGCCATTACGGATGTTGTCCCGGAGTTTACAAGTGAACGGATGGCTCGCCAGTACTACAAAGAGCTGTATTAGATCTATTTAAAATGAAGAATGATGAAAATATTTCAAAAATAGTCTATTTAGTTAGTTAAACTTACTATATTTGTTTCGGCAATATTGCCTCAATTAAAATTCATAACAATGAAAAGAGTAACATTTTACCACGCAGGCTGTCCCGTTTGTGTAAATGCGGAACAGGAATTTTTAAACTTGGTCGATGCCACCAAGGTACAGGTGGACATTGTGCACTTAGGCGAACAAAAAGACAAAATTTCTTCAGCAGAAAATGCAGGTGTTCGATCGGTTCCGGCCCTGGTACTGGATAATGGCAACGTATTGCATATTAACCATGGGGCTACCTTGGAAGAGGTAAAGTCATAAAAATTTAATCCATATTGTTAGTTTAACTAATTATTTGAGTGATGAAACATATGTTATTCATGGTGTGCGGTTTTCTTTTTGTCGCACTGGCCTGTAAGGGGCAAACGCTTAACGAGTCCGCTGATTTCAAGGATTCGGAAAATTTGATAATCCAAAGTACATCTGTTGTACATGATACCGAACTGCAACAGTTGGTATTTGCGATAACGGTAAAGGGTCTTGCCGGGGCCAGCGTTCCTAAAAAAGTTGGGCAAATGGACGGTGCCCCGGTCTTAGGGTATGTCTTTCCGACCAACCTCTCCTCTACCGATGTAGGGTTTTCCCAAACCGATGGAATCGTGGCATTGGCGTTGACTTCCCATCCCGATTTTGACGATACGCCTCTTTGGGATGAAAATACAAATACCATTTACGATGACGATGGGATAGTTTGGCATCCCCATTGGGTCATCTTAAATGAAGACAAGCGCGTTAATGGTGGATTGAGTGTAAAACAATTCCCCAAGGGAGACAGCAAAGTAAAGTTGCCTCCTACCAATCCCGGTATGCCCATGTATATGGATTCTCCAGGTTTTCCTGTGATTACCAAAGGGAAAACTATAAAAGTGGTAGTTCCCTCATACCGGATGAACCACCGCAAACAATTCAACTTTGATGCGGTTACGGCTTATATGCAGGTCAATACCTCAAATACGGGGGCTCCCTTGTTGGGTGTATATTCCGTATATAGTGTGGCTTCGGGAGATCTATCTTTACCCTATACGGTATCTAACAACTAGTTTTCGCCCCAAGTAGTTAGGTAAACTAATTTCTTGGGGCTATTTTTGTTTCATGGAGACTTTTGACCCAGAATACCAGAACCAAAATATTGAGGGTAAAATCGTGGTTGCCCTGGAGCGTATTTCCGAGGCTTTCAAAGTTTTGCTTTGGCAAAAAGGCAAGGAAAATCAGCTTACACCTATCCAATTGCAGATTTTGTTATTCGTCAATTTCCATTTACCGGAGAAGTGCAAGGTCAACTATTTGGCCAAGGAATTCAATGTAACCAAGGCCACAATTAGTGAATCCATACGGTTATTGCTAAAAAAGGAACTTATTCTTAAGGAAACCGATCCTGCCGATACCCGAAGTTTCTTTATATATCTTACCGAAAGAGGTAAGGCCACACTACAACGGACAAGTTCCTTTGCCCATCCTATTGAAAAGCCAATCCATTCCTTCCCCGAGGAGCAAAAAAGGATACTATTCCAAAGCCTATTGCAACTGATCGAAAAATTGAATAAAGCGGACGTCGTCAACGTACAGCGTATGTGTACCTCCTGTCGCTTTTATGAATCCGGATCGGAAAATGATTATTGTAGGTTATTGGAGAAGAAGCTACATCAAGCGGATTTACGCATTGATTGTCCCGAACATCAAACGGTATTGTAGTTTTTTGAAGTAGACCGATGGTTACTTAAATTCTGGGAAGTTCCATAAAGACATCGGGCTAACCCATAAGAAATGGTTGACCCGTACTTTCCAATACTGCGAACCAAAATTCCCCTTCCAAGTCTATTTTCTTACGTCTACTGGTGACTTCGGATATGGGCAAATTCACAAATTTATTGTTCAACCTGCCCACTACGAATTTCGTCTTTCCCGCCATTGCTCCATGAATGGCATAATGGGCCAATCTGCTACAAAAAATACTGTCGCCTGCATTGGCCGGGGCACTACGGATAATATAACTGGGATCTATATATTTAATGGTGACCTGCTTATCCATGGCCTTGAAATAGTTTCCTATTTCAGCTTTTAGGAACGGGCCTATATCCTTGTGTTTTACATTGCCCGAGGCGTCCTTGGTTTCCGCACCATCCTCCGCAAAAAGATGTTGGCCTGCACCTTCGGCCACCACGATGACCGCGTGATGCTTTGTCTCCAATCGATCTCTAAGGTTTTCCAAAAAACCATTTTCTCCATGTAATTGAAATTCCATTTCCGGCACCAGGACAAAATTTACTACGGGCATGGACATTGCCGCGCAGGCGGCAATAAAACCGCTATCCCTTCCCATCAACTTTACGATCGAAACCCCGTTGTAAGCGCCAGTGGCTTCATTATGTGCGTCCCGAATAATGGGGCTGGCCATATCAAAAGCAGTTTCAAAACCAAAGGATTTGTCTATTAGATTAATGTCATTGTCAATGGTCTTGGGAATGCCGACTACTGAAATTTTTAGACCTCGTTTTTGAATTTCCTCACCTATGGCATTGGCCCCTTTTAGGGTTCCATCACCGCCAATGGCGAAAAGCATATCCACCTGATTATCTTCAAGGGTATCCACCATATCGGAAACACTTTGGCCCCCACGCGATGAGCCTAAAACCGTCCCCCCAAATTCATGGATGTCCTTTACAACATCAGGGGTCAAGTGTTTTAGTTTATGCCCATAGGAAGGGATAAGTCCCTCGTAACCATAAGGTACACCCAAAATGTTCTTCACTCCATAAAAGTAATAGAGCCCCATAACCAAGCTCCGGATAACATTGTTGATACCGGGACACAGTCCCCCACAGGTAACGATGGCCGCCGTGGTTTTTGTGGGATCGAACAATAGCTTTTCGCGAGGACCGGCCTTCTCCAGACAAAGAGGTTCATCGTTTTCGGTAACGCACCGATTAAATTCGCTTAAGGAAATATTATAGAGCAGTCGATCTTTGTCCTGAACAAAATTAAAAACTTTATCGCCCTTTGTTGTACTTAAATGAAGTGGAGAGGGGAAGGTGGGCACGCCTAAGTTTTCAATATCAAATTTTTTAGTGGAAGCCATAAAAAGTCTTGCTTTACTCGTATTTAGGACGTTAAATTTAAGGCTAAATACATGAGATAAACAACGAAATTTGGGCGAAATGCCAAATGTTTATAAACCTAGGGTATCAAATAACATTACGCCAAAGAACGAAGTCTATTTTTTTAATTCCAGTTTTTCCGCAAAATAGTTGCAAAAATCCTTCATTGTAGCGGTCATTTTTTCATCCTGTGTCGCTTTCATAAAAGTGTCCGACAAGGAAACCAAAGTTTGATGAAAAAAAATCTTCATCTCATCCACAGGCATATCCTTGGTCCAAAGATCGATCTTTAGTGATTCCTTATTCTTACTGTCCCAAACCGACAGTAGCATAGCCTTGGCCTCCTCATTATGGATACCTCCATCCTGTGCCGACCAGGTGAGTTCCTCTGGAACCCGGTTTTCATCCAACCCTACTTTTAGTGTAATTTCCGAAGTGTGGAGTTTAGGCATAATTATTTTTTGGGTTTGTAGTTACTTTTTTTGAATATTTCCTCAGCTGGCAAAGCGAGCATCTGTTGAAGGGAAACCTTGTTCCGTTCCATAAAGGCACGTACAATCTGCCAACCCAAATATCGGCCTATGCGTCCTGGTGACTCATTGTCCAATTCCAGCCCGAACTTGGAGAAGGGAGCGGGATCAAGAAAACGTAGGCCTAACTTGGCATCTGTATCATAGAGCAACTCACGTTCAATAAAATAGCGCCACATAGGCTCTTCATTAAGATGGGCCCACTCCAAATCTTCTTGGGAATAGCCAATACGCTGGGCCTCCGACAAAAATGGGGTCAGCCTATCCTTTACATATAATTCTTTACCATAATAGACAACCTGGGCCAAGAAAGTGCGGTCTTCTGCCTTGGGAACCACTCGCTTTGTAAAAGCACTGGCCACATCACTTACCAAATACTTTTTATCCATACCTGCTGAAATGTAGTTGGATATGCGCTCGTAGAACTTATGCCCCGGGCCTAGATAGTTATCAAGTCCTATTAAAAGTAGGCTATCCGTAAGAATGACACGGTTCTCGTAATCCACATCGGACGTAACCGTAACGATTTTTGGAACATTGAACCGGGGGAAATAATATTTGATATGTTTAAAAAACAATTGCAAATCGGTTTCTTCCTGCTCGAAATTGGAAAATTCTGCATCTACTTCCCTTAAAAGTTCAACTTGAACTGTATCCTTTAATTTGGCTACCCACACGCTATCCGGGTATCGGGCGGGAAAAAGATAAGGGTATTCTTTTTTGAGCAGGGGCAAGTCCGATGGTTCTGCCTTGGCAAATTCTTGGTCAAAACGAGAGATTTGTAAATTCAGATCTATTTTATTGACTGCCTCCGTAATTTTTGCATTGTCATTACAGCCTAAAAGAACGTAAGAAATTAAGAAAAGGGTAAAAATGTACTTTCCCTCATGAAGTAATCCCGTTTCCATTTTCTTTTTAGACATCAAGGCTTTATTTTTATCGGGCAAAGTTAATCGTTTCGTTAATAAAGAACAGCATGCAAACCGAAAAGGTAATAATCCATATTGTGCAGTGGTTAAAGGATTATACCACAAACGCCAAAATGAAGGGTTTTGTGGTCGGTGTCTCCGGAGGTATAGACTCCGCTGTAACATCCACCTTATGTGCCAAAACAGGGCTTGATGTTTTATGTCTGGAAATGCCCATCCATCAATCCTCAAAACAGGTGAGCAGGGCAAACAACCATATTGACTGGTTGCAGGAGCATTATCCCAATGTGCAAAGGCAACCGGTAAACCTTACATCGGTATTCGATAGCCTTATTAAGGTACTTCCCGATGTAGCTGATGAAGAAAGTCGTTTTATGTCATTGGCCAACACGCGCGCACGCCTACGCATGACAACCTTATACTATTTTGCGGCCTTAAAGGGTTATTTGGTGGCAGGCACTGGTAATAAGGTCGAGGATTTTGGAGTAGGTTTCTATACCAAATATGGGGATGGTGGAGTGGATTTAAGTCCCATTGCGGATTTATTGAAAACGGAAGTCTATGAAATTGCAAGCTACTTGGACGTTAACGAAGAAATTATCCAAGCGGCCCCAACCGATGGCCTATGGGGCGACAACAGGACTGATGAAGATCAAATAGGAGCTTCCTATCCAGAATTGGAATGGGCTATGAAAATGGACGGAGAAGGAAAGGCGGTTACGGACTTTTCTGGCCGTGAAAAGGAAGTTTTTACTATATTTAAGAAATTAAACTCGGCCAATCAACATAAAATGAAGCCGATACCTGTATGCGAGATTCCGGAAATGTTAAAATAAACCACTCAACTAATAATCAAGTAGATAAATCGAATAATATTCAAAAAATAAGGCTTTTTAATAAAAAAAAACCATTTTTGTTTACGAATTCAGATAATTAAACCTTACATTGCATGTCAGTTTTTTTGGACTTCTGCATATTTGGGTATATTTATAGACTAAAACTAGCGAAATGATCAAAGTATTAATTGCTGACAACCACCCTATCATACGGATGGGCGTAAAACATGTATTGGAATCTGCCTCTGGTTTTGAGGTAGTTGAAGATGTTTCCACTACATCCGAGCTTTTCGAAAAACTGGAACGAATTACTCCTGATGTTGTTATGCTGGAAATGGATATTCCAGAAATAAACGGTATAGCCACATTGCGAAAGATTAAAAAAGAGTATCCTGATGTGAAAGTGTTGATGTACAGCGGACAGTCCGAAGATGTATATGCGCTGAGTAGCATTAGGGCCGGTGCATTCGGTTATTTATCAAAAGCCTCGGATATAGATTATATTATTTCCGCAGTACGAAAAGTAAGCGAGGGGAATATGTTCATCACCAATGAACTTGCCCAAAGGCTAGCATTTGATGAAGGAACCCAAAGACCTAGGAGGTTCTTTAGGAAACTTTCTACCCGAGAGGTGGAAGTACTTAAACTATTGGCCAGCGGAAAACGAAATAAAGATGTGGCCATTGGCCTTAACTTAAACGAAAAGACCGTAAGTACCTATAAGGCACGTTTAATGAAAAAGTTGAATGTAGACAATATGGTAGACCTTTTACAACAAGCAAAGGCTTTGGAATTGTATTAGTGAACGGTAAGGATCTATTGTAGAGACCCCAAAAAGAACTTTTTGGGGTCTCTGTTTTTTTATGATAGTACCCGATTCAATTTTTTATTCAGCAATTTGTTCAATTGTAGGTAGTTCATAATCTCCTCCAGGGTCTCATTATTGTTTCCGTTGTTTTCATGGGTGTTATTCTGAAGGGCCTCCATACGTTTTTTGATCAAATAGCATCGTAAGGTTAAAATGGTCTCGCTTACCAATTGACCCACCCCGGTCTTTTTACCCTTAGGGTAGATGTCCTTTCGCTCCCAATTATGCAGGGCGTACTTTTCTTCTTCCATAAGGATGGATGAAATCTCTTCCACCATTTTCTGATCAAGATCTGAGATAAAAGTAGGTATTGAAAAATCCTCATTTTCATTTAACTGTTCTATCAATTTGTAGTAGATGTTTCGAAACTGTTCGTTGGTCAGTTCTATTTCATCTTCCTGAAGATCCAGATAAATTTTTTCATAGACCTTGGCCTCCAAGGACTCTGGTTCCAATATTAAATCGCCCTCCTCGTTTTCCTTTAGGACCAAATCCTCAAACTCTTGCTGGTCATTTCCATACAGCAAAAGCATTTCAATAATTTTTCGTTCCAATTCATATTGTACATCTACTTTTTCAACGGTGACCTGATTTTTCACAACATCAAAGGCCCTTTGTTCGGGTTTGGCCCTTTTTGCGGCATCTGCTACCTCCTTTTTACCGATTTGCGCCAATGTACTAAACAGAACGTTCTCGGAAACGTTCATAATCTGGGCGCATTCCTGAATATAAATCTCCCGTTTTATGGCATCAGGGATTTTGGCTATGCTATTGACAATATCCCGAACCGTTTCTGCCCTTTTTATGGGATCGTTGGACGCCTCTTCGGCCAATAAATTTGCCTTAAATTGAATGAAGTCCTTGGTGTTTTCCTGCAAGTATTGCAAGACCTCCTCCAACTCATTGTTCTTGGCAAAACTATCTGGATCCTCACCTACGGGGAAGGGACAGACCTTTACGTTCATACCCTGCTCCAAAATCAAATCGATACCACGTAGGGAAGCTCTTAATCCCGCGGCATCCCCATCGAACAGAACAGTAATGTTTTTGGTAAGCCGATTGATCAAACGGATCTGTTCCGGAGTAAGGGCGGTACCACTAGAGGACACCACGTTGCGAATGCCCCTTTGGTAAAACTGAATAACATCCGTATAGCCCTCTACCAGATAGCAGTTATCCTCTTTGGCAATAGCTTGTTTGGCGAAGTAAACGCCATAAAGCACTTTACTCTTATGATAAATTTCACTTTCGGGCGAGTTTAAGTATTTGGCCGCTTTTTTGTCATTGGTTAAAATACGCCCCCCAAAACCAAGAACTCGCCCGCTCATGGAATGGATTGGGAACATGACCCGTCCCTTAAATCGATCAAATTTTTTGGGAGTATTGGGGTTTTGGACATCTTCTTTAACAATGGTTAATCCGGTCTTTTCCAAATACCCCAACTTATAACCATTTTCAAGGGCGGTCTTGGTAAATCCGTCCCACAAATCCAGACAATAGCCCAAACCAAATTTTTTAATGGTCTCATCTGTAAAGCCGCGTTCCTTGAAATAGGTCAGCCCTATAGCCTTGCCCAACTCTGATTCCCAGAGCATTTCCGAAAAGTGCTTCTGGGCAAATTCGGAAACCAGATACATGCTTTCACGTTCATTGGCCTCCGCCTTCTGTTCGTCGGTGCGTTCGGTTTCCTCTACTTCGATATTGTATTTTTTGGCCAAGTATTTTATGGCCTCAGGATAGGTAAAGTGCTCGTGTTCCATTAAAAAGGCCACAACATTGCCTCCTTTTCCGCTGCTGAAGTCTTTCCAAATCTGTTTTACCGGTGAAACCATAAAGCTCGGTGTGCGCTCATCGGTAAAGGGACTCAGTCCTTTGAAGTTGGAGCCCGACTTTTTTAACTGCACAAAATCACCGATGACCTCTTCCAAACGGGCGGTCTCGTATACTTGGTCTATGGTAGATTTTGAAATCAAGGTAAACTAAGTCTAGCAGGCAAATATAGCCCGTATCCATAAATATAAGCTAAAATGTAGCTTTATAAAAGTCGACCTTTTATTTCCCCTGTGGAACTTTAGCCACCTTTATCCCTATGGTCAAAAGCCAGAGGCAAATCCCAATTTCTCCGATAGCAGAGGGCAGGCCTGCAATAGTAGCCAACAAAGTTTCTCCATAACTTTCACAAAGAAAATAACCTAAAAAATCAATGAGATATCCAAAGCAGCCCAACATCAACATGATTCCCAAAAATTTGGGAAGAAATCCTGATTGGTACACCAAATACCCAAAGGGAAATAACCATAGTCCCCAAAATATATGGGCCACCAAATCTCCATTGTTACTGGATTTAAGAAGTAGCATCACTTTTGCATATAGTTCGTCCAGAGTAAAAGCTTTTAGGGTCTCGGAATCATTAATCAACGTGAGTACATCTATTTGATACGTTATGCTAACATATGAAATGGGCACACTGACGAGGGCCAGGACCACCATGAGCACTGCATGATTTTTGTTGACCTCCTGAAACAATTTGTACAAAGTCAGCGGTAAAAATATAAAACACGTAAAGCATACCAAACCACTTAGTATCCCCAATCGGAAAAGGTTTTCGGAGGTTTTGATATTTTCAACGGTCTTTGCCGGATTGTCCCAGACGATAAGCTCTGAGGGTACATAGAGTAAGCTAAACATGCCACTCAATATAAGAATGAGGTAAAATACCCCGGCAATTCTTGCGGTTCTTCTTGTAGGTTCCATTTTTACTGTTTTTATATCTTTTACCAATTTGATTTGAATTTTCTTCCGATATCTTTGTGCAATGATACTCTTCTTCGGTACTCGTCCTGGAAAAACCGAAATAAAGCGCCTACCAAGTGTTCGGTGCCCTTATTGCAATAAGGTCGGAACTTTGACCGTTTCCATAGCTTCAAACTATTTTCACTTGTTTTGGATCAAACTATTTAAAATTTCCACTTCAAAAATTGCAGAATGCTCCCACTGCAAACGTGTTTATTATAACAATGAATTTACCTTGGAGATGGAAAATGCCATGGGTATGGATTAAGAATGAACGGTTAAGATCCGCCTCAGGTAAAAGAGGCGAACCTTATTTCACCTCGTCACAAGTCGCACCGAAGGCCCAAAGAAATGTTTCGTTGCTCTACTATAGCATCTTTAAAAATCGGGTTCAAATCGTATTTTATATAGAGCAGTACGCTATCGAACCCGGCATAGGCGCTAAGCCCGTACACAAAATTTGTAGTATTATATCCCCTTTTCAACTTGTCTTTTACACTTTCCCCGGCCCGATCATATTTCAACTTTTGGCGGGTACCCAAATTAAATCCACCGTACCCACCAATACCCAGTCGAAACTGGTTTTGTATGGAGTATCGAATGGTATTTTCGGTTTGCCTAAACCTTGATGGACCAAATTCAAAATGAACAGGGAAAACCAGATTGTCCATACGGAATTTTGATTTTCTAAGCTCAAATTCAAATTCCTGTAATTCTGCCTGACCTTCATCATTAATGACAAAATATTGATTGTCCTTGGGCTTTAGACCGTTGAATTGAAAGGAAAGTCCGTAGGTGAAGCGCATAAAATTGGAGTTGTCAAAAACCCTCGTACGCCATACCCATCCCATTTCAAAAAATCGGCTCCCCCCCATTTTATAGGGTGAATCATCAAGGGATTGACCATCTATAATGGCATTGTTAAATCCTACAGCGATGACTGGATCGGAATATGTGCGACGGTCATATTTTGGAGGTTTATTATTCTTCTCAAAAACATGCCATGGTTTCCCATCTACGTTAATGCTGATTCCCGTTCCATCATCAATAATGGAAAAGCCTTTTTCCTCCTCTAGCACAGCACCCTGATTACGTTGCAAAAGGGCAATTTTGTTATCGATAATGGCATGCTTGTTTTCAATATTCAATGCTCTTAATTTTGCGGCATTTTCCTTTAGGACCCTTGCTTCTTCTGCTGTTAGGTTGCCATTATCCAATCTTCTGTTGATCTCCTCCACCTCTAATTTTAAGGCTTCCTTTTCCTGTTGGGTAATCTTAATCTTTTGCTCCTTCAGAGCTTCAATTTTTTCCTCATTCCATTCCTGAGCGACAACATGGTTCATAACCAAGGAAATTAGAATTAAGGTCAAATAAAAAACAATGGTTCTCATACTTGTTTGTTTTTGAAATGTTCCTTCCCTGCCTCCCCGACAGTTGCGGGGAGAGAAGAAGGAAATCTATTAATGATTGATGAATTAATTATTCCGGTCCGCCACGGCCGTACGCACCTTCATAAAACCGGTTTTTAACTTTTCGAAAATCTGATCCCTAAAGGATTGATCTAGCTCATCCTCTACCTGCGTCAACAGGGCCATGGCATCCACCCTGCCATTATCCCGGAAAAGCTTTTCAGCAATTATTTCCCGGTGTGCCTTCTGCAATAGCGAATCTACCTCGGAATCTGAGACTGTTCTATTTTTTTGCTCCAATACATCTACCTGCGCCACGACTTCCGCTATTTTGGTATTGATGATATCTTCGGAATCTTTACTCAAAATTTTACTTTCAACTTCTTTGTCTCCCTGTGTATCTGTGGAAGCAATACTTGTTTTTACATCCTCCAAGGTTTTTTCCTTGATCGTTTCCTGTTCGTTTGGAAAATTTACAGATTCCTCCAAGGGCTTTTTTACGTCCAAATCCTCATTCGTATCGACTACCCTATTCTCCTCTCCGAAGGTCTTTTCATCCGTAGCTTTTTTTAACGCATCCTCAACTTTGTCATTTTCACTATCCATATTTACGATTTCAATATCAGGATTCTCCATAGGTCCATGAGAGCCAAAATACATTAATGAGATTACCAAAAGACCTGTAAAACTCGCTGCAATACCATACCAAAAAAAACGATTTGATTTTGGTGTTGGAGCTCCTTCCAAACGATCAGCCACCTTTTGCCAGGCCTGGGATGATGGTTGTAGTTCCCTTTGCTCCAATTGTTTTTTGATATGCTTTTCAAAATTATTCGGTTCCATATCCTATGATATTTTGTTTCTTTAAACTTTGTTGCAATAATTTACGGGCCTTGAATAGTTGTGATTTTGAAGTACTCTCCGTAATGGCAAGCATTTCAGCTATCTCTTGGTGCTTGTACCCTTCTACTGCGTACAGTACAAAAACGGTCCTATAGCCTTCCGGTAAGGCATCGATCATGGTTTGTATATATTCAATGTCCAATTTTGCAGCGGTATCAGAGACGGATTTTTCCCCATGCCTTTCGTATACCGTATCATCATAGACTACAAATTGTTGTTTCCGTAAATAGGAAATACTCTCCCTAATCATGATTTTTTTTATCCATCCTTCAAAACTGCCTTGGTGACGGAAAGTTTCGAGACCTTGAAAAACCTTTACAAAACCATTGACCATAACGTCTTCCGCAAATTGCAGGTCTTTAATGTATCGTCTACATACCCCGAGCATCTTGGGCGCAAATTTTTCATAAAGGCGTTGTTGCGCATCCCGATTTCCGGAGGCTGCCCTTTCTATAAGCTGCTTTTCGTTTTTATAAAAAGAAATGATTTTCAATTTTATAAAAGGGGTTTTTGGTTGTCTACTATTTCTATAGACGATTTAGTAAGGGAAAACGTTGCCTGGAAAGTTGATTTTTTTTTTGAAGTCTTTTATGCAAGGTCCGTAATGTGAAAATTTCATATCAAAAACAAAGCCATTCGACTTTACTTTTTTCTATCCACTACATAATTTACCATAAGCTCAAGGGAGTTTTTGTAATCCGAAGATGGGTATGCGTCTAAAAGTTTCAAAGCCTCTTCCTTAAAATCGAGCATTTTTTGTACGGCATATTCCAATCCGCCTCTTTCCTTTACGAAAGCGATTACTTGCTTCACCCTGATTTTGTCTTTATTGTGATTTTTTACGGAATTGATCAACCATCTTTTTTCCGATTTGGAGCAGTTGTTAAGGACATAAATTAGAGGTAAGGTCATCTTTTGTTCCTTAATATCTATCCCGGTAGGTTTCCCAATTTTCTCTTCTCCATAATCAAAAAGATCATCCTTTATTTGAAAGGCCATGCCACAAAGTTCCCCAAATTTCCTAAAGGTTTCCACGTCCGGTGAATTGGGTTTTACGGAACACGCACCCAAACTACAACATGCGGCAATTAAAGTGGCCGTCTTTTGGCGGATGATATCATAATAGATTTCTTCGGTAATGTCCAGGCGTCTCGCCTTTTCAATCTGTAGCAACTCCCCTTCGCTCATTTCCCGAACGGCTACGGAAATAATCCGCAGCAGGTCAAAATCTCCATGGTCAATGGACAACAACAATCCTTTTGATAATAGATAATCACCTACCAAAACAGCAATTTTATTTTTCCATAATGCATTAATGGAAAAAAACCCGCGGCGTTTGTTACTTTCATCCACAACATCATCATGCACCAAAGTGGCCGTATGAATAAGTTCTATAACGGAGGCACCCCTATATGTTCGTTCATTTACCTCGCCCTTGTTCAACAACTTTGCGGTCAAAAAAACGAACATAGGCCGCATTTGCTTGCCTTTCCGGTTTACAATGTAATACGTAATGCGATTAAGAAGTGCTACCTTGGAGGACATGGCACTATGGAACTTCTTCTCAAAAAGTTCCATTTCACGATCTATAGGTTCCTTTATTCGGGATACTGTTTTCAAGAAGTTTGGTTTCTATCGCTTTGGATTTGGAAAGATAAAAATAAAATAAGGAAAAGAAGAGGCGTTCAGCGGGCAGTCTCAGTATTTGGCCAGGGAGGTACGAGAAAATTTAATTTCGTAACCTTATGCAGGATTATCTAATGTATTGATCAAAAAACAAAAGCTGCCTTTACCTTATTCATGGAGCGATATCAACTCCTTATTTTTTAGTGTTTATTTGCCAATTGGCCACATGCCGCATCTATATCCTTCCCCCTGGAACGTCTAACGGTAACCACAATTCCGTTTTGCTCTAAAGTGTCCACATATCTCTCCAGTGCGATATTTGAAGCTTGCTGAAACCTACCATCATCGATTGGGTTATATTCGATAAGATTAACCTTTGAAGGCGCAAATTTGCAGAAGTCTACCAAGGCATCCGCATCCTTCTGTGTATCATTAATACCTTCCCAGACCACATATTCGTAGGTGATTCTACTTTTGGTCCTGGCATACCAATATTGCAGAGCTTCCCGTAGGTCGGTCAAAGTAAACGTGGCGTTAAAGGGCATTATGGATGTCCGTATTTCGTCAATGGCGGAATGAAGGGATACGGCCAAATTGAATCTAACCCCATCGTCTGCCATTTTTTTTATCATTTTGGGAACTCCCGATGTAGAGACCGTAATACGTCTTGGGGACATTCCGAGCCCAGTTGGGGAGGTTATCTTATCGATGGCCTTTAACACATTGTTGTAATTCATTAAAGGTTCGCCCATTCCCATAAATACAATGTTGCTCAAGGGTCGATCAAAATAGAGCCTACTCTCATTATCAATGGCCACCACTTGGTCGTAGATTTCATCAGGATTCAGATTGCGCATTCGTTTTAAACGTGCCGTAGCACAGAACTTGCAGTCCAGACTACAACCCACTTGGCTCGAAACACACGCCGTGGTACGGTTTGCAGTAGGAATCAAAACAGATTCCACTACCAACCCATCATGCAATCGTACCGCATTTTTTATGGTACCGTCCTTGCTCCGCTGCATTTGATCTACACGAATGTGATTGATTACAAAAAAATCCTCCAAAAGTTTTCGGGTATCCTTGGAAAGATTTGTCATCACATCAAAGGAGTGTGCGGATTTCTGCCAAAGCCATTCATAGACCTGATTGCCGCGGAAAGCCTTATCACCTTGTTCCGTGAAAAAACCGCGCAATTGTTCCTTAGTAAGGGCTCGTATGTCTTTCTTTTTTGTTTCCAATACGTGAAAAGATAAAAAATCCTGCCGAACCGATGATTTGGTAGACAGGATTCCTATAATTTGTTCGAACCTTCCTATATAATCAACATGGCATCTCCATAGGAATAGAAACGATATCCCTCTAAAATAGCTTCTTTGTAGGCTCTTTTCATGAGATCGTGACCAATAAAGGCAGATACCATCATCAGCAATGTAGATTTGGGTAAATGGAAATTGGTAATCATACAATTGGCGATACTGAAATCATACGGTGGGAAAATAAATTTGTTGGTCCAACCGTCAAACGTATTTAGTGTTTGTTCGGAAGAAACCGCGCTTTCCAATCCCCGCATTGCGGTAGTGCCCACCGCACATACTTTTTTTCTTGTTTCCTTGGCTCGATTGACAACTTCAGTTGCCTTTTCGTCTATAATCAATTCTTCGCTATCCATCTTATGTTTGGAAAGATCCTCTACCTCAACGGGGTTAAAGGTCCCCAAACCAACATGCAAGGTCAATTCAGCAAAATTCACTCCTTTGATTTCCAAACGCTTTAATAAGTGCTTGGAAAAGTGAAGCCCAGCCGTCGGAGCCGCCACAGCTCCTTCATGTTTGGCATAAATGGTCTGATAACGTTCCTCATCCTCTGGTTCCACCCCACGCTTAATGTATTTTGGCAAGGGCGTTTCCCCCAATTCCCGAAGTTTCCTTCGAAAATCGATATAGGCTCCGTCATATAAAAAACGTAAGGTCCTTCCCCTGGATGTTGTATTGTCAATAACTTCTGCTACCAGGCTTTCGTCATCTCCAAAATATAGTTTATTGCCTATTCGGATTTTACGTGCCGGATCAACCAAAACATCCCATAGCCTTTGTTCCTCGTTCAATTCCCGCAATAAAAAAACCTCGATACGAGCTCCTGTCTTTTCCTTATTTCCGTATAATCTTGCCGGAAAGACCTTGGTATTGTTCAGGACCATAACATCGCCTTCGTCAAAATAATCAATAAGGTCCTTGAACATCTTATGCTCTATTTTACCAGAATCCCTATGGATTACCATTAATTTGGACTCGTCCCTATTTTCAGTTGGGTATTCTGCCAATAAGTCCTTTGGAAGTTCAAAATTGAAGTGCGATAATTTCATGTAAGTGAATTAAGTTAGTCATTTTTGCGGCTGCAAATATACAATGTGGCCATGGGGGTTGTCAAGTAAAACAAGGATTAAATACGAATTATGATTTTCGTATGGTTATACCCAGTATTTCCAGGTCTTTCCAAAAATCAGGATAGGATTTGGAGACCACTTCGGCATCGTTTACATATATTGAAGTTTTCATGGCCAAGGGTGCAAAGGCCATAGCCATTCTATGATCATTATAGGTGTTTATCGCTATGTCCTTGTTCACTTCATTCGACGGACGTAAAGTCAAATCCTTATCCGATACGGTTATGTCCGCACCCAATTTGGAGAGTTCTGTATCCAAGGCTACCAATCTATCGGTTTCCTTTATTTTTAGGGTGTGCAGCCCTGTAAGATGACACCCAACTCCTAATCCAAAACAGGTAACCGCAATAGTCTGGGCAGTATCCGGGGCATTTGAAAGTTCCAGATTCAAATTTTCGGGTTTTAGGTCTGCCACTTTTCTTAGGCTGATTTCATTTTCCCTGAAATCGGTGTCCACGCCCCAATTTTTATAAATCCCTGCAAGCACGCTATCTCCCTGCAAGCTATTTTTTCTATATGATGATAAGATAACTTCAGAACCAACTGCACTAAGGGCAACTATACTGTAGAAATAGGAGGCAGAGCTCCAATCTGATTCCACCACCAGGGTTTTTAAATTCACGGACTCTTTGGGATATACCTTGATCTTGTTTCCTTCAAAAGTGGTCCCTACACCAATTTGCTCCAATAAGGCCAAAGTCATCTTTATATAGGGGACAGATGTAATTTCCCCTTTCAAGTCCAATTCCAGACCATTTCCCAGACCCGGTGCAATCAGCAACAATGCAGAAATATATTGGCTACTGATATGGGCGGGAAGGCTCACTTTATTTCGGGTTAGCTTTTTCCCTTTAATTTTTAATGGTGGATACCCATCGTTCTTTTCATATTCAATTTCGGCCCCTAATTTGTGTAGCGCATCCACTAGAACTTTTATGGGACGCTCAGTCATACGTTTTGAGCCTGTAAGAAGAACTTCCTTACCTTCCTGTGAGGCAAAGTAGCCTGTAAGAAATCGCATGGCCGTGCCGGCATGATGGATATCCACAACACCCCTACTTGTATTCAGTCCTTTTTGCATGACCTGGGCATCATCGGAATTGGATAGGTTGTCAATCTCGATATTGGGGTACAACGCTTGTAGCAATAACAAACGGTTGGACTCGCTTTTTGAGCCTGTAATCCGAATACTGGATTTTAGTAGTTTGGTTGTAGGAGGAGATAGGTGTAGTTTCAATCTTATGCGGTTCTAGTGCTAAGGTGCAAAGATAGTACTATTTAAGCTTTTTGTTGTTTTGGTGTCTGTCATGATCCCGTTGGGTCTTCAAAGCCAATTTTTCATCGAAAGCTTTCTGCAAATCTACGTTCGTCTGATTTGCCAAACAAAGGACCACAAAAAGGACATCTGCCAATTCCTCGCCTAGATCTCTTTCCTTATCGGATTCCTTTTCGCTCTGCTCTCCATACCTTCGAGCAATGATACGGGCCACCTCCCCTACCTCTTCGGTAAGTTGGGCCATATTTGTAAGTTCGTTAAAATAACGTACGCCGTGCCGTTTTATCCAATTATCTACTTCCTGCTGGAGTTTCTTGAGAGCCATTTGCGGTAGTTTTGGATAAAACTACTTTTTCTGCCTCTTTTTCCACTATCTTTTTGTAGAATTCTTTTAAATTGTGATAATCTACGGCAGGAATAATGGCCGCGTTCATTTTCAAATCCGCCAATACCTGAATCTTATTGCCCTGAGCCATCACTTTATAAATAAAACTTGCCGTTTTATTGGGTAAGCCTAACTTTACATCTGCCGGTAATGTCTCGATTTCGTATCCCTCTGGTATGGAAATGTTTACCACCATTTTTTCTTCCCAAGGATACGCATAATCTATAGGGTAGTTTCGTTCGTCCAACTTAAAAGGGTTTTCGGTCATAGTACTAGTAAACAAGGGGTTAAAGTACATTTTATCCCCTACTTTTGCTATCTGACCTTCCATGGTAAAACTCATATTTTCCATAATGGCCTTGCCTATGGTCTCGTTATTCTTCACCGCGTATTCCCCGATTTCCATGCCTACATTGGAGGATTCCAATTTTTCCAGATAAGAATCTTCCTGTATGCCATTAAACTTGTTCCTGAACTCGTATGCCTTAAAATCGGTGTATGTCTTACGCATCCTGCCTTTGATTCCACCATTTTGGTCCAAGGCAACGGTACAATTGGAATTCTCCTTGGAAACTATTTTGGGCATTACGGAAACGCTATTGAAGCTCCCATCTTTTTTTATCAACTTTCCATACCAGTTCAGCGCATGTACAGGTAATACGTTAGGCTTGGTGTATTTGTTGGAAGCATCCAAAAGCACAATGTTGTCATTTAAGGAGACGGAAGCTACCACATAATTAAAGCCTCTTCGCGTAGGAAACATTGGCACTCCATGGTCCCTAGTGCTTATGAGCACGGGATTGGCCTCCAGACCTGCTTCGCTAAGCATGGCGGTCAACATCAGATTGATGTCCGCTATGTTACCACTGCGATCTTCATAGGCTTTTTTAACACCTTTATCGCTATAAAACCCCGCCATACCATTCCAATTCATATGGTTTTGAACATATTGAAAAATAATCGCTGCCTTTTCCACCTCATCGGTTCTATCTCCAATTAGGGCCTGAAGATCTTCCTTGAAATATCTTTTTTGGGCAAGTTGACCTCCAAAATTACGACTTTCATAAATTGTCTTGATTACCTTCTCCCAGGTAGTGGTATAACTTTTTATAGGGGATTGGGGAAACTTGGTATACTGCAATTCATACAACACGGCACTTCTATAGTTGTTCATGTTATTAACATGAGGTTCCTCTTTTAGGGCAGGCACATCTTGCATTGTATAGTTGGTAACATTGATAATATAATTTAGGTTGGAATTGCTGTAGGTGGTAGTTGTGTTATATTTTCCTCTTCTCTGCTTATCGGTAAAGGTGATGGTACCACCTTCGGTACCCGTTTGAGGATTAAGAGGCAGATATCCTTTCATGGTGGGTTTAAAAACGAAGTATTCCGGGGCCCTAATGGAAATCTCTTGATATTTGATGGGGATGTCATATTGCATGGCTATTTCATCAATAATCCAATAAAAAGGAGAGTGGATTTGGTATTCGTATTCAACCACACTACCAACTTTTACGTTGGGCATGGTAAATTTTTCTTCGTTGTAATACTCGTTCAGTTCTGTTTTAAACTCTCCTTCTTTGGACAATTTATGCTTTTTAATTTCCCCATTTTCCAAACTATAAGTAAATGCCTTCAATCCACTGATGGTCTCCTTGTCTCCATTGTCCTTAGACAATTTTTCAATTACCGTGGCATATTCAAATCCTTCCGACTTATAAATTTTTACCCGCTCATGGATAGAGGTAACCAATTTAAAACCTAGGGATTGCTTGTATTCAAAACGAATGTTTTTATATCGATACAATACCGCGGCGACCGCAGAAGAATCTTTTTCATACACTTCTTCCCTAAGTTCGGCTTCCGATACTTTTCCAAATTTAACTTTCTGAGCCAAGACATCGTTGGCAACTAGGGAAA
Organism: Ulvibacterium sp.; assembly: GCF_965248315.1. Classification (GTDB taxonomy): domain Bacteria; phylum Bacteroidota; class Bacteroidia; order Flavobacteriales; family Flavobacteriaceae; genus Ulvibacterium. Next base: position 136,052 of record NZ_CBDFIX010000001.1, on the reverse strand, counting down.
CAAAAAGACATAAACTGATTTTGAGGTTTTTCATGATTAAAATATTGGGAGGTTTGGGTTTTAAAGATTGGTTTTGACAATTACTGCTTGGGCATTGTCAGCTGAAGCAATCTTCTTTCTAAAATTGCGGTAATTCGCATATTCCTCCTTGGGGTGTGTCCCTTTTTTGAGGAAAAAACTACGTTTGTAATTTAAGGTATTGGTTTCTGAATTATAATTAAGTTCCATGGTATAAGTGCCGAATGGAGTTTCAAGCTTTACATCTTCCGGAAGAGCTTCCACTGCATATCCATTGGGCATAGCTATCTCAAATACATCCTCATCCAAAAAACCTCGTTGTATTTCCAAGGGTAATTTCCGATTTCTATAACGTTGAGGCACATAACTATTCTTATTGAAGGCATTGGGAGCAAACAGAATTCTCTCCCCACTGATGGAAGCATAATTTTTTGCGGAGACCTCTACCTCCTCTGTAAATCGAATTTCCTCACGATTGTTATCAAATTTGTAGCTGTGAAGGTTAAGGTTATTCACCTCGCTCCAATAGTCCTTATAATGCTTGCCAATCTTGTCCTTGGACTTTTCCTCCAAGGTGAAACGATTGTCATACTGCACGCCTTCAGTAGCAATAACAACTTTACCAGATATTGCACCATCTTTCAAAACGTTAAATTTTGCCTTGGTCAATTGATGGTTCTGTTCGTTATTATATGCGACCGTGGATACGAGTTCACCTCCTTCCGGCTTTACTACAAGAACCTTGCGGTCGTCAGTAAAGTCACCGACAAAACCAAAAGGATGAATTTGGGAAGTGCAATCTATCCAATAGTATTTGTCCCCATATGGAATGGCCAAAATAACATGGTTGCCCTGTCGTAGGTCTGCAAAGTCTTCCTCAAAATCCACTTTTCTGGGGCCCGCTTCCACTACCGTATAGTAAGAATCCACTCCCACTGCCTCCAAAAGAGCCTTGGTATAATTGGAGAGGCCTTTACAATCCCCATATTTAACACGGTCCACCTCAATGGCACTAATGGGTCTAAAACCTCCAATACCTATCTGAACACTTATATATCTAGTATTGTCCTGCACATACTCATAAATTACTTTCGCCTTTTCCAAATCATCCTCAATACCGCTCACCAGATTTCTGGCCATGGTTCGGGTTGCTTCCGAAAGCTCTGTACGTCCTTTTAGAAGTGAATTGTTGACCCATTTTCCCAATTGGTTCCAGTCATCCACGTCTCCATCAAAGCCTTTGTAGTGAAAATGTTCCAATCTTACCAAAAGTTTTGGTACCAAGCTACTGTAATCCGGACTATGTGCCTCACTTTTTACGGAGGGAAGGTGTTGGGCGGTATAAACGATACGGCCATTCCTTTCTTCTTTTTCAATAGGAAAATCATCTAAATTGTATTCTTTGATGACCGGTTTCAAGTCGCTTGAGGCGTAGGTAATTTCATAATGGCTCTTTTCCACACTTGCCAAATATCCTGATAAAAAGTACCACGCGGGAAAAACCCCAGTATCAATGGTCTCCACTTCATAGGAAAATTCCATAGTGTAAGGATATTGTATTGGGGTATAGGAATACGCAAGCAATCTATCATCTATATAAAGAGAAATACCATCCGCAGCACTAACATCCCGAAAATCCCTTTTCTTTAGGTGTTCTATTTCTTTCCCCATTTTATCGTACACATAGGCTTCTATGTGCTTTATCTTCTTGTCACTGTCGTAGAAAACACGGGGGTTGGCATATCTATTGCCCATTTTGTTCAAAACCGTTACTACTTGTTTTACGGTATATACCATTCTATTCCTGGCTTCCACGTGTATTTTCATTTCATCGAGGCGAACCACGGCATTTGCATTTTCTACAAGGGTTTTATCCAATAAAAGGGCTTGATAGTTGGATTTTTGTGCTGAAACGATACATACCAGAAAAAAGGATGTAAGAAGTAGTAGTAGGCGCATTGGTTTAGGTCGGGGTTGAAACTTACAACGTAAAGTACTAAAATTTCTTACATTTATCCACTACAAAATCGACAAATGTACCTTATTCCCTGTTTTTTGTGTCCATAATGATGGTTACAGGACCATCATTTAATAATTCTACTTTCATATCGGCACCAAAGATTCCCGTTCCTACTTTTTTATTTAGATCCATTTCCAATTGCTGCACGAATTTTTCATACAAGGGAATGGAAACATCAGGTTTTGCGGCTTTTATATAAGATGGCCTATTTCCTTTTTTGGTGGATGCATGTAAGGTAAATTGACTGACTACCAGAGCAGTGCCATTAATATCCAGCAACGAACGATTCATTACCCCTCTTAAATCGTTAAAAATACGGAGGTTTACGATCTTACGTGATAGCCATTCAATATCTTCCTTCCCGTCGCTGTCCTCTATTCCTAATAATACAAGAAGACCTTCATCGATCTTTGAAACCACCTTTCCTTCTACGGTTACACTGGCCTTCGATACTCTTTGAATCACTGCTCTCATACTCCAATTCCAACCCTTCCATCTAAAAAAGGCATATTCCGTTTAGTCCACTTTTCCATAATTGTCCATTCTGTACGTATCTTCCTGTCCTGTAACCATTTGTACATAACTTCGATACCTACTCAAAGATACCTCACCCTTTTCCAAGGCCTCCTTGACCGCACATTTTGGCTCATCCAGATGCAAGCAGTTGTTGAATTTGCAATTCTTCTTTAGCTTAAAAAATTCGGGAAAGTAATCCCCAATTTCATCTTTGTCCATATCCACCATACCAAAACCCTTTATTCCTGGTGTATCAATAATGCGTGCATCGAAACTCAGATCAAACATCTCTGCGAATGTTGTAGTGTGTTGTCCTTGAAGGTGTTGTTCGGATATTTCGGCAGTTTTAATGCTCAAAGAAGGTTCCAATTTATTGATCAAGGTAGATTTGCCTACTCCCGAATGACCCGAGAACATACTGGTTTTATTGAGCATCAATTCCCTGACCTGATCGACATTTCTTCCGGTTTTTGCGGATATGCCGATACAGGTATATCCCACATTTTGGTAGAGGTCGATCAAATATCTTACCTCGGCCGACTCTTCTCTGTCATAACTGTCCATCTTATTGAACAACAAAACGGTTGGAATGTCATAAGCTTCGGCAGTCGCCAAAAAACGGTCTATGAAAATGGTGTGGGTTACCGGGTTGTTCAAAGTAATAATCAAAAAGACCTGATCTAAGTTAGCGGCAATGATATGGGTCTGTTTGGAGAGGTTTACGGATTTTCGAATAATATAATTTTTCCGGTCTTCGATTTCAGAAATAATTCCGATGGTTTCGTCCCCAATTAGTTCTATCTCGAATTTCACTTTGTCCCCGACCGCAACCGGATTTGTGCTTTTGATACCTTTAATGCGAAATTTTCCTTTTATCCTACATTCATAGAACGCTCCGCTATCCGTTTTGACGGTATACCAGCTCCCTGTAGATTTATATACAACTCCCGTCATTACATCTAAAAATTCATCATGGATAGTCCGCGCAAAAATACCGATTTTTAATTTTAAGATTCGCGGTATCTTTGGGCAAATTCTAACAATTAAATCATATTGAAAATGAAAAAAAGTCTATGTATTATCTGTCTGGCCATTGTTGCAACCTTTGAAATCCACGCCCAACAATATAAGATAATAACCAGTGTAGAATCCATTGTGCCAAGCGGAATAGGCCGGTCTCGAATTATTGACGCCCAAGAAGAAAAGGATTTTGCCGAATACACTTCAGAACAGACGGAAGAGGATAACACAAGGAACAAGTCCAAACGAGGGAATATTCGGGTAAAAAACTTTGAGGAAACAAAGCTTCTAAATTTTTACAATATCGCTGGAATCCGTTTTCAGAATATTGCAGCCAATGATGCGGTTACTTCCTCTAAATTAACTGCAATGGCGGCTGATGGTTGGGAATTGGTATTTGTATCGAGTGCCGTTGAATCCGATGCGGGGGATAAGGACGGCCAAGGCATCTTTATTACCCGGTATGTCTTTAAAAAGGATTAATAAGCTTTTGTATAAGCTTCTCTGAGGCTTAAAAGTTTACTTTTAGGAAAATACAACAAAGTATAAGGGCGAAGCAATCTGTACGTTTTAGAAACCAAATGAACAGATTGCTTCACTCGCTTTTAACTGTTTTAGGCATTGATGATCTTTTCCTGATGGTTTATGGATTCCTGATGGATGGCCTTGAACATTTTTAACACAAATTCCTCACTCAATCCTTTGGATTCACCTTCCAAAATCATTTTTCCTAAAATGGAGTTCCACCGATTGGTTTGAAGCACCGCTACATTGCGTTGCTTTTTAAGTTCCCCTATGCCACCTGAAACCTTCATGCGTTTTCCGAGCATATCGATCAATTGATTATCGATAATATCTATTTGGGCCCTTAGGTTATTCAACCTACTATTGTATTCTGCCTCCTTATCGGTCTCCTTTCTAATTTTTAGATCTTCCATAATTTGTACCAATCTTTTGGGTGTTACTTGTTGTGCTGCATCACTCCATGCATTGTCCGGATCAAAGTGTGTCTCTATCATCAATCCATCAAAATTTAGATCCAGTGCGGTTTGGGAAACATCAAAGATCATGTCCCTCTTTCCGGTAATGTGGGATGGGTCGTTAATAATGGGCAAATCCGGAAATTTGGTCTGTAACTCAATGGCCAATTGCCACTCCGGAATATTTCTATATTTGGATTTTTCATAGGTCGAAAAACCTCGATGGATAACCCCCAGCTTTTTAATGTTGGCCGTGTACAAACGCTCTACGGCACCCAACCATAATGAAAGGTCGGGGTTTACCGGATTCTTTATTAAAACAATCTTGTCCGTCCCTTCCAGGGCATCAGCAATGTCCTGTACAATAAATGGGCTCACGGTAGAACGGGCACCTATCCACAACAAATCAATATCATGTTCCAGGGCCAGCTCCACATGGTTTCTGTTGGCAACTTCGGTAGCTGTTTTTAACCCGGTCTCCTCTTTTACCTTCTGCAACCATTTTAAGCCTAATGCGCCCACACCCTCAAAATTTCCAGGACGGGTACGAGGTTTCCATATACCAGCACGATAATAATTTACATCCGTATCCTTCAGATCATGGGCAATCCTTAATACTTGCTTCTCGGTTTCAGCGCTGCAGGGTCCGGCAATCACCAATGGATGTGGCAGTTCCATATCGTCCAACCATTTTCTCAATTCCTTTGTATTCTCCATGTTATTATTTGTTAAGTGGTATTCCTTTTAATATTTCCTTTATTTTATTCGTATTATCCATTTCAGTATAAACGCCCTTATAATCATTCTCCAAAAGGAGCTCTTTGAACGCCTCCAAGTTTTGGATATAATCCTCCAATATTTCAACTACATTTTCCTTGTTCTGTTCAAAAATAGGCGTCCACATGGCCGGGGAACTTTTAGCCAAACGCACCGTACTTTCAAATCCACTACCGGCCATATCAAAAATATCCTTTTCGTTTTTCTCCTTTTCAATTACCGTTTTACCTAACATAAATGAACTGATATGCGATAAATGTGATACATAGGCAATATGGCGGTCATGAGCCAAGGGATTCATATATCGGATTCGCATGCCCATTTCCTGAAATAGTCCCAAAGCCCGTTCCTGCAATTTAAAGGCGGTCTTTTCCACTTCGCAGATGATATTGGTCTTACCGTTGTATAAGCCTTCCATAGCTGCTGATGGACCGGAAAACTCAGTTCCGGCAATGGGGTGACAGGCCAAAAAGTTCCTGCGTTTGGGATGGTTTTCTAAAGTTTTGCAAATCAAACTTTTGGTAGATCCGCCATCAAAGACTACACAATCATCGCTAACGGCATCCAAAATTTCCGGTAATTTCTCTGCCAAGGCATCCACTGGAATACTCGCAATGACCACGTCCGCTTGAGATAGACCCTGATAACCGGATTTTTCATCAATTATACCCAACGACAGGGCTTCGTCTAGATGGGACATATCGGTATCCACCCCAAAAATTTTCGAGTCGGGACGTAATCTTTTTATATCCTTTGCAAAGGAGCCTCCAATTAAACCTATACCTATAACGAATATGTTCATTTTTTAGCTGTTAGACTTTTCCAAATCAATACAGGAAAGTTCCATTTTTTCATTTCTAAAACCGATCTATTGCTTCCTTGATCTTATCTTCTTGTACACAAAGTGAAAACCGGATATAACCTTCACCATTGCTCCCAAAAATAGTGCCTGGTGCTATAAAAACACCATTATCGTACAACACCTTATCAATAAATTCCTCGGAAGATTTGCTTCCTTCCGGTAATTTGGCCCATACAAACATACCCGCAGCATTCTTATCATAGGCGCAGTTTAACTTATCCACTAAGTCGAACATCAATTGACGTCTGGATGCATATACGGCATCCAATTTTTTGAACCATTCATCTCCGCTTCGCAATGCCGTTACCGCACCTTGTTGAATTCCATAGAACATTCCCGAATCCATATTGCTTTTTATCTTCAATACGGCATTTATATGTCTTTCGCTGCCCATTACCATACCCACACGCCAGCCTGCCATGTTAAAGGTCTTGCTCAATGAATTAAGTTCCAAGGCCACCTCCTTGGCCTCTTCTACCTGTAAAATACTTGTGGGGTGTTCGTTCAACACAAAACTATATGGATTGTCATTGACCAATAGAATCTGATTTTCCTTGGCGAATGCCACCAATTCCAGCATTTTTTCATGTGTTATGGTAGCTCCTGTAGGCATGTTCGGATAGCTGATCCACATTAGCTTTACCTTGGAGAGATCCTGACTTTCCAAAGCTTTCAGGTCCGGCAACCATTCGTTGGCTTCCGTCAGGTCATACTTTATAGGAACGGCACCTACCAGTTTAGTGACCGAAGTATAGGTAGGATAGCCCGGATCAGGTATCAGTACTTTATCCCCGGCGTTCAAAAAAGCCAGACTGATGTGCATTATTCCTTCTTTGGAACCCATCAATGGTAAAATCTCGTTTAATCCGTCCAGGGCAACCCCAAATTTGGATTGATAAAAATCAGCCATGGCGTGCCTTAATTCAGGTAATCCCTGATAACTTTGATATTGATGCGCGCCAAATTCCCCCAACACATTCTGAAGCGTGTTCACCACCTCTGGTGAGGGATCTAAATCGGGGCTTCCAATACCCATATTGATAATAGGTCTGCCCTCTGCTACAAGTTGACGTACCTCTCGCAACTTCTTGGAGAAGTAATATTCCTCAACCGTTTTTAATCTTTCCGCTGTTTGTATCATAATCGGGCGTTTTTGTATTCCCCTATGACCTTAAAATTTTCGGACATAATCTCCAAAAGCGATTTGGCCTTGGCAAAATTATCATATTGTTCAAAAGTGACGTCCACAAAAAAAGCATATTTCCAAGGGGTCTCTATTATCGGCAACGACTGAATTTTGGTCAAATTAAGGTTACAATCGCTCATCACATTGAGAACCGTTGCCAAACTGCCTCTTTTATGGTCGGTTTCAAATCTTAGGGAAGCCTTGTTTATTTCGTCCTTGGGGAGTTCTTTGTTCTTGGTTTTTACAATAATAAATCTTGTGGCATTATTCTTTATGGTCTGTATCTCGCTGGCAATAATCTTTAAACCATATAGTTCGGCGGCCACTTGAGGCGCAATGGCAGCAATGCCCTTTAAACGGTGCTCCATAATTTGCTTAGCCGTTTCGGCAGTATCTACATCTTCTACCATTTTAATATGGGGTTGCGTCTTCAAAAACTCCCTACATTGTAAGAGGGCCATAGGATGCGTACGAACTTCTTTTATATCTTTAATTTGCTGACCTTCCAAAGCCATCAAATGGTGGTGAATGTTCAAATAATGTTCTCCTATAATATGTAAGCCGTTGTCATACACCAGCGCATAATTGGGAATAATAGATCCTGCAATAGAATTCTCAATGGCCATGACACCTTTGTCCGCAGAACCATCCAACAAGCAATCTACCAATCTATGAAAGGAAAGACATTCCACTAAATCCACACCACCCTCAAAGTATTCCCTTGTGACCTGATGGTGGTTGGATCCCCTTATTCCCTGTATGGCTATTTTCAAACTCATTATACACTAACTGACGATTCCCTTGACCTGTTCCAGGTATTCCATTTTCATGAAAAATGGGAAATAAAAAAGTCCCGTTTTTCACGGGACTTCATATTATATTTTTGTTTTCAATATACTACAACAGTCCCTTTCTTCCTTTAAAAAAGAAGTAAAAGTAAAAACCGTTCCAGAAATATTGTTTTGTCATTATGCTATAAAACTTTGGCTAATGTACTAATTAAATTTAAAAATCAGGTTTATGCCGCCTCTTTTTTTGATTTTCTAAGAATTAACGCCAATCCTTGTCCATTTATTTTTCAAAATCTAGTTTTAATGCGAATTATACACGTCATGCAAACAACAAGGATAAGGCAGTAATCCTTGTTCCGAACCCCAAGTACGTGTTTTTTCAATAATCTTAATAGATATGCGGAGGTCTTAATGGTATTTGCTATATTTTTGGAGAAAATCACCGAAACCAATGTCCATTGTCGTAAAAAACATTACCAAAACATTTGGGAACCAAAAAGCTTTGAACGATGTCTCCTTCAATGTGAAAAAAGGTGAGATCGTTGGTTTTTTGGGACCAAATGGTGCAGGGAAATCTACTTTGATGAAGATTTTGACTACCTACCATGAAGCAGATGAGGGGAAAGCCATGGTAAATGATTTTAACGTTAGTACTGATAAAAAATATGTCCAAAGGAGTATTGGGTACCTGCCTGAACACAACCCCTTGTATTTGGAACTATATGTAAAGGAGTATTTGGCTTTTAATGCCGATTTCCATAAGGTGGACAAGAATCGTATAAAGGAAATTATTGAACGGACGGGGCTGCAACCGGAGGCACATAAAAAGATAGGTCAACTTTCCAAAGGATATCGACAACGGGTAGGTTTGGCAGCGGCACTATTGCACAACCCGGATGTGCTCATTTTGGATGAGCCCACTACGGGACTAGATCCCAATCAATTGCTTGAAATCCGAAAACTTATAAAAGAAATTGGAAAAGAAAAAACCATATTGTTGTCCACTCATATCATGAAAGAAGTAGAGGCCGTTTGTGATAGGGTATTGATTCTGAACAAAGGGGCACTAGTCGCCGACAAGAAGCTGAACGATTTACGGGACGAAGAGGAACAGGTTATCGAGGTAGAATTCGATTACCGTGTGGAAGAAGCTTTTTTACAAAAACTTCCGCATGTTTCCCAGGTTAAAAATACAGGAGGTTTTGTGTATGAAGTTACTTTTAGTACCTCCAAGGATATGCGTCCGGCCATTTTCGATTTCGCTCATGACAATCAGCTTAAAACATTACAGTTAAGCCGAAAGAACAGAAATTTGGAAAGCTTGTTTACCGAACTGACGGCATAAATATTCTGTAGGAGTTTCTACCTACCTCCAAAAACCTAAAACTTTAAGGCCAATCCAATCCCATTTTCATTACTGGTAGGAGCTAAGAATAGAGATGTTTTTTTCCCTAGACTATCATTATATTCCAAAATGGCCATCTTTTTATTTTTCATCGCTGAATGAAAAAAGATAGAGCTTATTATACCGGTGCCAGCAGTAGCGATTAACGGTCCCGTAAGCGGCTCATTATCATCCAAATTTGAAAGTAGCCAAATAGCAGAACCAAAATTTGCGGTTCCGGCAATCAATGCACCTATCATATTTTTCTTGGATTTTTGCCAATGAAGGGCGCACACCTGGTTCTCTTTCATAATAACATCGATTTCTTTCCAAGTAAGTGGCTCCTTGTCCTGATAAAACTTATCACCCCACATTCCAGGAAAAACCGTGATTTCCTGTGCGGAAAGGTTGGCCGCACAAACGCTCAGAATAAATAAGCAAAGTAGTTGTTTTAAATTTTTCATTCTTTTTTTTGTTTAAAGATATATATTTTTAATTAAACAAAAAATGAATTAACCTTGATCTAACAAATCAGAAAGCCTATTTACATATCTATTAAGTTCCATAGTTTCTTTTTCATAGATTTCGGAGTCTCCATTTTGTTCTAGAATATCAAGGAGCCTCTGATAGGCTTGCAAATCTGCAAGTACCTCCTCTATGTTATCATACTTTTCTTCTGAGGGTAATGCCAGACTATATTTAAACCTTTCTAGATAAACGGTTTTTAGCTTGCGAAATAGTTTCCGGGCTTTTTGGGTATCCCCCACTTTGTAGTACCCATCAAGAAACGGTTCCACAAAAGTGTAATATCCAAAATGTTCCATTGGAACGTTGGTCATGGCCATATCAATGATTTCCTTCGCCTTTTCAAATTTATTCTCCTCCAAAAGATTTTCCAATAAACGGGCCAATACTATACGATGGGTTACTCCAAATTGTTTTCGGGTCTGTGGATCATGGTAGATGTTTGGACTTCCTGAATTACCCCACTCCCATTTCTTGACAATGGTATACATTAGTTCGGAATCCAGTCTACCTTTCTCAAAAATACTTTCGTTTTTGGTCCTTATCGGCACCAGTTTGTAGACAAGACCGTCCAACTGAAGATAATCACTCATCCAGATATACTCCTCTTCATCAAAACTTCCTCCGGAAAAATAGATAGGCCGCTCCCAATCGTTGTTAGCCAGGATATCCAACATGATTAAATTGCTTTTTCTGATGCCGGTCTCCGGAAGATCAATATCGATATAATCGACTATCTGTGAAGCGTCTTTTACCTTGACCAACCCAGCTGCCAAGACCTTTTCCTTATTTACCGGAATTCGTATTTTGTTCGTAGGATAAAATACAGCATCCAAATATTCCTCAGAAAAATTGCTAATATCCCTTCCTTGGTTTTCAAGCAACTTTTTTACTTTGGTTTGTGGGTGGTCGCTAGCTACCCATTTCAAAAAATCTTGAATGGGCCACCTCTTGTCCGTTAATGGGGCATAATAAATAACTTCTCTGGAACCATAGGTATAGTTCTCATGGGTCAGTTGGGAAGGAATTGGTTCACTTTCGTAGGCCTTACGTTTCATTTGGTCTATATACCATGAAAAATTTAAATACCCTGATATAATCGTGCGGGTATCCGTTCTATAATTCTCAATTTCCTGGGCGTACCAAAGCGGAAAAGTATCCATATCCCCTATGGTGAATAGGATTGCCCCGGCATTTTCCTGTGTAGAATCAAGATAAGCCTTGGCCATGGCCAATGCCGTATACCTATTGGAACGGTCATGATCGTTCCAATTCTGTTGTGCCATAAGTATGGGAACTGCCATTAAGCAAATACCGAGGAGAATGGGAAGGCCAATTTTTGGTCTAACAAACTTTCTAATTTCCTCAAAAAGGCCATATACCCCTAGACCTATCCATATGGCAAAAATATAAAAGGAACCGACTAGCGAATAATCCCGCTCCCGAGGTTGAAAAATAGGCGGATTGGTATAAAATTGTATGGCAATTCCAGTGAATACAAAAAAAATGAATAGCACCCAAAATTGCTTTGGGTCTTTGGAAATCTGAAATACAAGCCCAATGATTCCCAAAAGCAGCGGTAAAAAGAAATAAGTGTTTCGGCCCTTATTGTATAGGTCTTCCGAAGGAAGGTTTTCCTGACTACCTAAGCGGAAACTATCAATTGTCTTTATTCCACTAAGCCATTCCCCGTTACCATCAAAACGACCCTGTTCATCGTTCTGCCTTCCTACAAAATTCCACATGAAATAACGCCAGTACATATAGCCTAACTGAAAGTGGAATAAATACTTGATGTTTTGCCATAAGGTAGGAGGTTTCACAATAATCCAATTGTCCATTTCCCTTAGAAAACCTACATATTGGTCAGCTTCTATGAGTCCGTCGGCATTTTTCTTTCGAAAATCCCGAACCACATCCCTCAATTCAACATCCGCCTGGAACTCAGGTTTTATCGTAAAATCCAATACACCATAATAACGTATGTAGTTCTCAGCGTTCTGTTGGCTCCACATTCTAGGCAAAAAACCTGTATGATCCGGACTTGAGCTTTGCGAAGCACCTTTATACTGATTAACAACTTTATATTTTCCCAGTTTCTCATCGCGTTCGTATTTTGGACTATCGTCCTTAGGAGGATGTTCAGAAGCGAACATGTCCGAATAATAGGCCCCATAAAAAGGACTATCTGTGCTCGGATATTGTTCCCTATTGTAATAGGCCAACAATGAACGTGCGTCCGATGGATCATTTTCGTTGATTACCACATCCGCACTTGCCCGAATGGGCAATAGTAACCAGGAGGAAAAGCCTAGGGCCAAAAACAGGATAGAAAGTATACTGGTATTTGAAGACCTATATTTCCTTCTTTGTGTGTACCTAAGGGTAAAATAGAAAAAGAACACCAAAAGTATTCCCATAATGATGCTCCCTGAGTTAAAAGGCAACCCTATAGAATTCACAAAGAATACCTCGCTCCATCCAAATAGTTTCAACATATAGGTCAATGAGAACTTAAAGATCAATAACAATATGGTCACAGCAAGGACATTGGCCAGGACAAAATTCTTAATTGTAATGACTTTACATCGTTTAAAATAAAAGAGCAGTACAATAGAAGGAATGGCCAAAAAACCCATAAACTGAATACCAAAGGTCAAGCCCGTTATAAACGAGATAAGAATAAGCCACTTGTCGCCCCTTGGTGTATGTAAACTATCCGTCCATTTAATGCCTGTCCATAGCAACAAGGCCATAATGAAGCTGGCCATGGAATAAACCTCTGTCTCGGTCGCATTGAACCAAAAACTATCCGAAAAAGTAAAGGCTAACGATCCCACCACACCACAGCCCAAAATGCCGATATATTGACCCTTAACAGTCACTTCGGTTTTCAAGACCAGCTTTTGGGCAAGATTCGTAATGGTCCAGAAGAGAAATAGTATGGTAAACGCACTGGATACTACTGAAACATAATTCACCATCAGCGCTACTTCTTCGGGGGCCGTTGCAAATAATGCGAAAAATGATCCAATCATCTGAAGGAGCGGTGCCCCTGGAGGGTGGGCAATTTGTAATTTGGCAGAAGTGGCTACATATTCACCAGCGTCCCAAAAACTTACGGTAGGTTCAACGGTAAGTCCATAAACACCAAGGGCGATACCAAAAACAGTCCAACCCAAAAGGATGTTCCACGTATTAAATTGCTTTAGGGTCATCTAAGAGTTTCCTACAAAGAACCTTCGGAAAAGAATAGAATGGTATGTGAAGTAGTCGGATTTAGGTACTAGTACCCGTGCTAATTTTGTAGTTTTTGTACCAATTCTTCACGACTGGATACGTGTAACTTGCTGTAGATATTGGTAATATGAGTTTTTACCGTGCTAAGGCTAATAAAAAGTTCATTGGCAATTTCCTTGTTGCTCTTGCCCTGTAGAATAAGGCCATGAATATTCCTTTCCTGTTTGCTTAAACCTACTATTGGCAAACCTTTTCTTTTACGTCGCATCCAAAGAACAACTAACACTAGCCCAATACTGACAAATCCAAGCAACCCAATGACCAGCTTACTGTTCTTGTATTTGTTTTCTACTACCTCCGTGGTCAAAAAGGCTAGTTTGTTTTCCAAAAAGAGGTATTCCGAGCGATTTATGTTGCTTTTCTTAAGTTTTGTAAGAAGAGCCACATAGTAGTCGGGATTTTCAGTAATATCCAATTCAAGTAGGTTTTTATTTTCCAAGAATTTGATCGCCAGTAATTTTACCCTCAATATTTTGATCGAATCGCGTGCGTAATCCCTAAATTCCGATTCTTGCACCTCTTGAGTAGATGTTGAAGCATTTAACCGTGTTTCGAAGTACTTTAATTTCTTCCATTCCCCGATTTCAAGATTGCTATGATCGTCCTCAATTCCCTCAACGTAGTTATCCAAATTCATAGTATCCGTCTGGGCGTATAAATTTACCGTTGCCCAAAAACAGAAAACCAATCCATATGCAGCTAAAACTCTCAAACTCTTAATTGATTTGTCTAAATTTCTATAAATTCCGGGAGGCATGCAAATTTGATAGAATATCCACCACCTCATCCAACTCGGTTTGTACCTTGGGATCCGTGCAGTTTACCAAAATGGCGAACACCATCTGCTGCTCCGGGTAAACAAAAAAATTGGAATACCCCCCTACACCATTGCCCCTATGCCCATAAAAAGGCCTCCCACTCTGATCTTCACTAGCCTCCCAGCCCAAACCATAATAGGTAGGATTGCCATTAATCTTTCCAGAGGTTAAAAATTGTGATACTACTTCATTGCTGAAAATTTTGCCATCTAAATAGGCCTGGCCCAACTTTGCAATATCTTCCGCAGTAGAAAGATAACCCCCTCCTGCCATTTTGTAATAGTTGTTCACCGGAATGGACTTTCGAAAGCCATGGCGATTTTTGGAGTAAAAACTTGTAAGGTTGAAATCAAGAGAAGTTCCCCTCTCTCCCAAGGCCCAAAAACTATGATCTGCAGGATACTCTGGAAAAGTATGGCGCATTCCTAGGGGTAAGAGTACTTTTTGTTTTACACAATCCTCAAAGGCCATACCACTGGCCTCTTGCATGGCAAGCGAGATCAATACCCAATCAAAGCTATTGTAGTGATAATCCGTTCCAGGTTGAAAGAGCAAATCATCGTCTTTAAAAATTGTAATACTTTCCTTTATGGAATACGATTTGTTGAGTCCATACTCCTTTCCGCGATACCCTCGAATGCCAGCAGTATGGCCCGCCAATTGACGAATGGTAAAGTCCCATTGTTTTCTAGGGAAGTACGGCACATACGCATAAAATGAGGTGTCTAGATCCATAATACCTTCATGGACCATATGAGCCAAGGCAGTTGCTGCTATGGGTTTGGAGGCACTTGCAATACGAAAAATGGTCTTTGTGGGCTCTACTCGAGTTTTTTGGTCCAAATCCGCATATCCATATCCTTTCCGTAACAGGACTTCACCTTGCTTTAAGACAGTGATGGAAATACCTGGCACCTTGTATTCATTGACCAAGGTTGCTAAAAGGGCATCTGCCTTGGCCAAGCCTTGTAATTCACTAACGTTCCCCAACACCTTTTTTTGGGACATGAAATTTTTAAGGAGTTTGAGGATAGGTTTCATTCAGTGGTTATTGAAAAATCAATCGTCCATTAAAAATCTCCTCCACGGCAACCTCGGCAGGTCTGTTAAAACTGATAACATCTCCTGTACCTCTAATTACCCCTGTCAGAGACAATTGTGGATTGATGAGCATATCGTTGGAACCTCTATGGTTCAATGTGATATTTTCTGCCATTAAGTTTTCTGCTTCGATTCTAGAATCTCCCGCTGCAATATTGAGGTTAAGGTTTTGCACCGCTCCTCTTAATCTGAAATAGGCGATACCATTAGCGGCTACACTTACGTTTTCAGAATCTACTTCCAGATCAAATTCGCCATCCGTGGTTTCTGTTTCAGGGTTTACAAAGCTTTCGGACAATAAAGTAAGACTTGGATAGGCCAATATCCCATCGCTCCGAATAGGAAAACCCGTACTACTTCGAATCTCGGAAATATTGGGAGAGGTAACATATACCGTAGTCAACCCATACTCTCGAAAAAAGTTACATCCGTTTTCATTGCGCAATAGTAATCGGTCGCCTTCCAAGGTGGCCGTCACCTCTTCCCTAAGAAATTCACCGGTTTCTATTTCTACCTTTTGGGTATCACCTTGCTTTACTACCACATTTACATTTTCAAAAACGGTAATTTTAGAAAAGTTGGGAAGCATAACTTCTTCTCGGATAATATCACCAGCATTTTGAAGACAATCTGGAACGTTTTCCGAATTACAGGCAGATTGAAATGCACAGAATACCAAAACTGGCAATAGCCTCAAACGGTATTTTATACTACCTAAAAATCCCAGATTCCAAATTTTTAATTTCAAAACTTTGGTTTTTGCATCTCTTTATTCTGCACTTCGCACTTTACAATCTAATCCCTACTCCAAATTCCAATGCTTCGGCCTTGGCTCCATGGGATTTTAGGGTTAATGCGCCAAAAACTTTTCTTCCAAAATAACGTTTTAGGCCTATTCGATTGTACATACGTCCCTCAAAATCGAAAGGATAATATATATAATATCCCAATTGGGCTACAACGGACATTTTATTGATAAAAAGCTCATGTCCCAAAAACAATCCTGCCCTTTTATAATCCGTATTTTCCTCTACTCCCATTTCTGGAAAGGAAGTACTCTGGAATCGAATCAATTCCTTAAGGAAATTGGAAAAGAAGATATCCGCCCCGAATTGGACGGCACTCTTTCTCCCAAGTCGTTTATCCGCATAACCAGAAAAAATAAGGAATCCATATTGGCCCAAATCGATAACATCGCTTTCATTAAGTCCCATACGAAATGCAACATTATAGCGAATAGGTTCCGTAACTTTCTCTTTTTCCCTTCTGATGTACTCTACTTCTCCATCATCACCCAAGGTATATGTAAGTCCGGCATTAAAGGCCAAGGTATTGGTGGAGGTATTAGGTGCCCTAAAATTGGCATTGGAATAATGTACAAGGGAAATCCCTGCCTTAAAACCCAACCGCTTAAATATGTTTTCCTTATTATAATTCAACATTAGGTACGTGGAGCTTAACAAGTGGGATCCGTAGGCATTGTTGCGAAAGTTTTGATTTTTATCGTAGGGGTTGGTATTGTAGACAATACCCTGTCCTATCCGAAGCTGTAAATTCCGCTTGAAAAAATAGAAGTTATAGTGGGCATATAAGCCAAAATTCTCACCCAAAGTACTATTGTTCATATTTTGGTACACGAAGGAGTACCCGATGTCCGGATAGTTGTACAGTTGCTGCCATTCTTTATCGCCAAAGGTTTTTTGATTGAATCCGACAATAAAGCCCGTGGGATGCTCGGTTATTAAATGGGTAATATCAGGATTATGTAGGAGGATAGAACCATAAAACGGGTCAATATCCAAAGTAAATCTTTTAGGACTATCCGTATCTTGGGCGAACGAAAATGAGGCCAAAATCAAAAAAATGGGGATTAACCTTTGGTTCATGGAATGTAAAGGTAACCACGAAATAGGAAATACGAAATTAGAAGTGGGAAATACACTCCACAAAAGGCGAAGTGCGAAGTTGGAAGTACTAAAACAAATTTAAAACTGGCACGAAACTAAAGAAGTAGGCGGTGAGCAGTTGCAATAGTAAATTTCAAAACCTCAGGATCAAATCTAACATCCAACATCCAACATCTAACATCCAACATCTAACAGACCTAAAACACCGCCTTTGCGATTGCTTTTATATTGTCCGATTTTCCCATGGAGTAATAATGTAATACCGGAACGCCCGCCGCTTTTAGTTCCTTGGACTGTTCTATAGCCCATTCTATGCCAACTTGCCGTACCGCCTTATTGTCCTTACAGGCCTCCACGGCATCAATAAGATCCTGTGGCAAATCTATTCGGAATATTGGTGGTAATAGCTGCAAATGCCTTTTTACCGCAATGGGTTTAATTCCGGGAATTATTGGGACATCAATACCTATTGCCCTAGCTTGCTTAACAAATTCAAAATACTTTTTGTTGTCAAAAAACATCTGGGTTACCACATAATCCGCCCCGGCATCCACTTTTTCCTTTAAACGTTTCAAATCGGTTTTTAGGGATGGGGCTTCCAAATGTTTTTCAGGATAACCGGCTGCACCAATGCAGAAATCGGCGCAATGATCCGTTTCCACAACTTCATGGAGGTATTCCCCACAGTTTAGGTTTTGAATCTGTCTAATCAGATCAATCGCATAGGGATGACCACCTTTGGTAGGCTCAAAATATTTTTCCTCTTTCATGGCATCTCCTCGCAATGCCATTACATTATCTATCCCCAGATAGTGACAATCTACCAAAAGGTATTCCGTTTCCTCTTTGGTAAACCCTCCACAAAGCACATGAGGAACCGTATCCACGTCGTATTTATGTTTTATTGAGGCACAAATACCAACGGTACCTGGACGCATGCGGGTAAGTTTTTTATCCAACAGTCCATCACGATCAATGTATACATATTCTTCTCTAGAAGTGGTTACGTCTATAAATGGGGGTTCAAATTCCATTAATGGATCAATGTTGTTGTATAGTTCTTGAATGCTCCTCCCTTTTACCGGGGGTATGATTTCAAATGAAAATAGAGTGTTTCCATTTGCTTTTTTGATATGATCTGTGACTTTCATTCTATTTGGTTGTCTCCCTTAACGCTCGGTTACATGACTTTTTTGGGGCAGCGAGTAAAGGGTTGTTAATTCTATTTAGTTTCTGCTATATTTGGTTTTGGAGCTCCGCTGTCCCAAGACAGGGCAAAGATTCCGCTACAAGCTTACAGTGCAATATTATTTTTATATCAATCATCTGCTATGTTAGGTGCTAGCCATTTGCTTGCTTCTTCAAATGATATCTCCTTTCGTTCGGCAAAATCCTTAACTTGATCCTCCTTTATTTTTCCAAGTCCAAAATATCTTGCTTCTGAATGCCCAAAATAATATCCGCTGACCGATGCCGCCGGCCACATGGCCAAGCTTTCCGTTAACTTTACGCCGATATTTTTCTCAACTTCCAATAATTTCCAAATCGTTAATTTTTCCAGATGATCCGGACAGGCCGGATAACCCGGTGCAGGGCGTATCCCCTTATACGATTCTTTAATCAATTCCTCGTTGCTCAAATTTTCGTCATTTGCATAACCCCAATATTGGGTTCTTACTTCCTTGTGCAAGTATTCCGCAAAAGCCTCCGCCAAACGATCGGCTAGTGCTTTCACCATTATTGAACTATAATCGTCATGCTCTTTTTCATATGCAGCAGCCAGTTCCGAAGTACCGAATCCGGTACTTACACAAAAACAACCCATGTAATCTTGTTTACCGATTTCTTTAGGAGCAATAAAATCGGATAAAGCAAAATTAGGGACACCGGCCCGCTTTTTTAATTGTTGCCGCAATGTTCTAAAAATAAATTTTCCGTCCTTGGCCAATACTTCAATATCATCAGTATTGATGGTATTCGCAGGAAACAATCCGAAAATCGCTTTTGCTTTTAACAACTTTTCGTTTACAATTTTTCCCAACATTTCCTGGGCATCTTCAAATAACTCAGTTGCTTGTTGACCAACAACATCGTCAGTTAAAATATTTGGATACTTTCCGTGTAAATCCCAACTTCTGAAAAATGGTGTCCAATCGATATAATCTATTAAAAGGGACAAATCCAAGTTCTCGATAGTCTGTGTGCCCTTATGGTTAGGTTCAATCAATTCGGTTTCCGTCCAATCAATTTGGAACTTATTGTCCCGTGCTCCCTTTAGGGTCAAATACTCTTTTTGCTTGGTGCGTTTTAGAAATTTATCCCGGAATTCCTCATAATCTTCCTTAATACCATTCTTATAGGTTTGCGAAGTTTCCTTTTGAAGCAAATCACCCACAACAGTAACGGCACGTGATGCGTCGTTGACGTGTACCACTGCATTCTTGTATTGCGGATCTATTTTTACAGCCGTATGTGCTTTGCTGGTTGTGGCTCCTCCAATCAACAAAGGAACCTTAAAATCCTGACGTTCCATTTCCTTGGCAAGATGAACCATTTCATCCAGTGACGGCGTAATCAATCCACTTAATCCTATTACATCGACCCTTTCTTCAATAGCAGTCTTAATTATCTTCTCCGGAGGTACCATTACCCCTAAATCCACTATTTCATAGTTGTTACAGGCCAAAACTACACTTACAATATTCTTCCCGATATCGTGCACATCGCCTTTGACTGTCGCCATTAATATTTTTCCGGCTGAATTGGAATTCCCAACTTGAGGGTTTTTTAATTTCTCTTCCTCAATAAATGGAAGAAGGTAAGCAACAGCCTTTTTCATAACCCTTGCCGATTTTACCACCTGAGGCAAGAACATTTTTCCGCTCCCGAAAAGATCGCCGACCACGTTCATTCCAGTCATCAAATGACCTTCAATGACTTCAATAGGTTTATTGACACTTTGCCGTGCAGCTTCCACGTCTGCTTCAATATATTGGTCAATTCCCTTTACCAAGGCACGTGTAATCCTTTCCTGTAAGGGCTCCTCCCGCCATGATAGGTCTACCTTGCTTTCCTTGGCCTTGCCAACAACAGTTTCGGCAAAATCCAACAAACGTTCCGTGGCATCATCCCTTCGGTTCAAAATGACATCTTCCACGTGCTCCAATAAGTCTTTGGGAATATCATCATAGACCTCCAACATGGTGGGATTTACAATACCCATGTTCATCCCGGATTTTATGGCATGGTATAGGAACACAGAGTGCATGGCCTCTCTAACCGGGTTATTGCCTCGAAACGAAAACGAAACGTTGCTCACTCCTCCGCTAACGCTGCAATGGGGTAGGTTTTCCCGAACCCATTTGGTAGCTTCGATGAAATCCAATGCATTACGTTTGTGTTCGTCCATTCCCGTAGCGACTGGGAATATATTGAGGTCAAAAATGATATCTTCCGGGGGAAAAGCCACCTCATTTACTAAAATATCGTACGATCGCTTGGAAATCTCGATACGGCGGTCATAATTATCGGCCTGTCCTACTTCATCAAAAGCCATTACGATAACAGCCGCTCCATAACGTTTTATCAACTTTGCATGCTGAATAAACTCAGCCTCGCCTTCCTTTAGGCTAATGGAATTCACCACGCATTTTCCCTGAACTACCTGTAGGCCAGCTTCTATGATATCCCATTTAGAACTATCTATCATAATG
This sequence comes from Ulvibacterium sp., assembly GCF_965248315.1. Lineage (GTDB taxonomy): Bacteria > Bacteroidota > Bacteroidia > Flavobacteriales > Flavobacteriaceae > Ulvibacterium. Next base: position 115,134 of record NZ_CBDFIX010000001.1, on the reverse strand, counting down.
GGTACGCGAGCAATATCAGGTTCGGCAACTATCAGATTGAGGAACTTAACCATGGCCTCCTTCCCATCGATAAGTCCGTCATCCATATTGATGTCTATAATCTGGGCACCGCCTTCCACCTGATCTCGAGCCACATCCAAGGCTTCTTCAAACTTCTCCTCTTTTATCAATCGAAGAAACTTCTTGGAACCAGCCACATTGGTTCGCTCCCCCACATTAATGAAATTGCTTTCCGGAGTTACTACTAGTGGTTCAAGACCTGATAGTTTAAGATATTTTGGTTTTGTTTCTGTCATTAATAATAATGTAATACTTCTGGAAAAGGTTCATAAAAATGATGCAAAAGTTTACTCCATTCTTGATAATCCGAAGATTGCCGAAAGTCAACCTCATGATTTTTTAAAGTTTCCCAATTCACCAATAATATATATTGATCTTCTATTTCAATACATTTTTTAAGCTCATGCGAGCCATACCCTTTTGTTTTGGCAATTAGCCGAGCGGCTTGAGCAAAACTTTGTTCAAATTCTTCAGACAAACCTTGCCTAATATTCAAAACAGCCACTTCTAAAATCATAGGGTCACGGATTCTACTTTCAGCTTTCTAGGGCTATACTCTTTTACCAACTCGGCAATTGCCGATATGTGCTCCGGGGTGGTTCCACAACATCCGCCCACAATATTTACAAGTCTTTTTTCCACATATTCCTTAATCTGGGCGGCCATTTGTTCCGGGGATTCATCATACTCACCAAAAGCATTGGGTAGACCAGCATTGGGATGAGCGGAAATAAAGTGTTCCGATCTATTAGAAACAACTTCAAGGTGAGGCACCAATTGACTGGCTCCCAAGGCACAATTGAACCCAACGGATAAGATTGGAATGTGCGAAACGGAGATTAAAAAAGCTTCGGCAGTCTGTCCGGATAATGTTCTTCCGGAAGCATCGGTAATAGTTCCGCTTACCATAATGGGAACTTCTATCTTTCGTTCTTCCTTTACTTCTTCTATGGCAAACAGAGCTGCCTTGGCATTGAGCGTATCAAAAATAGTCTCCACCAAAAGAATATCCGATCCACCGTCCAACAATGCCTCCACTTGTTCTTTATAGGCAAGTCGAAGTTCGTCAAAGGAAATCGCTCGAAATCCGGGATCATTTACGTCCGGGGACATACTGGCCGTTTTGTTCGTAGGACCAATACTCCCTGCAACGAAACGAGGCTTATGTGGTTCTGAACTGGTAAATTCTTCGGCTACTTTTTTCGCAATTTTGGCCGACTCATAGTTGAGCTCATAGACCAAATCTTCCATATGGTAATCAGCCATGGCAATAGTAGTACCGGAAAACGTATTGGTCTCCACAATATCGGCTCCAGCTGCAAAGTATTTTCGATGAACTTCGGCAATGGCTTCAGGCTGGGTCAAGGACAATAAATCATTATTGCCTTGTAATGGATGTTTCCAATCCTTAAAACGCTGTCCCCGAAAATCCGGTTCGGTAAACTTATAACGTTGGAGCATTGTACCCATAGCCCCGTCCAATACCAGAATGCGCTCCTTAAGTATGTCTTGAATTTTTTTCATATCGACTCTTATGTGCAATACTAAAAAATCGCACAGATTTAATGTTAGCAAGGAAAGGGAATGTTAGGCGAAAACTTTGATCCTTGTTATCTGTCACTTCGTGATAGAGTGATAGAATGTAGCACCTTCTTTACAGGAAAGGGTTGCTAAGGTTTCATAGGGTCTAGTCCCTCCACCTTTCTTGATAACGACTTCAATTTTTTAATGAACTGATACAAAGTAACGTCAAGGGACCCTTAAATGCAAACAATCCCGTGTTTTTTTAACATAAAGCCTTAACGAAAAACCCTCGAACAAATTTTGTCAGAGGGTCGGAAATTCATTTATGAACAGAAAATCGGTATTACAGTATACTCTGCACTACTTCTCTTTTGGCCTCCTTTTTGGTACCATCAAAACCTTGAACTCCACCTACAGTGGTATACTTCATTACATAACGTTTATCTGGATTTACAATCTGATAAGCGTATTGGCACATGACGGCAGCCTCATGAAAGCCAGATAGGATCAGTTTTAATTTGCCCTCATAGGTATTGACATCACCGATCGCAAATACCCCCGGAATGTTGGTCTGGTAGTCCTTAGCGTTATTTACTTTAATAGCATTTTTCTCAATTTCAAGGCCCCAATCTCCTATGGGCCCTAACTTTGGTGAAAGGCCGAACAAAGGGATAAAATTATCAGTCTCCACGTAGGTTTCGCCCTTGGCCACATCATTATGTTTTATGACTACAGCTTCTAAGTGCTCATCTCCGTACAGTTTTTTTACTTCGGCTTCCGTATAGAGTTTTATTTTTCCCAATTTGGCTAACTCCGAAGCCTTTTCGACGGAATCCAGAGCTCCTCGGAATTCATTCCTGCGGTGTACCAATGAAACTTCAGAGGCTACATCGGCCAAGAAAATGGCCCAATCCAATGCAGAATCACCACCACCGGCAATGACTACTTTTTTATTGCGATATACTTCAGGATCCTTAACCATGTAGGCAACGCCCTTGTCCTCAAAATCCAAAATGTTCTCAATTGGGGGTTTGCGGGGCTCAAAAGATCCCAATCCACCCGCAATAACAACTACCGGCGCCTGATGTTTTGTTCCTTTGTTAGTGGTTACAATAAAGGAACCATCCTCTTGTTTATCCAAAGTCTCCGCTCGTTCCCCCAGAGTAAATCCGGGAGCAAAGGGTTTAACTTGTTCCATAAGGTTATCCACCAATTGTCCAGCCAAAATTTCCGGAAAAGCCGGAATATCGTAAATGGGTTTTTTTGGATAAATTTCCGAACACTGGCCCCCTGGTTGTGGCAACGCATCGATTAGATGCGTCTTAAGCTTCAACAATCCGGCTTCGAATACCGTGAATAGTCCTGTGGGACCTGCTCCTATAATAATAATATCTGTTTTGATCATACTTCTAAACTTAATTCGTTTACATTACTTAGGACAACTTTTTGAATGGATGTCCTATGATTTACAACTTCACCAATGATAATAATGGCGGGATTGGCCAATTTCTCTTCACGAACTACGTCTTCAATAGTATCGATTGTTCCTATGCCAATTTTTTCATCTTTTCGTGTTCCATTTTGGATAATTGCTACAGGAGTTTCCGATTTTCCCTCCTTTTTAAAAAGTGTAACGATTTCAGGGAGTTTGGACATCCCCATTAAAATAACTACCGTTGCACTGGATTTTGCAGCCAGATGTACATCTTGGGACAGTTTATGTTCTTTAGTGGTCCCAGTGATTACCCAAAAACTTTCAGCTGAATTTCGCTTTGTAACCGGTATATCCTGCGCTGCCGGCACGGAAATACAGGAGGAAATTCCAGGTATCATAGCTGTTTGTATACCATGGTTTGTAGCATATTCCATCTCCTCCGCACCCCGACCAAAAACAAAAGGGTCGCCTCCTTTTAATCGTACCACATGCCCATAGGTTCTGGCCCGAGTAACGATCAATTCATTTATCTGTTCCTGTTGATAGGCATAACATCCCTTGCGTTTTCCTACAAAAATATGTTCTGCCTTTGGGGCATATTCCAATAATTCAGGATTTACCAATGCGTCGTATAGAACTACATCCGCCGTACCCAAAGCTTTAACTGCTTTTAAAGTGATAAGCTCCGAGTCCCCGGGACCCGCACCTATCACAGTGAAAAAGGGCTGTCCTTTCCTAAAGGAAGAAATTTTGGTATAGCCCTTTTTTGATATGTTGTTTTCCAAATTCATTTTTTTGCTATACTTCGGCAAGTTCCAATTCCCTAAACTTCTCTACCGCTTTCAAAAATCCTTTGGCATCTTCCAAATAACTTTTGGCAAAGGCTTTGGAAGGCTCCTTTTGATTCAATTGTAAAACTAGTTCCTCAAATCCCTTGCCCAAATCAATTCTTCCGGATGCTACAAATTTTTCATCAAAATCCTTAATGATACCAGCATGGGTATTGACCTTGACATTCTCAGCCGTAAGCAGAGCTTTTGCTGAATTGACCATGGAGGAATAAGAATAGTAGATACTTGCCGCCCATTTCCCCTCATTAAAAGTGTCTCCAGCACTTTGGATTTTCTCTTCACTCTCAAAAAGTAAAGTAGCGATCAAATCAATGACTACTCCTGCACATTCTCCAATGCCGATAGCCTTTTTGTAACGCTCCGTTGTTCCCCAATCGATGAAATCCTCCGGGGCAAGGTTATCTATCTCGGTCAAGGGTTTTAGAAAGTCATAGAAATATATTTGTCCCTTCTCTTCATAATAATCGGCATACGCAGCCCCATTGCCATTGGTGTTATAATCATCTAGAATCAACCTGAGCGCCTGTGGGCCTCTTTTGCTGGGTATTTTAATCACTTTGTCCGCAAAACGGGCATTGCCATTACCGTCATTTCCACCGCCTAACAACACTTGCAAAGCAGGTGCAACCAATTTATCCTTGGTACGGATGCTCATGCCTTGAAATCCGATGTTTGCCATATTATGTTGTCCACAGGCATTCATACAGCCACTGATCTTAATGACCACATCCGGATTCTGAATATAATTGGGATACTCTTTTTTTATTACTCTTTCCAGCTCTTCGGCTATACCCGTACTGCTTGCAATGCCTAAATTACAGGTATCCGTTCCGGGGCAAGCCGTGATATCCGCAGCCTTATTGTAACCAGCTTCCGTAAACCCTAATTTTTCCAACTCAGAGTAGAAAAATGGTATTGATTCTTCCTTTACATAAGGAATCAGAATATTTTGACGAAGTGATAACCGTATTTCGCCAGCAGCATAATTTTCAACCAAATCTGCCAACAACCTTGCTTTATCCGTATAAAAATCACCTAACAATACCTTAATACCAATAGCCACATGGCCTTCTTGTTTTTGAGGAACCAAATTGGTAGACTTCCATTTTTCAAAGGCTTCTTTATCTTTAATCGCTGCCTCTGGAACCGATTTTTCCGAAACTACGATCTTTGGGTAAGATTCCGCATCAATAGGATACAATATATGGGGAACAGCTTTTTGTTCCGATTGCAGCAACTTCTTAAATCCGTCCAGGCCGATATCCTTTAATAAGAATTTCATCCGTGCCTTGGCCCTACTTTTACGTTCACCGTAACGATCAAAAACCCGGATTACACCATCCATTAGCGGGATGATTTTATCAGATGGAAGAAACTCGAACAATACATCACCATGTCTTGGCTGAGAGCCCAATCCACCGCCAATCAAAACTTTGAAACCTCGAACCCCGTCTTGAATTTTTGCAATAAAACCAAGGTCGTGCATATAGGAAAGCCCTGTATCGGCATCACTAGCCGAAAAGGAAACCTTGAACTTACGTCCCATTTCCTGACCTATGGGGTTCCTAAGAAAATACTCGAACAGGGCATGGGCGTATGGAGAAACATCAAATGGTTCGTCAACATCTATTCCTGCAGTTTCACTAGCCGTAACATTCCGTACCGTATTCCCACAGGCCTCTCGTAGTGTAACATCATCTCTTTCTAGCTCCGCCCATAGCTCAGGCGTACGTTCCAAATCCACATAGTGTATTTGAATATCCTGCCGGGTCGTAATATGCAAACGACCTCTGGAATACTCATCCGAAACATCGGATATCCTACGCAATTGATCGGAAGTTACCTTTCCATAGGGCAGTTTAATACGTACCATCTGGACGCCCTGCTGCCTTTGGCCATAAACTCCCCGTGCCAATCGGAGACTTCGGAACTTCTCTTCATCCAGGTTCCCTTCCTTGAACTCCCGAATCTTTCTTTCCAGTTCTATAATATCCTTTTCTACTACTGGATTCTCTATTTCAGTTCTAAAGCTTTGCATATTTTCGAATTCTGATGTTTATCTATTCTAATTTGAATTTATTTCTATTTTGCCTATAGGATTTATAGGAATTAAAACTGCTTTCATTAAGATTTCACAATAAACCCCTCCCATAGAAATTTCCTTTCTAATCAGGAAAAAATCAGCTTTTTAATTAATAAACCCTACCCCGGCGGTATTATTGGTCCGGGTATCTAGCAAGATAAACGAACCGTTGGTCCTATGTGCCTTGAAAGCATCATAAAATATTGGTCTGTTCAATCTAAACTTTACTCGGGCAATGTCATTCATCCCCAGTGCTGTCACTCCTTCTTCTATCCCGGAATAGTCCGGAAGAATTTTGTGTTCGATACTGTCCACTTTTGCCAGCACCTTGTTTATACCATGCTGAACAATATATTTACCCCCGGCCGATAACTTCTCGGAATCCATCCATGAAACCGTTGCGGTAAATTGCTTATCAATAGTAGGTAAATCACCGACCTTTACCAACATATCTCCTCTGCTTACGTTTACTTCATCTTCCAATGTAATGGTCACCGAGGAACGTCTTGGCGCAGTTTTGTATTTCTTATCATAAAAATAAATGCCCTTGATTCTGGATTTGGTCATCGAGGGCAAAATGACTACCTCATCACCAACACTTAGTTCCCCTCCGTAAACTTTACCCGCAAATCCTCGAAAATCATGGAAATCATCCGTTTTGGGCCGAATAACATATTGCACCGGAAAACGTGGTGTCCCTATGTTATAAATATCCTGCAAGTCCAACTCCTCCAAATGCTCCAAAAGTGTCTGTCCGTCATACCACGGGGTATTCTCGGAATGATTCACAACATTATCACCTTTAAGGGCACTTACTGGAATAAAAGTTATTTTCTGATCTGCATAATCCCTTTTTTCCATCAGTTGCTCAAAATCGGACTTAATCTGATTGTATCTTTCTTCCGAAAAATCGACCAAATCCATTTTGTTTATAGCGACTACAACATCTTTTACCCGCAACAAATTGTTGATGAAGAAGTGTCGATTGGTCTGCTCTATAACTCCTTTACGAGCATCGATCAAAATAATGGCTGCTTGTGAAGTGGAAGCACCCGTTACCATGTTCCGTGTATACTCCACATGCCCAGGTGTATCCGCAATGATGTAGCTTTTAGATGCCGTGGAAAAATAGATATGAGCCACATCTATGGTTATGCCCTGCTCACGTTCCGCTACGAGGCCGTCCGTTGCCAGGGAAAAATCCAGATAATCATAACCTTTTAGCTTACTGGTCTTTTCTATGGCTTCCAGCTTATCGTCCGTTAATGATTTGGTGTCGTACAACAATCTTCCGATCAAGGTACTCTTACCGTCATCTACACTTCCTGCTGTTGCTATTTTTAGTACTTCCATTTTATAGTTAATAGTCTATAGTTACCTATATATGAATACAATGAACTAAAGACAATTTTAAAAATATCCTTGTTGTTTTCTCTTTTCCATTGCTGCTTCGGATCTCTTATCATCTATACGAGCTCCTCTTTCGGAAATCTTGGAATCCCGTATTTCCGATACCACTTTATCGATGGTGTCCGCATATGATTCCACGGCCGCCGTACAACTCATGTCTCCAACAGTCCTAAAACGAACCATCCGTTCCTCTACCATTTCATCCTCGGCACGAAAGACCACATCATCCTCGGCAGACCAAATAAGTCCATCCCTTAAAAAAGTATTGCGCTTATGCGCAAAATAAATGGATGGAATTTCGATGTTCTCCTTTTGGATATAGCTCCAAACATCCAGTTCGGTCCAGTTACTTATAGGAAACACCCGAACGTTCTGCCCCATTTCAATCTGACCATTTAGCATGTCGAACAATTCTGGGCGCTGGTTTTTTTCGTCCCATTGGCCAAAATCGTCGCGAACGGAGAAAATACGTTCTTTGGCGCGTGCTTTTTCCTCATCCCTTCGGGCACCACCAATACAGGCATCGAACTTAAATTCCTCAATGGCGTCTAAAAGTGTTGTGGTCTGTAAAATATTGCGACTTGCGTACTTCCCGGTCTCCTCTACCACTTTACCTTGATCAATGGAGTCCTGCACATTACGTACTATCAATTCCACCCCCAATTCCTTGACCAATCTATCACGAAATTCAATAGTTTCCGGGAAATTGTGTCCTGTGTCTATGTGCATTAATGGAAAAGGAATCTTTGCGGGCCAGAAAGCTTTCTGTGCCAAGCGCACCAAAGTAATGGAGTCCTTTCCACCTGAAAACAACAATACGGGGCGTTCAAATTGGGCGGCCACTTCCCGCATAATGTATATGGCCTCATGTTCCAGGGCATTTGCATTGGGCCTATCCCCATTCTCAAATGTTCCCGTAGATTGTATTTCTTCTAGTACTGTTTCCAAATTATTTTTTTTAGAGACCTCTTGATTGTGACAGAGGTAGCATTTACATATTTTAGTTAGGTATGCAATCCACATTCTCGGTTTTCCAAAACCTTGGTAGGATCAAAATATTTATGTTCGTTGGGTAAATTTCTTTCCTCCAAATAGGCATCTAGTTGGGTATCGCTCCAATAATGAAAGGGACTGACCTTCAAGACCCCGTCCTTACTTAAACTTAGAATATCCAGACTATCCCTAAGTGCCGTTTGTCCCTTTCTCAAATTCGTAAACCACACATCAGGTTTATGTGCCTCCATAGCCCTGCGGAAAGGTTCCAATTTTACTTGCTCGGTGAATTCATGGTGTTTTGGATCGTCTATTTGAGGAATTCCCATAATAACGTCCCGATGTGCCGAAGTCTGTTTTGGAACGTATAAATCAATATGAAGTTTAAGTCTATCTATCAATTCCACCGCATGTTTATAGGTATTTGGCGTGTTATACCCAGTATCGCACCAGATTACGGGAATGTTATCCTTTACCTCGGAAACGGCATTAAGAATGGCAACTTCATAAGGACGAAAATTGGTGGTCACCACTGGCCTCTCGGCATTTTTAATGGCCCAGGAAATAATTTCTTCTGGGGGAATGCCTTTAAATTGCACATTAAGATTCTTTATTTGTTGTTGCGTAAAAGCCATAATTCTTTAAAATTACTTACCCCAACCGATCCGGTTCCAAATCCTTTCATGAAAAAAGTACAAAAACATTTTGGTCACAAAGTCAATAGAGGCAATAGATGCCGCCAATACTACCTTTCCTGTGAACAGGTATGAGACCAAAAGGGTATCTAAAGTACCAATCACACGCCAACTTATAGCCTTTGCAATACTTCGAATCGGTTTCTCCGATTTTTTGTCCTCCTTATAGTTGCTTTTGGTGGACTTTTTATCTAATATCAATTGATCTGCAATCATGAAAAAAACTGTTTTCGAATTAGTCTAGTGATTTAATAGGAATTCAAAAATAAGATTATTTCCTTAACTAAGACGTTAAAAGTTGCTAAATATTACTTTTACCCTATCGATTTAGTAGATTATTTGTTATTTACTTCATATATTGAAGATATTCAGATCATTTTATGGAAGTTTTGAGAATTTAAAATGAAGAGATACTGGTTTTCCTTTATTCTAAAAGAATATCTGCAAGGGTATTGTTTCGGTATACTTCCAGATTGGCATCCCTTACCTGCAACATCAGTTTATTTACAGAGCAAGCATTCTCATCCGGGCAATCCGAACATTTTTCATAAAAATTAAGGCTAACACAAGGAACCATGGCAATGGGGCCTTCTAGAATTCGCATTACATCGGTCATCAGAATTTCAGAAGGCTTTTTAATCAAATAATAACCTCCTCCTTTGCCTTTTTTAGAACCCAAAAACCCTGTCTTTCGCAAAGTGAGCAAAATACTTTCCAAAAACTTCTGTGAAATGTTCTCCTGTTTCGCTATTTCGGCAATCTGAACCGGATTATTGTCCCGTTGGGATGCCAAATATGCCAATGCTTTTAGTCCGTATTTGGTTTTTTTGGAGAGCATTGTACGAAGATAGGGAAAATTAACATTTTGGAATTTCCTGGGTCTAACTGGGTTAAGGCCAAAGAAGAAGTCAATTTATCCTTAGTTTTATCCCAATGCTTGATCAATATCGGAAATGATATCGTCTATGTGCTCCAATCCAACGGATATTCGGACCATACCATCCGTAATCCCTGTTTCCAATCGCTCTTCACTAGAGAGTTTGCTATGGGTGGTAGAAGCTGGATGGGTAATTATACTTCTAGAATCTCCCAGATTAGCGGACAACGATAGTAATTCAATAGCATCAAAAAACTTTCGACCTGCTCTTAATCCTCCATTAACTTCAAAGGCCACAACACACCCCCCTGCTTTCATCTGCTTTTTTGCCAATTCATGATTAGGATGCGATTTTAGAAAGGGATACTTCACCCAATTCACTTTTTCGTGTCCTTCCAAAAATTCCGCTAGTTGCAATGCATTGGAACAATGCCGATCTACCCTTACCGCCAAGGTTTCCAAACTTTTAGACAATACCCACGCATTGAAAGGGGAAAGGGCCGGACCGGTTATTCTTGAGAATTGATAAATCCTATCTATAAATTCCTTTTTTCCAACCGTTATCCCGGCCATCACCCTTCCCTGACCGTCCATAAGTTTGGTGCCGGAATGAATGACCAAATCCGCCCCAAATTGAATGGGGCGCTGTAAATAAGGTGTAGCAAAGCAATTATCTATAACAAATATGAGATTATGTTTTTTGGCAATATCCCCCAATACTTCCAAATCCAAAATATCCACCCCTGGATTCGTCGGTGATTCGGCATATATCAGTTTAGTCCTTGGGGTAATCAATTTTTCAACCTGATCCAATTCATCAAACTTGAAATAGCTATGGTCTATGTTCCATCTTGGGAAAAAATTAGTGAAGAGGGAATGGGTTGATCCAAAAATACTTCGAGCAGAAAGAATATGGTCTCCACTATTCAGCAAAGCGGCAAAAGTAGAAAAGACGGCTGCCATACCGGATGCAAAAGCAAAACCGTCCTCGGCCCCTTCCATCTGGCATACTTTATCTATAAACTCCGATGAATTTGGATTGGAATATCTAGAGTAGATATTCCTATCCTTTTCCTCCGCAAAGGAGGCCCTCATGTCCTCTGCATCCTCAAAAACAAAACTTGAGGTCAAGTATATAGGATTGGAATGCTCCAGAAATTGTGAACGCTCTATCTGTGTTCGGATAGCAGTGGTCTCAAATTTTTTTCCCTTCATTTTAGCAACTCTCATTCATTGGTTCATCCTTTTTCGGCAATGCGCAAAATATCTCCAAAAACCCCCCTTGCCGTAACCGCGGCACCAGCTCCGGCACCTTGTATCACCAGCGGGTGTTTCCCATAGGACTCCGTATAGATTTCTATGATGGAATCGGAACCTTTAACCTGGCCCAGGGCGCTCTCCTTGGGAACGGAAATCAGTTTTACATCCAAAATGCCTTTTTCTTTCTGCAAGTCTCCGTGCAAATCCCCAACATAACGAAGTACGTGGCCTGGTTTCTGATTTTTCTTTATTTCATTGAATTTATCATCCAACACATCCAAATTCTTTAGAAACTCTTCTACAGTTCCTTTTTGCAATACCGTAGGAATTAGATTTTGGATCTTGATATCCGAGAACTCATTGCTCAATTCCAGTTCCCGTGCCAAAATCAGGAGTTTTCTACCAACATCGTTGCCTGAAAGGTCCTCCCTTGGATCAGGTTCAGTAAAGCCCTTATGAATGGCGTCTTTTAGGATTTTCGAAAATGGGGCTTTAACATCAGAAAATGTATTAAAAATATAACTCAAGGAACCCGAAAAAACTCCTTTGATCCTGGTAATGTTTTCCCCGGATAAGTGCAGTAATTTTATGGTGTCAATGAGCGGGAGGCCGGCACCTACATTGGTCTCATATAAATACTGTTTTTGATTTTTATCCAGTTCTTCACGCAACAATTGATAATAATCGAATCCGAGCGTATTTGCTATTTTGTTGGATGAAACCAAATCGAATCCATTGTCCACAAAATCGAAATAATTCGCTACAAAATCCTCACTTGCCGTATTGTCAATAGCAATCAAATTTTCTAAATGGTTTTTTTTGGCGAATTCGAAAACATCGGACAGTACATATTTTTGACCTTTTTCCTTAACTGTTGTCTTCCAATTTTTTGGCGTACCACTTTTGCTTAATAGAATCTTTCTGGAATTGGCTACGGCAAAGACATTTAAATCAATCCCTTTTCGTTCCTCGATTTTTTTGGCAGATTTCAGAATCTGATCGATCAAGGTTCCCCCGACATTGCCATGTCCAAAAATGGCCAGATTAACTTTTTTACTGATTCCAAAAACTTGACCATGCATTACATTTAGGGCTTTGTTCAAGTCCTGTTTTTTCACAACCAGGCTTACATTCTTTCCAGAAACAGTATTGTTGAACAGAAGCGGGACAATTTGGTTTTTTATCAGTGCATTGTAAGGCTTGTGGAATGTACTTAGATCCTGCCCCACAATGGAGACAACGGAAACATCATCAACCACGGTAATCGTATTGATATCCTTGGACTTGTAATCGCTCTTGAACTCTTCATCCAAAGCCTTCTTGGCCCTTTGCGCCTTATTCCTTTTAACCACTAGACCAATACCTCTTTCTGAAGATCCCTGGGAAATGATACTTACATTAACATTATGCTGTTCCAAGGTTTTGAAGATACGTGCATCTATCCCTATTTTTCCCAAAAGACCCCTACCTTCTAAATTGATAAGTGAAACATCCTCTATTACGGAAAGCGATTTAATCCCTTCCTTGCTAGATTTGGCACTGATCAGCGTTCCCTCATTATCATCGTTGTACGTATTGAGAATACGTAGCGGGATATTTTTTTCAATTAATGGAATAATAGTTTTGGCGTGCAAAATTGTAGCTCCAAAATTGGCCAATTCATTGGCCTCGGAATAGGAAAGGTTGGCAATTCGTCTGGCTTCCGGAACCAAATCCGGGTTGGCGGTAAAAATTCCGTCAACATGTGTATAATTCTGAAGTTCCTCCGCATCCAAAAAATTGGCAAGCAATGCAGCGGTATAATTACTTCCGTTCCTTCCTAAAGTGGTAGTCTCGCCATCAACAGTTGATGCGATAAAACCTGTAATAATAGGTACACTCCCGTAATCCAATTCAGAAAACCGAAGAAGCACGTTTTCCCTTGAGACATCTTCCAATAATTTAGCGTCACCAAAGGTGTCATCTGTCTTTATTAAAGATCTGGAATCAAGCAATTGTGCATCCACTCCCTTGCCAATGAGCAACTTAGTTATCAATTTGGCGGATATTAATTCTCCATACGCCAATACCTCATCTTTAATTTTGGCACTATAGTCCCCCAGAAGTGAAACTCCTTCGAACAATTTGGCCAATTCCTTAAATTCAGAGGATAAATTTACATTGGCAAATGTGTGTTTTTGGTATTTCTCAAAAGCTTCAAAATCCTTATGGTAATCTATATTGTTGGCAGCCTTCTCCAAAATAGTTTCTAATTGATCCGTGGCTTTTTCCCTTGCGGAGAGTACCACGGCGACGTTTTCACCGGCTTTTACTTTAGAGGAGATAATTTCCAATACACGTCCCAAACCTTCACCATTACTCAGGGACTTACCGCCAAACTTGAGGATTTTGATTTTTTTTGATTTGCCATTCTTGCTAAAGATTCCATGGAGCAGTTTTTGCATCTGTTCGAACTCTATCAAAAAAGCATCATGTCCGTGAAGCGATTGTACTTCTCCATAGGTAACATTACTATTAGCCTGGGCCAAACGCTTAAACGTCTCCTTATTCTCCTTGGCCGTAAAGAACAGATCGGAATCCACCCCGATGATATGGATGTTGGTCTCACTGTTCTCCAATTCTTTGAAGGCCTTCTCATCGTTACGGGTAATATCTATGGTCTTCAACAACTGGTTCATCAACTTATAGGCCGATAATTGAAATCGTTCCTGTAGTTTTTTTCCGTGGTGCATTAACCAGCTCTCCACATTAAAGACCTGAAGCTCTTCATTCGTACTTCGTTGAAACCGCTCTTTGAAGGACTCTGGAGTACGGTAGCAAAGCATAGCGTGCATACGTGCGTCATGCACGGGTTGCTTGGAGTTCACCAAAAACTGCTCTTGAATCTGGCAATTGGCAATAAGCCAGTCCGTAGATTTCCAATCGGAAGCAACAGGGATTAGATGCTCAGTAATGCTAGGGTCTATGGCAGCCATTTCCCAAGCGATACCGCCACCCAATGAACCACCGATAATTGCATACAGTTTCTTTATTTTGAGCTGCTCAAGGCCCATTAGGAACATTTGGGCAACATCCCCAGCCACGAAGTCCTTGTAATTGTCAATTACAAATCCGTCATAACCGTTTCCCGGAATGTTGAATGAAAGTATGGTATAGGTGAGCGTGTCAATACATTTTCCTTCCCCTATAAGAGCGGACCACCAACCACCATCGCCGGTTACATTGGAATTGCCCGTAAGTGCATGGTTGACCAAAACAACCGGTGCCTCGTGCAATGGCTTTCCAAACACCTGATAGGATAGTTGAATCTCCTGGGAGACACCGCTGAGGGTAGTGAATGTATTTAACTTTAAATGCTTTAGCATAGGAGATCTGGTAGTTACTATTTGGGTATCCATTTTAGAAATTTAGGAACCTCAGTCCCAATAAATTGTAGCACCTTCCATTTTATCAGGAAGATGCTACAATCCGTTCAATATTTAAGCTAAGACCGATTCATCAATAGCCGTAAAGGCCTGTTCCAAATCTGCTTTTAAATCATCCAAATCTTCTAATCCAACGGACAATCGAATCAAATCCTTGGTAACTCCGGTAGATTCTTGTGCAGTATCATCCAGCTGTTGATGGGTTGTACTGGCCGGATGGATAATGAGGGACTTTGTATCCCCGATATTGGCCAATAGGGAGAACAATTTTGTTTCATCAACAACTTTTTTGGCCGATTCGAATCCCCCCTTTACTCCAAAAGTTAGGATTCCACTTTTGCCCTTGGGAAGATATTCCTCGGCCAAGGAATTATACTTGCTCGATTTAAGTCCAGGATAATTTACCCAACTCACTTCTTTTCTATCCTCTAACCATTGGGCCAAAGCCAAGGCATTTTCACTATGTTGTTTCATTCGAACCGATAAGGTTTCCAGCCCTTGAAGAATCTGAAAGGCATTAAATGGGCTTAATGCCCCACCATAATCACGCAATCCCTCTATTCTAGCCTTGATAATGAATGCTATAGGGCCAACGGCATCATGATAAATTAAACCGTGATATCCCGCGGAAGGTTCCGTAAATTCCGGAAAATTTCCATTGGCCCAATCAAATGTCCCGGCGTCGATAATTGCACCGCCCAGGGCCGTTCCGTTTCCGTTTATATATTTTGTCAATGAATGGATTACGATATTTGCTCCGTGTTCAATAGGTTTCAATAATGCCGGAGTCGCCACGGTATTATCAACAATAAAAGGGATTTTGGCTTTCTTTGCTTCAGCAGAAATTGCCTTTAGATCCAACACGTCCAATTTTGGGTTTCCAAGTGATTCCACAAAAATGGCCCTTGTATTATCTTGTATTGCTTTCCCAAAGTTAGTGGGGTCCGAGGGATCAACGAAGGTTGTTGTTATTCCCAATCGGGGCAAGGTAACGCTTAAAAGGTTATAGGTACCTCCGTATAAACTGTTGGAAGCCACAATATGATTTCCGGTTTTCAACAACACGAGAAGCGTATTGGCAATAGCTGCCGTACCCGAAGCCGTTACCAAACCCGCCACACCACCTTCCAAAGCTGCTAGACGTTGCTCCAAAATATCATTGGTCGGATTATTTATCCTTGTATAAATATTTCCAAATTCCGCCAAGCCAAAAAGATTTGCCGCATGGTCGGAATCATTGAATACGTAGGCTGTACTCTGATAAATGGGAACAGCCCTTGTACCGCCGTTAATTGTTGTGTCATGTCCAGCATGTAATGCATTGGTCGAAAACTTTTGATCGCTCATGATTTTAATTTTTTTAGTTATTATTAGGTCAAATTACAACACTAAAATCCATTGCCAATTTTGCAATTGGATGCCATCAAAGAGTTAAGAAGAAAGAAAAATTACGGAAGTAATTATTCGAGTTATCTGCCAAGATGCCGAAACATGTTCTGCACAGGTAGAATTTAGCACCTTCTTTGTTGCGAATAGTATTTGGGGAACAAAGGGTTGCTAAGGCTTCAAAGGGTCTATTCCCTCCACCTTTCTTGATAACTTTTCAATACGTGTTTGAACTTTTGAAACACAAATATAAGGAGGGACGTTTGGATTTTCCTAATATTTAAATAAAAATTATAAATCGAAAGCCAATTTTATCTCTTCAATCTTATCCAATTTTTCCCATGTAAACAGTTCTACCTCCTTTTCTACCCTACCACTATAGGGCGATTCGAAGATTTTGGTTACCGTTTTAGGCTGTTTACCCATATGCCCATAGGCTGCGGATTCCAAATAAATCGGGTTCCTTAGCTTTAGCCTATCCTCTATGGCAAATGGACGCATGTCAAACAAATGGGATACTTTTTCCGCGATTTCCCCGTCCGTTAAATCAATGTTGGCGGTGCCATAGGTTTCCACGAATATTGAGGTAGGTTCTACTACCCCAATGGCATAGCTTACTTGTACCAAAATTTCATCCGCAACACCGGCAGCCACCAAGTTCTTTGCGGCATGTCTAGCGGCATAGGCTGCACTTCGATCCACTTTGCTAGGGTCTTTACCACTAAATGCACCACCTCCATGGGCGCCTTTTCCACCATAGGTATCCACAATAATCTTTCTTCCCGTTAATCCAGTGTCACCATGTGGTCCTCCAATGACAAACTTTCCGGTCGGGTTTATGTGATATTGTATTTGTCCATCGAACAGTGTCTGTATTTCCTTTGGTAATTGACCTTTTACCTCCGGTATTACAATTTGGATGATATCCTCCTTTATTTTCGCTAACATTTTATCATCATCTCCATCAAAAGCGTCATGTTGCGTGGAAACAACAATGGTATCTATCCGTTGTGGTACATTTTCATCCGAATATTCAATAGTCACCTGTGCTTTAGCATCCGGGCGTAAATAGGAAATCTCTTTACCTTCCCTTCTGAAATCAGCCAGCACTTGCAATATTTTATGAGAAATGTCCAATGCAAGGGGCATATAGTTTTCAGTTTCCTTGGTTGCATAGCCAAACATCATTCCTTGATCCCCCGCACCCTGCTCTTCCTTTGTCTCCCTATCAACACCTTGATTAATATCCTGTGATTGTTCATGAATAAGGGAAATTACTCCACATGAATCCCCACTAAATTGGTATTCTCCTTTGGTATAACCAATTGTATTGATAACCTCTCGTGCAATATTCTGCACGTCCAAATAAGTATGACTTTTAACTTCTCCCGCCAAAACTACTTGGCCTGTGGTGACCAAAGTTTCACAAGCTACCTTGCTTTCTGGATCAAAAGCCAAAAAATTATCCAACAATGCATCACTAATTTGATCCGCAACCTTATCGGGGTGCCCTTCACTAACGGACTCCGAAGTAAATAAATATGACATGTATATAATCTTAAGTAAGAGGAGAGATGATTGTAACCATGCCAGAAGACATAAAAACCTATACTAAGGTATTTTTCTGTTTTAGCATTTTTACCCCTAAAACAAGTTTAGGATCTGGAGGTTGCAATCAGTCAAATCTTTCCTCATTGTTTGCGAATGCGAAAATAGTAAAATTGTTTTGTCCGAATGACAATCGACTAAGGAATTGCAAAAAAAAACGTTAAACTGCAAGTTGTAAGCTTAATATGAAACAACGGCACCAATTGGGTTGTTAATTTCAAAGGGCATTTCAACAACGATTTCTTTTTCAAACCTTTTATACTTTGTATATTGTGAGGCGTTACCCTTTAAAAAGCCTAACCGAAATCGCGATCTAAATGCACATTGCAGTAGCAGGAAACATAGGTGCCGGAAAGACTACCTTAACCAAATTATTAGCCAAACACTACAAATGGGAAGCCCATTTTGAAGATGTAGTGGACAATCCCTATCTGGACGATTTTTACACCCAAATGGAAAGATGGAGCTTCAACCTCCAAATTTATTTCCTAAACCACAGGTATAGGCAAATTTTAAAAATCAGGGAAAGTGGCAAAAAAGTAATCCAAGACCGTACCATTTATGAGGATGCTTATATTTTTGCACCCAACCTACACGCAATGGGCTTGATGACAAATCGCGATTTCACCAATTATCAGAGTCTTTTCGAGTTGATGGAAAGCTTAGTGCAGCCCCCAGAGCTCCTTATTTACCTCCGTAGCTCCATTCCTAATTTGGTAGAACAGATACACAAACGCGGACGTGAATATGAAAACTCAATTTCCATTGACTACCTCAGCAGACTCAATGAAAGATACGAGGCTTGGGTACATGGCTATGAGAAGGGAAACCTACTTATTATTAATGTTGACCAGCTTAATTTTGTGGATAATCCAGAAGATCTAGGACACGTAATCAATAAAATTGATGCGGAAATCAACGGATTGTTCTAGAGTTCATTATTTAATGAATCCTTTCTGACGCGCGTGCGTCACGGCCTCCTCACTTTTACGGACTACAAGTGCGGGTGTATCCTTGTAATTTTCAAGTAATTCGCCAATACGTTGCATTCTCTTTTTATCGGGTACACTTTGAAGGTAGATAGCCATAATACGGTTAGGATAGCTCTGGGCGATATTAATATAGATATCAGCATCACGCTCACCGCTATCACCAATTAAGATAAATCTAAGATTCGGATATGTCTCAAGAATATTTGTAATCTCTTTTTGCTTTTGGGGCATACGGGATTTCGATTTCCGATAACCAAAACTGGACATCCTTCGTAAAATAATTGGGCCCTTGGGAAAATTGTTGGCCCTAAGAAATAATTCCAAGTACCTGTACAAATTCCATGGACTATGGCTCACATAAAAAATAGGATTCGCGTTTTTTCCCGATTCTCCCCGATGTAGAAGATGATAAAAGCCGGCAGCACCTTCCAGAGGCTTTCTATGGATGGCATTCCTAAAAACTGTATTCAAAACAACACGCCATTTTAAAGATGAAACCACACCTGTGTGAAGAATGGTATCATCAATATCACTGACAACCCCAAAATCAGCATTTTTGGAAGGAATCAACATTTCCCCCGGAAACTGGTTCTGATGCAATATTTCTCTTTTCAGGTCAGTATCGGAATAGGATATCCTATAGCTGAGCCACCCCTCATCATTGGCCAAATGTCTTAAATTTTCCAAGGTTTCGTCAATAAGGTAATAGCCCTCATTATCTGTCCTTCCACTAATTATTCTTTTATCAGTAAGCGTTATGGTCATTGACGTATTACGGATTTCATCAGTCTCAAAGCGCTTGTAAGTGTTCCACAATAGGCTTAGGAATCCTTTTTCAGAAAGATCTATTTCCTCATCTTCCAACGCCCTGCCCCTTGTGTATAGATGCTCGTTAGTACCATAGGTCTGGAAGGTGATAATCTGAAGCTTGTCCTTTTTTATGAACGGGACCATAGCTCAAAAATAAGTAATATCCGTTCGGCTTAAAACTTATTCACAAGCAAATATGAGGGATGAGCACTATTCTCTGGGATTGAATTCTTACAAAGTCTGGAAACAAAAGTTCATTTCACTCGATCAAAGGTAGCTTTCACGCATTGGTCCTTTTAAAGGTAATGTCAGGGAAGTAGATTTAGGGAAACTTAAAATGGAATATGATGAAGCCAAAAAAGAACCCAAAAATTGATTTAAACAAAGACAGGGCAATGTATTTTGTAGCCGGTCTCACCCTAATTTTATTATTAACCTACATAGCTTTGGAATGGAAGAGTTATGATAAAATTGACTATGGCTTGGAAGCAATGAACATAGAAGATGAACTTATGGAAGAAGTACCCTTAACGATACACTTTACACCTCCACCCCCTCCAACCGCTGTGACTCCAGATATTATAGAGATTGTCAAAAATGATAAACCAATTGAAGATATCATCATCGAGTCAACAGAAAGCAATGAATATAAAGAAATCATTGAAGTCAAAGATGTGCCGTATGAAGAAATAGAAGAGGATATTCCCATTCCCATATCAGTCGTCGAAGTTGTTCCCATCTTTCCAGGTTGCGAACAAGAAAAAGACAAAAGAGCATGCTTTAATAGAATGATTCTAAAACATGTTAGAAAGACTTTTCGATATCCTGAAATCTCCCAAGAAATGGGAGTACAAGGAAAGGTATATATGAACTTTGTTATTCAAAAAGATGGAAGTATAGGAGAAGTAAAAATTGCGAGAAGTCCGGATAAAAACTTAGGCATGGAAGCCACACGAATTATTGATAAATTGCCAAAGATGACCCCTGGAAAACAAGCTGGAAGAGCAGTAAGAGTGCCTTTTAGTATTCCTATTACTTTTAAATTGCAATAGTAGCCAACAAAAAGGGCAAACCGTTAAGGTTTGCCCTTTTTGTTTTAATATGGGGTAAGTGTTATTTCTCTGCGTCTACCTTTTCAACCGTAATCTTGGTGCTTTTCCCATCTGATTCGACAGTTCCATTTTCCAAATCTTCCAATTGGGCTTCTACCTCGGCCTGAGTTCCTGTAAATGCTTTTTCCTCAGTAACCTTTTCGCCATTTACCACAGTAGTATAGGCAATGGTTGCTTCCGCTAAATCCGCACGTTCTGCGCTCATTTCCAATTTTATTTCCTTGGTATCCGTCTGGGCCGCCATTCCACTAACATTGAGTGCAATACTTGGTGCAATGACCAAGGCCACAACGGACATTAACTTCAAAAGAATGTTCAAAGACGGTCCTGAAGTATCCTTAAAAGGGTCACCGACCGTATCTCCGACAACAGCTGCTTTGTGGGCGTCGGTCCCCTTACGTCCTTGCTCTTCGATCATTTTTTTGGCGTTATCCCAAGCACCACCGGCGTTGGATTGAAAAATCGCCATCAATACCCCGGCCGTGGTTACTCCTGCTAAAAGGCCACCCAACATTTCCGCTCCGCCAATAAATCCAACAGCAACGGGAACAGCTATAGCCAAAAGACCTGGTAATACCATTTCCTTAATGGAAGCTGTCGTAGAAATAGCGACACACTTTTCATATTCGGCAAGGCCATCGGCCTTATCGAAAATAGCACGTTGCTCCGGAGTAGCTTTGGACATATCGGAATTCACGGCGCGCATTACTTCCAAGGCTGCCTTTAATTGAGGAATATCCCTAAACTGACGACGTACCTCTTCTATCATCGCCATGGCGGCGCGACCGACCGCATTCATGGAAAGGGCCGAGAATACAAAAGGAAGCATTCCTCCTACTAGGAGGCCTGCCATTACCGTAGGCTTTGAAACATCAATGGCCGTTACGTTGGCTGTTTGCATAAAGGCCGCGAACAGCGCTAGTGCCGTCAACGCAGCTGATGCAATGGCAAAACCCTTACCTATGGCAGCTGTAGTATTTCCAACAGCATCCAACTTATCTGTACGTTCACGGACCTCCCCTGGCAATTCGGCCATTTCTGCTATTCCACCTGCATTATCGGAAATTGGCCCATAAGCGTCAACGGCCAACTGGATTCCCGTATTGGCCAACATCCCAACCGCGGCTATGGCAATACCATATAAACCCGCAAAATGATGTGATACCAAAATAGCACCGGCAATCAACAAAATAGGGAACATTGTGGACATCATCCCTACGCCCAAGCCAGAAATTATATTGGTGGCCGCCCCAGTCTCGGATTGTCTTACAATAGCATTAACCGGTTTTGTTCCAGTCCCGGTGTAATATTCCGTGACCTTCCCTACGGCAAGGCCAGCAATTAATCCTGCAAGGACTGCCAAGAAAACACCCATCGATGTATATTCACTTCCTCCAAAAGTCCAACTTTCGGGAAGCATTTGTGTAATAATAAAATAAGAAGCTACCAACATAAGACCAGCAGAGCCAAATTCCCCTATGTTCAAAGCCGTCTGCGGATTTCCTCCGTCCTTTACCTTGACAAAGAAAGTACCAATAATGGACATTATGATTCCTACCGCTGCCAAAACCAATGGAAGATAAACAGCGCCCAAACCGTCAAAAGCACCAGCAAACGCCGGAATTTGGGTAAATGCCGCACCCAATACCATAGTACCGATAATTGAACCTACATATGATTCAAAAAGGTCAGCTCCCATACCCGCAACATCACCTACGTTATCACCTACATTATCCGCAATAGTAGCCGGATTAAGAGGATGATCTTCTGGAATTCCGGCTTCAACTTTTCCTACCAAATCAGCGCCAACATCGGCGGCCTTTGTATAAATACCTCCGCCTACACGAGCAAACAGGGCAATTGAGGACGCTCCCAAGGAGAACCCCGAAAGTACGTTCAGAACTTCACCGATCTCCCATCCTTGTCCACTATAAGCCATAAAAAGGGCACTTAGACCCAGAACACCCAAACCTACAACTCCCAATCCCATAACGGCTCCACCGGCAAAAGCAACCTCAAGGGCCTTCCCCAACGAAGTTCGGGCGGCCTGTGTAGTTCTTACATTTGCTTTTGTTGCGACTCGCATCCCTATGAATCCCGCTAAAGCGGAACAGATGGCACCAACTATAAAGGAAATGGCGACCATTCCATTAGAACCTTCCTCACTGCTTCCCTTAAAGAAAAGAAGTACGGCGACCGCAGCTACAAAAATCGCAAGAATTTTGTATTCAGCCTTAAGGAATGACATAGCTCCATCCGCTATATTTTTAGCGATTCGTGCCATTTTGGCGTCGCCAACCTCTTGTTTGGAGACCCACATATTTTTAATAAACACAAATAATAAGGCCAACACGCCAAAAACAGGCAAAAACTTTACGATTAATTCCATCTTGTTTAGTTGTTTATAATTTTTTAGAACGGGGGCAAAAGTAGTAAAATAGAACAGAATAAAAAAGCAATATCTTCTAACGGATATTGCTATTATTTAAGGAGTTATAAAGTGTAGTTTTCATTTAATGCTGACCTCCTTGGTAGGAACATCACTTTTTGTAAATCTGTTGATGCATTTGGCCACGATGTCCTTAGCTTGATCCACATTACCCCAACCGCCTACATCTACTTTTTTCTTCTCTAAATCTTTATAGACCTTAAAAAAATGTTCAATTTCCTTTATTAAGTGGGGATTTAAGTCGCTCAAGTCTTTGGTTTTGTTCCCAATGGGATCGGAAATGGGAACACAAATAACTTTTTCATCAGGGCCCTTTTCATCGGCCATATGGAATACACCAATGGGTTTGACCTCCATCACACATCCTGGAAAAGTAGGTTCTGTAACCAAAACCAGGACATCCAAGGGATCCCCGTCCAAAGCCAAGGTTTCTGGTATGAAGCCATAATCCGCAGGATACATCATTGAGGAAAATATCATTCTGTCATATCGGATTTTTTTAAGCTCAAAATCATATTCATATTTGTTGCGGCTTCCCTTGGGAATTTCAATCAATACATCAAAAGAAGATACTTCTTCGGCTTTCATAACAATATTAGTTTTAGACTTACAAAATTAAGCAAATGGATTTCCTCTGGGAGTGTTAAAGATCAAAGGAATTTTAGAAATTAAACCCAAAAGTCCCGGTAACGCTAAAAGGTCGTGCATTGGGACTGTCCAAATAATTTCCTCGAAAATTAAAATCGATCCTAAAAATCTTAAAGATATTCCCTATTCCTACGGAATACTCATAGTATATTTTTTCGCTGGGCGCCCGTAATGGGATATTCGTCGGGGCGCTAAGGGCTATATTTTCATCGGACAGCTCTCCCCAGACTCCGCGTAAGCCCACAATCTCCCTTAGGTTCCATTTTCGTAACAAGGGTATTCTAGAAAACAAGCGTCCATTAAAATTATGCTCCAAATGAACCGATGCATAGGTATCGGTCACAAATTCATAAAAATCCAAATTGGGAAAAGTATTATATATGGAGAACAAAGTTTGATTACCGGGTACAACGTTTAGCAATCCCAAGGGAACCTCTCCAAATGTCTTCCCTATTTCAATAGTACTGAACAATCTTCCAAACCCTCCCAATTGCCAAGGCTGGGTATACGAAAATTGAATTTTACTATAATTGAAATCGCTCTCCAAAAAACCATCGATTCCTCGAGTATAGTTCAGGAGCAAAGTGCTATAGTTATCGTTGATGTCCTTACGTTCCACCCCATAACCTATGGTTCTTTTCCCCGGAGTGTAAATAAGCAAGGTGCTCAAATCAAACTGTTTGATTTCCGATGAAATTCCTGTTGGGGATTCGATATCCACGTATTCCAAACTAAAGGCGTCCGGCAATGCCGAGCTCAATGTTCGGAAAGAACTGCCTAGGCGTATCCTAAAATTGGTCAAAGGTTCTATTTCCAGATTAAACGTACTCAGATTAATATTCGTTAACCTGTCGTTGGCACCTACCGTAAAAATAGCGGACGATGCCACGCTTCTGCCCAATACATCGTTGGTGGAGGTAAGACTGATGCCCAGTTGTTCAATATCCCTTCTATTTCCGCCCGAAATTATCAACCTACTTTTCTTGTCCAATAAAAACTTGGCCGAGAATCCGTGCTTTACTTTTTTGTCCGAGAAACCATAGGCCATATATCCTTCCAAGCGCCATGGGTCGTTCTGACCAAAATAGGTACGCGCACCTCCCCTTAATCTAAAACCTTCCGCATCGTTAAAACCAAAAATGCTGTATACATCCCCAATATCAAGATTCCATTTATCAATTTCGATATATCCAGATCCCAATACACTCACCAGATTATAGTAGGTCTTAAACTTGGGAACCGTTTTCAAGGTGTCCAATAGTTGATAAATGCCTTTTTCATCCTTATTAAGGGCCTCTAGCCTGCTATTTTTCCAAAATACACTGTCGCGGTCCAAAATTTGTGGGTCAAAAGGATTGCCCTCAGCTCTGTAAAAACTCTTTGGCTTTGAAATATCAAATACATAATTGTCGTAAACCGTCGTTCGCTTTCCATAAATTCCACGGGATTCCTCTTTTTTCTGAAAACTAAAATCACTTAGCATATAATCCCGTTTTAATAAGAATACGGAATCGTTTACAACATCAAAATCCTGTTCAATGTAGATTTCCTTTACCCAATTGATATTGGCGCTTTTGGTGACCTCCAGATTTATATTTTTTATGGCATAGGTAGAATCGTTTACCCAAAAATCTCCCTTAAAGGTAAGCTCGTTCTTCCTTCTGGGATAGTATACAATATTGTAACACCATTTATCTTCTATAAAGGCACTATCCCGAAGGACATAGTTATAAGTGTCCACACCTGTTCTTGATAGAGGACTGGTGAAGCTCTTATCAAAGAACTTTAGGTAATTGTCGTAAATATCATAGTTCTGATAGAGATCCTTTACAAATGCGATGATGGCCTGATTGTTATCAAAGCCCGAATTTTTATTTCCCAGGACCACTTCCTTTTCTTCGTCCAATAGATTATCACCATGGACCTTGGAAAATGTTTCGTTCAAAAAAATAGGAAGATAGGTCTTACCTGTAATGCGGGAGGTATCCAAATCCTTAAAAACAAATTCCAACCCTCTAAAAATCTTGCTTTGCATAAGGGTACTGTCTATGGTGTTGAGGTCAAATTCTACCTTTTCGTATTTATCATATTGGTATTGCTTGAATTTTCGAACACCATTTTCCCGTTTCTTGGCCCAAATCTTTTTCAGTATCTCTACGGCGGGATTGTTCTTTTTTGACTGTTTCCCGGAATACACCACTACCTCATCCAATTGTTCCGTGGATTCCTTTAAAACAACTTCCATATTGTAACTGACCTTAGAAGTCAAAGGAATCTCCTGTGTGTCATACCCGATAAAGGATACAATTAAAACATCATGATCATTATCGGACTCCATATAAAAACGACCATTGTCATTGGTAATGGTTCCTTCGGAAGAGTTCTTGAACAGCACATTGGCAAATGCTACAGGTTTTCCGGAATCGTCTAGGACAACACCCCCGACTTTGGTTTGTGAAATAACGACAAAGGAAAAAAGAAAGAGTAGTAGGAAAAGGTTTTTTTTCATGCAGTGAAGTATTCTCAACTGTTCCGTAAGCAAATAGCGTACCAATAAAAAAGCTTCGCCGGCCTTTGGTCGGAGAAGCTAATATACCTTTACATTATGGTTTACCTTATTTATATAACACTTTTTTAACGGCCTCGATGACGTCCTGGTGATTGGGTATCCATTCTTCCAACAAAACTGGTGAGTATGGTGCCGGAGTATCTGCAGTATTAATTTTTACAATTGGGGCGTCCAAGTAATCAAAAATGTTGGACTGCACTTGATAGGTAATCTCCGTGGCCACATTGCCAAAAGGCCAGGCCTCTTCAAGTACGACCAATCTATTGGTTTTTTTCACAGATTTAAAAATGGCTTCGGAATCCATGGGCTTAACCGTTCTCAAATCGATGATTTCACAGCTGATATTCTCTTTAGCAAGTTCATCGGCGGCTTTATCCGCTTCCTTTATGATTTTTCCAAACGAAACTATAGTTACATCAGTTCCTTCCCTTCTAATATCAGCCACTCCTAACGGAATGGTATATTCACCCTCCGGCACTTCTCCTTTATCCCCATACATCTGTTCGGACTCCATAAAAATAACAGGGTCATCGTCTCGTATTGCCGATTTCAGTAACCCCTTTGCATCATTTGGATTGGAAGGCACTACAACCTTAAGACCAGGACAGTTCGCGTACCAGCTTTCAAAAGCCTGGGAATGCGTAGCTGCCAATTGCCCAGCGGAAGCCGTAGGTCCCCGAAAAACAATTGGGCAACTGAATTGACCTCCCGACATTTGCCTGATTTTCGCAGCGTTATTGATTATTTGATCTATCCCCACCAGCGCAAAATTAAACGTCATGAATTCAATAATGGGCCTGTTTCCATTCATGGCAGATCCTACTCCTACCCCTGCAAAGCCAAGCTCCGAAATAGGTGTATCTATAACCCGATCAGGACCAAACTCATCCAGCATGCCTTTAGATGCCTTGTAAGCACCATTGTATTCTGCAACTTCTTCGCCCATTAAATAAATAGATTCGTCCCTGCGCATCTCCTCGGACATGGCTTCTGCTATAGCTTGCCTAAACTGTAATGTTTTCATTAAGTCAAATTTCAAATGCAAGCAAAAATAGGAAAATATATGGCAAACAAGGGAACTAAGGAATCAAAAAAAGAAGTAAATATTTACTATGCGCGCATAGTAAATTAGGAAATTAATATGTATCTTCGTCCCCACATTTAAAATGCTCTTTGCGAATGAAAATTTTAGTCTGTATTAGTAATGTTCCGGACACTACTTCCAAGATAAACTTTACGGAAGATGACACCAAATTCGATACCAATGGGGTCCAGTTTGTAATTAATCCGAATGATGAATTTGGGTTAACACGAGCCATGTGGTTCAAGGAAAAGCAAGGAGCCACAATTCATGTTGTGACTGTCGGGGAGGTTTCTGTGGAACCTACACTAAGAAAGGCATTGGCCATAGGAGCGGATGAAGCTATACGTATAAATACAATTCCTACGGATGGCCTGTTCGTTGCCCAACAATTGACAGAGGTAGTTAAAAATGGGCAGTATGACTTGATTATAGCCGGTAGGGAATCCATCGATTATAATGGGGGGATGGTACCGGGTATCCTTGCCACTTTATTGGATATAAACTTTGTAAACACCTGTATAGGTTTGGAAATTGAAGGAGAAGCCGTCACCGCTATTCGGGAAATAGATGGTGGCAAAGAAACATTGGCCACGACCCTGCCCTTGGTAGTGGGAGGACAAAAGGGATTGGTTGAGGAAAGTGAACTTAGAATCCCCAACATGCGAGGAATTATGATGGCCAGAAAAAAGGTTTTAAATGTGGTAGAACCTATAGATGCCATAAGAGGCACTGAAGATGCTAAATTTGAAAAACCTGCTCCCAAAGGTGCCGTAAAGCTTGTAGATTCAGATAAAATTGAAGAGTTGATAGATTTATTGCATAATGAGGCCAAGGTAATCTAAATGGTATATCCGTCATTGGAAATGGAGTTTAAGAATTGAAATTTGAAGAAAATATGTCAGTTTTAGTATATACCGAATCAGAGAACGGAAAGTTCAAAAAAAATGCCTTTGAGGTAGCTTCTTACGCAAAAGAGATAGCAAGTCAACTAGGCACTACGGCAATAGCCCTAACATTTAATGTACAGGATGATGAAATTTTGGGCGAATACGGAATTTCCAAAGCGTTGAAGGTCTCTAAAGATCAGCTCACTACATTCAATGCAAGGGCATTTGCGGATACTATTTCCCAAGCCGTGGAAAAGGAAAAGGCCAAAGTTGTAATTGTTAGTTCCAGTGCGGACACCAAGTTTATGGCTCCTATATTGGCCGCCGAGCTCAAGGCCGGATATGTGCCTAACGTAGTTGCATCCCCAGAAAATACGGAGCCCTTTACGGTAAGGAGGACGGCCTTTAGTAATAAGGGCTTTGCCCATACACAAATCAATACGGATATTAAAATTGTAGGCGTATCCAACAACGCATTTGGACAGCATGAAAACAAAGTGGCTATTGAAATAGAGGATTTCAATCCCAATATAGATGATTCAAGCTTTTTGGTGAAATCCATTGAGGTGGATAAGGTAGTAGGGAAGGCAACCATTGCAGATGCAGACATTGTGGTTTCCGGTGGCAGAGGGCTAAAAGGTCCTGAAAATTGGGGAATGATAGAGGAGCTGGCCGAAGTTCTCGGCGCCGCTACGGCGTGTTCCAAACCCGTATCCGATATGGGATGGAGACCCCATGGAGAACATGTAGGCCAAACCGGCAAGCCAGTGGCCAGCAATTTATATCTTGCCATTGGAATTTCAGGGGCCATACAACATTTGGCCGGAGTTAGTGCTTCCAAGACCAAAGTGGTTATCAATACAGACCCTGAAGCTCCATTTTTTAGGGCAGCGGACTATGGAATAGTCGGGGACGCCTTTGAAGTAGTTCCCAAACTCATCGAAAAATTAAAGGATTTTAAGGCGCAAAACACTTAATTTTTGTTAATTTGTGACCCTTAAAGGGCTGTTCAAAACTAGGTTGCCCCTTTGTTTGAACAGCCTTTTATGGCTTAATGACCATTATGAGTCTAGTTCGGTTAAAAATAAAGGGAATATCATATAGCCAGACACAAAATGGGGCTTACGCCCTAATTTTGAATGAAGTTGAAGGTGATCGTAAACTGCCCATTGTTATTGGTGCCTTCGAGGCACAATCCATTGCCATAGCTTTGGAAAAGGAAATAAAACCTCCAAGGCCCCTAACACATGATCTTTTTAAAAATTTTGCCGATCGGTTTGATATTGTAGTAAAACAGGTCATTATCCACAAGTTGGTAGATGGTGTATTCTATTCCAGTATTATTTGCGAGCGAGATAAAATAGAGGAGATTATAGATGCACGTACCAGTGATGCCATTGCGCTCGCACTGCGATTTAATGCGCCAATATTCACCTACAAGACCATTTTGGACAAGGCAGGTATTTTCCTGAAATTCTCGTCCAAGGATAAGGAAAAGGACGAGAATGATGATAGTATTATGGTGGATGAAATCCTACAGGAAGGGGAAACTGTGGAAATAGATACTAGTGCTTCCGAGGCCTACAAAGAACTTAGCTTGGAAGAACTGCACAAGGAGCTAGATAAAGCTGTAGCCAATGAAGATTACGAGAAGGCGGCCAAGCTACGGGATGAAATTTCCAAAAGGAACCGATAAAACCCTTCCATGAGAAAAAGTTGTTGGGTACTTCTGTTGGTCTGTCTCTACACTTTCCCTTCATTTGCCCAACACTTTGCTAACCAAGATACAATAACTACGGTTTTGGACATCACTCTTGTGAATGATGTTGTGTCTAAGAAAACCGTTGATATCATATCCAATCAGGGATTCACTTTACATAGTCTTTGGCGGGGCATATTAGGAATGTCCGTTGTAATCCTTATTGCTTTTGTTTTTAGTGCCAACAGAAGGGCCATTAAATGGAAAACCGTCGGAATCGGCATCTCATTGCAATTATTAATCGCCGTAGGTGTATTAAAAGTACCTTTTATTCAAATTGTATTTGAACAAATTGGAAAGGTTTTCATAAAGATATTGGAATTCACCAAAGTAGGTAGCAAATTCCTTTTTGAAGGTCTAGTGGTGGATACCAATACCTTTGGCTATATTTTCGCGTTCCAGGTTTTGCCCACTATTATCTTCTTTTCCGCATTGACTTCATTGCTGTTTTACCTAGGCATTATTCAGAGAATTGTTCAAGCCTTGGCTTGGCTATTGACCAAAAGCTTCGGGATTTCGGGAGCAGAAAGTTTAAGTGTTGCCGGCAACATTTTCTTGGGCCAGACAGAAGCTCCATTATTGATTAAGGCCTATTTGGATCGAATGAACAAATCGGAGATACTTTTGGTCATGATTGGTGGCATGGCAACAGTGGCCGGAGCCGTATTAGGGGCTTATATTGACTTCTTGGGAGGTGAAAGCGAGGTTTTAAAGCTCTTGTTCGCCAAACATTTACTAGCCGCCTCGGTCATGGCCGCACCCGGGGCCATAGTGGTTTCCAAAATACTCTATCCGCAGACCGAAGCCGTAAATACGGATGTTAGAGTCTCATCTGAAAGAATTGGCTCCAATCTGTTGGACGCTATAGCGAATGGAACTACGGAAGGTCTTAGGCTAGCAGTAAATGTCGGAGCCATGTTATTGGTTTTCTTGGCTGTAATAGCAATGATAAATGGTATTTTGGCGTGGACCGGTCAAATTGGTTCGCTTAATAGCTGGATAGCCCTAAATACGATATATGAAAAGCTTTCCTTGGAAGCCATACTAGGAACCATATTTGCACCTCTTATGTGGCTTATCGGCGTAGCGAAAGAAGATATTATGCTAATGGGGCAACTTTTAGGCATAAAATTGGCGGCGAGTGAATTTGTAGGTTATGCCCAATTGACCGAACTAAAGGATATGGCCAACAGCACACACTTCACGTTTAACAAATCTGTGATAATGGCGACCTATATGCTATGTGGGTTTGCCAATTTTGCATCCATTGGTATCCAAATCGGGGGAATCGGTTCTCTTGCGCCAGGACAACGCAAAACACTTTCTGAATTTGGGTTACGGGCCGTTCTGGGGGGCACTTTGGCCTCCCTTCTATCAGCGACTATGGCCGGAATGATTTTGGGATAGAGAAAGTGAAGGATGTGCCAACTATTCCCAAAAAGATTTCATCATTTTCTACAAATAAGCTTAGGTTCTTTATTCGAATTAGAAACTCACATAATCCTTTGTAGGGATTTACAATTTGTAGGAGAAAAGGAATCGACCCAGATTATTAAAAAAGTTCAAACGTTACAGAAACGAGTAGCATCGTTAATAAAATATAATAAAACCTAAACCTCTGCACTTGACCCTTTTTCCTTTACCCTTTATCTTTACCCCACTATGAAACAATACCACGATTTACTAGAATACGTTCTGGAAAACGGAAATGAAAAGCAGGATAGGACAGGAACCGGAACCCTAAGTGTGTTTGGTTACCAGATGCGATTTGACTTGACCGAGGGTTTCCCCATGGTCACTACCAAAAAATTACATTTGAAATCCATTGTACACGAGCTCCTTTGGTTTCTTAAGGGCGATACCAATATTGGATATCTTCAAGAAAACGGGGTTCGCATCTGGAACGAATGGGCCGATGAAAATGGAGATTTGGGTCCGGTCTATGGCCACCAGTGGCGCAATTGGAACAACGAGGAAATAGACCAAATAAAGGAAGTTGTCCACTCGTTAAAAAATAACCCGGATAGTCGGCGTATGCTGGTCTCTGCCTGGAACCCCAGTGTATTGCCGGATACGTCAAAATCATTTTCAGAAAATGTGGCCCATGGCAAGGCGGCCTTGCCCCCATGTCATGCTTTCTTTCAATTCTATGTGGCCAACGGAAAATTGTCCTGCCAGCTCTACCAACGCAGTGCAGACATTTTTTTGGGGGTACCTTTTAACATAGCATCCTACGCCTTGTTTACCCTTATGATTGCCCAAGTTTGTGGTTATGAACCCGGTGAATTTGTCCATACTTTTGGAGACGCCCATATTTACACCAATCATATGGAACAGGTATCGCTCCAATTAAGCCGGGAACCGCGTCCCTTGCCTAAAATGCTTTTGAACCCAGAGGTTAAGGACCTCTTCAATTTTACCTTTGAGGACTTTACCTTACTGGATTATAATCCACATCCACATATTAGGGGAGCGGTAGCCGTTTAGAAGTGATTTTTATCTGAATGACGGCAAAGGCAAAACATCTTATTTTGTATCTTTAGCCTTATTCATTTACTATGCTACTCACCGATTCGCTTCTGGATTTTTTTCTAGAAACCCGAAAATATACAGAAACTCTTTGTGCACCTCTTGAAATCGAGGATTATGTGGTACAACCCATAGTGGATGTTTCCCCGCCCAAATGGCATTTGGGCCATTCTACTTGGTTCTTTGAGGAATTTATCCTAAAGCCTTATGCAAAGGACTACCAAATTTTTGATGACGATTTTGCTTTCGTCTTCAATAGCTATTATGAAACCGTGGGAAAACGGGTGATTCGTTCAGATAGAGGCAATCTCTCAAGGCCATCTGTAGAAAAAGTGTATGCCTATCGCACTTATGTGACCCAAGCCATAAAGGATTTGTTTGAAGAACATGAGGATTCGAAATTGTATGGTTTACTTGAAATCGGTATCCATCATGAAAAGCAACATCAGGAACTCCTATTGACCGATATCAAATACATTTTAGGAAATAACCCATTACTTCCGGTATATTCGGCCCATTTGGAAGAGCATAAGACAGCAGTGCATACAAAGGAATGGATTCCTATTGAAGAGGGCATTTATGAAATAGGCCATAACACCAATGGCTTCTGTTATGATAACGAATTGGGAAGGCATAAGGTTTACTTGCATCCTTACCAAATATCCAATGTATTGACCACTAATTCTGAGTACTTGGAATTCATGGAGGCCGGGGGATATAAAAAATTTGACCTTTGGCATGCCGAGGGCTGGGACTGGGTAAACCAAAATACTATTTTCGCTCCCCTTTATTGGCATAAAGTAGATGGTGAATGGCATCAGTATACCCTTAACGGGCTACAAAAAGTAGATTTAAATGCGCCCGTGACCCATATCTCCTATTTCGAAGCCTTTGCTTTTGCCCAATTTAAAGGCTGTAGACTACCAACAGAATTTGAATGGGAAGTTGCCCAGGAGTGTTTTCCCTGGGGAAACCGTTGGGAATGGACAGAAAGTGCCTATCTGCCCTATCCAAATTACCAAAAGGCGGACGGTGCACTAGGCGAGTATAATGGGAAATTCATGGTAAACCAAAAGGTGCTTCGCGGAGGTTCGGTCGCTACACCCAAAAACCATACACGGCCTACGTATCGTAATTTTTTCCATCCCCAACTGCGATGGCAATTCACGGGTCTGCGATTGGCAAAATAATCTTCTAACTTCAATGTAGGGTATCCCCTCTAATTTCGACTTAGGCTACATGCAACATCAAACAAATACTATTTTCGAAACACTATTCGAGGAGGAGGTCTATCAAGGCTTAACCGATTTTCCAAAGCATTTGTCCTCCAAATATTTTTATGATGCCCAGGGAGACAAACTGTTCCAGGACATCATGAACATGCCCGAATATTATTTGACGGACTCCGAATTTGAAATTCTTGACACCCACAAGGATAGAATTGCCGAATGGTTTTCTTCGGAAAAAGGTAGATTTAACCTCATAGAACTGGGTGCGGGTGATGGCAAAAAGACTAAAATCCTATTGAAGCATTTGGTCAAGAACAACGTTAGTTTCACTTACAAACCGATCGACATCAGTCAAAATGTTTTGAATCAGCTAGAAAAATCTTTACATGAGGAACTGCCCGGGCTTAACATAGAGCCCAGACAAGGTACCTATTTTGAAACTTTAGCGGACATCAATTCCGATAACGGAGCAAGAAAGGTCATTCTTTTTTTAGGCTCCAATATTGGTAATCTCCTACATCCGCAAGCCATTGATTTTTTAAAAAGTGTTCAGAATTTGATGAATGAGGATGATCTTTTTTTTGTTGGTTTTGACCAAAAAAAGAATCCTCAAACCATCTTGGACGCTTATAATGACAAGGCCGGAATTACCGAAGCCTTTAA
This sequence comes from Ulvibacterium sp., assembly GCF_965248315.1. Classification (GTDB taxonomy): domain Bacteria; phylum Bacteroidota; class Bacteroidia; order Flavobacteriales; family Flavobacteriaceae; genus Ulvibacterium. The sequence continues at coordinate 80,796 of NZ_CBDFIX010000001.1, read as the reverse complement.
CAAGAATGTTTTAGCCCGAATAAACCGGGAATTAAGGGCCAATTTCGATTTGGAGAAGTTTTTGCATTGGGAAGTGTATGACCCTGAGACGGGAACGGCCAAAAGTTATTTGGTTTCCAAGGAACAACAATCCGTATGTATTGATAAATTAAATTTAAAAATTGATTTTAAGCCTTGGGAAACCATTCATACGGAGATATCACAAAAATATGATGACGAGGTCGTTAATTGGCTGGCGGAAAAGGCCGGGTTACAAATTGTGACGCAATTCAGCGACCAAGGCAATCTTTATAAAGACTACTTATTTAAAAAGGAATAATCGTGAAAGCTATTTGGAATAACATCGTAATTGCGGAAAGTGACGAAACCATAGTGGTAGAGAATAATCATTATTTCCCTCCACAAAGCATAAAAAAGGAATTCTTTAAGGAAAGTGAAACCCACACCACTTGCCCTTGGAAAGGGGAAGCTTCGTACTATACTATAAATGTTGACGGCTCGGAAAACAAGGACGCGGCTTGGTACTACCCAGAAGTAAGCGAACTGGCGAAATCTATAAAAGGGCATGTGGCCTTTTGGAAAGGTGTGGCCATTACAAAATAAAAAAGGCAGGGAAACATAACGTTTTCCTGCCTTTCATAAATCAGTTTTTTACTAGACCTCCAAAACAGGATTCTCCGATCCGGCAAAATCGTTCCATTGGAAACGATCAGCCTCTGTTTCGTTTACGTAGTTGCCATCTACCAAGTACTTAAATTCATAAGCATTTTCCTTTGGCAAATCAAAAGTACCTTTAAAGGTACCGTTCTTTAATTTTTTTAATGTACTTCCCTTAGGATTCCAGTTGTTGAAATCTCCAACAACGGCTACTTTTTTAGCATCTTCTGCCGGTACGGTAAAGGTCACTTTACAAATCGGCTTGGTCTTTAGGTATTGTTTTGCAATTGCCATGATATTCTGTTTTTAAATTTGGCGCAAAACTAATGCAATAAAATGCTCATTTACAATGATTAAAATCATTTTTATCATTTTCGTAATATTTTAATAACATTTAATCGAGTTCTACAAAAAAGAGATAATAATTTTTAGAAGAACAAATCCTATACCCTTGTTTTTAAGACATTTATGACTGCGTCTATATCGTTTTCGTTGTTGTAGAAGTGAAAACTCAACCGTATTCCACCCCCTCTTTGGGAGCAAATGATATTGTTATTCGCCAATTCTTGAAAGCATTTTTCGTCCCCTGGAATGTTAAGGATGTTTCCATGGCTTTTCCTCTGAGGCATAAATGCCTTTAACAAGCCTAGGTTATTAAGTTTCTGCATTGCCTTTTTTCGAAGTTGTCGATTCCGGTCTTCAATAGTATTCATCCCAACTCTTTTCATGAATTCCAGGGAAAACTTTAAACTCCCAAAATTGAAGGTATCCAAGTGGCCCGGTTCCAGATGTTTTACAAATTCAATATTTTCTTTTTTGGACATATCGCCATTTACGGAATTAAACCCTGCAGATCTCAATGAAAATAATTCCTTCGCCTTATCCTTGAACAGGAAAAAACCGTTTCCATATCCGGATAATAGCCATTTATATGTGCTTGCACCGAGGATATCGATTGCGGACGCCTCAAAATCAAAATCTGTTGTGCCCAAGAATTGTGTGCCATCGGCAATTATATAGAGATTGGGGAATTCCTTTTTTAGGTTTTTCAAAAAATCCAAATCAATTTGAATTCCATTTAACCATTGTACTACACTTAAAGCCAGTATGGAAACCTTTCCGGACTTTACCTTTTTATAGATTTCCTCTTCCAAATACTGATTTATCTTTACATAATCTACGGTAAATCCCCTTTGTTCAAAGGGCCAGTTTACGGATGGGTAGTCTTCCTCTAACAGCAGCACCCCATGCTTTTTGTCCAATCCATCCAATAAGAGGTTCATACCCAATGAGAAATTTGGTGTCAGCGCCACATTGTTTGTCTTACAATTAAAAAAGCGTGCGACCGTTTGGCGTGTTTCTGGGATAAGGCTGAGCATAGCCCTGGTTTTCATTTCACTTCCCCTCTGAAAAAAAGCACGGTCATGTGCCTGTCGCCAATATACCAGACTTTGGGACAATAGTCCTGAGGAGGCTGTATTTAAATAAACACAGGTGTCCAATAAAGGGAATTCTTTGCGTATATTCTCCATAACCTAAACACTTCGGATACACCACAATTACTGTATCTTTGTGGTTAAAGATAGCCATTCGCATGTTTTCCAAGAATAAAAATGATACACATTTGAATCCGGAACAACACGAACTTTTGGAAACGGCACAGAACCGGATAAAACAAAAGAAACGCTTGTATACGCATTTTGTGGTTTTTTTGATCGGCAGTGTTTTTTTGGTCTTGATCAATAAAATCCTAAAATATTGGGAGGAATACGACTGGTTTGTATGGGCTATCACCTTTTGGGCATTTTTGTTTGTCCTGCATCTCTTCAATGTTTTTGTGACCCAAAGATTTATGGGACGGGATTGGGAGCGAAGACAACGTGAAAAATTGGTCGTTAAACAGAAGGAACGGATTGCCGAATTACAAAAGGAAATAGAGACGGATTTTCCACTTGCCAAAATCAATAAAAAAAAAGAACCGTGAATACCATCGCAATGATAGCCGCTATGGGTGAGGACAGGTCTTTGGGGAAGGACAATGACCTATTGTGGCATCTTCCGGATGACTTTAAACGTTTTAAAAATCTTACCTCGGGACATAGTATAATTATGGGTCGAAAGACTTTTGAGAGTTTCCCCAAACCTTTGCCCAACCGATTGCATATTATTGTTACCAGGGATAAAAATTATGAGGTAGCTCACAAAGATTGTACTACGGTTCACAGCATGGAAGAGGCCATTGATTTGGTTAAAAAAGACCGGCTTTCCTTTATTATTGGTGGAGGTGAAGTATATAAACAAGGTGAAGAGTTCGCCAACAAATTGGAATTAACGCTAATCCACGCTGCATTTAATGATGCGGACACTTTTTTCCCAGAAATAGATGAAAGCATCTGGAAATTGACCGCTGAGGAATACCATCCCAAAGACGCCAAACACAAGTTTGATTTTACGTATTTGACTTATGTTAGGAATCAGTAGTTTATAGTTTTCCCAAATCGCAAAATGACCCCAGATTTATCGAGCATATTGCTTACAGTTCCGTAGAACAAGTGTTTTTTTAATCCACTATTAACAAAAGAGCCCAAGTCATTCTAAAAATCCATATAGGAAACCTCGATTTCAGCATCCGTATTATGGAGCAAGTTCCTAAGGACAGTGTTATCGATATTACTGTAAAATTGATGTTTTACCTGGCTGCTGTGAGGGTTCAGCAAATCACGTTCCAATAAAATCGCTTTGGTTTGTCGGGCCACCGCCTCCCCGGAATCGATTATCCTAACCTGCTCTGGGAGCAATTCCCTTAATAGGGGAATCAGATAAGGGTAGTGGCTACAACCGAGCACCAAATAATCGATTCCCTTATCCAACATGGGGTCAAGGTATTTCTTAAGCAAACTTCTGGCTTTTGGCGTCTGGAGCTCCCCTTTTTCTATGAGTTCCACTAATCCCGTACCCTCTTGTTCCAATACCTGAATGCCATAGGCATGGTTCTCCGAAGTACTATGGAAAAGACTGCTGGCCAATGTCCCCTTTGTAGCCAAAACACCCACCGTTTTGGATTTTGAGTTCAAGGCGGCCGGCTTTATGGCGGGTTCAATACCTATGAACGGAACATCATAGTGACCCCTTAAATGGGTAATAGCATTTGTAGTTGCCGTATTGCACGCCACAACAATTAATTTACACCCTTTTTGCAACAAGAATTCCGTATTCTTTCGGCTCAACAGGACGATTTCCTTGCTGGGTTTTTCGCCATAGGGTGCATTTTTACTATCGGCGAGATACAAGGTATCTTCATTAGGAAGCAGTTTTTGAATTTCCTTCCAAATGGAAGTCCCCCCCACTCCGGAATCAAAAATACCTATTGGATTATCCTTCATTTTACGACTGATTACTCCAAGACCTTTGCAATGGGCTTTCCCGTACTCCCATTGGGAAAGGCAATTCCAAGCATAACGGCCAAAGTGGGGGCTATATCAGAAATTTCGGTCCGTTTTACGGTGCTTCCATTTTTAATCCCTTTACCGTAAAACAATAGTGGTACATGGGTATCATAAATCTGGGGAGAGCCATGTGTAGAGCCTTTTCTCGGAGAACCAATGTGACCTGGTTTCAATACAATAAGGATATCTCCCGATCGCTTCTGATGATACCCATTTTGCAGTATATAGGGAATTCCTCGGGAATACTCGTTCTGCCACATTTGATAAGCTGTGTATACACGATCAACAGGTCCATAACCCAATAATTCCTGGGCAATGGTCTCTTGAACTTCTTTGAGATCCAAATCCAAATTTGCAATAATCTTATGGTCTAAAAAAAACTGGTTGTTGGAAAAGTTTTTGACTATGTCACTTGTTCCGTAGGTAAACTCCAAAAATCGCTCAAAATCGGCTTTTAAATTGTCCCATCCCAAATAACCCGCCGGAATTTTTTGATCTATTAAATAGGAAGGCACGTCTATAGCGCCATGATCAGCTGTTAAAAAAACAGTATATTCCCCTTTTCCAACATTCTCGTCCAAAGCCTTAAAAATTCGAATCAAATCCTGGTCCAATCTTAAATAGGTATCCTGTACCTCCTTGGAATTCACTCCATATTTATGTCCGACATAATCTGTACTGGAAAAACTGACTGCCAAAAAATCCGTGATGATATCCCCCCCCAGATTTTCTTGTTCCAATGCCTCTATGGCAAAATCGGCCGTAATGCTATTCCCGTAGGGAGTGGATTTTATAATCTCAAAGTCTTTGTTCTTATCCAATAGGTTCGGTGTACTATGAGGAAAAATGGGAGCGGTTTCATCCTCAAATAAGCCTTCATGGTTCGTATTATCCAGACCACTTTCCATGTAAAGATTCATATCCTTTAAAGCAGTCCATGGTTTTTTATAGCTTTGAGCCTTACCGGATGCATTGAAATCATTCACCCATTTTGGAAGTTGTGCCATATAATAAGAGCTACTGATCCATTTGCCCTCATCGCCACCGTAAAACCAATACGCGGCATTTGCCGTATGGCCGCCGGGGAGGACGGCTCCCCTATCCTTTAAGGCAATGGCAATGGTCTTTCCCCGCATTTGGGTATGTAAGCGCAATTCATCCGTTATTGTACTGACATTCATCCGGTGAGGAGACATTTGTCCGGCATCTGACGTTGTGCCAACGGAGATATAATTTGCGTCACCGGCACAATACACATTTGTTCCAGATTCCTTATCGTACCATTCATTCCCAATAATACCATGTGTTGCTGGGGTAGTTCCCGTATAAACCGATGTATGACCCGGCCCGGTACTAGTTGGTGCATAATTAAAATGATTGTTCTTACAATTGAACCCTTCTTCTATCATCCGCTTAAAACCACCTTCCTCAAAATGGTTCCAAAATCGGGTAAGGTAATCATAACGCATTTGATCTACCACTATGCCTACAACAAGCCTTGGTGCGGTTCGCAGCTCTACCTGTTGCTTCTGCTTGGGAGGCACTTTGGATTTTCTTTGACCAAGAGCCGAAGCGGATATAAAAACAACCCAAAGAATACATAAAATTAGAAGGTTTTTTTTCAGAAGCATACCCATATTTTTCAGAAAACAAAAGTATGTAAAATACATTTTAAAACTTTAAATGCAGGTTAAATGAATTCCTTTATTGTTATTTTTACCGTAGGAAGTCTATTTTTAATCCATGAATTATATAGCATCGATCGGCAGTTATGCGATTATGGTAAAGGAGGTTTTTAAGAAACCAACAAAGTGGAGCATAATGAAGTCGTTGATCTTAAAGGAAATAGACGAACTTATCTATGGATCTCTGGGTATTCTCATTTTTATCTCGTTTTTTATAGGTGGGGTGGTGGCCATACAGACGGCCTTGAACATTACCAGTGAAATTATTCCCAAATACCTAGTAGGTTTTGCTACTCGGCAATCCATTATATTGGAATTTGCCCCCACTTTTTGTTCGATAATCATGGCCGGAAAGGTGGGTTCCTATATTACCTCTAGTATCGGCACCATGCGAGTAACCGAGCAAATTGATGCACTTGAAGTCATGGGTGTCAATGCACTAAATTATCTGGTATTCCCGAAGATTATTGCTATGTTATTTTACCCTTTTATTATAGCCATATCTATGTATGTCGGAATTTTGGGCGGTTGGGTAGCCGGAGTATTTGGGGGGTTTAGCACTAGTGCGGATTTTGTCGAAGGCCTACAGTTGGATTTTAATTCCTTCCATGTTACCTACTCCTTTATTAAAACCCTAGTTTTCGCATTTATATTGGCTACTATACCTTCCTTTCACGGATTTTACATGAAAGGCGGTGCCTTGGAAGTAGGTAAAGCGGCCACAACCTCCTTCGTTTGGACGAGTGTGGTAATCATCATACTAAATTACATCCTAACTCAACTCCTACTGGGCTAATGATCGAAGTGGACAACATACACAAATCTTTTGGCGATGCCAATGTCCTTAAGGGTATAACTACTTGTTTTGACAAGGGAAAGACCAACCTTATTATAGGCCAAAGTGGCTCCGGAAAGACTGTTTTCATAAAGTGCCTATTGGGGCTCTTTGCCCCGGAGAAAGGTACCATAAGTTATGATGGCAAGATATATTCCGAATTATCGGGTAGTGAACAGCGAAATCTTAGACAGGAAATGGGCATGGTATTCCAGGGAAGCGCCCTCTTTGATTCCATGACCGTGGAAGGTAATGTACGGTTCCCTTTGGAAATGTTTACGAAACAGTCCGTTTCCGAAATGCAAGATCGTGTGGATTTTGTGTTGAAGCGGGTAAATCTAATTGATGCCCATCATAAATATCCTTCCGAAATTTCCGGTGGAATGCAAAAAAGAGTGGCCATTGCCCGGGCCATTGTCATGAATCCTAAATATCTGTTCTGTGATGAGCCTAATTCCGGGCTTGATCCAAAAACAGCCATATTAATAGATAATCTTATCCAAGAAATCACCCAAGAATACAATATCACCACGGTAATAAACTCACATGATATGAATTCCGTTATGGAAATCGGGGAGAAAATCATTTTCCTGAAAAATGGTTTCAAAGAATGGGAAGGCACCAACAAGGAAATTTTTAAGACGGATAATGAGGCCGTTACCAATTTTGTGTACTCCTCAGAGCTTTTTAAAAAGGTACGGCAAATGTATATTGAGGAACGAAACTAGCCCACACTAGTTTTCGCAAAAAAGTGAATTCAACTTCCTGAAAATCCTAAAATTCTTGGTTTATCTCGATGACGGTATCCTAGAAGCACCGCTGTCCTGTTGAAATCAATCTTGTGTCTCCTTCAAACGAATGTTTTTATTTTTCAAACGCAACTTCAACCAATCCGTAAGTTTTTTGGTATCCTTTGTCTTTTGATTGGAAGAAATACCTTGTTTCCATTTCACCTCAAAAACAGGAATCGTATCCGTTTTGTTGAAGTCCGTTGTTATCAAGTACGAAAATCCCATTGCGGAAAGGTTTTCATAGTTGGTCTTTGCTTCCGTACTAATTTCGCGAAAGGGTATTTGTTGGGTTGCGGACTGTTTTAAACGATTTACTTCCGATTCCAATAATTGTATTTTCTCGTCCTTACCCAATAAAGCCTCTTTTTGGGATTCGTACAGTTCGTTTACATATTTTAACTGATCGAAGTCATCATTTTTGGAACCTTGAATAATTCGTAGTTCACAGTTTTGCAATTTTGAAAATTCGTTCTTTTGGGAATTCCAGGTAGCTATTATATTGTCCGGCACGGTCTCGTTGCCCATAAATACCAACTCAATGGAAGGGTTTTCTCCATGATTGAATTCTATATCGGAGAAATCCTCCAAAAAACGACCTTCGCCTGAAAATTGGTAAGGCGCTATTTTTTCACTGATAAATTGATTGGCTTGATTTCGAAATAATGACTCTTGAAAGACATCGTAAAATGTGAATCCTGCCGGTACCATAACCAAAATGGCGATGATGGAGGCAACTCGGGAAACCAATCTACGCCTTTTGGAATTTACATACCGAACCATTGGAAAACGTAGTAGTTTCAATACTAGAAAAGTGGCCAATGCAATAAAAATCGTATTAATTATAAAAAGATACATAGCACCCCAGGCGTATTGCCAGTTGCCAATGGCCAAGCCAAAACCAACGGTACATAAAGGAGGCATAAGGGCCGTGGCTATGGCTACCCCAAAAATTACAGAAGCAATGGTCCCTTTCTTTGCACGGGCGATAACCAATGCAAGACCACCAAAAAAAGCGATCAATACGTCCCTAATATCAGGAGCGGTCCTAGCCAAAAGTTCCGATGATTCGTCTCGAAGTGGAAAAAATCTAAAAAACAAATATGCCGTGAGTACACTTAGGACCACCATAACGGCAAAATTCTTGAGCGAACGCCTTAATGTATCTATATCATTAATGGCAACGGACATACCAATCCCTAAAATAGGTCCCATTAAAGGGGAAATTAACATGGCTCCGATAACTACTGCCGTAGAATTGGCATTAAGGCCTACGGAAGCAATAAAAATAGAACAGATCAAAATCCATGAGGTGTGTCCTTTAAAAGGAATGTCGGCAATAATAGCTTCCTTGGTAGCACCTTGATCCGTATTGCTACGGATATCCAACAATTCAAAAAGGAATTTTTTGGTACTGCCCAATAATCCTTGAAAATCCTTTCTTACATCCTCACCACTGTCATGCGGTTTTTCCGCGGAGTTGCTATTTTCTTGGTTGAGATTATTATTCATTCTTATGCATATTTATCCCCGAAAGTATCCTTTACCTTAGATAACACTTTTTTGATATCTTGTTCTTTGGATTTGGGATAAATCAACAGTACTTCTTTTTTATCTACAACAATATAATCCTTTAATCCGTCTACCACAACAATCTTTCCTTTTGGAGAGCGGATCATATTCCCCGAGGCATCTTCGCATACCACTTGACAATTCACAAGCGCATTGTTATTGTCATCCTTATCTAGCTTGTCGAATAGCGAACCCCAAGTACCCAAGTCGTTCCAATCAAAGGAGGCCGGTAGTACATAAATTGCATTGGAACGCTCTAAAATAGCATAATCAATGGAGATATTTTCGGCTTTTATGTAATTATTGGCAATAAAACTTTTTTCATCAGCAGTATTATAACAATGCATTCCCTCAAAAAACAGTTCATACTGCGAAGGTTGGTGCTCCTGAAAAGCATTGATTATGGTATTCACACTCCAAATAAAAATTCCCGCGTTCCACAGAAAATTCCCTTGGGCCAGAAATTCCTTAGCGGTTTCATAATCCGGTTTTTCACGGAATTGATGGACTTTTTTTAATTTCCCCTCGGCCTCTTTTTCATACTCTATATAACCAAATCCCGTATTTGGAAAAGTAGGTATAATTCCCAATGTACAGAGCACGGCTTCTTTTTCGCACTTATCAAAACATGCAATGACATCCTCGGCAAAGGCTTCATCATCCTCTATCCAATGGTCACTGGGAGCTACTATCATAACAGCATTGGGATTCATCTTTTGAATCTTTAAGGCGGCATATAATATGCAAGGGGCGGTATTGCGCATGGCCGGTTCCAATACCACTTGTTCCTGTTTTACCATGGGCAGTTGCTCCAACACCAGATTATTATACCGTTCATTGGTGAGAACAAGTATATTCTCCGTTGGCACAAATGTGTTGAGACGTTTAAAGGTTTTTTGGATAAGGGTATCCCCTGTACCCAACATATCATGGAATTGTTTGGGATAGGAAGATGTGCTAATCGGCCAAAACCGAGACCCCACTCCTCCCGCCATTAAGACGGCATAATAGTTTGTATTCATAGTATCAATCTGTAATCAATTCTACCTCGGCATTAGGTTGAAATAAATATAATTTGCCAGTATCTATTTCCACACATTCATAACGTTTTACACGTTTATTCCCTTTTTTAAACAATTTGCCGTTATAGATGCGAAAAATGCTCCCTAAAGGTAATTGAAAAATGTAGGTTTTATCTGCATGTCCAATATCGAATTGTTTTAGTGCCAAAGATAAATGGGCATCCGTATCGCTACTTGCCTTGGGATTCTTAAAATGTTTGGCCAATATGGGCAATAACTTGGAAGGGAAAATCTCAGGACGAATAAAGGGCAACATCAAATATTGGAAAGTTCGCTTCCACTCCAGCCCATGAGGTTTTATTCGTCTGCCATACTTTTCAAAAGCTACCAAATGGGCAATCTCATGAATCAAGGTAATCAAGAAGCGGTAAGGGTTTAAGGTAGCATTTATGGTGATTTGGTGCAATCCATTGGGCAGTCTCCTATAATCACCATGCCGGGTAACCCTATGGTTTGTAATCTTGAGGTGAACCCCAGTTTTCTGGATAAGCTGCAGACAAGGGGTTACGGCCCGTTCCGGCAGATATTTTTTAAGGGTTTTATCCATTGGGACAAAAATAGGAATTTTCTATTGACATCTCTTCAAAACAAAAATTCAACAAATTTTTCCTATCTTTAAAAGCCTGAGATACAGAGCTTTTAAAGCAGTTCTCCCCGGAAAGGATTATACATCCAATTTATTACAGCAATTTAAATATACTACCATTACCATGAAAAAAAGACAGATCATGTTTTTGGGTGCAATGGGCGTTTTAGCAATTGCCACTTTCATTTTTTCAGAAACAAAGCAGGAAAACGAACCGGTTCCACAAATGGCTTCGATGAACTTTATAAAGTGTACCGTTGCCAAATTTATGTTGAGTGCCGTAGACACTACCCAACAGATTGCCCCACTTTTTGAAAATTTGGGAAATCACAGTTTTGACATTTCCACCTCTGTAGCCCAGGCACAGGAATTTTTTGATCAGGGGCTGCGCCTAACCTATGCCTTTAACCATGCCGAGGCCCATCGTTCCTTCATGGAAGCTGCACGTTTGGATCCCAACGCGGCCATGGCCTTTTGGGGACAGGCTTATGCACTTGGCCCTAATATCAATGATGCCCTGCCTGATGATGAGCGAAAAACGAAGGCCTTTGAGGCGTTGCTCCATGCACAAAAATTAGCCAGCAGGGTAAGCTCAAAAGAACAGGAACTCATTTCAGCTTTGGCCTCCCGTTACAGTGCCGATTTAATGGAAGATATCGTCGGATTGAACAAGGACTATATGAACGCCATGGCCAAGGTAGCCGAGAGGTTTCCCCAAGATGCCGATATCCAAACCTTATATGCAGCCTCCATTATGAACACCATGCCCTGGAACTATTGGGATGTCGATGGAAATCCCGCCCCAAATACCCTAAGGGGAAAAGCCGCTTTGGAAAAGGCCATCAACATTAATGCTGATCATCCTGGAGCACATCATTATTATATCCATATGGTAGAGCTGCCCAAACCTGATCTGGCAATTCCTAGTGCGGACAAATTGGGTGGACTCATGCCGGCGGCAGGGCACCTCGTACATATGCCCTCACATATTTACATTCGTGTTGGTCGGTATCTCGATGCGGTAAAATCAAACCAAAAAGCTATACTTGCAGATGAGGATTATATCTCCCAATGTTATTCACAAGGGATGTATCCTTTGGGATATTATCCACACAACCTACATTTTTTATGGTCCGCTGCCAGTTTACTTGGGAACAGCAAAATGGCCATCGAAGCCGCCCAAAAAACTGCAGAGAAGGTTCCTATTTCCGAATTACGGACCTTACCTTTCCTACAGGATTTTGCATCGACCCCACTTTTGGCCTATACCCGATTTGGGAAATGGAATGAGGTATTAACCATTCCCAATCAAGGGGACGATTACAAACATCTAAAATTGATATGGCATTACGCCCGTGGAATAGCTTTTCTGAGAAAGAACAACTTAAAAGAGGCCAAAGAGGAGTTACAGGCCATTGCGATTATGAAGGAAGACCCTGAACTTGAGAATGTAATCGCGAATTACACCAACCCAACTTCAAGTATTGCCAAGGTAGCCCATGCAGTAGTAGCCGGTGAAGTTGCCTTGTACGAGGGAAACGTTTCAAAGGCCATTGAACAGCTTGAAAAGGCTGTAGTACTGGAAGACCAGCTGATATATAGTGAACCTTCCCCGTGGCATATTCCATCGCGTCAGACCTTGGGGGCCGCTTTGATTAAGGCAGAAAAGTATAAAGAGGCCGAGAAAATCTACAAAGAAGACCTGAAGGAACTCAGGCAAAATGGGTGGTCATTGATGGGGCTATATCAAAGTCTAAAGGCCCAAGGCGAAATGGATGAGGCAGGCAAAATAAAAGAAGAATTTGAAAATGCCTGGAAACATGCCGATTTGGAAATTGAGAACTCCATTTTATAAAGTAAAAAACTTATGGGGTACTATTGCTCACCTGCAGCAATTTCCCATTATAGAGCTTATGCCCCATCAAGGCAAATTCTTTAATATAGGTAGCCATTTCAAGAGCAGTAGTCGGGGCTTGATACCCTGGAAAAGCTTCTTCCAACATTTCCGTTTGTACAGCACCCAATGCTAAAACATTAAAGGAGGGGCCCGTTTCCTTATATTCCTCTGCCCAAAGTTCGGTCAAGGTAATCAATGCTCCTTTACTGGAACTATAGGCAGACAATCCAGGAAATTTTACACTACCCTGTACGCCACCCATGGAACTGATGTTTATCACATGCCCATTTTTAGGCATCATGGGGAGAACGATTTTCACAATTTCCGCTACTCCAAAGACATTCACCTTGTATACCTCCCTAAATTCCTGAACCGTGGTCTCCAAAAATGGTTTGTTCAACAGCATCCCGGCGTTGTTGACGAGAAGATCAACAGTATCCCATTCTTTTAAAAAATTATTTAATTTTTTCAAGTCGCTCTCCTGGCAAAGATCAAAAGGGAATGCAGAAATATTGGGATGAGCCAAATCAAGGATAGGCTTTGCATTTCGGGAAAGAGCCAAAACCTGATGCCCTTCATCTGCAAATAATCGGGCCAGTTCAAAACCAATACCCCGACTACATCCGGTAATGATAACATTTGCCATTAGTTGTATTTTATTTCCTTCAAAGGTGTATTGGCCACTCCCTCCACAACCGGTATAAACTGATTTACCAAATAGGCCATGTGTTCAAAATCCATAAGATCAGCCTCGTCCCCAACTTTATGATACTGATCAAAATTGGTAAAATCAAAAGTACAAAAGGTATGTGCGGGTACATTGAACGCTTCATAAAAAGGATAGTTGTCGGACCGTTGGAACAAACCGAATTTTTGGGCAGTAGGCAAAAACCCGACCAATTCCTGTCCCGCATAGGCATTGCATACTTGGGCAAGATTGGATTTTTCATACCCGCTGGCATAGGTCAGATATTCCTTATCCAACAAGGGAACACCAACCATTTCATAATTAAGGACCAGATAGAGATTTAAGTTTTGTGCCTTCAGCTTTTCGGCCAGATGTTTTGACCCCAAAAGTCCCTTTTCCTCGGCACTGAAAAGCACAAACATAATACTTCGTTTATTGGTTCTGGCATTTCCAAAATAACGGGCCAATTCCAAAACCGTAGTGGTCCCAGAAGCATTGTCGTTCGCACCATTGGCTATAGAATCACCACCCTCCGGTTCAATTCTTCCTATGTGATCATAATGTGCTCCGATAAGGATAAATTCATTTTTCAGCGCGGTATCGTTCCCTTCTAACCAGCCCACTATATTATATGATGGTTTACTGAAATTGGACAAGGTATCCCTATACGAATCAAAATAAGGAGCAATTTTGTTTTGGGTAAATATGCCTTCAATAAATTGTGCTGCCTTTTCTATTCCCTCGCTTCCCGAATCCCGTCCTTCCAGTTCATCCGAGGCTAAAAAATTTAATATCCCCTTTACCCGGGTATCATCCGAAAATTGAAGTTTTGAGGTGGATGATTTGGAATTTGTTCTTTTAGTCGATTCCGTTGCGGAAGTAGATTTGATGTCAGTTGGTGAAACGGCTACACTTTCATTTGAAACTTCTGATGTTTTTGGAATGTTATCGGCATCGATCTGTTTGAGTTTTGTAGCACCACAACCCATTAAAATCGACAAGATAAGTATTCGGAAGAAATATTTCATAACAACTAATTTTGTTCCTAAAGATAAAAAAGCACCCGCAAAAAAGGGGTGCTTTAATTATTTTAAAAAATCTCCTTCAAAAAGAAGGTTTTCAAATTATGCCAACATCGTGACCGGATTCTCCAAATAGGAACGTAGGGTTAACAAATATTGTGCCCCCGTAGCACCATCTACCGTCCTATGATCACAGGCCAAAGTGACCTTCATCGTGTTCCCTACTACTATTTCCCCATTTTTGACCACCGGTTTTTGAACTATGGCACCAACGGAAAGAATCGCCGAATTGGGTTGATTGATAATGGAGGTAAATTCCACAATTCCAAACATTCCCAAATTGGAAACTGTAAAAGTACTTCCTTCCATTTCTGCCGGAGTCAATTTTTTGTTTCTGGCCCTGCCCGCCAAATCCTTAACTGATGCCCCAATTTGGGTGAGGCTCATTTGATCGGTAAATTTGAGCACAGGGACAACCAAGCCTTCATCCACCGCAACGGCTACGCCAATATGCACATGATGTTTGTAGATTATAGTATCCCCTCCCCATGTTGTATTGACCTGTGGGTGCTTTTTCAGTGCCATGGCGCAGGCCTTGACCACCATATCATTGAAAGAGACCTTAGTATCCGGTAAATCATTGATTTGTTTTCTTGAGGCTATCGCATTGTCCATATCCACCTCAATAGTCAAATAGTAATGGGGCGCCGAAAATTTGGACTCCCCTAAGCGCTTGGCAATAACCTTACGCATCTGTGAGTTTTTGACTTCTTCGCTACTTTCCTCCCCTACTGGAAGATTAATAGGTGTTATGGCCTGTTTCACCGGAACTTCTTCGGACGTACTTGTTGTTGGTTGGGTGGCAGGCTTTGGAGCTTCTGAAGGTTTGTAATTTTCAATGTCCCGCTTAACTATTCGCCCATGATCTCCACTTCCATTTACATCGTTTAGGTTTATTCCTTTTTCCTGAGCCATTTTTTTGGCCAAAGGTGACACAAAAATACGCTGACCATCAGCAACGGTTTTTGTTTCTGTGGTGGTCTCTACCTTTGATTCCGAAACCGTTTCTTCTTTTTTATCCGACTTTGACTCATCGTTTGCAACTGCAATGGAAGGCTTGGCATTTAAAACTGCATCTACATTAGTCCCTTCAGGACCAATAACGGCCAATACCTCATCAACAGGGGCGGAACCTCCTTCTTCAATCCCAATATGCAACAGCGTACCGGAGTAAAACGATTCAAATTCCATAGTGGCCTTGTCCGTTTCAATTTCGGCCAAAATATCGCCTTCTTCCACGGTGTCACCTACTTTTTTCAACCAAGTAGCAACAGTACCTTCCTCCATGGTATCACTCAAACGGGGCATTTTAATAATTTCGACCCCCTCCGGTATTTCCGCAGAAACCTCCGTAGTAGAGCTGGCTTGTCCATCATCTTCTGAAATTTCATCCGTTGCGGCACCCTTGGAAGCCTCGCCAGAAGAGGAGCTTTCCTCCACAGCGGCGGGGGAAGCGCCGTTCAAAAGTCCTGAAATGTCCTCACCATCATCACCAATAATGGCCAAAAGGGTATCCACGGGAGCTCCATCTCCTTCTTGGATACCTATATGCAATAATGTCCCCTCGTGAAACGACTCGAATTCCATAGTAGCCTTGTCCGTCTCTATCTCGGCAAGTATGTCACCTTCCTCTACTTTGTCACCAACCTTTTTTAACCATTTGGCCACGGTACCTTCTTCCATGGTATCGCTCAAACGGGGCATATTTATTACTTCTGCCATTTAACTATAGTTTATGTTGTACAAATGGATAGTCTTCCTGTTCGTAGACCATATCATATAATTGATTTACAGGCGGGTATTCCGATTCCTCTGCAAATTTTTCACATTCCTTAACCTTGTCCTTTACCCGCTTATCAATCTCCTTGATCTGATCTTCCGAAGCATAGTTTTTTTCCTTGATAACATCCAGAACTTGGGTAATGGGATCTATCTTTTTATATTCCTCAACCTCATCTTTGGTTCGATAGTGTTGTGCATCGGACATGGAATGTCCTCTATACCTATAGGTCTTCATTTCCAAAAAGGTAGGCCCACCTCCACTTCTGGCCCTTTCGATGGCCTTGTTCATTTCCTTAGCCACCGTAACGGGGTCCATTCCATCAACGGGACCACAGGGCATCTCATAACCCAATCCAAGCTTCCATATTTCCGTACTATGGGATGTGCGTGCCACCGAAGTACCCATGGCATAACCGTTGTTCTCGCAAACGAAGACCACCGGAAGTTGCCATAGCATGGCCAAATTAAAACTTTCGTGCAAAGAGCCCTGCCTTACTGCGCCATCGCCCATGTAGCACAAGGTTACGGCATCTCGTTTAAAATACTTATCAGCAAAGGCCAATCCCGCTCCTAGAGGTATTTGTCCTCCCACAATTCCATGACCGCCATAAAACCGATGCTCTTTGGAGAAAATATGCATTGACCCCCCCATTCCTTTTGACGTACCGGTAACTTTTCCATAGAGTTCGGCCATGACTTTTTTAGGGTCAACGCCCATGCCAATAGGCTGCACATGGTTTCGATAGGCCGTAATCATCTTATCCTTGGTAAGATCCATAGCGTGTAAAGCTCCAGCCAATACCGCCTCTTGCCCATTGTACAAATGAAGAAACCCCCTGACCTTTTGTTGGATATAAACAGCTGCAAGTTTATCCTCAAATTTCCTCCAAAAAAGCATGTCCTCATACCATTTCAGATAGGTTTCCTTAGTTATTTTTTCCATCAACTGATTTTTTTATTGAAATTCCAATCAATCAAATCCCAATTTTTTAGAAAATAATTGGAGTATTGAAAGAAAAACAAAAATACACATATAAATGAATGGATAAAAAAAATTGAAGTAAAAGGCAATTGCTATTGGATACCTAGAAATTTCCATGACCCAGACTTCAATTTATCGGAAAAAATGAATTCTTATAAAAAGGAAGTATCGAAAGCCAGGGGAAGAATATCAGCGATAGAGGCGCACCTTATAATTTGTCCTACTTCACCCATTAAAAAAAGTTCAATTGGGCTCTTCTGTCGTACTTCATATTCCGATATGGATTGTCTACAATTTCCACATGGAGCCACAGGTTTATCCACGGTGTGTCTTTTTGAGGCTGCCGATATGGCTATGGACCTGATGGTCTCCCCGGGGTATTTGGCCCCAGCTTGAAATACCGCAACCCTTTCTGCACATAGGCCGGAAGGAAAAGAGGCATTTTCTTGATTATTGCCAATCACCACTTTTCCATTCTCCAATAGAACCGCTGCACCGACCTGAAAATTGGAATAAGGTGCGTAGGCATTTTTCCGAGCCTCTACCGCCTTTTTTATCAATTCTTTACGCTCTGGGGAAAGTTCATTAAGGGAGTTGAACACCTGCAATTCAAAACACACTTTTTGCTTTTTCATAGGTAAGGGTTGATATGGACTTCCAATAAAATTAACAAAACCCGCACAAAGGCAGGTTTTGTCATATTACTTTTATGTAATGAAAACTAATTTTTAATCGTTAAGGTACTCCTCGCCTAAGTTGAAGGTAAGTGAAAACCGCAAGGTGTTTTCCAATGGATTTCGTACTTGGGAAGTGGAGAATAGATAAGACAAATCTATCTGGGCAGCTTTAAACCGGAATCCCGCACCCAATGTAAAGAACTTTCTAGAACCTTTCTCCTCGCTTTCGTTAAAGTATCCCGTTCGTACCATAAACGCATTCTGATATACGTATTCGGCACCCAAGGCCCACGTAAACTCTTTAAGTTCCTCGCTAAAACCGTCCGGAGCATCACCAAACGATTCAAAAACGCCATTAAAAAACCCGATATTCTGGTACTCGTCGTTATCGTCCGAATCTACATCGCCATCGCCATCAAAATCCCGAGGTGTAGGAACCAAAAGTTTGTTGAATTCTGAAGTAAGCCCTATTACATTATCCTGATCTAGGATGAAGTCAAATCCAAAACCAAACTTTAGATTGGTAGGCAAAAAGTTTTCCTGTCCACCCTCATCGTATTGTATCTTGCCTCCCAAATTGGAAATATTGAAACCAGCTCTCCAACGTCCATCAAACTTATCATATGCAATTTCCCTTGATCGATAAAACCCCGCAATATCAACTGCAAATGAGCTAGCCGCTTGCGAGTCCACGTCTCCTTGTTGGGGCAGTCTTAGATTGGAACGTATAAATCTACCGCCCACTGCCATGGAAAACGTAGGGCTCAGTTTTAAGGAATATGATCCATCCAAAGCCAGTTCATTGGGTTTGGCCAAAGTTCCAGGGTCATTGGCAAACTGCCTTAGTTCTATCTCGCCAAGAGTGAAATAGCGCAAACTAAGGGCAAAGGCACTTTGGTCACTTATTTTGTTATAAAAACTAGCGTTCAAAAGGGATATGTCGGTTATTATACTTTCCAAGTAAGGAGTATAACTTAAACCAATACCCATTTTACGTTCTGCAAAGGCAAATTTTGCAGGGTTCCATTGCTGGGAAAAAGCGTCCGTAGAAGTGGCCACCCCAATATCCCCCATACCTGCTGACCGAGCATCTGCAGCAATGGTCAAAAAAGGAACCGCAGTGGTAATAACCCTTTGGTCTTGCTGGGCCCACGTTTTACAAACAATTGCAAACATTACTAGTAAGGCTAATTTTTTCATCTCTTAACAATCTGATTTTATTAATAATTTGCCCCTGACCTAAATAAACTTTCACATCGTATTCACATTTAAACGGGGTTTTTAAAAATATCTTGTATGGAAAGGAAAGAATTTTAGGTTTGATTTATACTATCCCCTCAGTTTTCCCAAAGGGCATCAATGGTTTCCATCAAACCTATCAGAATATCCCGTATCACGAAAAAGAATAACAAAGTCCATACTATAACAAACATTACTTCGTTATGGTTTTAGAAAATGCTTGCGGCTCGTGGGTCACACTTTCGAAAATATTTTTTTAGTGATAAAATATTATGTGCAAAACCTCGTTTTATTAGCCAAAAAGCAACCATTTTAATAAATCAAAAGACCTGTTGATATTGCTTTACGGCGATTTAACAAATTGAACTCAAGTCCTAATTATGATGAAAAAACAGTTTTTAAAAATTGTACTTTCCTTTGCGGTAATCGCAGGAGGCTTTACGGCTACTAGTTGTAAAAAATCCTCGTCCTCCTCCAAAAATGTATCAAGAGCTACAGGCTGGAAGATAAACGCCAAGGAAGGCGGTTTCCAATACAATACGGATTTTAAGGAGCAAGAAACCGCTCCAGGTCTTGTTTTTGTTGAAGGAGGTACTTTTACCAAAGGAAAAGTTCAGGATGATGTAATGCATGATTGGAACAATACACCTACTTCCCAGCATGTTCAATCCTTTTATATGGATGAGACCGAAGTAACCAATGTTATGTACTTGGAATATCTGGATTATTTAAAGAGTGTCTATCCTCCGGAGAATCCAAAATATTCCAATATTTATACCGGAGCACTTCCAGATACCTTGGTATGGAGAAATAGGTTGGGATTCAATGAGACGATGACGAACAACTATTTGCGACACCCCGCTTATGCGGAATACCCTGTTGTAGGTGTAAATTGGATACAGGCCACGCAATTTGCAGAGTGGCGAACAGACCGTGTTAATGAAATCATGCTGGAAAGGGAAGGCTATTTGGCAAAGGATGCAAAATATCAAGCTGTAACCGGCGAAGTGGAAGGTACTTTTAGCACCGAAGCTTACCTCAACAGGCCAGAATCCGTTTACAATGGACAAATTGATTCGTTACAGGGCAATAAGAAAAAAGATAGTGTTGCAAACTACGCTAAAAGAAGTAGCGGTGTAATCATGCCCGAATATCGTTTGCCAACAGAAACAGAATGGGAATATGCCGCCCAGGCGAACCAAGGTTCCAGGGAATATAACAACTACCGAGGAAGAAAAAAATATCCTTGGGAAGGTGACTATACGCGAAATGGACAACGAGTTGGTCGTGGCGATCAATTGGCCAATTTCAAACAAGGTAAGGGCGATTACGGCGGAATTGCCGGATGGTCCGATGATGGTGCCGACATCACTGCAGAAGTGAAGTCTTACAAGCCCAATGACCTTGGTCTATATGACATGGCCGGTAATGTAGCCGAATGGGTATCCGATGTATATAGACCTATTGTGGATGACGAAGTGAGCGACTTTAACTATTACAGGGGGAACATCTACATGAAAACAGCTATTGGTGAGGATGGAAAAGTAAACATATTAAGAGATTCCATTGTTTATGATACGTTGCCTAACGGTAAAATAGTAGCCGTAAACCTACCTGGAGAGATTGCCATGGTTCCTGTTGATGAAAAAGAAACCTATCTAAGAACCAATTTCTCGAAGAGTGATAACAGAGGGTACCGAGATGGAGACCCAGGTTCTTCCCGATTCTTTGATCGATTTAGTGATGAAGAGCAGGAAGAAGATGGCAAAAAAATGTACAACTCTCCCAAGCACAAAGTAGAAAGGGATTCTAGTGGAAATCTTATCCGCCAGTATGATACGTCCAATAACAGAACTACATTGATCAATGACGAGGTTCGTGTATACAAAGGGGGTTCCTGGAGAGATCGGGCCTATTGGTTAGATCCAGCCCAGCGAAGGTATTTGCCACAATATATGGCCACGGATTACATCGGTTTTAGATGTGCGATGTCCAGAGTTGGATCAAAGTCCAAAACAAAGAACAAGACCCCAAGAGGCAAAAAAGTGAAGTAAAACAGCATAGAAGCATAAAATTCATATAAAAGTCCCGGCAATTGTGCCGGGACTTTTTTTATCTTCGATTTATGCAAATAAAAGACCTACACCAACACTTTCTTGATTTTCCCAGTGTATCAACAGATACGCGAAAAATAAGTGAAGATTGTATCTTCTTCGCCTTAAAAGGAGATAATTTCAATGGTAATACATATGCGGAAGAGGCCCTTGAAAAAGGAGCTGCATTCGTTGTAGTCGATGAAAAGGAATACGCAGTATCCAATAGATATATTTTGGTAGATGAGGTCTTGAAAACGTTGCAAGACCTGGCCACATATCATCGAAACTACTGTTCGGCCAAGGTTATAGGTTTAACAGGGAGCAACGGCAAGACCACGACCAAGGAATTGATACATGCCGTGCTTTCCAAAAAATATAGGACCATAGCTACGCAAGGCAACCTTAATAACCATATTGGAGTGCCATTGACTTTACTTTCCATACAAGAAGACACTGAAATTGCCATTGTGGAGATGGGTGCCAACCATCAAAAAGAAATTGCTTTTTTGAGCGGGATAGCCCAACCGGATTTTGGGTATATCACAAATTTTGGAAAGGCGCACCTAGAAGGTTTTGGTGGTGTGGAAGGTGTCATAAAAGGAAAAAGTGAATTATACGATTACTTGCTGGCGAACCATAAATCGATTTTCCTGAATGCCGACGATCCTATTCAACTGGAAAAACTGGGAGGTTATATCCAAAAATATGGCTTTAGTACGGAGAAGCAAGCATATTATAAAATTGAATTCTTAGGTGCCGACCCCTTTGTACAATTGAAGGTAGAGGATATGGTAATCAATTCACGGTTGATAGGAAGCTACAACTTTACCAATTGTGCCATTGCCATTTGTATGGGCAAATACTTTAATGTAGGCCTTCCGGCCATAAAGGTGGCTATTGAAGCCTACATCCCACAAAATAATCGCTCCCAGATTATAGAAAAACAAGGATCGACCATTATTTTGGATGCCTACAATGCCAATCCCACGAGCATGAAGGCGGCCCTTGAAAGTTTTGAAGCGACGAACAAGAGTCCAAAAATTGTCCTTTTAGGAGATATGTTCGAATTGGGAGAAGCAGCTGATGAGGAACATCAAAAAATTGTAGATATCGTTTTGGAAATGGACTTAGAACATGCCTATTTTATTGGGGAGCATTTTCGAACTACCCAAACCCCCTTTCAGAAATTCAATTCGGTCGATGAAATAACCGGGTTCCTAAAAAGCAATCCATTGCCCAAAAATAGTACGCTTCTCATTAAAGGGTCAAGAGGAATGGCATTAGAACGTTTGTTGGATTTCATTTAATAAAAAGATAGCTACTCTCCAAGTATGCAGAACTACCACTATGTGGGTCATATTGGATTCGAACCAATGACCTCTGCCCTGTCAAGGCAGCGCTCTAAACCAACTGAGCTAATGACCCTTTTAACGCCCGCCAAAGGTAAAACATATTTCGAATACGCAAAACCTAAAAACAGTGCATATTCTGTACTAAATCTTAGTATAAATCACATTTCTATACATACAGCACAATATTTGCTCAAAATGACAAAAGATATGATCAACTCATGGTAAATACGCAAGAATTCAATTAAAATAATGTATTTTTAGTGGTTGATATGAGAGGTGTTATGTTGATTTTTAGAATTTTCCCCCTGTGTTTTATATTGATTCTAACGTCTTGTTCCATTGACGTTCCAGAAGACGTGGAAGAAGCATACGCCAAGCTCCCCGAGACTATTGATTTTAACTTTCACGTTAGACCAATTTTATCCGATCGCTGTTACGCCTGCCATGGTCCGGATGAGGCTTCTAGAAAGGCCGATCTCAGGTTGGATTTGGAAGAGGAGGCGTTCCATAAACTCAATAGTGGCAACTACGCATTTGTTTCCGGAAAACCGGGGAAAAGCGAAAGTATTGAAAGGATATTGAGTAATGACCCAGAAATTACAATGCCACCTCCGGAATCCCATTTGTCCCTTTCGGCCAGTGAAAAGGCAATGATTATCAAATGGATAGAACAAGGTGCGGAGTGGAAACCGCACTGGGCATTCGCCAAACCCGAAAAGCCCAATTTACCCAATACCAATGGTGTTTCTTGGCCCGCCCATAATGCCATTGACGCATTTGTGCAGCAAAAATTACAGCTTGAAGGTTTTGATCCATCCCCAGAAACCGAAAAGGAACGTTTGCTACGCAGGGTTACTATGGACCTTACTGGATTACCTCCTACAATTGAAGAAATCGATGCTTTCCTTAAAGATACTGATCCAAATGCCTATGAAAAAATAGTCGATCGATTGCTCGCCTCCGATGCCAATGCCGAACGTCTTGCCCTGGATTGGATGGATATTTCCCGTTATGCCGATTCCCATGGACTACATGCCGATGGTTGGCGGTTGATGTGGCCTTGGCGCGATTGGGTCATCAATGCCTTCAAGGAAAATATGCCCTATGACCAGTTTGTTACCTGGCAATTGGCCGGTGACCTATTCCCTAATGCAACCAGGGAACAAAAATTGGCAACCGCTTTTAACCGTAATCATCCGATGACCGCCGAAGGCGGGGCTATTGAAGAGGAATTTCGTCTCAACTATGTCTGGGATCGTACAGAAACCGTAGGCACAGCACTCTTGGGACTCACTGTGGCCTGTGCCCGTTGCCATGACCATAAATTCGATCCCATTTCTCAAAAGGATTATTTTCAAATGACCGCCTTTTTCAATAATGTAAAGGAATTGGGAATGACCGGTGATGATGGTAACTATGGACCTATGCTCTCACTACCTGATGCCGAGACGGAAAAAAAATTGGCTTCCCTTGAAAAATCCATAAGGGAAAAAGAAGACGAGTTAAAGCTGACTAAAAAGGAGTTGGCGGATTTGGATACCTACATGAAAAAATTACCCAAGAATTTCAAACAAAAAGGAATTCTCGGATATTTTCCCTTCGAAAAATTGACAAAGAACGGGGGAAACAAAAAAGGATATATCGTTGATGGAAATCCTAAGGTGACCTCCCGAGAAGCACCCAAAATCACAAAAGGCAAAAAAGGAAAAGCGTTTGAATTTACAGGCGAATATGACGAAGTACATTTAAATAACATTCCCAATTTTGAGTGGACCGATGAATTCTCGATGGGTCTTTGGCTCAACACTACCAAAAGGGAAACAGGGAAAACCCAGACTCTATTGGGCACTTCCGGTGAAAAGAACAGTTTTTGGCGCGGTTGGGATTTTTATCTGGATAGCCTTAATCACCTTAACGTCAGATTAATACATTCTCTTCCACACAACTATATTCATGTTAGGTCCAAAGATTCAATTTTGAAAAATGAATGGCGACATGTGGTTTTCACCTATGACGGTTCTGGCAAGGCAAAAGGATTGCAGTTGTTCATGGATGGAAAAAAAGTAGAGACCACGGCACCCTATAATCGATTATACAAATCCATCAAAACTGTGCAATCCGCTACTCATGTTGTTTTCAATAGACCGGTACGGGTGGCCAAGAGCTATCGGTCTTTTACGGGGGAAAACGGAATCTTTAAAGGTAGATTGGATGATGTTTATGTATACTCCAGGCAACTCACGCCTCCGGAAATAGCCCAATTGGCCATGGAGGATGGCACTTCCGGAACGCCGGATAAGGAATGGGCAGCTGCATATTGGATTGATCAGACGCCCCAAGTCGAGAAAATTGAAAAACAGCTCAAAACGCTTAGAGGGCAATGGCTTTCACATATGATACCTGTAATGGAGGTAATGGTAATGGAGGAAATGCCCAAAGAAAGGCCAGCTTTTGTGTATAACCGTGGCGATTATACACAACCTATTTATCCGGTGGTAGCTACCACTCCGGAAGTTTTGCCCGAATTTTCCAAGGATTATCCAAAAAATCGATTGGGATTGGCCCAATGGATTTTTTCCGAGGACAATCCGCTAACGGCCAGGGTAACGGTAAATCGATATTGGCAAATGTTATTTGGGAAAGGACTGGTGAGTACTCCGGAGGATTTTGGGGTTCAGGGAGCCTTGCCCTCGCATCCCCAATTATTGGATTGGTTAGCGACCACTTTCGTAGAAAACAATTGGGACGTGAAAGCGTTACTCAAAACCATGGTCATGTCCCATACGTATAGACAATCCTCAGAGGTTTCGCCTGAAATGCGGGAAAAAGACCCAAATAATATTTATCTGGCTCGGACAAATAGTTACCGACTACCCGCAGAAATGATCAGGGACAATGCTTTGGCCGCCAGTGGACTTTTGGTCCAACAAGTGGGTGGCAAAAGTGTTAAGCCTTATCAACCAAAAGGTCTTTGGATCGAAAAGAACAGTTTTTCGCATATTTTATTGAACTACAAGGAGTCCGATGGGGACAGTCTTTATCGTAGAGGCTTGTATACCTTTATTAGAAGGACTGCACCACATCCTGCAATGACCGCTTTTGATGCCCCATCCAGGGAAGTCTGCACGGTGAAACGTGAAAACACGAATACTCCTTTGCAAGCTTTGGTTTTGATGAACGATACACAATTTGTAGAAGCTTCAAAAGTATTGGCAGCGCGAATGCAAAAGGAAGGTGGGGTTTCCTTGGAGGATCAAATTGCCTATGGATTTCGGTTGGCCGTAAGTCGCCCTCCAAAAAAGCGAGAGACCGCAATTTTAAAGGAATTATTTGAGGCCCAATCCAAAAAATATAAAGCCCATCCGAAAGAGGCCCTTGAGCTTTTATCCGTGGGAAGAAAAAAATTGGACGATTCATTGGATAAAAATAAGACGGCAGCTTTGACCATGGTAGCCAATACCATTCTTAATCATGACGAGGCCTATATGAAGCGATAAAATACCAAGTTTAAATGTTGATTTTAAGCCTTATTGCTTTTTTAGACTTGACACTTGAGTTTGAAACTTGATTTAAAAAATTTGTAAAATATGTGTACCCATAATCATAATAAAAACTATACACGACGAGATTTTTTGACCAAGACTACTCTGGGAATGGGGGCACTTTCAATGGCCTCCATGTTGGATCCCATGGGAATGTTCGCAAAAGACAAACCTTTGGAACATCTTTCCGGAAATGGTGGAGGCGTTCTCGGTCAGCCACATTTCCCTCCCAAGGTGAAACGGGTCATTTATCTTTTTCAAAGTGGTGCACCCTCACAGTTGGACTTATTTGACTATAAACCTCTGTTGAATAAAATGAACGGGCAAGATCTGCCCGAAAGTGTACAACAAGGGCAACGGCTTACCGGAATGTCTTCAGGCCAGGCCTCCTTACCCATTGCAGGTACTATTTTTGATTTTAAACAACATGGGCAAAGTGGAGCGTGGATGAGCAATTTAATGCCACATACCTCAAAAGTGGTAGACGATCTCTGTTTTATCAAATCGATGTATACCGAAGCCATAAACCATGATCCGGCCATTACTTTCTTGCAAACGGGATCACAATTGCCAGGAAGGCCCTCCATCGGTTCTTGGGTGAGCTATGGCCTTGGATCGGATAACAAAAACCTCCCTGAATTTGTGGTGCTTGTTACCAAAGATAAATATGGGCAACCTTTATATTCCAGATTATGGGGAAACGGGTTTTTACCTTCTCAGCATCAAGGGGTTCAGTTTAGGGCCGGAAAAGATCCTGTTCTTTATTTGACAAACCCTCCCGGAATTGATGGGAAAAGTAGGCGTGAACAATTGGATCATCTCCAGAAACTAGAAAAAATAAACCATGAGGATGTTGGTGATCCAGAGATTCTAGCACGTATGGCACAATATGAAATGGCCTTCCGCATGCAGACATCCGTTCCGGAAATCATGGATACCAAGGACGAACCGGATTACATTTATGATATGTATGGCGAGGATAGTCGTAAACCCGGTACTTTCGCCGCCAATTGTATTTTAGCGAGACGATTGGCCGAACGCGATGTAAAGTTCATCCAATTATATCACCAAGGATGGGATCAGCATGGCAATCTGCCCAGTGCCATTAAGGTACAGTGCAAGGATACCGATCAGGCTACCGCGGCCCTGATTACCGATTTAAAGCAACGCGGTATGTTGGAGGACACCTTGGTTATCTGGGGCGGAGAATTTGGCCGAACCAATTATTCCCAAGGGCAGTTGACGGCAACCAACTTTGGTCGGGACCATCATCCAAAATGCTTTACTATTTTTATGGCAGGTGCCGGAATAAAAAAAGGGATTACCTTAGGGGCAACTGATGATTTCGGTTACAATGTGGTACAACGACCCGTTCATGTGCATGACTTTCAGGCCACCTTAATGCATTTGTTAGGAGTAAATCATGAAAAATTGACCTTTAAGTTTCAAGGAAGAAGATATCGATTGACCGACGTACATGGCGAGGTCGTCAATGAAATACTGGCATAAAGACAAGGATACTAAACAGAAGAAAATGAAAACAAGCAATACCAAGCGAAGGGACTTTTTAAAAAAAACGGCACTTGCCACAGGTGCTGGTATAGTGGCCCCTAGTTTTACTTTTGGGATTACCCATTCGACCAAGAATTTAGGAGATACCGTAGGGCACGGAAAATTTAAATATCGTGTAGATAAGGAATGGGGCGTTCAAGACCCTTCCAAAATACCGGTAAACGATTGCCATGAAATGGCAATGGACAGCAAGGGACGCATTTTTATGACCACTACCGGCGCTAACAATAATAACATCTTAATCTACGATACTTCTGGTAAAGTACTGGATTCATGGGGGACGGACTTTCCAGGTGCTCACGGATTATCCATAGCGGGCGAAGGGAGCGATCAGTTCCTGCTTATTACCGATCCGGAAACCCATAGTGTTCATAAAACGGATTTAAACGGTAAAATTCTCATGACCTTGAAACGACCCAAAGAAGTTTCCGGGTATACCCAAGACGACCAATTTAAACCTACTGAGACTACCGTATTGCCCAATGGGGATTTTTATGTCGCTGACGGCTATGGCGAAAACTACATCATTCAATATAACGCCGATGGGGAGTATATTAGACATTTTGGTGGAAAGGGAGAAGGGGATTTAAAATTCAATTGCTGTCACGGTATTACCGTAGATTCCAGACAGGCCAATAACCCTACTTTGTTGATTACTTCGCGTGCCAGTCAGGAATTCAAACGATTCTCTATGGAAGGTCAACATTTGGAGACCATTTCATTACCGGGATGCTCCATTTGCCGACCGGTTATCCATGGTGAAAATATTTATTTTGCGGTAATCGTTACGAAAACTTGGGATAACTATGACGGCATGATTGCGGTATTGGATAGGAACAATAGAGTAGTATCGTTTCCGGGGGGAAGCTTACCCCAATATAATGGCGACACCTTAGTGGAACCGGAATATGATGGCAAGACCTTCCGAAATCCACATGATGTTTTAGTGGATAGTGATGGTAATCTCTATGTACCCCAATGGGCCTCGGGAAAAACCTATCCCGTAAAGCTTCATCGTGTGTAATCGTTTATTGCCAACATTAATTATTTCTTTATGATCGCATTGGAATTTTCTACGTTTTTAGGTCGTTTTCATCCCTTATTCGTGCATTTGCCTATCGGTTTTTTGTTCTTGGCCATTGTATTGGAATGGTATGAGAAGTTCAAAAAAACTGAAAAACAAAGTCGCCTTGTACCCATCGCCTGGTTTTTAGGGGGAGTAAGTGCCGCAGGAGCCGCTTTAAGCGGATGGCTCCTTGCGGATACCGGATTATACGAAGAAGATCAACTGTTTGCACATAGATGGTTGGGCATTGCCCTCGTAGTTGTTTCCTTCGTAGGCTGGTGGATTAAAAGCAGGCCCGAAAAGCATACCAAGCTTATCCATAATGGTTTCAACATTTTGTTACTGGCCCTACTTTTCATAGAAGGCCATAAAGGAGGAAACCTTACGCATGGGGATGAGTATTTGGTAGAATACGCCCCGGAATCCATTCAAGGAATACTGGGTGTTTCCAAAGCAAAGGACTCCCTTCCGGAATTGAGCAATCCCGATTCCGTATTGGTGTATCATGATTTAATAGCCCCTATTTTCGAATCAAAGTGTGTTGCCTGTCATAGTGATGAGGTACGAAGAGGCGGCCTCAACATGGCATCCGCCGATTCATTACAGATCGGTGGTGACGATGGGCCGGTAATCTCCCAGGGTAATCCAGGTGAAAGCGAGCTCTTTAGAAGAATTACACTTCCTCAGAAGAATATAAAATTCATGCCTCCTACCAAAAATGTATTGACATATGATGAAATAAAGACAGTGGAATGGTGGATTGAACAGGGAGCTTCTTTTGAAGATCCGGTATCAGCCTTGGAGGTAGCCGAAAATATGAAACCTGTGTTGCTTCGGCGCTATGGTCTCAATACGGAACCTAGGCCTTGGTATGAAACTGTACAGCTGCCCCCTTTGGATAGTACACAAATATCGGCTCTTCGAGAAAGTGGGTTCACCGTAAAATCCTTGGGAGCGGAGAACCAGTTATTGGATATCAAATTCTCCGGTACGGATTTGACCCAAGGCCAATTGGCAGAACTTGAAAAAGTAAAAGATTATATTACTTGGCTTTCCTTGGCTCGGACCAATGTAAAAAACGATTGGCTGTCCATAGTATCCCAATTTCCAAACCTCACCCGACTCCAGCTGGAAAAGACAACTATTTCTGATGAAGGTGTGGCACATCTCTCGGGTCTAAAACATTTGGAGGCACTTAATCTCTATGGCACCAATGTAACTGATTCCTGTTTGGCCGACATTCAAAAATTGGAAGGCCTCAAAAGGGTTTACTTATGGGGAACCAAGGTCACTCAAGCCAATGCCAAATCTTTGCAAGAGGGCAAAGAAACCTTGGAGGTGATAATTGGCGAAAGCTAGATTTTTCAATTCATGACAAAGAATAAAAAGGAAATACAATACCACTCACAATATCCTTCGGTAGAGGATTTACGGGCAAAAGCCCAAAAAAGAATTCCCCGCTTCGCTTTTGAGTATCTGGATGGTGGTTGCAATGAGGATATTAATCTACATAAAAATACATCGGACATTCGGGATGTTGAGCTCCTTCCCTATTACCTCACCGCCCATACCGAATCCAAAATGAAAACTGAGCTTTTTGGTCATATCTATGATGCGCCTTTTGGTGTAGCACCTGTTGGCTTGCAGGGCCTTATGTGGCCAAACTCCCCTGAAATATTAGCCAAGGCCGCCTTTGAACATAATATTCCTTTTATATTGAGTACCGTTAGTACCAGCAGCATAGAACGAATTTCAGAGCTCACCGAAGGACAGGCCTGGTTTCAATTATACCATCCTGCGGAAACCTCGGTCCGTAATGATATCTTAAAAAGAGCTGAAGCTGCCGGATGTCCTGTCTTGGTAATTTTATGCGATGTTCCCACCTTTGGTTTTCGTCCAAGGGATATACGGAATGGTCTGGCCATGCCTCCTAAAATGTCCGTCAATAATATTCTCCAAATATTGGGTAAGCCACAATGGGCCTATAATACCTTACGTTACGGGCAGCCCAATTTTGAAACCTTGAGGCCCTATATGCCAAAAAACCTGAATTTAAAGCAATTAGGAAAGTTTATGGACCAAACCTTTTCGGGAAGGTTGAATGAAGAGCGTATCAAACCTATTCGAGATATGTGGAAGGGCAAATTGGTACTGAAAGGTGTTGCCAATGAAGCCGATGCCGAAAAAGCGGTGGGACTGGGATTGGATGGAATTATTGTTTCCAACCATGGTGGAAGACAACTGGATGCGGGAGAATCCACGATAAAACCATTGACCCGCATTGCGAAAGGTTATGGAGATAAAATTAAAGTAATGATGGACAGCGGCCTTCGCTCAGGTCCGGATATTGCACGTACCATGGCCTGTGGTGCGGAATTTACCTTTATGGGCCGTTCCTTTATGTACGGTGTCGCCGCGTTGGGCAAACAGGGAGGGGACCATACTATTTCACTTCTCAAAACTCAGTTACAACAAGTTATGGAACAAATTTGTTGTGAAGATGTAAAGGATTTTCCAAAGCACTTGATTTCGAAATCCTAACCTATTCGTAGATACCATGAAGTAGACACGCAATTCATCAAGATTTTCATTATATTTAGATATCTCGCTTTTATTTAAAATCTGTATATGTCCAAGTATAATGTTGCTGTTTTAGGTCCAATTCCAAGAGATCACATTACCACACATCATGGAGAGGTTATTGAAAAATATGGTTGTGCTACCCATACGGCCATTGGCCTCTCCAAATTATTAGGTGATAGCGGCACGGTATTCCCCGTTTCGCATGTACGTAAAAAAGATGAAAAAGCGATAAAGGAAATATTGGCGGAATACCCAAATATCAATACGGATCATATCACTTCCGATCAGGACCAAGGCGATGTCATAAGCTTAAAATTCGTAGACCAAAATAATCGCTTGGAAAGACAAACCGGGTTTATGAACCCGATAATTCCTGAAGATGTTGAGCACCTTTTGCATTGTGATGTTTTTGTCTGTGTGCCCATTACTGACTATGAGGTTCCTTTGGAGACTTTAAAATATATCAAGGAAAATAGTAAGAGCACTTTAATATTTGATGCCCATGGTCCTACTAATACGGTAACCATTACTGGGGACAGATTGATCAAATTTTGGGTAGATCGTGATCAATGGCTTCCTTACATAGATGTACTTAAAATGAATCTGGAAGAATCAAAATGTTGTTGGTTCGAAAAAGAGTATGCCCCAGAAAGTCTCGTCCACATCAATGACGAGAATACGGATCACCTTCCAGGCTTTGCCCGGCATGCGCTAAACCACGGCATAAAATCATTGATAGTGACACTGGATTCCAAAGGTGGCGCCGTATTCTTTAAAGAGGATGGGGAAGTAAAACAAGAAATCGTCAAATCTATACGTGTAGAACATGTTGTGGATACCACCGGTTGTGGCGATTCCTTTGCCGGCGGGCTTGGATTCGGTCTTCTGGAAAATCCTACAGATTATGCAAAAGCTGCCAAATATGCCAATGCGTTGGGTGCTCAACGTACCCAAGGAAGGGATTTCAGTGTCTTTAAGTCCAAAAAGGAGACCGACCAAATGATTCTGGATAATTACGGCAATATTTGATTGGTTTTCTTAGTAGCTTTTGATTGATCTCAGATAAGAGTAGTCGCCCGCTAAAAGTTGATTTAGCCTCCAACACCAACCTAAAATTGTTCTAACAACAAGTAAAAAAGCTATAAACGACTATTCCTATTAATGTCCCGGTCTAAAACCCTGTAAAAAGCAATCTTCCAAAAGAGTATTTTCCAGAATTATCAAATAGCGGTTGGGTTCATTTGTAATTATGCAACAAACTGAATCAAATTTGACAATATTCTACTTTTTTTTGTCAATAATCTACGTGTTAATTTTTTTATAAAAAAATGAATCCCTATATTCGGTAACGTTAACGCAAAACATGTGTACGTTAACGATTGTGCGAAAAATCATATAATTATAACGTATTGACAATCGGCCGTTCTCATAAACGGACTTTGAAAAGAGGACACGTTTTAGTGCAAAAAAAACAACCGAACAACAATCACCATGGTATACAGAAACAAAAGCCCTTAAAATCCACCCACTTAAACAACTTTCCAACAGGAGGGTTTGATTTGAATAAATTCAAAAGAAAAAACTAAAATCTCTTCAACCAAAAAAGAAACAACTAACAATACATATGATATGAAAAAACTACTCTCAAAAAAACCATTGCTCCCGGCAAGAAGTTTTTTGTCCTTATTTATATGTTGCCTTATGGGCACATATTCAATGTTTGCCGACAACATCTCTGGCAAAATGAGCAATTCCATTGAAGTTCTCCAATCCACCGTAACGGGTGTTGTCTACGATGAAAATGGAAGCCCGTTACCTGGTGCAAGTGTTGTAATTAAGGGGACCACAACCGGTGTTGTAACCGGTTTTGATGGGGATTATTCCATTAATGCTGCTGCGGATGCAGTTTTGGTATTCGGTTATGTGGGATATAGTTCACAAGAAATAACTGTCAATGGAAGGTCTACCATAAACGTTAATATGGAAATCGACGCCTCTCAATTGGATGAAGTGGTCGTTGTTGGATATGGTACCCAAAAGAAAGGTGAAGTAACGGGTTCCATATCTACTATCGGGGCCGAATCCATCGAAAAAATTCAAACCGCCAGTAGTATTGATGCTATTAAAGGTCAGGTTGCCGGTGTTGATATTCAGGCTAATGGTGGACGGCCAGGTGAAAATTCAACAGTACGTATACGTGGTCGCCGATCTATTTCGGCCTCCAACGACCCATTATATGTTATTGATGGAATTCCCCAAATAAGTGGTAACGCAGCGGTGGCCGACATCAATCCACAGGATATTGAAACCATGAACGTACTTAAGGATGCAGCCGCAACGGCTATTTATGGCTCCAGGGGTGCCAACGGTGTTATCCTTATTACTACAAAAAGAGGGCGTGTAGGCGATACCAAAGTAAGTTATAGCAGTCACTATGGCATTACCTCCGCAACCCGTTTGGTCGATATGATGAACGGAGAAGAATTTGCCGCTCTAAAACGGGAATCCAGAAGAATAGGTGCAACGGATGCAGACCGATGGAACGGTCCTCTCGCACCGGACGAGGATGTTTTTGACGACCCCATTGAGTTGGAATCGTTAGCGCTAGGAAGGTCCACAGATTATTTGGACCTGGTACTTGATAATGGGTGGCAAACCAACCATCAAGTTAGTGTTAGTGGCGGTTCCGAAAAGACAACCTTCAATACATCGGTCGGTTATTTCAACGAGCAAGGAATCATTAGCAACATGGATTTTGAACGTTTTACGGGAAGGATCAATCTGGATCACAGAATCAATGATATCTTCAAAGTGGGGATGTCGTTTACAGTTTCCCATTCCATTCAAAATTTTGGATCCAATGCCGTTATGGGAGAAGCCCTGGCCAACAATCCGTTAGGCGTTCCATTTGATGAGAATGGAGATCCTATATTTCTGCCCACCAATGACGGTATTAGAACCAATCCATTGAGCGAATTGGTAGATGGGGCTTTTGTTGATGAACGAAAAGTCACCCGTATTTTTGCTCCGGTTTATTTGGATATTAACATTGCGAAAGGGTTAAAATGGACCACTAACTTCGGTCCTGATATTCGTTACAGAAGAAGAGGTGAGTTTAGGGGTAGTTTTACCAATGACAATCGCGGCGGCCCAGGAGATGCAGAAGTTGAAAACCTTCAAAACTTTGGGTATACCTTGGAGAATATTTTGAACTTCAATAAAACTTTCAATGAAAAGCATAATTTAGGAGTCACCCTACTACAAAGTATTCAGAGTTCTAGGGAAGAAACTTATAAAGGAGAGGTTGCGAATATACCCTATGAAGAGCAATTATTCTATAATATGTCTACGGCATCCGTCAGGGGTAATATCGACTCGGATCTGGAAGAATGGACTTTGGCCTCATTTATGGGAAGGGTAAACTACGATTATAAAGGAAAGTACCTCTTTCAAGCCTCACTCCGTGCTGACGGTTCTTCGCGTTTGGCTGAAGGTAGAAAATGGAATTACTTTCCAGGCGTCTCTGCTGGCTGGCGAATTTCCCAAGAAGATTTTTTAATAAATAGTAATACAATTTCAGATCTGAAGTTAAGGGTCTCTTACGGAGAGGTAGGGAATACTTCGGTTAACCCATATCAAACACAAGGTACATTATCTTCTACCGATTATGCCTATGGGGAAGCCTTGGCCTTAGGTTTCTCACTTAGTGATATCCCGAACAGCGACTTAGGTTGGGAGGTTTCAAAGACCATAAGTGCCGGTGTCGACTTCGGATTGCTGAACAATCGAATTACGGGTTCCTTGGATTATTACTCGACTAAGACAGAGGATCTTTTGTTGGATAGGACCCTACCCCCCTCCTCCGGATATTCGAGTGTGTTCCAGAATGTGGGCTCTACAGCCACAAAGGGATTTGAGTTCAGCGTTAATGGGGATGTCATCAATAATCCAGGTGGCTTCAACTGGAATGTTGGTTTCAATATTGCCACCTATACGGAAGAGATTACCGACCTCCCATTAAGGGATGAGAATGGTAATCCACTCGATGATATTGGTAACAAATGGTTCATTGGCCAACCGGTAAATGTCTTCTTTGATTACGAGAAAATAGGAATTTATCAAGCCAATGAAGTTGACCTTGCCGCCAATGCCGAGGGTAAGGTACCCGGGGAAATAAAGCTACGAGATCAAAATGGCGATGGGGTGATTACAGATGCCGACCGAATAATTTTGGGAACAGATATCCCCGATTACTATGGGGGAATCACCAATACCTTTAATTACAAAGGTTGGGATCTAAGTTTTTTCTTTTATTTCCGTCAGGGGCAAATGATCCGTTCCCGTTTTCATGATAGTAATAATGCATTATTTGGCCGCTATAATAACTTGGATGTTGACTTCTGGACTATAGATAACCCAACGAACGAGGCTCCTCGCCCGAATGAAAATCAAGAAAGACCTAAGAATGGTTCCACCTTGACCTATTTTGATGGTAGTTATCTTAAACTCAGAAACTTGACTCTGGGGTATAACTTCCCGAGTTCTTTGACCGAAAAGCTTAACATTTCCAACTTGAGGTTGTTCGTTGCAGGCCAAAATCTCTGGTTTCTGTCGGATTATGAAACCTTTGATCCAGAGGTCTCCGAAGAGGATGATTTGACGCGAAATGATGACGGCGAGATTACGGCAAGAGGTCAAGGTGTCTCAAGTAGCACCGTACCCAGTAACAGAATGTGGTCAATAGGACTAAATGTAACTTTTTGATAAAAAATGGTATGGTTAAAGAAGATAAATTTAATATGATGAAAAGAAAAAAATATACAATCTTGCTTTTAGCGCTGTTATTTGTAGCGCAGTCTTGCGATGATTATTTGGAAGAGGAACTGATATCGGATGTCTCCGCAGGAACCTATTATACTACCGAAGCCGGTTTGGAAGATGCCGTTGATGCTACCTACGCATGGCTGAAGGGGTTTTATGGCCCTGAACGAGGATTTACCATGACCACTTTTGGTACCGATATCTTTACCAACGGTGCCGATGGCGGTCATAAAAGGGTAAATTTCTATGACCAATCCTTTGATGCCACAGAAAGCTATGTGAACGATATGTGGCGAGATTGGTACCGGGGCATCAATCAAGCAAATGCAGTAATTGAACGATCTGCCGAGGTAGAAATGGACGAGACCCAAAAAACCATTTGGATAGCAGAAACCAGATGGTTACGTGCCTTTTATTACTATGATGTAGTAAGAACTTATGGTGACGCTCATTTGAGCTTGGAAGAAACCGTTGGTGTGGAAGTTGAGGCCAACAAGACAGCCGCTTCCGAGATATATGCACAGGCCATTATACCTGACCTTGAATTTGCCATCGCCAACTTGCCCGATACACAAGATGAATACGGTAGGGCCACAAAACCTGCTGCGGAATTTTTGTTGGGCAAAGTATTGTTAAGACGCGCCCAAACATCCTTTGCCGCTGGCGATGATTCAAGCAGGGCAGAAACATTATTTAGCAATGTTATCAATAATTATGGCTTTGAACTACTGCCCGATTATGCCGATCTATGGGATATCAACAATCAGGAGAATTCGGAAATTGTCTGGAATTTGACCATTGCCAAATCTTTGGTAGATGAAGGCATTGATAGTGAGGGGCATAGAGGACATCTCTACTTTTTGATGGAGTACGATGTACGTAGGGGAATGACCCGGGATATTGCCAATGGAAGGCCTTGGAAAAGGTTTAGGCCTACCCCATTTTTGTTGGGACTTTGGGATCGTACTGTGGATACACGATATGACAAAGGTTTTAAGCACGTTTGGTTCGCCAATAAGGAAGTTTCCGACGAAAGGGGAAATTTAGCAATCGGCGATACCGCCCTATTTATTCCCGGTCCCGGCAGGGATATAGAATGGCCACAGGCCAGAAAGGATGCGGCACCTTATGTTGTATATACTGCGGATGACTATACGGAACGTATTTTCCCTTCAATGAATAAATGGATTGACCCTACACGGCCCGATCGTCAAAAAACACAAGGACAACGTGATGTTGTACTTATGCGTTTGGCAGATGCCTATCTACTGCGGGCCGAGGCAAGGCTGCTTCAGAATAACATGGCCGGCGCAGCAGATGACATTAACGTTGTTCGAACAAGGGCAGCTGTTCCGGGGCAAGAGGCTGCAATGCAAATTACCGCCGGAGATGTAGATATGGATTTTCTGTTGGATGAGCGCGCTAGGGAACTTTTTGGCGAACACGCCCGTTGGTGGGATCTGACACGTACCGGAAAATTGGTGGAACGTGTACGGTTACATAATATTGAAGGTGGCCCGAACATACAAGACTACCATGTTTTAAGGCCGATTGGTCAAGATCAAATTGATAGAACCGTGGGTGGTTATCCGCAAAATCCCGGTTATCCACAATAACAATCTTACTTGTTTGGTTTAGTTTGAGTTAGTTTAGTTCACCCTCCTGTTTATCATAATTAAATGGGAGGGTTTTTTAGTATTTCTCTGCTGGATATCCAAGATAGGATAATGTCGGAATCAAAGGGTAGCATTCTCCTTGACAATGATTTCTACAGGAATATCAAGATTTAGCTCGGACCTATCCTGCTTAGTAATAAAGTTAAAAAGGCTTTTTATGGCAGCATAACCCTGGTATTTGGGTTGTTGGTTGATTAAGAAATTGATTTTATCTTCCTTTAAGTATTCCAAATTTTGTTTATTTAGATCGAAACCAACAATGAAGGTATTTTTAACTTGGTACTGTTCCAATATCTTGGGTAGCAAATGCGATTTTGAGTTTGTCACAAACATTCCCTTTGGGTTGTCCTTCCCGAACCAATCCTCCATTTCAGCCGTTACTTTAAATTCGTCGTTCAAGGAGTAGTTAATCGTATGAATCGTTACCCTCTCGTTAATGGTATTAAAAAATTCCCTAAACCCCTGTTCTCGCTGTATATTATTGGCATGAATACCCCTGTCATTTAACATATTGATTACGAAATAATCACCTTTAGCGCCTACAAGACCATGAAGCAATCTTCCGGCCACCCTACCCGCTTTATGCGAGTCCTGGCGAATGAAACAGGCAGGTCCTTTTAGTTCAATTTCGGTATCTAAGAAGACTATGGGAATCTCCCTTCCCTCAGCGCGTTTAAGCAACGAATTGCTTTCCTTTTTAAAGAATGGTACCGTTACTATGGCATCATAATCCTTTAGGAAAATCTGTTCGGCCAGATTATTGAAAGAAGACGAATCCAAGAACAAATAATTGTCCACCGCTACTCCTAATTCTTTCAATTCCTGAACTGCCAGCTCGATACCTTTTTTTGGGAGTTTCCAATAATTCCATTTATTTTTTGCCTCGGGAATCAATATGGCAAATTTTATCTTTTTAACCGAGGCTAATTTTAATCGACTGGCTGTTGTATTCTTTGTATAGCCGATTTCCTTGATAACCTTTCTTACTCTTTTTTCGGTCTCTTTGGAAACGCCTTTTCTATTGTGCAATACACGATCTACCGTCCCTATCGACACGTTTGCAAGTTCAGCAATTTTCTTTATTCCCATACTTCCCTAAGGAATTAGTTGGTTTGGTAATCTTTTGATA
The DNA here is from genome assembly GCF_965248315.1 of Ulvibacterium sp. Classification (GTDB taxonomy): domain Bacteria; phylum Bacteroidota; class Bacteroidia; order Flavobacteriales; family Flavobacteriaceae; genus Ulvibacterium. Next base: position 41,961 of record NZ_CBDFIX010000001.1, on the reverse strand, counting down.
TACAATGTTTTACATAAAATAGCAATATTAAAATAGTTACAATTCAGCTATTGAAATATTCTTGAATTGTATGGTCATATCACTTCCCGGATGCAGTTGAAGACCAACAGGACCTTTTAAATTGGCTTCTTCAAGAATGTAATTCATTACTTCTTCTCCATTGAGCCATACTTTATAGGAATTGCCAATAGTCATGGCTTTTATGGTATTCCAGCCATCCATTCTCAAAAGTTCCTTAATGCCGGCGGCCTCTACCGGATATCCTGATTTGGGTACGTAAGGGGAACCCGTCATATCTCTTTTCAAAGAGCCCGATATACCGATTTGAATTTGTACGTTCTTCTCATCGTCTCCTCTCATAAAAATACCCGAGTCAATAGTACCTTCTCCGAATTTAAAGTCCAATTGAACAACAAAATCCTCGTATTCCTTCTTCGTCCATAATATGGAACCTTTTTGATCAGGGTCACTTTTTGCCCAAAGCGCGTCGCCATCAATTGCCCACCACACATTATTGTCGGGTACTTGCCATTGCTTTAGATCCCTACCATCAAATAGGGTCTCCATTTTGTAGTCGGTACCTTGTCCGAAATTCATGACTACGAACATCAATGTGCAAATCAGGGAATACATGGACTTCATTTTTCTAAATTTTTAAAATTTAAGATTACTTGGTATTGAACTCATCAAATGAAGTATTTAAGGCATTGTTGGTCAACTTGGAACCATTATGAATTAAAATGCGATAATTAAAAGTTACCGATTCATTTTTGTCCAATTTGAAATTTAAGGTTTCCTTCCCCTCAGAAAAAATAGCCTGTCCCAAAGGATTGGCGGCAAAAAGTCCGTATCCTCTGGCATGCCAGTAGGTGGGGTATCCTATATTTCTCTTATGGTCCAGTATAGTGATGGATACGGTTTCGCCCTCGATCTCGCTTTCCAATTTAACCCATTTGTTACGCGTGCCCCAGACATCATTTCCTGTTAAACCTTCGCTGCTAAAATAGTTGCCATTTATACCTTCATTATTCAAGGCTTCTACTTCCGTTATGTTTCCCGAAGCATCCGTATAGAGTGCCGGTTTATCAGAAACCAATTCTAGTTCTCGTGCTACGCGAATGCCAATCATTCCTTCCTTGTTATCTTTAAAGGAAACATCCTTCAAGGCATTTAGGGTTGTAGAACGGTCTATGATTCTGGTGTTCTCTTTTTCGGAAAATGTAAACTCCGTTATCTCCTCCATCAAATCAATATCTTCTGGCGAACGCCAAATCGCTTTTATTTTCAAGATTCCCTTATCTTCATCACTTTGCAGAATTTCCTGATGGTAAATTGTACCATACTGGTGTTTTTTCTCCTCAGGAATTGCATAGGAATTGTTCCAAAAATCCAATCCGTTTACATCCCCATAGTTTAACCAGTGCCCTGCATGATGTGGATGGTCAACACGCTCATTGGGTCTTGGATCATAGGGAAAGCCCCGGGTAACCGTTTTGCCACTTTTGGTGATGAGCGGGTACAAAATCGGTTTGGGAGTTTGTCCGTCATAAATATAGCTCGTGAACGGCTTACCATTAATCGTAATATCTATTTTCCTGTTTGCATCATCCTTTGTAAATTTCACTTCAGATAATTCTTGTACCTCCTCTTCGGATATCGTGTTATTGGTAGTAGCTGTATTTTTTACCTCCTTACAAGAAATCAGCAAAAATATAAAGGGCATGTAATAACTAAATATTCGCTTAAATAGACTCAACATATCTTCTATTAATATTTGAACACCTTTCCACCGGCCAGAACATCCTGATTCTTTTCATCGAAAGTGGCCTTTAAACCGGTTCGCAAGGCGGCCGTGGTCATGATGTTGGCAATGGAATGATTGTAGCCTGCCTCCACCGGACCATTGGTCGTCTTACGGCTTCGGACACATTCCATCCAATTTAACATGTGCAACGAGGTCATATTATCAGCTCCGGTATTGGCAGATGTCACTACTTTTGGTGCATTCTCGGAAAGATTGAAGCCTTTTAGTTTGTTCGGCTTCATTCCCATAGCACTTGCGTGCCTTTGGGACAATCCTCCATTGTCACTCACTTTGTTTGTATCCAGATTCAATTCTCCTGCATTGGAATAATAGATCTCCTTGGTACCGCCGGCTGAATTCGTAAAGCGGGAGGAATAGGTAACCTGGAAGCCTGAACTTGAATCGTCGGAGGGACCATAATCGAAGACCGCCGACATCGTATCGAAGTTTTTCCGCCCATCCTTCCATAAGTAAATACCACCATTGGCGGCTACGCTTCTTGGATGGTCCAAACCAGAAAACCAATGCACCGTATCAATCTGGTGGGACATCCATTGACCAGGAATTCCCGAAGAATACGGCCAGAACAGACGATATTCCAAATATTTTCTCGGATCCCATTCCGCTGGAGGCCGATTCATTTGATAGCGTTTCCAATCCGTATCGGATTCCTTTATTTCGCTGGTTAATTTCGGCAAACGCCATCTACCTGGTTGATTTACGTTCCAGGTCATTTCGACCATTACGATATCCCCAAACTTACCGGATTTTATAAAATCCGAAGCAGCATGATAATTGGCACCGCTACGTCTCTGCGACCCGATTTGAAAAACGATTCCGGAATCCTTCACAGCCTTCATCCCTATACGGGCATCTTCCATGGTTTCTGCAAAGGGTTTTTCACAGTATACGTCCTTTTTAGCATTGGCCGCCTGTACCGTGTGAAGTGCATGTTGAAAATCAGCGGTAGAAATAATTGTTGCGTCGATTTTGTTCTTATCATACATTTCCTCATTATTCCGCCATTGCTCTACTTTGTTTCCTGTCTTCTCCTTTATATAGGCCGCTCCTTCGTCACGTCGTCTGTTCCATATGTCGGATACCCCTACAATTTCGAAATTCTGCGCCTTGCTGTGCCCGTCAAAAGCAGGTATCAAGGCACCCTTGGCCCTGTTCGAAAATCCCACAATACCCACACGGACACGGTCGTTGGCACCAATTATTCTTTTATAGCTCTTGGCACTTATAGAGCCGGCACCCAAAATGATTCCACTTGAAGCTAAAGTTGTTTTCTGTATAAAATTTCGTCTTGTCCTATTCATGATCGGTTGATTTTTTTTGTTAAAATTCTCGTATTTTGATGCTCCTAAAGGAAACCTCATCCCCATGGTCCTGTAGTAAAATAAGCCCTTCGGGAATGCGACCGAAATTATCCCATTTTTCATATTTACTTTTTTCCACCAGCGCCTTGAACATTTGACTAAAGCGATCGAACTCCACAACCTTAATCTGGTTCAACCAATGCTCAACATGGCCTCCCTTGACCACAATTCGGGCATTGTTCCATTTACCCACACCCTTAAAATTTTTGCCTCGGGAACTGTCGGTATTCTCGGCCCGTATTAAATCATATAGTGAACCTACCGTCCGGTTACCATTCTTTCCTTGTTTGGCGTCAGGGTGCGCTTTGTCATCCAGCACCTGAAATTCCATGCCGATTGCCGAACCTTCTCCCTTATTAAGCTCGGAATCCACAAAGTATTTGATGCCGCTATTGGCGCCTTCGGAAATCTTAAAATCAACACTCAGTTCAAAATCCTTAAAGGAATCTTCCGTCACAATATCACCGCCATTTCTAGATTCCGCTCCACCTGAGGCAAGTACAGTAAGAGCGCCGTTTTTTATTTCCCAGCCTTTTTCAGGAAATTTATCCAGCTTGGCTCCTCTCCATCCCTTGGTAGTTTTTCCGTCCCATAACAAACGCCAGCCCTTGCGTTTATCGCTATCAGTAAGTTGATTGACCAAGTAACTGATTTCGGGTACATCTGAATCAACTTCCTTTCTTGAGTCTTCCAGAGCAGTCGTCTTAATCTTTATGTTTTTCCACTTCACGATTTTACCTTCCAAGCTTTCGTCACGGATACTATGAACTTGAAAGGCGATAAAACCTTCAGCAGTAGTGTCGTCCACCAAATTGGCACATTGAATATCATTGACCCATGTACGAATGGTATTGCCAATAGCCTCTATCCTATAATGGTTCCATTGACCGGGGACAAAGGCATTCCGCCCTTTTGGATTTCTTGAGAGTGGATAAAGCCATCCACTTCTGGCCTCATCGTAAACCCCCCCTGCCCATTTTCTTGAGCTTGTTTCAATTTCGCATTGATAACCGTGTACCCTTCCTTTATTGTAATCCGGCAAACTTAAACTTCGGAATTGAACCCCGGAGTTCAATCCATTTTCAACAAATACGTCGAACTCCAATATGAAATCACCGTATGTTTTTTTCGTCGCCATAAAACTGTTGGGAGTATCCAGCTTGGAAGTTCCGATAAGCTGTCCGTCCTTAATTTCATATTTGGCATTTCCATTGAGCTGTTCGAAATTTTTTAGGTCTTTCCCATTAAATAACATTTCCCAATTGTCCTGGGCCGAAAGGGAAATTCCTGTAAAAAGAATAATTGATAGCAGTAGATTGTTTGCTTTTTTCATACGTGTTTCTTTTGTAAGCTTTTGATTATTTGTTATGTTGGTCTAAGGTTAAAAAACAACAACCGTTAACGTTAACGAATGTAAAAAATATTTTAGCTTTTAGCAAGATTAAACCGTATTCTTTAATCACTTAGAATCTCAGGAGCCTTTTTAAATGTATTTGCTCTAACTAAGATGATGCAAATTGTATCCTAACCTCCTTGCCAACTTTGACCGGTATGCTGGAATAAACTTGTGTATTAGAAGTCAAAGCCATTGCTCCTTAGGATATAAGGTCAACACCATGAGTCTTTACCTTCTTGTAAAGCCTAGATTTGCACAGTTCCGAGTTTCGGCAGCATCGACTCATTTTTGTGTTGTGAAGATTCCATCTTGGAGAGTATGACATTCAGTAAAGAAATGGCCTCGGTAATATAAGGTCCTTTGTTCAGCATTACACATTCCGCTTTAAGCGCTGTTGTGGCATCCGTTATTTCAGAACGTGAGGGCAAACCACTTTTAGCCAAATTTTCCAATACCTGTGTGGCCCAGATTACCGGAACGTGGGCAGCACCACAAATGGACAACATCTCCCATTGAATTTGGCCAATGTTCTCCCAGCCGGTCTCAATAGCCAAATCTCCCCGGGCTATCATCACCCCAATATTCTCCGTTTTCATGGCCTCCAAAAGAATGGGCACTAAATTCTCAAACCCAAATTGTGTTTCAATTTTCAAAATGACGCCTAATTTTTCCAACACACCCAGTTTATCCAATTCCATGTAGAGCTGTTCAACATCCCCTGGTCCATTGACGAACGAGAAATTTACGATGTCCGCATTTTTGGCTACAAAAACGAGGTCTTCCCTATCTTTAGCGGTTAACCCTGAAAATCCCAATCGGGTATCGGGAAAATTAATGCCCTTTTCAGCGCGAAGTTTAGACCCATTCTCTTTTGCCAAAGTAATTTTAACTTTAAAAAGGTTTTCATTCACCTCGGTTATGGTTCCCGCAATTTTGCCGTCATCAAAAAAAATGCGGTCTCCTTCATGGATATATTCAAATACTTCGGGCATTTGACATGAAATGGTAGCTGGCTTGGTCATTACTCCATCACTTGATAATTCCGCCGGACGACCCAATTTATGTTCTTTATGTATCCATAATTCATCTCCTATCCTTAGCGTAAGGGCATTTTCTTTGGGTGGTATCTCGCCAACTATCAATTCCAATGTTTCATCCAAAGTGCCAATAAGGACCAAATCAGGTTCAAAATAGATGGTTTGCATTGTTTCGACCTCTACTTTATCTCCGCTACAATCTGTTACTATCAGTTGTCGGCGCTTGGATCGAGCATCTACCAAAGAGAGTACCTGGTCAACTTTCAGCGTTTTCAAATCACCCGATTTGATAGGCAAAACATCTGGTGAGTACACGTATTCCGATTCTGGGACCAGTATCAATTTACCAGGCTCTATGACCTTCCCGAGGTTGTCTTTTTTTGGTTTACAGCGCAATACCCGCGGTCCTGGAAGAATTTTTCCCGTCCGTATTTTGGGCCCTGCCAAATCCATGGCAATTTTAACCTCTTTGTCTAGTTCTCCAGCAGCTTTTTTGATATTTAAAATTATTTTTGACCACACTTCCGGTGAGTCATGGGCACAATTGATTCGGGCGCAGTCCATGCCCTTTTCCAACATCCGTTTTACCATTTGGTAATTCTCGGCGGCCTCTTTGGGCTGGGTTACCATTATTCGCACCCTCCTGTCTTTACCTGCTATCCCCAATAAGTTTTTAGTATTTGATTTCAACAGTTTCTCCCCTTTTTTTATGGACCATTGTTTTTTTAGAGCATCTTTTTGATTTTCTTCAACTGCCAGTCCCAATAGATAGCGGATAGTAAGTACACTTGCCTTGATATGGCCTTCCGCATGGGCAAAACGGGTAAGGCCTAAATTCTTAAGTTGTTTTTGCATTGCCCTGACATCAAAACTTCTAAATGAGATATAGTTTATGAGGTTTTGCGCACTTTTTTCATGATAGGGGTGAACGTTTTCTACGGTTTCCTTTAAACGTTCTTCATCTTCTATCATTGAGCCGATTATAGCATCCAATTGCTCGATTATCCCAAATATGTTCTCTTTTTTTATTTTCATCCGCCGATGCTTTCAATAAAGATTAATGTCAAGCAAAAAATTTTAAATCAACAGGTCAAAAAACCGATAAGGTTTTAGGAATCCCAAAAGTTAATTAATCCATTTGAAAAATGGTTGTTTTATGTTAAAAATGGGAATTAAATTGTGATTGTCCCATGGAAGTGGGACTTAAATTACTGGGAAATAAATGTTCATGTTTTTTGGGAATATATAAGGCCACGAAGAACAAAAACATAGAACCGAAGGACTATAAACAAAACTGCCCAAAGCTAATCACCCAAATAAAAAGTACTGCCTTGTAATATTTGATATTCGCATCCTTATGCTATGCGCAGGCCCCATTATTCCAAGTATTCCAAATGTTACAAAAAAAATTCTCCCCTCTTTCTTTAGCATCGTTTTCCAAAATACCGCTAATTAATCTTCTTCTTAAACGATTTACTAAATACCAAAAACAACACGCCGCAAAGCAACCATGCCGGTAAGGTTACAAATGACAAAAAAACATCGAGCTGAAGGGATATAAAATAAAAAAGTCCAAAGCTGATCGCCCAAGAATAAAGAACAGCCTTGTTGTATTTCACATTCGCAACTTCTGCATAGTTTTTTACGATGCCGGCTTGTCTATGAAAGAAATGTTCAAAGACGATTACGGCACCGAAAGGAGCCAGAATGAAACCGTAAAGTGCTACAAAACCTAATAGTTTCATCGCAAATGCTGGAAATAGTCCCGCTACGGTAGCAACTGTGCCAGCGATAATGGTTACCCAGAAAGTTGAGACCTTGGGCATAATGGCCTGGAAGGCCAATCCGGCCCTATAGATGGTTGGGTTGGCCGTTGTCCAACCTGCAAGTACAACGGCTATGATACCAAAGATTCCAATAGCATTATGGGCCAACGGGCCTGGTGCTACTGGTGGAGCTTCTCCGTTGGACAATAAGGCTTGTGCTTCGGGAGATTTCAAATATACCGCATACAACAATGCTGCGGCTATCCATGCCATATAGTGGCCAACATACATTCCGGCTGCAGTCGTCCAACCTGAATTGGCATTTTTGGCAAACCGGAATACAGATAAGTCGGACATGCCTACATGCATTGCTGCATTGGCAAACCAAGACCAGATAACGACATGCCAAAAAGTATATTTTATTTGCCCAGGAAACGGCTCCGACCCTTCGCCCCAAATATTCCAAAAATCGGAAAAGCTTGTGACACCCAATTGGTTTAGGGCAACTACACCGCAAGCTACAAACGCCAAAACGATGGCCGGAGACATCCAATTCGCCGCTCTGGATACGGTATCATATCCTTTTGAGGCTATTAAAGAAATAACCGCTCCGATCAATATAACAATGATTACCCAGGTCATTCCATTTGGCATGGTGTCAGTCAACTTTGGCATTTCCATATCAAAGGGTATTCCTACGGCTGTCGCCGAAACCGTAATCATAGCTCCCGCAAGAAAGCAAAATAGGATTCCATTGGCCAAATTGTAACCGATTACCAATTTTTTCCCACAGATTCTTTCCAACTGGTAATAAAGTGTCAACCTGTTCTTAACAGCAATTTCAGCTGTTAAAAAGCGCCAGCTTAATACGGCCAAAAGATTGCCCAATAATAATCCAATAATCAAGTCAAAGGCACTTACCCCGGCGGTTAAAAACAACGGCCCGATCATAAATTCAGTTCCCGCTGCATGTTCTCCTGCATACATGCCCAAAAAACTCTTCCAACTTTTTAATTTTGAATGTGGTACCGGCTCTCTCTCAAATTCCCCTCCGGTTAGCTCTTCTGTAACTTCTTCCTCTACGCTTACTTGACTCATCTGCTTGGTTTTTGGCGGTTAGTATATTAAATGTTGGGGTAAATCGGTTACGCTTTCACAACACAGCTGTTCCATTGCCTGTTGCAATTGCGTTTTTAGTTTAGTTTGAACCTTTGTTCTCAAATCTTCGATTGAAGGATACCTTGTATCAAAATTTATAGCCATTTTATCTGTATTACGATAAAAACTTTTCTCTTAAAGCTTCAACTTCGTCTCGCCTATTGGAACCACATCTCCTAGGGTATTGCTTAGAACTAGCGATTTAGTACTAAATTTATTTTGGTTCCCATATGGCCCAATACATTTTTTTTGAAATCTATACTGTATGGTCAATCGGTACTATCATTGCAAACTATTCCATTAACTGAATGGCGCATGCTTTTTGAGTGCATAATTTTCTTTCAAAAAATTAGGTTTCAATTTTGAATTTGAAATTACAATGGCCGCACCCAAAGCAGAACCTAAGGAAGAATCCGTCGTACTAAGTTTCATGTTCCCCAATTGTTGCGATAGTAGTTGAATATAGACCTCATTATTGCTAAAGCCCCCGTCAATGTAAAGTCGTTCGATGATTTTATCTTCAAGAACCGCCTTGATACTTTTTACTTGCAAAAGGACCAATTCCAGAATCAATTGATGATAGGCATGTTCGAATTTATCGTACGGTATCGAGGTTTCTTCAGGCACATTTTCGGCAGTTATACTTGACCATTTGAACATAGGCACGAAGTCTTTGTTAATTTCAAAAAAAACGTGCTGGTCGAATTTCACTGTTTTGTGGTAATCATCGGAAACACCAAAATAGTCGGACAACACCTTTACTTTAATCTTATATTCATTCCCAAGGAACAGTCTAGAAACCTTAACCGGGCTTCCATCGATTCGCATATTAAACAAGTTGTCATTCTCAACATCCTTTAAAGTAAGCATTCCTTTGTTAAAGGGATTGATCGAGATGCTCCAAGTACCAGTTGATAGGAGTAAAAAAGGGTTGCTCAAACTTCGAATATAGGGTAGTAATGCCGAAGAACTGTCATGAATACCCACACCAATTTGAATGCTCTTACCCTTATAATTTATGGTTGTTGTTTTTCCAGATGAAACAATAGGGGGTAATTTCTCTTCTATCCCCTCTTGATAAACCCATGAATGATAGTCGTTCTTTTCATAATCCCAAAGTAGGGTATGGCAACCTATGCTTGTGTATTCGCTCACGGGGATTCCGGTAAAAAAATAACTTAGGTACTGCGGAAGATGAAGGGAATATTTTATTTTTTTGAAAACCTCTTTCTTTTCATATTTAAGCCAATACAAATGCATGCCGGTGTTCAACATGCCCAATTTGGGAGACCCGGTTACTCTTGAAAGTTCGTTCTCAGAACCATATGCTTTGTAAAAAGAATCATAAACTTCCCCTTTTAAAGGCTTCATGTAATTGTAAAGGGGAGTAAGTACTTTACCATCTTCGTCAATATGGACCAAACTTGCTCCATAACATGAAAAATTCAAAGCTGTTATATCATATTCCGCAGCATTGATTATTTTATCAAATACCATTCTTGACCAATTTTCTAATGCTTTCAGATTTTCAGTAGGATATCCATCCTCGTCCAAGATTTCTTCAAAACGAATATATTCACGATACACTTCTTGAAAATTCCTGTCAAAAAGAAAGAACTTCTTGTTGGTTCTTCCGATATCGAAAATTGCAGTAACTTTTTTTTTCATTAAATTTTATAATCCCGAAGCAACCGAGTTGGTCCCTCTTTCCTTTATAAGATTTTTTCGAATGTTCAACGAGCGATAGGATTCTAAAGGACGAAGGGCACCATAAAGATCGAGACGAGCCTTTTGTATCAAGGGTCTTACATCAGTTCTATACGCGTCTTGAAGTAGCTCCTGACACTTGACCACGTCATGATTTACTTGCGCTTCACGTAGCAAATTTTGGTCTACTAAAAGGGCCTTGGCATAAGCCTCTTGAATAGCTTCCAAAGACTGCATGAGGTCTTCAAGCGGGTCTTTGGTATTATGGCTGGCATCGATCATCCACGCAGGATATGGATTTTGAGGATTGTTTTCCATCCCATAGACCAATTCATTGAAAATGAGGAAAAGCGCATAAGGTTTTATACTGCCGACCGTTAGGTCGTCATCGCCGTATTTACTATCGTTAAAATGAAACCCGCCAAGTTTTCCCTTTAACATTAAGGTAGAAACTATCTGCTCAATATTGGTGTTGGGAAGATGATGGCCCAAATCCACCAAGGTATAGGCCTTATCGCCACATTCATTGGCCAGCATAAAAGAAGTACCCCAATCTTGGATAACCGTACTATAAAAATTGGGTTCATAAGGCTTGTATTCGATGAAAAGCTTCCAGTCATCAGGAAGTTCACCATAAATATCCTTTAGGCTATTTTGTATATTCGTTAAAGCAGTTTGAAAATTAGCTTGACCTGGGAAATTGGTCCCGTCTGCAAGCCATACCGTTAAACTCTTTGAACCCAGCTTATCCCCTATTTTTATTACATCTATGTTATGTGCAATAGCCTGTTCTCGAATTACTTTGCTTGTATTGCTCAAGGATCCGAACTTATAACTCTCCCTGGCATTTTCTTGATCTTGAAAGGTATTTGAGTTTACGGCATCGAAGGTAACCCCATGGGAGTTAGCCACTTCTTTGATAGCATTATAATCGTTGGGAACGTCCCAAGGAATGTGCAATGATATGGCCCCTGCAGTCCGCGTCAGTGCATGTAGAATGCCCACATCATCTATTTTTTGCTCAAGATTCGAAGGCTCTCCCTGAAAGCTAAAACGACCGAACCTTGTACCTCCGGCCCCTAATGCCCAACTGGGTATAGCGACCTGGAAATCCGACAATTTGTTGATTATTGAATCAATTTCATATCCCTTTCTTGAAAGTAGACTTGACAAAAAATCAAAATGCTTAGTATGTTCCGCAATATATTTTTGATTGGTATCCTGAATTTGATTTTTGTCTATTCTCATCGGACTGAACTTTTGGCTGTGAAATAAACTTCCACGGGCCTAGAGGTCCGTAGAAGTCCTGAAATAAAAACTAACTCAAACAACTATCGTACAAATGCATTGGCCATTCCGCCGTCCACATTGATTATATTTCCTGTAGTCTTGTTTAAAATCCCAACACAGGCAAAGACTCCGTTGGCGATATCCTCTGGATAAATAATTTCATTGAGCAGATTTCGTTTGGCATAATGTGCTGGAAGTTCCTCAACCGTAATTCCATAAGCTTTTGCACGGCCCTCTGCCCAATCACCTTCCCAAATCTTACTCCCGACGATAACCCCATCGGGATTCACGATATTCACACGAATTTTATCGCCTCCCAGCTCTGCGGCCAACAAACGGGCCATATGTTGCTGTGCGGCTTTGGCCGTACCGTAACCTACATTATTAGGGCCTGCTACCAGTCCATTTTTGCTAGCTATGCTTACAAAATTACCGCCCAAACCTTGTTTGCGCATAATAGCCACGGCCTGTTTGGCCAATTCAAATTGCCCTTTGACCAATACGTTTTGCAGAATTTCCCAATCCTTTTGGGTGGTCTCTTCCAGTGGTTTTGAAATTGCCAGTCCAGCACTGTGTACCACGATATCGACACCGCCAAATTCAACACATGCTTTCTTGTAGGCATCCACAATAGAATTGGCTTTGGTTACATCACATATGGCGTAACTCGCCGTGTCCCTAGAATAGGTGTCCATAGCTTCTTTAAGCCTATCTTCCGCTATATCGGTCAATACCACATTGGCACCTTCTTCCGCCAATTTATCGGCGATTGCCTTCCCTATGCCACCACCAGCCCCTGTAACCAATGCCACTTTTCTTGATAAAGGTCTTTCCTTGGGCATACGCTGCAATTTTGCTTCTTCCAAAAGCCAATATTCGATGTCAAAAGCTTCTTGCCTTGGCAATGACGTATATTCGGAAATGGCTTCCGCGCCCCGCATCACATTAATTGCATTTACGTAAAATTCATTTGCAACCCGGGTGGTCTGTTTATTCTTTGCAAAGCTGAACATTCCTACACCTGGATAGATAATAATAACGGGATTGGCATCACGGACCGAAGGACTATTGTCGCGTTTATGTTTATCATAGTATTCTTGATACTCCCTTCTATATGCCTTAAAAGCCGGTTCCAATTTTTTACGTATTTCCTCGATATTGGAAAGGTCTTCTTCGGCATCCAATTGAAGTACCAATGGTTGAATCTTGGTTCTTAAAAAGTGATCTGGACATGAAGTACCCATGGGTGCCAACCGCTCCAAATCGTGGCTGTTTATGTATTCAAGGACCACATCGTTATCGTTAAAATGACCTATCATTTTCTTTTCGGAAGAACATAGCCCTCTTAACATGGGCATCAACTGGGCAGCTTTTTCCATGCGCTCCTCCTTGGGAAGACTTTTGACCTTCTGCCCCCCAAAAACGTTACCTTTCTCCTTAATTTTAGTCTCTATATATTCAGAAGCCATTTCAATGACTTCCAAACTGTTTACATAACATTCGTAAGAAGTGTTGCCCCAAGTAAATAAACCATGGCTTCCCAAAACTATCCCACGGATACCGGGATTATCGTGCAAACATTTTTCCAATTGAAGCCCAAGATCAAAACCCGGTCTTTGCCAAGGTACCCACCCCATGGTATTGCCCCATATCTCCTTGGTAACTTTTTCGCTATCCTTTGCGGCAGCTACGGCAATAAGAGCATCCGGATGTAAATGGTCAATATGTTTAAATGGAAGCAATCCATGCAAGGGCGTATCGATTGAAGGGGCCTTGCTTTCCAAATCATATATGCAATGATTGAACAGACCTACCATACGATCTTCATCCGGAAGTCCCCCATATACATTTTTAAGATTTCTTAAACGCTCGGTATACAGCCCGGCAATTCCAGCCTTGGTCAATGTGCCAATATCACCTCCCGAACCTTTTATCCACATAACCTCAACCTCTTCGTCGGTCAGCGGGTCTTTTTCTATTGTTTTACAACTTGTATTTCCCCCACCATAGTTAGTAATTCTAAGGTCTGCCCCTAAAATATTAGATCGGTATAGGAAAAGTTCTACTTGGTCATCACCTAATAAATCAGCTTTCTTCTCGTCCCATAGATAGTCTACAAATTTGAAATCCTTGGTCAAGTTATTCATATATATTAAACGTTAATTTTTTAACTGCGGCTTAATTAAAATAGAGAATCAATGTTGCCATCCTGTACTGTACTGTTCTAAGTATACAAAACTGCTCGGTCTACAATATACTTTTAATTATCAATTTAAATGCCTTAATTTCATTCCCTAATTAATGCTAAAATAACCAAATGTAGAACTACACACTTTATGGATATGTTCAATTATATAAAGATTGATGAAAATTCTAGGGTTTCAAAATATAGACATATAGTAGATACCATTATCAATCATATTTCAAAGGGAATTTTAAAAATTGATGATAAATTTCCATCAATCATTAGTTTATTGAATAATATTTACTTTTTTGGAATATCGAAGAAAAGCCCATGAAAATGGACGGCTAATTATGGCCATTTAGTCGGTGACCTTATATACATGAGGACCATACAGCCAAAAAACCAAACTTTATGAAATATATTCCGTTCTATATCCTTTTAGGAATTGTTCTTTATGCTTGCAAACCAAACCATATTCCATCCGAAGAACCCGCTTCAAAAATTAGACCCAACGTCCTGATTTTGCTTACAGATCAATGGCGAGCACAGGCCACTGGCTATGCTGGGGACCCCAACGTGAAAACGCCCTACTTGGATAGTTTGGCCGCAATGAGCGTCAACTTCACTAATGCGGTCTCTGGGATGCCAGTCTGTTCGCCTTTTAGGGCTTCCCTATTGACTGGGCAAAGACCCCTGACCCATGGTGTATTTATGAATGATGTACAGTTGGATTCCAATGCCGTAACCATGGGCAAGATTTTTTCAAAGGCGGGATACATCACTGGATATATTGGTAAATGGCATTTGGACGGTCATGGCCGTTTACAGTTTATTCCGCCTGGAGCAAGAAGACAGGGCTTTGACTTTTGGAGGGGCAACGAGTGCACCCATGACTATAATAAATCATTGTATTATATGGGTAATAATCCTACTAGAAAGACTTGGCAGGGTTATGACGCTTTTAGTCAGACAGATGAAGCAATTCGCTACATGAAAGCCAAAGAGAAATCCGACAATCCTTTTTTGATGGTCGTTTCCTATGGAACTCCACATGCTCCTTATCATTCAGCACCGGAGGAATATAGAAATCGCTTTGACCCTGATAAAATCATCCTCCATGAAAATGTACCTGATAGCTTAAAAATGAAGGCAAAAAAAGATTTAGCAGGTTATTACGCTCATATTTCCGCATTGGACGATATGGTGGGAAAGGTAATAAAGAATTTAAAGGAATCCGGTCAGCTGGAAAATACGATACTAGTGTTTACTTCAGATCATGGAGATCTTTTAGGGTCTCATGGGGCCTATAAAAAACAACAACCTTATGAGGAATCCGCTCGTGTGCCTATGTTATTTCACATACCCAAGAATTTAGACATTACTACTGGCGAAAGGGAGGCCTTAATGAACTCGGAGGATATACTGCCCACGATTTTAGGTTTGTGCAATATCCCAATTCCCTACTCTGTGGAAGGCATCAACTATAGGCCCTATTTGGAAGGCAAAGCGCAGGTAGGGGATGCCACTTTGCTGACATGTGTACAACCGTTCGGTCAATGGAACAAAGTTGAACACGGCGGCAGGGAATATAGGGCCATCAAGACCAAACGGTACACCTTTGCCCGGGATTTGAAAGGTCCTTGGTTGCTATTCGACAATACGAGCGACCCTTATCAAATAGACAACCTTATTGGCAATGCCCAATTTGCTTCCCTACAAAACGATTTGGATAGACAACTTTCAGAACGATTAAGGGAAACCAGGGATGAATTTCTTCCCGGGATGGACTATATAAAAAAGTGGGGATATCCTGTTGATGAAACGGGTACTGTTCCCTACACGCATTAAATAAGGATATCTCAATTTCTAAAAACAAAAAAGCCTCCGATTTCTCGGAGGCCTTATGTTCACGGGGTGGGCCCTACTGGATTCGAACCAGTGACCCCCTGCTTGTAAGGCAGGTGCTCTGAACCAACTGAGCTAAGAGCCCTATAAAGATTTTTGCCATACCACTATAACAATAGCTTTCAGGCGGGTGCAAATATACTATAGTTTTTTTGTCGGCCAAAAGAAAAAATACGAAAAAATCAAACCACCTCGGCTACGGTAAATGTACTTCCCCCAACGAAGATAAAATCCATGTTAGAGGCATGGAGCAGTGCACTTTTTAAGGCTTCGGAAACAGAGCCATACATTTTACCCTTTAGCCCAAATCGAGAAGCTTGGTCCTTCAAAATAGAGGCATCCAATCCTCTGGGAATACTGGGTTTGGCAAAATAATATCTTGCATCATTGGGGAAAAGTGGAAGAACGGTTTCCAGATTCTTCTCCTTTACAAAGCCAAGCACAATATATAATTTATCAAAATTCTGTTGTTTTACTTGATCAAGAACAATGGAGAGTCCTTCACGATTATGTGCCGTGTCACATACTACCCTTGGGTTTTGTTGTAGCACTTGCCATCTCCCCAACAATCCGGTATTTTCTACGACATTTTCAAACCCTTTTTGAATATGTTTCTCCTCAATCTTAAAACCTTTAAGCTCCCTTAAAACGGCCACCACACCTTTGGCATTTTTAGATTGGTAATTGCCCGGAAGGGATGTCCCGTATTCTTCCTGTATTCTTTGATTCGCAAATACAACATTTGTATTACGTTCCAATGCGGTTAATTCAAATACAGAGGCTATTTCCTGTTGATATTCGCTAACAACCACCGGAACTCCTTCCTTAATGATTCCGGCCTTCTCCATAGCAATTTTTGTTAAGGTATCTCCAAGTATGTCCGCATGGTCCATCCCAATGTTGGTAATCAAAGAAACCTCCGGCACTATGATGTTAGTGGAATCCAACCGTCCTCCCAAACCTACTTCGATTATGGCAATATCCACCTTGTTTTGAGCAAAATATTGGAAAGCCATTCCAACGGACATTTCAAAAAACGAGAACTTGTGCTTTTCAAAAAAAAGTTTGTTCTCGTTTACAAAATCGACGACAAATCGTTTATGAATCGTTTCTCCATTGATTCTGATCCGTTCCCCAAAATCTTTGAGATGTGGTGATGTATACAATCCAACTTTATAGCCGGCCTCTTGTAGAATGGAAGCCAACATATGGCTACTACTACCTTTCCCATTGGTTCCGGCGATATGGATACTCTTGAATTTTTTTTCGGGATGATTTAGATGGGCCGCAAGGGCCTTGATATTATCCAATTTCCCATTGAAGGCCACTTTACCTTTTTGTTGGTACATGGGTAGTTGGGCGAACATCCAATCCAAGGTTTCCGCATAAGTCACTTATTCTCCTAATTTGAAGTTGACCACCACAAAACCGATTTGTTGGCTTGGAGCATTGGAATCCAGGTTCCATTTGTGTTTAAAAGCTGTCTTTCTGGCTGGATCCAATAGACAAGGGTCATTATTGGTAGTTCCTTTTACGCCTGGAGTAGCACTTACTACATTACCATTTCTATCCACAACAATTTTAACGACTACCCTCCCCTCCTGGTTACAGTTCTGTTTTTCCTTGCCCTTGCTGACCAGAGATCTTCCATTAAGTCCGTAACCTCCTGTGCCGCTACCAGAACCCGGACTTCCATAATAACTTGTAGCATAGGGATCACCATCCGGTGAGCCTTTGTCACCGGCTCTATTATCATCCCCTTCCGAGCCGGAAGCATTGCCATCGGATTTATTGATGCCGCCGATAAGCTCGTCCAATTTTTTCTTCTTGGCCTCACGTTCTTTCTGGGCCCTTTCCTCGGCCTCACGTTTCTCGCGGGCTATCCGCTCGGCTTCAGCCTTGGCTTTTTTAGCAGCTTCATCCGCCTTTCGCTTTGCTTCCTGTGCCTTTTTTATTTTGATGGATTCCTCATTTTCCTGGGTAAGGACCTTTTCGGCAACCGGCTCCTTTTCCACTACCTCTTCTTCCACTACCTCTTCCGGCACCGCGGTTTCTTGAACTTCTTCAGGCTCATTGGGAGGTTCCGGGATATCAACAGGTTCCGATCTGATTTTTTCTTTGGGTTGCTGGTTGCCCATTCCAAAATCCATTGTCCCGAAATTTACGGAAATACCATTTTCAATGGGAGGGTCCATGTAGGTTAGGCCTATATAGAACAATATAAGCAGTAACACACTTAACAACAAAGTGGTAAGCGTGAATGATTTTTTCTTGTGTCTCGTATCTAAAAATGACATTAATTGGGTCGCACGGCCAGAATAACTTTATAGTTATTTCGGTTCGCAATGTCCATAACGTTCACTGCCTCTCGAATAGCTACACTTTCTTCCGCCCTAAGGATGATAGTCGGTTTCTCCTGTCCTTCCAGTGCCTTTTTTAATTCAATTTCAATATATTCTCCGTTAATTCTTTCGTTGTTCACAAAATACTGCAGGTTTTTATCGATACTTACCGAAACGTTTTGTGTGTTTGTCGACTTCCCCTTGGCCTTGGGCAAAAGTAAATCCAGCGCATTGGGTGAATTGGCGGTAAGCATGAAAAAGATAAGCAAAAGGAAAACAATGTCCGTCATGGAGGACATGCTAAAATCAGGGCTTACCTTATTTCTTCCTTTCAATTTCATAGTCCCGGATTAAAGCGGTTCGTTCAACAAATCCAAAAATTCCACTGCATTGGCTTCCATTTTATGAACCACCTTATCCGTCCTGTTCACCAAATGGTTATACCCAATATAAGCTATAATCCCTACGATAAGTCCTGCTACGGTAGTTGTCATGGCCGTATAAATTCCTGAGGCCAAGGAGCCCATTTCAGCTTGACCCCCGCTGCTGGCCATTTCATGGAATGCCAAAATCATACCAATAACCGTTCCCAGGAAACCTATCATCGGTGCCGCACCGGCCACTGTGGCCAGAATACTTACATTCTTCTCTAGCTTGTAAACCTCCAAAGTACCTGCATTTTCAATAGCGGTGTTTATATCGTCCAAAGGTTTTCCGATACGGGAAACTCCCTTCTCGGTAAGTCTGGCAACCGGTGAATCGGTCTGGGCACATAAAATCTTGGCAGCTTCCAATTTACCGCTAGTGACATGGTCCCGAATCTGATTCATGAAGTTTTTGTCGATTTTGGATGCAGCCTTTATAGCGAACAGTCGTTCAAAATAAATGTAGCATGCTACAAATAGAAGTACAAATAGTACGGAGATAATGACGACACTACCTGTACCTCCGTTTAATATCAGATCCATTACGGAAAGTGTCTTCTCCTCGGATACCACCTCTCCCATTTCTGGATCCTGAGCAAGTTTCAGAAACAATAACATAAATTTCTTAAGTGTTTAGATTTGCCATAATAACGGCATTTTATCGATAAAATTATCCGTGAAGTACAAAATCACGCAATAAAATAAATACGACGGCTCCAGCCAAAAATCCAGCCAACGCCAACCATGCAATTTTTCTTAAATACCAGAAGAAATCTATTTTCTCCATACCCATGGCAACTACTCCCGCCGCGGAGCCAATAATTAACATACTACCGCCTGTTCCCGCGGAGTAGGCGATGAAATGCCAAAGTGGACTGTCCAACCCCTCAGAGAACATTCCCATACTGGCGGCCACCAAAGGTACATTATCGATTACTGCAGATCCTACGCCCAAGAGCATTACAACAATATCGGTATTGGGTATGGCCTGATTCATACTTTCAGCATAATGAAACAACAAACCTAGGGATTCCAAAGCGGCAACGGCCAACAATATTCCCAAAAAGAATAGGATACTGGGCAACTCTATTTTTGAAAGTGCCTTGTGGACCGGACTATGATGGGCCGCCTCATGATGTCCTTCATCCGTTGCAGAACTGATACTGAACTTGGCATTACTGTAGATTTCGGCAAAAGTAGCCACGACCGCCAATGAAAGCATCATACCCACATAGGGGGGCAAATGGGTAATTGTCTTAAAGAAAGGGACAAAAACTATGGAACCTAACCCTAAATATAACATGGTAGGGCCAAATTTTGATTTTGGTGTTTCCATTTGATTAATGTCAGTCTCAATATTACCCTGAAAGGCTTTGAATCTGCCCGCAATAAGTGTTGGCACAAGCATACAGATAATGGAGGGTAAAAGCACATGGATTACCAACTGCGCCGCGGAAACCTTGTCCGCTATCCACAACATGGTGGTAGTTACATCCCCAATGGGTGACCATGCCCCTCCTGCATTGGCATTTATGATTATTAAACCTGCGAACCAAAGGCGAGTTTCCCGATCCTTGATCACTTTTTGCAGAATGGTAACCAACACAATGGTTGCCGTTAGGTTGTCAATAATGGCTGACAGTATAAAAGCCAAAATGGAAAATAGCCATAATAGTTTGCGCTTGCTTCGAGTCTTTATATACCCCTTTATGGTGGCAAACCCATCAAAATAATCAATAATCTCAACAATGGTCATAGCGCCCAAAAGGAAGACCAGTATTTCAGCAGTTTTTCCCAGATGATGGAGCAACATCTCATCCAAGTGACTGGGCTCCAACTCCTTGAGCTCGGCATTTACCTCAAATACAGGCATATGTGTCAAAGCAATGATAGCCCATAATATGGCCATCATGGCCAAAGCCGGTATTAACTTATCAATTTTAAGGTTGTGTTCTAAGGTAATGGCAAGGTAGCCTACAAGAAATACGATAATAATTATGGTCTCCATACTCGGTCGGTTTTAGTTATACTAGCTGTTTCAATGCAATTTCAAATCCCGTTCTGCTCAAATTTATTTTTGAAGGATTCTGCTTAAAGATATTCAAAATTGCCTTTCTAATGGTATTGGAAGTATCATTAAATATCAATTCATCATTTATTCCCACTCTTTTCTCCATAAAGTAGGCAAAAACACGGGCCATACCGCAATTGGATATAAAATCCGGAATAAGGCTGACCCTGCCATCTGTATATTCCATTATGGGGCCAAAGAAAATCTCTTTGTCCGCAAAAGGAACATTGGCCCCGCAGGAAATGACCTCTAGACCAGTGTCCATCATTTTAGCAATCTGTGCTTTGGTGATCAACCGGGACGCCGCACATGGGGCAAATATTTCGGTGGGCAGCTCCCATATGCTTTCCTTTACCTCATCAAAAGGAATCATTTGGTTTGCAGGAGCCATGAGGTTATTCCCTTTTTTATTCAGAAAAAAATGTTTGATCTCGTCAAAAGTAAATCCCTTCTCGTTGATTATGCCTCCCGTCCTATCCAATATGCCCACAATCTTTGCGCCCATTTGGGAAAGATAGAAAGCCGCAGCTCCCCCAACATTGCCAAAGCCTTGCACCACAGCTCGTTTCCCCATAACATTCCCTCCAAAAATATCATAATAGTGACGAATGGCCTCGGCCACCCCAAAACCTGTGATCATATCCGCTACCGTATATTTTCGGGAGGTATCGGGAGAATATCTGTCACTTTCAAGGGGTTTTATGACCCCGAGCCGCAATTGTCCTATCCTATTGATCTTATCCGCCTCGGTAGGTCTAAAATGACCATTGAACACTCCCTCTTGTGGATGCCAAACTCCGGCATCTTCGGTTATTGGAATCACCTCGTGGGTTTCATCTACATTGAGGTCCCCACCTGTACCATAATAACTTTTAAGTAAAGGGGATACCGCATGGTACCATCTTTTCAACACCCCTTTTTTTCTCGGATCGTTCGGATTGAAATTTATGCCTGATTTTGCCCCACCTATCGGGGGACCTGAAATCGTGAATTTCACTTCCATGGTTTTGGCCAGGGAGAGGACTTCGTTCATATCAAGTCCCTCACGCATGCGCGTTCCCCCACCAGCGGCCCCACCCCTAAGTGAGTTTATGACCGTCCATCCTTCGGCCTCAGTTTCAGGGTCTTTCCAATTAAAAACGATTTCAGGCCGTTTATTTTCATATTCTTGAAGTAGTTCTTTCATTACTATTGATTTAAAATTGTATGTGACTTAGAATACATGTACTACGTAATACTTCTCATTATTCTGCTGTTCCCTTAGGATGTAGCTAATGTTGTCTCATACTATTTTGCTTAAATCAGTTTGAAAGATGACCGGTAACAAATATAAAAATTTGGCATCGGTTTTGACATGTTTTACAGTTCCTTATCACAAAAATTAACCGTATAGAAAATAGCTCGTAAACCTATTCTGCATTAAGCTCCGTAATCTTATCTTTGTTACAGAAAAATAAGTGACTTTTTATGGATTTTACCTTATCCGAGGAACAATTGATGATACGGCAGGCAGCCCGAGATTTTTCCCGGAACGAACTACTTCCTGGAGTAATTGAACGTGACGAAGCGCAAAAATTTCCGACAGCACAAATAAAAAAAATGGGGGAAATGGGGTTCATGGGTATGATGGTAGACCCTAAATATGGTGGCAGTGGATTGGACACCATATCCTATGCCATTGCCATGGAAGAATTTTCAAAAGTGGATTCGTCGGCATCCGTAGTGGTTTCCGTAAATAATTCCTTGGTCTGTTGGGGACTGGAAACCTTTGGCAACGAGTCCCAAAAAGAAAAGTATTTAAAGCGACTGGCAACGGGTGAGATTATTGGGGCATTTTGCCTTTCCGAACCAGAAGCGGGTAGCGATGCCACCTCACAAAGGACTACGGCTCTTGACCAGGGGGATCACTACATACTTAACGGCACCAAAAATTGGATTACCAACGGTAGCACAGCGGAAGTTTATTTGGTAATAGCGCAAACAGATAAAGAAAAAGGGCACAAAGGCATCAATGCCTTAATCGTGGAAAAGGGAATGAAGGGTTTTGAAATAGGGCCCAAGGAAAATAAATTGGGGATTCGAGGAAGTGATACCCACTCCCTTATTTTTAATGACGTAATTGTACCAAAAGAAAATCGAATCGGCGAAGATGGCTTTGGCTTCAAGTTTGCCATGAAAACTCTGGCCGGTGGTAGAATCGGAATCGCCGCACAGGCTTTGGGCATTGCTGCGGGTGCATATGAACTGGCACTAAAATACTCCAAGGAACGTAAAGCGTTTGGAACGGAGATATCCAATCATCAGGCCATCGCCTTTAAATTGGCGGACATGCATACACAAATAGAGGCGGCCCGACATTTGGTGTACAAGGCAGCATGGGACAAAGATCAAGGGAACAATTATGACCTTTCCGGTGCAATGGCCAAATTGTATGCCTCCCAAGTGGCTATGGAAACAACGGTTGAAGCGGTTCAAATACACGGAGGTAATGGTTTTGTAAAGGATTACCATGTAGAACGGTTAATGCGGGACGCAAAGATTACGCAGATTTATGAAGGCACTTCCGAAATTCAAAAAATTGTTATTTCAAGGGATATTGTAAGGAATTGAAATATAAACAAATCAGGCCATGCTTACCCACCTTAACGAATAAGGGGCTTATTTTGTTTTATTCCAACATTCAAAGTGTTGCCCCTCTAAAAACATAGGGGTCATTTGTTATAAATTCCCAAAACAGGATGACTTACCCTATAAAATCTTTTCAAAGCCTTTTTCGATTTCTTAAATTTGTCATTCTAATAAATTAAACCGACCAAAAATTCGTTTTTGAATATTTTTAAGCATTTTATTCTAATTGTTGAATTTTATTTTGTCTTTTTTTTGATTCAATACAAATAATTCATCAATAATGCTATTTTTGAATAAATGCCATAATGTTTGAAACCTGCCATTTCAAACAAGTACATCTACTAAAAGGTGTACTAAATTGTATAGGCCCCTTAACAAACAAACTAAATTGTACCAGATGAAATTGAAGAAACAAGGGTTATACCTACCGGAATTTGAACATGACAACTGTGGCGCGGGCTTCATCTGTAGCCTTAAGGGAAAGAAATCCAATGACATTATTCATAAGGCCCTTGAGATACTGGATAAATTGGAACATAGAGGTGCGGTAAGTGCCGATGGAAAGACAGGTGACGGAGCGGGTATCCTTATAGACATTCCCCATGATTTCTTTAAGGATGTTTGCAATTTTGATCTTCCTGAGCCTGGGGAATATGCCGTGAGTAATGTTTTTTTGCCCCAAAAAGAAAACCAGCGCAATTTCTGTATTTCGGTCCTAGAGGAAAACATCAAAAAACAAGGACTCAATTTGTTGGGTTGGCGCAACGTTCCGGTCAATAAGTCCGTACCCGGGCGCATTGCCATGGAAACAGAGCCTTTTGTAAAACAGATTTTTGTCGGAAAAGAAACTGCGGAGCAAACCTATTTTGACTTTAATATTAAGCTTTTCATTGCGCGTAAGGTCACCGAACATACCATCATTGAATCCAAACTTTCTGAGAGTAAATTCTTTTACATACCTAGTCTCTCCACAAAAATCATCATTTTTAAGGGACTATTGATGCCCAAAGACATCAGTTTGTATTACAAGGACCTAATGAATCCTAAAGTAGTAACCAGATTGGCCTTGGTACACCAAAGGTTTTCTACCAATACTTTCCCAACCTGGGATTTGGCACAACCTTTCCGTTATATGTGCCATAATGGTGAAATCAATACCCTACGCGGCAATGTTTCAAGGATGCGTTCAAGGGAGAGTCTACTTCAAAGTGATTTGTTCGGCCCGCAAATAAAGGAAATACTTCCTATAATCCTTCCGGGAAAATCGGATTCTGCGACCATGGATATGGTCGTTGAGCTTTTGCTCATGACAGGCAGGTCATTGCCAGAGGTAATGATGATGTTGGTTCCCGAAGCTTGGGAAAAAAATTCCGAAATGTCCGAGGCCAAACGTGCCTTTTATGAATACAATTCCTGTGTAATGGAACCTTGGGACGGACCTGCTTCCATTCCATTTACAGATGGAAATTACATCGGTGCAGTTTTGGATAGGAACGGATTGAGACCTTCTCGGTATTCAGTGACCAAGGATGGATATGTTGTGATGTCCTCGGAAACTGGAGTCGTCCAATTGGAGCCGGAAAATATAGAATATCACGGTAGGCTAGAGCCTGGTAAGATGTTCTTAGTGAACATGGAAGAGGGAAGAATAGTAAATGATGAAGAAATAAAGGAAGAAATTGCCCAAAGACATCCCTATAAGAAATGGTTGGACAATAATTTGGTGCATTTAAGGGATATCCCCTACAATGATTGCCCCTTATTCTTGGGCGAAGCAACTTTGGAAAAGCGGAAATCCGCCTTTGGATATACCTTGGAAGACATTAACACCATAATCCTACCTATGGGAAAGAATGCCAAGGAGCCCATTGGTTCCATGGGTTCGGATACTCCCATAGCGGTACTTTCGGAACGTCCCCAGTTGCTTTACAACTATTTTAAACAGCTTTTCGCACAGGTTACCAATCCTCCTTTGGATGGTATTCGTGAGGAATTGATTACGGATATCAGCCTCACCCTGGGCATGGACTACAACATTTTCGACATTACGGAATATCACTGCAGAAAACTAAAAATCCAGAACCCCGTGATTTCCAAGGAAGATCTGGACAAAATAAAGAATTACGATTCCAGTCCGGATTATAAAGTAGTTTCCATACCCATTTTGTATGAGGTTCAAAAAGGTCATAATGGTCTTGAGGATGCATTACAATCCATTTTGGAGCAGGCCTCCAAGGCCATAGATGAAGGGGCCAACATCATTATTCTTTCCGATAGGTATGTTAGTGCAGAAAATGCACCAATTCCCGCCTTACTTGCCTGTTCCTATGTAAATAGTGGACTCCAAAGGTTGGGCAAACGCTCTAAACTCAGTATTATCATCGAATCCGCAGAACCTAGGGAAGTGCATCACTTTTGTCTTTTGTTCGGATTTGGGGCAAGTGCAATAAACCCATATTTGGTAAATGAGATTATTGGGGAACAGATTGAAGAAAATGATATCACCGAATTCACTTTCGAAGAAGCCATTGCCAATTATAACAAGGCTATCGGCAAGGGAATCTTAAAAGTGATGAACAAAATAGGTATCTCTACTTTGAATTCATACCGGGGTTCGCAATTGTTTGAGTGCATTGGCATAAATACCAAAGTAGTTGACAAATATTTCCCCAATACGCCCACTCGAATTCAGGGTATCGGATTGTACGAGATTGAAAAAGAAATTGCGAAGAGGCATAATAAGGCATTTAGCAAAAAAGAAGTGGCAGCGACTCTAGACCTGGAAATTGGTGGGGAATATCGTTGGAGAAGGGATGGCGAGAAACATATGTTCAATCCATTATCCATTGCCAAGCTCCAAAAAGCAGTTCGTAACAACGAGGCCAATACGTATAAGGAATTCTCCGAAATGGTGAATGAGCAGTCAAAAAATCTAATGACCATTCGAGGGTTATTTGAATTTTCCAATTTTGACCCTATTCCCTTAGAGGAAGTTGAACCTTGGACGGAAATCGTTAAGCGTTTTAAGACCGGGGCCATGTCCTACGGGTCTATAAGCAAAGAAGCCCACGAAAACCTGGCCATAGCCATGAATCGCATCGGAGGGAAGAGCAATTCTGGCGAAGGTGGGGAAGACGCCGAACGGTTTTATAGAAACGCTACAGGGGATTGGCGTAACAGTGCCATAAAACAAGTAGCTTCCGGGAGGTTCGGGGTAACCTCCAACTACCTTACAAGCGCACAGGAAATACAGATTAAAATGGCTCAAGGTGCCAAGCCTGGCGAAGGCGGGCAACTTCCTGGCCCAAAAGTAAATCCTGCTATAGCAAAAACAAGGAACTCCACACCTTATGTTGGATTAATTTCACCTCCCCCGCATCACGATATTTATTCCATTGAAGATCTGTCTCAATTGATTTTCGACTTAAAATCCGCCAACAGAAAAGCACGGGTCAACGTAAAATTGGTTTCCGAAGTTGGTGTAGGAACCGTGGCAGCAGGCGTTTCAAAGGCAAAAGCTGATGTGGTACTTATTTCCGGGTTCGATGGAGGTACAGGAGCCTCGCCTTTGACTTCCTTGAAACATGCCGGACTCCCATGGGAGTTGGGAATAGCCGAAGCGCAACAGACTTTGGTTCTTAATGACCTTAGAAACCGGATCGTTCTTGAATGCGATGGACAGTTGAAAACGGGAAGGGATGTGGCGGTGGCCTGCCTTTTGGGTGCGGAGGAATTTGGTTTTGCCACCGCTCCCCTAGTAGCTTCGGGGTGTATTATGATGCGTGTTTGTCATTTAAACACTTGTCCGGTGGGTATCGCGACCCAAAACCCGGAATTGCGTAAGAAGTTCGAAGGCAAACCTGAGCATGTGGTCAATTACATGTATTTTGTGGCTCAAGAGCTTAGGGAAATTATGGCGCAATTGGGCTTTAGGACCGTAAATGAAATGGTTGGGCAAGTGCAAAAATTAGATAGAAAAAAAGCTATCGAACATTACAAGGCGGCAGGAATTGATCTTACCCCAATTTTGTACCAGGTAGATGTCCCTTCGGGAACCAAATTCTACAATACACAGAAACAACAGCATGATGTGGACAAGTCCATTGAATTTGACATTATAGCGCAAGCACATCCGGCCTTGTTCCGAAAAGAAAAATTGACTTTGGATTTCCCCATACATAACACGGATCGTGCGGTAGGAGCCATTATTAGTAATGAAATATCAAAAATATACGGTGCGGAAGGGCTCCCGGAAAATACGTTAAAGCTTAATTTTACGGGCTCAGCGGGACAAAGTTTCGGAGCTTTTGCCACGAAAGGATTGACTATGGTGGTCAATGGAAACACCAATGACTATCTGGGGAAAGGGTTATCCGGTGCCAAATTGGTCATTAAAGTTCCGTACAAATCCACCTTGCAACCTGAAGAAAATGTCATTACGGGCAACGTAACCCTTTACGGCGCAACGTCTGGCGAAGCCTACATAAATGGAAAGGCAGGGGAACGTTTCTGTGTCAGAAACTCCGGTGCTAAAGCAGTAGTTGAGGGAATCGGGGATCATGGTTGTGAATATATGACTGGTGGTATAGCTGTAATTCTCGGCGAAGTAGGAAGGAATTTTGGTGCTGGAATGAGCGGCGGTATTGCCTATGTTTTTGATGAGAAGAATACATTTAGGCAAAAATGCAATACGGAAACCCTAAACCTCTTGGAGGTAGATGAAGACAACGATATAAAACAGCTTAAGCAACTTATCGAAAATCACTACAACGCTACCCTTAGCCCGCTGGCTCAGCGTATTTTGGAAGATTGGGAGCAGAGTCTTCCCAAATTTGTAAAGGTCTTCCCTGAGGAATATAGGCAGGCTTTGATACGTTTGGAAAAAGAAAAGTTGGAAACCATATAAATCGAGAAATGGGAAAGATTACAGGATTTTTGGAATTCGATAGAAAAGTTGAAGAATATGCCCCGGTAGAGGAGCGTGTTAAAAACTTTAAGGAATTTACCCTTCCAATGAAGGAAAAGGAACTCAAGGACCAAGGAGCTCGCTGTATGGACTGTGGTATTCCTTTTTGTCATAGTGGATGTCCCTTGGGTAATTTAATCCCAGATTTTAATGACGCGGTGTATCGCGGTAAATGGGAAAAGGCAGCTGATATTTTGCATGCCACCAATAACTTTCCCGAGTTTACAGGCCGGCTCTGCCCGGCTCCCTGTGAAGAAGCCTGTGTTTTAGGTATCAATGAAGATCCAGTTTCCATTGAGAATATCGAAAAAAATATTGTGGAGACCGCCTTTAAAAAAGGATGGATAGAAGCCAAGCCTCCCAAGAATAGAACCGAAAAAAAGGTGGCAGTGGTTGGTTCAGGACCAGCAGGATTGGCTGCGGCACAACAATTGAACAGGGCCGGACACTGGGTTACGGTATTTGAACGCGATGAAAAACCTGGAGGGTTATTGCGGTACGGTATCCCCGACTTCAAAATGGAAAAACATATCATTGATCGAAGATTGGAGGTTCTGGAAGAGGAAGGCATAGAATTCGTATGTAATACAAATATTGGAAAGGACTTGGAAGCCTCTCAATTGAAACAGGATTTTGATGCTATTGTACTCTGTGGTGGTGCTACGGTCCGTAGAAATTTACCTATTAAAGGTTCGGACTTAAAAGGAGTGGTCCAAGCTATGGATTTTCTATCCCAAAATAACCGAAGGGTAGATGGCGTCAAAAAATTTGATGGGGAAATTTTGGCCACTGATAAGAACGTTATTGTTATCGGTGGAGGTGATACGGGTTCGGATTGTATAGGTACTTCTTTCCGTCAGGGGGCAAAATCAGTATCCAATTTTGAGATTATGCCCATGGCTACCACAGACAGACCAGAGGACCAACCTTGGCCATTTTGGCCCATGCGACTACGTACCAGTTCTTCCCACAAGGAAGGTGCCGAACGTTTTTTTAGTATTTCTACCAAAGAATTTATTGGGGATAAAGAGGGTAATCTAAAAGGTTTGATTACTTCAGAAGTCGAATGGATCAAACAACCTGGTAAACGTCCGGTTCTAAAGGAGGTAGAAGGAACCGAGAAAGAATGGGAATGCGAATTGGCCCTCCTAGCTTTAGGATTTACCGGATCCGAAATGACCATTGCAGAACAACTGGGACTAGAGGCGGATCAAAGAACCAACATAAAGGCAGAAGAGACAAACTACCAAACCAATGTACCGGGAGTCTTTGCAGCCGGTGACCAAAGAAGGGGACAATCCCTCATCGTTTGGGCTATTTCAGAAGGCAGACAAGCAGCGCATCATGTGGACACTTATCTTATGGGGAGTTCGGAACTGCCTTTAAAAGGTGATGGCGACTTGCCTAGGGTATAATGTTTGAGTAATATCAACCAATCCACTATGGATTAAAAATCCATACCCGCCCCATGTATTAGGTAGGATTTCTACTGAAGGTTGTGACCATGGAAGTTTGGCTCTGTGAGATTATAGAACCAAAAGCAATTTTATTCTTCCATTTCCTGTTTCCATTTGTCCAACATCTTTTTGATGTCCGTGCCCCCACGAAACGCTACAACAATGGTAACCACAAAGTACCATACCAGTACCAATGCGCAGAGTATTGTCCAAAACCAATGTTCCATATCAGTTTGTTTTTTTGGTCGATGGTTTAATTAAAGAGCCAATAATCATAGCTAGAGCAGCCGCAAAATAAGTAACAGCGCCAAATTTATATGGGCCTACCTCCAATATCCATTCCTGTGTAACCGGTACCTCTTGCAGGATCAAGTAACTTATAGGAATAGTACAACCAATAGCTATTGCAGCTATGGCCCCCCAATTATTAGCGGGTTTCCAATAACAAGCGGCTATCAATAGTACACTCATACTAGATAGATAAATGGTCCCAGTGACCTGGAGATACACCCAGAGATCTCCCTTTAGGGGGTACCACAATCCATAGAGCAACAAAAAAATCCCGATAAGTGCAATTAGAATACGATTCCAGCGAAGTCCTTTCGCATCGGACCACAGACCTTTGTGAATCGGTTTCATGATGTCATTGTAAATAACCGAGCTCCAGGCAATCATATAGGAAGAGTTTGTGGACATGTCCGCAGCTAACATGGCCGCAACCACAATGCCTATTAACCCTACAGGCAAAAGTTGAGCGAACATAGTGGGCATAGCCAGAATTGCTTCACTGTCGCCAAATTTATCCTGACCAAAATAATGAAGGGCCGCTATGCCCAATATGGCCGGAATCGCAAAACGAGCCAACATAAAAGGAGATGTCCCCATGAAGATACGTTTGGCGGTTTTGGTATCCTTTGCCGATAACACTCTTGAAATTATGGTCTGCCAGGTCAAAATAGAAGCAAAGGCCAACAAGACATCGAGAAGAATACGGTCCAAACCATAGGTGTCATCCTCAAAAGGATTGTAGGCCACTGGGCCTCTTATTTGATCTAAACTGGACAGCATGTCAATCCATCCAAACTGATACACAACCAAAAAAACAACAGCAATGAGACCAATACTCATTACTACAAATTGTATATAATCGGTTATAAAAACCGAAATCATCCCTCCCAGAATCGTGTATGCCGCCACTCCCAAAAGAATGAGGGTCATTACAATTTCCAGATAGGCCATATCAAAACCGCAAACAGCCGTTAAAAAGTTCCCGGCCTGCCGTAAAAAAACACCCATATTGAGCAACCCTCCCAAAACAATGACTACACCGCTGGCCCAACGTACTCTTGCACCAAATTTATCCTCAAAAAGTTCAGGCAAGGTAATGACTTGTTTATCCCGCAATGGCTTAACACAAAATCCGGTATAACCAACAACGAACATGGCAAAGGCCAAGGCTATCCCGGGAGTAATACCTGCAAAACCATATTTGAAGCCCAATTCTGCATTGGCCATGCAAGTGGCAATGCCAAACTCGGTTGCCGCCAGGGAAGCAATACCCAAATACAGGTCCACACTTCTCCCTGCGACCAAAAAATCGTTTACATTTCTTACATAACGCCGTACCCAAAGGCCTGCCGCTATTGTGCCTACAAGATATAGTACAACAATTCCCCCATCAATAAAAAAATCAAAGTTGGTCATTTCGTGTCCTTTAAATCAAGGACAATCCTTTGCAGGTTTTCCAATACCAATTCCGTAATTTCCAATCCTTTGGTTTTGGAAGCATGGGCGGGGTCACCAAATACCCCATTGGAAGTCATTTCCATCATAGAACGATAGAGCGCTATTTTTGGAGGATGCAACATGTCACCTTCGGCCCAAGGGTGGGTTTTGGAGTGTTTTCCCTTTTCATAGGTATCAGTCCGTACCAAATGCGGTGCTATCAATAACATCAAAGAAGTCTCAAACTCACCTGCGTGACCCGTACTCATGGCACCACCTTCATTTAGCATTCCCAATTCGGGGCTTCCTAACTTCCACCATGTGGCCATTACTATTTGAACACCCGGATAGGTATTCCCCAATTTTTCTACCAAAACCTGCCCCACTGCCTGATTTCCACCATGGCTGTTTAACAGTATAATATTGGTAAATCCATGATGTATCACAGATCTCACCGTATCCTCAACATGATTCATAAAGGTCATATGACTTAAAGTCAATGACCCCATGAAATCCATGTGGTGATCGGAACATCCAATAGACATTGCTGGCAAAACAATGACATCATTAGGTATTTTTTTATGCAACGAATGGGCAAAATGTTCCCCTATTAATCGGTCCGTGGCCAAAGGCAAATGAGGCCCATGTTGTTCGGTTGCAGACATAACTAGAAGAACCGGGACTTTCCGATCAATTACTTCAAAATCCAAGCTGGTCAATTCATCCCAAATCATAATACTAATTTTTTACCGCCCACATTTCTACTTCTACACGTAAGGTCATCAACAAACCTGACTCTACCGCCGTGCGTACTGGTTTCGGTTCTACAAAATAGTGCTTGTACACGGCATTAAAACGGGGCCATTCCTTTAAATCCTTAATATAAACGTTAACTTTAAAAACATCTTGAAGTGTACAACCAGCACTAGCCAATTGCAGCGCACAATTGTCCAAGGTATAGGCAGTCTGTTCCTCAATGGTGTCCCCAATTACGTTGCCCTCCTTATCGATTGCGGCTTGTCCGGAAATAACCACCAATTTTCCCGGATTCACTTCCAATACTGGCGCATAGGGCCCGGCAGTTTTATGCTGACTTGCATTTTTTGGCAAAGATTTACCTGGAGCCGTAGACATATCCACTGATTTTGCCTTTAAAGGCATATACCCCGTAAAACCCACTATTTTCCATTCATTCCCAACTTTTTTGCAGCGATATAGGGTTTGCCAGTCCGTCGCGATCCCGTCACCATCCTTTTTCCGCATCGGGCCAAAAAACTTTTTGTGTAAAAGCGCAAAATTACCTTGTATCTCTATATCCTGCAGTACAGTTACCCTATGGAAGGCATCTTCCTTATCCTCCACCAAGTCCACTTTGGCAAATTCCTCCGCTTGAGACAGCCACTCCGTTTTGTAAGATTCCAAGCTAGGATATTTTAGTTGCCATTTATCCACATCGTCTTGTTTTCCTGCATCGATACCCATAAAGCCTTCCGCAATAAAATCATCTTCTACCATGGACCAATCTTGGGAAACGAATGCCATGATATCTCGATTTACCAACATCTCCCATAAATATCTTCTGTCTAAATCGTTTTGCGGGAAAGGATTGTTTTTCATGCCTTATATTCTTTTTTACTTACCTGGTAATCCGTGATGACAGTGATATCTGGTTCTATGCCCAAACCCGTGCCTTCTGGTAGATACACAAACGGGGGTTCCATCTTAAGGGGTGCTTTAAGTAAATCGTGCTCCCTAATCAACCTACCAAATATATCGCTGGGCCAGACGCAGGATTCCGCTGCCGCTGCTGAATGGACATACATAGCCTCAAGAATTCCCAAATCAATTTCCGATCCGTGCCAACAAGGAAGTTCGGCGGCCGAAGCAATATGATCTAAACGTTGAAAATTGGCCAATCCGCAATTGAAATTGAACCCATCTACAGCTTGTTCTTGAATAGCCTGTATACTATCCTTAATTCGTTGTCCATGAAGTATATAAGGTAAGGCAACGTGCAAAGCAATAGGAACTGAACTATAGGCTCGTAATTTTGAAAACTCAGATAATTGCCATCTAGGAATGGGATCTTCAAGGCAAAGTACATTGCCGACTTCCCTTAGGCCATCCAGACGTTTTTTGGTCTCATACGCGCGTTCCCAACGTTCGTTGGGATCAAGAATGACCTTCATACCAGGAGCTGCCTCTGCAATGTTCTTACACCAACCTACTACGTCATCCTCCAAGTCTGTCTTAAATTTTAGGCAATCGTAACCTTGTTTTTGAAAATTGGAGGCCAATTCACCAATATCATCCAAATGCCGGTGGCTGGACCATGCTCCTATCTTAACTTTTTCCTTAATTGCACCTCCCAGCAAATCTACAACCCTTACATCTTTTAATCTCGCATAGGCATCCCAAAGAGCGCATTCAAATCCGTCATATTCCCGGCAAAAAACAAAAGGTAGTTTTTGAAGTACTAAATTTTCAATATCCATCCCGATGAGGATATCGCAAATATCATGAACCATTTTCCAATCATGACCTCTATACAACTCGCCCCAACCAATTGTACCATTGCTCAATTCCAATTGCACCAAGAGCTTGGAAATTTCGTCGAATTGTACGCTCCATCCTGCCTTGGCGCCAACAGGGAGTTTGTGTAAAGGTTTATCTATTCCTTTACTTGCAATGGTCCCAGGGTGTGTTGGCACTTTTACTTCATATAAATTGATATGGCTAATTCTCATAGTTATTGGGTATTGGGAATAAAACTATTGGCATATAATAAATTGGTAAAACCAGCATCAACGGTAAGTGTCTGCCCAGTTATGGAGTTGGCCATATGGGATAATAAAAAAACTACGGCGTTACCACAATCGCGGGCACTTATCATATGTCGTAGGCTTTGGTAATCGTTTTTTTGACCCTCGATCCAAGCCTTAGGTTTATCGGTCCAGGAAGCCACGGCATCCCTACTTTGTTCGGAATCCACATAACCTGGAGCCACTGCATTACAACGCACACCAAACTCGCCTAACTCAATTGACATTCCCCTGGTCAATCCCTCTACGGCCGCCTTCGCACCGGCATATAAAGCATACTTTGCTGTTGTTTCACGTGCATGAACCGATGAGATGTTAACGATATGACCTACTTCATTATCCTCCATTAATTGTCTTACAAAAGTCCGCGCCATTAACCAAACACCTTTGACATCAATATTATAAAGATTGTCAAACTCCGATTCATCGGCCAAATGGGCATTTTTGTGTAAACCTATTCCTGCATTATTAACTAGGCCATGTACTAGACCATATTCATTCTTTATTTCTTCAAAAATCCGTTCCACGTCCTTTGCATTGCTGATATCCCCCACTATGGCATGGGCATTTGGATATTTTTTAACTGCAGTTCTAGTCCTCACCGCATCGAGGTCATTGAGCAATAGGGTACCCCCACAATCCGAAATAGCCTCACAGATACCGGCACCCACACCAACACCGGCTCCTCCGGTTACCAAATAATTTTTCCCTGTAAAGTCTATTTGCATCATAGGTTTAAAACCTTACTAACTACGTGATGAATCATCTTAAAAGTATTAATAAGTAGCTCGACCACCTGAGAGGTCAAAAACATAGCCTGTATTAAAACTTGCCTCTTTTGATACAATCCAACAGGCCAATGCAGCAACTTCGTCTGTAGTCCCCAATCTTCCCATTGGAATCTTTGATGTCATATATTGTAACATCTCCGGTGCTGTATCCTCGTTCATCGGTGTTGCAATTACTGCCGGGGCTATTCCGTTAACGGTAATCCCGCTATCCGCATATTCCTTGCCAACTCCTTTTACAAGACCCATAAGTCCGGATTTGCTTGACGCATAACCTACCATTCCCGGATTTCCTTCCTTGCCCCCGATGGAGGTTAGATGAAGAATTCTCCCGTACTTCTGACCACACATTTGCGGTAGCACTGCCTTGGTGACAATAAAGGCTCCCGTAAGGTTTATATCCATAACCTTTCGAAAATCCTTTAGTTCGTATTCCATAATTTTTGTTGACGTTGGACCAATAATGCCCACGCTATTTACCAAGATATCCAGTCTGTCATGGGTATCTATTACATTTTTGACCGCTTCATTCAACGTTGCTTCATCCGTAATATCTACTATGGTAGTTTTAATTGTTCGATGGTTGTTTTCCAATTCCGTAAAATCTCCTTTTAATACATCAAAGACCGTGACTTCGGCACCTTCATTGAAAAGTCGTTTTGCTATAGCCTTGCCGATTCCTCTGGCGCCACCTACGATTATGGCTGTCTGATCCTTAAATCTGTTCATCTGAATATCCATGTTTTCAAACTACATAATTCCATATTTGGCAAACGCATCCGTGGCCGACATTCCATTCTGTATGGCTTTGAGCACCACTTTTTCTCCTCGCGCTTTTTCCAAAGCGGCCTTCACTACTTCTTTTTCTATTTTTCGGGGAATTACACATACGCCGTCCATATCTCCAAATATGATGTCGCCCGGATTTATATATACACCGTTAATTTCAATGGGCACCCTGTAATCTATGACCTTACCCCTTGGGCCTTGGTCTTGGGCATACCGCCCGTAGGAAAACATGGGGAAATCCAAATTTAGGATTCCAGAAGTATCTCTCGAATAGCCATCTACAACAGCTCCTGTGGCTCCACATTGTAAGGCTCTTGCACTCATTAGCTCGCCCCACAGGGCATATTCAGGCGAAGATCCGGTGCAGATATAAACTTCATTTTTTTTTAAATCGTCCAGAGCTTCAAGCATTAAACCGAAAGGTTTTGACATTACAGGGTTCTTTTCACTTGGCGAGATTTCCCCAAAACTATCTGCTTCAAGAACGGGCATAGCCCTTCCCACAACAACCATGTCGTCGCGTAATGGTACTATTTTAGGGGAAAGGAATTGGTGAAAATATCCCAATTTGTCCATAATATCACCGACCACTGCTGAAAACAATTCTGACCTTATCAGTTGGAATAGTTCATCATCATCTTTCCATATCATAAGCTAGTTTTTATCTCTGACAACTTCATTATACACTCGATATGAGCAAAAATATGGGATAAGATATGAGCTTTCTAATGAAAATACTATCAAAGTCGATAGGAATCGACCAAAATATAGGTGCTCTATTACCTATGTTGGTACATATGGAAACTTAAATGCGCTGCATTGTGATGCGGAAAAAAGTTTGTGGAAGTATTGAAAACAAAAAAAGGCCCCCCTCCACATAAAAGCGGAGGGGGGCCTTGAGGAAGGCGGCTCCCTACTCTCCCGCCCTTTCGGGCAGTACCATCGGCGCTGGCGGGCTTAACTTCCCTGTTCGGAATGGAAAGGGGTGGGCCCCGCCGCCATGGCCACCTAGGTCTTCGATATCCTTTTGACATTATAATGGGACGGGGAGGGAACGGGAATCCTTTTCAAGTGGACAAAGCGGGCCATCGGGCCAAAGGCCCTTTCGCGCACCCCTCCCTAAGGAGGGGGCGCACATTGCGCAAGCCATACGGGCAATTAGTACCGCTCGGCTGCATGCATCGCTGCACTTCCACCTGCGGCCTATCGACGTGGTCGTCTCCCACGGCCCTTTAAAGAGATCTCATCTCGCGGCGGGTTTCGCGCTTATATGCCTTCAGCGCTTATCCCGTCCCGACGTGGCTACCCGGCGATGCCC
>NZ_CBDFIX010000001.1:0-2500 GCF_965248315.1 Ulvibacterium sp. | reverse complement strand
CCCCTTGCGGGGTACCATACCTTCAGTATGGTGGGTTGCCCCATTCGGACATCCGCGGATCATATCGTGTGTGCCGATCCCCGCGGCTTTTCGCAGCTTATCACGTCCTTCGTCGCCTCTGGGAGCCTAGGCATCCCCCATACGCCCTTGTCCAGCTTGTCGCCGAACCTTTGATTCCTAGTCGCTCGCTCTCTCTACTTAAAAAAAATTCGTGTTTCCTCCCAGTGCGCACATCCATAACAAATGCGCGCCCTGTCCCAATATGTCAATGAACCTTTGTGGCGGGTCGCCACCGACAATTATAAAAAACCATCGGCAACAGACTCTTCGCCCAATTCGTAAGCTCTCCTTCGCCCTCTTCACAAGTGGACCTGTCCACCGAAGCGAGCTACGGCGAGCGTAGGTGGAGAATATCGGAGTCGAACCGATGACCTCCTGCGTGCAAGGCAGGCGCTCTAGCCAGCTGAGCTAATCCCCCGTTTTCCAGTTGTCGGTTAACGGTTAACGGTTAACGGTACTATATAACGGCAACTCAACACCTAGAATTTCCAATGATCCTATTCTCAATGAACCTCCATGGACCTTGGCCCATGGTACAAAAACCATAACACGGAGCTTCGTAGTCCCAGGCAGACTCGAACTGCCGACCTCTACATTATCAGTGTAGCGCTCTAACCAGCTGAGCTATGGGACTGTAGCTTTCCAATGTGCAACGGGGCCGGGGCCGCCGCCGCTATATCCTTATCGCGGGGACGTGGGGAACAGGCAGAAAAAAAGAAAAAAAAGACCGAAGGGCACGGGAAGGGGCGCAACGGGCGCCGCGCTCCAGAAAGGAGGTGTTCCAGCCGCACCTTCCGGTACGGCTACCTTGTTACGACTTAGCCCTAGTTACCGATCTTGCCCTAGGCCGCTCCTCGCGGTGACGGACTTCAGGCACTCCCGGCTTCCATGGCTTGACGGGCGGTGTGTACAAGGCCCGGGAACGTATTCACCGGATCATGGCTGATATCCGATTACTAGCGATTCCAGCTTCACGGGGTCGGGTTGCAGACCCCGATCCGAACTGTGACCGGTTTTGTGGATCCGCGCCCCCTTACGGGGTGGCTTCCCGCTGTACCGGCCATTGTAGCACGTGTGTGGCCCAGGACGTAAGGGCCGTGATGATTTGACGTCGTCCCCACCTTCCTCGCGGTTTGCACCGGCAGTCCCGTTAGAGTCCCCATCTTTACATGCTGGCAACTAACGGCAGGGGTTGCGCTCGTTATAGGACTTAACCTGACACCTCACGGCACGAGCTGACGACAACCATGCAGCACCTTGCAAAATGTCCGAAGAAAAGGGTATCTCTACCCCTGTCATTATGCATTTAAGCCCTGGTAAGGTTCCTCGCGTATCATCGAATTAAACCACATGCTCCACCGCTTGTGCGGGCCCCCGTCAATTCCTTTGAGTTTCATTCTTGCGAACGTACTCCCCAGGTGGGACACTTATCACTTTCGCTTGGCCGCCGAGCCCGAGGGCCCGACAGCTAGTGTCCATCGTTTACGGCGTGGACTACCGGGGTATCTAATCCCGTTCGCTCCCCACGCTTTCGTCCATCAGCGTCAGTACACGGTTGGCGACCTGCCTTCGCGATCGGTGTTCTATGTGATATCTATGCATTTCACCGCTACACCACATATTCCGGCCGCCCCACCGTGACTCAAGACCGCCAGTATCAAGGGCACCTCCACGGTTGAGCCGTGGTATTTCACCCCTGACTTAACGGCCCGCCTACGGACCCTTTAAACCCAATGATTCCGGATAACGCTCGGACCCTCCGTATTACCGCGGCTGCTGGCACGGAGTTAGCCGGTCCTTATTCTTACGGTACCGTCAACTCCCCACACGTGGGGAGGTTTCTTCCCGTACAAAAGCGGTTTACGACCCGTAGGGCCGTCTTCCCGCACGCGGCATGGCTGGATCAGGCCTCCGCCCATTGTCCAATATTCCTCACTGCTGCCTCCCGTAGGAGTCTGGTCCGTGTCTCAGTACCAGTGTGGGGGATCCCCCTCTCAGGGCCCCTAACCATCGTAGCTTTGGTAGGCCGTTACCCCACCAACTTGCTAATGGTACGCATGGCCATCCGCTGCCGCCCGTAGGCTTTAACCCTCTCGCGATGCCGCGAAAGGGTACCACGGGGCATTAATCCGGGTTTCCCCGGGCTATTCCCCTGCAGCGGGCAGGTTCCATACGCGTTGCGCACCCGTGCGCCGGTCGCCATCTCTGTGCAAGCACAGAATGCTGCCCCTCGACTTGCATGTGTTAGGCCTGCCGCTAGCGTTCATCCTGAGCCAGGATCAAACTCTTCATCGTCGACTCGTATATATCTACGCGCCGGCGCCCGAAGCCCGATCCCGTGCCCTCGATCTAAA
This sequence comes from Ulvibacterium sp., assembly GCF_965248315.1. Classification (GTDB taxonomy): domain Bacteria; phylum Bacteroidota; class Bacteroidia; order Flavobacteriales; family Flavobacteriaceae; genus Ulvibacterium. The sequence continues at coordinate 86 of NZ_CBDFIX010000001.1, read as the reverse complement.
TTATCATTATCTGCTTTTCTTGTCTGTTTCCTCGGAGTAAGGCCCTCTTAAAGACCCACTCCTCGTCTCCACAATATGTATATGAA